>CAVRXO010000006.1:960000-3042220 GCA_963725185.1 uncultured Alphaproteobacteria bacterium
ATTATGTGGGGTTCCCGGACACGCCGCACTGCGGCCACATTCCTCCGCCGTTCTTCGAGGTTCTGGTGGGAGGTGTCAGTTCGGGGGGTCTGCGCCAGGGTCACGCGAACAGTGACCTGTCCGGCGTCACCCGAGATCGGTTGAACAATTGGCTCAGACGGCCGGTAAAACGGTCGGCATGTGTCGCGACATGTGTCGATCGTGAAGAAGTGTCGATCGAGAAGTGGTGATCGTCATGTGGCGATCGAGATAAGTGGATCGGCTGAGGCGATTGCGAGTGACAAGCGGGCCCGGTCCCCATCGAGGGACCGCAGACCCGGTCGTGGGGGCCGGCCGCGTTGGCATCTTGTGTGTTGTTGCGGCAGTCCGCCCACATTGGCGGGGCGGAGGGGACGTCAGTCTTGGAACACGGCAAGCGGCGCGGCATATACCGGAATTTCGACGCCGAGCGCTTTGACCTCGGCAACGAAGCGCCGCTTTCAGTGGATGGCGAGACGCGTGGTGCGATCGACCGCCGCCGCGTTTCGGTACAGTGGTTCAGCGGGACAATCCTGACCGGTCTTTGCGGCGCTGCCCTCATGGGTGGCGCCGTTTTCGCAGCGCTCGACGGCCAGACCAATTTTGCGACGGTCCCGGAGCGGGTCGAGGTCGCCTTGCGCGGCGCGGTGGGCAACCTGGCCGATCACATCGCTTCGCTGCGCAAGGGCAATCGGCTGCCGCCCGCCGGCGAGACCAATACCCATCGCCAGGTCATCCGGGTGAGCACCACCACCCATGTGGGCAACCGCGAGCTCGTTCGGGTACGTCCGTTCGTGCACGTCGCCGGCAACCTCGCAATGTCGGTGACCGAAGTATCGGCCGGCATCCCGCCTTTCAATCCGCAGAAGATGCTGGCCGAAGCCGAGTCGCCCGACGCCGCCGCGGCCGCCGATGATCCGGGCGCCGAGCCCGACGCGGAAGTCTCCTTCGTCATGCGCGATCTGGCGCCGATGTTGCCGAAAGCCAAGCTGGCCGCGGCGCTGGCGATGGACGAGGTAGTCATGGGGGTGCGCGACGCCGCCGTCCGGGTGGGCAGCACGGGATCGCTGCCGGGCGGCGACGCCCAGCCGAGCGTCAGGATGGCCTATGCGGCCGAGGGTGGTGGCCCCAACCCCTATACGGGCTTCGAGACGCGCATCGCGCCGGAAAACATCACCCTCTTGCCCAAGACGACCGCGCAGACCACGGGCGGCAATCCCTGGAGCGAGCGGACCGTCACGTTGAAGAAAGGCGACTCCGTCGCCTCGGTGCTGCGCGATCTCGGCGCCCGGCCCGACGACATCAAGGACGTCACCACGGCGCTGGGAGCGCGCGGCCGCGACGGCGGCCTCAAGGAGGGCCAGAAGCTGCGCATCCTGGTGGATCCGAGCGACCCCAAGCGACCGCGCCCGCTGCGGGTCGTGGTCGCCAGCGACAGCGGGGTCGACGCCATCGTGGCCCTGTCGGACCTGGGCAAATACGTTTCGATCGACCCGCAGGCGGCCGACACCGAGGTGGCGCAGACCGCGGACACCGACGTCGACGACGGCACCGGCGTGCGGCTCTATCAGAGCATCTACGAGACCGCCTTGCGCAACCAGGTACCGCGCCCGGTGATCGAGGACCTCATTCGCATCTATTCCTACGACGTGGACTTCCAGCACAAGGTCCAGCCGGGCGAACTCGATGGAGCTGTTGTTCTCCGGCGAGGACGAGAGCAGCAACGAGAAGGCCGAGGTCCTCTTTGCCTCGCTCACCACCGGCGGCGAGAACAAGAAATTCTACCGCTATCAATCGACCGACGACAACATCGTCGACTACTACGACGAGACCGGCAAGAGCGCCAAAAAATTCCTGGTGCGCAAGCCGGTGTCCGAGGGGATCATGACCTCCCCGTTCGGCGACCGCAATCATCCGTTGCTGCACCAGGTCAGGATCGCATACCGGGGTCGACTGGGGGGCGCCGTTCGGAACGCCGATCTTCGCCTCCGGCAACGGCGAGATCGAGACCATCGGCCTGGAAGGCGGCTACGGCAAGTACATCAAGATCCGCCATGCCAACGGCTATGAGACCGCCTACGGCCACATGTCGGCTTTTGCCCGCAACCTGCAGGAAGGCAGCCATGTCCGCCAGGGCCAGGTGATCGGCTATGTGGGATCGACCGGCCTGTCGACCGGCTCGCACGTGCATTACGAGATCATGATCAACGGCCGTTTTGTCGATCCGATGAAGGTCAAGCTGCCGCGCGGCCGCGTGCTGGAAGGCCCGGTGCTTGCCAGCTTCGAGGAGCAGCGCGACAAGCTCGATCAGCTCCTGGCCCGCGCCGCGCCGCCGCCGGCGCGGGTCGCGCAGACCGTTTCATCCGACAAGTAGGACGCCGTAGGGCGCAGTCGCTTTATTGCGCCGCTTGGCGCGGCCGCTCGATTGCGCCGTTTGGCACGCCGATGGCGCAATAAAGTCGTAATCGCGACGGTGCGGTCACGCTGCCACGGCGAGCTTGCCGTTGAAGGTGAGGCCCTGCTTGCCGGCGGAGACAACCACTTTCTCGCCGTCCTTCACCTTGCCCGACAGGATCATCTCGGCCAGCGGATCCTGCACCGACTTCTGGATCACCCGCTTGAGCGGCCGCGCCCCATAGGCCGGATCCCAGCCCTTGTCGGCGAGCCAATCGCGCGCCGAAGGCTCCAGCACGATCCTGATCTTGCGCTCGTTGAGCAGCTTGTCCAGGCGCTGCATCTGAATGTCGACGATCTTGCCCATCTCGTCGCGTTTGAGCCGGTGGAACAGGATGATCTCGTCGACCCGGTTGAGAAACTCGGGCCGGAAGCTCGCGCGCACCACCGCCATCACCTGGTCGCGCACCGCATCGGTGTCTTCGCCGTCGGGCTGATTGACCAGGAATTCGGCGCCGAGATTGGAGGTCATCACGATCAGCGTGTTGCGGAAGTCGACCGTATGGCCCTGTCCGTCGGTCAGGCGTCCGTCGTCGAGCACCTGCAGCAGCACGTTGAAGACGTCGGGATGCGCCTTCTCGATCTCGTCGAACAGCACCACCTGGTAGGGCCGCCGCCGCACCGCCTCGGTCAAGGCACCACCCTCCTCGTAGCCGACATAGCCCGGCGGGGCGCCGATCAGGCGGGCGACCGAATGCTTCTCCATGTATTCCGACATGTCGAGACGCAGCAGCGCCTGCTCGTCGTCGAACAGGAATTCGGCGAGCGCCTTGGTGAGCTCGGTCTTGCCGACGCCGGTCGGCCCCAGGAACATGAAGGAGCCGATCGGCCGGTGCGGATCCTGCAGGCCGGCACGCGCGCGGCGCACCGCGGTCGCCACCGCCTTGACGGCTTCGGCCTGGCCGATGACGCGCTTGGCAAGGCCCTGCTCCATGTGCAGGAGCTTTTCCTTTTCGCCTTCCAGCATGCGCTCGACCGGGATGCCGGTCCAGCGCGAGACCACCTGCGCGACGTGATCGGCGGTGACCGCCTCCTCGAGCACGGCGCTCTTGCCTTCGCCGGCTTCGATGCCCTTGAGCTTCTTTTCAAGCTCCGGGATGCGGCCATAGGCCAGCTCGCCGGCGCGCTGGTATTCGCCGCGGCGCTGCGCATTGGCGAGTTCGACGCGCAGCTGGTCGAGCTCGGTCTTGACCTTCTGGGCCTCCGAAAGCTTTTCCTTTTCGGACTTCCAGCGCGCGGTCAGGTCGGCGGATTTCTTCTCCAGCGCGCTGAGCTCGGTCTCGAGCAGCTTCAGGCGCGAGCGCGAGCCCGGATCGTGCTCCTTCTTCAGCGCCTCCTGCTCGATCTTGAGACGAACGACCTCGCGGTCGATGGAATCCAGCTCCTCGGGCTTGGAATCGACCTGCATCTTGAGGCGCGCCGCCGCCTCGTCGACGAGGTCGATCGCCTTGTCGGGAAGGAAGCGGTCGGTGATGTAGCGGTTCGACAGCGTCGCCGCCGCCACGATCGCACTGTCGGTGATCCGCACGCCGTGGTGCTGCTCGTATCTGTCCTTGAGGCCGCGCAGGATCGAGATCGTATCCTCGACCGTCGGCTCGTTGACGAACACCGGCTGGAAGCGGCGGGCGAGCGCCGCATCCTTCTCGACGTGCTTCTTGTATTCGTCGAGCGTGGTGGCGCCGATGCAGTGCAGCTCGCCGCGCGCCAGCGCCGGCTTGAGCAGGTTGGAGGCATCCATCGCCCCGTCCGCCTTGCCGGCGCCCACCAGGGTGTGCATCTCGTCGATGAACAGGATGATGCCGCCTTGCGCCCCGATCACCTCCTGCAGCACGGCCTTGAGACGTTCCTCGAACTCGCCGCGATATTTGGCGCCCGCGATCAAGGCCCCGAGGTCGAGCGCCAGGAGCTTCTTGTCGACCAGGCTTTCCGGCACGTCGCCGTTGACGATGCGTTGCGCCAGCCCTTCCACGATCGCGGTCTTGCCGACGCCGGGCTCGCCGATCAGCACCGGGTTGTTCTTGGTGCGGCGGGACAGCACCTGGATGGTGCGGCGGATTTCCTCGTCGCGCCCGATCACCGGGTCGATCTTGCCGTCGCGGGCGGCCTGGGTGAGATCGCGGGTGTATTTCTTGAGCGCGTCATAGGCGTTCTCGGCCGATGAGGTATCGGCGGTGCGGCCCTTGCGCAAAGCCTCGATGGCGGCATTGAGGTTCTGCGGCGAGACCCCGGCGCGCGCGAGGATCTTTCCGGCCTCGCTGTCCTTGTCGAGCGCCAGCGCCAGCAGCAGGCGTTCGACCGTCACGTAGCTGTCGCCGGCCTTCTGGGCCACCTTTTCGGCCTGGTCGAACACGCGCGCCAGCGCGGGCGCCAGGTAGACCTGGCCGGCGCCGCTGCCGGTCACCTTGGGGAGCGCCGCCAGCGCCTTCTCGACCCCCGCCAGCGCTTCACGCGAGCGCCCGCCGGAGCGGTCGATCAGCCCGGCCGCCAACCCTTCGGGGTCGTCGAGCAGCACCTTGAGCAGATGCTCGGGGGCGAATTGTTGATGGCCTTCGCGCAAGGCCAGGGATTGTGCGGATTGGACAAATCCGCGCGCGCGGTCGGTGAACTTTTCGAAATCCATGGGGTGGTTCCCTCGGCCTGCCTCTCCGCCCCGGAGGCGCGGATAAGGACATCGTCATTGGGTTCAAGATCGGGCGGACCCTGTGCGGCATCCGCCCGCTACCATGTGGTGGCAAAGCCGCGCGGACGGAAGAGGGTTCGGGTGGAAATCCCGCGCCCGAAATGGGAACCGGATTGCGCGCCGGCGAGGGGGCGACTAACAACGGGCCTCAGCCCCCATCAACAAGCCGCCGATGCGCGGTCAGCGAAAATCCAGGATGACCGCGGCGGCCAGAATCGAAGCCATCTACCGGTATCCGGTGAAGGGATTGAGCCCCGAGCCACTGGGGCGCGCTTGGCTGGCGGTGGGCGAGACCCTACCGGGCGACCGGCTCTATGCGATCGAGAACGGTCCCTCGCGCTTCGACCCGGCGCAGCCGCGCTACCAACCCAAGACCCATTATCTCATGCTGATGCGAAACGAGCGGCTGGCTACGCTCAAGACCCGCTTCGAGGCGCAAAGCCGCACCCTCGTCATCGCATCAGAGGGGCGCGAGGCGGTGCGGGGCGATCTCGACACCGCGACCGGCCGCGCCGCGATCGAAAGCTTTTTCGCGAGCTTCTGCCGCGACGACCTGCGCGGACCGCCGCGGCTCTTGCATGCGCCGGGCTTCAGCTTCTCGGACGTCGCCCGCAAGGTGGTGTCGATCATCAATCTCGCCTCCGTGGCGGCGCTGGCGGACGTGATCGGCGCGCCGATCGATCCGCTGCGCTTTCGCGCCAATGCCTATGTGACCGGCTGGCCGGCCTGGCACGAGCTCGACCTGGTCGGCCAGCAGATCGCGCTTGGAGCCGGCGCCCGCCTCAAGGTGGTCAAACGGATCGTGCGTTGCGCCGCCACCAATGTCGATCCGACGACCGGCATTCGCGATCTGGCGATCCCGGACGCGCTGCAACGGGCCTATGGGCACGCCGATTGCGGCATCTACGCGGAAGTGGTCGCCGACGGCGAAATCGCCGGCGGCGACCAGGTGTCAGTGATCGGGAATCAATGATCAGGAGGACCAGGAGTCAGGAGTGAACGCCTGATTCCTGACTCCTGATTACCATTCCTGATTCCTGCTCAGCAGGAACACCGCCTGCTCGCCCAGCATGTTCCAGAACCACCACGGCGCGTTGAGGCGCAGCGGCGAGCCCCACGGATTGAGCGCCACCGCCTTCTCCATCTTGGCGCCGGCCGCGCCGCACAGCTCGCGGAAGTCCTTGATGGTGCAGAAGTGGATGTTGGGCGATTCATACCAGGCATAGGGCAGATTGTCGGTCCGCGGCATGCGGCCGTGGAACATGACCTGCATGCGGATGCGCCAATGGCCGAAATTGGGGAACGACACGATGGCGCGGCGTCCGATGCGCAGCATGTGCTCGAGCACGACGCGGGGCGCCCGGGTTGCCTGCAGGGTCTGCGACAGGATCACGTAATCGAAGGCGTCGTCGGGATAATCGGCGAGATCGGTATCGGCGTCGCCCTGGATGACGGCAAGGCCCTTGGCCACGCACTCGTTGACGCCCTCGCGCGACAACTCGATGCCGCGTCCGTCGACATTGCGGGTTTCGGCCAAGAGCCGCAGCAGCTCGCCGTCGCCGCAGCCGACGTCGAGCACCTTGGCGCCATGCTCGACCATGTCGGCCACCACCACCAAGTCGACGCGCGCGCCGCCCGGCATGCGCGCCGCCTCCGCCATGGTGAGGTCGTGCTTGAGGCGCGAGAGCATCATCATCACGCCATCATAGCCGCATCATCGTCGTCGCACCATCATCGAGGCAACATCATCGACGAACGGGCAGGCCGCGCGCCTTGGCGGCGCCATCGAGAAAGCCGCTCACGATGGCGAACAGCTCCGGCTCCTGCAGCAGGAAGGCGTCATGGCCCTTGTCGGTGACGATCTCGGCGAACGAAACGCGCGCGCCGCCGGCATTGAGCGCGTGCACGATGGCGCGCGAATCCGTGGTCGGGAACAGCCAATCGGAGGTGAAGGAGATCACGCAGAAGCGGGTCGGCGTGTTCTTGAACGCGCTTGCCAGGACGCCGTCGAAATCGGCCGCCAGATCGAAATAGTCCATTGCGCGGGTGAGATACAGATAGGAATTGGCGTCGAACCGCTCCACGAAGCTGATGCCCTGATGGCGCAGATAGCTCTCCACCTGGAAATCGGCGTCGAACGTGAAGGTCGGGTTGTCGCGGTCCTGGAAGCGGCGGCCGAACTTGCGGTGCAGCGCTGCGTCCGACAGATAGGTGATATGCGCGCCCATGCGGGCCACCGCCAATCCGCGCCGCGGATTGGCGCCGGCCGCGAAATAGCGGCCGCCGCGCCATTCGGGATCCGCCATCACGGCCTGCCGCCCGACCTCGTGGAACGCGATGTTCTGCGCCGAATGGCGGGTCGCGGTGGCGAGCGGCAGGGCCGAATAGACGCGCTGCGGATAGCTCGAGGCCCATTGCAGCACCTGCATGCCGCCCATCGAGCCGCCCGCGATCGAGAACAGCGATTCGATGCCGAGGTGGTCGAGCAGCATGGCCTGGGCGCGGACCATGTCGCGCACCGTGATCATGGGAAAATCGAGGCCCCAGGGCTGGCCGGTCTTCGGGTTGGTCGAGGCCGGGCCGGTGGTGCCCATGCAGGCGCCGAGCACGTTCGGGCAGATCACGAAGTAACGGTCGGTGTCGATCGGCCGCCCGGGCCCCACCATGGTCTCCCACCAGCCGGACTTGCCGGTGACCGGATGAATGTTGGCGGCATGCTGGTCGCCGGTCAACGCGTGGCATACCAGAATGGCGTTGCTGCGCTCGGGGTTGAGCGCGCCATAGGTTTGATAGGCGATCTGGAACGGGGCAAGCTCGACGCCGGCATCGAGCCGCAGCGGCTTGTCGGCGCCGAACTTCACGACCAGCGAACGCGGATCGTCGGCCTCGCGGGCACGGCCAGCCGCATCGCCGGCAACCGGCTCGCGGTCAGCCGTATCGAGCCTGGCGCTCACCTCGGCCATCTCTCTTCTCCGCGCCGGCATGGCGGAATTGCTGCCGATGGCGCAACCGGCAAAAATAGTAGCAGCGCGAACCGGTTAGATAGGCCGCCGCTCGCCCCTGTCAATGTTTTCTTTGCTTTCATGGCCTTCCGCTCCTATCAATAAAGGCGACCGATCCGCTGGCTTGACCAAGGCGCCATGGCGAAATCCCCCCGTTCCGACACGCCGTCGCTGACGGATTTGCGCCGCGAGATCGACCGCATCGACGAGGCGATGCATGGTCTCCTGATCGACCGCAGCGAGATCATCAACCGTCTGATCAAGGTCAAGAAGACGCAAGAAAAGGGTTCGGCGTTTCGCCCCGCGCGCGAGGCCGACATGATGCGCCGGCTGGTCGATCGCCATAAGGGGATCCTGCCGCTCGATACCGTCGAGAGCATCTGGCGCGTCATCATCTCGACCTTCACCTATGTGCAGGCGCCGTTCTCGGTCCATGCCGACCTTTCGGCAGGCGCCGCCGAGATGCGCGATTCCACCCGGTTTCATTTCGGCTTCACGGTGCCGTTCGTGGCCCATATGGGGGCTTCGGCGGTGGTCGCCGCGGTCTCGGATTCGACCGGCGATCTCGGCCTGGTGCCGGCCGTAGGCGTGCCCGGCGCCGGCGCCTGGTGGAACGCGCTCGAGTTCGACAGCGCGCCCAAGATCATCGCCCGCCTGCCGTTCGTGGAGCGTGCCGACCACCCGGCCGCGCTGCCGGTGTTCGTGCTGTCGCGGATCGCCGGCGACGCCATGGTGACCGAGGTCGAGGTCTGGAGCATGCGGGTCGCTGGCTGGAGCGCCACCGCCGCCAAGGCGGTGGGCCCGCTAGCCGAGGTGGTGGCGGCGCCCGACCGCGCCTTCGACGGGGCGGCACTGCTGATCTCGGTGCCCCAGGGCGGCACTATCGCGGCGATCACCGAAGCGCTGATCACCGCCGGCGCCTCGGTGCGCTCCTCCGCGCGCGTCGGCAGCCACGCCGCCAGCTACCGGCTGGGGGCGCCGCAAACGCGGCTCGCCCCGACCGGACGCTGAGAAGCGGAAAACCGGTTTCCACTTCTGCCGAAAATGCTCTACTGGATGGCCCCGGGCACTCTCAGGTTGTCATGGCCGGCCCCTCGGATCGCGTCCGAGGGCATGCCTGTTCCGGCCATCTCGATGAGGATCGCCCGGTGCTTCCCTATCGAGATCGCCGGGACAAGCCCGGCGATGACATTCAAACATTAGATGCAATCGCTCTGATCAGAACCGCCGGAACAGATTCATGTCGCTGCCGCGTCCGCAACCCCGTCCCGGCGTGCTTGCCATCGATCCCTATGTGCCGGGCAAGAGCAGCGCTCCCGGGATCGCCCGGGTGTTCAAGCTCTCGTCCAACGAGACGCCGCTCGGCCCCAGCCCGAACGCGATTGCGGCCTATCGGGGGGTCGGCGACCGGCTGGCGGACTATCCGGACGGCTCCGCCACCCCATTGCGCGAAGCCATCGGACGCGCCTTCGGGCTCGATCCCGGCCGCATCGTGTGCGGGGCCGGCTCCGACGATTTGTTGAATCTGCTCGCCGACGCCTATCTTTGCGACGGCGACGAGGCGATCTACACGACCCACGGATTTCTGATCTATCCGATCGCGACGCTCGGCTCGGGAGCCAAGCCGATCGTGGCGGCTGAAAAGAATTTCACCGCCGACGTCGATGCCATGCTGGCGGCGCTGAGCGAGCGCACCAGGATCGTCTTCCTCGCCAATCCCAACAATCCCGACCGGCACCTATATCCCGTTCGACGAGATCAAGCGGCTGCAGCGCGGGCTGCCGGGTAACGTGCTGCTGGTGCTCGATGCCGCCTATGCGGAATATGTGCGCCGCAACGACTACGAATCGGGCATCGAATTGGTCGCCACGTCCGACAACGTGGTCATGTGCCGCACCTTCTCCAAGATCCACGGCCTGGCGGCGCTGCGGCTCGGCTGGATGTACTGGCCCGGCGCACGTGGTCGATGCCATCAACCGCATCCGCGGGCCGTTCAACGCCAATTCAGCCGCGATGGCGGCCGGCATCGCCGCCATTGCGGACAGCGCCCATATCGAAGCCGCGCGCGCCCACAATGAAAAGTGGCTGGCCTGGCTCAGCGAGGAGATCCGCAAGCTCGGGCTGGTGGTGACCCCGAGCGTCGCCAATTTCGTGCTCATCCATTTCCCGGAAACGCCAGGCCGCACCGCTGCGGACGCCGACGCTTTCTTGAGCAAGCGCGGTCTCATCCTGCGCCGCGTCGCCGCCTATCACCTGCCCAATGCGCTGCGGATGACGGTCGGCTCCGAGGAGGCCAACCGGCTGGTGGTCGCAGGCGCTGGCCGAGTTCATCGGAAGCCCGGCGTGACCGCCGACCAGCCGCTGTTCAACCGCCTCGCGCTCATCGGGGTCGGTCTCATCGGCTCCTCGATTGCGCGCGCGGCCCGCGCCCAGGGCGTCGTGCGCTCGATCGTCGCCACCGCCAGATCGGCGGCGACGCGTGCGCGTGTCGCCGAGCTCGGCCTCGCCGACCAGGTGGTGGAGGGGAATGCGGCCGCCGTCGCGGGCGCCGATCTGGTCATCGTCTCGATCCCGGTCGGTCAGAGCGGCGCTGTCGCCAAGGAGATCGGCCCTCATCTTGAGCCGGGCGCGATCGTGTCCGATGTCGGCTCGGTCAAGGCGTCGGTGCTGCGCGATATGGCGCCCCATATCCCGGCCGGCGTTCACTTCGTGCCCGCGCATCCGGTCGCCGGCACCGAATATTCAGGACCGGACGCCGGCTTCGCCGAGCTGTTCGTCAACCGCTGGTGCATCCTGACGCCGCCCGCGAACGCGGACCGGACCGCGGTCGAGCGGCTCGCCGCCTTCTGGCGCGCACTCGGCGCCAACGTCGAGACCATGACGGCCGAGCATCACGACCTGGTGCTGGCGGTGACGAGCCACCTGCCGCATCTCATCGCCTATACGATCGTGGGCACGGCCGACGAATTCGCCCAGGTGACGCGCTCGGAGGTGCTGCAGTTCTCGGCCGGCGGCTTCCGCGACTTCACCCGCATCGCGGCTTCCGATCCGACCATGTGGCGCGACGTCTTCCTGGCCAACAAGGAAGCGGTGCTGGAAATGCTCGGCCGCTTCAACGAGGATATCGCGGGCCTGACCCGTGCCATCCGCAACGGCGATGGCGATGCCTTGTTCGAGCATTTCACCCGCACTCGCGCCATCCGCAAAGGCATCGTCGCGGTCGGCCAGGATTCCCCCGCGCCCGACTTCGGCCGCCCCCATCCCGAGCTGCCGCACGAGCCGCTGCCGCGGCCGTATGCGGGGAACGAGGATTGATTGCCCTTAGAACAGCGGCGGGACCTGGCCGAGCCGGAAGGGGCCCAGCAGCACATTGCCGTCGTCGAACCGTAGCGGCACCGTGACGGCGGGCTTGCCTTCGAGCGTGGTGCTCTGGCCGGCGGCGCCGAGCCCGGCCACGATGCCGGCGCCGGCATTCTGGCGCGCGATGGTGCCAAGGCCGGGCAGCATGCGATCGAGCGCGTCGAGCGCGGAGCCGACGTCGCCCTGCGACACGATCTGGTTGATGCCGAGCGCCTGCAGCACCTTGGCAAGCTCGACGATGGTCACGTGCATCTGGCCGTTGAGGCCGCCGCGCGGCGTCAAGCTGAGCGAGCCTTCGCCCACCGCGATGACATCGCCCTGCTGCACGCGCGCCCTGCTGATGTCCAGGCTGCCGCCGTGCGCCTGCCATTGCTTGAACAGGACGGGCCACGGCTTGGGCGCGATATCGGTCAGACCGCTCAGCACGCCGGTGACGTCGGCATCGAGCGGCTGCGCCAGGATCGGATGCAGCGCCGGCGCGGACGCGGCCACCAGCCGCAAGACCAGATCGACGGCCGGATTGTCGGGCCGCGAGCCCGCAGCCGGGCGACCCTGCAGCTCGACATGCTCGGCCTTGAACACCGGGGTGCTGGCCGCATCGGTGCGATCGACGCTTGGGCTTTCGGATACGATCGAGACGCGCTCCACGCCCGCAAGCGATGCCCGCACGCTGGCTTGCGCGCGCGTCCAATGGGCCGTGAAGCTCGCCGGCTTGCCGACCTCGCCAAGCCCGAGCGGCCCGCTGAACTCGCCGTTCACCAAGGTCGGCTCATAAGCCTGCCAGGCAACGAGGGCATCCGCTGCCTTGAGGGCAATGGGCGGCGCCATGTCCGACAGCTGCGCGCTCGGATCGGAGCAGCGCACCTCGATGCGGAACGGGAAGCCGCCGATCGACTGGGTGCCGCAGCCGTAGACGCGGCCCTCCCTCGCCTCACGCGCCCGCCACTGGGCGATCGCGTCCGGCATCCGCGACGCGACGTAGAACCATCCGCCCGTCCACAGCACGGCGAGCATGACCAGCAAGCCAAGGGGCAGGTAGATCGGCCAGCGGCGGCGGCGCGAGCCACTCGCGGTGTAAGGCATTCAGCAATGCTCCTGGAGCCGGGCAGTCTTCACAAGCGGTGGATTGCGGCGTTTCCAAGTCCCGCGATAATCGATGCCCGTACTGCGTTCCGGCGTGTTGCCGGAACGGCGAACGGACGTTCCCGGTCGCTTGCGCGCGGCCGGCTTTTCCTGAAAAAGTCCAGCTCAGCATGTTGAGCATTGCGCCCGCCGCGGCCGCTGGCTCGACCAGATAAGCGGCGCAGCAGCCGGATTGGATCTCCTCGCTTCATCATGGACCCCGACCTCGCACATGCCGCCGAAGACCTCTGGGTATTCGGCTACGGCTCGCTGATGTGGCGGCCCGGATTCGATTTCCGCGAGCGCATCGAGGCGCGCCTGACCGGCGCGCATCGGGCGCTTTGCGTCTATTCGTTCGTTCACCGCGGCACCCCCGAGCGGCCCGGCCTGGTGCTCGGTCTCGACCGCGGCGGCGCCTGCCAGGGGATCGCCTTCCGGGTGGCATCCGCCGACCGGGCCAAGACCATCGCCTATCTGCGGGCACGCGAGCAGGTCACCAGCGTCTATCGCGAGACCGTGCGCCGCATCACCCTCAAGGGCGAGCCCGCGCGCCAGGTCCCGGCGCTGTGCTACGTGGTCGACCGCAGCCACGTCCAGTATGCGGGCCGCCTGCCGCTGGCCGAGCAGCTCCATTACATCCGCCAGGGTCATGGGCAGTCGGGCCCCAACCGCGACTATGTGATTGCGACCGTCTCCGCCATGGAGGCCCTGGGCCTGCGCGAGACCGACCTGCATCGGCTGGCCGAGCGGCTCAGGGGAACCGCATAGGGGCGACTTACGACCGTGGGGCCTTTCGCACCAAGCTGGCGCTCGCCTTCCGCGATCAGCCGGGCGGTGGCGGTCTCGATCTCCTGCTGCAGGCGCTCGGAGAAGACCTGCTTGTCGAGCCCCGGCGCAATCGGATCGAGGAACTCGGCAACGATGGTGCCAGGATGGCGGCGGATCGAGCGCCGCGGCCAGAACAGTCCGGAATTGAGCGCGATCGGCAGGCAAGGTACGGCGCTCTCGGCATAGAGGTGCACGACGCCATATTTGTAGTTCGGCGGCGCCCCGGGAGGCCGCCGGGTGCCTTCCGGGAAGATGACGATCTGGCGGTTGCGCGCGAGCTCGATCTGGGCGCGGGCGCTGATGGCGGCGAGCGCCTGGGAGCGGGCCCCGCGATCGACCGGGATCATCTCGGCCTTCCAGGCATACCAGCCGAACAGCGGCAGCCACATCAGCTCGCGCTTGAGGATGAAGGCCGGATCGGAGAACAGCGGCACCAGCGCAAAGGTCTCCCACAGCGACTGGTGCTTGGAGGCGACCAGCAAGGGACCCGGCGGAATCCGCTCCAGCCCGCGCAACTCGACCGTGATGCCGCAAACGGTCCGCAGCAGCCAGTTGTTGCTGCGCGCCCAGAATCGCACGACCGCCAGGATGGCGCCGCGTGGCAGCACCAGCGTCGGCAGCGCCACGCACATGAGCGCAAGCAGGTTGAGGTAGAACAGCACGTTGAAAAGAACAGAGCGGAAAATCATCAATGCCTGAAAATCCTCAATCGAGGTGCGCGAGCCGGATTGGCGGCGCCGTTGCGGCCGCTCGGGCGGACGCCGCGGCGGCCGGATCGAACCTGATGCGCATGCGGGCAGCCACATATTTGAGGTATTCGGACAGCATCAGCTTCATCATCGTGCCGCGCGTCCACCACGGTTCCGCATGCAGCTTTTCGGCAATGACCGGAAACGGCAGCAGGGCGACGTCGGGGAGCTGATGGGCGATCTCCGCCAGGGCGCGCGGCATGTGGTAGTTCGACGTGACGACGATCAGCGAGCGGAACCCGCGGCTCTGTGCCCAATGCTTGGTCTCGATGGCATTGCCGAGCGTGTTCAGAGAGCGGTCGAAATCGACGCAGCAGCTGACAATACGTTCATATTCCGGATTGAGACGCGATATCTCGACCGGGGTGGTCGCCCGGTTGGCGCCGCTGATCAGGAGGCGCTTGCCGCGGCCGGCGGCGAGCAGCTCGATCGCGTCGGAGATGCGCGAGGCGCCGCCGGTGAGCACGACGATCCCGTCCGCGTCGTGTTGCAGCACGATCTCGTCGGCGGGCAGGCTCCACAGGAACCAGCCGAATCCCGCCGCCAGCAACAGCACCGCGAGCGCGCCGAGCGCGAGCGCCGACCGCCCCATGCGCCGCCGCAGCCAGCGCGGCGCGCGGCGGCGCCCCGATGGCTCCAGTCCCTGGGCCGAGCAAACTCGGCCGCCATCGGTCTTCGATTCGACCATCGGCATCGATTCCATCCGCATGAATTATAGCGCAAAATTCGGCATGGTGGTGGCGGGGCGAGGCGTCATTGAAGCGTTTCGAGCGTGCGGTTGACGGTGTGGCGCGAGGTCGCCGCGGTCACGAGCGCGGTCAAGACGATCTGCGCCAGCATCGCCGCGTAGCCGGCGAGCCCGATCGAATAGGTGCCGAACAGCGCGGCCAGCTGGCCGCCCGCCCCGCCGCCCAGGAGCCAGCCGTTGGCGAGATCGATCGAGGCGAACAAGAGCAGCGCAAGGCCGCCCCCGATCGCGCCGCCCTGGAGGCCGAGCAACAGGAAATGGCGCTGGAAATGCCCGGCGATGAAGTTGCTCTTGGCGCCGATGAAATGCAGCACTTCGATGACCTGACGGTTGGTCGCCATCACGCCGCGGGTTGCGAACGTCACCGACAATACGGTTGCGATCATCACCAGCGCGAGCACGCCGGTGGCGCCCAGGACGAGCGCGCCGCTCATCGCCCGCATATGGTCGACGAACTCGCGATGATCGTCGAGGCTCGCGGGCGGAACCTGCTCGGCCAGCGCCGCGCGCAGCTTGGCGAGATCGGGCGATTGACCGGGAGCGATGACGACCGCGACGATGCGCGGGACCGGCAGCTCGTCGAGCGCCAATCCGCCCAGCCATGGTTGCAGCAATTGCGCGGATTCCTGCTTGGAATAAGGCCGAACGCTTGCAATGCCAGGCACCGCGCCGGCGATCGCGGCGGCCTTGGCGACATCGGCCTCGATGTCGCGGCCCGCGACCGGGCGAACCTGGACGGTGACCTCGCGCGCCAGTTCGGCCTGCCAATCGCCCGCCGCCGCCCGCAACAGCATGACGCCGCCGATCGTGATCGAGGCCAGAAAGGTCATGATGGCGATGACCGCGATCAGGCCGCGCCCCGCAATGGTGGCCTTCGGCACGATCGAGGCCTCGAAGCGCGGCAGCGGCGACGGCGCGGCGGCCGCCGCCGCCACCCCGAGCATCCGGCTCGTCCGCCCTTCGCCCGGGCTCAATCATAGACATGCAGCCGACCTTCGTGCAGCACGAGCCGGCGGGCATCGTACTGATCCATCAGCGCGATATCGTGGGTGGCGAGCAGCACCGAAGTGCCCGATTTGTTGAGCTCGATGAACAACCGCAACAGGCGCTGCGCATGGTTGGGATCGACATTGCCGGTCGGCTCGTCGGCGAGCAGCAGTTGCGGACGCGCGATGACGGCCCGCGCGATCGCCGCGCGCTGCTTCTCGCCGCCCGAGAGGATCGGCGGCAGGGCCCACATGCGATCGCCGAGGCCCACCCAGTGCAGGAGCTCCACCACCTCGTCGCGAAAGCTCTCCTCGGTCCGCCCCATGACCCGGAACGGCAGCGCGACATTTTCGTAGGTGGTCATGTGGTCGAGCAGACGAAAATCCTGGAACACGATGCCGATCCGACGCCGCAGCGTTGCCAGCGCATCCTTGCTCAAGGTCGCGACATCGTGCCCGAACAGCGTGATGAGACCGCGCGTGGGCCGCAGCGAAAGGAACAGCATGCGCAGGAGCGACGTCTTGCCCGCGCCCGAGGGCCCGGTCAGGAATTGGAACGAATGCGAATCGATCCGGAACGTCAGGTCGCGCAGGACCTCCGGTCCCAGCCCGTAACGCAAGCCGACATTCTCGAATCGAACCACGTCGTTCTCCGATGGCCGGCCCCCATGGCCGCAACCAGGATATGCCGCCGCCCCTGATTCGCGCTTATACCAGCGGTCTCGATACCTGACTTTTCGCGTGCGGACCGCACTGTCCTTTGTCCCAAAGGAGCCGGACGGAAGGATCGGCCTTGCTGTTGCGCGTCGGGCGGTAGAGGGCTACCTGCCGGTGTCCCCAGCCGGAACGGGCTGCGCGCCGGCCCCCAAAGCTCGACATGGTTTCCGATCCGTTAACGGATCGCCTGCTAGGCTCCCAGCCATTCCTTCGGCGGCGAGTCCCGATGCAGATTGTCTGTCCCAATTGCCAGACCACGTATCAAGTAGACCCGTTCACGGTGGGACCCGCCGGGCGGTCGGTCCGATGCGCGCGTTGCCGGACCGTTTGGTTCGTAGCCAGTTCGACGGCGCTGGCGGACATCGCCGCATCCCATCGGGTCGAAATGGCACAGGCTGCCGCCACCGCGCCCGAGCCCGATGCAGCCGAGGAGTGGCCGCAGCCGGGAGCGCCTGCCTATGGGAGTGCGGACAAATCGGCCGCCTCCGGGCCGGTCGGATTTGTGCGTGACGCGCCCTCGATTGCGGCCGACCCAACGGCAGACGATCCGCAGGCCGAATACCCTTCGGGCGGACCGCTGGTCGAGTCCCCGGCTCTCGCCCCGATCGAGCAAGCGCCTGCCGACAGCCCCGGCCAAGCCGAAGACATCGAGACGGTGGCGGCCCGCCGCGCCAGGAAGGAGGCCCGCTATCGGCGCTTCCGCCTGCCGCTGCCGGGACTGGCCACCGCCATACTGATGCTCATCCTGCTCGACCTGGGCGCGATCGGATGGCGCGCCGAGATCGTGCGGTTGGTCCCGCAGACCGCGTCGCTCTATGCGGCAATCGGGCTGCCGGTCAATTTGCGCGGCCTCGTCCTCACCGATGTCACGACCGAGACGCTGACCAACGATGGTGCGCAGGTGCTGCTGGTCCAGGGCCGGATCGTGAGCACCGCAAAACGCGTGGTCGATGTGCCGCGGCTGCGGTTCGCAATCCGCGATCGCAGCGGGAACGAGATCTACACCTGGACCGCGCTGCCTAGCCGCAGCCTGCTGGCGCCCGGCGAGACGCTTGGCTTCCAGTCGCGGCTGGCTTCGCCGCCATCCGAGACCCGCGATGTGGTGGTGCGGTTCTTCAACCGCCGTGACCTTGGCGTCGGCAGCCAATGAGGACGAAGTGGCCCGGATCCTGATTGCAGAAGACGAGGACGCGATCCGCGGCCTGGTCGCGCGCGCCCTGTTGCAAGACGGCCATGACGTGATGACCGCGAACGACGGCGCCGAGGCGCTCGAGGTGCTGGTCCGGAAGCAGGGAGCGTTCGAGTTGCTGCTCACCGATATTCGCATGCCGGTGATGGATGGCATCGCGCTGGCGCTGGCGGTCGCGCGCGATCACCCCGCCATCACCATCCTGCTGATGACCGCCTACGCCGACCAGCGCGAGCGCGCCTCAGGCCTCAATACGTTGATCCACGACGTGGTCACCAAGCCGTTCACGCTTGCAACCATTCGCGCGGCGGTGGATGAGGCGCTCGTCGCCGGCGCGGAGCGACGGCGCTAGAGCGGTTTCACATGGACCGGAAGCAGAAACCGCTCTGGCATTTTTGCATTATCGCATTTTCGGACGGAAAACCGGATTCCACTTTTCCTGAAAATGCTCTAAAGCGGCGTCCGTTGCCGGCGCGCAGGAACGCGCGCCGGTCGGCTCTTCATCAGTAGTCCTTGAGCAGTCGCTCGATATAATCGAGCTCAAGCTGCGGACGCGCGAGCTCGCCGAAGCGCCGACGCAATTCCTCGAGAATGCGCCGCGCGCGCTGCACGTCGATCTCGCCCGGAACCTTGACGGTCGAGTCGTCGCCGTAGTCGTGGCCCCGCAACGGACGGCCGAGCGGATCAGTCTCCTGGTCGGCCCGCCCCTGCTGCTGGCCCAGCCGGCCCATGCGGCCGCCGGGACCACCGGGGCGACCGCCAGGGCCCCTGCCCTGCTGTTGCTGCATCGCCTGCGCCATGCTCTGCTGCCCCCGGCGCATCGCATCAAGGGCGCGGCCCTGGGAATCCACCGCGCTGTCGGCATTGCCCTGTCCGAGCTGGCCTTGCGCGTCTTCCATGGCTTCGCCGGCCTGACCCAGCTGATCCGATTCCCCTTGCCCCTGCCCTTGGCCTTGCTCCTGGCCCTGCTCTTGGCCGGGCTGCTGGCCCATGCCCTTCTTGCGCATCTCATCGAGCAGCTTCTTGAGCTGATCGCGCAGCGCCTGTTGCTGCTTCTGCAGGTCGCCCATGCCTTGCTGGCCTTGCTGGCCCTGCTGGCCCTGCTGACCTTGCTGGCCTTGCTGACCCTGCTGGCCGCGTTGACCGCGCTGGCTTTGCTGGTTTTGCTGGCCGCGCTGACCTTGCTGCCCCTGTTGACCGCGCTGGCGCCGCTGGTCCTGGCCCTGCTCGAAGGTCTTGTCGCGCAGCTCCTGCTGCTGGCGGATCATGTCGCCCAGCTCATCCATCATCTGGGCCATTTCGTCGTCGGCGTCGTTCTGCATCTGGCCCGGCTGCGCCATTTGCAGATTGTCGAGCATCGCCTGCAAATCCTGCAGCATTTGGCGGGCGGCGTCGCGGGCACCGGAGCGCGCCATCTGCTCGAGCCGGTCGAGCATGCTCTGCAGGTCCTGCGGCCGCAGCATTTGCGCATTGCGATCGAGCGGGCTCTGCTGCGGATTCTGGCGCATCTGGTCGGCCAGCGCCTGCATGAACTTGTCGATGGCGGCGCGCAATTCGTCGGTGAGGCGTTTGATCTCCTCGTCGCTGGCGCCACGTTCGAGCGCCTGGCGCAATGCATCCTCGGCGTTACGCAGCGCCTGCTGCGCATCGGACACGTTGCCGTCCTCGAGATTGACCGCCATGTCCCACATCCGCGCGACGACATCGCGCAGCGCATCGTCGCTTTTGGCGTTGGCGAGCTGGTAGAAGATCGAGCGCAGGCCGAGATAGACGTTGGTCTCCATGTTGAAGCGATCGGGCGCGATCGTAAGCGCATCGAGCGCGGTGAGCACGCGGGCCTGGGCATCGGCATCGAGCGCCAGGTTCCGCCTTTGCTCGATCAGCGCGCGCGCCATCGGCTTGGAGAACGGACGTTCCGGCAAGCGCAGCTCGAACGGCTCGCTCGTGCCCTCATTGCCGGCTTCGTCGCGGGCGACGAGCGTCATGGCCGTGGTGGCGCCGGCCCAGGGGTTGTCGGTCAAATCCTTGGTGGTCTGGCCGACGCCGTTGCGGGTGCGCGCCTGCGGCAGGGACAGCGGGAATTCGGGCGCCTCAAACAGCGAGCGCGGCGGCGATCGGCCGGCGGCGGCTTGGCCGTCGGTGGCATCGTTTTTGAGCTTGAACGTGGCGCGCGCGTCGACGACCCCGTAGTCGTCCTCGAGCTTGTAGGAGAGCTGCAAGCTGCCGCGCGCCTGCACCTCGGGGTCCTTGGTGAGCGCGATGGTCGGCGCCCGATCCGGGATGGCGGTGAATTGCCACGTCACATCGTTGGCGCCGATGCCGCGCACGGTGGCGCTGCCGGCATCGTTGATGGTGAAGCGGCGCTCCTCGGTGCCCTTCGGGGCATTGCTGCGCGCGGCGGGCTTTGCATCATCGGACTTCGCAGCCCCCGGCGCAGCGTCCTTCTGATCGGCAAGACCGCCGGCGACCTCGACGTCGAGACGGACATCGCCGGTGGCGCGGATGACCAGCGTGCTGCCCGCCGGCACCGCCAACGCCGTGGCGGGATTGGCGGGCGTCGGCGCCGCCTCGCCCGGCCGCAGGCCGGCCAAGATCACCGGCGGCTTGCCGGTGTAGGTCGGCGGGCTCACCCAGGCGTCGATGCGGAAATTGGCCGGCGCTATCACGCCGTGCCAATCGAAGGCGGCCGTGATGCGCCGCATGTGCTCGCCGCCAGCGGCCATGAAAGTCGCGATCACCAGCAGCAGGACCAGCGCGCGCAGCGCGAAGGGATCGCGTTCTGCCAAGCGCGGCGTCGGCTGACCGGCCTTGAGCTGCTTGGCCGCCCGCAAGGCGCGCTCCATATGGGCACGCCAAAGCACGACCGAGGTGGGGTCGGTGGTGCTGGCCGCGAGGTCGTCCGCAATCGTGGTCGCCGGCCGATGCGGCAGGCCGGATTTGCCGTCGAGGCGGCGCAACGCATCGTCCCTGGTCGGGAGGCGAAGCCGCAGGAGCGGCACCATGGCGGCGGCCGCAAGCAGGAGGAACACGCAGAGCCCGACGGCGCGGCCGCTGGGCGGGAGCCACAGCCAGAGGCCCAGCCACGACACCGCCAGAAACAGGCCGACAGCCGTCGCCGGCGCCGCCAGCGCCGGCCACAGGCGCTCCCACAGTATCGCCAAGCGCGCACGGTCGTAGGCGCGGGACAGGGCGGCGTCACCGCCGCGCTTGTCCGGGTTGCGTCCGTCCGCAACCAGCCTGCTCGAGATTTGGCTTTGCTGGTCGGCGCTTTGCTGATTGGCGCTTTCCTGGGCACGGTCGTTCAAGCGCATCTCCCGAAGCTAGAATCTGCGACGTATGGCATCTTAACACGCTACCAGACCCGAACCACCAGGCAAATCAAGGGCACCTTGATGAAAACGCGGGCATAGCTGAACTGTTCAAATACCAACGCTGAAATTCATTGCCACGGCGCCAGGCGATCGAGCCCGATCAAGGTCTCGGCCTCGAGCCGCGGCCGCACCAACGCCCATTCTGCTTGCCGGACAAGCACTTCGGGCACCAATGGGCGGGTATTATAGGTGCCGGCCTGGACCGCCCCATAGGCGCCGGCCGACATGATCGCCAAGAGGTCGCCGGGCTGCGGTTCCGGCAGGTCACGGTCGAGAGCCAAGAAATCGCCCAATTCGCAGACCGGCCCGACCACATCGGCGATGATCCGCCGCCCGGCCGGATCGGCCTCGCGCACCGGCCGGATATCGTGATGGGCCTCGTACAATGTCGGGCGGATGAGATCGTTCATGGCGGCGTCGACGATGACGAAGCTCTTGGTCTCGCCGCGCTTGAGATAAAGAACCCGGGTGACCAGGATTCCCGCATTGCCGACGAGCAGCCGGCCCGGCTCGAAAATCAGCCGGCAACCGAGGTCCCGCGTCGCGCGCTTCACCATGGCCGCATAGGCGTCCGGATGGGGCGGCGGCTCGTTGTCCTCGCGGTAGGGAATGCCAAGCCCGCCGCCGAGATCGACATGGGAGATGGCGTGCCCGTCGCCGCGCAGCGTGCGCACGAATTCGGATAGTAGCGCGAAGGCGTCGTCGAACGGCGTCAATTGCGTGATCTGGCTGCCGATATGCATGTCGACGCCGGTCGCCTGCAGGCCCGGCAGCTTGGCGGCGCGGGCATACACCTCGCGCGCATGGCTGATCGGGATGCCGAACTTGTTCTCAGCCTTGCCGGTGGCGATCTTGGCATGGGTGCGGGCGTCGATGTCCGGGTTGACGCGCAGCGAGACATGGGCGATGCGGCCCTTCTGTTGCGCGATCGAGGACAGCAATTCGAGCTCCGGCTCGGACTCGACGTTGACGCAGAGAATGCCTTCGTCGATCGCCAGTGCCAGCTCGTGCGCGGTCTTGCCGACGCCCGAGAACATGATCTTGTGCGGCGGAATGCCGGCTGCGCGCGCGCGCTTGAGCTCGCCCTCCGAGACGACGTCGGCGCCGGCGCCGAGGCGAGCCAGCGTCTCGATCACGGCCTGATTTGAATTCGCCTTCATGGCGTAGCACACCAGCGCGTCCACATCCGCGAAGGCGCGCGTGAACACCTGGTAGTGGCGTTCGATGGTCGCCGTGGAGTAGCAATAAAACGGGGTGCCGACCGCGGCCGCCAGCTCGACGAGGTCGACCGCTTCGGCGTGCAGCACGCCGGCCCGATAGTCAAAGTGGTGCATCGCCGGGCCGGCTCAGTCGATCAGCCAATCGAGAATGGTTTTGCGTCGATCCGGCGCTGGCGCCGCCGCCACCGGCTTGCCGTCGGGCCCGAGCGCCGGCGCGGCACCGGGCTGTCCGCCCGCCTGAGCATCGCCGGCCGCCGCCAACGGCGGCGGGTCAAGCCCCGCTTTGCGGCCGCAACCCGCAAGCGCAAGCGCGGCAACGAGCGTCGTCACAAGCGCACCCACGGTCGCAGCTTTGGTGAAACTGGATCTGGCAGGATTAGACCTCGGCGATTGGATCACCCGAACCTCCTGATTGGAGGAAACATAGCATGGCGAGCGCTTTTCCGGAAACGCTCATCCGCGTTCCTTGGCCAAAGCCTTGAGCCATTTCATGGCTTCCCGACGCACATTCTTTGGAGAGGTACCACCGTAGCTGACGCGGCTCTTGACCGAATTGTCGATGGACAGCACCTCGAACACGTCCTTGCTGATCCGCGGCTCGATCTCCTGCATCTTGCCGAGCGCCAGCTCATGCAGCGGAATGCCCTCCGACGCGGCCTTGGCCACGATGCGCCCGGTAATATGGTGGGCCTCGCGGAACGGCAGCTGCAGGGCGCTGACCAGCCAGTCGGCCAGGTCGGTCGCCGTCGAATAGCCCTCGTCGGCGGCCTTGCGCATGCGCGCCGCATCGGGCAGCAGATCGCCCACCATGCCGGTCATGGCCGCGACAGACAGGCTCAGTGCCGAGAGCGCGTCCATCGCGCCTTCCTTGTCCTCCTGCATGTCCTTCTGGTAGGCGAGCGGCAATCCCTTCATCACCACCAGAAGCCCCAGCAGCGCTCCGATGGTGCGGCCGGTCTTTGCCCGTACCAGCTCGGCCGCATCGGGATTGCGCTTCTGCGGCATGATCGATGATCCGGTCGTGAAGCGATCCGAAAGTAGGACCAGGCCCGACAGCGGCGACGTCCAGATCACGATCTCCTCGGCGAAGCGCGACAGATGCACCGAAGTGACGGCGGCGGCCGCGAGCGTCTCCAGCACGAAGTCGCGATCCGAGACGGCGTCGAGCGAATTTGCCGCCGGGCGATCGAAGCCGAGCGCCTTGGCGGTCATGGCGCGGTCGATCGGGAAGGCGGTGCCGGCCAGCGCCGCGGCCCCGAGCGGACATTCGTTGAGCCGCCGGCGCGCGTCCGCGAAACGGCCGCGGTCGCGCGCCGCCATCTCCACATAGGCCAGGAGATGGTGGCCGAACGTCACCGGCTGCGCGGCCTGCAGATGCGTGAAACCGGGCATCACCGTCGCGGCATTCGCCAGCGCCTTCTCGGCCAATGCCTGCTGGTAGCCGGCGAGCGCGGCATCGAGCGCATCGATCCGGTCCCTGATCCACAGGCGGAAATCGGTCGCCACCTGATCGTTGCGCGAGCGTGCGGTGTGCAGCCTGCCGGCCGCCGGCCCGATCAGCTCGGAGAGCCGGCTCTCCACGTTCATATGGATGTCCTCCAGCGCCCGCTTGAAGCCAAACGTGCCGGTCTCCATCTCTGACAAAATCGTGTCTAGACCCTGCGCGATCGAAGCGGCATCGTTGGTGGAGATGATGCCCTGCCTGGCGAGCATGGCGGCATGGGCCTTGCTGGCGGCAATGTCCTGCCGATAGAGATGCCGGTCGAAGTCGATGGAGGCGTTGATTTCGTCCATCACCGCGTCGGGACTTTCGCCGAAGCGACCGCCCCACATCTTGTTGCTCATGATCGTTTATTGCTCACGATGGCTGGTTGCTCATGATACGCTCGCGGACGAAGGCGGCGGCAGACCGATCGACGCGATCGGTTGGAGACAGGATCGAGTAGGATCAACGAAACCGTGACCACCAACCTGGAAAATTCAGCATCGCGCTTCCGCCCTCGCCGGCTGGTCCTATTTGGCGGGGCGATTGTCGCCGGAGCGCTTGCCGGCCTGGCCGGGGTATACGGGATTGGCGGGTTCATGCGCAATGCGGGCGATCCCGGCTGCCGGCCGGCGGTCGAGACCGCTCGCCGTGTCGCCCCGCTCGCGCGCGGCGAGGTGGCCGCGATGGCGATCGCCGAGAGCCCGTTGCGGGTGCCCGACATCAGCTTCCGCGACCTCGCCGGCACCGAGCGGCGGCTGTCGGATTGGCGCGGACGCAGCGTGCTGTTGAACCTGTGGGCGACCTGGTGCATCCCGTGCCGCAAGGAGATGCCGGCGCTCGATGCGCTCGAAGGAACGCTGGGCAGCGAACGCTTCGAGGTCGTCGCCGTCAATATCGACACGCGCGATTCCAGCAAGCCGCATGCCTGGCTCGGTGAGGTCGGGGTGAACCGGCTCGCCTACTACGCCGACCCCAGCGCCAAGGTGTTCCAGGACCTCAAGCTGGTCGATCGCGCCTTCGGCCTGCCCACCACGGTGCTGATCGATCCCGCCGGCTGCGAGATCGGGACTGCGGCGGGCCCCGCCGAATGGGCGAGCGCGGACGGCATCAACCTCGTGCGCGCGGCCGTTGGCGGGTGACGGTCCGGGCGGCACTGCGCCACGGCGGCAGGATCCGCATTGCTCAAGCCGTCTTGTCCACATTGGCGCCGATGCCGGCCGAAACGTTGGCAAGCGTGTCGACGTTCTGCTGCGCGGCAGCGATCAATTTGACCGCCGAGCGTCCGGCATCCAGGTTCATGGCCAGCATTTTCCCGGCTACGGCCAGCTGGACCTGTCCCGCACTGGCGGCGACGATCGCGGAAATGAGCGAAGGATCCATGGAAACTCGCGGCCGGGAGTGGCGGGCATCGAATCGGCAAATCGAGCTGCAACTCGCGCCCGCACCCTAGCGGGCACAGGTAAACGGGCCATAAACCTTGGCCGAAGGCCGGGCGGCCTCGACCGCGGCCCGGTCGCTTCGCTTACCGCGTCGGCACCGGCTTTTCGCCGCGATAGTCATAGAAGCCGCGCTTGGTCTTGCGCCCGAGCCAGCCTGCCTCGACGTATTTCACCAGCAAGGGACAGGGCCGATACTTGGAATCGGCAAGTCCCTCGTGCAGCACCTGCATGACCGAGAGGCAGGTGTCGAGCCCGATGAAATCGGCCAGCTCGAGCGGGCCCATGGGATGATGGGCACCGAGCCGCATGGCGGTATCGATCGCCTCGACATTTCCGACGCCTTCGTAAAGCGTATAGATCGCTTCGTTGATCATCGGCAGCAGGATGCGATTGACGATGAAGGCGGGGAAGTCCTCCGACACCGCGATGGTCTTGCCGAGCTTGGCGACGAAATGCTTGGTGGCCTCGAAGGTCGCATCGCCGGTGGCGATGCCGCGGATCAGCTCGACCAGCTCCATCAAGGGCGCCGGATTCATGAAATGGATGCCGATGAAGCGTTCCGGCCGATCGGTCGAGGAGGCCAGCCGCGTGATCGATATCGAAGACGTATTGGTGCCCAGGATGGCTTCGGGCTTGAGCAGAGGACACAGGCTGGCGAAGATCGCGCGCTTGACGTCCTCCTTCTCGACCGCCGCCTCGATGACGAGGTCGCAATCGGCCAACTGCTCGAGCGCATCGGCCGGCAAGATCCGCTTGAGCGCCGCCTGGCGTTCCTCGTCCGTGATGCGCTGGCGGCTCACCTGACGGGCCAGGTTGCCGTGGATGGTCGCGATCCCGGACCTGATGCGATCGGCCGCAACGTCATTGAGCTTGACCTCGAAACCGGCGAGCGCGCAGACATGCGCGATGCCGTTGCCCATCTGACCGGCGCCGACCACTCCGACTTTCTTGATATTCAACGCCATGGTTCCCGTCTCATGTCACCCATTCGCCTTCGCGGGCTTGCGCAGGAGGACGGTGTTCTACGCCGATCCGGCAGTCTGCGCCACCGCGGTGGCCAAAGCCGACAGGTTGGCTATTTCCCAATCTTTTCAAGCTCCTGCGCGAGCTCGGGCAGCGCCTGGTAGAGATCGGCCACCAGCCCATAGTCGGCAACCTGGAAGATCGGCGCCTCTTCGTCCTTGTTGATGGCCACGATGACCTTGGAGTCCTTCATGCCGGCGAGATGCTGGATCGCGCCCGAAATGCCCACCGCGATATAGAGTTCGGGCGCCACCACCTTGCCGGTTTGGCCGACTTGCCAATCATTGGGCGCATAGCCGGCATCGACCGCCGCCCGCGAGGCCCCCATGGCGGCGCCGAGCTTGTCGGCAACCGGCTCGATATACTTGGTGAAGTTCTCGCGGCTCTGCATCGCGCGGCCGCCCGATATGATGATCTTTGCCGAGGTGAGCTCGGGCCGATCGCTCTTTGACAGCTCCTCCCCCACAAAGGACGAGATCCCGGCATCGGCTGCGACCGATGCCGCAACTTCCTCGATCGGGGCCGCGCCGCCGGCGCCCGCCGCCGCAAAAGTCGAGGTGCGAACCGTGATGACCTTCACCTTGTCGCGGGAGCGCACGGTCTGCACCGCATTGCCGGCATAGATCAGGCGCTCGAAGGTGTCGGGCCCGATCACCTTGACGATGTCCGATATCTGCATGACGTCGAGCAACGCCGCGACGCGCGGCATGAAATTCTTCCCCGTCGTGGTCGCCGGGGCGACGATCGCCTCATAGGACGGAGCCAGTGCGACAACGAGGCTCGCCAGCGGCTCGGCCAGAAAATGCTCGAAGGCCGGCGCATCGGCCAGCAGCACTTTGGCGACGCCGTCGAGCCTAGCGGCGGCTTCCGCGACGCCGCGAGCGCCCCGGCCCGCAACCAGCACATGCACCGGCGCGGCCAGCGCCTTGGCGGCGGTCAGCGCCTTCCCGGTCGCGTCCTTGAGCGCCTTGTTGTCGTGCTCGGCAATCAGGAGAGTGGTCATGACAATACGCCCGCCTCGTTCTTGAGCTTGTCGACGAGCTCGGCCACGGACTTCACCTTCACGCCGGACTTGCGACCCGCGGGTTCGGTGGTCTTGATAACCTCGAGCCGCGGCGAGACATCGACGCCGTAGCTTTCCGGCGTCTTCTCCTCGATCGGCTTCTTCTTCGCCTTCATGATGTTGGGCAAGCTGGCGTAGCGCGGCTCGTTGAGGCGCAGATCCGTGGTCACGATCGCCGGGGCCTTGAGCCGCAGCGTCTGCAGACCGCCATCGACCTCGCGGGTGACCAGAAGGCTGTCGCCCTCGATCACGAGCTTGGAAGCAAACGTCCCCTGCGACCAACCGGTAAGCGCGGCCAGCATCTGCCCGGTTTGGTTGCAGTCGTCGTCGATCGCCTGCTTGCCCAGGATCACCAGGCCGGGTTTTTCCTCGGCGACGATGGCCTTGAGGATCTTGGCCACCGCGAGCGGCTCGACCGGCTTGTCGGTCTTCACCAGGATGCCGCGGTCGGCCCCCATGGCAAGTCCGGTGCGGATCGTCTCCGTGGCCTGGGCGGGGCCGATCGACACGCAGACGATCTCGCTCGCCTGCCCCTTCTCTTTCAGCCGCAGCGCCTCCTCGACCGCGATCTCATCGAAGGGATTCATCGACATCTTGACATTGGCGAGCTCGACGCCGGTGCCGTCGCCCTTGACGCGAATCTTCACGTTGTAGTCGACGACCCTTTTGACGGGCACCAGGATTTTCATGAATGCGCTCTCGCGGTGGACGGCAAAGGCGAAGGATCCCGGCGCTGCGGCAAGCTAGAGCATATTCGGGCGAAGTGGAATTGGGTGTCCATCCGAGAAAGCGACGGTGCAAAATGTTGGAGCGGTTCTGTTTCCAGTCGGAGTGAAACCGCTCTATTGGGCGCCGAATGCCGTGTCAATGCGCGATCTAACCGTTGGGCTCGCGCTCGGCGAGGCGCGTGCCGGCCGACCGCAGTGGATAATGCGGCTCGCGCACGCATTCGAACAATTGCACGCCGGGAAGCCGCATCAATGGAAACAACACCGCACCCGACAGCATGCCGCCGAAGTGGCACCAATAGGCGACGTCGCTCTTGCCGGTGGCTTCGAGATTCCACAGCTGGATGAGCACGAAAGCGCCGATCACCCAAAAGGCGCTGATGCGCAGCGGAATGATCGAGACCAGCACCGTGACCTTGGCGCAGGGACGCCACATCACATAGGCGACGATGACGCCCGAGATCGCGCCCGAGGCACCGATCAGCGGTCCGTCGAAGCCCGGATCGCTGGCCACGAAGGTCACCGCCCCGATGACGCCGCACATCAGGTAGAAAAGCAGGAAACGGCCGCGGCCGAGCGCCTCCTCGACATCGTCGCCGAACACCCACAGAAAGATCATGTTGCCGAAAATGTGCGACAGGTCGGCATGGATGAACATGTAGGTGATGAGCGTGAGAACCGGCGCCGGCGTCACGCCGCCCAGGAGCGCCGCCGGCGTCACGCCGAAGGCGTTGGCGATGGCCTGGGCTTCGACATCGCTGCCGCCGGACTGCACCAGGAACACCAGAACATTCGCCAGGATCAGGATCCACGTCACGACCGGCCTGACCGGCAGGGTGAACGGATTGTCGTCGTAGAGCGGCAATACCATGTCGGCTGGCTCAGCGGTTCCGGCCCGGGGCCCAAAGCACGTCCGCGGCGCCCTTGTGGTTGGTGAATCGCGCGGCGACGAACAGGAAATCCGACAGCCGGTTCACGTATTTGATCGCTGCCGGGGTGACGGTTTCGCCGGGCTGGCTCTTGAGCTCGACAATCAGCCGTTCGGCCCGCCGGCAGACGGTCCGGGCGAGATGCAGGTACGCCGCAGCCGCGCTCCCTCCCGGCAGGACAAAGGACCGCAGCGGCGCAAGCTCGCCGTTGAGCCGATCGATCTCTTGCTCGAGCCACTCGACCTGCGCGTCGGTGACGTCGAGCCGCGCCCCGCCCGGACCCTTGCCTTTGTCGGGCATGCAAAGATCCGCCCCGAGATCGAAAAGATCGTTCTGGATCCGTGCCAGCGCGGCGTCGAGATCCACATCCCCGGCCGCATGCAGCCGCGCGACGCCGATGACCGCATTGACCTCGTCGACGGTCCCGTAGGCGGCGACCCGCAAGTCGTATTTCGGGCGCCGCTCGCCGTTGCCGAGCGCGGTGCTGCCGTCGTCTCCGGTGCGGGTGTAGATTCGGTTGAGCACGACCATCGGCTGGCCCCTAACCCCGCATGATCCAGATGGTCAGCATGATGATGATGAGGGCGATGAACTGCATCAGCACGCGCAGCCGCATCAACCTCTGCGAGAGCTGAGGCGAGCCGCCCCGCATCATGTTGACAAGGCCGAACAGCAGGACGATCGCGACCGCACCGACGGCGATCGGCACCGCGATATGGGACATGAAGTCGGACATGGCCTGTCCTTAGCATTCCCCGAACGGCGAAACCATCGCCCAGGCCCGGCAGCGGCCGGCCGCTGCCCTGCAGCCCGGCATGCAATCGCGCCACCTGCAATCGCGCCGCGGCGACAATGGCGGCGCGGCCGCCTATACTGGGACGCGGTCGAGCCCCGCGCGGCCGCGAGCGATGCGAGCGACCGATGCCCGATGGCGAGCCGAATGACTGGAAACCGCGCACCATCGCGGCGCAGGCGCTCGGGCGGGTCGAGCCGGTCACCAAGGCGGTCGTGCCGCCCATCCATCTGGCGACGACCTTCGTGCGCGATCCCGACAATCAATACCGCGCCGGCTATGCCTATGGCCGGCCCGACAATGCCACCACGCGCCACGCCGAAGCGGTGCTCGCGGCCTTGGAGGACGGCCACGAGGCGGCGCTGTTCGGTTCCGGCATGGCGGCCGCAACCGCGATCGTGCTGGCGTTGCCGGCGTCCTCCCACATTGTCGCTTCGCAGGTGATGTATTGGGCGTTTCGGCATTGGCTCGCCCATGAGGCGCCGCGCCTGGGACACCGCGCCGACTTCGTCGACAGCACCGACCTCGCCGCGATGGCGGCGGCCATCAAGCCGGGAGCGACCAAGCTGGTTTACGTCGAGACGCCCGGTAACCCGCTGTGGACCATCAGCGACATCGCAGCGCTGGCCGAGATCGCGCATGCCGCGGGCGCGCTGCTGGCGGTCGATTTCGACGGTCGCCACCCCGGTTTTCACCCGTCCGCTGCGGCTCGGTGCCGATCTGGTCATGCATTCGGCATCGAAATACCTCAACGGCCATTCCGACGTCATCGCTGGCGCCATCGCCGCTGCCCGCCCGGGTGAGGCCTGGGAGCGGGTCAAGACCATGCGCACCCAGTTCGGCGCGATCATCGGGCCATTCGAGGCTTGGCTCCTTCTGCGCGGCTTGCGCACGCTCGATGTGCGGGTCAGGACGCAGGCCACAACCGCGATGCTGATCGCCAACCGCCTCGCCGGCCACGCACGGATCGCCCAGGTGCTGTATCCCGGGCTGCCCGCGCATCCCGGTCACGCCATTGCGGCGCGCCAGATGACCGGTGGATTCGGCGCGATGCTGTCGATCCGGGTCAAAGGCGGCGAACGCGCCGCCATCGCGGCCGCCGCCAAGGTGTGCCTATGGAAGCGCGCCACCTCGCTCGGCGGCGTCGAGAGCCTGATCGAGCATCGCGCCTCGGTCGAGGGGCCGCACTCGCCCTGCCCGCCCGATCTGCTGCGGCTTTCGGTCGGCCTGGAAGATCCGGACGATCTCATCGGCGATCTGGAGGCGGCGCTGAACGCGGGAGCAAGCGCACCCTGAAGGCAGTCTCGCCGCCGTCACCTGAGGGTCCGGCCGGCCGGAAACTTGGCGCCTTGCAACGGCTGCGGCAGTCGGCTTTATGTCGCCCATCAGGCATGTCGCTCATGAGGCGAGCCGGCAGCGCCCAAAATCAGCAGCCCCGAAGAGGACGCAGATGATCGTCGATTTCCAGCACCATTTCACCCCGCGCGAGCTCATCAAGGAGGATCCGGGCGACCGCATGATCCTGCATTACGACGCGCAAGGCGCGCCGAGCTACACCATCCACTCGCTGCTGTACGATCTCGACGAGCACATCCGCATGATGGACCTTGCGGGCATCGATGCGGCCTGGCTCACCAGCGCGCAGGGCATGTGCGCGGATCTCGAGACCTCGCGCTTCGTCAACAACAAGGCCAAGCAGGCGGAGCGCGATTATCCGGGGCGCTTCATCGGGGCGGCGCACGCCCATCCGCTCGGCGGCCCCGACGCGATCAAGGAGCTCAATCGCTGCCGGCAGGAGCTCGGATTCCAGGGCGTCGTGATCACCTCGGAATGCGACGGCCTGTTTCTCGACAATGAGCGGTTCGAGCCGTTCTGGAGCGAGGCCGCGCGGCTTGGAATGTTCGTCTTCGTGCATCCGGCGCTGAAGCTCAATTTCTCGCAGCAATTCGACGGCTTCGACACCGCGCGCTCGGTCGGCCGCGAATTCTCGCTGGTCATGGCAACGATCCGCCTGATCAATTCCGGCGTGCTCGATCGCCACCCGGAATTGACCATCCACATGGCGCATCTGTCGGGCGGCATCGCCTCCGTGCTGGGGCGCATCCGCTGCTTCCAGGACAAGGATTTCTGGGGCACCAAGGGCAATCCCCGCCACGGCATGAAGCCGCAGCAGGAATTCGACCACTACATCCGCAACCGCATCATCTTCGACACCGCCGGCTTTGCGGGCGCCATCAGCTCGGTGAAGACCGGGCTGGTCGAGATTCCCGTCTCCCAGATCGTGTTCGCCACCGATTATCCGCAGGAGATCCGCCAGCGCGAGGCGGTGCGCGACTTCGTGCGCGATCTGCGCGGGCTCGGGGCGACCGGCGAGCAGATCCTGTCGGGCAATGTCGGGAAATTGCTGAAGCAGCCGGCCGAGGCGGCGTGAAGCTGCTCATTGCTTCATGCCGGCCTGAGGAATTTGCGGGTTCCTGCTTGTCCCGGCCGGGACCCCTCAACTTTTCCCGGGCGCGCTCTCGCGCGACCCGGGATCGTTACAAGCTCGGAGTTTCGGACGGTCCCGGCTCAAGGCCGGGACAAGGGTGCAACACTGAGCCTCAGTTCGAGCCGTCCAGCAATCTGCGGGCGATGACCTGGGCCTGGATCTCGGCGGCGCCTTCGAAGATCGAGAGGATGCGGGCGTCGCAGAGCAGCCGCGAGACCGGAAATTCCAGCGCAAATCCGTTGCCGCCGTGGATCTGCACCGCATTGTCGGCCGCCGCCCATGCGACGCGGGCGGCCAGGAGCTTGGCCATTCCGGCCTCGAGATCGCAGCGCCGTCCGGAATCCTTCTGGCGCGCGGCGAAATAGGTGAGCTGGCGCGCGATCATGATCTCGCTCGCCATCATGGCGATCTTGTCGGCGACACGGGGAAAGCTGATGATCGGCCGGCCGAATTGCTGGCGCTGCTGCGCATAGGCGAGCGCCTGCTCCATCGCGGCCTGCGCCACCCCGATCGCGCGCGCCGCGGTCTGGATGCGGGCCAATTCGAAGGTCTGCATCAGCTGCTTGAAGCCGAGGCCTTCGACACCGCCGAGCAGGTTGGCGGCCGGCACCTCGAAGCCGTCGAAGGCGATCTCGTATTCCTTCATGCCCCGATAGCCGAGCACCTCGATCTCGGTGCCGGTCATGCCGGCCGCCGGAAACGGGTCCTGATCGCTGCCGCGCGGCTTGGGCGCGAGCAACATCGATAGGCCGCGGTGGCCGGCTTCCTGCGGATTGGTGCGCACCAGCAATGTCATCAGGTCGGCGCGCACCGGATGGGTGATCCAGGTCTTGTTGCCGGAAACCTTGTAGCGATCGCCCGCGCGGACCGCCCGCGTGCGCAGCGAAGCCAGATCGGAGCCGGTATTGGGCTCGGTGAACACCGCCGTCGGCAGCACCTCGCCGGACGCGAGCTTCGGCAGCCATTCGGTCTTCTGCGCTTCGGTGCCGCCGCTGAGAATGAGCTCGGCTGCGATCTCGTTGCGGGTTCCGAGCGAGCCGACCCCGATATAGCCGCGCGCAAGCTCCTCGGAGACGACGCACATCGATTCCTTGCCCAGGCCGAGGCCCCCATAGGCCTCCGGTATGGTGAGGCCGAACACGCCAAGCTCGGACATCTGGGCAATGATCTCGAGCGGAATGTAGCGGTTCGACCGGTGCCATTCCTGCGCATGGGGCACGACCTCGCTGTCGGCGAATTTGCGCATCTGGTCGCGAATCGCCGCCAGCGTCTCGTCGAGACCGCAGTCTCCGATCGTGGCATCGTGGCGGCTTGCCATCAGCTCGATCAGCCGCGCCCGCCGCTCATCGTTGCCGGCGGTGAAGAAGTCCCCCAAGGCGGCCAGGCGCCGCTCGACCGCGGCGGCTGAAAGCCCCATGTCGGCCGGCCGCGCGATCTCGCCCTGGCTCATGGGAATGCCGCCCGCCATCTGGGCGAGATATTCGCCGAGCCCGATCTCGACGATCAGCCGCTCGAGCTCGCCCAGGCGGCCGGCCTCCTGCAGGCGTTGCGCATAGGCGCAGAGCTGGCGCACCGCCTCCACGTAAGTGGCGAGCCAAGCCAGCGCGTGGGTGGCGCGCTGCTCGCGGTCGAGCAAGCGGTCCACCGTCTTGTCGTCCGGCGCAACCCGCGAGCGCACCGCCCGGGTCGCGTCCTGGAGCACCGCTTCGGCCGCCTGGACGGTCTCCCGCATCAGGCTCGCGAGCTCGGGTCCGTTTTCGCGACGGGCGGCCCCAGGCAACATGATTCATCTCCGTGCGGATGGCGCGGCCCGGGCAGCCGCGATCCCCATTGGTGCAACGCACAAATTCTACACGGTTGCCAAGCAAATGCCATGCCGGGAGAATGCCGGGAGCCCGTATGGGGAATTTCCCTAGGTCCGGAGGCCGCTTCCCGGTTTCCCGTACGGGTTCATTAACCAATTCGATATTTCTATCATCCCGAGCGACCCGAGGCAGGGTCGAAGACCATCGATGACGGCCAGCCCATGAATGACAGCACGACCCGTGCGATGCCATCTTCGCTGCCGCCCGGCTTTTCGTTCAAATCACTCAGCTCGAAGATCTCGGTTCGCAGCCGCATCGGGGCCCTCGCCCTGATCCCGGTGATCGGCTTTCTCATCAACGGCCTTGCATACACCACCGGCGAGACCGGCGTCGAAAACGCCTTCCGCAGCGTGAAGCAGGCAACGGCCCTTGCGGAGGCAAGCGAAGGGTTCAAGACCGGGCTCGCGGCCATGCGGATCGCGTTGCGGGATTTCGTCGCCGATCCGAACCAGGAATCGATCTCTGCTTTCGACGCCGGCAGCGGACAGGCATCGCAGAATCTTTCCGCCATCGAGAGCTCGCTGAACGAAACCGAACGCTCCGCCTTGGCCGCGCTCGACCGGAGGATGGAGGACGCACAGATCAATTTCGCGACCGTCAAGAAGGCACAGGACGACCTCGGCTTTACTCCGGCGGATGGGCTCCGGGGTCGCCTCGACCGTGCCGGAGCGGCAATCGAAACGATCATCAACAAGGAGCTGACCTGGGTGGCCGATGAGGACGCCCACAAGCTCATGATCTCCTTGCTGACGATGCGTCGCTTGGAGGCCGAGTATCGGCTGACGCGCACCCTGGAGCTTCGGCGGCAGTTCTTCGATGAGATCGCGCGCTTCAACGCTCTTTTCAATTCGGTGGACGGGGCGCCAAGCATGCGCGAGCACCTGATCGAGCAGGTTCAGGCCTATGCGGACACGTTTGGCCAATGGATCAGCGGCGTGGAGGCGGTGGGCACCTCGATCGTGTCGATCGACAGGGATACCCAAAGCGCGATCCCGGTGGCCGACAAGATTCTCGTCAACGCCCGTGAACGGGTTGCGGCGGCGTCGACCGCGCTGTCGGGTTCGCAGGCGCGCACCCGGCAGTTCATCGTCTGGGTCGGCTGCGGCGCGGTGCTGATCGGGCTCGCCTTCAGCTGGTGGATCGGCCGCGGCATCACGCGGCCGCTGAGCGGGCTGGCCGATACGATGATGCGGCTGGCGGCCGGCGAGACCTCGGCGGCGATACCGGCCACCCACCTGCGGGACGAGCTCGGCGCCATGGCCCGCACGGTGCTGGTGTTCCGCGACACCATGCTGGAGCGCGAGCGGTTGGCCGCCGATCAATCCGCCGCCAACCACGAGCGCGAGCAGCGCGGCGAGAAGATTGCCGCCACCATCGCCCGCTTCGAGATGTCGGCGGATAAATTGCTGGCCAAGGTGCACGAGGCGAGCCAGCGCCTGGAGGTCACCGCCACCCAGCTCAACAGCGCCGCCGACGAGGTCTCGGCCGAGGCCCGCACCGCCGAGCAGCGGGTCGCCGTCGCCTCCGGCAACGTGACCGCGGCGGCCGGCTCGGTCGAGGAGCTTGCCGCCTCGATCGGAGAGATCGCCGGGCAGGCGACCCGCTCCACCGAGGTCGCTTCCCGCGCTGTCAAGGACGCGGGACGCACGGTCCACACCATGGCGGAGCTCGGCCGCGCCGCCACCCGCATCGGCGAGGTGGTCGGGCTCATTCAGGCGATCGCCGGCCAGACCAATCTGCTGGCGCTCAATGCCACCATCGAGGCGGCGCGCGCCGGCGAAGCCGGCAGGGGCTTCGCGGTGGTCGCCGCGGAGGTCAAGTCGCTCGCCGGGCAGACCGGCAAGGCCACCGAGGAGATCGCCGCCCAGGTCGGCGCCATCCAGTCGGCGGTCGCCGACGCCGCGCAGGCGATCGAGCAGGTCAACCACATCATCGAGGAGATCTCCGCCATCGCCGCCACCGTGGCCACCACCGTGGAGGCGCAGAACCGCGCCGTCGCCGATATCGCCGAGGGCGTGCAGCGCGCCTCCGGCGAGGCGCAGGGCGGCGCCGAGGCCATGGGGCGCGTCGCCAACGCCTCCAAGGACGCGCGCGCGGCCGCCGCCGACGTCAAGTCGCTCGCCGACACGCTTTCGATCGAGGCCGAGAGCCTCAACGCCGAGGTCCACCGCTTCCTCGCCGACGTCCAAGCCGCCTGACAAGCCGCCTGAACAAATTTTGCGCCGGCGGCTCGCTGTTGCGCGCGGCGGCCATGCCGGACCTTGCAATACCCGCCGCAAAGCTCGATTGAAGGGCCGCGTCGCGGTTTCGCATTGTCGCATTTTCGGAACCGAAAACCGGATATCACCTCGCCGGAGCTTCGGCCGGACCCGTTGGCGCGGGCGGGCCTTTCCTGAAAATGCCCAGTTCACCGGGATGAGCCCATGCGGCATGCCTTCGCGATCGCGCTCGATGCCTTCTATCGCTTTCTTGAAGATGACGGTTGGGCGATCGCGAGCTACATCGCGCTCTCGACCCTGATGGCGCTGTTTCCGTTCCTGATCCTGGTCACCGCGCTCGCCGCATTTCTCGGCTCCAAGGATCTTGCCGACCAGGTGGCAAACCTGCTGCTCGATACTTGGCCGAGAGAAGTCGCCGGGCCGATCGCCCAGGAGGCGCATCGCGTGCTCACCACCAGCCGCGGCGATGTGCTGACTGTAAGCGCGCTGTTTTCCGTCTATTTCGCTTCAAGCGGGGTCGAGAGCCTGCGCATCGGTCTTAACCGCGCCTATGACACCAGGGAAACGCGCAACTGGTTCCTGCTGCGTTTCGAATCGATCGTCTATGTGCTGGTCGGCGCGTTTGCGCTGCTGGCGCTTTCCGTTCTGATCGTGCTTGCCCCGCTCTTGTTCGCGACCGCGCTCAAGCATGCGCCCTGGCTGGCGCCGCTCGAGGCGACCTTCACGTTCGCCCGGCTTGCGGTGGCGACCGGCGTGATCACGGCGGCGCTGGTCCTGGTGCACAAGTGGCTGCCGGCCGGGCACCGGCGCTACCGCGAGATCGCGCCCGGCATCCTGGCGACGCTGATCCTATGGCTCGCCGGCGGCATCCTGTTCGGCCGCTACCTGGCGGAGTTCGCCTCGACTTATGTCACCTATTATGCGGGCCTCGCCTCGGTCATGACCGCGCTGGTCTTTCTCTATTTGACGGCGGCGATCTTCATGTATGGCGGCGAGCTGAACGCCGCGATCAGGCGGCCGCGAGCGGCCGCGGAAGGCCTAGCGAGTAGTGAGTAGAAGAATTCCTTCCTATTCACTATTCACTACTCACCATTCGCCAATCTACCCCCCTGCAGCCGCCTCGACCGTGTCCTCCAGATTGCGCAACCCCGCGCGCGGCGCATTGACCAGCACCGCCATGTTGCCAGGCGGGTGCTGGTTCTTCCACATCTTCATGTGGGCGAGCGCGATCTCGTTCCAGGGCAGCACCGCGCTCATGCACGGATCGACGCGGCGGTCGAGCACGAACTGGTTGGCGGCGCTGGCCTGCTTGAGATGCGCGAAATGCGAGCCCTGGATGCGCTTCTGCCGCATCCAGACATAGCGCGCGTCGAAGGTGATGTTGTAGCCGGAGGTGCCGGCGCAAAACACCACCATGCCGCCGCGCTTGGCCACCAGGCACGAAACCGGAAAGGTCTGCTCGCCCGGATGCTCGAACACGATATCGACATCGCGCTTGTCGGTGATCTCCCAGATCGCCTTGCCGAACCGGCGGGCTTCCTTGACCCAATCGTTGTACTGCGCCGAATTCACCGCCGGCAGCTGGCCCCAGCATTGGAATTCCTTGCGGTTGACCACGCCCTTGGCGCCAAGGCCGAGCACGTAGTCGCGCTTGCTCTCGTCCGAGATGATGCCGATGGCATTGGCGCCGGAGGCGGCGGCCAGTTGCACCCCGAACACGCCCAGGCCGCCACTCGCGCCCCAGACCAGCACGTTGTCGCCGGGCTTGAGCGTATGAGGCGGATGGCCGAACAGCATGCGATAGGCGGTGGCCAGCGTCAGCGTGTAGCAAGCCGATTCCTCCCAGGTCAGGTGCTTGGGCTTCACCATGAGCTGGCGCGATTGCACGCGGCAGAACTGGGCGAACGAGCCGTCCGGGGTCTCGTAGCCCCAGATGCGCTGCGAGGGCGACAGCATCGGGTCGCCGCCGTTGCACTCCTCGTCGTCGCCATCGTCCTGATTGCAATGGACGATGACCTCGTCGCCCACCTTCCAGCGCTTGACCTTGGCGCCGGCGGCCCAGACCACGCCGGCGGCGTCCGAGCCGGCGACGTGAAAGGGATGCTTGTGGACGTCGAGGACCGAAACGGGCTGGCCGAGCGCCGCCCAGATGCCGTTGTAGTTCACGCCACCCGCCATGACGTGGACCAGCACCTCGTCGTCGCGGATCGGCCAGGTCGGCACCACCTCGATCTGCATGGATTGCTCCGGAGGGCCCAATCGCTCCTTCCGGATCGCCCAGGCATGCATGCGTTCGGGCACATGGCCGAGCGGCGGGATTTCGCCGATCTGGTAGAGATCCTTCACCACCGGCGGCGTTAAGGCTCGCTGCGCGACAGCCGACATGCCCGATCCTCCCGCGGCGCACCAGGGACCTCGACCCTGGATTGATCGATAGTCTGCCGTAGTCTATGCTGCGGTGCAACAGGAGCCTTGAGGGCCCGGACCATGCGGCCCTCGATGGCGGCGGCACCACAACGGCGGGTGCGCGATGGCGGGCGCGAATCATGGGGATGATTGCAAACTTGTTGCAAGACTTGGCCTGGCGCGGCTGACACCTTGGCGGCGCGTGAATATCCTTGAGCCGTTGCAAGGCACAGCAGCGGCCCGGCTTGGTGCCGGGGCCCGCATTCAGGGGGGTTCGTCATGTTCGCCACCAACAGCCTGATCGTCATGGTGATCGTCGGCCTCATCGCCGGCTGGCTCGCGGGCCAGATCATGCGCGGCAGCGGCTACGGCATCGTCGCCGACATCATCATCGGCATCATCGGCGCATTCATCGGCAACTGGTTGTGGGTGACGCTGCGTCTTCCTACGATCGGAAACGGCTGGATCAGCGCGATCGTGATCTCGACCGTGGGTGCGCTGGTGCTGTTGTTCCTCCTCAGGCTCATCAGACGCTAGCGTAAATCAGGCCGGCTGCCGGGGCCGGGCGGATCGGAGACGGATGCGCGACAAGCCCTGGATTTTCCGCACCTATGCGGGCCACTCGACGGCACCGCAATCGAATGCGCTCTATCGCCGGAACCTGGCCAAGGGGCAGACCGGCCTCTCGGTCGCCTTCGACCTGCCGACCCAGACCGGCTACGACAGCGATCACCCGCTGGCGCGCGGCGAGGTCGGCAAGGTCGGGGTGCCGATCTCGCATCTCGGCGACATGCGCACCCTGTTCGACGGCATCCCGCTCGGCGAGATGAACACGTCGATGACCATCAATGCGACTGCCGCATGGCTGCTGGCGCTCTATGTCGCGCTCGCCGACGAGCGTGCTGTCGCGCGCACTGCGCTCGCCGGCACCACCCAGAACGACATCATCAAGGAATACCTGTCGCGCGGGACCCACGTCTATCCGCCGGCGGCCTCCATGCGGCTGATCAAGGACACGATCGTGTTCGCGACCCGCGAAATGCCGAAATGGAATCCGACCAACATCTGCTCCTATCATCTGCAGGAGGCGGGCGCGACGCCGGTGCAGGAGATCGCCTTCGCGCTCGCCAACGCGATCGCGGTGCTCGACACCGTGCAGGCATCCGGCGAGGTCGCGCCCGACGCCTTCGGCGAGGTGGTCGGCCGCATCTCGTTCTTCGTCAATGCCGGCCTGCATTTCGTCTCCGAAATGTGCAAGATGCGCGCCTTCGTGCAGCTGTGGGACGAGATCACGGCGACGCGCTACGGCGTCACCGATCCCAAGCAGCGCATGTTCCGCTACGGCGTGCAGGTCAATTCGCTCGGGCTGACCGAGCAGCAGCCGGAGAACAACGTCGCCCGCATCCTGATCGAGATGCTGGCGGTGACGCTATCCAGGAATGCGCGGGCGCGCGCCGTGCAGTTGCCGGCCTGGAACGAGGCGCTCGGTCTGCCGCGGCCGTGGGACCAGCAATGGTCGCTGCGCATCCAGCAGATCCTGGCCTACGAGACCGACTTGCTGGATTACGGCGACATTTTCGACGGCTCGCCCGTGATCGCCGCCAAGGTCGAAGAGCTGGTGCGCGACGCCAAGCAGGAGCTCGCCCATATCGAGGGCCTGGGCGGCGCGGTGGCGGCGGTCGATCAAGGCTACATGAAGCAGCAGCTGGTGGAATCGAACACCCGCCGGGTCGAGGCGATCGAGCGCGGCGAGCGGATCGTGGTCGGCGTCAACCGCTTCATCGAGACCGAGCCCTCGCCGCTGGCGGACGCCGCCGACGCGATCCTCACGGTCTCGCCGCAGGCCGAAGCCGACCAGATCGCGCGGCTGCAGGCTTGGCGGGCGGAGCGCGACGGCAATGCGGTGGCGACCGCCCTGAAGGATCTGCGCGCCTGCGCGAAGGACGGCCGCAACATCATGCCGCCGTCGATTGCCTGCGCCAAAGCGGGCGTCACTACCGGCGAATGGGCCTTCGCGCTGCGCGCGGCGTTCGGCGAATACCGGGCGGCAACCGGGGTCGGGCGCGCGGTGCGCAACGACAGCGAGGGCCTCGACGACATTCGGGCCGATGTCGATCGCCTCTCGCGCAAGCTTGGACGGCGGCTCAAGTTCCTGGTCGGCAAGCCCGGCCTCGACGGCCATTCCAACGGCGCCGAGCAGATCGCGGCGCGCGCGCGCGACTCCGGCATGGACGTGGTCTACCAGGGCATCCGGCTGACGCCGGCCGAGATCGTGGCGACGGCGCGCCAGGAAGCCGCCCATGTGATCGGGTTGTCGATCCTGTCGGGCTCGCACGTGCCGCTGGTGAAGGAAGTCGTTGCTCGCCTGCAGGAGGCGGGGCTCGACGAGGTCCCGGTGGTGGTCGGCGGCATCATCCCGCCGCAGGATGCCAGCGTGTTGAAGGCGGCCGGCGTCGCGGCCGTCTACACGCCCAAGGATTTTCAGATCAACCACATCATGGCCGACCTGATACGGATCGTAGACGCCGCTGCCGGCGATTGATGGCACGCGCCAGCGCGGCGCCCCTTTTTGGGGACGCCTGTGGACCGGTTGTGATTTGCCTGAAGGTTGTCGCACAATTGCAACAGATCGCTAAAAAGATCAAGTTTTTCAATTCATTAGTGTGCGCCAAAATCCGACTTCGGACGGATTCCGCCAGCCGCCGCCGCTTTCGCGCGCTTGACAAGGAGGCCCCTAAAGCCGACCGTCACGTCGAATTGATCAGGTTTGACGGGGGGTATGGGCAGCAGCGCCGCTCACGCAAGTGAGCGGCGCTTGCTTTTGCAAAATCAGCCTGGAGTTCCCACCGGAGCCACGAGCTTGAGGTCTCAGCCGGGCGCCGACAAGGATGCCAGCAGGCGCGTGAGCGCCGCCGGGCTTAGGGGCTTGACCAGATACCCGTCCATCCCGGCGGCACGGCCGGCCGCTTCGTCCACGGCATTTGCGCGACCCGAGATGCCGATGAGCACGACGCCGCCGGTCTGACCCGCAAGCGCGCGGATGCGCCGGGCCGCCTCGATGCCGTCGAGGCCGGGCAATGTCACGTCCATCAGCACTACGTCATAGCCGCCGCGCGCGGCGGCCTCGACCGCAGCCGTCCCGGTGCCGACGAAATCGGCGCGGTGGCCGAGCTCGGTCAGGATGGTGTTGAGCACCACCCGGCCGTAGGGATTGTCCTCGGCGCACAGAATATTCAGCGGCCGCAACGGCGCCGTGGCGAGCGCCGCGGAGGGACCGTCGCGGTCGGCGGCGGCGGCCTCCGCGACCTCGTCGAAGGCAGCGGTCAGCCGGAAGCTTGAGCCGCCGCCCGCCTTGCTGGTGACCGTAAGATCGCCCCCCATGGCCTTGGCGATCCGCTTGACGAAGGCGAGACCGAGGCCAGCGCCGCCAAAGCGGCGAGCGGTCGCATCATTGGCTTGCGCGAACGGCCGGAACAGGCGCCGGATCTCGCCGGCCGCTAGGCCGATGCCGCTATCCGACACGGTGAACCGCAGGCGCACGCGCCCGCGCGCGGCCTTCTCGCTCGCCACCTCGAGGCGCACGCTGCCGCGCTCGGTGAACTTGACCGCATTATCGATCAGATTTTCCAGCGCACCGCGCAAACGCAGCGGATCGCCGATCACCGCCTCCGGCAGATCGGCAGCGATTGCGACCTTGGCGGCGAGGCCTTTTGCCTCGGCCCGAGCGCTGAGGGAGACCGCCAGCGCCTGCGCCAGGCGGCGCGGCCGGATGAGCTCGCGCCGCAGCACCAAACCCTTGGCGTCGGCGCGGACCGCATCGACGATGAGCGAAGTGAGCAGGGCCAGGTGCTCGGCGGTGTGCTTGATGGCGGCGGCCCAACCGCGCTCGCGCTCGCCCAGCTCGGACGTGGTCAACAGCTCGCCCAGCGCCAGGATGCCGGTCAGCGGGGTACGGATCTCGTGGGCAAGCTCCGCCAGCGTGGCCTCGATGGCACGCATGGGCGGCGCGCTTGCCCGCCGGCGCCGCACGGCGCGCTTGCCTCGACGCGTCCGCTTGGCGGAGGTCGTTGCTTTCTTTCCTGGCATTGGACGCGTTCCCCTGCGCAGAGTGTCACGAAGCGAGCAACGGGGCCACCTTCATTCGGCGACGCAAATCATCATGTAAGGCCGACCATCCGCCTGATCTCCGCCGGCGTGACGCCATCTTGCCGCAGCGACCGCAGCGCTGTCGCCTGCGTGGATTTCGATAGCTTGCGGCCGTCGCCATCGAGCACCAGACGATGGTGATGATAGACCGGCTCGCGCAAGCCCAGGAGCGCCTGCAGCAGGCGGTGGACGCTGGTCGACCAGAACAGGTCGCACCCGCGCACCACCTGGGTCACGCCTTGGCGCGCATCGTCGATGACGACCGCGAGATGATAGCTCCCCGGCACCTCCTTGCGCCCCAGCACCACATCGCCCCAGCGCGCCGGCGCCGCCGCCACGGTCCCGGTCTCGCCGTCCGGCCCCGCTCCGGTCTCGCTCCAGGTCAGGGGCGAGGCCGAAGCCTCGGCCCGCGCGATCGCCGCCGCCATGTCGAGCCGCAGCGCATGGGGCTCGCCGGCGACCACGCGCCGCTCGCGCGCGGACCGCGACGGCACCGCAGCCGTGCCGGGATAGAGCGGCGCGCCGTCAGGATCGCGCGGCCAGGTTCCTGCGGCCGCCGACACCAGCGCGGCGATCTCGGCGCGGCTTTCGAAGCTCGGATAGATGAGCCCCGCGGCCTCAAGGCGCGCGAGCGCCGTCCGATACTCCGCGAAGTGCTCGCTCTGGCGCCGCACCGGGCCATCCCAGCTGATGCCGAGCCAGGCCAGATCCTCGTAGATGGCGGTTTCGAACTCGCTGCGACAGCGTGCCTGATCGATATCCTCGATGCGCAACAGAAACCGCCCGCCCGCCGCACGCGCCAAGTCGAAATTCATCAGTGCGGACAGCGCGTGGCCCAGATGCAGATAGCCGTTCGGGCTCGGCGCGAATCGGCAGACCAGAGAGCTCATTGGCGATCAGCGAGCTTGCAGGAGAAAACGGTTGCGCCAGCGGCGCATTTGTAGATGCTTCACGGATGTCTTGCTACATTCACACCGAAGCCGATCTCGACGGCGCGCTCGCCGGCCTGATCGCGGCCGATCCGCGTTGGCGCGACGCGCTGGCGGCGGCCGGCCGCCCGACGCTGCGGCGCCGGCCGGACGGGTTTGCGGGTCTTGCCTCCATCGTGGTTTCCCAGCAGCTCTCGACCGCCAGCGCCAACGCCATCTGGGGGCGGCTCGAGGCCGCCTTGGAGCCTTTCGGCCCCGAGACGGTGCGGCGCGCCCGCCCCGCCCGGCTCGCGCGTGCCGGCCTGTCGGCGGCCAAGATCCGCACCCTCAAAGCCATCGCCAGCGCAATCGGTCGCGGCGAGCTCGATCTCGCGGCGCTCGGCGCGCTCCCCGCCGACGAAGCGCATCGACGCCTGACGGCCATCCACGGCATCGGCCCCTGGACGGCCGACATCTATCTGTTGTTCTGCCTCGGTCATGCGGATGCCTGGCCGGCGGGCGATCTCGCCCTGCAGGAGGCGGCACGGCTATGGCTCGGCCTGCGGACGCGGCCTTCGAGCCGGGACATGGGACCGCTGGCCGAATCGTGGCGGCCATGGCGCGGCGCGGCCGCCTGCATGCTGTGGACCTACTACCGGGCCGCCAAGCAGCGCGACGGCGCCGCCATCGTGCCCTCCAAAACAGCCCGGAGCGCATGATGGCAGCTGAACTCGACGGCCCGCGGCTCGAGCCGCAGGCAGGCGGCGCGGCCCGCCAGCTGGTGGTGTTCCTGCACGGCTACGGAGCCGACGGCAAGGACCTGATCGAGATCGGCCGCGCCTGGCAGCCGCTCATGCCGCATGCGGCTTTCGTCTCGCCACACGCGCCCGAGCCGTGCGGCCAGGCCCCGGTCGGACGGCAATGGTTCGCCCTGACGTTTCGGGATCCGAACGAGCGCTGGCTCGGCGTCAACAAGGCAGCGCCGATTCTCGAGCGGTTCCTCCATGCCGAGCTCACCCGCCGGTCGCTGCCGCCATCGGCACTGGCCCTGGTCGGCTTCAGCCAGGGCACCATGATGGCGCTGCATGTGGGACTGCGGCTGCCGACGGCGCCGCGCGCCATCGTCGGCTATTCCGGATTGCTGGTCGAGCCGCCGCAAGCGCAGGCCGAGAAGTTCATCGCCGACATCAAGTCGCGCCCGCCGGTCCTGCTGGTCCATGGCGACCGCGACGACCTCATCCCGGTGCAGGAGCTGTTCCAGGCCGCCAACGGGCTCGCCACGCTCGGCGTGCCGGTCGCATGGCACATCTCGGCGGGCATCGGCCACGGCATCGATCAGGACGGCTTGCGCTACGGCGGCGAGTTCATCGCCCGCCGGCCGTGAGGATGTTCAAGCCTTGGCCCGCCGGCAGCTGATTCGAGCATCCGGCGCGCCGTTGCGGCCGGCGGAGCCGCGCGACCCGCGGTCCTGGTGCCTGCGGTATAAGCCTTGGAGCATGCTTCACAATCCTGTCACGCTCCCCTATAAACTATGCGCGCAGCTGCGGCTCGCAGCCCAAGGAGGTCGAGGAACGCTGCCGTGAACGTGCATGTCTCGCCTTCGGGCTGGCCGGCTCTCGTGCTCAACGCCGATTTTCGGCCGCTCAGCTACTACCCCTTGTCGCTATGGTCGTGGCAGGACGCCATCAAGGCTGTGTTCCTGGAGCGGGTCAACATCGTCGCCCATTACGACAGGGCGGTGCACAGTCCGACCCTGGAGATGAAGCTGCCGAGCGTGGTTTCGCTCAAGACCTTCGTGAAGCCCGCCACGCAGCCCGCCTTCACCCGCTTCAACGTGTTCCTGCGCGACCGGTTCTGCTGCCAGTATTGCGGCTCGCGCGACGACCTGACCTTCGATCACCTGCTGCCGCGCTCGCGCGGCGGGCACACGACCTGGGGCAACGTGGTGGCGGCCTGCTCGCCCTGCAATCTGCGCAAGGGCAACCTGACCGTGACCGAGGCCAAGATGTGGCCCGCCCAGATGCCGTTCCAGCCGAGCGTGCACCACCTGCACCGCAACGGAAGGCTGTTCCCGCCGAACTATCTGCACGAGAGTTGGCTCGACTATCTGTATTGGGATACCGAGCTCGATCCGTGATGGATCGGGTACCCTCCTTGTCCCGGCCTTGAGCCGGGACCGCCCGAAACTCCGGCGGTTGTACGGTCCCGGCTCACCAGCGCGTTTACGCGCGTCTTCCACGCGCCAAGGCCGGGACAAGTTTAGCTAAGGCTAACCCTCGGCTCGCTGTTGCCGCCAGCCGGCCCACAGGCCCCACCCCGCAACGGCCGCCAGCGCCAGCGAGATCAGGACGTCATAGCCGGCAAGCGAGATCCCCAGGAAGCGCCAGGCCGCGTCGTCGCAGCGCGCCACATGAATCGATTGCAGGTCCTGCAGCAGCCCGCCGGACGAGCCCAGGCTGCCGAGCGGACCGGAGCAATCGCGCGGGCCCGGCCACCATTTCCACTCGACGCCGGCATGATAGGCGCTGAGCCCCGTATTCCAGAGCATTCCGGCCATGATCGCGAACAGCGCCAGCAGCAGCACCTTGCGCGAGGCGCCCACAGAGTCGCCGAGCACCACCAGCACCGCCAGCGGAATGCCGAAGTAATAGACGTAGCGCTGCTCCAGGCAGAGCGGACACGGCATGTAGCCCAGGACGTATTGGAAGAACCAGACGCCCAGGATGGTGGCCGCTCCGCCGACGGCGATCAGGACCGCGGCCGCCGTGATGGGCCGCGCCCGCGCGGCCTCGGCGTAGGGTTCGAGCATTCGGCGGGACTGCAGCTTCGCGTCCATGCGTTGGGGTCCGTGGTCTCGTCCAAACGTTCCAGAATTCGGGTGCCGGCGCTCTCGGGTTGCACCCGAGCCTCCGGCCCAGGCGGCGTCGCGCCCCGGCCCACCCAACGCTTATCACCAATGGGCCGGAACCGCGACACAAAGCGTTGACCCGCCGCCGCCGCCCACTATGATCCGCCCGCCTGCCCGTGTGGCGGAATTGGTAGACGCGCCTGACTCAAAAGACAGGCGCGGGTTGGGAGGTGATCCCTAACCGCAATCTCGCCAGCAGGCGCGTGCCCGTGTGGCGGAACTGGTAGACGCACGCGATTCAAAATCGCGCTCCGAAAGGAATGGGGGTTCGATTCCCTCCACGGGCACCATAAGGCCGCCTCCAGGTCCGCTTCGCTCCGAAAGCGACCGAAATGGTGCGTTGCCGCGAAATGACGCGATGGGCCAAACTCGGAAGTCGCCACGACGCGACTTCTAAGTTCAAATTGGTCGAGCGGTCGATCTTACTTGTGTAATGGCGACCCCTAAGATTGCGAGCAGCCCCCCGACAATCAACTTTGGGGTCATAGGGTCGCCAAGGAACAACACGCTCGAAATCAAGGCGAACACCGGAAGCAGCAGGCCGAACGGCGCGACGCGGCCCATGGAGCAACGGGCAATCAGCCAGAACCAAAGGCCAAACCCGGCAATTCCTCCGATGAAAATTGTGTAGGCGAGTGCCAGCCAACCACGTTCATCCGCTGTGATAAGGCTCGCCAGTTGTCCGTGTTCAAGGAGCAAGGACATCAACATGACCTGCGGCACCGTGAGCAGCGACGACCACCCCATCAGCATCAAGGGGTCAAAAGGGCCGTAGCGCTTGGTCAAGACGTTAGACAGCGCGAACGCGAAGGCTGCCCCGACCACAAGCAGCAGCGGAAACGCGTTCGCAGACAGGCCAGGCCCCGCTGCCAACACGACCACGCCGACGAATGCAAGCACCACTCCGGCGGACGTGGTTCGAGACGGCCTCTCCGCGAGCAGCGGCCAAGCTAACAGGACGGTGAAGGGCGTGGCGAGTTGATATGCGACGGCCGACATGCTTCCCGAGCCGAGCCCGAGGCCAACATAGAAGAGTCCGAAGTTTAGTCCGCCAAGGAAAACCGAAATAGCCGCGATAGGGCCGAACTGTTGACGGGTGGGCCTTTTGACGAACGGAATAAGCAGCAGCGCGATGGCCAGGAAGCGCAGTGCGAGGAAGAAGAGAGGCGGAAACTCCATAACGCCCATTTTGATCGCCACGAACTGATAACCCCAGAGCAGGGGGACGGCCACCGCGCAGACGATCTGGATGGCAGACATGGCATCCTTCCTTTTAAGACCATTCGGTCTTGAAATAGACGCGCTAACAGCGGAGGCGTCCATGGGTTGTCTACCTAATGAAGCGGTCGAGAAGAGCGTCAGCGGTGGCTTGGGACGTGATCGGTGTCGATCCCGTTTTACCGACCACGCGCAGCCCCTCGACGAAACAGACGAGAATTCGGGCGACACTTGAAGGCTCAACACCATCGGCCAACTTGCCCGCCGCCTTCGCACGGGAAAGTGCACCAGCCACCCTAGCCTCCAAGGCTCTGAAAAAGCTCCCGATGCGACGATCAACTTCAGCATCATGGCCAGCCAGTTCCATGGCTGTGGCCACCAGTAGGCATCCGCGCCGACCACTGGCACCGTTCGTGAGGTCAACGTAGCGGGCAAGGAATGCCCGCAAGCCATCGACCGCCTCTCTGCGGGGGTCGAGTTCGATATCCAACCGTGTCAGGGCATTGGCAACGTAGCGATCAAGCGCACGCAAGAAGAGCGAGTGTTTGTCACCGAAAGCGGCGTAAAGGCTGCCACGCGAGAGCTTCGTCGCACGAAGAAGGTCCGGTAACGCCGTGGCGTGATAGCCGCGCGACCAGAACACACCCATCGCGCGCTCGACAGCGGCTTCCGTGTCGAAACTTCGGGGGCGGCCACGTGGCAACTGCACTGCGGTTTGGCGGCTCATCCTCGATAAATAGACCAATTGGTCTTTAATTCAAGTGGCTGCTTTGGGCCAAACTGGGACAGCACCGGGATTCAAAGGCCAGTGATGGGCGAGCGTACGACCTTCGGCGACTCGCGCGACATCGCAGGCGCGCGCAACTCTATGCGAGAGCGGTCCTCATTAATTCATTGTGACGGGTCTCGGTCGTCTCATCCGCCGGGAACATGCATTCGATGCGCAGTTCCTGGGCCGCGACCGTCTGCGGGGTACCCACAGTCGTTACCATTGAGAAGTAGTTCAGCAATTGATCGTCCTTGACGAAGCTCATGGGGATTACAGGCATGAAGCTCAAAGCCACGGGGTTCTGCCACTCGCTATTCACATCGGGATAAGCGAGCAATGCCGTGAGCAGTTCTTTGGTCTTCTCGTCCACGACTCGACCAATCGATTCCCGATAAACGCGTTCGAACAAGCTCTTCGCAACGTCCTCCCAATTGGCGATGAAGGGACGCATGCCTTTGGGATCAAACATCAGATGCAACATGTTTCGCGGGCCTTTGCGAGAAGCCATGTCGATGAAACAATTGAAGAAGCGTGGCGTGCATTCATTGGTCATGAGCACGTTCCAGTACCGGTCCATCACCAATGCAGGAAAAGGTTCGTGCTGCCGCAAGATGCGCTTCAGAGCGTCCGCTACGCTTTTCATTTCAATAGAGTCCCAGGGACTATCGGGGAAAATTGGAGCATAGCCGGCCGCCAGTAGCAGGGTATTCCGATCTCGCAACGGAATATCGAGAGCCTGAGAAATCGCCGTTAGCGTCGAGCGGCTCGGAGCGCTCCGTCCACTTTCGACGAAGCTGATTTGCTTTTGGGATACGCCGGTGTCGACTGACAAATCGAGTTGGCTCTTCCCACGTACATCGCGCCAATGACGCAATAGTACGCCAAGTTCGCTTGTCGTCTTCCTGAGATTCGGCGATTTCATCAAATCCACCTGCCATGAAACCATCGAACGATTGACCGCGCCCCCTCCGGCGATGTGCAACGACGGATTGGTCAGCGCGTTCCGGGCATGACCCGGGCAACGGCGGCGATCACCCACTGCAGGCGCCCATGCCAGCAGTGGGTGGTGCGTTCGTCAATGGAACGGTACATCAATTATTCCACGTATAGGCCTGGAACGGAGCGTCTAACGCCGGTTTTGTGACGCTGCCCGTGTAGTTCGTTATGGTGGAGGCGGCAACAACCGCTATGACTTCAAGCAAGAGATCTTTCCCGAAGCCGGCGTCGGTGAATTGGTCAACATCCCGATCCTCGAGCCGTCCGCGCTTCTCAATCAAGGTTCTCGCCAGGGCCGAGAGCGCCGCATGCTGGCGATCGTTGGGCGCGCGACCTTCGCGAATGGCGTTAACATCTGCCGGATCGAGGCCTTCCTTGAGCGCGAGCGCCGTATGGAACGCGACCGCCCAGGAGCAGGCGTTTGTTACAGCGTTGGTAAGAAGAAGGGTTTGAATCTGCGCTTCCGTGAAACTACCACCGTGAACCCTCTGGAAAAGGCCCACCAGGCTATTGATCAAGACGGGGGACGTTGCCATCGCACCGGCAATGTTCGGAACCATGCCAAAGGCAGCCTTCAGACTTTGTAGCGCGGGCTTTGACTGCTCGGGCGCCGATTCGATCGTATAGATGGGAAAGCGTTCCATTTTTTTGACCTTTCATGAGCGTTGAGAGACCGAACAAGCTCGTGCATCGAGAATGTCTTCTCTCTTGTTGGACAAGAAATGCGCCGTACTGGCGATGAATTCAATTACATGGGATGTAATATCTTTCGAAAGGGCCAGCCCTTGGTTCATCGCCATGACGAGTTGTCAGCGGCGCACGCCACCGCCAAACCACCGCGTTCCAGAAAACTTGCGACGCTGCCTCTGACGCACGACTTCCGAGATGGGTCATTCGCGCCGCGGTGGGCTTCACGGCGCCAGTTCGCCATAGCCGCGTGCCATAATCGCGGCGAACACGCTGGATCGAGGTTGCCGCGCGCGGTTACGCCCTGCGAAGACAATGCACCCTCTCCGGAGACGCGGACTCCACGCGGCTGCCTGCGATGCGCGTCATTTGAGCAGAAAGCCGCCGTCCACCGGCAGGTTGACGCCGTTGATCCCAGGGTTGTCCAGGAGCGAAAGCGCTGCGGCTGCGACATTGTCCATCGTCGCCAGCCGGCCGGTCGGCGTCCGCGCTCGGGCGGCTTCGATCAGAGCCGGCGGCATTTCGCTCACCGCCGGACTGTCCCCGACCGCGCCCGGATGGATGGCGTTAACCCGCACTGGCGCCAGTTCGACGGCTATCGTTCGCACCATGCTGGTCACGGCGCCGTTCGCCATGGTCACGGTGGTCGAACCGGGATAGGGCCAGTCGCGCGCCATCCCGCCGAGGATCACGATCGATGCGTCGGGAACAAACTGCGCGGCCAGCGCATGCACGACGGCCGTATAGCCCACGACTTTCAGCGTGATCAACCGGATGGCGCGCCCAATATCGTAGCTGCGAACGCTGTTACGGTCCCGCTCGACGGCGGCGAGCACCAGATGATTGATCGCCCCGATGTTGGCGAGCCGGTCTGCAATCTCCTCCGGCCGTGTAAGATCAAGTGCCAAGCCGCGATGTCGGCCGACGATCTCGGCGGCGGCGGCGTCCGCTCGCCCTTGATCGCGGCCGGTCACCACCACATCCTCACCGCGTAACGCCAGAACGTGCGCGATCAGCCGTCCGATGCCGGAGGTCGCTCCGACGATCAAGGCGCGTGTCTTTGTTGTCATGGTTTCCTCCATTACTGTCTTTCGCGGCCCGCCTACGGACTGGCGCAAGGCCGCCACCTCCAGCGGCATCGCTATCTCTTTTCAAACTTTATGAGGTCCTGGTAGGCGAGCGCATTCCCTACTTGAATCAGACGGCCGCCCTCGTCGATCTTCCCGACTTCGATTGGAGCAAACCCCAGCTTTTCGGCCAAACGGGCGACCTTTGCGCTCGCGTCCTCGTCATCGCCCGAAATGAATACGACACGCCGTCCGCCAGCGGGAACGGGACTCGAAAGAACGTTCATGGGAAGCTGGTTAAACGCCTTTACCAGCTTCGCGCCGCGCACACGCTCGGCATTGACTTCCGAGGACAGCCGGCCGTTGAGCTCGGCCTCCATCACTTCAGGCGGCAACTTGAAGGCATTGGTCACGTCGATCACTATTTTGCCTGTCCAGTCAGACAGTGCCGACGCTGCGTTCTTGAACTGGAGAAATTGGACGGCGAAGAAAATGACGTCAGCCTTGAGGGCGTCGTCGAGCGATTTTGCCACGACGCTTCGGCCGAGCTTCCCGGCCAGCGGCTCAACCGCTTCCGCGCCTTTGGTGTTTGCGAGACCAATCTCAATCCCGGCCTTCGCGAAGAAGGAGGCGAGTGTAGAACCAACGCTTCCGGTTCCGATGATGCTGTAGCTCATAACGCTTCTCCTACTGATTTCTGGAGCTGCGGGGATGTCACCCTGAACTCTGCCCTCAGGGTTCGGAAAGGGAGCGCCCGCAAGCGATCCCTTACCTCGATGGCGAGAAGGGTCTTCATGGGGGATCTCCAGTGGTGGGATGGCTTCTCCGTTCGACCGCATGGTCCAAGGGCGCGGGCCGCCGGCGTTGCGAGACGACGTCTGAGCGACATGGAGCTTTCCTTTCCGCCCGGAACGACCGATCCGACCACCCGGAAATAAGCGATCATGCGCATCGAAAAAAGAGATGAAGATTAGTTCATCTTGATCTATAAATTAGAATATGGACTCGCTGACACTCGACCAGATCCAGATCCTTCTAACCGTTGTGGATCAGGGCAGCTTCTCGAAGGCCGCGAAAAAGCTGAACCGCGCGCAGTCGGCGGTGACCTATGGAATCCAGAAGCTCGAAAGGCAGATCGGCATTCCTCTGTTCGATCGAACCGCGTACCGGCCCGCTTTGACCGAGGCGGGGCGCACTCTCCTGTTGCGGGCGCGCCGTATCGCCGAGGAAGCGAACGCCTTTCGAGACGCTGCCCGGAGTCTCGCCAGCGGACTGGAAGCCGAGCTGACCATCGTGCTGGACTCGATGTTCCCGATGTCGCCGGTGGTCGAGGCGCTGCGTGCGTTCACGGAGCGGTTTCCTACCGTGCCACCGCGCCTATACGTGCAACCGCTCGGAGCGGCAGCGGAACTGGTGCTCGACGGCACCTGTATGATCGGTTTGCTGCCGCTGATCTTCAGCGATATCGCTCTGCTCAAGCATTTCCCGTTGCTCACCATCGACCTGCTCCCGGTCGTGGCGCCCGATCATCCGCTGGCGGAGTTCAATGAACCGATCGAAACGCATGTCCTGCACAAGTATGTCCAGCTTGTGCTGACCGACCGCTCGGCGTTGACCGCAGGACGGGACTACGGAGTTTTGTCCGGCCGCACCTGGCGCTTGGCGGACCTTGGTGCGAAGCAGTCGATGCTACTGGCGGGTCTCGGCTGGGGAAACATGCCCGCCCATCTGGTCGAGGCTGACATCGCACAAGGACGACTTAAGGTCATTCGGCCTATCGAGTTCGACCCTCGGACTGCTCAATTGGTGATGTGCGGAACATATCTCGCCGACCATCGTCTAGGTCCCGCGGGACAGTGGATGATCGAGCACCTGGCCGATTCCATCGTCCGCAATTCGTCAGCTACTTCCGGCGTAATGGAGCAGGCGTTGACGTCAACGACGCCTGTCAATCGTCGCGACTATAAACGCAAGCCGCCCAGCGGAAGGGATCGATAGCTGTCGAGACAGGGGCGCGTGCCCAGCAGCGTATTCTGGGTCTTGCAATCAGGCGCGCCATGGCGAGATCTGCCGGAGAGCTCTGGTCCCCGCTTCGGACCGGACCCGTTGGCGCCTTAGCGCAACCCTCGGCTTGCCGACTTCCGAGGCGCGCACGTAACGTGTCTTTTTTGCAGTGTCACGACTTGGGGCGACGACGCATGAATGTAGCCGACTTCCGCATCCAATTGGCCCGCATACGGCTCGCCATAGCGGGGAAAGACTTGCAGCCGCGGACTTTGCAAGAAGCGCGCGGAACGGGAAAAGCGTTGGCCGACGCGTTGATCAAGAAGCTCGCATTGTCGGCGCAAGAAGCCGCCATCTTGTCACAGGTCGTGGATACGGAAATGATTTTCCTCAGCACCCCGCGGGATGCTGTCAGGAAAGGTCTGGAGGAATTGATATGCTTCCGATCGGCTCGGAGAAAGATGAAAGGAAGCCTTGAGCTCAAGACAACTTTCATGCCCGCGTCGCAATGGCTTGACGAATGGAAAGGCGAGCGCCGCTTGGCAATTATACTCGAACCGGCAATGCCGCCATCGTCGGATAGCCTGGAGCCCCCATCAATCGAAGTACAGCTACGAAGATTTCAACCAAATTATTTGGCTCTGACAAACCGTTTCAATGATTTCCCTCGGATCGTGAAGGGTCGACCGGAAAGTCTGCGCCATATTCGCTTTCTAAGGCGCAATGCCCCGTTTCTTTGGAAGGGGAGTCATTTCAAGATTGAAGAGGAAAAAACACCATATGACAGCGGTCGAGGTCCCGTGCCGACATTGACGTTGATCGATGCAACTGGAGACTTGGCAGCACCGACGTATGACTTTCTTTCGGATCAGCTCCGCGTCGGCAAAAATCTGATCTCGGAAGGAGAGACAATATGGTTGGCTATCTCATTTCCATTTGCCGGCGACAAAACCCCGCGGCGAAGGGATGTCGGACCAAATGGGGTCGTTCCTGATCCCGGTCTCATAGTACAAAACGCTCCTCGCCTAGGCCTCCAACTCGCGCGTGTCCCGATCGCAAAACCATGGGATGAACCCCCGCAAGCCGTCCTGCTTGGACAGTGGATGGCAATCGAGCAGGCATAGCGAGCGCAGGGTGGGTCAAGCGAAGCGTGCCCACAACCGACTCGCCGTCTTCGTTGAAACTGACGTGGGCACGCCTGTGTCGACAGGCTACCTGGCGTCGTGGAATATGATGCCTACGGTGTGCCGTAGACCGCTGCGGATCCGGCTGACGCCATGTCGGAGATTGACGCGATAGTTGCCTTTCATGCCCTTGACCGGCCGGCTGTGCACGGCGAAGGCCACGGCATCACCTTGCCGCAGCGGCACCACCTCGGCCCGGCTCTGCATGCGTGGCCGCTGCTCGGTAAGGACAAACTCGCCGCCTGTGAAATCGCTTCCGGGTTCAGAGAGCAGGATCGCAACTTGCAGCGGGAATGCGAGATCGCCGTAAAGATCCTGATGCAGGCAGTTGAAGTCCCCCGCCACGTATCGCAACAGCAACGGCGTTGGCCGGGTCTGACCTTGGGCGTGACACTGCTCTAGAAATTCGGCATGCAGTTCCGGATAGCGCTGGTCGATCCCCATGCGCTCGTTCCAACCATTGGCGATGTTCGCCAGACGGGGATAGAGCGCAGTGCGGAGGCCTTCGATCAGAGGGGGCAGCGGATACTTGAAATAGCGGTACTCCCCTTTGCCGAATCCATGCCGCGCCATCTGGATGTGACTGCGGAAATGGCCTTCCTCCGGATAGAGTTCCGCAATCTGCTGGCAATCTTCCGGCGACAGCAGCTTTTCTATCACGGCGCAGCCATAGCCGCTGAGGTCTTCCGATAGCATGGTCCAGTCATATTGGGAGAGGCGCAGGTCTGCTTCCCCAGCCGTGGACGATGTTCGGACGACGCGGGCGCAGTTCACGGCCGCGCCTCCTTCGCGATCAGCGCGCGCTTGCGCTCCACGCCCCAGGCGTAGCCGGAGAGCGAGCCATCCCTGCGGACCACCCGGTGGCATGGGATCACCACCGCGATGTTGTTCGCCGCGCAGGCCCCTGCCACTGCGCGAACTGCCTTGGGCGAGCCGATCCGGCCCGCGATTTCGGCGTATGAAACGGTCCGTCCTGCCGGGATGTCCTGCAAGGCGCGCCAGACGCGGTGCTGGAAAGCGGTGCCGCGAATATCGAGCGGCAGGTCGAAGCCCTGGACCGGGGCTTCGATGAAGCCGACGACACGAGCGACCAGCGCTTCATAATCCGGATCCGCGCCGATCAACCTTGCCTTCGGGAAGCGATCCTGCAGCTCGCGAACAAGCTTGTCGGGATCACCGCCAAGCAGGATCGCAACGATGCCCTTTGTGCTCGACGCCGCCAGGAGTGTTCCCAGCGAGCACTCGCCAACCGCAAAGCGGATGTCTTCATTGACGCCGCCCGACCGGTATTGGGTCGGCGTCATGCCCAGCATGTCGGTGGATTTCTCGTAGAAACGCCCGCTGGAGTTGAAGCCGGCGTCATAGATTGCCTCGGTCACGCTATTGCTTGTCATGAGACTCTCCCGGATTCGTGTTGCGCGGTGTGCGTTCGCGTAGTCTTTGGGTGTGAGGCCTGTCGTCGCTTTGAACAGGCGATGAAAGTGACTTGGGCTGCGTTCTACCGCAGACGCGAGATCGCTGAGACCTGGCTCCGCCTCGCTGTTCTCGATGAGGCGGCACGCTTTGGCGACGAGAGCCGCGTTTTCGGCATCGGCCGAGAGACCGTCGGGGTTGCAGCGCTTGCAGGGCCGGAAGCCCGTCGCCTTCGCGGCTTCGAGCGTGTCGTGCAGTTGCACGTTCCTCGGATTGGCGGCGCGCGATGGACAGGACGGACGGCAATAGATTCCCGTCGTCGCCACCGAATACCAAAATTGGCAGTCAGCCGAACGATCGCGCGCAACAACTTGCGCCCAACGGGGATCGTCGGCCGCAAGCGTGCCGGCTGTCTTTGGATTTTTCGGTATCGTCACGTTATCGTCCTTTTCGTCGTTCCTCGATGTTGCCAATATGCCGGTGCCGTCCGTCGGGCGCACTCCGGCTCTTGCTTTCAAATCGGACGACATTGCTCGCGAAGCCACCCGTTTCCTGCAGGCGGAAGGTAAAGTTGATCTGGTTTCCCGTACTGACTAAGTTGGGCTGCGACTGTCGCCCTGCGGCAACGGTACGCAGGCCTATGAACCTGGAGCCCTCGCCAGGCGGCATCTTGGCTGGATGCGGCCCAGCCGCTCCGGAATGCAGTGAGGAGCTCGCCATAATACGTGTGGGGCTGATACTTCCACCCGGCTTTGCCGTGCTCAGTTTCGCGCCGCTTCAGGTGTTCGAGACCGCAAACTCGATTCTCGATAAACCTTTATACGAGGTCCACACGGTATCGGCGACGGGAGGCAGCATCGAAAGCTCATACGGTATGGAGGTCGAAACAGAAAACGCAGCAGCAACCAACTTTGATACCCTCCTGGTTGGGTCGCCGCCCGACACAAGGCCGCCACCGGCAGAGCTAACCTCCTTTTTACAGGGTACGCTTGCCAGTACGCGCCGCATTGCGTCGATTTGTACTGGTGCGTTCGCACTAGGCGAGGCGGGCCTGCTGGACGGCCGACGAGCCACGACACACTGGCTCTTCGCGAAAGAGCTGCAAAGGCGTTTTCCCAAGGCTTCCGTCGAAGTCGACCGCATTTTTATCGCTGACGGCCAAGTGTGGACATCAGCCGGAATGACTGCTGGCCTCGACATGGCGCTTGGCCTTGTGGAGCGCGACGTCGGACCGGAAAAAGCCCGTGAAGCGGCAAGGACGCTCGTTCTGCATCATCGACGAGCGGGCGGCCAATCGCAGCATTCTACGTTGCTCGATTTGGACGCCAAATCTGATCGGGTCCAGAATGCGCTTCAATATGCGAGAGGCAATCTGGGCAAGCCACTTTCCGTTGAGGAGTTGGCTAATGCGGCTTGTCTCAGCCCCCGGCAATTTAGCCGGGTGTTCCGTGCCGAGACCGGCTTGTCTCCTGCCAAAGCTATTGAGAACCTTAGACTGGAAGCTGCTCGGCTGATGCTCGAGCAGGGGCGCCTGCCTATTGAGACGATTGCTGTTGAAACCGGGTTCGGCGATCGTGAGCGCATGCGCCGCAGCTTCGTGCGTACCTTCGGGCAAACCCCGCAAGCGATCAGGACCGCGTCACATCCTCTGGCCTCCTTCTGAGGTCTTATTCTTTGCGGTCACACCGACCTTATTTGCGTCGCTTGCCGGAATTCCCCCTGTGAGACGATATGTCTTCCTTGCGTTGCTCCGCGCGGTAGCGCTTCGCGGCGTGGGCAAGGGATAAGTTCGGCAAGAGCTTCTGGCGCGCGGCTTCAAACACGTCCCAGTCAGTGATATCCGGCAGCGATGGAATCGTAGCAAATTCGCCAAGCTCAAGTCCTGCGAGTGCGGCATCGACCATTTCACCCACGGGCATCAATACTTCAGGAGAGAGATTGTGAGCGGGCAGGCCTGCGACGTTCCAAAATCCCGTCAATGTCGCACCCGGCAACACGACTTGCACGCGCACTCCTTCGCGTTCGAGTTCATGACGTAGAGATTGCGAGAAAGCGAGAACGAAGGCCTTAGTCCCCCCATAGACGCCGTTTGACGCTTCCGGGCCGATAGCGAAATTGGACGAAATATTGATGATCGTGCCTTTGCCACGCGCGACGAATCCCGGCGCCGCGGCGCAACTCAGACGCACCAGCACGCTGACATTGAGCTCAATCATCTCATCCATTTTGTCGGTATCCGACCGCAACAACGGCGCTACGGACCCGATGCCGGCGCTGTTCACCAGCATGCTCACGCTGGCGTCTTCCTTCAAAAAGGATTCGAGGCTGGCCAGAGCCTTCCTGTCGCTAAGATCGCCCTCAAGGACTTGGACGTCGCGACTTGTTTCATCACAGATGCGAGCGGCTAGCGTGTTGAGACGGCTGCGGTTGCGACCGGCGAGCGCCAAATCGTATCCGCGTCGCGCAAGTCGCTCGGCGTAGGCGGCGCCAATTCCGCCGGATGCTCCGGTAATCAGGGCGATCCCCCGACATCTGCATTCTCCCGCAATGGGATGGTCGCACCCGGCGGGCGACCACTGGAAGGTCATAAATGCCACCTTTGCGGCCATGTGAGCCGCCGACGGAACCCGACCTCGATCGTTAGCCGAGTCGCGTCCCAAATGGTGGCATTTACGACCTTGGGCGCCGCAGCGGCGCAGATTTAGATTCCATGGCAGTCGCTTCGTTTGATTTTTATCGCGGGAGCAACGAGGGACCGGTCATGGCAAGGGCATCCAACGTCATTCTCGTCCACGGCGCCTGGGCGGATGGCTCGTCTTGGTCAAAAGTGATACCGCTCCTGCTCGCCCGGGGCCTGAGCGTGACCGCCGTGCAGCTACCGCTTACCTCGTTGAAGGACGATGCCGCAACCGTAAGGCGGGCGCTGGCCCTGCAAGATGGATCGACCGTTCTTGTCGGCCACTCATATGGGGGTGTCGTTATCACCGAAGCGGGCAACGATCCCAAGGTGTCGGCGCTCGTGTACGTCGCCGCCTTTGCGCCTGATGCCGGCCAGTCTGTCGGCTCGCTCGGTGCGGGGATCGACCCGGCGCCGATGGCCGCGGAAGTGCGACCCGATACGCAAGGTTTCCTCAAGCTTACCGAAGCTGGAGTGAAGAACGACTTCGCTCAAGACCTCAGTCCAACGGAAAAGGACGTGCTGTTCGCAGCGCAGGCACCGACGGCGGGAGCCGCTTTCGGGGACAATGTGTCGACTGCGGCGTGGAAGACAAAACCGAGCTGGTACCTGGTCGCAAAACAGGACCGAGCGATCCCGCCGGTCCTCGAACGAGCGATGGCGAAGGCTATCAAGGCGACGACCATCGAAGTCGACACCAGCCACGTCGCTATGTTGGCGCGTCCGCAGGAGACGGCAAATCTGATTCTGGAGGCGACCGCTTAGAGCTCGTCGCGGCTTTGCTGCATTGGACAATCACCAACTGAAATCATCGTCGCCCATGTCGGTCTCAACTCCAACTCGACTACCTGGCGCGGAATGGCTGGAGATAGTCAGGAAGAACGGCACCAACGAATTTGCCGCAGCGTTCGCTCCGAATGCGGCGCTCGAAACATCGGTGCTGAACGGGCCGTGCGTCGGGGTAGACGCCATTGCAGCATTTTTCGCCGCTACTGCCGGCGGTATGTACGATGCTCTCGGCTTCACGCACGAAACCGTGGACGGTCGCAAGACCTATCTCGAATGGGAAGGCAAGGCGTTCGGCGAGGATGTTGGCGGCGCGACGATCCTCACTCGGGACGAAGCGGGTTTGATCGCAGGCGTTCGGCTTTATCATCGACCGCTCCAAATGGTGCTGCGCCTCTCGGCTGAGCTCGCAAAACGGCTGCAAGGAAAGATCGATTCGAGCCTACTTGGCGACGAGTCGGCGCGAACGCCGTTGGACACTCAAGCCCGCTGGAATTCAGGAGGGACCCGATGAACACTGACGTCCTGACCACACGAGTGGCCGACGGAATTGCGGTCGTAACGCTGGGCAGCGCGCGGCGCATCTATTTCGACACGGAAATGGGCGACGCGCTCACCGCTGCGTTGGACAAATTCGCGGGCGACGCCGCCGTTCGGGTTGTCATCGTGACCGGCGGCGCTCCCGGTTACTTCAATCGTCATTTTAGCATCCCGGCACTTATCGAAATTGCAGAGTCCCTGCGCGCTTCCGGCCGCCAATGGCCCGACAATGCCACTTATAACGGCGGATTCTTCGATAAAGCCATGGCGTTATGCGAGAGCATGCCAAAGCCGGTCATCGCCGCTATTTCCGGCACCGCCCTCGCCGGCGCATTCGAGTTCGCGCTCGCCTGCGATCTTCGTGTCGCCGAGGATGGGGACTATCTGATCGGGTTTCCCGAGGCAGAGCTTGGCCTCGTGCCCGGCGCTGGCGGAACGCAAAGGCTCCCGCGCATCATCGGAATGCCGGCCGCGCTCATGCACATTCTGATGGGACAGCCGCTCAATCCGCGTGAGGCCGAAAGGAAAGGCCTGGTCCACGAAACCGTCAGCGGGAAGGCTCTCGATCGCGCTATGGAGATTGGACGGCGCTTATCGTTGCACCCGCCCGAAGCTCTCGCCTCTATCAAGCGTCTCGTGCGCAACGCCGCCGAGACGCCGTTGGCAGAGGGCCTAGCGCTCGAACGAAATCTCTTCCTGAAATTATGCATCGGTGAGCCCGCACTCGCGCGCATGCGTTCATACGAGGAGAAGAAGATCACCTCGCCATCCCGCTCTGTCGAGATCTATGGAGGATGACCCGTGGCTAAAGCCATTCCAGCGGCGCCCCTGCGAGTGATCGAGGAAACGCCTGCGTACTGGAGGGCTGTGTTCGACTATCCGCCCTTCAACATCCTGGACGCAACCATCTTCGAGGCTCTCCAGGATTTGCTTGTTCGAATGGAGGCCACTGAGAGCCTGCGCGTTGTCGTGTTCGAGAGCGCAATTCCCGACTTTTACCTCGCCCACTTTGATTTGACCGGTAAAACGGGGAACATCACTACGGCCGTCGGGCCGTCGGGTCTCCCTATCTTGATGGATACGTTCGTGCGTCTCACAAAGTCCCCGGTGGCAAGCATCGCGAAGATCCGAGGATGCGTGCGCGGCGGCAGCAGCGAGTTCGTCCTCGCGTGCGACATGCGCTTCGCGTCGCTGGAGAATACGCGCCTCGGCCACCCCGAGGTCGGGGTCGGGGTGCATCCCGGCGGCGGCGGCACGGAGCGCCTTCCGCCTCTCGTCGGTCGGGGCCGCGCCCTCGAGATCATTCTCAGCGCCAATGACTTCGACGGCGCCGCGGCAGAACGATACGGATACGTCAACCGGGCGCTGCCCGACGCGGACTTGGACGGTTTCGTCGACGGTCTCGCGCGCCGGATTGCCTCCTTCGATCGGGCTGCCCTCGCTGCCGCGAAGAGAACTCGTCAACGAGGTTTCGCTGCCGTCAGCCGACCGCCTCCTCGAAGCGATCACTTCCTTTGGAAACGCACTGACCTGGCCTGAGACCCTGCAACGAGTTCAGACTGTACTAAAGCTCGGACTCCAGCAGGATACCGACTTTGAGAAACGATGGCCCGAGGTGCTCGGCACGCTCCTGAAGGCGTAGCTGCCGCGAACCAATGTGTCGCCGGGCCGGAAAGCGGACCAATCGCAATGGGCTTGCGGCTGCGGTGAATAACTGGCATAATCTCCGCATAAAATGCGGAGAATGACAACCTACATCCATGAGCGAAGCGACTGGCCTGCCTTTACCTGGAACGAAAGGGAGGTGGCACGACTGCTCGCCGCCGTCCGCCACAAGCAAGGTCGGCTGATCGGGCGCATGGAGGCGCTCGGTTTCAATCTTCGCGCCGAGGCGACGCTACGGTCGCTCACCGAGGAAGTCGTGAAGTCCAGCGAGATCGAGGGTGAGGTGCTCGACCGCGAGCAAGTCCGCTCTTCGCTCGCCCGCCGCCTCGGAATGGATATCGGCGCTCTTACGCCCGCCGACCGGCACGTCGACGGCGTCGTCGAGATGATGCTCGATGCGACGGAGCGCTACCAGGCGCCGCTCACCGACGAGCGGCTGTTCGGCTGGCATGCCGCCCTGTTTCCGACCGGACGCAGCGGCATGACAAAGATCACCGTCGGCGGCTGGCGCAAGGATCGGTCCGGGCCGATGCAGGTCGTCTCCGGGCGGACAGGCCGCGAGCACGTGCACTATCAGGCGCCGGCCGCCAAGCGTCTTAAGAAGGAGATGCGCGCCTTCCGCGACTGGTTCAATAACGACACGGGGATCGACCCAGTGATCAAGGCAGCGATCGCGCATCTGTGGTTCGTGACCATCCATCCGTTCGACGACGGGAACGGCCGCATCGCCCGTGCAATCGCCGATCAGGCGCTTGCCCGCTCGGAACAGAGCACGCAGCGCTTCTACAGCATGTCCGCGCAGATCCGGCAGGAACGCAAGGCCTACTACGACATTCTCGAATCGACGCAAAAAGGCAGCGTCGATATCACGGCTTGGCTTGCCTGGTTTCTCGGCTGCCTTGACCGCGCATTCGATGGCGCGGAAGCGATCTTGGGCTCCGTGCTCAGGAAGGCGCGGTTCTGGGACAAGCATGCCGGCGCGGGCTTCAATGACCGGCAACGCGTCCTCATCAATCGGCTGCTCGACGGGTTCGAGGGCAAGCTCACGTCCTCCAAATGGGCCAAGCTCGCGAAATGCTCGCAGGACACCGCGCTGCGCGACATCGAGGATCTGATCCGCCAGGGCGTCTTGGCGAAAGACCCGGCCGGCGGACGCAGCACGAGCTATTCGCTTGCGGAGATTGTCTGAGACAAGTTGCGCTCACGCCCCAAGACGCAGGGAATCATCTCACTCAGAACGTTGACGATGCCTGCCTGCGCTTCTACGACACCAAGCGTCCGGTCCGCACCGCCAGCGTGGCGCAGGTGCGCCGGCCGATCTTTCGGACCTCGGTCGAGCGTTGGCGTCGCTACCAGCGCCACCTCGGCGGCTCTTGGAAGCGCTGGGCCCTTGTGCTCCGGCCGGCGCGCCCTGATGGAGGCGCGCGCGCGAGCGCTCCGGTGCCGGCAACGCGAAACGCGTAAATTTTGAGACATGATGGCAACCGATTTTCTCTTCAAATTTGCCACAATGAAGAACCCCGGAGCGGGTTCGGTCTCCAGCCAGGACGAAAGCACTTTAGCCTGCCGACCGTCGCCGCTGATTCGGAATCGCCGCACGGCCCGACAGCGGTTGGCTGCCGTCTTGGAGGCGCAGATGACGGAGCTCGCGCCATGAGACTGTCGACGCGGCTGACGGTGGCGATGGTCGCGCTGGTGCTGCTCACCGCAACGGTCGTCGGCTATCTTACCTATCGCTACGTCGGCAAGAAGATCCGGGAGGCTCTCCTCGACAGCGAGCGGATGACGCGCGGCATCATCGACACGGCGTTGGACGCCTTCGTCCAGATGGACGAGGACGGGATCATCATCGACTGGAGTTCGCAGGCGCAGACGGTCTTCGGCTGGCCGCGCGCGGAGGCGGTCGGAAGGACCCTCGCCGAACTGATCGTGCCGGAGCGGCATCGCGCCCGGCACCGGGACGGGATCGCCCGCTACCGGCGCAGCGGCGAGAGCGCGATGCTTGGAAAACGCCTGCGGATCGAAGCGCTGCGGCGCGACGGCAGCGAGATCAAGGTCGAGGTGAGCGTCACGGCGCTCCGCCGCCGCGACGGCACGGTGTTCAATGGCTTCATCCGCGACCTGACCGAATCGATCGCGGCCGAGGAGCGCAGTCGCCAATTGGAGAAGATGGCAGTCGTCGGACAGCTGGTGGGCGGCATCGCGCACGACTTCAACAACACCTTGACCGTCATCACCGGCACGATCGATCTTCTGGCCGAAGGGGTCGCCGACAATCCGCAGCTCAAGTCGATCGCCCAGCTGATCAGCGAAGCGGCCGATCGCGGCGCCGAGCTGACCGCCCGGCTCCTTGCTTTCGCCCGCAAGCAGCCATTGCGGCCGCGCGAAACCGACATCAACCACTTGATCGGCGCCGCGCAGAGCCGGTTTCGGCGCTCTCTCGGCGAGCAGATCGATAGCGAGGCGGTATTGGAGCCGGATGCCTGGCCGGCGCTGGTCGACCCGAACGAACTCACCACTGCCCTCCTCAACCTCGCCATCAACGCCCGCGACGCCATGCCGGACGGCGGCAAGCTCACCGGCCCGGCGATCGACGGCGGCAACGAGACCGTGCTGATTGTCGAAAACGATCCCTGATGCGCGGCCTATGTGACCGCGCAACTCACAAATCTTGGTTACCGGACCCTGGAGGCCGGCAATGCCGCCGAGGCGATCGCCATCGCCAAGAGCGACGCCAAATTCGACCTCCTCTTTACCGATGTGATCATGAACGAGGCGCTCAATGGTCGGCAACTGGCCGACGAGATCGCCAAGTCCAGGCCGGGAATCAAAGTGCTGTTCACGTCGGGCTATACGGAAAATGCCAGCGTGCATCACGGCCAACTCGATCCCGGCGTGCTGCTGCTCGCCAAGCCGTATCGGAACTCCGACCTCGCCCGCATGGTCCGCCGGGCGTTGGCGGCAGCCGAACCAGCGGCTCGCGGCTGATCGCGGATTCGAGCCCGATCTCGGCGGGCGCAAGGAACCTCACGTTTACCATTGTGCGGCGATAGTCGGGCAACTGAACAACGTCCCGATGCGGACGTGCCAACAACCTGCCCGAAGGGTCGCGCCGTGCCTCGCATACTCGTAATCGACGACCAGTCTCCCGTGCGTGCCGCGATCGGGCTCGCGCTGCAGGCCAAGGGTTTCGACGTAGTCGGGGCGGAGAGCGGCCAGTCGGGCCTCGCCAAGTTCGGGCAATCGAAGTTCGACCTGGTGATCGCCGATCTTTTCATGCCCGGCATCGACGCCGTGACGCTGATCAAGGCAATGCGCCAGCAGGACCCCGCCTTTCCGGTGATCATCATGTCGGGAGCGCTGCTCGACCCATCCGGGCGCACCGCACTCGACCAATTGCCGAAAATCTCGGAGCTGGCGGACGTCGTCTGCCTGCAAAAGCCGTTTCGGCCGAATGATCTCTTGCAGGCGGTCGCGGCGGCGCTGGCCGTGGGCGCGCCGCCCGCCGGCGGGGCGCAAGCGGTTGCTCAGCCGCAGTCGTGATGGCTTTACAAGCGACGGCTCGGCGCGAGATCGCCGCCGCCGTCAACCGGCAATCGACACTCGGCCAAAGCCGAGCTTGGCTCGACCAAAGCCGACCTTGGCTCGGCCAAAGCCAAGCCTGATGATCGCGGGGTCCGCATGGCACGCATTCTGATCATTGACGACGACGAAGCGGTGCGCAAGGCGACGTCGATCGTGCTCGAGGTGCGTGGCTTCGACGTCCTCGCGGTCGAGAACGGGCAAGCGGGCGTCGACGCGATCAAGGCCGGCTCGTTCGATGTCGTGATCGTCGACCTGTTCATGCCCGGCATGGATGGCCTTGCAACCACCAGGGCCATTCATCAGCACAGCCCGGCCACCCCGATCATTGCGGTGTCGGGCTTCATGTTCCGTGGCCGCTGCCCGAGCATGCCGGATTTCCATCCCATGGCCACCGAGGCGGGCGCGGTCGCAACGCTCTACAAGCCGCTGCGACCGGACGATCTCATGCAAGCCGTTGCGGATGCGATGGGAGCCCGGGACATCGAACGCTGCGGCTGACGCTCGGCGCCGCCCCGCAAGATCCCCGCCGCGCCGCCCAGGCCCGCAAGGTCGGATTCGGGTCGACGCTCTCGACGCATTCCTCGACCGTGCGGCCGCCGGCCACAGTGGGCCGTTGACGATGAGGGGGCCAAAACCGCCACGGCATCGCGCAATGGCATCGCGCAAGCCCTTTCGTGGGCGCGGAAAACAGGTGTAGATTTGCTGGCGAGGCCGGCGCCGGGCGCGCCGACGTCCGCGTGTCGACGACAGGGAATCTTGGATTCGCGAACCAGGCGCCGAGAACGCTGAAACGGCCGCAACGGCCGCTCGCCGGCAGTGGGAGGGAAGCGATCATGACTTACCGGAGCTTGCTTGGTGCAATCGCAGTGATGGCGCTGTCGCTATCGGGCGGGCGCGCCGAAATCCTCGACTACTCGAAATATCCGGACCTCAAGGGCCAATGGCTTCCGATCGGCGGGCCAGGCCGTTTCGATATCAGCAAAGGCTGGGGACCGGAGCAGGAAGCGCCGCTCACGCCGGAATATCAGGCGATATTCCAAGCCAACCTGGCCGACCAGGAGGCCGGCGGCCAGGGCTGGGATCGCGACTGGGTCTGCCAATCGCCCGGCATGCCGCGCGTCACCAATGGGTATGGCCAGATGGAATTCGTCATCACCCCGGGCAGCGTCCACATCTTGACCCAGCACATCCATGACAACCGCCGAATCTTCACCGATGGACGCGATTGGCCAGCCGATATCCCGCCGACCTTCGTCGGCTATTCGATCGGCACCTGGATCGATACCAAGCATGACGGCCACTACGACCTGCTCGCGATCGAGACGCGTGGCATGAAAGGACCGCGCTCCTACGATACCAGCGGCCTTCCCCTGCACCTGGACAACCGGACCATCGTCAAGGAGAGCATCTACCTCGACAAGGCCGATCACGACGTCGCCCATGACGAGGTCACCGTCATCGACGACGCCTTGACGCGTCCGTGGACCGTCATGAAGAACTACCATCGGGGGGCAGACAAGCAGCCCTATTGGCGCGAGGTGAGCTGCGCCGAGAACAACGACCATGTCGAGATCGGCAAGGAACCCTACATGCTGGGCGCGGGCCGCCACCTGATGCCCACCAAGAAGGATCAGCCGCCGCCCGATCTGAGAAACTTCAAGCAGACGCAAAAGTGAGGGAGACAGTTATGCTCGCCCGCACCCTGCTCTGCGTCCTCGCTTGCGCAGCCTTCTCGGCGACTGCCGGCGCCCAGATCATCGATTACGCGAAATATCCGGACCTCAGCGGCCAGTGGCGTCCGATCGGCGGGCCCGCCCAATTCGACATGAGCAAGCCTGCCGGGCGCGGCCAAGAGGCGCCGTTGACTGCGGAGTATCAGGCCATTTTCGAGGCCAATCTCAAGGACGTGGCCGCCGGCGGCCAGGGCGCCAGCTCGGTCTTCGAATGCATGTCGCCCGGAATGCCCCGCGTCACCAACGCCTATGGGGATGCGGAATTCCTCATCACGCCGGACACCACCTACATCCTGATGGACCATATCCTGGACGATCGCCGCATCTACACCGACGGGCGCGCTTGGCCCACAAATCTCGAGCCCAGCTTGCTGGGCTATTCCATCGGCAAATGGATCGACAGCAAAAGCGACGGCCACTACGACATGCTGGAGGTGGAGACCCGCGGCTTCCGAGGTCCGCGCGTATTCGACGGCAGCGGGCTTCCGCTGCACGAAGACAACCAAACAATCGTCAAGGAGCGAATCTTCCTCGACACGGCGGATCCGCAGGTTGCCCATGACGAGGTCACCGTCGTCGACCATGCCTTGACGCGGCCTTGGACGGTGATGAAGAGCTACCGGCGCGCGGCCGATCCGCGGCCGTTCTGGGCCGAGGGGTCTTGCGAGTACAGCAATCACGTGCTCATCGGCGATCAGCACTATGTGCTGAGCGCGGACGGCTTGCTCATGCCGACGATGAAGGACCAACCGCCGCCGGACTTGAGATATTTCAAGCCGAGGCCGAAGTGAGCGCGCGGGCGCCGCAAGGGTAGCGGCGGCCGGAAACCGAGGGGCGAAGACTCAAACACTGATGGAAAGAAGCCATGCTTGCACGATCGTTCCTGTCGGCCGCTGATCTTGGAATTTCAGAAATCGAGCGAGACGCCCTGGTCGCGACCCTGTTCGCGTTCGAGCGGGACGAGATCGAGAATTTCACGATGCGGCATTTCCGCGAGAGTTGCGGAACGCCGGCATGCATCTGCGGATGGGCAAACTTTATTTCAGGAGGGCGCGCGTTCGCCGAGGTCTCGACCATGTCGGGCACGCTGGCGGTCAGGAGGCTTTACGGTCGCTTGCCCCAGCAGCTGCAATACCTGTTCGACATTCAGGGCCTCCCGCAGCAGGCCGGCGCAACCCAGGCGCAAGCCGCCGCGGCGCTTTCCAATTACCTCACGTTCGGGGAACCGCGATGGGACGAGGTCACCTGACGGGATCATGAGGGCGCGGGATTTCCTTTTATCGATCGCACTTGCGGCCATGGCGGCGACCGCCGCCCTGGGACAAACCTTGGCACCGGCGGCCGCTCCGGCCGGGACCGCCCGGCAAGGCGCCGTGTCCATCCCGGATTTCTCCGGCATCTGGGCGCATCCCTATCTCACCGGCTTCGAGCCGCCGGCATCCGGCCCCGGTCCGGTGACCAACCGGTCGCGGCGCCCGGACGGCGTCGGCAATTTTGGCAAGCTGGTCGGCGATTACACCAATCCGATCCTGCGGCCGTGGGCGGCCGAGGTCGTCAAGCAACACGGCGACATTTCGCTGGCCGGCGGCGGCTATCCGACGCCCAGCAACCAGTGCTGGCCGGGCGGGGTGCCCTATGTGTTCTGGGATTTTCTCATGGAGATGGTCCAGCAGCCTGACCGGATCACGATGATCTACCGCCACGGCAATGAGGTCCGCCACGTACGCTTGAATGAGCCTCATCCGGCAAACCCGGCGCCGTCCTGGTACGGGGATTCGGTCGGCCATTATGAAGGCGACACGCTGGTGATCGATACCGTGGGGATCAAGATCGGGCCGTACGCCATGGTCGATATGTACGGCACGCCGCACAGCCCGGCCTTGCACGTGGTGGAACGCTACCGGCTGCGTCGATTACGCCGACGCCAAGGACGCTATGGAACGCAACGCCAAGGAGAACACGCGCAATTCCGGCGCGGACTTCGATGACCACTATCGCGGCAAGGTGCTGCAGCTCCTTTTCACGGTCGATGATGCAGCCGTCTTCACGACGCCGTGGACGGCAACCATCACCTATCGGCGCGCCACGGGGGCCTGGACGGACCTCATCTGCGCCGAGAACATCCATGAATATTACGGCGGAACGGACGCCGCGGTCCCGCGCGCCGACAAGCCGGATTTCTGATGCGCCGCCTCTGACGCTTGTTCGCTTTTATCGCCAGCCGATCCACTTTTGTCCCGGCCATAGCCAGTGGAAGACGCGCGTAAACGCGCTTAGGGCCGGGACCGTTACAAGCTCTGAGTTTGGTGCTGTCCCGGCTCCATAGCGCTTCGAAGCCGCGTGTAAACGCGCTTAAGGCCGGGACAAGTCGCGCGGCCGCCGCCGATCTTCGCTGCAGTCGAAGTGATCGCCGCCTCGCGGCCGTTCGAGCAAAACTAAGATGGCCAGTTACGTAATAGCTCCAAACAAGCATCGAAAACATCGGATTCGCAAACATCCGCGATGGACTTGTGGATGGAAATTTTCTGCGTAGGCGCGTCCTCGGACATCACGAGAATCACGGTCTGTCGATTTGGGCAGCTCGGCTTAGCGCAGGAGAATTCGCTGACCGACACAACCGATTCTTCAGTAAGCGGGAGGGTTTGACGGGTCCAGAGCTTAATCTCTGCGGCCCTCTCAGGAAGATCGATGCTCCCCTGTCGACCCAAGGGATTGACGAAGGAACTCATGCGACTTTCCTCTATTTGCTTCGACCTCTTCGGCGAGGAGTCAAGGCAGCAAAGAACTCTTTGTATCCGGAATTCCCTCTTGGCTCCCGGCCTTGCGACGCAGGAGAACCTTGACGGTCTTGACGATATCAGAGACTGTCCCCGGGTCAACCGGTCGACCGGTGACATCGATAGCCCGCTCCATGCGTCTGTGGCCGAAGTCGTAATAAGTCGGCAAGCAAACCGCTGAGAGGTTCGCGTTGGATTGGCGGGTTGACACCATTCTTGCCGACGTAAGCCGCGATACCTGATGCGTGCCATCCGTTAATTTATCCGCCGACAGACTGACCACGACGCCGGCATGCACGTCGGTTCTATCGGCCGGTATCGTCTCGTCGATGGGCCCGTTGGCCGCCATGACGACCGGCGGTTGTGTTGACGCTTCATGCAAGGCGCGTATGCTACGGTTGGCATCAAGAAATCTCATGGGTTAATTTCGAGGAGGAACCGGTGGATTCCAAACCAAGTAGCCGTAGGGAACTTTTAAAGGGTGGCGCGTTGGCAGTGGGAGCCGCAGCCGCCGGCGCGTCAGTCGGCAAGACCGCGTTGGCCCAAACCCCAGCACCGGCACTCCCATCCTACGCGGCGAACGAAGCGCCGGAGATCCCGGTCAGCCCCGACGTGGTCGCCTACGGTGTGCGCTCTCATTACGTGAAGTCGGTGCGCATACAGGAAGACGGTCGCCCCGCAGGGAGGACAGCCCGCTACACCGACTTCGGATTGACGTTGCACATACAAACCCCGTTGCAGGATTCTGTTGGCACGATCCAGGCATCGTCGCTTCACTACTGTGCGACGACCAAGGGCTCCTTCGTCCCGGACATCGATCCCGACAAGCACACGCTGCTGGTTGACGGCCTGGTGGACCGGCCCCGGATTTTCACCATGGCGGACTTGAGGCGTTTCCCGTCAGTCACCAGGTTCCATTTCATCGAGTGTATAGCAAACAACGCCGATGCGACGCACAAGAACGTGCAGCAATCGCATGGGACGTGCAGCAACGCCGAGTGGACCGGGGTGCTCCTTTCGACCCTGTTCAAGGAGTGCGGCCTGCAGGACAAGGCGACATGGTTCGTTGCTGAAGGCGCCGAGGAAGTGAAGGGCGCATCGACCCTGCCCATCAACAAAGCGATGACCGACGTCATCGTCGCCTACGCTATGAACGGCGAGCCCTTGCGGCCGCAACAAGGGTTTCCGGTGCGCCTCGTCGCCCCCGGCTTCGAGGGTATCTTCAACACCAAGTGGCTGCGCCACATCAAAGCCGTCGACCAGTATCAGCTCAACATGAACGACTTTGGGCACCTACGACGGGATGAGACCAGCGCTGCGCTCGGCTACACGTGGGGACCCAAGTCGGTCATCACGTTCCCCTCCGGTTCACAGAAACTGCCCGAACGCGGATGGTACGAGATCACAGGGTTGGCCTGGTCCGGCAACGGCGCCGTTCGCAAGGTGGAGATATCCACCGACGGCGGGCAGACGTGGAACGAGGCCGAGTTCAAGGGGACCCCGCTCCCCAAGGCGCACACCCGGTTCGGCTATATGTGGAACTGGGATGGAAACGAGCACGTGATTATGTCGCGCACCACCGACGAGATCGGGGTGGTCCAACCGACTCGAGAGCAAGTGGCCAAGGCCTTGGGCCTGGCTTATACTCCAAACTTCAGGCCGCCCGGGACAAACAACACCATTATGCCGTGGAAGATCGCCAAGGACGGGAGTGTGACGAATGGGCTCGCTTAGGATCGTTCCGATTTTGCTGCTCCTGGCAAGCCCCGCGCTCGCGCAGACATATGGCATCGGGCAGGCTCCGACCGCAGCCCAGCTCGCCCAGGATATCACGATCAGTCCAACGGGAGTGGGACTTCCTCCGGGCCGCGGCACCGCCGCGGAAGGCGCAAAGCTCTTTGTCGAGAAGGCCTGCGTCGTCTGTCACGGCCCCGCCGGCGCAGGAGGGGTGACGTCGGCGCCCAATTTGATAGGGAATAAAGGCACAGGCCCAGGCGATCCCGCCTGGAAACGGGTGAACGGCGGCGAAGCGAATGGCGCTCTACCCATTCTGGCGCCGGATGCGACGATCGTGTGGGATTACATCAATCGCGGCATGCCTCTCGGGAATGAGGGGACTCTCACGCCCAATGAGGTGTATGCGCTGACGGCCTATCTGTTCGTCCTCAACAAGATGATCCCGGAGGACGAAGTCCTCGACCAAAATAATCTGGCGCAGGTCAAGATGCCGATCGGCACTGAGTGGGTCCGAGTGCCTGATTGGAAGCCCAGAGCGGACCAAGGACTTGCCGGGTTACCCCTACTAGCCCAGCTTATTGAGCGGGCTCCCTGACGAGCAAGGCACAAATCATTGCCCCTTACATGGGGTCGGGTTTGTCTGAGGTTCGGCGGTGAGTTTTTCCCGAGCCTCGCGTTCCGGGAGGACGGCTACATGAAAATGAAACTTCTCGGAATTGCGCTTGCGCTCTTCTTTTGCGTGCCTGCGGGGCTCACTGCAGAATTCAAGACGACATTTGACGAAGCGTTTTTTATCTGCTCAAGCGCGGCGAAAGCGGCCTGGGAATACACAAAGAAAGCGGACTGGGAATACACAAAATGGGGCATGACCCCTCAACAGGTGGTCAGCGCCTCGAAGAACCTGGCGACAGAAGCTTCCGATCTCCGCCCGGATAGCGACGGCAATGTGACCAAACTGGTCGCGCCATACCAAAGCGGAAAGTTTTCCTTTGAGGCCCAGTTTGGGTTCGACGTGACCGACAGGCTTGCATCCGTAACACTTGTCTTGAATGATAAATCAGCGGGCATGGATATGATATGGGCGCGGATATTGAATATGGATCACGGGGTATGCTACGATCTTCTGGTGAGCGTAAACACCGCGTATGGCCCGCCACAAGGCGGCGGCGCGGCCCACATGCAATATAGCATCGAGACTTGGCAGGATCAGAAAAACAAAAATAATGTAACCTACACTGTGCTCGACGGGGTAGGTTGCTATGTTCAATATAGCGCCATCAAGTCGGTTGCAGCAGACTGAGGCTTGCCGTCGGAGCCGCACAGCCAGGCGAAGACGGGCGCGATCGTTTCCCGCGGAGAGTGGATGGAAATGACGCCAGCCGTCGGAGAGGGGAGGCGCTGCGGTACCTGCACGCTCTGCTGCAAGGTGATGACCGTAGAGGAACTCCGCAAACCGAACGGCCAATGGTGTCCGCACTGCGTCAAGGGGCGCGGTTGCGCGATCTATTCTGACCGGCCGAATGAGTGCCGTAGGTTTCAGTGCGGATATCTGTTGTGGTCCGCACTCGGCGAGCATTGGCTGCCGGCCCGCAGCAAACTGGTCGTCGCGTTCAAGCCGGATGGCAGGGAGATGGTCGTTCACGTCGATCCCGGCGTTCCCAATGCGTGGCGAGCCGAGCCCTACTACTCGGAAATCCGCAACATGGCCGGTCACGCCGCTGGGAAGGCCTACACGATATTTGTGCAGATCGGGCGAAGGATCATCGCGGTCTTCCCGGACCGGGAGGTGGATCTCGGCGTCGTGGCAGAGGACGAGATGATTGCCATCCACGAAGTGACGGGTCCGGGAACCAGGAGGCGTGAGCGCGGTGAAGCTGAAGGCGGATGATCCCCGTATCGTCTGATGTTCGATCGGACCGCCGGCACCACGGCACCGATTTGGGCGGCGCCCCAATTCGGCAGTGTCTCGGTTTGAATGTGGCGGCCTTGACGGGCCTCTCGTTTTCGGTCCCTCGCTCCTATATGCTTGGTGGAAAGCAGTGAGGCCAAAATGGTCGCGGTCGAATTTTACAAGATGGCAATCGGGGGCGGCGTCGGGCGCTTGCTGGAGCGCCGACGGCTGGTTGATTTCGCTGACCGGCAGGAATTCGAGCTTTGGGCTCAAACGGCACTCGCCCTTCGACGCAATGATCCAGATGTTTGGGAATGGCCCGAAGCTGTGCGCGTCTGCGGTGCAGGCGGTCATGAACTATATGTCTGGACGTTGTGGGACCAAATCCAAGCAGGAAAGCCGGTCGTCTGATGCCCCGAGGTCCATAGCACCTCCTTCCGGAAGTTCCGTTTGATTATTGTTCAATTCCGCAAAAGAGCCTATCTTCATCTTGCGCTCTCGAAACCGTCCTTCGTACCTGCGCACCAGGGAGATTACCAAGAGATGAAGAACGTCATCCTCGCCTCGATTGCCGCCGGTGGCCTCGCCGTGCTCCTTGCCGGTCCCGCGGGCGCCCAGAACGCGAACCGCAATGCTAATACCGGCGCCAATACGGCCAGTAGCTTCACGGCAAAGAACGTCGATCCCGTCCGCCCCTTCGGCTCGATCAACACCTACAATGTCGGCCTTGATCCGGCGCGGGTTTCCGCTTGGGCGAAAGCACTGAGCGCCGGCCAGAAGCAGGAGATGGTAGGCCGCTGCTCCGTGATCATCCAGAACCAACAGAACTATTATTCGGAGACGATCAATTTCTGCCAGACCTTCGCCATCGCGATGGCAGAGAATGTCGCCGGGAATGGCAACGCCGGTCAGTGAGTGAGAGCGCCGAGGGGATCTCCGGTTCGGCGGCTGGGTTGCAGCCGCCGCTTTACTGCTTGTGGGCCACGCTGGTCGGGATGTGATTGAGCTCCTCGCAGCCGGTCGCCGTGACCACGACGGTGCCGCCGATATTGACCCGATGCCCGCCGACGCAGGCATTCGGCTCGAAGGCCAGCACCATGCCGGGCTGCAGCACGGCCTGCCGCTGACGCGCCGCATTGGGGCCGGCGAAGCGCACATCGAGCTTGGCTTGGTCCTGGTTGACCGCCGTGCGTCCCACCAGAAAATGCGGCCCGAGCGAATGCACGAGCGGCGTATAGCCCCAGCATCCCGCCGACCGGAGCGGCTCCTCCATGACGGCCACCAGATCGGCGAAGGTCATGCCCGGCTTCAAGGCCTTGATGCCGGCATCGTAGGAGGCGCGCGCGACGCGCTCGCATTGCAGGTTGGTGTCGTCCAGGGGATCGAGCGCAACGGTCATCTGCACCTGGACCTCCTGGTTGCCGCACAGCGGCATCAGCTCGGCCTGCATCAGATCGCCGCGCGCAAGGATGCGTGGCGCTTCGCCGCTGGTGGTCCAGCGCGGCGGTCCCCACGACAGCGTGTGGGGGCCCGAATTCATGACGATCATCGGGTAGCGCAGCCCGATGCCGTGCCGCAACATCTCGCGCGTCGCCTCGGCGAACACCACTTCCTCGCCGACGCCGGGCGCCGCCACCTCGACGATCACGCGGCAGGCGGCCTCGGCGGCGCGGGCGGCATAGCGGACCTGCGCCAGCTCCTCCTCGCTCTTGACCAGCATCAGGTGGCTGAACTCCTCGGAGATGTCCTCCCAGCGCGCCTCGGGCAGCGCGGCGGTAAGCTCGCCCCAGAAATTGGCCGGGATGGCGCCGTAGATCTCGGTGGGCGCCTGCGAACGCAGACCGACCACGCCAAGATTGCCGTGCGCGAGATGCTTCTCGCGCAGCACCTCGGCCACGCCGACGCCGCTCGTCGCCACCCGATAGTCGGCGACCCATAATTTGGTCCCGCGCTCCTGCGACCAGCGCGCGCGCATCACCCGCAGATGGGCCCAGGTGATGACCACCGGATCGCCCTCGAGCGGAAAGATGACGCAGCCTTCGGCGTAATCGTCGCTGATATAGGTCTCGTACATTTCGCGGGCGCGAAACCCCGCGACCAGAAGCCCCTCGAAGCCGCGCTCGCGCATCAGCTGGCGCACGCGCGCCCAGCGCCGATCACGCTCGACAAGCGACAGGATCGGCGGCTGCGGATGCGGGCTGGTCATGGTTTGCTCTCGGGGGGATGGGCGAATAGCGAATAGCAAATAGGGAGAGGGGCGAACGTCGAATACGTGAACTACTCGCTATTCGCTACTCGCTCACTTTAATATTCGCCGCCCGGATCACCCGGCCCCACTTTTCGGTCTCGGCGACGATGATCTGGCCGTATTCGGCGGGCGTCAACGGCACCGTCGTGCTGCCCAGATCGGCGAATTGCGACTTGATCTTGGGATCGTTGAGACCGGCATTAACTTCCCGGTTGAGCTTCTCGATGATGTCGGCGGGCGTGGCCTTGGGCGCACCCAATCCATTGCGCAGGCTCGCTTCGTAGCCGGGGACGAACTCGCCGACGGTCGGGATCTCCGGAAACGCTTCCGACCGCTGCGCGGTCGTTACGCCAAGCGGGCGCACCTTGCCGGCCTTGAGGAATTCGGCCGCTCCGGCCAGCGCGATGAAATAGACCTGCACCCTGCCGGCGATCAGGTCGGTGATCGCGGCCCCGTCGTTGCGATACGGAACGTGCAGCATGTCGACGCCGGCCATCGCCTTGAACAGCTCGCCGGCGACATGCGTCACGGTGCCGGTGCCGCCCGACGCCATGTTGATCTTGCCCGGATTGGCCTTGGCATAGGCTACGAACTCGGGAACCGTTTGGGCCGGAAACGACGGATTGACGATCATCACAAAGGCGCTGCGAGTGAGGCTCGCGACCGGCGCGATGTCGCGCACGAAATTGAAACGCAGGTTGTCGTAGAGCGCCGCATTGGTGAAGGCCGCGGTGCTGGCCATCAGCAGGGTGTAGCCGTCGGGAGCCGCATTGACCACCGACTCGGTGGCCAGGTTGGTGCCGGCACCCGGCCGATTGTCGATAACGAACGTTTGGCCGAGCCGCTCCGAGAGCCATTGACCGATCAGGCGGGCATAAATGTCGAGCCCGGTCCCGGCCCCGAAGCCGACCACGATGTGCACCGGCCGCACCGGATAGGTTTGCGCGCAAGCAAAGCGCGCGGCGCCCGGGAGCAGGGCCGCAGTTGCCGCCAGATGCAGGAATTGTCGGCGCAGGAGTTTCATCGTGTGTCCTTTCACGATGCCGAAGCTATCCCAATTCCTATTTCTCACAAGGGGGCGCGAATCCCGCCAAGGTGCGCGGCCTCCCCATTTCGGATAAGATGACGGCCCGTGCTCGCGCCGCGATCAGGGCGGGGCACGCCGAGCAATTCATGGAGGGAGGTCGACATGAAGGTGCAGCGGAATTTGCTCTTGTTGCTGACATTGGTGGCCGCTCTCACCCCTGCCGCGGGGCAACCGGCGCCGCCTGCGGCTGCACCATCCGGCATGGCCCAGCAAAGCGCCGCATCCGTTCCGGATTTCTCCGGCATTTGGCGGCATGGATCGCTGCCCTGGTTCATACCGCCGGCGTCGGGTCCCGGCCCGGTGACCAACAGATCGCGGCGCGAGGATAACGGTCAGAGCGATTACGGAAAGCTGGTCGGCGATTATGCCAATCCGATCCTGCAGCCGTGGGCGGCGGAGGTCGTGAAGCAGAAGGGCGAGGTCACGCTCACCGGCTTGGATTATCCGAATCCGGCCAATCAGTGCTGGCCCGAGCCGGTCCCATTCCTCTTCAAGCATATGGCCATGCAGCTGCTGCAGCAGCCGGACGAGATGGTGATGCTGTTCAGCGAGGATCATGAGGTGCGCCGGGTGCGGATGAACAAGTCGCATCCCGCGCAAGTGACGCCGTCCTGGCATGGCGATGCGGTCGGCCGCTACGAAGGCGACACGCTCATCATCGACACGGTCGGGGTCAAGACCGATCGGCCATATGCGATGATCGACCTGTTCGGCACGCCATACACCGACAAGCTGCACGTGGTGGAACGCTATCGGCTCAGCGATTACGAAGCGGTGAAAGGCGCTCTGGCACGAGGCGCAAAGGAGAATTGGCGCCCCGGGGGGCCGGTCAATCCCAACTACAAGGACAAATACCTGCGGGTCGATTTCACTATCGAGGACCCGGGCGCCTTCACGACTCCCTGGACGGCCAGCATGGTCTACCTGCGCGACCACCTCGAATGGCCGGAAGTCGCCTGCGCCGAGAACACGTTTGGATTCCATCACAGCACGGATGCGAGCGTCCCGAGCGCGAACAAGCCGGACTTCTGAGCCGGACCCCGATCCGCCGCCGGATCGGTGCGGCAGACGGTGCGGCAGACGAGGAAGCGCTCGACCCGCTCGAATCCCGGGCGCAACGTCGGTATAGTCGGGTTCTCGATATTGGCTGACTGCGTCGAACGGAGGATCCGATGTCCAGACCTGCAGGAAACTTCACGGGAGGCGTTCTCGCCGGTGCGGTTCTTCTGGCCGTCGGCTCGAGCGGCGCCGCGATGGCGCAGGGCGTGTCGCCGCCCGATTTCGCGCCCAATCCGAGCGCCGGCTGGTTCGCCTATACGCGCGAGTTCATCCCGCCCGCGAGCGGTCCCGGACCGGTGGTGAACGATCCCGCGCATCCGCATGTCTCCAATGACGAGTTCCGCGCCACCGGAAAGCAGCCGACCACTACGGTGGCCGATCTCAACAATCCCATCCTGCAGCCCTGGGCGCGGGAAAAGGTCCGCGAGCGCAACGAGACCGTCCTCGCCGGCAAGCAGGTGTTTTCCCAGCATGCGGTTTGCTGGCCGATGGGCGTTCCCGCATTCCTGCTCGAACCGATGACGCGGCCGATGCATTTCGTTCAAGGGCCGAAGGAAGTGGTGATGATAACGTCGAGCTTCAACGACGTTCGTCACATCTATCTGTCGGACAAGCATTCCGACAACCTCAAGCCGTCCTGGTACGGCAAATCGATCGGCCATTACGAGGGCGATACGCTGGTGGTCGACACCATCGGGTTGAACGACCGCACCTTCGTCGACGGATTCGAGACGCCGCACACCACGCAGCTGCACGTGACCGAGCGCTTTCACCTGATCGACAACGGCGAGATTCTGGAGGTGAAGGTTCACGTCGAGGATCCGGGCGCCTTCACGACGCCGTGGGACGCGATCCAGCGCTATCGGAAGTACGAGCTGGTGGCGTCCAAGAAAGCCGCCGCCAAGGATCTGGTCCAGCTGGCAACCCCGGAGGAAGGGCCGCTGACCGAGGCGGTCTGCGCCGACAACCCGGACACCTTCATGGGCATGGCGCACCGGCCGCTGCCGGAGGCGACCAAGCCGGATTTCTGATGCTCGGCGCATGCCAGCGCGGGCGCGCTTGACCCGCGGGTCCCTCACGATGGTGCAGCGTATTTGCGAAGAAAGTGGGTTGCCGGGTCAGGCCCGGCAATGACGGGCAGCGCGCCGCCTCACGGACGGCGCACGCCGGGGACCGAGGAGATATCGCAATTCTGCTCGCCGCAGACATAGTCTTGCAGCCGCAGGTCATCGTGCTGCTGGTAGACGAAGCGCGCCTGCCAATCGCGGCTGTAGTATTCCGGATCGTGGATGGTGACGACATCCTCGATCTGGGTCGGGCTGATCCGGCGGATGCGCTCGATCGTATGCATCAAGTCGGTATGGGGCGCGCCGGTGGCGTCGATGAAGGTCCGCTCGTTGAAGCCGGCGGTCTCGATCACCAAGGCGTCGCCGTCAAACCGGCCGACCGAATGCCCGTTGAAATACGGGTAGGGGATGAGCTCCTTGTCGCTCGGCAGCGGCTGGTCCATCTGGATCGGGCGGACCATGTGGCTGAGCTCGTACACGAACGTGACCTGACCGCGCGGCGCATTGAAGATCTCGAACGGATAGGGATTGGCGAGCACGCGCGGCAGCCCGCCCGGCACGCACCACCGGCGGGAGGCGTCCGTGATGGAGCCGTCCTTCAGGCCGGCGATGTTCGTCTCATAGGCGGCCTTGCCTTCGGGCGTGAGCGGCAGATCGCCGCCGCCCAGGACCTCGATCTTGGCGTCGTAGCGGGTCACCCAGAAGGTTCCGAAAACATCGGGCGCAGCATCAGCCGCGCAGACCGGCGCAGTGGTGAGCGCCGTGACGGCCGACAATGCGGCGGCCAAGCCGAAGCGAGCCAGCGGACTGCTCATCGCACGAACCTCCCCACACATTACGTTTCGCCAAGCTAGCATTGGGCCATGGCGAAAAAAACAGCCCCGACCGCGGAATGCGGCACCGCAAAAATCCCGGCGCGCTTGCCGTTGCGCCGAACGGCAGGATCTTTCAGAAAATGCGCCGGCACGCCTTGCCCTGCTGCCGATTGACATTTTTCCGGCTTGGGCATGAGATGACCTGACAGCTGGTTGCGACTGTGGATGCTGGCCGCCGAAAAATCATAGCCTGGAGATGTCCATGAAATTCGAAGCTCTCGGCCTCGCGGGTATCGCCATTGCGGTTTGTGCGATCCCCGCGCTGGCGCATCACTCCTTCGCCATGTTCGATGCCGACAAGAAAGTCACCGTGGCCGGCACCGTCAAGGAATTCCAGTGGACCAACCCGCACGCCTTCATCGTGATGATGGTGAGCAACGGCGACGGCCAACTCGAGCAGTGGTCGATCGAGATGGGCGGCCCCGGCGGCCTGGCCCGGCAGGGCTGGGTGCCCAAGACGCTGCGGCCCGGCATGAACGTCTCTGTGGTCATGCATCCGCTGAAGGAGGGCCATGGCGGCCAGTTCCTGGCGGTGACGCTGCCGGATGGTACTCGGATGGGTAATCCCGACACCGAGCCGGTCAAGGAGCAGGCGCCCTAAACAATCGCCTTCCGGGGGCAGGCGATCTGAGAGCCAAACGCTGGCCGGACACTTTTGCGTGGCTGGCTAGATCAGATAGAGCGCGGCCACGATGCCGCCGACCAAAGCCACCGCCGCGATCGTCACCCACATGCCCAGCCGCTTCTCGATCATGACACGGGCGGGCGGGCCGTAGCGCACGAGCAGAAACGCCTCCACAAAGAAGCGGGCGCCGCGGGTCAGGACAGACAGCGCCACGAACGCACCAAAGTTGTAGCCGGCGAACCCCGACGCGATGGTGACGAGCTTGTAGGGAATAGGGGTGAGCCCCTTGAGCAGGATGATCCAGGCGCCGTACTGCGCGTAGGCCGCGCGAAATGCTTCGACCTTGTCGCCGTAGCCGTAGAGCCGGATCAACCACAGTCCGACGGAGTCATAGAGCTCGGCGCCGATAAAATAGCCCAGCATGCCGCCGGCGACCGATGCCACCGTGCAGAGTGCCGCGAACCGCCAGGCCCGATCGGGCCGCGCCAACGCCATCGGAATGAGCATGATGTCGGGCGGAACCGGAAGGAAGGAGCTTTCAGCAAACGCCACCGCGGCCAAGATCCACGCTGCGTGCGGCTTGCCGGCGGCGTCGATGCACCAATTGTAGAGGCTGCGAAGCATGTCGGGTTGCTAACCAACCCGGCCGGGAATGTCCAGGCGCATGGCCGAAACGGGCGGCAATCAGCGGTGCTTGCGCAGGCGGCGGCTTTCGAGCGCGACCACTTTGCGCCGTGTCGGCGCTGCTTCGCTTAGCGGCTTGGGCAACTTCTCGGCGATCCCCAACAGCCGCTCCCGCCGCTCCATCTCGGCCCAGACCTGAGCCGGCGCGATGCCGGCCGTGACCCAGATCGCCACGAGATTGTAGACCAGGTCCGCGCTTTCCTTGATGACCGCGTCGGGATTGCCCTCGAGCGCGTCGATCACCACCTCGATCGCTTCCTCGGCCAGCTTCTTGGCCATCTTCGATCGGGAGAGCAACAACCGCGCCGTCCGCGACGTCGCCGGATCGGCGTTCTTGGCCGCGACCACCGCCTGGTAGAGACGATCGATCGAATCAGTCATGGGCGTCAAGATAGCTCGATCCGGTCAAGATTGCGTTAGCGGGCAGCAGCCCCGCAAGACGCCACCGCAATACGGCTAACGTCGATTTAATGCCCGCGGTTCCAACCAAGGAGGCCGCGAAGCACCGTCGTGAGAAGCCGTGAACGCGCGTTTGAAGGAAACTGAGTTTCTCCACCCGCTCATCCCCGCGGACGCGGGGAGCCTTTGCCCCATTGAACGTCCATGCGACTTGGCAAAGTCTGGATTCCCGCGTCCGCGGGAATGAGCGGATGTGGAAATTCCTTCACACCCTCGAACGCGTGCGCGCCAAATCAGCGCGTCATCACTCCTCGGCCGTCAGCAGCGAGGCATTGCCGCCGGCCGCCGCCGTGTTGACGGTCACCACCTGCTCGACGGCGAAACGGCGCAGATAGTTGGGACCGCCGGCCTTCGGGCCGGTGCCCGAGAGGCCGCTGCCGCCGAACGGCTGGGTGCCCACCACGGCGCCGATCGTGTTGCGGTTCACATAGACATTGCCGTTGGCAAGCCGCGCCGCGATGTGGTTCACGGTCCGGTCGATGCGCGAATGGATGCCGAGCGTCAGACCGTAACCATTGCGGGCGATCTCATCGAGCAGCTCATCAAGCTCGTCGGCGCGCCAGCGCACCACATGCAGGATGGGACCGAACACTTCCTCGGCGAGATCGCTTGCCCGCTCGAGCTCGATGATCGCGGGCCCCACATAGGTGCCCCCCGACGGCAGCGGGCGCGTGCGATCCCAACGGAAACGCAGGCGCGCTTGCGCCGGCGGATGCGCGAGCCAGCGCTCGAGCCGGTCTTTGGCCTCGACATCGATGATCGGCCCCACATGGGTCGAAGGATCGCGCGGATCGCCGAGCTTGAGCTCGCGCGCCGCGCCCTCGACCATCTCGAGGATGCGCTCGGCCACGTCGTCCTGCACGCACAGGAGCCGCAGCGCCGAGCAGCGCTGGCCGGCGGAGCGGAATGCCGACGCCACGACGTCGTCGGTGACCTGCTCGGGCAGCGCGGTGGCATCGACGATCATCGGATTGATGCCGCCGGTTTCGGCGATGAGCGGCACGATTGGGGCATCCTTGCGGGCCAGCTCGCGATTGATGAGGCGCGCGACCTCGGTCGAGCCCGTGAAGGCGACGCCGGCGACGCGCGCATCGGCCACCAAGGCGGCGCCGATCTTGCCGTCGCCCGGCACCAGGTGGAGTGCGCTTCCGGGCACGCCCGCTTCATGCAGGATACGCACCGCCTCCGCGGCAATCAGCGGGGTCTGCTCGGCCGGCTTGGCGACCACGCTGTTGCCGGCCACCAGCGCCGCGCTCACCTGGCCGAGAAAGATCGACAGCGGAAAATTCCATGGGCTGATGCAGACGAAGACGCCGCGCCCACGGTAGCGCAGCACGTTGCTTTCGCCGGTCGGGCCGGGCATGGGCTGCGGCGCGAGCTCGAGCCGCGCCTGTGCCGCATAGTAGCGGCAGAAATCGACCGCCTCGCGCACCTCCGCGATGCCGTCGTCCAACGTCTTGCCGCCTTCGCCCGCCAGCAGCGAGATCAGCCAGCCACGCCGCGCCTCCAGGAGATCGCCGGCGCGATCGAGCGCGGCCGCCCGCCGCTCGATCGGCGTCGCGGCCCAGTCCGCGAAACCCGCCTGCGCCGCCGCCATGGCGGCGGCCGCAACCGCCTCGTCGCCCTCGGTCACCTGCCCGACGCTCACGCCATCGATCGGCGATTTCACCGCGCGGGCGCGCCCGCCGAGCGCGATGCCGTCGACCAGTGGCGCGGCAGCGGCGGCGCCGCTGGCCTGCTCGATCTCGGCGAGCAGCGCCGTCAGGGCGGCGCGCTCGCCGAATTCCACGCCGGCGGAGTTCCGGCGCGCCGGCGCATAGAGATCGCGCGGCAGCGGGATCCGCTTGTGGCGGGCGTGCCGGGAATCGCCGATGGCGCTTTGCGGCCGCTTGAGGAGCGCGGCGACCGGTACCTTCGGATCGGCGGCCGCCGACACGAAGGATGAGTTGGCGCCGTTCTCGAGCAGGCGGCGCACCAGATAGGCGAGGAGATCGCGGTGGCCGCCGACCGGTGCATAGATCCGGCACGCGGCCTGCGGCAGCTCGGCGATGAGCTCCTCGTAGAGCACCTCCCCCATGCCGTGCAGGCGCTGGAATTCATAGTCCGCGACCCCGCCCGCATCCTCGATCACGCTCGCGACGGTGAGCGCGTTGTGGGTCGCGAACTGCGGAAACAGCAGCGGCCGCGCGGCCAGCAGCCGACTGGCGGCCGCCATGTAGTTGAGATCGGTCATCGGCTTGCGGGTGAAGACCGGATAGTCGGCAAGCCCGCGCTCCTGCGCCCGCTTGATCTCGCTGTCCCAATAGGCGCCCTTGACCAGCCGCACCATCAGGCGGCGCGCCTGCGCCCGCGCGCTCTCGGCCAGCCAGTCGATCACCGCGAGCGCGCGCTTCTGGTAGGCCTGCACGGCCAAGCCGAAGCCCTCCCAGCCCCGCAGCGACGGATCGGCAAGGACCGCCGCGAAGACCTCGAGCGAAAGCTCGAGCCGGTCCGCCTCCTCGGCGTCCACCGTGAAGTTGAGATCGTGATGGCGCGCCTTGTGGGCGAGCTCGATGACGTTGGGCACCAGCTCCTTGAGTACGCGCTCGCGCGAGACCGGCTCGAACCGCGGATGCAGCGCGGACAGCTTGACCGAGATGCCGGGACGGTCCGGCAACGCCCGCTCGCCGGCGCGCGCCCCGATGGCCTCGATCGCGGACGCATAGGCGGAAAGATAGCGCGCCGCATCCTCCGCCGTGCGGGCGCCTTCGCCCAGCATGTCGAAGGAATAGCGCTGGCGCGAGGTTCCGGCCCGCCGCAACGCCTCCTGGATGGTCTGTCCGAGCACGAAATGGGAGCCCAGAAGCCGCATCGCCTCGCGGGTCGCGGTGCGCACGACTGGCAGCCCGAGCCGGCGGATGAGACCCTCGAGGATCGTGTCGGGCGTCTCGGCTGGATGGATGATGCGGGCGGTGATGCCGAGCGTCCAGGCCGAGGCCGAAACCAGCAGCGTGTTCGATTTCAGCTCCGAGGACGACCAGTCCCCGGTCGCGAGCTTGTCCTCGATCAGGCGGTCGGCGGTGGCGGCATCCGGCACCCGCAACAGCGCCTCCGCCAGCACCATCAGGGCGAGGCCTTCCTTGGTGGAAAGCGAATAGGCATGCAGGAAATCCTCAATGCCGCCGAGCCCGCCGGTGCGGCGTCGAATAGCCTCGATCAGGTCGCTGGCAAGCCGATCGATCCGCGCTTCGGCCGCGGGCGGGCGGGCCGCTTGGGCGAGCAATCGTGACGCGATCTCCTCGTCGGGCGGGGCATAGGGCGCGCTGAAGCCCGGCGCGCCGGACGAGCGATCAGGATCGGCGCCCGGGGCTGGGGGAAAGAGCGCGTCCGGCCTCATATGACATGCTCCGGCTCGGCCTGCGGTTAACCAATCTTAAGGCAAAAGCCCCGCGCCGGAACAGTCGCTCGCAGCCCCGGCCTTCGCAATCCCGTAATGGTCGGATGGCCTTGCGATCTTGCCTTGCGCTTTGCGCCGTCCTGCTCTCTTGTGGGCTTGGCGTATAGTGCTCGCGGCGGAACCCTATTGGAGAGGCTTCATTACGAGAGGCTTTCAGTCTTGGGCCGGGTCAGGGAACACAACTAGGAGCAAGTCCGCGTATGACCCTCCGCCACACCGTCGCCTGGGCCTGCACATGGCTCGGCCGCCAGCGCTTCGCATGTCCATGGCTTGCATCTCCATGGCTCGCCTTCCTGGCGGGCGCCGCGGTCGGCTTGATCGCCGGCACATTGACGGCCGGATCAGCGCAGGCGCAGACCAGCCTCAAGCTCTCGCTTGACGAGCGCCTGGAAGGGCCGGCCGGGTTGTTCCTGCTGCCGGAGGATCGGGGCTACTACCGCAACGAAGGCCTCGATGTGACGATCGAGGAGGGATCGAGCGCGCTCGAACCGATCACCCGCGTCGCGTCGGGCGGCTACGAGCTTGGCTTTGCCGATATCAACGCTCTCGTGCGCTATCGCGACCGCAACCCGACCGCCGGGGTCAAGGCGGTGTTCATGCTGTTCAACACGCCGCCTTTCGCGATCGTGGGGCGCAAGAGCCGCGGCATCACCGACCCGAAGAGCCTGGAGGACAAGAAGCTCGGCGCCCCGCCGGCCGGCGCCACCTACGACCAGTGGCCGATCTTCGCCAAGCTCAACGATATCGATGCCGCCAAGGTGGCGGTCGAGCAGATCGGCGTAGCGGTGCGCGCCCCGATGCTCGCAGCCGGCCAGCTCGATGCGGTTCTGGGCTATTCGTTCCGCGTCTATGTCGACCTCAAGGATCGCGGCGTGCCGGTCGAGGATGTGGTGCTGCTGCCGATGGCGAATTACGGGCTCAAGCTCTATGGCGGCGCCATCATCGTGAATTCCAAGTTCGCCGCCGAGAAACCCGACGCGGTCGAGGCCTTCCTGCGCGCCTTCCTCAAGGGGCTGAAGGATACGATCAAGAACCCGGCCGCCGCGGTCGATTCCGTTCTTCGGCGCGAAGACCTGGGGAAAAAAGAGGTCGAGCTCGAGCGGATGCGGATGGCGATCCGGGACAATATCGTCACCGCGGAGACGCGCGCCAACGGCCTGGGGGCCATCGACGGGGCGCGGCTCACGGAGGCGATCAACCAGATCGCGCTGACCTATGCGTTCAGGGCCAAGCCGAAAGCGGGCGACATCTTCGATCCGGCATTCCTGCCGGCCGCCGCCGACCGCAAGCTCAACTAGACTAGCATTTTTGCGTTATCGCATTTTCGGACGGAAAACCGGATTCCACTTTTCCTGAAAATGCTCTAGTCTGCGAGCGCGGCTCGATCCAGATTTCGTCCTTGAGAAAATCGGCAAGCTCCTCGATGGCGGTCCGGTCGCCGCCGTCGCGGACCAGGATCGCGCAATAGATGTCGGGGAGCTTGGGCAGCGGCGCGTCGTCCCAGACGGTGAGGTTGTTCTTGATCGCCCGCCCGCGCGGCACCGCCATCACGCCGAACCCGGCCGCCACCGCGGCCACCAGGCCGACCTGGCTGTGCGAGGTGAAGACGAAATTGCAGTCGAGACCGGCGCGATGGAGTGCCGCCACCGCGATGCGCTGGCAGGCGCTGTCCCCGCCATAGGATACGAGCGGCACCGGCCCCTCGGGATCGAGCCGGGTCGCGGCGCTGTGCACCCAAACCGATTCCTGCGTCCACACGTGACGCGCCGCGATGGTCGGCTCTTCGGTAAAGAGCGCCAGTACGAGGTCGAGCTCGCCCTGCTTGAGATCGCGCAGCATCTCGTCGACGGGCGCGCTGCTCACATTGTAGCTGATATCGGGCCAGTGCTGGCGAAACCGCATCAGGGTTCCGGGAAGCCTCGCTCCGGCGTAGTCGATGGGGATGCCCACCCGGATCGCCTGTCGGGGACTCTGGCCGCTGGTCAGTTCCAGGATCTCGTCGTTGATGGACAACAACCGGCGCGCATTCTGGACGACGATCTCGCCGCGCGGCGTGAGGCTGACGCCCGGCGCGCTCTTGTCGAGAACCTCGTAGCCGAGCAGGTACTGCAATCGCTTGATCTGCGCGCTGACCGCCGGCTGCGTCACGCCGAGCGACTGCGCCGCCTTGGTGAAGCTGCGCATCTCGGTCACCGCGACCAAGGTTCTGAGCAGATCGGTCGGAATATTCAGCATGAGGTCGGCCCCCCCGGAACGGCGGCTCCCGGCCGCGGCCGGCAGCAATGCGTCCGACGCCCATCGGACGTCGCTCCCATCCGTTGAACAGTCGCTGCCCGCCCCGCGGCAATCATTTCCGGGGCCGACGATAATTTCAAGCAAGCGGCGATTGTGCGCCGCACGAAACGGCAAGATAGTAACAAACGTCTTTTTTGCCGTCCCAACGGAGACGGGGCTGCTCCGTACCGCCGGGCATTATAGCAAAATCGGCCCTTCATGGTCCTGTACATCCCTCGTTGCGGGCGGACGACTTTCCGCTACAGTGGATTTCCCTCGCATTAACCGCATCGGCGTCATGAAGTTTCTACGTCTTTACCTTCGCGTTCTCGAGCTGCTCGGGCGCGAGGCCCGCCTGGGTTGGGTCCTGGCCATCGCCAATGTCGCGCTTGCCGCCGCGATATTCGTGGAACCGGTCCTGTTCGGCCGCATCGTCGATACGCTGGCGAATTCCCAGGGTCACCTAGCCGACCTGCCCTGGACGCTGCTGCTGACGCTGGTCGGGGCCTGGACCGGATTCGGCCTGTTCTCGATCATATGCAGCGCGCTGGTGGCGCTCCATGCGGACCGGCTCTCGCATCGCCAGCGCCAAGTGGTCATGACCAGCTATTTCGAGCACGTCCTGCAGCTGCCGGTAAGCTATCACAATGCGTTCCATTCCGGACGTCAGATGAAAGTGATGCTGACCGGGACCAACGCGCTGTGGGGATTGTGGCTGTGGTTCTTTCGCGAGAACCTGACCGCGTTCGTATCGCTGATCGTGCTGCTGCCGCTGACGCTGGTGCTCAACTGGCGCTACGCCCTGCTGCTGATCGTGCTCTGCGTCGTTTTCACGGTGTTGGTCGCGCTGGTGATCGGCAAGAGCGAGCAGCTGCAGCAGAAGGTCGAGGAGTATTATTCCGACGTCGCCGAGCGCACCTCCGACACGCTGGGCAATATCGCGCTGGTACAGAGCTTCGCGCGCGTCGAGATCGAGGTCTCGGGCCTGCGCAAGGTGGGCGACATGCTGCTCAGCGCACAGATGCCGGTCCTGTCCTGGTGGGCGGCCGCAGCCGTGCTGACCCGCACCTCGACCACGCTGACCATGCTGGCGATCCTGATCGCCGGCATCTGGTTCTACCTCGACGGCCTCACCACGGTCGGCGAGATCGTCATGTTCATGGGCTTTGCCTCGTTGCTGATCAGCCGGCTCGAGCAGGCCGTGCACTTCGCCAACCGGATGCTCATGGAGGCGCCGCGGCTGGCCGAATTCTTCGAGGTGCTCGATACCGAGCCGGCAGTGCGCGACCGCCCGGATGCGATCGATCCGGGGCGGCTGCGCGGACTGGTCGAGTTCAACGACGTCTCCTATTCGTATGACGGCAAACGCTCCGCGGTCGCCGACCTGAGCTTCACCGCGCTGCCGGGCGAGACCATCGCGCTCGTCGGCGCGACCGGCGCCGGCAAATCGACCGCATTGGCCTTGCTTCACCGCGCTTTTGATGCGCAGTCGGGCACGGTGAAGATCGACGGCATGGACATTCGCGGGCTCGGTCTCTCGGCGCTGCGGCGCAATATCGGCGTGGTGTTCCAGGAAGCGCTCTTGTTCAATCGCTCGATCGCCGAGAATTTGCGCGTCGGCAAGGCGGACGCGACCGAGGAGGAGCTGCGCGCCGCCAGTGGCCGCGCGCAGGTGCTCGAGGTCATCGAGCGGCACCCGGAGGGTTTCGAAGCCAGGGTCGGCGAGCGCGGGCGCCTGTTGTCGGGCGGCGAGCGCCAGCGCCTGTCGATCGCGCGGGCCCTGCTCAAGGATCCGCCCATTCTCATCCTCGATGAAGCCACCAGCTCGCTCGACGCGCTGACCGAAGCCAAGGTGCAAGCCGCCTTGGTCGAGGTCATGAAGGGCCGCACCACTTTCGTGATCGCCCACCGGCTGGCGACCGTGCGCAACGCCACGCGGATCCTGCTCTTGCAGGACGGCCGCATCATCGAGTCCGGCAGCTTCGACGAGCTGACCCGCCTGGGCGGCCGTTTCGCCGAGCTAGCGCGCACGCAATTCATGCTGCCGGCGGGACAATCCCCGGAGGATGCGCCGGCAAGGCCGTTGGTGGAGACGTGAGCCCGGCGTGCGATCTATTTGATGCGCTCGAGGATGCTCACATAGTTGGCGACCGCGGTGCCGCCCATGTTGAAGATGCCGCCCAAGCGGGCGTTTTTCACCTGCATGGCGCCGGCGGCCGCGGTGAGCTGCATGGCCGCCAGCGCGTGCATGGAGACGCCGGTGGCGCCGATCGGATGTCCCTTGGCCTTGAGGCCGCCGGACGGGTTGACCGGGAGGCGGCCGTCCATCTGGGTCCAGCCCTGCGCGACCGCGCGGCCGCCTTGTCCTGCCGGAACCAGGCCCATGGCCTCGTATTCGATCAGCTCGGCGATGGTGAAGCAGTCATGGGTCTCGACGAATGAGAGATCGGCGAGCTCAAGGCGAGCGCCCTTGAGGGCGCGGCTCCAGGCTTGCGCACAGCCTTCGAACATCAGCACGTCGCGCTTGCTCATGGGCAGGAAGTCCTGCACGTGCTCGGCGGCCCGGAATGCCACCGCCTTGCGCAGCGCCAGCGCGGTTTCCACGTCGGCCAGCACGACCGCCGCCGCGCCGTCGGAGACCGGAGAGCAGTCGGTGCGCTTGAGCGGACCGGCAACGCGCGGATTCTTGTCGCTCTCGGTGCGACAGAACTCGTAGCCGAGGTCCTTGCGGATCTGGGCATAGGGGTTGGCGGTTCCGTTGCGGTGATTCTTGGCCGCGATCCGCGCCAGCGCATCCGATTGGTCGCCATATTTCTGGAAATAGAGGGAGGCGATGCGGCCGAAGACACCCGCGAACCCGCCCTCGATCTCGGCCTCCTCGCCCACATAGGAGGCCTTGAGCAGATTGCGGGCGATGTCCGGGGCGGGGCTCGATGTCATCTGTTCGACACCGACCACAAGGACGATGCGCGCGCTCTTCGCCGCGATTGCCTTGAGCCCCTGATGGACCGCGGCCGAGCCGGTGGCGCAGGCATTCTCCACCCGGGTCGCCGGCTTGAAGCGCAGATCGGGCGACGTCTGCAGCACCAGGGAGGCCGTAAAATCCTGCGGCGAGAAGCCGGCATTGAAGTGGCCGAGCACGATCTCGCCGACATCGCGCGGCGCAATTCCGGCGTCCGCAAGCGCATCGCGCGCGACCCGGGTGATGAGGCTCTCGACCGTCTCCCCCTCGAGCCGGCCAAACGCCGTATGGGCCCATCCGACGATACAGGCGGTCATGGTGCGTTCTCCTGGCGTTGGCCATCCGAAGGCGATCTTGCCGAATTTTGGTCGCTTTCCTCGCAGATGAACATGAGCCCGATGTGAATGCGATCGTTACCGGTTGAATACGGACAGGCTGCTTTGCTTTTGATCCTGCCTTCGGTCTAAATAGTCATCTCTCCATGCCTATGGAACTCTCGTTTCCGAGGCCCGACCCGACCAACGGACCGCGAGACCAGATGTCTTCACGCCGATCGCCCCGGTTCCGCATCCTGGCCTGCACGATCATTGCCGCCGCGCTGGCAGGCTTGCCGAGCCGGCGAGCCGGCGCCGAGGCTTCGATTCTGGTCGACGTGGCGACCGGCAAGGTGCTGGAAGCCGAGAACGCCACCTATCCGTGGTATCCGGCGTCGCTCACCAAGCTGATGACCACCTATACGACGCTGCGGGCGGTGCGCGAGGGACGCATCACCTTCGACAGCCTGTTCACGGTATCGGCCAATGCGGCGGCGCAATCTCCCACCAAGATGGGATTTCCGATCGGCACGCAGGTCACCGTCGACAACGCCATCAAGATGCTCATGGTCAAGTCGGCCAACGACATGGCGGTGCTGCTGGCGGAAGGCGTTTCCGGCTCGATCGAGAATTTCGCCGCCGAGATGACCCGCAATGCGATGGCGCTTGGCATGACGCAGACCAACTACGTCAACCCGAACGGGCTGCCGGCCGACGAGCAGATCACCTCGGCGCGCGACCTCGCCATCCTGGCGCGGGCATTGATCCGCGAGTTTCCCGAATACGATTCGTATTGGCATCTTCCCGGCATCCGCTTTGGCAAGCGGGTGGTTCGCAACTACAACACGCTGCTCGGCCGCTATCCGGGCGCCGACGGCATGAAGACCGGCTTCATCTGCGCCTCCGGCTTCAATCTGGTGGCGACCGCCACCCGCGATGGCCGTCGCCTGATCGCCGTGGTGCTGGGCGCGCCGTCCTCGGGGGTGCGGGCCGTGAAGGCGGCGCATCTGCTCGAGCAAGGCTTCGGCTCGGCGCCGCTGTCCTGGCTGACACCCTCGCTCGGCTCGGTCGAGTCGCTCACGCCGGTCGATGCCGCGCCGCCCAACCTGCACGACGAGATGTGCGGTTCGCATCGCAAGCGTCCCGCCGCCGAGGAAGAGGAAGAGGCCGACGGCGCCAATGCTTCTCCCGATTCGCCTTATGGGCTGTTTCTCTCCAGCCTGCGGCCGCAACCCAAGGGCACCAACCTGTTGCAGGCGGAAGCCAATCTGGGTGAGCCGGTCGTGGTCTATACCGGGCCCACAAGGGCCCAAGGGGCACCCGGCGGGGTCCCGGGGACCGCCCAACTCGCATCCTCCGACGCGCGCCCGGTCAAGCCGCCCAAGCCGGGCAGCAAGGCTGCGGCCGCCGTTGCCGGCGGCCCCGCGGTCGCCAGCATGAGCGCCGTCCCGTGGACCAGCATCAGCCCTGCCACGCTCTCCGCCAGCCCGCCCGCGGAGCTGGCCAGCACGCCGGTCTCGGCTGTGCCGCTGCCGCGCGCGCGTCCGCGGATTGCGGCCGAAAAGCCGTTGCTCCGGTGACCCCACACGACGTGACGCGGAGCGCGTGACAAAAGCCCGGCCAGTGCGGCCAACGGGGCCGGCCGAACCCATTCCACTCGCCGTACTGACGGGCTTCCTCGGCGCCGGCAAGACCTCGCTGCTCAACCGCCTGATCCACGATCCGGCGCTCGCCGAGACCGCCGTGATCATCAACGAGTTCGGCGAGATCGGCCTCGATCATCTCCTGGTCAAACCGGTCCGCGAAGGCGTCGTGCTGCTGCAGAGCGGCTGCCTGTGCTGCACGCTGCGCGGCGATCTGGTCGAGGCGCTCGAGCAGCTGCTGCGCGATCTCGACAATGGCCGCATCGCTTTTCGCCGGGTCATCCTGGAGACGACCGGCCTCGCCGATCCTGCTCCGGTGCTGCAGACCGCGATGGCGCACCCTTATCTGGTCCAGCGCTTGCGGCTCGACGGCGTGATCACCGTCGTGGATGCCGTCAATGCCGCCGCGACGCTCGACCAGCACATGGAATCGGTCAAGCAGGTCGCGGTCGCCGACCGGATCGTGCTGACCAAGACCGATCTGCTGGGCGCGGCGGAGCGTCGACGGATCGTGCAGGGATTGCGGGCCCGGCTGCGCGCCCTCAATCCCGCGGCTCCCATTCTGGACGCCGCTGCCGGCGAGGCGACCCCGCAAAGTCTCATCGGCTGCGGCCTGTTCGATCCGGAACGCAAGCTTCCCGACGTCAAACGCTGGCTGGCCCAAGAAGCCTATGCGGCCGATGCGGCGAAGGGACAACAGGGGGCGCATGGATCGCATGACCGCCACGCTCACGATCGCAACCGTCATGACGACCGCATCCGCGCCTTCACGCTCACGGCCGATGAGCCGATCCCGGCTGCTTCGTTCGAGATGTTCATCGACCTGCTGCGGTCGCTGCACGGCCCGAAGCTCCTGCGCCTCAAGGGCATCGTGAAGATCGCCGAAGCGCCGGAACTGCCGCTGGTGATCCACGGGGTGCAGCACGTCCTGCACCCCGCGGCACGGCTCGAGCGCTGGCCTGATGGCGACCAGCGCACCCGCATCGTGCTGATCACCCGCGACTTGAGCGCCGGCGAGGTCAATCCCTTGTTCGACGCCTTTCTCAACCGCGCCGCCCCCGACCGGCCGGATCGCTCGGCGCTCCTCGACAATCCGCTCATCCCGTTCGGAGGCCGCGATCGGTAAGGCGCCGCCTTGGGGCGCCCGCGCCGATGCGCCGACACCGGCGCCCCGCCGGGACCCTTTCTGCGGCCGCGACCCGCCGGCACTTGCACCCTTGCGCCGGCTGCCCGATGCTGGCCCGGAACACGCCGAATCGACCGCGTGCCGGGACCTTGATTCATAGGACCTTGATTCAATGGGATGGATGGCGCGGCGCGCGTCCGACTTGGCCTGCCTCAAGGGTGCGCTCCGCACCCTGAGGATGACGACGCCGATCGCCAAGCATCCGACGCGCGTCTTTCCGGTCATCGTGGACGAGCTGGCCGCGCGTTACGGCGACGCGCCGGCGCTGCTCTCGGACCGGGAAACCTTCACCTATCGGCAGCTCGCTGCGCGCGCCAACCAATATGCCCGCTGGACCTTGGCGCAAGGAATTCAAAAAGGCGACACCATCTGCCTGATGATGCCGAACCGGCCCGAATACATGGCCTTATGGCTCGGCGTCACCCGGGTCGGCGGCGTGGTGGCGCTCCTCAACAGCAATCTCACCGGCATGACCCTGGCGCATTGCGTCAATGTCGTTACCCCCAAGCACATCATCGTGGCTTCCGAGCTCATCGAGCGGTTCGAAACCGCGCGCGCCCTCATCACGGGCGACGCCAAGCTCTGGGTACACGGCGACGCCAAACCCGATCAGGCGCGCATCGATCGCGCGGTCGACGCTTGCTCGGGCGCGACGCTTGCCGCCGGCGAGACCCGCGCGCTCACCATCGAGGATCGTGCGCTCTTCATCTACACCTCGGGCACCACCGGCCTGCCCAAGGCGGCGAACATGAATCACTACCGCATGATGCTGGCAGGCCATGCCTTCGCGGGCGTGATGGCGACCAAGCCGAGCGACCGCATGTACGATTGCCTGCCGATGTACCATACGGCCGGCGGACTGGTGGCGACCGGGGCGATCCTGGTCAGCGGCGGCTCGGTGGTGATCCGGGAGAAGTTCTCCGCGCACGAATTCTGGGACGACATCGCGCGCTGGAACTGCACGATCTTCCAATATATCGGCGAATTCTGCCGCTACCTCCTGAACTCGCCGCCGCATCCGAAGGAGACCGCGCACCATTTGCGGCTGGCCTGCGGCAACGGCTTGCGGCCCGACGTCTGGCACGACTTCAAGCGCCGCTTCCGCATCCCGCACATCATCGAGTTCTATGGCGCGACCGAAGGCAATGTCTCGCTGTTCAACTTCGAGGACAAGGAAGGCTCGGTCGGCCGCATTCCCGTGGTTTCTCGAGCGGCGCTTTCCCACCAAGGTGGTGCGGTTCGATATCGACCTGCAGCAGCCGATCCGCAATCAGCAGGGCTTCTGCGTCGAGTGCCAGCCCGGAGAGCCCGGCGAGGTGATCGGCAAGATCTTCAAGGACGCATCCAAGCCGGGCGCGCGCTTCGAGGGCTATGCCACCCAGGCCGAGACCGACAAGAAGATCCTGCATGGCGTGTTCGAGAAGGGCGACAGCTGGTTCCGCACCGGCGACCTGATGCGCAAGGACGCCGACGGCTACTTCTATTTCGTCGATCGGATCGGCGACACCTTTCGCTGGAAGGGCGAGAACGTATCCACCACCGAGGTCGAGGAAACGATCAGCCAGTTCCCCGGCATCGAGGAGACCAACGTCTATGGGGTCAGCATTCCGGGCCGCGACGGCCGCGCCGGCATGGCGGCCCTGGTGGTCAATCCCACCTTTGATCTCGCGGCGTTTCGCAAGCACTTGGCCAACAGCCTGCCCGATTACGCCCGGCCCTTGTTCCTGCGAATCCGCGGCGAGATGGATGTCACCAGCACCTTCAAGCAAAAGAAGATCGATTTCGTGGCGCAGGGCTTCGACCCTGACGCCACGGCCGATCCGATCTATTTCGACGATCCGGCCGCCAAGGCATTCGTGCGGATCGATCGGGCGCTCCGTGATCGCATCCGCGCCGGCGGAAATCGGCTGTGACCACTGTTGGCGAACCGCTGGAGCCGGCGGATCGCGTGAACCCTCCGCCTGCCAAGGCCCGAGGACGTGATCGGCTTCTGGCGCGCGGCCGGGCCGAAGAAATGGTTCCGCAAGGACGCCGCCTTCGACCGCGAGATCACGGCGCGGTTCCTCGCCGCCCATGAGGCCGCCGCCGCGGGTCGGCTGTCCGATTGGCAGGCCACGCCTGACGGCGCGCTCGCGCTCCTGCTGTTGCTCGACCAGTTCCCGCGCAACATGTTTCGCAACAGCGCGCGCGCCTTTGCGACCGACCCGCTGGCGCGTGCAGTCGCCGACCGGGCCATCGCGCATGGTTTCGACGCCAGTGCTTCCGACGCCGAGCGGGTGTTCTTTTACCTGCCGTTCGAGCATTCCGAAAATCTCGCCGATCAGGAGCGGTCGCTCGCGCTGTGGCGTCGGTCCGGTGACGGCAAGATCGACAAATACGCCGAAATCCACGCCGACATCATCCGGCGTTTTGGACGCTTTCCGCACCGTAACGCGGTGCTGGGCCGTGCCACCACGCCCGAAGAGCAGGCTTTCCTGGATACCGGCGGCTTTGCGGGTTGAGGCCCAAGGCCGAAGTCTCTTCGATCGCCCGAACCGAATGTTAACAGTTCGTTGCTAGGGGTGGAGGCTTGCGACCGGCGCCGCGGCGGCGCGCGGTGCGGAGGCTCATTTGGCACTGACCGGTTCGGAGCACGTATCAAGCATCTCGGCGAGCCCGCCGCTGCGGGCGCTGTGGTCGCGCCTGCGCGCGCAGCTCGGCGGCGCCGACATGCTGATGCAACGCCTGGCGGGCGCGGTCTTCATGTTCAGGGTGGCGAGCGCGGTGCTCGCCTATGGGTCCCAGGTCCTGTTCGCGCGCTGGATGGGCAGCTTCGAGTTCGGCATCTATGTCTATGTCTGGACCTGGGTGCTGCTGATCGGGCAGCCGCTCGATCTCGGCCTGGGCACGGCGGCCCAACGCTTCATTCCGGAATACCGCGAACGCGGCGCGCTTGATCTCCTGCGCGGCTTCTTGTTCGGCAGCCGGCTGCTGGCATTCGGCATCGCCAGCGTGATCGCGCTGATCTGCGCCGGCGGCATATGGCTGCTGGCGCCGTGGCTCGACGACTATCTGGTGGTTCCGCTCTATCTCGCCTGCATCAGCCTGCCGGCTTACGCGCTCGCCAATACCCAGGACGGGATCGCGCGCAGCCACGACTGGGTCGGCTTGAGCCTGATGCCGACCTACGTGGCCCGCCAGCTCCTGCTCACCGCCTTGATGGCGGCCGCCTATTTTGGCGGCCTGCCGATGAATGCCGTGACCGCGATGATCATGGCGGGCATTTCGATCTGGTTGCCCACACTGGGCCAACTCCTGGTGCTCAACCGGCGGCTCGCCGCCCGCATCGCGCCCGGCCGCAGGGCGCATGCGGTCGGGCATTGGCTGGCCACATCGGCGCCGATCCTGCTGGTGGAAGGCTTCTATCTGCTGCTTACCTATGCCGACATTCTGGTGCTGCAGCAGTTCCGGCCGCCGGACGAGGTCGCGGTCTATTACGCCGCCGCCAAGACGCTGGCGCTGGTCTCCTTCATCTACTACGCGATCTCGGCGACCAGCGCGCACCGCTTCAGCGTGTATCACGTCGCCGGCGACCACGCCGGGCTGTCCGCCTTCATCGCCCAATCGATCAAATGGACGTTCTGGCCCTCGCTGGCGGCGACCGCGTTGCTGCTGGCGGCCGGCGAGCCGTTGCTGCGGCTGTTCGGCACGCAATTTGCGGGCGGCTACCACCTGATGTTCATCCTGGCCGCCGGCTTGCTGGCGCGCGCCGCGGTCGGGCCGATCGAGCGGCTGCTCAACATGCTGGGCGAGCAGCGCGTCTGCGCGTTGATCTATGGGGCGGCCTTCGCGATCAATTTCGGCGGTTGCCTGGCGCTCATTCCGCGCTTCGGCGCCACCGGGGCCGCGATCGCCACCACCATGGCGCTGGTGATCGAATCCATCCTGCTGTTTCAAGTGACCAAGCGCCGGCTGGGCTTTCACGTTTTCGTCTGGGGCGGCGCGCCGCGATAGCATTTTGCATCGGCGCATTTTCGGACGGAAGACCGCGGTCCATCCCCGGCGGCGCTGATCATCGGGCCGGCCGGGGCCGGACCCGTTGGCGAGGGCGGGCTTTTCCTGAAGAGGCTCTTCAGTGCACGGCATGATCGATTCCGAGTTTCGGGTGGAGTGGCGGCCGCTGGCCGAGCTTGCGGGCATTGTCCCGGAATGGCAGTCGCTCGCGGCGCGCGCCCTCGAGCCGAACGTATTCCTGGAGCCCGCCTTCGCGCTCGCCGCCGCGCCGGTATTCGGCGCCGATGTGGGCGTCGGATTGGTGTGGTCGCGCGCCTCGCCTCGCCGGCTCGTGGGCTTGTTCCCGGCCCGGATCGAGCGCCGGCGCTACGGCTTGGCGCTGCCGGTCCTGGTCGGATGGACTCACCCTTTTGCCCCGCTCGGCACGCCCCTCATCGATCGCGATGCCGGTGTTGCGGTGATTTCGGCTTGGTTCGATCGCCTGGCCGGCAGCGCGGATCTTCCGCACTTGGTGTTGATGCCGTATCTGCCGGTGACAGGACCGGTGGGCCAGGCCTTCGCGGCCACACTGGCGCAACGCGGCGGAAAATCCATCTCGCTTGCCGGCCATCAGCGCGCGCTGCTGGCACCTGCCGGCGGATCCGCGCGCTATCTCGACCGCGCCGTCGGAGCCAAGAAGCGCAAGGAGCTGCGGCGGCAAAGGAAGCGTCTGGCCGAGGCCGGCCCGGTGGTATCGGAGATCGTCAGCGATCCCCGCGCGGTAGCGGCGGCGCTCGACGATTTTTTCGAGCTCGAGGCGGGCGGATGGAAGGGACGGGCCGGAACCGCCGCGCGCAACCATGACCCCATTCGCGCCTTCATGGCCAAGGCGGTCACCGCGTTGGCCCAGGACGGCAAGGCGCGGATCGCCCGGCTCTCTGCCGCCGACCGGCCGATCGCCGCGCTCGTGACGCTGCAAAGCGGAGCGACGGCCTGGTGCTGGAAGATCGCCTATGAGGAGACCTTCGCGCGCTTTTCACCTGGCGTGCAGCTGCTGCTCGAGATGACGCAAGCGCTGCTCGATGATCCAGGAATCGCGCGTGCCGATTCCTGCGCCACCGCCGGCCATCCGATGATCGATCATATCTGGCGCGAGCGCCTGGGGCTCGCCGACCAGTTGGTGCATGTGGGGCCGCACCAGCAACTGACGTTCGCGCTCGCCTGCCGGCTCGAGCGCCTGCGCCGCGGCGGGATCGCCGGCCTCAAGCGCCTGCGCGACCTGGTGCAGCGGCGCTCCTAGCCGGTCTAACGGGCAAAAACCCTTGCGGGACTGGGGGACCTGGCGGCCCGCGCGCGACTGTCACCCCAGGGTCGTCACCCTAGGACTATCTTGCAGGATGGCCAGAAAAGCGCCAACATCCGCGCGGGTTTGGGTATCAATAGTGCAATCCTGGCCTGGACCGGTCATCACCCGCTTCGTCGCGTTTCGGTTTTGTACCCGGAACCGGGAGCACTCACGAGGGCAGTGTAAAACAATGTACAAGAATTCTCTCTTCCACCATTTTGGGCGCTGCGGCGCTTTTTGCGGTCGTTGCCGTTCCGGCAATTGCCGCTGATGAAATCGATCCGGCGAGGGTGCAGGTCTGCGGCGCCTGCCACGGCCAGAATGGCGAACCGACCAATCCGGCAACCACGCCGATCATCTGGGGACAGATGCCGAATTGGCTCTACAAGGAATTGCACGACTTCCATAGCGGCGATCGCGAAAACCCGATCATGTCGGGCCTGGTCAAGGGATACAGCCTGGAAGACCTGCGCAAGGTGGCAAACTACTTCGCGGCCAAGACCTGGCCGGCATCCCACGCCACCGCTCCTGCCGGAGCGGAGCCCGAGGGCATCACGGTCTGCAAGTCATGCCATCAGCCGAAATTCGAGGGCGGCGCGCCGGCCCCGCGACTGGCAGGATTGAGCTACGAATACCTGATCGCCAACATGAACGCCTTCGCGGACGGCAAAAGGACCAACAATCTCGACATGCCGAAACTGATGCAGGCGCTTACGCCCGCCCAGCGCGAGGGCATTGCGCATTACATTTCGTCCTTGTGACATCCGGCCATTGCGGACGACCGGGCTGCGGGGCTTTGGCTGAAGCCGCCCCGCAGCCGTTTATCAGACACCGTTGCCCTGTCGCTGCGGATCACCGGCAATCGGGTCGGCCAGGTGCTGCTGCCCTTCCTGGCCAGCCTGGTCGCGGTCGCGACCGGGACGGCCGGGATATTGCTCGTGATCGCATTCACCCTGGCGGCCTCCGGAACAGCGGTCCGGGTGAGCTGGCGGGAAGCGGTGCGAGTGGCGAATAGCGAGTAGAAAACCGCGGCAACCTCCGGTAGTGTCTCAATTTGAATTTCAAGACTGGGGCTGCAAAGTGGAACGACAGGTTTCATGCATCGGACGGCGGAAGCTGCCGTTCCCTAATCATTTAGTCGATGATATCGGAATCGTCCGACTTCAAACGGGCGAGACCATCCTTCATCTGCTGTAGCCGTTCAGGCGGGTGCCCTTGCCACTTCGTAACTTCGGCTATGACGCGTAGCGGATCGCGGGAGCGATAGGACAGCGTCGGATTACCGGGAAACTTCTTATCCGTCAGGTTGGGATCGTCCAAAATCGGCCCAGTTGGCTCCACCACATAAATCCGTTCTTGCCCACTGCCGGCGGCCAGCTCAGCGCCCCAGATCGCAGCATCCAGCGTACCCGCGAAATATACCCAGGATAGCGGCTTCGCTTCGGTAAAGTTGGACTGGTAACCAACGACAATCAGGTCTCCGGGTTTAAGATCTGCCCGCGTTCCGTGGAAGAACGATTGTGAAAACATGGTGGCAGAAGCTGACATAGGCTCGCGGCTCCTTCGACGTGAATCGAGGGCCATCTCCATGGCACAAGGACCCCGGGTTGCCGCAAGCCCCGTCTTGGCATAGACAATGATAGTGGGAGATGCGGCGACTTCCTCCTACTCAACTTTCAGCCTTTCAGCGACAAACTGAGACAGGCGACAGCCTGACGTTTGTTAGTCGGTGGGCGGGAGCGGCTTCAACTTTCCGTTCACCGGTTCGTCCGCTTTTGGCCGATCGCCGTCGTGAGCGGAACGGCGGGGATGGGTCGCGGGCGGAAATTCAAACTGAGACACTACCCAACCTCCCGTCTATTCGCTGTTCGCTACTCGCCATTCGCCGTCTTCACTTCCGGTGCCGCCAGGATCATCGCCCAGTACACCCGATACTTGGACTTGGGCGCATAGGCGGCCGCGATGCCGATGCGGGAGGCGCCGGAAAGCAGCATGTTCTGGCGGTGCGGAGGCGAATCGCGCCAGCCCGAGAAGGCTTCCGCCAGCGTGTGATAGCCAGCCCCGATATTCTCGGCCGCCGCCGTGGACTTGTAGCCCGCAACCTTGAGCCGCTCGCCGAAATCCCGGATGACGTTGTGATCGAGCTTGTCGTGGGCCGCCATGGCGCGCGCCTGCGCGTCGGCGAGCTTCATCAGCTCGGGGTCGATGCTGACCGCGGTCAGCCCGTTGTTGGCCCGGTAGCCCGAGATCATGGCGGCCGCGGCCCCGGCATCGAGCTCGGCTTCGGGCGCCGCCATGCTCGCATACATGCTGGGCTCGCCGGCGGGTGGCGGGCGGTCGGCCGCACAGCCGCCGCACAGTCCCGCGAGCGCGAGGGCGGCAAGCCGGCACACCCCCCAATGGGCAGACGTCGCAGCCCGGTCACATCGGTCGATCATCGTCGAAAAGCCCCCCGCGGTCCGCCACCCTACCGCCACACCGTGGCGCAAGCATGGTCGCGGCCCCGCAATCGTCCCCGGCCTGGCCCGATATCTTGATTTGTTAGGATTCCGGTAATGCCTTCTTAACCTCACGACAAGGGAGCACGCATAGGTTCCCCTTAACGGAGAGCGCTCCGGCCCAATCGGGTCGGCAGCGCATAGTCGGTCCCCGATTGGTCGCGTTTCACGGTACGCAGCTCCGATGCGCCGAAAACCGTCCTAGCCAGCGATGTCTGCCATGTATCGCGTCCTCACCTGCCTCACCACCGAGCATGATTGGCGGTTCGTCGTCGTGGCCGGCGTGATCTGCTTTCTTTCGAGCCTGGTCGCGATCAACCTGTTCCACCACGCGCGGGCGGCCACGCAAGCCGTCCGCCTGAGCTGGATCACGGCGGCCGGCATTGCGACCGGCAGCGGCATCTGGGCAACGCATTTCATCGCGATGCTGGCTTATGACCCCGGCATCGGCATGGCTTATGACCTCGAGCTGACCGTGCTTTCGCTGGTCGCAGCCGCCGTAATCACATCGCTCGGCCTCGCGATCGCGGTTTACGGCACGCTGCCTTGGGGGCCGGCGATCGGTGGCGGGGTCGTCGGAGCGGGCGTGGCGGTCATGCACTATACCGGCATCGGGGCCGTCGAGCTGCCCGGCCACATCAACTGGGACCCGCTGCTGGTGGCAGTCTCCATCGTGCTCGGCCTGCTGTTGGGAATCGCGGCCCTGATGGTTGCGGCACGGCGCAACGACCGGCGATCCAGCCTGCTGGCCGCGGTTCTGCTCACGCTTGCGATCGTGTCGCATCATTTCACCGCCATGGGCGCGATCGAGATCGTGCCGGATCCGACCCGCCTCATCGATCCTTCCTCGCTTTCCCCGTCCTTGCTCGCGGTAGCGATTGCCGCCGTCGTCGGCGCGATCCTGAGCATGAGCTTGGCCGGCGCGTTCATGGACAGCCGCATGCGGGAGCAGAACCGGCGGCTGGCCGGCGCGATCGATCACATGTCCCAGGGGCTGAGCATGTTCGATGCATCGGCCCGCCTGATCCTGGTCAACCACGCCTATCTCACGATGTACGACCTGTCGGCGGAGCAGATCAAACCAGGCTGCTCGCTGCGCGACGTCTTCAGCCAACGCGCCCAAGCGGGCACCTTCGCGGGCGATGTCGATCGATACGTCGGCGAGATCCTGGAAAATATCCGCGAGGGCCAACCGGTCGACAAGACCCTGGAGATGGGGGACGGGCGCGTCTACGCCGTCTCGAATCGTCCGATGGCGGATGGCGGCTGGGTCTCAACCCACCAGGACGTGACCCTGCAGCTGCGCGCCGAGCAGGAGCGCGACCGGATCGCCGCCCAGGAACGGCGACGCGCCGCCATCGACGCCGCGCTTGCGGGCTTCCGGCAGCGGGTCGAAACCCTGCTGCGCAGCGTCGGCGACCATGCCATCGCGATGCGCGCGACCGCCAGCACGCTGTTTGCGGCTTCCAACAAGAATTCCGAGCGCGTCGAAGGGGCGGTTCGCGAATCCAACAAGGCGTCGGTCAACGTGGAAGGCGCAGCCTCGGCCGCCGACGAATTGTCGGCCTCGATCGGCGAGATCAGCCAGCAGCTCGGCCAGACCAACAATCTGGTCAGCATCGCGGTCAAAGAGGCGGCTGCCACCAACCAGCAGATCGCCGGGCTCGCGCAGGCCGCCCAGAAGATCGGCGCCGTGGTCAAGCTGATCCAGGAGGTCGCCGGCCAGACCAACCTCCTGGCGCTCAACGCCACCATCGAGGCCGCCCGCGCCGGCGATGCCGGCCGCGGCTTCGCGGTGGTCGCATCCGAGGTGAAATCGCTGGCGGTGCAGACCGGAAAGGCCACCGAAGAGATTGCCGGCCAGATCGCCGCCGTTCAGGCCTCGACCGCCGCGGGCGTCGATGCCATCGCCCGCATCGCCGATCGCATGCAGGAGATCAACAAATTCACCGCGGCGGCCGCCGCCTCGGTGCTGCAGCAGAGCGGCGCGACCGGCGAGATCTCGCAGAACGTCGCCGGCGCCGTCCGCGGCACCAAGGCGATCATCGCCGTGCTCGGCGAGGTCGCCATGACGGCGACCGAAACGCGGCGTTCCGCGGAGACCGTGCTGGCGGCATCCGAAGCGGTCGAAGCCGCCGCCGCCGATGTGCGCGCCGAGGTCGAAGGCTTCCTGCACAAGGTCGCGGTCTGACCTACTGGAATATCTCGTTGAACTGCTTCTTGATCCGCGCGCTTTCCCGCTCGACGTAATCGTCGTCGACCGCGACGATGGCGAGGCTCTTGAGGTCGGGCGAGCCGGGCGGCGCCGCGATGTCGATGCGCGCCGAGTAGCCGCCGTCGGCCGGGAACAGCTTCTGAACCTCGTCGCCGATCATGAATTGCGCGAACAGCCGGGCGGCAGCGGGGTCGGGCGAGCCTTTGATCACCGACGTGGGCGAGGGGATGACGAACACGCCGTCGGAGGGATAAAGGGTCTTGACCGGGTGGCCGGCCACCTTGAGATCGGCCGCGTAAAAGTCGAGCGCGCCGACCGCGATCAGGCGTTCGCCGCGCTTGATGAGGTCGGCCACCTGCTGGTTGCCCGGCACGATCATGACATCGTTCTGCCGCAGCTTCTCGTAGAAGCCCCAGCCGCGCAGCTTCGACATCATGCCGATCACCGAGACCTGCAATGACGTGAAGGATGGATCGGCCATCGCCAGCTTGCCCTTGTATTTGGGGGCGGTGAGATCGTCCCAGGTCTTGGGCTCGTCGGCGGGCGCGACTTTGTCGGTGCGCAGATAGTGGGTCATCATGTTGAGGCGCTGGCCGATGAAGGCGCCGTCGGCGGCCTTGGCGGCATCCGGAATTTTTTCGAAATTTTGCGGCCGGAACGGCACGAACAGGCCCTTCTTGGCCATCGCGCGCGCGGCCGCCGGATCCGAATGGGTCAGCACATCGACCGCAACCCGCCCGGCATTGATCTCCTGCTGGAAGCGGCTGAGAATCTGCGAGCCACCGGAACGGAACAGCTCGACCGAGATGCCGGTCTCTTGGCGGAACAGATCGGCGATCTTCTGCGCCTCGTCGATGGGCGTCGAGGTGTACCAGACGACCTTGCCCTCGGCCTTCGCCTTGGCGACGTCGACGGCGTCCTGCGCGCAAGCAGGCGACAAGAAACCGGCGGCGCCGCACAGGAAAGCGGTCAGCCCGGCGAGGAGCCTGCGGACGAGCCTGCGTTCGAGTGCGAGCATCCGGCGTCCTCCTATGTGCATTCCGGCAGTGCCGGCATTGATTGGCCTATCCGCGATAAACCGGATCGGGCTGCGAGAAGAAGCCCAGCAGCAGGTGATAGACCAGCGCATAGTTCTTCTGCTGGAACGAGGCATGCGCGATGCCCGGCATCACGGCGAACTGCTTGTCCGGGTGCGGCAGCTTCTCGAAGAACGCCATGAGGTCGCCCAGGCTGGCAATGCCGTCATATTGGCCGCGCATGATCAGGGTCGGCACCGTGATCTTCTCGGGATCGATCACCGGGAGCCGCGCGCACATATCCACATAAGTGCCGGTCGGCACCGAGGAGTCGAGCGCCAGGATCGCGTCCGCGAACGCCTCAACCACTTGTTCCTCCGCCGTGCCCGGATGGTCGCGCTCGAAGATCGAGTGGACGAAGGCGCGGTCGATGGGGCGGCGGTTGCGCGATTGGAATTCCGGCAGCTTCTTGCGCCGCTCGGCAAGCGTCGGCGAGCCGGCGCCGGTCCACACCATGGCATCGAGCGCCAGCCGCTTGACCATGTCGGGATGGCGCTCGGCGAACAGGGCGGCGCGCAGCGCGCCCGACGAAATCCCATAGACCAAGAGCGGGCGCGGCCCGCGCAGCTTGGCGATATAGCTCGCGGCCGCGAAGCAATCGTCGGCGCCCTGCGCGATCGGGGCATTGTTGTCGCGATCCTTGGTAGAGCGGCCGTAGCCCTCCATGTCCACGCACCAGCAGTCGTAGCCGCGCGCCGCAAACCAATCCATCACCGAGCTGTCGGGACGTCCCGGCACCCGCAGGTCGAAGGTCGGTTGCGACGCCATCGACGAGCCGTGCACGAACAGGATGGTGCCGGCCGGACCGGAAGGGTCGCCGGCATATTTCTCAAACAAGAACAGGCGGACGTCGCCCTTCTGGGTCCAATGCTCCTCGCCGCGGATCGCGCCCGACGGCGTAACTTGCTGGTTCATGCTTGGTCTCCAAAACCTTCGTTGGCCGCAGGCCGGCGAACCTGGCCGATGGGTAACGGGCGTCGGCCAGGGGTGCAAGCCGCCACATGGCAAAATCCGCCGCCTCTGCGCCGCCTGTTCGTCGCCTGTCGCACGGTGCGGCTATCCGCTAAGCTCGCCCGCTATCAGCTCACGCCACGGGAATGCGTCAGGGGAGGAACAGCATGAAAATCGGCATCATCTTCGCAGTCATGAATTTCGCCGCCCTGACCGCGCTGCTGTTCCCCGTGGCCGCCGGCGCAGCCGAGATCAAGGTGCTTTCCACCCAGGCGCCCGAGCAGGCCTATCGTGAACTGGTGCCGCAATTCGAGAAGGCGTCCGGGCATACGGTCACCACCATTTTCACCGGCACGCTCGACGTGCAGAAGCGGATCGCGGCCGGCGAAGCCTATGACCTGATCATCATGGCGGGCCCGGCGATCGATGATTTCATCAAGTCCGGCAAGATCGTGCCGGGCAGCCGCGTCGACATCGCCAAATCCGGCGTCGGGGTGGCGGTGCGCGCCGGCGCGCCCAAGCCCGACATCGGCACGACGCCAGCCGTCAAGAAGGCGCTGCTGGCCGCCAGATCGATCGGCTATTCCACCGGCCCGAGCGGCGTCTACCTGACCGGCCTATTCCAGCGCTTGGGGGTCGCCGATGAGATCAAGGCCAAGCTCAAGCAGACTCCGACCGGCGTATTCGTCGGCAACCTGGTGGCAAGCGGCGAGGCCGAGATCGGCTTCCAGCAAGTGAGCGAGCTCGCGCATTTCCCGGGCGTCGATTTCGTTGGCCCGCTGCCGGCCGACATCCAGGAGATCACGGTGTTCGCGAGCGGCCTCCAGGTCGGCGCCAAGCAGGCGGATGCCGCCAATGCCTGGGTCAAGTTCCTCACCGCGCCGGCCGCCGCCTCGGCGTTCAAGTCGAGAGGCCTGGAGCCCGGCTGAAGAGCCTGTGAAGAAAACTGCTGAATGACGAGTTTCCCCACCCGCTCGTCCCCGCCCCCCGCGAAAGCGGGGGCGGGAATGAGCGGATGTGGCAATTCCTTCACACGCTCTGAAGCGGGGCGCGCGGAGGCCGAGCCGCTTGCGCTCGCTACGGCACCCGCGAGGTGCTGTCCGAAACGATCAACCACCGATCGCCGCGCTTCTCCAGCACGAGCGACTCGAACGTCGGACCGTTGAAGGACGCTCCAGCCTTCAGTCTGCCGACGACACCGGCGATGCTATCAGCCCACGCAATCCCGTTATTGATATGGATATGAGGGCCGTCTTGCGTGGTCACCTTTAATTCCGACCAGAAATTAAAGACGGCCTCCCACTTCCTCTTCACGGCATCCCAACCGATCGTTATTCCCTTGTCTCTTGGCCCAATATACATGACGTCGGCGTCATGTGCCCACAGCTCCTCCATCTGCCGAAGGTCGAGCGCGCTCAACGCGACATGAAAGGCGTCGAGAGTCGATTTGACTTTGTCGGCTTCTGATTGTTGCTGAGCCTTGGCGCTCCCGGCCGCAGCCGGGAGCGCCAGAAGGAGTACCGACAAAGTCGTCATGCCGAACGAGCGCAACCGGGTCATCGGGTTCCTCTTCGGCTGCTCGAACGCTTCCGCCTGCAGCCCTGCCGGCGGTCGCAATCAGCGCCCGTAGACCAGCACCCGGAAGTTTCCCTGCTTGGCCCGCGGGAGCGGATTCGGCCGCTCCGCGGTCGGCGCCGCCGCCGGATCAAAATCCGACGTGCTCAGGAAGATGTTGTGGGTCTTGGGATCGAGGGCCATCGTCTTGGCGCCGTACACGGTCTTGAGCGTCTGAACCTCGCTCAGCTTGTCGGGCAAGTCTTCATGGAAGATGTGCACCATGCCTTCCCGGGTCGAGACGAACAGCAGGCCGGTGTCGGGCTCGAAGACGGCGGCGTCCACCCCGGCACTGATCGGGAATGATTGGATGACCTTGCCATTGGTGGCGTCCATCATGACCACGAATTGCGGATTGCGGCCGGCGGAGAACAGCCGCTGGTTCTTGAGATCCATCGCCAGCGCGGTGTTGGTTCCGGCCGGCGCGGCCGGCCATCGCGCCTTGATGGCGAGCGTGCCGGTATCAATCACCACCACATCGCCCTTGGCTTCGTTGTTGTCGTACAGCGTGCCCTTTCCATCGACGATCGGGAACTCCGCCGAGCCGCCCAGGTCGATCATCTTGACCACGGTCAGCTTCGCCGGATCGATGACCGAGGCATTGCCGCTGTTGCCGTTGATGGAGAACAGATATTTCGAGGCCGGATCGTAGACCAGCGCATCGGTATCGTCTTGGCCCGTTACCGCCTCGCCGGTGATCTTCAAGGTCTTGGGGTCGAACGCGAACACCTTCCGGGCCTCGCCATCGGTGATGTATCCCTTGCCAAGCTCCTTGGGGATCACGACCGCGTGGGACAGTTGCAAGCCGCCGATCTTGCCGATCAGCGCGTAGTCGTCGGCATTGAGCACGTCCACTTCCGTGCCATGGGTGACGTAGACGCGGCGCGCATCGGCATCCATGGTCAGGTAGTCGAAATATTCGCGCGTGCCCGGGGCCGCCGGCAAGGCGACCGTCTTGATGAGGTGGTAGCTGACGGTCTGCGCCGTCGCCAACGCGCAGGCGCCCAACAGGAAAAAAATCACGCCGGCTGCAAGACGTCCGGGGCTCGGATACCTCATAGCGCTTCCTCCCTGTGCTGCATTCATGTGTTCAGCGGGTCGGAAGACCAGGCTGCCGCAACCGCAATACCATGGCGCTCCCGGTCCCCGACGCGCGGAATTGTAGCCAAAGGCGCGCCATATGGGTATGGCCCCCGGCAAGGAGACGGCGCTGTTCGGGCGGCCCGCGTGCCGGCTTGGTCGGGTCTCAGCTCGCCAGGAACAAAAGCGAGACGGGCGATTTCTCCAGCACGGAAGCGGCGGTATCGCCGAAGAACAGGGTGTCGCCCGGCCGGCGCTGGACCCCCATCACGATCAGGTCGTGGCCGCCGGTGTGGGCTTGCGCCAGGATCGCCTCGTCGGGCGCTACGTCCGAGCGCACCGCGGTTCTCACCGCCACATCATAGCGATCGGCCATCTGGACGACCGCTTTGAGTATGGCCTGCTCGTGCCGACGCGCACGCGCGCGGCCCCGGCGCTTCGCATTGGCGCTCGTATTGGCGACATAGAGCGCGGTCATCGGCGATTCGAAGGCGCGGGCGAGCTCGACCGCGACTTCGGCGGCGCGCAGCGAAACGTCGGTGCCGGCAACCGGGACCAGAATATTGAAGCGGGATTGATCGGGAGCCTTGAGATGATGGCCCTGTCCCATCACGATCGCCAGCGCGCCCTGGAACGCGAGCGCCATGGTGGCGATTTCCGCACTGAACGCCCCGCTTCTTGATCTGGTCGTCTGCAGCCCGATGAACAGAAGATCGTAGCCCTTCTTGGCTTCGCTGCTGATCGTTTCCCCGATCGTGCCCTCCGCGGACTTGCGGACCGTCACATGGACCGGCGCGGGCGGCTCGTCGTCCGCGGGCTCGGTCTGCTTCACGTCCGTCGCCGTCTTGAGGGCCTCCGCGGCGGTGCTGTCGGCTTCGCCGTCCGGCTTGCTGCCCGCCGGCGGCTTCTCCTTGCCATCGGGGCTCGAGGTAACCTTGGGCAGGACGGTGGTCGGCAGGCCGCGCCGGCCGGCGATCAGCCCGGCGATATGCGAGGTAAACCTGCCGTTGGGGCTGTCGTCCGCGACCAGCAGCAAACGTTCGAGGTTTGCAACAAACCCGTTGGCTTCGAACTCTTCGCGCTCCAGCCGCTCCCGCTCGGCCTTGCCGAGCGGGACCCGTGCCAGGCTCCAGCGCAGCATCGGCGGCATGCCCATGGTGGTGACGAATGCCATGGTCACGATCATGGTGAAGAGATCCTGCGTGAGCGCGCCCATCGAAAGACCGATGGAGGCGACGATCACCTCGGTCGAGCCGCGCGCATTCATGCCGCAGGCGAGCGCCAGCGCCTCCGGTCGCGTCAGGCCGCCGATCTTGCCGCCGATGAAAGCGCCGCCGAACTTGCCGATGCTCGCGATCGCGATCAGGCCGAGCGTCAAGAGCAGAAGCTGCGGATCGCGCAGGACCGTGAGATCGGTGCTCAGCCCCGCCATGCCGAAGAAGACCGGCATGAAGAACGCCACGATCAGGCCGCGCAGCTGCTCATCGATATGCTTGGTCAGAATCGGCGATTCGCCGATCAACAGCCCGGCCGTGAAGGCGCCGAGCACGGTTTGAATGCCGATGAGATAGGTCGTCAGCGCCATGGCGCCCATGATCGCCAGGATCGTCGTGATCACGGGGAATTCGCTGGTGAAACTATCGTTGGCCCATCGGATCAGATGAAAGACGATCGGCCGCCCGATTGTCAGGCTCGCCGCCAGGAAGATCGCCGTGCCCAGCACGCTCGCGGCGACATTGGCGAGGTTGATGGTGCCGGCCTGGGCGAGGCCGAACGTGACCGCGATGATGATCCAGCCGATCGTATCCTCCATGATGGCGGAGGCTACGATCACCTGCCCGAGATTGCGGCGCGTGAAATTCATCTCGCGCACGATCGCGGCCACGATCTTGATCGAGGAGATCGACAGGGCAACGCCGAGGAACAGCGAGGTCAGCAGGCGCTTGCCGGGATCAGGCAGCAGGGACTGAGGCAGGACCAGCCCGAGCGCGACGCCGCAGGCGAACGGTACCGCAACCCCGCTGAGCGAGATGCTGGCGGCCGCACGGCGAACCTTGCGGACCAGCCCCAGATCGGTCTCCATCCCGGTCAGCAGCAGGAGCAGCAGGATGCCGAATTGGGAGACGGCATCGATCATGCTCTTCTGCACTTTGGAATCGGGGAAGATCAAATGTTGCGCGTCCGGCCACAACCAACCGAACAGGGAAGGACCCAGCAGGATGCCGGCAAGCAACTGCCCCATGATGGAGGGTTGGCCGATGCGGTGCATCGCCTCGCCCAGCAGGCGGCCGACCACAATGAGGACGGTGAGCTCGGCGAGGAAGACGGCGTCCGAAGGAGCGCTCGGCGGGCCTTCGGCGGCGAAGGCGGCGGTCGCGCCCAGCAACAGGACGACCGCGCCAGCCAGCAAAGCCCGCGGGCGAAGCCGCAGCCGGTCGACCAGGAAATTCGTCATGGCTGCGGCGAGATGCTGCCGGGGCGAGCGGGAAGTACAGGTTGCGGCCACGATTTGCAGGTCCGCCCGTCACGTCCGTCCAAGCAGCAAGAAACGAGAAATAAATGTCAGTGGCCACCAAGGCCGAAATAAAGACTCAAGACCACGAATGCCGCAATCGCGCCCGCGAGCCCAAAGCCGAGCACGTAGCGAACGCCCTGTCCGGTGACGGCCGCGCGGGCCTCATCGGTCGATTTCTCGATCGGCATGTCGTCTTGGCGGCGCGTATCCATTCATCCCTCGCTCTCACGCTTCTCGCTCTCAGTGTCCCGACCGGTCCCCGCTCCGACTCGCCTCGAACAGAAACCAGGTGCGCCTTTCGGCGCCGTCGATGAACGTCTCCAGCAGGCTCGCGGTGGCGACATCCTCATGCTTGTCGGCGAGCTCATGCGCCGCCCGCATGGCCTGGATCGTCGCCTTGTTGTCGGCCATCAGCTCGCGCAGCATGTCGAGCGGCGCGACGAAATCCTCGTCATTGTCCTTGATGCGCATGAGCCTTTGGATGTGCCCGATCGAGCGCAACGTGGTCCCGCCGATCTTTCGCACCCGCTCGGCCAGCTCGTCCACAGTCGCCAGGATCTGCTCCGACTGCTCGTCGAGCATCAGGTGATAGTCGCGGAAATGCGGACCGCTGGCGTGCCAATGAAAGTTCTTGGTCTTCATATAGAGCGCGAGCGTGTCGGCCAGGATGGCATTGAGCGCTTCCGAGACCGCGCGCACCGCCTCTGCCGACAGATCGGTCGGGGTATCGAGAACGGGGCTGACCCGGTCCTTCTTGAGTTCCTGGACTTTGCTCACCGGAGAACCTCATTGACCGAAGAAAAAGGGGAATGGGAGGAACCGCTGGGCGGCCACCGGAGCATGCCGGCCGCCGCCCAGCGGGGATCGCATCAAGCCGCCATCGACTTGGTCTTTCCGGCGTCATCAAGCATCTGGGCCACGTGTTCCCAGTTCACCAGACTATCCATGAACGCCTTGAGGTAGTCGGGCCGGCGATTGCGGTAGTCGATATAGTAGGAGTGCTCCCACACATCGCAGCCGAGGATGGGCAGGGCGCCGTGCACAAGGGGATTTTCGCCATTGGGCGTCTTCATGACGACGATCTTGCCGTCCTTGAGGGCGAGCCAGCACCAGCCGGAGCCGAACTGGCCGACGCCGGCCTGGATGAAGTCTTCCTTCATCTTATCGACGGAGCCGAGATCGGCAACGATCCGCTTCTCCAGCGCCCCCGGGAGCTTGCCGCCGCCGCCGGGCTTCATCCATTTCCAGAAATGGATGTGGTTGTAGTGCTGGCCGGCGTTGTTGAAGAGGCCGGCGTTCTTGCCGAACGACCCCTTCACCACCTCTTCCAGCGACTTGCCTTCCCACTCGCTGCCTTTAAGCAGCTTGTTGCCGTTATCGACATAGGCTTTGTGGTGCTTGTCGTGATGATATTCGAGTGTCTCGCGCGACATGAACGGCGCCAGCGCATCGTACTGATAGGGCAGATCAGGCAGGGTGAATGACATCGGATTTTTCCCTCACTCAGTTGTTAAGACTGCTCATTGGGTTTGAGTTTGCGGGTTTGAGTTTGCTCAGGCTGTGATAAGTATCAATGACCGCCCCCAATCGGTAGCCTAGACACTTCGTGCTCAAAAGAAAACGAAGCTCGACAGCATCGGTTCCATCTCAATTCAGGAAATAGACGCGGCGCCGGCCAGGGTTTTTCCCAATGCAAGCTCACGGGTGGGTTGCACTTGCGCCGTCTTTCGGGTTTTTGCCAGGGCGCGGCGACCCCTCTGCAAGGAACGCCTTCATGGCCGGCCGGAAACGGCGTAGAAGGCCTGCGAGCACGTAGGAGCACTTGCAGGCCGGGCGCCGCGGGGGGAAGCGAAATGGGAAAAATGGCAGCGATCGGGCAGAGCACCAAGGCGAAGAGGGCGGCAAGCTTGCCCGGCACCGATCGACCGTCCCGCTCCGAGGCCGAAGGCGCGGTGCGCACCCTCATTCGCTGGGCGGGCGACAACCCCAATCGCCAGGGGCTGGCGGGCACGCCCGCCCGCGTGGCCAGGGCTTACGAAGAGTGGTTCTCGGGCTACCGGGAGGAACCGCGCGACTACCTCAATCGGACATTCGACGAGGTCGCGGGCTATGACGAGATGGTGGTGCTGCGGGACATATCGTTCGAGTCCCATTGCGAGCATCACCTCGCCCCGATCATCGGCCGCGCCCATATCGGCTATCTTCCGCGCAATCGCGTGGTCGGCATCTCGAAGCTCGCAAGGCTTGTCGACGTCTTTGCCCGGCGCCTCCAGATCCAGGAAAAAATGACCGCGGAGATCGCTTCCTGCCTGAACGGCGTGCTCAAGCCGTTTGGGGTTGCGGTGGTCATCGAAGCGGCCCACCAGTGCATGACCACCCGGGGCGTGCACAAATCGAGCGTCACAATGGTGACGAGCCAGATGCTGGGCGTGTTCCGCAAGCGCGTGGAAACGCGGCAGGAGTTCCTGTCCGCCATCCAGTTGCGCGGCGAGATCCGGCCCTGATCCCATGGCTCCTCCCCGCCGCATCGAAGGCTATGCCATCGTCTCCGTGGACGGCATGATCGCCAACGCCGCCGGCATCATGCCGGACGAGCTCAAGTTCGAGGCCGATCAGCGCTTCTTCGAGCATGGGCTCGACGGCGTGCAAGCCGTGGTGCATGGGCGGCACTCCCATGAGCAACAGCCCCATTCGCATTTGCGCTGCCGGCTGATCCTCACCCGGCAGATTCCCACTGTCGCGCCCGATCCCTCGAACCAAAAGGCGCTGTTCTGGAATCCGGCCGGCGCCTCCTTCGAGGAGGCCTTGGCGGCCCTACAGGCACCCGACGGCAGCGTCGCCATCATCGGCGGCACCGACGTGTTCGGGATGTTCCTGCCTCGCTACGATATCTTCTACCTGACGCGGGCGCCCAACGTCCGGCTGCCGGGCGGCCGGGGAATCTTTCCGCAGGTGCCGCAGCACACTCCCGAAGAGATTCTCGCCAGCCATGGCCTTCGGCCCGGCACGCCGCAAGTACTCGATGCGGCAAGCGGCCTGACGGTGGTCGGCTGGCACCGGTAAGTGCCGATGTGATGCCGGGCACCTGCGCGCGAGGATCGGGAGCGCGCGCACTTGCGCGCCGAGCAGCTGGCATTCGGCCAACCCATAACTTAGCATGTTGGCCAGAGGAGTAGGCTGTGTTGTTCCGCCTCATCGCGTTGGCATTCTTGTCGATCGCGGCCGAGCTCGCGAGCTTCGGCGCGCGGGCGCAGGACGATTTCTACAAGGGCAAACAAATCCGTCTGGTGGTCTCCACCGACGCCGGCGGCGCCTACGATACCTATGCGCGCATCATGGCGCAGATCATGCGAGAACACATCCCGGGCAATCCGACCATCATCGTTCAGAACATGCCCGGAGCGGGCGGACTCAAGGTCGCAAATTACATTGCGGCGACCGCGCCGCGCGACGGCACCGTCATCGCCGCGACCCATTCAAGCATCCTGACCGCGCAGCTGACCTCTCCGGGCGCCGCCAGCTTCGAGGCCACCCGCCTGTCTTGGATCGGCAGCATCACAACCGATCCCTATGTCGGCTATGTCTGGCACACCGCTCCCGTCAAGACGCTCGCCGATACGCGCACCACCGAGGTGGTCATGGGCGGAGTCAGCGTCGGCACCGCGGGTACCGACTATGGGATTCTTGCTCGCGACCTGTTCGGGCTGAAGATCAGGACCGTCAACGGCTACAAATCCTCGAACGACGTCAAGCTTGCGATCGAGCGCGGCGAGGTGCAGGGCGCTTTCGCGAACGGCTGGAGCAGCATCCGCAACGCCGATCCGGAATGGATCCGCGATGGCAAGATCCGCATCATCGTGCAGCATGGCTTTCGGCCGCTGCCCGAGCTTCCCGATGTGCCGCTGTTCATCAGCCTTGCGCAGACGGACGCCGACCGGCAGGCGCTTGTCTTCATGCTGGCGCGGCAGGAGGCGGCGAAGCCCTATTTCGCGCCACCGGAAATTCCGGCCGAGCGGCTCGCCATCCTGCGCCGGGCCTTCGACGCGACCGTGCACGATCCGCGTTTCCTGTCGCTTGCCGCCGAGGCCAATGTGACGGTCGAAGGCCCGATGACCGGCGACGAGCTGTCGGCGCTGGTGGCCAAGGTAGCGCAGACGCCGCCTGAGGTGATCGCCCGTATCAACCGAATGCTGGCCGAGAAGAAATAGTCGCATGCCGGACGGCCAGCCGCTTACCGATCGTCTGGCGAGCTTCGTGGCCGGCACCCCCGCACAGGCGATCCCGACGGCCGTGGTCGAGCCGGCCAAGAACCTGATCTTGGACACGCTCGGCGTTGCGCTTGCGGCTACGACGCGCTCGATCGGGAAGATCATCGCGCGGCATGTGGCGCAGAACGCCGGCGCGAGCGCGACTGCGACCGTTCTGGGCGCCGGGATCAAGGCATCGGCCCCGATGGCGGCGTTTGCCAACGGCACGCTCGCCAACGCGCTCGATTTCGATGAGGGCTCCCACCTTGCAACCCACATACTTCCGGCTGCGCTCGCGGTTGCGGAGGAGCGGGGCCTGTCGGGCAAAGCCATGCTCGATGCGTTCATCCTGGCCTATGAGGCGGGCGCGCGATTGACACAGGCCATCGATTCCAGGCGCCGCCAAGGCGGCGGACCGACCCACCGCGGCTGGTGGCATGTGGGCCTGATCGGCCCGCTCGCCGCGGCGATGGCCCCGTGCCGCCTCATGGGCCTCGACGCACACCAGACCGCGACTGCGATCGGTATCGCGACCTGCAGCTCGGGCGGATTTCGCCGCAACATGGGCACGATGGCGAAGGCATTGCATTCGGGCAACGCGGCGCGCGCCGGCATCGAGGCCGCGATGCTGGCGCGGGACGGCCTAACGGCCGACACCGCCATCATCGAAGCCCCGCTGGGATTCCTGCAGGCGGTCGCTTTGCCGGAGGAGCTTGATGTCGCGGCCATTACGGAGCGCCTTGGCCGGCCCTATGCGCTCGAAGGAGCTCTGCGCATCAAGCGCTACCCGGCGTGCAACCCTGGCCATCCGCTGATCGATGCGGCGCTGCGGCTGGTCAACGAGCGCGGCATCAAAGCCGATGCGATTGACTCAGTGGAAGCCGACCTTCACCCTTTCTCGCTCCTGCGGGGCGAGCCTGCGGACGAGGAGAGCGCGGGCTTCAGCGGCGCATTCCTGATTGCGGCGGCGCTGATCCACGGCTCCTTCACGCTCGACCAGCTCAACGTCGACGTGTTGCGTGATGAGCGCGTCGCAGCCCTCATGAAGCGCATTCGCCACGTGCCCGCCGGCGAGCCAGAATGCATGGTCGGTCTCTTGCGCGACGGCCGGCGCGAGCGGATCGATGTGCGGCCCGTGAGCCGGCTGTCGGAGCGCGCCGGTATCCTGGAGAAGTTCGACCGGTGTGCAACACCGGTGGTCGGGCGGAACGCCGCTGAAATTCTGCGACAACAGATCGGAATGCTGGAACACCTTCCCGACCTGAGCCGCCTGATGGCGGCCGCCGGCCGGGCGGCGGTCCATGCCGCAGCTTAGGAGAACCGAATGAGTTCCGGCCGCCTGACCATTGCGCTCACCGGCGACAGCATGGTGAGCCGTTCGCTCTCGGTCTTCGAAGAGGAACCGTATCTGCGGATGCGTGATGTCCTGAAGTCGGCGGACGTGGTGTTCACGAATTTCGAGGCCAATGCGCATCCCTACCTCGACGATCCGCAGGCGCAGCGCGATGGCGGCGGAACCTATGTGACGACCGAGCCGCGACTGCTCGCCGACCTCAAATGGCTGGGCGTGAACCTGGTCTCGTGCGGATCGAGCCATGCCGACGACTACGGGCCGAAGGGGATACTCGACACGTTGCGCTATCTCGATGAGGCCGGCATCGCCCATGCGGGCTCCGGCCGCCATCTCGCGGAGGCGCGCGCCCCGGCCTATGTGGAGACCGCGCAGGGGCGCGTCGCTCTCGTCGCCGCGACTTCGCAATACAAGCCTGGCAGCAAGGCGGGCGACCAGCGCTACGACACGCTCGGCTATCCGGGCGTCAACGGATTACGCCACAAGGTCGTCTACAGCCTCGACCAGCCGATGCTCGATGAGCTGCGCAAGATCGGCGCCGCGATCGGCTGGGACGCGTCGGAGGAGCGGCGGCGCTTCCAGGGCGACCCGGTGTCGAAACGTTCCGAGGACACCTACAACTTCCTCGGCCGCACTTTCAAGCTTGGCGTTCCGGGCGAGACCAGCTTCCTCAACGAGAACGATCTCAAGGAGAACCTGCGGCAGGTGCGCAATGCGCGCGCGTTTGCCGACAAGGTGATCGTCAGCTTGCATTGCCACGATTTCGGCGGACCTACGCTGTTGACCGCGAAGCGTCGCAGCGAGATCGAGGACCTGGCCGACTACGCCCTCGAATTCGGCCGCCGCGCGATTGACGCCGGCGCCGACGTTTTTGTCTGTCATGGGCCGCAGGTGCCGCTCGCGGTCGAGCTCTACAAAGGCAAGCCCATGCTGCACGGCATCGGGACGTTTGTGTTTCAGATTGAAACCATGAAATACCTGCCGGCCGAGGCGTACCAGCGCTACGGTCTCGATGATCGCGCGACGCCGGCCGACTTCATCGCGGCACGCTACAAGGACGACACGCTCGGCCACGCAGCCGATCCGGCGCAATGGGAGCAGATGTTTGCGGTGTGTGAATTCTCCGGCGACAATCTCGCCAGCCTGAGACTTCATCCGATCGACCTCGGTCACCAACGCCCACGCACCGGCCGCGGCCGCCCGATGCTGGCCGATCAAGCGGTCGCGGACCGCGTTCTGGGGCGCGTCGAGCGGCTGTCGTCCAAATACGGAACCAGGATCGATCGCCGGGAAGGGATCGGCGCCGTCAAGATCTAGCGTCCGGATCACATCAGGGGATCGCATCCCCGGTTTGTCTTTCTTGCGTTTTTGATTATTTTCCTGCTTGGCAGCGGGAAGGACCGCCACCGACCTTATGGGTCTGGGGTTGAAATGCCGGCAATCTTCATCAGCCATTCGAGCCGTGACCAGAAGATCGCCGATGATATCACCGTGGCCATCAAGCGCCTCGGTTTCGAAGAGGTCTTCCTCGATTTCAATCCGGATACCGGCATTGGGGCGGGAGCGGACTGGGAGAAAACGCTCTACGAGAAGCTCGCGCGCTGCCACGCGCTCATCCTGGTGCTGACGCCGAACTGGCTCGCATCGACGTGGTGCCGCATCGAGCTGTCGCAGGCGCGCGCCCTCGGCAAGGTCATTCTGCCGGTCATCTGCGCGCCGCTCGGGGACCGCTACGTCCTGCCCGAGATCCAGGCCGTCGATCTGGTCGATTGGAACTCCGAGGGCCTCGCACGCCTGGAGCAGCGCCTGCGCGCCATCGCCAACGAGCTCGCGCGCGGCTTCCGGCTCGATCCGAACCGGCCGCCCTATCCGGGCATCCATGCGTTCGAGGCCGAGGATGCGGCGATCTATTTCGGTCGCGACGACGAGACCCGTGCGGTCATCGAGCGGCTGGACGGCCGCCGCACCCAAGGTGGCGTGCGTTTCCTGGTCGTGATCGGCGCGTCCGGCTCCGGCAAATCCTCGTTGCTCAAGGCGGGCGTCATTCCTCAGCTCTCGCGCCGCCTGCGGGAGTGGCTGGTGCTGCCGCCCATGCGCCCGGAACGCGCGCCGGTGACGATGCTCGCCAAGTCGATCGCGCAACAACTCGGCAAGCCGGACCAATGGCGCATCTGGAGCACGACGCTGTCCGGCGCGGCTGCGGCCGACCAGGTCCAGGAGCTGCTCAAGGAGTTGCGGACCGGCGAAGCGCGCTCCGCCACCGTGCTGTTGCCGGTCGACCAGCTCGAGGAGGCGTTCACTGTCGCAAGTCCAACCGAGCGCGCGACCTTTCTTCGTCTCCTGGGGACGCTCCTGGATCCGGCCCGCGGCCTGCCCCTCATGGTGATCGCGACCGGGCGCTCCGATGTGCTCGAAGGTCTGCTTGAATCCGGCGAGCTTGCGCATCTCGCCGAGGCCTATCCGTTGCCGCCGATGCCGCTCGATCGCCTTTCCCGGCTGGTCGAGGGGCCGGCCGCCATGGCGGGACTCAATGTCGAGAAGGGGCTGTCCGAGGCGATCGCGCGCGACGTGGAAAGCCCCGATGCGCTGCCGCTGCTCGCCCACGCGCTGTGGCTCCTTTATCTGCGCTGCAGAGAAGCGAAAAAGCTCAGTCTGGCTGAATACCACTCGCTCGGCGATCCGGCGCGTGGGCTCAATCCGATCCAGAACTCGGTGCGTCTGGTGGCTGATCAGGCCATCGGCGGATTGAAGCCGTCGGAAGCCGAGCTGGCGGCGCTGCGCGACGCCTTCGTGCCGCATCTCGTGCGGGTGCGGCTCGACGACGGCAGGCGCGTGCGCCAGCCGGCGCGTCTTGCGAATCTTCCCGTAGACTCCCAGCGTCTGGTCCGGGCCCTGGTGGAGGCGCGGCTGCTTGCGACGCGCGGAACGGGAGACCGGGAGCAACCGCCCGACGGGGTCGATGCCCTGGTGGAGGTCACCCATGAGGCGCTGTTTCAAGCTTGGCCGAGGCTTAATACATGGCTCACCGAGGAGCACGCGTTCCTGTCCGACCTCGAGCGCATCAAGAACGCGCACGATATCTGGGTCCTGGCCTCCGAAGATCAGAAAGCCGGCGCGCTGCTCGGCGGACTGTTGCTGTCGCGGGCGCGCGATTGGCTGTTGAAATATCCGCAGCGGTTCGGAAGCCGCGACCTGGCGGCACTGCGCACCTTCATCGCCGCCAGCGCGGACGCAGAAGACGCCGAAAAGGCGCGCAGCGAAGCCCTGAAACAGCAGGCCGCCGAAGCCGAGGCGCGGCGCCAACGTCAGGAGTTGGAAGCGCTCGAGCGCGATAATGCAAGATTGAAGGAAATTGCGGCAGCGCAAGTAAATCTGCTCGCCCAGCTGGCCGAGGCCGAGCAGCTTCGCGATCATGGCGATGCTGCCCTCAAGCTCAGCGTCCACGCGGCGCGTCGGGAGCTCGATTTGCGGCAGGGCGGCCTGCCGCCTTCGCGCGCCGCCGCCGCGCTGGCCGTTGTCGTCTCACAAACCCCCTGGCGCCTCCTGCTGAGCGGGCACGAGGCCGAGGTCAGGTCCGCTGCCTTCAGCGCCGACGCCACGCGCATCGCCACCGCTTCGGCGGACAAGAGCGCGCGCATCTGGGACGCCGCCACCGGTAAGGAGATCGCCGTCCTGCATGGGCATCAGAGCTGCGTGAAATCCGCCGCCTTCAGCCCCGACGGATTGCACGTCGTTACCGCGTCATACGACAAGACCGCGCGCATCTGGGGCGCCGCCAACGGCAAGGAGCTCGCGGTCCTGCACGGGCACGAAGACTGGGTGAATTCAGCCGCTTTCAGCCCCGACGGAAAGCGCATCGTCACCGCCTCAGCGGACACGACCGCGCGCATGTGGGATGCCGCGACCGCCAAGGCGATCGCGGTCCTGCACGGGCACGAATATTCAGTGGAGTTGCGCCGCTTTCAGCCCCGACGGAAAGCGCATCGTCACCGCCTCGGTGGACAAGACCGCGCGCATCTGGGACGCCGCCACCGGCAGACCGATCGCGGTTCTTCGCGGGCACGAAGAGTGGGCGAGGTCCGCCGCTTTCAGCCCCGATGGGGCCCGCATCGTGACCGCCTCACGGGACAAGACCGCGCGCATCTGGGACGCCACGACCGCCAAAGAGATCGCGGTCCTGCGCGGGCACGAGGACGATGTGAATTCAGCTGCCTTCAGCCCCGATGGGATGCGCATCGTCACCTCGTCCGGAAGCGGCTTCGTAAAGGACAAGACCGCGCGCATCTGGGAGGCGGCCACCGGCCGGGAGATGGCGGTGTTGCGTGGACATCAGGGCCCCGTGAACTCCGCCGCCTTCGCCCCCGACGGGGCGCACGTCGTCACCGCCTCATACGACAAGACCGCACGCGTCTGGGAGGCCCCCACCGGCAAAGAGACCGCGGTTCTGCGGCGGCACGAAGACCAGGTGAATTCAGCCGCCTTCAGCCCCGACGGGTCGCGCATCGTCACCGCCTCGGACGACAGGACCGCGCGCGTCTGGGACGTCGCGACCGGCAGGGAGACCGCGGCTCTGCGCGGGCACAAGTACAGCGTGATCTCGGCCGCCTTCAGTCCCGACGGAAAGCGCATCGTCACCGCCTCATACGACAATACGGCGCGCATCTGGGACGCCATGACCGCCAAGGAGATCGCGGTCCTGCGCGGGCACGAAAACTCGGTGAGGTCAGTCGCTTTCAGCCCCGACGGGTCGCGCATCGTCACCGCCTCCGAGGACAAGACCGCGCGCATCTGGGACGCCACGACCGCCAAGGAGATCGGGATCCTGCGCGGGCACCAAGACTGGGTGAATGCAGCCGCCTTCAGCCCCGACGGGTCGCGCATCGTCACCGCGGGCGGAAGCGTGTTCGAAAAAGACCCGACCGCGCGCATCTGGGATGCCGGGAGCGGCAAGGAGATCGGGGTCCTGCGCGGGCATGCGGCCGCCGTGTGGTCGGCCTCCTTCAGCCCAGAGGGGGCGCGCATCGTCACGGCGTCAATCGACAAGACCGCGCGCGTCTGGGACGCTGCCACCGGGAACGAAGTCGCGGTGCTGCGCGGACACGATGGCGAGCTGCACTCGGCCACCTTCAGCCCCGCGGGAGCGCACATCGTCAGCGCGTCATTCGACACGACCGTGCGCGTGTGGGACGCGGCCAGCACGAAGGAGGTCGCGGTCCTGCGCGGCCACGAGAGCTCGGTGAGCTCCGCCGCCTTCAGCCCCGACGGCAAGCGTATCGTCTCCGCCTCAAGGGACACCAGCGCGCGGATCTGGGACATCCAATTCGTGACGATGTCGACCAAGGATCTCCTGGTCGAAGCCTGCACGCGTCGGCTACGCGGCCTTTCCAAGCTCAGCCGGGACGACATGCGGCTTGCCGGCTATCCCGACCAAACACCCGAGATCGATGTCTGCGCCGGAATCGAGTGAAAACCGGCCCGTGCACAAATTGCCGACGTCAGCGGCTCGGCAATTTGGAGAAGAAATCCCAGATCATGACGGGCGAATCCAGGTCCTCGCCTTCGAGCGGCATGGCGTGCCCGCCGTTCTGCACCGAATACAAGATGACCACGGGGGTGCCGTCTTTCACCCAGGTCATGCTCTCGACCGAGGTCGGCCCGCCTTTATGCGGCAACGTCGCAGTCTGCGGCGGGGCCGTTACGCCCAACAGCTTTGCCCAATATTTCGCGGTGTCTTCGCTCGAGAGCACGTTGCCGAGCTTGGCGCCGCCCAAATTCACCATGCCGCCGCGAAAGGGATTGATCGGGTCGGCGGTGCCGTTGACGATCATCACGGGAATCGGCTTGTCGACTTGGCCGCAATCGAGATTTTCCTTCACCGGCACGCTGGCCGAGACCGCGGCGACGCCGGCGAAATCCTCGGGGTCTTCCAGCGCCAGGCGGTAGGCGAGCTGTGCGCCATTGGACCAGCCGGCGGCGAAGACGCGCTTCCTGTCGATCGCGTGCGCCGTGACCTCGATGGTTGAGAAGGCTTTTGATGAAACCGGCGTCGTCGATCTTCAGCCGCTTGGAGGAAAATGGCGAGCCGCCGCGGCAATCGTTCCAGGTGTTGTCGAACCCATCCGGATAGACGACCAGGAATCCGTATTTGTCCGCCAGCTCGTCGAATTCGTAATTGGAATATTGGCGCATGCCCGCGGCATCGCCCCCCGAAGGATGCAGCACGAACAATAACGGTGCGCCGGGCTTCAAGGTCTTGGGAACATATTCGATGAAGGTTCGCTCGCGGCCTCCCACCGTACCGACGTGGTGCGTCGCTTCACCCATCGGCTCGGCGGCGACGGCGGTGGCAACGAGCGCCAACGCGGCGCCGATCGTCCAATGCGAGAGAGTGGTCTCAGCCATGATTTCGCGGCTCCGTTTCACGCGTGCCCACCCAGGGCAACATGCTGGGCGAGCACGGCGGGAGCGCCTTGTGGGTCGCGAAGCGGCTGGCCGATGGGTTTCCTGATCCCCGGCCAGAAGGCTTCCGCGATGCTCAGGGCGCGCGGCGTATAGCCCTGGGAGGCGGCATATTGCATGAATTTCTCCAGCGTATGCGCATTGGGGGCCAGGCCGTGCTGCCACGGATTCTTGCCGAAGCGCCGCTCTTCCTCCTCCAGCATCAACGCCGCCGTCGGAAACGACAGCCGCTTCGGATAATCGTATTCTCTGCGGCACACCGCGTCGGCGGCGGCGAACGCATCAACAAGCCTATCGACGATCCAGGGCTCCCGCTCAAGCAGTGCCTCGCGGACCACGACGGTGTGCGTGATCGGGAAGATGGCGGTCTCCGCGAAATATTGCTCGACGGCCGGCCGGCAGGGCTGAAAGAGCCGCCGAACCCGCGGGTCGCCCGCCCGGAAGGACTTCAGGACGTTGGGCGAAATCACCGCGTCCACATCGCCCCTGAGCAGCATTGCCTCTACGTTTTCGTTCGCGATCGTCACCCTGACATCGGCGGGGACTTGGAATCCCGCGCCCTCCGGCTCGGAGGTGAGCCAATGAATCTGGCTCGGCATCACGCCGTGGCGTTCCTGCAAGATGCCGCGCGCCCACAGGCCGACCGTCAGGCGATAGAGGTCCATGCCGACCCGCTTGCCGATCAGGTCGCGGGGCTCCTTGATCCCGGAATTTGCTCCGCAATAGATGTAGGGTTGAATGAACATCCGCAGCGGAAATATCGGCAGCGCATAGACCGGCTCGTTGCGGGATCGAGCCATGACATACCAGGACAGCGACATTTCGGCGACATCGAATTCTTCGTAGACCGGACGCAGACAGGCTTCTCCCGGCGCCGCCGCATGGAAGGCCGGCTTGATCCCCTCCAGCTTCACGCTGCCGTTCAGCAGCGGCCGGGTGCGGTGATAATCGGCGACGCTGAATTTCAGCTCCAGATCAGCGTTCATCTAAGTCCAGTCCTTCGCTAGGGCCACGGATCAGGGCCTGCCGGCGCCGAGCTTATATCAGGGGTCGACCGATTACATCCGGTTCGACCGCATTGGCGCGTGCGGCCGCCAGCCGGGCGGTGCTGACCGCATCCGCCGACCGTCTGCCAACCCGCCATTGCGGGCATCATGCCGTGCTGCGGGGTGCCGCCGCTGCGGGCCGACAGCAGACCCTTGACGGACGCAAGAACCATCCCTCTCGGCCGGCCGTCCGCCCCAGCACCCGCTTGGGGTCACCCGATCAATCAGCGGCCGCCATGCCCAACCGGACTTCGCTGATTGCCTGATCGACAAAGCCCATCGCAGCTATGCGATGCCCGCCCTTGTTGGCGGCGGCATTCGTCAGCGAGCGCTTGGCCGAGATCAGCGACGTCAAGGCCGACTGCATCAGAGGCTGATTGGCGCCAACTTGCGCGGTGGCGCCCGTCGATTCAAACATCGTCGTCCCCGCGACCGCGAGGCCAACGCCCAGAATGAACGCCACGATTGTCTGCCGTTGAACCATGGTGAAGTCCCTCCCCAAAAAAGCTGGATGATCGATCCGGTCATTCATCATCCCCGACGTGCCAAGTCGATTGACCGAGGCCTCTTATTCTAAATCGGAACCTGCAATTGTGCGAGCTGAAAATGTGGATTTATTATATCGTGGGCCGCAGGCTTTAACCGGCCCGAAACCCGCGGGTTGCCTCTCGGACGTCAGGTCGAGGGAGCCGATACTTCTGAGACGGTGTCGCCCATTCACACCCAACTCACGCGCTGCAGAAAACGACGCAGGCGAAGACTTGAGATGAGGATGCTCGATCATGGCGATGGCGCCTTATTATGAGCAAGCGCAACTTCTAAATGCCGCGATTCGAAAAGCCGCGCCTATCCTGCGAGCACCGATTGATCGTGTCGAGGTTGCCCCGGGCAAGGTTCTATTTTGGGCCCGACGCAGATTCTGGCTTGGCACCAAAAAGCTCGCGATCTCCGTCCAATACGTCGCCAATCCGAGCCCAATGCCCGGCGCCTCTCCGACCCTGTTGTTGGACGGCGATGAGCCTGCCGAGTTTGATGGCCTGCGGGCCGGCCATGCGAAGCTCCCGCCCTGGCGCGAGCGGGAAGAGCTTATCGATGCCGCCATTTCCAAAGCCACCACGACCCTGCAAGCACCGATTGACCGTATCGAGGTGACTCCAGATAGCGTTCTACTTGGAGCCGGATCCAAGGAGGTCGCAATCTCCTACCAATTCGTCGCCAATCCCAGCGGGCTGAAGCCGCGGGGGTTCCTGCTCGACGGCCAAGACTACTGGGAATGTTTCGAGCCTTGATTGGCGATTTCGCCTGCTTGATCCCGGACTGCGATGGGCCACCGCACTATGCCGTGCTGAAGAGTAGGCGCCTGATGCCGAAATCCTTAAGAGACCGTTAAGCCTTTGGACAGCGATTTTGGCCCTAGCTTAAGGCAATCGAAAAAGTTTTCATCAAACATTCGGCGCATGTCTCCACGCAATGAATTTAAATGCCGACATATCGGCGGTGGACCGGGACGCGCGCCGATGACGACATATCTCCAGCGCTTCGCGACAAGCATTTCTCGCTTCTGCCGAGCGCGGCGTGGCGCCACGGCCGTCGAATTCGCGCTGATCGCCCCCGCCTTCTTGGCGACGCTGATTGCCGTGCTCGAAGTGACCATTTTCCTGTTCGCGCAGCAGGCCCTGCAAACCGCGGCCGTCGAAGCAGGTCGTCTCTTCATGACCGGACAAGCACAGAATAGCGGGATGACCCAAAGTCAATTCGTAAATGCCGCCTGTCCGAATATTCAAGCGTTGTTCAATTGCAATTCTTTGATGGTGGATGTACAAAGCTATTCCGCGTTTAGCGCCGCCAATGCATCAGCCCCGACGTTGACTTACGGCACCCAAGGCCAGGTCACCAACAACTGGTCGTTCAATCCCGGCAGCCCAGGTGACGTCGTCGTCGTTCGCCTTATTTATCAGTGGCCGGTGGTTGGCGGCCCCTTGGGCTTTGCTCTATCAAATCTCGCAAACGGAAGTGCGGAGATGATGGGGGTTACCGCGTTTCGGGTAGAGCCCTATTGATCATGCCGAGCCCGCCAAGCATCTATGGCCGCTTTGTTGCATCGACACGCGGCGTTGCCGCGATCGAATTCGCCGCGATCCTGCCGGTTCTCCTGCTCCTGCTGCTGGGATCGTTCGACGCGGGCAGAATAATCGCCATTTATACCAAGGTGCGGGCGGCCACATCCACGGTGGACAACGTTACCAACCAATACAAGACGATACATGATTCCGACATGCAGCAGATATTGGGGGCAACCTCAGTGGTGCTGTCACCATATCCAAGCTCACCGATCATCGTCGTGGTGTCGCAAATAGCGATAAATGCGGCGGGCCGGGCCACGGTGAGCTGGAGCGATACGCTCAACGGGACGGCTCGTTCGGTCGGGTCCTCGGTCACCCCTCCGACGGGCCTGGCGACCCCCAATAGCACCCTCATCTTTGGTGAGGTCAGCTATACGTATACGCCGCTGTTCGGTTATTTCCTGACCGGTCCGATCACTCTTTCGGACAATCTGTACGTCACGCCGCGCAGCACCGCTTCGATTACGCGAGTCTCGCCCTAAGGCGGCGTGCCCGAGCGCGCTCGAAGCAGCAAGCCGTCCCAGCTCAGTCGTGTGCTTCAATTGACGTGAAGGGGTCGCACGAGCTCTGTGTCCCTAGGGGCGGGCCTTGTGCCCGCCCGCCGGGCCGCGTCCGCAGAGAGGCGGGCGGGCACAAGGCCCGCCCCTACGAAATCGATGCATTCCCCTTGGTTGAAACGCTCGGCTAGTTTGAAATATGGGCAGTGCTGACGGCCTGATCGAACATCTTGATCAGGGCATTTGTGATGTCCGCAGGCGTATTCGCCGTGTAGAAGAAGGTGGGCGAGGCACAAGCCTGAAGATCGGCCGAAATATTGGGAATGATGGCGTTGACCGCGTAGTCCTCGCCGTTGGCAAAGCTGGTCGGGTGCTGGACGGTTTGATATGGAATGTAAAGGATCGCAATCGTTATCCCACGGTTCTTGAGCGGCGTGCAGAGCGAGGTATCGAGCAGGGTCGCCTGATTGCTTCCCGCCCAGCTGCCGCTCCATTGAGTTTGCGAGTCCTGAGCCCCATCAGTGACGAGAAACACATAGGGCAGCGTATTGAATTGACTGCTTCCGTCTCCAACAGACGTAATTAGAGTGTTGATCGAGGGAAAGGCGTTCTCAAAGTGCGTGCCGCCGGACCCCAAGGACGAGTTGTTGCCCGTATCCAGCAAGGTCGCCAGTTGCGCAGCCGCATAATTGATCGTGCTTGAGTTGCTGGCTGATCCGGCGAGACTGGTGGTCAGGGAAAAATAGGAATACAGATGCTGGATGAATGGATAAAGCCCCACCCGAAATTGATTCGTCACCTCCTCACTGGTGTTCGCGGTTTGCAGCAGCTGTTGCACCGCATAGCCGACGGCGTCGGCGCGCAGCTGGATGCAGGCGCTGGTCCCGGCGGACGGGCAGGAGGTAACGGGCGTGTTGCTGGAATTTCCGGCCGTGCGGGATAGGGTAAATCCAAGGCAGTATCCATTCGTGTTGTATTTCTGCTCTGAATTGGCACAAGCCCCCTGCGCGGCAAAATGGCAGGCGAAAGTGCATCCATTTGGATAGAGGGTGTAATTGTCGGGATTGATGGCCGCCAATCGGGTCTGCTCGCCGTCCGTTGACGGAAATCCCATGGAGCCGGAGACGTCGAGCATCAGGTAGAAATCTATGTAGGCGGGCATGGTCTGGGTCGCCGTCGACGTGCCCGCTAGGGCGAGCGTTCTGTCACCGATGACCTGCAGGAAAAAAGTGGGGACTTGAGCGGTAAACGCCAGGGTCGAGGTGATCTTTCTTCCGCTCTTGGTAACGGTCGCCGTTGAGGTCAGACCCGAATAGCCGGCGCTGGTGGTCAGATTTGCGTTGAAGAAATTGACGGTCTGGACTGATCCGCCGCTGACGCTTCCATCGCCCGACATGTTCTTGGCGGTGGTATTGACCGGCGAGTTGATGGAAACGGCTGCCAGCGTCGCCGCATCAGCAGCCGCCTGCAGCTTTGTGCGGATCATGGTCGCCATCGAATAGTCGATGGCACAGCCTACGGCGGTGATTATCGGAAGGGCTGCAACTGCGAAGATGATCGCTACGTTGCCGCGGGTATTGAATTGGAATCCGGAGATCCGCGTCCGCATCCATGGCAATAGATGGCTAAATCGAGCGAACAGCTTTTTGCGCGCGTGTTTCACCGACGAATTTCCTTGTGGTCGAGGACCGTTCTGACAACTGACATGGAGAGTTGGGCACGGATGTCGGTCCGGCATTATTGAACGATAAGGGCCGGTGTCTTGAGGGTCATTGCGGCTGGCCGACGGCGGTTCGCCACGACGCCCCTGCCGGCATGATGCTGGGTGTAGAGGCCGCGGATGTCCCGGCGGCATTCCGCCTGCAAAGGCGATTGACAGGCCTCGCGTAAGACATCGCTTGCGCCGAAAAGTTGCGTAAAGAGCGAACGTGTACCAAAACTCTTAATGATAATTTAAAGGCATCGCGCCTTCGGTGCCGCTTCGAGAGGCGGTGCGTCGCCGCACGGGATGGACTTGCGAGCCGTCGAGCCTACGCGGATTGCCTGCGCTTCGACCCATCCCGGCCTTGCGGGTCCGTCTCGGAATGCTGCAATGGAGTCAGAACCAGTTTCAGGACTGTCGCCGGCAAACCGTTAGGGCGCCCTGGACGCCAGATAGGCAGCAACCGCAATCATATCGTCGCCGGTCAATTTCTCAACTACGCCCTTCATCAGCGGGGCCATTGCGCCATCGCGAGTGCCGATCTTGATGTCGTTGAGCTGGCGGTAAATATACATCGGCGAGCGCCCGATGATGGGCGGAATTTCGCCGAGGCCCTTGAGGTCGGGGCCGTGGCAGGTGGCACACGGGAGGGTCTTGCCATCGGCGCCCGTGGTTACGATTGCCTCACCCTTTTTGATGCTGCCGGGCGGTACATGAGCCACGAAGCCCACGCGCGGGTTGCGGCTCTCGGCGCTCTCGTCATCCTGCGGTAATTCAATGATCCGATTGCCGATCGGCTCGGTGCCGCCGTGTTCCACCGGAAGCCTCATGGCGCCGTTTCCTAGATAGGACTTCGGCACTGTGGCGGTTTCGACGACCTTGTACCAAACCGGTATCTTGAGCGAAGTGAAATACTCGGCCGCTGCCTTGAAGTCCTCCTCATCAAGGCCCTGGGCGATCGGGATCATTGCCACGGCGCCCGCGCCGTGCCGAGCGCCACTCTTGAACTCGGCCATCTGGCGCATGATGTACCCGACCGGAAGCCCGGCGAGGAGCGCGGATTCCGGTTGTCCCCCGCCGCTGGTCAGATGGCACATGGCGCAGGCTCGGGCATTGGCCGCCTTACGCCCATGAGCGACCACATCCGGCATCGGCGGATGGTCCTGCGGATACCAGTCCGGTGGATTGAACCCATCGTCAATCTGGGCCTGAGTGTATGCCTTGGTGCTGTCCGCCAAATGTTTTTGCACCGTGTCATCGAGCGGCGTCAGCGGCGGGGCGACCGGATAGGCCCATTCCGGCAAAGTCTGTGCCTGCGCTGGCAATGTCAGCAACCCGAGAACCGCAATAGTCACTCGAATCCTCATAGCAAATTTCCCCCTGAGCATCTTTTGGTCATCGGATTCGGAATTGGTTGGTCGAGCCGCAGAGCTAGGCGAAATAGCACGCCATTCAAGACGGCTGAAAGAGTGACTCAACAAGAGACGGTGCAGGGCTGTACGCGGAATGAGAACACGCGGCGCGCTTGGCGTCTGTCCTCTGCTTGCGGTTGTTTTGACCGCTCTTGCCGGCCTGAGGCCTCGCGAAAGGGCCGTCAGCGCCGGCGCTCCATGATACCCGTTAGGGTGCGACCGATCAGCTGCGGCGCGGCCGGATAGGTGGAACCACGGAGGCGCAGTGCCTTGGCGGCCCTGAGGTTGACGGCCGGCTCAAATCCGAGCTCCCTGGTTAACGCGCCCTTAGTCGCCCTCCCGCACAATGGTGCCGAGCATGGGCGCCGCCCATGCACGCATCCATTCGGAAGGCTGCCATGCCACTGCAGCGGCTAGCGATCAGATGGCGGATCTACGCCGGGTTTGGAAGCCTGCTGGTACTGGGACTGGGCCTTGCCGGCATCGCGCTTTGGGCCCTGTTCTCGGTCAATCGCGACGTCACCCAGATGGACGCCGCCGCCGATCACGCGGCGGTGCTGCAGGGTGTCTTGCGCGACATCATCGTCATGCGCACGAAAGTGCAGCGCGACAGTTTTGGGGAGGAAGACAGTGCGATCGCCCGCAAAGTCTCGCAGGATGCGGCGCAGCGCCTGAAGATCGCAACGGCAACCCGCTCGCCGGAACGGCGCAAGGTCTATGAAGGCCTGATCCAGGAGGTCTCGACCTACGACAATGAACGCAACGAGTGGGCGAGCCTCTCCGCGCAGCTGCAGGCCGATATCAAAAGGCTGTTCGCGGACGGCGACGAGCTGACAGCGGCGAGCGAACGGCTGCGCGCCACCGTCCGCGGCGGCACCGATCGCTCGATCGCCGCGCGCGCCACAGAGGTCGAGACGACCACGCTCCTGGTTCGAGTCGCCAATTGGCAGTTCTTCGCAACACTCGAGCCGGATGGCCAGGAGGTATTCAAGGCCGACGTCGAGCGGGCGCGCGCGGCCCTCGCCGATTTGGAAGCGGCTTCGTCCGCCCCCGAGGTGCGAGCCCAGATCGGGTCCATGAAGACCGTTCTCGATCGCTATGCGGCGAGCTTTGCGGTCGCCTCCGCCGGCACTCTAAGGATCAACGAGCTGCGCTCCAACCTGATGGTGCCGCGGCTCAGCCGCATCCAGGCCCAGATCGATTTGGACGACGGGCGCTTGCGCGGTGAATTTGCCGACGTGCGCGACACCGCGACCGCGACCATCAAGACCACGACCACGGTGCAGGAGGCGGTCGCCGCACTTGGGCTCCTGCTCGGCGGGCTCTGCGCCTTCTTCTTGGCGCGCAGCATCATCCGCCCGGTCGCCGAGATGACCGACACCATGGGCAAGCTCGCGGGCGGCGATACCGAGGCCGAGATTCCGGGGCGCGATGCCCTGGACGAGATCGGCGAGATGGCGCGCGCGGTCGAGGTCTTCCGCCAGAATGCCATCGAGCGCGTTCGCCTCGAGGCGCGGATGAGCGATCGCCGCGCCGGCGCCGCACGTTCGTCCGAGATGCAGCAGCTCGCCGACGAGTTCGAGCGCGAGATCGGCGTGATCGTGCGTACCGTGTCGACGGCTGCCTCGGAGCTCGAATCCTCCGCAAACGACCTCTCGCGCACCGCAGGCGCGACCCAGGAACTGTCCGCCAATGTGGCGAGCGCCTCGAAACAGGCCTCCGTCAATGTACGGGCGGTCGCGGTCGCGACCGAGCAGCTGGCGGGCTCGGTCGACGAGATCGCCCAGCAGGTGCAGGAATCGAGCCGGATCGCTGCCGAGGCGGTGCGGCAGGCGGGCGAGACAGATGCACGGATCGCCGAGCAGTCGGAGGCCGCGGGCCGGATCAGCGAAGTCATCAAGCTGATCACCGCCGTTGCCGAGCAGACCAATCTGCTCGCTCTCAACGCCACGATCGAGGCGGCGCGCGCCGGCACCGCCGGCAAGGGCTTTTCGGTCGTCGCACAGGAGGTCAAGACGCTGGCGCTGCAGACCGCCAAGGCGGCCGGCGACATCGCCAAGCAAATTGCCTGGATGCAGACGGCCTCGCAGGGCTCGGTTGCCGCCATCAAGGCGATCGGCGCTACGATCCATCGGATCTCCGAGATCACGGCAGCGCTCACGTCGGCGATTGAGGAGCAGAGCGCCGCAACCCGGCAGATCGCGCAAAACTCGACCCAGGCCAAGGAACGTACCTCGCACGTTCTTGACAGCATCACCCTGGTGGACAGGGACGCGAGCGAAACCGGCACTGCTTCCGCCCGCGTGCTCGCCTCGGCGCGATCGCTCGCCGGTGACAGCAGCGCGCTCAAGGTCAAGGTCGACAAGTTCCTTGCCACCGTCCGTTCGGCGTGAGCACCGTCATCGGGACATAATTCGAAGAAAGGCTGCAGGCCGCGGAGGGGCGCCGCTCACTACCATTTCGTTGGTGAGAGCGCTGTGTCGTGCGTCACGGCAAAAATGAGTTGATGATGTCCGACTGGGTCACGAGCGTCGAATTAGGATCGTTTGCAACAATTCTGCTCGGATCCCGATAGCCGATGTGTGAGCCGACATCGATTTTCGTCGCGATGGGCCACCTTCGGACATTCTGGCTGCCGCGAACCATCATTAATCGGCTGAATGGGCGATAACAAACTACTAATGAAAGTCCCTGACGTTACGAGTTTGTAATTGGCTTTTCCGCACAACTTCAAATCTGCTGGATTGGAGCCGACCCTGGCTTCTTCCGATCGGTCCGGCCGGGTGATGGCCAGAGTCTGCCGGCATGTGACATCACGCTTTCTGATCGCGGCTGTTTTGTCTCGTGCAGCTTGAAGTCACAGACTGGCGGGACGCACTGAATGTAAAGGCACGTTGCGTAGTTGGGACAATATTGTTTTGCACGTGGAGGGCAGGCAGCATGTCCACTGGAACGGCGGGCCCCAAAGGGTCCAACACATTCAAGGAATTCGCGCTCGTCTGCGTCTGGGTTGCCGTTGGCATCATGCTCACGGCAGCCGCCATATCGCTTGGCCTTGAGGTTTATGCGGGCCTTAATTGAGCGCGATGAATCTAAATAAACCTCCTCGGCCCGACACCGGAGCGTGACGGTATCATAGTGAGCGCTCGCGCGCATCACGCGATCGACGGGAATGTCGCATTTGGTCAGGGACGGTTGTGCCGCCCGCGTCCCCCGACGGTCCGCTTCGCTTCGCCGGCGACCTGCGGCGAACCGCCGATTGGCGCCATAACCAGAGACCCTCGCTGCCAAGCGAGCCGAGCATTTTCAGGAGAAGCATGACGCCATTCAGAACATTCCGTTTGGATTCGCCGCAGGTATGTCCGGGGCGTACCAATTGACGGCGCTGGCCGGAGTACCCACGACCTGCAAGACGTCCCAATGCTCGATTGCCTTTCCATCAGGATCCATCTTGTAGATATCGACGCCGGCTACTCCGGTGTCTTGCGGATCGTCGTTGAATAGGTTGAGAAAAGTTACATGGGCCCAAACGTAATCGCCGATCGCAATGATCTTGTTGATCTCGACCCGAGGTCGGGCCCGCTCCTTGAGGGTCTGGCCGAAAAACTTTCCCAGCGCGTCTGCGCCGGTCGGAATGAGCGGATTGTGCTGGATGTAGCCAGGGGCAACGAACTTCGCGGCAGCTTCTTCCGGCCTCTTTTTGTTGATCGTGAGGTCGTACCAGGCCAGGATGTTGTCCTTGTTCCTGACGGCACGGCTGTCTTTAGGATCGACGAGTACCAGCATGGGGGGCTCCTTCTTTGGCGCGACGATTTTGACTTTGGCCTTGGCGCCCCTTCGGTCACTGTTTGAGGCCGGCGATTTGGAGACGACGGGCATCCTGCTCCGCATCTGAGTGCTCGCGGACAAACCGGAGGATCTCATCGCTGTCCGCCCCTACGGATGCCTTGCTGGGCGCGGGCGTTTGTTCTGCGATTTCAATCACCCGTCGCGCAGCCGCCGCCGGATCCAGTCCACTCTCCTGCATGCTGTCGAGCCTTACGGCGAAGGTGTCGAATGCTGTTCCATACAACTGGCGCTGTTCGGCGCTCATGCGCTCTGCGATCGCCTTGAGGGCGGCCGCCGTCTTGGCCGGGCCGCCGGTTCTCATGTTACCCGCCGCCGCAACCACGACTTCGACGCCGAAGCGCTCAAGCTCCGCGCGGTAGACGGTCGCGAATACCTCCATTGCGGCTTTCGATGCGCCCGACGGCCCGTTGAACGGAAGCGGCAGGCTGGCCGTCCAGGTGCTGATTTGGACAATTCGACCACGGTTCCTCCGCAACGCCGGCAGAAAACCGTTGATGACGGCAAGCGCACCGAAGACATTGACGTCGAATTCGCGCCGGACGGCGGCAAGCGGCAGCACCTCCAGCGGCCCCGGAGTGAGGACACCCGCATTGTTGATAAGAAGATCGAGGCCTTCCGCCAGGGTTTCGACGTGGCGGATCCAATTCTTGATCGAAGCCTCGCTTGTGATGTCGCAAACGGTTAGATCGACGGCACCATTGGATGCTTGCCTGAGGTCCGCTACCTCATCAGTCGAGAAAGCGGTTCCGAATACACGATAGTTCCTTGCCGCGAGGCCGAGCGCGATGTCACGGCCGAGCCCGCTACCCGCTCCCGTCACCGCGGCCGAGCGGTTGCTTTGTGGAATGTGATGATGCACGTCGCCTGTCAGGGTCATGGTGTAGACTCCGTCACTGGTGGAGGAGAGCGACGGCCTTGCGGCCGATCATGATCAGTGCCGCATTGGTTGCCGTGGTGGACACGCGGTGGGCGCCCGCGTCGCCGCGTTCGCGAAACCAGCCGGGAATCTCGCGCTTCATCGCGGCTCCGCCAAGTGTTGGCGCGCCCGGTCCAACATCGGATGCGGTCGTTATGGCGGATCAAGAATCACGTACAGCTTTGCGATGCGTCCGTCCTCGACCAACGCAATGTCGGTTCCGGTGACTCCGAGCGGCTTTCCGGCAGCATCGACGGCACGCCATCTAAGCCTGCCGAGCCCGTGGTGGCCTGCCGCCCGCCCCTCGGCTTCAAACGTGGTGCCGGGCGGTAGCATCTTGAGGAGCGCGCCGACGCTGGCCGACACTGCGTCCCATCCGGTAGCGACCTGCTCATTTTCCACCAGCACGCCGTTCTCGGCCCACAATTCCTTCAGCGCGGTCAGCCGCTGCTCGACCCGAGGCTCGCTGAAGACGCGCTTTGCGTTCGCGCGCAGAAGACTGTCGTAATCCATCGCCGCATCCGCGCTCGGCGAAGCCTTGGCACTTTTTGTCATCTCACTCCCACACACTCCAAGAGCGCGTCTTCCTGCGAGGACTGCCCGTCTCGGGGCCCTTTTTGAACGAGGTGGCTGAGCTCGACGAGGGAGCCACGTCTTATGGACTGCTGCTGCGGACCCGTGATTGGAGATCATACCGCACCTCCCGTTGTTTCTACGTTTTGCGCCACCGGGCGTGCGATTTTCCGCGGTGATTTTGCAAGCCATGTCGCGATTATGGTAGCCTTGAAGAGATCGCTCGCAGGAAGCGGGCGCCCATCGCGGTACGTCGCATCCATGGACTTGAACTCATGAATCGCGCGCCCCCATTGACCGTCCAATTCACCGAGCTGCTGGGTGCTCCACCCTGGGAATTGGCTGAATGGGACCCATTTTTTCTGCAGATCGTCGACCAAACGCCGCTGCAGGCTCGGGTCTTGTTTCGCGATCTCGCGCTCGGGGTTTATCTGTCCGGGCGCCACATGATCCGACGCCAGATCGGCGCCAATGTGGTCGAGGGCTGGAGCGATCCTGGCGCGATCAATCTCACCCCGCCGGGCGTCGAAGGGATTTGGGAGGCAAGTGCATCCTCACGCGCCGCGGTCGTGGTGATCCGTCCGGAGTTCCTCTCGCGGGCGATCGAGGAGCACTGGGGAGCGGATTCCACGAAGGTTGAGATTAAAAAGCAGTTCCTGATTCGGGATCCCGTCATCGAGGCAATAACGCTGAATCTGGCCCGAGAAGCCGCCGGCGGTTCTCCAGCGGGACGGCTCTATGCCGAGACCGGCAGCGAATTTCTCGCGCACCATCTGATCTACCGCTATTCGAGCCTATCCCGGGCTCCGCCGCGATCTGTGGGCGGGCTTTCAAGTCGCCGTCTCAAGCTCGTTCTCGAGTACATTGAGGACACGCTCGGCCAACCGGTCAAATTGCGCGAATTGGCTGCACTTGCCGGGATCAGCGCTCGCCACTTCGAACGCGCGTTCCGCCAGAGTACGGGATCCTCGCCTCATGCCTACGTCATGGCGAGGCGGTTGCACAGGGCACGTGACATGCTGATCGATCAGCCGGAATTGCCAATCGAGCAAATCGCGCTTCGCTTGGGATTTTCCAGCAGCAGTCATTTCTCATCGGCATTTCGTCGGACCGGGTTCACGCCGACGGACTTTCGCAAGACGTGGTTGAAGTAGCTTGCAGGGGCCTGCCGCCTCTGAGGCGTCGGAGAACAGGCCTGCCCCGATTGCTGCGCGCGTCGTGGCACCCGCGCAAAGCGCGTCACGTTTAGACCTCGCTGGCACTTGCGCGAGCGGGTCGAGCCGGCGGCAAGTCCGGCTATGGCGGCTACGCGCGGAGAGCGGGTTCACGACATTGGCGGCTGCCGCCATAGGCTCTTTGCAGGTTGACGCTTCCGCCCTAGGCATGATCCAGGCTCCCGAACCGGCGGCTTGAATCACCCAGGGAGCCCCATGGAGCGGACCGGTTTGTCGTTGACATCCTCTCGCGAATCAGATTATTCGTGAAATTGAAACTCACGAAGTGTGCCCGGGCGGGAAACCGCGCCGGGTTTTTTCATGCTCGCGGGTTCAATCGCCTGCTCCTGCGGCATCCGTGGCTGGACCGTTGCACCCCTTTCCAGGCCTGGCCGCTTGTTAATTTCCTGCAATTAACAAGCATCAAGCGAGTGGAGTGCACCCCTAGAATGAGACACAAAAACAAGGGACGGTTCTCGAGGGGGAACGATGTCCAAACGAAAGCGCCGTGTCTTTAGCCGAGAGTTCAAGCTCTTGGCGGTCCAACGGATGATCGCGGGGGAGAGCACAGCTGATTTGTCCCACGGGCTGCGACCGGTGGCGCGCGGCGATCCGATCGGCTGCCGCATCCGCATTGGCCTGCCCGCTCCGGTCTATTGGCGTGCAACGGTTGTGCGCATCCGGTCGGATGCCGGGCGGCAAAAGACGCGGTACCCTAGCGGCTGCGGGGAAAGGCGCTGCACTGGGTCGCATCGATCGCGATCGCCACCGGGTCGCCGAGCTTGAATTGCTGCAGCGGATGGGTCTGCGCCCGCAGCAGGAGGCCCGACGCCAGCGCGACCTCATACTCGCTGAGATTGCCTAGGAAGACGTGGTTGGTGACCTTGGCGAGCGTGCCGGTGGAGACGGTCGTCACCGGCGGCGGCGCCAGCGCGATGTTCTCAGGGCGGATGGCCACATCCACGCGCTCGCCCACCGCGAGGCCGTCTACCCTGGCGACCGCGACCGTGAGATCGGGCGCGAGCTCGATGCTGGCGACGCCGCTTTTCATATCGCGGATGCGGCCCGGCACCAGATTCACCAGGCCCATGAAATCGGCCACCATGCGGTTGGCCGGATGCGCATAGACCTCGAACGGCGTGCCGTATTGCTGCAGCCGGCCGCCGCTGATCACCGCCACCTGATCGGAGAGCGCGAGCGCCTCGGCCTGATCATGGGTGACATAGACGAAGGTGATGCCGGTGCGGCGCTGCAGCTCCTTGAGCTCGATGCGCATGCGCTCGCGCAGCTTGGCATCGAGATTGGACAGCGGCTCGTCGAGCAACAGGATGCCGGGCTCGACCACCAGCGAGCGCGCCAGCGCCACGCGCTGCTGCTGCCCGCCCGACAGCTCGCCCGGATAGCGCCGCTCCAGGCCGCCCAGATTGACCAGCGCCAGCATGTCGGCGACCTTCCGGCGCGCCTCGGCCGCGGCGAGCTTGCGCAGCTTGAGGCCGAAGACGACGTTCTCGAACACGGTCTTGTGCGGCCACACCGCGTAATTCTGGAACACCATGCCCATGCCGCGCGCTTCCGGCGGCACCACCGCTTGCGGCGTGGACAACAGCCGGCCGGCCACCTCGATGGTGCCGGAATCGGGCGTGATGTAGCCGGCGATGAGGCGCAGCGTCGTGGTCTTGCCGCAGCCCGACGGGCCAAGCAGGGTGACGAATTGGTTGTCCTTGATGTCGAGATCAAGGTTCGCGACGGCGGCGAGCGAGCCATCGCCGGCGCCGAACCGTTTCGACAATCCGCGGATCGTGATCCCGGCCATCGCAAGTCCTTGCTAGGTTCCGGCCGCGGCATCGCCGCGCGCCAGCACGCGGCTGCCGCCGATCCAGGTGGCGAGCCAGATCGCCAGGCTGATGATGACCATGTTGACCATGGCGAGCGCCGCCACCGGCTCGATATAGCCGGTTTCGTAGAGATTGTAGATCGCCACCGCCAGCGTGATCGAGCTCGACGAGAACAGCAGGATGGAGGCGCTCAATTCCTGGATGACCGGCACGAACACCAGGAGCCAGCCGGCGAACAGTCCCGGCCGGATCAGCGGCAGCGTCACCTCCCGCATGGTGGTCAGCCAGGAGGCGCCGAGAATCTGCGCGCTCTCCTCGAGCGAGGGATCGAGCTGGCGCAGTGCCGCATTGGCGGCGCGCGCGCCGAGCGGGATATAGCGGCCCACATAGGCGAGCAGCAGGATCGCGAGCGTGCCGTAGAGCGCGACCGGCATGGCGAGCCAGAACTGGATCAACGCCACCGCCACCACGATGCCGGGCAGCCCGAGCGGGATGAGGGCGAAGTAATCGAGCAGGCGGCGCCCGGGAATCCTGGTGCGCAGATCGATCCAGCCGATCACGGCGCCGAGCAGCACCGCGCTGGTCGCCGCCAGGGTGGCGAGCAACAGGCTGTTGAGGATGGCGCGGCGGGTGACGTCGTAGTCGAACAGGACGAACTTGTAGTTCGCGAGCGTGAGGCCCTTCCAGAAATCGAGGCCCCAGGACTTCGAGAACGAGACCGCGATCAGCGTCGAATAGGGGGCGAGGATCGACACGATGAAGACGACGATGCCGAAGCCGAGCAGGACGAAGCGCCAACGGCCGAGCCGCAGCAGCGCCAGCCTCGAGCCCTTGCCGGCGAGCGTGACGTAGGAGCGCCGCGCCAGGAACGCGCGCTGCAGATAGAGCGCCACGATGGTGATCAGCACGAACACGAGCGAGAGCGCGGAGGCGAGACCGTATTCGGGCGGGTAATCGAACAGGGCGTAGATGCGGGTGGGCAGCGTCACGATGCGGCCCGGCAGGCCGATGATCGCCTGCGAGCCGAACAGCGCGATGGCATTGACGAAGCCGAGCAGCGCTCCGGAGAGAACTGCCGGCGCCACCAGCGGCGCGGTGATCGAGAACGCGGTGCGCAATTTGCCGGCGCCGAGGATCTGCGCGGCTTCCTCGTAGGAGGCGTCGACCGATTGCAGCGCGCTCGCGGCCAGCAGATACACGAACGGGAAAGTGTGCATGACGGTGACCAGCACCAGGCCCGGCATCGAAAAGATGTTGAAGGTCAGCCAGGGCAGCCCCGCGACGTCGCGCATCAGCACATTGATGAGGCCGGCATTCGGGCTGAACAGATAGGTAAAGGCGATCGCGGTCAGGAACGGCGGCGACAGATAGGAGAGCGTGGCGGTGAGCTGCAGCAAGGGCTTGGCCGGCACGTCGGTGCGGGCCACCGCCCACGCCAGGGTGAGCCCGATGACGGTGCTGAACAGGCTGGTCCAGGCGCCGAGCATGAGCGAGTTCTTGAGCGCGGTGACGTAGAGACGGCCGGTCAGCACCTCGGCGAAATTCTCGAGGTTCAGGCCCGCTTCGCCGCGCACGCTGCCGAAGAGGAGCGACAACAGCGGCAGCACGACCAGGATCACCAGCGCCGCGACGGCGCCGCCCATGACGAAGTGCTCGAGCCGAGGCTTGCGCCGCGGCACCGCCGGAATTGCGACTTTGTCCGACATGACCCCGGCCTGCCCATTCGCCATCGCCCATTTACCAGCCCGCTCGTGGGCGGGCCAGGGCCGGTTCACGGATCGGCGGAATCGAGCCCCGCGAGCATCCGTGAAGTGGTTATGAGATATTTACTCCCGTGGCGCTCGCTTGCAAATTGCGCCCTCCCTGGATAGACAATGCAGCGCGATTTCTGCCGCGAAAGCCCGGCCCAATATTTCCTTTATTTAATGTGCCGGTGCAGCGCGGTTTGATAGTTTGCACGGTTGCCGCCAGCCGAGGCGAGCGCACCGTCTTGATGCTCATCGGGTTGGAATCGGCACGTTGTCGCGGGGCATCAAGGGCCGAGCATGAGCTTCATGTGCGATGGGATAGGTGTGGGCGCAGGCTCCCGGGTCCTCCTGGCCGGCCTGAGTGCCGATGTCCGTGACCAATGCAGCGCCGGGTGCCGGCCATGATGCGCCTCCTGCGACGCATCGCCATCGTGGTCTGCCTCGGCCTGCTTGCTTGGGGCGCCTATACGTATCTTTTTCCGGCGAAACCGACCCAGCAGGCCCAGCAAAATCGGCCCGGAGGCTTCCGCCGCGGCGGCGGCAATCCCAACGATTCGGTTCCGGTCCTGGCAATCCCGGCGCGGCTCGCCGACGTGCCGGTCTATTTCGACGGCGTCGGCACCGCCAAAGCGCTCAACACCGTGCACGGTGCGTTCGCAGGTCGACGGCAAGCTGATGAAAATCGCCTTCACGGAGGGGCAGGAAGTGGCACAAGGGTCGTGGTCGCCAAGATCGATCCGACCATCTATCAGGCGCAATACGATCAGGCGGTGGCCAAGAAGGCGCAGGACGAAGCGCAACTCGCCAATGCCAGGCTCGATCTCGAGCGCTATACCAGGCTTGCCGCCACCAATGCGGTGCAGCAAGCAGCAGTTCGACACCCAGAAGGCACTGGTCGATCAGCTGGTCGCGCAGACCCATTCCGATCAGGCCGCGATCGAGAGCGCCAAGGCCACTCTCGATTACACGGACATGGTGGCGCCGCTCACCGGCCTCACCGGCATCCGCCAGGTCGACGAGGGCAACATCGTGCATGCCACCGATACGACCGGCATCGTGGTGATCACCCAGATCAAGCCGATTGCGGTCCTGTTCAGCCTGCCGCAGCAGGAGCTGCCGGACCTCAACAAGGGCATGGTCAAGGGGGCGCTGCCGGTGCAGGCGATGGGCGCGGACGGCACCTCCGTGGCCGATACCGGCAAGGTCGTGGTGATCAATAATCAGGTCGATCAGACCACCGGCACTGTCCAGCTCAAGGCCGAACTTTCCCAATACGGACACTCAGCTTTGGCCCGGGCAGTTCATCAATGTGCGGGTTCTCATCAACACGCTGCGCCAGGTCGTGGTCGTGCCGACCGCGGCGGTCCAGCGCGGGCCGGACGGTACCTTCGTCTATGTCGTCAAGGACGACAACACGGTTGCCATGCGCCCCGTCATGATGCCAGCAGCAGGATGACAAGCAGGCCGTGATCGGAAACGGGCTGCAGGCCGGCGAGCGGGTGGTCACTACCGGATTCGGACGCCTGGCCGATGGCAGCAAGGTCGAGGTGACGAGCGCCGAGGACGCCGGCCAGATCTCCACCAATCCCGGGCAACGACCCGGGCGTCCCGCGGCGGCGCCCCCAAGGGCAAGGGCCAGCGGCAGCAGGGCGCCGAGCGCCAGCAGGGCGCCGAGCGCCAGCAGGGCGCCGAGCGCTCAGCGCCGAGGCGGCCCCGGCGCGCCCGCCCAAGCCGAGGCCGAGGCAAGCCCGAGCCCGGCCGATGCCACCGATCCCTCGCAGCCGCCGCGGCGTCGCGGCGGTGAGCGGGGCGGCGCCGGCGGCAATCCCAATCGCGCCGAGGCGCCGGCGCAAGGCTCTCCGTCTGCGCCGGGCGCCGCCCCATGAGCGTTTCCTCCCCCTTCATTCACCGTCCGATCGCGACCTCGCTGCTCGGCATCGCGGTGCATGCTCGGCGGGACGCTCGGCTACTTCTGGCTGCCGGTCTCGTCGCTGCCGCAGGTCGACTTTCCCGACCATCCAGGTCACGACGCAGCTGCCGGGCGCCAGCCCGGACGTGATCGCGTCGCTGGTCACGGCGCCGCTCGAGCGGCAGTTCGGGCAGATCCCGTCGCTCTCGACGATGACGTCGTCGAGCTCGTTCGGGGTCAGCCAGATCACGTTGCAGTTCGATCTCAACCGCGACATCGATGCCGCCGCCCAGGACGTGCAGGCCGCCATCAACGCGGCCGGCTCGACGCTGCCGCAAGACCCTGCCCTATCCGCCGGTCTACTCCAAGGTGAATCCGGCCGACGCGCCGGTCATGACGCTGGCGCTGACGTCGCAACACGATCTCGCTGCGGCAGATGAGCGATCTCGCCGACACCATGCTCGCGCCAGCGGCTGAGCGAGCTCACCGGCGTCGGCCGGGTCACGGTGCAGGGCGGCTTGAAGCCGGCGATCCGCATCCAGGCCGATCTGGCGCGGCTCGCCGCCTACGGCATCGCGATGGAGGATCTGCGCAACGCGATCGTCGGCGCCAACGTGGCCGGGCGCCAAGGGCTCGCTCGACGGCACCCATCAATCCTACACCATCGCCGCCAACGACCAGATCGCGGCCGCCGACGCCTACCGCGACGTCGATCATCACCTATCGCAACGGCGCGCCGGTGTTCCTCGAGCGACGTCGCCGAGGTCGTCGACGGCCTGGAGAACAACAAGGTCGGCGGCTGGTATCAGGGCGCGCCCGCCGTCATCATCGACATCCAGCGCCAGCCCGGCGCCAACGTGATCGACACGGTCCGCGGCATCCGGCGGAACTGCCGCGGCTGCAGCGCGCGATTCCGGCCGGCGTCACGCTCGACCGTGGTGCAGCGACCGCACCGACGACCATCCGCGCCTCGATCCACGACGTGCAGTTCACGCTGATGCTCAGCGTCGTGCTGGTGATCGCTGGTGGTGTTCATGTTCCTGCGCACGGTGCGCGCCACCATCATCGCCGGGGTGGCGCTGCCGCTGTCGCTGATCGCCACCTTCGGGGTGATGTGGTTCTGCGGCTTCAGCCTCGACAATCTGTCGCTGATGGCGCTGACGATCGGCACCGGCTTCGTGGTCGACGACGCCATCGTGATGATCGAGAACATCGTGCGCCACATGGAGGACGGCGAGGCGCCGTTCGAGGCGGCGCTCGACGGCGCGCAGCGAGATCGGCTTCACGGTGATTTCGCTGACGGTGTCGCTGATCGCGGTGTTCATTCCGCTGCTGTTCATGACCGGCATCGTCGGGCGCATGTTCCGCGAATTCGCGCTGACGCTGACCATCGCGGTGGTGACCTCGGCGGTGGTGTCGCTGACGCTGACGCCGATGATGTGCAGCCGGCTGCTGCGCCAGCATGTCGAAGGCCGGCGGCAATCGCGGTGACGCGGCGGCTTCCATCGCCGCGGTCGACGGCATCGGTCGACGGCCTACCGGCGCACGCCTGCGAATGGGTGCTGCGGCACCAGCGCGTGACCCTCGCTGGTGACGCTGGCCACGCTCGCCGCCACGATCTGGCTCTATGTCGTCGTGCCCAAGGGCTTCCTGCCGCTGCAGGACACCGGCCTCGATCTACCGCCGTGACCGAGGGCGGCCCGGACGTCTCCTTCGTCGAGATGCAGCGCCTGCGCAGCGCGATCGACGACGCGATCCGCAAGCCGATCCGGACGTGACCGGCGTGGTTTCGGTGGTCGGCGTGACGCCGCTCAAGCCGACGCCCAATGCCGGCCGCCTCGCCATCACGCTCAAGCCGCGCGACGAGCGCAGCGAGACGTCGTCGACCGCATCATCGAGCGGCTCGAAGCAGCGCGGTCGCCTCGATGCCGGGCATGGTCGTGTATTTCCAGCCGGTGCAGGACATCCAGATCCGCACCCGCTCGCAGCCGCGCGCAGTTCCAGTACACGCTGACCGGCACCGACTGCGGACGAGGTCGGCCACTGGGCCAACACGCTGGTCGCCGAGCTGCGCGCCGCGCCGCTGCTGCGCGACGTCGCCTCGGAAGCGCAGGACGGCGGCTTGCGCGTCGACGTGCAGGTCGATCGCGAGACGGCCGGCCGGCTCGGCGTCTCCATGCAGGCGATCAGTCGACACGCTTGAACGACGCCTTCGGGCAGCGGCAGATTTCCACCATCTACGGCCAGGCCAACCAGTACCGCGTGATCCTGGAGGCGCTGCCGCAATATCAGCGCGATCCGGCATCGCTCTCCAAGCTCTATCTGCCGGCGCCGGCATCCAGGCCGCGGCAGCCCGACCTCGTTGACCGCCGGCGCATCCCGCACCCAGCTGCTCACGACCGTCGGCGCCACCCAGGTGCCGCTGAGCGCCGTCGCGCAGATCGCAGTGCACCACCGCGCCGCTTGGCGATCTCCCACCAGGAGCAGTTTCCGGCCGTCACCATCAGCTTCAACCTGGCGCCCGACGCCGCGCTCGGCGATGCGGTCGCGGTGATCACCGCCGCCCAGGAGCGACATCGGCATGCCGCCACATCGGTGATCGGCAACTACTGCGGGCGATGCCGCCGAGTTCGGCAAATCGCTCGCCGGCGAGCCGTGGCTGATCCTGGCCGCGGCGGTGACCATCTACATCGTGCTCGGCGTGCTCTACGAAAGCTTCATCCATCCGCTGACCATCCTGTCGACCCTGCCGTCGGCGGGCGTCGGCGCATTGCTCGCCTTGATGCTGTTCGGCCAGGATCTCTCGGTGATCGCGCTGATCGGCATCGTGCTGCTGATGGGCATCGTCAAGAAGAACGCGATCATGATGATCGATTTCGCGCTCGAGGCCGAGCGCGTCGATGGGCTCTCGCCGCGCGATGCGATCCTGCAGGCCTGCCTGCTGCGCTTCCGGCCCGATCATGATGACGACGCTGGCGGCGCTGTTCGGGGCGCTTGCCGCTGGCGCTCGAAAGCGGCACCGGCGCCGAGCTGCGCTTCCCGCTCGGCATCACCATCGTCGGCGGCCTGCTGCTGAGCCAGATGCTGACGCTCTACACGACCCCGGTCATCTACCTGCAGATGGAATGGCTGCGCGCGCGACTGAGCGGCAGAGGTCCGGAATTGTCGCAGCCCGAGCTGCATCTGCCGATGGCGCCGGAACCCTCGCAGCGGGCCGCCGAGTAGACCGCGATGAACTTCTCGGAACCCTTCATCCGGCGGCCTATCGGCACCACCCTCATCGCGATCGGCATCTTCCTGGTGGGGGCGGTGGCCTATGAGTTCCTGCCGGTGGCCAGCATGCCGACGGTGGACTTTCCGACCATCAGCGTCACCGCGAACCGTCCGGGCGCCGACCCCGAGACCATGGCGGCCACGGTGGCGGCGCCGCTCGAGCGCCGGCTCGGCGAAATTCCCGGCGTCACCGAGCTCACGTCGCGCAGCTCGCTCGGCCTCGACCCGCATCTCGGTGCAATTCGACCTCAACCGCGACATCGACGGCGCCGCACGCGACGTTCAGGCGCGCGATCAATGCGGCGATCGCGGATCTGCCCGGCGACCTGCAGTCGACACCGTCGTTCCGCAAATCCAATCCGGCGGCGATCCCGATCCTCATCCTCGCCCTGACCTCGAAGAACGTCCCGCCCAGCGCCATCTACGATGCCGCCGACACCGTGGTGGCGCAGCGCCTCTCGCAGGTCAAAGGCGTCGCCGAGGTCAGCGTCAACGGCGCCGAGCAGCCGGCGGTGCGGGTCGCGCGTCAATCCGGTCGCGCTCGCCTCCATGGGACTCGCCATGGAGGATGTGCGCACTGCCATCGCCAACGCCAACGCGGCCGGCGCCGCTCGGAATCTTCGACGGCTCGGATCGCGCCACCACGATCGGCGATCAACGATCAGCTGCGCGAGGCCTCGCAATACCAGCCGTTGGTCGTGCGCAGCGCCAACGGCAACGGTGGTGCGGCTCTCCGCCGTGGCCTCGGTCGAGCCGGGTGTGCGCAATACGCTTTCGGCCGGCTGGTACAACAAGCAGCCTTCCGTCCTGCTGGTCCTCACCAAGGACAACAACTCCAATGTGATCGAGACCGTCGACCGGGTCTACCAGGAGCTGCCCGACATCCGGCGCTACATTCCGGCCGGCATCGACGTCTCGGTGTTGTCCGACCGCACCAGCACCATTCGCGCCAGCATCCACGACATGCAGCTTACGCTCTGGCGCGACCGTGATCCTGGTCATGATGGTCGTGTTGGTCTTCCTGCGCCGCCTGGCCGCCACGCTCGCAGCCGGCGTCACCGTGCCGCTGGCGCTCGCCGGTACCTGCGCGGCCATGTGGGCGGCCGGCTTCTCGATCGACAATCTCTCCCTGATGGCGCTGGCGGTCTCGGTCGGCTTCGTGGTCGACGACGCCATCGTCATGATCGAGAATATGCTTCCGCAATATCGAAAAGGGCTTGTCGCCCATGCAGGCCGCCTCGAGGGGGCCCGGCAGATCGGCTTCACCGTCATATCGATCAGCATGTCGCTGATCGCGGCCTTCATCCCGCTCTTGTTCATGGGCGGCGTGGTGGGGCGCGTGTTCCGGGAATTCTCGGTGACGCTGGCTTTTGCGATCGTCATCTCGACCGCGGTCTCGCTATCGGTCACGCCGATGATCTGCGCGCATTTCGTGCGCGCGCCGCCGAGCCTCGATGCGACCCTGTTCGATCGGGTGATCGAGCGCTTCCTCTCCGCCATGATGAGGTTCTACGCGCGCACCTTGCGGGCGGTGCTGCATCACCGGGTGGCGATGCTCCTGGTCATGGCCCTGACGCTGGCGCTGACCGCGACGCTCTACAGCAGGACCCCGAAGGGCTATTTCCCGCGCGACGATACCGGCCTGATCCTGGGCGGCACGCAGGCCTCCCCGGACATCTCGTTCCAGGCGATGTCGATCCTGCAGCAGAGGGCCGCCGACGTCGTGCTGTCGGATCCGGCGGTCTTCGGCGTCGGCTCCTCCATCGGCAGCTCGAACTTCAACTCTTCGGTCAATCGCGGCTCGCTGTTCATCAGCCTCAAGCCGCTCTCGGAGCGCCGCATCAGCGTCGAGGCGGTGATCAACCGGCTGCGCCCCAAGGTGGCCGATATTCCCGGGCTCAGCGTGTTCATGTTCGCCCTGCAGGACGTGCGCAGCGGCGCCCGTCAGGCCAATTCGACCTATCAGTTCACCCTCTGGGATCCGGACTACGCGGAGCTCATTCACTGGGCCCCGATCGTGCTCGAGAAGCTGAAGCGGGTCGAGGGCATAACCGATGTCAGCAGCGATCGGCAACCGGGCGGCCTTCAGGCCAACGTGGTGATCGACCGGACCGCGGCCGCGCGCCTGGGCGTGCACATCCAGGACATCGACAACGCGCTCGATGATGCGTTCGGACAGCGGCAGATCTCCACGCTCTTCACCCAACGCAACGAATATCGGGTCATCCTGGAGATCGACCCGCGCTATCAGCGCGATCCCCTGGATATCAGCCAGATTTACGTCAACAGCTCCGGCGGAAGTGCCGCTGGAACTCAAGTGCCCCTCTCCGCCGTGACCCACGTCGAGCGCGGACTGCAATCCCTGGTAATCAACCATCAGGGACAGTTTCCGGCCGCCACCATCAGCTTCAATCTGAGCGAGGGCAATACCCTCGACCAGGCGACCGCCGACGTCGACCGCGCGGTGGCCGAGCTGCATATGCCCGATACGATGCACGCCGATTTCGCCGGCGACGCGGCCGCCTACCGGGATACGGTGACGGCACAGCTGTTGCTGATCGGGGCGGCGCTGATCGCGGTCTACATCGTGCTCGGCGTGCTCTACGAGAGCCTCGCCCACCCGCTGACCATCATCTCCACGCTGCCTTCGGCCGGTCTCGGCGCGCTTTTGGCCCTGCAGCTGTTCAAGACGGAGCTGTCGCTGATCGCCTTCATCGGCATCATCCTGCTGATCGGCATCGTCAAGAAGAACGGCATCATGATGGTCGACTTCGCGCTCGCGGGCGAGCGCGAGCGCGGGCTCAGCTCCGAGCAGGCCATCTACGAGGCCTGCTTGGCGCGCTTTCGGCCGATCATGATGACGACCATGGCGGCGCTGCTGGGCGCCCTGCCCTTGGTGATCGCGACCGGACCCGGATCGGAATTGCGCCGGCCGCTCGGCATCACGATCGTGGGCGGACTTTTGGTGTCGCAGGCGCTCACGCTCTACACCACGCCGGTGATCTATCTCTGGCTCGACCGGCTGCACCACCGGCTGGGCGGAACGCGCGAGCGCCGCGAGCGCGGGCATCTCATCCGTGCGGCGATGCGGGCGTTCCGGGCCTAGGACGTTCCCATCCCTGGAATCGGATCCTTCCCAGGCCGTCCGAATTTTGGCAAAAGCGCGAAGCGCCGTGTACTACGCCCGTGGGCATGCGCTGCGCGCCTGCCCCGACGGAATGATCGTCCTCGACCGCGACCGCTCAAAGCAGGAGGCACTCATGTCCCAGTCTCATGGTTCTTTCGTCTGGCACGAATTGATGACCTCGGATCCGGCCGCCGCCATGGCCTATTACGGCAACGTCGTCGGTTGGACCGCGCAACCCTCGCCGATACCCGGCATGGACTACTGGATGCTCAAGGCCGCGGAAATTCCGGTCTGCGGGCTGATGAGCGTGCCCGAGGAAGCCAAGGCGAAGGGCGCGCGGCCCATGTGGGTCGGCTATGTGGGCGTCGACGACGTGGATGCGGCCGCCGAGAAGACGAAAAGGCTCGGCGGGGTCGTGTATCGCGCGCCGCAGGACATTCCGAACGTGGGCCGCTTCGCCATCATCGCGGATCCGCAGGGTGCCATGCTGGCGCTGTTCAGGTCCGCCAGTCCGATGCCGGGCGCGCCGCCGGCGCCGGGCACCCACGGCCATGTCGGCTGGAACGAGCTCTACGCGGCTGATTGGGAGAAGGCCTTCGCCTTCTACAGCGATATGTTTGGTTGGCGCAAAGACCAGGCGATGGACCTCGGCGAAATGGGGACCTATCAGCTGTTCGCCCATGGCGAGCACGCGATCGGCGGCATGATGAACAAGCCGGCGCAGATGCCGATGCCGGCTTGGACGTTCTACTTCAATGTCGACGACATCGATGCGGCGGTCGAGCGCGCCCGCGCCGGCGGCGGCCAGATCCTCAACGGCCCGATGCAGGTACCGGGCGGCTCATGGATCGCGCAGGCGCTCGATCCGCAAGGCGCGATGTTCGCGTTGGCAGGCAAGCGGGCGTGAGGAGACAAAGAAGGGGGCGCAGCGCGGCGATGGTTTGAAACTGCAGCGAGGCGATTTGTTGAAGGCTCGGCCGCACACGACCCGGTTACCATCGAAATTGAGGCAAGCCGCCTTGGCTTGCCAAATTTGCAGCTCAATGCCGTCAAATATCCGCACGATCCGAATTCGAGCATGGGGTTCACGCCAAGGAGAGCCCCAATGTTCAAAAGCGTCGTCTCGCGCGTGGCCTTTGTCGGCCTGTTCGCCACCGCGATCATGCCCAGCGCGAGCACTCAGGCCCATGCCGCCGCCAATTGCCTGCAGGGGCCAGACCGCCCACCGGCGCCGGGCGGGCATTGGTATTATCATCTCGATCGCGTGAGCAATCGCAAGTGCTGGTATCTGTTGGAACCGGCAAGCCAGGCGCCCGGCCAGCCGCCAATGCCGGACGCGCCGGAATCGCAGCCCTCTGCGGCGGCAGCCACGGCCCCGCAGACGACGTTGGGCTCCTTCTTCTCGTCGTTTACCGGGTTGACAGGGGCAACCCCACCGGATCCCGGCGGCGATGCGCGCGTCCCGCCACCCGCGGCTGCGGGCGATCTCAACAGCGACGGGCCGGCCGCAATCCGGCAACCCCGCATCGTCCGCCGTCCCGATGCGGACGCGCTCACCCCGAAATCGCATCGACCTGCGCATACCCAGCCGCGCACGGAGCAGGCCGAGGAGCGACCCGCCCAAGCCCTCGATCCAGCCGAGCGCGACGCCCTGTTCCAGGAATTTCTGCGCTGGCGGGACCGCCGGACGGATCAGCCATAGACACTTGTCTACCCGCCCTGCTTGACCACGATCTGGTCGAAGAGCTTCGACCACTTGTCCCACTCGTCCAGCATTTGCGCCGGATCGATGACCCGGAAGGGAATTTCCAGCGGCTTGACCTTCATGTTGGTGGGCGTGAAGTCGCGGCCGAGCATGAGCCGCTGCGCGTCCGACAGCATGAAATCCAGGAACAGGATCGCCGCATTGGGATGCGGCGCCCGGCGCATCACGCCGGTGCCCAGGAAGCGCGAGATGCCGGGCGGGATCACGTGCCATTCGATCGGCGCGCCGGTCTTCTTCAGCTGCTCGACCCGATATTGATAGGCGGTGAGCGTGAACGGGACCTCGCCCGATATGACGAGATTGCTCATGAGCGTGTGGCCCTTGCGGAGCGAAAGGCCATTGCCGCGCACCAGGTCGCGGAACAGCGCCAGTCCCTTTTCCTCGCCCAGCGCCGAGACCAGGGCCGCGAACCAGACCGGGTCGCTGCCCTCCATCCCGAGCTTGCCCTTCCACTTCGGATCAAGCAGATCATCGTAGGTTTTCGGCAGATCGGCCGGCTTGATCAGGTCGGTATTGTAGGCGCTGGTGATGAGGTTGAGCCGGTCGCCGACCCATTCGCGATGGGGCAACAGCGCCGCCGGGCTCAGCTCGGCGAGATAGGGCGACTTCACCTCCTGCAGCAGCTTCTCGCGGTGAAGCGATTCCATCTCGGCGGCGCTGGTCTCGATCGCATCGACGTCGAAGCGGCCGCCCCGGGCCTCCACCACGGCACGCTGCAGGATGTCCTCCGAGCTGGAGCGCCAGAGCTGCAGCTTGATGCCGTATTTCTTCTCGAAGGCGCCGCCGAGCACCTTCATGTCGTCGACCGTCAGCGAGGTATAGATGGTGACCGTGCCCTCCCGCTTGGCCCCCGCGATCAGCCGCTCGGTGCGGTCGGGACCCGAATACATGGCGAGATCGGCGAGCGAGGTACCTTGCGCCACCACCGGGCCCGGAGCCAAGCAGCCGACGAGCGCAGCCAAGTAGGCCGCCGCGCGTGCAAGGATCGAAGCATTTTTCGGATTGGCACGTCGATTCCTCCGCGCCGAGAGGATGAGCCAGCCTCGGCGCCTTGGCAAGCGCGGTGGTGTCGTTAGCACCGTGGGGTGGGCAAGGCGCGGTACGCGCGGTGTCCGCGCGTCGGAGCAGTCGCGATCGTTGCGCATCGACGGGTTGGGCAAGCGCTCACGCCTTGCCCACCCTACAGGAAGCGGCGCCGGTGATGGCCGGCGCCGCAGCAAATCGACGACGCACGTTCACGCCGACTTGGCGAGCGGCGGCAGGTCCGCAAGCTCCTCGGCATAGGCCTGGTCCATGCGCGGCGTCAGGCCGTGCTTGGCCAGCTCGTCGGTGAACAGCTTGCGCACCAGCGGCGTCTCGTCGGCGTAATCGATCTGGTCGCCGCCGACGCGGCGGCTGATCCAGGCCTTGGGCACGCCCTGCGCGTTGCGGATCGACACCACCTCGTGCTTGAGCGCGAGATAGCGCGCCGGCGTGGTGCCCGGTGTTGAAATGCTGATGGAACCACATGTTGGGCGGCACGATCAAGGTGCCGACCTCCCACTCGATAGCGCTGCGGCTCCTCGCCTTCCGGCCACATCAGCGAATAGCCCTCGCCCGACAGGATGATCACATGGGCGCCGGGACCATGGGCATGGCCCTTCTTGTAGGTGCCGACCGGGAACTGGGAAATGTGGCTGTTCATCGAGCCCTTGGCCATGTTGAAGCGGATATGGCCGCCGCCGGCGCCGCGCTCCTTGGCGCTGATCAGCGGCAGGTTGATCGCGTCGGCGACGAAATTGGTCTGCAGCAGCAGGCCCTTCTGCTCGCCCTTGGCGCTGAAATAGTCGGGCTCGCCGTTGAAGCGGCTCTTGAAGTCATGGTCGCAGCCGAAGACGTAATCGATATCCTCGTAGAGATTGATCACCGGCGGCGCATTGGTCACGCCGACATAGCGCGCCGGCTCCTTGCCGGAGCCGTTGAAATGCTGGTGCCAGGCATTGAGCGGGATGGCGAACAGCGAGCCGGCCTTCCATTCGAAGGTGATGCGCTTGCCCTGCGTCGTTCCACACCGTGGTCGAGCCGCGGCCGTCGAGAATGAGGATCATCTCCTCGAACAGCTGGCGATGCGGCTCGAGCTTCTTGCCGGGCGGGATCTCCATGACGTAGCTGTCGTTGGAGATGCGCGAAGCGTCGTGATTGACGAACACCGCATTGCCGCCGCGCCGCGCCCACGGCTTGAGCTCGACTGTTCGCAGGTTGCGCACGTAGAGAGCCGGGATGATCTCGAGCCCCTCGTCCTTGATCCAGCGCGTGTAGGGCGTTTCTTTTTCGAGGCGAATTTCTTTGCCAGGTCTTCCGAGGCGAGGGCGTTCTTGGCCATGCAGTTCTCCTATGCGATCTTCGGCTTGGGTTGGCTTTGCTTACTTTATTGCGCTTCAGGATGCAAAACCGGCTACCCTTCTGTCCAGTGAATGCTTCCTTATATAGTCCCATTTCCTCGCGGAAAACCCTTCCTGGCAATGCCCTAGCTCGGCGTGCCGGCGTTTTCCGGCGCCCCCGGGCCCGGATTGGTCAAGACCGGATCGATCGCAGCGCCGGCGATGGCCGTGGCGGGCGGAACCTGGCTCGGAATGGCGACGCATTTCTCCGCCTTCATGCGCAAATAGATCGAATCGCCGACCGGGGTGCGCAGCGAGGGATGCGCGCGTGCCAGCAGCACGACGTCGCCCACCTTGACCTGGAAATCCAGGTGCTCGCCCAGGAAGTCCTTGGCGGTGACGACCGCCTTGCAGACATTGTCGCCGTCGCTCGCCGTGGGCGGCGGCTCCGACAGCTCGACGTCCTCGGGCCGCACCGAGACGGTCACCGCGATGCCCTTGGTCACGCCCTGGCTCGCCTGCACCCGCAGCGGCCCCATGGCCGAGCCGACCAGGCAGCGGCCGTTGCCGTCGTCCACCGCGCTCACGGTGCCGCCGATGAAGTTGGTGGTGCCGACGAAGTCGGCGACGAACTGGTTGCACGGCTGGTCGTAGATCTGGCGCGGCGTGCCGACCTGCACCACGCGGCCGTCGTTCATCACCGCGATCTCGTGCGACAGCGCCAAGGCTTCGCTCTGGTCGTGGGTGACATAGACGGTGGTGAGCCCGAGCTCGCGCTGCAGGCGCTTGAGCTCCGAGCGCATGCGGTCGCGCAGCTTGGCGTCGAGGTTGGACAACGGCTCGTCGAGCAGCAGGAGCTGCGGCTCCATCACCAGCGCCCGCGCCAGCGCCAGCCGCTGCTGCTGGCCGCCGGAGAGCTTGGTGGCTTCGCGGTCGACCAGATGATCGAGCTGGACCGCCTGCAGGACCCGCATGACCCGCTCCTCGATCTCCTTCTTGCCAAGCTTGCGGACCTGCAGCGGAAACGCCGCGTTCTGGAAGACATTCATGTGCGGCCAGATGGCGTAGGACTGGAACACCATGCCGAAATTGCGCTTGTTCGGCGCCACGAAGATTCGCTTGGCCGACGAATACATGACCTTGCCGGCGACCTCGATCTCGCCCGCGCTCGGCCGTTCCAGCCCGGCGATCGAGCGCAGCGTCGTGGTCTTGCCGCAGCCCGACGGCCCCAGCAGCGTGAACAGCTTGCCCTCGGGGACCTCGAAGCTGACATCCTGGGCGGCCCTGACCACGCTCCCGCGCTCGCCCGGATATTCGGTAAACAGCGATCTCACGCTCAGCACGTTCGTTCCCGTCCCTTGGTGTTGCCGGCTTGAAACCGCCGGTTCAAAGTGACCCTCTCATGCCTCCGCTATGCCGAACCGCTTGCCCACCAGCTGGGCCAGCATCACCAGGCAGAACAGCAGGATGATCAGCATGACGCCGAGCGCGGACAGCTCGACATACTGACCATTCTGCCACAGCTCCCATATCATGACCGAGACCACCTCGGTGCCCGGGCTATAGAGCAGGATCGAGCTCGACAGCTCGCGGATCGACACGATCAGCACATAAATCCAGCCGGCGAGCAATCCCGGCTTGAGCAGCGGCAGGATGACGCGGCGAAATGTCATGCCGAAGGTCGCGCCACTCATGGCGGCCAATTCCTCGAGCTCCTTGTGGATCTGCAGCATCGATGCCGTGTTGTAGCGCATGCCGTAGGGCATGAAACGCGTCACATAGGCGATCAGCATGATCCAGATCGTGCCGTAGACGCCGATGTCGATGTAAAGATAGCAGATCATGATCGACAGGCCGAGCACCAGGCCCGGGAACACCAGCGGCAGCGAAGCGAGATTGTCGAGGAGCCAGCGCCCCGGCAGCTTGGTGCGCACCACGATCCAGGAGATCACCGCCGACAACAGCATGATCGAGGTCGCGGTGGCGAAGGCCAGGAACAGGCTGTTGCGAACGATGCCGATGAAGCCCGGATAGTCCAGGATGGTGCGGTAGGACGCAAACGTGATGCGATGCAGCGCCGCCCAGGATGGCGCGCTGTAGAAGCGCTGCAGCGACGACCAGACCAGGACCAGGAACGGCAGCAGCACGATCACCACGAAGTACAGGATGAAGAACCCCGCCGTCAGGTAACGCCAGCCGCCCAGATCGATGGTGCGCGGCCGGAATCCCTTGCCGGTCACGGTGGCGAATCGCGAGCCCTGTCCGGACAGCCGCGATTGCAGATAGATGCCGACCGAGGTCATCAGCAGCAGCGTCACCGCATAGGCCGAGGCGAGCCCGACCTGGCTCGGATATTGATGGATCGCCTGGTAGATCGACGACGTATAGACATGGATGCCGACCGGCAGGCCGAGCAGCGCCGGGACCTCGAACGACTCGATGGCGCGCACCAGCAGGATCAGGAGCGCGCCGGCCGCGGCCGGCCAGGCCAGCCGCAGGGTGATCAGGCGCGCGACCTGCAGCACCGAGGCCCCGCTTGTCAGCGCGGATTCCTCGAGCGCCGGATCCATCGAGCGGAAGGCCGCGGTCATCAGCAGGAAGGCCATTGGGGAATAATGCAGCCCGTCGACCCAGATCATGCCCGCCATGGTGTAGATGTTGACGAAGACGGTGTCGGTTCCGAACAGCCCCTGCAGGGCCACATTGATGATGCCGATCTTCGGGCTCGCCAGCATGATCCACGACACCGAGAACAGGATGCTCGGGATCACCAGCGGGATGATCGAGAGGCCGAAGAACAGCTTCTTGAACGGCGTGTTGGTGCGCTCGTTCATCCAGGCGAGCGCGATGCCGAGCGCAAGCGAGAGCGCCGCCGCCCCGACCGCGAACTCGACCGAATTCAGGAACAGGCGGACGGTTTCGCTGCTGAAATAGGCGGTGCGGAAATTATCCAGCGTGAAGCGCGCCGGCATGGTGGCGGTCTGCGGCGTGAGGAAGCTCTGCCAGATGAGGAACACCAGCGGAACCAGCGAGAGCCAGACCACCAGCGCCGCCGGAGCGCCGATCCAGAGCCACCTTGAATCGAGCGCCAACCAGGGCGGCGCGGGCTCGGTCGGAGCCCGGCGGCGCGACGGCTTTAGGCCGGACCCGGAGGGCAGGTGCGCGAGATGGCCGACCGCATCCGTCATGTCGCCAATAGGGCCGCGCGCCCCATCTCCAATTCAGGTCAGCTCACTCGCTGTTGTGATGTCCGTGGTCGTGCCCATGATCGTGATGATGATGATCGTGATCGTGCGCATGCCCGTGTTGAGCGTGACCGTGGGAATGACCGTGATCGTCGTCATGGGCGTGGTGATGGATGCGCTGCGGCTTGGGGGCGGTCGGATTCTCGCTGAACACCAGCGACTTGATGGTCACCGGCACCGTATAGGACGGCATCCGGATGCGGCCGAGATCGATATAGTCGAAGTCCCGCAGCATCACGCCGTCGATGGCCAGGATCTCGCTTTCCACCAGCAGCTCCTCGCGCAGGATGGCGCCCAGCGTCTGGGCAATGTCGCCGTCGAGCATGATGTAGATCGGCTTGCGGCGCGCGATGGTGTTGGCGAGGCCGTGGCGGATGCCTTCCGCGAAGGCCGCAATGCGCTCGTAGGACGGCACTCCGAGCCAGCGCAGCGCCAGCGCCACCTCGCCTTCGCCCTCGATCAGATCGAAGGCGGTGAAGTGCGCCTGGATGGCCTTGGTGAGCTTGGCCGCGTCGATGACGTCCTCGCACACGAAATTGGGCTGCAGCACCTGCAGATTGCGGCGCGGCAGGAGCTCGCCCGGCTTGCTGATATAGCTGGTATTGCCGCTGAGCTGGACCGAGTATTCGGAAGCTCCCAACGCCGTGGCACGGATGCATTCGCCGGCCGGCAGGAGCGGCCAGGGCAGCGCGCCGGCATCGACGCGAGCGCGGATCGCGGTGCCGAGCCGCAGCCCCATGTCGCCGAAGTCGCGGGTTTCGCGCCCATAGACATATTCGCCCACGCCGCCCGAGAACATGATGCCGTCGAGGCGGCCGAAGTCGAGGATCGGATCGGTGAGATAGAGATGCTCGACCGAATGCGACATCGGCCGCTCGGTGAGCGCCTTGACCAGCGTGTCGGCCATGCCTTGCGCGACCTGGTCGAGATCATGGGGCCCGACCGTGTCGCCCTTGCTCCAGGAGAACCCGGCCTGCCGGGCGTGGAATTTGCCAGCCGGGTCGAGACGGGTGATCGTGCCGCCCTGGTCGACGACCTGCAGCCGGCCACCGATATGGACCGCGGCGGTCGCCGTCACCTGGCCCTTCTCGACCAGCGCGAGCTTGGTGGTGCCGCCCCCGATATCGATGTTGAGGACGCGCTTGTCCTCGTCATGCGAGACCCGCGAGGCGCCCGAGCCGAACGCCGCCAAGAGCGATTCCATGTGATGGCCGGCGGTGGCGCAGACGAATTCGCCGCCCTGCTCCGACAGGATGCCGGCGATGCCTTGCGCATTCTCGCGCCGCAGGGCCTCGCCGGTGAGGATCACCGCGCCGGTGTCGATATCGTCGGGATGCAGCCCGGCGCCCGCATAGGCCTCGTCGATGATCTTGCCCAGCGCGGCATCGTCGATGCGCTCCTCGCTCTGATAGGGCGTCAGCGCCACCGGCGATTGGTAGAGCGTCTCGCGGGAAACCACGTAGTAGCGGCTGGTGAGGTCCTCCCCGTAGCGGCGCAGCTTGATCCGGGAAAAGATGACCTGGGTGCCGGACGAGCCGATATCGATGCCGACGCTGACCAGCGTCACGTGGTCCTGCAGCCAGATCGGATTCTGCTCGATCGGGCCGTCGTCATCGAACTCGAAATGATCGTGATCGTGATCCGCGACGCCGTCGTGCTCGTGGGTGAAATTCTCGCCCATCGTATGGTCGGCAAGCGAATGCCCGCCGCCGGCGCTGTCGTCGTTCTTGTCATTCTTATCCTGGGCGTCCGCCATCAACTCTCTCCTCGAACTCCGCCGGACCTCTCGCGCCCAAACGGCGCTGCGCCGCAAGCGACCGCGCCGTCGTTCGGCCTGCCAAACGACCCATTGGATGCGGCCACGCGCGAAACGGGCGGGAAGGACGGATGCTTCGGGACGTAGACCGGGGCCCCCGGAAACGCAAGCCTTGCTGAGGAATCCGTTCCTTAATGGGACCGCGTGAGCGCAAGGCCGGTGCCAAAGCCGGGCCGGCGGTCCGGAGTCGTTGACATCAAGACACCAACTACCTTATGTTTTGATGCATGAGAACGACCTTGACCATCGACGACGATGTCGCCGCCAGCCTGGAGCGCCTGCACAAAGCCCGCGCCGGCAGCCTCAAGGATCTGATCAATGAGGCACTGCGGCGCGGCATCAAGGATATGAGCGGGCGACCAAAACCGCGCGAGCCGTTCCGCACGCGCGCGGTAGAGGTCGGCGAGGTCCTTATTCCCCTGGACGATATCAGCGAAGCGTTGGCGATCGCGGAGGGCGAGTCGTTCAAGTGATTCTGATCGACGCCAACATCTTGATTTACGCGCATGTCAGCACCTTCAGTCAGCACGACGTTGCGCGGGATTGGCTCGATGGGCAACTCAATGGAGCCACCAACGTCGGTCTGCCGTGGCCGAGCGTGCTTGCTTTCCTGCGGCTGGTGACCAATCCACGCGTTGTCCGGCGGGCCGTACCAATTGCCGATGCATGGCGCCAAGTGCGTGACTGGCTCGCCTGCGATCCGGTATGGATTCCGCAACCGACGGAGCACCATGAGGAGGTCGTGGGCCGACTGCTGGCGCTCCCCGGTATGCATGGCAACCTCGTCCCGGACGCGCATCTGGCGGCGTTGGCAATCGAGCATGGTTTGACGCTTTGCTCGGCCGGCGGGGACTTCGCGCAATTCCCCGGCTTGAATTGGCACAACCCGATCGCCCAGCCCGGGCCGCTTTAGGCTTCCCGTCTTCATTGACAGGCCGGGGCCGGACGGTAGGGTCACGCCACCGCAGCAACGGGATGGACAACAAAGTGAGCGATACAACCAAGGACGCTTCCAAGGATTCCAAGGATATGTCGGCGGAGGCCTATCTCAGCCGGCTGGGCGAACGCGGCATCGAATATGTGTTCGCCAATGCGGGCACCGATTTTGCCCCGATCGTCGAAGCCTTGAGTCGGCCCACGGGTCTCGGCCGGAAGTATCCGCGCTTCATCACCGTGCCGCACGAGAACGTGGCCATGGCGATGGCGCACGGCTACTACCGCACCAGCGGCAAGCCGGCCGCCGTCATGGTGCATGTGACGGTGGGCACCGCCAATGCGATGAACGGCCTCATCAACGCGTCGCGCGACAATATTCCGCTGCTGCTGGCGGCCGGCCGCACGCCCTTGACCGAGACCGGGCATGTCAGCTCACGCAACCGCTCGATCCATTGGGGCCAGGAATCCTTCGACCAAGGCGGCATGGTGCGCGAATACGTGAAGTGGGACTACGAGCTGCGCGGCGGCCAGCCCGTCGACGCGGTGGTGGACCGCGCGCTCGACATCGCCATGACGGAGCCGCGCGGCCCGGTCTATCTGACGCTGCCGCGCGAGGTGCTGACCGACGCCGCGGTGGCGCCGCGCCGCGACACGGTGCGGCCGCTGGGTTCGCTGGCGCCGGAGCCGGCCTGGGCCGCCATCGAGGAGGCCGCAGGCCTCATCGCCAAGGCCGAGTTCCCCCTGATCGTCACGTCCAGCGTCGGGCGCAACCCGGCCGCGATCAACGAGCTCGCCGCGCTGGCGGAGGAGTTCGCGCTGCCGGTGGTGCAGAGCGAGGCGCGCGATTTCAACCTGCCGACCAATCATTCGATGCACGTGGGTTTCGAGCCGGCGAGCTTCCTGGCCAAGGCCGACGTGGTGATCGTGCTCGAAAGCGCGGTACCCTGGATTCCGGGCGCCCATCGGCCGCGGGCAGACGCCAAGGTCATCCACATCGCGGGCGATCCGCTGGCGAGCCGGTTTCCGTTCCGCGAGATCGAGGCGGATCTGCTGGTCGCCGGCGAGCCGCGCGCCGCGCTCGCCATGCTGCGCCAGTGCTTGGGCGAAGCCCTCAAGACCGCCAAGAACGGCTCCATGGACGGACGCCGCAAGGCCGTCGCGGCGGCGCGCGCGGACCTCGCGGCGCGCCGCAAGAAGCTGATCGAGACCGTCAAGGACCAGACCCCGGTGCATCCGGCCTGGCTTGCGCACTGCATCAATCAGGTGAAATCCGAGAACGCCATCGTGGTCAGCGAGCTCGGCGTGCCGGTGGCACAGCTCGACCTGACCCAGCCGCGCTCCTTCATGGGCAGTCTGCTCTCCGGCGGCCTCGGCTTCGGCATGGGGGCGGCGCTGGGCGCCAAGCTGGCGGCGCCCGAGCGCGAGGTGATCGTCACGGTCGGGGACGGCTCCTACATGTTCGGCAATCCGGTCCCCTACCACTTCGTGGCCCGCGCCGAGAACCTGCCGACGCTGACCATCGTGGCCAACAACCACATGTGGGGCGCGGTGCGCTCCGCTACCCTCGACGTCTTCCCGCAAGGCGCCGCCGCCAAGGCCAATGTGATGCCGATCACCCAGCTCAATCCCTCGCCCGATTTCGAGAAGGTGATCGAGACCTGCGGCGGCCGCGGCGAGCGCGTGGACGGGCCCGGCGATCTCCTGCCCGCGCTCGAGCGCAGCTTCGAGGCCTTGCGCGGCGGCACGCCCGCAATGCTCAACGTGATCACGCAGGGGAGACGGTAGAGCTCACACCCGCGTCTTTGGAACTGTCTTGGGCGGCAAAATTCTCTCCTGGCTCGGCCGCACGCCGGTGCAGACGTTCGTTCTGTCCCCGCTCGCGGTAATCGGCGTCGAGCTCGCACTGCACGGCGGCGCGGTTTCTTTCGTGCCTTGGGGGCTGCCGCTCCTGGCCTGGGGCTACCTGCAATATCGGCTGGTCGGCCGCTACCGGCTGCGCTTGGGCGGCGGCGGGCCCGGGATGGCGGCGCCTCCGCAGCGGATCGTGGCGGAGGGGGCTTATCGCTACACGCGCAACCCGATGTACCTTGGGCATCTCATCTTCATGCTCGGGCTCGCGCTGACGTTCTGGTCCTGGTTCGCGCTCCTCCTGCTCGCGCTGCGCGCCGCCTGGTTCCAGCATCGGGTCAGGGGCGACGAGGCACGGCTGGCGGCGACATTCGGGGCTGATTATGAGGCCTACCGGGCGCGGGTGAAGCGCTGGGTGCCGGGCATCATTTGATCGCGACTGCGGCCGGGGCTTTGGGCCGGGCACAAGGCCGGGCATGACGAGTCAGCATCGCCCGGCAGCGCCGCTCCCTCACCGCTTGGGCGGGTTGCGCATGTAGTCGTTGATGAAGTCGCGCATCTGCGGCGAGGCCACCATCATGGCACGGACTTTTTGGCTCATGTCGGGCGCGGTCGGATAGTCGGGCACGAACTCAATGGTCTTGAGCGCCTCGGCGGCGAATTCCTTGTCGTCGTCGAGGGCGTCGATGGCCGCGCGCAGCGCCGCCAGCGCGGCCGGCGGCGTGCCGGGCGGCAACGCGATCATGCGCTGCAGGGTCGCGTTCATGTCGTACAGCACCCGATAGGCCTCCCACAGCCGGCCGGAGGGAAGCGTGCCTTTGATCTGGCGGTAGAGCTGCGGAAAGCTCGGGATCGAAAGGCCTTCGAGCTGCTTTTGCGGCAACGGCGGATCGGCGACCTCGTCGTAGAACACCGGCATCGCCAGCCCGGTCTTGACCAGCGAAGGCTCGACCACGGAGCGGTAGCTCGGCGGCGATTCCGAGAACATTGAGATCTCGCCGCGCTGGAGCGCCAGCCGCGCCGGCGGGCTAGAACGATAGCCGGTGACGTATTGGTAGGGCACCCCCAGCATGTCGAGGGCCAGCCGCAAGCGGAGATCCTTCGACGTGTCGGCGCTCAGGCCGCCGGCGATCAGTCCTTGCGCCTTGGAGATGTCGGCCGGGACGCGCATGCCGGGCGACACATCGGTGCGCATGAAGTGAACCGTGGTGCCCGGCTCATAGGCGACGAACTCGTATTTGCGGAAGTCAACTCGCCAGCGGTCCGGATCGCTGACATAGAGCCAGGCCGAGCCCGAGAGATAGCCCAGCACGGTGCCGTCCTTGGGGGCGATCTCGCCCAGATATTGCGCCCCGATCAGGCCACCGGCGCCGTCCATGTTTTGCACGATGACGCCGGGCTGGCCCTCGATGTGCTTGACCAGGTATTTAGCGAACAGGCGGCCCTCGATATCGGTCGGCCCGCCGGCCGCGAAGTTGATCAGCACGGTCAGCCGCTTGCCCTTGTAGTAGGGTTCATCGGCTTGCGCGCTCGCCGCAAGCCCAAGCAAGGCCGCGAGCGCCAGCACGGCAGGGCGCGTGAAAGCCGCAAGCATCGCAACCCTCCCAAATTCTCGTTGATTGCCTGCAGCGGAGCTTACGCTCCTCTTTGCTGCAGCGACAAGATACACTCGCGAGACATGACAGCGGGCGCCAAACATGTCACAGAGCGCGACGAATCGAATCCGAGAAACAAACCCGCTGCAAATGTAACCGCGCAGCCGCAAACTCCGCCTCGCCCTGCTTGCCGGGAGAGGGAGCTCCCGCACTCGCTGAAAATTCAGAAACCCAAATAAGGAGAGACCCCATGCCCGATCCGCTCGCCGAGGCCCGCCAGGAATTGGCGATCGCCAACCGCGTTCTTGCCAATGAGGGCGTGCTCGATGCCTTCGGGCATATCAGCGTGCGCCATCCTCATAATCCCGACCGCTATCTCATCTCGCGCTACGGGGCGGCCGAGGTGATGACGCCCTCCGACATCCTCGAGCTGACGCTCGATTCGAAGCCGGTCGAGCCGACCAGCGCGCGGCTGTTCAGCGAGCTGGTGATCCACGGCTGCATCTACCAGGCGCGCCCGGACGTGCACTCGGTCTGCCATCACCACGCGGTTTCGGTGCTGCCGTATTGCATCACCGGGGTCGAGCTGGTGCCGGTCATGCATCTGGGCGCCTCGCTGGGCGGCAAGGTGCCGTTCTGGGACAGCCGCGACGAGTTCGGCGACACCCCGCTGGTGGTCACCAAGCCCGAGGAAGGCCGTTCGCTGGCGCGCGCGCTCGGGGAGCAGTGGATGGTGCTGCTGCGGCGCCACGGCGCGACGCTGGCGGGCCGCTCGCTGCACGAATGCGTGTTCCGCTCGATCTACACCTGCCGCAACGCCGAGCTGCAGAGCCGCGCCATGGGAATGGGATCCATCAGCACGCTCAGCGCCGGCGAGGCCGAATTGTGCAGCTCGCACAGCCTGACGCCGCGCACCCTCGGGCGCGCCTGGGAGTACTGGACCCATCGGCTGCAGAAGGCAGAGGCGGCGACCGCGCACCGCACGACCAAAACGCCTGCGGCAAGGAAACCGGTCAAGACCGCCGCTGGCCGCGGCAAGGCCACCGCCCGGCCCGCCAAGCGGGCCGCGCGCGCGAGCGGCGCAGGCCGCAAGGCCAAGCGGGCAGCGAGGCGGTAGAGCCGTTCGCAGTGCGGCGGATTGGCGGTCGCGTGGCGCGCGTCGAAATGACCCGCATCGACCGCCCGGATTGCGCATTATCGCGTTAGAGATTGCATGCGAGCCGGCGCGCCGTTCGACCTTCGTTCCCGCGGCGCGCCGACGGAGCCGCGGCGTTGCGTACAGCCCGGCAATCGCGTAATGACCAGCACAAATGCCGGCTCGCCGGCTTGATGACGGGGCTTGGCTTGACGGCCACGGCCGAAGAAGGAGCGCAGAATGACGGGATTCATCGAACCAGTTGCGGGCATCGGCCACAATCAACCCGACCCGATGGAGATGGAGAAGAAGAACCAGAAATGGGAGCGCTGGGCCAAGAAGCGGACTTTCGTGCGCGCGCTCGAGGGCACCTACAGCCATCTCTACAAGACGCTGGTCGATGAGCCGCGGGTCTATTCCTCCGCCGACGTGGCCTGGAAGGGCGGGCCCCAGATGTACGGCAAGAGCGTCATCAGCCCGCAGGCCACCTCGATCATCCAATCGATCGAATCGCATATCGAGGCTTACGCGCCCAAGACCGGCGGCCAGAAGCACGGCCATCTCAACAGCGCGGTGTTCTACGTGCTCAAGGGGCACGGCTACGACGTCCATGATGGCCGCCGGATCGAGTGGAAGGCCGGCGACGTGATGCTGGTCGAGAACGGCTGCGTGCATCAGCACTTCAACGCCTCCGAAGACGAGGAATGCGTGCACCTGGTGTTCAAGGCCAAGCCGCTGTTCCTGTTCATGCACCTCCTGTTGCAGAAGATGGTGGAATGGCCGCCGGAGCGATCGCCGGACGACAAGCCCTATTCGCCGCCGACCGACATTTGAGAGCTGGAGCCGCATTGCCATGAGCGCGATCGAGGACAAGAAGTTCGCCCTGTCGGGCAACAAGACCTGCAACTGGCGGGCCGAGGAAATCTTGCGGTCGGCGGAATTCCGCAAGGAATACGCCAGCCGGCCCAACGTGGTGGCGGCCGAGGACATGCCGTGGGAACGTTCTCCCGACGGGCTGATCAAGCATCTGATCAACCACCGCATGAACACGCCCGAGCTTTGCGTCGAGGCCTATATGCTGTTTCTCAAGGACGGCGAGCGCTCCGGCAAGCACCGGCACATGTGGGAAGAGCTGACCTTCGTGGTGGAAGGCTCCGGCTACGATCTGCATTGGGACATGAAATTCGATTGCCAGGACAAATTCCTGTGGGAATGGGCGGACGAGCCCAAGAAATTCGAATGGAAGCAGGGCGACTACATCTACGTCCCGCCCTTCACCAATCATCAGCACTTCGCCACCAAGGAAGCCCGGCTCATCATCATGAGCAACCGCATGATCAAGGAAATGGGCTTCGACTGGCTGGATCAGCTCGAGAACGCGCCGGGATTCTGATCTTCTGGCTTCCGGGGGCTGAAAGGGCAGTCGATGCAGGAAACAACACCAGCCCAGGCGGGGCAGCCCGGCACCGACCAGAACTACCGCGGCTGGCAATCCGACGTCATCGTCGATCTGATCAAGCGCTACGGCTTTCCGGCCATTACGCTCAATCCCGGCGCGAGCTTTCGCGGCCTGCATGATTCACTCGTGAACTACGGCGGCAACGAGCCGCCCATGATGCTGTGCCAGCACGAAGAGATCGCGGTGCAGATCGCGCACGGCTATGCCAAGGCCTCCGGCAAGCCGATGGCGGTCATCCTCCACAACCTGGTCGGGTTGCTGCATGCCGCCATGGCGATCTACTACGCCTATATCGACCGGGTGCCGATCTTCATCATCGGGGCGACCGGCCCGATGGACGAGGGCCGGCGGCGGCCGCATATCGACTGGACCCACACCGCCTTGGTGCAAGGCAACGCCATCCGCGACTACGTCAAGTGGGACTACCAGCCGAGCTCGATCGAGGGCGTGCCGGAATCCTTCGCGCGCGCCTATTCGGTCATGACCACCGAGCCGCAAGGCCCGGTCTACATGTGCTACGACGCCGCGCTGCAGGAGGATCCGCTCGCCCGCGAGGTCCCGCTACCGCCGGCCGAAGCGGTGGCGACCCCCTCCCCGATGGCGCCCGATCCGCGCGCGCTCGAGGCGATCGCCGACAAGCTCATCAGGGCCGAGCATCCGCTGCTGCTGGCCGAATATGCGGGCCGCCGTCCGGGCGGCTTCGAGCATCTGGTCGCGTTGGCCGAAACCGCCGGCGCGGCGGTCTGGGACATCAACAACTCGCTGAATTTCCCGAACAAGCATCCGCTCTGCCTGAGCATGGACAAGAGCTCACTCAAGCACACCGATCTCGTGGTCGGTCTCGACGTGCGCGATTGGGAGAAGCCGCTGACCGAGCTCAACAGCACCAAGCGCACGCTCGAGACCCTGGTGCCGGAGAGCTGCGATTTCGCGGAGATCGGCTTCGGCGAGATCAACATCAGCAAATGGTCGATGGACTATTGCCGGATGCAGCCGGTCTCGGTGCGGGCGCTGGGCGACACCGCGCTCGGCATTCCGGAGCTCACCCGCCTCTGCAAGGCGCGCATCGCCGCCGACCCCAAGCTGCTCGGCCGCATTGCCGAGCGCAAGGCCGCGATCGGCAAGCGCCACGATCAGGTCTGGGCGAAGTGGCAGGCGGAGGCGCACGAGAGCTGGGATGCCTCTCCGATCACCTTCTCGCGGCTCGCGCTCGAGATCTGGGAGGTGATCAAGAACGAGGACTGGGTGCTGACCGCCAACAATCTCAAGCAGCAGGTGCGCAAGCTCTGGGACTTCGACAAGCCCTATCGTCACCCGGGGGTCGAGCTCGGCACCGCGACCCAGATCGGCATCTCGCTCGGGGTCGCGCTCGCCCACAAGGCAGCGGGCCGCATCGTGGTGGACATCCAGCCCGACGGCGACCTGATGTTCGACGCCGGCGCGCTCTGGGTGGCGGCGAAATACCAGATCCCCATGCTGGTGGTGATGCACAACAACCGCGCCTACTACAACGATTGGGCGCACCAGATCCGCATGGCCAAGCTGCGCGGCACCGACGAGGCCAAGGCCCATATCGGCATGGACCTGTTCGGTCCGGAGCCGGATTTCGGCGCTCTGGCGCGCTCGATGGGCTGCTGGGGCGAGGGCCCGATCGACAATCCCAAGGACGTCCGCCCGGCGCTCGAGCGCGCCCTCGCCGAGGTCAAAAAGGGCCGCCTCGCCCTGGTCGACACGATCACGCAGCACCGGTAATCGTCGAGCGCAATCGCTTTATTGCGCCATCTGGCTTTGCCAAGCGGCGCAATAAAGCGATTGCGCCCTACGATCCATCCGTCTCGATCAGCACCCGGCCGTTCTCCACCATCGTCGGATAGGTCTTGACCGGGATCATGCAGGGCGGCGAAACCACCTCGCCGGTCTTGATGTTGAACTGGCCGTTGTGGAAATTGCATTCCACCACGTCGCCCTCGATATAGCCTTCCGACAGCGAGCCAGGCCCGTGCGTGCACATGTCGTCGGTCACGTAGAAATCGCCGTCGACGTTGAACACCGCGAGCGTCAGGCCGTCGGCCTCGACCCTGAGAGCGTTGCCGGGCGCGACCTCCGCCGCGTCGCACAGATCGATCCGTTTCGCCATGATCGCGGGTCTCCTCGGGAACGCTTGCGGCGCAGGCTGAACTTGCCTGGATAAGGAACGAGGTTCCATTTAAAAGAACGTACCGCCCAGTCAACCCGCGGCTGGATTCCGCCTCGGTCCCCGCGGCGGGCGCAGCGGTCCCAGCGCTCTGGCGCGCCGCCGCGGTCGTCCATACGTCTTGGAGCACATTTGCGACAACGGAGAAGTTGCCATGCTGAGTGAAAGCGCCCGGATGACCACTGCCGAAGAGGCGCGGTTCCGGATCGACTATCCCAATTCCAAGCCGCGGGCCATCAAGGTCATTGCGCTCGACGAGCCGGCCGAGCGGGTGGTCAAGCGCCTGGCGCAGGGGAGCTGGCAGCGGGCGACCTTCCTGACGGCGCTCAAGTTCGATGGCGCGCCGCGCGGCGGCGAAGGCTGGTCGATGCGGGCTTGGCTGAGCGACCTGGCGGGACGCACCAAGGATCTGATCGATGAGGTGGCGTCCGCCGACCTGATGGTGATGGTGGCGAGCGCCGGGACCGGGGCCGAAGCGGCCGCTGTGATCGCCGAAGCCTGCGGGGTGCGCAAGGTCATGACCACGGCGCTGATCATCGACAGCAAATCCAAGTCCGACGAGGAGCTCTCGCGGACGCTCGCCAGCCTGCGGCCGCACGCCTCCATGCTGGTCATCGCCCACGACGACGAATACATCGAGACCATGCTGACGGCGCTGCGGGCGTGACTCCCCATCGGAGCATCGTGATCGTGGGAGCCGGCCCGGCCGGCGTTGGCGCCGCGCTTGCCGCGCGGCAACAGGACGCCACTGCCGAGGTCCTCCTCATCACCGATGAGCTATGCGAGCCCTATGAGAAGCCGCCGCTGTCTAAGGCGGTGCTGACCGGCAAGGCCAAGCCGCATGATGCTCCGATTGCCGGCCCGCGCGGGGTCGGCGGCCACCAGATCACGCTCAAGGGCGGCACGCGCTGCGCCGCCATCGATCGCGTCGCGCACGCCGTGGTGACGGAGGCCGGCGAGCGCATTCCCTATGATGCCCTGGTGCTGGCGACCGGCTCGATCAATCGGGTGCTGCCGATGTTTCCCGCCGGCCGGCCGCGCATCCATTACCTGCGCACCGAAGGCGAGGCGCGGGCGCTGCGGGAAGAGCTCGGCTGCGCCGGCGCACTGCTGGTGGTGGGGGCCGGGCTGATCGGCCTCGAAGTGGCCGCCTCGGCGGCCGAGCTCGGCATCAAGACGACCGTGGTCGAGGTCGCGCCGCGGATTTTGGCGCGCGTCTGCGATGCGGAGATCTCGGCCCTGATCCAGGCGCATCACACCGCCCACGGCGTCGACATTCGTCTTGGCACCATGATCTCAGGGGTGCGGACCTTGCCGGATGGCCGCCTCGCAGTCGAGACCCAAGCCGGCGAAACCTTTACCGCGGACTTGGTCGTGGTGGGGACCGGCGTCGCGCCCGATGACCGATTGGCCAAGGCCGCCGGCATCGAGGCGCAAGACGGCATCCTGGTCGACGACCATTGCTTCACTTCGGACCGGACGATCCTGGCGGCGGGCGACTGCACGCGATTTATCGGGCCGCGCGGCCCGGTGCGGCTGGAGAACTGGCGCCATGCGCAAGAGCAGGGCGCGGTCGCCGGACGCAATGCCGCCGGCGGCGATGCGGTCTACAACGTGACGCCCTCGTTCTGGTCGGAGCAGTACGACCTGTACATCCAAGGCATGGGCTGGCCGCTGCCACATCCCAGCGCGCAGGTGCGCCGCCAGATCGGCGGCAGCGCCCTGCTCCGGTTCGACCTCGACGGCGATCATCTCTCCTATGTTCTCGGGATCAACGCCCAGCGCGATATCGCGGCCGCGCGCCGGCTGATCGAGCGTCGCGTGCCGGTCGACGCGGCCGATCTCGCCGATCCAAGCAAGGCGCTTGCCGCCATGCTCAAGGCCAAGGCATGAAGCGTTAGGACGCGGAGGATCAAAATGGCAAACGCAAGCAAGGAGCGGGTCGGCATCGTCGGGGTCGGCCGGATGGGGCTCGCCATGCTCAAGCACCTGGTCAGGCACGGCTATGAGGTCACCGCCTGCGATCTCGATGGCGCACAGCTGGCCAAGGCGCGCGAGGCCGGCGCCGGCAACGCCAATTCACCCGCCGCGCTGGCAAGATCGGCCGATTTCGTCATCCTCGGGGTGGGCTATACGGACGAGGTCAACGCGGTCGTTCATGGCCCCGATGGCCTGCTCGCCGGGCTCCCCAACGGATCGATCATCGCGATCTCCTCGACGGTGTCGCTCTTTACGGTGCAGGCGATCGATGCCGCCGCGCAGCCCAAAGGCGTCGGCGTGTTGGATGCTCCGATCTGCCGTGGACGCTGGGCGGCCGACGAGGGCACATTGCTCGCCATGGTGGGCGGCCGTCCTGACGTGGTCGAGCGCGGCCGCGCGGTCTATGGCTGCTTCTGCTCCGACTATGCGCATCTCGGCGATGTCGGCCACGGCCAAGTCGGCAAGACCATGAACAACCTGCTGCTCTGGATCAATTCGGTGGGATTGATCGAGGCCGGACGGCTGGCGCAGACCACCGGGATTGATCTGGTCAAGCTGCGCGATGCGCTGCAAATCAGCTCCGGCGCCTCGGCCGCGCTCAACGACTGGGACATGATCACCTTCACCTGGGCACTCAAGGACATGCAGGTGGTGGCCGAGATGACCGACAAGGCCGGCCTCGCGCTGCCGGTCACCGGCGCCGTCAAGGAGCTGGTCAAGGAGGCGCGCCGCATCAAGGCCACCAACCCGCCGAATTGGACGGGCAAGAGCTAAGACGTATGGTCCATCGCCATGGTGCCGCCGTCGACGAACAGAATTCTCGCCGATGATGAACGATAAATCGTCGCTGGCCAGGAACAGGATCGCCTTGGCGGCCTCCTCAGGCTGGCCGGGTCGCTTGAGCATGTTCTCGACCGGCCGGGTCGAGTCGAACTCGTCGCGGCCGACCGGCGAGCCGATCTTGTTGGGCACGATCGCATTCACCCGGATATTGTGGGGCGCCAGCTGCACCGCGAGCGCCCGGGTGAAGTTCGCGATCGCCCCCTTGGCGGCCGAATAGGCGATGGCGCGGCGCCGGCCCTGCCAGCCCGAGGTCGACCCGACATTCACGATGGCGCCGCCCGAGCCTTGCGCGATCATCTGCTGGGCCACCTGCTTGGACATCAGGAACTGGCTTTTCAGGGTCACGTTCATGACCCGGTCCCAATCCTCCTCGGTGACGTCGAGGATCGTCTTGTTGTCGGACACCGCCACGTTGTTGACCAGGATGTCGACGCGGCCGAAGCGCGCGACCACAGCCTTGACCAGCGCCGCCACCTCGTCCGCCTTCGACACATCGGTGACGAACAACTCGGCCGTGCCCGCGGCATTCTTGAGCGCGGCGGTGGTGCGCTCGCCGCGCTGGCGATCCAGATCCACGACCGCGACCTTGGCTCCCTCGGCGGCGAATAGCTGCGCCACCGCCTCGCCGATATTGCGGCCGGCGCCGGTGACGATCGCAACCCTGTCCTTAAGCTTCATGATTGGTTTTCCCCGACACGATCTTCCCCATGTTGGCGTCCCGCAATGCGGCCGCCCCGGAGCCATTGGCCAGCTTGATCGGGCCTGCTTACATGGGGGAGGCTCCGGCGGCAACAATGCGGGCGCCGGCCTCGCGAAGCGCGACCGGACATGATAGGAAGGCGCCTTAAGTGAAGCCCCATCAAGCCATGACCGCACCGCTGAAGACCATCGAAGGCACGGGCGATATTGCCGGGCTCATGCTTGAGCTCGGCCGGCGCGGTAAAGCCGCCGCCCGCGTGCTTGCGCTCGCGCCCACGCAGCAAAAGGACCGAGCGCTCGCCGCGATCGCGCACGCCATCGGGACCGCCCAGAGCGACATCCTGGCGGCCAACGCCGAGGACGTCGCCGACGCCAAGGCAGCGGGGAAGACCGCCGCCTTCCTCGACCGTCTGGCGCTCGACCCCAAGCGCGTCGCCGCGATGGTGGCGGGTGTCGAGGTGGTGCGCGCCCTCAAGGACCCGGTCGGCGCGGTCATGGAGAGCTGGACGCGGCCGAACGGGATGACCATCGAGCGCGTGCGGGTGCCGCTTGGCGTAGTCGGCATCATTTACGAGAGCCGGCCCAATGTCACCGCCGATGCCGGCGTGCTGTGCCTCAAGGCCGGCAACGCGGCGATCCTGCGCGGCGGCTCCGAGAGCCAACGGTCCAATCGCGCGATCCATGTCGCGCTCGCCGAAGGGCTGCGGCAGGCGGGCTTGCCGGAGGCCGCAATCGGCTTGGTACCGATCCGCGACCGCGCGGCGGTCGGGCTGATGCTGGGGGGCCTCGACGGCGCCATCGACGTGATCGTGCCGCGCGGCGGCAAGGATCTGGTGGGCAGGGTGCAGGCGGAGGCGCGGGTCCCGGTGTTCGCCCATCTGGAGGGTGTTTGCCATGTCTATGTCGACAAGGCGGCCTCTCTCGATATGGCCAAGGCAATCGTGCTCAATGCCAAGATGCGCCGTACCGGCGTGTGCGGCGCGGCCGAGACCCTGCTGGTCGACCGGGCCTGCGCGTCGATCCATCTCAAGCCCCTGATCGATGTGCTGCTCGAGGCCGGCTGCGAGGTGCGCGGCGATCAGGCCGTGCAGGCGGTCGACGTCCGGGTGAAACCGGCGAGCGAGCAGGACTGGGGCACCGAATATCTCGATGCCATCATGGCGGCCAAGCTGGTGGATGGCGTCGACGGCGCCATCGCGCATGTGGAGCGCTACGGCTCCCACCACACCGACGCGATCGTCACCGGCGATGCGGCCACGGCGGAGAAATTCCTGCGCGAGGTCGATTTCGGCGATCGTCCTCCACAACGCCTCGACCCAATTCGCCGACGGCGGCGAGTTCGGCTTCGGGGCGGAAATCGGGATCGCCACCGGCCGCTTCCATGCGCGCGGTCCGGTCGGCGTCGAGCAGCTCACCAGCTTCAAATACCGTGTGCGCGGCTCCGGGCAGATCAGGCCGTGACCGAGCGCATCCGGCCCTTCGTCCGCATCGGGTCTTGATTGGGATTTGGCGTTGATGCCTCACCGCGACCCGGCTCGCCGTCCCTCCGGCGCAAGGCGAGACGAGGCGAGCTTCCGGGTTCCTGCGCATGGCCGCGGCATGCGGATCGGGCTCTTCGGCGGCACCTTTGACCCGCCCCACGGAGCGCATCGCGCCGCCAGCCTGATCGCCCTGAAGCAGCTCAACCTCGACCGGATCTGGTGGCTGGTGACACCGGGCAATCCGCTCAAGGACAGCCGCGGGCTGGCTCCGCCTGATGAGCGCATCGCGGCCGCACGGGCGCTCGCGCGGCATCCGCGCATCGAGGTCACCGGGCTGGAGGCGGAGATCGGGGCCCGCTACACCTACGACACGATGCGTTACCTGCTGGCCCACTGCCCGGGCGTGCGTTTTGTCTGGATCATGGGGGCCGACAATCTGCGTACCTTCCACCGTTGGCAGAAATGGCGCGAAATCGCCGCCATGGTTCCGATCGCCGTGATCGACCGCCTTGGGCCGAGCCTCTATGCCACCGCTGGCCTGGCGGGTCGGGCGCTCGGCCGCTATCGCCTGCCCGATTCACAGGCAAGGCTGCTGGCGGATCACCGCCCCCCGGCCTGGGTTTACCTCCATGGCCTCAAATCACCGCTATCATCGACCGCGCTGCGGGCGGCCCGCTCGGAATTCGCCGGGTCCGCGACCACCGTGCTCCCGTAGCCGCGCCGGTCACGCTCGCTGGGCCGCGTCGTCATGAATGAGACGCAGAACTCAAACAAAATGAAGATTACGCAACCGCGGAAGGTTGAAAGCGTTTACCCGCCATGCCTATGTTAAGCGTGGCCATGCCAGCGAAAGGAAAGGACCCCTGCCCACATCTGCACTCTCCCGGGCCAGCGCACACCGCGCGCCCGACAAGGTCTCCAAGGTGCGCCCTGACGCCAAGGAGACTCTTCGCCTCGCCCTCGCCCGCATCGACGACATGAAGGCCGAGGATACCGTCACCATCGATCTCACCGGCAAGAGCACGATCGCCGACGCCATGGTGGTGACCTCTGGCCGGTCGCAGCGCCAGGTCGGCGCCATCGCGGATCGTCTGCTCAAGGACCTTGCGGCAGCCGGCGTGACCGTCCGCGTCGAAGGCATGCCGAACTGCGACTGGGTTCTGATCGACGCCGGCGACGTGATCATCCACGTGTTCCGGCCGGAAGTTCGCACCTTCTACAATCTCGAGAACATGTGGGCGCCGGGCCGGTCGCCGCGGCGCCAGGCCAATTGAGGCCAAGCAGGCCGGCGGCAGATGCGTATCCTGATCGTCGCCGTCGGCCGGCTGAAGCAAGGTCCCGAGCGGGAGCTGGCCGAGCGCTACCGCAAGCGGGCGGCCGACTTCGGCCGCAAGCTCGGTCTGCAGGCCTTCGATGTGGTGGAGATCAAGGAGAGCCGGGCCGACAATCTCGAGCGGCGGATGCTCGAGGAATTGATCGCCATCGCCAATGTAATCCCGGACCGCGCCATCACGGTGATTCTGGACGAGCGCGGCTCGACCATGAACAGCGCAGCCTTCGCGACCCATCTGCAGGAGTGGCGGGCCGCCGACCGGCCTGCGCTCATCTTCATCCTGGGCGGCGCCGACGGGCTGGCGCCGAGCCTGCGCGACAAGGCCGATCTCGCGCTGGCTTTCGGCGCCTTCACCTGGCCGCATCAGCTGGTCCGCATCATGCTCTTGGAGCAGCTCTACCGCGCCGTCACGATCCTGGGCGGACATCCGTATCACCGGGCGTGAAAGCGTGGGCCAGCTGGAAAACTCATCCGCCGCAGGTCAGGGGTCCGCTGTCGGGCTCGATACGGAGAAAATCGGAAGTGTTAATCAGCTCTCGACCTATTTTTGCCTAGGATCGTTTGTGCATATGCGTTTCGGTGCAGAGAGGCCGGCAGCGATGCAGGCCGCGTTTTTCCGGGTCTTGGCACCCAGGTGCCCTTAAAGGTGCCCGCCATATGTGCGGTTCCGTGTCCGCTCCGGTCACCTTCGGCGCCGCCCTGCTGGCGGCGGTGAGCGTGCTCACGTTTGGGCTGGCGAGCACAGCCGCGCAGGCCCCCGCCCGACCACCCGGGGAGATTCCCTATCTGCCATTCCGGCCCGTCAACCCGGCAGCGCCACCGCAACCCGCGACTGGGTCCACCCAGGCGCCGGTGGGGCTCGAAACCCTGAAGAAGGACAGCCAGGATCTCGAAGCCATCCATGCCGAGCAAAAAAAGGCGATCGAGACGCAGGCCAAGCTCAAGCACGAGATCGAAGCGATCGGCGACGATCGCCGTCAGCTCAACCAGCAACTGATCGACACGGCGGCGCGCATCCGCGCCGTGGAGGCGCAGGTGGCCGACGCGCAGGAGCGGCTGAGGCCGCTCGACATGCGCGAGCAAGCGTTGCGGCAATCGCTGGAAGACCGCCGTGCGGTCATGGCCGAGGTGCTGGCGGCGTTGCAGCGCATCGGCCGCCACCCGCCGCCGGCCCTCCTGGTCACGGCTGAGGATGCCCTGCAGGCGCTGCGCTCGGCCATGATGCTGGGAGCGGTATTGCCCGAGATGCGGCACGACGCCGATCTCTTGATCGCGGATCTCGCCGAGTTCGACGCGGATCCGTGCCCAGATCGCCAACGAACGCGACGGATTGACGCGCGATCTCGCCGCGCTCGGCGCGGAACGCCAGCGTCTGGGCCTCTTGACCGATCAGCGCCAGAAGCAGGAGGCGGAGAACGAGCAGGCGCTCGAGCAGGAGCGCCAGCGCGCTGCCCAGCTCGCGCGCCAGGCCGACAGCCTCAAGGATCTGATTGCCAAGCTGGAGGAAGGCCTAAGCCCCGCCGGCCGCAATGGGCGGCCCGGCGGAGACAAGGGAGCCGAAGGCGGGCCGGATCTCGCCGCCCTGAGCGATCCCGGGCGCCTGGCGCCCGCGATCGCCTTCTCGGCCGCCAAGGGCCGGCTTCTGCTGCCGGTCAACGGCGTGAGAATCAAGGAGTTTGGCGCTCCCGACGGCATCGGAGGTACCGAAAAGGGCCTCACCGTAGCGGCCCGTCCCGGCGCCCAGATCACCGCCCCCTGTGACGGCTGGGTGGTCTATGCCGGGCCGTTCCGTAATTACGGCCAACTCTTGATCCTCAATGCCGGCAGCGGCTATCATGTGCTATTGGCCGGGATGGAACGGATCTCAGTCGATCCGGGGCAGTTCGTGGTAACGGGCGAGCCCGTTGCGGTGATGGGCGATGGCGGCGGCCAAGTGCCCGCTGCATTGGCGGCCGGCTCAGGACAGGCCAGTTCGGCACAGCCTGTGCTTTACGTCGAGTTTCGCAAGGACGGGACACCCGTCGACCCCGGCCCATGGTGGGCAACAAACAACGGCGAGAAGGTTCGCGGATGATGCGCAAGACTTCCCTCATTCTCCTCGGTGCGGCGGCGGGCGCGGCCCTGACGCTGATGACGACCCAGCCCCGTATCGTATTCGACGGCTCGAGCGCCAGGGCTGCCGGAGCCGACACCTACAAGCAGCTCAGCCTGTTCGGCGACGTGTTCGAGCGGGTGCGCGCCGACTATGTGGAGAAGCCCGACGACGGCAAGCTGATCGAGACGGCGATCAACGGCATGCTGACCGGGCTCGATCCGCATTCGAGCTACATGGATGCCAAGAGCTTCCGCGACATGCAGGTGCAGACCCGCGGCGAGTTCGGCGGGCTGGGCCTCGAGGTCACCATGGAGGACGGCGTCGTCAAGGTGGTGGCGCCGATCGACGACACGCCCGCGGCCAAGGCCGGCGTGCAGGCGAACGACTACATCACCCATATCGACGACGAGCCGGTGCAGGGGCTTACCCTCAACCAGGCGGTCGACAAGATGCGCGGCCCGGTCAACACCGCGATCAAGCTCCGCATCATGCGCAAGGGCCAGGACAAGCCGGTCGAGATGACGCTGACCCGCGACATCATCAAGGTCCTCTCGGTGCGCTCGCATTCGGAAGGCGACGACGTCGGCTATATCCGCATCACCCAGTTCAACGAGCAAACCACCGAGGGTCTAAAGAAGGCGATCGCCGACCTCGGCACCCAGGACGGCGACAAGCTGAAAGGCTACGTCCTCGATCTGCGCAACAATCCGGGCGGCCTGCTCGACCAGGCGATCTCGGTTTGCGACGCGTTCCTGGAAAAGGGCGAGATCGTCTCGACGCGCGGCCGCGATCCGGACGAGATCCAGCGCTTCAGCGCGCATGCCGGCGATCTCACCAAGGGCAAGCCGGTGATCGTGCTGATCAACGGCGGCTCGGCCTCGGCTTCCGAGATCGTGGCCGGCGCCCTGCAGGATCACAAGCGCGCGACCATCCTGGGCACGCGCTCGTTCGGCAAGGGGTCGGTGCAGACCATCATCCCGCTCGGCTCCGGCAACGGGGCGCTGCGGCTGACCACCGCCCGCTACTTCACGCCGTCGGGCCACTCGATCCAGGCCAAGGGCATCGTGCCCGACATCGAGGTGCTGCAGGATGTGCCGGACGCGCTCAAGGCGCGCGCCGATACGACCAGCGAGGCGACCTTGCGCGGCCACCTCGCGGCCGAGGGCCAGGAGCAAACCGGCTCGCAGGGCTACGTCCCGCCGGACCCGAAAGACGACAAGGCGCTTCACAGCGCGGTCGCTCTCCTCCGCGGGCAGGAGACCAATGCGGCCTTTCCGCCCAACGTGAAGCTGGCGGTGCCGAACTGAGGTTGCGGCCAATCGCGTCGATTGGATATGGGGCGGCCTCGCGGCCGCCCCATTCGTTTCGGGCACGCGAGGCTTTCAAGAATTGATCGCGGCGTCGTGAAACGAAAAGCCCGGCCTATCTCCCCGGTAAACGAAGAGTTAACGACTGCGGATGCTAACTTTCGAGCGCCAGATCTTGGGCTGGTTGATTCGCGAGGGTTTTGGCCTTGACCGACGATCTAAGCGCTCCGCTCGGCCAGGGCAGCGGCCGCGGCAAGAGCGATAAGAGCAGGCAGAGCAACAAATGGCTCGCTGCGGTCCCCATCATGGGACTGCGGGTGCTGGCCGCCGTGCTTGGCGGTTTCGCCGTCGTCTTTCTGGGCTGGGTCCTGTTTGCCGACGCGCCGCTTGGGGGCGAGCCGATGGCGGTGGTCCCGGCCAATCTGCATGTGAGCGCCGTCGGACCTGAAACGAGGCCGATCGACGAAGCCGCTGCACGCACCGCCGTAGCCGATCACGAACGCCCCAATCGATACGATGGCCCGCCGCTCGCCGGCGGTCAGCCGGCCGCGCCGGCGGCTCCGGCGGCGACGGCTCCCGGCAGCAACACGGTCACTATCATCGATGGGAGCAACGGCAAGCGCCAGGAAGTGGTGATTCCTGGCCAGTCGGCCGACAAATCAGCCCCCGACCAGCGCTTTGCGGAAGCCACGCGCAGCGGTCCGATTCCCCGGATTGCCGCGGACGGCACGCGTCCGGCCGATGCCTTCGCGCAGCCGGTGCGGCCGCTCGCGGATCGGCCCAACGCGCCGCGTGTCGCCATCGTGGTGGCCGGCCTTGGGATCAGCGCCATCGGCACCAGCGATGCGCTGGCCAAGCTGCCCGGCCCGGTGACGCTCGCCTTCGCACCCTATGGGGCCGATCTCGATCATCTGGCGGCACGAGCGCGGGAAGGCGGGCACGAGCTTCTGCTGCAGGTGCCGATGGAGCCGTTCGACTATCCGGACAACGATCCCGGGCCGCAAACCCTGCTGACGTCGCTCAACGCCGGCCAGAACGTCGAGCGGCTCCATTGGCTGATGAGCCGGTTTCAGGGCTATGTGGGCATCGCCAACTACATGGGGGGACGATTCACGGCCAGCGAAGCGGCGCTGGCGCCGGTCCTGCGCGAGGTCGCCAAGCGCGGATTGCTCTATGTGGAAGACGGCAGCTCGCCGCGCAGCCAGGCGGGCCAGATGGCGGGGGCGAACAATCTTCCCTACGCCAAGGCCGACCTCACCATCGATGCGGTGCCCACGTCGGCGGAGATCGACCATGCGCTTGCCCGCCTGGAAAAAACCGCGCGCGAGCGCGGCGTCGCGGTCGGCATCGCCAGTGCCCTCCCGGGCGCGATCGAGCGCATCGCCGTTTGGGCGAAGGCGGCGGAAAATCACGGCATCCTGCTGGTGCCGATCAGCGCGGTCGCGGCCCGCACGAAGTCGAGCTGAGACGGGCGTCTGGTTGGTGAAGGACAAAGGCACGGGTTTGGCCTATCACTGATCCGCTCCGTGTTCTCCGACCTTCGAGCCTGCCCACATGCCGCCATTCAAGGACGTTTCCGATCTTCCCTATCGTGCCTGCGTAGGGATCATGGTGCTCAATCGTACCGGCCGGGTCTTCATCGGCGCACGCAGCGATGGGCCTGAGCATGTCGATGCGACGCATGCCTGGCAGATGCCGCAGGGCGGCGTCGATCCGGGCGAAGATCCCTGGCAGGCGGCGCTGCGCGAACTCTACGAGGAGACCAATATTCGCTCGGTCGAGCGGCTCGGCGAAATCGCGGAATGGCTGACCTACGACATCCCGCCCGAGCTCATCGGCCAAGCCTGGGGCGGCAAATATCGCGGCCAAAAGCAGAAATGGTATGCGCTGCGGTTCACCGGCGACGAGCGCGAGATCGACATCGCGCATCCCGGCGGCGGGCATACGCCTGAATTCCTCGCGTGGCGCTGGGAGCAGATGACGAACCTGCCCGCGCTCGTGGTGCCATTCAAGCGCAAGGTCTACGAGCAGGTCGTGACGAGCTTCAGCAAGTTCGCCTGACCGCTTGGCGAAAACGAATGCAGGTACAGCGGTAATGCCCTGTTCACTCTGATCCGCGATCCCTGAACTCGCCATCTCTTGTTGCGCCCCTGCGCAGCGGATATTGTTGCCGGTGCAACGCTCCGCAATGGAGTTCTGATCCATGTATCCGACGGTCGGTCTGCGGGGGCTTGGAATTATAATCGCGATGTTCGCGACGCTGCTGCTGGAGACCCCGGCGGCCGCCCAAACAAAAGTCGCTCTCGTCATCGGCAACAGCGCCTACCGCAGCGTCCCTATGCTTCCGAACCCGGCGCACGACGCCGCCGACGTCGCCGCATCGTTCGAGCGGTTGGGCTTCTCGGTGCGCCTGGTCACCGACGCAACCTATGACGACATGCGCAAGGCGCTGTTGGAGTTCGGCCGCAAGGCGAACGATGCCGAAATGGCAGTGGTATTCTTTGCCGGTCACGGCATGGAGGTCGGCGGCGAGAACTGGCTCATTCCGGTCGACGCCGAGCTCAAGATCGATGTGAATACCGAGCAGGAAGCGATAGCGCTGCACAGCGTCATAACGGCGGTCTCGTCGGCCTCGAAGCTCGGCATGGTGATGCTCGATGCGTGCCGCAACAACCCGTTTCTCGCCAAAATGGGCCGGACCGCGCTCACCCGCTCGGTCGATCGGGGGCTGGCGCGGATCGAGCCGGTCAGCAATGTGCTGGTCGCCTATGCGGCCAAGGACGGCACGGTCGCCGCCGATGGCAGCGGCCGCAACAGCCCGTTCACCAGCGCGCTCCTGGAGCATCTCGAAACGCCGGGGCTGGAGATCAATTTCCTGTTCCGCAATGTGCGCGACGAGGTGGTCGCCGCCACCCGAGGCGCCCAGCAGCCGTTCGTCTATGGATCGCTTTCCAAGGAGGCGATCTATCTGAAACCGCCGGTCGCGACCTCGGCCTTGCCGGCTCCCGACGAGGTCGCTTGGGGGTTTCTGAAGGAGACCACAGATCAGGCGGCGCTGCGTCGCTTCACCGAGCAATATCCCGACAGCCCGCTGCGCCCGCAGGCGCAGGCGCGCATCGCGGCACTCGTCGCGACTCAGGCCGCGAAACCGTCGCCGCCCTCGGCTGACGAAGTCACCTGGGCCATCCTGAAAGAGTCCAACGACGAGGCCGCACTCGAGCGGTTCGTCGCGCAATATCCAAACAGCGCGTTCCGCCAGCAGGCCGAGGCCCGGATGGCGGCACTGGCGCCGTCGGCCAGCAAGCCGGAAGTCTCGCGCACGACCGTGTCGTCACCCACGTCCGCCGATTTCTACAGCTTCATTTCCGCGCTCGATTCCACCACCAATACCGACAACCGCTGGTGCATCGATGTCCCGGGCGCGGAATTTCAGCCGGGCAAGTTGCTTTCCCTGTTCGGCTGCGCCGGTACTCCGAACCAAATCTTCGGATTCGCCAACCGCAGCAACCTGACCACCGGCGGGCTCTGCCTCGATGGCCGTTCCTCCGATCCGGGCAAGCCCCCGGGCGCGGGCGACCCGGTGGTCATCGCCGAATGCGACGGCAGCGATCATCAGGTCTGGGAGCTGGATCCGTTCGAGAACGATCGCTCCCTGATCTCCGTGGTCGCACCCTCGGGCCTGTGCGTCACGGTCGCCGGCGCCGATGCCGGGCCGCGGACGCCGCTCATGCTGGCGCAGTGCGACGACATGAAAAGCCAGGGCTGGCTTGTCAACGATCTGGCACGGCCGGCGCCGCCTCGCGCTCCGGAAAGGACCGGCGGCTCTGCCGATTTCGGCGGACGAATACTACTGGTTCGAAGGCCACCGCTATTGCTGGTACGACATCGGTTGGCGCGGCCCGGGCTGGTACTGGTGTGGTTACGGCCTCAACAAAGGCATCGGCTGGGGCGGGCCGATCGGATGGCATTTCTGGTACCACTTCGGGCACCACATCCTCAATCACCCGGTGTTTTTCGCGGCGCATCACGGACAGCCTGCGCACCTCCATGTGGTCGCGGGCATCGGCATCGGCAAAGGCAATCAAGTCCCGAGCGGCAAAGGCCTTAAAGGCGAGCCCCGCGACAATGGAGAGCAGAGCGGAAAAGGCGAGGTCCACGAGCAAGGCAAACGGGGCAAGGTCGGCAGGGGCAATCAAGGCAGCGCAACCGCCAAGACGGAGAGCCTTCACAAGGGCAACGCCGGCAAGAACGTACAGCCTGGCAAGGTGAAGATCATCGCCGGAGGCAACCTCGGCGGCGCCAACCATGGCGCAATCATGAACGGCGGCCGTCATTTCTCCGACGTGCGACTCAAGGAGGACATCCTGCCGCTGGCACGGCTTGACGACGGCATCGGCCTCTATCGCTTCCGCTACAAAGGAGGCGATCGCACGACCTATGTGGGCGTGCTGGCGCAAGAGGTCATGCGGGTCATCCCGACCGCAGTATCGTCTGCCCGTAACGGTTATCTGCAGGTCGATTACGACCGCCTGGGTCTCAAACTCATGACCTGGAAGACCTGGTTGCGGCGCAACGGCGTGGAATTACGGCCGGCAGGGGAATGATCGACACCCGCGCGCGCCCCTAATGCGTCAGGGCGGCCTGTAGTGCCTTCAATTGATCGAGGCGGTGAGCGAGCTTGTCGCGGCGCCAGCCATCGGTGGCGTCGGCGACATCCTCCTCGGTATCCTTGATCTCGCCGGCGAGCACCGCCCGGTCGAACTCCTCGACCGGCACCGCCATGTCGGCCAGCACGGTCAGTCCCGCCGGCCCGACCTCGGCGAAACCGCCATTGACGACCACGCGCAGATCCCCACCCTCGCGAAACACCACGATGATTCCCGGCCGCAGCGTCGTCACCAGCGGCGCATGTCCGGCGAGCACGCCCATGTCGCCCTCGGATCCCGGCAGGTCGACCTGGGTGACTTCGCCGGCGAACAGCAGCTTTTCGGGCGAGACGAGATCGAAGTGGAATGTGGCCATGTTTGTTATTAGCGAATGGCGAATAGCGAGTAGCGAATGGAAAGATCCTCCGCGCCCGCTTGCCGATTCCCTATTCGCTACTCCCTATTCGCTATTCGCCCACCTCATGCCGCTTCCGCGGCGAGGCGCTTGCCCTTCTCCACCGCCTGCTCGATCGTGCCCACCATATAGAAGGCATTCTCCGGCAGGTGGTCGTATTTGCCCTCGCACAGCCCCTGAAAGCCGCGGATGGTGTCGGCGAGATCGACCAGAACCCCGGGCGAGCCGGTGAACACCTCGGCGACGTGGAAAGGTTGCGACAGGAAGCGCTCGATCTTGCGGGCGCGCGAGACGGTGATCTTGTCCTCTTCGGAAAGCTCGTCCATGCCGAGGATCGCGATGATGTCCTGCAGCGCCTTGTAGCGCTGCAGGATCTGCTGCACCTGCCGGGCGACCGCATAGTGCTCCTCGCCCACCACCCGCGGGTCGAGCATGCGGGACGTGGAGTCGAGCGGATCGACGGCCGGATAGATGCCCTTCTCGGCGATCGAGCGCGACAGCACCGTGGTGGCGTCCAGATGCGCGAACGAGGTGGCCGGCGCCGGATCGGTGAGATCGTCGGCTGGCACGTAGATCGCCTGCACCGAGGTCACCGAGCCCTTGGTGGTGCTGGTGATGCGCTCCTGCAGCGCCCCCATGTCGGTCGCCAAGGTCGGCTGATAGCCGACCGCCGAGGGAATACGTCCGAGCAGCGCGGAAACCTCCGAGCCGGCTTGGGTGAAGCGGAAGATGTTGTCGACGAAGAACAGCACGTCCTGGCCCTGATCACGGAAGTATTCCGCGACCGTGAGACCGGACAGGCCGACGCGCGCGCGCGCGCCGGGCGGCTCGTTCATCTGGCCGTAGACCAGCGCACATTTGGAGCCTGCGGTCGAGCCGTTGTTCTCCTTGGGGTCCTTGTTGACGTGGGATTCGATCATCTCATGATAGAGGTCGTTGCCCTCGCGGGTGCGCTCGCCCACGCCCGCGAACACCGAATAGCCGCCATGCGCCTTGGCGACGTTGTTGATGAGCTCCTGGATCAGCACCGTCTTGCCGACGCCGGCGCCGCCGAACAGGCCGACCTTGCCGCCCTTGGCATAGGGCGCCAGCAGATCCACCACCTTGATGCCGGTGACGAGGATCTCCGCCTCGGTCGATTGGTCGGTGTACAATGGCGTCGGTTGATGGATGGCGCGCCGCTCGGTGTGCGGCACCGGGCCGGCATCGTCGACCGGCTCGCCGATGACGTTGATGATGCGCCCGAGCGTACCCTCGCCCACCGGCACCGAGATCGGCTCGCCGGTATCGGTGACCTCCTGGCCGCGCACCAGGCCCTCGCTCACGTCCATCGCGATGGTGCGTACCGTTGATTCGCCGAGATGCTGGGCAACCTCGAGGATGAGCCGGTTGCCCTGGTTGCTGGTCTCCAGCGCATTGAGGATCGGCGGCAGCTCGCCGTCGAACTTGACGTCGACGACGGCGCCGATGACCTGGGCGATGCGGCCGGTTTGATTGGAAGCCATGCAAGTCTCCTAAGGATGATTAGAGCGCTTCCGCCCCCGAGATGATCTCGATCAGCTCTTTGGTGATCATCGCCTGGCGCGTGCGGTTATAGCGAAGCGTCTGCTTGCGAATCATTTCGCCGGCATTGCGGGTGGCATTGTCCATGGCGCTCATCTGCGCTCCGTAGAACGAGGCGTTGTTCTCGAGCAGCGCCCGGAAAATCTGCACCGCGATGTTGCGCGGCAGCAGCTGGTCGAGAATCTCCTCCTCGTCGGGCTCGTAGTCGTAGACCGCGCCGCCAGCCGTTCCCATTCCCTGCTCCGAACGCCGCGCAGGACCCCCTCCCGTTCCGTCCCCCGCAAGCGGGGAAGGGTTGGGCTGGGAGAACACCGGCGGAATGATCTGCTGCGCGGTCGGAATCTGCGCGATCACCGACTTGAAGCGGGAGAAGAACAGGGTGCAGACGTCGAACGCGCCTTCGGCATAGAGCCGCAAGATCCGGTCGGCGATCTCCTCGGCATTGCCAAATCCGATATTGCGCACCGAGCGCAGCTCGATGTGCTCGATGATGAGCCGCTCGTATTGGCGCTTGAGCTGCTCATAACCCTTGCGGCCGACGCAGAAGAACTTGACTTCCTTGCCCTGCGCGATCAGCGCATTGGCGCGCTCGCGCGCGAACCGCACGATCGCCGAGTTGAAGGGGCCGCACAGGCCGCGCTCCGCGGTGCAGACGATCAAGAGATGCACGCGGTCGCTGCCGGTGCCGCGCAACAGCGGCGGCGCCGAAGCGAGGCCGGCCACGGCGGCAGCGATATGGCCGAGCACCTTGTCCATGCGCTCCGCATAGGGCCGCGCCGCCTCGGCGGCGACCTGCGCGCGGCGCAGCTTCGAGGCCGCCACCATCTGCATGGCCTTGGTGATCTTCTGCGTCGCCTTGGTGGAGGCGATGCGATTGCGCAGGTCCTTCAGGCTTGGCATGGGCTTTGGTCTTGCTCCATCGTGCCCGGCCTTGTGCCGGACACCCACGTCCTAGTTCGGGATCACTCCAAACGCAGAGGAGCCCGGCCGAGACGAGACAGTGTCACGCAAACGTCTTGGCATAGGCTTCGACCGCGCTCTTGAGCTTGGCCGCCGTGGCGTCGCCCAGGTCGGCGGTCGCGCGAATCTCGTCGAGGATCTCCGGCTTCTGGTTGCGCAGCAGCGCCAGCAGGCCCTGCTCGAACGCACGCACCCGATTGACCGGGATCGGATCCAGATAGCCGTTGACGCCCGCATAGATGACGCAGACCTGTTCCTCCATCTTGAGCGGCGAGAATTGCGGCTGCTTCAGCAGTTCGGTGAGGCGGGCGCCGCGATTGAGCAGGCGTTGGGTGGTGGCGTCGAGATCGGAGCCGAACTGGGCGAAGGCCGCCATCTCGCGGTACTGCGCCAGCTCGCCCTTGATGCGGCCGGCCACCTTCTTCATGGCCTTGGTCTGCGCCGCCGAGCCCACGCGCGACACCGAGAGACCGACGTTCACGGCCGGGCGGATGCCCTGATAGAACAGATCGGTCTCCAGGAAGATCTGCCCGTCGGTGATGGAGATGACGTTGGTCGGAATATAGGCCGACACGTCGTTGGCCTGGGTTTCGATCACCGGCAGCGCGGTCAACGAGCCGGCCTTGTAGTCGTCGTTCATCTTGGCGGCGCGCTCGAGCAGGCGCGAATGCAGGTAGAACACGTCGCCCGGATAGGCCTCGCGGCCAGGCGGTCGGCGCAGCAGCAGCGACATCTGGCGGTAGGCGACGGCCTGCTTGGATAGATCGTCATAGATGATCACCGCGTGCATGCCGTTGTCGCGGAAGAACTCGCCCATGGTGCAGCCGGCGAACGGCGCCAGGAACTGCATCGGCGCCGGATCGGAGGCGGTCGCGGCAACGATGATGGAATAATCGAGCGCGCCCTGCTCCTCCAGCACCTTGACGAACTGCGCCACCGTCGAGCGCTTCTGCCCGACCGCCACATACACGCAATAGAGCTTGATCTTCTCGTTGTCGGAGGCGTTGAGCGGCTTCTGGTTGAGGATGGTATCGAGCGCGATCGCGGTCTTGCCGGTCTGGCGATCGCCGATGATCAGCTCGCGCTGGCCGCGGCCGATGGGGATGAGCGCATCGATGGCCTTGAGGCCGGTGGCCATCGGCTCGTGCACGGACTTGCGCGGAATGATGCCGGGCGCCTTGACGTCGACGCGGCGGCGCTCGCTCGCCGCGATCGGGCCCCTGCCGTCGATCGGATTGCCGAGCGCGTCGACGACGCGGCCGAGCAATCCCTTGCCGACCGGTACGTCGACGATCGAGCGGGTGCGCTTGACGGTCTGGCCTTCCTTGATCTCGCGGTCGTTGCCGAAGATCACGATGCCGACATTGTCGGTTTCGAGATTGAGCGCCATGCCGCGCACGCCGTTCTCGAACTCGACCATCTCGCCGGCCTGGACGTTGTCGAGACCGAAGACGCGGGCGATGCCGTCGCCGACCGACAGCACCTGGCCGACCTCGGAGACTTCCGCCTCCTGGCCGAAATTCTTGATCTGATCCTTGAGGATGGCGGAGATTTCAGCGGCCCGGATATCCATCAAGAGACCTCTTTCATCGCATGCTTGATTGATTTGAGCTTGGTGCGCAGCGAGCTGTCGACCATGCGGCTGCCGACCTTGACGATCAGGCCGCCGATGATCGAGGGCTCGACCTTGACATCGACCTGTACGTCCTTGCCGGTGACCGTGCGCAGCGCATCCTTGATGGCCGCAAGCTGCCGATCGTCCGGCCTTTCGGCCAGCGTCACCTCGGCGGTGACCTCGCCCTTGTAGTGGGCGACCAGCGTCCGAAAATCCTTGCTGATGGCGCGCACCGCAAACAAGCGGCGGTTCTGGGCCACGACCAGGAGGAATTTCGCCGCCAGGCCGCCGATCCCCGCCAGATCGAGGATTGCCGCAAGCGCCCTCCCCTGCTGGTCGGAGGAGAACACCGGGCTGCGGACGAGCCGCAGCAGATCGGGGCTTTCGGCGAGCAGCGCATCGAAGCGGTCGAGATCGGCCTTCACGGGGTCGACGGCCCGCTCCTCGCGCGCAAGCTCGAACAAGGCGGTCGCGTAGCGACCCGCCATGCCCGAAACAATCGTTCCTTTGCCGTCCACGACCGCGCGCTTTCTTTTGGGCAGTTTCTCGGGCTCGGCCCCTTCCCGCACGAGAGCCCAAGCCCTTGAAATGCAAATGGGACTTTGATTTTCGCGGACAGCACCGCGGAGTGCCCGGAAGCCCGCGAAATCGCGCGGTTGCTAACACACCGCCGATTGCAGCGCAACATTCACGCGGATGTGAAATCGGCTGCCCCCAGCGGGGCTTTTTCAGCAGCGCCAGAGCGACCGCCACCACGGACGCGCCTCCAGGCAAACGTCGCAATTGCCGCAGGGGAGCGCGGCCTCGCCGAAATAGGCGAGAAGCTTCTGCCGGCGGCAGTGCTCCAACTCGCACAGCTCCACCAGCGCGTCGAGCCGCCGGCGATCGACGCCCTTCTGCTCCCCGCAAGCCGTGCTTTGCGCGATCTGCATCCGGCGCAGCCCGATGTCGCCGGCGTCATAGAGCGTCAAAGTGTCGGCCGGCAAGCCGTCGCGGCCGGCACGACCGATCTCATGGTAATAGCTCTCGATATTGGCGGAGAGGTCGGCGTGCAGCACGTAGCGCACGTCGGGCTTGTCGATGCCCAATCCGAACGCGATGGTCGCCACCATGACGACGCCCTGTTGGCCCAGGAACATATCCTGGTGGCGCGAGCGCAAGGTCGGATCGAGGCCGGCGTGATAGGGGAACGCATCGGTGCCGCTATCGCGCAGCCAACCCGTGATCTCCTCGGTCTTGCGGCGGGAGCCGCAATAGACGATGCCGCTTTGGCCGGAATGCGCGCGCACGAAGTCCATGATCTGGCCGCGCCCGAGGCTCCGCGTCCGGCCGCGGCCGTAGCTCTTGGCCTGCATGCGCAGCGTCAAGTTCGGACGGTCGAAGCCATGCACGAAGACGGCCGGACGGCGGCCGAAGAGCCTGGCCAGGATGTCGGCGCGCGTCGCGGCGTCGGCGGTCGCCGTGAACGCGACGGTCTGCACGCCGCCGAGCTCGGCTTGGGCCGCGCCAAGCTCCAGGTATTCGGGCCGGAAGGCGTGCCCCCACTGCGAGATGCAATGCGCCTCGTCGACCGCGAGCAGCCCGACGCTGGCGCGCCGGAGCAACGCCACCGTGGGCGGCTGCGCGAGGCGCTCGGGCGAAACATAGATGAGGCGAAGCTCGCCGCGGGCAAGCTGGCCGCTGACCTGCCGGTTCTCGGCGAAAGTGTTGGCCGAGTTGAGGCTCGCGGCCGCGATCCCGCGACTCCCAAGCTGCGCCACCTGATTGCGCATGAGCGCGATCAAGGGCGACACCACGACCGTCAGGCTGTCGCGCAACAGCGCCGGCAGCTGGTAGCAGAGCGACTTCCCGCTCCCGGTCGGCATGACTGCCAGCACGTCGGCGCCCGCCAGCACGCTCTCGATGATGGCGGCTTGGCCGGGGCGGAAGCCGTCGAACCCGAAGGTGGAGCGGAGCGCCTGTTGGGCCGCCGCCAGGTCGGGACCGGAGCGGGCACCGGGCATCCGCCGCCTACCCTTCGAGATGGCGGCGGATGACTTCGAGGAAGACTTGGCCGTATTGGGCAAGCTTCGCCTCGCCCATGCCATGCACCTGGGCCATGTCGGCGGGACTCCTGGGCTTGCGCCGCGCCATGTCGATCAGGCTCTTGTCGGCGAACACCAGATAGGCCGGGACGCCACGATCCTTGGCGAGCTCGAGGCGGCGACGCTTGAGCGCATCGAACAGGGCAGGATCGGCGTCCGCCACCTCGGCTGGCAGGGCTGCGCCGGCGTCGCGGGCGCTCCGGCGCAATGGTTTCAGCGCGTCTTTGCGGAGCGCGAAAGTGGCCGCGCCCCGGAGCACTTGGCGACCCTCTGGGGTCATGGTCCAGCCCCCATAGCCGGCGATGTCGAGCGCGATCAGGCCGGCGCCATGTAGCTGGCGGAAGATGGACCGCCATTCGGGCTTGCCGTGCTCCCGGCCGACCCCGAAGGTGGGCAGCCGGTCGTGGCCGAATTTGACGATCGCTGGCGTGCGCTCGCCGCACAGCAAGTCGGCCAGATGCTCAGTGCCGAAACGCTCGCCGGTCCGCACAACGGCGGACAGCGCCTTGCGGGCCGCGACCGTGCCGTCAACCACCTCGGCGCCATCGAGGCAGATGTCGCAGTTGCCGCAGGGCAACGCCGTCTCGCCGAAATAGCCGAGCAGGCTCTGGCGCCGGCAACGCGGCGATTCGCACAACCCCACCAGCGCATCGAGCCGCTTGCGTTCGACCCGCTTCTGCTCATCCGGCGCTTCGCGCTGATCGATTTGCATGCGGCGCAGCCGGATGTCGCCCATGCCGTAGAGCGTCAAGGTGTCGGCCGGCAAACCGTCGCGGCCGGCGCGGCCGATCTCCTGGTAATAGCTTTCGATATTGGACGGCAGATCGGCATGCAGCACGAACCGCACATCCGGCTTGTCGATGCCCATCCCGAACGCCACGGTCGCCACCATGACGACGCCGTCTTCTTGCAGGAACATGTCCTGATGGCGCGAGCGCACCGCCTGCTCGAGCCCGGCATGGTAGGGCAGCGCCTTGGCGCCGCTGTCGCGCAGGAATTCGGCTATCTTCTCGGTCTTGCGGCGCGAGCCGCAATAGATGATGCCGCTCTCCCCGAAATGCGCGCGCACGAAATCCAGGATCTGGCCGCGGCCAGAGGTCTTCGCCCGCATACGCAGGCGCAGGTTGGGCCGGTCGAAGCCGTGCACGAACACGGTCGGATCGCGGCGGAAGAGCTTGCTCAGGATGTCGGCGCGGGTGGCGGTGTCGGCGGTCGCGGTGAAGGCTACCGTCTGCACGCCGCCGAGCTCGGCCTGAGCCACGCCGAGCGCCAGATATTCGGGCCGGAAGTCGTGCCCCCATTGCGAGATGCAATGCGCCTCATCGACCGCCAGCAGCCCGACCTTGGCGCGCTTCAGGAGCGCGAGCGTGTCGGGCTTGGCGAGCCGCTCGGGCGAGACATAGACCAAGCGCAGGTCGCCGCGGGTAAGCCTGTCGTTGATCCCGCGGTTCTCCGCAAAGTCGTTGGCCGAGTTGAGGCTCGCGGCCGCGACCCCGTAGCTCGTCAGCTGCGCCACCTGATTGCGCATGAGCGCGATCAGGGGGGACACCACCACAGTCAAGCTGTCGCGCAACAACGCCGGCAGCTGGTAGCAGAGCGATTTGCCGCTCCCGGTCGGCATGATGGCGAGCACATCGGCGCCCGCCAGCACGCTCTCGATGATGGCGCCCTGCCCGGGACGAAAGTCCTCGAACCCGAAGGTCGAGCGAAGCGCGCTTTGCGCCGCCGCGAGATTGGGCATGTGCGGGGTCCGATCCGGGTCCGAAGATTGTTCTACATTTGTTCCGATGCCCAGACAAGGGCGGAAACACGCTCACCCGGTGAAATCCAAGACTGCGGAGATGATGCTTTGGGCCAGGAGACGCTGCGGCAAACAGGCTATGCGGCAGGGCGCGAAGGGAGGTTACCGCCGCGGCCGTTTCTTGACGGGCGGCGGTTCAGGTGGCGGTGGCGGTGGCGCGGGCTGCAGCTCGGCCAGAACGGGATTGGGCTCGAGCCTGGGGGAGGTCGTGTCGATCAAGGCGATCTTCTCGACCGGGACGGTCCGCACCGAGACGGTCTGCGGCAGATAGCCATCGAGCGTATAGGTCACCGTGAAGGGCTCGATGACGGGAATGGCCAACGTGCATGGGGTCTGGCAGCTGCCGCCATTCGAGGTGCTGGCTATTGCGCCCGGCGGATTGGAATCGATCGTCAGGGTCGCATCGGCAGGCTGAGGCAACAGGTCGTAGGTCGGAGGATATTGACGAGCAGCCCGCAAGCGCAAGGCCAAGTACCATGGCAATGGATGCGCGGCTCATAAAGCTAGTCATTGACCGAAAGCACCATGATCGGATCATCGATCTTCTCGGGTGCGATCTCCTGGTCCAGCGGCAGCACGGCGGTGCCGATCGCAAAGAACTCGATCACGTGGGTCTGCCAGCCATGACTGCCTTCGTGAATATCCACGCCCACCACGCCTTCGGCTTTTGCCGCCGCCGCCTCGAACTGCATCCGCTCGACGGCAATTTCGCGCGCCTCGTACATGGCGGAGGTGATAATTCTCAAGCTCCACGTTGCGGCCGACACTGCCAAGCCCCGCCAGTATACCGCGATGGGCCACATGATAGACGCAGGTCCCCATCACCATCTCCAGCGGCCGGTAGCCAGAATGCAGCAATGACCAGAAATCCTGTCCCGACAGGTCGGAGGTGAAAGGCCCGCCGTCATGCGCGCGGAAGCCGCGATGGCCGTCGCCATGCACCACGCCGGTGCCGATGGCGATGAATTCGAGCAAATGCTCGTCCCATTCCAGCCGCTTGATCGTCAGCTTCACGCCGACGATGCCGTCCGCCCCCATCGCGGTGGCTTCCGCGCGCATGCGGCTCATCGCCAGCTCGCGCGCGTGGTACATCGCCTTGGAGAGCACGTCGAGCTCCTGGTTCTTGCTCCAGCTCCCGTATTGAATTCCGACATGATACACGCAGGTGCCGACGCATAGTCCGATCGGCTCGAAGCCCGCCTTGCGCACCAGCAGAAACTCGTTGACCGAAAAATCGGAGGTGAACACGCCGGTCGAATGCGCCGAGCTGCGCAACCCCTTCAGGCGCTCCTTCGCGTGAGCCGGAATTTCCGCCGTCATGTCAGATCGCTCCCTCGGCTTCGTTGGAGTCGTAGGATTGGTGATGCCGCGTGGTGCCGGTCAGCGGCGTGCCGCCGGCCTGCACATCCACCACCATCTTGATCTCATGCGGCAACGTCGTACCGCGCCGGGCATCGACCGTGGTCGCGACCACGATATGCCGCGCCAGGTATTCCTTTCTATTGGACTGGCCTTCACGCTCGAACATCTGGCTGAAATTCTGATGCGCCAGGACGCCATTGCCCTGCGGACGCGCATGCGCGCGCAATTGCTGGTGGGCGCGCTGCCGCACCAATTCCCACAATTCGCTCAACGGCTGGGATTCGATATTGCCCATCCACCTCAGATTGGTATTGCTGCGCCAGTCGGTCAGCCATTCGTAGTGCGCGCCGATGGCAATCCCGGTCGGCACCACATCGGCTTCCAGCAATTTCACGAATTCCAGCGCCGGCACGGTCGCGACGATCGGCTCGTTGCTGGGCGGCAGGCCTTCCATGTAGACCGCAGTCCCCACCAGCGTGAAGTCCATGCTGTTCTCGACCCCCAAGCGGGACCGTGCGCATCTTGACGTCCAGCACCGCGTTGGCGCCGGCAGCGAAGGCCTCCTCGCGCAGGCGGCGGAGCGCCAAGTCCCAACCCTGCGCATGGCCTTCTGTCCAAGACCATCCATAATGCAGCCAGCAGGTCGCCGAGATCGCCGCAATCGGCTTGAGCCCATGTGAGCGCGTGATCAGGAGCTCGGCCGGCGTCAGCGTCGCCAGCCAAGGTAGCGTTCCGGACCGCGCCCCTTCCAGCCGCGCCCGAATCGGCGGCGGCACGGTGAGATCGCCGAGAAATTTCTGGATGTCAGCGACACGCTGCGCGTGGGCCGCCTGCTGCGCGAGCGATTCCGCGCTCGGCTTCTTGAAGATGTCGAAAATACCCATCAGCTGGTCGTCTCGGCTTGCAGCATTGGCTTGCGATTTCAGCTCGCCATGAAATCGGAGAGCGAGAGGCTGAGCGCCTGAGCATGCTCGCTCGCCTTCTTGGTTTCCTCCGCCAGCCGCGCAAACCACTCCGGCGGATCGACATCCTTCGTGTTGAGCGCAATGCCGCGCACCACCATGGCGACCTTCGCCTTCAGCCGGCCGCCGTCGCTTTCCAGGCTGTATCTATGTTCGCCGAGCTCGACCGTGACGCCGGTGATCTTCGCGGTGCTCGAGAAAAAGCCCCGCGCTTTCGTGAACCGTCACCAGCTCCGGCATGGCTTCCTTCAGCCGCAACGCAAAGGCTTTCAGATTGCTTTCGACATCCGCCCTGAATCGGCGTAGCCATGCAGCCTGCATGTCGAAGTCGATATTCTGCGTCATTTTTGCACCGCGGCCGCGTTCACGCCCTGCATCCCGTGCACCAGCCGCTCGCGGATCTCGGCGAGCTTGGCCTCACGCTCGCGGTCGCCGGCCGCAACCTCGCGCTCGATCTCGATCACCTCATGCATGGTCTTGATCGTCTCGTCCGCCACTTGCGCCAGCACATCGATATTGCGCTGGTCCCCGCCCAGGCTGCGCGCCGCGCTGGTCGCCGCCTCATGCGCGCCCTTCGAGGCCAGCAGCGTGATCTGTCGCGCCGCCTCGTCCAGCTTTTCGGCCTCGTCGGCGGCCCGCCTGATGTCCACCTGCACCACGGCCTGGCTTGCCACCGCCATCAGCCGCGGTATCACCACCAGCATACCGTTCGATATCTGCATGATCCGCGTTTCCGCGGCTTTCTTGTTTTGCGCGATGATCGGGATCAGCATCGCCGACCCCATCAGATTCTCCCGCATCGTCGGCGATCTTGCCGCGGAAATTCGCCAGCGCCGAGCGGAACTCCATCACGTCCGCGGCGTCGACCGGATCGCCGGTCTTGACCGCGTTTTGCCGCAGCGCCTCCAATTCTTCCTGGCCGCGGTCGAGCGCGATCTGTCCGGCGGCGATCTCGATCTTCAGGCCCTGCAGGCTCTCCCGTATGGCGACGGCCTGCCGATCCAGAAGCTCGACCGCAACGGTCAGATCCGCCTTGGTCTTGCGGGCCTTGGCCTGCTCGGAATCCATGAGATCGAGGAACTTCTTGCGGTTCTCCGCGAAGCCCTTGAACGCCGTTTGAGCATCCGCCGCGGCCCTCATCAACCGCCCGATCAGGCCCTTGGGCGCGCTCGGCTGTGTGCCGCCGGCCTCGGCCTGCAGATCCTGGATGCGCAGAATTTTCACGCCGTCGATCACGCTCGCCGCAATCTGCCCGACTTCGCCGGCATCGCCGAGCCGCACCCCGGCCAACAATTGACGGGAGGACTGCGCGATCCCAGCCAGAACGCCTTCGCCGTGCGAAAGCAACGTATTGGTGTTGCGAAAATCGACCTTCGAGGCCGACGCTTGCGCTGCGGCCAGGTCTTGCTGGCTCAGGTTCGCGATCTCCACCAGCCGCTCCGGGGCGGGCTGCGGTGCCAGCCGCGCGTCCGCGACCGCGGGCGCTTGTGCCACCGGCGGAGCCGGCAATCCGGGCCCCGGGGGAGCATCAAGATTATCGAATATCGCGAGATCAAGCGGCGCCGTCGGCTTGGTATCCGGCATCGTCCATTCCCACCGAAAGCTCTACCGTCCTTGGTCGGTCGGCTCGAGCAGGAAGTTCATGTCCTGCAGCATAGTCCGTTTGCGCGACCGCGCACAAGCCAACGTCGGCGTCCGCGCGCTCTGCAACTTTTCAGTTAAGCAAAAGAATCCTTACAGAAAGCTTTGCGGATCGACATCGATCTCAAGCTGGATCTTGCCGGCAGGCTTGGGGCCAGCCGCCATCCAATCGCGCAGATAGGCCGACAGATCGAAGTTGCGCGGCGACTTCACCAGCAGACGAAATCGATAGCGTCCGCGGATGAGCGCGAGTGGGGCCTCGGCGGGACCCAGCACCCGCGCGGCATCCGCCCGCGGCGCCGCTTGCGCGAGGCGGCGCGCATGGGTTTGCGCGGCGTGCTTGTCGGTGCCCGATACCACCAGCGCCGCGAGCCGTCCGAACGGCGGGTATTGCGACTGCTCGCGCAGATCGATCTCGCTCGAATAGAAGGCTTCCCGATCGCCGACCGCCAGCGCCCGCATCACCGGATGCTCCGGCTGATGGGTCTGCAGATAGCCCAGCCCGCGGCCTTCCTCGCGCCCGGCGCGGCCGATGACCTGATGCAGGAGCTGAAAGGTGCGCTCGGCAGCGCGCGGATCTCCGTTGGAGAGGCCGAGATCGGCGTCGACCACGCCGACCAGGTTGAGCTTCGGAAAGTGGTGGCCCTTGGCGACGAGTTGGGTGCCGATCACGATGTCGACCAGGCCCTGCTCGATCTCGGCGAGCTCGCTGCGCATGCGCTCGACCGATGTGACGAGGTCGCTGGAGAGGACGAGGATGCGCCGGCCGGGAAACAGCGCGGCCGCCTCCTCGGCGAGCCGTTCCACGCCCGGCCCGCAGGCCACGAAGCTCAAGCGCGCCGCGCAGTGGGGACACTGCTCCGGCTGTGGCATGGCGTAGCCGCAGTGATGGCATACCAGGCGGCGCTTGAAGCGGTGATCGACCAGCCAGGCGTCGCAGTTCGGGCAGGCCAGGCGAAAGCCGCATTGGCGGCAGAGCGTCAGCGGCGCATAGCCGCGCCGATTGAGGAAAAAAAGCGCCTGCTCGCCGCGATCGAGCGCGGTCTGCACGGCTTGCGCCAGCCGCGGCGCCACGAAGCGGCCGGGCGGCGGACCTTCGCGGCGCAGATCGATGGCCTCGATCGTCGGCATATGCTGGCCGCCGAAGCGCTCCGGCAGGTGCAGGCGCCGGTAGCGGGAGCGCCGGGCATTGACCTCCGTTTCCACCGACGGCGTGGCCGAGGCGAGCAGCACCGGGATCTTGGCGATATGGCCGCGCACCACCGCCATGTCGCGGGCATGATAATGGACGCCGTCCTCCTGCTTGTAGGCGGGGTCATGCTCCTCATCCACGATGATGAGCCCGAGGTCTGCATAGGGCAGGAACAGCGCCGAGCGGGCGCCGACGATCACGCTCACCTCGCGGGTCGCCACCGCGGCCCAAGTCCGCGCTCGCAAGCGCGGCGAAAGCTGCGAGTGCCATTCGGCCGGCCGCACCCCGAAGCGCTCCGCGAAACGGTCCAGCACCTGCGAGGTCAGCGCGATCTCGGGCATCAGGATCAGGACCTGCCGGCCGCGCCGCACCGCCTCCGCCACCGCTTCGAAATACACCTGCGTCTTGCCCGACCCGGTGACGCCGTCGATCAGCGTCACCGAATAGCCGGACTGCGCCACGGTTGCGCGCAATGCCTCGGCGGCAGCGCGCTGCGCCGGTGCGAAATCGGGCGCCAAGTGCTCCGGATCGACCGGGAGCGCCAACGGCCCGGGCGGCAGCACCAGCGTTTCGAGCGTTCCTTCATCGATCAGTCCGTCGATGACGCCGGCCGAGACGCCGGCTTCCTCTGCGGCCTCGGCTTTTGCCCGGGCGAGGCCGTCCGCCAGCAAATCGAGGACGCGCCGGCGTGCCGCCGTCATGCGCTGGGGCGGGCTCCCGGCGAGCCGCACGCCGAGACGCTCGCGCGGCGGACCCAGATGCTCGCCCATGCGCAGGCACATGCGCAGCACCATGCCGCGCGCGCCCAGCGCATAGCCCGAAACCCAATCGACGAATTGGCGCAGCTCGGGCTTGAGCGGCGGTATGTCGAGCCGTTCCTCGACGTATTTGAGACGATTGTCGAGCCGCGGATTGGGTGTCGGATTCTCGGCCCACACCACGCCGGTGGCCGTGCGCGCGCCCAGCGGCACGCTGACCAGATCGCCGGGCGCAAGCTCCATCCCATCCGGCACGCGGTACGAATAGGCCTGGTCGAGAGCGACCGGCAGCAGGACGTCGACGACGCGCGAGGCCATGGGCGATTCTTGTAGTTTAACAAACCATAAGGCAGCGGGTGGGATTATGCTCCTGGTGTCAAGGCCAAGCGCGCATGGTCCGTCATCTGAGGCGTTCACAGCTACAAGCCGGGAGGCCAAGATTGTCGGCAGACGCAGGTAACGCTGAAGAGCAAGCGCCCATAGATGTCCTGGGGGCCGAGGCCGACGTGGTCGCGCAGTTCGCGCGCTGGCAAGGGCATCTTGCAGCCGAGCGGCGCGTGTCGCCCAAGACGTGCGAAGCTTATGAACGCGATGTCCGGCAGCTGCTCGCGTTTCTGTGCGAGCACCTGGGCAGCCGGGTGACGCTCGAGATGCTCGGCCGTCTCACGCCGCCGGACATCCGCGCCTTCATGGCGGCGCGCCGTAGCGATGGCATCAGCGGGCGTTCGCTCGCGCGCGGGCTGGCGGGAGCGCGCTCCTTCGCGCGCTTTTTGGAGCGCAACGGGAACGGCAAGATCGGGGCGCTGTTTGCGGTGCGGTCCCCGAAGATCGCCAAGACGCTGCCCAAGCCGCTGTCGGTCGCCTCCGCCCGGCAGGTCACGCAAAGCGAGCTGCGCGCCGGCGAGGATCGGGAACCCTGGATCCTGGCCCGCGATGCTGCCGTGCTCGGCTTGCTGTACGGCTCGGGCCTGCGCATCTCGGAAGCGCTCGGCCTCAAGCGCAAAGAGGTGCCGGCGCCCGGGCAGGGCGATGTCATCACGGTGACCGGCAAGGGAAACAAGCGCCGCATGGTGCCGGTGCTGGTGCAGGTGCTCGAGCTCGTTGCCGACTATGTGGCGCTGTGCCCGAGCGAGCTTCCGGCCGACGGCCCCCTGTTTGTCGGCGCCAAGGGCGGACCGTTGTCGCCCCGGATCGTGCAGCTCGCCATGGAGCGGTTGCGCGGCCTGCTCGGCCTCGCCGAGACCGCGACGCCCCATGCGTTGCGCCATTCCTTCGCCACCCATCTCCTGTCGCGCGGCGGCGACCTGCGCGCCATCCAGGAGTTGCTCGGCCATGCCTCCTTGTCGACCACGCAAGTCTACACCGCGGTCGACGGCGAACGGCTGCTCGAAGTCTATCGCAGCACCCATCCGCGCGCCCGCGCGACACCCTGACGAAAAACGGCGGCGAACCGGCCCGCCGACATCGATCCGCCAAGAATAGTCCACCGTGGCCCTTGCGCTGACGGCACGGTTGGTCCAATCGTCCGGCGCGATGGAATCAGCCAAAGGGGGTCGACGACAATGAGCGACGTCCACGAGCAAATGGAACACGCGGAGCACGTCGAGCATGCGGCGCATAGCAACAAGAAGATCGCGCTGGTCATTGCGGTTCTCGCGCTTTTTCTGGCGTTTTCCGAGACGCTTGGAAAGAGCGCGCAGACCGCGGCGCTGAGCGAGAACATCGAGGCTTCGGACCTCTGGAATTTCTTCCAGGCCAAGACCATCCGCCAGACGGTGCTGCGCACCGCCGCCGAATTCAAGGCGATCGAGCTTGCCGCCATCACGGATGCGGCCGCCAAGGCCGCGATGGCGAAGCAGATCGACAACTGGAACAAGACCATCGACCGCTATGAAACCGATCCGCAGTCGAAGGAGGGACGCAAGGAGCTCACCGAGCGTGCCCAGGAAACCGAGCATCGGCGCGACCTGAATTTCGCAAAGTACGAGAACTACGAACTGGCCTCCGCTGCCTTCCAGATCGGCATCGTGCTGGCATCCGCGTCGGTCATTACCGGCATGCTGGCGCTGGTCTATGGGGCGGGAGGACTCGGCGCCGTGGGGCTCATCTTCACCGGACTGGGACTGTTCGCGCCCGACGCGCTGGAGCAGGTTCAACACCTGTTCGCTGCCGCCGGCACGCACTGAAGGCAGAGGCGCCCTCGCCCGGCTCTGAAGGCAGAGCTATCGCATTCGAATTCCGTTGTTGGGCACAGCGATCCCGATTCCCTTCCCCTTTCAGGGGGAGGATAAGGCCGATCACATGCTGATCGACCACTTATCGACCGCCATGGCGGCCTCTTTCACCGCCTCGGACAGGGTCGGATGGGGGTGGCAGGTGCGGGCGATGTCCTCGGCGGCAGCGCCGAACTCCATGGCGACCGCGGCCTCCGCGATCATGTTGCCGGCGTCCGCTCCGACGATATGCACGCCGAGGACGCGGTCGGTATGGGCATCGGCCAGGATCTTCACGAAGCCGTCGGTCTGATGATTGACCTTGGCGCGGCCATTGGCGGTGAACGGAAACTTTCCGGATTTGTAGGCAACGCCCGCCTCCTTGAGCTCCTCCTCGGTCTTGCCCACGGACGCAATCTCGGGCGCCGTATAGACCACGTTGGGGATCACGTCGTAGTTCACGTGGCCGGCCTGACCGGCCAGAATCTCGGCGACGGCCACGCCCTCGTCCTCGGCCTTGTGGGCCAGCATCGGCCCGTCGATCACGTCCCCGATGGCGTAGATGCCGGGCGCGTGGGTGGCGTAACGCTGATCGACCACAACACGGCCGCGATTGTCCCTCTGCACCCCGACGGTCTCGAGCCCGAGACCCTCCGTATATGGAACGCGCCCGATGGCGACCAAAACCACATCGGCTTCGATCGTCTGCGCAGCACCGCCGGCAGCCGGCTCGATTTGCGCCTTGAGTTGCTCACCCGAGCCGTCGACGGCGCTCACCTTGGACGACAAGTGAAACTTGATGCCCTGCTTCTCGAGCAGGCGCTGGAACGCCCGGCCCACCTCGCCATCCATTCCGGCCAGGATCCGGTCCAAGAATTCGACCACGATCACCTCCGAGCCGAGCCGCCGCCACACCGAGCCGAGCTCGAGCCCGATCACGCCGGCGCCGACGATCAGGAGCCGCTGCGGCACCCGGTCGAGCACCAGCGCGCCGGTCGAGGACACGATACGCTTCTCGTCGATGGCGACGCCGCGCAACTTGGCCACGTCCGAGCCGGTGGCGATCACGATCGCCTTGGTATCGAGCATCTGTGTCTTGCCGTCGGCACCCTTGACCTCGACCAAGCCGGCGCCCGCGATCTGCCCGAAACCGTGGAAGCTCTCGATCTTGTTCTTCCTGAACAGATAGGCGACGCCCTTGACGTTGCCGTCGACGCCCTCGTCCTTGAATTTCATCATGGCCGGAAGGTCGAGCTTGGGCTCGCTCACCGCGATGCCCATGCGTGCAAACGAGTGCCCGGCCTCCTCGAACAGCTCGGAAGTATGCAGCAAGGCCTTGGAGGGGATGCAGCCGACATTGAGGCAGGTGCCCCCGAAGGTCGCATCCTTCTCGACCACCGCGACCTTCATGCCGAGCTGCGCCGCCCGGATCGCGCAGACATAACCGCCGGGACCCGAGCCGATGATGACGAGATCGTAGGGCATATCACAATTCCAGCACCAGCCTGGCCGGATCCTCCAACAACTCCTTCACGCGCACCAGAAACGTCACCGCCTCGCGGCCATCGACGATGCGGTGGTCGTAGGAGAGCGCCAGATACATCATCGGCCGGATCTCGATCTTACCGGCGACGACCACCGGCCGCTCCTGGATCTTGTGCATGCCGAGGATGCCGGATTGCGGCGCGTTGAGGATCGGGGTCGACATCAGCGAGCCATAGACGCCGCCGTTGGAGATGGTGAAGGTGCCGCCCTGCATCTCCTCGATCTTGAGCGTGCCTTCGCGCGCGCGGCGGCCGAAATCGGCGATCTCCTTCTCGATCTGCGCGAAGGACTTGGCGTCGGCCTCGCGCACCACCGGGACCACCAGCCCCTTGTCGATGCCGACCGCCACGCCGATGTGATAGTAGTTCTTGTAGACGATGTCGGTGCCGTCGATCTCGGCATTGACGGAGGGGATTTCCTTCAAGGCCTGCACGCAGGCGCGCACGAAGAAGCTCATGAAGCCGAGCTTCGCGCCGTACCTCTTCTCGAACAGATCCTTGTATTGGTTGCGCGTATGCATCACCGCGCTCATGTCGACCTCGTTGAAGGTCGTCAGCATGGCGGCGGTGTTCTGCGCGTCCTTGAGGCGGCGCGCGATCGTCTGCCGCAGCCGGGTCATGCGCACGCGTTCCTCGCGCGCGGCGTCGTCGGCCGGCGCGGGCGCCCGCGCCTGCACGGCGGCGGGAGCCGGCAGCGGCGAGGCGGCGGCGCGCTCGATCGCGGCCATCATGTCGCCCTTGGTGAGGCGTCCGTCCTTGCCGGAGCCCGGCACGCTGGAGACGTCGAGGCCGCTTTCGCTCGCCAGCTTGCGCACCGAAGGCGGCATCGGCATGCCGGGCGGTGTCGCGGCGCGGAAGGCGCCTGCGCGGAAGGCGCCTGGACCGAAGGTGCCTGCACGGAAGGCGACGGCTTTGGCGGCGGTTGTTGAGGCGCGGCCGCGGGCGCAACGGGGCTCGATTTTTCGGGCTTGGGTGCCGGCTTGGCGGGGGCGGCGGCGCCCGCACCATCCTGGATCTGGCCGAGCAGGGCGCCCACCGCGACGGTCTCGCCATCCTTGGCGGCGATCTCGGCCAATATGCCGGCCGCCGGCGCGGGCACCTCGATCGTCACCTTGTCGGTCTCGAGCTCCACCAGCGGCTCGTCGACCGCGACCGCGTCGCCCGGGTGCTTGAACCACTTGCCGATGGTCGCCTCGGTCACCGATTCGCCAAGCGTGGGAACCCGGATGTCAGTCATGGCTGATCCCTCAATGCGGCCTCATCCCAGCGCCTCGTCGAGAAACGCCTTGAGCTGCAGCAGGTGCTTGGGCATCAGCCCGGTGGCGGTGGCGGCCGCGGGCGGGCGTCCGGCATAGCGCGGCCGATCCTGCGCGCTGCCGATCTGCCTCAGCACCCAGTCGAGATACGGCTCCATGAAGTGCCACGCCCCCATATTGCGCGGTTCCTCCTGGCACCACACCAGCTCGGCAGACTTGAAGCGGCCAAGCTCCTGCACCAGAGCCTTGAGCGGCACCGGATAGAGCTGCTCGACGCGCAGGATATAGATGTCGTCGATGCCGCGCTTCTCGCGCTCCTCGTGAAGATCGTAATAGACCTTGCCGGAGCACAGCACGACGCGGCGAATCTTGTCGTCGGCGACAAGCTTGATCTTCTCGTCGGGCAGCATCTGGGCATCGTCCCACAACAGACGATGGAAGCTCGTGTCCGGCGCCAGCTCGTCGAGCCGCGACACCGCGCGCTTGTGGCGAAGCAGCGACTTCGGCGTCATCAGGATGAGCGGCTTGCGGATATCGCGCTTCAACTGCCGGCGCAGGATGTGGAAGTAATTGGCCGGCGTGGTGCAATTGGCGACCTGCATATTGTCCTCGGCGCACATCTGCAGGAATCGCTCCAGCCGGGCCGAGGAATGCTCCGGTCCCTGCCCTTCGTAGCCGTGCGGCAAGAGGCAGACCAGGCCCGACAGCCGCAGCCACTTGCGCTCGCCCGAGGAGACGAACTGATCGAACACCACCTGGGCGCCGTTGGCGAAGTCGCCGAACTGCGCCTCCCACAGCGTCAGCGCATTGGGCTCGGCGAGCGAGTAGCCGTATTCGAAGCCGAGCACCGCCTCCTCGGACAGCATCGAGTTAACGACCTCGAAGCGAGGCTGGCTCTCGCGCAGGTGATTGAGCGGGACGTAGCGGTCCTCGTTCTCCTGATCGATCAGCACGGAATGACGCTGGGAGAAGGTGCCGCGCTCGCTGTCCTGGCCCGAGAGCCGCACCCGGTGGCCGTCGAGCAGCAGGGTCGCGAAGGCCAGAGCCTCGGCGGTCGACCAATCGAGGCCAGCCCCGGTCTCGATCGCCTTGCGGCGGCTGTCAAGGAAGCGCTGGATGGTCCGGTGCACGTGAAAGCCCTTCGGCACGGCGGTGATCTTGTCACCGATGTCCTTGAGGGTCGCGATCGCGACGCCGGTATTGCCGCGCCGCGGATCGTCGTAGTCGCGCGCCGCCTTGATGTCCGCCCAGCGGCCGTCGAGCCAATCGGCGCTGTTGGGCCGATAGCTCTGGCTGGCTTCGAGCTCGACATCGAGCCGCGCCCGCCAGTCCGCCTTCATCTTCTCGATCTCGGCCTCGGTGAGGACGCCGTCATCGAGGAGCTTCTTGCCGTAGATCTCCACTGTGGTCGGATGGGCGGCGATCGCCTTGTACATCAGCGGCTGGGTGAACGCCGGCTCGTCGCCCTCGTTGTGGCCGTGCCGCCGGTAGCAGAACATGTCGATGACGACCGGCTTCTGGAACTTCTGCCGGAACTCGGTCGACACCTTGGCGGCGAACACCACGGCTTCCGGATCGTCGCCGTTGACGTGGAATATCGGCGCCTCGATCATCTTGGCGACGTCGGAGGGAAACGGCGAGGAGCGCGAGTAGCGCGGATAGGTGGTGAAGCCGATCTGGTTGTTGATGATGAAATGCACCGAGCCGCCGGTGCGGTGGCCGCGCAACCCCGACAGCCCGAAGCATTCGGCGATCACGCCCTGGCCTGCAAAGGAGGCATCGCCGGAGATCAAGAGCGGCATCACCATGGTGCGGTTCTCCGGCGTGGCGCCGTGCTGATCCTGCTTGGCGCGCACCTTGCCGAGCACCACCGGGTTGACGATCTCCAGATGCGAGGGATTGGCGGTGAGCGACAGATGCACCCGGTTGCCGTCGAACTCGCGGTCGGAGGAGGCGCCGAGGTGGTATTTGACGTCGCCCGATCCCTCGATCTCGTTGGGGGTCGAGGAACCACCCTTGAACTCATGGAAGATGGCGCGGTGCGGCTTGCCCATCACCTGCGCCAGAACGTTGAGGCGGCCGCGATGCGCCATGCCGAGCACGATCTCCTTCACTCCGAGCGCGCCGCCGCGCTTGATGATCTGCTCCAGCGCGGGAATCATCGACTCGCCGCCATCGAGACCGAAACGCTTGGTGCCGGTGAACTTGAGGTCGCAGAACTTCTCGAAGCCCTCCGCCTCGACCAGCTTGTTGAGGATGGCGCGCTTGCCCTCGCGGGTGAAGCTGATCTCCTTGTCGGGGCCCTCGATGCGCTCCTGCAGCCATCCTTTCTGCGCGGCGTCGGAGATATGCATGAACTCCACGCCCAGGGTCTGGCAGTAGGTGCGCTGCAGGATGGTGACGATCTCGCGGATGGTGCCGAATTCGAGACCGAGCACGCGGTCGAGAAAGATCGGCCGGTCATAGTCGGTCTCGTTGAAGCCGTAGGTGCGGGGATCGAGCTCGGAGCGATCCTTCGGCGGCTCGAGCCCGAGCGGATCAAGATTGGCGTGGAACGCACCGCGGATCCGATAGGCGCGGATCAGCATCAACGCATGAATCGAATCGCGGGTGGCCTGCTGAACCTCGGCGGCGGAGATCTCGACGTTGCGGCTCTGGGCCTTGGCCTTGAGCTTGTCGCCGACCGCGCGCTCGACCTCGCCCCAGTCGCCCGTCAGCGCGCCGATCAGGTCGTCGCGCGGAGACTGCGGCCAGTTCGGCAGCGCCCATGACGGGCCGCGGGCGCTCTTGAGCACATCGGCGCGATCGTCCTTGAGGCTCCGAAAGAAGGCCTGCCATTCGGCATCGACCGCGTTGGGATCGGTTTCGTAACGGGCGTAGAGGTCGTCCACATAGCCGGCGTTGCCGCCGTACAAAAACGAGCTGAAGGCGAAGGCGGCATTTGCATCTTGGCGGGACATGCGGCGATCCTGGATGAACGGGGCCCCGGTAGGCAACCAATCCCCACCCTGGCCTCCCCCGCTCGCGGGGGATGGAACGGGAGGGGCTCTCGAGCGACCAATCTCAGCGTACCGACGCCCCCTTTGCTGGAGGTCGGTCTTGTCCACTGCGCGAATTGGGTAACCCGATTCGCCCTCCCGGCTCGCTCCTCTTGGCTTATTTAGTGATTGAATATGACGTTGAAAGTACGGAGCATGGCTCAACCCTTCAAGACTTCGGCAAGGGTGCGGCCGAGTCGTGCCGGTGAAGGCGAAACCCGGATGCCGGCGGCTTCCATGGCGGCGGTCTTCGATGCGGCATCGCCTTTGCCGCCCGCAATGATGGCGCCCGCATGGCCCATGCGGCGGCCCGGCGGCGCCGTGACGCCCGCGATGAAACCGACCATGGGCTTGCGGCGGCCGCGCTTGGCTTCGTCGATGAGGAATTGGGCGGCATCCTCCTCGGCGGCGCCGCCGATCTCGCCGATCATGATGATGGCCTCGGTCGCGCTGTCGGCGAGCAGCATTTCGAGCACATCGATGAACTCGGTGCCCTTGACCGGATCGCCGCCGATGCCGACCGCGGTCGTCTGCCCGAGGTTTTCGCGCGTGGTCTGGAACACGGCTTCGTAGGTGAGCGTGCCGGAGCGCGAGACGATCCCGACCTTTCCGGGAAGGAAGATGTTGCCGGGCATGATGCCGATCTTGCATTGGCCGGCCGTCATCACGCCCGGACAATTGGGGCCGATGAGACGCGAGCGCGAACCGCACAGCGCGCGCTTGACCTTCACCATGTCGGTGACCGGGATACCCTCGGTGATGCAGATGATGAGCGGGATTTCCACCTGGATCGCCTCGCAAATGGCGTCCGCGGCGCCCGCCGGCGGCACGTAGATCACGCTGGCGTCACAGCCGGTCGCGTGCTTGGCCTCCGCCACGGTGTCGAATACCGGCAGGCCGAGATGGGTCGAGCCGCCTTTTCCCGGCGAGGTCCCGCCCACCATCCGGGTGCCGTAGGCGATCGCCTGCTCGCTATGGAAGGTCCCGTTCTTGCCGGTAAAGCCCTGGCAGATGACCTTGGTATTCTTGTCGATGAGAATGGGCATCAGCGTTTCACCGCCTTGACGATCTTCTGGGCGGCGTCGTCGAGATCGTCGGCCGCGATGACGTCGAGACCGGACTGCGAGAGGATGGTCTTGCCCATCTCCACATTGGTGCCTTCGAGCCGAACCACCAGCGGCACCTGCAGCCCGACCTCCTTGACGGCCGCCACCACGCCGGCCGCGATGATGTCGCATTTCATGATGCCGCCGAAGATGTTGACCAGGATGCCCTTCACCTTGGGATCCGAGGTGATGATCTTGAAGGCGGCCGCCACCTTCTCGGTAGTGGCACCGCCGCCGACGTCGAGGAAGTTGGCGGGCGCCTCGCCGTAGAGCTTGATGATGTCCATGGTGGCCATGGCAAGACCGGCGCCGTTGACCATGCAGCCGATGGTGCCGTCGAGGGCCACATAGTTGAGGTCGTATTTCGACGCCTCGATCTCCTTGGGGTCTTCTTCGGTGAGGTCGCGCAGCGCCACGATATCGGGATGGCGGTAGAGCGCATTGTCATCGAAGCCGATCTTGGCATCGAGGCAGACGAGATCGTTGGATTTGGTCACCACCAGCGGATTGATCTCGAGCATGCTCATGTCCTTGGCGACGAATGCCGCATAGAGCTTGGCCACGAGCTGCTCGGCTTGTTTGGCGAGCGCGCCGGTGAGCCCCAGGGCCTGTGCCACCCGCCGCCCGTGATGCGGCATGGCTCCGGTCGCTGGATCCACCGCGAACGTCATGATTCTTTCGGGATGGCTCTTGGCCACCTCCTCGATGTCCATGCCGCCTTCGGTCGATACCACGAAGGCGATGCGCGAGCTTTCGCGGTCGACCAGCGCCGAGAGGTAGAACTCCCGGTCGATCAGCGAGCCGTCCTCGATGTAGAGCCGATTGACCTGTTTGCCGTGCGGGCCGGTCTGATGGGTGACCAGCACCGAGCCGAGCAGGCGCTTCGCCTGCGCCCGCACGTCGTCGATCGATTTGACCACCTTGACGCCGCCGGCCTTGCCGCGCCCGCCGGCATGGATCTGCGCCTTGACCACCCAGACCGGTCCGCCGATCTCAGCCGCCGCCTTGGCGGCTTCATCGACCGTGAACGCCGCGATGCCGCGCGGGACCGGCACGCCGAATTCACGCAGCACGCCTTTGGCTTGATATTCGTGGATGTTCATGCCGCAACCTATCCGCTGTCATCGTCCACGAAGCATTGGCTCACGCAGCAATGGCCCAAAGGGGATGGCCGGCACAGCCCGGCCATCGGGACCAATCGCGCTCACTTGTCGAGATTGGGCGCGATCGATCGGCAGGCATCGACCAGGGTCTTCACCGCGCTCGCCGACTTCTCGAACATGGAGCGCTCGGCGCTGTTGAGCTGGATCTCCACGATGCGCTCGACCCCCTTGGCGCCGATCACGGCCGGCACGCCGACATAAAGGTCCTTCACGCCGTATTCGCCGTTAAGCCAGGCCGCGCAGGGCAGCACGCGCTTCTTGTCGCGCAGATAGCTCTCAGCCATCGCGATGGCGGATGCCGCCGGCGCATAGAAGGCCGAGCCGCTCTTGAGCAGGTTGACGATCTCGGCGCCGCCGTCGCGCGTGCGCTGCACGATCGCATCGAGGCGCGCCTGGGTGGTCCATTTCATCTTGACGAGATCCGGCAGCGGAATGCCGGCCACCGTCGAATAGCGCGTGAGCGGCACCATGGCGTCGCCGTGCCCGCCCAACACGAAGGCGGTGACATCCTCGACCGAGACATTGAATTCGTCGGCCAGGAAAGTAGCGAAAGCGCGCCGAATCGAGCACCCCGGCCATGCCGACCACCATCTGCTTGGGCAAGCCGCAGGCCTTTTGCAGCGCCCAGACCATGGCGTCGAGCGGGTTGGTGATGCAGATCACGAAGGCGCCGGGCGCGTATTTCTTGATGCCGGAGCCGACCTGCTCCATCACCTTGAGGTTGATGCCGAGCAGATCATCGCGGCTCATGCCCGGTTTGCGGGGCACGCCGGCGGTGACCACGCAGACTGCGGCCCCCTCGATCGCCTCATACGAATTGGTGCCTGTGAAACGGGCATCGAATCCGTCGACCGGCGAGGATTCGGCCAGATCGAGCGCCTTGCCCTGCGGGATTCCCTCGGCGATGTCGAACAGAACGACGTCGCCGAGCTCCTTGAGGCCGACCAGATGGGCGAGCGTGCCGCCGATCTGACCAGCGCCGATCAGTGCGATCTTGTTACGCGCCATGTGGGGAAAAACCTTTGATAACGGGCGGTGGGATCGTGGCGTAGAGGTGGCAACAAGGACTTGGGCCCGCTGCACTGCGTCATAGCCCTATTCGGGGTTGCCGTTCAAGTCGCGGCCGTCAACCCATTGTCAGCCCCTGGGCCTCCGCCCGGTCAGGTTTCCACGATTCCCCCTCGCGCCGTCAGACTGGCGATCGAACCCCGCCGCCCGCGCGGCAAGGCCAGATAGGACTGCGAGCGCATCTCGATCAGGCGGGAGGCGGTGCGCTTGAATTCGCGCGCCTCGAAGCCGTCCTGGCCGCGGTACAAGCGTGTCGGGCTCGGCCGCGGCCGAGGCCAAAAGCTTCACGCCGTTGTCGTAGAACGTATCGATCAGGATGATGAAGCGCTTGGCCTCGTTGCGTCGATCGTAGTCCATGACCGGAATACGATCGAGGATGAGGGTGTGAAATTCGTGGGCGATCTTGAGGTAGTCGGCCGCCCCCAGCGGCCGTTCGCAAAGCTCGTGGAAGCCGAAGCGCGCGACGCCCCTGGCCGCGCGCGGGACCCGCAATGGGCGACCGAGCACGCGGAAGGTCTGCTCGGCGCCCGGCTGGCCGCCGGTGAGGCGCCGCCAAGCCTCATCCAGCGCCGCGGCAGCCGCCGCATCGGCCGGCACATGCCAGACCGGCTGCCCGGCGAGCTTCTCCAGCCGGAAATCGGCGCGGGCCGCGAGCTCGACCACCTCCATGTGGCGTTCCATGAGTGCAATGAAAGGCAGGAACAGGGAGCGGTTGAGGCCGTCCCGGTAAAGCTCGCCGGGCGCCACGTTCGAGGTCGCGACCACCACGGTACGCCGAGCTCGAACAGCCGCGTGAACAGGCGGCCGAGAATCATCGCGTCCGCAATGTCGGTGACATTGAATTCGTCGAAGCAGAGCAGCCAGCTCTCGTCCGCGATGGCGGCCGCGGTGAGCCGGATCGGATCCTCACCGGTCCCAGGCCGTTCTTTGCCTGTCGCCGGAAGGCGCCGATCCGCTCGTGCACGTCGCCCATGAATTCGTGGAAATGCACGCGCCGTTTGCGCACGACCGGCTCGGCGGCAAAGAACATAGTCCATCAGCATCGTCTTGCCGCGGCCGACCTCGCCGAAAATATAGAGCCCCTGGATCGGCTCCTCGCGGCGCTCGCGCGCGCCGAACAGCCAGCCGAGCGAGGATGACTTTCGCGCCAGTCGATGCTGCATGAGACGCTGGCTCAGCATGGCAAGCCGGTCGAGGACCGCTTCCTGCGCCTGGTCGCGCTCGATCTCCCCGCTGGCGAGGAGCGCCTCGTACTGCGCGTTGAGATTGGGGGGCATGAAATGGCCGGGGAGACAGAGTGGAGGGCGCGCCGAGCCATAACAACGGTGGGCGCTGGCGGGCAAGCCAAGTCGTGGCAGCAGAGCCCGCGAAGGCGCGCTTCGCCTTTATGGTGCAACGCAATTCGATCTCCAAAAAACGTGTTCGAGCGCCGGGACGCAATCACTATGTTTTGATGTAATTCAATGGCTTAACGCTACCTCCATCACATCATCGCCATTCCTCTGGCTCTATTGCATCGCAACACGAAGATGGTTCTGAACGCGCGCCCCTTCACGAGGAAGCAAGGACCCGGCTCGTGCAAAACAAAACCGGGAGACCTCGATGCAAGAGACCATTCCCCAGAGCGGTCTCATTCGCAAAGTGTGGATCGCCGAAGCAGAGCGCTACCGCGACCATTTATTGCGTCTCGACGATGCCAGCCGCCGCGGGCGGTTTGGCGGCGTGGTGTCGGACGAGACCGTGCATCGGCATGCCGATCTCGCGTTCCGCATGGGCCATGTGGTGCACGGATTTTTCGTTGACGGAATTCTGCGCGGCGCCGCCGAGCTCAGAACGTTCGCAGGACCGCGGGCGCGCGAAGCCGAGGCGGCTTTCAGCATAGAGCAGCGCTGGCAAAGCCACGGCATCGGCTCGGCGTTGCTGGAGCGCACCCTGCTCGCGGCGCGTGATCGCGGCATCCGGTTCTTGCACCTGCAATGCCTGGCGGATAATGCGCGCATGCAACAGCTCGTCCGCAAGTTCGATGCCGAGTTGGGCTTCCATTGCGGCGTCGGCGAAGTCACGACGCCGGCCCGACGCCGCTTGCGTTGATGCGTGAAGTCGTGGTCGATGACCACGGCTTCGCCACCGCCGTGCTCGACGTAAAGTTGCGTCGCATGAAGCCGATGTAGGAGCGCAAGCCTGATAGAGCGGTGTGTCGGGCCCGGACGTCAAACCGGAGCACGGAGCTGCTCCGTCTAGGCCGCCAGCGGATAGGCGGCTTCGACCACATAAGGCCCGCCGCCGACCGACGCCCGCGAGGAGAACAATACGAAGCGCGACACCTTGAACGGCGGCAGCCCGAATAGAACGCGGCTGGAAAGATAGTCGGCCACTCGCCGGCTGGAGGATTCGCGCAGCCGCGCCAGCGTGACATGGGGCGTGTATTTGCGCCCTTCCGCATCGAGGCCGACGCGGCGCATCAGGCGTTCGTGCTCGGCCTGCAAATCCATCAAAGCCTGGGTCGGCGCCAAGTTTGCGACCAGAGCGCGCGGGCGGCGGCCGCCGAAGGAGGACAATGCGTCGAAGCGCAACTCGAACTCGGTCCGCCGCACCATCTCCAGCATGGATGCCACCTCATGCGCGAGCACATCGTCGACGTCGCCGACGAAGCGTAGCGTGACGTGGTAATTCTCCGGGTCGATCCAACGCGCCCCTGGCAGGCCACCGCGCAGCATGGACAGCTCGCGGCCGATGTCGGCAGGATATCTCGAGACCGGTGAAGATGCGCGGCATGGGCGGAAAACGAAGGCAAGAAACGCGAGGCGACGCTCCCTCGGGCGGGCGCTTGGCCTCATATAAGACGGGATGCGCGAATTCGCACGCGCTGCGCTTGGCTGCTCAGCTTCCGCGTCGGTTCCGCGCTCGCGCCACCAGTTCCTCGGCGTTCGGGAGAATACCGGCCACGATCGCGTCGACACCGGCAGCTGTGGGGTGCAGACCGTCGTGCTGGACCAGTTGCGGGTTGTCGATGACCCCCGCCAGGAAAAACGGATAGAACAAGAGGTGCCCGGCCGCAGCCAGATCGGGAAACATCGCGTTGAACGCCCGCTCGTAGTCCTCGCCCAGATTGGGAGCCGCCAACATCCCGCACAGCAGCACCTCGATATGCCGCTCGTCGAGACGGCGCAGGATGTCCTGCAGCGCCTTGCGGGTCACCTGCGGATCGATACCGCGGAGCATATCATTGGCGCCGAGCTCGAGAATAACGGCTTCGGTCCCCTCCAGCACCGACCAGTCGAGGCGGGCGAGCCCGCCCGACATGGTGTCTCCCGAAACCCCGGCATTGCCGATCTCGACCGCGAGACCCTTGGCGGTCAGCGCCTTTTCAAGCTTCGCCGGAAATGCCTCATCGGCCTCCAGGCCGAAGCCGGCAGTCAGCGAATCGCCGAGCGCCACGATTCGCACGGGGTCCGCGGCACTGCTTGCCGGCAAAACCAGCCCCTGCGACAAGATGCCGAGCAAAGCGAACGCAAGCGCAAGCGTCCGTGCCAGCATCTGGACCCCTGCGCTGCGCCTCCCATATGTGCGGGGCGCCGACGCCGGGCGGCGAGTCGTTGCGGCCTTTTTCTCCCCTCCTCCACAAGGAGGCGGGGAGTTCACCTTTGTGAGAGCCTGCCCGCCACCCGCGCGCCCGCGCCGATCCTGCCGAAATGATACCAAAAACTTAGCGACTGACAGCATACAGGACACCTCGGATGCATGACATTTCGGGATTACGCTCGGGGAGCCCGGCGATCGCGCTGGGCGATATCAACTTGGCGCTCGGACGGGGTGCGACGCGGGTTCATATCCTCAAAGACATCAACCTGCATATAGGCGCGGGCCAGGCGGTCGGCCTGGTCGGACCTTCGGGCTCCGGCAAGTCGACCCTGCTGATGATCATGGCCGGGCTCGAGCGGCCGGATACCGGCTCGGTTCGGGTCGCGGGCGAAGACCTCAGCACGCTCTCGGAAGATGCGCTGGCGCGCTTTCGTGGCCGCAATGTCGGCATCGTATTCCAGTCGTTCCACCTCATCCCGACCATGACGGCGCTGGAAAATGTCGCAATTCCGCTCGAGCTAATGGGCGCGCAGGATGCGGCCGCACGTGCCGCCGACGAGCTCGCCGCCGTCGGCTTGGCGGATCGCAGCCGACACTATCCGGCAGAGCTGTCGGGCGGCGAGCAGCAACGGGTCGCGCTTGCCCGCGCGCGAGCCCCCAACCCGGCGATCCTGCTCGCCGACGAGCCGACCGGCAATCTCGACGAGACAACCGGATCCGAGATCGTTGATCTCCTGTTCGCCGGTCAGGCCAGGCGCGGGACCACGCTGATCCTGGTCACCCATGACCCGGCTTTGGCCGCGCGCTGCGATCGCGTGGTGCGCATGCGGTCGGGGCAAATCGACGGCGAGGGCAGCCGCGCCCCCGAGGGGGCGGAAGCTCCATGACCGCGAATCCTCACCGATCCGCCGCTGCCGGGCTCGCTCTGACGCTGCGGTTGGCGGCACGCGACCTGCGCGGCGGCTTGCGTGGTTTTACCGTGTTCATTCTTTGCATCGCACTCGGCGTGATGGCGATCGCGGGCGTCGGCTCGGTGGCGGCGAGCCTGAGCGAGGGGATCGCCCGCGAGGGCCGGGTGATCCTCGGCGGCGACGTGGCATTTTCACTGATCCCACGCGAGGCGACCGCGGCGGAGCGCGGGTTCCTGGAGTCGCACGGACGCCTTTCGGTCGCCGCGACCTTTCGCGCCATGGCACGTGCCGAGGACGGCCGCACCGCCTTGGTCGAGATCAAGGCGGTCGACGGCGCCTATCCTCTCTACGGTGCGGTCAAGCTCGATCCGGATCAGCCGCTCGCCGCCGTGCTGGAAGAACGCAAGGGGGCCTTCGGAGCCGCCGCCGATCCGGCCTTGCTGGCCCGCCTCGATCTCAAGCCAGGCGCCGCCATCAAGGTCGGTCAGGCCACCATCGAGATCCGGGCCGCGCTCGCCTCGGAGCCCGACAAGATCGCGGGCGGCATCGGGTTTGGGCCGCGTCTCCTCATCAGCGAGGACGCCGTGCGGGCGACCGGACTGCTGCAGCCCGGCAGTCTCGTGCGCTGGCACTACCGGCTGCAGCTGCCCGAGCACGATTCGACCGAGGCAGATGTGAGCAGCGTGGTGGCCGCCGCCGCAACGCAATTTCCGGACGCCGGCTGGGACATCCGCACCCGCACCCATGCCTCGCCGTCGCTCGAGCAGGATGTGGAGCGATTCACCCAGTATCTGACCCTGGTCGGATTGACCGCGCTGCTGGTCGGCGGCGTCGGCGTGGCCAATGCGGTGAAAGACCATCTCGACCGCAAGCGCACCGTCATTGCCACGCTGAAGTCGGTCGGAGCCACCGGCGGCCGCCTGTTTGCGATCTATCTCGTCCAAGTGATAGGGCTCGCAGGCATCGGGGCGCTACCGGGGCTCGCCATTGGGGCAGCCCTGCCGTTCGGCATCGCCTGGGGGCTCGCGGCCGTGCTGCCCTTGCCGATCGCGCCCGGCTTGCATGCCGGCGTGCTCGGGCTGGCCCTGCTTTACGGGATGCTCACGGCGATCGCTTTTGCGCTGTGGCCGCTTGGGCGCACCCATGATGTGCCAGTGTCCACGCTGTTCCGCGATCAGGTCGTAGATGATGCTCGCTGGCCGCGCCGGTCCTACATCATTTCCACTGTGCTGGTGGTCGGTGCCTTGGCGGCGCTCGCGGTGGGCCTATCGTTCGATCACCGGACGGCTGCGATTTTCGTGGCGGTGGCGGGCGCGGTGCTGGTGAGCCTGCGAGTGATCGCATGGCTGCTAATGTGGATCGCACGGCGTCTGCCGCATGCGCGTTCGACGGTGCTGCGCATGGCAATCGCCAATATCTACCGGCCGGGCGCGCTCACCCCGAGCGTGGTGCTGTCGCTGGGATTGGGCCTCGCGCTCCTGGTCACGGTGATCGAGATCGACGGCAATCTGCGGGCGCAGTTCATGGCAGCGCTGCCGGCGCGGGCGCCCTCGTTCTTTTTTCTGGATATCCCGCCCGCTGACGCCGGCCGGTTCGATGACGCCATCCGCCGAGATGCCCCCGGCGCCACGCTCGAGCGCGTGCCGATGCTGCGCGGACGGATCGTGTCGGCAAACGGCGTTCCGGCCGAAGCGCTCAAGCCGGCGGCGAGCGCCGCCTGGGTGCTGCAGAGCGATCGCGGCATCACCTATTCGGATGAGGTCCCGCCGGGCTCGCGCGTGGTGGAAGGACAATGGTGGAAACCGGACGATCAAGGACCGCCGCTCGTATCGTTCGAAAAAAGTCGCCGATGGGCTTGGCCTCAAGCTCGGCGACACCGTCCAGGTCAATGTGCTGGGGCGCGTCCTTACCGCCCGCATCGCCAATCTGCGGGCGCTTGACTGGCAGAGCCTCGGCATCAATTTCGTGATGGTATTCTCGCCCGGCAGCTTTCGCGGCGCTCCCCACACCGACATCGCCACCCTCACCTATCCGGGCGGCGGCACAAGCGCGCAGGAAATCGCGTTGCTCAAGGCGGTGGCCGGCGACTTCCCGTCCGTTACCACCGTAAGGGTGCGTGACGCGCTAGATGCGGTCGGCCATGTGGTCACCAATCTGGTGCTCGGCCTGCGCGGGGCAACGGCTCTGACATTGGTGATGGCGCTGCTGGTGCTCGGCGGCGCGCTGGCTTCCGGCCACGAGAACCGCGTGCACGATGCGGTGGTGCTCAAGGTGCTGGGCGCCACCCGGGGCCGGCTCTTGAGCGCCTACGTGCTCGAATATCTTCTGGTCGGCGGCGCGACCGCCGCGTTTGGCATCGCGGCCGGATCGGCGGCTGCAGCGCTCATTGTCACCCATGTGATGAATCTGTCCTTCAGCTGGCTTCCGGAACCGGCTTTCGGAGCCGCCGCGGCGGCCATCGCCGCAACGGTGCTGCTGGGGCTGGTCGGCACCTTCGCGGCGCTCGGCCAGAAGCCGGCAGCGGTCTTGCGGAACCTCTGATCCGAGACTTTATGCCGCCCCCCGTTGCATCACATTGCGGCTTGGTAACGTGGTATTCGTGTTCTCGACGTTCTTGACGCATTAACAATTCTGGCGCTTGGCATCTGGCGCGTGGCGCGCTCCCGCACTAGATTCCGGCGCATCGGGCGCCACCGGCCGGGTCGGCGCGGCGCCCCGGCATCCGGCCGGCACGCCGGAGATCAAGAGAGAGGGAATTCCAATGTCGGATTTCGACCGGAACTACGCGACGGCTACGCGCGGCGTCGGCGCGGGCCGGGCAGTTGCGATCGATGCGGGCCTGCGCGCCTACATGATCCGCGTCTACAACTACATGGCCATGGGCGTCGCTCTGACCGGCGTCGTTTCCTGGCTCACCTTCCAGGCCGCCGTGGCGACCAACGCGACCGGCGCGATCGTCGGGCTGACACCGTTTGGCCAAGCCATTTTCGGCGGACCGGCGGTGATCGTCCTGATGCTGGGAACACTCGGGCTGGTGATGTTCATCAGCTTCCGCATCCAGCACCTGCAACCCGCGACCGCCCTGACCCTGTTCCTGGCCTATGCGGCATTGCTGGGGCTGATGCTGTCGTCCGTGTTCCTCGCCTATACGGGCGCCTCGGTGACGCGGGTGTTCTTCATCTCGGCGGCATCGTTCGGCGCCTTGAGCCTGTATGGCTATACGACCCAACGTAACCTGTCCGCCTTCGGGTCGTTCCTGGTCATGGGCTTGTTCGGATTGATCATCGCCATGCTGGTCAACGTCTTCCTCAAGAGCACGGGGCTTGATTTCGTGATCTCGGTCCTTGGGGTGCTGATCTTTGCCGGCATGACGGCTTGGGACACCCAGCGGATCAAGGAGATGTACAGCGTCATGGACGACGGCACCGTCGCCGGCCGCAAAGCCGTGATGGGCGCGCTGCAGCTCTATCTCGACTTCATCAACCTGTTCTTGTTCCTGCTCCGGTTCATGGGCGATCGGCGCTGAGCCGGCAGATTGCTCCTTGGGTTGCTGCGCCCCGGCCGCAAGGCCGGGGCGCAGTCATTTAGGAAGGGAGAGCACAGCGCTCAACCGACGACGACGCTCAGCGACTTGTCGATGGCGCGCAGGACACGGTCGAGTTCCTGGCCGCGGCGGATGATCAGACCGGTGGCCGAGATCAGACTGTAGGTGCCCTGCCGGCGAGCGAGCCGCGGGTTCTTCTCGATGCGGTAGAGCGGGACCTCGCAGGCGCGGCGAAAGACCGAGAAGACGGCACGGTCCTTCAGGAAATCGATGGCATAGTCGCGCCATTCGCCAGCCGCGACCTTGCGGCCGTAGAGCCCGAACAGGCGGCTCAGCTCAGCGCGGTCGAAGGTAACTTGATTCGGGGTGACCTGGCTCGAGGTGACTTGGTTCGAGGTGACTTGGCCGGATGTAACTTGGCTCGATGTGACGTGGCTCGAAGCGGCTTGGCTGGAATTAGCTTGGCTCGACGAAAATCGGTTTGCGGTAACGGTGGCCGAATTGCCTTGACCCGATTTGGCATGATCCGATTTGATTTGGCCTGAAGCGGTTTTGCCGGCGGGGACACGGGGCGGAAAGATCGCGGCTACGCCCCCGCGGAACTGGCTGGGTTCGCTGTCGCCTGGACCAAGACTCATGCGGCGCCTCCTTTTCGAGTGTGACCGTAATTTGACAGATGATTGCGCCGGACGGGCGCGTGGGCAAGAGGCAGCATTGAGGTCGGTGTCAGGGTAGCGATAAGGCCGCTCTGCGATCGGCGCGGCCTCACGGATTCTTTAGTAACTTCATAATGCTGCCCAAATTCGAACAAGCGCGCGCCAAGCTGGAATGTGAGACAGGACGCGTTGCCTCAGGGCCCGGTCTGCCTTCGAGCACCGGATTCCTCAGCCCCCAGCCCCCCGGGGTTTGGAGCAGATCGGGCCCGAGATCTTTGGTTCAGAATCGGTTTGCAGGCCGGCCACCCCGCCGGCTTTTTTCTTGCCAGCGGTTTACCGTCCAAATTCGCGCGGGCATCGCATGACCGAGGTCGCCCACGCGAAGGCCGCTCGCGTCTTGGGCGCGCCGTGGCGGCCGAGGATCAATCTTCATGCTGCGTGAGTGTCAGTGGATCGTCGCGAGAGCAGCGCCGTACACCGCGCTTGGTTTGTCGACCGTACCGGCCTGCACCATGACGGCGGCCTCGTCGATGCCTTCGTCGCCGAACTCCTGAAGCGGCACGTTCCAGGTCTCGCCCTGGCCGCTCCAGTTGCCGAGCTTCACCCAATGCCGTGCCACGTTGTGATAGGTGATCGTCTTGCCCCGGTTCTCGCCGCGGCCAATGGCGACCGAGGCGGCCTTGAGCAGCCCGCAGAGCCAAACCTCCGCCAGCGAATGCTGGCCCTCTCCGCCGCCCGGCACGCTCACCAACAGGCGGCCGTCGGCGATCGTCATGGTTACCGGCACGGACAGCGTCATCCCGCCTTTGTGGCTCAGCGCGATGGCGGCTTCGATCGCGTCCTTGTCGCTCCCCAGCGCATGCAGAGTACCGTTCACCACCACCTGGGGGGTATAGACCTCACGATCGCCGCGCACGCGCGAATAGGCGCGTTGGCGGGCTGAGTTGCGCGGGTCAGCCAGCGTATCCTTCCAGCCCAGATAATCCCAATAGTCGATCGGCAGGCTGATCGGGATCAGCGAAGGATCCGCGGTGAATTGACTGAGCAGCTGGTCGGCGGGGGGACAAGATGAGCAGCCCTGAGACGTGAACAGCTCGATGACGGCGCGCGGCTCGGCAACAGCGTACGAAACTGTGGCTGTGGTGAATGCGACCACGATCGCACATGCCAAGCAATCACGCATCCCGTAATCACGAATCCTGCAATCCCGCACCATGAGGACCCTCCCGGCCTCCCAACCCGGCTTCACCGCGACGGCGCGCCAAGCCATTCAACCAAGCCATTGAACAAAGCCACTCAACCTCCGGGCGAACGGACACTCGCCCGGCCTCCTGGCCGGCTTGCGCGCCTGAGACTCGTACTTGCGACCCGCAGATGGAACCGATGTCGAGCTCGCCCCGGCATCGGTGGGCTCCTCCCACAGGACCCACCGGTGGCCAACAGTGATAGTCGGGCCCGCGATCACCCGCCACTCACTTCGAGGTGAGGTAACGGCGTTCAGGCCGCCAACAAATGGCGCAGCACGTATTGCAGAATGCCGCCGTTCCTGAAGTAATCCAGCTCGTCCAGCGTATCGATGCGGCAGATCAGCGGGATGCGCCGCAGACCGCCGTCGGCGGCCACGATCTCGGCCATCAGCCGCTGATGCGGCTTGAGCTCGCCTTGCAGTCCGCGGATCGTGACCTGCTCGCTGCCCTTGAGGCCGAGCGTTTGCCAGGAGGTGCCTTCCTCGAACACCAGCGGCAATACGCCCATGCCGATCAGGTTGGAGCGGTGGATGCGCTCGAACGATTGGGTGATGACGGCGCGTACACCCAGGAGATTGACGCCCTTGGCGGCCCAATCGCGCGAGGATCCGCTGCCGTACTCCTTGCCGGCGAAGACGACGAGCGGCACCTTCTCGCTCTTATAGCGCATCGCCGCATCGTAGATCGACATACGCTCCCGCGACGGATAGTGGACGGTGACGCCGCCTTCGATGCCCGGCACCATCTGGTTCTTGAGCCTGATATTGGCGAAGGTCCCCCGCAGCATCACCTCATGATTGCCGCGGCGGGTGCCGTACTGGTTGAAATCGAGCGGCTTCACCTTGTGGGCCACCAGATACTTGCCGGCCGGCGAGTTCGAGCTTGATCGAACCCGCCGGCGAGATGTGGTCGGTGGTGATCGAGTTGAGAAACAAGCCGAGCACGCGGGCGTCGACGATATCCATGATCGGCGCCGGCGAACGGCCCATGCCGACGAAATAGGGCGGGTTCTGGACGTAGGTCGACTTTCCGTCCCAGGCATAGGTCAGCGCCCCCTTCACGCTGATCTTGCGCCAAAGCGCATCGCCCTTGAACACGTCGGCATATTTCTTGGTGAACATCTGCTTGGTGATGTTCTTGCTCACGAACGCAGCGATCTCGCGATTGCTGGGCCAGATGTCCTTGAGGAACACCTTCTTGCCGCTCTGATCCATGCCGAGCGGCGATCGGTTGAGGTCGACCTGCATGGAGCCGGCGAGCGCATAGGCGACCACCAGCGGAGGCGAGGCGAGGTAGTTCGCCCGCACATCGGGATTGACCCGCGCCTCGAAGTTGCGATTGCCCGAGAGGACCGCGGCATTCACCAAATCGTGATCGTTGATCGTCTTGGAGATCTCCGGCGCCAATGGGCCCGAATTGCCGATGCAAGTGGTGCAGCCGAACGCCACCAGGTTGAAGCCGAGCTTGTCGAGATCGGCTTGCAGCCCGGACTTGTTCAGATATTCGGCAACCACCTGCGAGCCGGGCGCGAGCGAGGTCTTGACCCAGGGCTTGACGGTCAACCCCTTGGCGGCCGCTTTGCGTGCCAGCAGCCCGGCCCCCATCATGACGCTCGGATTGGACGTGTTGGTGCACGACGTGATGGCCGCGATCACGACGTCGCCGTGACCCAAGTCAAAATTCCGGCCCTCGACCGGCAGCCGCTTGCCGGCTTCACTGCCCTTGCCGAATTCCTTGTCCAACGCGGTGGCAAATCCGTGCTTGAGGTCCTTGAGCGCGATGCGGTCCTGCGGGCGCTTGGGTCCGGCCAGCGACGGCTCGATCTGCGACAATTCGAGCTTGAGAACGTCGGTGAAGATGGGATCCGGCGTGGTCTTGGTGCGATAGAGGCCCTGCGCCTTGGCATAGGCCGCCACCAGCGCGACGCGCTCGCTCGCGCGGCCGGTGTCGCGCAGATACTGGAGCGTGTCGTCGTCGATCGGGAAAAACCCGCAGGTCGCGCCATATTCGGGCGACATGTTGCCGATGGTGGCGCGGTCCGCGATCGAGAGATTGGCGAGGCCGGCACCGAAGAATTCGACGAACTTGGACACCACGCCGCGCTTGCGCAGCATCTGGGTCACGGTGAGGACGAGGTCGGTCGCGGTGACGCCTTCCTTGAGCTTGCCGGTCAGCTTGACCCCGATCACCTCGGGCAGGACCATCGAATAGGGCTGGCCGAGCATCGCGGCTTCCGCCTCGATGCCGCCGACGCCCCATCCGAGCACGGCCAAGCCATTGACCATGGTGGTGTGCGAATTGGTTCCCACCAGCGTGTCCGGATAGGCGAGCTCCATCTGGACCGGCTTGCCGTCGATCTTGAGCTTCTCCTTGCGGGTCCACACGGTCTGCGCCAGGTACTCCAGATTGACCTGGTGGCAGATGCCGGTCCCGGGCGGAACCACGCGGAAATCCTCGAACGAGCGCTGCGCCCATTTGAGGAATTCATAGCGTTCCTGGTTTTGCTTGTATTCTTCCTCGACATTCTTCTTGAACGCGGCGTTGTTGCCGGCCGCGTTCACGATCACCGAATGATCGATGACCAGATCGACCGGGACCAGCGGGTTGATCTTCTTGGGATCGCCGCCCAGCTTCTTCATGGCATCGCGCATGGCGGCCAAGTCGACCACCGCCGGCACGCCGGTGAAGTCCTGCATGAGCACGCGCGCTGGGCGAAAGGCGATCTCGCGCTCCGAAGTCTTGGTCTTGAGCCACTGCGCCACCCCCTGCAGGTCGTCCTTGGCGACGGTGCGGCCATCCTCATTGCGCAGGAGGTTTTCCAGCAGCACCTTGAGCGAGAACGGCAGGCGGGAAATTCCCTTCAAGCCGTTCTTCTCGGCCGCCGGGAGGCTGTAATAGGCGTAAGTCTTGGTCCCGACCTTGAGCGTCTTGCAACACCGGAAGCTGTCAAGCGAAGTCATTTTGGTTGTTCCCCCATCCGACCGGATTGAAGCATGGCGCGGCACCATGATACCAGCAGGCCCCTATAATCGCCGGCTGCGATCTCCGCGAGGGTTGCGTCAAAATAAGCCCGGATGGTTCGGGCTTATAAGTTCTTTTTTTGCCGTGTTCCAGATAATCAACACTTGTCAACGCCATGGCGGATAGCGGGCGGACCCTCAGGGGTCTCGCGGGGTCGCTGCCGGGGGGCATGGCAGGCCGGCTGCCGCCGACTTGCCCACATGTTTTTCCTCCGATCTCCGGGTGGCCCGGGATTGGAGCGGGCGGCGAGGGGTTTTGATGCGCCTTTTGGGATCGGATCTCGCCTGTTTCCGGGGCGGCCGCCAGGTGTTTTCGGGCCTGAGCTTTGCCGTCGAGGGTGGCGAAGCCTTGGTGGTGCTGGGGCCCAATGGGGTCGGCAAATCCTCCTTGTTGCGGCTGGTGGCCGGATTGGTGCCGAGCTTCGGCGGCCAGCTTTGCCTCGAGGGCGGGGATCGCGAGCTCACCATTGGGGAGCAGGCCCATTATCTCGGCCACCAGGACGCGCTCAAGCCATCGCTCACGGTCGATGAGAACCTCGCATTCTGGTCGCGCTATCTGGGCGGCGGCGAAGCGACGCAACCGGCGCTCGCGGCGGTCGGCCTTGACGGCATTGCGCAACTTCCCGCCGCTTATCTGTCGGCCGGCCAGCGTCGCCGCCTCTCGATCGCCCGGCTGATCGCCATCAAGCGACCGATCTGGCTGCTCGACGAGCCGACCTCCGCCCTCGACGTCGCCGCCCAGGACCAGCTTGCGGGCTGCATGGAGCAGCACCTCGCCGGCGGCGGGCTGATCGTGGCGGCCGCCCACGGTCCGATCGGGCTGCAAGCCGCCAAGGAATTGCGCTTGGGAGGCTCCCGGTGAACAGGCTTCCGGCAAAGGCCCAGCTGCGGCAGCGAGGATCGCGATGAGCCCGCTTGCGGCCCTGTTCGTACGCGACTTCAGGCTCGCCATTCGGGTTGGCGGCGGCGCCTTGATCGGGGTCCTGTTCTTCCTGATCGTGGTCACCCTGGTGCCGTTCGCCATGGGCCCCGATCTCGCCTTGCTGGCGCGGGTCGGCCCGGCGATCCTGTGGCTCGGCGCGCTCCTGGCCAGCCTCCTGACCCTCGACCGGTTGCTGGCGATCGACCACGAGGATGGTTCCCTCGACCTCATCCTGACCGCCCCGGTGGCGCTCGAGCTTACCGTGGCGGTCAAGGGGATCGCCCATTGGCTGACCACCGGCCTGCCGTTGGTGCTCGCCACCCCGCTCCTGGGCTTGCTGCTCAACCTGGAGCCCATGGCGACCGCGGCAGTCGCCCTCACCTTGCTGGTCGGCACCCCGGCCCTGACCTTCATCGGGCTGATCGGGGCCGCCATCACGGTGGCGTTGCGCCGCGGCGGCCTTTTGGTCGCGGTCCTGGTCCTGCCGCTGACGATCCCGGTGCTGATCTTCGGGGTGGCAGCTTCCAACGCCGCCATCGTCGGCCCGGTCAGGTTCGGAACCCCGTTCAGCATCCTGTGCGGGCTGGCGCTGATGAGCATGGTGGTCGGCACCTTCGCGGCCGCTGCGGCGCTACGGCACGCCATGGAGTGAGCGGCGCAGGATCAAGGACATTGCCAGAGTTGGGCGCGACAGCCATGTTGTTGACACACCGGCATCGAAAGCACATCCCGATAGGCCCGTTGGCATCTTTGCGTGGTCCGCATTTTCGCACGGAAAAGAGGATTACACTCGGCCTGAAAATGCCTAGGAGCAACCCGCCATGGCCCTGATCGATCTCGCCAATCCGTCGCGCTTTCGCGCGCTCGCCGAGAGCCTGCTGCCCTGGCTCGGCGCCGCGACCGTGGTGGCGTTCGCCTTCGGACTCGAGCGAGCCTATTTCGCGCCCGACGACTATCAGCAAGGCGCCACCGTCAAGATCATGTTCATTCATGTGCCGGCCGCCTGGCTCGGAATGATGGCTTGGGGATTGATGAGCATGGCCGCGCTCGGCACGCTGGTCTGGCGCCATCCTTTGGCCGACGTCGCCGCCAAGACGGCGGCGCCGCTCGGCGCCGCCTTCACGCTCCTGTGCCTGGTCACCGGATCGTTGTGGGGGCGTCCGATGTGGGGCACCTATTGGGTCTGGGACGCGCGGCTGACCTCCGAGCTGGTGCTGTTTCTGATGTATCTCGGCGTGATCGCGCTATGGCGCACGATCGATGATCCGGGCCGCGCCGCGCGCGCCGCCGCGGTCCTGACCCTGGTGGGCGCGCTCGACCTGCCGATCATCAAGTTCTCGGTCGACTGGTGGAACACGCTGCATCAGCCGGCCTCGGTGTTTCGGTTTGGCGGCTCGACCATCGACGAGTCCCTGCTGATCCCGCTCTTCATCATGGCGATCGCCTTCACGCTGTTGTTTTTCACCTTGCACCTTGCCGCCATGCGCAACGAGATCATGCGGCGGCGCGTGCGGACGCTGCTGATGATGCAGGCCGATGCGGCGGGCGGACATTGAGCCATGGATCTAGGACCTGTGGACCTCGGACCCCATGCCGGCTTTATCGTCAGCGCCTACGGGTTCGCCGCCCTGATCGTCAGCGCCATGATCATCTGGATCGTTGTCGATCATCGGCGGCAAACGCGCAGCCTCGCCGAGCTGGAGGCGCGCGGCGTCACTCGCCGGTCGGAACGCAGCGCCGGGGTTGCGGGAGAAAGCATGCCCCGGTCTTGATCCCGGGCGGAACAGGAAATACCGCCTGATCTTTCAGGACGAAGCACCCTTCGGAGAGCCAACGTGACCGCAGCTGAGGATACCGCAAAGGTGGGGCGCCGCCGGATGATCGTGTTCATCCCGCTGCTGATCTTCTTGGGGCTGGCGGTGCTGTTCGTCATCCGGCTCAACGCCGGCGACCCTTCGCTCATCCCCTCCGCCCTGATCGGCCATCCGGCGCCGGCGACCAGCCTGCCGCCGGTTGCCGGGCTGGCGCGTGAGGGCACCCCCGTTCCGGGCCTCGACCCGGCCGCATTCCAGGGCCAAGTCTCGGTGCTCAATGTGTGGGCATCCTGGTGCGTGCCCTGCCACGAGGAAGCTCCGCTGCTCATGCAGCTGGCGCAGGACAAGCGCATCCGCGTAATCGGCATCAACTACAAGGACCAGGCCGACAATGCGCGCCGGTTTCTCGGCCGCTACGGCGATCCTTTTGTGGCCAACGGCGCCGACGAGAACGGCCGCGCCGCCATCGAATGGGGCGTTTACGGGGTGCCGGAAACCTTCGTGGTGGGTCGCGACGCCCACATCGCGTTCAAGCTGATCGGTCCGGTCACCGCTGACAATCTCGACGCCGTGCTCAAGCCGGAGATCGAGAAGGCCATCGCCGCGGGCGGGTGAGTGGCCCTATTCGGTGACCTGCTCCGCCAGCGGGGGCTCTGGCGCTGCGTATTTGTGCAGCAGCGGATATTGCAGGGCGGCGAACAGGAAGGTCAGCGGCACCACGCCGAAGACCTTGAAGTCGACCCAGACGTTCGTCGTCTGCGTGCGCCAGACGATCTCATTGGCGAGCGCGAGCGCGAGGAAGAACAGCGCCCAACGCAGCGTCAGCTTGCGCCAGCCCTCCTCGGTCAAGTGGAAAACGGAATCGAACACGATCCCGAGCAGCGACTTGCCGAAGGCAAGCCCGCCCAGCAATACGCCGCCGAACAGCACGTAGATGATGGTTGGCTTGACCTTGATGAACAGCTCGTCATGCAGCACCAGCGTCAAGCCGCCGAACACGACGACCACGATCGCGGTGACCAGCGGCATGATCGGCAAATGCCGGGTCAGCGCGTAAGAGACCGCGAGCGCGATCACGATCGCCGCCATGAACGCCCCGGTGGCCACAAAGATGCCGAAGCGCGAATTGGCGCCGAAAAATACCAATAGGGGCCCGAGGTCGAGCACGAGCTTGAGGCCCGGGCTGAGCTGAGGCTTGCGGGTTGTCTGGCTGCTCATGAGGCGGGATTTAGCGCGATCCGGCGGACTTGTCATCGGGTACGACGATGGGTCGCAACATTGGGGGTCACGACATCCCCGCGATCGCCCGTGAAAAGTCCTTGGCCTCGAACGGCGCCAGATCGTCGATGCCTTCGCCGACCCCGATGAAATGCACCGGCAGCGCGTGCTTGGCCGCAATGGCGGCGAGAATTCCGCCGCGCGCCGTGCCATCGAGCTTGGTCATGGCGAGCCCGGTGACGCCGGCGATCTTGTGAAAGATCTCGACCTGCGACAACGCGTTCTGTCCGACGGTGGCATCGAGCACCAGCAGGACCGCATGCGGCGCGGCTGGATCGATCTTCTTCATCACCCGCACCACCTTGTGCAATTCCTCCATGAGCACCGCCTTGTTCTGCAGGCGACCGGCAGTGTCGACCAGGAGCACGTCGGCATGCTCGTGGCGGGCGGCCTCGAACGCCTCGAAAACCAGGCCGGCGGCGTCGGAGCCGGTCGCCCGCGCGATGACGCTCGCATGCGCGCGCGCCCCCCAGATCTTGAGCTGCTCGATCGCGGCGGCCCGGAAGGTGTCGCCGGCCGCCAGCATCACTTTGCGGCCCTGCGCGTGATAGCGTGCCGCGAGCTTGCCGATGGTGGTGGTCTTGCCCGAGCCGTTGACGCCGACCACCAGGATGGTGAACGGCCGCTCTGGGCCGATCTCCAGCGGCTTGGCCACCGGCAGCAGCACCTTCTCGACCTCGGTCGCCAGCACAGCCTTGACCTCGTCGGCCGTGATCATCTTGTCGTAGCGCCCCTCGGCGATCGCCGCCGCGATCTTGCCCGCCAGCGTCGACTCCCAAATCGGCGCGGATCAGCACCTCCTCGATCTCCTCGATCATGGCGGCATCGAGCTTGCGCTTGGACGCCAGATCGAAGATGGCGCCGGTGATGGCCGCGGAGGTGCGCCGAAGCCCGCTATTGAGCCGCTGCCACCAATTCTGCTCTGCCATCGGCCGATCTTTCTTTTGATTTTGTGTGGTCAGGGCCGGAAGGAAGAGCCGCCACGCGTTTCCCTCGCCCCCACCCCGGAACGGGGCGAAAGAGCGTGAAACAATGATGGAAGCCGTGATAGCGGTTTCACCATGACACCGGAAGAGATGGTGGCTCGGCTGCTCTACCGCGATGCCCTGATGCTGGTGATCGACAAACCGGCCGGCATGGCCGTGCACCGCGGACCGAAGGGCGGCGAGAGCCTCGAGGATCATTTCGACGCACTGCGCTTCGGGTTGCCACGCGCGCCGGCCCTGGCGCATCGGCTCGACCGCGACACTTCCGGCTGCCTGGCGCTCGGGCGCCATCGCAAGGCGCTGGCCGAGCTCGGCCGGCTGTTCAAGACTGGCGCGATCGGCAAGACCTATTGGGCGGTGGTGGAAGGCGGACCGCCGGCGCAGGCCGGCCGCATCGAGCTTGCGCTCGGCCGCATGGACGTGACGCGCGGCTGGTGGATGAAACCCGATCCGACCGGACAACCGGCGGTTACCGCCTGGACGGTGATGGGACGCTCGGCCGCCGCGGCTGGAAGTCCGGCCGCGACCTCGAACCTGACCTGGCTCGCGCTCGAGCCGCTGACTGGCCGCACCCATCAGCTGCGGGTGCACTGTGCCGCCTTGGGCTGGCCGATCGTGGGCGATGCCATCTATGGCGAAGCACCGCGCACGGGAGGGCCAGGGACTCCAACTGCACGCCCGCGAAATCGTGGTGCCGCTCTACCGCAAGCGCGAGCCGATCCGGGTGACCGCGCCGGTACCGCCCCACATGGTGGAGCGGCTGCAAGCATGCGGATGGCGGGAAGAGGCGTTGGCGGCGGTCCTTTAGCGCGTGCGTGCCAACTTCTTAATGACCCCTGCTCTTCGCCGAACTGCGCGCGGCGCCGGGCGGTAGCTCCCACCCGAAGACCGACCGTCCCCCATAGGAATGCGAAAGCTCGCCCTCTTCGGCGATCAGCGCTTCCACGGTGGGACCGCGGACCTGGCGTTCAAGCTGACGGGCCTGCTGGTCAAGCCGCTGCAACGCGCCGAGCTCTTCCTCGTGTCCGAGTTTTGCCTTCTGCACAGCCGTTTTCAGCACACCGATGGTCTCGTCATAGACCTTGAGCGGCACCGGGAAGGGGTGGCGGTCCTTGCCGCCATGGGCAAATGAAAAGCGCGCCGGATCGGTGAACCTGCAGGGTGCCCCATGGACGACCTCGGCCACCAGGGCCAGCGCCCGCACGGTCCGCGCCCCAACGCCGGGCGTCAGCAGCAGCTCGGGAAAGTCCTGCGGCCCGCGATCGGCGGCGGCCGCCAGGTTGCCGTGCAGGCGTCGGGCAATCACGTCACTGCCGCGAACGTCATGATGGCTGGGCATGATCAGATGCGGGAGCAGCGGTTGTGCCGGGCAAGGGTCGAACCGGTCGGATGCTTCCAGCATCGCAAGCTCGCGCGCGACGCGGTCTGGACCCCAGGCGGCGAGAAGGTCCAGCTGCGCCGCCCGCGACGCTGCTGCGCGCCGGTCGGCAAGATTGACGATCTGTCCCTGCCCCAGGCCCTCGATCGCGGCGTGCGGATCGTCCACGAAACTTTGCAACCCTTCGGAATGCCAATGATAGCGCCGTGCCTGCCGGCGTTCGCCATTCATGCCCTGCTGCACAACGGTCCAGCGGCCCTCGTCCGTGACCACGAAACCGTGCAGGTAAAGATCGAATCCGTCCTGGACGGCCGCGCTATCGACCTTGGCCACCAGGCGGCTCGCCCGCGCGAGCCTCATGCCGTTGAACCCCACCCGGTCCCCGATGGCGACCAGTTCCTGCGGGGTCTGGCGCGAATGTCTGCCGCGCCCGCCGCAGACGTGAATGCCGAGCTCGGCCTGCAGTGGCGTCAAGCCGCGTTTGAGAGCCCCGATGACGCTGGTCGTGATGCCGGACGAATGCCAATCCATCCCCATCACCGCACCAAAGGACTGGAACCAGAACGGGCTCGCCAGCCTGCGCAGGAGCTCGTCGCGGCCATAGTGATGGACGATGGCCTGTGCGATGACGGCGCCAAGCCGCGTCATGCGGTCTGCCAGCCATTTCGGAACGTGGCCGCCATGCAGCGGCAGATCGGCGCTTCCGGACCTTCGTGCCATCAACGTCCCGCCTGAGGCTTGCTGATCGCCGCCCCCTTGTTCATGCTTTGTACCAGAATTGCCCCGTCAACACAATTGGCGGCTTGAGAGCGCTTGCCCTTGCGACCTCGTTATACCGGCGGTCCGATCCGGTCGGTGAGGGGTCCCGCTGCCCTATCGCAACGGGTCGGTTTGAGTGGACTGCACACCTCCTACATTGTCGATAGTTCTCGGATCGGGACCGCGTCCCTCCGCGAAAGCGCGCTCTTGCGCGCGCCGTCCGTGCAGCAGCCCTGGCAAGCCATAGTTTCCCTCGATGCAGCGCGGCTCGTAATAAATTCTGTTCTCCTGGTCGCTCTGCCTGGTGAACTCTTGCTTGACGGTCCAAGGCCTGGTCCACACGGTCGGATCCTCGATCGTGACCTCGTACTCCAGGGTCTTTGGCCCGGTGCGCGTCCAGCGCTCAACCAGATGCAGGTTCTCGCGCGACCCCTGGAAATCGGTTTTCGGACTGAAGTTGGTCACGTCGACCACCAGCGTGTCGCCCTCCCAATGGGCGCGCGAGTCGCCGAACCACTGGCGGATGCTGGCCGGCAAGTGGGGACTGCCGTTCATGACGATGTTCCGCTGCCATCCTTGGCCTTGATTCAAGTCGTAGAACATCGAGATGCCGCCGGGCGTCTGCACGATTCGGCGATAGCTCCCGCCGAACAAGCTTCCGAAGTCGGGCAGGCCGCTGTGCAGGCAGCGGTCTGCCAAGGCGTCGTCCTCCGGACCATCGCTGCGATTGAGACGCTCGAAGTTACCGGCGTGATAGCGCGGAGGAGGTTCCGCGTATCGAGGCGAAGGCGTCGGATCGTACTTGCCTCCGCTGCATGCCGGCGCCTTGTTCTTGCACGCGTCCGTCGATTGCAACAGGGCGAGGCGAAATTCGCGATCGGCCGCAGCCGCCCGCTGAGCTTCCGCCGTCTGCGGCGGCAGCCGGCCGTTGGGCGGATCGACAATCAGCGATGTACGCGCGCCGACGTGTTTTACGGTCAAAAACACCGTGTTGTAGGCGCCGCCGACGTCAAGTGCGGTCCCGCGCTCCTGGCGCGGGTCGCTGCCGAAATGCGCTCTTCGCTGCTGGTCTATTTCCTCCCGCTGCGCCTTGGTGAAGAATTCCTGATTCGCATACTCGGCGGGGCGCTGCAGGGGTGTATCGAATTCGTCCGTCCAAATTCCTTGAAGATCTGGTTCGCCCCAAGGTGTTTTCAGCGCCGTGCCGGAAGCTGCCGGAGCCTGCGCCGAGGTCGAGGTGGGCACCGAAATGGCGGCGCTGACGGCAGCCACGGCAACAGCGGCAGCGACCATCGGGCCTGACAAGCAGTCGCGCATGATGATCTCCTCTTGCCTTGCAGTGTGTTACTCCGATTGCAGATTGCCAACTGGGCCTCAATAAAGCTTCTCCAAAGTGCGCTCAAGCTGGCCACGGTCATGCGCGGCGCCGCCCAGGCGGCCGGCCGTCTGGGCCGCGAGAATGGTGCCGGTCGTGGGCAGGCTCTTGCGCTCCACGTGCTGTGCCGGATCCCATAGCTTCGAGCGCACGATCGCCTTGGTGCATTGATAGAAGACGCGCTCGACCGTGACCACGATCACGCAGCAGGGCAACTTGCCGTTGACCGCAAAGCTGGCGATCAGGTCCGCGTCGATCGAGAGCGCGGCCCACCCCATGACCCGAATGGTCTCGCCGATGCCAGGGATCAGGAACAGCAGCGCAACGCGCGGATCGTTCACGATGTTGCGCAGGCTGTCGATCCGGTTGTTGCCGCGGCGGTCGGGCACCATGAGGGTCTGCCGATCGACCACCCGCACGAAGCCCGGCGCATCGCCGCGCGGCGAGCAATCGAGCCCTTCGGGACCGCCGGTGGCCAGCGCAAAGAACGGCGCCGCCTCGATGAAGGCGCGGTAATGGTCGCTGATGTGATCGATCTCCTTGGCGATCGCGACATCCGTCGGCGATTCATAGAGCGCCGTGAGCTGATCCATCGTGGTGACGAATGTGCCGTCGGCAGCAGCCATTGCGTTCCTCCTTCTACAATCAACCAGCCGCCAGCAGCTGGCGGCCGTCGTGGCCCGCGATCGCGAGGTCGAGGATCGTGCCGGGCTCGGTCGCGCCGGCGAGCCGCACCCGGGTGAATTGCTCGGTGCGGCCGCTGTCGCGCGCTTCGGCGAGCACGCTGCGGCGGGCGCCGATCTCGCCGTCGAGATGGCGGCGCAGCGCCGCCTCGCCCTTCTGCCGCAGCGCCCGCGCGCGCGCCTTGACGACGGCGGGCGCGACCTGCGGCATGCGCGCGGCCGGCGTGCCGGGCCGGGCCGAGAACGGGAACACGTGCAGATACGTGAGCCCGCATTGGTCGATGAGATCGAGCGAGCGCTCGAACATGGCCTCGCTCTCGGTCGGAAACCCCGCGATGATATCGCCGCCGAACGCCACCTCGGGCCGCAGGCGCCGCACCTGGGCGCAAAAGGCGATCGCGTCCGCGCGCAGGTGACGCCGCTTCATGCGCTTGAGAATGAGGTCATCGCCGGCCTGCAGCGAGAGATGCAGATGCGGCATCATGCGGGCCTCGCCGGCCAGCGCGTCGAGCAGATCGTGGTCGGCCTCGATCGAATCGATCGATGACAGCCGCAACCGTTTGAGCTCGGGCACATGCTTGAGAATCTGCTTCACCAGCGTCCCGAGCCTGGGCGTTCCCGGCAGGCGCGCGCCGTAGCTGGTGAGATCGACCCCGGTCAGCACCACCTCGCGATAGCCGCGCTCGGCGAGCCGGCGCACCTGATCGACCGCCGCGCCCATGGGTACCGAACGCGAATTGCCGCGGCCGAACGGAATGATGCAGAACGTGCAGCGGTGGTCGCAACCGTTCTGCACCTGCACGAAGGCGCGGGCGCGGCCATCGAAGCCGTCGATGAGATGCAGCGCGGTCTCGGTGACCGCCATGATGTCGTTGACGACCGCCTTTTCGTCGCGGTCCGGGACGCCCTGGCGCGCGAGCAGCGCCTGCGTGTCGCGCCAGGCCTCCGCGCTGAGCTTCTCCCGATTGCCCAGCACGCGGGCGACCTCGGGCATGTCGCGAAAGCTTTCCGGCTCGATTTGGGCGGCGCAACCGGTGACCACGATGCGCGCGCTTGGCCGCTCGCGGGCGAGCTTGCGGATGGCCTGACGGGCCTGCCGGGTCGCCTCGGCGGTCACCGCGCAGGTATTGACCACGATGGTGTCCACAGCCGCGTCCGCCAGGCCGGCGGCTTGCGCATGTGCCCGGATGACCTCGAACTCATAGGCGTTGAGGCGGCAGCCGAAGGTGACGAGGTCGACGCTCATATGGGCGCATTCATGGCGGCACGGTTCAGGTTGCGCGGGCGGCAGCGAACAGGGCCGGAGGAAAGGTGCCGGCATATTCGTATTCGACCGGACCGGTCATCAGCACGTGATCGTCGCGCTCCCGCCAATCGATCCGAAGGTCGCCGCCCGGAAGCGTTACCGTCACCTGGCGTTCGGTACGCCGGAGCCGCGCCGCCGCGACCGCCGCCGCACAGGCGGCCGATCCGCAGGCCTTGGTCAGGCCGGCGCCGCGCTCCCAGGTGCGCAGCACGACATGGTCGCGCGATTTCACGACGGCGAGCGAGATATTGGCGCGCTCGGGAAAGATCGGATGGTGCTCGAGCAGCGAGCCGATCTTGCCGAGGTCATAGGCTTCGACATCCTCGACCCAGAACACGGCGTGCGGGTTGCCCATATTGACGACCGACGGCGAGTGCAGGATCGGCTTGTCGATCGGACCGATCTGCAGCTCGATCGCACGGGTATCGCGGAATTCCTCGGCCAGCGGGATCTCGTTCCAGGCGAAGCGCGGCAGCCCCATATCGACCGTGGACACCAGCGGCTCTTCGCCCTTCCAGCAATTCAAGAGGCCGGCCCTGGTCTCGAATGTCAGCGCTCGCTTGCCGGTCTCCTGGAACACGAGCTCGGTGACGCAGCGCATGCCGTTGCCGCAAGCCCCCGCCTCCGAGCCGTCATTGTTGTAGATGCGCACGAACGCATCGGTGCCGGGCGTGCGCGGTGCCTGCAATATCATCAACTGGTCATAGGCGGCGCCTCCCGGCTGGGCAGCGGCGCGCGCATCCGCCGCTGTCACGGCGCCGGCCGCTTGCGCAATGGGGAGCGCCCGCAGGTCGACCACCACGATCTCGTTGCCGAGGCCGTTCATCTTGACAAAAGCATGGTTGGCCAGCGCGTTCATTCTGTTGATTAGCCACAATCTCCGACTGTCATGCTCCGCGAAGGCGGTCCACCCAGTAATCGCGAATGCCATTCTTTGCCGAAGCGTCGGTGATTACCGGGTCGTCCGCCTTCGCGGACGATGGCGGCGGGGAGTCATCATATGGGCAAAGCTGCGGTATTGACCAGAGCCGCCATGCGGTAGCGACACGCAGCGCCACGCATGATGCATGCATTTCGGGCAAGGGGCGCTCTGCTGCACGTGCTATAAAACGATTCACTTTGGAGGCGCCAGCGTTTCACGGAAGCTTCATTCAAGGAACTGCATTTCGAGGAGAATTCGATGTCAGTTTGCCGTCTTGCGCCATTCCTGGCGATGGCTGCGGTGATGATCGGCTTCGGCTCGCCGCAGCCCGGGCTGGCGCAAACCAAAGTGCCGACCCAGGCGATCGATGCGTTCGGCCAGGAGGTGACGCTGGCGCCCAAGACCATCGTGTATGTGGCGGGATCTGGAACCTGGGACAAGGCCTATGACGCCTTGGTGGACGCCTTCAAGAAGGTCGACGCTTACCTCGACGGCGCCGGACTCCGGCCATCGGGCCCGGCCATGACGATCTTCACCTCAACCGATGACACCGGCTTCGACTTCAAGGCCGCCGTCCCGCTGGTTGAGCCGCCCAAGACCCCGCCCCAGGAGATCGCGGTCGGTCAGTCGCCCGACGGCAAGGTGCTCAAGTTCGTGCACCGCGGCTCCTACGACGACATGAACCAGACCTACGAGGCGATCACCAATTACCTCGATGAGAAGGGCCTCGACGCCAAGGATCTGCTGATCGAGGAATACGTGACCGACCTGGTCACCAGCCCGCAGGACATGCTCGTGGTCAACGTGCTGGTGCCGCTGAAGCAGTGATCGGTGATCAGAAGTCAGTAATCACGAGGCCCTGGCAAAAATCGGATGCCCTACTGATTACTGATTACTGTCATTCTGTACCCTCGAGGCCGGCGCGGCGCACCACGGCGCCCCAGCGCACGATCTCCGACTTGACGAAATCGCGCAGACCTTCGATCGAAGGATTGTCCATGGGCAGCATCCCGCCGCTGATGATCTGATTCCTGATCTCCGGCAGCGCCACCACGGCCATGATCTCGCTGTGCAGCTTGTCGACGATCGGCCGCGGCGTCTTGGCCGGCGCCACGATCATCTGCCACGACGCCGCATCGAAGCCGGGCACGCCGGCCTCGGCGATCGGCGGGATATCGGGAAATTGCGCCAGGCGGGTCTTGGTGGAAATGCCGAGCGGGCGCACTTTCCCGGCCCGCAACATCCCGATCGCGGGGCCGAAATCGATGAAGGTCAGCGGAATATGCCCGGCCACGACGTCGTTGAGAAGCGGCAGGCTGCCCCGGTAGGGAACGTGGCTCATCTCGATGCCGGTCATGCTCTTGAACAGCTCGCCATAGAGATGGTGCGGCGTGCCCGGCCCGGCGGAGCCGAACGAGAGCTGTCCGGGCTTCTCCTTCGCGAGCGCGATCAGCTCAGCGACCGTGTGCACGGGCAGCGACGGATTGACGATCAGGACGAAGGGGGTCTGGGCGATGAGCGCCAACGGAACGAAGTCGGTGACCGGGTCATAGGGCAAATTCTTGTAGATCGTGATCGCAACCGCCATGGTGGGGCTTGGTGCCATCAGGAGGGTGTAGCCGTCCGGATTGGCGCGGGCCACAAAACCCGCCCCCGTGGTGCTGCCGGCGCCCGGCCTGTTCTCGATGATGAAGGGCCGGCCGAGCCGCTGCTCCAGCTGTAGCGCCACCAGGCGGCCAAGGATGTCGGTCCCGCCGCCGGCCGCAAACGGCACCACGATCGTGACCGACCGGGTCGGATAGTCCTGCGCCCAAGCCCGTAACCAGCCGGGCGTCAGGGCCAGAACACCGGCGAGGAGAAGCCCCCGCCTTCGATCCGAGAACGTCATATCGGCTCCCTTGCTGGCCGCCACCCCCCGAGCCAACTCATTGTGTCGCATTTTCGAGCAGAAAACCCAGCCGCTCGTTTCAGTGTCCTGTTTCCCAATGTCTGGTTCAATGCGTCCGGTTCCCAAGTCTCGGGCCGGTCCCGAGAATGCTCCGTTGGCCTTGGCTTTCTTGACAGTCCGGGCCTCGGCAGCCATAAGCATCGCGGCGGCAACCCTTGGGAGCAATCCTGGGGACGCTTTCAATCCATCAACCGACTGAAAGAAGCCGGTCCGGAGCATTCCGAACACCGGGATCGAACACGAGGACAAGAACGATGTTCGCGGTCATCAAGACGGGCGGCAAGCAGTACCGGGTCGCCGCCCAGGACATGCTCAAGGTCGACCGGCTCAAGGGCGAGCCCGGGGAGATCGTGCAATTTGGCGAGGTTTTGCTGGTCGGCGGCGACAGCGTGACGCTCGGCAGCCCCACCATCGCGGGCGCCTCGGTGGCGGCCGAGGTGCTGGAGCAGGGTCGCGGCCCCAAGGTCATCGCCTTCAAGAAGCGCCGGCGGAAGAATTCGCGCCGCAAGCGCGGCTTCCGGGCGGAATTCACCTTGGTCCGGATCACCGAAATCCTGACCGACGGCCAGGCGCCGACCATGACGGCAAGCGTGCGGAGAGCCAACCGCAGGCCCGCTCCCGTGGAGGGCACCGCAGAGGGGGCCGAGCAGGCCGCCCCGTAGGCGGCGAAAAGCCAAAGCGCCGCCCCGAGAGGCCTGAAGATCCAAATCGGGCGGCAAGAAAGTGATGATTTCGTCACAAATCCGGGTTAGAAACCCAGCGTATTCAGGATAACGACCATGGCCCACAAGAAAGCAGGCGGCTCCTCACGCAACGGCCGCGATTCGAACAGCCAGCGCCTCGGCGTCAAGGTGTTCGGCGGCGAAAGCGTGCTTGCCGGCAACATTCTGGCGCGCCAACGCGGCACCCAGTGGCATCCGGGCCGCAACGTCGGCTTGGGTCGCGACCACACCCTGTTCGCCCTGGTGAAGGGTCACGTCGAGTTCCGCACCAAAGCCAAAGGCCGCATCTTCGTGTCGGTAGTGCCGATGACGGAGGCCGCAGCCGAATAAACGGCCGACCATAGTGTGGTCTGCCGGCATCCCAGTCGAACCGGCGGACCCACACGGGTTCCATGCAAGGGGAGACCGGATGCCGGCTCCCCTTTTCGCTTTTGCGCCAGCCCTGGAGCCCGCGTGATGACATCGCTGGAGACCGGTTCCCGAGAATCCGCCCGTGCCGCAAGCCTCCCGGTCCTTGCGACCAAGCGGCTGCGGTTGCGGGCCCCGCGCGGCGAGGATGCCGCGGCGATCGCCAACCTCATCAATGACCGCCGCATCGGTGAGAATACCGCGCGCATTCCGCATCCTTATTCACTCGCCGATGCCCATGCCTTCCTGGCGCAGGTCAACCAGGAGCCGGGCGAGCCGTCGTTCATGATCGCGCTCGCCGACGGAACCCTCATCGGCGGCTGCGGCCTCCACGTCCTGAGCGGAGGAGATCTTGAGCTCGGCTATTGGCTCGGCGTGCCCTATTGGGGCCGCGGCTACGTGACTGAGGCGGCCCGCGCCGTTCTCGACCATGCGTTCGGGACGCTCGGCTGCGAGCGGCTCACCAGTCGCGCCCGGGTGAGCAATCCGGCCTCTCGCCGCGTGCTGGAGAAATGCGGCTTCCAATGGACCGGCGTGTCCTTGATCCGCATCCGGGCGCTGCGATCATCCGCGCCAGTCGATTGCTTCCGGCTCGACCGCAGGCTGTGGGCCTCGCTGAAAAGCTGGGGGAACGCACATCGGGTCGCGTGCGCTTTAGGCGAGTGCGAACCAGGCGCGTGCGAGCCAAGCAGGTGCGGGCCAAGCTCGTCGTGCGAGCCAAGGCCATGACGACCGAATGCCTGTTCTGCCGGATCGGCCAGCGCCAGATCGCGGCCCACATCGTTTATGAGGACGAGCGCCTGCTGGCGTTTCTCGACCGCGGCCCGATCCGGCCCGGCCACACCCAGATCGTGCCGCGTGAGCATTTCCCCTATTTCGACGATGCTCCGCCCGATCTCCTCGCTTCGATCGTGACGGTCGGGCAGAAGCTCGCGCGCGCAATGAAACAGACCCTTCACGTTCCGCGCGTGGCATTTGTCTTCACCGGCGGCGATATCGCCCATGTGCACGCCCATGCGGTCCCGATCCACGAGGAGACCGACATCACATCGCGCCGCTACATCGTCGAAGAAACGGTGACCTTCCGCTGCCTGCCCTGCGCCAGCGACCGGGAATTGGCCCGCACGGCTGCCGACCTGCGCCGGGCTTTGGCCGGACGGCAGAGAGCACGGCTTTCGCAGATGGGGTAGGATTGAGCAAAATCATTGATGGGAGTTGCGCCATGTCCATCCCGTTCGCGATTCTCGGCATCGATCACGTGGTCCTGCGCGCAGCCGATCCGGTCGCCCTGGAGCGGTTCTATGTAGAGGCGCTGGGCTGCACGCTCGAGAGGCGCCAGGGCATGCTCGCGCAGCTGCGCGCCGGCAGCGCTCTGATCGATATCGTGCCGGCGGACGAACCCGGTCCGGCCGGCGGCAGCTCGCGCAGCGGCGGGGCCAACCTCGACCATCTTTGCCTGCGCGTTGATCCGTTCGATGCGGCCGCGATCGCGCACCATCTCGCGGCCCATGGCGCTGCCTGCGGCGCGCAAGCCTCGCGCTACGGGGCGGAAGGCCAGGGACCTTCGGTCTATCTCATCGATCCCGAGGGCAACGGCGTCGAGCTCAAAGGGCCGGTCGCCGCTTGAGCCGACGGTCTCGATCAAACCGTCAAGAGGGCGCGCCCCTGTCCCCGCCTTCAGCCTGGACCGTTCCAGTCTCTGAGGTTGGAATGCTCCTGACTTACCGCCACAGCTTGCATCGGGCTTCCTTCGCCGGTAGCTTCTCCCCAAGCTGCCGTGAGCCTTGTTCTCAAAAAGGCAACTCTCGGCCCAAAGGAGTCATCCGATGTCGATCTCGGCTGCCGTCTTGCTGTTGAATGCCTTCTCGGGTGCCGACCCGGCCGACATTACGCCGATGTCGCTGGCGGCCGAGCCCCGTGTCGTCAATCTCGGAGACGCTCCCTACGATTGGGATCGCCAGCAAAGCGGGACTGCGGCAGGTCTGAAACTGGCTGATAACACTGCTGCTTGCGACACTGTCACCGGCCAGACCAATAACGGCAAGGACACCGTCCCCGACTGCCGGTTTGACTGAGCGGGTGCACGGTTTGACCGGTGAGGCCTTGCGGGCAAGCCATCCTTGCTTCTTCTCCTCACCAACAGCATCGACGGGACGGCAGACGTACTGGTCCATCTTTGCGCGGAAAGTCACCAGCCGGTCTTTCGGTTCAACATCGATCTTTGGCTCGACTATCGATTTGCGTGGACCGTTGCGGGCTTTGCCATTCGCGACCCATCCGGACGCACGGTCAGATCCGAGGATGTCTCGGCATGCCTGTGGCGCCGGCCATCGCTTCAAGATACGCCCGAGTGGCGGGGTGGAACCGCAGAGGATCGAATTGCCACCGAGGCGGAGCTTCATGCGGTAGTTCGGGAAATCGCCGAGTGGGCCAGAGCCAGAGGATTGCTGCGTCTTATCGAGCCGTCCGCCCCGCGCCGGGTTGGCCGGCTTGCTCAAATGCGCGTCGCCAGCGAGTTCTTCCCGGTCCCGGACTGGTCGGTTGGATGGGGCTTCCGATGGCCGGTAGGAAAGCGCATGGTCAAACGCTTCGTCCCCGAAGCGCTCGGGCGACAGCGCGACCGTCATATTTTTGTACGGTCGGTGGATGCCGAGCGCCTCTCACCAGAGTTCCCCTGGCTCACCCAGGAAATCGCGCAAGGCGCCCGCGACGCCACGGTTCTTTTTGTCAACAGCAGGTGCTTTGGGTTCGAGATGCGCTTGCCGCGGGCCGAGCTCGGCGTGGAGGACTGGCGCACGCTCAGCAACAGCGATCGAGCCCATTGGCGGCCGTGGACTCTGTCGGCACCGGTGCAGGACCGCATCGCCGGCTACATGAAACGCCTCGGCCTGCGCTTTGGGCGGCTCGATTTTCTGACCGGCGAGGACGTGATGACCTTTTTGGAGGTCAATCCCAACGGACAATTCGGCTGGCTTGACGAACCGGGCGAGTGGCCGCTCCACGGCGCCGTTCTCGCGGCCGCCCTCGATCCGGCATCGGCGGTACAGGGCGGCGAGATCGTCCACGAGGTAAAATGATCTGGTGATATGCCGCTGACGCTGGTTTCGCGTTTGGGTTCCGACTTGTCGCCGCCTTGAGACGGGACGCGGATCGGCCCCGCGACAAAAGCCAAACCAGCGTCAGCACTGAAGGGCAGCTCAACAGACGTTGGCGCAACAGACGTCGGCTCCTTCCGCACGACGGGCGACCGATATATCCTGCAGCGTGGCCGAACGGGTCGGGGCGGCAAGAAGCCGGCATGAATCATGACGAGAAGGGAAGCATGATCAATCGATCTGGCGTAAATTCGATCGCCTGCAGCTTCGGCATCGGCCTGTCGGCGTTGGCCGTCGCCGCGCTTCATTCCGCAGCCCATGCCCAGTCGGCCGACCTCGTGCTGTGCGATCGGCTCGCCGCCGATCCCAGCGATCCGGACAAGCCGGCCGACGTCAAAGGCACGAGCGATATCGCTCCTTCCGATATCCCGACCGCGATCAAATTTTGCCGGCTCGCGTCGGCGGCGTCGCGCCGGGCGCTCTATGAGCTCGGTCGCGCCTACGCCGCCAATCAACAAATGCCGGAAGCCATCGCGGCCTATCGCAAGGCGGCCGACAAGGGCAGCACCACCGCCATGGTCGAGCTCGGCGTGCTGCTCGCGACCGGCGCGGGCATGGCCAAGGACGAGACCCAGGCGCGTATGCTGTTCGAGCGCGCCGCCGAGGCCGGCAACCCGCGCGGCGCCACCAATCTGGCGGCCCTGTCCGCGGGCGGCGGTGCCCCCGCGGATCCCGTCAAGGCGAGAGCCCTGATGGCGAGAGCGGCCGAGACCAATTCAGCGGAAGCGCAATATCAGCTCGGAGTGATGACCGCGGAGGGCATCGGCGGTCCGAAGGACGACGTGGCCGCCCGCGCCTTGTTCCAGAAGGCGGCGGCGCAAGGTCATCCCGGGGCCTTGGAGCGGATGGGCGCCTTTGCGCAAGACGGACGCGGCGGACCCCAGGATTCCAGCGCCGCCAAGGCGTATTACGAGCAAGCTGCGGCGCTCGGCAATGAAGACGCCAAGGCCGCCCTCAAACGCCTGCAATGTCCCTATGTGATCAAGGATAAGCGCGGAAGCGTGGTGACCAGCCTTTGCTTCTGATGGCCGCGACAAGGAGCAGTGACCCGGAAGAAGCCAACGGGGTGGGCGCGAAGCGCCGCCGGATGATAAGCTGCGCGCAATCCGTGTGCGTCTTGAACCGGCGCAAAAGGGAGGGCAGCGTGGCTAACTGGAGCACGTTGGGTCGAGCCGCCAAACTGGCAGCGCCGGTGCTGGCGATGCTGCTGACCGACCTCGGCGGGGCGCGGGCGTTCGACGAAACCAAATATCCCGACCTCAAGGGTCAGTGGGTGCGTGCCGAGCGCGGCGATCTCGCCGGCGGCGCCGGCGCGCTGCGCTACGATCCCAACAAGCCTCCGACGCTCGGCCAGGGCGCGCCGCTGACGCCCGAATATCAGGCCATCTACGAGGCCAATCTGGCCGACCAGGCGGCCGGCGGGCAAGGCAGCGAGTTCGACCTTCACCTGCCTGCCGCCCGGCATGCCGCGCGCCATGCTGGCCTACGCGCCGATGGAGATCGTCGTCACCCCGGATACGACCTACATCCTGATGGAGCATATCCACGACAACCGCCGCATCTACACCGACGGCCGCAGCTTCCCCGCCGACATGGACGACGACCCGCAGTTCGCGGGCTATTCGATCGGCAGATGGATCGATGAGAACGGCGACGGCCGCTATACGGTGCTCGAGGTGGAGACGCGCGGCCTCAAGGGCCCGCGCACCTACGACGCCAGCGGCATTCCATTCCACCGCGACAACAAGACCATCATCAAGGAGCGCATCTATCTCGACCACGCCGACCGCAACCTGCTGCATGACGAGATCACCAGCATCGACCATGCCTTGACACGGCCATGGGTGGTCATGCGCAGCTATCACCGCGTCGTCACCAACCAGCCGATCTGGTGGCGCGAGGACATTTGCGCCGAGAACAACGTCCATATCCGCATCGGCAGGGAGGCCTATTATCTCAGCGCCGACGGCCTGCTGATGCCGGCAAAGAAGAACCAAGCGCCGCCTGACCTGCGCTATTTCAAGCAGTAGGGATGGCGAGCACGATTGGGGGGCGCCGACGCTGCTGGCGCGCCGAGCCCCACAGGGCCAAATCTTCCTGTGATGCGCAAAAGCTGGACGGACGAACTTGGCTTTACGCCCAGCCCAGACGCTCGAGGATCGCGCGTCCCATGATCCAGTCCTTGTCGGCTTCCGAAAGGAAATCGAGCTCCTGCGTGAAATGCGTCACGCGCTGGCGGTAGGTGGCCTTGGCGAACGAGTTGGTGACGTCGCTGCCCCAATAGCAGCGGCGCGGACCGTAGGCGTCGAACAGGCGGCGGATCTGCGGGGTCATGTCGCGGAACGGATAGGGCTCCGACGAGAACAGCGGCACCGACGAGAGCTTCACCGACACGTTCGGATATCTTGCCAGCGCAGCCGCCGCGGCGATCGTGGCCGGCATCATCTTGTTCTTCATGGCCTCCGACGAGACGCCCATGTGGTCGATGATGAGGACAAGCTGCGGGTGGCGCTCGGCGATGGGCCCGAACAGCGGCAACTGGCCGGTGGTGAGAAACATGATGGGGATGCCGGCCTGCTCGGCCGCCGGCCAGAACCAATCTGCGGTTCCGTCGGTGAGCCAGGCGGCCTGCTCGCCGGCGATGTTCAGGCGGATGCCGAGAACGGCCGGCTGCTGCCGCCAGGTCGGCAGCCGGCGCGCCTCGCCCGGATCGTTGAGCGCGATGTGGCCCATGGTGGCGAAGCGGCCGGGATAGCGCCGCGCCGCCTCCTGTCCGTAATCGACGCGCTCGCCTTCCAGCGTCGGCGGAACGATGACCACGCGGTCGACGCCGGCCTCGTCGATCATCAGCACCACCCGCTCGATGGTCATGGGCTCGGGCAGCTGCGGCCTTGTGCCCGGCACCCAGGGCCGATCCGGCGTGTTCGCCTTCCACATATGGATCTGCAAATCGACGATGACGCGACGCTGTTGTGCGGCCTGCGCCGCCGCCGGTCGCGCGGCTTGCGTCGACAGCGCCAAGCCGGCGCCGAGCGTGCTGGTGAGGAAATGGCGGCGTGTCAACATGGGCGGCTTCGGCTGGCGGTTTTGGATTGAGGGCTATTTCTTCGGCGGATCGAAATTGCGCAGCTCCGGCGGCGGCTCGTTCTTTTCCATCGGCATCAGGTTGCCGTCGTAATTGATGTAATAGCTGTGCTGGCCGATATTGATCAGGTTGTTGTTCTCGCCGCAGAAGTACTCGGTCCACGCCACCTTCGGCTCGCGCTTGAATTTCCGCGTCACCGTCCACGGCCTTGTATAGGCGTGATCGATCAGCGTCACCTCGTCATTCAGGGTCGCGGCCGCCGGGTCGAGGTAGATGCGCTCCTTGATGACGGTCTGGTTGTCCGGGTGGGTCGGAATGCCGGAGTTGTCGACGACGCGCGGTCCCTTGAAACCGCGGGTCTCGACCTCGAGCACGTTGAAGCGGCCGCTGCCGTCCTCCACCCAATGACCGATCGAATAGCCCGCGAAGCTCGGCTCGATCTGCGCCGGCCAGCCGCGTCCATCGGTGTAGATGCGCCGGAACTCGGACATGTAGACCAGCCGGACATAGGTGGTCTCCGGCGTGATCACGATCTCCATCGGCTCGTAGCCGATCATCATGCGCGGCATGCCGGAGGGCAGGCAGCGGACTTGCGGATTGTATTCCTGGCCGCCGACCACCTGCTGGGCCAGCGCCGCCTCGAACGCCTTCTGGAATTCCACCGTCAGCGGCGCCTGCTGCCCGCGGGCCGCGGGTTTGGTCGGGTCCCATTGCACTCCGACCGAGCGCACCCATTCGCCGCGCCAGTCGGGATATTTGGACGCGTCGTCCGCGCGTGCGCCCGCGATCGGGGAGAGCACCATTGCGGCGAACGTCGCCGCGCCGAGCAAGCTTCGACAGTCCATCGTCGATCGCCTCGTATGCTGAATGCCGCTACTGACGACGGGACTTTAGCTCAACAACCGGCAATTTGCACTTGCGATCGAACCCGTCGCCAAAACCGGCTCGTCCATCGCGGCTGAGAGGTTGCTGACCAGCGCGAGCTTGCCGCCCGGGCGCTTTCGCAATGACCGGCCGGCTGCTATCGTTCGCGCGGCGCATGGCGTCGTGTGGACCGGCAGGAGCCCTCCTGGCACGCACGCGAATTTGCAAACAGCAACGATCGCACCCTGGGAGAACAGCATGGCCCTGCCGAACATGCCGCATCGCATCGGACGCGTGGACTCCGGTGATGTCTCGATCTTCTACCGCGCCTTCGGAAAGCCTGGCGCGACGCCGATCGTGGTGATGCATGGTGCCAATTATTTTGATTCCTATGACTGGATCGGCGTCGCCGGCACGCTGGCGAGCGACCGCGAAGTTGTCGCCTTCGATCGGCGCGGCTGGGGCGAGTCGAATTGGAGCCCGAGCAAGGACTATTCGCTCGACGCGCATGTGAGCGATGCGATGGCAGTCGTCACCCGCATGGGTTGGAGCCGGGTGATCTTCATGGGCCATTCGGCCTCCGGGCGGGTAGTCATCTCGGCGGCCGCCAATTTCCCCGACAAGGCCGCAGGGCTGATGGTGCTCGACAGCCCGTTGGGCGGCGAGGTGGGGGGCGGCGGCAATCGCCCGACCATCGGCAATCCGCCGACGATCTATCCGTCGGTCGAAAACATGATGGCGGGCTTTGTCAAGCTCAGCAGCCCGCCGCGGGTGGGAAGCGACCGCGAGCGCGCGCTCAATGCGCTGATCCGGGTCGAGAGCGGCTTCATGCTCAAGCGCGATCCCGACAACGGGAATACCAAGCCGCAGGGCGAGACCGCCCGCCTGCCGCGGCGCGAGGAGCGCGACGTGTGGCAGGACCTCGCCGCCGTGAAATGCCCGACCATGCTGGTGCACGCGCTGCGCTCGGACCGCCTGGACGCCAAGACGCTCGGCCGCATCGGCACGGAGTTCAAGACCATCGCCGTCACCGAAGTTGATTGCCGGCACGACATCCCGAACGAGCAGCCGGAGGCGCTGATCGCGCATGTCCGCAAGTTCCTGGGATGATGCGACGCTGATGCTGGCTCGCTCATCTTGTCCCGGCCCATCGCGTGTGAGGGAGCGGCGCCACTTTCTCCGCCCCTCCCCGCTCGCGGGGAGAGGTCCGCTGTGCCCACCTCGCGTGCGGACGTTCTTAGGCTTTCGTTAGTCAGGGACGCGCGGCGTTTCACTCCTTCTCCCGACGGGGAGAAGGGCTGGATGAGGGGGCTCGGGCGGTGCGGTACGGAAACATTGTAACCCCCTTGCACCACCCTCTCCCCTCCGGGGCGAGGGAGCCAGCCGCCGTGCCCGCCTCACGTGCGCATTCCAAAGCTTTCGTTAGTTAGGTAGGGCCGCAGGGGCCGGTCAGAGACTTGAACTCAGGCGCCGCTGTTGATTGCGGCAACGAGCTTCTCGCCGAATTCCCGCAGCTCGTCGGCATTGATGTCGCTCACGGCCCAGTAGGCGAGATCCGCGTGGGTCCAGCGCCAGATGTTGAAGCCCTGCACCTGCTCGATCGTGGGCGACGCCTCCGGTCCCGATGCCAGCGCGGCGGCCGGCGCCACGAACAGATTGATGACGTGGGCGCGCCGCTTGTAGACGATGGCCGCCACCGGCTTGCCGTCGATGTAATCGAGCCGGCCGCCGATGAGCGTGAAGTTCTGGGCGGTGAGATCGACAACCGGCGGCGCGACCTCGAGCCGGCCGTTGAACCAGGGCTTGACGGTGTGCTGATCGCTCGACTGCACGTCGATCAGATGGTCGCCCTGCAACGAGCGCAGATGCGCCGAGACCACATCGCCGAGGATGCGCTGATCCTCCTGCCCGCGCATCACGAAGACGACCAGTCCGGCCGCCAGCGCACCCGAAAGCACGCTGCCCATAGCGAAACCTTGCAGCAAGCGGCGGCGGCTCGGCACCACGGTGGGCTGGCGCGCGGGCAACGCAGCCTCGATGCGCGCCCGCAATGCGGCCGGCGCCTGGTGGCGCATCGCCGGCTCCGCGAGCGCTTGGCGCATCACCCGGTAATCGCGCAGCTGCGCGGCGCAGCCCGGGCAACCTGCCACATGGGCCTCCACCTCGCGCGCATGCCCGGCATCGAGCTCGCCGTCGATGAGAGCATGCACCAATATGCGGGTCTCCTCGCAGGTCATAGCGACCGCTCCTCGAATTGCGGCTCGTTTTGCGACTTGAGCCATGCCGCGCGCAGCAAGCCGCGCGCACGCCCCAGGCGCGACATCACGGTCCCGATCGGAACCCCGACGACTTCGGCAATCTCGCGATAGGAGAGATCGCTGATGTCGCGCAACACGATCGCCTCCCGGAACGGCTCCGGCAGCGCCGCCACCAGCGCGGCAACCGCTTGCGAAGTCGCGCTGGCGCAGGATCGCGGCTTCGGGAGAGCTCTCGCCCTCCTGCCACAGCGGCAAGGCATCCTCTGCCGCCTCCGCCAGGTCGCCCGCCGCGCCGGCGCGCCGCGCGAACTCGCTCCGGCAGACATTGCGCAGGATCGCCATCAGCCAAGGCTTAATGGATGAAGGCCTGATGGCTTGCCCGCGGAAACCCTCGAAGTGCCGGAATGCGCGCAGGTAGCATTCCTGCGCGGCGTCGTCGGCATCGGCGGCACTGCCCAACAGATAGCGGGCGAGCGTGTAGACGTCATCGAGATGCGGCAACGCGGCGTCGCGGAACCGCCGCGCCCTGTCCGCATCCCCGCCCTCGATGCCACCCGCCATCAACCTGTCCCTGGTTCGCCGACTCTCGCCCGCGGCCAGCTCAGCGCCGCGGCCAGGATGCAGGTAGCAGATGCAAGGAGCAAATGTCTCGCGGGCCGCAGGTTGATCTGGCTGGCCTAAGGTCTAGATCGGGCGAGGCAGCTATTTATTCCCGGGCCTGATAGTGATCTAAGGACCCCAAAGGGAACCCCATGAAATTCCTCGATGAAGCCAAGGTTTTCATCCGCTCCGGCGACGGCGGAAACGGCTGCGTGGCGTTCCGCCGCGAAAAGTTCATTGAATTCGGCGGGCCCAGCGGCGGCGACGGCGGCAAGGGCGGGGACGTGATCGCGGTGGCGGTCGAGGGCCTCAACACCTTGATCGACTACCGCTACCAGCAGCATTTCAAGGCCAAGAGCGGCCGCAGCGGCATGGGCAAGGACCGCCATGGCGCCAACGCGGACGACGTCGTGCTCAAGGTGCCGGTGGGAACCCAGATCTACGAAGAGGACGGCGAGACCTTGCTGGCCGATCTCGCCACGGTCGGGGAGAGCGCGGCGCTCGCCCGCGGCGGCAATGGCGGCTTCGGCAATGCGCATTTCAAGTCCTCGACCAACCGGGCGCCGCGCCATGCCAATCCGGGCCAGAGCGGCGAGGAGCGCGTCATTCGGCTGCGCCTCAAGCTGATCGCCGATGTCGGCATCGTCGGCTTGCCCAATGCCGGCAAATCCACCTTCCTGGCGGCGGTGAGCGCCGCCAAGCCGAAGATCGCCGACTATCCGTTCACCACGCTCAATCCGCAGCTCGGGGTGGCGAGCATCGATGGGCGCGAATTCGTGCTGGCCGACATCCCGGGCCTGATCGAGGGCGCCCACTTGGGCGCCGGCCTGGGCGACCGCTTCCTCGGCCATGTGGAGCGCTGCCGCGTGCTGCTGCACTTGGTGGATGGCACCGGCGAGCATGCCGGCACCGCCTACAAGACCGTGCTGGCCGAGCTTCAGGCCTACGGCCACGGCCTCGCCGACAAGCCCGAGATCGTCGTGCTCAACAAGGCGGATGCCATGTCGGCCGACGAGATCAAGCGGCAGGCGGCGCGCCTGAAACGCGCCGCCAAGATGACCGGCAAGCGATCGCCGCTGGTGGTCTCGGCGGCGACCGGCGAGGGCGTAGCCGAGGTGCTGCGCGCCCTCATCGGGGTCATCGACCAGGCGCGCGCCACCGCCGAGCCGCGCGCCGGCGCCAGCGCTCCGGCTTGGCAGCCATGACCACAGCGTCCATCGCCTCAGCGCCGGTCCTGGCCGACTTCCGCCGCATCGTGGTGAAGGTCGGTTCCTCGCTCTTGGTCGATGCGGCGGCCGGGCGGGTGAAGGAGGAATGGCTTGCCTCGCTCGCCCAGGACATCGCCGCGCTCCACCGCGACAAGCGCGACCTGCTGGTGGTCTCCTCGGGCGCCATCGCGCTCGGGCGCTCGGTGCTGCGGCTGCCGCTCGGACTGCTGCGGCTCGAGGACAGCCAGGCCGCCGCCGCCGTCGGCCAGATCGCGCTCGCCCGCATCTGGGCCGAGGTGCTCTCGCGCCACGGCATCACGGCCGGACAGGTGCTGGTAACCCTGCAGGACACCGAGGAGCGGCGTCGCTACCTCAACGCCCGCTCGACCATCGAGCGGCTGCTGGAATGGCGCGCGGTGCCGGTGATCAACGAGAACGACACGGTGGCCACCAACGAGATCCGCTACGGCGACAATGACCGGCTCGCCGCCCGCGTCGCCACCATGGCGAGCGCCGACCTGCTCGTGCTGTTGTCCGATGTCGATGGGCTCTACGATGCGCCGCCGGGCGAGAGCGCGCATGCCAAGCTCATTCCGCTGGTGACCCAGATCACTCCCGAGATCGAGGCGATGGCGGGAGCCGCCGGCTCCGAGCTCTCGCGCGGCGGCATGCAGACCAAGATCGAGGCCGGCAAGATCGCCACCCGGGCCGGCACCCATATGGTGATTGCATCGGGCCGCATCCCCCATGCGCTCGATGCGATCGGCCGAGGGGCACCCTGCACTTGGTTCTTGACGCCGGCCAATCCGGTGACCGCGCGCAAGAAATGGATCGCCGGCTCGCTCGAGCCCAAGGGCATCCTCATCATCGATGCCGGCGCGGTGGCGGCACTGCGGCGCGGCAAGAGCCTCCTGCCCGCCGGCGTGATCCGGGTCGACGGTCAATTCGCCCGCGGCGATGCGGTGATCATCCGCGGGCCGGACGGGGACGAAGTCGGCCGCGGCTTGGTGGCCTACGATGCCGGCGACGCCGAGAAGATCAAAGGGCGTTCGTCGGCCGATATTCTCTTGATCCTGGGGTTCGAGGGCCGCACCGAGATGGTGCATCGCGACCATCTGGTGGTGGGCCGGCATTAGGGTTGCTGGAGCCCACACCCTTGTCCCGGCCTCGAGCCGGGACCGTTACAAGCGCAGAGTTCCGGACGGTCCCGGCTCAAGGCCGGGACAAGTGTGGGTAGGTTGGCGAATCAAAAAAGAAGACCCTGGTGCCGGGGCGGCCCAGGGTCTTTCGCCGGATGGGTGAGGGGTTGGGGGGCTGGGGGGCACGCCACCCGGCGCGTCGACATCAATCCCCGGGGCCGAACGTCGTTCCATCGGACTCGTACTTTTTTTAAATTTTTTTCCGGCCGGTCTGGGGGCTGTTGCCGCGCCTGCCGCTGCGGGCGGGCGGCCGGGATTTCGTCCGGGCCGCCAGGTCGGCCGGCAAATCGACCTTGCGGCCATCGGGAAACTCAAGATATCGCAAGCGGATATGGCCTTCGCGGCCCTCGATCACGTAGCGGGTGCCGACCGGAAACCGGTTCGGAAGACGAGTAACGCCGGCGCCCATGCAAGCCTCCTACGCACGCAACAGCTGCGCAATTGTGCATGCGAGACATGCCATTTCCGTGACGAAGGTGGGGTTTTGGCAGGACCGAGCTGTGAATTGTTGTGGACCAACAAATTCACAGGCCGAGGCCGTTCTCCGCTGCCAGCGCCTTGAGGGAGGTCTCGGGGCGGGCGCCCAGGTGGCCGATTACCTCGGCGGCGGCGAGCGCGCCGAGCCGGGCCGCGGTACGGTAATCGGCTGCGCGCGCGAGGCCGACCAGGAATCCGGCGGCGAACAGATCGCCCGCGCCGGTGGCGTCGACCACGCGCTCGACCGGAACGGCCGGGACAGCCGCGGTTTCCTCGCGCGAGACCACCAGGCAGCCCTTCTCGCTGCGGGTGATCACCGCGAGGCGCGCATCCCGGCGCAGCGCATCCAGGGCGACATCGAAGTCGGCAGTCTCATAGAGGCTGTGCAGCTCGCGTTCATTGGCAAAGACCAGATCGACGGCGCCGGTGCGGATGAGATCCAGGAACTCGGCGCGATGGCGGTCGACGCAGAAGACGTCGGACAGCGTCAGTGCCACCCAGCGCTCGGCCGCATGGGCGATCTTGGCGGCCTTGAGAAAAGCCGCCTTGGCGGGCGGAGGGTCCCACAGATAGCCTTCCAGATAGGTGATGGCGGCGCTCGCGATCGCGTCGGCGTCGACGTCCTCCGGATGGAGCTCCTGGGCGGCGCCCAGATAGGTGTTCATGGTCCGCTCGCCATCGGGCGTGACCAGCACGTAGCAGCGCCCGGTCGAGGGCCCGTCAGCCGCCGGCGGCGTATCGAAGCCGACCCCCGCGGTGCGGATGTCGTGTCCAAAGACCTTGCCCAGGGCGTCGCTCTTGATCTTGCCCACGAAGGCCGCGCGCGCGCCGAGGCTCGCCACGCCCACGATCGTGTTGGCGGCCGAGCCGCCCGAGATCTCGACCGCCGGCCCCATGGCGTCGTAGATCGCGCCCGCCCGGGCCTCGTCGATGAGCGCCATCGTACCCTTGCGCATGCCGTGGGCGACCAGGAAGTCGTCCTCGGTCCGCGCGATCACGTCGACAATGGCATTGCCAATGCCGATGACGTCGTTGAGCAGTGTGTTCATGAAGACCCAAAGGGGCGCGTGTGAAACCGAAGCGGCGCGCACTATAGCGGTCGAATCCGCGCAGGCAATCGCGCGATCCGGCCGGACCTCCTGAATGCCGGCGCCGGTCGGGGGCGCCCAGCGAAAATAGGCTAGCCAGCCCCACTCGCTATTCGCTATTCGCTACTCGCTACTTGCTGCTTCTCACCCACAGGAGTGCCGCGATGGCATTCAAGGAACGCGTGTTCTCCGGCGTGCAACCCACCGGCAACCTGCATCTGGGCAATTATCTCGGCGCTATCGTCAAGTTCGTGGCGCTGCAGGAAAGCTACGACTGCATCTATTGCGTGGTCGACCTGCATGCCATCACGGTGTGGCAGGATCCCGCCGAGCTGCCGCGCGCGATCCGCGAGGTGACGGCCGCGTTCCTCGCCTGCGGCATCGATCCGAAAAAGCACATCGTGTTCAACCAGAGCCAGGTGGCCGAGCATGCCGAGCTGGCCTGGATCTTCAACTGCGTGGCCCGCATGGGCTGGCTCAACCGCATGACCCAGTTCAAGGAGAAGGCCGGCAAGGACCGCGAGAACGCCTCGGTCGGCCTCTACGCCTATCCGAACCTGATGGCGGCCGACATCCTGGTCTATCGCGCCACCCATGTGCCGGTCGGCGAGGACCAGAAGCAGCACCTCGAGCTGTCTCGCGACATCGCGCAGAAGTTCAACAACGACTTCGGCGCCTCGATCCATGCGCATGGTTACGGCAGCACCTTCTTTCCGCTGCCCGAGCCGCTGATCCAGGGGCCGGCGACCCGGGTGATGTCGCTGCGCGACGGCACCAAGAAAATGTCGAAGTCGGACGCCTCGGATTACTCGCGCATCAACCTGACCGACGATGCCGATGCGATCGCGCAGAAGATCCGCAAGGCCAAGACCGATCCCGAGCCGCTGCCGCACGAGGAGAAGGGCCTGGAGCAGCGTCCCGAAGCCGACAACCTGGTCGGCATCTATGCCGGGCTGGCCGAGACCAGCCGCGCGGAGGTGCTGACGCAATTCGGCGGCGCGCAGTTCTCCGCCTTCAAGGCGGCGCTGATCGATCTCCTGGTCGGCAAGCTCGCGCCGCTCAATGCCGAGATGCGCCGCCTGATCGCCGATCCGGCCTATATCGACCAGGTGCTTGCCGACGGCGCCACGCGCGCCCAGGCGCTCGCGGGCGAAACCATGAAGGCCGTGAAGGACATCGTCGGCTTCGTGCGCCGCTGACGGCCAAGCCGCGCCTCCTTGTCCCGGCCTTGAGCCGGGACCGTTACAAGCTCAGAGTTTCGGACGGTCCCGGCTCAAGGCCGGGACAAGTAAGAGGCCATTTCGGGTGGTGCCATAGTGGTCTTGTCCGGCCACCGGGCGGCGTGGCAGGATTTAGGCTGCGGCGCCGATCAAGATGGCGATCCGGTGGCCGCCCCGGGGGAAGCCGATGAGCCTCAGGCGGCGCAGCTATGAGCCCGGCCACTCGCCGAAATTCATGGTCGTGATCGACGATACGCCGGAATGCGACCGGGCCCTCTATTTCGCCGGCCGCCGCGCGCTGCGCACCGGCGCCGGCGTGCTGATGCTGCGCGTGATCGAGATGCATGATCGAAACCAGCAGTGGCTCGGGGTCGCCGACATCATGCGGGCGGAGGCGCACGAAGAGGCCAATGCCGCCCTCGACCGCTCCGCTGCGCGCGCCAGCAGCATCACCGGAGTCATGCCGCAGCGGGTCATCCGGGAAGGCGAGAAAGCCGAGGAAATTCTCAAGCTGATCGAGGATGACGAGGACATCGCGCTGCTCATCCTCGCCGCCAGCAGCGGGACCGAAGGACCGGGTCCGCTGGTCGCGAGCCTGGCCAAGACCGCCGGCACGTTTCCCATCCCGGTCGCGATCGTGCCCGGCCACCTGAGCGACGAGGACCTCGATTCGATGTCGTGATCGGTTGCCTCCGGTCGCGATTCGATGACGGCCACCCCACTCGCGAACAGACTCGCCGGGAGTCCTGTCCCCGAGGCGGGCCTAAGTTAGGGACGCACGGCCTTTCACTCCTTCTCCCCATGGGGGAGAAGGGCGGGATGAGGGGGCTCCGGCGGTGCAATACTGAAAGATCGTGACCCCCTCACCCCGCCCCTCTCCCCTTCGGGGCGAGGGAGTGAAAGGCCGTGCCCTCCTCACTATAGGCTTCGATGCATGCGCTCTATGCGCTTTCCCGGCGGCGCATGCTGAGTGGTATAAGCACTGAGTGGTATAAGCACGGCGCACTTCATGAGGCTTGAACTTCCGGCGGGCGGCGCCACCTATTGGAATGGCTGATAAATCAATGATCTGCGTCGGCCCTGGGAGGCGCGCCGGGCCGCGCGGGTGAAGGAGACAGCGATGTTCATTCAGACCGAGCCGACCCCCAATCCGGCGACCCTCAAGTTTCTACCCGGGCGCTCCGTGCTGGCCCATGGGACGCTGGAGATGCGCGACAAGGCGGCCGCCCAGCAGTCCCCGCTGGCCGAGCGCCTGTTCGGGATCGACGGCGTGAGTGGCGTCTTCTTCGGCTCCGACTTCATCTCGGTCACCAAGACCGGCGGCGAATGGCAGCAGCTCAAGCCCGCGATCCTGGGCGCCATCATGGAGCACTTCATGTCCGGGGCGCCGGTGCTGCACGCCGAGGATCAGGCTGCGGGGGCCGAGACCGCGCAGGACGAATTCTTCGCCCCGGAGGATTCCGAGACGGTCGGCGTCATCAAGGATCTGATCGAGACCCGCGTGCGGCCGGCCGTCGCCAATGACGGCGGCGATATCACGTTCCGCGGCTTCAAGGACGGCGTCGTCTATCTGGACATGAAGGGGGCCTGCTCGGGCTGCCCATCGTCCACCGCGACCTTGCGGCATGGCATCCAGAACCTGCTGCGTCACTACGTCCCGGACGTGCTGGAAGTCCGGCCGATGTAGGGCGCGCCCGTCATGCCGGCGGGCTGCGCAAGCCCGTCGGTGCGTGCCGAATTGCTTCGTCCGCCAACGGGCGCTTGCGTGCGGCCGCTTTAGTCGGCACCTTGGCTGCCGCCGCGCGGGCCATCGCGCGACCAACCTAGCCACCATGCGTGTCCTTGATGCGTGTCCTTGCCATTGACTGCGCGCTCGACGCCTGCGCGGCCGCCATCTTCGACAGCGATTCCGGCGCCATCATCGCCAGCGAGACCCGCCTCATGGCGCGCGGCCATGCCGAAGCCCTGATGCCGTTGATCGCACGGGTGATGGACAACGCGGAGATCGAGTTCAAGGAGCTGGACCGCATCGCCGTCACCGTGGGACCCGGCAGCTTCACCGGCCTTCGGGTCGGCATCTCGGCCGCGCGCGGCATCGCGCTGGCGGCAGCCAAACCCGCCGTCGGCCTGACCACGCTCGCCGCCCTGGCGGCTCCCCATATCGCCAACGACGACACCACGCCGGTGGCGGTCGCGATCAATGCGCGGCATGACAACGTCTACATGCAGGTCTTCAGCGGCAACGGGCGCAGCTTGCTGGCGCCGCGCGTGGCGCCGTTGCGCGAGGCGGCGCGGGCAGCCTCGACCGGACGCGCGCGGATCGTCGGCTCGGCGGCCGGCCTGGTGGCCGCGTCATGGCCGAGCGGCGAACCGCCGCCGCTGCTGGTCGACCAGCGCGGGGTACCCGAGATCGCCTGGATCGCGCGGCTCGGCGCCGCCGCCCTGGAAACCGAGGCGCCGCCCAAACCGCTCTACTTGCGCCCTCCCGACGCGCAGCCGCAACTTGCCGCCAGGCTGCCGCGCCGATGATGGATTTCATCGCCAGCCTGTTCGCGCGCACCCCGCCCAGCATCTCGGAGGCGACCTCGGGCGATGCCGCCGACTTGGCGGCGCTGCACGGCGCGTCCTTCCACCGCGGCTGGAGCGAGGACGAGTTCGAGCGGCTCCTGGCCGATCGCGCCATCGTCGCCCACCGGGTGACGATCGGCCGCCGGCTGGTCGAATTCATCATCTCGCGCATCATCGTGGGCGAAGCGGAGATCCTGTCGGTCGCGGTCGCGTCCTCGCACCGCGGCAAGGGGCTGGCGGGGCAAATGCTCAACCAGCATCTGCGCCGGCTCGCCGGATTTGGCACCCGCACGGTCTTCCTCGAGGTCGGCGAAGGCAATACGCCCGCCAATCGGCTCTATCAGCGCGCCGGCTTCCGCCAGGTCGGCCGCCGCGAGGGCTATTATCCGGACCGCGCCGACAAGAACCGGCAAGGCAATTTTCCAGGCCAGGTCAGCCGGCCCGCGGCGGCGCTGGTGCTGCGCTGCGAGCTTCCCTGAACCGAGGCGGCGGGATGCGGCGGGCGACCGAGCTTGCCAGCAAAGTGCCGAACAGGCATCTTCGCCGCGCCCCGGGATTTTCCCGGGAACGTCTGCAGCACACATCTCTTCATCCGGGAGGAAGTCCGATGCGCCTGCGTGCCTCGTTGCTGGGCTTATGCCTGTTCGCCGTCACCGCCGATGCGGCCCTTGCGGCCGGTCCTTATGCGTTCGTCACCGGCCGCCGCGATCCGCGCATCTATGCGATCGATCTCGGCGCGGCCCTCAAGCCCGCCAACAACAACACCCCCAATGCCATCATCAGCCGATCCTGGGTCGGCCCGCGCCGGCTCGACGGCGTGCTGCTGGGGGATCCGGCCAATATCGTGCTCAGCCCCGACGGCAAGGTCGCCTATGTGATGAACCATCACGGACAGGTCTCCAACTCGGAATTCCTCCAGCACGGCGGCCGCGCCAGCGTCTCGGTCATGGACGTGAAGAAGATGCTGCAGAAGTCCTCCGACAATACCGATGCGGCGGTGGTCAAGGTGATGGACGGCGGCTGGTTCGGCGGCGTCGGCCTCTTGCCGCTCAAGAGCCCCGCCCTGCTGCTCACCAGCGCCTCCGAGGGCTGGCTGACCGAGGACGGCTCGAACCGCATCACCATCATCGATCCCAAGAGCGGAGCCTTTGTGGGGCAGATCCAGATGCCGGTGAAGGGCGAGGGCGTGCGGCAGCTGCGGCCCGATTGTCCGCAGATTGACGTGCCCTGGAAGGGCGGCCCGCCGCCCACCAACGTGTATCTGGCGCCCGCGAAGGAGTTCGGCTGCTGGCCGGATCCCGAATCGCTTGCACTCGGCAAGGGCAGCGACGGCAAGTCCTATCTGTTCTCGGGCAATGCCGGCACCGAGGACGTCTCGGTGATGGACCTCGACCAAGCCCTCAAGGGCGTTCCGGTGGTCGAGGTCGCGCCGCGCATCACGGTCCAGTCCGGCCCGTTCGGGATCGCCGCCAGCCCCGACGGCAAACTGATCGCCGTCACCTCGCGCGAGACCAACCTGGAGGACGCCGAGGGCAATACGATCTCGATCATCGACGTGGACTTGGCGCGTCAGGGCAAGCCGGGCGCCGAAGCCGCCCGCGTGCAGGTCGGCACCGACGATCCCAAGGGCGAGACCCGGCCGTTCGCGGTCGCCTGGACGCCCGATGGCAAGCAGATCGTGGTGGCCAATTTCCACACCAACAATCTTTCGATCGTCGATGTCGGCCTGGCGCTCGCCAAGAAGCCCGGTGCCGAAGCCGCCCGCATCCCGCTCACCCGCAGCGACAACGAGCCGGCGCGGCCGAAGGGCGTGGCCATCACCGCCGATGGCCGCTATGCGGTCGTGGCCGGCGGCAACAACACCATCAAGGCCTCCGCCACCAACCTGACCGGAACCGCCTTCGTGGTCGACCTGCAGAAGAAGGCCCAGGTCGCCACCGTGGCCAATGTGGGCATCGATCCCTACGGCGTCGCGATCCTGGACAAGGCGGGGAAGTAAGACGAACGGTCGTTGCCAGAACACGGCCACATCGTCATGGCCGGCGCAATCCGGCCATCCCCGCCTTGCGGCCTTATGACCCGGCGATCCATCCTCTTCGCAAAATGCTCTGGACTGGTTGGTTAGGGACGCAGGGCGTTTCACTCCTTCTCCCCGCGCGCGGGGAGAAGGGGGATGAGGGGGCCTTTCCGCGAGTTTGAGCCGGTGGGAGCGCCCCCTCACCGGGCCGAGTCCGGGTTTTCCTTCTTGCCGTGTGGCCCTCTCCCCGCGCGCGGGGCGAGGGGCGCCGTGCCCTGCGCGGCGCTGCACAGCTCGGCCGGCGGCCGGACCAAACTGATCAGGGAAGCAGGGCGTTTCACTCCTTCTCCCCGCGCGCCATCAGGGCATTTACGCCCGTCTTCGACGGGCTATGGAGAAGGGGGGATGAGGGGGCCTTTCCGCGAGTCTGAGCCGGTGGGAGCGCCCCCTCACCAGGCCGAGTCCGGGTTTTCCGCCGTGCCGTGTTGCCCTCTCCCCGCGCGCGGGGCGAGGGGCGCCGTGCCCTGCGCGGCGCTGCACAGCTTGGCCGGCGGCCGGACTATACGAAGGTGATGGACCCGCGGGTCAAGCCCGCGGGTGGCGAAAGAGATGAATTCCACCCGACTGAAACATGCTCTAACGCCGCCGCTCACTTGAGCTCCGCCAGCAGCGCCTGGGCGGCGGCGGGGGCGCGTACTTTGGCGCCCGAGATCATGTAGATGAACACGTCGCGTTTGGCCTTTGGTGCCGCGGGTGCAAGCGTGGCGAGATCGGCCGGCGCGCCGCCGTCCGCGAAGGTGCGCGCGCGCGTGGCCCAGGTCTTGAGGTCGGCGGCCGCGTAGCCGGTTGCGATCTCCTCATCGGTGCGCTGCAGGCGCAGATAGAGGAAGTCGCTCGTCGCATCGGCGATCAGCGGATGCGAGGGCGAATTAACCAGCACGATCGCCACCGCGCGCTCGCGCATCAGGGTCACGAACTCGGGTACGCCAAAGCTTTGGTGCCGGACCTCGACCGCATGGCGGATGGGGCGGCCATCGATGACCTGCGGCAGGAGAGCGAGGAAGGCCGCGAAGTCGGCGGGCTCGAACGCCTTGGTGGGCGGCAATTGCCAGAGCACCGGGCCGAGCTTGGACTTGAGCTCCAGCACGCCGCTGCCGAAGAACCGCTCGATCGAGGGTCCGGCCTCCGCCAGCACGCCGCGATGGGTGGTGAAGCGCGGCCCCTTGAGCGAGAACACGAAATCATCCGGCGTCTCCGCGGCCCAGCGCCGGAAGCTTTCCGGCTTCTGGCTGCCGTAGAAGGTGCCGTTGATCTCGATGCTGGTGACGGCGCGGCTGGCATGCTCGAGCTCGCGCGCCTGCGTCAATCCTTGCGGATAGAAGGTGCCGCGCCAGGGCTTGAACACCCAGCCGCCGATGCCGACCCGGATCACGGCGCGTCAGCTTTCGGCGTTCAGGCTTGCGCTCACTTGCATTCCTGGGAGGCGCGGTCGACGGCCTGGCTCAGGCCCTTGAGCGAATAGGTGTCGGTCGACTTGGTGCCGTGGCCGGACATGCCCTTGACGGTCAGGTCGCTGCCCTTGCGCATGGCATCGACCATGCGGGTTTCCTCCGCCACGTTCTTGATCCAGGCGCCGTCGTTCAACGTGTACATGGCGAACTTGTCGGTGCCGATCTCGGCGGTCGCGTCGGTGCTCGGCTTGAACGGATAGCCGATGATCACCGAAACCTCGTTGCGCACGTTCTCGGCCGGCCGGGTGGAGACGAACACATAGGCCTGGTCGCGCTTGCGGCCGGCCGGATTGGTCAGCGACGCTTTCGGCTTGGCGATCGAGAAGCACACTTTGCGGCCGCTGGGGGTGGCGAAGTAGGCGCCCCAGTCGCCGTATTGGCCAAGCAGCATGGGCTGGGCGTCGCCGGACGGCGCCGATGCCGGCGTCGGAGCCGCTGCGGCCGCGGGCGGCTTGGGGGTGGGCTTGGCCGGAGCCGGTGCTTGCGCCAGCGCCGCGGTGGAAAGCGCGAGGACGGCCGCCAGCGCCGCCGCACCGGCGCGACCATCAAATCCGCGAGCAAAGAGCGAGCCTCTACCGAGTGAGCGAATCATGTGCATGTCCCTTCCCCCGCTTGCGCCGGTCCGGCCTCGCCCGAAGTGCAACCAAACGCCATGGAATCCTTACGAATTCGGCAATGTGAAGGCGGCCAAGCAGGCGCCCTCGGGGAGCGCCGGCGCGGCCGCATCGTACATTTTTTCGGCGCCGTCGGCGACTTGCTCGCTTCCTGCCGGGCCTTGTCGTCTGGCAATGGCTGCCCAGATTGGGTATGCACGAACCGAAACCCGATTGGCGATCAAGCATGTTCGATTCTTTCCGAAAATTCATGTCCGACTTCTCGGCCGGCGACAAGCATCCGAGCCGGTTCGGCGATGACGATTATCGGCTGGCGGCGGCGGCGCTGCTGGTGCATGCGGCCGCGATCGACGGCGAGGTTTCCCCGGTCGAGCGCGACAAGCTGCATGCCGTCATCAAGCGGCGCTTCGAGCTCGACGAGGAGACCACCAACGACCTCGTCGACGAGGCCACCGCGGCCGAGCACGAGGCGGTCGACCTCTATCATTTCACCAGCCTGATTAACCGCTCGCTCGACGAAGCCGGCCGCCGCCGCGTGGTCGAGATGATGTGGGAGATCGTCTACGCCGACGGCCGCGTCAGCGAGTTCGAGGACAACCTGCTCTGGCGCGCCGCCGACCTGCTCGGCATCTCCTCGCGCGAGCGCATCGAGCTGCGCCAGCAGGTGGCCGGCGCCCTCGAGCGCGGCGAAGGCGGCTAGGCATGGCGGCACGCCCCATCACCTTGATCACCGGGGCCTCCGCCGGGATCGGCTCGGCGCTCGCCCATGTGTTCGCGGCCCACGGCCACGAGGTGGTGCTGGTGGCGCGGCGCGAGCAGCTGCTCGGCAAGCTCGCCGACGACATCGCGGCCGCCGGCGCCCCGCGCCCGACCGTGCTGCGCGCCGACGTGGCGCGCATCGACGCGGCGCGCCGGATCGGCGACGCGCTCGCGGCCGCCGGGCAAGAGCCGGAGATCGTGGTCAACAATGCGGGCTTCGGCCTCTCGGGTCCCGCCGACAAGCTCGACCGCGGCGAGCAGCTCGCCATGATCGACCTCAATGTGCGGGCGCTGACCGACCTGTCGCTCGCCTTCGTGGACGCGCTCGAGCGCCGCAAGGGCGGCATCCTCAACGTGGCCTCGGTGGCGGGCTTCCTGCCCGGCCCCGGCATGGCGGTCTATTACGCCAGCAAGGCCTATGTGCTCTCGTTCTCCGAGGCGCTGCATCAGGAGCTCAAGCCCAAGGGCGTGCGGGTCACCGCGCTCTGTCCCGGGCCGGTGCCGACCGAGTTCCAGGCGCGCGCCGGCATCAACGCCACGAAATTTCCGCGCCGCCTGACCCGCACCGCGGCGCAGGTTGCCGAGGAGGGTTATCGCGGTCTCAAGGACGGCGAGCGGGTGGTGGTGCCGGGGCTGCCCAACAAGCTGATCACCGTGCTGGTCGGCCTGCTGCCGCGCCGCTACGTCCTCGAAAAAGCCGCCGCCCGCAACCTCGACCTCAGCTGAGGTTGTTTGTTGGCAGCCGAGCGGGTTGAAAGACAAACCCGCGGCGCGCGTCCGGAGTCCCTCGCCCCGCTTGCGGGGAGAGGGCAACACGGCACGGCGGAAAGCCAGAACTCGGCCTGGTGAGGGGGCACTGCCACAGGCTCAGACTCGCGGAAGCGCCCCCTCATCCCACCCTTCTCCCCGCACGCGGGGAGAAGGAGTGAGAGGCCGTGCGTCCCTGACGGGCGCGGCTGGGCGGTTTTTGTTGAAAGACGAACCCGCGGCGCGCGCACGGCGTCCCTCGCCCCGCTTGCGGGGAGAGGGCAACACGGCACGGCGGAAAGCCCGAACTCGGCCTGGTGAGGGGGCGCTGCCACAGGCTCAGACTCGCGGAAGCGCCCCCTCATCCCACCCTTCTCCCCGCACGCGGGGAGAAGGAGTGAGAGGCCGTGCGTCCCTGACGGAGTTCGGCAGTCGTTGAAGGGAAAGACCGGTGCGTCGCTGGCGGCCATGCTGGCGAAACGGGCCTGCGATGCTGTTTGATTGGGCATGATTTGGGGGGCCGGTGCCCATATGATGATTCATGATTCGCCATGACTGAGCCTTCGGTGACTTCCCCTCCCTCGCCGGCGCCTTGCCTGATCGTGCTGCACCAGGAGAATTCGACGCCCGGGCGGATCGGGCATGCGTTGCGCGAGCGCGGGGTGCCGCTCGACATCCGCCGGCCGCGCTACGGCGATCCGCTGCCGCGCACGCTCGCGCAACATGCCGGCGCCATCATCTTCGGCGGCCCGATGAGCGCCAACGATGCCGACGAGTTCGTGCGCCGCGAGATCGATTGGATCGCGGTGCCGCTCAAGGAGCAGAAGCCGTTCCTGGGCGTGTGCCTGGGCGGCCAGATGCTGGCGCGCCAGCTCGGCGCCAAGGTCACCCCGCATCCGCACGGCCATGCCGAGATCGGCTACTATCCGATCCGCCCGACGCCGCTCGCGCACAGCATCTGCGAGCCGTGGCCGGACCATGTCTATCAGTGGCACCGCGAAGGCTTCGAGCTGCCGGGAGACTGCGACCTGATCGCGGAGGGCGACGCTTTTCCGGTGCAGGCGTTCCGTTACGGGCGCGCCGCCTATGCGCTGCAGTTCCACCCCGACGTCACCCACGCCATCATCTGCCGCTGGACCACCCGCGGCCACGAGCGCACGCTGCTCCCCGGCGCCAAGCCGCGCGCCGCCCACTTCGCCGACCGCGCCGTGCACGACCCGCCCGCCCGCGCCTGGCTCGCCGCCTTCCTGGACCACTGGCTGCCCGCGCCGGCAGCGGCATGAGGCACCACTTGTCCCGGGACCGTCACAACCGCCGGAGTCTCGGAAGGTCCCGGCTCAAGGCCGGGACACCGTAGGGCGCAATCGCTTTATTGCGCCGATCGGCCGCGCGCCGTCACGCGGGGTCGGCTTTGGGCAACCTTCTTGGAAAGCGGCGCAATAAAGCGATTGCGCCCTACGAACTTGGCCCAACCGCCGAGTTTCGGACGGTCCCGGCTCAAGGCCGGGACAAGGTCTCTGCGGCCTATTCAAGAAACGCATAGGATTCCGGCCTGTCGGCGCGGGAAAATCACCTTGTTAGTTGTTAATTGCAGGAAATAAACAAGTAACCGTGGTTATGATCTTCGCTGGAGCCATGCATCTCGGGCGGGCGGCGCAAGGCCTACGACCATCCTAAAATCAAAGCCCGGCGCGGTTTCCCGTCCGGGCGCAATTCCTCAGTTTCAATTTCACGGATAATCTGATTCGTACGAGCGGGTCAACCATAAGATCACAACGGCAAGCCGGATCATTCAGCTAGCCGCATTTGCGCAATTCCCTCCTGCTCCAGCGCATCGACGATCTCGCCGAGCTCGTCGGCGAGCTGCCCGGGCAGATGCGTCCTGAACGCCTTGGCCAGCTCGCGGTAGTGCCAGAGCGTATCCTGGCGGGAGGCCTTGAAGCGGCTCCAGACTGCCGCGCCGACGTCGGGCTTGCGCAGGTCGCGCAGGATCGCGCGCGCGTTGTGGATCTTGTCGGCGAGCGAGACCAGCAGCGCGTCCTTTGTCGGCCGCGCCGAGGTGCTCGACATAGCGCGTCTTGCGCAGATGCCAATCCTCCTTGGGCTGGCCGGCCGAGGCGTTGACGGTGCTGTCCGAGCAGGCGCGCACGATATCGGCGACGCGGGCGCCGAAGCGGTTGCGGATGTCGGCAAGGCGGGGCTCCCCGCCCTGGTCCTCGACCGCGTCATGCAGCAGCGCCGCGATCGCCATGTCCTCGCAGCCGTCGTATTCGAGCACGGTGGCGGCGACCGCCAAGAGATGCGCGATATAGGGCACGCCGCTGCCCTTGCGCAGCTGCCCGCCATGCACATGGGTGGCGTAGATGCAGCGCGCGGTCGAAGCGGTCGGTGAGGGCGGTGGCGTTGGGCATGTGATCTCCGATGGCGCGATCCAGGGCGTCGCGGGCCCGAGGTTACAGCAGATTGGGGGCGGTTCGATGCCATGACGCCGAGCCAAGCAACGCCCTCGCGGGTGGGCACCCGGCGCCCCTCGCCCCGCTTGCGGGGAGAGGGCAACGCGCACTGGCGAAAACCAGGACTCGGCGTGGTGAGGGGGCGTTTCCGCGGGCTCAGACTCGCGGAGGGGCCCCCTCATCCCGCCCTTCTCCATAGCCCGTCGAAGACGGGCGTAAACGCCCTGATGGCGCGCGGGGAGAAGGAGTGAGAGGCCGTGCGTCCCTGACTGGATTGCGCGGCTGCGCTAACCGACCTTGCGGGCGGATTGGCCCTCGGGGCGGAAGGTCTTGTGGTGGCCGATGAGCTTGCGTTGGTGGATGCGGACGTGGCGGTCGGGATCGGCCACCGCATAGCCGATGGGCTGCGCCTGGCGCCCGTGGCGCTCGAGGATCGCGATGGTCGCGACGACGTCGCCCGGGTCGACCACGTAGCAGAACCCGATGCCCATGTTGAAGACCTCGAACATCTCGCTGTCCTCGACGCCGGCGAGCCGCTGGATGAGGCCGAAGATCGGATGCGGCTCGATCAGCCGGTCGATCTCGAACCCCACCTTGGCCTCGACCCGCGCCAGGTTGAGGAGGCCGTCGCTGGTGATGTTGATGAGCGCCTTCACGCCCTTGACGCGCTCCAGGATCTCCATGGCCTCGGGCACGTAGATGTCGGTCGGGCGCAGCAGCTCCTCGCCGAGCGTGAGGCTGAGCTCGTCGAACTTGTGGTCGAGGCGGTAGCGGTTGCCGGCGAAGAAGGCGTTGCGGGCGAGCGTGAGGCCGTTGCTGTGCACGCCGCTGCTGCGCACGCCGACCACCACGTCGCCCGCCGCCACGGTCTTGCCGGAGATGACCTTGTCGAGCGCCACGCGCCCGACCGCCATGCCCACCAGGTCGAAGCCGTTCACGATCTCCTTGAGCTGCGCGGTCTCGCCGCCGGAGATCGAGACGCCCGCCATCTCGGCGCCCCGGCACAGGCCGGCCGCGACGGCATCGAGCATGGCGGCGTCGGCATGGTCGATGGCGATGTAATCCACCAGCGAGAGCGGCCGGGCGCCGACGCAGATCATGTCGTTCACGTTCATGGCGACGCAGTCGATCCCGATGGTGTCGAACTTGCCCATCATGGTGGCGACGATGGTCTTGGTCCCCACCCCGTCGGTGCAGAGCGCAATGCCGGTGCCGTCCATCTCGATGACATTGGCGAAATAGCCGATCGGCAGCACCACCCGCCCCATGCCGTGCCGCGGCCAGGTGCCCTCGACCCGCCGGATGATGTTGCGCAGCCCCGCATCGGCCTCGGCGGTATCGACGCCGGCCTGCTTGTAGGCTTCCTCGCGTACGTCCATGGATTTTCTTCCGTTCTCTGCGGTTTCGCGTGGGGCGAGGGTAGCACGGCGCTGCTGTCGCTCGCCATGGCTCCCGGTCCCGAAGGGTCTTAACACAGCCCCAAATCTGTGGACTAGGTGTCACCGTGACATCGGTAACCGCGTCAGGCACCGAGTTGTTCGACATAGCAGCGCGCCTTGGGCAGGTGTCAGCGAAGCATCGTTTCAAGTTGTGACTTTCGTTGTTCCCAGTCAGGCATCACGCTAGATACAAGGCTCCTCCATTCCTCGCTGTGATTGCCGTAAAAGGCATGTGCGAGTTCATGGCAAATCACATAATCGATCAGGTTCGGCCCTCCCCGCACGAGATCTACATTGAGCGTGATCGTGCCGCTGGGAGTAAAACTGCCCCACCTCTTGGTCATTTGTCGGATTATCAAACGGGGGCGTTTAAGTCCCTTTCTTTCAAAGGGCGGTAACATTGCAGTAAGCCGCACGGGAAATACCGATCGCGCCTCTAGGGTATAAAATGCCGTCAGGAGCCGTCGACAATGCGCCGTATCGGTCGGCTCTCGGGCGCCAATAATGAGTCGGGCACCATCGATCCGTACAAATGGCCTGGCTGCATGTTCGACTGAAAGTCGATATGGCCTACCCGCAAAGAGATGTGTTTCTCCAGAAAGAAAGCATCGGTCGGGCGTGAACGTTGGCTCGGCCAACATCCGATCTAGCCTGTTAAAGACCCACTTACCCTTGCGCCGACATCGCATTTCGATGACTTCATAGGGAGCGTCAATCGGCGCGAACACAGTGACTTGTCCATTGGGTTCTATCGCGATTCTTAGAACTCGTCGACCCGTCCTGCGAAGCGTGGCGACAATCTCGCGCGAACCCCAAGCGATCGGGATCAGATCCTCGGGATCGCTGAGTTTAGCCGGCTTGCTCACTGCGCCAACCGCGCGCGCGCAGAAGCGAGCATATCGTCGACAATCGAGTCGAGTGTGCTCGGATCAATCGTCAGTCTTCGCTTGGCTCGCAGCTCTTCGAAAAAGAAGTCATCTACATCATTCCGGATCGCATTTTCGACATCGCGATCGTTCTGCCAGCCGACCTTGCGGCGACGTTGGATGATCGTATTGAGTTCGAGAGCGATATCCGCAGCAAGTTCCGAATCGGCAAGGCCAACGCCATCGAGGTTCCTGCGAGCAAGTCCCCAGAATACTTGAGCATGGCTGTCACTGCGGAACGCGATCGGCACTTCGTCGGCGTCGTCTTGTCGATTTTGAACTCTGTCTCGAAGCTCACGTATCTTCGCGAGGTATGACAATTCATCTATCCGGCCCTTGTGGAAATCGGCTATGGCGGCCTGGACCAGCTTCGAGAATTTCTCAAAGAAAATTGGGTCTTCGTCCCACTTTTCCTCGATGGATCGGGTCAGCTGATGAGCGATCGTGTCAGCAATCGAGGCGTCAGTTCCGACCTTTTCTTTCCTGCGAGCCTCTATGGCAATGTCGTCGAAAATGTTCAGAGGGCTCAACGACACCTACGACCTCCCGTGAAACTACGTGCCGGTCAAGCAAGTGCCGAATTCGCTTTTCATACTCTCGCCAATCCACGCGCTCGCCATAGCGCAGGCCCACGGAAGCCCTGAAGAGACGTAAATCTCCCGAGATCATCCTTCCAACGCTTAATCAGATCGGGCTTCGTGTCTTCAACGAAGCTCAGAGACGCTAGCGCAACGGTGAATGCACGCGAGAATTCTGAGAGACGTCGGTAGAAACTCGGCCCTCACCTCTTCATCGGAAAGAAGCCGAGCATAGGCTTCTGCATCGAAAGTGTTCGAGACCGCTTTGAATATATCCAATAACGCGGCATGCGCAGCCGGGTACCTTGTCGGCCTCTCCCTGATCGCCATCACGCTCCGAGCAATGTCTTCTTCGCTGAAACCCTGGAGGGCGTCATAGCTCGCGAGTGCTTCGGCGAGATCCTTAAGTATGCCGTTGTAGTCGATGATGAAACCGAACGGTTTTTCGGGCGCGCCCTCTTCGTCGAACACGCGATTGACGCGCGCGATAGCCTGCAGGAGCGCGTGTTCCTTTAGGCGGCGAGCAAGATAGAGAACGGTGTTCCGCGGAGCGTCAAAACCAGTCAGCAGCTTATCGACAACAATCACGATGTCGGGATCACCTGGCCCCTTGAATTGCTCAATAATGGTTTTGTTATAGGCCTCTTCGCCCCCGTAGCGCTCCATCATTTTGCGCCAGAAGGACCGTACAAGATCGTCATCGGCCTCGTCGACCTCGTCTTCGCTTTCGCGCATCTCCGGCGCGGAAATAACGACTTCTGTTGTCACGACGCCGAAAGTGTCAAACAGCTTCTTCAGCTGGATGGCTGCACGCTTCGAAGGAGCCGCGAGTTGCCCTTTCAGGCCGGTTCCTTTGAAATTGGCGACAAAATGCTGGCCTACATCAAAAGCGATGAATTGAAGGCGAGATTCAACGCCCTCAATTTCCCTGGCGCGACTCATCTTGCGCTTCAGGTCCGCCCGCTGATCGTCGGACAGATCGCGGGTGTGAACTTCAAACCAGCGGTCAATCTGCCTCTCATCGACATCGGTGACCACTTCGCGGCCTTCATAGAGAAGCGGAACGACCGCCCGGTCCTCGACCGCATTGCGCATCGAATAGGACGGCTGGATCAGCTCGCCGAATTTAGCGAACGTGCTCCGTTCCTTTTTCGCAATCGGCGTGCCGGTGAAGGCAATGAAGCACGCATTGGGCAGCACCTCCCGCATGCGAGCGTGCAGGCTGTCGAGGTTGCCATACTGGCTCCTATGGCTTTCGTCGACGAGCACAAGTATATCGGGTGAGTTTTCGGCAACTCGCCGCTTATTCAATCCGGCCTTGAACTTGTGAATGACGGTCGTGATGACGGGCGTCTTATTTTCGATCAGTGAAAGAAGGTGCTCGCCTGTGGCCGCACGTTTCGGTTCCTGCCCGGTCGCCTTGAAGGTCTTCGATATCTGATCGTCGAGATCTGTCCGATCCGTGACGATAACGATTCGTGCCGCCGGCACCTTCATGGAGATGGCTTTGGCCAGCATCACCATGGTCAGACTCTTGCCTGAGCCTTGCGTGTGCCAAACGATGCCACCCTTGCGCTTGCCCTTCGCATCCTTCTCTTCGACGCGCTTCAGCAGATTTTCGACGGTAATCACTTGCTGATAGCGAGCCACCTTCTTTTGCGGTCCGTCGAACAGCATGTAGCGCCGCACGAGCCGAATGAACCGTTCGGGACGGCACAGTCCGACTAAGGTTTCATCGAGCGGCGTGACAAATCGGTGTTCCTCCATCAGGCCATGGTGCCGCTTTATATAAGGCGCGAAATCGATGGCGATGCGCTTGTCTTCGACGCTATCGAGCGGCCGGTTGACGACATTCGAGATGAAGTCGGCAGCGTCTTCCTTCTCTTTCCATGCACTCCAGAGCTTGCGCGGCGTCCCCACGGTCCCGTAGCGCGGATCGTGACTATTAGCGGCAATCAGGAGCTGCGCCGAATAGAAGAGGGCTGGAACGCCTTCACCCGTCTTCTGGTTACGGACTTGCTGGCTGACCCCCTGCTCCGACGAGACGTGCGACGCCTTCACCTCAATGACGCCGAGCGGGATGCCGTTCACGAACAGCACAAGATCGATACGGATCGTAGGCCCACCGGCCTCGCTCACCGTATATTCGCTTGTTACCTGAAAGGTGTTGGCTCGCCAGTCGTCCCAGTCGATAAACTTGAACGGCCATTCCCGCGCAGTCGCTCCAATGGTCTGCGGCAGAGCGATGCCGAGGATCAAATCATCGGTCATGCGTTCGTTGGCGCGGACAACGCCTTCCGGAATGCGGTCGGCCAGGCGTCGGATGGCGGTATCGATATTGGCTTCCGAGAATGAATGAGCCCGCCCGTCGTGCTGAATACTGTTGATGCGAGCAAGATCGGCGCGAAGCTGTGTTTCAAGGAAGGGGAGTGTGCGCCTGCCATCACGCCACTGATCCCCCTCGGCGCGGGTCACATAGCGCCAGCCGCAATTGATCAAGGTGTTGAGGGCCTGAAGCTGTGGGCCGCCAGCTTCCGAGGTGGTGAACTTGGGGGAGTCCGACATCGTCACCCCCACACCTTGGCTGAGGCAGCATCGAATAAATCGAAATTCAGTGCCGGAAAGCCCTTGGGCCGTAATGCGGCTATCCGATCAACACCGGCCCGAATGGCCAAATTTGACTTGCTATTGGGATCGCCATGGAGACTGACGAAGAGATGCGCGATCTTCCCGCGGCCAATTAGATCGAGCACATGAGCGTCGTTCTTCGCAAATGAATGGCCAAAGACGAACAACGCCGTTCCATCCTTTGACTTCGTCTGGCACACGCCGGCAAAGCTCTTGAAATTGTGATGCAGGTAGGCGCTGTGCTGAATTTTGGTTAGCTTGCTCTTGCTGTTACCCTCGGCGACGAAAACAGGGAACAAGTTCTTCTTTGAGCGCTTCGTTGGCCTGATCGACCAATGCTGTACCGGTGTTAATCCAAGTGTATTTCTGAAGATGATAGCCAGCGTCGAATAGATGCAAGGCGCCGTGGAGGTAGTGGATGTTCTGGCCGTGCGCCGCGCCTTCGCCCTGCCATTCGACATAGGGCGCATCATAGGCTTCCTCGTCCTTCCGGAAGCCGTCGTCGTGGTTGAGCGCGATCAGTTCCGTCGGGTCTTCATCTTCGTGCATCAAAGCCCAGTAGAGCAGGAGGTCATAGTTCATCGTGTAGATTTTTCCGTCAGCATTCTTGCCCACGAAATGAGAGAGAAAGGTACGGCAGGCAAAATAGCGCACGTCGGAGATGTCGTTCGGCCGAGCCGGGTGGCGTCCCGCAACGGCCTGAATGAGGTCGGTCTTGAGCTTTTCGAAGTCGCCGGTCATCCGCGCCATTGTGCGCTTTAGCTTCGGATTGTAAGCGGAGACGATCGCGGCGGCATGTTGCAACGCTCGGATGACCTCCTCGAAATCCTGAGTTCCCATCGCCGCGAAGATCGCCGCAAGCTCCTTGGACATCGTCTTCTTCGCCTCCTCGAAAAGTGAGCCATAGGCGAAAATGTCCGGCTTGCAGGCGATGCTAAAGCCGTTGCCTAGAAGGAGATGCTTCTTGCCATATTGCTCTGCGATCTTGAGCGCTTCGTCGAAGGTGATCAACTTGAAGGTCATGCCGCACCCCCTGCGACTGCGGCACGAGGCGCGACCATCGGCGGATCGAGCTGCTCACCGAGCCGCCATTCGCCGGTGAGCAGCTTTTGCATCAGTCCGCGGCTTTGGATGCGAAGACCAGCAAGTGTTCTCTTCAAGATAGACAGTTCAACGTCCGCATCAGCAAGGAGCCTACCGGCAGCGTGGCGAGCATTGTCCTCCATGATGTGAATTGGGAAATCTTCAACAAATTCCGGTGGGACACGCCTTTGCCCAGCACTGCCTGTCATCTGCCGTTCACCAGCATTCCTAAAGCCGCGTGATAACGTGACCTGATGCAGGTAATCAGCATCAGCGGGATCAAGAGGTCGGATTACATGAAATTCTGTTGTTCCGAAGCCGATCTTGTTGGTAAGTCCCAGCGCCAACGCGCCCTTGCCATTTTCGAAACAGGGCGTGATTTTCGCTACAAGGACGTCGCCTTCTGCGAACTGCGTGTATCCGCTCCCAAGTTTGCCACGTCGCACGGTATTCTTAGTTAGCAGCTCCCCATTTTCAGAAACGTCCTCCATCGCGACAAATGACACAAACGTATCATCGGCAACACGCCGTCCGCGCGGATTAACGGTCGCGAGGTCGCGGATGAAACCTCGCTTGGCATTAGAATGGATAGAATCCGTCCGATAATCCCAGTCTTCTGCCGCCGCTTGGCGGCGATCAGGCGTTCAGTCCGGTGGATGGCCTGATCCCACACATCAATTACGGTCACGATGCGCCGTTGCTGCTCGAGGGACGGGGGCGAAGCTGGGATTTCCGAGAACTCATCGAAGTAGAGGCGCAAGCGATCTTCCGTCAGACCGTGAGAATAGGCCCAAAAGAGGTAAATCATCCGGTTCGATTTGAACCAATGGTAGGCAAAGCGGCTATCAATGCCGGGCTTTGGAGCCAAGACCACGTACGCGGGGCTGACAATGCCGTCAACGGTCGCTAGGCCACATGCACCCTGCCACATTCGCATCATGTTGTAGGCAATATCGCTCTTCCTCACTAGCAAGTGCTGATCAGGCGTTAGCTTGGATTCTGTTCGCCGTTCGAGATCGTCACGCAGGACAAGACTATCGTTCATCGTCACCGACATGATTGGCAGCCCCGCACGACCGGCTTCTTGCCTGTTGTCGAAGAAATCGCCGAGGCGCAAGGTACCGCTCATGCCGCACCCCGATCACCGAAGAGACTATACCGCCGGGCCGCATAGGATTGCTCGTTGCCGTCAGCGCGCCACGTTGTGCGGCCATTGTCGGCGCGCCCCGCGAGGGCCGCACTGGCGCCTGATGGGCTTCCAAAGCTCGCATCTTGATGGAAACGATAGAGATCGTTCTCGGCATCTGCGACCAGGACTCCCGCCTCTATCACAGCCTTGCGCGCATCCCTGACGTTTTGCGGAATGGCGTCGCTTTCGCATCGAAGCGCGGTAAATTCTGCCAAAACCAATTCGCCTCCGCGCTCGACGGCGCGCCCCTTTGCCTTTTTGATCTCCGCGATGAAGGTTGGCGCGGGCGACAGAGCGCCAGCGACGGGCATTTGCTCTCCTACTGTGGGCTGAAGCACATCAAATCCCAGCACCGGCAAGAGGATTTTGATTTCATCGAGCACCCGTTCCATATCGGCGATTTCCGGCTCCGGCAGACTTTTGAACGGCGGCTCCTTAGCGTTCACCAACTTCGCCCGTCCCGCGCCGCGAATGGCCGCGATGATCCGGCCTTCTAGGTAACGCCCATGCGCCTTGGTGAGGTTCTCGTCTTTGGAGACGATCAGGACCACGCGCGTGAAAAAGTCCTTCGCCTCATCCGCATCATGCGCCGCGAGCCGCGTCTTTACCTGATCACCCTCGCCGACATAAACAAGCTGGCGTCCCGGCAGATCTGGCTCCGGCCCTACGAGCAGATAAACGCCCGTGCGGATTGCCTCCTCCCGGCGGATCAGTTCTGGCAAGGCCGTGCGCGAGGCTACCGCTGCCCGAACCGATGAAACGCCAGGCTCCGCCGTGATATCGCTGGAGGGTGTTCCGTCGGCGAGATACAGCTTCAGCGAGCGGCCGAGTCGGGACGAGGAACGAGACGGAGCGTCAGACATCGATACCCAGCTCCTTTAGATAGAAATTCATCTTTTCTCGGGCCTCGGCAAGCTGCTCTTGGAGATTGCGGATTTCATTCTGCACCGCCTGTAGATCGACTTCAGGCTCGGGTTCGAAGGTATCAACGTAACGCGGAATGTTTAGATTGAAACCGTTGGCTTCGATGTCTTCGAATGTCGCATTGCGCGAGTAGCGCTCGCGTTCGGCCCGAGTGCGGTAGGTCTCGACTATCTTGTCCACATCCAAATCTCGGAGGCGGTTCTGCTTTTTGCCCGGCTCGAAATCGCGGCTGGCGTCGATGAAGAGGATCTCGCGCTCATGCGCTCGCATGCCGCCGGTCTCGCGGGAGCGGTCGAAGACGAGAATGCAGACTGGAATGCCAGTGGTCGGAAAGAGCTGCGCCGGAAGGCCGACAACCGCGTCGAGGCTATTCTGCCGGATCAGCATTTCCCGAATACGCCCTTCCGCGCCGGAGCGGAACAGAACGCCATGCGGCGCAACCACCCCCATGCGGCCCGTTACCGGCCGAGTGATCGCCAACATGTGTAGAATGAATGCATAGTCGCCACGGCTTTTGGGCGGCATATGTGGCGTGAATCGCTTATACGGATCGGCTCCGCCGTTCTCGTCCCACCACTTGTCGAGGCTGTAGGGAGGATTGGCGACCACCACGTCGAAGCGCATGAGATGATCGCTCTCGATTAGCGTGGGGGAATTGAGCGTGTCGCACCAGTCGATGCGCGCGTTGTCCTGCCCATGGAGCAGCATGTTGAGGCGCGCAAGCGCCCGGGTCTGGCCGTTCAATTCTTGTCCGAAAAGCTGGAAGTTGCCGTCGCCACCTCTTCACCAGCGCGGAGCAGCAGCGAGCCGGAACCGCAAGCCGGATCGCAGATGCGGTCGCCCTGACTTTGGCCCCGCGAGCTTGGCCAATACCTCGGAGACCTTACGCGGCGTGAAGAACTCTCCTGCCTTCTTCCCGGCATCGGAGGCGAACCGCTCGATCAGGAAAATATAGGCGTCCCCCAATACGTCCTCCGACGTATCGGAAAGATCGAGTTCCAGGCTTAGCGAAGTCTTCGAGCACGGTCCGGAGTCTGCGGTTCCTGTCCTTTGTCTGCCCTAGGTTCGATTCTGAATTGAAGTCTATTGCTCGGAAGAGGCCCCCGAGTTTGCCTTCGTTCGCCTTTTCGATGGCGTCCAGAACGATATTGATGAGTTCGCCGACGTTGTCGCGCGTCCGACGCTCATAGAGGCTATAGAAATCTCCAAGGAAGCTTTCCTCGACCTCATTCGTATTGGGATTCTTTCGATCGACCGTAGGCAACTTGAAGCGCTCGCGATCAAGCCGACGCTGAATACGCAGCTCGTCGCCGCCGAATTCCCGTCGAAATTCTTCAACGTGTTTCCTACGGACATCACTGATGTATTTGAGGAAGAGGATGGTGAGGACGTAGTCTTTGTATTGTGTGGCATCAATGGCCCCGCGGAACGTGTCGCACGCGCGCCATACGGCTGCCAAGATGTCTTCCTGACGAAGAGCTGTCATGCGGAACCCCTTGAAAAATTCTTTTCTGCGCCCTTGACTGCCTGGCCGATAACGGCACGTCCGAAAATCTTCTTCAACTCGCCAAGCCGCTTCAGCAGATTCTGCTCAACTTCCAAACAGGCAGCGAGCCCAGCAATCAGCCGTTGTTGATGGAGAGGGGGCAGGGGGATTGCTGTCTTCTCCAATGCCTCCTTAGGCAGGCGCGCCAATCCGCTTCCTTGTTTCTCGCTTGCCATGACGGCTTGAGTGGCGGGAAGCTCGAGGATTGTCCGCAGGTATTCGGAATTGATCCGCCGCGGCTGCGGTCGCACGAGGTACAGGTCGAGCGAGACATACGACCCGACCATGCTCTCGTTCGCGGTGCAAACTTGTGTGCTGTTACCGCGCGCCGCAACGATCAGGTCACCGTCTTCAATCGGTAAGGCCCGCGCGACCTCCGGGGGCTCGCCCTGTGTCATTGACGGGATCCGCCCTGCCTTCACATCCGTCAGATCGGCGAGCCTCATGATGCGCGAGCGGCCCCGTTTCAATTCACGAGCTGGGACGCCGGAAAAAACACTAGCGATTTCTTTGAGTTCGAGCATGATTCAAATTTAGAAAGTTCAGATCATGATGTCAAATATAATATGATAGTTGCTCATATAATTTTTTTGATAACGTCACGGTGCCTTATTTCCCTCACGCTCTTAAAATTGAGGATATGTTCCCTGTATGTTCTAATATGTCTATAGTTAACCAAATCCGAAGAAGCTTGGATCAGCGGCCAATTCGGAACTTGAACTATTCAAAAAGTAGGGAAGAATATTATGATGCGCTTGAAGGTTGAAAGAGTAGGCCAGGGTTTGCACCCGAGCGAATTGGTTGTCTCTGTACAGACTAGAGAGGGTGCGGAGGAACTTGTGATCGACCCGAGGTCGCTTCGGGGCGATACCCTGGGTATTGGATGGCCCGTAGGAACGGAGGGTAGTTTTCGCCTGGTTGAGTTGCCTAGACCGACATCCAGAGGCGCGCGGCGCGTTTGGGTCAACAAAGATGAACTCATCCCAGACGAGGCTATGCGCGCGACTGCATGATTTTAACGGATCGGGAGATCAAGAACTCGCTTGCAAGTGGCCTGATCTTAATCGACCCCAGGCCGGCGGCTGACGCGTATTCGTCAACAACTGTTGACCTAACCCTCGATCCGAACCTGCGACTATTCAAAGGAACCGCTCGGGGTCTTTCAGTTGCCATTGACCCCGGGTTGCCTGGTTACAAAGCCAAAGAACTATTGGAAGACCTCACGGCACCACTGGTCATCTCAAAAGATGGCTGGGACTTGGCGAGTGGCACGCTGGTTCTCGGCTGGACCCGGGAGCGGATTGAATTAAGAATCCATGGGCGTGTGGCGGCTCGGGTCGAGGGCAAAAGCGGATTGGCGCGCGTAGGGTTGGCAGTCCATTGCACCGCGCCCATAATCCACGCTGGCTTCGAAGGAACGATACAGCTTGAAATCATAAACCACGGACCAATTCCGATCCGACTTCGCCCTGGGATTTCTATTTGTCAGCTTGTTTTCGAACAAACACTCGGAATGCCCGACAAAGCCTACCAGGGTCAATTTCTCGGGCAGGAGGCGAATTGATGGATCAGGCTGCCAAGCTGAGGTAGTCGAGTCCCTGCTCTAATTGTAGGTGAGGTGACTCTTGGACGTCGCCAGCCTCTTAACAAACACTCCTACGTCCCCTCCTGCCCCGCGTTCATCGTCCGGAAATAATGCTCGGCGTGCTGGTAGTAGTTCTCGGCGCCGACGGTGTTGCCGGCGAGCGCTTCGGCGCGGGCGAGCTCCATGTAGCGCTCGTAGTTTCGTTGGGCGTTTTGCGAGTTCTTCGGCAGCGGGCGGGCGTTGTTGGGGGTCCAGCGTTGCTGCGGGCGGGGATTGTTGGGGCGGTTGTTGAATGAGCCCGGCGGGCGGGGCTGGCGGGCGGGGTTGGGTCGTCTTGGGCCATTTTGCATGGCTACTCCTTGGGTAGGGGGATGTTGGGACGCGCGCGGGAGCGGGCTGGCGCTGCGTGAAAGCAGCTGCGCCCTTTGTCCATTGCGCGGGTCGTGGCCTGGCTTGTGGTGATCAGGTTGATTGCCACAAATTCAAGTTTGTCATGCACCGCACGTGCGGGGCATCGGGTGGTCGCAAACGGCCGTTTTGGATTGATGCATCTGCTGCGGTTACTGGGTCGTCCGCTTGCGCGGACGATGACAGGGGAGAGTCATCGGTTCGATGAACCGGTCCGGCGACGAATTGCAGGAGCGGCAGTATAGCATGGCGCGGCCGCGAGAAGCGGGTGGTGGAGCCGGGGAGGATCGAACTCCCGACCTCCTCATTGCGAACGAGGCGCTCTCCCAGCTGAGCTACGGCCCCGCAACCAGTCTCAAGGAGGCCTTTGGGTCGCCGAAGGCCGGCGAGTTTCGGGCCCGCGGCCGGGGAAGCCGGCTGCGTTCGCACAACGTGTGCGGGTTTGCGAGTGCGGCCATTTACGAAGCGGGGGCGGGCGGTGTCAAGGGAAGCGCGGCGCGGCGGGTGGGTGCGTGTGGCGCGGGCGGGGGATACGGAGGGTGTTCAACCGGGTTGATGGTCGACGTTTTGGACCGGGATGATTGTCGACAGTTTCGGGTTTGGGGCAGGTTCAGCCGGTTTGCGGAACCCATCACGAAGTGGAGCGAACCGGCTGAACCCGCCCTGGCGATCGATAAGGCCGATATCGAGATCGCAGAACCGAACCACGTGGTCCCCGGTTTCGAGTTCGGCGATGCCGATGAGTTCTCCGACCAGGGCCCGCCTGACGATGGGATTTGTGGGGTGCGGGGGGGGGTGCTGCGCGGCTCAGGTTGTGGGGGCGCCCCCTCACCGGGCCGAGGTTTGGGGTTGCTTCTTGCCGTGGGCCCTCTCCCCGCGCGCGGGGCGAGGGGCGCTGTGCGTCGGGCGAGGGTGGTGTCGCGTGGGCGACGAGGCTGGGGGGTGGGGCGCGGTTGTGGGGGCGGAGGTTGGGACGGTCCCGGGTCTGCAGCGCATCACTTCGCAAGGGCTACGTGCTGCGCTGCGCCCGGGACACGGGCGGCCCTGCAGGTGCATCACCGAAGGGGCGGTTGCGCTGGGGCTGGGACAAGGCGGGTTGTGTGGCGCGGTAAGGCTTGCCGGGCGGGGGCGGGGGGGCTACACGTCAGCGAGCCTTCCTCGGGAATCCTCACGATAAAGCCATGCGCGCGATCCTCGACGTCATCCTCATCGTGCTCGATCTCTACATCTATATCGTCATCGCGGCGGCGGTGCTGTCGTGGCTGGTGGCGTTCAACGTGGTCAATCCGCGCAACCAGTTCGTGGCGATGATCGGCGAGTTCCTCTACCGCATCACCGACCCGGTGCTGCGCCCGATCCGCAACATGCTGCCCGCCATGGGGGGCATCGACATCTCGCCTATCATCCTGTTCCTGATCATCATTCTGATCCAGCGGGTCATCGTCTACTACATCTATCCCAACGTCTATTGAGGCGGTCGCGACGGCCTTGGCGCGCGCCGGCAAGGCCGGATCGCGAGCGCTTGCTGGTTTGGGCGCAAGGCAGGCGTCGGATCGGCGTGCGACGGCGTCGCGCGCTGCGCCGGGCGGATCTGGCGGCGAGCAGGCCCGGGTCTTGCGCTCGTGGACGCACACCCCCGGTCTCAGGCGGAGCTTCGAGCACCTCTCGCAGTCATGGCGCGGGCCTGTCGGCCACCCGACGTCGTTGCTTCGGCGGGCGGAACGAGAGGCGCTGGGTGGCCGGCAGCGAGGCCGGCCATGCCGCAGCGCAGGGCGAGCGCCGAGCCTTGCGGCACGCTGCACCACTGCTGCCGGGCCTCAAGCCGAGATCACGTTCGAGACATGCATTTCTCCGGGAAATGTTTTATGCCGCAGCGCGGCAGGGGCGACGGGACTGGGCATGAGCGCACGGATTATCGACGGCAAGGCGATCGCGGCTGGGCTGCGCGCCACGGTGGCGGCGGAGGTGAAGGGCCTGCCGGCGCAAGGCGCCGCAGGGGGCCGGCTGGTGCCGGGGCTGGCGGTCGTGCTGGTGGGCGCCAATGCGGCGAGCGAGACCTATGTGCGCAGCAAGACCAAGGCGATCAACGAGGTCGGCATGCGCTCGTTCGACCACGCCTTGCCGGCTTCGGTTTCGGAAACCGAGCTGATCGCGCTGGTGCGCAAGCTCAACGCCGACCCGAACGTGCACGGCATCCTGGTGCAGCTGCCGCTGCCGCCGCACATCGATTCGCTCAACGTCGTGGCGACGCTCGATCCGGACAAGGACGTGGACGGCTTCAGCCCGGCCAATGTGGGGCGGCTGGCGACCGGGCTGCCGGGCTTTGCGCCCTGCACGCCGCTCGGCTGCATCCTGCTGGCCAAGAGCGTGCACGCTTCGCTCGCGGGGCTGGAGGCGGTCGTGATCGGCCGCTCCAACGTGGTGGGCAAGCCGCTGGCGCAGCTGCTGCTGGGCGAGAACGCGACCGTCACGGTGGCGCATTCCAAGACCCGCGACCTGGCGGCGGTCGCCGCCCGCGCCGACCTCCTGTTTGCCGCCACCGGCCAGCCCGGCATGGTGCGGCGCGAGTTCATCAAGCCGGGCGCGACCGTGATCGACGTGGGCATCAACCGGGTGGTGGGCGCCAACGGCCAGGCGCGGCTGGTCGGCGACGTGGCGTTCGCGGAAGCCGCGGAGATTGCCGGCGCCATCACGCCGGTGCCGGGCGGGGTGGGGCCGATGACCATCGCGTGCCTGTTGGTCAACACGCTGCGCGCCGCCTGCCTTAACGCCGGCCTGCCGCCGCCGGCGGTGTGAGCGGGGGGCGTTGCACCCGCAGCGTTCCTCGCTCCGCTTGCGGCAAGAGGGCTGCCCTCGGCAACGGTGCAGCAGGCACGGCTCCCCTCGCCCCGCTTGCGGGGAGAGGGCTGCGAGCACGTCGGCAAACCTGGATACGGCCTGGTGAGGGGGCGTTTCCACAGGCTCAGAATCGCGGAGGGGCCCCCTCACCCCACCCTCTCCCCGCAAGCGGGGCGAGGGAGTGAGAGGCCGTGCGTCCCTCACCGCAAACCTGATCGGAGTAGCGTGACCAAGCCGGACGCTCAGTTGCTCCAGGCGAAGGCGACCTTGTCGAGGGTGCGGGTGCCGAAGCGCTCGGAGGAGCGGGCGACCGCCTTGCCGCCGAGCGAGCGGTAGAAGCCGACCGCCGGCGCGTTGTCGGACAGCGCCCACACCACCATGCTCTGCAGGCCGCTCTGGGCGAGGTCGCGGCGCACCGCGGCGAACAGCTTGTGGCCGAAGCCCAGGCCCTGGAACTCGGGCCGCAGATAGAGCTCGTAGATCTCGCCGTCGTAATAGAGGCTGCGGGCGCGGTTGCGGCCGTAATTGGCATAGCCCGCCACCATGTCGCCGAAGCCCAGGATGGAGATGCGGCTGCCCTTGCGGATGGCGCTGTCCCACCAGTTGGCGCCGCGCCGGTTGATGAGCGTGTCGAGCTCCGGCCCCGGGATGATGCCCTGGTAGGCGGCCCGCCAGGCTTCGTCGTGGGTCGATGCGATGGCGCTTGCGTCCGCCGTCTTGGCGCGGCGAACCTCGATCAGGGTCGTGCTCATGCACGAATTCAAGCAAGCCGCCCGGCCGCCTTCAAGCCCAATGTTTAATAATCGGTTAATTGGCCGCGTGCGGGGACGGAAACGGCCGCGGATCGGGGGCCGCGCGAGCGAAAAAACGCGAGGAATGCTCGCAAGCTGCGCGTCATGTTGCAGCAAGGACACGCTCGCCGGAGATTTTGCAAGGCAGAGGAACCGAATCGGCTTGCGCGTGGTGGAGGCGGCGTTTGCGCTGGGCCCTGGCCGAGCGAGCAGGCGCGTACTGGAAGATGACGAATCAATTGCAGGCGACTTCAAGCTTGTGGGCATCGTTAGGGACGCAGGGCGTTTCACTCCCTCGCCCCGCTTGCGGGGAGAGGGTGGGGTGAGGGGGCCTTTCCGCGAGTCTGAGCCTGTGGGGGCGCCCCCTCACCGGGCCGAGCTCTGGTTTTCCGCCGTGCCGTGTTGCCCTCTCCCCGCACGCGGGGCGAGGGGCGCCGAGCGCTTGGCTACCTTCCCAAAAGGTCAGGGAAGCACAGCGTTTCACTCCTTCTCCCCGCGTGCGGGGAGAAGGGGGGATGAGGGGGCCTTTCCGCGAGTCTGAGCCTGTGGGGGCGCCCCCTCACCGGGCCGAGCTCTGGTTTTCCGCCGTGCCGTGTTGCCCTCTCCCCGCACGCGGGGCGAGGGGCGCCGTGCCCGGCGCGGGCGCGGCGCAGCCGGGGCAGCCGGCGGCTACACGCTTTGGGCCTCGGCGCGGCGGACTTCTTTTTTGCGCTCGTTGGGGTCGAGGAGCTTCTTGCGCAGGCGGATCGATTTGGGGGTGACCTCGACCAGCTCGTCGTCCTCGATATAGGCCATGGCCTTCTCGAGCGTCATGCGGATCGGCGGGGTGAGGCGGACGGCCTCGTCCTTGGAATGGGTGCGGATGTTGGTGAGCTTCTTGCCCTTGAGCACGTTGACCTCGAGGTCGCTGCCGCGGGTGTGCTCGCCCACGATCATGCCGCGATAGACCTTCCAGCCGGGCTCGATCATCATCGGGCCGCGGTCCTCCAGGTTCCACATCGCATAGGCGACGGCCTCGCCGATGTCGGTGGAGATCAGCACGCCGTTGCGGCGGCCGAGCAGCTCGCCCTTGTAGGGCGCATAGCCGTGGAACAGCTTGTTGAGCACCGCGGTGCCGCGGCTGTCGGTCATGAGCTCGCCCTGGTAGCCGATCAGCCCGCGGGTCGGCGCATGGAACACCAGCCGCAGGCGGCCGCCGCCGGAGGGGCGCATCTCGACCATCTCGGCTTTGCGCTCGGAGAGCTTCTGCACCACGATGCCGGAATATTGCTCGTCGACGTCGATCACCACCTCCTCGATCGGCTCCAGGATCTCGCCGGTCTTGGCATCGCGCTGGAACAGCACCTTGGGGCGCGAGACCGCGAGCTCGAAGCCCTCGCGGCGCATGGTCTCGATCAGGATGCCGAGCTGCAGCTCGCCGCGGCCCGCCACCTCGACCGCGTCCTTGTCGGCGGATTCGGTGACCTTGAGGGCGACGTTGCCCTCGGCCTCGCGGAACAGGCGGTCGCGGATCATGCGGCCGGTGACCTTGCTGCCCTCGGTGCCGGCGAGCGGGGAATCGTTGACCCGGAACGTCATGGCGAGCGTGGGCGGATCCATCGGCTGGGCCGGCAGCGGATTGGCCACTTCGGGATCGCAGATGGTGTGCGAGACGGTGGCCTCCGGCAGGCCGGCGACCGCCACGATGTCGCCCGCGAACGCCTCCTCGACCGGCGCCCGCTCCAGCCCGCGGAAGGCCAGCACCTTGGTGACGCGGCCGTCCTCGATCAGCTTGCCGTCGCGGTCCAGCACCTTGACGCTCTGGTTGGGCTTGATGGAGCCCGAGCGGATGCGGCCGGTGACGATGCGGCCGAGATACGGATTGGCCTCTAGGATGGTGCACAGGAGCCGCAGCGGGCCGGTCTCGACGACGGGAGCCTTCACGTGGCGGATGACCAGGTCGAACAGTGGCGCCATGGAGACCTTGGGGCCCTCCAGGCTCTCCGCCATCCAGCCCTCCTTGGCGGAGCCGTAGAGGACCGGGAAATCGAGCTGCTCCTCGCTGGCATCGAGCGCCGCGAACAGGTCGAACACCTCGTTGGCGACCTGCGAGGCCCGCGCATCCGGGCGGTCGACCTTGTTGATGGCCACGATCGGGCGCAAGCCGACCTTCAGCGCCTTGGAGACCACGAACTTGGTCTGCGGCAGCGGGCCTTCGGCCGCATCCACCAGCACGATGGCGCCGTCCACCATGTTGAGGATGCGCTCGACCTCGCCGCCGAAATCGGCGTGGCCGGGGGTGTCCACGATATTGATGCGGGTGTCGTGCCAGGGGAGCGAGGTCACCTTGGACAGGATGGTGATGCCGCGCTCGCGCTCCAGATCGTTGGAATCCATGGCCCGCTCGGCCACCCGCTGGTTGTCGCGGAAGGCGCCGGATTGCTGCAGCAGCCGGTCCACCAGCGTGGTCTTGCCGTGGTCGACATGCGCGATGATGGCAATGTTGCGAAGCTTCATGGTGGTCGGTCGAGCCCAATGGTGCCGAAAAGGAGCGCAAAACAGGCGCAAAAACCAAACGCGGGCCCCTGGGGCCCGCTGCGCCCCGTATATAACCACCGCATGTGAAGACGCAATGTAATACGGGGGGATTCGAGCCCCGAGGGGGCGTTCGGGCTGGGCTGCGAGGCCGGGCGCACGTCCCGTGAGGCCGGACGCCCGGCGCCCCTCGCCCCGCGTGCGGGGAGAGGGCACACGGCACGGCGGAAAACCAGAACTCGGCCCGGTGAGGGGGCGTTCCCACAGGCTCAGAATCGCCGCAAGACTTGTGAGGGGACGTTCCCACAGGCTCAGAATCGCGGAGGGGCCCCCTCACCCCACCCTCTCCCCGCAAGCGGGGCGAGGGAGTCAAAGGCCGTGCGTCCCTGACTAAGAGGAGTTAAAGAGGAGTCAAAGGCCGTGCGTCCCTGAGGTTGCAGGAAAGCTGCAATGTTGTGTTGCTCACATTGTGGGCTGCGCAAAAACCACATTGCCTCTTGCGTTGCGGGACCGGCGAGGCGACCATGCGGGCTGGTGGAAGAGATTGCGAGGTCCAGTGCGTTCTTCGATTGGGGTGCAGAACAAGCGTCGGATCTTGTGTGTCTTTCCGCGCTATTCCCCGTCCTTCGGGACGTTCAACCATGCCTATCGGCTGATGCGGGGCGTGCGGGCCTTCATGCCGCCGCAGGGGTTGCTGCTCATCGCCGCCTATATGCCGGCGGCCTGGGAGGTGCGCTTCATCGACGAGAACATCGCCCGCGCGACCGCCGCCGAGCTGGCCTGGGCCGACGTGGTGATGATCAGCGGCATGCACATCCAGGCCGCGCAGGTGCGCGACATCCATGCCCGCGCCAAGGCGGCCGGCAAGATCACGGCGCTGGGCGGGCCATCGGTCTCGGCCTCGCCCGAGATGTATCCGGAGATCGACTACCTGCATGTGGGCGAGATCGGCGACGGCACCGATGCGCTGATCGCGCGGCTCGACCAGAGCCTGGCGCCGCCCCCCGCGCAGGTTTGCTTCAAGACGCAGGAGCGGCTGCCGCTCGCCGACTTCCCGATTCCGGCCTATGACCTGATCCCGCTGAAAAGCTACCTGATGTGCACGCTGCAGTTCTCCAGCGGCTGCCCGTATCGCTGCGAGTTCTGCGACATACCGGGGCTCTACGGCCGCCAGCCGCGCCTGAAGACGCCGCAGCAGATCACCGCCGAGCTCGACGCCATGCGGCGGCAGCCGGGCTGCCCGACCACGGCCTATTTCGTCGACGACAATTTCATCGGCAACAAGAAGGCGACGCGCGAGATGCTGCCGCACCTGGTGGCGTGGCAGAAGGACAACAACTATCCGATGCTGTTCTCCTGCGAGGCGACGCTCAACATCGCCAAGCAGACCGAGGTGCTGGGGCTGATGCACGAGGCGCAGTTCGTCAGCATCTTCGTGGGCATCGAGACGCCGGAGGCCGATGCCCTCAAGGCGATGCGCAAGGAGCAGAACGTCTCGGTGCCGATGCTGGACTCGATCAAGACGCTCAACGATTACGGCCTGGAGGTCACCTCCGGCATCATCCTGGGGCTCGACACCGATTCCGACGACACCGAGAGCCGGCTCAAGGACTTCATCGATCTGTCGAAGATCCCGATCCTGACCATCAACCTGCTGCAGGCGCTGCCGAAGACGCCGCTGTGGGACCGCCTCGCGCGCGACCAGCGCTTGATCGAGGACGACACGCGCGAGAGCAATGTGCGCTTCCTGCGGCCCTATGACGAGGTGGTGGCGATGTGGCGCCGCTGCATCGATTATGCGAACGATCCGGAGCGGCTGTTCGACCGGTTCTGGCACCAGGTCGAGCGGACCTATGTGAACCGCAGGCCCACCTCGGCGCGCGGCATGCTCACCTGGAACAACCTGAGCGGCGCGGCCGTGCTGGCGTTCCGGATCCTGTGGTACCTGGTGATCCGCTCCGACTACCGCCGCCCGTTCCTGCGCGCCGCCGGCCATGCGCTCAGCCGCGGGCGCTTGGACGCGGCCTTCGGCATCGCCTTCATCGGCTACCACCTGGTCGAGTTCACCCGCGAGGCGCTGCGCGGCCAGCAGAACGCCTCCTTCTACTCGCCGGCCCGCAAGGACCTGGAGCCGGCCGCCTCCGAGCGCGAACAATTGGAGCCGATCAGGAAGTCGGCGTAGGGCGGTAAGTAATACGAGGACTGGATCGTCTGTTCGCGACGGTGCACCAGCACCGTCAGGGACGCAGGGCCTCTCACTCCTTCTCCCCGCTTGCGGGGAGAAGGGTGGGATGAGGGGGCCCCTCCGCGAGTTTGAGCCTGCCGAAACGCCCCCTCACCGTGCCGAGTTTGTGTTCCGCATTACCGTGTGGCCCTCTCCCCGCCCGCGGGGCGAGGGGCGCCGCAGCCCGCCGAGAGGAGATTTCCGCGATGCGCAGCGCCGAGATCGTAAAAACGCAACGCGCGCGCCGGCTTCGCCGCAGCTCCACCGATGCCGAGCGCAAGCTCTGGCATCGATTGCGCTCGCGCGCGATGGTTGGATTCAAATTCGTGCGTCAAGAACCGATCGGGCCATATGTGGTGGACTTTGTCTGTCGCGAACGGTGCCTGATTGTTGAAGTCGACGGCAGCCAGCATGCCGACAGCAAGCGCGATCTCGTGCGCGACCGATGGCTGGCTGAAAACCGTTATCGGAGTGCTGCGATTTTGGAACAATGATGTAATGACCAACACCGACGGCGTCCTCGAGTCGATTGCAACCGCACTGAAAGTTGGGCCAGATTCCGATAGTCGATAGTCAGGGACGCACGGCCTCTCACTCCTTCTCCCCGCGTGCGGGGAGAAGGGCGGGATGAGGGGGCCTCTCCGCGAGTTTGAGCCTGTGGAAACGCCCCCTCACCGGGCCGAGTTTGTAGTTCCGCATTGCCGTGTGGCCCTGGCGGTCCCCTGCCCGCACGCGGGGCGAGGGGCGCTGCGGCGCGCGGCATCGCACAAGCAAACAAGCAAGTCAGCGGGCGCCGGAGGGGCGGCTCCAGGGGCCCCAGGCGGCGCCTGCGGGCATGGCCTGGCGCAGCATCAGCATCTCGCCGACGGTCTCCGGGGTGACGAGGCCGACCAGACGGCCCTCGCCGTCGACCACCGCGACTGCCGGCGCCGATTTTTCCTGCAGCAGGCGCAGCGCATCGTCCAGGCAGCGGCGATGGCCGACGGTCGGCACCGTGGTGCTCATGACGTCGGCGACGCGGGCGTCGGGGCCGAGCTGCTTCACGGCGCGGATCAGGTCGGCACGGCCGAGCAGGCCGACCGGCCGGCCGGCATCGTCGACCACCGGGAACTCGCTCTGGCTGGTGCGCAGCAGCGTCTGCACCGCCTCGTCCACATGCGCCTGCGGCGTCAACTTGGCGAGCTGGGTCATCATCGCATTGATGACCGGCACGCCGTGAGCCATCGCCCGCATCGCCGCCATATGGGCCTCGGAGGAGGCCGCCAGATAGACGAAGACGGCGATGAAGATCAGCAGCGGATTGTAGAACAGGCCGACGAAGCCGAGCAGGAAGGCGACGCCCTGGCCGATCGAGGCGGCGACCTCGGTGGCGCGGGTGTGGCCCATGCGGATCGCCAGCAGCGCGCGCAGCACCCGCCCGCCGTCCATCGGGAAGGCCGGGATCATGTTGAACACGGCCAGGAACAGATTCACGATCGCCAGCCGATCGACCATCGAGATGTGGGCGTTGTCGACGCCGGTCAGCGCGCGCGGATCGAGATGGGCGCCGGCGATGAGGACGAGCCCGAAGCCGATGACCACGTTGACGGCCGGACCCGCGATGGCGATCAACAGCTCCTGGCGCGGATCTTCGGGAATCCGCTCCAGCCGCGCCACCCCGCCGATCGGCAGCAGCGTCACGTCCGGGGTGGCGACCCCGAAGGCGCGCGCCGTGAAGATGTGCCCGAATTCGTGCGCCAGCACGCAGGCGAACAGCAGCACCATGAAGAGCAGCGCGGTCCAGGCTTCGTCGGGGCCGCCGGAGGCATATTCGGCGGCGAAAATCCAGACCAGGAACAAGAGGAAGGTAATGTGGACGCGCACGGCGGTGCCGGCGATCGCGCCAATATTCAGGGACCAACGCATGGAAACCTCGGAAACCTCGCAGGCCGCGACCCCTATGCTCAAGCTTAAGTGGGGATCGGTGCCGGCCTTTGCGAGTGGCGGCCGGGCCGAGCCGGCCCGCCTCCATCGATGGCGCCGCGATCCGCGATATAATCGATCCGCGCCGTGACCGATCAGGACATAATTGATACAGATGCGATTGCTACATGACGAAAGCACGGCGCCAGAAGGCGCGACGCGGCGATCGATGGACGAGGAAGCAAAATGGGACAGAAACTGACCGGAGACGCGCGCAAGGCGGCGCTGTCCAGGCTCGCGGGCTGGAGCGAGGTCAAGGATCGCGACGCGATCACCAAGAAGTTCACGTTCCGGGACTTCAACGAGGCCTTCGGCTTCATGACCCGGGCCGCGCTGGTCGCCGAGAAGCTCGACCACCATCCGGAATGGTCCAATGTCTACAAGAAGGTCGAGGTCACGCTCGCGACCCACGACGCCGGCGGCGTGACCGAGCTCGACATCGAGCTGGCCGAGGCGATGGACCGGCTGGCGGCGTGAGCGCTTGTGGCGAATGGCGTACTTGTCCCGGCCATAGCGGGTTGAAGACGCGCGTAAACGCGCTATGAGCCGGGACCGTCCGAAATTCCGAGCTTGTAACGATCCCGGGTCGCGCGAGAGCGCGCCCGGGAAAAGTTGAGAGGTCCCGGCTCAAAGCCGGGAAAAGTTGAGAGGTCCCGGATCAAGGCCGGGACAAGTGGACGCGGAGCGAGTGAGCGGGGCCGTGCCTCACGGATGCAGGATCACCTTGCCCATGGCCTTGCGCTCGGAGATGGCCTTGAGGGCCTGGGCGGTCTCGGCGAGCGGATAGACGGCGTGGATGTGGCACGACAGCTTGCGCTCCGCGCTCCAGCGGGCGAGCTGATCGAGGCCGGCCCGATGGGCGGCCGGCTCTTGCCGCACGAAGGCGCCCCAGTTGACGCCCAGAATGTCGCAGCCCTTGAGCAAGGTCAGGTTGAGCGGCAGCCTGGGGATCTCGCCGGAGGCAAAACCCACCACCAGGTGGCGGCCGCCCCAGGCGATGGCCCGCACCGCCGCCTCGCTATAGGGCCCGCCGACCGGATCGTAGATCACGTCGATGCCGTGCTGGCCGCCGAGCCGCTTGAGGGCGTCGCTCAAATCCTCGCTTGCATAATTCACTACCGTGTCGGCGCCGTGCGCGCGCGCAAAGGCGAGCTTGTCGTCGCTCGACGCGCAGGCGATGACGCGCGCTCCCATTTGGTTGCCGAGCTCGATGGCGGCGAGCCCGACGCCCCCAGAGGCGCCCAGCACCGCCAGGGTCTCGCCGGGCGCGAGCGCGGCGCGGTCCTTGAGGGCGTGGTAGCTGGTCCCGTAGGTGATGTTGAGGCCGGCGGCGCGGTCGAGATCGAGGCCGGGCGGCAGCGGCACGAGCTTCTCCACCGGGACCGCGGCAAATTCCTGGGCGCCGCCGAAAGTGGTGTAGCCCATCACTCGGTCGCCGGGCGCGAAATCAGTGACGCCCTCGCCCACGCTCTCGATCACGCCGGCAAACTCGCCGCCCGGCGCGAACGGCAACGGCGGCTTGGTCTGATATTTTCCGGCGATGATCAGCGTGTCGTAGAAATTCAGCCCGACCGCCTTGATGCTCACCAGCGCTTCGCCCGGTCCGGCGAGCGGAACCGGAAGGTCCGCAAGCACCAGATCGTCGGGGCCGCCGAGGCGGGTGCAGAGAACGGCTTTCACGTGATGGACCGCATGGATCGTTGGGACGGGCGATGCAGCGTTACATACTTGTCCCGGGCTTGGGACCGTACCAAGCTCTGAGTCTGTAACGGTCCCGGCTCATAGCGCGGCGAAGACGCGCGTAAACGCGCTAATGGCCGGGACAAGTAAGGACAGAAACGCGAAACGAGCGTCAGAAGTCTAACACGCACCGGCCGGACGTGCAGCCTTTTGGCGGGCGATGCGTCGTTGAAAATGTGCGCGCCGCCGCGACGCCGCCGCCCCGCTACTGCACGGCCTTGCCGCTGCGGAAGCTCTTGTCCAGGAGCTCGAGGTTGTTCTTGATGTAGAGGTTCTTCGGGTCCTTGGCGGCGGCGGCCAGCAGCGTCGAGCGGGCGCGCGGATAGTCGCCGCGCAGCATGTAGGAATAGCCGCGGTTGTTGAGGACCTCCGCGGTCGGCCCGATGATGGCGACGACCTGATCATAGGCGCGGTCGGCGAGGTCGAAGCGGCGCAGCCGGTCGTAGGCGGCGGCGAGCCCGACCCAGGCCTCGGCGTCGCGCGGATGGGTCTCGACCGCGCGACGGAAGTAGCGCTCGGCGATGCCGAAATTGCCGGCCCGGTACTGCTTCTGGCCGAGCGCGAGGTCATCGTTCGGGTCGCCGCCGAGCAGGGCCGTATCGGCGGCCGGGTCTCTGTCGGCGCCGACCGAGCCGGTGGTGTCCGGATCGGCGGGCGGGCCGGGCGGGGCGGAATCGGCGAGCGCAGAGGCGGCCGGATCGTCGGATTTGGGATGGATCAGGTCGCCGAGCTTGGTCGATGTCTCGCAGCCGCTGAGCAGAACGAGGCACGCGAGCGCGATGACCGATCGACTACGACTCAAACGCATTACCTGCTCCGGGCGGAAACACGGCCGACTGGCGCCGCCGCAACGAACGGCGCGCGCGCAATCCCCGAGACCCGCCGTGGAAAGCCCCCGCCGGCCAAGCTAGGCCACGATGGTTAAGATTTCCTCGCCCGGGCGGAGCCCGGCCCGGAGGAGAAAAATTCAAGCAATTCAAGGAAATGACGGGGCGACGGACACCGCCGCGCTCGGGGCACGGCGCTTCGGCCCTACCTCCCCCTGAAAGGGGGAGGTCGGATCGCGCAGCGATCCGGGTGGGGGTCCCGCCGCAAGCTCCGAGTCAGTTGGAAGGCGGGACCCCCACCCGGCGCCTTCGGCGCCACCCTCCCCCTTGCAGGGGGAGGGAAGGAAGGAAGGAAGGAAGCGCTCAGTAGTGGTGGGTGTAGAGGCGCACGATCACGGGCAGCAGGATGACCACGAACAGCACCGGGAAGATGCACACCATCATGGGCACCGAGAGCTTGGCCGGCAGGCTGTAGGCCTTCTCCTCGGCGCGCGAGAGCCGCTTGTGGCGCATGTCGTCGCTGTAGACGCGCAGCGCGTCGGTGATGCTGGAGCCGAGCTCGGCGGATTGCTGGATCAAGGTCGCGAACGAGCGCGCCTCCTCCAGCCCGAGGCGGTCGCCGAAGTGCTCGAGCGCTTCGGTCATGGTGCGACCGGCGCGGATCTCGAGATTGGTCATGTGGATGTTGGCGCCGAGCGAGGGATAGGTGTCGGCGAGCTCGCCGCCGACCCGCTCCAGCGAGGCCTCCATGCTCAAGCCGGAATCCGCGCACACCACCAGCAGATCCATGAAATCCGGGAAGCCGGCGCGATGCTCCTCGCGGCACACATTGATGCGCTTGTCGATATAGAAGCTCGGGCCCACATAGCCGACCCCGCCGGCCATCAGCACCGCCAGCCAGAACACCGAGGGGGTGAGCTTGACCAGCACCGGAAGGAACAGGAACGCGGCGATCGCCAGCACGATCGCCAGCACCACCCGCCCGGCGAAGAAATAGCCGACCGCGCGCGGATCGTAGATGCCGGCCCTGACCAGGCGCTGGCGCAGCACCTTGGCGTTGCTCTGGTCGGCGCTGCCATAGTGCTTGGTGGTGTAGTCGAGCATGCGCTGCGCCGCCTTGATGCCGGACTGCGCCAGCGAGGCCTGCTCCTCGACCATGGCGCCGCCGCGGCCGGACAGCACGGCGATGCCGGCGGCGCGCCGCTTGACGGCGCCGCGCACCCGCAGCGCCGCCATCACCCCGAAGGTCATGACCGCGGTGGCGAGGAACACCAGCACGGCCAGCATCAGGGCCGAGCCGTCGGCGAACACGCTGGAAAAAATGTCGAAGACGGATTCCATGGCGCAAGTCCTGACGGCCTAGACCCTGAAATTGACCAGCCGGTACATGATGAAATTGCCGAGCCCCATCCAGCAGCCGGCCATCGCCAGCGCCTTCTTGGTGATGTCCTCGTCCCACACGCTGGCGTAGAACTCGGGCGTCACGACCTGGATGACCAGGAAGATGGCGATCGGCAGCGACGAGAGGATCAGCGCGGAAGCGCGCGCCTCGGCGGCAAGCGCGCGGATCTTGCGGCGCATCTTGAAGCGCTCGCGGATGACGGTCGACAGGTTCTGCAGGATCTCGCCGAGATTGCCGCCGGTGGTGCCCTGGATCGCGACCGCGGTGACGAACAGCGGCAGGTCGTCCTGGCCGACGCGGAAATAGAGATTGCGCAAGCCGGATTCGAGATCCGCCCCATAGGTGATCTCGTCCGCCACGATGCCGAACTCGCTGCCGATCGGATCCGCCATCTCGCGCGCCACCATGGAGATCGCGACCGGGACCGGATGGCCGGCGCGCAGGCTGCGCACGATCATGTCGAGACCATCGGGGAACTGGGCGCCGAAGGCCTTCTGCCGGCGGCTGCGCAGGAAGCGCAGCACCAGGATGGGCAGCACCAGGCCGCAGAACAAAGCGAGCAGCAGCGCCTGGATCACGCTGCCGCGCACGATCACGCCGGCCGCGAAGGCGACCAGGGCTCCGATCGCCACGAATGCCACCAGCCGGCCGATGCCGACGGTCAGGCCGGACTGCAGCACCAGCTGGTTGAAATTGACCGACTTCAGGCTGTAGTTGCCCGAGCTGGTCAGGCCGCGCTCCTTGCGCAGCTGCACCAGGATGCTTTCCCGGTCGGGCTGGCCCTTCAGGAGCTTCAGGCGGCGATTGACGTTGTTGCGGTAGGTCGCGCCGGTGAAGCACAACAGATAGAACGTCTCGGCGAACAGGGCCGCCGAAACCGCCACCAGGATATAGATCAGGTAGATCGGATCGAAATCGAGCGACATCGCTATCCAATACCCGGCGGATCAGAGCGGTTGCGAGGGATCGAAGTAGTTGCCCGGAATCTTGATGCCCATGGTGAGCAGGTCGTTGAGGAAGCGCGGCCGCACGCCGGTGGCCTGGAAGTGGCCGATCACCGAATTGTCCGGCGCGGTGCCGGTGCGCACGAACTTGAAGATCTCCTGCATCTGGATGATGTCGCCTTCGAGCCCGGTGACCTCGGCCACGCTCGTCACCTTGCGCTTGCCGTCGGACAGCCGCTGCAGCTGAACGATCAGCCGGATGGCGGCGGCGATCTGGCCGCGGATCGAGGCCACCGTCATGGGCAGGCCGGCCATGCCGATCATCTGCTCCAGGCGGGTCAACGCGTCGCGCGGCGTGTTGGCGTGGATGGTCGCCATCGAGCCCTCGTGGCCGGTATTCATGGCTTGGAGCATGTCGAAGGCTTCCTCGCCGCGGCACTCGCCCAGGATGATGCGGTCGGGCCGCATGCGCAGCGCGTTCTTGACCAGCTCGCGCTGGCGGATCTCGCCCTTGCCTTCGAGATTGGGCGGCCGCGTTTCCATCCGTCCCACATGCGGCTGCTGCAGTTGCAGCTCGGCGGCGTCCTCGATGGTGAGCAGCCGCTCCTTCTCGGAGATGAAGGCCGAGAGCGCGTTGAGCATGGTGGTCTTGCCGGAGCCGGTGCCGCCCGAGATGATGGCCGAGACGCGCGCCTTGACGGCGGCGCCCAGCACCTCCGCCATCTGCGGCCGCAGCGCGCCGACCTCGACCAGCTTGTTCAGGTTGAACGGCTTCTTGGAGAACTTGCGGATCGAGACCAGCGGCCCGTCGACGCCGATCGGCCGCACCGCCACGTTGACGCGCGAGCCGTCGAGCAGGCGCGCATCGCACATGGGATGCGATTCATCGACCCGCCGGCCGACCGCGGCCACGATCTTGTTGATGATGCGCAACAGATGCTGCTCGTCCTTGAAGCGCACGCCGCACGGCTCCAGCACGCCGCCGCGCTCCACGTAGACGCATTCGTGGCCGTTGATCAGGATGTCGTTGACGGTCGGGTCCTTGAGCAGCGGCTCGAGCGGACCCAATCCGGTCATCTCGTCGAGGATTTCCGAGACGAAGCTGTTGAGCTCCTGGGTGTTGAGCGGCAGCCGCTCGACCAGGATGTACTGGCTCACCAGCTGCATGACGTGGGAGCGGATCTCCTCCTCGGGCAGCTTTTCGAGCGCCTGCAGATTGATCTCCTCGATCAGGCGGCGATGCAGTCGCACCTTGGCGTCGAGCAGCTTGTCGCTCAGCAACGAATTGGCGGCCGGCACGACCGGCTCGGGCGCCGGCTCGGGAAACACCGTCCAGGACACGGTTTCGAGCGCCGGCGAAGTCTCCTCCGGCGCCCATCCGGGCTCTGCCTGATTGCCACGGCGAACCGTGAAACGACCGACCATCCCCACGTCCTCAATTCTCAAGACGTCAAATTGCGTTCTGGTGCAGCGATCGGGAAGCAGCGCGTCTGCGCACCTGTGAGCGCCCCCGTCTCACACTCCCCGTCTCATGCTCTCATGTCACGCGCCCATCATCCCACCGTTGTCACCACGCCCAACTCAGCGCGCCCAACTCATCGCGCCCATGACAGCTTGGCCTTGCGCGGCGCTGCGGCCTCGGCCGGCGCGGACATCTTCTGGGCGGCCGGCGGCAGGATCAGCTTCTTGAGCTGGGACGTGATCTTGTTGCCGGGCTTGACCTCGTCGATCGGGACGCCGCGATCGATCGCTTCGCGCACCAGGCCGTATTGGTTCGGAATGCAGGCGGCAAAGTATTCGCCCAGCACCTGCTCGATGTCGGTCCGGCGCAGGCCCGAGGAGAACAGCCGCTGCTCGAACCGATTGACGATGGCGCGCGGCTGCGGCCCGTCGCCCAGCCGCTCGTGGATGGCCTCGACCAGACGCTTGGCGTGGCGCAGCCCCGGCACCGTCGCCTCGCAGACGACGAACAGGTTGTTGGAGCCGAGCAGCACGCTGTCGGTCCAGGAGAACCAGGTGCGCGGCATGTCGAACACCACGTAATCGAAGTTCGACGACACCAGATCGAGCAACCGCGTCACCACGTCGGGATCGAACGATCGCATCTCGGCCAGGTGATGAGGGGCGGCCACCAGGGCGAGGCCGGAGCGGTGATGCGACAGCATCACCTCGAGCAATTGCCGGTCGAGACGCTCGGGCCGCGGCTCGATCTCGCCCAGATTGAGGCGCGGCTCGATGTCGAGATAGTCGGCGCAGGCGCCGTGCTGGAAATCGAGATCGACCAGGCAGGTCGAGGATTTGCCGCGCTGCCCGCTGTTGAGCAGGATCATCGCGCTCTGGATCGCGAGCGTAGTGACGCCGGCGCCGCCGACGGCGGGCAGGAAGGTGTAGATCTGCGCTTCGGTCGGGGCTGCCGCGGCGGCCGGACCGTTGGCGACGCGCGCGCAGGTACGCACCAGCTCGACCGGAGACACCGGCTTGACCAGGAAATCGGCGACTCGCATCTGCACCAGCGTGCGCGCCAGATTGGCATCGACGGCTCTGGCGACGGCGATGACCGGCAGCCCGGCGGCCGCGCCCGCCATCAGGCGCTCGAGCGCCTGCATGTCGTCGGCCGGCGCCGCGTCGAGGTCGATCACCGCGACGGTGGTGCCGTGCGCATCGATCTCGCCCTCGACGGCGGCAAGCGCGCCGGCAATCACGTGCAGCGCGATCTGGTCGCTGGCCCCGAAGGTCGCGCGAACCTGCTCCTCGAAGGCGGAATCGGCGGTCACCACGAGCACCTGGGTGCTGCGGCCCGCTTCGCTGCTCGCTCGACCGATAGTCATCACGTCCACTCAGTCGCTCTGTTGCTCGGCATCACTTGACCGGGGCGGCGGGCGTCGCGGACGCCGGCGGATTGACTGCATTCATCGTGGAGGCCGCGGCCTGCTCGGCTTGCTGATAGGCCGCCGAGCTGGTGGTGACGTTGACGGGCGGCAGCGTCCGGCCGGTCCGGTAGCGCTCGACCGCGCCCTGCATCTTCTCGCCGTTGAAGGCGATGTCGCGCTTCTCGACATAACGCGGCCACGGATCGATCATCTGCGCGACCCGGTTGGTAGCCACGTTATCGTCGGCCCCCAGCGCGATCGTCTCGCGGCGGTCGTAGTAGATGTCCGAGCAGCCGGCGAGCATCGCGCCCGCGAGCAGGATCAGCGCCATGGCGGCGCCGACCGCACGCACCGGCTTAGTTCTTGACCGCGACAACATTGGCTGCTCCCTTCAAGGAATCCTTCGGCAGATCGAGGATATGGCCGACGTAGCGCTGCTGGGTCTGCGCGACCGCCATGCGTGCGTCGGCCGGCGTTATCTCGGCCTTGCCCATGAGGAAAAAGTCGATGTCGTTGGCCGGCAGCGTGTTGTCGAGCGGCGTCTTGACCGGAACGCCCGGGCTGATCGGCCGCACCAGATGCGGCGTGACGATGATGGCGAGATCGGTCTCGTTCTTCTGATAATCGGCGCTGCGGAACAGCGTCCCGAGCACCGGCACGTCGCCGAGCCACGGCAGCTGCTGCTGCGCGGTCGTGCTGTCGTTCTGCAACAGGCCGCCGATCACGAAGCTCTGGCCGTCGCGCAGCTCGACCGTGGTGCTGGCGCGGCGCACGATCAGCGGCGGGACCGAGATGCCGGCGACCGTCACCGGATGGGCGGTATCGAGCTGGCTGACCTCCGGCTCGATCTTCAGGTTGATCAGGCCGGCCTTGAGCACCGTCGGCGTGAAGGCCAGGCCGACGCCGTAGCGCTTGTAGTCGAGCGTCACCGTTCCGAGCGAGCCCGGGACCGGGATCGGGAACTCGCCGCCGGCGAGGAAGCTCGCCGTGTCGCCGGAGAGCGCCACCAGGTTGGGCTCCGCCAGGCTGCGGGCAAGGCCCTTCTGCTCGAGCGCGTTCAGCGCCACATCGACCGAAAGCGAGCCGCGATTGAGCGCGCCGAGCAGGAACCCGTAGGGCGTGGCGGTCTGGCCCAGCACGCCGGCGGCCGCGATCGGCGAAGTCAGCGCACCGGCGGTCGTCTGCAGCAGCTGGTTGGGCGCAATCTGGTTGCCGATATTGGCGATCGTGTTCTGGCCGAAGCTGTTCCACTGCACCCCGAGCGCGCGGCTGGCTTGCCGCGTGGCCTCGACGAAGCGCACCTCGAGCATCACCTGCTGGGCCTGCAGCACCGACACGGTATTGATCGGATCGGGGGCGAACTGGCGGGCGATGGTGACCGCCTTGTCGAGCGTCACGGCATCGGGCGCGGTGCCCGAGAGCATGATGCGGCCGTTGACCGACGACACCTTGATGCCGCCGTCGCTGACATGGCCGATCTCGACCGCAAGACGGGTGACGTCGTAGGTCACCTCGATGTCGAAGATGCCGATCTGGGTCTTGCCTTCGCCGTAGAGCGTCACCCGGGTGGCGCCGATCTTCTTGCCGAGAATGGAGAGCGTCCGATCGGTCAGCGGCGAGATGTCGGCAACGTCGGAATCGCCGATGGTGATGTCGGTGAACGGCATGTCGATGCGCACGTCCTCGGTCTTGCCGACCGCGACCGTGATCCCGACCGAGTGCTTGGCCGCGCTGATCTGCAACAGCCGCTGCGCATCAGCCGCGTGCAGCGAAGGCGGCGACAGCAAGGCGACCGCGGCGCCGAGCGCGATGAGCGCGAACGAGGCGAGGAACCGAAGTTCTTTTTGCCAGCTTCTACCGGTCCCCCGCCCCGCTTTCCCGCTCCCGCCCAAAAATCCTGCCGCCAATGCCTTGGCGCACGATGTCTTGGCCGCAATAGCCGCGACGCCGTATCCCGTCTGGTATCCCACAGCAACCTCCCCCGCTCTTCATGAGCCGTTCCCGAATGAGTGACGCACTTGTCCCCGAAGCGCTTGTTCCCGAAGCTTCTTCTCGAAGCCTTGTTCTCTAAGCTTTGCCCCTATTGATCCGCTGCTGCGTGCCGTTCCTTGCGCTCGACCGGCACGCTGTAGTCCTCCTTCGCCGTGCCGCCGCGCTTGACCGTGACGGTCGTGGTCGTGGGCGAGGTGCCCATTTCGGTGACCACGTCGTCGAACAGATCCTTGATCGAGACGCGCGGCGATTTCGGCGAAGTCGTTTCGCCGGCTTTGCGCAACAGCAGCGACAGGTTGCCGAGCGAAGCGGCGAGGTCGAGCTTCTGCGCCGCGACGGTATCGACCTCGAGCGTCACCGATTTGGGAACCGCAACCGAGGCCGCGCGCTCGTCCGCGATCTGATCGATGGCGAGCACGGTCGCATTCTGCAGCACCACATCGGTGGTGGCGCCGCCCTTTCCGTCCAGGCGCGTGAGCGCGACATCGACGCGGTCGCCGGGAAGAACAAAGCCGGCCACGCCCTCGACGTCGCTGACCCGGATGGTGACGGCCTTCATCCCCTCGTGGAGCAGCGCGGACAGCGTGGCGCGCTGTCCCGGACCGGTGATCTTGACCGCAAGGATCGGCTCGTTCGGCTCGATCGCCGCCAGCACGACGCGCTTGCCGCCCGTCAGCACGTCCCCGATCTTGGCGAAGGCTCCCGCTGGAAGCGCATCCTCGGCCCAGGGAATCTCATGCATCACCTGGGCGCTGAGCTCGATGCCGAACCGCAGCGGCTTGCTCGCCACCACGATTGTCTGCGTCGCCACCGCCGGGTGGTTCTGCTGCGCCTCCAGGCTCTTCAAGCGCGCGTCGGCTTGGCTGTTCAGCCACGACTGCGCGACGAAGACGGCGAGCAGTCCGAACAGGACCGCGAACCCGATCATGACCAAAGTACTGGAGCGCACGGTTGCAATTTCCTCAAACGTCGAACGACTTTCTCCGTTCGTCGTCGCCAATATAGATTCCATGCAGGTATTGAATTGGTATAAGGCCCCCGCCTTCTCCATCTATGCTGAAGACGGGCTGAAGCGATATTGTTTATGAGGCGTGACCTCGTTCGCTCAACTTCGAGGTAACCTTTATCGGGATTCACGAGTTGCAAAGCAGTTGGAAACCATCACGCGGCGCGCGTGCGGAGGAGATCCACATCCGCTCATTCCCGCGGACGCGGGAATCCAGACTTTGCCAAATCGCGCGGCCGTACGATGGGGCAAAGTCTGGGTCCCCGCGTCCGCGGGGACGAGCGGAGTTGAGGGTCCTTCACAGGTCCTTTCGCGGGAATGAGCGGATGTGGCAATTCCTTCACACGCTAAGACGCGGGCGCGCAACAAAGGAGAAACCATGCCGCGGGATCAACGCGTGACCTCGGCGATCGCCCATTGGGCGCCGCGCTTTATCGCCAACGGCGTTACGCTCACCGACTTCGAGGAGGTCACGGGGTCGATCACGTCCTGGGATGAATGGTGCGCGGCCTGGAGCGCCCGCGCCGCGCAGCATGAAGAGCTCGGCCGCGACGCATTGGCGCGCAGGACGCTTCTGAGCGCCGGCGAGCACCTGCAGCGCGCCGGCGTTTACTACCATTTCGCCAAGTTTCTATTCGTTCACGATATCCCGCAGATGCAGGCCGCCCACGCCAAGGCGGTGGCCTGCCGTGCGCTGGCCCTGCCGCATTTGCAGCCGCGCGGCGAGCGCGTCGAGATGCCGTATCAGGGCCGCTGGCTCGCCGGCATCTTGCGCAAGCCCCCCGGCATCGATCGTCCGCCGGTCGTGGTCATGGCGATGGGGCTCGATTCCGCCAAGGAGGAGGCCGATTGCTACGAGCAGCCTTTGCTCGCGCGCCGCATGGCGACCCTGAGCTTCGACGGCCCGGGCCAAGGCGAGGGCGAATACGACTTCGCGATTCGCGCCGACTACGAGGTCGCGGTCGCCGCGGTGATCGATTTCATCGAGACGCGCCGCGATCTCGATGCCGCGCGCATCGGCCTGTGGGGCGTCAGTCTCGGTGGCTACTACGCGCCGCGCGCCGCCGCCTTCGAGCCGCGGGCAAGCGCCTGCATGGCGCTCGGCGGGCCGTTCGATTGGGCGGCCGCATGGGACGGCCTGCCCGAGCTCACGCGCGAAGCCTTCCGGGCGCGCAGCCATTGCGCCAGCACGGAAGCGGCGCGTCGCCACGCCGCCACGCTGTCGCTCGAAGGCGTCGCCCACCGGATCAGCTGCCCGATCTACATCATGAACGGACGCCAGGACCGCATCGTGCCGTGCGCACACGCGGAACGATTGGCGCGCGAGGTCAAGGGCCCGGTCACGCTCCATATCATCGAGGACGGCAATCACGTCGCCGCCAACCGCGCCTATCGGTGGCGCTCGCACAGCGCCGACTGGATGGCGGCGCAGCTGCGGGCATGATGCCGCCGAGGCCGCGCCGAATCCCTCCCCCTGAAAGCAGGCCTATCGCATTTGGACTTTGTTGGCCTGGTACAGCGGTGCAAATCCCTCCCCCTGAAAGGGGGAGGGAGGCGCCCAACGGGTCCGGCCTCCGGCCGGCCCGATGACAGGCTCCGGCGCCGGGTGGGGGTCTCGTCTCCCCGCAGATTCGGCGCTTCTGGCGGGACCCCCACCCGGATCGCTAACGCGATCCGACCTCCCCCTTACAGGGGGAGGTGAAGAGTCCTCACGCCTGCGCGCGCGCCATATCGGGCTTGGCGGCAAGGCGCTCGTGCACCAGCTTGGCCAGGCTGACCAGATCGACCTTGCCGGAACCGAGCACCGGCAGCTTGTCGAAGATCATGATCTCGGACGGGATCATCAGGTCGGCGGCGTGTTGTTGCTTGGCATAGGCCATGAACTCGGCGCGCGTCGCGTCCTTTTTCTGGGTCGCCAGGATGAGCCGCTCGCCCTTGCGGGCATCCGGCACCGCCACGACCGCGCAGAGGTGCTGCGGCCAGAGATCGCCGGCCAGCGTCTCGACCGCCGCCAGCGAGATCATCTCGCCGCCGACCTTGGCGAACCGCTTGGCGCGTCCCTTGATGGTGACAAAGCCCTGCTCGTCGATGGTGACGATGTCGCCGGTGTCGTGCCAGCCGTCGGGCGGCGGCTCGAGCACGCCGGGCCGGTCGGCTTTGAGATAGCCGAGCATCACATTGGGCCCGCGCACCACCAGGCGGCCGCCCTCCTCCACGCCCTCGACCTTCTCGAGGCGCGCTTCCATGCCGGGCAGGATGCGTCCCACGGCGCCGAACTTGTTGAACATCGGCGTGTTCAAGGCAAGCGCCGGAGCCGTCTCGGTGACGCCGTAGCCCTCCAGGATGCGCAAGCCGAACTTCTCCAGATAGATCCGGCGGGTGGATTCCTTGACCGGCTCCGCTCCCGCCAGAATGTAGCGCAGCGAGCGGAAGTCATACGGGTGCCCCGAGCGCGCATAGCCGGCCAGGAACGTATCGGTGCCGAACATGATGGTCGCGTTCACGCCGTAGATCAGCTCGGGCACGGTGCGGTAATGCAGCGGCGAGGGATACAGATAGAGCTGCACGCCGGAGACCAGCGGCAGCACCATGCCGACCGTGAGGCCGAAGGAGTGGAACACCGGCAGCACGTTGAAGACCTTGTCCTCGCGGCCGAAGTCGATGCGCGCGCGCGCCTGGGCGGCATTCGCCAGCATGTTGCGGTGGGACAGGACGACGCCCTTGGGCGTCCCCTCCGAGCCGGACGTGAACAGGATGGCGGCCCAGTCGTCGGCCTTGCGCGGCACCAGCGGAGCGCCCGCCCGCATGAAGCCGCGGATCTTGTCCCGAAGCGTGATGGTCGGACGGACATCTTCCAGATAGACGATCGCGACCTCCTTCGAGACCGCCGCCACCATGTTCTCGAGCCGGCCCCGCTCCACAAAGACCCGGGAGGTCAGGATGGTGCTCACCTGCGCGGCCCGGCAGGCCGCCAGGATGTTGGTCGCGCCGGCCGTGAAGTTGATCATCGCCGGCACGCGGCCGGCCGACATCAGGCCGAAGAAGGTCACCACCGCGCCGTTGGCGTTGGGCAGCATCAGGCCGACCGGCCGTCCCTCCGGCGCGTAGCGCATGAGCTTGTCGCCGAGGATGGCGGCCCCCACCAGCAGCTTGCGGTAGCTGAGCGGACCGCTCACCGGATCCTCGACCGCGATCCGGCCGCGGCCATGGTCGTCGGCGGCCTGCAGCAGCGCCTGAAAGACCGTGCGGTCGGTGGAGGTGGTGCGGAACACCAGGTCCGACATGATGCCGTAGAGCGCGGCGCCGGCGGCCTGGCGGCGGGCGCGGCCCTTGAGCGCCGGATCGACCGCGAGCTTGACCGGCTCGAGCACGGTCACCGTCACCTTGGGGAACCAGCGGCGGCGGACCTGGCTCTTGGACAACCGGCTGAACGGCGTCTGCTCCAGGCCCTCGATGCGCACCGGAACCACCTCGGCATCGGCCTTGTCGGCGATCAGCGCGGCGCCGTCATAGACCTTCATCAGGCTGCCGGTGACGGTGATGCGGCCCTCCGGAAAGATGATCAGCGCCTCGCCGGCCTTGACGGCATTGATCAGCGTGCGGGTCGCCATCGGCTTCATCGGATCGAGCGGGATCGCCCGCGTCAGCTTCATGAACGGCTTGACCCACCACTTCTTGGAGATGCCGATGTCGATGGCGAAGACCGGCTTGCGGCTGCGCAGCGACATGGCGAGCCCGGCATCCAGAAAGCTCACATGGTTGAGGGCGATGATGACGTTGTGGCCGGCATTGTGTAGGTTCTCGAGCCCCTTCACCTCGATCCGGAACAGCGCCCGGTAGATGATCGACAAGGCGTCGCTGAGCGCGCTCGCCGGCATGGTGCGGCCGATCCAGACCGTGACGAACAGGCTGCCGGCACCCAGCAGCAGGAACAAAGCCGGGGTCGACATTCCGAAAGCTTGCAACCCGAAGACCAGCAGCGCGCTGCCGGCCATGAAAGCGGCATTGAGCACGTTGACGCCGGCGATGACGCGGGCGCGGCGGTCGGCGCCCGCCCAGGCCTGCACCGCCGCGAAGGTCGGCACGATGTACAGGCCGCCGGCGATCGCCATTCCGGCCAGGTCGATCGCCAGCCTGATGCCGCGGAAAGAGCTGAATGTCGCCGCTATGCCGGCGGGCTCGGCGCCGCCGGCCCCCATGGCGCCCCAGGTGGCCCAGCCGAGATCGAGCGCGAACAGGCCGAGCAGAAAGGCGCCGATCACGGTGGGCAGCAGGATGATGCGTCCGGCCGCCAGCCACGCCGCGAGCCCGGAGCCGACCGCGATGGCGATCGAGAAGATGGTCAGGCAGGCGGTGACCACTTCCTCGGTGCCGCCCAGCTCGTTTTTCACCAGCGGCGGCAGCAGCGAAAGCGCCAAGGCGCCGATCACCCAGAACCAGCAGGTCACGAAGGCGCCCCACCAGATGCGCCGGTCGTCGCGCAGGTGCCTCAGCAGCTCCCAGGTGGAGGCCGCAACGTTCCACCGCACCCTCAGATCGGGCGCCGCCTCGCCGGTCGGCGGGATGAACAGGCTCGACAGCCAGCACAGCAGCGAGAACACGATCATCAGCAGGGCGAAATGAGTCGGGTCGCCGCCGTCCTTGGCGGCAAGGCCGCCCACGATGGTGCCGAGCAGGATGGCGATGAAGGTGGCGCCTTCGACCAATGCGTTGCCGGCCGGCAGCTCGGAGCGCGCCAGATGATCGGGCAGGATGCCGTATTTTATCGGACCAAACAGCGAGCCGATGATGCCGAAGAGGAACAGCGCAAAAAACAGGACGGGGAGCGAGTGCAACGCGAAGCCCGCCACCGCGATGACCGAGATGCCGATTTCCGCGAACTTGAGGCGTTGCGCCACGCGCGCCTTGTCGTAGCGGTCGGCCATTTCGCCGCCGAGCCCCGACAGGAAGAAGTAGGGCGAGATGAACACCGCGGCGGTGAGCGTTATCAGGGCTCCGGCGCCGGAATCCACGAGCTTGAACAGGATGAGGAAGACCAGCGCGTTCTTGAGGAAATTGTCGCTGAATGCCGAGAAGAACTGGCACCAGAACAAGGGCGCGAAGCGTCGGGTCAGCAGCAGGGAGGACATGGCCATTGCATCCGGTCGATCGATCGGGCTCGGTGGCCCATGCGGCGCGCGATCTTAGTGCGTGGCCGGCGAAATTGGAAACCGGATCGCTAGAGCGGTTGCACATAGACCGGAAGCAGAAACCGGCCCGGCATTTTTGCATTGTCGCATTTTCGGACGGAAAACCGGATTCCACCCCCGCCTATGCGAGGGCATGCTTTTCCTGAAAATGCTCTAGCCCAGCCGCCAGGCGCCCGGATGCCGTGCCGTGATGGCGGCGGCCTCCGCCGCCGAGCGAACGCCCGCATGGGCAAATTCGGTGCGGATCTCGTCGAAGAACAGGTCGACCACGTGGGCGGCGCCGGCCGGGCCCAGCGCCGCCAGGCCATACACGAACGGCCGGCCGGTGAAGCCCGCCTTGGCGCCGAGCGCGAGCGCGCGCACCACGTCGAGGCCGCTGCGGATGCCGCTGTCGATCATGACGGTCGCGCGCGACCCGACCGCCGCAACGATGGCGGGCAGCACGTCGATCGATGCCGGAGCGCCGTCGAAATGGCGGCCGCCGTGATTGGAGACGATGATACCGTCGGCGCCCAGCGCCACCGCGCGCTCGGCGTCCTGCGGATGCAGGATGCCCTTGACCACGAAGGCGCGCTTCCAGCGCTCGCGCAGGCGCGCAAGCTCGTCCCAGGTATGGCTGCCCCCGCTGCGCAGCTGCATGGTCCGGGCGGTCGATACCTGCGTCGGGTTGGGTCCCGCATAGGGCACGAGATTTTCGGTCCGCGGCATTCCGTGCCGGAACAGCGACATGGCCCAGGCCGGCGAGGTCGCCACCTGCCAGACGGTCTTGACCGTGATCGGGAACGGAACCGCGACGCCGTTGCGGATATCGCGCGGCCGCTTCGATTTGCCGGCGCTGTCGACGGTTGGCACCAGCACCAGAGCCCCGGCCGCATCGGCACGGCGGACGAGGTCGAACGTGATCGCATGATCATTGTGCGGAAAGCGGTAGAGCTGGAACCAGAACACGTCGGGCGCAATCTCGGCGATGCGCTCGATCGAGGCATTGGCGGGCGTCGCCAGCACGTAGGGAATGCGCGCGCGCTGGGCCGCTTGCGCCAAATATTCCTCCGCCCCGGGCCACATCAATCCGGGCGATCCCATCGGAGCGATCCCGATCGGCGCCGCGTAGCGTGCACCGAACAGCTCGACCTCGGTCGATGCACCCTTGGTCTCGACGCAGTAGCGCGGCAACAGCTCGACCGCCCGGAAGGCCGCGATATTGCGGGCCACGCAGGTTTCGTCGTTGGCGCCGCCGTCGACAAAATCGAAGGCAAAGCGCGGAACCCGCCAGCGGGCGCGGCTGCGCAGATCCTCGATGGTCGGAAAGCGCCGGCGCAGCCGCGCCGCCTTGGCGTTAGCGGCCGCTTTGGCCTTTTCGGCCCCGGGCAGTTCAGTCTCGGCCATATCTCATCCCCATGACGCTGTCCCCGCCGCCAGCCTATCATCCGCGCGCCGGACGGGCTGCTCGCCAATCTGGCCGACCTCCCATCATGGATCGCGGCCGAACGAGCAGCACCGCCAAGATGGCGGCGGCCCCGGCTGAAAATGCGTGGAGTCCCGGCCAAGACCAATGCTAAATGCTCCGCGACCGCGTGTCTGGGGAAGATATTCTTGCAAGATATTGTTGGGGACATCCCGGTGACAGCAGCGCCCGCGCTCGACTGCGCCCGTAACCAGCACTTGTTCGGTCCGGGTCCGAAACGGATTCTCTCTCTCGACGGCGGCGGCGTGCGCGGCGCGATCACGGTCGCGTTTCTGGAGCGCATCGAGGCCATTCTTTCGGAACGCCTGGCCAGCAAGGTCCGGCTGGGCGACTGGTTCGACCTCGTCGGCGGCACCTCGACCGGCGCCCTGATCGCCGGCGCGCTCGCGCTCGGGTTTCGCACAGAGCAGATCAAGGAGTTCTATCTCCGGCTGGCGCCGCGCGCCTTTCAGCCGACCCGATGGGGCATTCCGCTGTTCCAGGCGAAGTTCAACGCCGACGGGCTGCGCGCCGAGATCCTGAAGATCGTGGGGGATCGGCTGCTTTCCAGCACCGATCTCATCACCGGCCTTTGCGTGGTCACCAAGCGCATGGACACCTGCAGTCCCTGGATCGTCGCCAACAATCCGAACGCGCCCTACTGGGGGGCCAGCAGCACCCATGACGCCAATGAGAACTACGGCCTCGCCACCCTGGTGCGGGCCAGCACCGCGGCTCCGCATTTTTTCGATCCGGAAGTGTTTCCGATCAGCAAGGACCAGCTAGGCCTGTTCATCGATGGCGGAGTGACCCCCTACAACAATCCGTCGATGGCGCTGTTCCAGATGGCGACCTTCAAGGCGTTCGGGATCTGCTGGCCGACCGGACCCGACAAGCTCACGGTGACGTCGATCGGCACCGGCACCTATCGTCCAAGCTTCGCCTATGCGGAGGAAGGCGTCGGGCGCTTCGCAAAGCTCGCCTATTACGCCCTGATGTCGCTCATGACCGATGCCGAGACCCTGACGTTGGCGCAAATGCAGTGGATGGGAGACTGCCTGACCCAATGGAAGATCAATTCCGAGGTCGGCACGCTTTGCGATCAGGTGCCGCAGGGCGGCAAGATGTTCCGCTTCATGCGCTATGACGTGAAGCTCGAGGTGGATTGGTTGCGCAAGGAGCTCGACCTCAAGGTCTCGGAGACCGACGCCGCGCGCTACCGCGGCATGGACAACCCGGCCATCGTGGACGAGATCTACGAGATCGCCAAGCTCGCGGCCGCCAAGCAAGTCAAGCCCGAGCACTGGCTCGGCGCGTTGCCGGAATTTCTCGCCGCGCCGGCGGCGACGGACACGGGGCCGGCGCAAGCACTGCCGTAGGGTGGGCAAAGGCGGCCCCGAAGCTTCGTTCTATTGTGGGCGCGGTTTCCGCCGTGCCCACGCGCAATGCCGCAGGAACTCCGGGTTCGTCCGCGTGGGCACGGCGGGATGAGCGTCGTGCCGATGCGGCAGAGCCTCGGCCGCCTTTGCCCACCCTACGCCGGAATCGATGGATCAGCCGCTCTTCTTGCCCTCGCGGACGTCCTTCACGTTGCTGAAGGCGATGCCGGGGCTCTGCTGGGCCGCGTAGTCGAGATTGAAGGCATTGCGCACCAGGAACACCAGATCGCCGTCGAGATCCTCGGCGATCGAGGCCCGATAGGCGCCGTCCTGCGTCACCGAGGTGAGTGCAAATCCAATGTTTAGGTATGCAGCTTACCAAGTCGATCGGCCCAATAGGCAGTTGGGCGAAGCACCCATTCTTGATTGTCCTTGTTAATAAACACATGAAGACCTTCAAAATTCAAGTTGTATCTATGGTACAATGACAACATCTGTCTTAGTGAATTGTCGTCAAATTTTGACATATTGACGACGACATTTATCTCTGATTTTTCTCCCCTAATCGATTCAACACCGGATATCCGTTCTATCCAATCAAAAAATGCCTTTTCGTCGAGATAAGATCCGAAACGAGGCCCCGGTATTTTAAGTTGAAGCGCTTCTTGCGTCATCATGACATCTCCCGGAGGCAACCTGAATCATATCATACAACGCCTGATATCGCCTTGAGTTGTCGGAAGCGAGCTATCTCGCCACCTCGATCAGCCAGCCTGATGGTGGATCATCGATATCGATCGAAGTGAGCCTATTGTAATGCTCATTGGTCATCCAACTTGACCGATTCGTGAGTAGCGTCAAGTCGCGATACTTTCCTGAAATCTCGCTTTCTGACCGCGCCTGAATTACGACCAAGGCTCCGCCCGTTCCATAGTCGTGAACAACAAGATAGCTTTTCTTCATGAGATAGCTTTTCTTCATGAGAAAAAATGGGGTCAGAGTAGATTTAATTGCCTCCGATCCATCGTTGCTTTGCTTGGCCGGCCCTTCGGTAGGGGCGCGACGCGTCGCTTGAGCGCCTTTGCGATTCGTTGTTTGAAGCGCGCGCTGCCGAGCGCCCAGCCGCCGTTGGTCGCGGCCCGCAACGCATCGACAAAGCCGGCATCGAGAGCCGGGTGAAATAACGCCCGATAGGTTCCTCGCCGCTCAACCGCCGACCTTCCGAGAGTGCGGTAGAGCGGATGAAAGCTCACCAGGGTGTCAGCCGCGCCGAGCGCATGGGCGCGATAGCTCGACCAGGAATATTGGCGCGGATGCCCGACCATGCCGGCCCGGACCGGGTTGAGCTCGATGTAGCGGCAACAGGCGAAGAAGTAAGCGTCGCTGTCGATGGGCGCCGCCCGGTAGCGGCCCTCCCACAGGGTACCGGTCCGCCGGTAGGAGACGTTGACATGCCGAACGTAGCGGCGGCCGAGCGACTGCATCATGCGCGGCAGGCTGTCGACGCGCTTCGGTGTCAAAAGCAGATGCACATGATTGGTCATCAGCACATAGGCGTGGATGGAGCAACCATGGGCGGCGGCGGCAGCCACGAGCCAGTCGCGATAGCGGACATAGTCATCCTCGCAATAGAAGATCGGCTCGCGGTTGTTGCCGCGCTGGATCACATGCAAGGGCTGATCGGGAAGAAAGTAGCGGCCAAGCCGGGCCATCGGCGACCTCGTTCAGTGAGCGTCAACCGCACGCTACCGGGAAGCGCGGAGAAAATACACTCTGACCCCATTTTTGCGCGCCGAAGGAGCTGCGGGCGCGTCCGCGTGGGCACGGCGGAATGCGCGTCGTGCCGATGCGGCAGGGCCTCGGCCGCCTTTGCCCACCCTACGCCGGAAGCGAAGGATCAGGCGCTCTTCTTGCCGTCGCGGACGTCCTTTACGTTGCTGAAGGCGATGCCGGGGCTCTGCTGGGCCGTGTAGTCGAGATTGAAGGCGTTGCGCGCCAGGAACACCAGATCGCCGTCGAGATCCTCGGCGATCGAGGCCCGATAGGCGGACACGAACTGATCGAGAGTCTTGCGGTCCTGCGCCGTGATCCAGCGCGCGAGCGCGAATTCGGCCACGCTCCATTGCATGTCGACGCCGTACTCGCCGGCGAGCCGTTCGCGCAGCACGTCGAGCTGCAGCGGGCCGACCACGCCGACCAGCGCGGGCGAACCGTCGGTCGGCCGAAACACCTGCACGACCCCCTCCTCGCCCAGCTCCTGCAGCGCCTGCTTCAGCTTCTTGGCCTTCATGGCGTCGGGCAGCCGAACCCGGCGCAGGATCTCCGGGGCAAAGCTCGGCACGCCGACGAAATTGAGGGTCTCGCCTTCGGTCAGGGTGTCGCCGATGCGCAGGCTGCCGTGATTGGGAATGCCGACCACGTCGCCCGCATAGGCCTCCTCGGCGAGCGCGCGATCCTGGGCGAAGAAGAATTGCGGCGTGCGCAGGCTCATGACCTTTCCGGTGCGCACATGGGTGACCTTCATGCCGCGGTCGAGCTTGCCCGAGCACACCCGCACGAACGCGATACGGTCGCGGTGGTTCGGGTCCATGTTGGCCTGCACCTTGAACACGAAGGCCGACATGCCGGATTCCTCGGCCGTCACCACGCGCTTGTCGGCCACCTGGGAGCGCGGCGAGGGCGCCATCGTGGCCAGCGCATCGAGGAGATCGCGGACCCCGAAATTCTTGAGCGCGCTGCCGAAGAATACCGGAGTCAAATGCCCTTCGCGGAACGAGTTCAGATCGAAGCGATGGACGGCGCCGCGCACCAGGTCGAACTCGGCCTGCGCAGCCGCCGCATCGAGCCGCGGGTTGAGCACCGCCATCTCGGCGATGGTCATCTCGCGCAGCTTGCCGGGCGAGCCCGCGTCCCCCTTGAGCAGGCGCACGCCGCCGGTCTCCACGTCGATGGTGCCGACGAAATCGCGCCCGCGGCCGACCGGCCAATTGCTCGGCGCCGCGTCCAGCGCCAGCGTCTTCTCGATCTCGTCGATCAAGTCGAACGGATCGCGGCTTTCCAGGTCCAACTTGTTGATGAACGTGATGATCGGAATGTCGCGCAGCCGGCAAACCTCGAACAGCTTGCGGGTGCGCGCCTCGATGCCCTTGGCGGCGTCGATCACCATCACGGCCGAGTCGACCGCCGTGAGGGTGCGGTAGGTGTCCTCCGAGAAGTCCTCGTGGCCCGGCGTATCGAGCAGGTTGAACACGCGGCCTTCGTACTCGAAGGTCATGACCGAGGTGACCACGGAAATTCCGCGTTCGCGCTCGATGGCCATCCAATCCGACCGCGTCGCCCGCCGGTCGCGCTTGGCCTTGACTTGCCCGGCGAGCTGGATGGCGCCGCCGAACAGCAGGAGTTTCTCGGTCAAGGTGGTCTTGCCGGCGTCCGGATGGGAAATGATCGCGAAGGTGCGGCGCCGGTCGACCTCGGTCGCGAGCGGCAACCGCGCCTGGGCATTCTCGGGGGAGCGGATGGGGACATTCATGGTGACCCGGATGTGGCAGTTCCGGCGGTTCCGATCAAGCTTGCGACGCCCGTGCGGTCGAGATCGGAGCGGCCGGACCGGCCATGGGTCGCCGGGACGCCTGGACAGGGGCGCGGCGGGCCTGACAATGCACTGGCCGCCCAGGTTAAGACATTTGCGCGCCGTGCCCGGAGGAACGCCCCCATGCCGCGAGATCCCGATCCAGAGCATGTGGCAATCATCGAGCCGGTGCGGGATTCCCCAATTCCCGTCCAGCTGATGTATGTGGAGACGATCGACGGCGTCTATGCGCCGATCGGTCTGCGGACGCCGCCGGGGGCCGGCCCCTTTCCGCTCGTACTGTTTGCGTCCGGCAATGGCGGCGGCGGCATGGCGGCGGTGCGCCACGCCACGCAGAATCGAAGCTGGACCCAAGAGCGGTTCCTCGAGGCGGGTTACGCCGTCGCCTGGCTGCGGTACCGCGCCGAGGTGGACTACGCTTACGACCGGGTCGGCAAGCTGATCGCGGACCGGCGGCAGCACGGACAGCTGCTGAACCGGGGGCCGCTCGAATACGAAGACGTCATCGCCGTCGTCGAGCATGTCAAAACGTTGCCCGCAATCGCCGCCGACAGGATCGGGTACATGGGAATAAGTCACGGCGGCGAGATGGCTTTCAAGATCGCCTCCGAGTACCACGGCGTGCGGGCCATGATTGCGAGCGAGCCGGCGGCGCACGAATTCTTGCGGCTGCGGCCCGACGCGACCGCGCACATCAATCCTTCGACCGGCCTTCTCAACGTCGAGAGCATGTTGATGCGCGAGACCGAGAAGGTCCGCGGCCGGATCACCGAGGATGTCGCCCGCGGGCGGATCAGCACCATCGCGACGCCGATCTTCGTGCAAGGTCGCAACAGCGACGAGCTGCAAGGCATCTTCCGGGTCTGCTATAACCTGCTGATCGAGGCCGGCAAGGACGCGCAATGGCAGACCTACGAGCACGACGTGCACGGCTTCGTCTATGTGGAACGCAACCTCAGCGGCGTCTACGATCCCGATCCGGTGCAAATCCAGGCCGTCCGCGACTCGATTGCATTCTTTGATGCGCGCATGAAGGGCGCCTGACATCGCGCGCCGCGCGAAGCCGACGGGATCCGCCCCGGCGCACCCGGACCAGGGATCGCCGCAATTTGATGGCAGGTTTGACCGTGCGGTCTGCTGCCCCAACCATCGCGGATGATCTATGATGTTTTCTCGATCCGGTTTGCTGGCCAAGGTCCCTCTGAAGCGGAGGCGCATGTGAAACTGCCGGGCTGGATCAAGAGTGCGGTCGAGTTCGTCAAGATTCCGGCCATTGCGCGGCAGGCCGGCCCGCCGAGCAATGCGCCTCATGAGCCCGACAGCGGCGTGCCGACGCACGACACAAGCCTCAACGACAGCGAGGTGCGGCCCGACAGCGCGGTCGAGTCCGTCAAGACCTCGCCCGTTGCGTGGCCGGCCCGGCCGCCGCGCAACGCGCCTCATGAGCCCGACGGCGGCGTGCCGCCGCGCGACGCGAGCCTCAACGACAGCGAGGTCCAGCCGGCGAGCGCGGTCGACGTCGCACCCGAGGTCGAGGTCAGCATCGAAGACGAGAGCCGGCTTGGCGTCGGATCCGACGGCCCGATCGCTGCCGAACCCGAGAGCCCGATCAGCGTCGAATCCGAAAGCCTCGTCAGCCCCGAGCTCGAAGTCTCCCCAGGCCAGCAAGAAGTCGATCGCCGCCGTGGCATCGTACGCGCGTTCTTCAATGATTACTGGTCATCCGTCGACGACAAGCCCGCCTCGTTCGCGGAGCGGCTGGATCTGGCGGAAGGCTACATCAATGAACGCGTGGCTGCCGGAGGCGAGGCTTGGCGGCTTGGTCCCGCAACCCGCAAGCAATTGGGACTGCCGCCATCCAAGAACGCGTGAACCGGCCGCGATTTGGGTGCGCTCCGCGGACGGTTGCTCGAACCACGCATTTGCGCGGCCGCAGAGCGCCGGGCGGCGGCAAGCGCCGTCATGGCAGCGGCTGGATCGGCCGCTGGCGGTAGATCGCGACCCATTCGGCGTTCTCCCGCATGGCCTCGATGCCAAGCTCGCGATAGACCGCCTGCACCAGCGTCGCAGTCGCGGCGTCGATCCGCTCGGGCAGCAGCTCGTAGGCGCGCTCGAACAGGAAGCGCATGCGGTCGTATTGCCGGGCCTGGGCCTTGAGGGCCAGGCGCTCCGAATATGCGGTCAACGCGGCCGCCAATCCGGGCAGCAATCCGATCACCAGCAGGAGATCGATGCCGAAAAAGACGGTCTTGCCGACCGCCCCGGAGGCGACAAGCACGACCAGGGGCGCCATCAAGAACGCGGTCGTCATCAAGAGGATGATGGCCCAGGTTTCAAGCGCTTCCGCCACGCTATTGTGGCGGAATCCCCGCCGCCGAAAAAACATGTATTGCCCATGAACCCAGCAGCGGCGGACGATGCCGTGACAGGCCGGCTCGAGCGCGCGCTCGTCCGCGATTCCTTCGGCGCGATCGAGCAGCTCGAGCGCCCGCAGGCAGTCTTTCACCCAGGCCAGCTCGTTTGGTTGCTTGATCGGATAGGCATCGGCGAGCGCCCCGGTGGCAGTTGTATCGCTATTGGATGCTTCGCGCGACGCGTCCGCCCCGACATCGGAGGACCGCAACCCGATGCCGGCGAGCCGCCAATAGACGGCGACCCGCAGCGCCTCGGCCAGCGCCCGATAGTCGAGGAAGCGCTCCTGGTGGCGGCCCCAGCGCGCACGCAGGAAAATGATGAATATCAGCACGTAGAAGCAGCTGTAGGCGATGAGCAGAAGCTCGATCTCCCGGTAGGAGAACATCGCAAAGCAGAAGAACGCCGCAAACGTCAGCAGGAACAGAAGCGACCAGTCGCGCTTGAATTGGGTTTGGCAACCGGTCGCGAGCGTGTCGGAAATGGCGAAGAGGCGCGACCAGCGCGGTGCGAGCTTGAGCGCGATCTGCTCGGCATCGGTCTGCCCGGGCGCCGGCGGATCGGCGCCGTCGAACAGATAGCGAAGGCTCTGTGCCGTCCGTGAGCGGCCGCGCCGGTCGGCCTCCAGGCAAGCCGCTTCACGGTTGAATTGCCGCGTCAGGGTGATCAGCACGCCGAACGTCTCCCAGGCCTCGAGATCGCGCCTCTGGGCATCGGACAAGCTTGCCCTGCCGTCCGCGCGCTCGAGCCCAAACAGGTGACCGACAAATCCGCCGATGCGGGCGCGCCATTGCTCGAGTATGCCGCCGCGATATTGCCTGATGACGGCGTGTCCCCAGGCCCGGACGGCGACCTTGCCGGCCGGCGCGCTGTCCTTGCGGCGCGGCGTCACGACATGGATCACCGGCCCGATCTCGGTTCCGTCGAGGCTGGCCCGCGCCGAGCGGCTGACCTCGAGCGGAATGCCTTCGCGGGTGAACCGGACGACCTCGGCGGTGCCGCCGACCGCCATATTGCTTTCGTCGCCGTCCCAGATCGCGATCAGGATATTGCAGTGCTGCGCGATGAACAGGCCGACCGCGCGATATTGCTGGGCGCGCTGTGCGGGGGTGCTGCGCACCGCTTCCAGTGAATTCCCGTGCGCAAAGGGGACGACCGGCGCGGCGATGGCTTGCGCCAGCAGCTCGTCGAATTCGGCGGCGTTGCCGGGCTTGAGCCCCGGCTCGAAGTCCCGGCGATATTCCTCGCGCGGCAGCGGCAGTGGGGCGATCAGCCGCGCGCCGTGCGCCAGCGCCACCCGCGCCACCAGGCGATCCGCGCCTTCCGCCAAGGCGGACAGGACGATGATCGGCGTCTCGCGGTCGTCCTTGAGATAATCGCGCCGCAAGCCCGCGATGATGCCCGCGACCTCGGCTTCAAGCCGGGCCACGTCTTCCTCGCGCAGATCGCGATGCCCGGTAACGCCGATCACCAGCGGCAGGCGGTCGGGCAGCGATTGCATGATCCGGCTCCGAGCAGCGGTCAATCAGCAGTCCGAAGGGCGCAGCTCGCGTCGGACATGACCCCGCCTATTGGACGACGCGCACGGCCGGGGTGATGGCGAGATCGGCAGCAGAAGTCTTGAGCGCGATCAATTGCGACAGCAACGCGAAGATGCGCTTGGTGTTGGCCGAGCCTGTTTCCGGCACGCAGTAGAGTCCATCGATGAAATGGGTCGCCACGAAGCACTCATCGTTTGGTTGGGTGACGATGTTGAGCAGGTTGGGATCCTCGCGCACGGTCGACAGGATCGGCACCCTTTCATCATCCCGCGGCAGGTTGGGATGTGCGTCCCGCTCGTCCGTTGCTGGGCCCGCGTCGGGCGCTTGCGGGCCCACCTCCTCGTTTGCCTCCCTGGCTTGCTTCACCAGGTTTCCAAGGAATTGGTAGATGCTGTAGGTCGAGCGCGTCACGATCTTGAAGGTCAACGGACCGACGTGAAATTGCAACGTGTCCGCTTGCTCGGCATCCTCCTTGCCCGGATGCCAGCTCGATCCGCAGATCGGGGAACGCTTGTAGTCGCGGTCGAGGTATTTGGCGGCGACCAATCGCAACCGCTCCGGATTCATGGCCTTCATTCCACGCTCGGCCAGGACCGGATCGAAACAGAAGCGGGAGTATTCGGTCTTGCCGCCGCTGCCGCCGGTATCGCCCTTGCTGCTGCCCTTGCTGCTGCCCTTGCTGGCGCCCTTGGTTTCGACCGTCGTGGCCTCGACCGTAAGCCCCGTAATGACCGCGATCTCGACAAACTCCCGGAAGCACCTCCGTTTCGGGTCTTCCGGCGGGCATCCGTAATCATAGGGCGGGTCGTATTGGTATCCGATGATGTGGTGGCCGAATTCGATCTCGATCGAATCCGCGAACAGCCAGAACAAGAGCTCGCGCGAATAGCCTTGCCGAATGAAATAGTTCAGATCATGCAAGCTCACCGGGCTGAGCAAGCCGGAATAGAACGAGCCGTTTTCCAGCGAGGAGACGCTGAAATTCGAGCTCACGGTGGTCGCATTCGTGAGATTGTTCGAGTTCCCGAAAATAACATCGCGCGCCGGGCTCGCCGGCGACAAGGCGCCGCGCGGAGTGGGTCCCAGCAGGAAGGTCGGCAGGCCGAGCGTCGTCACGTTCTGCATGCTGGGATTGACCTGCGGAACGGTGGTGAAGCTCATCGGCCAGTCGTGACTGGAACGAATGATATTGAGGAGAATCAACTCGTTGCGCGCCTTCGCCAGGCTGCGATTGACGGTGTCGTAGCGCGGATCGACCGGATCGACGACCGCGCATGCCCCCAAAGCCGCGGCAAGCGATATGCCGACGGCCAGATCGCGACACCACATGGCCCCACCCCAACCCTACGGCGACCGTTTTTATTTTTGTTTAGTTGTGCACAGCGAGACGCGGGGCGTCAAGGAGGCCGCGCAGACCGGCGGCGGAAATCGGCTATCCCTTGGCCGGCAAATCTGCTCTTTTCCCGCCGCGATCCGTCGATGGACCGTGAGCAAATATTGAGGTGCCGGACGTGACGTTTCAAACCATCGCGGTCGAGGTGTCGCCGCGTCGCATCGCCACCGTGCGGCTGAACCGGCCCGAGCGCGGCAACGCCTTCGATCAGACCATGCTCGATGAGCTCGGCCAGGCCTTCGCGGCGCTCGGGGCGGGCGAAGAGGCTCGCGTCGTCGTCCTGCGGGGAAGCGGGCGTCACTTCTGTACCGGCGCCGATCTGGCCGCGCGCGCCGCGCCGGCGCCGCCGCAGGCAGCGCCCGCGCGCTTCTCGCTGCGGGACGTGCTGGCGGCTTTGGACGCGCTGCCGAAGCCGACGCTGGCAGTGGTTCATGGCGCGGCGGTCGGCGGCGGCGCCGCCTTTGCGGCCTGCTGCGATGCCGTCATCGCGGCGGACAATGCCTTCTTCTCGGTCCCCGAGGTTCGGGTCGGACTGCCCCCGCTCGGCGTCGCCCCGTTTCTGGTGCGCGCGATCGGCCACCGCAACTTCCGCCGCTATGGGCTTTCGGGCGAGCGGATCACGGCGGTCGAAGCCTTGCGTTTGGGCCTGGCCCACCACGTCTGCGCGGCGGACGCGCTCGACGAAACATTGGCGCGCATGGCCGACGAGTTCCTGCTGGGTGCGCCCGGAGCGATCAGGGCGCTCAAGAGCGCGGCCGCCCAATATGCCTCCCCGACCTTGTCGGCCATCCTGTCCGTACAGCCGGCCCATGACACCAAGACGCCGGAGGCCCTCGAAGGAATCGCGAGCTTCCGCGAAAAACGCAAACCGAGCTGGTATCCGTCATGAGCCGACAGAGCGTCGTCAAGGTCGACGCGACCAATCGGGCGATCCTGATCCCATGAGGCGGAAGCCTGCACCGGTCGTCGAGCGCGATCAGCACCGCCGATCCGATCCCTCCAGAAGGCCGGCCTGAGCGGTTACGATGCCTTGTTCTGGCCCTTCGGATGAGTTGAAGTGGCATGAGTTCATCGAGATCAAACCGGCGCCGAACCGAGAGGATCGCTATTGGCCCAACTCGTCATAGTCTCGAATAGGGTCGCCATTCCCGACAAGAATGCAAAGCAACGCGCCGGCGGGCTTGAAGTGGCTGTGAATGCGGCGTTCGAACACAGATCGGGCACCTGGTTCGGCTGGAGCGGGAAGATCACCACCCACACCAAGATCGCACCGCAGAAGATTGTACACAACGAGGTCACGTACATCACGGTGGACCTCTCCAAGGAGGACCATCGCGAATACTATAATGGATTCGCCAATCGCGTATTGTGGCCGATACTGCACTACCGCATCGACCTCGCCGAGTTCTCGCGCCGCGATCTGAGCGGTTATTTGCGCGTCAACGACAACTTCGCGCGGGAATTGCATGAAGTGCTCGGGCCGGACGATCTGGTATGGGTGCATGATTATCACTTGATGCCGCTCGCCAAGGCGCTGCGCGAGCGAGGGCACAAGAACCGCATCGGTTTCTTCCTTCACATCCCGTGCCCGCCGCCCGAGATGCTGACCGCACTGCCGCACCATGAACGTCTCATGCCGTCGCTCTGCGAATATGACCTGGTCGGCTTTCAGACCGGCGACGATGCCTTCAACTTCAGCCGCTACCTCACGCGCGAATGCGGCATGCACAGTCATGATTTCAACTTCATGGTCGGCGAGCGGACGATGCGGCTCGACGTCTTTCCGGTCGGCATCGAGACGGCGGCCTTCGCCCGCCTCGCCCAGCGTTCCGAGCGATTGCCGTTGGTCCAGCGCGTGCTGGAAAGCCTGGTTGGCCGCGCCCTCATCATCGGCGTCGACCGTCTCGATTACTCGAAAGGGATCGCGCATCGGCTTTCGGCGTTCGAACGCTTCCTCCAGACGCAGCCGGATTGGCGGGGCAAAGTGACCTATCTGCAAATCGCGCCCAAGAGCCGCACTGAGATTCCGGAATACGCCGACATAGAGCGGGAGATCGGCGCGGCTGCGGGACGCATCAACGGCGCCTATGGGGAGGCGGACTGGACGCCGATCCGCTACGTCAACCGGGCCTATGGCCGCTCAACGCTGGCCGGCCTCTATCGCGCCGCGCGCGTCGGGCTGGTGACGCCACTTCGCGACGGGATGAACCTCGTTGCCAAGGAATATGTCGCATCACAGAATCCAGATGATCCCGGGGTGCTGATCCTTTCGCGCTTCGCCGGCGCAGCCCGCGAATGCCGGGCAGCACTGCTGGTCAATCCTTATGATCCCGACAGCGTCGCTGTTGCGATCGGGCAAGCGCTCTCTATGCCCCTGGTCGAGCGGCGTGAGCGGCACAAGTCGCTGTTCGAAGTGCTCTCGCGCAACGACGTTCAGTATTGGGCCGCGCGCTTCCTGGGTGAGCTGGAACGCGCGCCCGCACCATCGAGCCGGCTCGGGCAGGTCTCCTCTGCAACAACCCAATAAACCGTGGCTCGCTTGCGAGACGCTCGGTATGCCGTCTGTGACAGTGGCAGCGGTTGTGCCGATGGCAGCGGTTCGCCGCAGCGCAGCGTTGAGGCGGCACGCCGTCTCGCCAAAAAAACGCCCCGCGTTGGGGGCGGGGCGTGCAGGCAAATTATCGCAGAATTGTTGTCCGGAACCGAAAGCGCGCGGTCCGGTTGGCGGCGTCAGCCCTTGTGATGCGACGCCTTGTGGTGCGTTTCCTTCGGGCAGTCCGCCCAGCCGTAATTGCCGTTGCTGGTATTCAACCAGCATTTGCCGTCGCTCATGACGCTGTCGGCTTTGGCCGGGCCGAGTGCCAACGTAGCCGTGATGGCATAAGCGAAACCGGCAGCGATGATGAAGTAGCGCATTCCCTCTCTCCTTGCTTTATGTAGAATTTATACTTGGTCTGTCAGCCGATAACGGCCAGAGTTGATTACTTCCAAAATTTTGATAGATCAAATATCCATGTCGTAAAATCGTTGATCGGAGCGCGGCCGCTTGTCGCGTTGAAAGACTGACGTCGTTGAAGATGACGCTGCTCGCGCCGATTGTGCGAGCAGCTGCCTAAAGAAGCGGCCCCGGATTCTTCCGGTAGCGGTTCACGATCGCGTCGGCCGTCATGTAGGCCAGCGCCTGCATCGTCAGCGTCGGGTTGAAGCCCCCGATTGACGGATGGATCGAGCCGCCGGCGATGAAGAGGTTCGGAATGTCCCAGCTTTGCCCATAGCGGTTGACCACCGAAGTCTTCGGATCGCTGCCCATGCGGGCGCCGCCCTGATGGTGTCCGCCCGGCGAGCCCGGCCTCTCCTTCGCGCGCCACACATGCGAGGCGCCCATCGCGCGCGCAAGCTCCTCGGTCTTGCCCAGCAGGTATTCGACCCGTGCCCGCTCGTTTGGCCGCCGCCAGTCGTAGGTCAAGCGCGGCGCCGGCAGTCCCCACGCATCGCGCACGTTCGGATCGAGGTCGATCATCTGATCCGCATAGGGAAGGTTCTCGGTCTGCGCATTGAGGGCGGCGTGGCGCGCGAAATACTTGGCGATGAAGTCGCGATAGGGCGCGCCCCAGCTCGGCGTACCCGGCGGCGGCGTCATGCCTACCGATGCGGCGATCGGACCGGCATCGAAGCCCGCACCTTGCACCGAGATTTGCGCGCCCCGAATGAAGCCAAGGCCGCCGTGGTCGAAATTGTCGGCGTTGAGGTCATCGATCGTATGTTTCTGCGCCGTCGGGCCCATGAACATGTTGACGTAGCGGTCGTCGAAGGCGGCGAACACCCGTCCCCCGATATGAGTCATGACGTGCCGGCCCAGATGGCCGCTCGAATTGGCGAGACCGTCCGGGAATTTGCCGGTCTTGGAGAGCAGCAGCAGACGCACGACGTCGTAGATGAAGGGCGCAAGGATGACGAGCTCGGCCTCGATGGTGTTGTCCGCGCCGTCCGGCCCATAATACGACACACCGGTGACGCGCCCGCTGTTGTCGCTGTTGACGCTATGGCACATGGCGCCGGTGACGAGCTTGAAATTGCCGGTCGCGTCGGCCTCCGGAACCTTGGTCACCAGGGTCGACGACTTGGCGCCCATATGGCAGCCGTGCGTCGAGCAGAAGCCGCAATAGCTGCAGCCCGGCCGCCCCTTGTAGGGCTCCGAGATGATGGCGCGCGGCGTCGCGAACGGGTGATAGCCGAGCTTCTTGGCGCCCTCCTCGAAAATGCGCGCCGAATTGTCGACGAACAGCGGCGGCAGCGGATATTCGCGCTGCCGCGGCGCCTCGAAGATGTTGCCGCCATCGATCTTGCGTCCCTGCAGGTTGCCGGCCTTGCCGGACACGCCGAGATCGTATTCGGCCCGGTCGTAGTAGGGTTCGAGATCGGCGTAGCGCAACGGCCAATCGGTGAGCGAGCAGTCCGCGGGGATCGCGCCGGCGCCGTAGCGCTCCATGGTCTGTGAGCGCGCGCGAAAATCGTCGTCGTGGAAGCGCCACGACACCGCGCCGTAGTGGACGGTGCCGCCGCCGACCTGGTTGCCGTAGTTGAGCGGCGACAGCGGGGTCGCACGGGTGCTGGCATTCGGCCGCCAGGTGACCGGCTGGCGCTTGGTGTTCGGGCGCAGGTCCTGGCGCTGGAAATAGCGCAATTCGTCCTGCCCGGCGAAGTCCGCGGTGACGTGCCGCGGACCGCGCTCGAGACCGATGACCTTCATGCCGGCCTGGGCGAGCTCGGCCGCAAGAATTGCGCCGGTCCCCCCGACCCCGACGATGACGACGTCCGTTTTCTCGATTGCCACGGCTCACGGCCTCGCTTGCAGGCGTGCACGGTTCTTGATCGAGCACGCCTGCCGATGCATGGACACCCTCACCTAAGCAGCAGCGGGGCGATGCGCCCGCAGGAACGAATGGATCTGGCGCACCGCCAGGGGAATCCGCTCCTTGGGCTCTTTCCACGGGAACATGCTCACTTCGGCCTTGGGGGCGAGCATCGCGGTCTCCATGGCGACCGCATAGGGATGCGGCGGGACATCGTCCGGCAGGATCAGCACGGGCGTCTGGCAATTGCGGACGAAATCGCGTGTCACGGTGAAGACGAAGTCGGCAGGGCTGCGATACAGTCCGGTCAGGTACTTCTCGATCATCGCCATCGTGATGTCGGGCCTGCGCTTGATCAGGTCCGGGCCCCAGCCGGACATGCTGCCGTCATAAAGAAGATTGGGCATCTCCGGCCGGAAACCGACCGGCTGCGCCGGCACGGCGGCGACCACACGGTCAGGCGCGCGCTTGAGCAGGTTCCAGATGAAGGGGCCGCCAATGCAGAAGCCCATGACCATGAACTTGTCGATGCCCAGGTGGTCCATCACGGCGAGCTGGTCATCGGTGTGCGAATCCCATGGTCGGTCGACCTCCAGCGGGCCGGAGGACTCCCCGCCATTGGCGTTGCGCAGGTCACAGGCGATGCAGCGGTACTCGCCCTTGAACTCCTCCATCGCGTTGAAGGGCGCGGTGCCGGTGAAGAACGAGAGCGTGGAGTTCAATCCGCCGCCCGGGATGATCAGCAACGGGAAGCCGGAACCGGCCTCTTCGTAGTGAATGCGAACGGGACCTTTTTCGTAGAACGACATGGCGGCTCCTCCTGGCCCGGCCTGCTGGGCAAACACGCGCGGTGCGGCGGCCAATGCGGTCGCCGCGGCGCCGGTTGCAAGCATATTGCGTCTGATCGGATCCATAATCGACGCCCTCCCCGAGTGTTGTCATGGCCGTGATCGTGACGGCCAGCGCGCGCGGCTTGAAGCGCCGCAGTGCCGCGCGGACGACAGATTGCTCGCGCGCGGCAACGCAGTCAACTTGGCGCCTAAATCTCAAATGCGCGCAACTCTTTCACGGGCCGATGTCCCAGATTTCGTCCGCGTATTCGCGGATGGTTCGATCCGAGGAGAACCAGCCCGTCCGCGCCGTCGTGGTGATGGCGGCCCGCCACCAGGACGCGGGCTGCTTCCACAGCTCGTCGACGGCGCGCTGCGCGTCCCAGTAAGCGTCGAAGTCGGCCGCGACCATGAACGGGTCGAAGTCCAAGAGGGCATCGACCAGGCCGTGGAATCGCGTGGGTTCCTCCGGCGAGAACTGGCCCGATGCAAGGCTCTCGATGACGGCCGCAAGCCGGGGGCTCGCTTCCGCGGCGGCGCGGCCGGTCGATCGCGCGTGACGCCGCTCTTCGACCTCGCTCGCCGTCAATCCGAATATGAAGAAATTCTCCGCCGCGACCTGCTCGCGCATCTCGATATTGGCGCCGTCGAGCGTGCCGATGGTGAGCGCGCCATTCAGGGCGAGCTTCATGTTGCCGGTCCCGGAAGCCTCCATGCCGGCGGTGGAGATCTGCTCCGACAGGTCCGCGGCCGGGATGATCTGCTCGGCGAGGCTGACACTGTAGTCGGGCAGGAACACGACCTTGAGCCGATCCGCGGCGATCGGGTCGGAATTGACCATGCGTCCGACATCGTAGGCGAGCTTGATGATCAGCTTGGCGCGGGTGTAGTCGGCGGCGGCCTTGCCGGCGAAGATCTTCACCCGCGGCGCCCAGCTCTCGGACGGCCGGGCGCGGATGGCCTGGAAGAGAGCGATGGCCTCGAGAACGTTGAGCAGCTGGCGTTTGTATTCATGGATGCGCTTGACCTGCACGTCGAACAGCATCGAGGGGTCGACCGCGATGCCGGTCAACGCCCGCACGCGCTGGGCAAACGCGATCTTGTTGCGCAGCCGCGTCTCGGCAAAGCGGCTGACAAAGCCCGGATCGCCGGCATGGCGCTCGAGCTCCCGCAGCGTTTCGGCGTCCTCGCATGCCCGTTCGCCAAGGGCCTCGGTCAGCAGCGACGTGAGGCCCGGATTGGCCTGATGCAACCAGCGCCGGAAGCTGATGCCGTTCGTCTTGTTGACGATCTTGCCGGGCATGGCGGCTTCGAGCCCGTGAAACACCGTTCGCCGCATCAATTCGGTATGCAGCGCCGAAACGCCATTGACCTTGTGCGAGCCCACGAAGGCGAGATGGCCCATGCGCACGCGCTTGTCATCGGCTTCCTCGATGAGCGAGACCGAAGCGATCAGCGCGCGGTCGGCGATGCCGCGCTCGGTCAGCTCGCGCAGATGAAACCAGTTGATCAGATAGATGATCTGAAGATGGCGCGGCAGCAGCCGGTTCATCAGCGATGTCGGCCAGCTCTCGAGCGCTTCGGGCAGCAATGTATGGTTGGTGTAGCTCAGCGTCCGCCTGGTGATGCTCCATGCCTCCCGCCAAGGGAAGTCGTGCTCGTCCACCAGGATGCGCATCAGCTCGGCCACCGCGATGGCGGGATGGGTGTCGTTGAGCTGGATGGCCGCCTTGTCGGGCAGCGAAGCCAAGGTGTGGTATTGCTGGAGGTGCACCCGCACGATGTCCTGCAGCGACGCCGAGGTGAAAAAGTACTCCTGCCGCAAGCGCAATTCCTGTCCGGCGGGTGTCGCCGCGCTGGGGTACAGCGTGCCGTTGATGGCATCCGCCTGCTGGCGCGCCGCCGTCGAACCGGCAACCTCGCTGAACGTCTTGAGGTGAACCGGCTGGGTCGCGCGCGCCGACCACAAGCGCAGGGTATTGACGTGGCGCCGGCGCCAGCCGACGACCGCGGTGTCATAGGCGACCGCGAGCACGGTCTCGCCCGGGTACCAGACGCCGCGAGCAGTGTCGCCGCCGCCCCCCACATACTCGACCATGCCGCCGAAGCGGACCGGATAGCTCACTTCCGGGCGCGGGAACTCCCAGGGATTGCCGAGTGCGAGCCAGTCGTCGGGCAGTTCGACCTGCCAGCCATCGCGGATCTGCTGCTTGAACAGGCCGTGCTGGTAGCGGATGCCGTAGCCGCAGGCGGGCAGACCCAGGCTCGCCATGCTGTCCATGAAACAGGCCGCGAGCCGGCCCAAGCCGCCATTCCCGAGCGCGGCATCCGGCTCCAGCGCGCGCAGGCGGGCGAGATCGACGCCGAAGCTTGCGAGCGCCGCGCGGGCCGGCTCCATGACGTGGAGGTTGCTCAGCGCATCGAACAGCAGTCGACCGATGAGATATTCGATGGAGAGATAGTAGATGCGTTTCCTTCCGTCGGACTCGGCGCGCCGGTTTGAGTTCCAACCAGCCGTCAACGATCAGATCGCGTGCCGCGAGCGCGGTCGCCACGAACCAGTCGTGATCGCTCGCGCTCGACGGCTCCTTGCCGACCGCATAGGTCAGCTTGGCCAGGATCGCCGCGCGCAGCTCCTCGACATCTGCGATCCACGGCGGCGGCGGCGCGGGTTCGTGCTGCTGCAATGTCGCCTCTCCGGTTTCGGGCGCCGGTTCCATCGGCCCGCCTGACCCAATACCCTTGCGCACCCTCCTCGATCGCAGGGCCCGCGCGCACGCTCTCTATATGCAACCGCGGATGTTGATCAATCCAGCCCAATCATATGGCGGGCACGACGTCGTCCACCGATACCGGCCGGTGCGATTGTGGATTGCGTTGATGGCGTTCGAACCGGGCTTGCAGGATCATTGCGGCTTTATGCCCGCGAACTTGATGACCTTGCCCCACTTCTCGGTTTCGGTGACGATGAATCGCCTGAACTCCGCGGGTGAGCCCGCAAGCGCCAGCAGACCAAGATCGGCAAGACGCGCCTTCATCTTGGGGGCGGCGAGGCCGGCGTTGACCTCCTGGTTGAGCTTGTCGACGATCTCGGCCGGCGTGCCCTTGGGCGCGCCAAGACCCATGAAGCCGCTCGCCTCGTAACCCGGCAAGTAATCGCTCAGCGAGGGAACATCCGGCAAGACTTCCAAGCGCGTCGCGGTCGTGACCGCCAGGGCGCGCAGCATGCCGGCCCTGATGTAGCCGAGCGACTGCGATATCGGGGCGAACATGACCTGCACGCGCCCGCTCATCAGGTCGGGCAGCGCGTCGCCGCGATACGGCACATCCAACATGTCGACGCCGGCCATCATCTTGAACAGCTCGCCGTACAGATGGGGCCCGCCGCCGGTGCCGGTCGTCGCCATGTTGATGCTGCCCGGATTGGCCTTGGCGTAGGCGATGAACTCCGGGACGGTCCTGGCCGGAAACGAGGGACTGACCTCCATCACGTCCGGCGTGCGGTCGATGCTTGCCACCGGCGCTATGTCGCGGACGAAATCAAAGCTGAGATCCCCGTAGAGGGTCGCATTGATGGCGTTCGTGGCGGTGATCTGCAGGAGCGTATAGCCGTCGGCGGGCGCCCGCACGACCGCCTCGGCAGCAAGGTTGCTGCCCGCGCCCACCCGATTTTCGATGACGAACGATTGCCCGAGCCGCTCCGACAGCCACAGACCCACCAGCCGCGCCACGATATCGGCCGTGGTCCCGGCCGCAAAGCCGACGATGAGGCGCACCGGCCGTGTCGGATATGCCTGCGCCCGCGCGAGCCGCGACATCGAGGGGAGCGCGGCGGCACCCGCCGCCAGCTGCAGGAAATGTCGGCGGGGAAATTTCATGGCGCACCTCGGACGAGACCGAAGCTATCGCAGTCCCGGTGCCTCTGAAAGGCGTGCGATTTTTCTTGGAACGAGGCTGGTTTGGCCCAGCCTCCGGCAGTCAACCGCCTGCGCGCACCTATTTGGCTCGCTTCCAAACCACCACCGTCGCGGGTCCGCCGCCGGAGGGATCAGGCTGCGTATACCTGAGCTCGTCTCCCGAAACAGAAACGTTGGTCCGCTTCTGACTGGTATCGTCCCAATTGGGGTACGAGCTGCCTTCGACCCGGAGATTGAGATCGGTTCCACTGACCGCGTAGGTGCCGAAAAAGCTGAGAAGTCCCGTCCACTATCGCCTTGTACTCGTCGGGCGTGCCTTGAAGGCGGTTATTTGACGCAATCTTGGGAACATTGGCCCGCATCAAGACCGCAGAAAACTGGCCATTAGGCTCGAGGATGAACGTACCTCTGGGATTGGGTCCAAACGCATCGGCTGTAACAAGCGTCCAAGTGCCGACGAGTTGATCCTTGAGCGAGGTTTGCTGAGCGACGGCACTGTTGAGCGAGAATGCAAGGCCGGCAATCGAGACGAAGGCGAGCATGCCGCGTCGAGTTCATGATACCCTCCCTGGATAGGCAAACCATTTCATTGCTGAGGACGAACTGCCCGGTTCCGCCAAAGAGCAGCCTTCCACAATCTACATCGGATTTGGCCGTGTCAGAAGGGCCTAGGGCGCGCCTTCCACGAGAAACGAGCGGCCTTTTGCCGACTTGTCGGCGATCTGGTCAAGCTCGCTTTCAGCCGACGCGGTGCTCCAGGCTTCCGCGTCCTCCATGCTGTCGAAGGCGATGACGGCAAACCGCTTGGGCGGCATCGCGTCGCGGCCCGTTATCCTGCCGGCTTCGATCATGAGCTTTCCGCCAAACTGTTCGCCCACTTCACGGATTCTCGGGAGTATGGCCCGCAGGGCGATTTGGTCCGCGATTTCGTCGACCTCGATGATGGCGTAGGCGCCCGGAAGCTTCTTTTGGGCGTGCAGCCCGCTGATGCCGACGGCTCCCAACAGGGAGCCGATCAGCATTGAAATTCCCAACGCGAATGCTTGCTTCATGGCGGCCTCGGATATCGTGCTGCCCCGCATTAAGATCAATTCCTTCTCAATCCTTGGGCTCCCACCGATTTTTTCGAATTTCCGGCGTCTGATTGCTTGACGATCTCATTAAATTTTTAAGCGAAACCCGGACCAGAAGGGCGGGAAAGGCGTCGGTCACGCGTTACCGGCCGCTCCTCGGGCTGTCAGGATACGCGCCCGCCGCGAGACCTATGGCTTGGCGGCGGGCGCCATTTGTCCACGGCGCCGCAATCCGGGATGATTGCCCAATTTTTTGGTTCTGCTGTCTTGATGGCAAATCTCCCATGGCGCATCCTGACGCCTTGGATTGACCACGCGAGAAGATCCGCAAAGGACGCCAAATCTCGGGGAGGACTCCAATGCACCTGAACCGCGCGCCGTCCGTTGCGGCCGTTTTCGCCCTGGCGGCAATCGCCAGCCTCGCCATCGATGCCGCCCGGGCGCAGGTCTCCGCTCCGCCCTCTGCCGCCGGCGCGAGCTCGAACGATCTCCAGCGCGCGGTCGAGGTGTTTGGATACAACGTCGCCGCCAAGAGCGGCGCCGCCCGCGGCGAGGTGATCTACTATTACAAATGCTGGAATTGCCATAACGACTATACGCGCGCGGCCGGCTCGCCGGCGCCCACGCTCAAGGGCGTGTTCAGCCGCACCACGCTGGTGACCGGCGATCCGGTCAATGACGAGAACGTGGCCAAGCAGATCCGCAACGGCAGCCCGCAGATGCCCTCCTTCGGCACCACCCTCAAGGACGCCGACATCGCCGACCTTTTGGCCTATCTGCACAACGGTTGCTGCTACGAAGAGACCAATCCGCCGGTCAATCCGTGGTATCGGGCGAACGCGCAGAACTCGCCGCCGATGCCGGAGCGCGGCAATCTGCGCGGCGGGCCCAAGGGGACCGTGCGCGCCGCCGGCGGCGACCGCCTCGAAGGCATCATGGTGCAGCTGATCGCGCCCAATGCGGTGCGCACCACGGTCACCAGCGACCGCGACGGGCAATACGAGTTTCCGCAGCTCGCTCCCGGCTCCTATACGCTGCGGATCGCCAAGCCGGTCCAGTTCCTGCCCTATCAGCGCGACGGCGTGAAGGTCGAGAGCGGGATGAAGCTTGACGACATCGTGCTGCAACGTCGTTCGGAAACGGATTTCCTGCCCCCCACCACCGATGTCCTGTCGCAACTCGCCGGCGCCGAATGGCTGTGGAACCTGCCGGGCACCGCCGAGGAGAAGCAGACCTTCAGCCGAACCTGCGGGGAAGGCTGCCACGGCTACGAGCAGATCATGCGCAACCAGCTCGACGAGCGCAGCTGGCGGCTGATGGTGTTCCGCATGCTCCACTACAGCGGCTCGCCCCTGATCGTGCGCGGCCGCGCCCGCGGCGACCTGGAGCAGGAGGAGATGGTCATCAAATGGCTGGCGCGGGTGCGCGGGCCAAACAGCCAGATGGGAGAGCTGCGGGTGTTTCCGCGCGCCCAGGGTCCGGCCACCAATGTGGTGGTGACCGAATACGAGCTGCCGCATGTGCTGCTCGCCACCCATGACGTGGCTGGCAATTCCAAGGGCAATATCTGGTACTCGAGCCATCGCACCCCGTTCATGGGCAAGCTCGATCCCAAGACCGGCATCGTCACCGAATATCAGGTGCCGGCGACGCCGCCCGGCGTGCTTCCCGGCACCCACCGCATGCAGGTCGACAAGAACGACATCGTCTGGGCCTCGGAGAACTGGGCCCACAACGCGGTGCGCTTCGATCCCTCGAGCGAAACCTTCCTGAGGATCCCGCTGCCGAGCCAGGCGCCGATCAATGCTCCCATGGGCGGCAACCTGACGGCGTCGCCCGACGGCAGCGTGCTCTGGCACGCGCAGGACAAGGCGGTGGCGAAGTTCGATGCGAAGACCGGCAAGCTTCTGGAGCGGGTGCCGTTCGGCATCAACCTCAATGCCCCTTACGACAACATCGTGACCGACGACGGCAATCTCTGGGCCGGCGGCTCGGCGGCCGGCGGCGGCGACAGCATCGAGCTGATGGACACGCGCACCAACAAGCTCATGGAGGTGCACAGCTTCTCGCGCAACTCGACGCCCGCACGCGGCGGCTTCGATGCGCAGGGCAATCCCTGGTTCGGCGGCCGCGGCGGCGCGCTGCTCGAGCTCGACGCCAAAGCCGCACAGATCCGCGAGTTCTGGCCGCCGACGCCCTACGTGACGTTCTATGAAGCGATGCCCGACAAGCGCGGCGAGGTGTGGGCCGGCGAGCTGCATGGCGGGCGCATGCTGCGGTTCAACCCGAAGGCCGACCAATGGACCGAATATGTGCTGCCCGAGCCCTATTCGCATGACCGGCGCACCTGGATCGACAACTCGACCACGCCGGTCACGGTCTGGTACGTGGACCACAATAACTATCTGGTCCGCATCCAGCCGCGGGAATAATCTCGATCTCGATCCTCCACCAAACCGGCGAACGCAGCCTTGATCACAAAGCGCATTTTCCTGGCCGCAATCCTGGCCGCAGCGCTCGGCCAGGCCGCCACCGGTCCGGGCGCGGCCCAGACCTATCCGGTCCGCACGATCAAGATCATCGTGCCGTTTCCGGCCGGCGGGCCGAGCGACGTGGTGGCCCGTCTGTTGGCGGAGCGGTTGTCGCCGGCGCTCGGGCAGACCGTGATCGTCGAGAATCGCCCGGGCGGCGCCGGCGGCAGCATAGGCGCGAAGGCGGTCGTGGCCGCCGATCCGGACGGCTACACCTTGTTGCTATGCCCGGTGGACGTTCTGACCGAGGTTCCCTTCGTCTACAAGAACGTCGACTATGATGCGGTCAAGAGCTTCGCCCCGATCGCATTGTTGATGACGGCTCCCCTTGCAATCGTCGTCAATCCGGCCGTCCCGGTGACGACGCTTCAGCAGCTTGCCGACTACGCCAAAGCCAATCCGGGAAAGGTCAGATTCGCGTCTCCGGGCTTCGGCACTTCTCCCCACGTGATGGGGGAGCTGTTCAGGCGGACCGTCGGCGCCGAGATGATTCACGTTCCCTACCGGGGATCCGCGCCGGCGGTGAGCGACCTGCTGGCCGGTCAGGTGCAGATGTATATCGACAGCATTACGGTCTTGCTTCCCCACATCGAAGCCGGAAAAATGCGCGCGCTCGCGGTCGCCAGCGAGCTCCCCAGCGCTTACCTTCCCGACATACCCACCACCGCGAAGAGCGGGTTCCCGGGCCTTCGGTCGGATTATTCGCTGGGCCTCTACGCTCCTCCCGGCACTCCGGCGAGCATCGTCGAAACGATCAATACGGCAGCCAACGATGCGCTGAAGTCCGCCAACATGACGGCAAGCCTGAGGAAGCTCGGCGCCGTCGCAATAGGCGGCTCGGTGCGGGATTTTGCCGCCTTCATGTCGGCCAACGCGAAGGCATCGGCCGACATGGTAGCAGCGGCTGGTATCCAGCCCGAGTAGCAGGCGCGCCATCAGGGCGCGGCCGTGTTGGCGCCGGCCCGCCGTCTCGATTGCCGACAACAAGCTGCGCATCTCTATGCGTAGCTGCTCCGTTCGGAGATCTGCTCATGAAAATGATCTATCTTGCGCTTGGATTGCTGGCCATGACCACGCTGGCACAGGCCGAGGACGTGGCATCGCTGGTCTCGCAGTACCGGCGGGCGCACGGGCTGTCGACGGTCAGGATCGACCCTCAGCTGACGGCGGTCGCCGAGCGGCAGGCTCGTGCGATGGCCAGGAGCGGCGTGATGGATCACAATGTCGCCGGCCCGTTTGCGGCGCGAGTGGCCGACGTGCCGGTCGGCGCGGCCGGCGAGAACTTGGCCGAAGGCACCAGGACCTGGGCCGAGACCATCCAACGATGGGAAACCTCGGCCGGCCATAACGGCAACCTCCTGCTCCCTGACGCGACCCATATCGGGGCGGCCGTCGCCTACAACGACCAAACCCACGAACCGTTTCGGGCGCTGGTGATCGGCCGAATGGTCGGGAAGCGCTCGTTTCGACCGACGCCCTTCGATCCCTAATCCGGGCATCGAAGCGTGGCGGTGATCTTGGCTTACGGCGCCAAGGTGCGAGGATCGGGGATCAGAGGCCGATCGGGCCGCCAACCGTTTCGCAGCGTGGCTTGGTAGCGCCGTTCCCTTTGCGCGCGCGGCGTCATATCCTGCTGCCGGCGCCGGTCGAACCGGGCTGCCATAATAGTCAAAGGATCCGACAAGGGATTCGAGAAACGCTGGGAGGAAACGAGATGGTGTATCGAAGCACGTTTGGGTGGCTCGCATTGGCTGTCGCGGTGACGGCGGCGGCCGGCGGCGCCCGGGCCGAGGACAAGCAATATCCCGACTGGAAAGGCGATTGGGCCACGGTCGTCCCCCGCTTGCCGGGCCAGAATTTGCGGTTCGATCCGAACAAGCCGTTCGGGAAGGGCCAGGAAGCGCCGCTGACGGCGGAATACCAGAAGATCTATCAGGACAACCTGGACGAGATCGCCACCGGCAGCCAGGGCCTGTTCCTGTATCACGCCTCCTGCCTGCCGGCCGGCATGCCGACCATGATGTCGGCGGGCGTGGACGAATTCATCATAACGCCGGAAACGACCTATATCTCGGCCGGCACCGACTTTCGCCGGATCTTCACCGACGGGCGGCCGTGGCCGACCGACCTGGAGCCGACCTATCAGGGCTTCTCGATCGGCAAATGGATCGATGAAGAGGGCACCGGCGTCTACAACGTGCTGGAGGTCGAGACCCGCGGCCCGTTCAAGGGGCCCCGCACCTACGATGCATCGGGGCTTCCGCTGGCTTTCGACAACCAATCCATCTTCAAGGAGAGGATTTTTCGCGACAAGGACAAGCCGAACATCCTCCATGACGTGATCACCGTCATCGATAACGCGTTGACCCGGCCCTGGACCGTCGACAAGACCTACCGGCACGGCACCAAGAAGTATCCGAACTGGACCCGCGAGACCTGCCTGGAAGGAACCGCCTATGTGACCATCGGCAAGGAATACTATCTGGTGAGCGGCGACGGATATCTGATGCCCACCAAGAAGGGGCAGCTGCCGCCGGATCCAAAATACTTCCCGCAAGCGAAGAAGTGAGGACGCGGCCGCGAACGTCAAGGAGGCGATGATGAGAGTGTGGCGCAACGCCGTGCCGGCATTCGCCGGCTGGCAGATATTGTTGTTGGTGGCAAGCGCGCAGGCGCAGGAACCGGCCGCCGGCGCCGCCAATCCGGGCCGCGAGCTGGTGGCGAGCAAGTGCTTCCAATGCCACACCGACGCGATGTTTCGCGACGGCCGCCAGGATCGGCGCGGCTGGGAGGCCACCATCTATCGCATGGTCGGGCGCGGCGGCTTGTGGACCGCCGACGAGATCAAATCGATGGCCGACTATCTGGGCGACGCGCTCGGGCCGAATGCCAAGCCGATCGGCCCGGCAAAATAGCGGCGGCCGGCAGCCGCGGGACGATCGCGGGTCAGGGAGAAACGTCATGCGCGAACTGGTGGCGAAGTACTTGTCGAACGGAATTTCTCGGCGCGGCTTCGTGAAAAGCCTGACCAAGGCCGGTCTCACCATGACGGCCGCCCAGTCGGTACTGGGGTCGGTCAGCTCCGTGAGCCTGGCGCAGGCGCCGGCCGCCGCCCCGAGCGTGCCGGCCAGCCCCGGCCGCCGTGGCGGGCGGGGCGGCGTAAATCGTTCCAGGGCACCGGCGGCGCCTGCTTTGCCGAGCAACTCATCGCGTCGGGGGTCAAATATGTGTTCGGCAATTCCGCCAGCGAGGACGCCCAGTTCTACGAGGCACTGGTCGACCGTCCGCAGCTCAAATACATCCTGACGCCGCACGAAGGGCCGGGCGCCGCCATGGCGGCGGGCTACATCAAGGCCTCGCGGCGAGCCCGCCATCGTGATGCAGGCGGGCGTCGGTCGGCATGGTCAATGCCATCGGCCAGATCTTCAACGCCTTTAAGGAGCAGACCCCGCTGGTGGTCTATTCCTACCGGACCGACCAATCACGCCGGGCCGGGCGCGACGGATTCGAGGAGATCCCCAACCAGGAGCAGGTGGTCCAGCCGATCACCAAATATTCCTGGATGGCGCATCGCGCCGACATGATCCCGGAGACCGTGCGGCGCGCCTTCAAGGCGGCTTGGACGCCGCCCTACGGGCCCGCCTATATCGACTGGCATTCCGATTACACCGAGGAGCGCGTGCGCGCCGATATCATCGCGCAGGACCAGCTCGATCCGCGCATGCGGGTGCGGCCGAACCCCGACGAGGTCGAGCGCGCCGCCAAGCTCCTGGTCGAGGCCAGAATGCCGCTCATGATCGTCGGCGACGAGATCTACAAGGCCAAGGCGGCCGCCAAGGCGATCAAGCTCGCCGAGCTTCTCGGCATGCCGGTCACGCAGTTTCGCCAGCTGTGGGCCAATTTCCCCGAGGCGCATCCGCTCTGGGTCGGCAATACGCCGGGCGGCACCCTCGCCTCGCTCGCCTATCCGAAGAACGCCGATGTGGTGCTCAATGTCGGCAACAAGCTCCAGCACAACGGCGCCGCGCCGATCGTTCCGCGCGGTCCGAAATTCATCGACCTGCGCATCGACTTCAACAGCATCGGCAATGTCATGGTCACCGAGGTGCCGATGGTGGCCGATGTCGGCTATGGGCTCGATGACCTGATCGCCGCGGTCGAGGGCCTGCTGACGCCGGCGCTCCGGCAGAAGGCGGCCGAGCGCGCCGAGGAGGTGCGCAAGTTCGGCGTCCAGGCGCGCGCGCTGCGCGGCCAGATCGTCAACAGTCCCGATTGGGACAGCGCGCCCATGATCGCCGACCGGGTGACCTACGAGGTCGCCCAGTTCGCCGATCCGGACGCCATCATCATCCACGAGGCCGGCTCGCATGCCATCCACAGCTTCGACTTCAATCCGATCGGCGGCCGCGAGCTGTTCTTCTATTACGGCGGCCATCTCGGCTCCGGCGTCGGCACCGCCGCCGGGGTGAAGCTTGCGCGACCCAACCAGCAGGTCATCGCGCTCATCGGCGACGGCTCGTTCATCTTCGGGCCGACGGCGCTCTGGAACATGGCGCGCCTCGAATTGCCGGTGATCGTCATCATCTACAACAATCACGCCTATGGCGGCCCGCACAGCCGCGTGATCAACAACGTGCCGAGCGGCCGCATGGTGCAGACCGGCCATTTCGTGCACGACTATCTGGGCAACCCCGACATGGACATGGCGGCGATCGCCCGGGGCTTCGGCGTCGACGGCGAGGTCGTCCGCAGCCCGGACGAGCTGCGCCAGGCGCTCGCGCGCGCCCGCACCCACACGATCGACGGCAAGCCCTATCTCCTCGACGTGCAGATCGGCCGCAAGGGCGTCGGCTGGGCCGAGAAGCCCTGGATCCCGCCGATCCAGGTCGCATCCCTGCGCACCAAGAAGGTCTGAAGTGGAGCGCAGGTTTCTCCGCTTCGGCTGGCGGCAGCGGCGGCGGACCCTTGCGGGGCTGTTGGCCGCGACGGCGCTCTTGTGGTTGGCGCCGGCCCGCGCCGACGAACCGACGGCCGAGCAGCTCGACCAGGGCCGCGAGGTCTACGAGGAATTCTGCGCCATGTGCCACGGCCGCGACCTGGTCAATTCGGGCGGCTTCGCATTCGATCTGCGCACCTTCCCGAAGGCCGATTTCGACCGATTCCGCAACTCGGTGCTCAATGGCAAAGGCCAAGGCATGCCGGCCTGGCGCGACAAGCTTTTCGACGATGACCTGACCCTGCTGTGGGCCTATGTCCGCAGCGGCGGCAATTGAGCATTACGCGTCCCGTCCATGAGCGTGGCCAAGCCGGAGCGCCATCAAGCCGGTATGTAGATATGGTCAGGCGCGTGACCGGCGTGATAGCGCTCATACATAGCCGTGTACCCCGCCTCGATGTGGCGCGCGAACAGTTCCGTATCGAACAAGGGCGTCATGAGGCGGTTGGCGTCGAGCTTGCGCCTGATGTCGGCGAGCTTCCCCGGATGGGTGGCAATGTCGATCGCAAGCGCCTCGTAGGCTTCCGGCGTCGACGCGACGAGCTCGGGCAACCCGATGGCGTTCAGCAGGCTCGCCGCCACCCTTCCCGCAAACGTCTCGCCGATCCGTGTCAGGACCGGCAGGCCGGCCCATAAGGCATCGCTCGCGGTCGTGTGCGCGGTGTAGGGAAGCGTATCAAGGAACAGGTCGGCCAGGCGATGGCGCGCCAGATGATCGGGCAAGGGCATGCGCTCGGCAAAAACAAGGCGTTCGGGATCGACCCCCCGGGAAGCCGCCTCGTTGCGCAAATTCGTTCCGACTGCCGCGTTGCCCTGCAACAACCACAGCACGCTGCCGCCGACGCCCTTGAGTATCCGCATCCAGCAATCGAAAACATCCGGCGTGATCTTGTAGTTGTTGTTGAAGCAGCAAAATACGAAAGCAGTCTGCGGCAATCCCATGTCGGCGCGGGCCGGTACTTTGTCTCCGATGACACGCTTTAAATCGTTCACCTGATAGCTGTTCGGAAGATGGAGGATCTTCTCGACATAGTTTGCCTGCTGCGATTGCGGGATCAACGTCGCATCGGCGATCAGGTAGTCGATGTAATCGGCGCCCATCGTGCCCGGATAGCCGAGATAATTGACCTGTATGGGGGCCGCGCGCATCGCAAAGATCCCGGTCCTTGCGTCCTGCGTGTAGCCTTTCAGGTCCAGCGCAATATCGATCTCGAGCTCTCGTGCGAGCTCCGCTACCTCTCTGTCGGATCGGCTTCGCACATCGACGAATTTGTCGGAGGACGCCTAAATCCGCTGCCGGATGGCGTCCGCGGTGTCGGGTCCATACGAGAAGTTGATGATCTCAAAACCAGACCGGTCATGATGCTCGAACAGGCCCGCCATCAATACGGATGTCGGGTGCTGATGAAAGTCGGCGGAAAAATAGCCAATTCTGATCCTGTCGCGGCGCGCCCTCTTGTCGATATGGGGGAGCGCATCGCTGCGCGGAAATTTGGCCGTCGTCCACGTCTCCGCCACGGTCCGGAGCGCCCGCGGAGAGCTCGATATGGCGCACATCGGGAACGGGAGAGAGGCTTTGCCGCCATCCTCGATCGTTCGGGTCAGCGCGCTCGCGTCGCTCTCCAGGCCGCGCCAGTCGCACAGCTGCATTTTTGTGTACAGCAGCGATCCGGCCAGGAACTCGTAATCCGGCTTGAGGGCGGACGCCTGCTGGTAGCTTGCCAGCGCCTCGTCGAAACGTTTGAGCTCGCTGAGCGCGATGGCGCGGTTGTTGTAGGCCTCGGCAAAACGAGGGTTCAGGCTGATCGCCCGATCGTGGCTCGCCACAGCCTCGTCGAGAAGCTTGAGCTCCGCCAGCGCGCTGCCGCGGTTGTTGTACGCTTCGGCATAGTCAGGAGCGAGCGCGATGGCCTTGTCATAGCTCGCCAACGCCTCCGGCAGGCGCTTGAGTGCCGCCAGCACGGTGCCGCGGTTGTTGTAGGCTTCGGCAAATTGCGGCATCAGAGCGATCGCCCGCTCGTGGCACGCCAGCGCCTCGTCGAAGCGTTTGAGCTCCCTGAGCGCGTTCCCGCGGTTGCTGTAGGCCTCGGCATAGTTCGGGTTCAGGGCCGTCGCCCGATCGTAGCTCGTCAGCGCCTCGTCGAGGCGCTTGAGATCCTTGAGCGCGTTGCCGCGGTTGTTGTGCGCCAAGGCATAATCGGGCGCCAGCGCGATTGCCTTGTCATAGCTTGCCAGCGCCATCGGTAGGCGTCCGAGCTCTGCCAGCGTGTTGCCGCGGTTATTGTGCGCGCCGGCAAAATCCGGCTTCAGCTCGATCACCCGATCGTAGCTCTTGAGCGCCTCATCGAGACGCTTGAGCTTCTGCAGCGCGACGCCGCGGTTGTTGTAGGCGTCGGCATAATCCGGCTTGAGGGCGATCGCCCGATCATGGCTCGCCAGCGCCGCATCGAGACGATTGAGGCCCTGGAACGCAACGCCTCGGTTATTGTAGGCATCGGCATGATCCGGCCTCAGCGCAATCGCCCGGTCGTAGCTCGCCAGCGCCGCATCGAGGCGCTGCAGCATCTGAAGGGCATTGCCACGGCCATAAGCCGCGTCCGCGTCGTCCGGCTTAAGGGCAAGAGCCCGATCGTAGCTCGCCAGCGCTTCGGCAAGGCGCCCTAGCGCGGCGAGCACGTCGCCGCTGTGTTTGTAGGCTTCTGCGTAACCCGGATTGAGCACTATCGCCTTGTCGTAACTTGTGAGCGCCATCGGCAGGCGCCCCAGCTCGGCAAGCGTATTGCCGCGATTGTTGTATGCCTCCGCGTAGCTCGGATTGAGGGCGATCGCCCGGTCGTAGCTCGCCAGCGCCTGCGGGAGGCGCTTGAGGGCTTGCAGCGCGAAGCCGATATTGTTGTGAGCGGCGGCGTTGTTCGGATTGAGACGGATCGCCCGCCTGATCAATTCGAGCCCGCGGTCAACGCGACCTGCTTGAAGCGCGATCACCCCGGAAAGGTGCAATGCATCGGAGTGGCCTGGGTCCTGCCGGAGAACCTCCTGGTAAAGGTGCTCGGCCTCGGCGAGCTTGCCTTGCCGGTGCAAAGCCAATGCTTGATCGAACCTGGCACGAAGGGCAGCGGATGGGAGATTGGCAGGCGAAAGGGGTTGGTCGGGTTTTCTTGGCAACGTGACGCCCTCAGAGACCGTTCCCCGTCCGGGTCGCTCGCAATTCGGTGTCTCTCCTCGCAGCCTGGCGGCGCGTCGAAGGCCCGGAGCACATTAGGTCACCGCGCTTCAAACACAAGCTCCGCCACCCCGTTGCGAGGCTCCGGCATTCGCACCGGTCCCGGCTTGGGACAAGGAGCGGTGCGGGCCGTTGCCAAACGAGCGAAAATCTGGCAAACCCGCCTGGACATTTTTACCACATTGTGGAATTTATGTCAGATTGCTGAAGAACCAATCCCCCGCGGCGCGCCTCGGAGCGACGCCGTGCCGTGCATGGTGCATCAAGCATGCTCAATCAGCGTCCGCGCGCTCCATCGGAGCACCAAGGCCACGGCAGCGGTGACCGGCTGCTGGCGGTGCTGGCGCTTTTCACCGCCGAACAGACCCAGTGGACGGTCGAGGCGGCGGCCGAAAAGCTCGGCGTGTCCACCACCACGACCTATCGGTACTTCAATAAGCTGACCAAGGCCGGACTGATCAGCCCGGTGTCCGGGGCCGGCTATACGCTGGGGCCCGCCATCATCCAGATGGATCGACTGATCCAGTCCAGCGACCCCATGCTCACGGGCGCGCGCGGCGTGATGATCGATCTTGTCGGCCGCGCGGCCCAAGGGTCCACAGTCCTACTCTGCCGGCTGTTCCACGACCGCGTCATGTGCGTTCATCAGGTCATGGGCCGCGGGCCGCAGGAGCCGGTGAGCTATGAGCGCGGCCGGTTGATGCCGCTCTACCGCGGCGCCACCTCGAAAATCATCCTGGCGCATATGCCGCCGCGCACCCTCAAGGCCTTGTTCGCGCACCATGGCGGAGAGATCGCGGAGGCCGGCCTCGGCGCCGGCTGGGACGAATTTCGGCGCGGGCTTGCCGCCATCCGCCGCGCCGGCGTGACCGTCAGCCACGGGGAGATCGATTCCGGGCGGGTCGGCATCGCCGCGCCCATATTCGACCCGGGCCGCGCGGTACTGGGCAGCCTCAGCGTAGCGCTGCCCGAGGCGCATGCCGACGAGGCGCTGGTGGGGCAGTTGGCGGCCTTGACGGTCGCGGGCGCACGTGAAATCGAGCGGACCATGAGCGGCTCGGCCCTGAGCCGGCCGAGCCCGGCCCGCGTCAAGATCGCAAGACCAAGATAATCGCAAAAGTCCTCGGGAGGACGCCATGACCTTCTCCACCGTCAAGCTCTCGCTCATCCTGTTCGGCCTGGCGCAGCTGCTCAAGCTGCAGGCCTTCCGCCATCCCGCCTTCCGGGCCCGGCTGAAGGAGCGCAATCTGGTGGCGCAGATCATGGCGCGCGACGAGGAGATCGGGCGCTGGTTCGAGCTCGCGGACGGCAAGATCACGTCGCGGCGCCGGCCTGCACGCCAAGCCCGACATCACGCTCGATGTTCAAGAACGCGGCGCATCGGCGCCTCGCTGCTGACGCCGCCGATCAATTGGCTCGACCAGATCAACGCGCAGAAGGATTTCAACCTCTCGGTCGACGGCCCGGAGGACCTCACCAACTGGTTCGCCCAGACCCTGATGATGATCCAGACCGCCGGCTGGAAGATCGGCACCGCGCTGCGCCGACGGCACGCATGCGCTATTGCAACATGACCAATGGCGGGCCGGTCTTCGTCTACGTCAAGGACGGCAAGATCGTGCGCATGACGCCGATCGATTTCGACGACGACGATCCGCAGCCCTGGACCATCGCGGCGCGCGGCATGAACTTCACGCCGCCGCGCAAGACCACGCTGGCGCCGCACGGGCAGAACTGCGAAATCGATCGTCTATTCGCCCGACCGCCTGCTCCATCCGATGAAGCGCGTCGATTTCGATCCCGAACGGCGAGCGCAATCCGCAGAACCGCGGCAAGTCCGGCTACGAGCGCATCTCGTGGGACGAGGCGCTCGACATCGTCACCGCCGAGATCAAGCGCGCAGAAGCGCGAGCACGGCCCGGGCGTGATGACGGTCTCGCACGGCTCGCACCATACCTGGGGCAATATCGGCTATTACCTCTCGGCGCTGCACCGCTTCACGCAACGCGGTCGGCCACACCGCGCGTCCACCACAATCCCGACAGCTGGGAAGGCTGGTACTGGGGCGCCGTGCATCACTGGGGCTACACGCTGCGCGTCGGCCAGTCCGAGACCTACGGCACGGTCGAGGACTGCCTGCAGAACTGCGACATGATCGTGTTCTGGGCGGCCGATCCCGAGACGACCAGCGGCTCCTACGGCGCGCAGGAAGGCACCGTGCGCCGGCAGTGGCTCAAGAACCCCAAGCTCGGCATCAAGGTCGTCCACGTCGATCCCTACTACAACGCCTCGGCGCAGTTCCTGCCGGGCAAGTGGTTCGCGCCCCGGCCGACCACCTCGGTCGCGATGGCGATGGCGATCGCCTATGTCTGGATCAAGGAAGGGCTCTACGACAAGGACTACGTGACGACCCACACGGTCGGCTTCGACAAGTGGAAGGCCTATCTCCTCGGCGACGAGGACGGCATCGCCAAGACGCCGGAATGGCAGGAGGCGGAGACCGGCGTGCCGGCCAAGGACGTGCGCGCGCTGGCGCGCGAATGGGGCAGCAAGCGCGTCTATCTGGCGCCCGGCGGCTGGGGCAACGGCCATGGCGGCGCCTGCCGCAACCAGACCGGCATCCAATGGGCGCGCGTCATGGTGTGCCTCATCGCGATGCAGGGGCTCGGCAAGCCCGGCGTCAACATGGGCAATCTGCAATGGGGCTGCCCGCTCGACTTCAATTTCTATTTCCCGGGCTATGCCGACGGCGGCATGTCGGGCGATCTCGAAGAACACCTCGATGCCGGTCGAGCTCTATCAGCGCATGCCGCAGCTGCCGACCATGAACACGACCTTTCAGCGCATCCCGCGCATCTTCATGCCGGAGGCGATCATCGACGGCAAGGCCGAGGGCTATCCCTGGGTCGGCAAGTCGATCGAGCATCAGTTCGCGAAATTCGGCTATCCGGCGCCCGGCCATGCGCCGGTGAAGATGCTCTACAAGTACGGCGGCTCGATCCTCTCCACCATGAACAACACCAACCGCCAGGTGCGGATGTACCAGTCGCCGAACCTGGAATTCGTGGTCAACCAGTCGATCTGGTTCGAGGGCGAGGCGAAGTTCGCCGACGTCATCCTGCCGGCCTGCACCAATTTCGAGCGCGCCGACATCAGCGAATGGGCCGGGCTCGGCGGCTACGGCCATCACGGCCAGCAGCAGCTCAACCACCGCGTCATCGTGTTCCAGGCGCCGGCGATCGAGCCGTTGGGCGAGTCGAAATCCGACTTCTGGATCTTCAACGAGCTGTGCAAGCGCGCTCGGCCTCGCCAATTATTTCTCCGAGGGCGTGCAACGAGATCGACTGGGTCAAGCGGGTCTTCTCGGCTCCGACCTGCCCAAGGTGATCTCCTGGAAGGAATTCCTCAAGGGCTATTACGTGGTGCCGGCCGAGAAGGAGAAGCTGCGCGCGCCGGTGTCGTTCCGCTGGTTCTTCGAGAACCGCAAGAAGGACGTGCCGGAGGCGCAGCCGCTGCCGTCCGACTATGCCGAGGAATATCTGCGCGGCCTGCAGACCCAGTCCGGCAAGCTCGAGTTCGAATGCAACAGCCTCAAGCGCTTCAACGATCCGGAGCGGCCGCCGATCGTCAAATACGAGCCGTCATGGGAGGGGCCGCATTCGGGCGAGATGTTCGAGCGCTATCCGCTGCAGATGCTCACGCCGCATTCGAAATACAGCTTCCACACCCAGGGCGACGGCAAGGACTCCTTCCTGCTCAACATCGAGGACCATCGCGTCAAGGTCGACGGCTATTACTACTGGATCATGCGCATGAACGCGGAGGACGCGGCCGAGCGCGGCATCAAGAAGCACGATCTGGTCAAGGTCTACAACGACCGCGGCGCGGTGATCTGCGCGGCGCTGCCGACGCAGCGGCTGCCGCGCGGCGTCTGCCACGGCTACGAGTCCTCGGCGATCTACGACCCGATGGGCGAGCCCGGCAAGTCGGTCGACCGCGGCGGCTGCCTCAACCTGCTGACGCCCGAGCGCACGCAGACCAAATCGACCCATTCGCTCGCCGGCGCCAATTCGCTGGTCGAGATCGAGCCGTGGGACGGCCGCATCGAGCACGTGTCGGCCGCTTTCGCCGACGCGAAGCCGCAACCCAAGAGCAAGCGCAAATCCAGCCGCCGGTCCTGGTGCCGGCGAAATAACCTGTCCTCCGCGAAGGCTCCAACATGAACCCATCTCGGAGTTTCGATCGTCAGGGACGCAGGGCCTCTCACCCCTTCTCCCCGTGGGGGAGAAGGGGGGATGAGGGGGCTCCGGCAGTGCAATACGGAAACATCGTAACCCCCTCACCCCACCCTCTCCCCGCCGGGGAGAGGGTGTGAAAGGCCGTGCCACCCTAACCGTACCTGCCTCGCGAAGCAAGAGTGGATCTTTCCGATCATCTACGCGCTTCGGAGTTGTTTGAAGTTAGCGCTGGCCGAGGTTCAAGAAAGTAGAACCATGAAAAAATGGAACATGATCATCGACGTGGCCGAGTGCACCAACTGCAATCTGTGCACGCTCGCCACCATGGACGAATATGTCGGCAATGAATGGCCGGGCTACAGCGAGCCGATGCCGCGGCACGGCCACCACTGGATCAACATCCTGCAGAAGGAACGCGGGCAGATGCCGATGATCGACATCGCCTATGTGCCGACCATGTGCAACCACTGCGACGACGCGCCCTGCATCGCCAAGGCGCGCCGATGCGATCAAGAAGCGCGCGGACGGCATCGTCCTCATCGACCCGGACAAGGCCAAGGGGCGCAAGGATCTCGTCGAGGCCTGTCCGTACGGCCACATCTGGTGGAACGAGGAGCTCGAAGTGGCGCAGGCCTGGCCGTTCGACGCCCACCTGATCGACCACGGCTGGCAGCAGACGCGCGGCCACCAATCCTGTCCGACCGGCGCCATGCGGGCGGTCAAGATCGAGGACGCCGAGATGGCGCGCATGGCGCGCGAGGAAGGCCTCGAGGTGATGCGGCCCGAGCTCGCCACCAAGCCGCGGGTCTACTACCGCAACCTGTGGCGCTACTCGAAATGCTTCATCGGCGGCAGCATCTCGGCGGAGCCGAACGGCGTGGTCGATTGCGTCGAGGGCGCGAGCGTGCGGCTCCTCAAGGACGGCGCCCTGGTCGCCGAGACCGTCAGCGACAATTACGGCGACTTCAAGTTCGACAAGCTCGACAAGGATTCGGGCAAATACGTCGTCGAGATCTCCGCAAACGGCCGCACTAGAGCGGTGGAGACCAAGCTGGGCGTCAGCGTCAATTTGGGTGAGATAAGGTTGTAGCCCGCATGAAGCCGACGGTCGGAGCGAAGCGACGAGCGGTGGCGTAATGCGGGACCGCCGTTCCCGCATTTGCGCAAGCGCTCCATGCGGGCTACGAAACTACAAACCATGACTGACCCCACCCCGCTCATTGTTCCCGGTCTTGCGGGCCGTCTACGACGCGCTCGCGCCGTGGGCGGAGGCGCTGTTGCGCGCGGTGGTCGGGCTGGCGCTGGTGCCGCACGGCTTGCGGATGGCATTCGGCTTCTTTCCCAAGCACCGGCGGGCCGATCCGCGATCTGCCGATGATGGCGGAAGCGCTTGACCGCTGGGGCTATCGGCCCGGCAAGCTGTGGGCGCCGCTGATCGCCGGCACCCAGCTCGTCGCCGGGCCGCTGCTCGCGCTCGGCCTGTTCACGCGCGCGGCCGCGCTGCCGGTCTTCCTGTTCCTGCTCGTGTCCAATGTGGAGCGCTGGCGGGTCGGCGGCTACTTCTGGAACACCCAGGGCCTCGAATACACGCTGATGTGGACCGCCGGCGCTTTCTTCTTCCTGGTGCACGGCGGCGGCACCATCTCGCTTGACCATTTGGTCGGCCGCGCGTTCTAGTCGGGGCGAATGGCGATATGGCGCGAATAGTGAGTGGCGAGCAGTGCATCCGATGGACCAGAGTGCCAGCCAGAAGGTCGATGTCAGCCCGGAATTCTGGGACAATATCTTTGCCCCGAGCTCCTGCCTGGTGCTGATCACCACCGTGGACCGGGAAGGACGCGTCAATGCGGCGGCCTTCGGCACCTGCACCCGCGTCTGCCACGACCCGGTCTACATCGCGTTCACCTGCGGGACCAGCAAGGACACCTACAACAATGTCCTCGCCAGCGGCGAATTCGTGGTCAACGTGGTGCCGTTCGAGCAGGCCATGCTCGACCGGGTGCTGCTGTGCGGGTTGCCGTTTCGCGCCGGCGTGAACGAGCTGGACAAAGCCGGCCTCACGGCGATCCCGGCGCGCACATTGCGGCCGCCGCGGATCGCGCAATGTCGCAGCCATTTCGAATGCAAGGTGGCCTGGACGCAGCAATGGCTGAACCGCCTCATGGTGTGCGGCAAGGTCGAGGCGGTGAGCATCGATGCCGACTGCATCACCGAGCAGGGCTTCATCGTCTGGGACAAGGTCAAGCCGGCGCACTATTGCGGCATGCGCTATCGCGACCGTTTCGTGCCCGCCTACGACAAGCCGACACGCGGCGTGTGGAGCTACCAGGGCACGCGACGCGGAGTTCCGCCCCGGCGAGGACTGGCGCGACGCCTACAAGAGCACGGATTGACCGGACCGGAAGGGAATTCGGGAGAATGCCGCACGCCGTGGCCGTCGATATCGGCGGCACCTTCACCGATCTGGTCGCCTACGATCACGACAGCCGCACCGTCGTCTATCACCAAGAGCCCGACCACCTACGGGAATTTCGTCGAGGGCATCCTCGATTGCTTCGCCAAGGCCGAAGCTCGATCCGCGGCGCGGCGAACTTTCGTCAATCACGGCACGACGCTGGTGATCAACTCGCTGATCCAGCGCAAGGGCGCCAAGGCGGCGCTGGTCACGACCGCGGGCTTTCGCGACGTCCTCGAGATCGCGCGCGGCAACCGGCCCGATCCGTTCGATCTGCATTACCGCCGCGACGAGCCGCTGATCCCGCGCGAGCTGCGCTTCGAGGTCGACGGAGCGGATCGGCGCCAAGGGCGAGATCGTCGACGCCGCTCGACGTCGACGGCGCTCGACGGCGCTCGCCGGCAAGCTCAAGCCGGCTCGGCATCGAGGCGGTCGCGATCTTCTTCATGAACTCCTACGCCAATCCGGCGCACGAGGAGCAGGCCGCGCAGATGCTGCGCGCGCCTGCTGCCCGGACGTCTACGTCACCGCTCGCACCGAGCTGACGCGCGAATGGTACGAATACGAGCGCACCTCGACGGTCGCGGCCAACGCCTATGTCGGACCGCAGGTGAGCACCTACATCCGCCGGCTCGAGAGCGACCTGCGCGCCAAGGGCTTTCGCGGCTCGCTGTTCATGATGGGCTCGAACGGCGGCCTGCTGTCGGTCGAGCGCACCTGCCGCCAGCCGGTCGCGCTGGTCGAATCCGGACCGATCGGCGGCTGCATCGGCGCCGGCGCCTATGCCGAGGCGCTGGGCTTCGACAACGTCATCGCCTTCGACATGGGCGGCACGACGGCGAAATGCGCGCTGGTCGAGAACGGCCGCTTCTCGGTCGAATTCGATCTACTACGCCGGCGGCTACGTCAAGGGCTTCCCGATCAAGTCGTCGGTCATCGACATCGTCGAGGTCGGCTCCGGCGGCGGCTCGATCGCCTGGCTCGATCCGCAGAACCGCCTGCACGTCGGCCCGCAGAGCGCCGGCTCGACGCCCGGGCCCGGTCTGCTACGGCCGCGGCGGCACGCGAGCCGACCGTGACCGACGCCAATCTCGTGCTCGGCCGGCTCAACGCCGATCGCTTCCTCGGCGGCGAGCTGCGCGCTCGACGCCGAGGCCGCGCGCAGCGGCGATCGAGCGGATCGCCGAGCCGCTCGGCTATCGCGGGCGCGACGGCGTCGATCGAGATGGCCGACGGCATCCTGTCGATCGCGACGGTGATCATGGCGGGCGCCATCAAGCAGATCTCGGTCGAGCACGGGCTCGATCCGCGCGACTTCGTGCTGTTCTGCTACGGCGGCGGCGGACCGCTGCACGCCGGCGCGCTGGCGCGCGAGCTCTCGATCCCGACCGTCGTGATCCCGCCCGAGCCGGGCAATTTCTCGGCGATCGGCATGCTGCTCGCCGATGCCCGGCTCGACCTGTCGAAGACCTTCGTCGGCGTGCTCGACGACAGCGACGGTCGCGGCGCTGCAACGCGGCCTTCGCGCGAGATGGAAGCGCGAGGCGCGCGCCGCGCTGATGCGCGGAATTCGGCGCCAGCGACGTGCTGTTCGAGCGCCACGCCGAGATGCGCTATCGCGGCCAGCGCCACAACATCAAGGTGCCGATCTCCGGACTCGCCGACGCCGCGCCGACATCCGCCAGCGCCTTCGATCGCGACTACCAGCGCCGCTACGGCCATGCCGATGCGACGCGCCGCGGCCGAGTTCCAGGCGCTGCATCTGTCCGCCTTCACGCGGCTGCGCCGGCCCGATCTCGCGCGGCTGCCGCGCGCCGCGACCGCGGCGGCGGCCGCCGCGGCACGCGGCCGGTCTATTTCGGCAGCCGGCGGCATGCTCGAGACGCAGGTCTACGATCGCGCCGCGCTGGCGCCCGGCTTCGCGGCGGCCGGCCCGGCCGTTGATCGAGGAATACGGCTCGACGACGCTGGTCTGGCCGGGCGACCGCTTCGAGATCGGGGCGCTCGGCGAAATCCGCATCGATTGCGGCAGGCGAGCCGATGCGCGGAGCATCGTGATGCAGCATGCCGCGCGAGCAGTCCGCCGCCAGCGCGATCGATCCGATCACGCTCGAGGTGATCCGCCACGGCCTCGTCTCGATCACCAATCAGATCGACGCCAACATCACGCGCACCGCGTTCAGCCCGTACATCTACGAATACAAGGATTTCGCCGTCGGCCTGACCGGCGCCGACGGCCAGCTGGTCGCGCAGTGCACCGGCGGCATGCCGCTCTTCGTCGCCGATTCGGTCGGCATGGCGGTGCGCGACGGGCTCAAGATCTACGGCACGCGAGCGGCTGCATCACGGCGACGTCGTGGTCTGCAATCACGCCGCCGTGCAGGGCCAGCATCTCAACAACACGGTGATGTACACGCCGATCTATGCCGGGCCGGCGCGGCGCGACGCTGATCGGATTCTTCGCCATCAACGTGCATTGGATCGACATCGGCGGCATCCGGCGCCGCGCATCGACCGACATCTTCATGGAAGGGCTGCAGCTGCGCTCGATCAAGCTGTGGTCGAAGGGCGAGCCGATCGAGGAAGTCTACCGCATCATCGAGAACAACACGCGCTTTCCGCAGCGAGCTGATGGGCGACATCGCGGCGCAGCTCGCCGGCTGCCTGCTCGGCCGCGACCTCACGGCGGAGCTCGCCGACAAGTACGGCATCGCGACCTTCGACGCGCGCCGTCGAGATGATTCTCGATCAGTCCGAGGCGGCGGCGCGCGCCATCATCCGCGCCATGCCGGACGGCATCTACACGACCGAGACCTTCCTCGACAACGACCGCGTCGAGCGACACGCCGGTGCCGATCAAGGTGAAGGTGATCGTCGCCGGCGACGAGCTGACCGTCGATTATTCCGAGATCGCCGGCCAGGCCAAGGGGCCGATCAATTCCGGCTATTTCGGCGGCGGCCAGACCATCGCGCGCGTCGCGTTCAAGTATCTCATGGGCGCGGACGAGCCGGCCAACGAAGGCACGTTCCGCCCGCTCAAGCTGATCCTGCCGCCCGGCAAGCTCGTGAGCGCCGATCCGACCGCGCCGATGGGCATGTATCCGACGCCGTTTCCGACCGTCGATCGACACCATCATCAAGGCGCTCGAGAATGGCGCTGCCGGCGACGCGTGACCGGCGCCCATTTCGGCACCCATTCGGGCGTGCGGTTCTACGGCACGCGCGCCCGAACGGCTCGTTCTTCGACAGCCACGACAGCGGCCATGGCGGCTGGGGCGCCTGCGCGACGCCATGACGGCGCCGGGCCGTTCCGCACCATGGCGCACGGCGACACGCGCATCATCCCGCTCGAACTGCAGGAAGCCATCCTGCCGTTCCGCATCGAGGAATTCTCGCTGCGCGAGGATTCCGGCGGCGCCGGCAAGTTTCGCGGCGGGCTCGGCTTCCGCAAGCACTACCGGATCCTGGCGCCGTGCAATCTGCGAGACCAATCTCGATCGCACGCACTGTCCGCCCTGGGGCGTGCAGGGCGGCAAGGAAGCCAAGCCCGGCCGCTTCACGCGATCGTCAAGGCCGCGACCGGCGGAGCCGCAGATCATCGACAAGGAGAATGACTATCGCGCTCGCGCCGGGCGACCTCGTGTGCGTCGAGACCGGCGGCGGCGGCGGCTACGGGCCGCCGTCCGAGCGGCGCTGCGACTCGATCCAGCGCGACCTCGATGCCGGCTATGTGTCGGCCGCGGCGGCCGAGCGCGATTACGGCGTCAACATCGGCAGCAACGGCAAGGCGCATATTTTGCGGCCGTAGGGCGCAATCGCTTTATTGCGCCAACAGCCTCGCCAAGCGGCGCAATAAAGCAATTGCGCCCTACCGTCCGATCCGCACCCGCTATATCGTAACGGCTCGCATGGGTCGGGTTGAGCTTGGCGACAGCGTGAGCGAGGAGATTGCGGTGAACCGGATTCTGCGACTTTGCCTCGCCGGCATGTTGATGATTGCGGGCTGCACGACCGCCGGCGCGCAAGAGATGAATCCGGCCCTCAAGGAGCTGGCGGCGGCGGCCGACCAGGAGGGCACCGTCGACGCTGAGCTGGAGCCAATCCTCGCTCGGCGGCAGCCAGGGGGCGGCGCGCTTCCAGGCGGCGATGAACAAGGCGTTCGGCACCAATATCCGCATCAACTTCGTGCCCGGGCCCGACATGGCGCGCGTCATCAACCAGGTGGCGACCGAGTTCTCGGCCGGGCAGAAGGCGCATGTCGACCTGCTGCTCGGCGCCGCGCCGCAGATCGCCCCGGTGGTCGAAGCTGAATTTCTTCGAGCCGGTCGATTGGGCCAGCTACCTGCCGGAGCGCATCACCCCCAACATGATCGAGCTCGACGGCAAGATCATCCGCATCGTGACCGGGCTGTCGGGCGTCACCTACAATGCGCAGCTCGCCCCGATGAAGCCGATCGCTGCTGGACGATTTCCTGAAACCCGAATGGAAGGGCAAGATCGCCTCGACGCCCTATGCCGCCGGGCTTCGACGTGCTGCTGGCCGATGACGTCTGGGGCAAGGACAAGACGGTCGACTATGTGCGAGCGCTGGCGCGCCAGATCGCCGGCGTGATGCGCTGCGGGGAGACCGAGCGGGTGGCCACCGGCGAATATCTCGCCCTGGTGATGGACTGCACCGGGCAGGATGCGCTGCTGTGGCAGGAGAAGGGCGCGCCGCTCGCGCAGATGATGCCGCTCGATGCCGCCCAGGAGCGCTACTACTATTTTGCGGTGCCCAAGAATGCCGAGCATCCGAACGCCGCCAAGCTGTTCACGATCTTTCTCCTGACCGGGGAGGGGCAGAAGCTCGCCTACGACACCTGGAAGATCGACCTGCATTTCCTGCCGGGCTCGAAGATGGGCGCCATGGTGGCCGACTATCAGAAGCGCGGCGTCAAGTTCAAGGAAGTCACGGTGCAATGGTGGAGCGAGCATCCGGAGATCGACGCGACCAGAAGCGAGCTGATCAAGATCCTCACCACCAAGCAATGATGCCTGAGCATCGAGATCATTCTCTTGTCATGGCCGGGCTTGTCCCGGCCATCTCGATAAGGGAGGCATGGCGGTGCCACCCCGATCGGGATGGCCGGGACAAGCCCGGCCATGACAACAGGAGGCATCGTGCCTGCCTTCACCCCAACAACGCCGCGCCGCCGCGATTTCGGCGATGCCATGCCGGCCGTCATGCTGCTGGTGGTCGCTGGCCGCGAGCGCGGTGATCGTGTGCCATGCTGGCGCGTGGTGCTGTGGCTGAGCTGGACCAACGGCAGCCCGGGCGATCCCGACCTCACCTACACGGCGCAGAACTTCGTCGATGTGTTCTCGGATCCGCGCACCTATCCGCGTGCTGCTCGACACCATCGACTTCTCCGCTCATCGCGCTCGCTGGTGGCGCTCGCATTCGGCATTCCGGCGGCCTGGCTCGTCGAGCGCACCGACTTTCCGGCCAAGACGCTGCTGTTCACCCTCATGGCGGTGGGCCTGCTCATCCCGGGCTTTGCGGCCGCCATGGGCTGGCTGTTCCTGCTGCATCCGCGCATCGGCCTCCTCAATCAGCTGCTGATGACGCAGCTTTCATCTCGCCAGCCCGCCGTTCAACATCATCACCATCGTCGGCATGGGCTGGGTGCAGGGACTCAACCTGGCGCCGCTCGCCTTCATCATGACGGCGGCGGTGTTCCGCTCGCATGGATCCGACGCTCGAGGAAGCCGCGCAGATGCACGGCGCCGGCCCGCTCACGGTCTGCGCCGCGATCACGCTGCGGCTGGCCTGGCCCGGCATCCTGGCGGCCGTCGATCTACATCTTCATGATCGGCGTTCGCGGCCTTCGACGTGCCGGCGATCATCGGCTGGGGCAACCGCATCTTCACCTTCAGCGACCTATCTCTATCTGCTGCTCAATCCGCAGGACGTCGCTGCCGCGCTACGGGCTTGGGGGCGGCGCTGAGCACGGTCGTCGATGGCGATCGCGGCGCTGATGAGCCTCTGGTACGGCGCCATGCACAGACGCTCGCGCCGCTTTGCCGTGGTCACCGGACGGGCCTATCGGCCGAAAATCATCCGGCTCGGGCGCCGCCGCGCGGCGGCCTGGAGCTTCGTCGGCGTCTACTTCTGCTCGAGCAAGGTGCTGCCGATCGCGCTCCTGGCATGGAGCTCGCTGCTGCCGTTCTTCCAGCTCCCGTCGCGCGCGCGCCTTCGCGAGCGTCTCGCTCGCGCATTATTTTTCGCTGCCCTGGGAGCTGGTGCTCACCGCGCTGTGGAACACCTCCCTTCTGGCGATCCTGACGCCGTCGCTGACGCTCTTGCTCAGTCTCGCCTTCTCGTGGATCGTGCTGCGCTCGCGATTTCCCGGGCGCGCCGCGTTCGATTTCATCGCCTTCCTGCCGCACGCGGTGCCCTGCGATCGTGTTCGGGGTCGGGGCGCTGCTGCTGACGCTGTTCGTGATCCAGCGCGCGCTGCCGATCTACGGCACCATCTGGATCCTGCTGATCGTGTTCACGGTCGCGCGCCTGAGCTACGGCACGCGCATGACCAATAGCGGCTTGATCCAGATTCACCCCGAGCTCGAGGAATCGGCGCTGATGAGCGGCGCCAGCGCCTGGACCGCATTGGCGCGGATAGCGCTGCCGCTGCTCGCGCCGACGCTGCTCTATGCCTGGCTGTGGATCGCGCTGCTGATCTTTCGCGAGCTGACGCTGGCGGTCATCCTGTCGACCGCCGACAACCTGACGTTTCCGGTGGTGGTGTGGAGTCTCTGGCTCGGCGGCGGGCTCGGGCAGGCCTCCGCGCTCGCGGTGGTGATGCTGCTGATGATGACGCCGCTGATCGCGCTCTACTGGCTGCTCGCGCGCCGGCAGGGATTGCTGGCCACCTGATGCGCGCTCAGTGGGGATGCCGATGCCGCCAATCCCACGGCGGCATGAAGGTCCCGGCCCAAATCCCGCGCTTGGCGGCATGCGCCTCGTCTTCCTGCGGCCGGTAGGCGTCGGAGTAATGATAATAGGCGAGCGCCCAGCCCTGCTGCACCATCCAGGCGTTCACGTCGGAGCCGTCCGGCAGGACGCAAACCGCGAGCACGCGCCGGTAGCGATCGAAGCCGGAGGATTCGCACTTGAGCGGCCGCCCGCCCAGGTGGTCGATCAGCATCCGCGTGGCGACCCGCCCGCAACGCCAATTCCGGTTGGCCGCATCGGTGCAGGTCTGGTCGGTCTCGGGTGCGTCGATCCCCAACAGGCGGATGCGCGAGCCGGCGATGTCGATCGTATCGCCATCGATCACCCGCACCCTGCCGGCGATCTGCCCATGCGGCTCGTGCACCTCGTGCAGCTCGGCCGGCATTCGGACATCGACCCGATGGAAACCATGGATGGCAAGCGCCGCCGCCAGCACGAGAGCAAGCACCAGCGGCGGGATTCCAATCGGACTAGGCCCGGCCCGCACCAGGCTCGGCCGTCTATGCGGCGATTGCGGTTGCCAATGCCTGCTCTGCAGGGTGCGCATGCGATCTACCGTCGGCGGCATCACAACGGCCGCAAATCGACTCAGCCATTGTAGCCCATGTCGGCGCCGGACAGGCGGTCGAATCCGGTCAAATACTCGCCCGCGAACTGCGCGCGAACCCGGGTACGCGCCGCAGCCGTAGGGCGCAATCGCTTTATTGGGGATTTATATACTTGACTCCCTTTTGCGGGGGTATGGTAGCCTACCAGAGGATGAAATTCCCTTGGAAGGGCAACCGTGGCTGACGACCAAGACAAGCCCCCTGTTACGCTGCCATCGGGCGATCCGGTGGCGGAAAATTCGCGTCAGGAATGGCTCAAGAAGCAGGCGCGATCTATTCTGGCATCCGAACAGCAACTTGGCTTGGGTGTGCCGCCGCTTATACCTAAAACCGTGGCTGACAAACCAGAAAAACCGGGCAGCTATCGAGCCCTACTGCGCCGAAGCGGTTCTTCTCTGCCGCCGCCTACGCCTGCGGATAAACAGGCCATCACTGACGCCACCGAGCAAAGCGAACGATCTTCGGAGAAGACAACCGTGGCTGAGCCGTCCAAGGCTGGCGAGCGCCCTGGGACCAAGACGCTCGATTATATCGCTCTTGGGCTTCTTCTCGCCCCGCCTGCCGTGGTGTTCGAAATGTACGTAAAGGGCGAATCCATAGATTGGTGGAGGACTGCTGTCGCAACGCCGGTCTGCTGGGTAGCGGGCGGAATCGCCGTCTTAGCTTCTCATGGATGGCAATCGTGGCGATCCAAGAATACGCGTATTTTGCCATTTTTGATTGCGACGGAAAGCAGTTTTTGGGGAAAGGCGGTTATCGTAGCTGCTTCAATCGGGCTCGCCTTGGCACTATCGTCGTTCTTGTCAAATAAAAGTCCAATGCTCTCGACTGAGAGTGGATTCACCCAAGAACAGGTTAATGAAAAGATCGCAAGCGCCGTTGCGAACCTCAATTCTCAATTAGCGGAAGCTAATCGACAAAGAGACGCCGTGCAGCGGGAAGTAAACGTGCTTAGACAAACACCGAATGCCCCACAACTCCCCAATCCCAGCTACGACGAGCCAAGAATCTTTACGAATAAAACGATAGGTGAATTGCGTGATTTTTACAAAGACCGGACTGCTTTGCAGGGCGCCGCTTTTATGGCCGACGAAATTGGAAAATGGATAAATACAGAGGGCACAATACAATTCATTCGACCTGATGGCTTAGTGTTCCTCAGCGGCGAAGGCGGAATCATCTCCTGTGAGTTTAACGCCAGTTGGAATCCAAAACTAAGTGCCTTTCGCCCTGGAGAAACAATGAAAGTAGTAGGAAAAATTGGCACGGGGCAAATTGGAGTAAGTCCAATCTATCTTCGACCATGCGAAATACGTGGGTAGTCTTGCGATGACTGGCCTCAATCGTTTTTCCGAAGACTCTTGCGCTCAGCCAAAGCCTGAGCAGCAATCAAGCGCTTCCGCATTTTGCGCCGTTTTTTGGCTGGTTTCGTCTTCGGCTTTGGCCGATAGGCGAGCACAACATCCGCAATCGCATCTAGTTCTTTGGGCGGTTTTGGCTTCGTCATTGGATAAGCCCCTTGTAGGTCAGGCGCTTGCCGGCAACGCCGTCCACGAAGCTGTCGAGCCGCGTCAACGTATGGTTCTTGACGTTGCCTTCGTTCAGCCGGAACGAAAATTCGTCAACGTAGCGACCAAGATGCTTGGGACTGGCGTGGTGGTAGACGCCAATCAGTCCGCGTTTCATGACCGCGAAAACGCTTTCGATCCCGTTGGTGGTCACGTTGTCGCGGACGTATTCGCCGGCGCGATGATTGATGGTGTCGTGATCGAAGTTCGCAGCGCCAATTCCGTTGTAGGCGTGACTTTCATCGGTGTGCAGGGTCGAGCCCGTCTCGACGTGCTGATGGATCGCGGCTTGGACTGTTTCCTTGGTGACGCCGCCGATCGGCATGGCGACCAGCCGGCCGCCGCGCTCGCGCATCCCGAGAACCGGCGTCTTGCCAACGGGGCCGGGGCCGGCCTTAAGTTTCTTGTTTTCGTGCTTATTGCCTTCCTTGCCGCCGATGAACGTCTCGTCGATTTCGATGATGCCGGCGAGCTTCTTGAGATCGCGGCCGCCACACGCTTCCCGCAGTCGGTGCAGCACGAACCACGCCGACTTTTGCGTGATCCCGATTTCCTTGGCGAGCTGCATCGAGGATATGCCCTTGCGGGCCGTCACGAGCAGGTACATCGCGTAAATCCACTTGTGCAGGGGAACGTGGCTCCGCTCGAAGATCGTTCCGGTGCGCACCGTGAAGTCTTCCTTGCACTGGTTGCAGCGGTAGAATCCGCCAGTCCGTTCCGTGATCCGCTCGCCCAAACCGCAGACCGGGCAGCGCGGGCCGTTGGGCCACAACCGGCCTTCCAGGTAGGTCCGGGCCGTCTCCTGGTCCGGGAACATTGCGAACAGTTCAAAGGTCGAAATGGTGCTTTTGGACATCGCCAACCCCTCGATTTATGCGGAAATTCTAGCCCGGAAAATCGAGGGAGTGAAGTATATAAATCCCCTTTATTGCGCCGCTTCGGGAGGAAGCTTCCCTTATGTCAGAAGGTACAGAGCGCGGCATTGCCGCTTGGCGCAATAAAGCGATTGCGCCCTACGAGTGCGCGATCAGACCCAGGCGCGCTCGAGGCCGCGGGCGGCCAGCAATTCGCCGATGCGCTTGCGCGCATAGAACATGCGGGTCTTCACCGTGTTCTGCGGGACGCCGATGATTTGCGCGACATCGTCGATCGTGCGCTCGTGATAGTAGACCAGATCGATGATCTCGCGATGCGCCGGCGACAATTGCTTGAGGCAGTCGCGCAGGATCTCGCTGCGCTCGGTCTTCTGCAGCGCCACCTCCGGATTGTCGGACGGGTCCTCGACGAATTCGAGCACATCGTCATCCAATCCATCGGCCGAACGCCGCCGCAGCGCCGACAACGCCTTGTGGCGGGCGATCGCCAACAGCCAGGTGGATACTTGCGAGCGCGCCTCGAACTGGCCGGCATTGCGCCAGACCTCGATGAAGACCTCGCTCACCAGATCCTCGGCGGTGGCTTCGTTGTCCAGGAACCGGGTCAGGAACCGGAACACGCGCACGTTATGCCGTCCGAACAGGACCTGCATGGCGTCCTTGTCACCCTGCGCGATGAGGCCGACCAGCGCCTCGTCGGAAGTCTCCTTGTCGGCGGACCGGCGTCGGCCGGCCGCGACCGCCGCAATGGCGTCGCTGTATTGCATGGCTGAAACCCCGTCTCCCTGCGCACGCTTTTCGCGTGTCGTGCTGAGCTTGTTGGTAGCAAGGCGGGGTTTCCACATGATTGCGCGGAACAGGAAAATGGTTTCATTTCGTGGCGAATTGTTTCGATCAAACCTGTCGAAAGAAACATTTCGGCTGCCGCAAGCCGCCGCGCGCCTCGCGGACCCAAGCTGTTAATAAGAATTTAATCCCAAATCCCGCGGCACCACCCGCGTCCCCTGCGGCATTTCGGCCGCCACGCGGCCGATGGCGGGACCGGCAGGAAAATTCTATGATGCGGCTTGCTGGCGGCGCCCCGCACGGGCGCTCCGGGGTCACGTGGGCAAGATGGGGGTCTTATCCAGATATCTGTCGGTAGGGGCCGGCGCGGCCGTGGCGACGCTCGCGCTGGCAGGCGCGTTGGACGGGCTTGGCGCCCGCGAGTTCCGCGCCGCCGACATCCAGGAAGAAAGCTACCCCACCGTCCAGGCGCTCTTCTACATGGACCAGTTGGTGGCTGAACGCACCGGCGGACGCCAGCGCATCCGGGTGTTTCATTCCCGGCAGCTCGGCGAGGAAAGCCAGACCATCGAGCAGACCCGCGTCGGCGCCATCGACCTCAACCGCATCAATGTGGCGGCGATCGGCGACGTTGCGCCGGTGCTGAGCATCCTGGCGCAGCCGTTCCTGTTCCGCTCGATCGATCATCTCTACAAGGTGATCGACGGACCGATCGGCGACGACATCCTGGCGGCGATCGAGCCGGACGGTTTCATCGGGCTCGCGTTCTACGATTCGGGTGCGCGCTCGATCTACACGCGTTCGGCGGTGCGCAGCCTTCCCGATCTCAAGGGCCTGAAAATCCGGGTGCAGCAGTCCGACCTGGTGATCCAGATGGTGAAGGCACTGGGCGCCGAGCCGATCGTGCTGCCCTACGGTCAGGTGCTCACCGCCTTGTCGGCCCGGCTGGTCGACGGGGCGGAGAACAATTGGCCGTCCTACGTGACCACCGGTCATTACAAGGTCGCGCAGTTCTACACGGTGACCGAGCACACGATGGGACCGGAGGTCCTGGTGATGTCGCGCCGCGCCTGGCAGGAACTGTCGGACGGCGACCGCGCGATCTTTCGCGCCGCGGCGCGCAATTCGAGCCGGCATATGCGCGAGCAGTGGCAAAGCTGGGAGGAGCAATCCAGGAAGCAGGCCGCGGAGGCCGGCGTCACCATCATCGAAAGTTTCGACCGCAAGCCGTTCGAGGATGCGACCCGCTCGTTGCGCGAGAAAATGCGCGCCGATCCCAAGTTCGGACCGTTGATCGAGCGGATCTTGGCCACGCAATGAGCCATGGAACCGCAGCTGCCATCGCACCCGTCGCCGAACGCCGCAGCCGCCAAGGCCGCGCACCCTGCGGGGGCGCTGGACCGGCTGCGCGCGCTGCCGATCCGGTGGCGGATCCTCTCGATCGCCGCGCTCAATATCGCGATTGCGATCGTCTTTACCGCCATCATCTGGAACGGCGCGCAGGTTTTGGCCACCGCGCGCAGCGATCTGCGCGAGAGCCGTGAATCGGACCGCGAGCTGGCGATCCTGGAAAGCCAGGCCGGCGGCCTGCAAAACCTCATCCACCGTTATTTCACCCAACCCAATGAGGATCTGCTGCAGGAGATCACGCAACTGCGCCAATCGCTGCTCGGCACGTTGCAGAATCGCGCCTTCGTGGATCCGTTGCTGGCGGCCTCGACCGCCGACGTGGTCCAGGCCACCGAACAATTCGTCGCCGGCTTCGACGAGTTGCGCAACGTCCAGAGCGCCATCATGGACACCTACGAAAGCCAGGTGCTGGCGCCGGCACGGGAAATGTCCGGGCTCTACGCGATCGTGGAGGGCGCCACCACCGACCGCAACGCACTGGTCTGGCCGGCACTGTCGAAGTCGCGCGAATCGTTCTCGGAGACGCTGGTGCTGACCGACGAGTTCTATCTCCAGCACCAGCCCGACACCGCGGCCGAAGTGACCCGCAACCTGGAACGGATCGAGAGCACGGTCCCGGTCATGCTCGACCTCGCCGACAGCGACCTGCAGCGCGGGGCGCTGCGCGCCATCCAGGCGCATGCCGCCGCCTGGCGCATGGGCATCGCGCAGCTGTCGGAGAATTTCGTGACCCGGGCGCGGCTCCTGAGCGAGGCGGTCGACAGCAATCAGGCCGCCATGGCCAACGTGATCGATCGGCTGTCCATGAGCATGCGCGAGCGCGAGCGCCTGGCCTATGAGCGGTTCGAGAACACGCTCGGCGACCTTTATGCCGGCATCTCGATCGCGGTCGCGCTCTCGGTGCTGGTCTCGATCCTGGTCGGCCTTGCCATCGCCCGCAGCATCGTTAGTCCGCTGCGCGGCCTGATGAGCACCATGGATGCGGTCGTGTCCGGACACTATGGGCAGACGGTCGACGATCTGGAGGCGCGCGACGAGATCGGCGACATGGCGCGGGCGGTCGAGGTGTTCCGCACCAATGCTATCGCCAAGCGGCAGGCCGAGCTCGACCTCAAGGCTTCCAAGGAGAACGCCGAGGACGCGCTGCGCGATCTGCAGGACGCGCAGCGCAGCCTGATCGAGGCCGAGAAGTTCGCCGCGCTCGGCGGCCTGGTCGCCGGGGTCGCCCATGAGGTCAACAATCCGGTCGGCATCAGCCTGACGGTGGCGTCGAGCTTCGCGCGGCGCTGCGCGCAGTTCTCCGAGGAGATCCGCGACGGCGCGGTCCGCCGCTCCAAGCTCGAGGAGTTCATTGCCGGCAGCCACGAGGCCGCCAAGCAGCTGGTCACCAACCTCAATCGCGCCGCCGACCTGATCCAGTCGTTCAAGCAGGTCGCCGTCGACCGCAGCGACGCCGAGCGTCGGGTGTTCAATCTGCGCGAGGCGACCGAGCAGATGATGGTGAGCCTGCGCCCCGCCCTCAAGCATTCGCTGGTTTGGCTCTCGGTCGACGTGCCGGCGGAAATCTCGCTCAAGAGCTATCCGGGGCCGTACGGCCAGGTGCTCACCAACCTGGTGCTCAATGCGCTCACGCATGCGTTTCCGGACAAGCGCGCCGGCACGCTGCGGCTGGTGGCCCGCAGGCTCGGCACCGACCAGGTCGAGATCGAGTTCGCCGACGACGGCGTCGGCATGAGCGAGGAGGTGCAGCGGCGCGCCTTCGAGCCGTTCTTCACCACGCGCCGCAACCGCGGCGGCACCGGGCTCGGCCTGCACATCGTCTACAACCTGGTGACCCGGCGGCTGGGCGGATCGCTGCGGCTCGAATCGCAGCCGGGCCACGGCACCGTTTTCCGCATCAGGCTGCCGCTCGCCGCGCCCAAGGAGGACTACGTCGATACCTCGCTCACCCTGGCGGAGCTGGAATGAACGACGAACAGGACATCATGCGGGTGATCGACGACGCCGGCACGCCGGCCGCCGAGCCGGCAGCGGCGTGGAAGATCGCCGTCATCGACGACGACGACGCGGTGCACGAAGGCACCCGCTTCGCGCTCTACGACTACAGCCTGCATGGCCAAGGCATCGAGATCTTCTCGGCCCATTCGGCCGCCGAGGGCCGCGAGCTGGTGCGCTCGGTTGCCGACATCGCCGTCATCCTGCTCGATGTCGTGATGGAGACCGACGATGCCGGCCTCAGGCTGGTGGATTTCATCCGCACGCAGCTCAAGAACGAGGCGGTCCGCATCATCCTGCGCACCGGACAACCCGGCCAGGCCCCCGAGCGGCAGGTCATCGTCGATTACGACATCAACGACTACAAGGCGAAGACCGAGCTGACCGCCGACAAGCTGTTCACCTCGCTCACCGCGGCGCTGCGCAGCTACCAGCAGATCCAGCGCATGGTCGAGACGCGGCGCGGGCTGGAGATGATCATCGAGGGCGCCTCGACGCTCTACGACTTCAAATCGATGCAGCGCCTGGCCGAAGGCGTGCTGACGCAGATCGCGTCGCTGCTCAATGTGGAATGCGGCGGCATCCTGGTGCTGCGCGATGCCGCCGGCAGCCAGGAGAAGTTCTCCGTTCTCGCCGGCTCGGGTTGCTACCGCCGCTTTGCCGGAGCGGTGTCGGCGGGCGCCCTCGACACCATGCTGGAGCAGGCGGTGCTCGGCGCATTCGAGCGCCGTTCGCATCAATTCCTGCCCCGGATCTCGGTGCTCTACATCCGCACCTCGAGCCGACGCGAGGTCGTGGTCGTGCTGGAGACGCCAAGACCGATGTCCGCCACCGACCGCGCCCTGGTCGAGGTGTTCTGCAGCCGCCTGTCCGTCGCCTTCGACAACGTCATCCTCTATGACCAGCTGCACGAGGCGAACCTCCGGCTGGAGGAGCGGGTGCGCGAGCGCACCCATGAGCTCACCGCCGCCAACCAGCGCCTTGGCTCCCAGTGGCGGCAGCTGCGCCGTTCGAACGAATTCAAGAACGAGATCCTCGGCACCGTCGCGCACGATCTGCGCAACCCCTTGGGCGTCATTCTCGGTCGCGCCGAGCTGATGAACGAGCTGGTGGCGAGGACGCCGGTGCAGGTCGAGAAGATCAGGGACCAGCTTGCCCATATCCGCGCCTCCGCCGGCCAGATGACCGAACTGGTCAACGATCTGATCTCGGACGCCATGATGGACGCGCACAACATCGCCATCCGCCGCGAGCAGGTCGATCTCGTGATCGTGCTGGGCGAGATCGTGGCCGCGAATCGGGGGCCGGCCGAAAGGAAGCAGCAGACCATCGAGCTGGCGGCGCCGGCGCACCAGATGTGGAGCGGCGACCCCGACCGGCTGCGCGAGGCGGTCGACAATCTGGTCAACAACGCGATCAAGTACAGTCCGGTCGGCGGACATATCGAGATGACGATGATGCTGGCGGACGACCATGTCCTCATTCGCGTCGCCGACGAGGGCCCCGGCCTGTCCGAAGAGGACGTCTCGCGGCTGTTCGGCCGCTTTCAACGCCTGTCGGCGCGGCCGACCGGGGGCGAGAGCTCGACCGGGCTCGGCCTTTCCATCGTCAAGCGCATCGTCGAGCTTCACGGCGGCCGTGTCGGCGCGGAGAGCCCCGGGCCCGGCCGCGGCACGACCTTCACGATCAGCCTTCCGGTCGGAGCCGGCGAGGCCGGCCAAGCCGGCGAGACAGCCGAACCGCGATGAGCGAACGAGCGCACATTGTCGTGGTCGATGACGAGGCGCCGGCGCGCGAGATGGTCGCCGACTATCTGCGCCTGCACGGCTTCGAGGTGACGGCCTGCGACGGCGGCGCCAGCCTGCGCCGGACCATCGCCAAGCAAAGCCCGGATCTCATCGTGCTGGACCTCAACATGCCGGAGGAGGACGGACTTTCGATCATCCGCATGCTCAAGCAGCAATCCGCCGTCCCCATCATCATGCTGACCGCGACGGCGGGCGCCATCGATCGCATCGTCGGCCTCGAGCTCGGGGCCGACGACTATCTGGCCAAGCCGTGCGAGCTGCGCGAGCTCTTGGCCCGCATCCGATCGGTGCTGCGGCGAAGCGCCTCGGCGGCGCCGAGCGAAGCGGCGGCGAAGCGCCCACGCGCCCTGGTCCGGTTCGGAACCAAATGGCTCGACCTGCAGGCCCGGCTCCTGCGCGACGACCTCGGCATTGAATTCCCGCTCGCCGGCTCCGAGTTCGCCTTGCTCAAGGTCTTTGCCGAAAATCCGCGACGCGTCCTGTCGCGCGAGCAATTGCTCGATCTCGCCAATGCGCGCGACCGCGAAGCCTTCGACCGCGCCATCGATGTGCGGATCACGCGCCTGCGCCGCAAGATCGAGCCCGATCCGGCGCATCCGTCGGTCATCCGCACGGTGCGCGGCGCCGGCTATCTGTTCTCGCCGGGCGGCACGGAAGCGGCTTGAAGCCCGCTGCGCGCCGCGGGCGGGCTTTTCCAGGACGCGATGCAGGTTTCGTTAACCACGACCCGCCATCGTTAGGCTTGGATTAAATCTAAGCAGCAATTTACGCCCCCGCTGCAATCCCTGAACGCATCCGAAATCTTCTGCGTCTAGACCCGTGCAAAATGGGGATCAGCTCAGACTGATGGGCGAATGATCTTACTTGGCAGCATACGGTCACGGCTCCTGGGCCTGGCATTCGCGGCCGTCGTTCCGCTTGCGGCCCTCATGATGGCCGCACTCTGGATGCAATGGCGCAGCGACCGGGCGGCGGCGGCCGAGCATGCGGTCAACGAGGCGCGCCTCTTGGCGGCTCAGATCGACGACCATATCAACGCCATCGACAACCTCCTGTCGGTGCTCGCTCAAGCCGTGTCGTTCGACCCGGCCGATCGCAGCGCCAATGATGCCCTGTTGCGGAAGGTCAGGAGCGAGCTGCCGAACGGCAATTCACACATCTTCCTGTTCGACCTCGACGGGAACCCCATCGGGACATCGCAGGAGACGAGCTATCCGCCGCCCAACGCTTTCGGCCGCGCCTATTTCAACGAGGCGCTGGCCGGGCACAATCCGGCGGTCGGGGTGCCGATCATGGTGCGCAGCGGACATCGGATCGTCAACGTCGCGCGCCCGATCAGGGATGAGAGCGGCCGGATCCGGGCGGTGCTGACCGCCGGACCGGTGCTCGATCGCTTCGAGGACACATTGAAGCTGCACGCGCTGCCGCCCGGCAGCGCCATCAGCATCCTGAACATGCAAGGCATCGTCATTGCGTCGGATGGGAACCAACGCATCGGCCGCCAAGGCGGCCGCAACCATCTGCAGCAGCGGATCGCCGCCGGGGAAGGCAGCGACATGTCGAGATGGACTCGGCGGGACAATGTGGAGCGCGTGAATGGTTTTGCGACCGCCCACCAGGTCCCCTGGATCGTGACCGTCGGAGTGCCCACGGACATTGCCTACGCGGCACTCGCCAGCCGACTCAAATGGGGCGCGCTGATGATCGGCGGCACGCTCATGCTCGCCTTCGGCATCGCGTGGCTGCTTTCGGGCCGAATCGTACGCCCGCTGCGGCAGCTCGGCAAAGACGCCGCGGTGCTGGCAGGCGGCGATTTCAGTCACCGGACCGGCGTGCGCACCGCGGACGAGGTCGGGGCTCTGGCCGACAATTTCAACCAGATGGCGCAGGCGATCGAGACCCGGCGGCAAAAGGCGCGCGACGCCAGGCGCGAGATGCGTGACGCCAAGAACACGCTTGCCACCGTGGTCGACACCTCGCAGGTGGCGTTCGTTTGTGTCGCGCTCGACCAGTCGATCTTGCTGTGGAGCCGCGGGGCCGAGCGGATGTTCGGCTACAGCGCCGACGAGATGCTGGGCCGGGCCGACCAGCTGGTGCCGCGGGAAGCCGAGGCGGAGGCGCAAGCGCTGTTTCGACGGGCCTATCACGGGGAAACCGTCAGGGATCTGCATGTGAAGCGCAGGCGCAAGGACGGCGCCCAGCTCGACGTCAGCCTCGCCGCCGCTCCCATGTACAACCCCGACGGCACGGTGCGAAACGTCGCTTTTGCCTATGAGGACATCACTGCCCGCAAGGCGGCCGAGGAGCAGCTGCGCCGACTCGCGCATTACGACCAATTGACCGGACTGCCCAATCGGGCCCTGCTGCAGCAGGAATTGGGACGGTTGCTGGCGAAGGATGGCGGCAAAGGGCCGACCTCCATTGTGCTGTTCGATCTCGACGAATTCAAGGACGTCAACGATACGCTCGGCCACTCGACCGGCGACCAGCTGCTCGTCGAGGTCGGCCGGCGATTGATCGGGGTCGCCGAAGAGCACGCGTTGGTGGGTCTGGCCAGCCGACTCGGCGGCGACGAATTCGTGGTGATCCTTCCCGATTGCGGCGATCCGCGCTGGGTCAGCGAAATCGTCGGGGTGATGCTGAGACGGCTGAACGAGCCCTTCGTCATCAATGACCAGCTGGTGCATCTGGGCGCCAGCGCCGGGGTGGCGATCGCCCCGCAGGATGGCGCCGGGGTCGAGGAGCTGATCGCCAACGCGGATCTGGCGCTCTACCAGGCCAAGTCGGAAGGCGGGCGCGACCTGCGTTTCTTCATGCCGGTGCTGCGCGCCCAGGCGCAAGCGCGGCGCAGCCTCGGTCTCGAGCTGCGGCGCGCCTTTGCCCAGAACGAGTTCGAGATCCATTTCCAACCGCAGATCCGGCTTTCCGACGAAGCCGTGGTGGGAGCCGAGGCGCTGCTGCGCTGGCGGCATCCCCAGCGCGGGGTGCTGGCGCCAGGCGCCTTTGTCGACACGCTGGCGGAAAGCGCGATCGCATCCGAGGTCGGCCGCTGGATCATCCGCACCGCGTGCGAGCAGGCCGCTGCTTGGCGCGCCATGGGGATGCCGCTGGCGCGGGTGGGCGTCAATCTGTTCCCCTCGCAGGCCTACGACGAGGCGCTGCTGCAGGACGTCATCGAGGCGCTGCGGGATTTCGCCCTGCCGGCGGATGCGCTCGAGCTGGAGATCACCGAGAACATCGCGCTCAACCGCGAGGATTCGACCGTGCTGCAGCGGCTGCACAAGGAGGGCGTGAAGCTCGCCTTCGACGATTTCGGCACCGGCTATGCGTCGGTGAGCTATCTGACCCGGTTTCCGCTGTCACGCATCAAGATCGATCGCAGCTTCGTCGGCAATATCACCCGCGATGCGCAAGATGCCGCCATCGTGCGCTCGCTCATCGCCATGGCGCACAATCTCCATCTCGGAGTGATCGCGGAAGGCGTCGAGACCAGGCAGCAGGCAGACTTCCTGCGCAACGAGAATTGCGAGGAGGCGCAAGGCTTCCTCTACGCCAAGGCTCTTCCGGCGGCGGAATTCGAGGCCTATCTCAGCGGCCAAAGCCTGGCCTCGCAGATCCACGATCCGCTGGAAGCAGGCAGTGGCGCGCCGCGGCAATTCGAGCCGCGAGCGGCTAAATCTCCCGGCCGCCGCAGACCCCGCCGGGCTTAGGCAATTAAGTCGTCATCGGATTTGGACAAGCCGCTCGCCCTTCGTCGTCGCGAGGGTGGTCGGGAGGCAGCGGCATAATCCTACCGGCCAGCGTTTGGAATCAATCTGGGGGAGCGTCTGTGCTTGATCGCAGCGCGGTATCGGTCATTGCCGCAATCACGATCTGCTCGTTTTTATCCGCCTGTTCGGCCAAGCGGTTCCACGCCTCTGCCAAGGCAAGGACCGTGGCACGCTGCACCGGATCACCGAAAAATGCCGTAATGGCAATACATTCGGATGCGTTGCGCCGATACTGATCTGCCGCCGACATGCAGGTCTTACTCACCAATCAAGCAAATGCGTCTTTTGACATCCGGACAATTCATTGAACGGGATTTGGTTCCGCTCAATTTTTTGGCACACGTCTTGCTCTCCGCGCGCCATGCGTGCCTAGCGTTCAACCGAACCCTCCGAAATTCGCCGCCACCCTCGGTGGCTTCGTCGTCGCTCCCCGCCTAAGTTAAAGTCGCTATCGAGAAGCGGAGGCTGCATGGAATTGTGGCTGGAGCCGATGACCGCGCGCGTGACGGCAGTCCTGCTCGCCGGGCTTGTCACATTGTTTGTTCTGATCGGCCTGGAAATTCGCAGCCATCGAGCCGAAGCCGCCCGATCGGGACGGCCGCGCAGCGCGGGCGCGCTGGTGCGGAGCGGCGTTCTGCTCGGGCTGACGCTTGCCCCCTTCGCGGCCATCAGCCTCTTGTTTGGGGCATGGGTTGCGGCGGTTGCCTTGGCGCTGGCGGTCGCGACCGTGCTGTGGTCTTTCCGCCACACCGGACCGGCCATCCTGGCCCGATGCGGGGCGCGCGAGGTGCGGGACCGTAATCTCGTCGAGGCAGTCGAGAATCTTGCCGCCAAGGCGGGCATTCCGCCGCCGCGCATCCTTGAGATTCAAGAAAACCATCCCAATGCGTTTGCGCTCGGCTCCGACCCGGCCCATGCGGCCATCGTCGTGACGCTCGGCTTGCGCAACCGTTTGAATTCGGACGAGCTGCGCGCCGTCATCGGCCACGAGATTTCGCACATCGCGCGCAGCGATACTTTGAAGGCAACCATTGGGGTGACGCTCCTGAGCGCGATCGCCGCCCTGGCGTTGCGGCTTGGCCTGATCGGCCCCTCGGTGCGCCGTCAAGGCGTTGGCGCGCTGCTGTTCGTGGCAATGTTTGCGCCCATAGCGGCGCTCGTGCTGCGGCTCGGCGGGGCGCGGGCGCGGGCATATCAAGCCGATCAGCATGGGGCGTTCCTGTGCGGCGATCCTGCCGATCTGATCCGAGCGCTCAGCAGGCTCGAGACCTCGGCCCGACGCATCGCCAGCATCACGGCCAACGATCAGCCGGCGCTGGCGGCGCTCTTCATCGTAAATCCGCTGCCGAATTCCTGGGTCGGCGGCTTGTTTGCCGGGCATCCGCCGATCTCCCGGCGCATCGCGCGCCTGACCGCATTTTCGGCGACAAGCCCGGCCGCGCTACCGGATGCCGGGGCGCCGGAAGGAAGCAGCGTTCTGCCCCAATCCGGGCCATAAGGGAGCGGACGGCCAAATGCGCCGGTCCGGGCTATCGGCTCGGCCGACACGGCTTGCCGACATGCCGAGATTATGGGGGCGGCTACCGGTGCGTTCGGCCCGGCGGCATTTCTGAATTTCGGCTCTGGAAGCCGCCCCGGCGCTCCGCCTAATATGCTCCCCGTTCAAGCGGTCTGACGACAGCGCATCGCGAGGAGCCGAGCGCAGCCGGCAAGGGATGGCCGGCGCTTGACGCCACGGGAATCGAAGGGAACTTCAGGGAGAACACGGATGCACAGTCGTTTCATCGCCACCATGATGCTAGCCGCGCTGACCGGCCTGGCGGGCATCGCTTCGTTCGCCGCCATCAGCCGCGCACAGCAAGACGCGCAGCAAGACGAGCCCAATCGCGCCGACTTGCCGCCCCAGCAGTTCAATCCGCAGATGAGCGCGCTGATGAACATGCTGATCCAGCCGCGCCACGCCAAGCTCGGCCTGGCCGGAAAGGCGGAGAACTGGGCGCTGGCCGGCTATGAATTCAACGAGCTCAAGGCCGGTTTCATAGTCATCGGAAAAGAGGTGCCGCGCTACAAGGGCTTGCCGGTCGCCGATCTTTTCGATGCCGCCATGAAGCAAATCTTCCCGGTGATGGATTTCGCCATCAAGGCGGGCGACCCGCGCCAATTCAGCGAATCCTACGCAAAGATAACGGCCGGCTGCAATGCCTGCCATACCACCGCCGACCATAACTTCATCGTCATCAAGGTGCCGGAGGCGTCCAACTTTCCGAACCAGGAATTTCAACCGAAGTAGCAGGCTGCTCGCAGACGACCAGCCAGTGGCGAAATTAATGCGCGGGCGCCTTGCGTCCGCGTGCAACCGAACTCGGGTTTCCTGAGTTCGGTCATGAAATGAACCGATCCGACGGCAACCTACCGCTTGGAAGGCGTCGGTGTGCGCGGCTCGACGGCGAAGGCAGCCCATCCCGCTGGTCTGGCGCCGCGCCTCGATGCCTCGCAGGCCTTGGCTGGATGGTTCAGGGTGACGCAAGGAGAAGCCGCGCATGGCCCTAATGCTGCGACCGGATACCGATTCACCGGGTGACCACGAGGTCATGCATGGGGAATGGAAGGTGGGGCAGATCGACAGGCGCCCCTCCTATACGGGCTCGGCGCCCCGATGGCTCTGGGCGCTTAACGGCGTGCCTGGCGGGCCGCAGGGAATGCGCCTTGCCGGCGTGATGCCGACACTCGATGAGGCCGAAGCGGAGCTCAAAAAGAGCTGGGATGAGTGGCTCGCATGGGCCGGTCTGTCGGACGTGAAGGACCGCTTCTAAGCCGGCCGATGCAGGCTCGGCAGAGATTGCATGCCAGACCCCGCGCGTGTGTGTCGGCTATCGAACAGATCGGCCGGCCTCCTGATGCTATCAGTAATTCCCCTGGGGTCCGCGCTCTCTTCCTACAACGACAGAATCGCGCCATGGCGCAATCATCTTATTCGTCCAACCACGTGTTGGCTTCGCTTCCCGCTGCCGACATCGACTTGCTTCTGCCGCACTTGCAATTCGTCGAGCTGCCGCAGGAGACGATCCTGTTCGAGGCCGGCGGCACCATCAGCCGCATCTACTTTCCGCACGGCGGCATCGTCTCCCTGGTCGTGGAGCTGAGCTCCGGCGAGATGATCGAAGCCGCCATGATCGGCCGGGAGGGCGTGGTCGGAGGACTGGCGGCGCTCGATGGCAACGTCTCCGTCAGCCGGGCCATCATACAGGTCGCGGGCGCGGCCTCGGCGGTCGACGTGGACGTGGTGCGCCGACTGGCGGATCACAGCGTCGGCTTTCGCACCACCCTCATCAAGCACGAGCAGCTGCTGCTGGCGCAGTCCCAGCAATCGGCGGCCTGCAATGCGACGCACACGCTCGAAGCGCGTCTGTCGCGGTGGCTGCTGCGGTGCCGGGATTTGATCGGCGGCGACGACATCGCACTCACGCAGGAATTCGTGGCGCAAATGCTGGGCGTGCGGCGCACCAGCGTGTCGATCGTGGCCAATACGCTGCAGCAGGCCGGTTTCATCAAATACAAGCGCGGACATATCCGCCTGCTCGATGTGCATGGCCTGCGGGAAAGCGCCTGCGAGTGCTATGGGGCGGTCAAGGCGGTGTCCGACCATCTCATCGGGCCGTCCTCCGGCACGTGATTGCCTGCGATCATCATGACCGCCGTCGCGTCACGGCGCTTGATCGGCCCGGACTCGCGCAACATTCATGCGAATGCTAGGCAGTAAGCAGAGGCGGATTCGCGCCGCTTGCTCCAACAAGCTCCCTTCATCGAGGTAACCGCGCCCGGCCCGCAACCCAGTCCCAATGCCCGATCCCGAGGTTGGCCTTGGTCGTTACCCCCCGAGGCAGCCGTCGGACCCTGTTGTTCAGAGGCGACGCATGATCGAACAAAATGCCCCTCCCGCAGCAGCGAGCGGCGCGCAGCCCTGTCCCGCCTGTCGAGAGACGACGCCGCATGCGCTGCTCTACCGAAAGAACGGCTGCGACATTTGGCAATGCCGCAGCTGCGGTCTGGGACGGACCGAAGAGACCGGCTTCGATCCCCACGCCTACTACACGGGCGACTATTTCTCCGGTCACCGCAGTGATGGATATTCGGACTATCGCGCCGCCGAACCCGTCCTGCGACGAGAGTTCGCCCGCAGCGTCGAGCTCATTCACGATTACCGTCCGTCCGGAAGGCTGCTCGATCTCGGATGCGCCTACGGCTTCTTCCTGAAGGAAGCGGAGCGCTATTTTGAGGTCGCGGGGATTGAATTGGCCGAGGAGGCGGCCGAATATTGCCGGCGCGGCGGCCTCAACGTCTTGTCGGGCATTGCCGACGAGACCAACATGGCACGGATCGGGAGCGTCGACGTCATCACCTTGTTCGACGTGATCGAGCACCTGCCGCGCCCGCACGAAACTCTGGCGCTCTGCCACCAATACCTCAGGCCCGGCGGGGTGATCGTGATAACGACGGGGGATTTCGCCTCCCCGCTGGCGCGGCTGGCCGGTGCCAACTGGCGACTGATGACGCCGCCCCAGCACCTGTGGTTCTTCACCCCGCAAAGCATCCGCCGAATGTCGGCAGCCCTGGGCCTGTCGCTCACGCGTTGCGACCACCCCGCCAAGGTCGTTCCGCTGTCCCTCATTCTGTTCCAGGTCAGGCGGATGCTGGGCTTTCGCGGCGCACCGATCACCGCCGCCAGCCGGATCGGCATCCCGGTCAATCTGTTCGATGCCATGCGCATCGTGCTGCGTAAGCCGGCGTCATGAGCAACGACCGGTTGACCCTGTGGCAGATCCTCCTGCTGGTGGGGTATGCGGCAGGGATGTCGGGCGGCCAGATCTTGTTCAAGCTGGCGGCACTCCGCTATGGGGCCGGCAGCGGCGGCCTCGCCGACCGCCTCATGGGACTGGCCTTCAACGTCTATTTCATCTCCGCCCTCATTCTCTACGCGGGTTACGCAATTCTCTGGGTTTGGATCCTGAGTTTCACACCATTGTCACGTGCATACCCTTTTGTAGCACTCGCCTTCGCTTTGACCCCGTTACTGGGAGGCCTCTTCTTCGGCGACACGATCTCGATTCGTCTGATCGCGGGGATCGTCTTCATCCTCTGCGGTCTTTTTCTCGTTACGAGTTGAGGGAACCCTTGCGGCCGCCTGGAGTTGTAACGAGCGCTCTGGTGGCCCGCCCGCATGAGCGCGCGAGCCTGTACAAGCCGTCGACGGCCGGCTGCTGGAAACAAGCCGGCGAAAAAAGCTGAAGACCGGGATGGAACCTGCCCTGCGACCGAATCTATGGGTGATCTGCGCCGCCTATAACGAGGCGACCGCGATCGGGCGCGTCGTCACCGAGCTTGGCCGCACCGGGCACCAGGTGATCGTGGTCGATGACGGCTCCCGCGACGCGACGGCGGACGTCGCCGCAGCTGCCGGCGCCCATGTGGTCGTCCATCCGATCAATCTCGGCCAGGGCGCTGCCTTGCAAACCGGGATCGATTATGCCCTGGCGCAGGGCGCCGATGTCCTGGTCACTTTCGATGCCGACGGCCAGCACCGCGTGTCCGACATTGCGCGCCTGGTGGATGCGCTTCGCCAAGCGCGGGCCGACTTCGCGCTGGGCAGCCGCTTTCTCGGGCAGACCTCCAATCTGCCCCGGCTCCGCCGCTGGCTGCTCAAGGCAGCGACCGTGTTCACCCGCGTGACCACCGGGCTGCGGCTGACGGATTCCCATAATGGGCTGCGCGCCTTTACCCGAAAGGGCGCCGCCGCGATCCGTCTGCGGCAGAACCGCATGGCGCATGCGTCGGAAATTCTCGTCGAGATCGCCCGCAGCGGGCTGCGCTATGTCGAGGTTCCGGTCACCATCGAATACACCGCCTATTCGCTCGCCAAGGGGCAGCATATCGGCGATTCCGTCACGATCCTGCTCGACCTCTTTGCGCAGGAGCTCTACCGATGATCGCTCAGATCTTTTTCTCGTTCCTGCTTTGCAGCGTCTTTCTGTATGCGTGGATCGAATATCGCAGATCGCCGGTGGTGGCGGTCTTGGCGTCGATCGTGGCGCTCGCCGGACTCTATTTTGTGTGGGTGCCGTCCCACAGCACGCGCCTCGCGGTATTCGTCGGCATCGGGCGCGGGGTGGACCTCATTCTTTACACCTGGGTCGGCATCAGTCTCCTGGTGATACTCAACCTGCACCTGAAGCTGCGCACGCAGCTGGAGATGATCACGGTGCTGGCGCGAACGATCGCGCTCGCCAATCCGATTGCCGCGCCCAGCCACCCCCTGGGCCCGCGCATCTCCAACGCGTCCGATATCACTGCGTCACGGCGGCCGGCGCGGAACGAGGCGCGTGCGGGTGCGGCCGGACGTAGACCCAGGCGAAGGGGCGATCAAAGCGCCTGACCTCGTCGATGAGAACGGCGTCGGGAATGTCCTGTGCGCACGGCCAGCGCTCCGTGGCGATGATGAAATCCGCCCGCTTCGGATCAGGCTCGAGCCGCCAAGGCCGCCTGAACAGGGGCGCCACGAGCAATTCGCGGTAGCTCATGCAGATCGTAATGCTGGGTGGATTCTCGGCAAAGCGCCCGGTGCGATCATAGTCGAGGCGGCCTTCCAGGCGTCGCAGCGCAACCGTGGCGGCAACCGCCCAATAGTCGAGATCGAAGCGCCCCTGGGCGCCCGCCACCCCGCCGGCAAGCGCATTGACGGCGACGTATTCAAGCGGGTGCAGGACGGCGAAGGTCCAGATCGAGACCCCCAGATAGATGCCGCCGGCGGCTGCCGCGACCAGCGGGAAGCGAGCCGGACGCAATCGCAGAAGGCCGTCGCCGGCGATCACCGCAAGCATCGGAATGACGAACAAGACGTGCCGAATGCCGTCATAGAGCGTCGAATGCCGAACGATGATGAAGCCGAGCGGCAAGACCACGGCGGCCCAGATCAGCAGATGCCGCCGTGCGCGCGCCAACGGCAGGGCCACGCCCCGCAATCCTTCCGCCTTGCGGGTCGCGAAGGCTCTCGTCGCCGCGCCAACGAACCCTGCGGTGGCGAAAAACGCGGACACGATCGCGACCATCAGCAACAACAAGAAGCCTTCCGGCAGGCGGGCGAGCAGCTGCGCGGGCACGTACCACCACGGCAAAGCGGTGGTCACGACCGTTATGCCCCAAACCGGCATCTCGAACGAATTGGGATGATTGGCGAACAGCTCGAACGCGAGCATGAAATGCCGAAACGGATTGCCGATTTGCAGCCACGGCCACAGCGCAAATGCCGCAAGCCATCCGAGCGCGAGCGCGCAAAGAGCGCGCGCGCCGATCCGGAAGAGGTCGCGGTTGCTCGAGCCTCCGCTGGTGGCGACAACGGCCTCGAGGGCGCACAGGCCGAACGCCGCGAGCAGATAGACTTGCGTAATGAGGCCGGACGAGCGGGTCGCGATGGCAAGGCCGGTCAGCACGCCGGCGCTGACGGTCGCCGGCCAGGACGGCACCACGCGACCCGCCATGACCACGATCGCCAGCATTGCCAACGTCATGGCGAACAGGAACGGTACGTCGATCGGCGTTACGAAGAGGCTGCCGTAAAGATAGCCCGTGGTCAGGCACAGGCCGGCGGCAACCAAGCCGGCCCAGCGGCCGACCGCCAGCCGCCCCAGTGGAACGAGCGCCGCGATCCCGGCGAACCCGGTCAAGAAGGTCATCGCGTGGCGGACGGTCCAGGGATCCGCAAGGCCGAATGATTGAACCCAAGCCGTCAGGATGTGGAACCAGGGACCGTAATACCAAAGCGTATCTTCGACGGTCTCGAAGCCAGAGCGGTCGGTGAACCCGCTCGCATACCATGCCAAGGCCTTGCGACCGTAATCGTCGGCATTGAACTCGTCGGTGGTTATTCCATAGTCGCCGACGGTCGCCAGGCCGACGACCAGCACGGCGCTCAGAACAAACACACTGATCAGAACCTCGGCGTCAACCGCCCCCCAACGGGCTTCCCACAGGCGCCATGCTGCGGTGCGGTCGATTGGCTTTGAAGACACGGAAGCTCCTGCCGCGGCGCGATAGATGCCCGCGACCCGTTCGCAAGGCCGTTAATAACGGCGGCCGACAATTTTCCAGCCAAAGCAAACAAGTCACATCTGGGTGATCGACGTAACCCCGGAGCTTCCGAAGACGTAGTAAGATATAGGAGGAGGATCGTTCTCCGGAGGACCCAGCATGCTGACGCGGCGAAACGTTCTCTGGACCGGCGCCGGTGCGCTGGCCCTGTTTGTTGCCAACCGGATCTTCGGTTCGCCGTCGGCCTCGCAGGCCGCGGAGACCTTCGAGGTTTCCCATTCCGATGCGGAGTGGCGCGGACTGCTGACGCCGGCCCAATTCGCCGTGCTGCGGCAGGAGGCGACCGAGCGCCCGTTCAGCAGCCCGCTCGATCACGAGCAGCGCGCCGGCATCTTCGACTGCGCGGGCTGTGACTTGCCGCTGTTTTCCTCAAAGACCAAGTACGATAGCCGCACGGGTTGGCCGAGCTTCTGGCAGCCCCTCGATAATGCGATCGGCACCTCGGAAGACACGTTCCTGGCCATGAAGCGGACCGAGGTCCACTGCCGCCGTTGCGGCGGACATCTGGGCCACGTCTTCAACGACGGGCCGCCGCCGACCGGGCTTCGCTATTGCATGAACGGCATCGCCATGACGTTCAAGCCCGCGACCGCCTGATATCGCGGCGGCCGTCCTAGGCGGAAGCGCTTACTCCTCGATATCGAAGCGGACGCCCTGCGCGAGCGGCAGCCGGGTTCCGAAGTTGATCGTGTTGGTGGCGCGGCGCATATAGGCCTTCCAGGCATCGGAGCCGGCCTCGCGACCGCCGCCGGTCTCCTTCTCGCCGCCGAAGGCACCGCCGATCTCGGCTCCCGAAGGCCCGATATTCACGTTGGCGATGCCGCAGTCCGAGCCCGTGGCAGCGACAAATCTCTCGGCCTCGCGCATATCGAGGGTGAAGATGGAGGAGGAAAGGCCGGCGCCGACGGCGTTGTGCAGCGCGATTGCCTGCTCGAGCTCCGCGTAGCGCATCACATAGAGAATCGGCGCGAAGGTCTCGCGCCACACCGGGCCGGTCTGCTCCGGCATCTCACCAGCGCGGGACGCACGTAATAAGCATCTTCGCCGCCGATCCCTTCGACGCGCTCGCCCACCATGGATTTGACCGCCGGCCGGCGCACCTCGGCCAGCGCCTGGCGCATGCCCTCGAAAGCGCGGCGCGTCGATCAGCGGGCCGACCAGCGTGCCGGCGTCGCGCGGATCGCCGACCTTGGCGGATGCGTAGATCCGGCGACAGCCGCGGCACCAGCGCGTCATAGACGGCGTCATGCACGAACAGGCGCCGCAGCGTGGTGCAGCGCTGGCCGGCCGTGCCCATGGCGGCGAAGGCGATGGCGCGCACCGCGAGGTCGAGGTCGGCCGAGGGCGCGACGATGGCGGCGTTGTTGCCGCCGAGCTCGAGCAGCGCGCGGGCGAACCGGGCGGCGAGGCGGGGCCGACGGCGCGGCCCATGGCGGTCGAGCCGGTCGCCGAGACGACGGCAACGCGGCCGTCGTCGACCAGCGCCTCGCCGACCTCGCGGCCGCCGATCAGGATGCCGCAGAGCCCCGCGGGCGCGTCGCCGAAGCGCGCGCGGCGCGCTCGAACAGGGCCTGCACGGCCAGCGCGGTGAGCGGCGTCTTCTCCGACGGCTTCCACACCACCGGGTCGCCGCAGACCAGCGCCAGCGCCGCGTTCCAGCGACCAGACCGCCACCGGGAAGTTGAAGGCGGAGATGACGCCGCACGACGCCGAGCGGATGCCAGGTCTCCATCATCCGGTGGTCGGCCGCTCGGTGGCGATGGTGCAGGCCGTACAGCTGGCGCGACAGGCCGACGGCGAAGTCGCAGATGTCGATCATCTCCTGGACCTCGCCCAGGCCCTCCGAGACGATCTTGCCGGCCTCGAGCGTCACCAGCCGGCCGAGATCGGTCCTTGGCGGCGCGCAGCTCCTCCGCCAGCAGGCGCACCAGCTCGCCGCGCCGCGGCGCCGGGACGCTGCGCCAAGCCGAGAAAGGCTTCCGCGGCCCGGCCGATGGCTGGCGTCGATCTCCTGCGGGCGCGTGATCCGCAGACATGGGCGATGAGCTCGCCGGTGATCGGCGAGACGGCCGCGAGCCCCGCGCGCGCGAATGCGCGCTCCGGCACGTCCAGCCGCGCCAGGATGGCGAGCGCTTCGTCACGGACCGATGCGAGCTTGACCGCCGACGTGCTCATGATCGCGCCGAGCCCTCGAACCGTTCGTGCGGCCCGCGTTTCCGGCTTGGCGTAGACTTGGCCGAAGCGGTTCGCCAGGAAGACCTTCAGCGCGATCTCCTCCTGCCGGACGAAGCCGCTCTGCGGCAGCTGCCCGTCCGCGAGCAGGTCGAGCACGGCGCAGATCGCCGACGCGGTGGTGATCTGGATGGCGCTCAAGGTGCGGCCGTCCACGTCGCGGCTGTAGATCTTGTTCGCGTAGGTCTCCTGCACCAGCTGGCCGTGATTGCGGCCGCTCACGGTGACGAAGACGATCACGACGTCCTGCAGCGTGGTCGGCACCGCATGCTCCAGGATGTTCTTGAGAACATCGCGGCGGTCGCGCAGGCGCAGATCGTTGAGCAGCGCGTTCATGATCGCGGCGTGGCCCGGATAGCGGATGGTGCGGTAGTTGAGGTTGCGGACCTTGCCTTCGAGCGTCTCGCACAGCGTGCCCAGCCCGCCCGAGGTGTTGAACGCCTCGTAGGTGACGCCGTCGAGCGAGAACTCCTCGCGCTCCTCCAGCGGCGGCACCTCGCGGCGCACGCCGTTCACGATCGCTTCGCAAGGCTCGCAGTATTCGTTGATCACCCCATCGGTGGACCAGGTCAGGTTGTAGTTGAGGGCGTTGGACGGATATTGCGGCAGCGCCCCGACCCGCAGCTTGACGCTGTCGAGCGTCTCGAAGCGCTTCGCCATGTCGAAGGCCACGATGGAGACGAAGCCGGGGGCCAGCCCGCACTGCGGAATGAAGGCCGCGCCGGCATCGGCCGCGAGCTCCTTGCACGCGGCGCGTGCTCGCGACGTCCTCGGTCAGGTCGAGATAGTGGGTACGGGCCGCGCGCGCCGCTTCGGCGACGACCGTGGTGAGATGGAAGGGGGCGGCATTGAGCACCGCGAACTGGCCGTTCAGCAGATCGACCAGGTTCGCGCTGTCCTCCACATCCGCAGCCGCGAGGCGAATGCGTTTGTCCGGGTCGAGCCGCGCAAGAACCTCCGGGGAGCGATCGGCGAGCGTGACCTGGTAATCGCCCGTGGCGGCCAGCAGCCCGGCGACGGTAGCGCCTATTTTCCCGGCGCCGATCACGACGACGTCCTGCATGCGCCCTCCGGCGGCTTGACCGACCGGCGGCTTGACCGCCGTCAACGCGCTTGAAGATGAGCGGCTTGCGCGGGCAACGAGGCGGGAAACAGCTCCCCGATCGAGAGCCGATAGGTGATCGACCCCACGATCATGCTGGCGATCAGGATGAACAGCGCTCCCCGCAGATAGCCCCGCCGCCGCCGTCGCCGCGGCAGCGGGTGCAGCAAGCGCTCATGGGCCAGCGGAGGCGCCAGCAGGAAGGTCGCGGTCTCGCGCGGGTGCACCGCGCTCTCGGCGTTCAGGAGCGGAATCCCGGAAACGGGCGGCAGCTGCGCGGCACGCGGCAGCGCCACCGGCTTTTTTGCGGCAAGACGGGCGGACTCGCGTCGAACGAGCTGAGCCTCGCGTTCCACCCACTGGATGCTGGCCTCAAGCCGCTGAAGATCGCGGTCGTCGGCAGGCTCGGGACCGTATCCCGCGGCTGCAGGCTCGGGCTCGCAACTGGATGCGGCGGCGGATCGACGATGATCAGCGTCAGGATCCGACGGTACAAGCGAATCTCGTATCGGGAAAACCATGGCAGAGACGCTCCCTCCTGGCTTCCCCCCCTCGACTCGTTGATCCCCCCCGGACGACTGCTCGATTGAACGGATAATAGCAAGATTTCCGCCTTTCTGGAAGCGGAGATATAGTCCCTCGCCTGCCCGGGAACTTGGCCGGCCGGGCCCGCGGTCGCACCCGGCAGTCGGACCCAAGGCTATGAAAATCATAGACGTTTTGCGTTGCCTGGCGCCACCGACGAGACCCGTCATGATGAGCTGGCGGCGCACGGATCAGCGTGACAAGCGGTTTGGCCGTCGCGGCTGGGCACTCGCCGCCGCGGTCGCGGTTCTGGCCGGCTTGCTCCCCTCCGCGGCGCCCGCGGCCGACAAGGTCCGGGTGGGCAATCCCTCGGCGCAGTCCTTCTCGTTCCTGCCGTTGCGGCTTGGCATCGCGCACGGCTTCTTTTCGAAATACGGCATCGAGCCCGAAGAGGTGACGCTCAACGGCAGCGCCAAGCTGCATCAGGCCATGGCGGCCGGCAGCCTCGATATCGGGCTCGGCTCCGGGACCGATTTGATCTTCTTGATCAAGGGCGCCCCCGAAGTCGCGGTGGCGAGCATGGCCGGACCACCGCTGCTGCTTGGCGTCATCGTGCCCTACGATTTGCCGGCGCGGACCGCCGATGACCTCAAGGGCAAGCGGATCGGCGTCTCGACGGTGAACTCGCTCACGCAATGGCTGATGCGCGAGCTGGCCCGCCAAAAGGGCTGGGGTGCCGACAGCCTGACCTATGTCACGGTGGGCGCCGAACTGCCCAACCAGGTGGCCGCCCTGGTGACCGGGCAGATCGACGCGGTAGTCAGCTCGACGGCGCTCGGCTTGCAGCTCGCCGAGGCGAAGCGGGGGCGGCTCCTGTTTCCCGCCTCCGACATCGTCAAGGACTTCATGATTTATACGATCTACGCCTCGGATCAGATGGCGCAGACGAATCCCGACACGGTCCGGCGTTTCCTCAAAGGCTGGTTCGACACCATCGCCTTCATGCGCGCCAACAAGGACGAGACGGTGCGCGCATCGCGCGAGCGGACCAACTTCTCGGTCGAGGTCGAGGAGAAGCAATATGACCTGGTGATGCCGATGTTCTCGGATAGCGGCCGGTTCGAGCCTTCCGCGCTGGCCACCATCCGGCGCTCCTTCGTCGACCTTCGGCTGATCGACAAGGAACCCGACCTGACCAAATATTGCACCGAGCAGTTCCTTGCCGCCAAGTAATCACGTGCAATCGGCCGGGCAGTGCCTCCGTAATTCGCTGCCGGCATCGCGCGCACTGAGAAACGAAAGGATCCGACGTGGCGACCAAGCTCTCCTTGACCCTGACTTGCGGCGATTACGAGATCACGCGGCCCTTGGCCGAGGGGCTGGTCGAGCCTGACGGCATTGCGCTGAACGTGCTCACCAACACGGCGTCGCGCGATCGCCATTGGCGCCTGGCGCGCAACGCCGAGTGCGACCTGGGCGAGTTCAATGCCTGCGCCTATTTCATGGCGCGCGAGCGCGGCCATCCCTTCATCGCGCTACCGATCTATCCCCATCGCCGCTTCCGCCACGGCTTTGTCTTCGTCAACACCGGCAAGGGAATAAAACAGGCTTCCGACCTGCGCGGCCGCCGGATCGGCTGCTACGGCGGCTTTCAGCCGGCGGCCTGCGTCTGGCTGCGCGGCCTGCTCGAGGAATTCTTCGGCTTGCCGCATCGCGATGCGGTCTGGGTGATACCGCGGCTCGACGAAATTCCCTTCACGCCGCCGCCCGGCCTGTCGATCGAGTTTGTTCCCCCCGGGAAAACACTCGATGCGATGCTGGCCGAAGGCGAGATCGACGCCATGCTGGCGCCGAGCTTCCCGGCGCCCTTTATCAAGGGCGACAAGCGCGTGGCGCGGCTGTTTCCCGATTTCAAGGCGTTGGAGATCGATTACTACCGGCAGACCGGGATTTTCCCGATCATGCATACGATCATCATCCGGCAAAGCATCGTCGAGCAGCATCCCTGGGTGCCGGCCAATCTCGCCTACGCCTTCAACCAATCAAAGCAGATCGCCTATGAGCGGCTGCGCAATCCACGCGTCCTGCCGCAAGCCTGGTCGACCAGCGCGGCCGAGGAGCAGGCCGCGATCCTCGGCCCCGATCCCTGGGCCTATGGGCTCGCAGCCCGCAACCGCAAGAACCTCGAGACGGCGATGCGCTACACCCATGAGCAAGGCCTGACGTCTCGTCTGGCACCCCTCGACGAGGTGTTCGTTCCCATCGACGAAGGCATCTTTTCAGGTGTCGGCGGCTACTGACTTGTGATGTGCTTCACCCCTCACTTGTCCCGGCCTTGAGCCGGGACCGTACCGAAACTCGGAGGTTCGTTACGGTCCCGGCTCATTAGCGCGTTTGCGCGCGTCTTCAACGCGCTACGGCCGGGACAAGTGTGCATCGGCCGGCGATAAAAGCAGAGACCACACGCTATGTCCCGTGCAGCAGCCGCGTCGGGTCGAGCGGGGTCGATCCCTGACGGATCTCGAAATGGAGCTCGGGGGCGCCGGCATTGCCGGTTTGGCCGGAGGTGGCGATGATCTCGCCGGCCTTGATCTGATCGCCTTGCTTCACGCGCAGCTCCTTTGCGTGCGCGTAGGCGGTGACATAGTTGTTGTTGTGGCGCACCAGCACCAGATTGCCGAAGGCCTTGAGCTGGTTGCCGGAATAGATCACGACGCCATCGTCGGCGGCTTTGATCGGCGTGTTCTCGGGCACAGCGATATCGATGCCGTCGTTGCGCTGGCCATCGGCCTTGGCACCGAAGCCGGCGATGAGCTGCCCGCGGACCGGCCAGCGAAAGCGCGGCGCGGACTCTGGCTTGATCGCAGCGACAGCCGTCGGCGGCTCGGCCGGCTTGGGCACCGGCGGCTTGTGCGCGGCCGGCGCCGCTGCCTGCCGTTCAGGCGCGGGCTTTTCCTTCGGCTTGGCGTTCGCCGCTTTCAGGGGCGATTTGGTTTCGGCTTGCGTGTTCCTGCTCGGCCTGCTCTCCGGCGGCAGCACGCGCACGTCCGCTCCGCTCGCAATTTCCGTCTCGCCGCCGCTTGTGGGAATGGATTGCGGCGGAACCGGTATCGCTACGTTGGAACGCGGCGCGGCCGGGATCGGCGAGGTGATGTAGCGCGGGACCACCAGATGCTGGCCCGGCCGCAGCGCGTTGGGTGCTTTGAGATTGTTTGCTTGGATGATGACGGCGGCGGGCACATGGTGGCGGCGGGCGATGGTGTCCACGGTCTCGCCGCGCGCGACCGTGATGGCGACGCCGCCGTCCCAGCTCCAGGAGCCGTCTTGCGCTTGGCCGAACCTTTGGTGCACCGCGCCAGCGGACGATGCTTGCGGCCGCGGGTCGTCATTGAAGGGCGCCGGCTGCGCGCTGCAACCCGCCACGCTGAAGCCGATCAGCGCCAGCACGATCGCGCGCGGCTGCGGCCTCGCGCACGGCAAGGGCGGCCGCGGCCTCAAGGATAGCCGATCGATGGCCAAGCTCATGACGCCCTCACGCACGCGACAACAGGCAGCGCCAGGAGCTAACGACCATCGGGTAAATGGAGCTTTAAGCGTCCGCGACCGCTCACCCCTACCTGGATGCCATCAACAAACAACCCGGCCGCGACATTGCGCCGCGGCGCGCGCTGCCGTTCAAGGCTTGTCGAAGACCATCACCTTGGAGACGAAGGCATTGACGTCGCGGACATGGATCAAGCCGCAGTCCCGCGCCATCGCGCCGAAGTCCTCCCTGATGTAGCTGGCATAGTAAGGCTCGTGATAGTTCTGCGGAAACAGATCGAGCATGCCGTCATAGTCCGGCTCGTCGCCGATTTGAAGCGAGTTGAGGACGACCAGGCGGCCGCCGCGCTTGAGCACGCGTGCAAGCTCGCCAAAGACGCCGCGGCGCACCTTGGGGGGCAGCTCGTGGAACAGGAAGCTCGCCGTCACCGCATCCCGGCTTTCATTCGCTAGCGAAAGCGCCTCCGCCTTTGCGACGATCAGATTGATCCAGCACCAGCGCTTCAAATGACGCTTCGCCTCCGCCACATAGGCCTCGGACATGTCGACGCCGAGCGCGGGGAGGCGCGGCCAAGCCTGCTTGAGGAAATCGAGCGCGCGGCCGGTACCGCAGCCGACGTCGAGAAGGCGCAGGCGCCGCTGATCGCGCCCGGCAAAAACCTCATGCAGCGGCGGCAGCGCCTGTCGGCGGGTCGCGTTCGCGGTTCCGTGCAGGAGCACCTCGACCTGCGTGTCGTAGCGCTGCGCCGAATCCGGCGTGAGCCAGCCGCCGGTCTGGAAGTGGAAGTTTTGCAGATAATAGCGAGGCCGCTTGCCACGGGTTTCCTGGCTCAGCACCTGCCGCGTCTCACCGGCTTCGCGGCGGCGATGAATGTCGGGCAGGTCCTCGAAGAACAGCCGCGAGCGTTTCAGCAGCGTCGCCAGCGAGCCGTCATGATCCGCCGGCAGCGGATAGATGCCGGCTTCGACGTTGGCGAGATCTTGCCGGAAGAGGGCGGCCATATCGGCATAGAGACGATTGCGGCCGGGCACCGGTGCTGCGGTATGGGCTCGCGGCCGCGTGCTCTCCCCGGAGCGCCGGCGCGCCGTCTCCGACAATCGCCGCATGACGGCATTGTGGCCCACATACCAGGCAAGGCGCGGCAGCTGGCGGGCGCCATAAGCGATGCGGGTGGCGAAGCGAGAGAGCGGATCGGCCATAATTGGTAGCTCTGCAACTTGGTTGCCGTGCAACTGGGGCGCGTCCCATCCAATATGAGCGGGAACCGGCGCGTCTTAAAGGCCTCGCGGCCTCTTTTGCGCCGTCCAATCGCCGTTATTGCCGGGCAGGGGAGACGGGTCGGACCAAAGACGGGTCGAGCCAAGAAAAGGGGATCTATTGAATGAAGTATCAAGTCCTGATTGCAACTGCTCTTGTTGCCACATTCGCGGTGCCGCTCGCTGCCCAAGCGCAGGGAGTACCAGGCGGCATTGCGCATGGCATGTATGAAGGCAACCGCCGCGCCGGCCCGGTCGGCGCCGTGGTCGGAGGCGCCGTCGGCGGCGTGCTCGGCGGAATAGAGGGTGTCCTGGGGTTGAATTATGCTCAGGCCAACTATGCGGAACCCGAGTATGTGGAGCGCCCGCAGCACCCGGTGCGCCACTATCGAAAGCGCCGCCTCAATCCTCATTGAGACGTCATCGTTTCAGCTAAGAGCACCCGCGACCTTCACCGCAAGTGGGGCGCGGGCGCCCTCCTGTGCCAGGCAGGGACTTTCATTCGCCGAGCAGCTCCTCAAAGCGGCCCCTCACGGCCGGCGCGCTAGCATTGCAAACGTCGCGCTCGCCCGGCTGAAGATGGATGGTGGAGGAGGGGAAGCAAAACTGCCGGGATGGAGCGCGCTCCCGGGTGCGCGGAGCCAACGACAATACCGACTCGGAACCGATCGTTCCCCGTTGCCCTTCATGCGGCCGCGGAGCGGACCGCATGACGGTCTGCCTCGGTATGGAGATCGGGTTTGCCCGGCGCGCTGCCTGAGCTTGACCGTTCCGAGCCGCGTGGGCTTGTTGCGGACGCGGCAGGGACGCTTGCTTCGGCGACGCTTGCCCCAGTCCCGTGGTGGTCCCGGCCACGCCGCCGGGAGATCGGCCTTCGAACTCTTGCAGCGGCCCCAGCGGATAGGGTGACATCATGTCATCGACAGCCGGCGGCTGCATTGGGAGCAATCCCTGAGCCCCCGTCTGGCCAGACAGCGCAAGCAAGCCCGCCGCGAGGCAGGCGCCGATCAGTCTGACCGCATTCATCTCGTCGCTCCGAGGGTTATCAGCCGCAGATACCAACGCTACAATAGCCGAATCGGATCCGGGGACTAACAGCCCAATATAGCACAGCGTGTGGCGGCCAGAACCCGCTCTTTTGCCGATCAAACCGAGGAGCGATCATGCTTTGGATCATGCTGCTGCTGGCGGTTCATCTTCTCGCAGCCGTATTCTGGGTCGGCGGCATGGCGTTCGCCTATACGGTGCTTCGTCCGGCGGCGCTCGCGCTCGAGCCTGCCGTGCGGCTGCCGCTCTGGCGGCGCGTGCTGGCCGGCTTCCTGCCATGGGTCGGCGTGAGCATCGTGGCGCTGCTGGCGAGCGGGCTCGGCATGATGTCCCTCCTGTTCGGCAGCCCCTCCGATGCCGCGCCCTACGTCAACATCATGGCGGCGACGGGCATCATCATGATGCTCTTGTTCCTGCATCTGATCTTCGCCCCATGGCGGCGCTTTCGCGACGCGGTCGATCGCGGCGCGCTGCCCGAGGCCGCCAAGAGCCTCAATCAGATCCGCATCATCGTCGGGATCAACCTCATCCTCGGCGTGCTCACGATCATCGTCGGCAGCACCGGACGCTATTGGTGAGGCTCGCAATCGTAGCCCGGATGGAGCGCTTGCGTAATCCGGGACCGCCGTTCCCGCATTCCGCATAGCCCGCGAAGACGGGCGTAAACGCCCTAATGCGCTTTATGAGGCATCTACCAACCAAGCATCTGCCGAACGGCCGTAGCCCGGATGGAGCGCTTGCGTAATCCGGGACCGCCGTTCCCGCATTCCGCAAGCGCTCCATGCGGGCTACAAGAGCGCGCCTTCAACGAAAATACCGCTTGTAGAGCTCGACCGATTGCGGGGTGAGCTGCTGGAGCCGTTCGGGCGTCAGCAGAAGCTGCGGAACGCCTGCGTTCCGCGGCACGATCGCCTTCAGATTCGGCGACAGCTCGACGTTCGGGTTGGACGGAAAATATTCGGCCGCCTGCATCATGCGCTGCGCCTGCGCCGACAAGATGAAGTCGACGAACAGCATGGCGGCATGCGGATGCCTGGTCCCGTTGAGCACCTGGATCGAATCGCTGAGGCTCGGAACCGGATCGAGCAGCACCGTGGCGGCCGGCGCGCCGCGGCCCGCGCTGATCACCGGATGGTGCGCCGAGATGCCGAGCCCAATCGAATATTCGCCCAGGATCACCTGATCGACGACCTGGCGATTGCTGACCGCAAGCGGCGCGATGTCCTGCTCCGCGAGCTTGGCGAGGTAGCTCTGCGTCGCCTGCTCGCCGCGGCTCGCCAGCAAGGTGCTGATGGTGACGAGCGCGCCGCTGGCGTCCGAGTTGGCGTGCCAAGCCATCTTGCCCTTCCAGCGCGGATCGAGCAATTCGTCATAGCTCTTCGGCGCCGCATCTCGCGATATGTAGTTGGTATTGTAGCCAAGCCCGATGTAGCGGAAGCGCGTCGCCGCCCAGGTGCGGTCGGGCGCGACGTCCTCGCCCGGCAGCGCTGCGAGCATGGGGGACCAGAACGGCAGCACGGTCTTGGCTCCCGCCACCGCGCCGATGCCGCTGCCCTCGACCACATCGGCCTCAAGCGCGTTCGCCCGCATCTCCGACAGCACCTTGACCAGGATTTGATTGCTGTCTCCGCGCCAGTAGATCGGCTTGATGAAGGGATATTTCTGCTCGAAGGCTTCGGTCAGCGGCCGCAGCAGCTGGTTCACGATCATGCCCGAATAGATGACGACGGTCCCTTCCCGGCGCGCGCCGTCCTCCAGCAGCTTCTGCCGGTCGGGGCCCTGATAGTTGAGGATCTCCTCCGCGCTCAGCGCGCGCGCGGGCGGAGAGCCAAGAGCCGCTACCGCCGCAATGGCCATCGCGGCAATCCGCAAGCTCGACAACGCGGGCAGGATCGAAAGCATGGGCTTGCTCCAAACGACCGCCTCGGGGCGCTGCACTATATTGAGATGTCCAACCGCCGCCTACAACGCGTTCCGCGCAAATTGAGGCATGGCGGCGCCGCAGGTTCATTCTCTCGTAGGAGGGTGTGCAGGCGTTGCGACTTCTCGATAGGCCGGAGCCCCCTCACCCCAACCCTCTCCCCTCCGGGGCGAGGGAGCGCGCCGAGCTTGCGGAACTTCACCGGTTCATCCCGCGAGCCCGATACGGGCGGCTTGCGCGATTTGATTGTGCGCGTCGGCGCGCAGGCCGGCGCCGGAGCCGATCCCTTCGGGCAGCCGAACCTTGCCGTCCTGGTTCTCGACCCCTTCGGTAATGTCGTTCTCGAGCCGCACGAACTCGCCGAACTCGCAGGCGAAGCTCAGGCTGGGCAGGCTCGCCGCCAGATGCATGGCCTGCGCGGTCAGGAGCCTCGGGCCGACATGGGCGCCCAGCCGGCAGGGAATGTCGGCGGCTTCGCAGATCCGCGCGGCCGCGAGCGTATTGCGCAGGCCGCCGAGCTTGGGAACCTTGAGGCTCACGAGATCGACGACGCGGTTGGAGACGAGCCTGAAGACCTCGCGCACCGAGCCGGCGCTCTCGTCGGCTTCGATCGCGATGGGGGAATTGTCGGTCACCAATTTCAGCCCCGCATGGTCGTCGGCGTTGCAGGGTTGCTCGAAGATCTCCACGCCCAAATCGGCGACCTTGCGGGCGAGCCTGATCGCACCCTTGGGCTTGTAGGCCTGGTTGGCGTCGATCGTGAGCGCAATCTCCGGGCCCACCGCGTCGCGGATCGCACGCACGCGCGCGGCATCGAGATCGACCCTGCCATCGACCTTGATCTTGATGTCGCGATAGCCGGCGTCGACCAGCGCGCACGCCTTGGCGGCCATCTCTTCCGGCCGCTTGAGCGAGAGCACGCGCAGCACCGGGAACTCGGTGCGCAGCTTGCCGCCGAACAGCGTGCAGAGCGGAACGCCGAGCGCACGCGCCGCTATCTCATGCAGCGCGCAATCGATCGCGGCCTTGGCCTGGTTCACGCCGCGCAGGCGGTGGTCGAGATCGACCATGATGGCTTCGAGATCGAAGGGATCGCGCCCGAGCAGCAGGCCGCTGAAATCATCCAGCACGCCCTTGAGGCCCTCGCGGCTCGCGCCCATGTGCTTGGTGGCCGAGGCATAACCGTAGCCGACAGTGCCATCATCGGCGCCGATTGATATGAGCCAACCCTGCGAGATGCGGTTCGCATGGATGGCGAACCGCCATTGCGGATCCGACTGCGGCATATCGGCTGGCAATATCTCGATCTTGTCGATCTTCATGGGCCCGCTCCCGAATTAGCTATATTCGGCCATCAGCGCGTTGTCGCCATCCCAGAGCGGCGACGGCGATGCGTCAAGAGCGCCGGCCCCGTGGGCGCGTGACTCGATGTCGTATCGGCTGCGCTTTCGCTCCGATCCGGCAGTTGCTTTGTGTTTACTGGGGAAGACTTCAGTGCCGTCTTTCACGACGCCTTCCGGACGATCGCAGTGGACCATATGATGCATACTATCCACGCGACGAATTACCATAGGGCAAGGAGCTTTCCGTGTCGCTCAGGGTCATCGCTGGAAGTCTCAAGGCGCAAGCTGCCGGTCTGTCATTTCAATGCGGAGGCGAGGGCGAGACTCTCGACTGCGAAGTGGCGAGCGAGGTGTTGCGCGACCTGCTCGCCTTTCACCGGTTCGAGGGCGGTGGATCCGACGCGATGCGCGCTTTGCTTCCGGAGATCGAGCGCCTCGCCAACGTCAAGAGCGATGCCGGACGCTTCGAGGAAGACGGCACGCTGGTGATCCGGCCGGTCGATCTGCTGCGGTATGGATTTCAGCACAAACCGGCAGCATCCGACTCCGCCGCATAGGTCGGAGCGCCGTGCTGCTGCGGTCTTGATTCCATTAGCGCCAAGTCAAGCTGGGTGGAGCCTCGGGGGGCACCTCCCCCTGAAAGGGGGAGGTCGGATCGCGTAGCGATCCGGGTGGGGGTCCCGCCACAAGCGCCGAATTTGCGCGGGAGACGAGACCCCCACCCGGCGCCGGAGCCTGTCATCGGGCCGGCCAAAGGCCGGACCCGTTGGGCGCCACCCTCCCCCTTTCAGGGGGAGGGAAGAGGCCCCGCCGTGCCAATCAAGAACATTCAAAGGCGGAACTCGGTCCGGGCTAGCGTTTCCGGCAATCCAAGGCTGATGGCCGTCGCTTATTGCCGGCCTTCGTGCCAAATTGGGCTCATGCCGCGCTACTTCTTCAACATCCGTATCGGCAACGACCTGATCTCCGATCCCAAGGGCGCGCAATTGCGCGACCCGGACCATGCCTGGGAGGTTGCCCGGACCATGGTCCTGGACATCCTGCGGGATCAACGCAGCCGGCCCAACCTGCTGACGGCTGTTTTGGAGGTCACGGACCAAGCCGGAGAAGCAGTCCTGGAACTTCCGTTCTCGGAGGCCCTGATCCCGGCGCCGGAGCAGCCGCCGACCAAACACTGATCGGCCGCCCCGGCCCGGACGGCCCAGCCATCACGTCCGGGGCGGCGGCGGCATTCCGGGCTTGATGTCGTCAAGCCGCCGTCAGGCCACGGGCAGGCGGCAACGAAACGCTACCTCTTGACGTGATGCGTCACCACGTGATGCGGCGCCGGCCGCATCGCAAATGCTCCGTACCCGCCATATCCGCCGTATCCGCGATAGCTTCCGGCGCTGTGCGTCATAAACGGGTTCGGGCCGGTTGAATTGGTGTCGTCTTGATGATTCTCGCCACTGTCGGCCGCCAGGGCCGCCCCGGACAGTCCGAGAAAGATTGCAGCGGTGATTATGCTGAGGGTTTTCATTGTGAAATCTCCATGTCGGGCGACATTCGTTCTTCTTGTCGACTTGGTTTGTCGCCCATGGCCCAAAGCTATGCGGCCGGCGGCCCGGCCCCATTAAATTGCCGTTGAGAAAACTAAATTCGATTTTAATGCGCGCGCGGCCGAACCCACCCGTTCGCGGTCATGAACGCCGCGGGGAGGATGCCGTGTCAGCCCGCCGACAGCTCCGCCAGCAGCGGAGCGAGAAACGCCTGATAGGGGCGCCAACGCCCGAGCGAGCTGCGGTAGATGGGGCGGCGCACCTGCGTCGCGCTGGCGGTGCGCACCGGCCGCTCCGTTTGGTGAAAGGCGAGGCACCGCGCGTCCCATTCGAGCCCGCAATGGGCCACGATCCGCCGGGCGGTGCCTTCCAGGTCGTCGACGATATCCTGGTAGCGCACATCGAGGATCCGCCCGGGCGGCAACACGCGATGCCAATGCGCCATCAGCGCCTGGTAAGCGCGACAGTAACGGCCGAGCTCGGCCAAATCGTACGTATGGTTCTGCTCTTCCGCAAACAGCTTGGAGAAGCATGAAAGACAGGTGTCGACCGGGTCGCGGACGGTGTGAATGATCGTCGCGTTCGGCAGCGCAAGATGAATAAGTCCCGCCAAAACGTAGTTCCACGGCAATTTGTTGACGATCCGCGCGGCCTTCGGGTCGAGCCGCCTGAGCTCGGCGACGTAGCGCGCTCCGAATTCTCCAAACTGTTCGCTCGACATTCCGGACACGACGTCCGGGAATTCCGCCGCCGGGCCTTGGCTCGGACGGATGCTCGCCACGGCTTCGGCGAATTCCTTCAGCTCGCCGGCGCCGAGCACCTTTGGATGGCTGGCCAGAATCTGCTCTACCAGCGTCGTTCCCGAGCGCAACATCCCCATGATGAACACCGGCACCCGCGAGCGCTCGCCGACACTTCGCCGATTTTGAATGAGCTCGGGCGTGAACACCGCCTCGACGCGCTTCAGTCCATCCAGGATCGTGGTTTCGTCATATTCGATCTGCCCGCGCTTGAGCGCATTTCCGGCCAGCAATTGGCGGAATGAATTCTCATGCTGGCCCAAGTCCTCGTAGGCTTTGGCGCGGGCGAAATGCAGCTCGATCCGGTCCTGGACGGGAAGCGAAGCGTCCTTGGCCAGCTCCTCCATTGCGGAGAGTTCCGGCTCGCCGGCGACGAAGCGCTTGAGGTCCGCCAGATTGAAGAAGTACGCAGCCTTTCTGGGCGCCAACGCAATGGCCTGCTCGGTCGCCCGCAGGGCCTCGGGCAATCGCCCCAGCTCCTTGAGCGCCAAGCCAATGTTGTTGTAGGCCTCGGAGAAGCTCGGTTTGAGAGCGATGGCCTTGCGGTAGAGCGCGACTGCCTCATCGTGCCTCCCGAGGTCGAGCAGCACGTTTCCTAGGTTGTTGTGCGCCTTGTGGGAATTCGGCCTGAGCGCGAGGGCCTGGTGGAGCGTCGCCTCCGCTTCGTCAAACCTGCCTTGCGCCCTCAGCGCCATCCCCAGATTGTTGTAGGCGTGGAAAAAATCGGGCTTGAGCGCCAGGGCCTGGCGATAGGCCGCTACCGCATCGCCGGCGCGGCCCAGGCCCATGAGCACGGTGCCGAGGTTGAGGTGGAGCTCGGCCGCCTCCGGCTTGAGCGCGATTGCTTGGCGGAACGCGACCTCTGCCTCGGCCAGCCGACCCAGCCCCTTGAGCGTCATCGCCAAGTAGGCGCGGGCCTCCGGCAAGCTTGGATTGTGCATGACGGCTTGACTGAGTTGCGCCTCCGCCTCCGCGAGCCGGTCCAGCTCGTAGAGCGCAAGCCCGAGCTTGGAGCGGACCTGCGACCAACCCGGCTGGAGCGCGAGCGCCCGTTGCAGCACCGTCACCGCCTCATCCAGCCTGCCCAGGTTCTTGAGCGCCATGCCCAGATTGGCGTGGGGCTCCGGATAGTCCGGCTTGAGCAGGATGGCGTGCCGCAGCGCTGCCTCGGCTTCATGTAGCCGGTCCAGCTCCGCCAGAGCGGCGCCGAGGTTGGAATAGACCTCCGGCAAGTCCGGATCGAGGGAAAGGATTCTTTTGTAGAGAAGGATCGCCTCGGCCCGCTGGCCGCCCTGATGGCGTCTAGTCGCCTCGGAAAAGAGGGCCGCCACCGCCGCGGCAAGCGCACTTTCGGGCACATAGCCGGCGTCGGTCGCAATGCTCGCGCGTGGCGGGAGCGTGGACTGTGCGGGCTGCTGCAGGGGGGCCGTAACCGCCGAAACGGACATGCCGAGTCTCTCGACGCGGTAATGTCACCCCGGCTTCCACTTAGCTCGGCAGGGTGAAGGAATGGTTAATGGTCGAGATGCGGGCGCGCCGGCGATCGTTGCATGCATGCCGATCGTTGCATGTATTGTCGCATTTTCGGACGGAAAACCGGATTCCACCCCCGACTTCGCGAGGGCGGGCCTTTTCCTGAAAATGCTCTAGACCGCCGCCCGGTGTCGGGCGATGAGCTGATCGGCGACGTCGTCGAGGTCGTTGCCGACAATGTGCGGCTGAGGGCCGACGCCCAGGACATCGTTGCCGGCACGCTTGATCAGCGCTCCCTCCCAGCCTGCCGCGACTGCGCCGAGAGTATCCCATGTATGACAGGCGACAAGACAGAACTGGGACGGCTTGGCTCCAAGCTCTCTTTCGACGTAGGCATAGGCCTCGGGCGACGGTTTGTGATGCTTCACGCCATCCGCGCTGAACCGCCGCTCGAAGAGATCGACGATGCCGCCATGCTGGAGCTGGCGGGTCTGCACTTCAAGCAGATTGTCGGTGAGGCAGAAGAGCCGGAAACCCGCATCGCGAAGCTTGCGCAGCGCCGCCGGAACCTCGGGGTGCGGCGGCATCGTCGAGAACCTTTCCGTCAGCTCCTTCTTGTCATTGTCATTGAGCTTGATGCCGCGCGTATCCGCCAGCATCTTCATGACCGCCGAACCGATATCGGTGAACGGCACGTATGAACCGGCCACGGTCAGCGCGGCGGAATACAGGATCAGATTGGCGAACCACAGGCGCATGGCGTTCTTGTCGCCAAAGATGCGCTGAAAGGTGGGTTCCATCGTTCCAAGATCGAGAAGTGTCTCGTTTACGTCGAAGACGATCAACGGAAGAGCAGCCATGTCGGACTCCTTGTCTCGGTTGTGCCCCCGACCTGGATTCGCCCGCTTGTCAGCATTTCTTCTTGAGCCGATTGCGGTGCGCGGCCTGTTTGGCGCGATTGCCGCAGATCGCCATGCTGCACCATTTTCTTGCCCGCCTTCGGGTATGGTCGGCGAACACCAGGGTGCAGGCATGTCCCTCGCACGCTTTCACATTGGCGAAATCTTCTTCGCACACGAACCTTGCCAACGCTTCGCCGATGGGTAGGAGCAAGGTTTCGGGAGATCGCCAGCGCCGCATCAGTCGTAGTTCAAGACGATCTTCATCAAGCTCCTGATGACGCGATATCCGGCTGAAGGCCTCGTCACGTTCGAGAAGCTTGTTGAGAGGTCCCAATTCCCGGAGTGCCTTGGAGGTGAGCGGCCGGCCCATATGGTTGCGAACAAAACCTCCGAACCACTCGCGCAGAGCCCGCGCCTCGGCCGCGACCTTGTCGAGCTCACCGGGCATCGCGCGCGCCTTCAGCTCATCCAAAACACCGGCTGGAACAAGCTTGGCTTGCGCCAGCCACCTCAACAGGCCATCGCCGCTGTCCAGCCAGTCAACCGGTGTATCGACCGGGGTCGCGATCGAGTTCAGGAAATCGAGGCCGAGCGAATCGGCAATGAAGATTGCAGGCAGTCGGTGCCGCACGATTGGTCCCTTCGAAGCAGGCCCCAATCGCATAACCCGTCAGATAGCCATTGACAAGTTATGGCTTGTCACGCATAAGCCTCCGGACATAACCTGTCAAGTGTCATGTTGCAGGTTACGGGGGCGGCGGCGGTCGCCGCAAAGTCAGGAGCAGCAGAAAATCAGGAGCAGCAGGATGGCGTTCGAGGATGTGAACGTGGTGCTCGCCCACGGCGCATGGGCGGATGGATCAAGCTGGGCTCGCGTCATAACGGCGCTGAAAGCAGGGGCCGCGAACGTGTTGGCGGCACCGCTTCCGCTCACCTCTCTGGCCGACGACGTCGCGGCGCTCAACCGCAGCCTGGATCGGACGCGCGGGCCGATCGTATTGGCGGGACACGCTTATGCCGGCGCCGTCATCGCACTGGCACGTCCGGAGCGCGTGAAGGCACTGGTCTACGTAACCGCGCTTGCTCCCGATGCGGGCGAGAAGGTCGCCGATGTGTTCTATCGCCTTGAACCCCATCCCCAAGCGCCGAAGCTTGCGCCGGACAGCAATGGTTTGGTTTGGCTTCCCGAAGCGGCCTTCGCGACGGCGTTCGCGCAGAACGCCTCGGCGGACGATCAAGCAGTGCTCGCTGCGGTCCAGCGGCCGATATCGCTGAGCTGCATTACGGTCCCGGTCGGGCGCCCGCTTTGGAAAGACATTCCGAGTTGGTTCCTGGTGGCCGAAGACGATCGAATGATCGTGCCGCAAACGCAGCGCTACATGGCGGAGCGGATGAAGGCGACCATAAAGGCACACGCTGTCGATCACACCCCCAGCGTCACGGCTCCAAACGTGGTCGTCGACATCGTCGGCGACGCCATCCGCTCCATAACGGGCGGCTGAAGCAACCTCTTCGGCCTTCGAAGATGAGGTTGGAAGAAAAGGAGGCTTCGATGGCGCCCATCCGGTACCGAACGGCCGATGTCGACGGATTCAAGATCTTCTATCGCGAGGCAAGGCCAGCGGATGCCCCGAAGCTGCTGCTGCTGCACGGCTTCCCGAGCGCCGGCCACATGTTCCGTGACCTGATCCCGCTGCTGGCCGGCAGATTTCACGTCGTCGCGCCGGACCTTCCGGGATTTGGCCAGTCCGATATGCCGCCGCGAGAAGAATTCAGCTACACGTTCGACAACCTCGCCGGGGTGATCGATCGCTTTACCGAGGTCATCGGCTTCGATCGGTTCGCGGTATATGTCTTCGACTACGGCGCGCCGACAGGCTTCCGGCTCGCGGTCCGTCACCCTGAGCGGATCACGGCCATCATATCGCAGAACGGCAACGCCTATGAGGAAGGCCTCAGCGAGGGCTGGAGTCCCATCAGGGCCTATTGGCAAGACCCGTCGCCGGAGAACCGAAAGGCGCTCCGCGCCTTCCTCACTCCGGAGGCAACCCGCTGGCAGTACACGCACGGCGTATCCGACCAAATGATGGTGTCGCCGGATGGTCAGAACCTCGACAACTTTTATTTGGCCCGTCCCGGCGCTGATGAAGTGCAACTCGACCTGTTCGGCGATTACAAGAGCAACGTCGCACTGTATCCGTCCTTCCAGGACTACTTTCGCAGGCAGCGGCCGCCGCTTTTGGCAGCATGGGGCAAGAACGACCCGTTCTTCGTGCCGGCCGGCGCCGAGGCGTTCAAGCGGGACAATCCCGGTGCGGTCGTGCGCTTCTTCGACACCGGCCACTTCGCGCTGGAAACCCATGCCCGCGAGATCGCGGAAGGCGTCCGTGACTTCCTGAAATGATCAGGTTGCGACGACGCCATACGGGTGCGTCAGGCGTCGTACTCGACGGAGATGTCCTTGCCGGTGTGATCGGGCATGAATGAAGCCGCCGCCAAGCTCACCACCGCACAGGCGGCGATGTAGATGGAAATCGCGTAGCCGGAATGATAGCGGGCGAACAGCGCCGTCGCGATAAGGGGCGCCGGCCCGCCGGCGATCACGGATGCAAGCTGATAGCCCAAGGAGGCGCCGCTATAGCGCAATCGCGGCGTGAACGCCTCGGCGATCAATGCCGCCTGCGGCCCATATTGCATGTCGTGGGGAATGAGCGAGAGGACGATGGCGATGAACACCGCCGCCGGAATCGCGGTGTCGACCATGCCGAAATAGAGGAAGCCGAATAGACCCGTTGCCGCCGCGCCGATGAGATACATCTTCCTGCGCCCGATGAGGTCGGAGATGTGGCCCGACAGCGGGATGGTGACGAACGCGACGCAGGACGCGGCGAGAACCGCGCTCAAGATCAGGTCGCGCGACATGTGCAGGGTGCCGACCGCGTAGGCGAAGATGAATGCGGTGAAGATATAGAACGGCGCCTGCTCGGACATTCGCAGCAGCGCCGAAAGCACGATCTCCCGTCGGCTGCTTCTTGATGACCTCGAGGATGGGGGCTTTCTCGATCTTGTTGGTGTTCAACAGCTGCTGGAACACCGGCGTTTCAAGGATGCCGAGACGAATCCATAGTCCGATGCCCACGAGGACGATCGAGAGCGCGAATGGAATTCGCCAGCCCCAGGTGACGAACTGATCGCCCGACAGTTGGCTGAATGCGAGGATCGCGAGGTTCGCCGTGAACAACCCGCAGGGGACCCCGAATTGCGGCCACGACGCCACCAATCCGCGCTGGCCGTGGTGACGCGCCCATTCCATCGACAGCAGCACCGATCCGCCCCATTCGCCGCCGACGCCGATGCCCTGAATCATCCGCAGAACCGTCAAGATGACCGCCCCCCAGATGCCGATCGAACTCGTAGGTCGGCACGAAGGCGATGAGGAAGGTCGCGATGCCCATGCACAGAAGCGTGGCGATGAGCGTCGCCTTGCGTCCGATACGATCCCCGTAGTGACCGAATATCGCGGCGCCGATCGGTCGCCCGACGAACCCGATGAAATAGGTGCCGAAGGCGGCGAGCGTTGCCGTCAACGCATCCTCGTTGGGAAAGTAGAGCTTGCCGAAGATGAGCCCGGCAGCCGTGCCATAGAGGAAAAAGTCGTACCACTCGATTGCGGTGCCGATGGTCGACGCGATGACCGCCTTGCGCAGCTGCGTGCTGTGCTCGGACGCGGTCAGCGTGCCGTAGGTGGCGGTGATGGCCATTTATAGTTCCCCCGTTGTTTCCTTGCCGAACGAAAACTGGTCTCAACGACCTATTGTTTGCACAGCATATTCAAAGCCGCACCCCGTTTCCAGGGCCCGCATTTGCGGCCGAGGTTCTTGCCGAAGCCTTCGTACTTTTCCCGGGCGCAGTGCAGCACGTAGCCCATAAGGGCGTTTACGCCCGTCTTCGCGGGCTATGCGGAGTGCTGCGCTGCAGACCCGGGATCGTTACAGACTCGGAGTCCGGAACGATCGCCATTGTCGAGAGGAAATGTTTTGTAACGATCCCGGATCAGCGGCGCACCGCTCCGCATAGCCCGCGAAGACGGGCGTAAACGCCCTTATGGGCTACGCGCTGTACCGCGCCCGGGAAAAGTTCAGGGGCCTCGACCCGCTCGTGAGGCGGATCAGACGAGGAGAAGAGGCGTGGATCAAATGATCGATGGACGGACCGGTGGGCGCGGCAGTCCGTTGTCTTCAATCAGCCGCTACAAAGCGTCGTACAGCTCATCTCCACTACTGCTTCCCCGGGCGTCGCCCTGAGCCTGGAAGCAAAATCGACGGTCGTAGCCGTTGAAAATAATGGTGCCGCAAGAGGGATTCGAACCCCCGACCCCATCATTACGAATGATGTGCTCTACCGGCTGAGCTATTGCGGCGGATTTCGCGGCTGGTGATATCGGCTGCGGCGCCGATTGGCAAGAATGGCGGCGGTTCGGCGGCATGCCGCAGCCGCGGCCTCACTTGAATAGGGCGCGCAGCCGGTCCCAGCCGGTGGATGGGGGCGGGGGCGGATCGGCGATGGGCTCGGTCTGGGGCTCGCCATCGGGGCCTGGATCGTCGGGCGCGTGGAGGAGCGGAACGACCTTGTCGAGAGCCCCCGCCGGTGCCGTCTGGACGGCATTGCGGGCAGCCGTTGCGGGCGCCGCCAATCCGCCGGAGTGCGGCGGTTCGGGCGGGGATGGAGCTGGCGGCCCGGGCGGCTGGGCGGGCGCTGCGGCGGCAACGACCTCGGGCGCGGGCGGCGCGGATTGCAGCGTAGGTGCGGACTGCAATCCCGGCGCCGCTGTGGCGGCGCTCGGCGCCGCTATCGCGGCCGGCTCCTCGCCGGCCTCGATCACCTCGCCGGTGCCAGCGCCAGCGCCGATTTGCGCCAGCGGCTCCATCCACACGAAGGCATCGAGCCGGCCGGTCACCGGCGAGACCGGCAGCCAGCGGTCCGACACGAAGCCGTCGGCGGTCCAGGCCGGGTCGCGGCGCGCGCGCACCGCGCGCGTCATCCATTCGCGGGCGCGGCCTTCGTCGCCATGCTCCATCTCCTCGAGCCTGGCGAACAGCATGGCGGCGCGCTGGGTCGGGGCGGCGGCGAGCGGCTTGAGCGCAGCGCGGGCGACGGCGAATTCGCGCGCGTCGAGGGCGGCCTGCGCGACCGCCAAGGCGCCCTCCACATGGCCTACCGGATCGCGCGCCAGCACCTGCACGCGGGCGAGCCGGTCGCGGGCGGAATCGCCCGGCCGCAGATGCGCATAGGTGTCGGCAAGATCGGGATGCGGATTGGCGCGCCACGCGGTCTCGATGATGCGGGCGGCCTGGCGCAACTCGCCGGCCTCGCCGAGCAGGCGGCCGGCCAACGCCGCCGCCGGCACCAGGGTGGGGGCGAGCTTGACGGCGCCGAGCGCCAGCACGCGCGCGCCGTTGCGGTCGGTCGGCTCGGCGGCGAGCGCCTGCGCGGTCATGAGCACCGCGCGCTGGCGCGCATAGGCGGCCTTGTCGACGAGGCCGCTCTTCTGGTTGCGCTCGAGCCGCTCCAGCGCACCGGTCCAATCGCCGGCGGCGCAGCGGAAATTGAGCACCGCATTGCCGGCCCAGGCCGGCGCCGTGTCGCTGTGGGCGGCTTCCTCGGCGATCAGCCGCGCGGTCCCCGGATCGTGGCGCCGCTGCGCCTCGATGAACAATCCGTGCAGGCCGAACAGCCGCGTGTCGTCGCGCAGCGCCATCGCCTTGAAGGTGCGCTCGGCGGCGGCGCGATCGCCGGCGAGCTGCGCCGATTGGGCGCCGAGCAGAAGCGTCAGCGCTTCGCCGGGCGCGATGCGGCCGGCCTCGTCGGCAAAGCGGCGCGCCGCCCGCACGTCGCCCGAACCGACCGCGATGAGGCCCTGCGACAGCGCCAGATAGCCGCGCCGGCCGCGGCGCACGCGCAGATGCTCGCGCAGCGCCCAAGGCGAGCGCACGATCGCGCGCAGGATGGACCAGGCCAGGATCGCAAGCGCCGCCACCGCGGCGACCGCCATCGCGAGCACCGCCACGGAGGTGTCGATGCGCTTGCCCTGCCAGACGATCATGACCTCGCCGGGCCGGTCGGCAAGCCAGGCGGCGCCGAAAGCGAGTACGCCGATGGCAACCAGAAACAGGACGACGCGGATCATGCGGGCGCCCGCCTCAATGCGACGGCTTGGCGAGCGCCGCCAGCGCATCGGCCGCGAAGGCGCGGCTCGCCGCGAGGGCGGCCGTGCGCGCCTGCGCGCTGTCGATCCAGGCCTGCGCGGGCGTGCGGATCGGCGCCGGCAGACTCTCGATCTCCACGAGGGCGCCCGCCACATCGCCGCGCCCCGCCTTGATCTCGGCGCGCGCGATCACCGCCGCCGGTTCCTCCCCGGCGACCTCCTCGACCGGCCGGATGCGCACCAGCCGCTCGGCGTTGCTCTGCAGCTTCTCCAGGAAACCGCCTTCGGACGGCGCCCCCGTGGCGGCCTGCAGCAGCGCCGGCTCCAGGGCCGAGAGCTCGCGCGCCAGCGCCTCGGCGCGCGGCACCCCGGTCGCCGCGAAGCCTGCGAGCGGCGCCAGCGCCTTCGCATCGGCGCCTTGCGATTGCGCCGCCTCGAGCTCGGCCCCAAACGGGTCGCCGCGCTCGACCGCGGCCGCGAGCGCGGCCGCAACCACAGCGGTGCGCACGGCACGGTCGTCCGAGGTCTCGGCAGCGCGCTTGGCCTCCTCGGCCGCGAGCGTCGATTGCAGGGTCTGCTCCTGCGTCCCCAGCGTCTTGGTGTCGCCTTCCAGCGCATCGATGCGGTCGGCCAAGGCGGCGATCCGGGTCGCATCGGCATTGGCCGCCGCGTCCGCCGCCTGGCTCGATTGCGCCCCGGAGGCGTCGAGACCGGCAAGCTTCTGCTTGAGCTCGTTCAGCGCCGCCGCATTGGCGGCGGCCGCGCGGTCGCCGCGCTGGCCGAGGGTGCCGAGCGTCTCGGCAAGCGATTTCAGCTGGGTTTCAATTGCGGCGATCCGGTTGCCCAGCGCCGGATCAGGCGCCGGCCGCGGCGGTGCCGCCAGCTGTTGGGCGGTCCGGGCTTGCTGGGCTTCGACCTTCTGCAGCCGGTCCGCCAGATCGCCGCTGGCGGTTGAATTCGCGGCGCCCGCGCGCACTTGGCCGGCGAGATCGGCGACCTGCCGTTCCAATTGCGCGATCCGAGCCGTGGTGTCGCTCACATCGCTGCCGGCGCCGATGCCCCACTCCACGCCCCATGCGATCCCCAAAGCGAGGATCGCACCCGCCATGCCCGCACCAACCAGGCTCACGGCAGCGGGCAACCCGAAGGGCGCTCCGCGGGGCGCCTCGGCCGCCGCATCCGGGTCGGGGCCCGACTGCCCTGGCGGGGGCGTTTGCCGAGGCGCGTCCGTCTCGGCGCCGGCGGCGGCGGCCGACTCGCCCGCAGCTTCGTCCGGGATCGGCTCGCTCGCGATTTCGGTGGCCTTGAGATCGATGGTCGGGGCGGGGCGTCGCCGGTCGGGCGGCCCAGGGGCTCCCGGGGGAGGCGGCGTTTCGTCGGCCATGTTTTTATCCCTGGGGTCCTTCGGGCAATTCGTCCGGGCAGGTCGCCAAGCTAGCAAATAGGCAGGCGCGAGCAGGGCGGCAATCGAAAGATTGTCTCGGCCCGGGCTCGAGCCGCCATCTACTTACTTGGCCGGGCCGATCAGCTTGAGCAGCTCGGCCTCGTGCGGACGCGGGGCGAAGCGGGTGGTTCTGGCGCCGGCCGCCACCAGCGGCGCGGCAATCTGGCGCGACAGGCAAAACTGCGCCGGCGCCAAGGCCTGAGCGACCAGCCCGCCCGCATGGGCGCACTCGATATAGGTCTCGGCGCTGCGGCGGGAGTAGTGCAGCACGCCGTCGATCTGCCGGGACGCCAGCGCCACCGCGACGGCCGGGGGAAATCGCTCGGCCTTGATGGCGCGATAGACCACAGCGGTGACGACGACCAGTCCGTCGGCCGCCAGATCGCCGGCGAGATCGCCGCTGCGATCCTCGCCCGCCAGATAGAGGAGCGGACCGGGCCGCGCCTTTTCGAGTTGCGCCCAGGCCCGAATCTGCTGCGTCAATTCCCGCACGCCGCCGCCGCCCTCGATCACATCGACAAACCCGGTGGCGTCCACCGCCGCCGCAGTACGCCCGCCGACCGCGAAGATTCGCAGACCCAAGAGCTCGGCGCGGCGCGGATGCCATTCGATGGCGCGCAGCGCATTGGCGCTGGTGACCACCAGGGCCGACCAGGGGCCGTGGTCGAGCTCGGCGGCGGGGATCGGCTCGATGCGCAGCAGCGGCGCGCAGTCGACCTGGTGGCCGAGGCGGCGCAGCGCCGCCGCGCTGCGTTCCGCTTCAGGTTGCGGACGGGTGACCAGCAGTCGCATGGATCACATCGCTTTCAAAAAATCGGCCCCGGCACGATCCTTGAGCTCGGCGCCGGCAGCCGCGCCCAACGCCGCCGCCTCGCTGGCCGGGCCTTCGCGCATGCATTCGAACGACGCGCTGCCGTCCGGCTTGGCAATCAAGCCGCGCAGCCGCAGCCGTCCCGCCGCGATGGTGGCGTGGCCGGCGATCGGGGTCCGGCACGAGCCGTCGAGCACCGCCAGGAAGGCCCGCTCGGCGGCCAGCGCGGTGGCGGTCTGCGCATCATCGACGGCATCGAGCAGCATGCGCGTGGCGCGGTCGTCGGCGCGCGTCTCGATGGCCACGATGCCCTGGCCGACCGCGGGGAGGAATTCGTCGACCGTGAAGATGCTGGTGGCGGCGTCGGTCAGGCCCAGACGCTTGAGGCCGGCGAGCGCCAGCAGCGTGGCATCGACCACGCCCTCGTCGAGCTTGCGCAGGCGGGTCTCCACATTGCCGCGGATGGGAACGACTTTGAGATCCCCCCGCAGCCGCAGCACGATCGCCTGCCGCCGCAGCGACGCGGTCCCGACCACCGCGCCGGCGCGCAATTCGGCAAGCGTCCTGGCGGCCCGGCTGATGAAGACGTCGCGAGGATCTTCGCGCGGCAGCACGGCCGTGATGATCAGTCCGTCCGGCAGCACGGTCGGCATGTCCTTGGCCGAATGCACCGCAAGGTCGATTGCATCGGCGCGCAGCGCCTCCTCGATCTCCTTGGTGAACAGGCCCTTGCCGCCGGCCTGCGCCAAGGTGCGGTCCTGGATCATGTCGCCGGTGGTGCGGATGACCGTGAGCGCGATGCGCTCCTCGTCCACGCCATGCGCGGCCGCCAGGCGCGCGCGCACCATCCTGGCCTGCGCGAGCGCCAGCGGGCTGCCGCGCGTGCCGAGCCGCAGCAAGGCCGCGGCGGGCCCGCTGGATCGAGCGGTGGATTGCGTCGAGGATTGCACCATTTGACCCCGCAAGATATTCGATCGGCATGACTTATTCTATCGGCTAGAGTTTTGATAGGATCGACCGATGGTGGTGCTCGGCATCGAGACGACCTGCGACGAGACCGCCGCCGCGGTGGTCGAGCGGCCGCGAGCACGGGCCCGGCAAGATTCTGTCCAACATCGTGCTGTCGCAGATCGCCGAGCATGCGGCCTTCGGCGGCGTGGTGCCGGAGATCGCCGCGCGCGCCCATGTGGAGGCGCTCGACCTCGTCATCGCCAGGGCGATGGCCAAGGCCAAGCGGAGCTTCGAGTCCCTCGACGCGGATCGCGGCGGCGGCCGGGCCCGGCCTGATCGGCGGCGTGATCGTCGGGCTCACCACCGCCAAGGCGATCGCGCTGGTGACCGAGCGGCCCTTGGTCGCCGTCAACCACCTCGAGGCGCATGCGCTCACCGCCCGCCTCACCGACGGCACGCCGTTTCCGTATTGCCTGTTTCTGGCGTCCGGCGGCCATACCCAGATCGTCGCGGTGCGCGGGGTCGGCGACTATGTGCGGCTCGGCACCACCGTCGACGACGCCATCGGGGAGGCCTTCGACAAGACCGCGAAGCTGCTCGGCCTGCCGTATCCGGGCGGGCCGCAGGTCGAGCAGGAAGCCGCGCGCCGGCGATCCGGCCCGCTTCGCGCTGCCGCGGCCCATGACGGGCAAGCCCAATGCCGATTTCTCGCTTGTCGGGACTGAAGACCGCGCTGCGGCTGGAGGCCGAGAAGATCGCCCCATCAGCTCCCAGGACGTGCGCGATCTGTGCGCGTCGTTCCAGCAGGCGGTCGTGGAGGTGGTGGCCGACCGGTTGCGCAGCGGGCTGCGAACTGTTTCGCGCGCAGTTCGGCGTGCCGACCGCCCTGGTGGCGGCCGGCGGCGTCGCCGCCAACGAGGCAATCCGCGAGCGCGCTGCATCGTGTGGCCTTCAAGGCCGGCACCGTGCTGGTGGTGCCGCCCGCCGAACTGTGCACCGACAACGGCGCCATGATCGCCTGGGCGGGCGCCGAGCGGCTCGCGCTCGGCCTGCGCGACACGCTCGACACCGCGCCGCGCGCCCGCTGGCCGCTCGCCGATGTGCGCGGCCCGCTCCGAATCCGGCCGGCCGATTGCGCCGGCCAGATCGCGACAAGCCGGCAGCGCCGCCAGGGCAGGGCGCGCCGGAGCCAGCCTGACGGAGCCCGATGGCGTTCGAGCGCATCGCGGTGATCGGGGCAGGCGCCTGGGGCACCGCGCTCGCCAACGTGCATCGGCGCGCGCCGGCCGCACGCGTGACGCTCGTGAGCCCGCGATCAGGCGGGCGCCGAGCGATTGCGCGACGCGGGAGAGCCCGCGCCTGCCGGGCCGTCCGGATCGACGACCGCGTCGCGATCGCGGCGCCGAGCGCGGCGGCCTGGCGGCGCAGGATGCGATCCTGCTGGCGGTGCCGGCGCAGCCGTTGCGCGCCGTTGCGGCGTCGCGGCCGCGCGCTCGCCGCCGGCACGCCGGTGATCGCCTGCGCCAAGGGCATCGAGCGCGGCACCGCGACGCTTCATGACCGAGATGATCGCCGAATGCGCTGCCGGCCGCGGTGCCCGCGATCCTGTCGGGGCCGAGCTTCGCCGAGCGACGTGGCGCGCGGCCTGCCGACCGCGGTGACGCTGGCGGCGCGGCGACGAAGCCTGGCCGCAGACGCTCGCGCCGCGCGCTCGGCTCGGCCACGTTCCGGCCCTATCATTCGACCGATGTGCGCGGCGTCGAGATCGGCGGCGCCGCCAAGAACGTGCTGGCCATCGCGGCCGGGATCGTGGCCGGCCGTGGCCTCGGCGCCAGCGCGGCGGCGGCGCTCACCACCCGCGGCTTCGCCGAGCTCGTTCCGCTTCGGCCACGCCCTGGGGGCGCGGCCCGAAACCTTGACGGGTCTTTCGGGCCTCGGCGATCTCATTCTCACCTGCTCCGAGCCCGCAGTCGCGCAACTTTTCGCTCGGCATCGCGCTCGGCAAGGGCGAGCCGCCGGCACGACGCGAGCGCCGCGGGCGGCCTCGCCGAAGGCGCGTTCACGGCGGCGGCGCTGGTCGAGATGGCCCGGCGAGGCGGGCGTCGAGATGCCGATCGCCACCGCGGTCGCGGCCATTCTCGAGGGCGCATCGAGCGTCGATGCAGCGATCGAAAATTTGTTGACGCGCCCGTTCCGAGCAGAAGGATGAAACCGATGGCCTACTGGCTCTTGAAGACCGAACCCGACACGTTGTCCTGGGACCACCAGCGCGAGCGCGGCGCCAAGGGCGAGCCCTGGACCGGCGTGCGCAATTTCACCGCCCGCCGGAACCTGAAGGAGATGAAGAAGGGCGACCACGCCTTCTTCTATCACACCGGCGACGAGAAGCAGATCGTCGGCATCGTCGAGGTGATCCGGGAATCCTATCCGGACCCGACCGATGCGGACGGAAAGTTCCTCGCCGGTCGACGTGAAGGCGGTCGAGCCGCTGCCAAAGCCGGTGACGCTCGCCGCCATCAAGGCCGAGCCGCGCCTCAAGGACATGGCGCTGGTCAAATATTCGCGGCTGTCGGTGCAGCCCGTCACCGCCGCGGAATGGAAGATCGTCTGCCAGATGGCCGGCAAGAAGGGGTGACCGCAGCGCTGGTGATGGACGCGTCATCGGCCGAGGTCTGGATACTTTTCCCGGACGCGGTGCAGCGCGCAGCCCTTGCGAAGCGGTGCGCCGCTGATCCGGGATCTGGTACACGAGCCTGGCCAAGATCTGGACGGCGGCGCTCGGCACCACGCGCCGGAACGTGTGCACGAGCAGAGCAGCGACCGGGCAGCTATCTCCCCTTCATCTACGCGTTCGTGGCGGAGCTGATCATGCGCCTGGGTGCTGGCGCGGCCGGGTCTGGGGCATTTCGGCGCCGGACAGGTAACGCTGCTCAACGGCGTCGAGTCTTGGGCGCGTTCTGCTGGCTCGGCTTCGTGATCACGACGCTGGCGGTCAATTACAGCTTCGCGTATCGCGACCCGCGGCTGATATTGATCGACGGCCGGCGCCATGGCTGGTCGGGTTGCTGCTCATGGGCGCCATTATCGGCTTCATGGGCGTGTGATGGTGTACAAGAAAATCGATGCTCTATGGCGGCGAAACAAGCAATTTCTCGGGAGATCGCGCAACTCATGCGTGCTCGCCTTGCTCGTACCTGATGCTGGCTCGCACTCGCGGCGTTCGCCGGCACCGCCACGTTCGCGGTCCGGTCCGTCGCGCAGGACCAGCCCAATCCGACGGATGCGTACGCCGGCGATCGTTTACCCCGAACATGGGCGATCCGATGCAGGTCCTGATCCATGCCGCGGCACGCCAAGCTTCGGCCTCGTGCACCGTCATCCGCGCGGCGAGGTCACCGGTCACGCCGACATACAGCACACCGCGTCGACAATTTGCGAGGATGTAGACGAAGAAACGCTCGACCATCGCAGTAGCTCGCCTTGGTAGCCAAAGCAACACGACGCTCAGAGGGAAAAACGGGGCCTAGATGCTTTTCCCGGACGCGGTGCAGCGCGCAGCCCTTGCGAAGCGGTGCGCCGCTGATCCGGGATCGTTACAAAACATGTCCTCTCGACCGCGGCGATGGTTCCGGGCTCCGAGCCTGTAACGATCCCGGGTCTGCAGCGCAGCACTCCGCAAGAGCTGCGTGCTGCGCTGCGCCCGGGAAAAGGACGAAGGCTTCGGCTTTCCTTACTCCACCTTCAAACCTATTGCGGCGATCACCTTGCCGTATTTGTCGTAGTCGGCGCGGATGCGGGCGGCGAATTCGGCTGGCGTGGTGATGTAGGGATCGCCGGAGCCGGCGGCGGCGAGCTTGTCCATCACCTCCGGCTGCGCCAGCACCGCGTTCACCTGCGTACGCAGCCGCGCGACGATGTCGCGCCGCGTTCCGACCGGGGCGAACAGGCCCTGCCAGAGGGTGACCTCATAGTCCGGGTAGAGCTCGGAGATGGAGGGCAGGTCGGGCAAGCGCCGGCGAGCGGCGGCGACCGCTGACGGCGAGCCCGCGCAGCTCGCCCGATTGAATGAGCGAAGCGACCGAGCCGCCGCCGAACATCGCCGCGACGTCGCCCGCCATGACCCCGAGCGCGGCCGGTCCGCCGCCCTTGTAGGGCACATGGGTGAGGTTGATCCCGGCGGTCTGCTTGAGCATCTCCATGGCCAGGTGATGCTCGCTGCCGTTGCCGATCGAGGCATAGAACAAGGGCGGGTCGGCGCGGCGGGCAAAATCGATGAAATCGCGCAAGCCCTGCGGAGGCAGCTTGGGATTGGCCGCCAGCAGCAGCGCGTTCGACACCAGGCTCGCCACCGGCAACAGATCCTTGAGCGGATCGATCGACATCCGCGCATAGAGATGCGGATTGATGCCGAACAGCGCGCTCGGCCCCAGCAGCAGCGTGTAGCCGTCGGGCGCCGCGCCGGCCACGAGCTCGCCCGCGAGATTGCCGTTGGAGCCGGGCCTGTTCTCCACCACCACGGGCTGGCCCAGGCGTGCCGCCAGCGGCTGACCGATGGCGCGGGCCACCAGATCGGCGGCGCCGCCCGGCGGATACGATACCAAGAGCCGGATCGGCCGGCTGGGATAGGATTGCGCCATTGCGGCGACCGCTCGATGCCACGCTCGTGATTGCAGCGCTCGCCGAGACCGCGAGCGCCATTGCGAGGAGCAGACCCAAACGGCGCACGGCTTGGCCCTCCGCCCGTTCAAATATTGTGGCCGCGCTTTCGCAATTCCTCGATCATGCGGTTGCGCAGGTCGACGGCGATCTCCTGGCCGAACTTCTGGCCCAGGCCGAGGCTTTCCTGGGCGACCACCGGCATCTTCTCCAAGAACTTCTGCCCGATCGGCCCGCGATAGAAGTCCGTGAGCTGGCGCAGCTCGTCGGCGGTGAAGTTGCGCGCGTAGATGAGGGCCATGCCGTCCGCGAAGGCATCGCTGCGCGCTTTCATGCTCTCGATCAGCTGCGGCATGATTGCATCGAAGTCGCGCGCGACCTCGGCGCGGCCCTGGACGATCGCCGGCTTGAGCTGCTGCATCAAGAGGGGCAGGATCGTCGTGAGCTGGTCGGCTGCGCGCGAAGCGGTGACCAACTCGCGCGCGGCCGCGACGGCGTCGGGCGCTGGCGCCGGCGATTGCGCGGCGGCGGGCCGGCCGCTCGGCAACATGAAGGCAATCAGCACGGCGACGACAATCGACACGCGGCGGTGCATGCAATTCTCCTGCGACGATCCCGGCCCGAGCGCCTTTATACACCACAGCGGCCCGCGATGGCCCGCCATTCGGCTCTCGCATCGGCCGCTCGCTTGCCCGACCCGCGCAACCACGACATGCCTTGGTCTTGTCGCTTGTCGCAACGCTGACGCATAATGAACCAAATGTGCGGGACGGCGTGCCTGCGCGGGCCTGCGTCAGGGTGGAGGAAGAAATGTCCGAGAAGATCTACGAGGTTCCGGCAGAGTGGAAGCAGCGCGCCTTCATCGACGACGTCAAGTATCGGGACATGTACCGGAGCTCGATCGGGAATCCCGACGCGTTCTGGTCGGAGCAGGCTAAGCGCATCCACTGGACGAGGCCGTTCAGCAAGGTCAAGAACACCTCGTTCGGGCCCGGCAATGTGTCGATCAAATGGTTCGAGGACGGCGTCACCAACGTCGCCTACAACTGCATCGACCGGCATTTGCCCAAGCGCGCCGACCAGGTCGCCATCATCTGGGAGGGCGACGATCCCAAGAGCCAGAAATACATCACCTATCGGGAGCTGCATGACGAGGTCTGCCGCTTCGCCAACATCCTGCGCAACCGCAATGTCGAGAAGGGCGACCGGGTCACGATCTACATGCCGATGATCCCGGAAGCCGTCTATGCGATGCTGGCCTGCGCCCGCATCGGCGCCGTCCATTCGGTGGTGTTCGGCGGCTTCTCGCCCGAACTCGCTCGCCGGCCGCATCGAGGACTGCGGCTCGAAGGTCGTGATCACCGCCGATGAAGGCGTGCGCGGCGGCCGCAAGGTGCAGCTCAAGGCCAATACCGACGCGGCCATCGCCAAGGTCGGCGGCGTCGATCATGTGATCGTGGTGCGCCACACGGCCGCCACCGTCGACATGGATCCGGTGCGCGACGTCTGGTACCACGAGGCCGCCGACATGGTGACGGCCGATTGCCCGTGCGCGGAGATGAACGCGGAGGATCCGCTGTTCATTCTCTACACGTCGGGCTCGACCGGCAAGCCGAAGGGCGTGCTGCACACGACCGGCGGCTATCTGGTCTATGTCGCCATGACGCATCAATACGTCTTCGACTACCACGACGGCGACATCTATTGGTGCACCGCCGATGTCGGCTGGGTGACCGGGCACAGCTATATCGTCTACGGCCCGCTGGCGAACGGCGCCACCACGCTGATGTTCGAAGGGGTTCCGAACTATCCCTCGATGTCGCGGTTCTGGGAGGTGGTCGACAAGCACAAGGTCAACATCTTCTACACCGCCCCGACCGCGATCCGCGCCCTGATGCAGGCCGGCGACGAGCCGGTGAAGAAAACCTCGCGCGCTTCGCTGCGGCTGCTCGGCAGCGTCGGCGAGCCGATCAATCCGGAAGCCTGGGAATGGTACTATCACGTGGTCGGCGACGGGCGCTGCCCGGTCGTCGATACCTGGTGGCAGACCGAGACCGGCGGCATCATGATCACGCCGCTGCCGGGCGCCACGCCGCTCAAGCCCGGCTCGGCCACGCAGCCGTTCTTCGGCGTCGTCCCGCAGATCGTGAATGCCGAGGGCCAGGTGCTGGACGGCGAGGCCAGCGGCAACCTCTGCATCGCGGATTCGTGGCCCGGCCAGATGCGCACCGTGTTCGGCGATCACCAGCGTTTCGTCGACACCTATTTCAAGGCCTATCCGGGCAAGTATTTCACCGGCGACGGCGCGCGCCGCGACGCCGACGGCTATTACTGGATCACCGGCCGGGTCGACGACGTCATCAACGTGGCCGGTCATCGGCTGGGCACCGCCGAGATCGAGAGCGCGCTGGTGGCGCATCCGAAGGTGTCGGAGGCCGCCGTGGTGGGCTATCCGCACGACATCAAGGGCCAGGGCATCTACGCCTATGTCACCCTGATGGCGGGCGAGCAACCGAGCGAGGCCTTGCGCTCGGAGCTGGTCGGCTGGGTGCGCAAGGAGATCGGCCCGATCGCCTCGCCCGACCTGATCCAGTTCGCGCCCGGATTGCCCAAGACGCGCTCCGGCAAGATCATGCGCCGCATCCTGCGCAAGATCGCGGAGGACGAATCCGGCAATCTCGGCGACACCTCCACGCTCGCCGATCCGGGCGTGGTCGACGACCTGGTGAGCAACCGGCAGAACAAGAAGTCGGCATGACCCGTAGGGCGCAATCGCTTTATTGCGCCATCGGTCCCGCAGGCGACGCAATCCATGGGCGGCGCCGAACGGCGCAATAAAGCGATTGCGCCCTACGTCGAAAATTTACCGGACGCTTACCCTGTTTCGAGCTTCCGGCTGAGGCGCGGTCGAGTTTGGATTATGGTTCTTAACCATATGGTCCAGGCTTGATCGCTTTGGGGGGTCCATGCATCACCGGTCTAAAATTTTGGCCGCCTGCGCGGCGGCCGCGTGTCTCGTCACGATCGCGGCAGCGCCGCAGGCGCATGCGAGCGCCAATGTGGTGGCGTTCGGCGGCTATGCGCCCGGCACCATCGTGGTGAGGACCAACGAGCGCCGGCTTTATCTGGTGGTCGATGGCCAGCACGCCCTGCGCTACCCGGTCGGCGTCGGCAAGGCCGGCAAGCAGTGGCAGGGCACCTCGCATATCGACGGCAAATACGTGAGGCCCGCGTGGTCGCCGCCGGCGGAAGTCAAGCGCGACAAGCCATCCCTGCCCGACGTGATTCCCGGCGGCACGCCGCAGAATCCCATGGGCGTTGCCGCCATGACGCTCGCCGGCACCGAATACGCCATCCACGGCACCAACATGCCGGGCTCCATCGGCGGCTTCGTGTCCTACGGCTGCATCCGCATGTACAACCAGGACATCGTCGACCTGTTCGAGCGCGTGAGCGTCGGGACCACCGTGGTGGTGACGCGCTAGGCGGATGGGACGGAGGTCGCTTTTTCCGCGGTTGTTCAGCGGTAGCGTAGCGAGGCTCAGCCTTTGAACTTTTCCCGGGCGCAGTGCAGCACGTAGCCCTTGCGGAGTGCTGCGCCGCAGACCCGGGATCGTTACGGGCTCCGAGTGTTTGAGGCTCAGAGTTTCGGACGATCCCGGATCTGCAGTGCAGCGCTACGCGCTGCACTGCGTCCGGGAAAAGTACGGAGGCCGTGCCCGCCCGCCGGCCGCGTCTTCGCTTCAAAGATCCAACGCTTCAGAAATCCGAGGCCACGCCTTTGACTTCCCAGTCGCCGTAGCGGGTCGGCTCGAGGCCGCCGCGGCCGCCGATTTCTTGCGGGCGCTTGCGACGTGTTTCGCGCGCGCTCGGCGCGCCGGGCGGCGGCCTCGGCGAGCGCGCGTCGCGCGGCCGGCCCAAGCGGCTTCGCCGGCGCCTTGTTGGCTCCGTCCTCGGTCGCGGCGCCGTCGGCCGGCGCCCGGGCGGGGAACTGTCCTTTGTCTCGGTCATGGATCTTAGATGCGCCGCCGCGCGCCGGCGTCAAGTCCGGGGTCATCGGGCGTCTCCGCACTCCGGTTTTGGTTTCGCCGGGGACGAAAACAGCCTACTTACCGCCGATGTCGAAAAAACCTCTGAGCGCGAAGCAATCGCGGGAACCGCGCCGCGCTGCCGCGCCGGAGCCACCGGGCCTGCCGGCGCGCCGCCTTGCGGCAGATATCCTGGACGGCGTGCTGCGCCGGCACCGGCCGCTCGACGAGCTCATCGATCTTGCCGCCAATCCTGCTTTGGCGGCGCTGGCCGACCGCGACCGCGCCCTGGTGCGCCATCTGGCGGCGACCGTGTTGCGCCGGCTCGGCACGTTGCGGTACATCCTCGGCCTTTTCCTCGACCGCGGCCTGCCGGCCGATGCGCCGCGGGCCGAGACCGCGCTGCTGATCGGGACGGCGCAGATCCTCTGGCTCGAGGTGCCCGACCATGCGGCCGTCGATCTCGCGGTGCGGCTGGTCCAGGCCGACCGCCGTGCCGCGCGCTATGCCGGCCTGGTCAATGCGGTGTTGCGGCGGGTAGCACGGGACGGCGCCAAGCATCTGGCCGGAGTCGATACCACGCTCTTGGACACGCCCAATTGGCTGATGGGGCGCTGGGCCACAACCTACGGGACCCAAACCGCGCGCGCGATCGCGGCCGCGAACGCGCAAGAGCCGGCCCTCGATCTCACGGTAAAGAGCGATCCCGCCGCATGGGCGGCCCAGCTGGGCGGGCGCGTGCTTGCGACCGGAACCGTGCGGGCACTGGTGCACGGGCCGGTGCCGGGCTTGCCGGGTTATCCGGACGGCGCCTGGTGGGTTCAGGATGCAGCGGCGGCCTTGCCGGCGCGCTTGCTGGGCGATGTCGGCGGCAAGACCGTGGCCGATCTTTGCGCCGCCCCCGGCGGCAAAACCGCGCAGCTCGCCGCCGCGGGGGCCCGCGTGGTCGCGGTCGATCGGGCGCAATCCCGCATCGACCGGGTCGCGCTCAATCTCAAGCGGCTCGGCCTGGCGGCGGAGATCGTGACCGACGACATCCTCAACCCTGATTTCGCCCGCTGGCCGGTGACCGAGTTCGACGCCATCCTGCTCGATGCGCCGTGCTCCTCGACCGGGACCATCCGCCGCCATCCGGACGTGCCGTGGCGCAAGCAGCCTGACGACATCGCCACGCTCGCCGCCATGCAGCGCGCGATGCTGGTGCGCGCGGCCGAGCTCCTCAAACCGGGCGGCCTTCTGGTCTACTGCACCTGCTCGCTCGAGCCCGAGGAAGGCATCGAGGTCGTCACCGATTTCCTCGCCCGCGATGCGCGTTTCCGCCGCTGGCCGGTCGCGGCGGCCGAGCTCGACGGCATCCAGGAGTTGCTCACGCCGGCCGGCGATCTGCGCACGCTGCCCTGCCACTTCGCCGATCCGGACCCGCGCATGGCGGGCCTCGACGGGTTCTTTGCGGCCCGGCTCGAGCGGGTTTGAGGGGGCTGCGCAATTGTGCCCAGTTGGCCGCCGCCCAACCCTTCTGTATCTTCCGGCGGCGGGCCAAAAACGCTGTGATTCTCGGGTGTGGAACGCATGAGCTTGTCCCAAAGGTCTGCAACCCCCGCTTCTGCGCGGGTCAGGCCTTCCGGGTATCATGCTCCAGGGAGCGAACGGATCGATGGCGCGCGTTTCGGTCGCGGAACATACCAAACTGTCCGTGTTCGTGGCGCGCGGCTTGGCTCGCAAGCTCATCAGCCGGGCGAGCGGGCACGCCCTGTTCAATTGGCCGTTCCCTGCCAAGACCGATCGCCTGGTCGTCTCGCCGCAGGACTTGCGGACCGCTGACGCCACCAGGGCGAGCGAGATCTATGCCGGCCGCTTCGTGTTCGCCGGCAAGGTGGTCACCTGCGATGCCCGCTCGCCGTTCGAGATCGCCCCGCCGTCGGAGGACTGGGCGATCGCGCTCCTGGGCTTCGGCTGGCTGCGGCATTTGCGCGCCGCCAATTCGGGCATCACGCGCGCCAATGCGCGCGCGCTGGTGGACGAATGGATCACCTCGCACAGCAGCCTGGAGCCGATCGCCTGGCGCCCCGAGGTCCTGGGCCGGCGGGTCATCTCCTGGCTCAGCCAAGCGACCCTGCTGCTTGACGATTCCGACGTCCGCTTCTACCGCCGGTTCATTCGCAGCCTGACCCGGCATGTGCGCCGCTTGCGCCGGGTCGCCGCGGATGCGCCCGACGGCGTGCCGCGCCTGCAAACCATGATAGCGCTCACCTATGCGTCGCTGTGCATGGCCGGGCAGGCCCGACACAGCCGCGCGGCCACCAAGCGGCTGGGCGACGAGCTGGAGCGGCAGATCCTTCCTGACGGCGGCCATATCAGCCGCAATCCGGGCGCCCTGATCGAGCTTCTGGTCGATCTCCTGCCGCTGCGCCAGCTGTTCACGGCCCGCAACCTGGCGCCCCCCGAGGCGCTCCTCAACGCCATCGACCGGATGATGCCGATGCTGCGCTTCTTCCGCCATGGCGACGGCAGCTTCGCCTTGTTCAACGGCATGGGGCCGACGCCGACCGACCTGCTCACCACCATCCTGGCCTATGACGATGCGCGCGGCACGCCGGTCGCGAACGCGCCCCATTCGGGCTACCAGCGGATCGAGGCCAATGGCACCGTGGTGCTGATGGATACCGGCACGCCGCCCCCCCTGGCGGTGAGCACCGAGGCGCATGCCGGCTGCCTGTCGTTCGAGCTGTCGACACGGCAGAACCGGATCGTGGTCAATTGCGGGCTGCCGGCGACCAGCCGCGACAGCTGGCGGCAAGTGGCGCGCTCGACCGCCGCCCATTCGACGGTGACGCTCAACGAGGTTTCGTCGTGCCGGTTCGTCGAATCGGGGCCGATCAAGCGCCTGCTCAACGGGGCGCCGATCGTGAGCGGTCCGCAGCGCGTCACCGCCGACCGCGGCGTGCAGGACGGCGCCATCGTGCTGCGCACCGCCCACGACGGCTACGCGGCGAACTTCGACGTCATCCACCAGCGTTCCTTGCTGCTCGCAGCCGATGGCAAGCGGCTCGACGGCGAAGACCTCTTCACGCCGGCGCTCGGCAACGCGATCGCAACCGGCCGCGACCACTTCGCGATCCGCTTCCACCTGCATCCCTCGGTCAAGGCCAACCGCCTGTCCGACACCCACGGCGCCATGCTGGTGATGGCCAACAAGGAGGTGTGGACGTTCACCGCCTACGAGGACCGGATCGATCTCGAGGAGAGCGTCTACCTGGCGGGCAACGACGGCCCGCGCCGAACCGTGCAGCTGGTGATTCATGGCCGGGCCCGCAGCGTGATGCGGGTGCAGTGGACATTTGCAATGTCGGCCGCAATGCCGCCGAGCACCGGAACGCGCCGGGGACGGGGCGAGGACTTGCAGCTGCCGCTGTGAGAGCGCGGCCGGCGACCCAAGGACTCTTTGTCCGGCGCACCAACTCAAACAGAATGCCAAGCGCGTCGAGCGCGTTGTGTGCGCCATGCGGATTGACAATCAACAACGAGACAGCGTGTAATTCGAGGGCATGGGATGCAGGGTTCGCCTCCATGTTGCGGCCATACCGGAGGGGCTTATGGCATCGCGAGAATTGACGGCGCCGGAGGGCAACGAGGCGCGGCGGGTGTTCATGGCGTCCCTGCAGACCAGCCGCGTCGAAATCTCCGATGGCTTGGGTCTTGGCGACCGGCCGTGGACGAGCTGCGGAATCTGGAAATACACGATCCACCTGGGTCCCGACGGGTACAAGAATGCCGTGGCGCCGAAGTGGGCACCGACCCTCATCCACGAGCTGACCCATGTCTGGCAGGGGCAGAACGGCGTCCTTGGCTTCGGCTTCATGCTCAAGTCCGTCGGCTGCCAATGCCGGGCCTTCGTGACCAAGCTCGATACCGCCGCGGCCTACAAGTACGAGCTTGGAAAGGAGTGGGACGACTACAATGTCGAACAGCAGGCCAGCATCGTCGAGGACTGGTATTGCAACGGGCTGAAGGATACCGATCCGCGGTACCGCTACATCCGCGACAATATCCGGCGCGGCAAGACCTGACGGCGAGGCGACTGGCCAACACGGTTGCGCGCGTGTATCTGGCCATGTTCCGCTTGGGACCGGATCAAATCCAGGGTCCCGCTCTTATCAATGTGCGGCCGGTTCGGCCTTTCCGTCACGGGAAATCCGCCTTGGGTCCATGCAGGCTTCGAGCTTCCACCATCCTCGCAGCGCGTCCTGAGCACGGCGCGCGATTGCGCCGGACGCCGGCGCGGCTCCGCAGATCATGACCGACCCTTCGAACGACGCCGCGGGCCGGATTACCCGCGCTCTCATCTCGGTCTACGACAAGACCGGCCTGATCGAGCTGGCGCGCGCGCTCGCCGGCCACGGCGTCGAGATCGTCTCGACGGGCGGCACGCGTGCGGCGCTCGCGCAGGCCGGCCTTAAGGTGCGCGACGTCGCCGAGCTGACCGGCTTTCCGGAGATGATGGACGGCCGGGTCAAGACCCTGCACCCCAACGTGCATGGCGGCCTGCTGGGCATCCGTCGCGACAGCCGGCATGCGGCGGCCATGGCGGCGCACGGCATCGCCCCGATCGATCTGCTGGTGGTCAATCTCTATCCGTTCGAGGAGACCGTCGCCAAAGGCGCCGACCTCGACGCCTGCGTGGAGAACATCGATATCGGCGGACCGGCCATGATCCGGGCCGCCGCCAAGAACCATAACGACGTGACCGTGGTGGTCGAGCCGCAGGATTATGGACTGCTGCTCGCCGAGATGGCGCAGCATGCCGGCATGACCACGCTGGCGCTGCGGCGCAGGCTCGCCGCCAAGGCCTATGCGCGCACCGCGGCCTACGATGCCGCCATCGCCAACTGGTTCGCGGCTGAGCTCGCCGATCCGGCGCCCACCTATCGGGCGGTGGCCGGACGGCTCATCGAGGCGTTGCGCTACGGCGAGAACCCGCACCAGTCGGCGGCCTTCTACCGCACGCCGCAGACGCGCTTCGGGGTCGCGACCGCGCGGCAGCTGCAGGGCAAGCAGCTCTCCTACAACAACATCAACGACACCGATGCGGCCTACGAATGCGTGGCCGAGTTCGATCCCAAGCGCACGGCGGCCTGCGCCCTCATCAAGCATGCCAATCCGTGCGGGGTGGCGGAGGCGGAAACCCTTCTCGAGGCCTACAGCAGGGCGCTGGCCTGCGATCCGGTCTCCGCCTTCGGGGGCATCGTGGCGCTCAACCGCACGCTCGATGCGCCAGCGGCGCGCGCCATGACCGAGATATTCACCGAGGTGATCATCGCCCCGGACGCCACGCCCGAGGCGATCGCGGTCATCGCGGCCAAGAAGAATCTGCGGCTGCTGATCGCCGGCGGCCTGCCCGACCCGCGCGCCCCTGGCCTCATGGTGAAATCGGTTGCCGGCGGCCTCCTGGTGCAGTCGCGCGACAACGCGGTCGTCGACGATATGGAGATGAAGGTCGTCACGCGCCGTGCCCCCACCAATTCCGAGCTCAAGGATCTGGCATTCGCGTTCCGGGTCGCCAAGCACGTCAAGTCGAACACCATCGTGTACGCCAAGGATGGGGCCACGGTCGGGATCGGGGCCGGCCAGATGAGCCGGGTCGATGCGGCCCGCATCGCCGCCCACAAGGCCGCCGATGCCGCCGGAGCGGGCGAGCCGCTCACCCGCGGCTCGGTGGTGGCTTCGGATGCGTTCTTCCCGTTCGCGGACGGTCTCCTGGTCGCGATCGAGGCCGGCGCCACCGCGGTCGTCCAGCCCGGCGGCTCGGTGCGCGACGACGAGGTGATCAAGGCCGCCGACGACCACGGCATCGCCATGGTGTTCACCGGCACCCGGCATTTCCGGCATTGAGCGCAGGGTCAGTTCGGCTTGCGCTTCAGCCTTCGCCTGAGGATCGCCAGGTAGGCGAAATAGCTCGCCAGCAGAACGCCGAGCAGAACGCCGGTGACGGGCCAGAGGAGCTCGGATCCGCCGCCGCCTTGCGCGAGGTCTTCGACGATGGTCTTGATGTTCGCCACCGCGACCAGAAACCCGCCCAAGCCGCCGAGCGAGAGATGGAGCGGCGATATCACCGCGGCGACGCCCAACAGCTGCTCGCGCACCCCGGCTTGATCGTCGGCGCGCTGCAGTTGGGCGAGCAACGGCTCGATCTTTCGCATCAGATAAAGATGCGGCACCACGGCGAGCGCGAGCATGCCCAGCAAGGTCACAACGACGACAGCGAAGAAGCCGGTCGTCGAGGTGTCGGGAGTACCCGACTGGAACAGCATCGTGGCCGCGAACGCAATCAGCAGATAGACCGCCAAAAGCCGCAGGATGAGGCGTTGCCGCTGCCGCAGATGCGCGACCAGGACCTCCTTCTGGGCGTCGTTCACCAGATAGCTGCGGCGACGGCCCAACAGCCACGGATTCGGGCAGCGGAACACGTAGCCGCCGTCGGTCGGCGTGAACGACGTTTCCACGGCTCTATCAAACACACTCGCCATCTGCGCTCCTCGATCTTTGCGGCTATTGCCTGACCAGATCGCCCAGCAAGCTCGCCGCCACCGTGAGCTTGGAGACGGTCAGGCCCGAGCTGGCGATCTCGTCCACCTGGGTGCGGATGCGATCGACCTCCTGCCGGCGCGGGGCGATCCAGGCCTGGACGGCGCTCGCCCCGGCGGCGCCCTTGCCGGCCATGGCGGCCGCCAGCCGCCGCTCGGCATCGCCGATGGAATCGAGCGCGCGATCGAGCGCCAGCCGGTCGAAATAATCGGAGACGTTGATCGCGTGGGCCGCGCGCGCGATGCGATCGAGCCGAAAGAAGGACTCGGCCGCGAAATAGGTGGCCGCCACGTCGGCAATCTGCTGCTGGGTGCGATCAGCCACGTTGACGATGTCGGGAGCGGCGAGGAGGCCGGGCAGATCGGCGAAACGGCGCGCCAGCGCCTCCGGCACGCCTTGCAGCATCAATTCGTCCCGGCGCGCCGCCCGCGCGGCCGCCGCCTCCGGCACCAGCGCATGGTCGAGCGCGGCCTCGACCGCCGCAATGCCTAGCCGGTAGTGCTCGACCACCGCGGCCAGTCCCGGCGCGAAGTCCACGTTGCGCAGGAACCAGACCAGGCGGTCGCGCAGCAGATCCTGCACCGCGATGTAAAGCTCGCGCTGCAGCCGCTCGGGGACCTTGTTGTCGAGGGCATCGATCTCGGCATTGAGCGTGCTCATCTCGTAGCTGTCGCGCACGGCCGCGAAGGCCGCCGCCATCCTGGCCGCCGGCGCGCCGGTCTGGTCCTCGATCCGCACCGCGAAGGAAGGTCCGCCGCGGTTGATGATCGAATTGGCGAGCTGGGTGGCGATGATCTCGCGCCGCAAGCGGTGCCGTTGCGAGCGCATCCGGGAACCGCTCGACGATCGCCTTGGGAAAATAGCGGACCAGCTCGCGGCCGAGATAAGGATCGTCCGGCACGTTCGATTCCAGGAGGTCGTCGTAGAGCGAGAGCTTGGCATAGGCGAGCAGCACCGAGAGCTCGGGCCGCGTCAGCGCTTGCGCGCGGCGCCGCCGCTCGGCGAGCTCGGTATCGTCGGGCAGGAACTCGACCGCACGGTCGAGCAGGCCGCGCCGCTCCAGCGTCTGCATCAAGCGTTGCTCGAATCCGAGAAGCTCGAGCCCGCGCCACTGCGAGAGCGACAGTGCCAGCGTCTGCAGGTAGTTGTTGCGCAGCACCAGCGCCGCCACGTCCTCGGTCATCTGGTCAAGCAAGCCGTTGCGGGCATCGCGCGAGAGCCGGCCGTCGCGCATCGCCGGCATCAGCGCGATCTTGATATTGACCTCGATGTCGGAGGTGTTGACGCCGGCCGAATTGTCGATCGCATCGGTGTTGAGCCGCACGCCAAGCATCGCCGCCTCGATGCGGCCGCGCTGCGTCATGCCGAGATTGGCGCCCTCTCCAATCACCTTGCATTTAAGCTCGGCGCCGGCCACCCGGATCGCATCATTGGCGCGGTCGCCGGCCGCCTCGTCGGTCTCGCTTGCGGCCCGCACATAGGTGCCGATGCCGCCGAACCAGAGCAGGTCGACCGGCACCTTGAGGATGGCATTGATCAATTGCTGCGGGTTGGTCTTTTCGCTCGCGAGCCCGATGAGCGTGCGGGCCTGCGGCGACAGCGTGATCTCCTTGAGGCTGCGCGAGAACACGCCGCCGCCCGCCGAGATCAGCGCCTTGTCGTAATCCTGCCAGCTCGAGCGCGGCAGCGCGAACAGGCGCGCCCGCTCGGCGAAGCTCCGGTCGGGATCGGGCGCCGGGTCGATGAAGATGTCGCGGTGATCGAAGGCGGCCAGCAGGCAGATGGTGCGTTCGCGCAGCATGCCGTTGCCGAACACGTCGCCCGACATGTCGCCGACCCCGACCACGGTGAACGGCGTCTTGCCGATGTCGACGTCCATCTCGCGGAAATGCCGCTTGACCGATTCCCAGGCGCCGCGCGCCGTGATCCCCATCTTCTTGTGGTCGTAGCCCGCCGAGCCGCCGGACGCGAAGGCATCGCTCGAGCCAGAAGCCATGCTGGTCGCGCGATCGCGTTGGCGATGTCCGAGAAGGTCGCGGTGCCCTTGTCGGCGGCGACCACCAGATAGGGATCGTCGTCGTCGTGGCGCACCACATCGGGCGGCGGGATCACGCCCGCTTCGTCGAGATTGTCGGTGATGTCGAGCAGCGTCGACATGAAGAGCTTGTAGGTGGCGGTGCCTTCGGCCTGGACGGCGTCGCGCGGGCCGCTTGGGCAGAAGCTTCGGCACGAAGCCGCCCTTGGCGCCGACCGGCACGATGACGGCGTTCTTGACCTGCTGCGCCTTGACGAGGCCCAGCACCTCGGTGCGGAAATCCTGCGGCCGGTCGGACCAGCGAATGCCGCCGCGCGCCACCTGTGCCGAAGCGCAGATGCACCGCCTCCAGCCGCGGGGAATAGACGAAAATCTCGTAGCGCGGACGCGGCAGCGGCACGCCGTCGAGCTTCCGGCTGTCGAACTTGATGGCGATGATCGGCTTGGCCTGGCCGTCTGCGTCGATCTGATAGAAGTTGGTGCGCACCGCCGCGCGCACCACGTTGACGAAGTGGCGCATGATGCGATCCTCGTCGAGGCTGTCGACGGCTTGCAGGCTCGCTTCGATCGTCGGCCGCGAGCTGCGGCCTCGCGGTCCGCGCGCTCTTCCATCGTGCCGGCAGAGCGCGGATCGAAGCGCGCATCGAACAGCGCCACGATGTCGGCCGCGATGCCGGCATGCTTGACCAGCGTCGCCCACATGTAGCCCTGCGAATAGGGCACGCCGAATCTGGCGCAGATAGCGCGACAGCGTGCGCACCAGCGCGACCTCGCGCCAGTCAAGTCCGGCGGCCAGCACCAGCGCGTTGTAGCCGTCGCTCTCGGCGCCGCCGCCGCATCACGACCAGGCAAGACAGGCTTCGAGGCGCTGCTTGGCGGGCGTCGAGATCGACCGTGCCGCCGTCGGCACGGTCGAGCACCATGTCGTGGAGCCAGACGTCGGGTTCCTGCGGGCTCCGAGCGCGATGACGTGATAGGTGCTCTTCGTCGACCACCTGAAGCCCATGTGCTCCAGCACCGGGACCCGCTCCGACAGCGGGATCGGCCGGCCGTAGCTCCACACCTTGAGGGCGGCGCTGCCGTCCTGATCCTGCTCGCGGCGGTGAAATCGACGCCGAGCGGAGCATCGCGGCGACAGCGCCTCGATGGCCGCGATATCGTCGACCGCGACCGCGGGCGTAAAGGCTTCGCGATAGGCCGCCGAGAAGGCGTCGGCGATAGCGCTCGGCCAGCGCCCGTGCCTTGGCGCCCGGATCATGAGCGCCGACAAGCGCCTCCGACAGGCCGTCGAGCCAAGTGCGCACGATGCCGGCGACCGCCGCCTCCAGGGTGGCGCGGTCCGGATCGGGCGCCGCGCCCTCGCGCCGGGCGATGATGAAGTGCACGCGCACCAGCGGACCTTCCGGAAAGAACGGCGTGAAGGACGCGACGTGACCGTTGTAGGCGGCGGCCAGCAGTCGCCGACGCGTCCCGCGGACGTCGCTGTCGTAGCGATCGCGCGGCACGATAGACGAGGACCGAGACGAAGCGTTCGAAGGCGATCGCGCCGCGGCAGCACTCGCACCCGCGGCCGCTCGTCGAGCTGCAGGATCGTCAGGGCGAACCGGAACAGCGTGTCGTCATCGATCTGGAACAGCTCGTCGCGCGGATAGGTTTCGAGCATGTTGGCGAGGGCCTTGCCGGAATGGCTCATCCGGATCGAAGCCGGCGCGCGACATCACGGCGGCGACCTTGCGGCGCAGATACGGGATGCTGCGGGTCGAGCGCACATAGGCGGTCGAGGTGAACAGGCCGACGATGCTGGACGCTCGCCGGCCAGCCGGCCGTCGGCATCGGAAGCGCTTGACCACGACATGATCCATGTCGACGCGCCGGTGCACGCGCGAGCGCAGCGCCGACTTGGTGACGAACAGAAGCCTCGGCTCGTTGAGGAATTCGCGGATCGCCGGCGTGATCGTCACCAGTTGATCGCCGCGCCATACCACCCGCCGCTCACGCTCGCGCAACAGGCCGAGCCCGGTCTCGAATTGCGGCTCGAGCACGTTGCCGTCGTCGCTGACCCGGTAATGCCGGATGCCCAGGAAAGTGAAATTGTTGGCGACCAGCCATTCGAGGAATGCCGCCGCCTCGGCAATCTCCTCGGGCGCGAGCGGCGGCGGGCTTATCTTCAGGTCGGCGATGATCTCGCCGAGACGGCCCATCATGGGCCGCCAGTCCTGCACGCAGAGGCGGATATCGGCGAGCACCTGCTCGAGGGCCGCCACGATCGCGCCACGCTGGGCGTCGTCGTCGATGCGGCCGACATGGATATGGATGAAGCTTTCCCGCGCGCTCCCGGGCACCGGCACGGCCTTGAAGTCCACCAGCCGTCCCTGCGGATCGCGCGCCACGGCGAAGACCGGGTGCACCACGAGACGGACATCGACGCCGCGCTCCGCGAGCTCGGCCATGACCGAGTCCACCAGGAACGGCATGTCGTCGTTGACCACCTCGAGAACCGAAATGTCCTTGAGCCGATCCCCCGTTGCGGCGGCCGCGGGGCTCTCGAAGCGGATCTTCGGCGTGCCGGGTTGCCGGATCGCCAGCAGCGACCACGCCCGCTCGGCCAGGGCCGCGACCTCCTGCGGCTGGCAGGGCAGAAAGTCCTCTGGCACCGCGCGGGCAAACAGCCCGATGACGAAGCTCTTGGGAATATCCGCGCGTTGGTCGAGCAGCGCCGCGGCTGCATCGATCGATGCCAAGACGGCCTGCTGGTTCTCGACGCCCCGATGCTCGTTGGCCGCCATGGTGTCCCTTGGATCTGCGTAGCCTTGTGGCCGGAGTATCTATCACCCGCAATGGCGCGCCGCGACACTCGTTGTTCGCGGTCCGAAGAAGTGAACGCGGCTTGCAGCCAAGCGTGGCCCGAAGCGGCGCCCGCCCGCTGGCGTCGCAGTCGATCGAGAGGGTATAGGTTCGGGCCAAGGCAGAAGGAGACATGCCGTGCCCAAGGCAACCAAGACCATCGCCCGGAAAACCGTCGCCAAGCGCCAGCTCGGGGCGGCCAAGCATGCGCGCCCGGGCCGCGCAACCAAGCGCAAGATGGCGCACCAAGACGACGACATCATGGCCCTGAAGCTGCGGCCGGCGAAGCTGAGCGCCCCCATGGCGGCTTTTTTCAAGGCCTGCGAGGACAAGCTCGGCTTCGTGCCGAACGTGATGAAGGCCTTCAGCTTCGACATGGCGAAGCTCGAAGCCTTCGTGGCCTATCGCAACGACCTCATGCTGGGCGGCTCCGGCCTCTCGCTGCTCGAGCGCGAGATGATCGCCACCGTGGTGTCGGCGCAGAACCGTTGCTTCTACTGCGTCACCGTGCACGGCGCCTCGGTGCGCAATCTCGCGGACGATCCGGTGCTCGGCGAGCTGACGGCAATCAACTACCGGTCGGCGCGGCTGTCCAAACGCCAGCGTGCGATGCTGGACTTCGCCGGCAAGCTCACGGTCGAGCCGTGGGCCATCGAGGACAGCGACCGCGCGCGCCTGCGCGGCGCGGGCTTTTCGGACCGCGACATCTGGGACATCGCGGCCGTCGCTTCATTCTACAACATGACCAACCGGCTTGCCTCCGCCACCGACATGCGGCCGAACGCGGCCTATCACGCCATGGCGAGGTGAGGGATGGTCGCGATGCTGATGAACTTCCTCTGCAACTATCTCTCCCCCGCTCCTCCCCGCGAAAGCAGCGACCCGCTGCCCTGGCGCGCGCGGGAACGACTGCGGTGTGGTCTTGCTGCTTTTGCCCTTCTCACTCTCAGTTTCGCTCAAGCCACCGCGCAAACTCCGGCCGCGCATGGCGTGGTCGTCGCGCAGGAGGCGCGCGCGGCGCAAATCGGGGTCGAGGTGCTCAAGCAAGGCGGCAACGCGGTCGATGCGGCGGTCGCCACCGGCTTTGCCCTGGCGGTGACCTATCCGACCGCCGGCAATCTCGGCGGTGGCGGCTACATGGTGATCCATCTCGCAGGCCGCCATTCCGATGTGGCGATCGACTACCGGGAGACGGCGCCGGCGGCGGCGACACGCGACATGTTCCTCGACCAGAACGGCGCCGCCGATCCGCGCAAGTCGCGCGATTCGGCGCTGGCGATCGGCGTGCCCGGAACGGTGGCGGGGCTCGCCTTGGCGCATGCACGCTATGGCTCGGGCAAGTTCAGCCTGGCCGACCTGATCGCGCCGGCGATCAGGCTCGCGCGTGACGGCATGCCGGTCGAGGACGATGTCGCCGATTCGCTGCCGGGCGCCGAGCGCCGCCTGGCCCGCTGGCCGTCGGCCGCAAGGATCTTCCTCAAAGCCGACGGGCACGCGCTTGGCCCCGGCGACCGGCTGGTGCAGAGCGATCTCGCCGACACGCTCGAAGCGATCGCGCGCAACGGTCCGCGCGCCTTCTACCAAGGCGCCATCGCCGACAAGCTGGTGGCCGCGGTGCGCGCGGAAGGCGGCATCCTGAGCGGCGACGACTTGAGAAACTACCGGCCGCTGGTGCGCGTGCCGGTGCGCGGGCGCTATCGCGGCTACGACATCGTCTCCATGCCGCCGTCATCCTCCGGCGGGGTGGTGCTGATCGAGATGCTCAACATCCTGGAAGGATACCGGCACGGCGAGCTCGCCAGCGACAGCGTGGAGCGCGCGCATCTCCTGGCCGAGGCCATGCAGCGCGCCTATGCGGACCGCGCCGTCTATCTGGGCGATCCTGCGACCGTCACGGCGCCACTCGCCCGGTTGATGTCGAAGCCCTATGGACGCAAGTTGCAGGCCGGCATCGATCCGGCGCACGCCACGCCCGCGCACGACATCCACCCCCAAGGCGCCCCCGCCCATGAGGGCGACAACACCACGCACTTCTCGGTGGCGGATCGCTTCGGCAATGCGGTGTCCAACACCTACACGCTCAACTTCAGCTACGGTCTCGGCCTGGTGGCCGAGGGCACCGGCGTGCTGCTCAACAACGAGCTCGACGATTTCGCCGCCAAGCCGGGCGCCCCCAACGCCTATGGGCTCACGGGCGGCGACGCCAATGCGCCGGGTCCGGGCAAACGGCCGCTGTCGTCGATGACCCCGACCATCGTGCTGAAGAACGGCAGGCCGTTCCTGGTCACCGGCTCGCCCGGCGGCAGCCGCATCATCACCGCGGTGCTGCAGGTCATCAGCAACGTGATCGACCGCAAGCTGCCGATTGCGGACGCGGTCGCGGCGCCGCGCATCCACGATCAATGGTCGCCCGACGAGGTCGTGGTCGAGCGCGGGTTCAGGCCCGATCTCATCGCAGGGCTGGAAGGATTCGGCCACACGGTGCGGGAGGACGGCGCCGCACACCTCGGCCAATTCGATCCTGATCACGCCGCAGGGATTTGTGGGCGCTGCCGATCCGCGCAGCCGCGGCGCCATGGCGGCCGGCTACTGAGGCGGGTGCCCCAAAAAGTAGAACCCCCGCTGTTTGCCGGGAAGCACAGCGAGGGTTCAGATAGTCAAGACACCCTGCATCGCAGGGCACCATTTTTGTACCCCATCGCTGCATCGCAACAAAGATCAAGTTGTGGACACGCGATCAGAGAAAAAACCTTTATAAATTAATCACTTGCCTTGCCTTGCCGAAGAACCCGGCAGGCCGCGCCGAAAAAATCCGCAACCCGGTGACGATCACGGCCAGTGCCAGCGCAGGAGCGGCAGGATCGCGTCGGGCAGGGGCAGCCACGACTGCACCGAGTCGATGCTCAGCGACAACACCACGGCCCCGGCGAGCGACACGATGGTGCCGAGCACGACCTTGCCGCCGAACACCTCGTGCTGCGGATTGATGAGCCGGCTGAAGGAAAGGCGGAAGAGAATCGAAAGCCGGTTGATGGGCGACACCACGGTGACGGGCGCGAGCGACATCGCCATGTAGATGAACAATTGCGAGATCGCGACCATGATGCCCGACAGGGTGAACCACTTGGCGGGTTCGCGCTCGACCGCAAGTGCTTCCGCGAGCTGACGCGGCGGCAACAGGAACAGCCCCATCACCACGGTGGCGGCAATACTGGCGACCAGATTCCCCGCAATGCTGGCGACGAGCCCTTTGCCCTCGAGCGCGATGCGAATCAGGATGGGGCTCACGCCGTAGCCGGTCGCCGACAAGAGCGCCCAAAAATAGCCCTCCGCATAGCGTGGCCGGAACACCGGTGTTTCGGCGGCGGCGAGATCATCGGCAGTGTGGTCCGCGGGATCGTGGCGGGTGACGTCGGCGCCAAGCGCTGAGGCAGCCTGGGCGCGCAGCGCCGGCACGGACTTGGCTTTGCTCTCGCGCAGCGTGAAGCTCGGCCCCAGCAACACCAACGCGATCCCGAGCATGCGCAGCGGCGTCAGCGTTTCGCCGAGGATCCAGACCGCCAGCAGCAACGTGAAGATCAGATTGATCTGCTGGACCGGCGCCACCAGGTTGGCGCCGATCGCCCGCGTTGCGCGATAATTGCAGTAGCGGCCCCAGACAAAATGCATGATGCCGGAGAGCGTGAGGACGAGCAGGGCGCGCGAGGAGAAGCCGGCCACTGCGCCAAGCGCGCCGGTCGCGGCCGCGACCAGGAATGAGATCGGCAACCCGATCGGGACCGTGATCGCCATCGCCTGCAGCACCGAGCCGGTGAGGACGCCACGGCGCATGCTTGCATTGTTGAGCGCAAAGGTGGCGGCGGACAATAGAGCGATAAATGCTCCAAGCACCCGGACATTCTCCCCGATGATCTTCTTGATCTTTGGAAGGGGTGCTTAGGTGAAATGCGGCGAAAAGGAAAGTTCACCTGCCGCGCGGGTGCCATGCGGCCATGTAGCCTGGATGAAGGCGCGCAGCGCCGCAATCCGGGATCGCGGTCCCACCGCAGCATGTAGCCCGGATGAAGGCGCGTAGCGCCGTAATCCGGGGACCGCCGTTCCCGCATTCCGCATAGCCCGCGAAGACGGGCGTAAACGCCCTAAAGAGCTCCATGCGGGCTACGGATTTCCCGCCGCCAGGCCGGCGCGTTTCGCCACCAGCGCCCATTTGGCGATGTCGCTTTGCAGCAGATCGGCTAGTCTTGTCGGGCGGACCGCCGATCAGGCGGAAGCCGAGCTGCGCGGCGCGCGCCTGCATGGCGGGCTGCGCCAGGACCTGCTGCACATCGCTGTTGAGCTTGGCGATGATCGAAGCCGGCGTGCCCTTGGGCACGAAGAGGCCGAACCAGGTCGACTCCTCCGTCAAGGCAACGCCTTGCTCCGCGAAGGTCGGAACATCGGGCAGCGACGGCGCGCGAACCCAGGCCCGATACCGCCAGCGCCCGCACCCGGCCGGACTGGATGTTGCCCAGATGGCCGCCCAGCGTCGCGAGCCAGACCGAGATCCGTCCGGCCACGATGTCGGTCACCGCCGGCGCCACCGCCGTATAGGGCACGTGCTCGAGCCGCAGCCCGGTCAGCTCGGCAAACAGCACGGTCGCCAGGTGTCCGCTCGAGCCGGTGCCGAGCGACGCATAGTTGAGCTCGCCCGGCCGCGCCTTCGCGTAGGCGATCCATTCGGGCAGGCTGCGGGCCGGCGCATCGGGCGGCACCATCAGCACGTCCTGCGCGGTCGCCACCGCGATGACCGGCGCAAGATCGCGGCGCGGATCGAAATTCGGCACCGGCGCCATGGTGACGTTGGTGGCGAGCGATTGGGCGCCGAGGTGGACCGTATATCCGTCGGGAGCCGCCTGCGCGGCGGCGAGCGCGCCCAAATTGCCGGCCGCCCCGCCGCGATTTTCGACCACCACCGACTGGCCCCATTGCTCGGAGAGCTTCTGCGCCAGGATGCGGCCCAGCGCATCGATGGTGCCGCCCGCCGAGAACGCCACCACCATGCGCACCGGCCGGGTCGGATAGGCTTGCGCGGCCGCGCCGGCGGTCGCCGCCAGGATGGCGAGGGCCGCGAGCGCCAAGGGCGCGACCGCAATCGCCCTTGCCCGAGGTCGCGGCCGCAGGTCGCGATGCTGCCCGATCATGGGAGCGCGCGGCCCGACGATCTCAGCCGCCGGGCGCGCCTTGGGTGTTCACATAGAGCGAATAGAGCGAATGGCTCGCCGCCATGAACAGGCGGCTGCGGTGCAGGCCGCCGAAGCAGAGATTGGCGGCGCGCTCGGGCAGCAAGATGGCGCCGATGCGCTTGCCCTCCGGATTGAACACCGCGACGCCGTTGATGTCCGGACCGGTGCCCCAGCCGCACCACAGATTGCCGTCGACGTCGCAGCGGAAGCCGTCCCCATTGGCGCCCGGCTCGCAGGTCACGAACGTTCGGATATTGGCGAGCTTGGTGCCGTCGTCCACCACGTCGGCGACCCGAATGACGCGCGGGGTCGGAGCGTTGTCGACCAGATAGATCTTCTTCTCGTCGGGCGAGAAGGCAAGCCCGTTGGCTCCCATCCCCTCCGCCACCACGGTGCACTTTCCGGTCTTGTCGAGACGGTAGTAATTGGTCGGCAGCTCGGCGACGGCCTGGACGCCTTCGTAATTGCCGCGGATGCCGGCCGGCGGATCGGAGAACCAGACCGAATCGTCGGACTTGACCACGACGTCGTTGGGCGAGTTGAGCGGCTTGCCGTTGAACTTGTCGATCAGCACCGTGATGCTGCCGTCGAACTCGGTGCGCGTGATCCGCCGCCCGCTATGCTCGCAGGTGACGAGGCGCCCCTGCCGGTCGCGGGTATTGCCGTTGGCGTTGTTGGAGGGCTTGCGATAGACGCTCGCCCGCCCGGTCTCCTCGTCCCAGCGCATGATGCGGTTGTTGGGAATGTCGCTCCACAACAGGCAGCGCCAATCGCCCATCCAGACCGGCCCCTCGCTCCAGCGCATGCCGGTGGCGAGCCGCTCCACGCCCGCATTGTTGATGCGGTATTTGGCGAAGCTCGGATCGAGGATCTTGATCGCCGGATCGGGATAGCTTTCGCTCGGCTCCCAACCCCCGAAGGCCTCCGGCGCGAAGCTCGCGGCGGCAGCGACTGCCGCGCCCGCGCCCAGCATGTTACGTCTTGTGATCTCCATGGCGTTTCCCCGTGTTGGCCACGACCCCGAGCGGCCGTGCTGGCGCCATTCTATGCCCGAAAAGGCGACCGTGCCGAGCCCGCCAGCACCCCACAAATCCCTTGTAGCCTGGATGGAGGGCGCGCAGCGCCCGCAATCCAGGACCGCCGTTCCCGCATTTCGCTGACGCTCCATGCGGGCTACAAGCCTATCAATGGTTCGGCCGGGGGAGAGGCGGCAATGCACGATTGGTATCTGGCGCATCAAGCCGACATCCGGGACTGGATCGAATGGGGCCTCGCCATCAACGCCTTTCGCAAGATTTCCGCGCTGATGTACGTGATCTTCGCGGTCGGATTGTTCGGGCTCGGCGCCCAGTACCACGCCGCCGTGATCAGGAAGGAGCCCGCCCCCGGCCAGTTCGCGGAAGGCTATTTCACCATGCTCACGGTCCAGCTCATACCGCTGACCATCACGGGCTTCGTGCTGCAGGACGAATACATCATCGGGACGCGACTGGGCACGCTCGCGGTCGTGATCCTGGTCTACGGCATGATCTCCAGCCCCGACGGCACCTTCGCGACCTGGCGCTACCGGCTGTGGATGACGTTCTGGCTCTCGGCCGCGATTCTCGGCCCCATGGTGTGGATCGAGAGCCTGCGCACGCGCATCTTCGTGCACGACTACGAGAAGTGGATCGCATGGCTGTCGGTGATCACCATGATGGCGTTCGTGGTGCGCGGCCAATGGGTGATCGTGAAGGCGCTGTTCTGGCACTTCGTGCAGGGGAACTACACGGTCAAGCGCTTGAGCCTGCAGGTCGTGCGCTTCCTGGGCTTCGCGTTCCAGGCCATGCACTATTGGCTCGCCCCGACCGCCGCGGCGCCCTTCCTCGGCTATGACCCGATCTTCCTGCAAGGCTTCACCGGCGCGCTCGGCGCGGCCGGCGTCATCCTCGGCTCGCTGCTGGGCCTGATCTGGGGCACCGGAGCGCGCCGGCAAAAGCGGCGCGAGATCAGGCTGGCGCGGGCTTGATCGCCTGCCCCGCAGGCATCAGCTGAACTTGAAGTTGTTTGCCGTCAGATGCGAGGCCGTCACTCCGTTCAATGTGACCGAATCGTTTGCGTCGTAGGTGATCACCGTGTTGGCTCCGACCTGCTTGGTATCGGTCATCGCCGCCATGTAATTGGCGAACAGCGCATGGTTGAACTGGAGCACGTCATGGGACGTGCTGAAGCCGTTGACGGTGTTGTTGCCGAAGCCGGCGTTGAACGTGAAGACATCCTGACCGCCGCCGATGGTCCAGACGTCGCCCGGCGCCGCAACAAGCTGGTCCTGTCCGTTTCCGACCACGGTCGTGTCATTCGATCCTCCGGTCACCGTATTGTTGCCGTTGCCGAGAGAAATCGTGCTGCCGGATCCCGCCGTCACCGTGTCGTTGCCGTTGCCCAGCGTGATCCTGCTGTTGGCGCCGGCCGTGACGGCATCCTGGCCGTTGCCGGCCGTGATGGTGTCGTTCGCCCCGCCGGTCACCGTATTGCTGCCGTTGCCGAGAGAGATCGTGCTGCCGGACCCCGCCGTCACCGTGTCGTTGCCGTTGCCCAGCGTGATCCTGTTGTTGGCGCCGGCGGTGACGGCATCCTGGCCGTTGCCGGCCGTGATGGTGGCGTTATCACCCGCAAAGATGTCATCCTTGCCGTTCCCCGCCGTGATCGTCTCGGTGCCCGCCCGGCCGTCGATGACGCTGTTGCCATTGCCCACGTTGAGGCTGCCGCCGGCGGCACCGACATAGAGCGTCAGGCTGCTGCCGTAGACCAGGATCGACAAGGTCGAGGTCGTGCTGTTGCCGTTGAGGTCCGTGACCGTGAAGGTGACATTGTCCTCGGCCGCCCCATTGGGCAGCGATGCGGCGCTTGCGGTCGCCGTGTAGCTGTAGCTGCCGTCCGCATTCAGCGTCAGCGTGCCGTAGGCGGTGGCGATCGCGCGTCCAACATTGGCCGCGGCGCCGTTCACCGCGCTGACGGTGAGCGGTTCTGATGCGGTTGGGTCGCTTGCACCGGCGAGAACGCCATGCGCCGCAGTGGCGCTGAGGGTCGCGCCCGCCGCGGCGTCGAGGTCCACGTTCGGGACCGTCGGCGTCACGGTGTCGACCGTGAAGGTGACGCTGCCGCCCGTGCCGGCATTGCCGCCGGCATTCCAGCTGCCCGCAATCACGCTGACCGATGCCGACCTGGTGTCGGTATTGGCCGCACCCGTGAAGGTCGCCGTGTACTGGGTCGCGGTCACCTTCTGTAGATTGGTCAAGGCGCCGCCGACCGCGCTGGTGTCCGCTAGGGTGAAAGTCGTGGGCGCCGCGCTGAAGGTGAAGGTCACTGTTGCGGTGCCGTGCGCCAGATTGACGTCGGTGTTGCTGGTCGTCACCACGACCGTCGGTGTCGTTGCCTCCGTGTCCACCGTGAAGGTGGTGCTGCCGCCGCTGCCGGGATTGCCGTTGCTCTCCTGCCAGCTGCCGCCGGTCACGCTCACCGACGCATTGTTGGTATCGGTATTGGCCGCGCCCGTGAAGGTCGCCGTGTACTGGGTCGCGCTCACCTGCTGCAGATTGGTCAGGCTCCCGCCGACCGCGCTGGTATCGGCCAGGCTGAACAACGTCGGCGCCTCGCTGAAGCTGAACGTCACCGTGGCAGTATCGTGCGCCAGGGTGACGTCTGTATTGTTGGTCGTCACCGTCACGGTCGGCGTCACAGTGTCGACCGTGAAGCTGGTGCTGCCGCCGCCACCCGGGTTGCCGTTGCTCTCCTGCCAGCTGCCGCCGGTCACGCTCACCGATGCATTGCTGATGTCGGTATTGGCCGCACCGGTGAAGGTCGCCGTGTACTGGGTCGCGCTCACCTGCTGCAGATTGCTCAGGCTCCCGCCGACCGCGCTGGTGTCGGCAAGGCTGAAAATCGTCGGCGCCTCGCTGAAGGCGAACGTCACCGTGGCGGTGCCGTGCGCCAGGTTGACGTCGGTGTTGTTGGTCGTCACGACGACCGTCGGCGTCACGGTGTCGACCGTGAAGGCGGTGCTGCCGCCGCTGCCGGGGTTGCCGTTGCTCTCCTGCCAGCTGCCGGCAGTCACGCTCACCGATGCATTGCTGATGTCGGTATTGGTCGCACCGGTGAAGGTCGCCGTGTACTGGGTCGCGCTCACCTGCTGCAGATTGCCCAGGATACCGCCGACCGCGCTGGTGTCGCCAAGGCCGAACGTCGTCGGCGCCTCGCTGAAGCTGAATGTCACCGTGGCGGTGCCGTGCGCCAGGTTGACGTCGGTGTTGTTGGTCGTCACGACGACCGTCGGCGTCACCGTGTCGACCGTGAAGCTGGTGCTGCCGCCGCCACCCGGGTTACCGTTGCTCTCCTGCCAGCTGCCGGCGGTCACGCTCACCGATGCATTGCTGATGTCGGTATTGGGGGCGCCGGTGAACGTCGCCGTGTACTGGGTCGCGCTCACCTGCTGCAGATTGCCGAGCGCGCCGCCGACCGCGCTGGTGTCGGCAAGGCCGAACGTCGTCGGCGCCTCGCTGAAGCTGAACGTCACCGTGGCGGTGCCGTGCGCCAGGTTGACGTCCGTACTGTTGGTCGTCACCGTGACGGTCGGCGTCGTCTGATCGAGCGTCGCATTGGCGCTGGCGCCGAACGTGTTGCCGGCGGCGTCGCTGGCCGTCAGCGTCGCCGTGATCGGGCCGTCCGTCATCCCGCTCAGGTTGACGGTCGAGGACGCAGCCGCGCCGTTGGTGATCGCGACCACCTGGTTGTGCGCCACATTGCCGTCGCTGAACGTCACCGTACCGTTGTCGTCGGTGTCGAGCCCGCCGACCGTGAAGTGCTCCGCGCCGGCCTTCGCCAGGCCGATATTGGCATCCGCGAACGACACCGTGGCGGTCTCGCCCGCATCCTGGTCGAGCGTCGCATTGGCGCTGGCGCCGAACGTGTTGCCGGCGGCATCGCTGGCCGCCAGCGTGGCGGTGATCGGGCCATCCGTGAACCCGGACAGGTTGACGGTCGAGGACGCGGCCGCACCGTTGACGATGTTCACGGTCTGGGTGTGGGTGCCGTCGCTGAACGTCACGGTTCCGTTGTCGTCGGTATCGAGCCCGCCGACGCTGAAATGCTCCGCAGCGACCTTGGCGGCCCCGATATTGGCGTCCGCGAACGACACGGTCGCGGTCTCACCCAAATCCTGGTCGAGCGTCGCCACGAAAACGGCCGACGCCGTGCCGGTATTGCCGGCCGTATCGGTCGCGGTCGCCGTCAGATTGTTGGTGCCTTCGCTGAGCGTGACTCCGGCGACGCTCCAGTTGCCGCCGCCATCCGCCGCCACGGTGCCGACCGGCGTCAGCCCGTCGTACAGCGTCACCGAAATGTTGGCCTCGGCCGCGCCGCTGACCGTGACCGTCGCCACGTTGGTGATGCCGTCGCTGGCGCTTAAGCCGGTGTCAGGGGAAATCCCGCTGATCGAGGGCGCGGTCGGGTTGACGTGGACGGCAAACGCGGGCGAGGCCGTGCTCGATAGGCCGGCGGTGTCGCTCTGCACTGCCGTGAGCGCGTAGGTCCCGTCCGCAAAGGTCGCGCTGGTGGTGATGTCGAAGTTGCCGTTGCCCGCCACCGTCCCGCTGCCGACCGCCGTGGCGCCGCCGTTCGCATAGAGCGTGATGCTCTCGCCTGCCTCGCCGGTGCCCCGCACCTCGATGGTCGAGCCGTTGGTGGGCTGGCCCACCAGCGTCGTGATCGCGGGCATGGTCGGATCGACGTTGACGCCGAAGGCCGCCGAGGCCGTGCTCGACAGATTGGCCGCATCGGTCTGCACCGCGTCGAGCGAATGCACGCCATCCGCAAAGGTCGCGCTGGTGGCGATGTCGAAGCTGCCGTTGCCCGCCACCGTCCCGCTGCCGACCGCCGTGGCGCCGCCGTCCGCATAGAGCGTGATGCTCTCGCCCGCCTCGCCGGTGCCCTGCACCTCGATGGTCGAGCCGTTGGTGGGCTGGCCCACCAGCGTGGTGATCGCGGGCGCGGTCGGATCGACCGCTACCGTAAAGCCGGTCGAGGCGATGCCGGTGAAGCCGCTCGGCGTCGTCTGCGTCGCCGTCACGGTGTGGAGCTGATCCGTGAAGGCCACGTTGGTCGAGATGTCGAAGCTGCCGTTGAGCGCCACCACCCCGGCGCCGACCGCCGTGGCGCCGCCATCCGCATAGAGCGTGACGGTGTCGCCGGCCTCGCCGGTGCCCTTGACCTCGATGGCCGAACCGTTGGTGGGCTGCCCCACCAGCGTGGTGATGGCGGGCGGTGCGACCGCCAAGGCAAGGGCGGTATCGCCATTGGCGTCTTTCGACGCCTGGAGATACTCGCCCGCGAAGCTCTGGTCGAAATTCAGGCTATAGGTGGTGCCGTTCTCGACGATCTGCTGCGTGTCGCCCGCAGGCGTGACGCTGCCGCCGCTGTCGTAGCTCACGCCCGCCAAGTCGATGGTTTCGCCCAGGGCGAATCCCGTGATCGTATTGGTCGGCATGAAGGTGCCGTCGATCGTCAGCGATCCGCCCGCTCCGGCGAACATGATCGATCCGCTGACGACGGCACCGGCCTGCAGCTCCAAGGCGCCGCCGCTGATGACCGAACCGCTCTCGGTGCCGCCCGACGCGACGAGCTCGAAGCCGCCGCCGGCGATGACGGAGCCACTGGTGGTGCCGCCCGAGGAGACCTGCTGGGCGCCGCCCGAATTGATCGCGGCGCCCACATCGGTGCCGAATACGCTCTCGATGCCGCCGGCCGCGACGGTCGTGCCGGTGGCCACGCCGCCATTCTCGACGATCAGCAGGCCGGACGTGCTGTTGCCGCTTTCGACCAGGGCGTTGACGGCGCTGCCGAAGACATCGGCCTCGCCGCCGCTGATCACGTAGTCGATACCGGTGCCGCCCGACACGATGGTTCCGGAGCCGGGATCGGTGAGGACGGTGTCGCTGGCGACACCGCCGGAGGAGACGATCTGTTGGCCGCCGTCGCTGACCGTAGCGCCTTGGGCGGTGCCGCCGCTGGAGATGGTCAAGGAGCCGCCACTGCTGACAGTGCCGCCGCTCAGCGCGCCGCCGGGTTGAACGTCGAGGGTGCCGCCGCTCGCGACCAGCACGCCGTAGGCCGCCTCGCCCGATGGAACCGAGGCGCTTCCGCTGAGCGGAGTCTGGACCAGGACCAGGTCCGTATTCCCGTTCGTGTCGCTGGTGAGATCGAAGTTCTCGCTGATGAAGGCCTGGTTGCTCTGGAAGTTCAGCGCATAGGAAGTGCCGCCCTCGAATATCTGCAGCACGTTTCCGGACGCGAGGGTGGCGCTGCCGCTGCTGTCGAAGGCGATCGAGGTCAGATCGATGGTGTCGCCGCCGGCAAAGCCGCTGATGGTCGCGCTCGGCAATGCGGTGCCGCCGATCGCGAGCGTGCCGCCGCTGCCGGCGAACTCGAACGATCCTTCGATATCGGCGCCGGCGCCCACCGCCAATGTGCCGCCGCTGATGACCAGGAGGCCGCCGCTCGCCGCGCTGGCGACATCGGCCGTGCCGCCTGAGAGCACCTCCAAGGTGCCGCCGCTCAGGACCGTGGCCGCGCTGGTGGCGCCGCCGGACGCGACCACGAAGGTGACGCCGCTGCTGACCACATAGCCGCTCGCCGTATTGCCGGACCCGACCTCGAGAACGCCGCCAGCCTCGATGGTGGTGCCGCTCGCCATGCCGCCGCTGAACAGTTCGAGCGTGCCGCCGCTGCCGACGGTCGTGTTGCTCGCCGCGCCGCCGGAGAAGACGGTCTCGATGCCGCCGCTGGAGACGGTCGCGCCGATATCGGTGCCGGACACGTTGGCGACGCCGCCGCTCAGGACGAGGGTGCCGCTCGCCGTGCCGCCGGCCGAGATGATCTCGGTGCCGCCGCTCGACACGATCGTCGGATCGATGGTGCCACCCGAGAGAACCACCAGCGTGCCGCCGCTCGAAACGATCGGGCTGACGGCCGTGCCGCCGGACTCGACGTAGTCGAAACCGCCGGACTCGATGGTGGCGCCGCTCGCGGTCCCGAAGGTGTCCTGCTCGCCGCCGCTGATCAGGTCGGCCGATGCGACCCCGCCGGCGGACAGGAACTCGGTGCCGCCGCTGCCGATCGTGGCGCTGCTTTCGGCGCCGCCAGACAGGACGTTAAAGGCACCGCCGGCCGCGACCGTCGTAGCGCTGTCGGTGCCGCCGGAGAGCACGCTCAGCGTGCCGCCGCTGCTGACGGTCGCGCTGACGTCGCTGCCGCCGGACGCCACTTCGAGCACGAGGCCGCTGCTGACGATGGTGTTGCTGAACGTGTTGCCGGAACCGATCTCGAGGATCGCGCCGGCGCTGAAGATGGTGCCGACCGCCGTGCCGCCGCCAAGGAGCTCGAGCGTGCCGGCGCTGGCGACGGTCGTGTTGCTGGCAATGCCGCCGCTTTCGACGACCACAAGGCCGCCGCTGGAGACGGTGACGCCGCTCACCGTGCCGTAGACATCCTGCTCGCCGCCGCTGATCTGGGCGCCGTCGTCGGTGCCGCCGGCGCTGACGATCTCAAGGCCGCCGCCGGAGACGCCGGCGTAGCCGCCGGGGGCGCCGCCGAAGAAGTCGGTGCCGATCGCATGGACGACGCCGCCGGACTCGATGATCTCGACGCCGCCGCTCAGGACGCGGGCATCGCTGGTGATCGTGCCGAACACGTTCACCGTGCCGCCCGATACATTGACTCTGGTCGCAATTCCGCCCGCGGACACGTTCAGCACGCTTCCGCTGCTGTTCGTGCTTACGCCAGAGACCAATCCGCCCGAGAGCACATTCACTGTGCCCCCGTTGATGCCCACGCCGCCCCCAGGCACGCCGGTGAGCAACCCGCCGGACGACACGTAGACGGTGCCACCGCTGGATACGTTGGTATTGTTGGTGATCGTGCCGAGCAGATTCAGCGTGCCGCCTGCCTCGACGGTCACGAATCCCGCCGTGCCGCCCGCGAGCACGGTCATGGTGCCGCCGGAGACATCGGTGCCGGAGTGCATCTGACTGGCGCTCACGCCGGTCGCCAAGCCGCCGGATGAAATTATCAGGCTGCCGCCGCTGCCGACGACGTCCCGCAGGATCGTGCCAAGCACGGTCGCGCTGGTACCGGAATCGAGACCGAAATTGGCTGCGGTACCGCCCGCAGACACGTTCAGCACGCTTCCGCTGTTGTTGATGGCTACCTGAACGACCGATCCGCCCGAGAGCACATTCACTGTGCCCCCGAAGATGGCCACGGCAGGGTTCCCAGGCACGCCGCTGAGCAGCCCGCCGGACGAAACGTAGACGGTGCCGCCGCTGGATACCCTGATGGTAGAGGTGGTGGCTGGGCCGGCGACCTCCAGAAGGCCCCCGCTCTGGACACTGGCGAGAAAAACCGTGCCGCCGGAGCTGATAATCTCTGTTCCGCCGCTGCTGATCGTGGTGTTGCTTGCGGTGCCGCCAAACTCGACCACCTCCGAGCCCGCGTAGAGGATTGCGTTGACGGCGGAGCCAAAGACATCCAGCTCGCCGCCGCTGACGCTCGCGCCGCTGTCGATGCCACCCGCAGACACAAACTCCGTGCCGCCGCTGTTGATCGTCGTGCCGCTCGCGGTGCCGCCGGAGGAGACGACCAGCTTGCCGATGTTGGAGAGGGTGGTGCCCAAGGCCATGCCGCCGGATGACACCACTTCCAAAGCACTGAGGGTGGTGCCGTTGCCGACCACGAAGGCCGAGATGGTCGTACCCCCCTTGACCATAAGGGTGCCTTCGCCGTTCACCACAGCGCCGCTATCGGTTCCGCCGGAGCTGACGGCTTCAAAACCGCCGCTATTGATCGTCGTGCCGCTCGCTGTTCCAGCAGCTGTGACGGTCATCCCGCCGTTGCCGACGCCGACCCTGGCGTCCACGATGGTATCGAGGGCAAGGCCGCCCGACGAAATCACCAGGGAAGCCGAGGCCGAGAGCGTGGTGGCGAACGCAATACCGCCCGAATAGACGGTCTCGTGGCCGCCGCCGCCGGAGGTATCGCTGCCGATGACAAACGCCGAAACGGTCGTGCCGCCGGAGACCAATACCCTGCCGCCCTCGTTGACGATCGTCCCGCTCGCCGTGCCGCCGGCACTGACGACCTCAAGGCCGCTGCTGTTATCGATCGTGCCGCTCGCAGTGCCGCCGGAGGAGACAAACTCGAAACCGCCACTGTCGAGCGTGGCACCGATATCGGTTCCGCCCGAGGAGACTTGCAGCACGCCGCCGCTGACCGTCGTGTTGCTGGCGACGCCGCCGGCCTCGACCACCTGCGAGCCGGTGAAGACGGTGGCGCTGCTCGCCGTCCCGTAGACGTCCTGCTCGCCGCCGCTGATCTGGGCCCCGACGTCGGTGCCGCCGGCGCTGATGGTCTCGAGTCCGCCGCTGTCGATCGTCGCCCCGGAGGCGACGCCGCCGGGCGGACCACCGGCCGAGATGGCGGCGACGTAGAGAATGCCGCCGGACGCGATGGTGGCGTTGTCAGTCACGCCGCCGCTCGACACGTTCATGACGCCGCCGCTGAAAACGACCGCGCCGACGTCGGTGCCGCCAGACTTGATGTTCTCGGCGCCGCCGTTGTCGACCGCCGTGCTGCTCGCCACCCCGCCGGACGAGACCAACAAGAGGCCGCCGGCGCTGGTGGTGGCGTCGAGTGCCGTGCCGCCCCTGACAACGATCCTGCCGCCGTTGGGATCGGTGGCGCTGCTGCCAAGCGCCGTCTCCGAGGTGCCGATGCCTCCGGAGGAAATCCGCAAGGCGCCGCCGTCCAGGACCGTCGCACCGAAATCCTGTCCGCCCGCCTTGACCTCTTCCGATCCGCCGTTCGAGACGATCGAGCCGCTCGCGGTGCCGCCAAAAAGCGCAAGCGTGCCGCCGTTCGGATCGAGCGCGACGTCGCCGATGATCGTGGCCGCGATGACGATGCCGCCCGCAGAGGCGCGCTCGAAACCGTTCTCGACGATGGTCGTGCCGCTCGCCACGCCGCCCGAGGACACGATCTCTGCGCCGCCGGTGTTCTGCGACGCGCCGCTCACCGAGTCATTGAAGGAGGTTCCGCCCGACGACAGCACCAGCAAGCCGCCGTCGCCGATGCTGGCGCCGCTGTCCACGCCGCCGGACACGAACTCGGTGCCGCCGGAGTTGATAGTGGCGTCGAGAGCCGTGCCGCCCGCGAGCACATCCAGGGTGCCGCCGCTCAGGACGTTGATGCCGTTGATGGTCTGGCCGGAGCTGATCGATAAGGTCTGACCCGAGCTGACAACGGTCGTGTTCAAGATCACGTCCGTGCCGCTCCCGCCGTCGCTCACGAGCTTGAACGCGTCGCCCGCCAGGCTCCCGCCGAATTGCAGCGTGTAGGTCTGGCCGCTCTCCACCACCTGCAGCGAGCTGCCGGAGGGCGTCGCCGTTCCGCTGCTGTCGAATGCAATGGACGCGAGATCGATCACGTCGCCCACCGTAAAGCCGCTGAGCACGAGACCGGCGGGAATCGCGGTGCCGCCGATCTGCAGGGTGTTGACGCTGCCCGACGAGCCGGCAAACACGACGCCGCCGCCGACCACGGCGCCCGAGTTGAGCACCAGCTCGCCACCGCCCGACAACGTCGCGCCCGACATCGTGCCGCCCGATTGCACGGTCTCGAGGCCGCCGCTGTTGATCGTCGCGCTGATATCTATGCCGCCGAAGTCGACGGATAGCGCGCCGCCGCTGAAAACGACGGTGTTGCTGGCTAGGCCGCTGGACAGCTCGATCACGCCGCCACTTGACACCATGGTGCCGCTGGCGAAACCGCCGGGGTCGACCTGCTGGTGGCCGCCGAAGCTGACAGTGGTGCCGCTCGCCGTGCCGCCCGAGCCAATCTGCTCCTCGCCGCCATTCTGAAGGATCGTGCCGGTGGTGACTGCGCCCAGTCCGAGAATGTGTAAGACCGGGACATCGATGGGGCCGCTGACAACAGTGCCGCTGACATAGGCGCCGGGAAGAACGTTTTGCGAGCCCCCGGAGGTCACGATCGTGTCGAGTGCGGTGCCGCCGGAGCTGACCCACTGTTGGCCGAAATCGGCCACAGTGCCGATCGCCGTGCCGCCCGAGGACACGTTCTGCGAGTAGGCATGGTCCTCGCCGCCGGTGAAAAATGCGTTGCTGACCACTCCGCCGGCGTAGATGTTCTGGATGCCATTGATGTCGGTGCTGCTGGCGGTCCCGTAGATGTTCTGCACGCCGCTGATCGTCGCGCCACTATCCATCCCGCCGGCAGATACAAACTCCGTGCCGCCGCTGTCGACGGTGGCGCCGATATCGGTGCCGCTGGAGGAAACGGTCTCGGTGCCGGATACGGTCGTGCTGCTGGCAACGCCGCCCGATGACACGACCAGGCTGCCGCCGCCGAGCACGAGTGTCGAGATCGCCGTGCCGCCGGCAACGGCGTTGCCGGACATGTCGGTGCCGCCCACGGACAATGTGCCGCCGGCGGAGACCGTGGTGCCGCTATCAGTGCCGCTGGAAAAGACCAGCGCGGTGCCGCCGTTGACGATCGTGTCGCCGCTGGCCAAGCCGCCGGAGGAAACGAGCTGCTCGCCACCGCCGGAGACGACAGCACCGCTATCGGTGCCGCCCGAGAAGATATTCTCGAGCCCGCCGCTGTTGACGGTCGTGCCCTGCGCCAAGCCTCCGGCGGAGACTTTCAGACCGCCATTGCTGCCGGACCCGAAGCCGCCGGTGCTGTCCACGATGGCGTCGAGGGCGAGACCGCCGGAGGAGACGATCAGCTTGCCAGTGTTGGAAATGGTGGCGCCGGAGGCGGTGCCGCCGGACAAAGTCTCTACCGCGCTGGCAGTGGTGCCGCTGCCGATGATCAAGTCCCCGAAGGTGGTGCCACCCCTGACCACGAGCGAGCCGCCGCCGCTCACCGTTGCGCCGCTGTCGGTTGCGCCGGAGCTGACGCCTTCGAAACCGCCGCTGTTGATCGTCGTGCCGATGGCGGTCCCGCCAGCGGAGATGGCCATCGCGCCATCGCCACTGCTGACTTTGCTGTCCACGACCGTATCGATCGCGACGCCGCCGGAATTGATGACCAGGTTGGCCGAAGCCGAGAGCGTGGTGGCGAACGCCGTGCCGCCCGACAAGACGCTCTCGTGACCGCCGCCGCCGGACGTGTCGCTACCCACCAGCGAGGCCGAAACGGACGTGCCGCCGGATGACACCGTCAGCTGACCGCCCTCGTTGACCGCGGCGCTCGAACTCCACGCCGCCCGACAGCGTCTCGACGCCGCCGCCGTTGATGATCGAGCCGCTTGCCGCGCCGCCCGCGGACACGGTCTCGTGGCCGCCGCTGTCGACAATCGTGCCGCCCGCGGTCCCGCCGGCGGATACGAACTGATTGGCGCCCGAGCCGGAGACCGTGGCGCCGGAAGCCACGCCGCCCGAGAAAATGGTCTCACGGCCGCCGGACGAGATCGTGGCGCCCGAATCCGTGCCGCCGGAGGAGACAAGCTCGGTGCCGCCACTCAGGACGGTCGTTGCGCTCGCGCTGCCGCCGGACGCCACCTCCAGGGTGACCCCGCTGCCGACCACATAGCCGCTCAGCGTGTCGCCGGAGCCGATCTCGAGGCTGCCGCCGGCGTTGATCGTCGTGCCGCTCGCCGTGCCGCCACCAAACAATTCCAGCGTGCCGCCGCTATCGACGATTGCCCCGACATCGGTGCCGCTGGCGGAGACGATCTCGACGCCGGACACGGTCGTGCTGCTGGCGACGCCGCCCGATGAAACGACCAGGCTGCCGCCGCCGAGCACGAGCGCCGAGATCGTGGTGCCGCCCGCAGCGGCGTCGCCCGACGGGTCGATCCCGCCCACGGACAACGTGCCGCCGGCCGAGACCGTGGTGCCGCTAGCGGTGCCGCTGGATAGAACCAGCGCGGTGCCGCCGCTGAGGATCGTGTCGCCGCCGGCCGAGCCGCCGGAGGAGACGATCAGCTCGCCGCCGCCGGAGACGACAGCACCGCTGTCGGTGGCGCCCGAGAAGATGTTCTCCAGGCCGCCGCTGTTGATCGTCGTCCCGCTCGCGGTGCCGTCGAACGACACGAACATGCCGCCGCCGCCGGCCGAGTTGATGTTACCGGTCACGACCGTGCCAACCGCCACGGAGCCGCTGCTGACGTTCAAGCTGGCCGTGCCGGAGACGGTGGTGGCGCTCGCGATCGAGCCGGAATTGACGTTCTCGACGCTGCCGCCGCTGAGCGTGGTGCCCAAGAGCGTGGCCGAGATGGACTCGCCACCCGACAAGGTCAGCCGAGCGCCGCTGCTCGGCGTACCGCCGTCGTGCAGCGTCGCACCAAAGTCGGTGCCGCCGGCGAAAACGATCTCGAGGCCGTCGCTGTTGATCGTGGTGCCGCTCGCGGTGCCGCCGGATTGCACGCGCACGCCGCCGTTGGAGGAGTTGCCGGGCCCGAAGAACGTGCTGTTCACAATGGCGCCGATGGCCGTGCCGCCAAAGTTGACGTTCAAATCAGCGCCAAAGCCGGAGATCGTGGTCCCGGTGGCAATGCCGCCCGAGATGACGCTCTCGTTGCCGCTCGCGAAGACGGTCGCACCGAACCCGGTGCCGCCCGAGAGGGTGAACTGCGCACCGCTGGAAACAACCGTGCCGCTGTCCGTGCCGCCGGCGAAAACGATAGCGAACCCGCCGCCGCCGAGGATGGTGCCGCTCGCCGAGCCGCCCGAGGACACGCGCAAGCCCCCGGCCGGGATGCTGCCGCTGCCTTGGAAGCTGCTGTCCACGATCGTGCCGATCGCCACGCTGCCCGAATTCACCGCAAGCCGGCCGCCGCCCGACACGGTCGTATCCAGGGCCGTGCCGCCCAGCAGGAACTCGCGATCGGTTGCGCCTTCCACCGCGCTGATGAAGGCCGACACGGTGGTGCCGCCCGAAAGCACGATCAGCCCGCTGGTGCTGGCGCTGTTGACATTGAGGATTTGGATCGCGCCGCTGTCGGTGCCGCCGGAGGATACAAACTCGGTGCCGCCGCTCTGAATGAGGCTGCCGCTCGCAAGCCCGCTGGAGAGCACGTTGACGATGCCGCCATTGGAGATGGTGGTGGCATCCGCGGTGCCGCCCGCCTCGACCATCTGCGAGCCGGTGAAGACCGTGACGCTGCTTGCCGTCCCGTAGACGTCCTGCTCGCCGCCCGAGATCTGCGCCCCGATATCGGTGCCGCCGGCATCCACGGTCTCCAGGCCGCCCGCATAGATCGTGGTCGGATCGGCGGTGCCCCCGGACTGGACTTCCAGCATGCCGCCGCTGACGCTCGTGTCGCTGGCGACGCCGGAGGAAACGACGAGGTCGCCGCCGGCCAGCACCATCGCGCCGACATCCGTTCCGCCGACCCGCACGGTCCCCGACCCGCCGCCCGAGATGACGCTCCCGCTGGCGGTGCCGGAGACGTTGAGCTGGCCGCCGGCCAGCACCGTCGCGCCGAAATCCGTGCCGCCAAATTTCACCGCTACAAGCCCGCCGCTGGAGATGGCGGCACCGCTGTCCGTGCCGGAGACCACGATCTTCCCGCCATTGGGATCGAACGCGCCGCTGCCTATGACCGTGGCCGATATCGTCGTGCCGCCCGATGAAACGGTGATCTGGCCGCCGGCCAGGACCGTCGCGTCGAAATCGATCCCGCCGGCTTTCAAGTTCTCCAGCCCGCCGCCGGAGATGACGGACGCGCTCGCGGTGCCGCCACGGATCGAGAGCAAGCCGCCATTGGGGTCGAATGCGCTATTGCCGAGAACTGTCGCTGAAAGGACCGTCGCGCCGGAGGAGACAAATTCGAAGCCGCCTTCGCCGACGGTCGAGCCGCTGTCCGTTCCGCCGGCGGAGACAGCAATGGAGCCGCCGCTGACGACGGTGTTCCCGCTGCCGATGCCGCCGCGAATGGCCATGAATGCGGCGTTGTTGTCGGTCGGGCCGTTGCCGGTGAGCGTAGCTGAAATGACGGTGCCGCCGGAGGAGACGATGAGGCCGCCGAACTCCAGGATGGCTGCGCCAACTTCCAAGCCGCCGGAATTCACGGCCTCGAAGCCGCCGGACAGAACCGTGCCGCTGGCGGTGCCGCCCGATGACACGACCAGGCTGCCGCCGCCGAGCACGAGCGCCGAGATCGTCGTGCCGCCCGCAACCGCGCTGCCCGACGGGTCGATCCCGCCCACGAACAATGTGCCGCCGGTCGAGACCGTGGTGCCGCTAGCGGTGCCGCTGGATATGACCAGCGCGGTGCCGCCGCTGACGATCGTGTCGCCGGCGGCCGTGCCGCCCGAGGAAACGATCAGCTCGCCGCCGCCGGAGACGACAGCGCCGCTGTCGGTGCCGCCCGAGAAGATGTTCTCCAGGCCGCCGCTGTTGACGGTCGTGCCCTGCGCCAAGCCGCCGGCCGAGACTTTCACACCGCCATTGCTGCCGGTCCCGAAGCCGCCGGTGCTGTCCACGATGGTGTTGAGGGCGAGGCCGCCGGAGGAGACGATCAGCCTGCCGGTATTGGACAGGGTGGCGCCGGAGGCGGTGCCGCCGGACAAAGTCTCCACCGCGCTGACGGTGGCGCCGTTGCCGATGATCAGGTCCCCGAAGGTGGTGCCACCCCTGACCACAAGCGAGCCGCCGCCGCTCACCGTTGCGCCGCTGTCGGTTGCGCCGGAGCTGACGCCTTCGAAACCGCCGCTGTTGATGGTCGTGCCGATGGCGGTCCCGCCGGCGGACACCGACATCGCGCCATCGCCGCTGCTGACCCTGCTGTCCACGACCGTATCGATCGCGACGCCGCCCGAATTGATGACCAGGTTGGCCGAGGCCGAGAGCGTGGTGGCGAACGCCGTGCCGCCCGACAAGACGCTCTCGTGGCCGCCGCCGCCGGAGGTATCGCTGCCCACCAGAGAGGCCGAAACGGACGTGCCGCCGGATGACACCGTCAGCTGACCGCCCTCGTTGACGGTGGCGCTCGAACTCCACGCCGCCCGACAGCGTCTCGACGCCGCCGCTGTCGATGATCGAGCCGCTTGCCGTGCCGCCCGCGGAGACGGTCTCGTGGCCGCCGCTCAGGACCGTCGTTGCGTTCGCGATGCCGCCGGATGCCACCTCCAGAGTGAGGCCGCTGCTGACCACTTGGCCGCTCAGCGTATCGCCGAGGCCGACCTCCAGAATGCCGCCGGCGCTGAAGGTCGTGCCGACCGCTGTGCCGCCAGAGACCAGCTCCAGCGTTGCGCCGCTGTCGACCGTCGTACTGCTGGCGGTGCCGCCGCCCTCGACCACCTGCAGGCCAGCGAGCACGGTGACGCCGCTCGCCGTGCCGTAGACGTCCTGCTCGCCGCCCGAGATCTGCGCGCCGTCATCGATCGCGCCAGCGGAGACGACCTCGAGGCCGCCGCTGTCGATGACCGTCCCGGTCGCCGTGTTGCTGGAAAAGACGGTCTGCGTGCCGCCGCTGAGCACCGTGCCGCTGGCAACGGCGCCGGTCCCAGGCAAGCCGACATCCTGAACGCCGCCCGAATAGACCGTGTTGGCGATCGCGGTGCCGCCGCCGAAGATCAATTCGACGCTCCCGCTGCTCAGCATCGTTCCGCTGGCGGTCCCGCCGGAGGAGACCTGCAGGCTGCCGCCATTCTCGACGGTCGTGCCGCTGTCGATACCGGAAGTTTTGATGCCCTCGCCACCGCCGCTGTTGATCACGGCGCCGATGTCGGTCCCGCCGGAGGAGACGAACAGGCCGCCGCCGCTGTTCACGATCGTGCCGGAAGCCAATCCTCCAGAGGAGACGAGGAGCTTGCCGGTGCCCGAGAGCGTGGCGGCCGACGCGAACCCGCCGGACGATACGACCTCGATACCGCTGGTCGTGCCACTGCCGAGGACCAGGGTCGAGACCGTGGTGCCGCCGACGAACGCGGTTCCGCCGATCACGCCACCGACATTCAGCGTGCCGCCGCCCGAGACGGTGGCGCCGCTGTCGGTGCCGCCGCTGATGACTGTTTCGATGCCGCCGCTGAACACGGTGGCGTTGAAGGTCGTCCCGCTGGAGACGAACAGCTTGGCCCCGCTGGAAACAATGAGCGAGGAGACCACTCCGCCGCGGAGATTTTCCGTGGCCCCGCTGAGCAGCGTCGTGCCCAAGTCGGTGCCGCCGGACGAGACGGTCTCGGCACCGCCGTTGGAGACGATGCTGGCGGAGCCGATGCCGCCGTTGCTCAGCAGCACCAACAACCCGCCGCTCGACACATTGGTGCCGGACGCCGTTCCGCCAACGACGCTGAGCTTGCCGCCGCTCACGACTTCGGTGGCGAAAGCGGTGCCGCCGGAAAGGGTTTCCACGCCGCTCGAGGTCGTGCCGGTGGTGCTGGCGCTGATGCCCGAAAGTGTCGCGGAGACGGTCGTGCCGCCCGAGTTGACGGTCAGCGTGCCACCGCTCAGGACGGTCTGGGCGCTGCCGACGCCGCCCGCGGAGACGGTGGCGGTGCCGCCGGAACTGACCGTCGTGCCGATGGCGGTGCCACCCTTGAGGTTCTCGACACCGCTGCCGCCGACGATCGTGCCGCTCGCCGTGCCGCCGGAGGAAACGAACAGGTGACCGCCGCCAACGACGGTCGTCGCGCTCGCCGTGCCGCCCGACAGCACCTGCTCGTTGGGGGCTCCGGACGTGCCGCCGGAGAGCATGGCCGAGACGGACTCGCCGCCGGACGACAGGGTCAGCAGGCCGCCGCTGGCGACCGTCGCGTTGAGATCCTGTCCGCCGGAGGTGACGTTCTCGGTCCCGCCGCTGGAGACGAGGCTGCCCGAGGCCGATCCTCCCGAGCTGACGTTGAGCACGCCGCCCGAGCTGACGGTCGTTACGTCGGCCACGCCGCCGGAGAAGACATCGATCGTGCCGCTGCCGAATACGCTGTCGCCGCTGTCGGTCTGGCCGGCCGTTATGTTGTAGGTGCCGCTGCTGACAGTTTGTGACATTACGACACCCCGACAGTAGCGCGTTCGCGATCGATCGTGGCGGCGCCGGCGGCGCGCAGGATCGTCTCCGCGTCAATCTGAAAGCTCATGTCCGTCTCCGCGCCGGCTTGCTGCTCGCAGCCGAGTTGCTCGCAGCCGCGACGGTGCGGCTCGGCTGGTGGACTCCAAATCCCGGGATGCTCCGCAGCGTCGCCTTCACGTGCTCGGCGGTGATCAGCCGCGTGCATTCGAACTGCCGCGGCGTGTCCTTGTGGCGCGGGCACCACAGGAAATCCTTGTGGTCGAAGCGATGGTGCGGATCGTTCCAGCAGCCGTTGCAGGCGTGATAGTTGATCGACCCGGTAGGGCGTCGCGAACTCGTTGGTCGGATGGGTGAAGCCGGAGATCATCACCACCGGCGTGCCGGCCGCCCAGGCGAGCCAGGAGAGGCCGCTGGAGAGCCCGACGAAGAAATCGGCATGCTTGAGCCAGCGCGCCCGCTCCGGCAAGCGGCTGGTCGCCGGTCTCGTCCTCGGCGCCGTTGGGAATGTGGTTCCAGATCAGGCCGGTGCCATGCACCGGCTTCTGGTCGATGCAGATGACGCGATAGCCGGCCTCCTTGAGGAAGCGGACGATCTCGTGCCAGCCGGTCGGGTTGTTCCAGTATTTGCTCTGCGTCGTGCTCTGCACCGCGATGCAGACATAGGGCTCGGCGATCGGCCGGCTGTCGTCGGCGAGCGCGATGCGCGGCGCGCACTTCGGTCGGATCGACGCCGAGGATGTAGCCGGCGGTGCGGTGCAGCCCGACATGGCGGAAATCGCACGGCTGGAACACGCAGTCCTTGTCGTCGAAGAACAGCCCGATGCTGTAGGTCGCGTAATAGCGCTCGCGGCTTGATCTCCTCGTGGGTCAGAAAGGTGATGTCCGGATAGGCATCGCGAAACAGCGGGATCAGCCTCTCGGCCATGCGCGCAGGTCAGCCGGCAGCCGTGCCGCTCCTTGAACTTCACCGCATAGGGAAACCAGCCCATCGTGTCGCCGAGCGTGCCGACCGGGAACTGGATCAGCACTTCGCGGTCGGCGGCCGAATAGTCGTGGCTGAACAGGCTCTCGCCCTGCTGCCAGACCTCGATGCGGAAGCGCACGTAGTAGCGCTTGCTGCTGTTGACGCGGCCGGCCTTGATCTCGGTCTCGAACAGGATGTTGCCGGTGTCGAGGTCGCTCAGGCGCACCCGCCAGGGATGCTCGCTCTCGGGCAGCACCACGCGGGCGCCGTCATTGAAATCGAAGCGCAGGCCCTTGGGGCCTTCCTGGGTGAGGATCTCGGCAGGCGCCGGATAGGCGCGCTTGACAGGAGCGGCGGAATTGCCGGCAGCCGACGCCGAAGCGGATTCCGCGGGCGGCGCTGGGACCGAAGCGGGCTCGGCCGCGGGCCCAGCCGATGGTTCAACCGTACCATCAGGCAGGGTACCTTCGGGCACAGCAACGGGCGGCTGCCTCACCGCATCCGGCGAGGCAGTACGAAGAGCTGCGACACTCATCAGGCTTAAAGTTCCCCTCAGAACCTCGGCGGCCCACTCACGTTAACGATTTCATTAAATAAATAAGGCGCGGTTGCAAGCGAAAAGATCCGCTACCTCATTGTTAACTTTGACAATTTACAAATGCGCCCTGGGGAATACTGCAAGCGCCGGATGCACGGTCCTGCTTTGCAAGCTGTGGGAACGCTATGATTGCGCCGCGAGCAGCTGCTCGACCTCGGCGCGTGCGGGCGTGCCGGCGATACCACCGAAACGAGTGCATTTGAGCGCTGCCGCGGCGGCGGCAAAGCGCAGGCTTTGCGCTTCCTCCAGGCCTTCAGCCAGCGCGAGCGCAAAGGCGCCATGAAACACGTCGCCGGCCGCGAGCGTGTCGACCGAATTGACCGCAAAAGCCGGCCGATGCCCGCCGCCGGCACCCTGGCGCCAAAGCGCGCCGTTGGCGCCGTCCGTCACCGCCACGAAGCCGCTGCAAATTGCGCAAACTCGGTCGAGCGCAGCCGCAAGGTCGTGGATGCCGGTGGTGGAACGCAACGCCTCGGCCGAGAAGATCGGGTGCGAGGCCAGCGCCAGCAGGGGATCCCCCGGCTGCGTCGGCCGATCGATGTCGAGCACGATGCGCAGGCCGCGGGCGCTTGCGGCCGCGCAGATCGGCAGGACGAATTCGGGAAAGTGGTTGTCGGCGAGCACCACCGCGATGTCGCGCAGCAGCGCTTGCGGATCGCCCGCACGCGCCTCGCGCAGGCCCTGCTCACGGCGGGTCGCCAAGAGCCGCTCACCGGCGGCATCGACAAAGATCCCCGACAGCGAAGCCACCCCACCGGCGACCCGCGCCGCGTGAGCGGTATCGACGCCGGCGCGCGCCATGCCCTCAACGATGCGGTCGCTCCTGGGGTCGTCGCCGAGCGGCCCGGCGAAGCGCGCCGCCCCGCCGAGACGCGCGATGGCGATGGCCGCATTGGCGGCGCAGCCGCCGCCGGTGACGACGAAATCCTCCACCACCGCCTTGGTGCCCGCGGTCGGAAAGCGGTCGACCCGAAAGATGAAATCCTCGACCGCGATGCCGGTGCAGAGCACGCGCGCAGGAGATGACGTCACGCCCGAATCCCGAAGCCCGGAATGGTGCGAATGACCGCCTTCACCTGCTCGGCGGTGATGAGGCGCGTGCATTCGAACTGGCGCGGCGTGTCCTGGTGGCGCGGGCAGGTGAGGAAATCGTCGCGGATGTAGCGCACCAGCGGATCGTTCCAGCAGCTGTTGCAGGCGTGATAGTTGATCACCCGGAACGGCGTGGCGAACTCGTTCCGCGGATGGGTGAAGCCGGAGATCATCACCACCGGGGTGCCGACCGCCCAGGCCAGCCACGACAGGCCGCTCGACAGGCCGACGAAGAATTCGGCATGCTTGAGCCAGCGCGCGCGTTCGACCAGCGGCCGCTCGCCGGTCTCGTCCTGCGCCCCGTTGGGCATATGGGTCCAGACCAGCCCCTTGCCGTGCGTGCGCTTCTGGTCGATGCACACCACGCGGTAGCCGGCCTGCTTGAGGAAATCGACGATCTCGCCCCAGCCGGTTGGGTTGTTCCAATATTTGCTTTGCATCGTGCTCTGCACCGCGATGCAGACATAGGGTTCTGCGAGCGGCCGGCGATCGTCCGCGATGGCGATGCGCGGCGGCGCCTCGGCCGGATCGACGCCCAGCATATAGCCCGCGGCGCGATGCAAGCCGACCAGGCGGAAATCGCACGGCACGAAATCCTTGTGGTCGTAGATCGCCTTGTTCTGGAAGAACACAGCGATCGTATAGGTCGCATAGTAGCGTTGCGGATCGACATCCTTCTCCTCGAGAAAGTCGATGTCCGGATAAGCGTCGCGCAAGAGCGGAATGAGCTTGGCGCCGATGGCGCAGCTCAACCGGCAGCCGTGGCGCTCCTTGAACTTCACCGCGTAGGGAAACCAGCCGAGCGGATCGCCCAGCGTGTCGACCGGAAAGCGGATCAGCACCTCGCGGTCGGCGGCGCAATAATCGTGGCGAAAGACGCTCTCGCCCTGCTGCCAGACCTCGATCCGAAAGCGCACGAAATAGCGCTTGCTGCTGTTCACCCGGCCCGCTTTGAGCTCGGTCTCGAACAAGATGTTGCCGGTGTCGAGATCACTCAGGCGTACGCGCCAGGGATGCGCGCCTTCCGGCAGCGTGACGCGGCAGCCGTCGTTGAAATCGAACCGGATGCCGCGCGGGCCGGCCTGGGTCGCCACCGCGCCGAGATGCGCCGGGTTTTCCGCGGGCGCGCGGCCGCGGCAAGCGCTCGAGCCGCGACTGATGTTGCCGGAGCCGGTTCGGGTGCAACCTCCAGCGCGGCGGGGCCTGCGGCCGCCCGCGCCTTGCCGGATCGATAGAGCGCCCAGAACGTGGTTTCCGACCGGCCCTTGGTCATGACCTCCGGATCGAGCTGGCCGCGGCTCTCCAGATCGAACCGGGAGACGAGCACCTGCGCCAGATCAAGACCATCGGACATCCATCCGCGCGTGGTGGGCAGGCAGCGGTGGTTCTCGTTCACCACGAACAATCGGCCGTCGCTCTTGAGCGAGCGCGCCATGCGCTCGAGATCCTGTTCGACGTGCGGACAATGCTGCAGCACCCACACGGCGAGCGCGGCGTCGGCAAATGCCTCGCCGAAAGCATCGAGGCCTTCGGGCGCGCAGGTCGAGAAACGGTCCGAGCCGACATAGCGCTGCTGCCAGCGCGCGCATCTGGGCACTGATATCGACGCCGACGACGCGGCAGCCGTGGCGGGAGATCAGCTCCCTGGCGAGCCGCCCGATTCCGCACCCATAGTCGACGACCACCGAATTGTCGCTCAGCCGCAGCTGCTCGCCGGCCAGACCGACCAGATAGGGGGTCTCGGATCGCCAGCGTTCGTCGGTGCTGAGGCCGGCCTCCGGAGTGAGAATAATGCGCCGTGCGTCGTCCAGGCTGGCGACATCGAAGATCGCGGAATTGTAGGTCGCTGGCGTGGGCATGGGCAGGTCATCAGGTTGTCGATCGCGGGCGCCGGGCGGCGCACCGTCAAGCTACCATGTCATCGCATTACTGGAATACGGTGATGGCGGGCAGGACTTCGCCCGGGAAACCTGCGTCACGTGCATGAGGCCATGAACAAGAAGCAGCAAGTCGTGATCGTCGGCGGCGGCCCGGTCGGCATGGCGATGGCCATCGAGCTCGCGCAACGCGGAGTTGCGAGCGCGATCGTCGAGCGGCGCACGCAGGCGCATCGCATCCCGAAGGGGCAGGGGCTCCAGCAGCGCACCATGGAGCATTTCCATTCCTGGGGTGTGCTCGAGAGGGTCCGCGCCGCCCGCGTGCTGCCGCCCGGCTTTTCCCTGAGCGGGGTCACGGCCTACATGAACCTCAACACCGAATACTGGTACTCGCCGCCATTTCGCGAGGTGGTCAACCAGTACTATTTCCAGGACAGCGAGCGGGTCCCGCAATATCTGACCGAAAGCGTGCTGCGCGAGCGGATGGCCGAGCTTCCCGGCATCGAAAGCTGGATCGGCTGGACGGTCGACTCCATCGCGCAGGATGCGGACGGCGTTCGCGTCGGCATGGTGGGGCCGGACGGCAGACGCCAAGTGCTGGAGGCGGATTATGCCATCGGTTGCGACGGCAGTCATTCGACCGTGCGCGAGCAAGTCGGCATCAAGCGGAGCGGGGAGACGTTCGACCAGCTCATGGTGCTCACGGTCATACGCTCGCCCGAGCTTGAAGCAGGCCTCAAGCGATTCCCGCCACGCGCCACCTATCGGGCGATGGATCCGGAGCTCAAGGGCCACTGGCTGTTTTTCGGGCGGGTCGATGCGCAGGACACCTTCTTCTTTCATGCCCCGGTGCCGCTCGACACCACGAGGGACAACTACGACTTCCTGGGCCTCATGGAGAAAGCGGCCGGGTTCCGGTTCCAGTGCCAGTTCGACTATGTGGGCTTCTGGGACCTGCGCATCGCGATCGCCGACAAATACCGGGTCGGTCGCGTCTTCATCGCCGGCGATGCCGCGCACAGCCATCCGCCCTATGGCGGCTACGGCCTCAACAATGGCCTCGACGATGTCGCCAATTTGGGCTGGAAGCTGGCCGCGCGCCTGCACGGCTGGGGCAGCGAGGCTTTGCTCGACACCTACACGCAAGAGCGGCAACCGATCTTCTGGGACACCGCCAAGCACTTCATTCTCGCGCGCATCGAGGCCGACCGGGATTTCCTCGATCGCTACAGCCCGGAGCGCGACCGCGCGGCGTTCGAGCGGGCTTGGAAGGAATCGATGACCGCTACGCCGACGCGGGCGATGACCTACGCGCCGCACTATGAAGGCTCGCCGATCGTGTGGGGACCGGCGGGGAGCGTCTGCAGCGCAATCGGGACGCATTCGTTCACGGCCAAGGCCGGGCATCACCTGCCGCCGCAGCTACTGTCGAGCGGACGGAATGTGTTCGAGGAGCTTGGACCGGATTTGACCTTGTTGGCATTCGACGCGGACGATGCGGCCGCGGCGGCATTCGAGACGGCCGCACTGGCGCTCGGCGTGCCGTTGAAGATCGTGCGCGACAGCCTGGCCGACGGGCGGCAAGCCTATGCGGCCCGCCTCATGCTGATCCGCCCCGACCGCTACGTCGTCTGGGTGGGCAACCACGCGCCCGCCGACCCGGCCGGGGTGATCGCCAAGGTCGTGGGCCGTTGATCGCTGTTCTGCTAACGTCATCGCCGCGCATCTATTCCTGTGCCGTTTTGCCAGTATGGCTCCGGAGGTCGACCATGGCGTTTCCAGAATAGCGCGATCGGAAGGAACGGGCCGCCGTCCAAACCCGCTACTTCAGTGGCAGGAACAGCTCCGCAACCGCCTCATGCTCCGGCACCTCCGGGAAAAAGCTCAGCCGCTGACAATAGATCGGGAAATCGCGTGCTTCCTCGCCGCTGGCCGGAAGCCAGTCGCGATAAAGGTAGAGCGCGGGGGGTTCCAGATTGTCCGTGTTGCCGACGACGCGCAGCACCGCGCAGCGTCCGCCGGGGATCTCGCCGGCTTTGATCTGCTCGCCGTTCGCCTCGATGGGTTGGTCGGTTCCGACACAAAGGTCCACGCTATAAGCGGCAGGCGACGCAGGACGCCGCTCAGAGCGCCAGACATTGAAGGTCGGACTTGTCTTGGGGTGCAGGCCGGCGGCCGTACGCCAGGCGATGAACCGCCGGATGGTGGCGCCGAGCGTCGCCGGGTCGCCCCGATGCTCCATGATCGCCACCGGCGTGGGGGGCACATCGCGAATTGTCACGTCGACAGTGGTAAAAGTCTTCTGCATGAGCTTGCTCCTCGCATTGTCGAGAGGCCCGAAGGCGGCAAGCCACGGCTCCCAGTCGGGAGACTTCCGGAACGACGAAGGCGATTGCCCGAACCGTTGCCGAAAGGCGCGGGCGAAGGCGTCCGGTGCATCGTAACCGGCACCCATCGCTATGTCCGTGACGCTTTGGGCATCCATATAGGCCAGCCGGTGCGAAGCGCGCTTCAGACGGGCAAGCTGGACATAGCGATGCACGGATAACCCGAAGGTCGCCGTAAACTGCCGGTGGAAATGAAACTTCGAGAAGGCCGCAACACGGCTCACCGTTTCCAGGTCCAGATCACTGTCGAGATGCCGGTCGATATAGTCCAGCACCCGCCGCATCCGGGCCTGATAGTTTTGAAGCGCCGCCTTCATCGTTCCGCCTCCGTGGCGGCTCCAGCTAGGCGCTGACGGCCATAACATGCTCGACCGATCTTGCGGTTTGGCATGAATTCAACCGGTGCCCGCCGGCGACCGCTTGCAGGCGCGCCCGATTTACGGGTGAACGGCGAAACGCGGGTCGTATCCGGTGGGACAGGTTCGAAAATAAAGCGGAGCAAGACCTGCTGTTCAAGGGCGGAATTGCGGGGACTTCCCGCGCGTGCCTGTCTTGGACGGTCAATCGCGTCACAGCGCAGTGAGCCCCGGCGAAGACCGCCGCGGAAACGGCCCTTCAGGCCCGCGGGGATGCCGCTCCGGGCTTATGCTCGGCGAGCCGCCGCCGCAGGTTTTCCTCGGCCTGCGGGTCAGGATCGCGAAGTGCCGCGGCGAGAAGGCTCATGGGCAGAGACAACATTACGAGCACGATGGCCGCCGTGACCATCTCTTGCCGAGCGCCCGGATAAGCCAGGGAAAACGCGAGGAGCCCGGCTGCACCCATCAAGAACACAAGGGCGCAAATCGATGCCGATATTCTGATCGGACGCCAATTCTTCCGCCGCGCTTGTTCTTGCTCGCGAAGACTCTTGAGCTCGTTCTCGATCTCTTCTTGCGTCACAACGTCTTCCCCCGACCCGCCCGAAGCCCAACAGTACCACCGGGCACGCTCCTGTCCCATTCCTGGTTTCGCAAGGCGGGTGCCTTATTGGGAGGCGTTCCGGCTCACCGGCCTTTTGGCGGGCATCGAACCGAGATGATCGAGGCGCGGAAGCAGCAGCCAGTTAGGGGGGAGTCAAGCGGCCCTGATGTTGGCGCTGTGCTTGCCGGCGTGATTTCCGAAACAGAGATCACGCGCTAAGTTGTTGAAGTCTTTGGAGCGGGCGAAGGGATTCGAACCCTCGACCCCGACCTTGGCAAGGTCGTGCTCTACCCCTGAGCTACACCCGCATCCGTTTGGGCAAGGCGGACTGGACCGCCTGAGCCATGCTATGCCAAATGGCGGCAGGCTTTGCAACCGCGGCCGGCGGGGGCGGGGGCGGCGGACCATCGGCCGAGCAGACCGCCTGGGCCAAAGCCGTCGAATGTGTCTTGGTCTTGCGCCCCCGGCACGACCCCCACCCCAGCCTTGCCCACAAGGGGAGGGCGCCCTCCGAATGCGCGGCTGGTTCCCTGGATTTCAGCAAAACCGCAGTAACCGACCGCCGACAACCCCGCCCATGCCCGCCACACCCGACGACCTGTTCGCCTTTCTTGACCGGCTCGGCATCGCGCATGCGACCGTCACCCATGCGCCGGCGTTCACGGTCGAGGAGGCACGGGCGCTGCGCGGCCGGGTCGCCGGCGGCCATACCAAGAACCTGTTCCTCAAGGACAAGAAGGATGCCCTGTTCCTGGTGGTGGCGCTGGAGGATGCGGCGATCGAGCTCAAATCGCTGCACCGCCGGCTCGGCGCCAGCGGCCGCTTCTCGTTCGGCTCGGCCGAGCTCCTGCGCGCGACGCTCGGGGTCGAGCCCGGCGCCGTCACCCCGTTCGCGGCGCTCAACGACACCGACGCGCGGGTGAGCGTGGTGCTCGATGCCGTCATGATGCGGCACGCAATGCTCAATTATCATCCGCTGCGCAACACCATGACGACCTCGATCGCGGGCGACGACCTGGTCAAGTTCCTGGCCGCGACCGGGCATCCGCCCCGCATCCTGGCGGTCGCGGAGGCGCCGCCGGCCACGCCTTGACCCCAATTGCAATCATGCGCACGGATACCATTTAATTGGCTGGATTGAGGTTTCGGACGCCGCCGGGCCCCGGAGCCGCCGACCGGAACAAACCCGAAGAGCGCCAAGCCACAAGGACATGATCGACATGCTGCAGAATGCCGGGGCGACGGCGGTCGCGGAGGCGGCCGTCAAGGACACCACCACCCAGACGTTCGTGAAGGACGTGATCGAGGAATCGAAGCGCCAGCCGGTGCTGGTGGATTTCTGGGCGGAGTGGTGCGGGCCGTGCAAGCAGCTCACCCCGGTGCTGGAAAAGGTGGTGCGAGCCGCCAAGGGCAAGGTCAAGCTCGTCAAGATGGACATCGACAAGCACCCGGCGATCCCGGGGCAGTTGGGCATCCAGTCGATCCCCGCGGTGTTCGCCTTCGTCAACGGCCAGCCGGTCGACGGCTTCATGGGGGCGCTGCCGGAGTCGCAGGTGACGGCCTTCATCGAGCGCCTGACCAAGGACCGCATCGGGGGCGAGGAACAGGACCTGCTCAAGACCGCGGACGCGGCGCTGGCGAGCGGCGATGCGGCCGCCGCTGCCGATCTCTATGCGCAGATCCTGGCCGAGGATGCGGCCAACACGGCGGCGCTGGCCGGGCTCGCGCGTGCCTATTTGGCGAGCGGCGCGATCGAGCAGGCGAAACAGACACTCGCCATGGTGCCGGAAGCCAAGCGCAATGAGACGCCGGTCGCCGCCGCGCGCGCCGCGCTCGAGCTCGCCGAGCAGGCCAAGTCGGTCGGCCCGCTCAATGAGCTGGAGCAGAAGGTCAAGGCCAATCCGCTCGATCACCAGGCGCGGTTCGATCTGGCGGTGGCGATGAACAGCAAGAACCGCCGCCAGGAGGCGGTCGACAACCTGATCGAGATCGTGCGGCGCGACCGCAAATGGAACGACGACGGCGCGCGCAAGCAGCTGGTGCAATTCTTCGAGGCCTGGGGCCCGACCGACGAGGCGACGGTCCAGGGCCGCAAGCGGCTGTCGTCCATCCTGTTTGCGTGAGGCAGCGCGCAGGGAATTGATCGGGCCCTCCGGCAGCGGCGGATGGGGAGAACCACGATGCCGATGAACGCACGCTATCTCGGGCCCGCCGACCTGCCGGAGATCCTTGCGGTGTTTCCGCTGGCGGGCGCGCTCCTGCTGCCGCGCGGGCAATTGCCGCTCAATATTTTCGAGCCGCGCTATCTGATGATGGTCGACGACGCGTTCGCTTGCGGCCGCCGGCTGATCGGCATGATCCAGCCCGACGCGGCGCATCCGGGTCCGGAAGAGCGGCCCAATCTCTACAAGATCGGCTGCGTCGGCCGCCTCACGCAGCTGACCGAGACCGGCGACGGCCGCTACATGATCCAGCTCACCGGCATCGCCCGCTTCCGCATCGAGGCCGAGCTGCCGGTCGACACGCCCTATCGGCAATGCCGGGTGACCTACGCGCCGTTCGCGGATGATTTCGTCGGCCACAAGGGCGAGGACGCGGTCGATCGCGAGAGCCTCTTGAAGGCGCTGTCGGATTTTCTCCAGGCCAATGATCTCAAGGCCGATTGGGACGGGATCGAGAAGGCTCCCAACGAGGCCCTGGTCAACGCGCTCGCCATGATGTCGCCCTACGGGCCGGCCGAGAAGCAGGCCCTGCTGGAGGCGCCCGATCTGAAGTCCCGCGCCGAGATCCTGGTGGCGGTCACCGAAATCGAGCTGGCCAAGAGCCGGACGACGGGCGAGACCCCCTTGCAGTAGGGCGCAATCGCTTTATTGCGCCGCTGTGCGAAGCCGGGTGTCCCGGGCTCATGGATGGGCTGATGGCGCAATAAAGCGATTGCGCCCTACCAAGCCGTTGAACGGCTTGCGGGGTCCCATCGGGACCTGTAGACCGCCGTCATTCGTTCGCAGAACTGGAGCCTTGGCATGACCGCCGCACCGTCCGATCGTCCGCCCGGCAGCATCGATCCCAAGCTGCTTGAGATCCTGGTCTGCCCCGTGACCAAGGGTCCGCTCGAATACGACCAGGCCAAGCAGGAATTGGTCTCGCGCTCGGCCAAGCTCGCCTATCCGATCCGCGACGGGATTCCGATCATGCTGCCCGAGGAGGCGCGTCCGCTCGAATAGGTCGCGCGCGCCGCCTCTGAGCTCAGACACCATCAAGGAAACGGCCCATGCTGAAAGTCTGGGGGCGCAAGAACTCGGCCAATGTCCAGAAGGTGATGTGGGGCATCGGCGAGCTCAAGCTCGCGCATGAGCGCGTCGACATCGCCGGCGCATTCGGCCGCAACCGGGAAGCGGCCTATCTGACGCTCAATCCGAACGGGCTGGTGCCGACGCTGGAGGACGGCGACCTGGTGCTCTGGGAATCCAACACGATCCTGCGCTACCTCGCCGGCCTGCACGGCAAGGGCACGCTCGAGCCGGCCGATCCGCAGGAGCGGGCGCGCGCCGGCCAATGGATGGACTGGCAATTGTCGGTGCTCGGCCCCGCCATCCACGAAACCTTCTGGGGGCTGGTGCGCACGCCGCCGCAGAAACGCGACCTCGCCGCCATCGAGGCCTCCAAAGCCAAGACCACCGCGGCGATCGAGATCCTCGACGCCCAACTCGCCAAGACCGCCTATGTGGCCGGCGACGCGTTCTCCATGGGCGACATCCCGGTCGGCATTTTCGGCTACCGGTTCCACGCGCTGGTGCCGGAGCGGCCGCCGCTGCCGAATTTCGAGCGCTGGTACGCCGCGCTCGCCGCCCGCCCGGCGTTTCAAGATCACATCCTGTCGATGCCGCTCGACTGACGGGCGCACGTGGCGCCGAAGCGCGGCAGTGCCCAACACTTGTCCCGGCCTTGAGCCGGGACCGTACAAACTCAGAGCTTCGTAGCGGTCCCGGCTCATAGCGCGCCGAAGACGCGCGTAAACGCGCTAGTGGCCGGGACAAGTGTGTGCGTAAGCGCACGCGGCAGGACGGCTTAGCCGTTCGTTAAGGTTAATGCTCGATGATCGAAAGGAGGTGGGGACCGTAGCGTCGGATCGGAATGTGGGCGATGCGTTGGCGTCTTGTCGTGCTGCCAGTGATGGCAATCGTCGGTCTCATTCCTGCGGCGCGCGCCGGCGCCCTCGATCAGGCCGCGCTGCGCGGCTCGACCGCCAGCTACGGCGCTCCCGAATATCCGATCATCCAGACCGAACCGTCCGATCCGTATCCGCCCTATCCGGTTTCGTCTCCGTCATCCTATCCGGCCGCACGCGCCGCTTCGCAACCGGTCGCTCCGCCGCAAGCCTCGCTGCTGCATGGCCTCACGTTCAATGTCGGGGCGCGCTATTGGTACAGCAGCGGCCGGCTAGCGAAGGATTTGTATGACGATCCACGCTCGAGCCAGAATCTCAATTCGCGCCTGACCTATTCGGGCCTCAGCAGCGGTAGCTTCGAAGGTTTCGGCCGCATCGACACGACCTTCGGATCCTTTTTCAAGGGCTATGCGGGCTTGAGCGGCCTCGACAGCGGGACGCTCAACGACGAGGATTTCCCGCCCGTGACCGAGCCCTATTCCAACACGTTGAGCCAGCAGCAAGGCGGCAAGCTCGGCTACGGCAGCATCGACTTCGGGCAAATCGTCGCGCGCACGGATCGCGTCAGGGCGAGCCTGTTCGTGGGCTACGGCTATCTCAACGAAACCGTCAACGCCTTCGGTTGCCAGCAGATCGCCGGCAATCCGGGCATCTGCGTTCCGAGCATCAATGCCGGGGTGCTGGGCATCACCGAGGAGTCCCGCTGGCAATTCGCGCGCCTGGGGATCCTGGCCGAGTTCAAGCTGCTCGACTGCCTCACGCTCAGCGCCGAGGCGGCGTGGCTGCCCTACGAGCAGGTAGTCGCACAGGACACCCATTGGCTGCGGCTCGGCACAGCGCCGCTCGACTTTGCGGGGCCGATCCCGGAAAGCGGAAGCGGCACCGGAGTTCAGGTCGAAGCCATCATGTCGTATCAGGTCAACGACAAGGTCACGGTCGGGCTCGGCGGCCGCTATTGGTATCTGCAGGCCCACGGCGGCGCCGACCTCGAGAGCGTGGTCGTCGGCTGGCCGTTCGCCGCGGTGGCGCAGCCGCTCAATTTCAGCACCACGCGCTACGGCGGCTTCGCGCAAGGCGCCTACAAGTTCGGACCGCTTTGAGGTTTGTTTGTTTGGTCGCACTGTCGAACCACACTTGTCCCGGCCTTGAGCCGGGACCGTACCAACCTCAGAGCTTGTAACGGTCCCGGCTCAAGGCCGGGACAAGGAGGCTGATGCTACAGCGCTTCGCCCTTGAGCAGCCTGGGCACGTCGCCGACCAGGCCGGCAGCCTCGCGAATGAAGACCTGCTTGAGCCGCGGCAGGCGATCGACCAGCCCGAGGCCGACATCGCGCACCAGGCGCAGGATGTCGGAGCGATTGGAAAAAAGCCGGTTGAGGCCATCGGTCGCGACCCCCATGGCCATGGTGTCGAACCGCCGCCAGCGCTGGTAGCGCTCCAGCACCGCGGCCGAGCCGGGATCGAGCCCGAGCCGCGCCGCATCCACCACGGTTTCGGCCAGCGCCGCCACGTCCTTGAGACCCATATTGAGTCCCTGCCCGGCGATCGGATGGATCACGTGGGCGGCATCGCCGACCAGCGCCAGCCGCGGCGCGATGAAGTCGCGCGCGACCCACAAGCCGATCGGATAGGCGCGGCGCGGCCCCACGGCCTCGATCTCGCCCAGATGCAGCCCGAAGCGGCGCTCGAGCTCGGCATGGAAATCGCCGTCCGGCAGCGCCAGGATGCGCTTGGCCTCGTCCGCCTGCTCGGTCCACACGATCGAGCAGCGGCGGTCCTGAAGCGGCAGGATCGCGAACGGCCCGGCCGGAAGGAAATGCTCCTCCGCCCGGCCGCCATGATCGCGCTCATGGGCGACCGTGGCCACGATGGCGGATTGGCCATAGTTCCAGCCGCGCGTCGGAATGCCGGCGCGCTCGCGGATGCCGGAGCGCGCGCCATCGGCGGCGACCAGGAGTCGCGCTCGCGCGCGTCCGTCCGTGAGCTCGACGCCCACCTCGGCGCCGTCGACCGAGGGCGTGAAGTCGGCGATCCCGGCGGGCCGCAGGACGACGCCGGTGTCCCGCGCGCGGGAGAGCAGCGCAGCGTGCAGCGGACCGTTCTCCACCATGTGGGCAAAGGGCTGGCCCGGCTCCGCATCCCCCGCGAAGGTCAGGAACACCGGTCGCACCGCGTCGGTGAGCCGGCTGTCGGTCACCACCATGTCGAGGATGGGCTGCGCTTGCCCGGCGACGGCGTCCCAGACGCCGATTGCCTGGAACAATCGCTGCGCCGCCGCCACGATGGCGGAGGCGCGCGGGTCACTCAAGGATTGGTCGAGCGCGGGGTCGGCAAGCGTGACCGAGAAGCTCGCGCCCAGCGCTTGTCGCAACGCCACCGCCAGCGCGAGCCCGGCGACGCCGCCACCGCCGATGAGGACGTCGACCGCAGCGTCGGTCTCGCGATCTTGCGCCTGCGTCCATGGCCAAATCCGTCTCCTGCTCCGGTCTCCCGACGGCCGCCCATCATAGCAGCCGCGCCTGCTTGACTTCGAGCCCGCCGGGCGTGTCATTGGCCGCCCCGAGCTGTGCCGCCTCCATCATGCCTTAGGAAAAGGAAGCCGATGTCCTCCGCGGTTCAAGATCTTCTGGCGGTCCTCGATCTCGAGCAGCTTGAGGTCAATCTGTTTCGCGGGCGTTCGCCCCAGGACATGTGGCAGCGGGTGTTCGGCGGCCAGGTGGTGGGGCAGGCGCTGGTGGCCGCCTGCCGCACCGTCGATGTGGCGAGCCGCCCGCCGCATTCGCTGCACGCCTATTTTCTGCTGCCGGGCGATCCCAAGGTGCCGATCATCTACGAGGTCGATCGCATCCGCGACGGCAAGAGCTTCGCTACCCGGCGGGTCATCGCCATCCAGCACGGACAAGCCATCTTCTCCATGGCGGTGTCGTTCCATGGCGACGAGCCCGGCCTGAGCCACCAGGCCAAGATGCCGGACGTGCCCAAGCCCGACCAGCTGCCGAACGAAGCCGAGATCAGGGAGCGCATCATGCCGCTGATGCCCGATCCGGTGCGGCGCTACTATGAGCGGCCGCGGCCGATCGAGCTGCGCGTGGTCGAGTTCGACCGCTATCTCGGCAAGGTCATCGAGAACGGCCGCTTCCATGTCTGGATCCGCGCCACCGGGCCGCTGCCCGACGAGCCTGCCATCCATCAATGCGTGCTCGCCTATGCGTCCGACATGACGCTGCTTGATTCCGCTCTCATCCCGCATGGGCGCAGCGTGTTCGAGAAGACCATCATGGCGGCAAGCCTCGACCACGCGCTCTGGTTCCATCGCCCGTGCCGGGCCGACGAATGGCTGCTCTATGCGCAAGACAGTCCCAACCTGGCGGGCGCGCGCGGATTTTCCCGCGGCCTCATCTTTACCAGCGACGGAACGCTGGTGGCTTCGGTGGCGCAGGAGGGCCTGTTGCGGGAGCGGCGGCCCGAAGGCTGACATCTGGCGAGTTAGTGAGTAGTTTGATGAGGCTGGCGGTGTTTCGAAGAACATCGCGCGGTTCCGTAGGGTGGGCAAAGGCGGCCCTGGAACTTCGATCTACGTCCGGCGCGCTTTCCGCCGTGCCCACGCGCAGCCTCGAAGGAGCTGCGAGCACGTCCGCGTGGGCACGGCGGAACGCGCGTCTGTCAAATACGGCAGAGTCTCGGCCGCCTTTGCCCACCCTACTGATCGCTTAATCCAAGGGGGCGGAAATGGACCAAGCATCGCAGCGCCATTGCGGCCTTTACGTCGCGGCATGTGCCTTGAGCGTCATGGCCTGGCTCGCGGCGGCGCCGGCGGCCGCGCAGGCGCCGGCTTGCGGCACCGGAGCGCCGGCCGAATGGATCGCGCCCTGCAGCGCCATCATCGAGGATGCGCGCGAGAGCGTGCAGAACCGGGTGCGGGCACTCAAGCTGCGCGGCGTCGCGAATTACCGCATCGGCGACACCGAGCGGGCGGCCGCGGATTTCTCAGCCGCCACGACGCTGGCGCCGGACGATCCCGAAGGCTGGATCAATCTTGGCATGATGCGCCAGAGCCGCGGCGATCTCGATGGCGCGATCGGCGATTACGACAAGGCGATCGCGCTCGATGCGGCGTCCTGGACGGCGCACGTCAATCGCGGCAATGCGCTGCGGCTCAAGCCCGATCTGAGCGCCGCCATCGCCGAGTACAATATCGCGCTCGGCCTCAAACCCGATCTCAATCCGGCTCTGCGCGGGCGCGGAATGGCGCGCCAGCTGCAGGGCGATCTGGCAGGCGCCATCGCGGACGCGACCGCCGCATTGCAGGTCGAGCCGGGCGATGCCGAAGCGCTGCTCGATCGCGGCAATGCGTTCCGCCGGCGCGGCGATGCCGGCAAGGCGCTCGCCGACTACGAGGCAGCCACCAAGGCGGCGCCCGATCTGGCCGCCGCCTGGCTCGATCGTGGCGCGCTCCTGATGGAGCAGGGCAGCCTCGCGGGCGCCATCGAGAGCTTCGACCAGACCATCGCGCTCAATCCGCAAAGCGTCGAGGCCTACAACAATCGCGGCGCCGCGCAGAGCCAGAACGGCGATTTCGTCCGCGCGGCGGCCGATCTCGACACCGCCGTAAGGCTCGGCCCCACCTACGAAGCCGCCTATGGCAATCGCGGCTTCGTGCGCCTGGCGCTCGGCGATTTCGCGGGCGCGGCAGCCGATTTCGGCGCGCTTGCCAGCCGCGCCCCCGGCGATCCCTACCGGGTGCTGTGGCGGCATCTGGCGCGAATGCGAGCCGGCATGACGGACGATGGTTTTGCGGGCGAGGCTGCGAGGTTCGCAGCCGGCGCGTGGCCGGGCCCGCTGCTTGGTCTCTATGCCGGATCGCAGGATCGCGAAAAGATCATGGCGATGGCGATGGAGGTCGCGCCGGCGGAGCGAGCGGAACGGCGCTGCGAGCTCGTGTTTTATGTCGGCGAATATGCGCTCGCAAACGGCGACCCCGCCGCCGCCGTCCCGCTCATGCGCGAGGCGGCCGCGTCGTGCCCGGTCGGATTCCTCGAGCGCGCGGGCGCCGTCGGCGAGCTCAAACGCCTGCAGCCCTAAAACGATGTGCGCTCCGCGCTGTGTGCGCCTGACCCGATCGAAGGGCTCAGCCGCCGGCGAGCGGCGCCGCTCCCGACGGACAGCGGCTGGTAATACCAATTCTTTTGGGGGATTGCGCAAATGGGGGCATCGCGCCTAGGCTAACGGCGTGGTTGCGGCTCGTTCTTCTGAGCGGCAGTCACCGCCGATCGATCGAACGCAGCTACGCAACACGGCAGCCCCGCAACTCTGCAGCTCCTCACAACCCCGTGGACAATTCATGAAGCTGGTCACTGCGATCATCAAACCCTTCAAGCTCGACGAAGTCCGCGACGCGCTTTCCGGCATCGGGGTGCAAGGCATGACGGTGACCGAGGTCAAGGGCTTCGGGCGTCAGAAGGGGCACACGGAAATCTACCGCGGCGCCGAATATGTGGTGAACATGCTGCCCAAGATCCGGATCGACATCGCGGTCGATGCCGATCAGGCCGACAAGGTGATCTCGACCATCATATCGGCGGCCAAAACCGGCCAGATCGGCGACGGCAAGATTTTTGTCAGCCCGCTCGATCATGCGGTGCGCATCCGCACCGGCGAGACCGACCAGGACGCGATCTGACCCGGCCAGCCGGGGCCAAGCCTGAGCTTTGCGCCCTTTTTGACCAATTTGGGTGCCGCCCCAGAGCATTCTGGCGGCAGCCGCTCGTGGTCCGATTTCTCCACTGACTAGAAGAGAAGCACGCAGATCAATATTTGATCTGCTAGCCTAAAATGTAGGCAAATCGCGGCCACATTTACGCTTCGGCCCCGCCTTGTTTCTCGCGGGTGCCCTTAATCCATCAAGAAGTCATTTGTTTCCAAGGTCTTCCGCCGCATCGCCGGACTTGGCACGCGGCTTGATTTGCGGCCCCTGGCATTGCCTGCGGGGTCCTGAATTTTTCCTGCAGCGAGGCTTCAGTTGAGACCGCCCGACCTGCACTCGCAGGCGCGGGCCTTAAGCGGGGATCCAATCCATGAAAATCGTCATGGCCATCATCAAGCCATTCAAGCTCGACGAGGTCCGCGATGCTCTGACCGCGACCGGCGTGCACGGGATGACCGTCACCGAGGTCAAGGGCTATGGGCGCCAAAAGGGCCACACCGAAATCTACCGCGGCGCCGAATACGCGGTGAATTTCCTGCCCAAGATCAAGCTGGAGGTGGCGGTCACCACCGAGCTTGTCGACAAGACCATCGAAGCCATCAGCCGGGCGGCGAAGACCGGGCAGATCGGGGACGGCAAGATCTTCGTCCTCGACCTGGAGAGCGCGGTGCGCATCCGCACCGGTGAAACCGACGCTGCGGCAATCTGAACCCGCACCCTGAAATCGTTTACGGACAGGAGTAAAACATGACGTTCAAGAAGCCTACACGTGCGGGGCTCATGGCTCTCATCTTCGGAGTCCTGCTCGGCCTTTGCATCACCGTCTCTTCCTACACGCCGATCCACGCGCAGGACCAGGCGCCGGCGGCGGAGGAGAATTCCGGGCCGGCGGTCGAGACGCTGCCGTGCGACTCCAAGGTCTACAAGGAATGCTCGCCCAATTCGGGCGACACCGCCTGGATGCTGACCTCGATGGCCATCGTGCTGATGATGACCGTTCCGGGGCTGGCCCTGTTCTACGGCGGCATGGTGCGCAAGAAGAACGTGGGCGACACCGTGATGACGAGCTTCGCCATCACCTGCCTGATAAGTATTCTGTGGCTGTTCTTCACCTACAGCCTGGCGTTCCGCGAGGGCGGCGAGATCTTCGGCACCGACATGGGGTGGTTCATCGGCGGGTTGGACCGAGCCGGGCTGCAGGGCATCCTCAGCGACATCATGAACAACAAGGGCAATCCCAATACGCTGGCGCCGACGATCCCGGAGTCGGTCTACTCGATGTTCCAGCTGACCTTCGCGATCATCACGGCGGCGCTGATCTTCGGCTCGACCGCGGAGCGCATGAAGTTCTCGGCCATGCTGTGGTTCGTCGGCCTGTGGGCGGTCTTCGTCTATTCGCCGATCGCGCATTGGGTCTGGGGCCCGGACGGCATGTTCAACAGCTCCAATCCGCATAGCTTCATCAACGTGCTGGATTTCGCCGGCGGCACCGTGGTGCATGTCAATTCGGGCACTGCCGGCCTGATGTGCGCGTTGATGCTCGGCAAGCGCAAGGACACCGGTCCAGCCCACAACATGGTGCTGACCCTGATCGGCGCCTCGCTCTTGTGGGTCGGCTGGTTCGGCTTCAACGCCGGCTCGGCGGTCACCGCGGGCCTGCAGGCCGGCATGGCCATGCTGGTCACCCACACCGCCACCGCCACCGCGGGCTTCACCTGGATGATCGTGGAGTGGATCCTCAAGGGCAAGCCGACCGTGATCGGCATCTGCTCGGGGGCGGTCGCGGGCCTGGTCGCCATCACGCCGGCCTCGGGCTTTGTCGGCCCGATGGGCTCGTTCTGGATCGGCATCGCGGCCGGCATCATCTGCTACTGGGGCTGCACCGGCCTCAAGCACACGTTCGGCTATGACGACGCGCTCGACACGTTCGGGGTGCACGGCATCGGCGGCGCCGCCGGCGCGCTGCTCACCGGCGTGTTCGCGGTCAACGAGTACGGCGGCACGCCCGGCCTGCTCGAGGGCAATACCATGCAGGTGGTCTATCAGGCGATCGGCGTCCTCACGGTGTTCGTCTACGACGTCATCGTGACGCTGATCATCCTCAAGCTGGTCGACATCTTCATCGGCTTGCGCGTGCCCGAGGAGGTCGAGCGCGAAGGCCTCGATCTCGCGCTCCACGGCGAGACCGTGCAGTAGCCCGACAAGCGACAGCGGTTGGGGCGGAGACCCGGCACCCGCCCTTTCCGTCGAGAGGCCTCGGCTCACGCCGGGGCCTCTTTTTTAACCTCCCCCTGAAAGGACATAGGTAAGAACGCCCGCATGTAAGGTGGGCACGGCCGCTAACTCCCTCGCCCCGGAGGGGAGAGGGCGGGGTGAGGAGGCTCCCGCCGAATCCGTATCGCACCGCCCAAGCCCCCTCATCCCGCCCTTCTCCCCCACGGGGAGAAGGAGTGAAACGCCCTGCGTCCCTGACTAACGAAAGCCTAAGAACGCCCGCGCGTGAGGTGAGCACGGCTGGCTCCCTCGCCGCAGACGATCTTTCGGGGGAGGGAAGGAATGGCCGATGGTTAAACGGGTCTTAACCTCGCCGTACCTATGGTATCGAAACGATCGTGCGGCGGATATGCGCGCCGCTGGAGCATGATCTGCAAGAAGGCCTGCCCCCGCGAAAGCGGAGGTGGACAGCGGTTTTCGGAAAAGATCATGCTCCGCGCTCCAAACCGATGTTCATGACCGCCGCCGAACGCCAGCCGCCTCCTGCGCCTCCTCGCGCCATCAACAGCCGCTCGCCATTCGTGCGGCTGCGCGAGCTGTTGGGCGACGCCGAGCCCGGCAAGCCGGCGATCAGCCTGGCGGTCGGCGAGCCCCAGCATCCGGTGCCGGCTTTCGTCGGGCCGATGCTGGCCGCCCATATCGACGAATTCGGCCGCTACCCGATGAACAAAGGCATCGACGCCTTCTGCCGCGCCGCCGCCGATTGGCTCGGCCGCCAATTCGCGCTGCCGCGGCCGGTCGACCCCGATACCGAGGTGCTGGTGCTCAACGGGACGCGCGAAGGGCTGTTCCTGGCCGCCATCGCGGCCCGGAACTGGGTCGGCGGCCGCGCCGGCCGCCCCGCCATTCTCATGCCCAATCCGTTCTATGCGGCCTATGCGGCCGGCGCGGTGGCGGCCGACTGCGAGCCCGTCTACCTGTCCGCAACGGCAGCGACCGGGTTTCTTCCCGATCTCGATGCCCTCCCGGAAAGCCTGCTTGCCCGCACGGTCGCGTTCTATATCGCCTCCCCGGCAAATCCGCAGGGCGCGGTGGCGTCCACGGCTTATCTCGGCCGCCTCGCGGAGCTCGCCAGGCGCTTCGGTTTCATGGTGTTTTGCGACGAGTGCTATTCGGAAATCTATTCGCGGGTCGCGCCCGCCGGCATGCTCGAAACCGCCGGAGCCGACTTCGCCAATGTGATCGTGTTCCAATCCCTCTCCAAGCGATCGAACCTGCCTGGGCTGCGCGTCGGCTTCGCGGCCGGCGACCGGAAATTCCTCGCCCGCTTCCTCGATCTGCGCAATGTGGCGGCCCCGCAGGTCCCGGTGCCGGCCCAGCGGGTGGCAGTCGCGGCCTATGCGGACGAGACGCATGTCGAGGCCAATCGCGAGCTCTACCGGCGCAAATTCGATCTTGCCGACCAGGTCATCGGCAACCGCTACGGCTATCGGCGCCCCGCCGGCGGCTTCTTTCTCTGGCTCGATGTGTCGGCGCAAGGCGGTGACGAGGCCGCCGCGCTTCAGCTGTGGCGGGAGGCCGGCTTGCGGGTCGTTCCGGGCCGCTATCTGGCGCAGCCCCAGGCCGACGGCGGCAATCCGGGCGAAGGCTTCATCCGGGTCGCCCTGGTGCACGACCAAGAGACCACCGCGGAGGCGTTGCATCGCCTCGTTGCGGCGCTTGGTTGAGGGCGGGAGGGGCCATGCCGGCGGTCAACCAAAGCTTCGACAGCCTCTCCTTCCTGTCCGACGGGCTGCGCGACATGGTCCGCCGGCGGCTGCGCGAAACCGCGGGCATTGGATTGCTCGTGGCCGCGGCCCTGCTGGCGGCCGCGCTCGCCAGCTGGTCGGTGCAGGATCCGAGCCTGAGTCACGCCACCGTCAATCCGGTGCGCAATCTCATCGGCCTGCCGGGCGCCGTCATGGCCGATCTGATGATGCAGCTCTTGGGACTGGGCGCGCTGGCGCTGGTGCTGCCGATCGCGGTCTGGGGCTGGCGGCTGGTCAGCCATCGGAAGCTTCGCCGCGAATGGCTGCGGGCCGCGGTCTGGATTGTCGGCGTGCTGCTCGCCGCGGTTTTCGCCTCGTGCCTGCCGTCCACCCATGCCTGGCCCTTGCCGGCCGGCCTCGGCGGCGTCATCGGGGACGGATTGCTGCGCGGCGCCTTGCTGCTTTTGCACGGATACGCGCCCGGATGGGAGCGCATGCTGATCGCTTCGGTCGCGGCCGGCGGCGCCTTCCTGACGCTCGCCCTCGCATGCGGATACGGCTGGCATGAGCGCACCGAGCGCAAACCCGAGGCCGCCCCCGAGGCCCCTGACGGCGACGAGCAGGCCGAACCGCACGCCTCGATCTCGCTCGGCTTCATCGTGCATGGGCTGCTCAGCCTCAAATGGCGGATCACTCGTTGGCTGGTGCGGCGCCGCTCCGGCAATGTGCCGATGCGGCGCAGCCGTGCCGAGCCGCGCGTGGACGAGCTCAGCCGCGTCACGCTGGCGCCCGCCATGGCGGAGGACGAGCCCGAGGAAGAGGAAGAAGAAGAAGACGAGCCGGAGGTCGCGCCGCGCAAGCCGCGCGCCGCCGCCCGCGCCCGTCGATCGAGCGGCGGCTATGCGCTGCCTTCGCTCAATCTCCTGACCGCGCCCAAGGCGAGCGACCGCAGCACCATGAGCGCCGAGTCGATCGAGGCCAACGCGACCGCGCTCGAAAGCGTGCTCGGCGATTTCGGGGTGCGCGGCGAGATCATCAATGCGCGGCCCGGTCCGGTGGTCACGCTCTACGAGCTGGAGCCGGCGCCCGGCATCAAGTCGTCGCGCGTGATCGGGCTCTCCGACGATATCGCGCGCTCGATGAGCGCGCTCTCGGCACGCGTCGCCGTGGTGGCGGGCCGCAACGCCATCGGCATCGAGCTGCCCAATCCGGTGCGCGAGAAGGTTTATCTGCGCGAGCTCCTGGCCAGCGACGAATTTCCAGGATTCGAACGCCCGGCTGCCGCTCTGCCTCGGCAAGACCATCGGCGGCGAGGCGGTCATCGTCGATCTCGCCCGCATGCCGCATCTGCTGATCGCCGGCACCACCGGCTCCGGCAAGTCGGTCGCCATCAACACGATGATCCTGAGCCTGCTCTATCGGCTGCAGCCGGAGCAGTGCCGGATCATCATGGTCGATCCGAAGATGCTGGAGCTGTCGGTCTATGACGGCATCCCGCATCTGCTGACCCCGGTGGTGACCGATCCCAAGAAGGCGGTGGTGGCGCTCAAATGGGCGGTGCGCGAGATGGAGGAGCGCTACAAGAAGATGTCGAAGCTCGGCGTGCGCAACATCGACGGCTACAACGCACGCGTCGCGGAGGCCGGCAGCAAGGGCGAAGGTCTCACCCGCACCGTGCATACCGGCTACGACAAGGAGACCGGCGAGGCGATCTACGAGGAGGAGCAGCTCGAGCTCGAGACCGCTGCCGCACATCGTGGTGATCGTGGACGAGATGGCCGACCTGATGATGGTCGCCGGCAAGGATATCGAAGGGGCGGTGCAGCGGCTCGCCCAGATGGCGCGGGCCGCCGGCCTGCATGTCATCCTGGCCACGCAGCGGCCCGTCGGTCGACGTCATCACCGGCACCATCAAGGCGAATTTCCCGACCCGCATCTCGTTCCAGGTCACCTCCAAGATCGACAGCCGCACCATCCTCGGCGAGCAGGGCGCCGAGCAGCTGCTCGGCCAGGGCGACATGCTCTACATGGCGGGCGGCGGCCGCATCAGCCGCGTCCACGGCCCGTTCGTCTCCGACGAGGAGGTCGAGAAGATCGTCCGCCATCTCAAGGCGCAGGGCAGCCGCAATATCTCGAGGCGGTCACGGCGGGCGGCGACGAGGAAGACGAGGACGGCGCCGTGTTCGACGCGACCGGAATGGGCGCGCCCGATGCGACCGATCTCTATCAGCAGGCGGTGCAGATCGTCACCCGCGATCGCAAGGCGTCGACCAGCTATATCCAGCGGCGCCTGCAGATCGGCTACAATCGGGCAGCCTCGCTCATCGAGCGAATGGAGCACGAAGGCGTGGTCGGACAGCCCAACCATGCCGGCAAGCGCGAGATCCTGGTGGGCGGTGAAGCCGAGTAGCGGTATAGGAATGAGCGGCGCGGCCGACTGGAATTCGGCTGTCGAAGGCCCTTATATGGCCATATGCACCGGCTAGCGGACCAGCCGGGCGGGGGATGCCGCAAAACGGAAACGAAGGCGGAGAACGACATGGCGGGCATGCGCCAGGCGGGATGGATCGCGGTATTGCTGGCCGGGTGGCTCGTCGGCACCACGGCGGCGCTGGCGGAAACCGTTCCGCTGCCGACGCCGGCGCCCGCCCCGAAGGACAGATCGCCAGCTCTCGGCCCGCTCGACCGCAATCCGGCTCGTCCCGATCCGGCTCGTCTCAAGCGGCGCCGCCGGCGGCCTCGGCTGCGCCGAGCATCTCCGGCTTCCTGCAAGCGGTCGCATCGACTGTCTCGACCGCGTTCGGCGGCAAGTCCCACCGATCTCCCGTCGACCGATCCGTCGACCTTCGATGCCGAGCAGCGCGCCCTGGTCAACCGGGTCAGCGCCTATCTGACCAGCGTGCAGGTGCTGACCGGCAATTTCGTGCAGATCGGTCCCGACGGCCGGCGCACCACCGGTCATCTCTTCATTCAGAAGCCCGGCAAGGTGCGCTTCGAATACGACCCGCCGAGCCCGATCGACATCATTGCGGACGGCCCGTCGGTGGTGGTGCGCGACCGCCAGCTCGCGACCCAGGATCTCTATCCGCTGTCGCAGACGCCGTTGCGCTTTCTGCTGGCCGACCATATCGACCTGCTGCGGACACCAATGTGGTCGGGGTCACCGCCGACGACACTTTCGTCACCGTCAGCATCGAGGAGACGCAGGCCTTCGTCGGCACCAATCGCTTGATGATGATGTTCGATGCCAAGGACTTCAGGCTCAAGCAATGGACCGTCACCGACGCCAGGGCTTCGACACCACGATCGCGGTCTCCAATCTCGACACCACCAAGCGGCCGGATCCAAATCTGTTCCGGTTCGACTATACGCACTACGTCCAGTAGCATGGCGCGAGACGCGCGGCCTTCAGCGCGCTCCTCGCCATGAGGGCCCCCATCCTGCGGGCGGCCCACAGGATTTCATCCCGAAGGATCATGCGTCTCACCGTCACCACCTGGAACATCAATTCGGTGCGGCTGCGCATCGATCTGGTGGCGCAAGTTCATCAAGGCGGTGCGCCCGGACGTGCTCTGCCTGCAGGAAACCAAGTGCCCGGACGACCGGTTTCCGCTCAAGCGCTTCAAGCGGCTCGGCTATGAGCATGTCGCGCTCAACGGACAGAAGGGCTATCACGGGGTCGCGGTGCTCTCGCGCCTGCCGTTCGATTCCTTCGCCACTCAGGATTATTGCGGCAAGACCGATTGCCGCAACGTCTGCGCCGTGCTGGGCGAGCGGGCCGGCCTGCGCGACCCGGTGACGGTGCACAATTTCTACGTCCCGGCCGGCGGCGACATCCCGGATCCGGCGGTCAATCCGAAATTCGCCCACAAGCTCGCCTTCCTGGACGAGATGCGCGAACGGCCGAACCTCCGCCCCGGGGCGCGCGAGCGCGCCATCCTGGTCGGCGATCTCAACGTGGCGCCGCTCGAGCACGATGTCTGGAGCCACAAGCAGATGTCGCGCATCGTCTCGCACACCCCGGTCGAGTGCGAGAAGCTCATCGGCGTGCAGCAGACCGGCGCCTGGATCGATGCCATGCGCATGCGCGTGCCGGAGCCGGCCAAGCTCTACACCTGGTGGAGCTACCGCTCGGCCGATTGGGAGACCGCCGACAAAGGCCGCCGGCTCGATCACATCTGGGTGGCGCCGGCACTTGCCGACCGGGTCGCCGACCTGCAGGTCCGCAAGGGCCTGCGCGGGAGCTTGCGCCCCTCCGACCACGTGCCGGTGACCGCCACGCTGGAGCTGTAGCGCAAGCGCCATTACAAATGGTGGGGACTGGCCGTCCGCGCGCTTTCAATCCTTCCACTTTATCGAGCAACCCATCGAGGGTATCTGATCCTGCGGGCCGCGGCCGGTTTCAGCCACTTGCTTCATCGCCTCGAAAAGATCGCGTCGCGCGTTCGCGACCAGCGTCGCGCGGGAGGCATCGAGCCGCCCGCGATATTGCAGCTCGTCCTGCGCGTTGAAGCCGAAGAAATCCGGCGTGCACTGCGCCCCATAGGCTCTTGCCACCGCTTGGGTCGTGTCGATCACATAGGGAAACGTGAAACCGTGTTTGGCCGCGAAGGCCTTCATGTTGTCGAAGGAATCCTCGCGATAGGCGCGCGAGTCGTTCGGCATGATGGCGATCGTGCCGACACCAATTTGGCGCAACGCGTTCGACTCGGCGACCAGGCGCTCAATGACTGCCTGCACATAGGGGCAGTGGTTGCAGATAAAAGCGACGAGCGTTCCTCCCGGTCCGCGCACCTCGGCAAGCGAATAGGTCTTGCCGTCCACGCCTTGCAGCGCGAAATCGCGCGCCTTCCAGCCGAAGTCGCAAATGTTGGCTCTGGCGGATGCCATGGCGGTCCTCGACGTTGTGCTTCCGATCGGCGGCGGCGCGAAACTGCTCGACGTGAACCGACGATGTGATCAGTCGCTTTTAGCAACCTTGCCGGAGGGTTTGGCCCGTACGGTCCGGCGCGGGTGAGTTGGGGCTCTTTGGACGGGGCTTTCATCCATGACCGCTTGATCGCCACCGCAGCCTTGCGTGTGCCAGGTGCCGTCGCGCGATTGCGCAAAACCGTACGCTCTGGCGACCGCCGGGTTGGCGAAGACCTCGGGGTGGTAGGCCGGATTGACCCCATCCAAGCTGCACGGTCTCACATACCCGCCTTCGAAGTCGAAGTCGTACTGCGCCCACGCCGTCGACGCAGACCCGAGAACCCCCAGGCTGGCGGCCATCGCCAACGCGACGAAGTGCTGCTGTCCGCTCATGACAATCTTCCTTCTGTGTCCCCCATCGCTCCCCCCGCACCCGAATATGGGATGCGGTGCCGGATTGGAAAAGCGCGCCCCGCGACCGCGCGGCGATCCGGATGCGGTGCAGAGTCACACACTTGTCCCGGCCATAGCGCGCGGAAGACGCGCGTAAACGCGCTAATGAGCCGGAACCGTTACAGGCTCAGAGTTTCGTACGGTCCCAACTCAAGGCCGGGACAAGTTTGGACAAGGAATGCGAAACAACCCGCCTGCCCCAGATCGCTAGGTCCCGTCGGCACCCAGGATGCCGCGCACCGCATAGATGTCGGCGGTCGACTGCATGCTTCTGGTGGCCAGAATGTCGCGCAGCTTCTCGGCCGCGGTCGGATAGCCGTCCAGCATCTTGAGAAACAGGCCGCGCGGGATGCGCAGCACGGTGGAAGGCTCCAGTGCGGTGGCGGTGGCCGGCCGCTTGGTCTCGGTGATCAGGGCCAACTCCCCGATGAGCGTGCCGCGTCCCACCACCAGCGGCTCGCCGTCCTCCGCGCGCCCCGTTGCCAGGCTGAAGGATCCTTCCTGGATCACAAAGCCCGCATCGGCCTCATCCCCGACCTGGAACAACACTTCGCCGCCATGCACGTAACGGCTTTCGGCACCGATCGCCAGGATGCGCAATGCGTCGCGCCCCAACAGTCCGAGTGTTGGCACGCGTTCAAAAAAAGCAATGTCGTCCTCGATTGTCATGAATGGACGAGTTCACGGCACCAGTTTGTAGCCGCCAGCCTCGGTAACCAGGATTGCCGGGCTGGCGGCGTCCTTCTCGACCTTTTGCCGCAGCCGGTAGATATGGGTCTCGAGCGTGTGCGTGGTGACGCCTGAATTGTAGCCCCACACTTCCTGCAACAGCATCTCGCGCGACACCGGCCGCTGGCCGGCGCGATACAGATAGCGCAGGATCGCGGTCTCCTTTTCGGTGAGGCGAACCTTGTTGCCCTTGGAATTGAGCAAGAGCTTGGAGCTCGGGCGGAACGTGTAGGGCCCGATATTGAACACCGCATCCTCGCTGGCCTCGTGCTGGCGCAGCTGCGCGCGGATGCGTGCCAACAGCACGGCGAAGCGGAACGGCTTGGCCACGTAATCGTTGGCGCCGGATTCGAGGCCCAGGATGGTGTCGGAGTCGGTATCGTGCCCGGTCAGCATGATGATCGGCGCCTTGAAGCCGTTCTTGCGCAGGATGCGCACCGCCTCGCGGCCGTCCACATCGGGAAGCCCGACATCCATGATGACCAGATCGATCTGTCCGGCCTTGGCGCATTGCACCCCCTTGGCGCCGGTTTCGACCGCGGTGGATTCGAATTCCTCGTGCAGCGCCAGCTGCTCGACCAACGCGTCGCGCAGCTCCGCGTCGTCATCCACGATCAGAATTTTGCGGGTATTCGACATCAATTCAGGCCTGGAGCATTCATCATGCGGCGAAGTAGAGCATTCGGGGCTAAAAGAGCAAGTAGGACTTGGGTCTTAGATGAATCGCCCCGCGAACGGGATGCGCTATGTAAGCCGATGCGGAAATTGATCTTTTCTCTGATTCGCGTGCGCCCAGGGGTGGCCAGGGCGAGCCATGGCGTGTTGCTGGCCGGCCGGCATGCAATCCCGGTGGTGCTCGGCCGCTGCGGCATTGTGGCCGACAAGCGCGAGGGCGATGGCGCCACCCCGCGCGGGCGCTTTCGCCTGATTCGCCTCTGGTGGCGCGCCGATCGGATGCCGCGGCCCCGCACGGCGCTGCCGCTGCGGCGCATCGATCCGGCGCTCGCCTGGTGCGAAGATCCCGCCGATCGCCGTTACAACCGTCCGTTTCGACGGTCGGCCAATGAACCAGGCGACCGGCTCTGGCGCGAGGATCGCCTCTACGACCTGGTGATCGAGCTCTCCCACAACACCCGCCCGCGAATCGCCGGCCGCGGCAGCGCCGTCTTCGTGCATGTGGCGCGGCCCGACCGCTCCGGGACCGCCGGTTGCGTGGCGCTCGATGCGAGGGACTTGAGGCGGCTGGTAGGCCGGCTGGGGCCCAGGACGCGGATCGAGATCGCCTTGTAGCCTGCATGGAGCCTTCGCCGGCGAAGCCGGACGGTGGGCGCAATGCGAGACGGTGGTCCCGGATTACGCATAGCCGTCGAAGACGGGCGTAAACGCACTGATGCGCTCCATCCGGGCTACGTGCCTCGCTCGCCGAAAATGGCGGTGCCGATGCGCACGTGGGTGGCCCCGAACGTGATCGCCTGGGCAAAGTCGGCGCTCATCCCCATGGAGAGGAGGCGCACCCCGTTGCGGCGCGCGATCTTGGCGGTGAGCGCGAAATGCGGCGCAGGCGGCTCGTCCAAGGGCGGCAGGCACATCAGCCCGGCGATCGGCAGCCGGTAGGTTTCGTGGCAGCGTTTGAGAAAATCGTCGGCGTCTTGCGGCAGGACGCCCGATTTCTGCGGCTCGCCTCCGGTATTGATCTCGGCGAACAGCAGCGGCGTGCGGCCCTGCCGGGCGATCTCGCGGGCCAGCGCCTCGCACACAGAGGGGCGATCGACCGAATGAATGGCATCGAACAGGGCCACCGCCTCCTTGGCCTTGTTGGACTGCAGCGGCCCCACCAGATGCAGCTCGGTCTTGGAATAGCTCGCCCGCAAGGCAGGCCACTTCGCGGTCGCCTCCTGCACCCGGTTCTCGCCGAAGACCCGCTGGCCCGCCGCCAGCACCGGCTCGATCGCGGGCGCGCCGAAGGTCTTCGACACCGCGACCAGCGTCACCTCGGCCGGATCGCGCCGCGCCTGAGCGCAGGCCTCCGCGATCTCCTGCATCACGGCTTTGAGCCGGGAGGGCGCGTCGGTGCGGCTCTCTGCCTGGTCTTGGTTATGGTTCATTTGCCGCCGCTGCGTTGCCGTCGATTGGTCCAAATAGCACGGCCGGCGCCTCTTCGCCGGGCGTTGACCAGTCCGCGCCTTTCGTGGCCTAACTCGGCCCACATTCTCGCAAGCCGGATCGGCCCTCTACGATGACCACCGAGCGCTACAACGCCCGCGACACCGAAGCCCGTTGGCAGAAGATCTGGGACGACCAGGACATCTTCGCCACCCGCAACGATGATCCGCGCCCGAAATACTATGTGTTGGAAATGTTCCCCTATCCGTCGGGGCGCATCCATATGGGCCATGTGCGCAACTACACGATGGGCGACGTGGTGGCCCGCTACAAGCGCGCCATGGGCTTCAAGGTGCTGCACCCCATGGGCTGGGACGCGTTCGGCATGCCGGCCGAGAACGCCGCCATGGCCAACCGGATTCATCCCAAGACCTGGACCTACGACAACATCGCCGCCATGAAGGCGCAGCTCAAGTCCATGGGTCTGTCGCTCGATTGGAAGCGCGAGATCGCCACCTGCGATCCAAGCTATTACAAGCACCAGCAGCGGATGTTCCTCGACTTCTGGCGCGCCGGCCTGGTGGAGCGCAGAAAGTCGAAGGTGAACTGGGATCCGGTCGACCAGACGGTGCTCGCCAACGAGCAGGTGATCGAGGGGCGCGGCTGGCGCTCCGGCGCCCTGGTGGAGCAGCGCGAGCTGACCCAATGGTTCTTCAGGATCACCGCCTTCGCCCAGGACCTGCTCGATTCCATCGACCGCCTCGAGCGCTGGCCCGAGAAGGTCCGCGTCATGCAGCGCAACTGGATCGGCCGCTCGGAGGGCCTCTTGGTCCGTTTCGCGCTCGATCCGGCCACCACGCCCAACGGCGAGAGCGAGCTCGACGTTTTCACCACCCGGCACGACACGCTGTTCGGGGCAAAATTCCTGGCGCTGGCGCCGGATCATCCGCTGGCGCTCGAAGCGGCGGCGCGAAATCCCGAACTGGCCGCATTCATCGCCGAGTGTAGGCTGACCGGCACCGCCCAGGAGCTCATCGACAAGGCCGAGAAGCGCGGCTTCGATACCGGGATGAAAGCCATCCATCCGTTCGATCCGGGCTGGCAGCTGCCGGTCTATGTGGCCAATTTCATCTTGATGGATTACGGCACCGGCGCCATCTTCGGTTGCCCCGCTCACGACCAGCGCGATCTCGATTTCGCCAACAGATACGCTCTGGGCAACACCCCGGTGGTGTGCCCGCCCGGCCAGGATCCGACCACCTTCGTCATCACCGATACCGCCTATGACGGCGATGGGACCCTGATCAATTCCCGCTTCCTCGACGGCATGACCATCGCGGCCGCCAAGGAGGAGGTGGCGCGCCGCCTCGAGGGCCAGACGCGCGGCAACCGCCCGGTCGCCCAGCGTCAGGTCAATTTCCGGCTGCGCGACTGGGGCATTTCGCGACAGCGCTATTGGGGCTGCCCGATCCCGGTCATCCATTGCGAGGCCTGCGGGGTCGTGCCGGTGCCGGAACAGGATCTGCCGATCCGGCTGCCCGACGATGTGGAGTTCGATCGGCCCGGCAATCCGCTCGACCGGCATCCGACCTGGAAGCACGTGACCTGTCCGAGCTGCGGCGGGCCGGCGCGGCGCGAGACCGATACCATGGACACGTTCGTCGATTCGTCGTGGTATTTCGCGCGCTTCACCGATCCCTGGATCGCCGATGCGCCGACCGACCGCGCCGCCGTCGATACCTGGCTGCCGGTCGATCAGTATATCGGCGGCATCGAGCACGCGATCCTGCACCTGCTCTACAGCCGCTTTTTCACCCGCGCCATGAAGGCCACCGGCCGGGTCGGGCTCGATGAGCCGTTCGCCGGTTTGTTCACGCAGGGCATGGTGGTGCACGAGACCTATCGCCGCGCGAGCGGCGAATACGTGCTGCCGGCGGAGGTGACGATCGAGACCAAGGGCGAGCAACGCCACGCCCGGCTGACCGCCAGCGGCGAAGCGATCGAGATCGGCCCGATCGAGAAGATGTCGAAGTCGAAACGCAACACCGTCGATCCCGACGACATCATGGGGACCTACGGGGCGGACGTCGCGCGCTGGTTCGTGCTCTCGGATTCCCCGCCCGAGGGCGACGTGATCTGGAGCGACAAGGGGGTTCAGGGCGCCTGGCGCTTCGTGCAGCGGCTGTGGCGGCTGATCGCCGATGCGGGGCAGATCGCGGCGCTGGGGGACATGCCGCGCCCGCCGGTGTTCAGTCCCGCCGCGCTGGCGCTGCGCAAGGCGGCGCACCGCGCGCTGGCGCGCGTTTCGGAGGATATCGAACGCCTGCGCTTCAACGTCTGCGTCGCCCACATCCACGAATTCGCCAATGCGTTCCAGACCTCGCTGGCTGAGCTCGAGAGTGAGCCAACGGCCGACTATCGCTGGGCCGCGCGCGAGGCCGCCGGCATCCTGGTGCGGCTGTTCCAGCCTATGATGCCGCACCTCGCCGAGGAGTGCTGGGCGGTGCTCGGCTACACCACCCTGGCGGCAGCCGAGACCTGGCCGGTGCTGGAGCCGAATCTGCTCGTGGAGAATTCGGTCACACTTCCGGTCCAAATCAATGGCAAGAAGCGCGCCGATGTCACGGTGGGGCGGGACGCGACGATTGCTGAAATTGAGGCTGCTGTTCTGGCGCTCGATGCGGTAAAACGTGTGCTCGACGGCAAGCCACCCAAGAAGGTGATCGTCGTCCCGAATAGGATCGTCAATGTGGTGGCCTGATCAACGCAGTGCCCGAAACCGGTTTGCCCGCCTGGCCGCGACCCTGGCGGTCGCCGCTTGCGCGGGCGGATGCTTCCAGCCGCTCTACGCCGACCGCTCCCTGGACGGGGGTCCGAGCCTGCGCAGCGCGCTCGGGACGGTGGACGTCAAGCAGATCGATGCCGCCAAGGGCAGCGATGAAGCCCGCTTGGCGGTTGAGATCAGGAATGCGCTGATATTCGCCTTCACCGGCGGCGGCGAGGCTCCGCGCCCGGCCTACAGCTTGCTCGTCCGGACAAGCTCGACCGTGGCCGACATCATCGTCGACACCACCACCACGCGGCCGGCGATCGAGGATTACGGCATCAACGCCACCTACACGTTGACCGAGATCGCGTCCGGCAAGGTGGTGGTCAACGGCCAGACCTTTGCGCGCGTCTCCTACGACATACCGGGCCAGGAGCAGCGCTTCGCCCGGATGCGCGGCTTGCGGGACGCCGAGACCCGCGCCGCCAAGGTGATCGCGGACAATATCCGCTCCCGGCTGGCTTCCTATTTCGCGGCCGGCACCTGACCCTCAAACCTCGATGTGGGAGCCGCCATGACGGCGCTCAAAGCCGCCCAGGTCGACGCATTCGTGGCGCGGCCTGATCCGGCGCGGCCGGTCGTGCTGGTTTTTGGTCCCGATGCCGGGCTGGTGCGCGAGCGGGCCGAAGCCTTGATCCGCAGCGCGGTCGACGATCCGCGCGACCCGTTCGCGCTGGCGCGCATGTCGGGCGACGAGCTGGCGGCCGAGCCGACGCGGCTGGTCGAGGAGGCCAATACGATACCGCTGTTCGGCGGGCGGCGCGCCGTATGGGTCAAGGCCGGCAGCCGCAACTTCGTGCCCGCGGTCGAGGCGCTGGTGGCGGCCGCCGCGCCCGATTGCCGGGTGGTGATCGAGGCCGGGGATCTCAAGCGCAATGCGCCGCTGCGCGTGGTGTGCGAGCGCGCCCCCAACGCGGCGGCCCTGCCGTGCTACGCCGACGCCGAGCGCGACATCCAGCGCGTGATCGATGACGAGATGCGCGAGGCCGGTCTTGCGATCGCGCCCGACGCCCGCGCCGCCCTGGTCCCGCTGCTCGGCGGCGACCGGCTCGCCTCACGCAGCGAAGTGCGCAAGCTTGCGCTCTACGCGCGCGGCCGCGAACGCGTCGAGCTCGATGACGTCATCGCGGTGGTGACGGATGCTTCTACGCTGGCGCTCGACGCGCTCGTCGATGCGGCCTTCGCCGGGCGCACCGGCGAGGTCGAAATCCAGTTCAACAAGGCGCGTACCGCCGGCACCTCGCCCGGCAGCATCATCTCGGCGGGGCTGCGACAGACCAGCGTGCTGCACAAGGCCCGGCTCGCCATCGAGGACGGCAAGTCCGTCACCGCGACCCTCGACACGATGGTGCCGCCAATTCATTTCAGCCGCAAAGCCGTGGTCGAGGCCGCGCTCAAGAGCTGGACAGCGGCCCGGCTGGAGCGCGCCATGATGCAATTGGCCGACGCATCGTTCGAGTCGCGCCGCATGGCGGACCTGGCCGGCTCGATCGCTCAACGCGTGCTGCTGTCGCTCGCCGTCACCGCCCGGCGCAAGGAGTAAGGAAGACAGCCGGCGAAAAAACCACCGCGCTTTCAGCGACACCTCCCCCTGCAAGGGGGAGGTCGGATCGCGCAGCGATCCGGGTGGGGGTCCCGCCGCAAGCGCCGAATCTGCGGGAAGACGAGACCCCCACCCGGCGCCTTCGGCGCCACCCTCCCCCTTTCAGGGGGAGGGAAAAGGCACCGCCGTACCAAACAACAAAATTCAAATGCCATTGCCCTGCCCTTTCGGCGGGAGGGAATTCTCAGGAGGTTTCCAGCCTTCGGATCACTTCGTCGAGCTGCTCGACGCCGCGATAGCGGATCGAGAGCACGCCGCCCTGGCCGCGGTGATCGATCGTCACCGCCAGGCCGAGCGCATCCGACAACCGCTTTTCGAGCGCCGTCGTGTCGGCATCTTTGTTCACGCGCTGGCGCGATTTGATCGACTTGCCGGACGCATGCGCGCGCTCCTGCGCCAGCGCCTCGACCTGGCGCACGTTGAGGCCGCGATCCATGATCTCGCGCGCCAGCCGCTCCGGATCGGGCTGCCCGACCAGCATGCGGGCATGTCCGGCCGAAATCTTGCCCTCCCCGATATAGGTCTGCACCGATGGCGGCAGCTTGAGCAGGCGCAGCGTGTTGGCGACATGGCTGCGGCTCTTGCCGACCATGCGGGCGACCGCTTCCTGGCTGTGTCCGAACTCGCTCATGAGCGACTGATAGCCGGCCGCTTCCTCGAGCGGATTGAGGTCGGCGCGCTGCACGTTCTCGATGATCGCAAGCTGCAGCGCTTCGTCGTCGCTGACGTCGAGCGGCACGATCGGAACCTCGTGCAGCCCGGCGCGCTGCGCCGCCCGCCAGCGGCGCTCGCCCGCGATGATCTCGTAGGAGTCCGAAGCGCCGCGCACCGGGCGCACCACGATCGGTTGAATGATGCCGCGCTCGCGCATCGAAGCGGCCAGCTCGTCGAGCTCGGTCTCGGCGAAATTGCGGCGCGGGTTGCGCGGATTTGGACGCAGGAACTCGATCGGCACGCGCCGTTGATTGCGGCCCTGCTCGACCCTCTTGGTTTCCGCCCCGACATCGCCCATGAGCGCTGCCAGGCCGCGCCCAAGTCGCGATCTGCCGGCCTCATCTGCCATGTCGGCGTCTCCCGGATTGGTCATCGCGCCGCTTCAAGAGACTTGCTGCGATGGCGGCGCAAGCGCGTGGCCGATTTGATTGGCCGCATCTGCGCGCAGCTCCTTCTCGCGCTGAATGATCTCGGTCGCCAGCCGCAGATAGGCTTCGCTGCCGACGCATTTGAGATCGTAGACCAGTACCGGCTTGCCGTAGGAAGGCGCTTCCGACACCCGCACGTTGCGCGGGATGATGGTGTCGTAGACCTTGCGGCCCATGAACTCGCGGACGTCGGCGACGACCTGGTTGGCGAGATTGTTGCGCGCATCGTACATGGTGAGCACGATGCCATGAATGATGAGGCCGGGATTGAGGCTGTCCTTCACCTGCTCGACCGTCTTGATCAGCTGCGACAAACCTTCCAGCGCAAAGAACTCGCACTGCAGGGGCACGAGGATCGCATGCGCGGACGCCATCGCATTGACGGTGAGCAGATTGAGCGATGGCGGGCAATCCACCAGCACGTAGCTGAAATCGGTGACGTCCGGCCGCCCGGTATTGAGCGGCACGAATGCGTTGCGCAGACGCAACGCGCGATCGCGGGCCTGGCCGATCTGCAGCTCGAGGCCGGACAGATCGAGCGTCGAGGGAGCAATGAAGAGGCGTGGGACCGCGGTCGGCAGCACCGCGTCGCGCAGGCTCGCCTCCCCGATCAGCACGTCATAGGTCGAGTGCCGGCGGCTGCGACGATCGATGCCGAGCCCGGTCGAAGCATTGCCTTGCGGATCGAGATCGATGATCAACACTTGCTCGCCGATGGCGGCAAGCGCGGTGCCCAAATTGATCGCCGTCGTGGTCTTGCCCACGCCGCCCTTTTGGTTGGCGATGGCCAGCACGCGCGGCAGCTTCGGCGCCAGCCCCAGCCCCGCGGGGGTGCTGAGGTCTGCCGGCTCGGCCGCAGGAGCATCCGTCATTTGTGGCATCGACCCAAATCCGCCCCGCAGAAACCTTAGCCCTTTCGAGACTTATGGGATAGCGGCCGTGGCTCCAGGGCGCGGATCACGACGATACGTGCCTTGGGATCGGTCTTGCTGGGAACGAGATCAGTCGTCATCTTCCAACATCTAGAGGCTTCGGTCAATTCTGACTCTACATCTTGCCCCTTGGGGAACAAGCCGACCGCTCCCCGTCTCAGCAGCGGCAAGCACTGACCGAGCAGCGAGCTTAACGGAGAAACCGCCCGGGCAGTCACAATGTCGGCCTTGCCGGCAAAACTTTCCACGAATTTCTCCATCCGGACTCGCATGCACGACGGCTGGCGCCTCGGTCGCGCGCCACGACCTCGCGCAGGAACGTTGCCTTCTTGGTGTTGCTCTCGATCAGGTGCACCAACCGTCCGGCTTTTCCGCTCAGCGCACACGCGATCACAAGGCCCGGGAAGCCACCGCCCGTGCCGACGTCGACCCAGATTTCGGCTTCGGGGGCGAGCTCGAGCAGCTGCAGCGAATCGGCGATATGACGGGTCCAGAGCGTCGGCTCCGTCGAGGACGCGATCAAATGCGTGATGGCTTGCCATTTCAACAGCAGCGCGACGAAGCGATCGAGCCGCGCGGCTGTTTCACGTGAAACAGGCGTGAGCGCCAGCGCGCGGCTGCGATCAGCGCTGAGGTCCGGCAACGACATGGAACGACTCGCTGCGTTTTTAAGCCTCGGCGATCTTGCGATCGCTCCGGCGCCGGATATGCGCCAGCAGCAGGGTCAGCGCCACCGGCGTCATGCCGTCGATGCGGCCGGCCTGGCCGATCGTGCGCGGACGGACCGACTGGAGCTTCTGCTTGATCTCATTGGAAAGACCGCCGAGCGCCGCGTAATCGATCTCTTCCGGAAGCACCAAGCCCTCGTCGCGGCGAAACGCGACGATGTCGGCCGCCTGCCGGTCGAGGTAGACCGCATATTTGGCGTCGATCTCCAATTGCTCCGCGATCTTGGGCGCGAGCTCGCAAAAGCCCGGCCAGATGCGAGCAAGTTCCGGCACTCCGATATCCGGAAACGACAGCAGCTCGAAACCGCTGCGACGCTGGCCGTCCTGGGTGATCGCAAGCCCGTGTCGCTTGGCCTGCGTCGGTGTCAGCGAGACCGCGGCCGCATACGCATGGGCGGCCGCGAGCGCGGCCATCTTGGCGGCGTGCTGTCGCTGACGGTGGGGGCCCACGCAGCCGATCGCGATCCCTTTCTGGGTCAGGCGCTGATCCGCATTGTCGGCCCGCAGCGTCAGGCGATACTCGGCCCGCGAGGTGAACATGCGGTAGGGCTCGGTGACCCCGCGCGTCACCAGATCATCGATCATCACCGCCAGATAGCCTTCGGCCCGATCGAAGGTGATCGCGCGCCCCGCGCCGGCGCGCGCGGCGGCGTTGAGGCCCGCCACCAGGCCCTGAGCGGCGGCTTCCTCATAGCCGGTGGTGCCGTTGATCTGTCCGGCCAGAAAAAGCCCATCGAGGCGCTTGGTCTCCAAGGTCGGCTTGAGCTCGCGCGGATCCACATAGTCGTATTCGATCGCGTAGCCGGGCCGGATCATGCGGGCATGCTCCAAGCCCGCAATGGTCGCCACCAGGGCGCGCTGGACCTCTTGCGGCAGCGAGGTCGAAATGCCGTTGGGATAGACCGTGGGGTCATCGAGCCCCTCGGGCTCCAGGAAGATCTGATGCCCATCGCGCTCGCCGAAGCGCACGATCTTGTCCTCGATCGAGGGACAGTAGCGCGGGCCGCGGCTTGAGATCTGCCCGGAATACATCGGGGAGCGGTGGACATTATCGCGAATGATCTGGTGCGTGGCCGCGTTGGTGCGGGTGATGCCGCAGGCGACCTGGCGGTTTTCGATCCGCTCCGTCAGGGTCGAGAACGGTTCCGGCGGGTCGTCCCCCGGCTGCATCTCGACCGCCCCCCAGTCGATGCTGCGCCCGTCGAGCCGCGGCGGCGTGCCGGTCTTGAGCCGCCCGAGCGCAAAGCCCAGGCGCTCGAGGGTGAGCGCGAGCCCGATGGCCGGCGCCTCCCCCACGCGGCCGGCGGCGATTTTCTCTTCGCCCATATGGATGAGGCCGCGCAGAAAGGTCCCGGTGGTGACCACCACCGCGCCGGTCCCGATCGCCCGGCCATCGCGGAGCCGCAGGCCCGTGACCCTGCCGTCCACTATGGTGAGATCGTCGGCTTCGGCCTCGATCACGGTCAGATTCGGGATCGCCGCAATGGCCTGCTGCATGGCGGCCGCGTAGCGGGCGCGATCGGCCTGGGCACGCGGCCCGCGCACCGCCGGGCCTTTGCGGCGATTGAGCACGCGGAACTGAATGCCACCCCGGTCCGCGATCCGGCCCATGAGCCCATCCAGCGCATCGATCTCGCGCACCAGGTGCCCCTTGCCCAGGCCGCCGATCGCCGGATTGCAGGACATTGCGCCGATGGTGGCGAAGCGGTGCGTGACCAGCGCCGTCACCGCGCCCATGCGGGCAGCGGCCGCCGCCGCTTCGCAGCCGGCGTGGCCGCCGCCAACAACGATCACATCGTATTTGGCATCCATCAGCGATCTTCTCCGCCAGCGCACCTTGTATTCAAGCGCACCGCGCGGGTCAAAACCGCGCTATCGGTTCTTGTGGCCCATGGCGTTTCACGTGAAACATTGCGTCTTATGCCCGATAGCGTTTCACGTGAAACATTGCGGTCGGCCCCTCACTTGCCGATGCAGAAATCGCGGAAGATCACGTCCAGAATATCTTCGACCCCGATGCGTCCGGTCAGCCGTTCGAGCGCACGCGTCGCAAGCCTGATCTGCTCGGCCACCAGCTCCTCGCCGCCCCGCGGCCCCAGCCGCAGCGCACCCTCCAGGGCCGCGCCGGCGTCCCGCAACGCGACCCGGTGGCGCTCGCGCGTGACCAATGCGGGCTCGGTTGTGAAGAAGCGCTCGGCGAACCCTGCCAGGCTGCGAACCAATTCCTCAATCCCTGCGCCGGTCATTGCCGATATGGTTAACAGCGGGTTGCCGCCCAGCCCCTGCGCGCGGCTCGACACCAGCTCCTGCGCGACCCCGGGGGTGAGCAGATCCGCCTTGTTGAGGAGGACCCAGTGCTGGGCACTAGGCCCGCCATCTTGTTGCGGCGGTGACCAGCCGGCCTCGAACCCAGCCGCATCCACCACCCAGAGCACCAGATCGGCGTCGCTGACGGCATTCCGGGCGCGCCGCACGCCCTCCTGCTCGACCGGATCGGCGACCTCCCGCAACCCCGCGGTATCCCGCAAGATCACCGGAAAGCCCGCCAGGTCGAGATGAACCTCGATGACGTCGCGGGTGGTGCCGGCATGAGGAGACACGATGGCGGCCTCCCGCCGCGCCAACCGGTTGAGCAGCGTCGACTTGCCCACATTCGGGGCGCCCGCGATGGCGACCGCAAGCCCTTCGCGTAGCCGCTCGCCCTGCCCGCTGCCGGCGGCTGCGATCTCGTCGGCCAGCGGCCCAATGATCTCAAAAGCACGCGCGACCAGACCGGCCGGCACGTCGCCCTCATCGGAAAAATCGATGCCGGCCTCCACCAGCGCCAGCGCCTCGATCAGCCGGCCGCGCCAGGTTTCGGCCCGATCTCCCAGGAGCCCCCGAAACTGCCGCAAGGCCTGTCGGCGTTGGGCTTCGGTATCCGCATTGATCAGATCCGCCAGACCCTCGACCGCGGTCAGATCGAGCCGGCCATTCTCGAAGGCGCGGCGCGTGAACTCGCCCGGCTCCGCCATGCGGAAGCCGTCAAGCCGGCCGAGCACCGCACACACGCGGGCCACGATCGCGCGCCCGCCGTGCACCTGCAGCTCGGCCATGTCCTCGCCGGTCTCGCTCTTCGGCCCCGGAAACCATAGTACCAGCGCCTCGTCGATCATGTCCTGATCGAGAGGGTCGCGCAGGCGCGCAAACGTGGCCCGGCGCGGCTCCGGAACGCGGCCGAAGGTTGTGGTCAGCCCCAATTTGGCGGCCGGCCCGGAAATGCGGATGACCGCCACCGCGGCCGGCGGGCGGCCCGACGAAAGAGCGAAAATCGTATCGCGGTTGCGGCTCAAATGGCGGCCTCGAAATCAAGCAAAGCGGGACCGGCGCGCGTAGGCAAGCCGCCGTCACCTAGGTCAGCGACCCAGTCGGCCAATGGCGACGCGCTTTTCGGCAGGGTCGTGGAGTCTTCCGGCGGACAATTCTCGCCCAGACGATTCTCGCCCAAGCGTGCCCGCAGTGCGTTATCCTATGTCACAACGGAACCCGACCGGAAGCCCCATGTCAGCCCCTTCAGATGCCCAACAGAACTCTGAGAACCGCGAGAACCGCCTCGCCCACGAGACCAGCCCCTATCTGCTGCAGCACAAATCCAATCCCGTGGATTGGTGGCCCTGGGGACCTGCCGCCCTCACCGAAGCCAAGCGCAGCCACAAGCCGATCCTGCTCTCGGTCGGCTATGCGGCCTGCCACTGGTGCCATGTCATGGCGCACGAGAGCTTCGAGGACGAGGCCACCGCGCGGGTCATGAACGACCTCTTCGTCAATATCAAAGTCGACCGCGAGGAGCGTCCCGATATCGATCAGATCTACATGTCGGCGCTCCATCTCCTGGGCGAGCGGGGCGGCTGGCCGATGACCATGTTCCTCACCCCCGACGGCGAGCCGTTCTGGGGCGGCACTTATTTTCCGCGCACCAGCCAATACGGCCGGCCCGGCTTTGTGGACGTTCTGCGCAACGTGGCGCGGATCTTCCGCGAGGAGCCGCAAAACGTGGAGCAGAACCGCGCCGCCCTCATGGCCCGCCTGGCGGAGAGCGCGCGACCGCAGGGCCGGGTCACCCTGGGCATCGCGGAGCTTAACCGCGCCGCCGAGCAAATCGGCGGCATGATGGATCCGGTAAATGGCGGGCTGCGCGGCGCGCCGAAATTCCCCCAAGCCATGATCCTGGAATTTCTCTGGCGGGCCGGGCTGCGCACCGGCGAGGAGCGCTATTTCGCAGCTGTGGAATTGACCCTGGAGCACATCTGCGAGGGCGGTATCTACGACCATTTGGGCGGCGGCTTCTCGCGCTACTCGGTCGACGAGCGCTGGCTGGTGCCGCACTTCGAGAAGATGCTCTACGACAACGCGCTGCTGCTCGAGCTGCTGGCGCTCGCCTATCAACGTTCCGGCCGCGAGCTCTTCCGCATTCGCGCGCGCGAAACCGTGGAATGGCTCAGGCGCGAGATGACCGCCGAAGGCGGCGCCTTCAGCGCTTCGCTGGATGCTGATTCGGAAGGCGAGGAAGGCAAGTTCTATGTCTGGTCGCTGGACGAGATTGTGGACGTGCTCGGTCCGCAGGACGCCGAATTCTTTGCTGCGCATTATGACGTGACCCCCGAAGGCAATTTCGAGGGTCACAATATCCTCAATCGTCTCAAAGACTTACCGCGCAGCATGGGGGACGAGGAAAGGCTTGCACCGCTGCGTCAGAAACTGCTCTTGGCCCGCAGCGAGCGGGTGCGGCCAGGCCTTGACGACAAGATCCTCGCCGATTGGAACGGGCTGATGATCGCGGCCCTGGTCAAGGCCGGCGCCACGCTCGATGAGCCGTCCTGGATCGAGATCGCTTCCCGCGCCTTCCTGTTTGTCGACGCCAAGCTCGGCCGCGGCGACCGCCTCGGCCATTCTTGGCGCGACGGGCGCCTCTTGTTCCCGGGCCTGGCCTCGGACCACGCGGCCATGATCCGGGCCGCGCTGGCGTTGCACGAAGCCACCGCGGAGGGCGGCTATCTGGAGCGCGCGCTTGCCTGGCAGGCCGCGCTCGACCGCCATTACGCCAACTCTGAAACGGGCGGCTACTTTCTCACCGCCAACGATGCCGAAGGCTTGGTGGTGCGGCCCAACTCGACCGCCGACGAAGCAACCCCCAACCCGAATGCGGTGGCAGCGCAGAATCTGGTCCGGCTCGCTTTCTTCAGCGGCCGGGACGCCTGGCGGACGCAGGCCGACAAACTGTTCGCGGGGCTGCTGCCGATGGCGAATGAGAATCTCTTCATGCATGTCGCGCTGCTTGACGCGCTCGATCTGCGCCTGCGTGCCGCCGAGATCGTGGTGGTCGGCTCGGGTCCGCCGGCCGACGATCTGTTTGCCGCCGCCCTCAAGTCGCCCTTCCTCGATCGCGTGGTGCTGTGCGCCCACACGGCCGAATCGCTGCCGGACTGGCATCCGGCGCAGGAGAAGATCAAGGCGGCGTCGGGCGTCGCGGCCTTCGTGTGCGTGGGAGAAACCTGCTCGCTGCCGGTGGCGAGCCGCGAGCAGCTCGCCCAAACCCTCGCGGCCATGCGGCCCGCCGGCGCAACCGGCTGAGCCTTAGGTATTCATCGAACTCGAAGAACTCGCTGTTGCGCTTGGTGTTGCGCAGCTTGTCGAGCAGGAAGTCGATCGCGTCCATGGTGCCCATCGGATTGAGGATGCGGCGCAGGACGTACATCTTCTTGAGCTGGTCCGGCGAGGTGAGCAGCTCCTCCTTGCGGGTGCCCGAGCGGGTGATGTCGATGGCCGGGAACGTGCGCTTGTCCGCCACTTTGCGGTCGAGAATGATCTCCGAATTGCCGGTGCCTTTGAACTCCTCGAAGATCACCTCGTCCATGCGGCTGCCGGTATCGATCAGCGCGGTGGCGATGATGGTCAGCGAGCCGCCCTCCTCGATATTGCGCGCCGCCCCGAAGAAGCGCTTGGGCCGCTGCAGCGCATTGGCATCGACGCCGCCGGTCAGCACCTTGCCGGAGGACGGCACCACCGTGTTGTAGGCACGACCCAGCCGGGTGATGGAATCGAGCAGGATGACCACGTCGCGGCCGTGCTCGACCAGGCGCTTGGCCTTCTCAATGACCATCTCGGCCACCTGCACGTGACGCGCCGCCGGCTCGTCGAAGGTCGAGGAGACGACCTCGCCTTTCACCGACCGTTGCATGTCGGTGACCTCTTCCGGACGTTCATCGATGAGCAGCACGATCAGATAGCATTCCGGATGATTGGCCGTGATCGAATGCGCGATGTTCTGCAACAGCACGGTCTTGCCGGTGCGCGGCGGCGACACGATCAGGGCGCGCTGGCCCTTTCCTATCGGCGAGACGATGTCGATGACCCGCGCCGACAAGTCCTTCGAGGTCGGATTGTCGAACTCCATATTGAGCCGCTCGTCCGGATAAAGCGGCGTCAGATTGTCGAAATTGACCTTGTGGCGGGCCTTTTCGGGATCTTCGAAATTGATCGTGTTGACCTTGAGCAAGGCGAAGTAACGCTCGCCTTCCTTCGGGCTGCGGATGTGGCCGTCGAGGGTGTCGCCGGTGCGCAAGCCGAAGCGGCGGATCTGCGAGGGCGAGACATAGATGTCGTCCGGCCCCGGCAAGTAATTCGCTTCGGGCGAGCGTAGAAAGCCGAATCCGTCGGAGAGAACCTCGACGACGCCTTCGCCGACAATGTCGGTCTCGCGCATCGACAATTGCTTGAGGATACCGAACATCAGCTCCTGCTTGCGCATGGTGCTGGCATTTTCGACCTCGAGCTCCTCCGCAAAGGAGACAAGCTCGGCCGGAGTCTTGGCCTTGAGGTCCTGGAGTTTCATTTCCCGCATGCGGGTAGTCCTATGGGAATGACCGGCGGCGATAGCAGCAAAGGGCAATGGCTGGTCGGCGCGCGGAGGGGGAGATCGCAGATCTTGGGAGAGGCTTCGGGCCATCTGGCCCGATGCAGAGGCAGGTCCCACTACGCGGACCGGCACTCGGTTGCATCTGCCTGCGTTCGGGGAGATAGCGGCAACATATGAAAAGAACGTTCGCTGCGCAAGGGTCAGTTGTGGAGAGGTGTGCCCCGCGCAGATCTTTTTTAGAACGGCTTGACCACCGCCAGGATCACGATGCCGACCATCAGCACCGCCGGTATCTCATTGATGATCCTATAGAACTTCTGGGAATGCCGGTTCCGGTCGGCGGCAAAGTCACGCACCCAGCGCGCCAGCAATCCGTGTATGCCGGAGAGGACCAGGACCAGCACGATCTTGGCCTGCAGCCAGTGGAACGCAAACCATCCGCCTTCATATGCGAGTCCTAGTCCCAGCAGCCAGGCTGCGATCATGGCCGGGTTGATGATCGCCCGCAGCAGCCGGCGTTCCATGACCTTGAAGGTCTCCGACTGCTTGGAGCCGACGTCCGCCTCGCAGTGATAGACGAACAGCCGCGGCAGATAGAGCATGCCGGCCATCCAGGCGATGACCGCGATGACATGCAACGCCTTGGCCCACTCGTACACCGGCACCCTTTCGGTTCATTTGCCGCGGACGCGCCGGAGCATGCTCTCGACATGCGCAATTGGCGTCTCCGGCACGATGCCATGCCCGAGATTGAAAATGAACGGGCCCCCCGCGAAGGCATCCAGCACGGCATCGATCGACTGATCGAGCTCGGCCCCACCGGCCACCAGCACCAGCGGATCGAGATTGCCCTGCACGGTGACGCGGCTCTGCACCCGCTCGCGCACAAAGCCGCGATCGACGGTCCAATCAAGGCCGGCGCCGTCGACTGGAATCTCATCGACATAGCGTGCCAGCAGCGTACCGGCGCCGCGCGGAAATCCGATCACCTTGGCGCCGGGCACCTGTGCCCGCACCTTGGCCACGATCCTGCGTGTGGGCTCGATGCACCAACGCGCGAATTGCTCGGGCGGCAGCACGCCCGCCCAGGTATCGAAAATCTGGACCGCGTCGGCTCCGGCCTGCAATTGCCGAACCAGATAGGCCGCTGACGCTTCAACCAGGATATCGATCAAGGCGCCGAACGCCGCCGGCTCCCGATAGGCGAACAACCTGGCGGGCGCCTGATCGGAGGTGCCCTGCCCGGCAATCATGTAGCTCGCCACCGTCCACGGGGCGCCGCAGAACCCCAACAGTGCGGTCCCCGCATCGAGCTTGGCCTTGACCAAGCCAACGGTCTCGTAGATCGGGGCCAGCACGTTCTGGTCGACCTCGCCGCGCAGACGCTTCACCGCCTCGCCGTCCGCAAGCGGCTCCAGGCGCGGTCCCTCGCCGGCCGCAAACCTCACCGCCTGGCCCAGCGCATGGGGGATCACCAGAATATCCGAGAACAGGATGGCGGCATCGAAACCAAAGCGGCGCACCGGCTGCAGCGTCACCTCGACCGCGTGTTCGGGCGTGAAGATCAGATTGAGAAAGTCGCCGGCCTTTGCCCGCAAAGCGCGATATTCCGGCAAATAGCGCCCGGCCTGGCGCATCAGCCAGATCGGCGGCGGGTTTTGCGGGATGCCGTCCATAGCCTTGAGAAGCGATTTGTTCACAGTCCCTCCATGGGGCGACCTTCCCTTCTAAAAACTAGCTTTAAACCTTCTTGTTATGATTCTTAGGCGGTGGATTAAACTCATGCATTTTCATCAACAGGCCGTTTGGTCGCCACCCACAAGCGCGCATTGTGCGGGGGAATCTCACGAAGAGCTTCGGTAGCGCATTTGAGCGGGCTTTTGTTGCCATTTCGGCTTGCGGCCAACGAGGGAGTTCACAGGCAATACACATTTTCACCGGAGTTCCTGGACGCGCGTCTCGCCAGCGTCCTCTTGGCAGCTTTGGGGAAAGTCTGCATATCATGGGTCAAGCCGGCCGTGTCGTGGGGCTTGCGGCACGGCCTCCTCCCCAGGCTTTCACAGGTTGTCCCGGCTTTACACATGCCTCACCGGACCGGCAGCTATTTCCATCTTCACCTCGTATCCGACGCGACCGGCGAGACCCTGACCACGGTCGCCCGGGCGGCGACCGCCCAATACACCAAGATGTCGCCCATCGAGCATGTCTATCCGTTGGTTCGCACCCAGAAGCAACTCGATCGCGCCTTGATCGAGATCGAGGAAGCCCCCGGTATCGTGCTCTACACCTTGCTCGAGGAGGATCTGGTCAAGCGGCTCGAGGACCATTGCCGCGAGCTCAGCCTGCCATGCCTCTCCATCCTGGGACCCGTTCTGCAGCTCATGCGATCATATCTGGGCGCCGAGACCAGCCAACGGGTCGGCGCCCAGCACACCCTCAATGCGGAGTATTTCAAGCGCATCGACGCCCTCAACTACACCATGCTGCATGACGACGGACAGCACATCGACGAGCTCGAGCAGGCCGATGTGGTTCTGGTCGGCGTGTCGCGCACCTCGAAGACGCCGACCTCCATCTATCTGGCCAATCGCGGCATCAAGACCGGAAATGTTCCCCTGGTGCCGGGCATCATGGTGGCGCCTCAGGTCGAGCATCTCGCCCATCCGCTGGTGGTGGGTCTCTATGCGAGTCCGGAGCGGATCGTGCAGATCCGGCAAAACCGGCTGCTCGGCCTCAAGTCGCATCAGGACGATGACCAATACATCGACCGCAAGGCCGTTGCCGAGGAGGTCATGTTATCGCGGCGGCTGTGCGCCAAGCACAATTGGCCGATCATCGATGTGACCCGCCGCTCGATCGAGGAAACCGCCGCGGCCGTGCTCAAGTTGCTGGCCGAGCGCCGGCGGCTGCCGATGTCGTGAGCCCGATGCCGCGAGACCGGGTGTAGCCGCCATGGGGCTGTGGCTTGCGCAAGAGCCATTGGTGCTCGCCTCCCGCAGCGAAGGCCGTCGCGCCGTGCTGGCCGCCGCCGCCATTCCGCTCGAGGTCGAGCCGGCCGACATTGACGAGCGGGGGATCGAGGCGCGCGCCGGCACCAGGTCGCCAAGCGAGATCGCGCTCCTGCTGGCACGCGCAAAGGCCTCCGCGGTGGCCGGCAAGCTGCCGGGCCGGCTTGTGCTCGGCGCCGACCAGACGCTGGCGCTCGGTACGCGCCTGTTCGCCAAGCCCGCGGACCTTTCGGCCGCGCGCGACCAGCTCAAGAGCCTGCGCGGCCACACCCATGAGCTTCATTCCGGCCTTGTGCTGGTGCGCAACGGAGCCGTCCTGTTCGAGCATTGCGAGATCGCCCGCCTGACCATGCGGGGATTCTCGGATGCCTTTCTCGAAGTCCTATCTCGAAGCGGTCGGGCCGGCCGCAATGGCGAGCGTCGGCGGCTATCAGATCGAGGGTCTCGGCATTCAGCTGTTCGAGCGCATCGACGGCGATCATTTCACGATCCTCGGCTTGCCGTTGCTGCGGCTGCTGCAATATCTGCGGCGCGAAGGTTGCCTCGCCGACTAGCCAATTGGTCGGGAGCCGATTGATTGGGAGAAGCGAGGCGTCCATAAGCGGGACGGCCGGGAGGAACCCGGCGATCGCCATGGCACGCACGCCGCATGTTCATCCTTGGCCTGACCGGCTCGCTCGGGATGGGAAAATCGACCACTGCGGGCTTTTTCGCAGAGGCCGGGATACCGGTGCACGATGCCGACGCGGTCGTGCATCGTCTCTATGAGGGCGAGGCCGCCGCCGCGATCGAAGCCGCATTTCCCGGCACCACCACGGCCGGCAAGGTCGATCGCAGCAAGCTCGCGGCCCGGATCCTCGACGACCCGGCGGCCCTGCGACGCCTGGAGGCCATCGTGCACCCGCTGGTGCGAGAGGCCGAGGCGCGCTTCCTGGGCGATGCCCGGGCGCGCGGCGCCAAGGTCGTGGTGCTCGACATCCCGCTCCTGCTCGAGACCGCCGGCGACCAAAGGGTCGATGCCATCGTGGTGGTGTCGGCGCCGGGCGACGTGCAAAGACAGCGCGTGCTCGAGCGGCCCGGTATGACGCCGGACAAGCTCGACGCCTTGCTGGCCCGGCAGCTGGCCGACGTCGAGAAGCGACGGCGCGCCGATTTTGTGGTGGATACGTCGCGCGGATTCGACGCCGCGAAAGCCCAGGTGCAGGCGATCTTGCGCGCCGTTGCTACAATGCCCAAGCGGCAGCGGTGATTCGCTTTGCGCGCCGGAGCGGGGCGCGCCTGGCAACCCCAAGACCGCCAAACGAGGCTTGGCAATGCGCGAGATCGTGCTCGATACCGAAACCACCGGTCTCGACCCCTATCAGGGTCATCGGGTGGTCGAGGTCGGCTGCATCGAGCTGCTCAACCGCATCCCGAGCGGGCAGTCATTTCACCGCTACGTCAATCCGCAACGCGATGTCCCCGCGGAAGCCTTCGCGGTTCATGGCCTGTCGGTCGATTTTCTCAAGGACAAGCCGCTTTTCTCCGAGGTGGCCGATGAGCTGATCGCGTTCATCGGCGAAGCTCCGCTGGTGGCCCACAATGCTTCGTTCGACTTGGGCTTCATCAATGCCGAGCTTGAGCGCGCCGGCAGGGCGGCGCTCGCGCGCGATCGCATCGTCGATACCTTGCTGCTGGCGCGCCGCAAGCACCCGGGCAGCCCCAATCGCCTCGACGATCTGTGCACCCGCTACAGCATCGACAATTCGCGGCGCACCAAGCATGGCGCGCTGCTCGACGCCGAGATCCTGGCCGAGGTCTATCTGGAGCTGATCGGCGGCCGCCAGGCGCAGCTCATCCTGGTCGAGACCGGTCACGACGGCCTGGCGGCGGGGGCTGGTCGGGCGAGCGTGATCCGGCCGCGGCCGATCGCGCTGCCGCCGCGCCTCACCGAAGCGGATCGCGCCGCGCATGCGGATTTCCGCGCCAGCCTGGGCGATCATCCGATCTGGGCCGACTATCTTGCGGCGAGCCTGTGATCAGGTGGTGGCGGTGAGCGGCGACTGCTGCATTTGGGCCATGCGCTGCTGATAAAGCGCCACGAAATCGACCGGATCGAGCAGCAAGGGCGGGAACCCGCCGCCGCGGACCGAGGTCGCGATGATCTCGCGCGCGAACGGAAACAGCAGCCTCGGGCATTCGATCATGAGCACCGGGTGGAGCTGTTCCTGCGGCACATTCTGGATGCGGAACACGCCCGAAAAGGTCAGATCGAAAGCAAACAGAAGAGTGGTCGGGTTCAGGCTCTCCGCCTTGCCTTCGAGCTTGAGGGAGACCTCGTAGTCGGTGGCGGCGAGCTGGCCGACCCCGACATTGATCTGGATGTTGATGGTCGGCTGCGTCTCGCTCGGCGCCAACGAGCGCGGCGAATTCGGATTCTCGAACGAGAAGTCCTTGATGTACTGGGCGAGCACATTGAGCTGCGGCGCGTTCGCCTGCGGTTGCTCGCCGCCATTGGTCGCCATGGTCATGGACTTCTTCTCCGCCTGCTGAGCCGACTGCTCGTGTTCCGCGCGGGCTGGCTAACATAGGGCCTCGGCACGAACAAGGATACCCAGGGGACCGTGTCGGATAATTTCGAAAATGGAGGATCTACGGCCAGCCCCGAAACCCGCCAACGTCGCTCACCAACGGACGCCGCGCCGCCTTCGCGGTCAGCCTGGAAATTCGGCCCGGCCCGGACTGGCCATGGTGTGGCGGCGCGGTTCGGGTCTGGCAGGTTGCGCGCCTCCAAGCCAGCTCCCGCGGGTCCGGAAGAATCGAGATAAACATTTGAAATACCGAGCGTTCCTCTGATGCAAGGCGCAGCAGCGCCAAGAGACCAAGAAATCGAGCATCGCCGCTGCGGCGGCAGCCTGAGCCGCATGGGTCAAGGAAAGTCCCAGGAGGTCATACACCGGATTTGCATCGCTCTCATTCCGCGCCGGCCATGTTGGCGCAGGGTCCAGGATCGTCTATGGTCGTGGGTGAGCGTCGACCCGTGCGGGTTGTCCGGCGCGTGCCATTGGTTCAGCCCAGGCGCGTACTTACATACGGCACGGGAACCGACTTCTGCCCCGCAGGTTGCCGGTCTGCGGACCCAAACTGACCCCTGCGGCTCGGTCGTCACAGCTGCGAAAGCATGCAAGACGTGTTCGATTTCTGGTGGATCATATATGCCACGATTGCCGTGGTGATCTTCGTGAAGCTTCGCAGCGTGCTGGGGCAGCGCACGGGGCGAGAGCGGCCGCCTTATGACCCCTATTCGGCGCGCGATACGGCCACGCGCGACACCGTGCGCCCATCGACCAACGACAATGTGGTGGCTTTGCCCGGCCGCACCGCCGAGCCGGTGCCGAAGCCTGCCGAAGCGTCCGTCCCGGCGGCGGATCGCTGGAGCGGCCTTGCGGCGCTCGACTCACCGGTGGCCGCGGGCCTCGACGCCATCGCGCGCGATGACAAGAGCTTCGACGGCAAGCATTTCGTCGCCGGCGCCCGCACCGCCTACGAGATGATCGTCACCGCCTATGCGGAGGGCGATCGGCGCACGCTCAAGAACCTTTTGTCCCGCGATGTCTATGACGGCTTCGAGGCGGCGATCCGCGATCGCGAAGCCAAAGGCGAAACCGCCGAGAGCCGGTTCGTATCCATCGACAAGTCCGATATCACGGACGCCGAATTGCGCGGCCGCACCGCGCAGATCACCATTCGTTTCGTCTCGCAGATCGTTTCGGTCACGCGCGATCGCGAAGGCGCCGTGATCGAGGGCAACGCCGAAAAAGTCACCGACGTCATCGACGTTTGGACATTTGCACGCGATCTGTCGTCGCGCGACCCCAATTGGAAGCTGGTCGCCACCGAAGCCGGGCAGTAGCCGGAGCCCGGAGGCAATGGCCCGGCCTCCCGCCGCTTTGCTTGCCAGGACCGCGCGGGCAGCACTGTGCGGCCTCGGCTTGGTCTCGGCGCTGCCCGCCGCCCGGGCGCAAGATGCCGATCCGTTGACGATTCCCGATACTCAGCTCGAGCCGCTCGCCTGGTCGGCGCTCGACGGCTGGGCCACCGACGATCATATCGCTTCATTCTCGGCCTTCTGGAAGAGCTGCACCCCGTTCCTCAACAGCAGGGAGCCGCGCCAGGAGGCACGCCCGATCCGTAAGGCGCTCTGGCACGTGTGCCGGCGGGCCGCCACCCTGCAGCCGCAGACGTCGGCGGAAGCGCAGGCCTTTTTCGAGGAGAATTTCCGGCCGGTCGCGATCGCCCACATCGGCGAATCCACCGGCCTGCTGACCGGCTACTTCGAGCCCGTGGTCGAGGGCTCCCGCTTCCCGAGCCCGGAATTCCACACCCCGCTCTACCGGCGTCCGCGCGATCTGCTGGTCGCCGGCCGCCCGGTGGGCAAGGGCGACATTCCCAACCGGGCCACGATCAATCGCCTCAATGCGCAGAACGAGCTCGTGCCCTATTACGATCGCGCCGAGATCGAGAATGGCGCGCTCGACGGACAAAAGCTCGAGATCTGCTGGCTCAAGGATCCGTTCGATGCGTTCTCCATTCAAATCCAAGGCTCTGCCCGCGTGCGCCTGGAGGACGGCACGATGCTGCGGGTGAACTACGATGCGCACAACGGGCGCCCCTATGTGGCGATCGGACGAGTCCTCATGGAGCAGTACGGCGTGCCGCCGGACCAGATGTCCATGGAACGCATCCGGCAATGGATGCTCGCCAATCCCGAGCAGGCCGCCAAGGTGCGGCAGATCAATCCGGCCTTCGTTTTCTTCCGTATCACCGGACTGTCGGACCAGGGCGAGGCGGTCGGCGCCCAGGGCGTGCCGCTCAGCCCCGGCCGCTCCATCGCGGTCGACAAGATGCACGTCTACGGCACGCCGTTCTTCATCTCGGCCGATCTCCCGATCGACAGCGACAAGCCGGTCACCAAGTTTCGCCGGCTGATGATCGCGCAGGATACCGGCTCCGCCATCAATGGGCCGGCGCGCGCCGATCTGTACTGGGGTTCGGGCGACGCCGCCGGACGCATTGCGGGCCGCATCCGCCAGCAGGGGCAATTCGTCATGCTGCTGCCGCGCGAGCTCGATATGGTGGAAGCCGGCAAGCACATGCCGCTGCCGCTGCCCAAGCCGCCGATCCCGCAGGAAGTGGCGAGCAAGGAAGGGGCGCAGGCCAAGGTCGAGACCGGCAAGCCGGGCGAGCAGGCCCACGGCGCCGAGGAGGCGAGGCGGTCAATCCACAGGGCCCATCAGCCGCCGCAGCCGCTCGGTCGGCGGCAGGCCAGGATCAGATCGCGGTCCGGCACATGAGCCTCGAAAGGATCGACCAACGCCGGCATCGACGCCGCCTCACGCCAGACGAGCTCAAGCTGTGGAGCGGGATTACCCGCTCGATCGCGCCCCTCAAGCGCAAGCCGCCCGCCCCGCATCGCCATGGCACGACGGCGCCCGGCGAGAGCATGCCGCCGCCGGCGGGACGGCGCGCCGAGCCCGCGCCGCCGCGCCACCCGGCTCCCAATCCGACGACCAGGCCGGCCGTGCGGCCCGCGCTGGCGGTGGGGGGACTGGATCGCCGCCAGAAGCAAAGGCTGGCACGCGGCTCCGAGACCATCGACGGGCGCATCGATTTGCACGGCAGGACCCAAAGCGAGGCGCACGCGGCGCTACTGGCCTTTCTGCGTGGCGCCCAGGCCGACGGGGCGCGGTTCGTGCTGGTCATCACCGGCAAAGGCGGGGTGGCTGGAGCCGTATCGTCGAGCGAACGCGGCGTCCTCAAGCGACAGGTGCCGCAATGGCTGCGGCTACCGGAATTTCGCCTGCTCGTGCTGGCCGTCGAGGACGCCCATGTGGCCCATGGCGGGGAAGGCGCGCTGTATGTCCGCCTGCGGCGCGCGCGATAAACGGCGAACTGCTAAAGAATGAACCGGCTCAGATCGGTGTTCTTGGCGAGGTCGCCGATGTGCTTATGCACGTAGGCGGCGTCGACCCGGATGGTCTCGCCGGAGCGGTCGGGCGCCGCGAACGAGATCTCGTCGAGCACCCGCTCCATCACGGTCTGCAGGCGGCGCGCCCCGATATTCTCGACGCTGGAATTGACCAGCACCGCCACGTCGGCGATCGCATCGATCGCATCGGGGGTGAAATCGAGCGTCACCCCCTCGGTCGTCAGCAACGCCACATATTGCTTGATCAGCGAGGCCTCGGGCTCGGTCAGGATGCGGCGAAGATCGTCGCGCGTCAGCGCCTGCAGCTCGACCCGGATCGGCAGCCGGCCCTGCAGCTCGGGCAAGAGATCGGATGGCTTGGCCAGATGGAACGCGCCCGACGCGATGAACAAGACGTGGTCGGTCTTCACCGCGCCGTGCTTGGTCGAGACCGTGGTTCCCTCGATCAAGGGCAGGAGGTCGCGCTGCACGCCCTCGCGCGAAACGTCGGCGCCGGTACGGCCCTCGCGGCCGCAGATCTTGTCGATCTCGTCGAGGAAAACGATGCCGTTGTTCTCGACCGCCTTGATTGATTCCTGCACCACCTGATCGTTGTCGAGCAGCTTGTCGGATTCCTCGGCGATCAGGACATCGTAGGATTCCGCGACCGTGACCCGCCGCGTCTTGGTGCGGCCGCCGCCGAGCTTGCCGAAAATATCGCCGATCGAGATCGCTCCCATCTGGGCGCCCGGCATGCCGGGAATCTCGAACATCGGCATGCCCTGAGAGGCCTGCACCTCGATCTCGATCTCCTTGTCGTTGAGCTCGCCGGCGCGCAGTCGCTTGCGAAAGGCGTCCTTGGTGGAGGCGCTGGCGCCGGCACCGACCAGCGCGTCGAGCACGCGCTCCTCGGCGTGCAGCTGGGCGCGCGCGCTCACGTCCTTGCGCCTGCGCTCGCGGGTCTGCACGATCGCGATCTCGAGCAGGTCGCGGATGATCTGCTCGACGTCGCGGCCCACATAGCCGACCTCGGTGAACTTGGTGGCCTCGACCTTGAGGAACGGAGCGCCGGCGAGCCTGGCGAGACGGCGCGAAATCTCGGTCTTGCCGACGCCGGTCGGCCCGATCATCAGGATGTTCTTGGGCTGCACCTCCTCGCGCAGCTTCTCGTCGAGCGCGAGGCGCCGCCAGCGGTTGCGCAAGGCAATCGCGACGGCGCGCTTGGCATCGTTCTGGCCGATGATGAAGCGATCGAGCTCGGAAACGATTTCGCGGGGCGAGAAGTCGGTCATTGGGTCATCTCGGCGGTTGATTGCGTCCGCATTCCCGGAATCTGAGAACCGATCCGAGGTGGCCGAAAGGACAATATCCAATCATGCAATCTTGATCGAGCAATTCGGCAAGCGGCTGGGTCACGGTGCACATATGGGCGCGCATCCGCCGGCGCCGCAAGTGCCGGGCCGCAACGGATGTCGTGGCGACTGCGGGCTCATCGCGCGTCGCCAACGTCCCGCACCATCAGCAGCGCGCGCCCGTCGGGGGTACTCACCAGGCGGTCGCGACGGAAGCCGGCCCTTTCATAGGCCCGTATGGCCCGCGTATTGGCGGGATCGGGGTCGGTCACCACCCGCGGCAAGCCGTCGACCAGCAGGCGATCGATGAACAATCGGATGAGGGCGGAGCCGTGCCCGCAGCCGATCATGACGGGCTCGCCGATGAATTGATCGATCCCGCGGGTGCCGGGCGGTTGCGGCCCGAAGCCGTTGTCGGGCCATGCGGCCGGATCGTAACACTGCAGATAGGCGAACGGGCCACCGTCGTGCGCGACGATGAATTGATCCATCGCCGGGTGACCGAGATCCCCGCTGATCAGCGCAAATTGCTCGTCGGCGTTGCCCCACCACTGCGCCACCTCCGGGACTGCCAGCCAGCGCCGCACCAGCGGCAGATCGAGGGCCGACATCGGACGAAACTCGTAGACGAGCGGGCCCATGAATGTGGTTCTGAGTTGTGGTTCTGACTCGTGGTTCTGATTTGCGGCTCTGGCCTGCGGCTCGCGCCGCGGCATCAGAGCTTTTCCACCGTCACGTTGCGGTTGGTGTAGACGCAGATGTCGGCCGCGATGTCGAGGGAGCGGCGAACGATCGCCTCGGCATCGAGCGGGCCGTCGATGAGCGCGCGGGCGGCGGCGAGCGCATAATTGCCGCCGGAGCCGATGCCCATGATGCCGGCCTCGGGCTCGAGCACGTCACCGGTGCCGGTGAGCACCAGCGATACCTCCTTGTCGGCCACCACCATCATGGCTTCGAGCCGGCGCAAGTAGCGGTCGGTGCGCCAGTCCTTGGCGAGCTCGACGGCGGCGCGGGTCAGCTGCCCGGGATATTGGTCGAGCTTGGCTTCCAGACGCTCGAACAGCGTGAAGGCGTCGGCGGTGGCGCCCGCAAAGCCGGCGATGACATCGCTCTTGCCCAGGCGGCGCACCTTCTTGGCATTGGCCTTGACGATGGTCTGGCCGATGGTGACCTGCCCGTCGCCGCCGATGGCCACGGTACCGCCCTTGCGGACGGTGAGGATGGTGGTGCCGTGCCAAATGTCGGGGGACTGGGGCTGCATGGTGATGCCTTGTGCTCGGCATCATGTAGGGGGCGCGGAGGAGCGATGCAAATCGGCCGCTTTCCGGCGGTCCGCCGCATGAATGTCATTGACCTTTCCGCCATGCCGCTGTGGCGAAGCTCAGGGACGCCTGATAAAAGGCCTCGCAAATCAGGAGTTCTCATGCGCAAGGCAGCGGTCAAGCGCGCCACCAAGGAAACCGATGTCGAGGTCGGCATCGACCTCGACGGCGCCGGCGTGTCGGAGGTCGCCACCGGAATCGGGTTTCTCGACCATATGCTCGACCTCCTGGCGCGCCATTCGCGCATCGATATCGCGGTCAAGGCCAAGGGTGATCTGCATATCGACCATCACCACACCACCGAGGATGTGGGCATTGCGCTCGGCCAAGCCGTCAGGCAGGCGCTCGGCGAGATGAAGGGCATCACCCGTTATGCCGACGTGCACATGCCCATGGATGAGGCGCTCACCCGGGTGGCACTGGACATTTCCGGCCGGCCGTTCCTGGTGTTCCAGGTCGCATTCGGCCGCGACAAGGTGGGCAGCTTCGACACCGAGCTGGTGCAGGAATGGTTCCAGGCCTTCGCGATGAATGCCGGGGTCACCCTGCATGTCGAGACGCTCCATGGCACCAACGACCATCATATTGCCGAATCCTGCTTCAAGGGTTTGGCGCGGGCCTTGCGGGCGGCGGTCGCGATCGATCCGCGCGCGGCCGGCGAGGTCCCCTCCACCAAGGGTAAGCTTGGCGGGTAGAGCATTTTCAGGAAAATGGAATCCGGTTGTCCGTCCGAAAATGCGACAATGCAAAATGCGCGAGCGATTTCGTTTTCCGTCAATGTGAAAGCGCTCTCGCCGAATGCCGGGCGAGGCGAAGGCGCCGGTAGCCCCGCGCAAACCAGTCGAGGAAAGCATGGCCGTCTATACGGTTCACGAGCCGCCATTGAAGACCGGCGCAGCGCCGGAGCCCGAGCGCTTCGTCTTCGTGCGCGATAGCTTCTCGTTCGCGGCGCTGCTGTTTGGTCCGCTGTGGATGCTGCGGCATCGGATGTGGCTGGTGCTGATCGGCTATGGGGCGGTGATGGCCCTGCTCATCACGCCGGTCCTGCGCCTGCGCGGATCGGTCACCGTCGGGGTGGCGGTCTGGGCGCTGCTGATGCTCCTCATCGGTTTCGAAGCCGCCACGTTGCGCCGCTTCACCCTCGGACGCCGCCGCTTCCGCAATATCGGCATCGTGGTGGGGGACGACCGCGAGCTCGCCGAGCGGCGCTTTTTCGATGCCTGGGTCCACAAGGATTCCCCCGTCCGCAAAGATGCCGGCGCGCCGGCGGCAGCGAGCGGCGCCGCTGTCTTCACCGCATCGCCGCGCGCGCCGCATGCGGCCTCCGATGTGCTGGGCCTGTTTCCCGAGCCCGGGGCCTCGCCGTGAGCGTGGCCATCGTCGACTACGGCTCAGGCAACCTGCATTCGGCCGCCAAGGCCTTCGAGCGTGCCGCGCGCGACTGCGGCTATGGCGAGCCGATCGTGGTGACGCGCGATCCGGATCAGGTCGCCCGCGCCGAGCGCATCGTGCTGCCCGGCGTCGGCGCCTTCGCGGACTGCCGACGCGGCCTCGATGCCGTCAGCGGCATGGTCGAGGCGCTGGAAACCCGGGTGCGCCGCCAGGGCCGGCCGTTCCTGGGCATTTGCGTCGGCATGCAGCTCATGGCCGAACGCGGGCGCGAATACGAGGTCACGGCGGGGTTGGGCTGGATTCCCGGCGAAGTCGATCGGATCACGCCGGCCGATCCCGACCTGAAGATTCCCCATATGGGTTGGAATACGCTTAACCCGATCCGCTCCCACAAGCTCCTGGAGGGCATCCCGGCCGGACCGCAAGGGCTGCATGCCTATTTCGTGCACTCGTATCATCTCAAGACCGCAGAGCGCGCGAGCCTGGTGGCCGAGGCGGATTACGGCGGACCCGTCACCGCGATCGTGGGCCGCGACACGGCGGTGGGCACCCAGTTCCATCCGGAAAAGAGCCAGCGGCTCGGGCTCAAGCTGATCGCGAACTTTCTGCAGTGGGCGCCGTGATCCTGTTTCCGGCCATCGATCTGAAGGAGGGTCTGTGCGTGCGCCTGGAGCAGGGCGATATGGCGCGCGCGACCGTGTTCCACCGCGATCCGGCCGCCCAGGCGCTGGCATTCGAGGAGCTGGGCTTCGAGTATCTGCACGTCGTCGACCTCGACGGCGCCTTTGCGGGGAAGCCGGTGAACGCCGCGGCGGTCGAGCGCATCCTGGAGCTCACCTCCATCCCGCTGCAGCTCGGCGGCGGCATTCGCGACCTCGCCACCATCGAGGCCTGGCTCGGCAAGGGCGTCGACCGGGTGATCATCGGCACCGCCGCGGTGCGCGATCCGGATCTGGTGAAGACGGCGGCGCGGCGGTTTCCGGAGCGCGTCGCGGTCGGCCTCGACGCGCGTTCCGGCCAGGTCGCAGTCGACGGCTGGGCCAAGACCTCAGCGCTGTCCGCCCTCGATATCGCGCGGCGCTTCGAGGATGCGGGCGTCACCGCCATCATCTACACCGACATCGCCCGCGACGGCCTGCTCAAAGGGCTCAATCTCGACGCCACCATCGCGCTTGCGGACGCCATCTCGATCCCGGTCATCGCCTCGGGCGGGCTGGCCTCGCTGGCCGACGTCGAGGCGCTGCTGGCGCCGCGCGCCCGAAAGCTCGGCGGCGCGATCGCCGGCCGCGCCCTCTATGACGGCAGCCTCAACGCCGGCGCGGCGCTGGCGCTGATCAAGCAGGCCGCTCCAACTTGAGTGGCGCGCGCGGAGAAACCAACACGATGCAGCGCGAAGAGAGCTGAATGTTCAAGGTCCGTGTCATCCCCTGCCTCGACGTCAAGGACGGCCGCGTCGTCAAGGGCGTCAATTTCGTCGATCTGCGCGACGCCGGCGATCCGGTCGCGGCCGCCGTGGCGTATGACGCGGCCGGCGCCGACGAGCTCACCTTCCTGGACATCACCGCCAGCCACGAGAATCGCGGCATCATCCTCGACGTGGTGCGACGCACGGCGGAGGCCTGCTTCATGCCGCTCACCGTCGGCGGCGGCGTGCGCGTCATCGAGGACATCCGCGCGCTCTTGGCCTCCGGCGCCGACAAGGTCTCCATCAACACCGCGGCCGTGAGCCGGCGCGCCTTCGTCAAGGAGGCGGCGGAGAAATTCGGCGATCAATGCATCGTGGTCGCGATCGATGCCAAGAAAGTCTCGCCGCCCGGCGCGCCGGAGCGCTGGGAGATCTTCACCCATGGGGGGCGCAAGCCGACCGGCCTCGACGCCGTCGATTACGCCCGCGAGGTGGTGGCGCTCGGCGCCGGCGAGATCCTGCTCACCTCCATGGATCGGGACGGCACTCGCCGGGGCTTCGACATTGCGCTCACCCGCGCCATCGCGGACGCGGTGCCGGTGCCGGTGATCGCCTCGGGCGGGGTGGGCACGCTCGCGCATCTGGTCGAGGGCATTCGCGACGGGCACGCGACCGCCGTGCTGGCGGCCTCGATCTTTCATTTCGGCGAGCACACGGTGCGGGAGGCCAAAGCCTTCATGGCGACGGCCGGCCTGCCGATGCGGCTCGATCCATGAAGCCCCCGCGCGCGCCGGCCCCTGGCATGCGGCGGCCGCGCGTGCGGAAAATTGCTTTACGTCTCGCTGCTTGCGGGCAGAGGTGATATGAAACCGGCAATGGCCAAATTCACCATCCACGATCTTGAGCAACGCGTGACCGAGCGGGCGCAGGCCGCTCCGGAGGTGTCCTACACCCGCAAGCTGCTCGATCGCGGCGTGGCGCAATGCGCCAAGAAGTTCGGCGAGGAGGCGTTCGAGACCGCGCTTGCCGCGGTCGGCGAGGATCGGGAACGCTTGATCGCGGAAGCTGCCGACCTCATCTACCACCTGCTCGTGCTGCTCAAGGCGCGCGCGATCACATTGGCCGAGGTGGAAGCCGCGCTGGCGGCGCGGGCGAACCAATCGGGCCTCGAAGAGAAAGCCGCGCGCAAGCACAGCTAGAGCATTGACCGCCGATGGAACAACGCACCGAAGACGGGCTTTCCCCCTACCACATCTTCACGCGCGCCAAATGGGCGCAATTGCGCGAAGACACGCCGATGACCTTGACGCCGGACGAGGTCACCCGGCTGCGCTCGCTGCACGATCGGCTCGACATGCGGGAGGTGGAGGAGATCTATCTGCCGCTGTCTCGCCTGCTTTCGCTCTACGTCGCCGCCACCCAGCGCCTGTTCCGCGCCCAGCAGAAATTCCTCGGCACCGAGGACAGCAAGCTGCCCTACATCATCGGGGTGGCGGGCTCGGTCGCGGTCGGCAAATCCACCACCGCGCGCGTGCTGCAGGCGCTGTTGGCGCGCTGGACCAATGTGCCCAAGGTCGATCTCATCACCACCGACGGTTTTCTCTATCCCAACGCCATTCTCGAGCGCGAAGGCCTGATGGACAAGAAGGGCTTTCCGGAAAGCTATGATCTGTCCGCCCTCTTGCGTTTCCTGTCCGACATCAAGGCCGGCCGCCGCCCGGTGCAGGCGCCGGTCTATTCGCATCTGCTCTACGACGTGATGCCCAACCAATGGGTCGAGATCGACCGGCCCGACATCCTGATCGTGGAGGGGCTCAATGTCCTGCAGACCGGCCGGCCGCCCAAGGACGGCAAGGCGATCCCCTATGTGTCGGACTTCTTCGACTTCTCGGTCTATCTCGATGCCGACGAGGACGTGTTGCGGGGCTGGTACGTGAACCGCTTCCTGACCTTGCGGGGAACCGCGTTCGCGGATCCGAAATCCTACTTCCACCGCTATTCGACGCTGTCCGATGCGGAAGCGGTCGCCACCGCGAGCTCGATCTGGAACCGGATCAATCTGGTGAACCTGTACGAGAGCATCCTGCCGACGCGCCAGCGCGCCGATCTCATCCTCACCAAGGGCGAGAATCATCTGGTCGGGGAAGTCGCGCTGCGGCGGCTGTGAAGGAAGCCGATGAAGGACGAAGCTTCTCCACCCGCTCATCCCCGCGGACGCGGGGATCCAGACTTTGCCTCATGGGACGTCTGTGCAATTTGGCAAAGACTGGGTCCCCGCGTCCGCGGGGACGAGCGGATGTGGCAATTCCCTTACGCGCTCAGACGCGGGGGGCATCCGATGCGAGATCGCGTCGTCCAGCGATCTATGCGGCGAGCCGCGGGCGCCCCAGCGCGGCCAGGACATCGGCCAGCCGCTCGCGGTCGAGCGGCTTGGTGAGAAAGCCGTCCATTCCGGCCTTGAGGCAGGCATCGCGGTCTTCGCTCAGCGCGTCGGCCGTGAGCGCGATGATCGGCGTACGCGGGCCTTGCGCCTCGGTGGCGCGGATGCGTCGCGTCGCCTCGATGCCGTCGCTTGCCGGCATGTGCACGTCCATGAGCACCAAGTCATAGGGCGTGCCGGCGGCGCGGGCCGTGTGCCAGGCTTCGAATGCGGCGGCGCCGTTTCGTGCGAGCGTGGGGCGGTGGCCGAGCCGGGCGAGCAGCGCGCGCGCCAGCAGCGCGTTGATCTCGTTGTCCTCGGCGATCAGGATCGTCAACGAGCCGGCGGTGCCTGGTCCGACCGCGGGAGCTTGCTGGCGGCCGGCGGCGCGACCGAGATCGTTCGGCTCGGACCCGAGACTTTGGGCATCTAGACTTTGAGCATCAAGTCGCCGAGCATCAGGACGCTCGGTATCCGGCCGCTCGAGGCTTGGGCTTTGGCTGCCGAGCCGCGCTGCCAGCGAGGCGGCCCGAACGGGCTTCACCAGATAGCCGTTGAAACCCGCCGCCTGCAGGGCCGGCAGCTCGGGCCGCTCGGCCGGCGTGATGAGCACGATGCGGCGTGCAACCGTGGCGGCGGCCGCGCCGGCCAATCGCCGGCAGGCCTCGGGACCGAGCGCATGATCGACCAGGAGCGCGTCCCAAGGTGGTTGCGATGATCGTTGCGAAGATCGTTCCGCCAGCGCCGCGGCGGCGGCCTGCGGGTCCGCCGCCGTGCGGGCTTGCGCTCCCCAGCGGGTGAGGCGCCGCGCCAGCAGCGGAGCTTCGATCGCGCTCGCGCTCGCGATCAGCACCGCCGTGCCGGCGAGGTCGGGCGCGGGCGCGGGTGCCGGGCGCTCCTCCGGTGCGGCCGGCAAGGCGAGCGTGACCCGGAAGGTCGAGCCCGCGCCCGGCGCGCTTTCGACCGCGATGCTGCCGCCCATGCGTTCGATGATGCGTTTGGAGATGGCGAGGCCGAGGCCGGTGCCGGAATAGCGGCGGGCCGCGCCGGTATCGACCTGCTCGAACTCGCCGAAGATCCGGCCCTGCTCATCGGGCGCGATGCCGATGCCGGTATCGCGCACCACGAAGCTCACTTCATCGGGCCGCCCGCCGGCTTGCACCAGGATGGCGGCGCCGCCCGCTTCGGTGAACTTGATGGCATTGCCGGCGAGATTGAGCAGCACTTGGCGCAACCGGGTGGCGTCGCCGATCAGATGGCGCGGCAGCTCGTCCTCCAGATCGGCGGCGATCTCGAGGCCCTTGGCTTGGGCGCGCGGAGCGACGAGCTCGATGATGTCTTCCAGCAACGCCGCGAGATCGAAGACGCGCGGATCGAGGTCGAGCCGGCCGGCCTCGATCCTGGAGAAATCGAGGATCTCGGCGATGAGCGACAGCAGCGTGTCGCCGGAGGACTTCACGGCCTTGGCATAGGTGGCCTGCTCCGGCGTCAACGACGTATCGAGCAGCAGGTCGGCCATGCCGATGATCCCGTTGAGCGGGGTGCGGATCTCGTGCGACACCATGGCGAGGAAGCGCGATTTGGCGCGGCTCGCCGCCTCCGCCTGGTCGCGCGCGTCGCACAGCGCCCGCTCGGCCTCGACCCGATCGGTCACGTCGCGGCCGACGCTCTGCACCTCGGCGCCGAGCATGGCCCCGCCGGCGGCATCGCTTCGGCCGGCCGGGCGCACCGCCACGTCGCGCCAGGCGATCCAACGGGCGCCGTCGCGGCCGGCGATCTTCTGGTCATGCACCCGGGTGCCGTCGGGGTTGAGAGCGGTCGCGCCCTGCTCGATGATGACGGGCGGCAAGGCGCTGCCGATGAGTGCCGCGCGCGACGCTCCGACCAGCGCGCAAAACGCATCGTTGACGAACGTGACGCGACCGTCGCCGTCGCGGCGCACGATGACGTCGCCCTGCGCCTCGAGAAAGCTCTTGGCGCGCTCCTCGATCTCCTTGAGCTCCCAGTTGCGGTCGGCGAGCTCCTCGATGCGCTCGGCCGCGGCGCGCAGCTGCGCGCGTAGCGCGAGCCGGCTCGCCACCAGGAGCGCGATGCCTCCGCAGGCGGCGCCGAACAGCGCCGACGTGCCGACCGCGAACAGATAAGGATCGTAGTTGGCCCACGGGCCGCTCGAGCCGGCCAGGAAGCCGAACGCCATGGCGAACGACATCGACAGGATCACGGCCGCCCGCAGCACGAACAGGATGGCCTGCCGGCTGAACAACAATCGGATCAATCGAAGCTGGGATCGCATGCCGCCTGCCCGCTGTCTTGCCGCAGTTTATCGGCAGAGCTTGCTCCGCAACGGTTGCGTTTCCTTTGAATTTCCGCAGCGCGCTCCCGGGACGGTTAACGCAAGCCTAAGTCATCGCGCCCGAAGCCTTCTATTCCAAGCCGGAGTGATCGCGGATGCGTGCCGGCCCATCAGCCGGCGATGATCGGCGGGAGGCCGAAGCGAAGCCGCGCCAGGGTGCAGGCATCGTCGCCCGGCAGGCAGGTCCGGCACACCTCCGGCCGCACCGCATAGACCGCGCACGCGGTCGCGACCCCGACCTCCCCGCGCAGCGCCGTGCAGCGATCGCCATTGCAGCGCATGCGGTTCTGCCCGTCGTCGACGAAGGCGGGCGGAATGCGCGCGAGATCAGCGTCGTCCTCGGTGGAAAAGCGCGGCCACTCCTTCGAGTAGGCGCAGCACGCCCCGCAGCTCTGGCAGAGCGCCGATGTGTCTGCCGGCAGGTCGGTGGGGGTGATGGGACGCTCCGATCTCGATGGGCCGCCGAACGGCGGGCCGCACACTATCGCCTTCGCTTGTTGTTGTGATGATGGCAAGCCGTCGCGGCGCAGGCCTTACGCGGCGCGCCGCATCTCGTCGGCCAGCGCCCGGTAGGACAGTGCCTCGGCCAGGTGCACGCGGCCGACCTTCTCGGCGCCGTCGAGGTCGGCGAGCGTGCGCGCCACCCGCAGCACCCGATGATAGCCGCGGGCCGAGAGATGCATCGCATCGGTGGCGTCGCGCAGGAGCGAAAGCCCGCCGGCGTCAGGCCGCGCCACCTCTTCGAGCAGTGGGCCATCGGCGCCCGCATTGCTGCGGATATGGGGCGCGCCGGCGGCGGCGTAGCGCTCCGCCTGCATGGCGCGGGCGCGCGCCACGCGCGCCGCCACCTCGCGGCTGCCTTCGGCCGGCGGCGGCAGGATCAAATCGGCGGCGGTGACGGCCGGCACCTCCACATGCAGGTCGATGCGGTCGATCAGCGGGCCCGACAGCCGCACCTGATAGTCGGCCGCGCAGCGCGCATTCTGTCCGTGCTTGCAGACAAAGCCCGGCTCGGAGGCATGGCCGCAGCGGCAGGGATTCATGGCGGCCACCAGCATGAAGCGCGCCGGATAGGTGACCCGATGATTGACCCGCGCGATCGCGATCTCGCCGGTCTCCAGCGGCTGCCGCAGCGAATCGAGCACGCGCGGCTGGAACTCCGGAATTATGTAGCAGTCTCACCCAAACCGGTGCCGCAATGGAACCGGTAAAGGCCCAAATGCGGCACATGTGCCGCATTTGCCGGTAAGGCATGGGGAAATTCCCCGCACGTCGAAATCGACCCTAGGAAAACTTTTCGCAGGGTGCGCAAATTTGCGCACCCTGCGGTCTACATAGCCAGGACTATTCCGCGATTCCTGAGGCAGGCATGCAGGCGGCCGTGTTCGGCAGCACTGAGGGGGCCGGCAACCATGTAGATGGAATGTTCAGGGGGAGCAAAAAATTCAGAAGCCCAGGGAAGCCAATTCGTAAGACTTAGATCAAACCGCACGGCCATAGGGAGGTCTAGTTGATCTAGCCGCTCAGCGTTCTGAATAATCAAGTCCAGATGGTTTCGCGTGGCGAAATCAAGCTTCGTGGTCCCGTAAGAGACCAGCAATCCGCCGCGACCGGTGGTAGGGTCGCGCTTGGATGCCCGGACAAGGCCCGGCCGTACTGTAGAGCCCGGCTTTCCTGCATCATCCTCGGGAAGGCGGCACCACACGATATGGTGCAACCGGGGGAGGGTGGATATGTGGAAATAATCGTAATTCAACCCCATTCAGGGCGTGTATCACGATTCCTGTTCCACTGTCACCCACTCGCCACATTCAAATTCTTCCCGCACAAGATCGTCGATCTTGCGGACCTGCTCTTCGGTCACCTCATCGTCGTAACTGACAACTAGGCCGTCGTGCCGAGCGAACTGCTTGCGGAGCGGTGTCATGGCTAGCCTCGTGTTGTCCGTGCGCACACCAAACAGCCCCGCAGGCATGGGTTCGCCCACGGTGGCTTTTCAAAGTTAATTTTGGGTTACCGCAGATCAGCGACAACCTCCCTGCCTTTCATGCCAGGCTTGCGGAGCCGTAGTCTTGACGGCGCAACCGGCGCCGGAAAGGTAACTCCGATCGTATCATCGGAGTGCCAGCACGCAAGCGATCGTGATGCAGATCGTAAAGATATTGCAGCGCACCAGAAAGGGCAAGTGTGCTGACGTATATGTCGCATCCGCCCTAGGTGGCGTTCAAGTGGACCGTGGTGCAGCCGACGGCTTCTAGACATTGCACGAAAAAAACGGCCGTGAAGCTCCCCCGGGCGATCTTATTGGCGATATTCCGCTCGTTTTCCTTGATGCCCACGGCCGCCAACTTGTCGGCCAAATCTGCATAGCTCACGTTGCGCCGTTTCAGCTCGGCTTTCAGGATGCCCTTGACTTGGGCCTGCCAGTCCTTGGTTTTGGCCGCCATCGCCTCACATGCCCGATGATAAAAATCATCATATCTGATGTTTTTGTCATTGACAAGCGTGTGGGTATACACTACAAACGATGATGTTAGTCATCGAATGTGGTGCTTCTCGTGGCCCAACACTTCCTTCTCTCCGCAGCCGCCAAGACGCTCTCTCTGAGCGCCGTGGCGCGTATGTCGGACCAGGAGGCCCACGCCACGTTCCAGCGCATCCGGTGGGCCGACAATGGCGGCGAGCCCTATTGCCCTCGCTGCGGTTGCCTTGAAGCCCACAAGCTGGCAACGCGGCCGGTCTGGAAATGCGCCGGCTGCAAGTATCAGTTCTCGGTTACGGCCGGAACGATCTTCGCTGATCGCAAGCGCCCAATTCGGGACTACCTCTTGGCCATCGCGATCTTCGCCAACGGCGCAAAGGGCCATAGCGCGCTCCAATTGAGCCGCGATCTTTGCTGTCAATACAAGACGGCCTTCGTTCTGGCGCACAAGCTCCGAGAGGCTATCGAGGTCGAGCGCCGCAAGGTCGAATTTGGTGCCGGCGCTTGCGAAATCGACGGCGCCTATTTTGGCGGTCACGTCAAACCGAAGAACGTAGTTGCGGAGCGCGTTGACCGCCGCACCACAGAAGAACAGACCGGCAAGCGCCAGGTCGTGACCGTGATCCGCGAGCGCAACGGGCGCACGCTGACTTACGTGTGCGGTAAGGAAAGCGATGCGATCCCGGTCATTCGTGACCGCATTCGCCTTGGTTCAACCATTCATGCCGATGAGGCGCGCGGCTGGGATAGCCTTCACGCCTATTACGACATGCACCGGATCAATCATTCGGTCGCGTTCAGTAAGGATGACGCCTGCACCAATCAAGCCGAGTCCTACTTCTCGCGGCTGCGCCGCGCCGAATTTGGCGTCCATCACAGGATGAGCGGCCGGTATCTGCATTCCTACGCTTCCGAGATGGCGTGGCGCGAAGATAACCGCCGCGTCCCGAACGGCACGCAATACAGCGCCATTGCCGTCTTGGCGCTTGGCCACCCGATCAGCCGTGAATGGTGCGGTTACTGGCAACGGAGCGCAAAGTGAAAAACGAGCACGTCCTAAGTGGCCTGATCGCCAAGCGCGCGGAACTTGCCGGGCGGATCGAAACTATGCAACGCGAAATGCGCGAGCTGGTAGCGGCTATCGGTCACGTCGATGCATCTATTCGGCTGTTTGACCCGAACGCGGACCTTGAGGACATCAAACCGAAACTTCCGCCGCGCTTTCAGGCATTCAAGGGGGAGGTCTCCCGGCTTGTGCTGAATGCGCTCCGAAATTCCAAGCAGCCGATTCCGCTTTCTGATTTGACCCTGATCGTAGCGGCCGGTCGCGGAATCAATCCTGATGACAAGCCCTTTATGCGCGTCCTGTCGCGCCGCGTCGGCGCATGCCTACGAAACCTGCGTAACAAAAAGTTGGTAGTGATGACGCGACCGCCCGGAAGTCTGGGGTTATGGGAGATAGCTGTCCCCAGTATCCCCAAAATCTAAGTGAAACTATCGATTGCCCTAGGAGTCGCCGCCAAATTCTGTCATTTAAGCCGCGCGGCAATTCGCATTGGCCGCTGTCTCCGATCCCGACCCAAAGCGCTGACGCCTCCGATACGGGCGGGGCGCGGAGGCGCTCCGGGAAAGGAGAAAAGCCAATGCAACACTTCAGCCCGCCGGCCGAAGCGAAAACGGTAGGTGTCCGTGAGTATCTTCGGTGCAGAAACGGAAAATGGGAGCGCGTGCGCTCCCACTACCGTCGGCCGCGTCATCCCCGCGGACGATAATTCGACCCCAAACTTGGCCCCCGCGAGGGGGCTCTTTTTTGTGACCACCTATTTTATAGATGGTCATAGTTTCTAGTAATACAACTTTTGTGCAGTCCGTCTACACGCTTTACACGCGAGACGGGACTTCGATAACCGAATCGGTTGCGCCGATCCGGCGAGGGTTTTCTCGACCCACGGCGAATCAGTCAGGTCGAGTTCTGCTACATAATTCCGTGGAACTCGGGCAGCTCATCGAGGAACAGCACGCCGTGATGGGCGAGCGAGACCTCGCCCGGCTTGACCCGCAGGCCGCCGCCCACCAGCGCCGCCATGCTGGCCGAATGATGCGGGCTGCGGAACGGCCGCTGGTTGGTGAGCGCCCCGCCCTCGATCTCGCCGGCGACCGAAGCCACCATGGAGACCTCGAGCAGCTCGGCCGGCGTCAGCGGCGGCAGGATGGTGGGCAGCCGCGCCGCCAGCATGGATTTGCCGGAGCCGGGCGGGCCGACCAGCAAGAGATTGTGACCGCCGGCCGCCGCCACCTCGAGCGCCCGCTTGGCGCTCTCTTGGCCCTTGATGTCCTTGAGGTCGAGCCGCGCGTCCTGCGGCTCGCGGATTTTCGGCTGCGGGCGCGCCAGCAATTGGGTGCCGCGGAAATGATTGGCGAGCTGGATGAGCGAGCTCGCGGCGACGATCTCCATCTCGGGGCTCGCCCAGGCGGCCTCCGGGCCGCAGGCGGCGGGGCAGATCAAGCCCTCCTGGCGCGCATTGGCGCCGATGGCGGCCGGCAGCACGCCGGCCACCGGCGCGATCGAGCCGTCGAGGCCGAGCTCGCCCAGCACCGTGCAGCCGGCGAGCGCATCGGGCGGAATGGCGCCGATCTCGGCCATCAGGCCGAGCGCGATCGGCAGATCGTAGTGGCTGCCCTCCTTCGGTAGGTCGGCCGGCGCCAGGTTGACGGTGATGCGCCGCGCCGGCAGCGCCAGCCCCGAGGCCACCAGCGCGGCCCGCACCCGCTCCTTGGCCTCGCTCACCGCCTTGTCGGGCAGCCCCACCATGGCGAAATGCGGCAAGCCGGGCGCCACCTGCACCTGCACGTCCACGGCGCGGGCCTCGATGCCCTCGAACGCAACAGTGGTGACCCGCTGGACCATGCCCCGCCCCTGCTCGGCAACGAGAGTAACCCAACTGGCGGGAGCCGGGCGATTATGTACTTGACGTACCGGTAAGTGAGGGCTAACTAAGTCGCGGCGCGACAGGCCGACATTTGGGGTTAAACAAATTTTGTGGAGGGGGACAAAGTGTCTTGCACGGAGTTCGCAAATCGCGAACTAGTTCACAGTGCGTGAAACGCACTGAGGGCCGGAAGGCTGGAACCTCCCGACCCTCAGCTCCGAGGCCCTGCCGTCTCCGAACCGGCAGGGAAACAAGGGGGTCGCAACCCCTAATCCGAGAAGCGACCCCAAACGGCCCCTTTACGGGGCCTGCACCACCCCAAACGGGGTGGCCTAGAAGGCGACAACGGAACGCGAGACTAGAACCGTTGCCGGCGCCCGTAGATCGAACCTGCGGGGTGAGCGCGCCAGTAGGTAGACGGGGTGATTCGGGTGCAACCGAATCTCTCCGTCACCTGCGAATCGAACGGTAATTGCGCGGCCACGGACTCCGCAACGTCCAGAATGCTGCACAAGGGGGTTTTCCAGCCAATTCAGCACCCTATTTGTCACGGTAATGACCGAGAAATCACAAGACCCACCCCAGGACCGGGATGACGTGCTGCGGCGGATGCTCAAAACCCCGCCCAAGAAGCACGAGCCGCTCGGAAAGCGGAATAAGCGCCACCCCTCACCCCAAAAAGAGGGGGAAATCTCGTCTTGCGATAAGCTGGATAAGAAATAAGATGCTCGCTCCAGAGCGGGGTTTAGTCGATGAGTAATGGCGACAGGCAGGTAGTCCACCGGGAGCGTGGACCCGGCAGGAATTTTGATGTTTTGGCCGGGAACCCGCTAGAAATTTTTGTAGAGGGATCGATGGGGATTGCTTTCGGCACGTCTGTGTCAAAGCTAGACTTTTACAAGGTTGTTAAATTTGAGCCCATACAGGCCGAGTCTGGGCAAAACCTTGAGACACGAGAGGTAGTTTTAAAGCTTACTCTTCCGACCCCGCAATTAATTGAGCTTTTACATAGCTCCATTTCCGGAATTTTGACCAATCGCGAGCAATTTGTCGCGGGGTCTGAACAGCAATTGCAAGCTATTAAATCCTACTTGGACAGGATGTCAGTCAATGAGTCCTAGCGCCAACTCATATTTTCTTGCTGCGACTGGCAACAAGACCGGCCTTGGCCGACTTGCCGCCTTTGTCCCGTTGCGGCGGTTCGAAAATGAATTTTCCTTTGCCATGCTCCCAAATTGGGATGGGAAGGGTGCGACTCGCGTTACACAGGAAGTTGTTGATTTGGCAAACGACATAGTCGCCCGCTATGCGTTCTGGACGCCTCCTGGTGACGTCACGCCCGGGACGGACGGTTCGCTATCTTTGACGTGGGAGGACGATAGCGGCAATTACGTGTATCTTGATGTGGGGCCTGGCGACACGATTCATCTTTTTTATGACGTGGCTGGTCAAGCAAAATGGGAGGGAGTATCGATTTCATCCGACCCTCGCCTTCATGAGGAAATGTCACGCGCTTTTTTATCCTGGCTCCCAAAGATGGGACCCGCCTACAGCACATACATTAATACTCCCGCAAATGACTCATTCCCCCCCGTCAGAGCCAGAGAGTACGCCTGAGCCTTGGGTTTTGGCTCTCCACGACGACCATTGGTTTCGCCACGTCATCGAAGGGAGCGCCATGAACGCCGCGGCCCCGCGCGTAAAGCCGCGCTATATTCAGAACCACCTAGAGACCGTCGAGGGACGGCCGTGGAGCGCGGAAATATCCGGACGGCTGCTTAGCAAGGCGGAGGATATTGAGGCCGCAGCTACGGCTGCAGCAACCGAACGAAACAGCGTTTCTATACGGTTTCGCCACGTGATGTATGTGAAGGTGGGGGTGGTTCGGCAGGATTTAAACTTAAATGTTTTCTCCGAGCCTAATGCCGATCCGGCACATGCAAATCTTGTTGCCTATACAGTACCAATGGCGCCCGAAATGACTCCCGCGCTGCCCCCAAAACCGGCGCATGAGTTTATAAAGCGCATAGCATCTCTGTTTCTCGTTTGCGAAGCAGACGATCTATCTCCCTTAGAGGGGCTGCGTTTGCCGCCTATTTCGGCGGCAAACTCTTCCTCCATCTCAGGAAACGTCGCGCCATCTGCTTGATCGTAATCGGTTTAGTCAGCCCGTCGATAGGTCAGGCGCTTGCCACGGATGCCCTTAAGCGCGTTGTCGGCTCGCATGGCATCATCGATGCCAAGGCGGATGCGGTTGTTATAGCGGAAATCGAATTCCGCCAGATAGCGGTGCAGGTGCTTCTCGGCACAGTGCTGGTAGATGCCCTTCATGCCGCGCTTGAAGATCGAATAGAAGCCCTCAACCGTGTTGGTCGTGACAACGGTATCGCCTTCGTAGCGGACGTATTCGTATTTGCTGTGGTTGACGCTGCCGTGCTTGTCGAACTCCTTGCCAAGGGCGCGGTAGTGCATGGCCTCATCTGTCATCAGGTGGCTTTGGCGGCTGATGTTGGTGCGGGCGATCCTGGCAACCTCATTGAGGGTGGTGCTGCCGACATGGAAGCTGCGGGCTGATCCGCCGCGCTCTACCAGTGTGAGAACGATATTCTTGTGGTCCTTGCCGGCCGCTTTGGTGTGTCCCTCGATCTTGCCGATATAGGTCTCATCGCTTTCGACGATCTTGCCCGAACCGCCAAGCGCCTCGGGATCGATGGGGCGGAACGCCTCACGGATGCGGTGCGACATGAACCAGGCGGTCTTGTAGGTCACGCCAAGTACGCGGTGGAGCTGGTGCGAGGAATGGCCCTTCTTGGACGCCGTAAGCAGATGGACGGCGTAGAGCCACTTGTGCAGGGGAACCTTGCTATCCTCGAAAACTGTGCCCACGGTCACGCTAAAGGGCTTCTCGCAGTCTCGGCACTTGTAGACCCCCGGGCGGGTGCTCTTGCCGGCTAGGAGCTTGGCGTTGCCGACCACGCCACAATGCGGACACACTGGACCTTCGGGCCATTGGAGGGCTTCGAGATGCTTACGGGCGGCGGTCTCGTCGGTGTAAATCTTGGGGATCGACATAGGGTTAGCTCCGTTATGGGAGCTTTGTATCATGCGCCGCACAGTACGTCAAGTACATAATCGCCGGGAGCCGTAAAGAACATTTAGGGAACATTCGCCTACGGCCGCCCCCGCTCCGCCCGCCGCCGCGCACGCATCTCATCCACGCTCCCGGGCCGTGCTCGAGAAACAACAGCGCCGACATGATGCGCAGCGCCGCCAGCAGCCACGGCGTCCACACGTTCGTCAGTGTCTCCTCATCGATCATTTGCTCTTCCCGAGATCGATCTTGGCGCGAAACCATCGGACATTTTCTATTCCGCGATGGCCTGATAGCGCCCTCGCATCATTGCCCACGATGATGGCGTACCGCATGAACTCGGAGAAATGAGCGTTTCGTGCTCGACATTCCGATTCGACCATGGCCAAAAGCGAGGGGTTGATGCGGATGCCCTTGATCAGCGTCTGTTTCCATTTTGTTGTCCAACATGATTGTCTCCTTTGCTTAGTTCCGGCCGATTGTTCGGACGGTCCCGTGACGTATTTATCCAGTTGTTGGACCGCCTCCGTATCGCAGTGTTTATATCGTGGCCCGCGTGTTCAATTCGATGCGAGGCCGCCGAAGCAGATTGAGAGTAAGGTTCTGTTAAATGATCAATCGCCGCGTCAACATTCGCTAACCATCGGTCGGCTTCAGATTTTGTTTGCCGTTTAAATTTCCGTGTTCTTCAGTTGGGGAAGCCGAAAACACGCATGGGAGTTCACTCGATCGGGGATAAACCAACATGGCCCGGCGTCAAACGGAGTCTCTAACTCAACGCCTCTTACTTTGGTTTCAAATCTTTTGGGACGAAATGTAATGAGACCTTCGCAACAGAGGTAATCTTTGATGTTGCGAACTTGCAACACGCAAAATTAAACTTCCACCTACTCCTAAACTTACGTTTCCGGATTTCGCCGACGGATAGTTATCGCCCGTTGCTATCGGGTGACAGCCAGGGCCAAAACGGCCTGCTAATGTCTCGTTAGAAAGCTATGAACAGAAAGGTGCCATCATGCTGCGATTTGCCCATTTCACCACGGATGGCCGACTTCTGGGCTTCGACATCGGGGATTGGTCGATGCTTCTGGGTGGATTTGTGGTGGCCGGATTGCTGACTTTGCTCGTCTGAGTCACGATGTTACACGTCCGACCACCGAAAAGATTGCACAGCCGGCGCTCCAATCGAGCGGCAGGACACTAGGCCGTTCCATAGTACCTCCGGTAACGGGGTGGATAGCCATTCTTTCGTCAACATTCGGCCATCAGTCTTGCCTCCCCTGTGTCTCGGGGATGGGGGGACGTCATGGCTCGATTAATTCCTGCAGCTGGTGTAATGGCGCTTTTAGTTCCGTTTGACCGGGCTTTTGGTTTCATCACGAACAGCGATCCCATCGTAAAGGTGGTGCTTGGTGCCGGAATATTCTTCTTCGCTTGGCTATTTCTGCTTTGGGATGATTTGATTCAGTCCAAATAGATCGCTTGCTGGTGCGATAATGCGGCACATTGGACGCAGGGTGCTTTAGAATCAGGTCAGGAGGCCAAGAGGGCTCTTCGGCATCGCGTTTCAGGATTGTGGAGCCCAAGCAGCTCACACGCTTTCTTCAAATCCTCTTCTACGCCGCAGATCTGTTTTATTCGATAGCGAAATCGCAACCCGGGGAGAGAGAATGTCGAACCTTGTTGGCATTAAATGGACGCTCTCTGTGGGCGCGACGCTGGCGATGCTTTTTAACAGCGCATTGGCCGAGGACGATTTTCCGATTGAGGGAGTTTACACGCAAAACGAAGCCTGTCGCGGCGATGGCAGCAAGCAGGAATTTCTGCGCGTCAAGATTACTTCGCAGGATGTATCCTACGCTGGGGGTAACTGTTCCATCGATACCAGACAACAGGATGGAGACAAACTCACCATGAAGGTCACTTGCAAGTTCAAGTCAGGCGCGGTGATGTCGAGTTCCATCAGTTTCATCAAGAAGGATGCCAATACTTTGGACATGGCGCAGCAAGGCGGAGGGACCTACAAGGCCGTTCTGCATCGTTGTCTCTGATAGCGCTGCCCGACACTCGACGCGCCCGTTGTTAAGTGCTGCCGATCTAAAGAACCTTTTGTTTTGGCCGCTTCAACGGAAATTCAAAATCGGACTGTACAAATGAACCGTCGGCGGATCTACGACGGCGCACCCGGCTTGAAATGGACAATTTTATAAAATGCATTTACCTGGCCGACAGGGCGTATACGTACAAATAGCGATTGGATCAGGCATGGGCGGCAAGATTGGTGAGATGCTAAAAGGGGGAAGAGGCGGTGCCCCGCTACTTTTTCAACGTCGTCAACGGCGTGTCCAGGACTTTATGAGGGATTCTGATGGGATCGTACTGCCTGATCTGAGTGCGGCGAGGAAAGAGGCTGTCGGTTGGGCCCGGGACTTCGCGCGACACAATTTTCACGAGTCGATCCGGTCCTGGAAGGTCATTGTTACTGACGAGAATGCAGATGTTGTCCTGACAATGCCTCTATCTGAGGCCCGTCCTGGCAAATTGATCCAGGCCGGCTTGAAATTTGAGCGCCTTGTCTCGAAGATTCGCTCGCATGTTTTGTTTTTCTCGCTAGCCGCAGCGATTATGGTTGTGCTCGTGCAAGCGGGACTCAAAATAGTGTCCGTCAAAGGAGCGGGCGGCGGTTACGAGCTTGCCTCAGCGTCCACTGAAAGCCCCGTTTTTGCCGTTCGCTTCGCTCCAAACGCGAGCCTGGTGGACATCACCAGATTTCTCGACGCATATAACGGCTCTCTGTTCGAAGGCCCGGGCCCAGGGGGCCTCTATAAACTCCACGTCGCAAGCACGCATCTGTCGCAAGAGGAAATTGAGGCGCTTATTGGTCGAATGGCGCAAGAGAAGGTCGTCGAATTTGTAACGGCAGTGCAGTGAGGGGGCGTCGGAACCAAGGCGGCACAGAGTGGTCAATCCGGACATGTGTCGTCTGTCGGTGGTAATGAAGTCATGTAGTTCTCCCGTTGCGTGATCCGCGCGCGTGGTGAGTGCGAAAGCCGATGGTATGGTGGAACGCCCGCCGACGGCATGTTTGCTGCCTGCTAGCCCCTGGGGAGGTCGGCACGTCATCGCCTTTGGCGGCTGCCGATGGCTTTGCACTACTTTTGCGCGCAAGGAAACCGCTTCACGCTCGCCCATCACTTCTCAGGTGGCAATATTTCCTGAACGCAGACTTGGTCAATGAGGTGATCTCGTCGCAGGTCTCGCAGGTGCGCTCTCTTCTCATCATTCGTCAGATGGGCACCGATGCCGTTGACCATCACCATGACCAAAGTGCGGTCGTTCATGTCGAGCCAGTAGGATCGACGGACCAACTTGTCAGCGCCGTCGCGGACAAATGGGCTGTCGGGATTCTCGGTCAGGTCAGGCTGAAAGAATCGGGTCATTTGTCCTCGGCGAGTTTAGGTGCCCCAATTTTGCGGGGCACCTATTGTGCTGCTCTGGCTCGATTAGGTCAAAGTGGCGAGGAGCCGGTCACTGCCATCCTTGTCGAAGAGCATTCGCCTACGGCCGCCCGCGCTCCGCCCGCCGCTGCGCGCGCATCTCGTCCACGCTCCCGGCGCCCGGGCCGGCGGCGGCCAGGTACAGGAAGATGAAGCAGAACAGGATCGCGGGCTCGCCGGCATTGATGGCCGGATAGAAGCCGAGCGGCGCGTGCACCAGGAAGTAGCCGACCGCCATCTCGCCCGCCAGCACGAAGGCGACCGGGCGGGTGAAGAGCCCCATCAGCAGCAGGCAGCCACCGACCGCCTCGATCAATCCGGCGATGCCGAGGAAAGAGGTGAGCGGCTGCGCCCCCGGCGCGGCGCCGGGCGGAAAGCCGAACAGCTTGACCAGGCCGTGCTCGAGAAACAACAGCGCCGACATGATGCGCAGCGCCGCCAGCAGCCATGGCGCCCACACGTTCGATAGCGTCTCCTCATCGATCATTTTGCTCTCCTCTTCCGGGCCGGCGCCGCTCGACAGCATCTTCGTAACGAGCCTGCGCTATCTTCTTGCCTTGAGCCATCCCCGGCCCGCAACCCAGGGACCCGTCCCATGCCGATCATGACCGGACTTTCGGGCAACGAAATGTACTGCCTCGGCCTCAAGGGCTTCTCGCCCGGCGAGCTGGTGGTCGGCAACAGCGTGTATTCGCTCGGTTTCCTGGGCGGGCTCGGGGCCGGCCTCAAGGGCATGCTCGGCGGCGAGGTCACGCAGGTCACCGAGATCATCCACGAGGGCCGGCTGCAGTCGTATGGCCGCATGATGCAGGAGGCCAAGGAGTACGGCGCCCACGGCATCACCGGCGTGACCAGCGAGCTGCGCCCATGCACGGCAATATGGAGTTTCTCTCGGTCGGCTCCTGCGTCCACAGCCGTGACACGCCGGCGCCGGCGCGCGCGTTCTCGACGAGCAGCAACGGGCAGGAGCTGTTCTGCCAGCTCGATGCCGGCTACACGCCCAAGCAATTCGTCTTCGGCAACGTGGCCTATTCGATCGGGGTCGCCGGCGGCATGTTCGGGGCGCTCAAGAGCCTCGGCCGCGGCGAGATCAAGGAATTCAGCGACGTCTTCAACCAGACCCGGCACCTGGCGCTGCGCCGCATCTGCGCCGAGGCGCGCGCCGTCGGCGCCAATGCCGTGGTCGGCATCGAGACCCGCATCATGCCGTTTCGCGGCGTGCACGAGATGCTGATGATGGGCACCGCCGCCTATCATCCGGCGCTCGGCGGCGCGCCGCAGGGCGCAGCCGTGCCGGCGCACAGCGCGCAGGAGCCGGTCACCAGCGATCTCACCTGCGAGGAGATGTGGAACCTGGCGAGCATGGGCTACATGCCGCTCAAGCTGGTGCTGGGCACGGCGGTTTATTCGCTCGGCTTCGTCGGCGGCGTGATGGCGATGTTCAAGGTCATCGCGCGCGGCGAGATCAGCGAACTGACCTCGCTGATCTACGACGCCCGCGAGCACGCCATCGGCCTCATCCGCGACGAGGCCAATGCGATCGGGGCCGACGACGTGGTCGGCATCAAGACGCACGTGCACGAGCTCGGCGGCCTGATCGAGTTCATGGCGATCGGCACGGCGGTCAAGCGACGCGGCGGCGCCACGCCCGCGACCGCGACCCTGCCGCCGCAGGCCATCATCCGCGACAAGGACACCTGGATCAGCAGCGACGACCTGTTTGCCGCGGCGGTGAAGGCGGGCGGGAGCGGCGGCGGGGGCGACTGAGGCTCAGCTCCGCGGCCGACGCGCGGCCGTCATGGCGCCTGCAATACGTCCTTGGCGCGTGCAACGATCGCGCCGGACGTTGCGGCCGTGCGCGTCACGATGGTCTTGACCACCTCGGCGGGAGCCGGCTGAAATTGAATCTGCGCCCGCTCGATCTCGGCCAGGAGCGCGGGGTCCTTGAGCGTCGCCTTATAGGCCACGCGCCAGCTGTCGATCCGATCGGCCGGCGTGCCCGGCGGCGCCAGGATGGCAAGCCCGACCTCGGCGCTGCTGGTGTAGAAGCTCAGCACGTCTCTTGCCTCGCCCGTCGTGCCCAGCTCCACGACGGTCGGAACATCCGGCAAGTCCCGGTTCCGCTCCAAGGCGCATTGGTACAGGATGTTGATGGCATGATTGCTCAGCCAATCCTGCTTGGTCCTCTTCAATGTGTCCCACGACGTTTGCGCTGCATCGACCTCGCCGCTCTCGATCGCGCGCAGCGCCTCCGGCGAGCTCGCATAGCCGGAAATGATCTTGAACCGGGTGCCGGCGAGCGCATTCAAGAGCCTCGGGTACCCTTCCGAGGGAGAGCCGGCGCCCGTCCCGGCCATCGGGACTTCGTCGCGCATGGCATCCCGGATGGTTCTTGCCTTCGCCTTCGCTCCGCTGACGCCGACCTGCAAGGTCGCGGTCATGCGCCCGATCCAATTGAATTCGGCGGCCTTGTAGCGAACGCCCGGCGCCCGCAGCGCCTCTTGAACCGCGAGCGTCTCGGTGACCGATCCGATTGCCGTCCCGTCCTTCGGGGCTCCTGAAAACAGAAAATTCGTCGCCTGCAGGCTTCCCGCTCCCGCCATGTTTTGCACGATCACCGCCGGATTTCCCGGCAGATACTTGCCGATGAAGCGAGCAATCAGCCGGGCATAGAAATCGTAGGAACCGCCCGCCGCGAACCCCACGTAAAAGGTCACGGTCTTGCCGCGAAAGAAGGCCTCCGGCGCCTGCGCGCTTGGCGTCTGGGCGCCCGCAGCCTGCGTGCTCGCCATCCAGCACCCAAGCGCGAGCCCAAGGATGCCAAGACGCGGATGAGAAAGCCGTGGTGTTGCCGCACGCATCGCCCGCCGCACGTTCAGGCAGCCGGCCGATAAAACGGCTTGTCGCCGAGAACACAGGTGCGATGCAGCCGCCTGATATCGTCGAGCCGGTAGCCGCCGCAGGCCCGATGGTTCAGGCAACGATTGTCCCACATGACCAGATCGCCGTCCTGCCATTTGTGGCGATAGTGGAAGCGCTTGTCCGCCATGAAGCCGAACAGCTCGTCCAGAAGCGGTTGTGCTTCCGCGTCGTCCATGCCCACGATTCCGATCGTGAACCGCGGCGAGATGAAAAGCGCCTGGCGTCCGGTCTCGGGGTGGGTCCGCACGATCGGATGCTCGACGCCCGGCTCGCTGTCGAGCCGCGTGTAGTATTGGGCGGCGCTCGGGCGATTTGCCGAGATGGTGACGCGCGGATTGCGCAGCTTGCTGATGTGATGCAGCGCGTTCAAGCCCGCCACTCTGCGCTTGAGCGCGTCCGGCAGCGCATCATGGACGAGATACAGATTGCAGAATTCGGTATCGCCGCCCTGCGAGGGCCGCTGGACCAGCTGAAGGATCGTGGCCAGGGCCGGGATCGGCCGAAAAGTAAGATCGGAGTGCCACTCTTCGCCGGCGTCGACCACTCCCACGGCGGTTCCGTCTTGGCGGATCTCGTTCGACAGGATGAGAACGTCCTTGTCGTCCGGATGGGTAAGCTCGGGACGCGGCGCATTGGGATCAAGCGGGCCAAACCAACGCGAGAACTGCGCCAATTGGCTGGCCGTCAGGTTGGCGCCGCGGATCGCCAGGATCGGATTCTCCCGTAACGCCGCCTTCAAGGCGTCCCGCACCGCCGGATCGCCGGCGCTCGTCCAACCGAAACCCAGCACTTCCGCAGCGCCGCTTTCCGAAAGCTTGTTGACGGTGAATGGCGCGGACCGGCTCATCGCGAACTCCATCTTGCGTTCTGTATCAACTCCGCTTGGCCTCGATCTTATCCCAGATCATCGCCGCCACGTCAGGGCCGCCGAGCGCCCGGATGGAGCGGATGCCGGTCGGCGAGGTGACGTTGATCTCGGTCAGGAAGTCGCCGATCACGTCGATGCCCACGAACAGGAGGCCACGCTCGCGCAACGATGGCCCCAGCCGCGCGCAGATGTCGCGCTCGCGCGCCGTGAGATCGGTCGCCTTGGGGGCGCCGCCGCGCACCATGTTGGAGCGCAGATCGTCCGCGGCCGGCACCCGGTTGACCGCGCCGGCGAACTCGCCGTCGACCAGGATGATGCGCTTGTCGCCTTCGCGCACCGCCGGCAGGAACTTCTGCACCACCCATTGCTCGCGGAAGGTCGCGGCGAACAGATCGTAGAGCGAGCCGAAATTGAGATCCTCCGGGGCCAGCCGGAACACGGCCTCGCCGCCCTTGCCGTAAAGCGGCTTCATCACGATGTCGCCATGGCGGGCGCGGAACGCCTTGATCTCGGCCAAGTCGCGCGTGATGAGCGTCGGCGGCATCAGGTCGGGAAATTCCATCACGAACAGCTTTTCGGGCGCGTTGCGCACCTGCGCCGGATCGTTGACCACCAGCGTCGCCGGCATGATGCGCTCGAGCAGATGGGTGGTGGTCACATAGGCGAGGTCGAAGGGCGGGTCCTGCCGCAGCAGCACCACGTCGAACTCGGTGAGCTCGACGCGCCGCGGCTCGCCCAAGGTGAAGTGATCGCCCACCTGGTCGCGCACCTTGAGCTCATGCACGGTCGCGAACAGCTGCCCGCCGGTGAGCGCCAGCCGGTCGGGCGTGTAATACGCGATGGCATGGCCGCGCTGCTGCGCCTCCAGCATCAGAGCGAAAGTGGAATCGCCGCGGATATTGATCCGCTCGATCGGGTCCATCTGCACGGCGACTTTCAGGCGCATCGGTATTCCGGAAGAATGAGGGGAGAGACGGCGATCAAGCTGTACGGGAAATCCGCGCGCCCCGCCACGCGCTCGTGGCTGGGCCGCTGTCGCGGCACACTTGTCCCGGCCTTGAGCCGGGACCGTCCGAAACTCCGAGGTTGGTACGATCCCGGCTCATTAGCGCGTTTACGCGCGTCTTCCCCGCGCTATGGCCGGGAAAAGTTGGACCGAAACGGGAAACCTCCCACTCACATCGCTAGCCGCCGGCATCGAATGCCGCCGGAATGTGGTGCGGGATGCGGCCCGGCACCACCAGCACGGCGTCGAAGCGCATGTCGCGGAAATCATGCTCGCCCTGCTTGGCAAGCCAGGCCTCGGCGGCGGCGGCGATGCGGGCGCGTTGCCGGTCGGTGACCGACCAGGCCGCATCGTCGAACTTCTCGCGCGCCTTCACCTCGACGAAAATCAACAGGTGCCGGCGCGCCGCGATGATGTCGATCTCGCCGACCGGGCTGCGCCAGCGCCGCGCCAGGATGCGAAAGCCCTTGGCGATGAGGAATGCCGCGGCGCGGCTTTCGGCCGAGATTCCCAGCCGAAACGCGACCTGGCGCTCCGCTTGCGGCAGGCGGGTGCGCACCGGCCGGTCAGGAGGTCGGTCATTCATGCTCGCGCTCGCTTTCGCGCTCGTGCTCACGGTCTTGCTCACCATCATGTTCGCGATCTTGGGCGAGCGCCAGCGCGCGCTGATAGACCTCGCGGCGCGGGCGCCCGGTGACGGCGGCGACCTCGCCGACCGCCTCCTTGACCGAAACGCGTCCCAAGGCCTGCCGCAGCAAGGCATCGAGATCGGCGGCGTCGCTCGCCGGCGCGCCCGGCGGCGCGATCACGATCACGATCTCGCCGCGCGGCTCTTCGCTCGCCGCATAGTCGCGGGCGAGGCTGATGAGATCGCCGCGGCGGACCTCCTCGTAATACTTGGTGAGCTCGCGGCAGACCGCGGCCTCGCGCGGCCCGAGCGCGGCCGCCAGATCGGCGAGCGCCGCCGCGATGCGCGGACCGGTCTCGAACAGCACCAGCGTGGCGGGGATGAGCTTGATCTCGTCGATGCGCTTTTGCCGCTGGGTTTCGCGGGGCGGCAGAAATCCCTCGAACATGAAGCGGTCGGTCGGGAGCGCGCTGACCGCCAGCGCCGCCAGCACCGCCGAGGCGCCCGGCAGCGCCGTCACCGCATGACCGGCCGCGGCCGCCTCGCGGGCAAGCTTGAAGCCCGGATCGGAGATGAGCGGCGTGCCGGCATCGGAGACCAGCGCCACCGCGGCGCCCTCCGCCAGCCGGGCCAGGATCTTCGGCCGCGCCGCGCTCGCATTGTGCTCGTGATAGGGCGTGAGCGGGGTGGCGATGCCATAGTGATCGATCAGCTTGCGGGTGACGCGGGTATCCTCGCAGGCGATCAGATCGGCCGCCGCCAGCGTCTCGAGCGCGCGCAGCGTGATGTCGCGCAGGTTGCCGATCGGGGTCGCCACCACATGCAGGCCGGGCGCCAGCGCGGGGGCCGCGATCTCCTGTCCGTTGAGGACATAGGCTCTGGCGCGCGGCGAAGGGCCGCCTGACGGGCCCGTCGGGGTGCGGGTGGCGCGTGGTTTGTCCATGGCAATCATCAGTTTAGCCGCGGCTGCCGGCTGCGTCATCGGCGGGCTGGATATCATTATCCTTTTCATTTAGTTAACTATTCACCGAGAAAATGCCGAATTGCCGTGGTGGAGTGACGTCGACTTAAGCGCCCCGAGCCGGGCGGTCAGCGTCAAGGAGAGCGGCGCCTCATGTTTTCAAGATCGCAGGCGAGGACTTGGTCGCGCGCCCGCGCGATGCCGCGCTGGCTCGCCGTCCTGGCGGCCATCTCGGCTGCCGTCCTGTCGGGCTGCACCGGCAGCACGACGCCGAGCGATCTGTTCTCCAACCTCTCCAGCCCGGCCCCGCAGCCCGCTGCGCCCGAACCGGCCGTCGGCACCGGGCACGTCAAGGTCGCCTTGATCCTGCCCCTGTCGGGCAGCGGCAATGCGGCGGTGGCGGCGCTGTCCATGAAGAACGCCGCCGAGATGGCGCTGGCCGAGTTCAACAATCCGGACATGCAGCTCCTGGTGAAGGACGACGCCGGCACCGCGCCGGGCGCCCAGCAGGCGGCCCAGCAGGCGCTCGACGAGGGGGCCGAGATCATCCTGGGGCCGCTGTTCGCGCTCTCGGTCGGCCCGGTGGGACAGCTCGCGCGCTCCCGCAACGTGCCGGTGATCGCCTTCTCGACCGACGCCAATGTGGCCGCGCGCGGCGTCTATCTGTTGAGCTTCCTGCCGGAATCCGACGTCGAGCGCATCATCGGCTACGCGGCGAGCCAGGGCAAAAAATCCTTTGCCGCGCTGGTGCCGGACAATGCCTATGGGACCGTGGTGGAGGGCGCCTTCAAGCAGTCGGTCGCCCGCCACAATGGCCGCATCGTCGCCTTCGAGCACTATCCGCTCGACCGCGCCCAGATGCAGGGCCCGGCCAAAACCGTCGCCCAGGCCTCCAATCGCGCCGACGCCATCTTCATTCCGGATGGGGCCGACGCCGTGCCCACGGTCGTGCAGGCCCTGATCGGCAACGGGATCGACACCAAGCGGGTGCAGCTGCTTGGGCACCGGCCTGTGGGAAGACGCCCAGATCTTCTCCACCCCGGCGCTCGAAGGGGCCTGGTATGCGGGACCGGATTCGACCGGCTTCCGCAATTTCTCGGCCCGCTACCGCGGTCGTTACGGCCAGGATCCGGTGCGCACCGCCACGCTTGCCTATGACGCGGTGGCGCTGGTGGCGGCGCTCATCAAGACCCAGGGGCCCAAGCGCTTCTCCGAGGAGGTGCTGACCAATCCGTCGGGCTTCACCGGCATCGACGGGCTGTTCCGCTTCAAGCCGGACGGCACCAGCCAGCGCGGCCTCGCGGTCCTGAAGGTCTCGCCGACCGGCGGCCAGGTCATCAGCCCGCCGCCCAAGGCATTCGGCGCGTCGGGCATTTGAAGGCCTTTAGGCCGCCAGGTCCGCCACCACGGCATCGAGCACCGGAAATCCGGCCGGCGTGACGCGCAGGCGTCCGTCCGCGGTGATCTCGACGGCGCCCTCCTGGTTGAGGGTGGCCAGCCGGCGCGGATCGAGGCTGCGGCCGGCGATGCGCGCATAGAGGCGCGGGTCGATGCCTTCGGCCAGCCGCAAGCCCATCAGCAGGAACTCGTCGGCGATCTCCTCACGGATCAGGAGATCGTCGGTCACCAGCCCATGGCCGAGCGATTCGACCCGCATGAGCCAGGCCTCCGGCCGCTTCTCGGTCGCGGTGGCATGGCGTCGGCCGTCGATGTCGAGCCGGCCATGGGCGCCGGGTCCGATGCCGGCATATTCCTGCATGCGCCAATAGACCAGATTGTGCCGGCACTCCGCCCCCGGGCGAGCATGGTTCGAGACCTCGTAGGCCGGCAGCCCGGCGCCGGCGCAGATCTCCTGCGTGAGGTCGTAGAGGCGGCGCGCGCAATCCTCGTCCGGGATGGTGAGCTTGCCGGCCGCGCGCAGCGCCGCAAACGGCGTGTCGAGCTCGATGGTGAGCTGATAGAGCGAAAGATGCTCGGCCGCCTCGGCGATGGCCTGCTTGAGCTCGGCCGCCCAGGCCTCCGGCGCTTGGCCCTCGCGCGCATAGATCAGGTCGAACGAATAGCGGTCGAACGCTTGGCGCGCGATCGCCACCGCGGCGAGCGCCTCCTGCGCGGTGTGGGTGCGGCCCAACCGCTTGAGGGCGCCGTCGTCGAGCGCCTGCACGCCGAGCGATACTCGATTGACGCCGGCCGCCCGGTAGCCGCGAAAGCGGGTGGCCTCGACGCTGGTCGGATTGGCTTCGAGCGTGACCTCGACGTCGGCGGCGACCGGCCAGTGGCGCCCTATGCCGTCAAGGATCGCCGCGACGGTCGCGGGCTGCATCAGCGAGGGGGTGCCGCCGCCGAAGAAAATCGAGGTCACGGTGCGGCCGCCCGCGCGTTCGGCGTTGGCGGCGATCTCGCGCAGATAGGCGCGCACGAAGCGCGCCTCGTCGATCGCGCCATGGCGGACATGGCTGTTGAAATCGCAATAGGGGCATTTCGACAGGCAGAACGGCCAATGAATGTAGACCCCGAAAGCCGGCGCATGATTGCTCGATCCGCCGTCGCCGTCGGGCCGGGTCGCCGGCGCCGCCATCTCGTCATCGCGCTGCAAGGCAGGCCTCCGCGAGTTGCCGAAAGGCGCGCGCGCGATGCGATAGGCCCAAGCCCGCCGGCGGCAGGCCATGCTTCTCGTCGCTCGTCATCTCGCCGAAGCTGCGGGCATGGCCGTCGGGCAGAAAGATCGGGTCATAGCCGAAGCCGGCGGTCCCGCGCGGCGGCCACACCAGCGTGCCGTCGACGCGGCCTTCGAACTCCTCAACATGCCGGTCCGGCCACGCCACGCATAGCGCGCATGCGAAGTGCGCCTTGCGCTGCTCCGGCCGCACCGCCCCGCGGGCCTTGAGCTCGTCCTCGATCCGGCGCATGGCGGCAGCAAAATCCTTGGTCGCACCGGCCCAGCGCGCCGAGTGAATGCCCGGAGCGCCGCCGAGCGCGTCGACCACCAGGCCCGGAATCGTCCGCAAAGGCGGGCCGTTGCGCCGTCGCGGCGGCCGTCGCGGCCTTGATGCGGGCATTCTCGCGGAAAGTAGCGCCGGTCTCCTCGGGCTCGGGCAGCCCAAGCTCGCCGGCCGAGACCGCCTTGATCCCGAACGGCGCCAAGAGCTCGCGCAATTCGCGCAGCTTGCCCGGATTATGGGTCGCGATCACCAGCTCGTCCGCGATCTGCCGATGCGCGCGCGCGCCGGTCCGGGCATCGGCTGCGATCGGCGCGCTCACATCACCGCCATCTTCTGCAGATCGATCAGCTTGTTGATGCCCTTGCGCGCCAGTCCCAAGAGGCCGAGCAGCTGCTCCTCGGTGAACGGGACCTTCTCGGCGGTGCCCTGCACCTCCACGATCCGCCCGCCGCCGGTCATGACGAAATTGGCATCGGTGTCGGCCTCCGAATCCTCCGCATAGTCGAGATCGAGCACCGGCACGCCGTTGCAGATGCCGCAGGAGATCGCCGCCACATGGTCGCGCAGCGGATCGGCCTTGGTCATCTCGCGCTTCTTCATCCAGCCGAGACAATCGTAGAGCGCCACCCAGGCGCCCGTGATGGCGGCCGTGCGGGTGCCGCCGTCGGCCTGCACCACGTCGCAGTCGATGGTGATCTGCCGCTCGCCCAGCGCCGCGAGGTCGACGACCGCCCGCAGGCTGCGCCCGATCAGCCGCTGGATCTCCACGGTGCGGCCGGTCTGCTTGCCGGCGGAGGCTTCCCGGCGGGTCCGCTCGCTGGTCGCGCGCGGCAGCATGCCGTATTCGGCCGTGACCCAGCCGCGCGCCTGGCCCTTGAGCCACGGCGGCAGGCGGTCCTCCAGCGTCGCGGTCACCAGCACATGGGTGTCGCCGAAGCGCACGAAGCACGAGCCTTCGGCATATTTGACCACGCCGCGCTCGAGCGAGACGGCGCGCAATTCGTCGGGCTGTCGGCGGCTCGGCCGCATATGCTGATCCTCAAATTCCGGGGTCGCCCCGTGGCTGCCGCAACCATTTTGGCGCGACCGGAGCGGAATCGCCTGTGACGCAGCGAGCTTTGTAAGCAGGGTGGACCGCAGCGGCAAGAGGTAGCGCTGTGATATGCTGGCGCCGATTGCGGTAACATCCGCGGCAGCCCTCCGCGAAATTCGTCCGGGCATGCAGAACGGAGACGGCTTTGGCCTCCCACGATATTCCGATCGGCGCCACCCAGGTGAGCCTCGCCCAGCTCAACGAGCGCTCGCGCGAGATCTTCCGCCAGATCGTGGAAAGCTATCTTGCCACCGGCGAGCCGGTCGGCTCGCGCAACATCTCGCGCCTGATCACCACGCCGCTGTCGCCGGCCTCGGTGCGCAACGTGATGTCCGATCTGGAGCAGCTCGGCCTGGTCTATGCGCCCCACACCTCGGCCGGCCGCCTGCCGACCGAGCTCGGCCTGCGGTTCTTCGTCGATGCCCTGATGGAGATCGGCGATCTGGCGGAGGACGACCGGCGCGCCATGGAGGCCAAGATCGCGGCCTCCGGCAAATCGCTGGAGGCGGTGCTCAACGAGGCGTCCGGGCTCTTGTCCGGCCTCACCCACTCGGCCGGGGTCGTGCTCACCACCAAATCCAACGTTCGGCTCAAGCATATCGAGTTTGTCCGGCTGGAGCCGGAACGCGCCCTGGTGGTGCTGGTCGCGGAGGACGGGCAGGTCGAGAACCGGATCATCGCCGTTCCGGCCGGGCTATTGACCTCGGCGCTCACGGAGGCATCGAACTTCCTCAACGCCCACGGGCGCGGCCGCACCCTGGCCGAGGCCAAGGCCGAGCTCGAGAAGGCGATCGAGGCCGGCAAGGCCGCGCTCGATCAGCTGACCCAGAAAGTGGTGGAGGCGGGGCTGGCGAGCTGGTCGGGCGGCGACAGCGAGGACCGCAAGCTCATCGTGCGCGGCCATGCCAATCTGCTCGACGACTTGAGGGCGCTCGAGGATCTCGAGCGCGTGCGGCTCCTGTTCGATGATCTGGAGACCAAGCGCGGCGTGATCGACATGCTGGGCCGGGCCGAGCGCGCCGAAGGCGCCCGCATCTTCATCGGCTCGGAGAACAAGCTGTTCTCGCTGTCGGGCTCCTCCACCATCGTGGCGCCGTACCGGGACGGTGCCGGCCGCATCATCGGGGTGATCGGGGTGATCGGCCCGACGAGGCTCAACTATGCGCGGGTCATCCCGCTGGTGGATCACACCGCCAAGGTGGTGAGCAAGCTGCTCGGCGGCTGAAGGTTGCCGTGCCGACTTGATTTTTGCGGCTCTAGCCCTGATATGCGGGCGACACGACAGAATTGCAGAATGGAACCAATATGATGACGGACACGCGCCGCGCCAGTGCCGACGTCGAGCCCGAGACCGCCCAGCCGAACAGTCCTGAGCCCGGCGCTTCCGAGCGCAACGCCGCCGCGCCGGCGGACACCGCTGCGGTCGAGGCACTCGCGCGCGAGGCGGCCGAGCTTCGCGACAAGCTTCTGCGCACGCTGGCCGAGATGGAGAACCTGCGCCGGCGGACCGAGCGAGAGGTGGCGGAGACCCGGATCTATGGGGTGACGTCGTTCGCGCGCGATATCTTGGCCATTTCCGACAACATGGCACGCGCCCTGCAGACGCTGCGCGCCGAGATCAAGGAGAAGGGCGACCCCAACGTCAAAGCCTTGCTCGACGGCGTCGAGCTGACCGAGCGCGAGCTCGCCAAGGTGCTGGAGAAGCATGGCGTGCGGAAATTCGAGCCGCAGGAGCGCGAGAAGTTCGATCCCAATCTGCATCAGGCCATGTATGAGGTGCCCGATCCCTCGCTGCCGGCCGGGACCGTGGCCCAGGTGGTGCAGGCCGGCTACATGATCGGCGATCGCATGCTGCGTCCGGCGCTGGTCGCGGTCGCCAAGGGCGGTCCGAAAGCGTCGCCCGAGCCAGTCGCCAACGACAACGCGGACGCCGATCCGTCCTCCGACCAGCATTAGCCGGCCAACGCGTTCCAACTTGTCCGGGCCTTGAGCCGGGATCTTACCGATCTCAGAGTTTGGGACGGTCCCGGCTCGTTGGGGCGTTTACGCGGAATTATGTAGCCGCCTCACCTTGGCCTAACCTTCGGTCAATTTTCCGGAAGGTGCGCAAATTTGAGCGCCCTCAAAACACTTGGGGCAATTTGCCCGGAGTGATCCACGGGTAGCTTAATACTTCAAATGGACCGTCTCGCAGCCGATGGCTTCCAGGCATTGGACAAAGACGGCCGTGAAGCTTCCCCGGGCGATCTTATTGGCGATATTCCGCTCGTTTTCCTTGATACCTACTGCGGCTAGCTTGTCGGCCAATTCGGCATAGCTCACGTTCCGCCGTTTCAGTTCGGCTTTGAGAATGCCCTTGACCTGGGCGGTCCAGTCCTTGGCTTTGGCCACTTTGGCGCCATCACGACCGATGATAAAACTCATCGTATATGATGTTTTTGTCATTGATATAGGGGGGGCTTAGTCGATACATTTAGAACACTTTGCATTGATCCGACAGCAAAAATTCGTGCGACCTTCGATATGATGCGCGCGTCGGGAAGTCCCTCCTAAGCTGCTCTTTCTCATTACCCTTTGCATCGGATTGGCTACCGCAACTTGCTGGAATCCTTGGTAATGGCGGTCCCGCTAATACGGTCGCTCGAGCCATGTCAGAAAATATGCTATATTTCTGACAGAGGATGCCTAGTCCATAAGCGAGGAGCTTGTGCCCTGTGGCTGACGACTACGTCACCCTGTCGAAGGAAGATCGTCTCGAAGCGCTCAGCGTTGTGGCCACCGCTTCGGGACGGCGCGTGCATTTACTAGAGAGGGATTGTCTGGGTCGTCCTGACGCTCGATGCTCTCTATCGTTCCGCGGAAGGCTCGAACATCGTCTTCAAGGGTGGCACCTCACTCTCAAAAGCATACGGAGTGATCAAACGCTTTTCGGAAGACATCGACGTTACCACGACATCCGAAGGCTTCTGCCCGAGTTTGCCAAAGGCGACACCTCCCTTCCTGACAAGAACGCTCAAGAGAAGAAGTGGCGGGGAGCTCATCGACGAGCGCTTGCCAGCCTGTGCTTTACGCCCAAACACCGCGCAAAAAATCACGGATGATTTAAAATGCATCGTCCACGAAAAATACGTCAGGCCCTGCTCGCGTTCGCTATTTACGTTGGAGCTACGCTGACGGGCGCGAAATCGGAAATTCCAGACCCTACCAAAAAATGGGAAGAAAACGTCGACATCGCGATAGAATTGATCAAGAATCCCGGTGCGCCCCTCGAGGAATCAACTGAAGCAGCCATTTTCCTAGGCGAGCAGGCGGAAGAGGCCGAAGGCAACCCTACCGATAGTCTTTCGCATAAAATAATTGATGCGCTTCGATATTCTTTGAATGACGGTCGCCCCGAAATCCGTGATCCCACCGCTTCTGCTCTGGCTTCGAACGGCGACATAATAGCTTTAGAAACACTGGAAAAGATTCATAAAGACGGTAAAATCTCCGATATCGAGTTTCTTCTATACGTGACATCATCTCCGATAATAGCCGGGGCACCTTTCGTCATCGACGTGCTCGAGAAAGCCTTGCTCGACAACAATGTGTCAGCGGATGTTCAAAGACTGGCGCTTGGCTATCTTCGCGGCCCCTACACTTCGCCGAATAGAAATCCTGATCTTCCGATCTTACCGCTAGCTATCGCCAAGCTACTACAAGATACGGCACCTCCGACGCGCCCTGCCCCAGCTTCTACTGTTCCGAATTAGAGCAGCCATCCTTTCATTATCTTATTCACTTTCTCCGGCTGCTCGAGCGGTGTGAGATGCCCGCTGTCGTCAATGAAATCGAGCCGTGCACCTTTAATGCCCTCGGCGATTTCGCGCACAATCTCGGCTGGCGTCAGCGCATCCTCGCGACCACCGGTCCTTATAGAACCCACTATCCCATACAGTGGATTTAGCGCGTTCGCGGCGATGATTGCGAAACATTCCGCGCATGCCCGAGCTTGTCGCACATTTGAGCAAACAAGGCGTCAGCGCGTCTCGATGCCGTCGCGGACCGCGCGAAAGCGCGCATAGGCCGGGGTCCAGGCCGAGGTCGGCGCCATTCCGACGAAGTGCAGATAGGCGCCGCCGCCGAAGCGCAGCCATTGCACCAGCGAGAGATCGGCGCCGGTAGCGGGATCCTTGGCGGTGGCCATGATCTCATGGCCCTGCTGGCCGCCGATGCGAAGCTCTTCGGACCCGGTGATGCGCACGTCCTTGAGATTGGGAATGCTGCGGAAGATCTCGCGCGCGATATCGTCGCGATCGCCGGCTTCGGCTGGCGCGCCCGGCATCATGGCGACGATCATGTGCGGCTCGATCGCCGGGCCGGCGGCTTGGGTTGCGACATCGGTCAACAGGATGCCGCGTCCCGGCAGGACTCCGCCGATCTTGAAGCCGGCCAGCTCGCCCAGCCGGAACGGCAACAGGCCGAGCTCCTCCTCGATCGGAACCTGCGGGCGCACCGCGAGGCTCGCGAGCGCGGCCCGGATGGTGCCGTCCGGATAGGCATCCTTGGCGGTGTCCGGGACCCGCAACGTGACCGTCGCGGTCAGATCGGGGGTCGAGGCCACCAGCATCCAGGCGCTCTGCTTGTCCTGGCGGCCGATCACCAGGATCGCCTTGCCGGTCGGCAGCGTCAACACTTCGCGCTTTTCCAAGGTCGCGCCCAGCGCCTTCAATCCGTTGGCGCTGTCCGACCTTTCGAATTGCGCATAAGCCTCGGGCGGCAGCGCGCCCAGCATGAGCACCACATTCTTGTCCGGGTCCTCGAACCCCGCAAAGCTCGCGCTGGCGATGAGCCCGTGCGGTGGGACGAGGCCGATGCGGGAGCCGGGCGGATAGACGACATCGTCCGCCCGCGCCGGCATCGCCAGCACGAGCAGGAAGAGAAGCATCCAGCGAGATCGGGTCATGATGTCATTCCTTGCGGCGGCTTCGTTCGGCGCCGGCAACCTGCGCGCGCGAAGCGGTGAAAATGCGGCGGGAAGCTCGGCGCGCGGCTGCCCACGCGGGCGGTTGAGACGGTCTTCGAGCCGCTGCTGGCGAAAACCTCAGGCTCGCGGCCGGGTGACGCGTCGCAGCGTCAGATTGATCCGGCCGCCTTCCGGCAGCAGGGTCGAGCTGCCGGAGATGATGCGGTCGACGCCATGAAATGCGAGCCGGGCGTTGCCGCCGAGCACGACGGCATCGCCCGACGCCAGGCGGAGCGTCCGCGTTCGGTCGTTGCGCCGGTCCCCGCCGATCCGAAACAGGCAGCTGTCGCCGAGCGACAGCGAGACCACCGGCGCCGCCATATCCTCCTCGTCGCGATCCTGGTGCAACCCCATGCGGGCGGCCGGTCCGTACAGGTTGACCAGGCAGGCCTCCGGCGCATGCGGATAGCTCGACAGATCCTGCCATGCGGCCAGAAGAATTGGCGGGATCGGCGGCCATGGCTCGGCGGTTTCCGGGTGGTTTGGCTGGTAGCGGTAGCCGCCCGCGTCGGTGACCCACCCGAGCGGGCCGCAATTGGTCATGCGCACCGAGAGCGGGCGGCCGCTCTTGGGCATGCGGGGCACATAGAGGGGCGCCCGGCGCATCACGTCGCGGACGGCCGCGAGCAGCGCTTCCTGGCGCACGCGATCGAGATAGCCGGGAACGAGGCGAAACCCCGTCAATCCGCTGTCCGCTTCGTGCCCGAAGGTCATGCGCTTGCCCTGCCTCGATTCTTGAGCCCGGCCGCCGGCCCTGGAGGTCGGCCCCATTTTCTCTCCGCAACCCCCTTCAAATCGCTTGCGGAACAAGTATGATGGGGCAACCAAATAGGGAGGCGTACTATGAAACTACTGGCAGTACCGGTCGTTGCGCTCTCGATGCTTGGGCTCGCCAATTCGGCGCACGCACAGGCCGCCAAGCTGTTCATCTCAAGCGACATGGAGCGCGGCAATCAAGCCGGCGCCCCGCCGGCTTGCGTGCTCAACAATATCTTCCTGCACCTCGAGAAGGTCGTCTGGCGCACGCGCGTACTCGACGCCAATGGCAAGCCGCTGGGCAAGGACGATCTCAAGAGCGTGATCGTGGAATTGCAGGACGGCAAGAAGATCGACGCGGCGTTTGGCGGCCATCCGCCGCGCGCCCCGACCGACAATCTGTGGGCGGCCGCCTGGATCATTCCGGTCGATTACCCGACCGGAACATTCAATTACAAGGTGATCGCCACCGACAAAGACGGCAACACGGCCACCTGGGAGCCCTTCAAGGTCGCGACCTCGCAATTGCGGATCGACCAGGGCGCCATCGAGCTGAAGAAATAAATAATAGGGCAGAGAAATCTGCTTCTCGGACAAGCTCAAGAGCGGCGGGATGACAGCGCGAAGCCGTGTTATCCCGCCACACGTCCGGCTACGGACCAGTGGGAGTTGCTGATGAGTTCTCGGCATGGCACGGCTGAGCGCGCTTGCATGCGCGCTCTTTGCGTTCTCGTCCGCGGTGTTTGCATCCGGGGGAGCGATTGCGGCGCCGCTCGCCGCCGAGCTTGGACCGCAGGTTGCCCTGACCACACCGTCAAACGGCTATGTGGGACGGCTGAGCGTCGCGCCCGCGCATGCTCCGGTCGGAGCGCCGGTGACCGTCACCGGCCAAGGCTTCCCGTCCGAGCAGGAGCTCGAGCTCGTCTGGCGCACCGTGAACGGAAGCTGGCAGGCCGGCGATGGCGTCTACCTGGGACGTGACTTCGAGCCGGTCGCGTACCGGATCGCGGCGGTCAAAACCGACAAGGCCGGCAATTTCACCGCCACCTTCGTGACTCCGGAGGATTTCGGATTCGAGCACGACATCGTGGTGCAGCAGGGAAGCCGGCTGCTCACGCAGACGGCGTTCGACCTGGACATGACGGTGAAGCTCAAATCCGATCACGGACCGGTCGGCGGCCCGATCGAGATCGAGGCCAACGGCATCGGGTGGCAGGAGCTGCAGGCGAGCTGGATGCTGCTCTACGACAACGCCTATACGGGCTGGATGTCGTCGATCACCACCCATGGCACGGCGCGCTTCACGATTCCTGCGACCGGCCGAGTCGGGCTGCATATCCTGGAGGTGCTGAACTCCGACTTCGGCTCGATCTATCGCAACATGCAGCAATCGCCGCAGCCGGACCGGCCGCGCTTCAAGCTTCGTTACACGGTGACGGCCGAGGCCCCGGTGCTGCCGGCGCCGCCCGAGCAGCAGCGGCAGACGAAGGTGTGGTCGCTGCCGGCACCGGGCGATCTCGTTTCAACGCCCGCCTTCGCGACAGTCGATCAGCCGGTGGTGACAGTCGGCACGGGCTTCGAGCCGGGCAAGACCTATAACCTTAATTGGACGAGCCTGACCGGCAACCGGATCATTGGGCACTGGGAAGAGGCGGTACGCGAGATCGCGGAAGCGAAGGCCGATGCCTCGGGACGGATCGAGTTTCACTTCAATGTGCCGGACGATCTCGGCGGCAACCACACGCTCTGGGTCGACCTCGGCAATGACAAGCGCAAGGTCGGCGCCTATTGGGTGGCGGCGAGCGCGTTGCCGCTCGATGTGACCAGCGGGCCGGTCGGCACGCAGTTCACCGTCCATCTCAAGGGCACCGGCTGGACCGAGACCGCCAACATCTACACGGTGGTCTACGACAACGGCCACACCGGCTATGCCTGCGGCTTCAACAGCCACGGAGATGTGCAGATCTTCATCCAGGCGACCGGCGAGCCCGGCTGGCACTTCGTCGATCTCTATCCGGCGATCTACAAGGGCAAGGAGACGCACCCGGTCAGCTACCGCCTGCCGCAGCTCACCTATGCGAAGGACCATCCGGCCGAGGATTTGCCGGCCTTCCACTTTGCCTTCAAGGTGACGGGCGACGGCGTGAGGGCGTCCGCAGAGTAGCGGACGCGTACGCAACTCCCACAACGCCCGCGCGCGGGCCCGGCGGAACTCACGTCGTGAAAAGATCGAAGCTCCGGGGGCTGCCTTGGCCCACCCTACGGAACCTCGCCGGAGCAACATCGCGCCGAACCCGAGGCATCGCGCTGCTTAGAGCATTTTCAGGAAAAGTGGAATCCGGTTTTCCGTCCGAAAATGCGATAATGCAAAAATGGTAGAGCGGTTTCTGCTTCCGGTCTATGTGAAACCGCTCACACGAACCTGTATTTCAGCAGGTACCAGAGCGCCTTGACGCCGTCCTTCCAGTTGATCTTCTTGCCCTCGTCGTAGCTGCGGCCGTAATAGGCGATGCCGAGCTCGTAGATGCGCAGCCGGCGCTGGCGCGCGATGTGGGCGCTGATCTCGACCTCGATGCCGAAATCGTTGGCCGACAACCGCAACGAGCGGGCCACCTCGGCGGTCATCATCTTGTAGCAAGTCTCGATGTCGGACAGGGTTTGATTGTACAGCGTGTTGAACAACAGCGAGATCAGGCGGTTGGCCAGGTAGTGGTGAAAATACAGCGAGCGATGCGCGCGGCCATGGAAGCGCGATCCATAGACCACGTCGGCCACCTGGCGCACCGCGATCAAGTCGTACATCGTGGCCCAGTCCTGCGGATCATATTCGAGATCCGCGTCTTGAATCACCACGACGCCGCCGCGGATCGCGGCCAGGCCGGTGCGCAGCGCGGCGCCCTTGCCGAGGTTTCGCGGATGATAGAGCGGCTCGATCGAAACCAGCGCCTGGTTGAGCGGCGCCGAGACGTCGAGCCGGCCGGCACCGTCGATGCTGATCTGGGAGCCCGTTCGCGCCCCGACCGGAAAGTTCGCCTTGAGCCACTCGCGGGTGCCGTCGGTCGATCCGTCGTCGACCACGATGATGTCCTTGCGCACGGCCGGCAGCGCCCGGCTCACCGCGGCCAAGACCTGTCCCAATGTGTGCCGCTCGTTATAGACCGGGATGATCACCGACAGGCGCGGCAATGCGTGCGCGCCCTCGGCCTGCATCGAGCCGACTGATCGCGGCGCGAAATCGCGGACCGATGATTTGTCCGGGTCGCCGCGCAAGCCTGCGCCGTCGGCGAACCCTGCATCAATCCTTGCATCAAGTCCCGAGCTCGCGACGCCCATGAATTCTCCTGCCGCCGGGGTCTGTCGCCGCGGGCGCTGGCTTGCGCCGGTCCGCTTGTTCGCGATCGTGTTCCCCGGGCGCCAGCTTGCCGCTGCTTGGTAATGCGCGGCTTAATTCCTTTACGCGGACACACGCGAATGCGGGGCAGCGTTAAGCAATCCTCAATGGACTTCCGACATTTGATCCGGCGGGGCGCCGGCTTGAGGAACCCGCAATGTCACGTGGCTCGACGCAGCAGCCGAACTTCGCGGTCTTGTTTGGGCTCGCTTGCGTGCTGATCGGCATCCAGGTCATGGCCCAGTTCTGGGCCGATACCGCAACGACCTTCCCGGACACCGACGATGCGATGCGGCTGGTGCAAGTGCGTGCGTTCCTTTCCGGGCAGGGCTGGTTCGATCTGCACCAGGCGCGGTTCGACCCGCCCGCCGGCTACGATTCACACTGGTCGCGGCTGATCGATGCCGGGCTGGCCGGGCTTTTCATCGCATTCAAGACGTTCTTCGCGCCGGCCTTTGCCGAGCGGCTGATGTCCGCGGTCTGGCCGGTGCTCTGGCTCATTCCGACCATCGGCGCCGCCGCGGCCATCGCCTGGCGGCTGGCCGGGCGCGAGGCCGCCTGTGCGGCGCTGTTGCTGGCCGCCTTCGGCTTGCCCGGCATGGGCCAATTCCGGCCGGGCCGCATCGATCACCACAATGTGCAGATCGCGCTCGCGCTGCTCAGCGTCGCGGCGACGGTGTGGTCCGACCGCAAGCCCTGGGCCGCCTGGGCGGCCGGCGCCGTGACCGGGCTCGCGTTGGCGATCGGCCTTGAAGGCCTGCCGATCCTGGCGCTGTGCGGGAGCGCGATCGCGCTGCGCTTTGTGCTCGATCCCGCCGCCGCCACGTCCGCCCGCGCCTACGGATTGTCGCTGGCGGTTGCCACCGCGGCGGCATTCCTGGTGAGCGTCGGGCCCGATCATTGGACGGTCAGCGTCTGCGATGAGCTTGCGATCAATTCCGCGGCCGCGGCCGCGATCGCGGGGCTCGGCCTCGCCCTTATAAGCCTGCTGGGCGAGAGCCAGCCGCCCTGGCGGCGGGCCGCCGCCCTCATGGCGGTCGCGGTGGCGGCCGCTGGCGTGGGCTTGGGGCTCGAGCCGCGCTGCATCGGCGGGCCCTTCGCCATGACGGATCCGACGGTGCGCACGCTCTGGCTCTATCGGATCTCCGAAATGCAGTCGCTCATGAGCATGCTGCGGATCATGCCGTTGAGCGCCGTGGCCGAAGCCTCGTTCCCGGCATTGGGGCTCATCGCCACGCTGATCATGGCCAGGGAGCTGCGCCGCGACTTCGGTTTCCTCGCCGCCGCGGCCGCCTTTTTGCTCGCGCTGGCGATCATGCTCGACGTGAACAAGTTCTACGCCTATGCGCTGTGGCTCGCCGCCCCGCTGGTCGCGGTGGCGGCGATGGCGCTGCTCAACCGGTCCAACCTCAAGAGCCTGGTGACTCGCTTTGTCGCCATCATGCTGGTCACCCCGACGAGCGTGACGCTCGGCGCCATGTCGATTGCGAAGGCGTCCGGCACCGCCGAAGGCGTCGATATCAATCCGCCGGACCGCCAAGCCTGCGTGCGGATGGAAAACTACGCGCCGCTGGCGCGGCTTCCGGTCGGCCTCTTGATCGCGGACCAGCTCGAATGGGGCCCGTACCTGCTGGCCTGGACGCCGCATTCGGTGCTCGCCGGGCCCTACCATCGCATGTCCGCCGCCATCCTCACCTCGCATCAGGTCTTCGCCAGGCCCCCGGAGGAGGCGCGTAAAGTCCTGGCCGGGACCAGCGCCGACTATCTGGTGACGTGCGGTGCGACCGGGCCGCTGGGGCTCAGCGAGGCGGAAACCGATTCGAGCTTGTGGGGGCATCTGCACCGCGGCGACGTCCCGGATTGGCTGGCTCCGGTCGCGGACCTGCCGGGGCCGTTCGCGGTCTACCGGGTCAAGCGCTGATCTCGACGTAGGGCGCAATCGCTTTATTGCGCCATCGGCGTCGCCAAGGGCGCAATCCTGGGGTCGGCCAAGCGGCGCAATAAAGCGATTGCGCCCTACCAGAGGCGGCGCCGCGGCAGGTCACAAGTGTTTGAGGCAAAGCCGCAATCGCTGGCGAATTCGCGGAAGCGGCGCCTTGCGGCCCAAGGCCGCCCTCCTATATGAGCCAAGACGCCGCGGGGGCGGCGTCTAACCTGTATCCAGGGGGTCGGACGAAGGAACTCCGCGATTGTTCGCGAAAGTTTCCGTCCGGGTGCCGTAAGGGCCCGGCCGACCTGCCAGAAGCGAGAGGACAAATCCATGGGCAAGGTCATTGGCATCGATCTCGGCACGACCAATTCGTGCGTGGCCGTGATGGAAGGCAAAACTCCAAAAGTCATCGAGAATGCGGAGGGCATGCGCACCACGCCCTCGATCGTTGCATTCACCGATGACGGCGAGCGGCTCGTCGGCCAGCCGGCCAAGCGGCAAGCCGTGACCAATCCGGAGCGCACCATATTCGCGGTCAAGCGCCTGATCGGCCGGCGCTACGACGACCCGATGGTGGAGAAGGACAAGAAGCTCGTCCCCTACAAGATCGTGCGCGCCGGCAATGGCGACGCTTGGGTCGAGATCGAAGGCAAGAGCTATTCGCCGTCGCAGATTTCCGCCTTCATCCTGCAGAAGATGAAGGAGACCGCCGAGTCCTATCTGGGCCAGAAGGTCGATCAGGCCGTCATCACGGTTCCGGCCTACTTCAACGACGCCCAGCGCCAGGCCACCAAGGATGCCGGCAAGATCGCCGGCCTGGAAGTGCTGCGCATCATCAACGAGCCGACCGCGGCCGCGCTCGCCTATGGTCTCGACAAGCAGAAGACCGGCACGATCGCGGTCTACGACCTCGGCGGCGGCACCTTCGACGTGTCGATCCTGGAGATCGGCGACGGCGTCTTCGAGGTGAAGTCGACCAACGGCGACACCTTCCTGGGCGGCGAAGACTTCGACATGCGGCTGGTCAGCTATCTGGCCGACGAGTTCCAGAAGGAGCAGGGCATCGATCTGCGCCGCGACAAGCTGGCGCTGCAGCGGCTGAAGGAATCGGCCGAGAAGGCCAAGATCGAGCTGTCCTCCACCACCCAGACCGAGATCAACCTGCCGTTCATCACGGCCGACGCGTCCGGTCCCAAGCACCTGACCATGAAGCTCACCCGCGCCAAGTTCGAGGCGCTGGTCGACGATCTCATCCAGAAGACGGTCGAGCCGTGCCGGCTCGCCCTCAAGGACGCCGGCCTGTCGGCGGCCGAGATCAACGAGGTGGTGCTGGTCGGCGGCATGACCCGCATGCCCAAGGTGCAGGAAGTCGTCAAGCAGCTGTTCGGCAAGGAGCCCCACAAGGGCGTCAACCCGGACGAAGTGGTGGCGGTCGGCGCCGCCATCCAGGCCGGCGTGCTGCAGGGCGACGTCAAGGACGTGCTGCTGCTCGACGTGACGCCGCTGTCGCTCGGCATCGAGACGCTGGGCGGCGTGTTCACCCGCATCATCGACCGCAACACCACGATTCCGACCAAGAAGAGCCAGGTGTTCTCCACCGCCGAGGATCAATCAGAACGCGGTGACGATCCGGGTGTTCCAGGGCGAGCGCGAGATGGCGGCCGACAACAAGATGCTCGGCCAGTTCGATCTCGTCGGCATTCCGCCGGCGCCGCGCGGCGTGCCGCAGATCGAGGTCACCTTCGACATCGACGCCAACGGCATCGTCAACGTCCAGGCCAAGGACAAGGCGACCGGCAAGGAGCAGCAGATCCGCATCCAGGCTTCCGGCGGTCTGTCCGAGGCCGACATCCAGAAGATGGTCAAGGACGCGGAGGCGCACGCCGAGGAGGACAAGAAGCGCAAGGCCGCGGTGGAAGCCAAGAATCACGCCGAGGCGCTGGTTCATGCGACCGAGAAGGCGCTGGCCGAGCACGGCTCCAAGGTCGGCGAGAGCGAGCGGCGCGCGATCGAGAACGCGATGGCCGATCTCAAGGAAGCGCTCAAGGGCGACGACCCGGCCGCCATCACCGCGAAGTCCAATGCGCTGGCGCAGGCTTCCATGAAGCTTGGCGAAGCCATGTACAAGCAGACGCAGGAAGGCGCTGCCGCGGCCGGCGATGCCGGTCCCGGCTCCGACGGCGGCGCCAAGAAGGAAGATGTCGTCGATGCCGAGTTCACCGAGGTCGACGACGACAAGAAGAACAAGAAATCGGCTTGATGCCGGGCAGGACGCTTCGCATGCCTGCTGTTGCACCAAACATCGTGTTTCCCCGGGCCTGCAGGTCGGATCGATTCCGGCCTGCAGGTTTTTCACGTGCCGGCGGCGGGTGCTGGTCGCCCCGGTCGGTTGCGGTCCGGCAGGGAATTGTCGTGACGCTTAGGGCGCGGGAATCCGGGATGGCCAAGCGCTGCTACTACGAGGTTCTGGAGGTCGCGCGCGCCGCCAGCGATGCGCAGCTCAAGGCGGCATTTCGCAAGCTCGCCATGAAATACCACCCCGACCGCAATCCCGACGACGACAGCGAGCACCGGTTCAAGGAGATCAACGAAGCCTATGAGGTGCTCAAGGACGCGCGACAAGCGCGCGGCCTATGATCGCTTCGGCCATGCCGCCTTCGAGCATGGCGGGGCAGGGGCGGCCGGCAATTTCGGCGCCGATTTCGGCTCCTCATTCGCGGATCTGTTCGAGGGCATTTTCGGCATGGCCGGAGGCCGCGGCCGCTCCGGCCGCGAGCGTGGCGCCGATCTGCGCTACAACATGGAGATCAGCCTCGACGAGGCCTTTGCGGGCAAGAATGCGCAGATCAGGATCCCGACCTCGGTCTCCTGCGAGGCCTGCTCGGGCACCGGCGCCAAGAGCGGCACCAAGCCGAAGACCTGTCCGACCTGCGGCGGCGCCGGACGCATCCGCCACGCCCAGGGCTTCTTCACCTTGGAGCGGACCTGCCCGGCCTGCCAGGGCCGCGGCCAGGTGATCGACAGTCCGTGCCCGTCCTGCTCCGGCGCCGGACGGGTCACGCGCGAGCGCATGCTGTCGGTCAATATCCCGGCCGGCGTCGAGGACGGCACCCGCATCCGGCTGTCGGGCGAAGGCGAGGCCGGGGTGCGGGGCGGCCCGGCCGGCGATCTCTATATTTTCCTGTCGCTCGCCGCGCATCCGTTCTTTCAGCGCGACGGTGCCGACCTGCATTGCCGGGTGCCGATCTCGATGGTGGCGGCGGCGCTCGGCGGCGAGTTCGAGGTGCCGACCATCGACGGCGGCAAGACCCGCGTGAAGGTGCCCGAGGGAACCCAATCGGGCCGCCGCTTCCGGTTGCAGGACAAGGGTATGCCGGTGTTGCGCTCGAAGCAGTCCGGGGACATGTATGTCCAGGTCGTGGTGGAGACGCCGCAAAGCCTGACCAAGCGCCAGCGCGAGCTCCTGGCCGAATTCGAGAAGCTTTCGTCGCAGGATACCCACCCCGAAATCGGCGGGATTTTTCGGCAAGGTCAGGGAATTCCTGGGCGGCCGCGCCAGCTCGGCTTGAGCGGGCCTGCCGGGAATGGGCCTTGACCCCCGGCACCCTTGCCTCTACCGATTGGTGTCACAAAACCGTTATCATTTGTCGCGTTGGACATTATGCCGTTGCCAGCCCTTCAGCTCCTCGAGAAGAAATTCGAGAAACAAATTCGGCTTTTCGAGCTGAAGCGAGGCGCCATCGAAAAGAAGATCGAGACGCATTTCCGCCGCTTCGAAGAAAAGAACCGCATTCCGCTCGACGACGAGGTGCGCTTCATCCGCTCCTGGATCGAGAAGCCCTTGTCGATCGGGGCCGTGACCCCCTCGAGCCGGGTGTTGGCGCGCGCCATGGCGGGCTATGTGGACCCGCACAGCAAGGGCCCGGTGATCGAGCTCGGGCCCGGCACCGGCCCGGTGACCGAAGCCTTGGTGACGCAGGGCATCGATCCGGCCCGGCTCATCCTGCTGGAGTTCGATCCGACCTTCTGCCGGCTGCTGCGCCGCCGCTATCCGGCCGCCACCGTGGTGCAGGGCGACGCCTACAGCCTCAAGCGCGCGCTTGCCAGCCATCTGGCCGAGCCGGCCGCCGCCGTGGTCTCGGGCCTGCCGCTCTTCACCAAGCCGCTCAAGACCAGGCTGAAGCTCGTCTACGAGGCTTTTGCCCTGATGTTGCCGGGCGCGCCCTTCGTCCAGTTCACCTATGCGACCGTGGCGCCGATCCCCAAGGCGCTGGACCGCGTCCGCTCCGAAGCGTCCGAGCGCATCTGGATGAACATCCCGCCGGCGCGCATCTGGGTCTATCGCAAGGACTGAAACGCAGGACGCTCCTGCATCGGCCGCTTCCCCTGCGGTCGCGCTGTGCTATGCGTTGCCTTGATTTCGGGACCGTTCCGGTCCCGGGTTTCCGGTGCGAAAAGCTTGCCCGATGTCTGGTCCGAAAATCCTGGTCATCCCGGGCTCGCTGCGCAGCGGATCCCACAATGCGCGCCTCGCCGCGCTCGCCACCAAGGAATTGGCGCTGGCGGAGGCCGACGTCACCCGCATCTCGCTCGCCGATTATCCGCTGCCGATCTTCGACGCCGACCTCGCCCGCGAGGCGGGCCCGCCGCCGCACGCGGTGAACCTCAAGCGGCTCGTTTGCGCGCATCGCGGCGTGTTCTTCGCCAGCCCCGAATACAATGCCTCGATCACGCCGCTCATCAAGAACGCCATCGACTGGATCTCGGTCGTGCGCGAGGGCGACGAGCCGCAGCTGGCCGCCTATCAGGACCGCGTGTTTGCGCTCGGCGCGGCCTCGCCCGGGCGCTCCGGCGGCATGCAGTCGCTGATCGCGCTGCGGCAGGTGCTGGCGGTCGGTTGCCGGGCGCTGGTGCTGCCCGAGCAGATCACCATCCCCAATGCGAGCACGGCCTTCGACGAAATGGATCAGCTGACCGATGCGAAAGCCGCAGCTCAGCTCAAGACCGTGGCGAAGCGGCTTGTCGACCATGCACGGCTGTTGCGATGAGGGAAGCGAACCATGACGCTTGATGCACGCGAGCGGCTGATCGTGGCGCTGGACGTCGCTTCGGTCGCCGAGGCGCAGGCTTTGGTGAAGCGGCTCGGCGCCTCGGTGGGCTTCTACAAGATCGGCTATCAGCTCGGCTTTGCGGGCGGCCTGGAGCTTGCGCAAGCCCTTGTGGGTGCCGGCAACCAAGTCTTCATCGATATGAAGCTGCACGATATCGGCCACACCGTCGCGCGCGGGGTCGAAAGCATCGCCCGCCTGGGCGCGACGTTTCTCACCGTGCACGCCTATCCGCAGACCATGCATGCGGCGGTCGAGGCGCGCGCCGGCTCCAAGCTGCGCATTCTCGCCGTCACGGTGCTCACCTCCTACGACGATGCCGATCTGGCGGCAGCCGGCTACGATTTCACCGTCCCCGAGCTGGTCGCCGAACGCGCCGCCCAGGCGCGCGACATCGGGGTCGATGGGCTGGTCTGCTCGGCCGAGGAAGCAGTCAGGCTGCGGTCGGTGATCCGTCCCAGCATGGTGCTGGTGACGCCCGGCATCCGGCCCGCGGGTGCCGCGTCGGACGACCAGAAGCGGGTGATGACGCCGGCCGCCGCCATCCGGGCCGGCGCCGACTACCTGGTGGTGGGACGCCCGATCGTCGCCGCCGCCGACCCGAAGGCGGCTGCCGAAGCCATCGTGGCCGACATCGCGGCCGCGCATCACAATTAGATGTTTCCGGGCACGCGGAGATCATCCACCCGCGTCATGGCCGGGCTTGTCCCGGCCACCCACGCCTTGCTGCGCGGCGCGAAAGACGTGGGCGCCCGGCACAAGGCCGGGCATGACGATTGAGAAGTTGTTACAGCAGCCCAACCGAGCCGGAGGGAGAGCAAGATGACAAAAGGTTATTGGATCGTCCGTGTCGATGTGACCGACCCGGAAGCCTACAAGGCCTATGCGGCCGCCAATGCGGAAGCGTTCCGCAAGTACGGCGCGCATTTCCTGGTGCGGGCCGGAAAATACGAGACCGTCGAGGGCGGCAGCCGCACCCGCAATGTGGTGATCGAGTTCAAGGATTACGCCACCGCGCTCGCCTGCTACCGCTCGCCCGAATATGCCGCCGCCAAGGCATTGCGTGCCGGCGCCGCGACTGCCGACATCATCGTCATCGAAGGCTATGACGGTCCGCAGCCGAGCTAGCTCCGTGCTTTCCCGGCCGGCCCCGCCCCGCTATACCGGCCGCGCGGCGGTGGCTACGCTGCGCGGAGTTCTTGATCCATGTCCGACATGCGGCTGATCGTTGCCGGCGCCGGTGGGCGCATGGGCCGCACCTTGATTGCGGCCATCGCGGCGAGCCCGGGGGTCGCGCTGGCGGGCGCCGTGGAGGCGGCTGGCGCCGCAGTGATCGGGCATGATTCCGGCGAGCTTGCCGGACTCGGAAAGAACGGCATTACGGTTGCTGACGAGATCGCGCCGCTGCTTGCCGCCGCCGACGGGCTGATCGACTTCACCGTGCCCAAGGCGACCGTTGCGTTCGCCGAACAGATCGCAAGCAAGGGACTGGTCCACGTCATCGGCACGACCGGCCTGTCGGCGGCCGACGAGGCCGCGATCGCCGCCGCTGGCCAGCGCGCCATCGTGGTCAAATCCGGCAATATGAGCCTCGGGGTGAACCTTCTGGCTGCGCTGGTACGTCGCGTGGCGAAGACGCTCGATGCGGAATTCGACATCGAGATCCTCGAGATGCATCACAACCGCAAGATCGATGCGCCCTCCGGCACCGCCCTGATGCTTGGTCAGGCAGCCGCGCGCGGCCGTGGCATCAATCTCCCGGCGCATCGCGTGATGGATCGTGAAGGCGTGACGGGCGCGCGGCACCCGGGCGACATCGGCTTTGCGTCGCTGCGCGGCGGTACGGTGGTGGGCGACCACAGCGTGATCTTCGCCGGCCCGGCCGAGCGCATCGAGCTTACGCACAAGGCCGAGGACCGCATGATCTTCGCCCGCGGCGCCCTCAAGGCGGCGCTGTGGGCGCGCGGCCGCCCGGCGGGCGTCTATTCCATGGCCGACGTGCTGGGGCTTGAGGATTTGTAGCAGCCGCTTCAGCTTGCCAGCAGCGAGGCGCCGGTCATCTCCTGCGGCTTGGGCAATCCCATCAATTCGAGCAGCGTCGGCGCGATGTCGGCGAGCCGGCCTTGCGCCACCAGCGCGCGGTTGCGGGCGCCGACCAACACGACGGGCACCGGGTTGGTGGTGTGGGCGGTGTGCGGGCCGCCGGTTTGCGGATCGCGCATCATCTCGCAATTGCCGTGGTCGGCGGTGACCAGGAGCGCGCCGCCGGCATTCTCGATCGCCTCGGCGATGCGGCCGAGGCCGGCATCGACCGTCTCTACCGCCTTGATGGCGGCCGGCAGGTTGCCGGTATGGCCGACCATGTCGGGGTTGGCATAGTTGAGCACGATGAGATCGTATTTGCCGGAGTCGATTGCCGCGACCGCTTTGTCGGTGAGCTCGGGCGCCGACATCTCGGGCTGCAGGTCGTAGGTCGCGACCTTCGGCGAAGGCACCATGATGCGGTCCTCGCCCCGATAGGGCTGCTCGCGGCCGCCGTTGAGGAAGTAGGTGACGTGCGGATATTTCTCGGTCTCCGCCATGCGCAGCTGGGTGCGGCCGGCGTCCGCCACCACCTCGCCCAGGATGTGGGCCAGCGACTGCGCGGGGAAGATCGCCGGCATGAGGGCGTCGAGCTCGTCGCTGTATTGCGTCATGCCCAGGGCGGCGGCCAAGCGAACGGTGCGCTTGCGCACAAAGCCCGAAAAGTCCGGTTCGAGGATCGCGCCCAGAATTTCGCGCACGCGGTCGGCGCGGAAGTTGAAGCAGAGCACGCCGTCCCCGTCCTGCATGCCCCGATAGTCGCCCACCACCGCCGGCACGATGAACTCGTCGAACTTCTTGTTCGCGTAGGCATCAGCGATGACGGCCGGAGCGTCGGGAAAGCGCGGGCCATCGGCTTCGACCATCGCGTTGTAGGCCTTCGCCACGCGCTCCCAGCGTTTGTCGCGGTCCATCGCATAGTAACGGCCGCACACGGTCGCGATCGCGATCGATTTCGGCAGCGCCGCGCGCAGGCGATCGACGTCTTCGGCCGCCGATTGCGGCGGCGTGTCACGACCGTCCGTGATGGCGTGGACGAGCGTCGGCACGCCGGCGTCGCACAGGATCCTGGCCAGCGCCACGGCATGATCCTGATGCGAATGCACGCCGCCCGGCGACACCAGGCCCATGAGGTGGCAGGTGCCGCCGCTGTGCTTGAGCTTCTCGATCAGATCGGTCAGAGCCGGCGCGCCGTTGATCTCGCCGTCAGCGACCGCGTCGCTGATCCGCGGCAGATCCTGGACCACGACGCGCCCGGCGCCGATATTGAGATGGCCGACCTCGGAATTGCCCATCTGCCCGTCGGGCAGGCCGACGTCCTTGCCCGAGGTGCGCAGGAAACCGTGCGGTCCCGCCCCCCAGAGCCGGTCGAAGGTCGGCGTCCTGGCTTGGCGGACGGCGTTGTCGGCCTCCTCTTCACGCCAGCCGAAGCCGTCCAGAATGACCAGCATGACGGGTCGCCGCTGCTGCATGTCCGTGCCCCTAGTCACAGTTGACGCGGGTATTGCGGATTGCGGCGAAAGCGTCAATCGGCGCCAGCTAGTATCTAATTACCTCCATTTTGGCCAGAACGAACCCTCAATTCGTGAATGAAAACAGTGGGCCGCCCCGACTATCGCTCCCGAAACGCGCTTCGGCGCCGCCCTTACGCCGTGACCCGCCCGGCCTCCCAGCCCAGCATCGCGCGCTTGCGGGTGAGGCCCCAGTGATAGCCGGTGAGGCTGCCGTTCTTGCCGATCACGCGATGGCAGGGCACCACGAAGCAGACCGGATTGCGGCCGACCGCGGCACCCACCGCGCGTGCGGCCGCCGGCGTGCAGACCTTGGCGGCGATCTCCGAGTAGCTCGTGAGCCGCCCCATCGGCACCTTGAGCAGCGCCTCCCACACCCGCACCTCGAAATCGGTGCCGATGAGCACCACCCGCAAGGGCTCGCCGGCACGCCAGCGCGTGCTGTCGAAGACGCGACGCGCGAGCGGCGCAGTGGCGGCGCCGTCCTCCACATAGGTGGCCTTGGGCCAGCGCGCCTGCATGTCGGCCAGCACCGCCGGCTCTTCGCCCGCATCCGCGAATGCAAGGCCGGCGAGACCGCGCCCGGTCGACATGATGAGAGCGCTGCCGAACGGCGAGGGATGAAACCCGTAAACGATGGTGAGGCATTCGCCGCCGGCCTTCCATTCGCCCGGCGACATGGCCTCGTGGGTGACGAACAGATCGTGCAGCCGCCCGGGCCCCGACAGGCCGACCTCGTAGGCGGCGTCGAGCACGCTCGCGGATTGGCGCAGCAGCGCGCGGGCATGGTCGAGCGTAAGCGCCTGCAGAAACGCCTTCGGGCTGAGCCCGGCCCAGCGCCGAAACAGATGATGCAGATCGGTGGCGCTGACGCCGGCGGCCGCGGCGATGTCGGCGACATCGGGCTGGGTGCGCCAGTTGCCGCGGATATGGGCGATGGCGCGCCGCACGACGTCATAGTCGGCCGCGGCCTCCGGCAGCGGCGCCAAGTGGGGAATTCGACCGGGGATGCGATCAGGTGAGAGCATGGATGCCTCCATCGATTGCTCTCCATCTAGGCCGCGAAAGTCCGCCTGCCCACCCGATTTCTGGCCGCCGTCATGGCGCGGCCGCCAGCAACTATCCGAACACGGTGCGGGTCGGGCCGCGCTTGGCTTCCCCGAGCGCGGCCGAGAGGGCATGCGCGAAGCTCGCCTTCTCGTCCGGCCCCAGGAAGCTTCCGATCGGCAGCCGCCGGCCGCGCGACACCAGATAAAGCCGCTCGATGCCGAACTCCGCATGCTCGTCGCGATCGAGCCGCACCCAGAGCGGATTGAGGGTCCATTCGCTGACGCGGCCGTGATAGCTCACCTTGCGCAGCGTGAGCTCGCTTGCCGTGACCGTCACCTCTTCGTAGGCGCGGGCGGCCCGGTAGTTGATGCGGAACGCCCAATAGACCAGCAGCACATCGAGCCCGAAGAAGCCGAATATGGGCCAGGCGCCGGCCATCAGAAACACCATGCCGGACACGAAGCTGATGCCGCCCAGCACCAGCATGAAGATCAGGAAACCGGTCGGGCCCAGCGATCGATGCGGCGTGAGCACGGCCGAAAAGATTGTCGCCGCCGCTTCGGATCCGCTGGGCTCGGGACCGCTGTTGTCGGAGTTCATGGGGTTCATTATAGGGAATCCATGGTTCGCAAGACAGCGCGCAAGGAGGCCCGCAAGCCCGTTTCGGGAACCGTCGTTCGCAGTGTGCCCGGAACCGGCGCACCCAAGACGAACGCGTCCAAGACCAAGGCAGCCAGGCTCAAAGCACCCAAGCCCAAGGCAGCCAAGGGCAGAGCCAAGCCGCCCGCCGGCGCCGGCTCTCGCGCAACGCCACCGGCGATCGGCCGCGAGAGTGCGGCGGCTGAGTCGCCGCCTTGGACGAATGCAGAGATCGAGGAAGGGTTCCACCGCTTCCAGGCCGCCAATCCGGAGCCGGTGGGGGAGCTTGTCTATGTGACGCCCTTCACCTTGCTGGTGGCGGTGGTCCTGTCCGCGCAGGCGACCGATGCAAGCGTCAACAAGGCGACCCCGGCGCTGTTCGCGCTCGCCGACACCCCCGCCCGGATGGTTGCGCTCGGCGAGGAGCGGGTGCGCGAGCTGATCAAGACCATCGGTCTCTACCGCACCAAGGCGAGGAATCTCATCGCCTTGTCGCAACAGCTCATCGAACGGCATGGCGGCGAGGTGCCGCGCAGCCGCGAGGAGCTCGAAGCTCTGCCGGGCGTCGGCCGCAAGACCGCCAATGTGGTGCTCAACACCGCGTTCGGGGAGCCGACCATCGCGGTCGATACCCATATCTTTCGCATCGGCAACCGGACCGGGCTCGCGACCGGAAGAACTCCGTTCGAGGTCGAGAGCAAGCTGGAGCGGCGGGTGCCCGCCAAGTACCTGCGCCATGCCCACCATTGGCTCATCCTGCACGGCCGCTATGTCTGCACCGCGCGCCAGCCCCACTGCGAAAGATGCCTGATCGCGGATCTCTGCAAGTGGCCGGCCAAGACCGTCTGAGGCCGTTCCGGCTGACGGCTGAAAGGCGCTTCGCCTTCCGCAATTGCGACAAACTCAGGGGGGATAGAACGGCGCTCGTGCTGGCGCGCCGCTCGGCCCTCGACTAACATTGCGCCAATCGCGGAAGCTGGCGGGGACGCGGGGATCAATCGGCCACAGCCATGCGCTTGCGGAACATCCTGATCGGCGTGGCGGTCGTCGGTGCCTCGTTCCTGGGCGCGAGCTTTGCGCTGCAGGTCCTGTCGCCCGGGCCGGGCGCGGTTCAACCGCCGGCCGTGGTCGAGCCGCCGCCGCTCAAGCAGGTCAGCCGGACATCCACCATCGTCACCCCCACCGCCATCGCGCTCACCGCCATCCGCGATGTGTTGGAGGCCGCGGCGCCGCGCAACCTCAGCGGCAAGCGCGACAATCCGGTCTCGCAACTGCTCTCCAATGCCGATATCGGCTGGACGATGAGCCGCGGCCCGCTCGCCGTGACCGGCCGGCCCGACGCGATGGCGGTCTCCACGGTCTTGAACGGAACCCTGCACGTCACCGGCCAGATCGCCGCCCAGGTGGGCAATCTAGGCGGTGCACTGGGCGGGATCCTCAACCAGAATCTCGGCCAGGGGCTGCAGAACCTGACCGGCAAGACGATCGATCAGCACGCGGACGTTCGCGGCAATGCCACGATCCTGTCGCGGCCCGTGCTCGCCGCCAACTGGCGCATCGACCCCAATCTCACCGCCCAAGTGGCAGTCGGGGACTCCGCCTTGTCGGTCGCCGGCATCAAGATCGGCGTGGCCAACGAGGTGAAGCCGTTGCTGGACCGCCAAGTCAACGAGCAGGTGGCGGCCCTGCAGGCGCGCTTGCGCGCCGATCCGTTCCTGGAGGCCGCGGCGCGGCGCCAATGGACGAAGATGTGCCGCTCGGTCTCGCTGGGCGCGGCCGGTGCCGGGCTGCCGGACCTCTGGCTCGAGTTTCGGCCGACCCGGGCTTTTGCCGGACAGCCGCGCATCGATGCGACCGCGTTGACGCTGGTGATCGGCGTCGAAGCCGAGACCCGGGTGGTGGCCACACAGACCAAGCCGGATTGTCCGTTTCCGGCCAATCTGGAGCTGGTGCCGCAGTCGGATCCGGGCCGCGTCAATATCGCGGTGCCGATCGACGTGCCGTTCACCGAGGTCAATCGGTTGTTTGCCGCGCAGCTCGTCGGCAAGACTTTCCCGCAGGACGGCAGCGGTCCCTATGAGGCCACGATTCGAACCGCCAGCATCGCCGCCTCCGGCGACCGGCTGCTGATATCGCTGCGCGTCAAGGCGCGCGAGAAGGCCAGCTGGCTCGGTTTGGGGGCGGAAGCGAATGTCCATGTCTGGGGCCGACCGGTGCTCGATCGCGAGCACCAGACGCTGCGCCTGACCGACATCGCGCTCGATGTGGATTCGGAGGCGGCCTTCGGGCTGCTCGGCGCCGCTGCCCGGGCGGCCATTCCGTATCTCAAGGACACGCTCGCCGACAATGCCGTCATCGACATCAAGCCGTTCGCCGACCATGCCCGCAGCAGCATGGAAGCCGCGCTCGCGGAGTTCCGCACCGCCGCCGCCGGCGTCCAGGCCGACGTGAATTTCACCGATCTGCGTCTCCTCGACATGGAATTCGATGCCAAGACGCTACGGGTGATCGCTGAGGCCAACGGGACCGCCAATGTCACCGTGAGCAGCCTGGTAGCGCAGTAAGCAGGATTGTTGCAAATGGGTCACACCCAGCCGCTAAAAGCACCGCCCAGGGGCAGCCAATCCTTGCGGCGCGGGGGAACGACGCACATCCTGGACCCGGACAGTGATGGCATCGCAATGCCGGATCGGGTAGAATTGCGCGTCCGGCATTGAGGGGAATGGCGTGACCGACAGGCAGCATTGGCGACGCGCATCGGGGGTGGCGTCGGCCGCGTTTGCGGCAATGCTTGCGCTCGGATCGGCCTACGCTGCCGATCTGGCGCTGCCCACACCCCCGCCGCCACCAGCCCCACCTCCCTATGTGGTCCCGCCGGCTCAACCCCCGGCCCTGCCGGAATTCTACAATCCCTACCGCTACGAGCTTCGCTTGGGCGGCTTCCTTCATAGCGTCGGGGGATACGAACAGGGCAGCTTCGACCTCAATCCGGAGCTCGTCCTGCCGCGGCTGCCGTTGTTCCAGGACCAATGGTGGAGCGTCTTCGTCCCGCGTCCGCACGCCGGCGGGCTGATCAATCTCGACGGCAAAACGAGCGCCGCCTATGCGGGCGCGCTGTGGAGCTTCCCGCTGCCCTATCGGACTTTTTTCGAGCTGTTCGTGGATGGCGCCTGGCACAACGGCTTCCTCCAGAACCCGCCGCCGGGGCGCGCCGGGCTCGGCTGCCCGTATCTTTTCCATGTCGGCGGCTCGATCGGCTACGCCATCACCGAGCATTGGACCGCGATGGTCACCTTCGACCACCTGTCGAACGGGCATTACATATTCGGCATCAATTGCGCCGGTAACACCGGTCCCACGCCCAATCCGGGACAGAACGATTGGGGCGGCAAGATCGGCTACTCGTTCTAAAATGAAATCTAATGCGTCGGCGTGGCGGCTGATTGTTGATTGCCGCGCCGGCGGCGCCCAGATGGGCGGCGCAGGATTTCGCTGCTAGGATCCAGGGATCATCGTTCGGCCCGCGGGGCGACATGAGACCAGGCTTGAGCCATCGGGGTGCTGGGCACATGTGCGGGTGGCTGATCGTCGGCCTGCTCGCCGCCACGTCGGTCTCTTCGGTTGCCGCCCAGGAACCGGCTTTCTTCAAGGGCAAGACGATCCGCATCCTGCTGAGCGCCGGGGTCAGCGGCGGCTATGCCGAATATGCCCGCTTGCTGGCGCAGCATATGGGCAATCACCTGGCCGGCAGACCCGATTTCATCGTCCAGAGCATGCCGGGCGCCGGCGGCCTATTGGCGAGCAACTACCTCTATTCCCAGGCGCCGCAGGACGGGACCACGATCGGCATCGTCCATTCCACAGTGCCGCTCGCGCCGCTGTTCGGCACCACGGGCGCGCGCTTCGATGCGCTGAAATTCAATTGGCTCGGCAGCCTCGACCGGGCCGACGGCATGTGCACCGCATGGCACACCTCGCCGATCAAGACCTGGGCCGACATGCTGGAGAAGGAGTTCGTGGTCGGAAGCACGGGCGCCGGCTCGCAGTTCAGCATCCTGCCCGCCATGCTCAACAAGCTCCTGGGAACCAGGATCAAGGTGATCAACGGCTACAGGGACGGCGGCGAGATCTTCCAGGCGATGGAGAACGGCGAGATCGAGGGCCGTTGCAGCACCCAGCTGACCGCCATTCAATCGATCCGCCCGCAATGGCTGAGCGAGCACAAGCTCGCGGTCCCGATCCTGATCGGGAGGAAGCGCATTCCGGAATTTCCCGATACGCCCGCTGTCATGGAGCTTGCCAAGGACGCCGCCACCCGGGCGCAGTTCGAGCTCATGCTTTTGACCCAGGACATGGATCGTCCGGTGCTGCTGCCGCCAGGGGTGCCGGCCGAGCGCGTCGCGCAGATGCGTGCGGCGCTGTTTGCCACCATGGCGGATCCGGCTTTCGTGGCAGGGGCGCAAAGCCTGCGCCTTCATCTCGAGCCGGTCCGCGGCGAGGCCTTGGCCAAGGCGCTCGCCGAGGCCTATGCGTTGCCGCCCGACGTGGTGGCGGCTGCCAAGGAAACGATGGGCGAGAAGTAGCTCCTCTCAAATCTCCGCGCTGTCGAAGAACATCATCTCCACGCCGCCGGTCGCGAATTTCGCGACGTCGGCTGCGGCGGCCTGCCCCTGCGGGCTCGCGAACGCGCTCGCCACGGCTTGCAGATCATCGAAGTGGAGGGTCGCGATCAAATGAAAGCGGGCAGGGCCCGCCGGCGTCGCGATCGCGCCGCGGCTGACCTCGTATTTGCGCAGACCGGGAATCTGTTTCGCGATCGGAACGTGCGTAGCGAAGTAGTAGCTGTCGAACGCGCCGGGGTCTTTCGGCGCCCCGTACATGACCACAAGCCGAGCCATGAAGTCCCTCCAATCAACAATACCTGCCACAGCAGTGATGCTGACCGACTCCGGCCGGCTCGGCAAGCCGTCTGCCGCAATCGTCACGCTGCGCCGCTGCGTCGCGTCTCGATCTGCTGCGCCTGCGCGCCCGACAGCCGCTTGTGCATATGCACCATGAAGGCCATGCCGAACAGCGGGGTCGCCAGATTGACGACCGGAATCGACACGAAGGCCGCGATGAACATGCCGGCCACGAAGACCGTGCCCGAATGCCGCTTGCGCAGCGCCCGCGCGTCCGCGACGCCGCGGTAGCGCATGGCCGCCAGCTCGAAATATTCACGCCCCAGGATGTAGGCGGTGCAAAAGAAGAAGATGAGGGCCCCGAACCCGGCGAACAGCAGGAACGGCAGCGCCACCAGATAGATCACGATCGCCATGAGGGCGGTGCGCACCCCCTCGATGACGGCGCGCGCGAGCGGCAGCGGCTTGCCTTCCGGCTCGCCCGGATAGCGGCTGCGCTCGACCGCGAGCGCAATGTCGTCGACGAAGAAGCTCGCCACCAATGCGGTCACGGCCGGCATCAGGAATACCGATCCGACGATGATTCCCAGGCTTGCCGCAATCGAGAGCACGAAGGCGAGCACCGAGAGCGGCGCATGGGCGTTGGGACCGAGCGCGTTCTCGGCGAAGCCTTCGCCGGCGCCGGCGAGCCAGGCCAGGAGATCGTGCAACCCGATCCCGATGATCACGATCAGGATCAAGGCGAGCCCGATCGATTTCAGCAGCACCGTTCGAAACGGCGGCGAAAACATTTGCGACAGGGCTTGGGCGGCCGCATCCAGCATCCGGATCCTCCAGCAGACGCAGCAGTATGCGCCGGCGCGTCTTTCTACAAGGCCGCGTCACAAGGCCGCGCGCGTTTGCGCGGAGCGTGCGCTTCGGGCCATACTGGTCTCACCTGTAGGGCGCAATCGCTTTATTGCGCCATCGGTCTCGCCATCTCGCCAAGCGGCGCAATAAAGCGATTGCGCCCTACTTTGCGATACCATGAAACGATTGAACCGCCGGTCGTTCCTTGCTGCCTCGGCTGCCATGACAGCCACGATGACAGCCACCATGACGCCGGCGCCGGCGGCGCCGGCTCCGCCCACGCCGAAAAGATCCGCTCCGGTACCGCAAGCGACGCCGCGCACCGGCGGCATCGATGTGGTTATTGTGGGGGCGGGAGCGGCCGGCATCGCGGCGGCGCGCCGCCTTGCGGCCGCAGGCCGGCGCTTTGCCCTCCTCGAGGCCTCGGCGACCATCGGCGGACGCTGCATTACCGACACCACCGTATTCGGGGTTCCGTTCGATCGCGGCGCCCACTGGGTCCATATGCCGGACATCAATCCGGTGGCGAAGCTCGGGACCCAGACCGGGCTCGACATCTATCCGGCACCGCCCGGCCAGCGCGTGCGCATCGGGCGGCGCTACGCGCGCGAAGGCGAGATGGAGGACTATCTGGGCGGAGTGGTGCGCGCCACCACCGCCATCGCGGATGCGTCGCGCAAGAACGATCTGTCCTGCGCGCAGGCGCTGCCCAAGGACCTCGGCGGCTGGCGCCCGATGATCGAATTCGTGCTTGGCCCGTTCGGCTGCGGCAAGGATCTGGCCGAGGTCTCGGCGGCCGATTTCGCGCATTCGGCCGAGCGCGACATCGACCTCCTGTGCCGCCAGGGATTTGGCGCTCTGGTGGCCAAGCTCGCCACTGGCCTGCCGGTCGAGCTTTCCAACCCGGTCAGCCGCATTTCCTGGGGGGCGCGCACCGGGGGCGTCGAGGTCGAAACCGCGCGCGGCACGTTGGCGGCCCGCGCCGCCATCGTCACGGTCTCGACCAACGTGCTCGCCGCCGACAAGATCAAGTTCATTCCCGATCTGCCCAAGCGCCAGCTCGACGCTGCCGCCAAGCTCAAGCTCGGCAGCTACGATCATGTGGCGCTGGAATTGCCCGACAATCCACTCGGGCTGCGGCCCGACGAGCTGGTGTTCGAAAAATCCGACAGCACGCGCACGGCCGCGCTCTTCGCCAATGTGTCGGGCACGCCGCTCTGCGTCGTGGAGGTGGCGGGCAGCTTCGGGCGCGACCTCGCCGCCATGGGCGAGGCGGCGATGGTCGATTTCGCGGTGTCGTGGCTGACCGGTCTCTACGGCACCGACATGGGCAAGGCCGTCAAGCGCCGCACCGCGACCAATTGGAACGACGATGCCTTGGGTGCTGGGCGCCTTTTCGGCCGCCGCGCCGGGCGGGCAGCCGTCGCGCGCGGGTGCTGATGGAGCCCGTCAACGACCGCATCTGGTTCGCCGGCGAAGCCGCGCACGAGACGCTATGGGGCACGGTCGGCGGGCGCCTGGGAATCCGGCGAGCGCGCCGCCGACGCCGCGGTGAAGTCGCTGGGAAGGAAACCCGGATAGCTCGAACCGCCTCGCTACGCGCGGCGCTCTCTTGCCACCGATTGCCGCCTGCCCTCAGCCCCGCAGCACGCCGCCGGTGCGCTTGCCGACCTCGGCCACGATCTTGGCGGCGACGGCGTCGATCTCTTGCTCCGTCATGGTCTTCTCGCGCGGCTGCAGGGTGACCGCGATGGCGATCGATTTCTTGCCGGCCTCGATGCCCTCGCCCTCGTAGACGTCGAACACCGCTCACCGCCTCGACCAGCTTGCGGTCGGCCGATTGGGCCGCGCGCACGATGTCGCCGGCCTTCACGCCGCGGTCGACGAGGAAGGCGAAGTCGCGCTCGACCGGCTGGAAGGACGAGAGCTCCAGCACGGGCTTTGCCCGCGTCGCCTTGAGCTTCGGCTCGGGGATGCGCTCGAGGATCACCTCGAAACCGACCAGCGGGCCCTCGGCGCGCAAGCGCCTCGAGCGCGCGCGGATGCAGCTCGCCGAAATAGCCGAGCACGTTCTGCGGGCCGATCTGGATCGTGCCCGAGCGACCGGGATGCAGCCAAGCCGGTCCGCCCGGCACGACCTGCAGCGCCCCCATCGGGGCGCCGGCCGCCGTCAAGGCCGCGAGCGCATCGGCCTTGGCATCGAAGGCATCGACCTCGCCGGCCTTGCTCGACCAATGGCGGCCGCGCCCGGCGGGTTTTGCCAGCGCGCGCCGCACGCCCGCCGCGGCGGTCAACTGGTCCGGCCGGCCGGTCGCCGCGGAAGATCTGGCCGACCTCGAACAGCGCCACGTCGGCGATGCCGCGATCGGCATTGCGCTGGGCGGCGGCAATCAGCCCCGGGACCAGGCTCGGCCGCATGTCCGACAGGTCGGCCGCGATCGGGTTGGCGAGCGCAAGCTCAGGCTGGCCGCCGCCGAACAGCTCCGCCTGCGGCTTGGAGATGAAGGACCAGGTGACGGCTTCGACCAGGCCGCGGGCCGCCAGCGCGCGCTTGGCCTTGCGGGTGCGCAGCTGGAGCATGCGTCAGCACCGGCTTGCGCGGGGCCTCGCCGCGATCGAAGGGCGTCACCGGGATGCGGTCGACCCCGATGATGCGCACGACCTCCTCGACGATATCGGGCTTGCCGTGCACGTCCGGGCGCCACGACGGCGGCGCGATCTTCACGCTCTTGCCCTGCCCGGCGACGAAGAAGCCAAGCCGCCCCAGCACCCGCCGAAGCTCGGGCAGGGCGACCTCGACCCCGGCCAGCCGGGCCACGGTATCGAGCGGGAAATCGATCACCAGGTCGGGGGTGCGCGGCTCGGCTGCGATCTCGTTCGCGGACGGCGTTCCGCCGCAGAGATCGAGCACCATCTGGGTCGCGAGCTCGAGGCCCGGCAGCATGAAAGCCGGGTCGACGCCGCGCTCGAAGCGATAGCGCGCATCCGAGTTGATGCCGAGCCTGCGGCCGGTCTGGGCGATGTTGAGCTCGTCCCACAGCGCCGACTCGATCAGCACGTCGGTGGTGGCCTCCGAGCAGCCGGTGGCCTCGCCGCCCATGATGCCGGCGAGCGATTCCGGCCCCGCCTCGTCGGCGATCACGCACATGGTGTCGTCGAGCGCATAGGTCCTTGCCGTCGAGCGCGGTGAGGCTTTCGCCGGCGCGGCCGCGCCGCACCATGAGATCGCCCTTGACCTTGGCGGCGTCGAACACGTGCAGCGGCCGGCCGCGGTCGAAGGTGATGAAATTGGTGATGTCGACCAGCGCATTGATGGGCCGCAAGCCGATCGCGATCAGTCGGCGCTGCAGCCATGGCGGCGAGGGCCCGTTGCTTGACGCCCCGGACCAGCCGCAGCGCAAAGCCGCGGCAGAGCGAAGGCGTCGCGCCGAAGTCGAGCGCGACCGACGACCGGGCAGGGGAATTCGCCCTTGACCGGCTTGATCGCGCTCTCCTTCAAGGTGCCCATGTCGGCCGCCGCCAGATCGCGCGCGATGCCGTGCACGCCCGCGCAGTCGGGCCGGTTCGGCGTCAGGTTGATCTCGATCACCGGATCGTCGAGGCCGGCCCATTGCGCATAGGAGGCGCCGAGCGGCGCATCGGGCGGCAGCTCGATGATGCCGTCATGATCGTCGGACAGCTGCAGCTCGAACTCCGAGCACAGCATGCCGCGGCTTTCGACGCCCCGGATGGTGCCGACGCCGAACGTCATGTTCTTGCCCGGAATGAACGTGCCCGGCGCCGACGAACACGCCCTTCATGCCGGCGCGGGCATTGGGCGCGCCGCACACGACCTGCACCGGATCGCCCGTCCCGGTATCGACCATGCAGACGCGCAGCCGGTCCGCATTGGGATGCTGCTCGGCCGAGATCACCCGCGCGATGGTGAACGGCGCGAGCGCCTTGCCTTTGTCCTCGACGCGCTCGACCTCGAGACCGATCATGGTGAGCTTGTCGACGATCGCGTCCAGCGCAGCGTCGGTCTCGAGATGCTGCTTCAGCCAGGAGAGGGTGAACTTCATGAGGAGCGCTCCGCTCTGTCTTCTTCGATGCGGCCTGGTGCCTGTCCGCCTCCCCCGCTTGCGGGGGAGGGTAGGGAGGGGGAAACAGCCTCTCCCAGCACCGCAGCGATCACTGTGAGAACCCCTTCCCGATTTGTCATGACGTCGTGATTGTTGAATCGGAGCACGCGGAATCCCTTGGCCTGCAGATATGCATCGCGTACTGCGTCGCGCCGTTCATGGGCGTTCTCGAAATGCTGCCCACCATCGATCTCGACGATCAACATCGCGGCGTGCGAGACGAAGTCCACGATGTAATGTCCGATCGGAGTTTGCCGGCGGAATCCTGCTCCGCTCATGCGATGCGCACGGAGCGCCTGCCAGATGATGCGCTCGGCCAGCGTCATGTCTCTGCGCAACGCGCGTGCGTGCGACCGCATGCGCGAGGTCACGCGCCAACGCGGCTTCGGCTGAGCTGACGGCGTCACCTTTGTCGCGAGGCCGCTGGCCCCCTCCCTAGCCCTCCCCCGCAAGCGGGAGAGGGGACGCGCCGGCGCGAGCCGCGCGGTCGTTGCCCTCGACTCGGCGTCATGCGCTCAGCCCTCCGGCCAGCGTCGGCAGGTCGAGCGGGCGGAAGCCGTAATGGGCGAGCCAGCGCATGTCGGCCTCGAAGAACGCGCGCAGGTCCGGCATGCCGTATTTCAGCATGGCGATGCGGTCGATCCCCATGCCCCAGGCGAAGCCCTGATACTCGTCCGGATCGAGCCCGCAATTGCGCAGCACATTGGGATGCACCATGCCGCAGCCGAGGATCTCCAGCCAGTCCTCGCCCTCGCCGAACCGGATCTCGCCCTTGTCGCGGCGGCACTGGATGTCGACCTCGAGCGAGGGCTCGGTGAACGGAAAGAACGACGGCCGGAACCGCATCTTGACCCGATCGACCTCGAAGAAGGCCTTGCAGAACTCCTCCAGGATCCATTTCAGGTGGCCGAGATGGGAGCCCTTGTCGATCACCAGGCCCTCGACCTGATGGAACATCGGGGTGTGGGTCTGGTCGCAGTCGCACCGATAGGTGCGGCCCGGGATGATCACGCGGATCGGCGGCTTCTGGCTCATCATGGTGCGCACCTGCACCGGCGACGTATGGGTGCGCAGCAGCAGCCGCGAGCCGTCAGGCTTCGGATTGAAGAAGAACGTGTCGTGCATCTCGCGGGCCGGATGGCCCTCGGGGAAGTTGAGCTTGGTGAAGTTCAAGTCGTCGGTCTCGATGTCGGGGCCTTCCGCGATCGAGAAGCCCATATCGGCGAAGATCGCGGTGAGTTCGTCGACCACCTGGCTGATCGGATGGACGCGGCCGCTCTCGGCGGGGCTTTCGCGCACCGGCAGGGTGACGTCGACGGTCTCGGTGTTGAGGCGCTGATCGAGCGCTGCCGCTTTCAGGGTCTCCCGGCGCGCCGCGATGGCGGCGCCGATCCGGTCCTTGAGGCCGTTGATGAGCGGTCCTTGTTGCTTGCGCTCGTCCGGGGTCATGCCGCCCAGCGTCTTGAGCAGCGCGGAGACCGATCCGCTCTTGCCGAGCGCCGCGATCCGCACGGCTTCGAGCGCGGTCTCCTCGCCGGCCGCCGCAATGTCGGCCAGGAGCTTGTCTTCTAGCGATTCCAGGTCGGGCATAGCGCAACCTCTGTAGCCCGGATGGAGCGAAGCGTAATCCGGGAGCGCCTAAATCCGGGGATGCAGCTCCCGCATTGCGCTTCGCTCCATGCGGGCTACAGGCCAGCGCCCCGGTCAAAGCGGCGCCCCGGCCAAATCGGCCTCGGAAAAAGCCGGGGATCGGTCAGGCGGTCGCCGGCAACGCGGCCTTGGCCCGCTCGACGATCGCCTCGAACGCCGCCGGCTCCGTAATGGCGAGATCGGACAGCACCTTGCGGTCGACCAACAGCCCGGCTTTGGCGAGGCCGTCGATAAACCGGCTGTAGTTCAGCCCGAACGGCCGCACCGCCGCGTTCAGCCGCTGAATCCACAGCGCTCGAAACGTGCGCTTGCGCCGCTTGCGATCCCGGAAGGCGTATTGACCCGCCTTCTCGACCGCCTGCTTGGCGACCCTGATGGTGTTCTTCCGCCGGCCGTAATAGCCCTTGGCGGCCTTGAGGACCTTCTTATGCTTGGCGTGTCCGGTGACGCCACGTTTGACGCGGGCCATGGCTGATCTCCTTGCGGTTGGTTGGTCTTGGCGCATGATCCCGAAAGCCTGCCGCGCCGGAGCGCGAGCGGTTTCGGAAAAGATCATGCGCCAGCAAAAAGCCTCGGCTCAGCCGTTGGGCAGGAAGTACTTCTTGATGTTGTCGGCATCGGCCTTGAACAGAACCTTGGTGCCGCGCAATTGGCGGATTTGCTTCTTGGTCCGTTTGATCATGCCGTGACGCTTGTGGGACTGCTGAAACAGCACTTTCCCGGTCCCCGTTATCTTGAAGCGCTTCTTGGCGCCCGACTTGGTCTTAAGCTTGGGCATTTGGCTCTCCTGTTCCGGCCGGACGAAGTTGGGCGAAACGGCCCGGTCCGCCGGTGATCGCATTGCTAAAGCGTGCTGATTGAGCACTTCGCCGCAGCCACGGCAGCCCTTGTGAGCCGGGTCGCGGGGAGGGCGGGGTTATGGCAGAGGACATCCAAAAAAACAACAGGCGCGCCGGCCGGTCGCGCAGCGAACCGCGACCGCTGCCGGCCTGGTTGCCGCCCGGGCGTACGGGGCGCGGCCTCCCGCGCCGGGCGCGGTCGCCTGCGCCGCCTTACCGCGGCGCCAGCACCATCACCACCTGGCGACCCTCGAAGCGGGGCTCCTGCTCGATCTTGGCGAATTTCGAGTTGTCGTCCTTGACGCGATTGAGGAGCTGGGTGCCCAGTTCCTGGTGCGCCATCTCGCGGCCACGGAAGCGCAGGGTGACCTTGACCTTGTCGCCTTCCTCGAAGAAGCGCTGCATGGAGCGCATCTTCACCTCGTAGTCGTGGTCGTCGATCATCGGGCGCAGCTTGATCTCCTTGACCTCGACCACCTTCTGCTTCTTGCGGGCCTCGGCCGCCTTCTTCTGGGCCTGGTATTTGTATTTACCGTAATCCAGGATTTTGCAGACCGGCGGTTCCGAATTGGGCGCGATCTCGACCAGATCAAGCCCGGCCTCGACGGCTTTTGCCAAGGCCATCTGGGTATCGACGACGCCATGGTTGGCGCCGGTTTGGTCGATCAGTTGTACTTGGTTCGATCGGATTTCCTCATTCAGGCGCGGGCCGTCTTTCTGGACGGGCTGCGGGGTTCTCATCGGGCGGCGAATGGCTTTGCTCTCCTCATGCTGTTGCTTGGAGCCCGTAAGCGGCGGGCAGCCGAAGGATCGGTACAAACCGGGGGCAAGTCAACGGCAATATGCGTTCATCTTGGCGCGTTCAGCCTGGGCGCCCGGCGACCGACAACCCCGCCAGATGGGTCGCGACCGAAGAACGTTCAAGAGGGTCGCTCGGGGGATTGCGGTGGCGCCGACGGGTTCCGGCGGTCCTTGCTAGCCTCAAAGATCGCGCGCCAGCAGCGACATATAGACGGCGCGGGTCGCGGTGGCGGCGCTCTGCGGTGAAAACATGTATTCGGCGAATTGGCGCGCGCGTGCCGCCATCGCCTGGTATTCGGTCGGATCAAGCTTCAAGGCGAGCTTGAGCGTCTCGGCGAGGGCGATGGGATCGGCCGGCGCCACCACCCATCCGGTGCGCAGGTCCTCGGGCATTCGGGGCGGCACCAGCACATGCTCCGGCAGCATGCCGACATCCGATGTCACCACCGGACGGGCCATGGCCTGCGCCTGCGCCACCACGCTGCCGAACAGCGGCGGCTCGACCGCGGTCACCGCCACCATCTCGGCGGCCGCAAATGCAGCCGGCATGTCGGGACAATGGCCGGTTATCCGCAACAGCGGCTCGACGCCGAGGTCTTGCGCCTGCTTCATGATCTCGCGCGCATAATTGCGGTTGGTTGCATGTTCCCCGACGATGACGAAGACGATGCCCTGAAATCCTTCGTCGGCGAGCCCGCGGGCAACGTCAGGCACGATGATCTGGCCGTTCCACGGCGCCAGGCGGCCGGGCACCAGCACGATGCGGGCATGGCTCGGAATCCGCCAGGCGCTGCGCAGCGCTTCGCTGCGCTCGGGCCGCACCGCCAGCGGATCGAACACGGCCGTATCGATCTCGCGCGGGATGATGGTGATCTGTTCGTCGGCGATGCCGTAGCGTTTCATCACCGGGGTTGCCGCATAGATCGAGGGCGCGATGATGCGATCGCCCTGCGCCAGCGCGGCCGAGAGGGGCGCCGGCCAGCGGCTGGCGACGGCGGGCGCGTCCGGCAACGAGGTGACGAGCCAGACCGCGATCCGCGCCGCCGCCACGCGCGCGCTCCAGGCGCCGCCGGCGCTGCGGGCATGCACGATATCGATCCGTTCGGCGGCGACGAGATTTTCCAGGATACGGGCATTCTTGCGCAGCCGCAGCGGGTTGATGGTCGCGTTGGGCAAGTCGATCCATTCGCCCCCGAAGGCGCGCAGCTCGCCAACCAGCGGGCCGTCGGCGGCCGCCACCAGCGCCCGCGCGCCGGCCTGCAAAAGGGCGAACGCGATGTTGACGGCGGCACGCGCGCTGGGCTCTCCGTACAGGGCCGGCACGATCTGCAATATGGTGGCGCCGGCGAGCGTGCGCCGCGGAACGCGCGTCCCCTCGAAGCCGTCGCTCACGATGGTTGAAGACTGATTCGCTGGTGATGATCCATGAGCAATGAATGCCTGAAATCCTTGACCGTGGGAACCGGCCAGGCGTCCCGGCCGATCGCGATACGGCAGCGTCCGGGCCGGGCGCCCGGGCTGCTTTGGTTGGGCGGGTTCAAATCCGACATGCAGGGGATCAAGGCGCAGGCCCTCGATGCCTGGGCCCATCAGCATGGCCGCGCGCTCACGCGCTTCGATTATTCGGGGCATGGCGAATCGGGCGGCAGCTTCACGGACGGAACGATCGGCCGTTGGCTCGAGGACAGCCTGGCGGTGCTTGACGCCTGCTGTGACGGGCCGCAGGTGGTGATCGGCTCGTCCATGGGGGGATGGATGGCTTTGCTGATGGTGCGCGCGCTGGCGCGACGGGCCCCCCCGGCAACCGCCAAGATCGCCGCACTGGTCCTGATCGCGCCGGCGGTCGATTTTACCGAAGCCCTGATGTGGAAGCGCTTCTCGCCGGAGATCCAACGGCAGATCGAGCGCGAAGGCGTCTGGGAGCGGCCATCCGCGTATGGCGAGGAGCCCTATCCCATCACCCGCGGGCTGATCGAGGAGGCCCGCCATCACCTTTTGCTCGACGGCCTGATCGAGACCGGCTGCCCGGTCCGCATCCTGCAGGGCGTTCAGGACCCGGACGTGCCCTGGCAGCACGCGGTCGACCTCACCGCCCGCTTGGGGCAGGACGACGTCGTCCTCACCCTGGTCAAGGACGGCGACCATCGCTTGTCGCGTCCGGAGGACGTGGAGCGGATGCTGGCCGCGGTGGCGGAGTTTTGATTCGTCACGTATTCGGGATGATCATTTCCCGAATTTCACCGATCGCGGACGCTCACCGCGCAGTTCCGGCAGCCCCGAGGTCAGCCCCGCTTTCGCGAAACGCGCCGCGATGCGTGACCCCAGCTTGGTCACGGGTTGGTTTTGTTCCTTAGCCGCATCGCCCAAGATGTGGACCTCCTCTTTCGTGCTGCGACCGTGGTGCGCGGCGCGGCGTTTCCTGCGCGGTTTCACATCGTCCTCCTGGTGGCGAAACATAGCTGGGCCGTAGACTACCACCACCCAATGAACGCGATATCACCTCCGCGGCAAGCGGGCGCTTGTGTCAAGAAGCAGTGACATCCAGCCCGGACAAGTCCGCCTCTGCGAGCGCCGCCAGCCATTCCGCTTCGACCATCGGGTCAGTCTCGCCGGCGCGCCGCTCGCCGGCGATTTCGCGCAGCCGGTTTGGGTCGAGCCGTCCGAGCGCCCAGACGGCGGCGCCGCGCACCAGCCCGGCGGGGTCGGCGAGAAGTTGCTCGGCCTCGCCGGCAAGCGCCCGCTCCCCCGAGTTGCCGATCGCGATCAGCACATTGCGCACGAACCGGTCGCGGCCGATGCGCTTCACCGGCGACTTTGCAAACAGCGTTCGGAATGCCGCCTCATCGAGACGGACGAGGTCCGCCAGCAGCGGCGAGCGCAGCTCGGCGCGCGCCGCCAGCTTCGCCTCATGGCCGACTTTTGCGTATTTGTTCCATGGACAGACCGCCAGGCAATCGTCGCAGCCGAAGATGCGATTGCCCATGAGGGGGCGCAGCTCGCGCGCGATCGGGCCCTTGTGCTCGATGGTGAGGTAGGAAATGCAGCGGCGCGCATCGAGCCGATAGGGCGTCGGGAACGCCGCGGTCGGGCAAATGTCGAGGCAGGCGCGGCAGCTGCCGCAATGATCGGCCTCCGGGGCATCGGGCGGCAGCTCGAGCGTGGTGAAGATCGCGCCCAGGAACAACCATGAACCGAGCTGGCGCGAGACCAGGTTGGTGTGCTTGCCCTGCCAGCCGAGCCCCGCGGCCTGCGCCAGCGGCTTCTCCATCACGGCCGCGGTATCGACGAACACCTTCACGTCGCCGCCGGCCTGCGCCTGCGCCAGCAACCAGCGCGCGATGGTCTTGAGCCGCGGCTTGATGATGTCGTGGTAGTCGTCGCCGCGGGCATAGACCGAGATGGCGCCGCGCTCGCGCCGCCGCAGGACCGCCAGCGCATCCTCGTCACTGCCGTAATTGAGCCCGAGCAGGATGATCGAGCGCACCTGAGGCCACAAGACGAGCGGATCGCCGCGGCGCGCCGCGGTCCGCTCCATCCAGATCATATCGCCATGCTGGCCTTCAGCCAGAAAGCGCTCGAGCCGTGCCTTCGCCTCCGGCGCCGCATCGGGGCGAGTCACGCCGACCACATCGAAGCCCTGCTGGCGCGCGGTATCGACGAGCGCACGCTTGATCGCGGCCGGGTTCTCTAGAAGTCCAGATCCGCGTAGGTCGGCGACGGCGGGATCCCGGCCAGCGTTTCGGTCAGCAGCGGCCGGAACGTGGGCCGCGACTTGATCCGCGCGTACCAGTCCTTTGCGGCTTCGTCTTCCTTCCACGGCACATCGCCCATGTAGTCGGCCGCCGATACATGCGCCGCCGCCGCCAGATCCGCGTAGGTCATGCGATCGCCGGCGAGCCAGTCGCGGGTGCGCACCAGCCAGCCAATATAGGCCAGATGATAGCGGATGTTGTGGCGGGCGGCGCGGATCGCCTCGGTGTTGGGTGAGGCGTCGCCCCCACCGGTCGGCATGTGACGCTTGTAGAGCCGCTCCGAGGTCAGCGGTCCGCTGACCTCGTCGAAGAACTTCTCGTGGAACCAGCTCATCAGCCGGCGCACCTCGACCCGCGGGCCGGGATCGCCCGGCAGCAGCCGCCGGTCGCCGAGCTCGCCCCCGATGGTCTCGTCCAGGAATTCGGCGATGATCGCCGCACCCGGAACCGGGGGCTGCCCTTCGGCGAGCAGGACCGGGGTCGCGCCGGCCGGATTGAGGACCAGGAATTCCTCCCGCCTCTCCCACACCCGCTCCTCGATCAAGCGGGCCGACAGCCCGAACTCGCCGAGGGCGAGTCGCACGAATCGCGAATGCGGGCAAAACGGATGATGGAACAGCGTCAGCATGGGGCGGCCGGATCTTGGGATACGAGCCGAGCACAACTCGCAGGCAAGGCGAAACCTTGGATTGGCGGGGGACCCTAACGATGCGGCGGGCGGGGAGCAACCTGCCGGAAGACTCGGGCGCCGAGCCCCGCCTCGATCCGCCGCTTCCTGGATTTCAAGTTCCTGAAGGATTTTACGGTAGCGGTGATAGGAACCGGCCGCGCCAACGCGGGCGCCGCACCGCAGCTGCGAAACCGTTGCCAATGTCGTTCATGTGGTTCGATCTGTTCAAGGCCATCGCCCTCGGTATTGTCGCGGGCCTGACCGAATTCGTTCCGGTGTCCTCGACCGGGCATCTGCTGTTGGCGCAACGGTTCTTCGGCCTCGCGCCGGAGGACTTCGGCACCACCTTCCCGGTGCTGATCCGGCTCGGCGCGCTCATGGCGCTGTTGTCCGTTTATTTTCTGCGCCTGGAGCGACTGGTGGCCGGGATGCGCGGCGATCCGGCCGCGCGCCGTTTCGTGACCGGGGTGCTGGTCGCCTTCCTGCCGATCGCCGTCATCGGGGGGCTCGCGCACCATGTCATCGCGGCCGCGCTGCTCAATGCCTGGATCGTCTGCTTCGCGCTGATCGTCGGGGGTGCGGTCCTGTCCTGGGTCGATCAGCTCGACCTCAAGCCGCGCCATCACGAAGCGACTGGATTCTCGCTGCCGATGTATTTCCTCATCGGGCTCGCCCAATGCCTGGCCATGATCCCGGGAGTGTCGCGGTCGGGAGCCACCATCGTGGCCGCCATGCTGCTGGGGGCGGATCGGCGTGCCGCCGCCGAATTCTCATTCTGGCTGGCGATGCCGACCATGGCGGGCGCCATCGCGTATGATCTCTACGGCAATCGCGGGCGGATGAGCACCGACCACCTCGGTTTCGGCGCGATCGGGTTTGCCGTCGCCTTTGTGGCGGCATGGCTCGTGATCAAGACATTTCTCGACTATGTGTCGCGCCATGGCCTCAAGGCGTTTGCCTGGTGGCGCGTCATCGTCGGGTCGCTCGGCCTGATCGCGCTTGCGCTGGGGCATTGATCGGGCGGCTTCAGGCCAGCCCGGTCCTGAACTGGCCGGTCTTGCGGAAACGCCAAAGATAGGTAGGCACCACGGCGCGCATCGCCACCGGCTCGATGCCGAGCTCCGCCAGCGTGCGACCCGCATTCCTGGCCTCCGGCGACACGATATTGTCGCGCAACAGCAGATCGACCTGATCCCGCGTCAGCAGCGGCTTGATCGACAGGAGCCGGGTCGGCAGCTCGAGAAGGGCGGCCATCGGCCGGGCGAGACCGAATGGGATCGGCACCAGGAGCCGGCGGCGCTCGATGGTGGCGAGCACGAATTGCATGAGCTCCTTGAAGCTCGCCACTTCGGGTCCGCCCAGCTCGTAGATGGTCCCGCCGGTCTGCGGCCGGTCGATGGCGGCGAGGACCGCTGAAGCGACATCGCCGGCAAAAACCGGCTGGAAACGGGTATGTCCGCCGCCGATCAGGGGGAGGGCCGGCGCGATCCGGGCCATGGCCGCGAACTTGTTGAAGAAATCGTCCTCCGGCCCGAACACGATCGAGGGCCGCAGGATCGTGGCCGACGGCAGGGCGGCGAGCACCAGCTTCTCGCCCATGGCCTTGGAGCGCGCATAGTGCGAGGGCGAGTCGGGGTCGGCGCCGATCGCCGAGACGTGGACGAGGCGCGCCCCGAAGGCGGCGGCCGCCAGCGCGACCGCCTCGGCGCCGAACGTGTGCACGGATTCGAAGCGCTGCCGTCCGGCCTCGAACAGGATGCCGACTAGGTTGACGACGATGTCGGCGTCCCGCGCGGCGGCCTCGACCGAGCCCGGGTAGCGCAGATTGGCTCTCACCGCATGGATCTGGCCGACCCGCCCGAGCGGCTGCAGGTGGCCGGCCAAATCCGGACGGCGGACCGCCACCCGGACCCGATAGCCCCGCTTGCACAGGGCGCGCACCACGTGGCGGCCGAGAAAACCCGAGCCGCCGAATACGGTGACTAGCTTGTCGAGGTCGGATTGGGTGATCATGCCGGAGCTCTTGGGCTTTCACTGGGCGACAGGAATGGGCCGTGCCCTACGCGCCTGCGCCCGCGCCTTGCGGGCCTGCGCCCGGCCGCGCAATACAAGATCGGCTCCCGCCTGTATAGGGGCCGAAAGGAGGCACCCGTCGTGGCGTCTCGCCGAAGCGGGTCGGCGGCGCGATTTGACAAGCCGAATTGAGCTGACATACCTAAGCCCATCAAGCCCAGGTGGCGGAATTGGTAGACGCGCTGGTTTCAGGTACCAGTGGTGAAAGCCGTGGAGGTTCGAGTCCTCTCCTGGGCACCAATAGGTTGTGTCACTGCATCGCATGGTGTCGTAAAATCCTCAGAAGACCCATAATTCATCCATAATTCACTGCGAAAATCTACAATATACTAAAACGTGTATCCTTCCAGCATCCCGCGAAGGCGGGGTCTCTTTCGGAGGTGAGCTCAGACCGATTTGAAAAATCGTGCGGCACGCAGGAGGAACGAGCGATGGCGAGTCATCACGGGGAATGCTTTTGCGGCGCGGTTAAGGTCGAGGTTTCCGGGGAACCGGAAGGCATGGGCTATTGCCATTGCAGATCATGCCGTTCGTGGTCGGGGGGACCGGTCAATGCCTTCACGCTTTGGAAGCCCGATGCGGTGCGGATCACCGCCGGCGCGGAGCATGTCGGCATGTATGAAAAAACGCCGGTCAGTCAGCGCCAATACTGCAAATTATGCGGAGGCCACCTGATGACCTATCATCCTCCGCTCGACTTGGTCGATGTGTTTGCAGCCACGCTTCCGACGCTCGAGTTCAGCCCGGGTGTTCACGTCAACTACGCCGAGACTGTTCTCCCGATGCAGGACGGGCTGCCGAAGTTTAAAGATTTTCCGGCGGAGTTCGGCGGATCGGGCGAACGCATCGCTGATTGAAAGCGGCGCTGTCATCACCACCGGCCGCTGGAATTCCGCGGCGGGTCGTTCGCGTCGACATTGCCATGTCCGCGCTATTGTCCGCTATCCCGAGAGCGGACGTAGGTTTCGAAGGCCGGCGTCCGAACAGTACCCTCCCTGCCACCGATCCGTAGATGTACCAGGTCCATGGTCGCGTTGGATCTTCCCCGGCAGTGCCTCATCTTGAATTTGCGCGCTCGGTGATGACAGCCTTGATGGCGTGGACGACCTGTTCGAGGATTCGTAGTTCGGCGGCATTCAAGTGAACATTTCTGGTCAGCGAGTGAATATCATGCACAAGGCTCCTTTCGGCCGATGTTCGTAAATGTTCCGGCAGGAACTCGGCGAGGGCGCGATCGATCGCGCGTACTGCAAGTTGCCGACTGCCCAATTGTCGAGTCTTCTGAACGGCTCCTTCGGCCATTGTTTGCTCCCTTTGGCACGTTTCGGGGCCACGATCGCAGCATGGGCGCTCGCGGACGATAGGCAAACGGGCCACGATTTGAAATTGAGGCATTACTCTGTCCCCACCTTTCGCGAATCCGGCTCGGGCCATGGGTCGTCATGCTCGCCTCGTCGCCAACCGCGACCGGACGACCCGGGAAAGCGATCTTGCTTTTGAACTACGGCGAAGGGCTCGTGTCCATGAGACACATGAGACAGCCCGACCAATTGTTGATTGCTGCACGCCATCCGATTGGGGCGAAGGCGAAAAACTTTATGCGAAAGTTGCCGAATAGATATGCAGCAAATATTGTCTGGTTACGGATATTTCCTGGTTACAAACTTTGTACAATCCATTTATTGGAAAACGAAAACTCTCCGTGGCAGCATACGATTGCAAATGACCTAGAAGAATCGGGCGGGGACAGCGAACCCTGAAAACTGGGTTTCGCGTGCGAAACGCCGGCAGCATCGTGGCAATTTCACTTCAGGCCGATCGTTCGCCTGCGGGTGCACTCTATTGCGCGCTTGACCCAAAGCTTTGCCGGTTTCCCTGCCAGTTTCGGAGGAGAGACTTCGATGATGGCGCCGTCTGCGGCAAGGCTTGTGGGTGGCGCCGACGACCTCGTTCTTGACCAAGCGATCGCCGCTTGCAAAGCAGGCCGGTTTTCGCACGCTGAACCTCTCTTCAAGACATTTCTCCTTCGTCAACCGAAACATGCGCGGGCGTTCAATCAATTCGGGATTCTGCTGGCGCAAATCGGAAGGTATGAGGAAGCCGAACGCCATATCCGCCAGGCGATCAACCTCGGTTCGCGTTCCGGCGCAACATTCTATAACCACGGAATTACCCTGAAACATCTGCAAAGGCCGTCGGAGGCACTGGATGCCTTCAATAAGGCGCTGGCAATCAACCCGACAGAACCCGAAACGTGGAACAATCGAGGCGCCGTCTTCAACGATTTGGCGCGCTACACGGAAGCGATAAGCGACTTCGACAAAGCGATCTTGCTGAGGGCTGATTTTGCGGGGGCGTTTTCCAACAAAGCAAAGTCCCTTCTTCTCTCGGGTCGCCATGACGAAGCCTTCGCCGCCTATGACAAGGCCCTGGCGATCCGGCCTGATCTGTTGGAAGCGTGGCTTGGCCGCGCCAACGCATGTTATAAGCTCAGGCGCTACGACGAAGCCCTTGCCGCCTATGACAAGGTCCTGGCGCTCAAACCGGACCTCACCGAAGCGTGGCTCGGCCGCGGCAGCATCTTCGGGCTCCGCATGCGCCATGACGAAGCCCTGGCAACCTTCGACAAAGCGCTGGCGCTCAAGCCGGACCTTCCCGAAGCCTGGCTTGGTCGCGCCAATGCGTGTTGCGAGCTCAAACGCTACCACGATGCGCTGGCGGCCTTCGACAAGGCGCTGACCGCAAGGCCCGGCCTTGCCAAAGGCTGGCTTGGCCGCGGCGGGGCCTTCGCCCGCATCAATTGCCCTGATCAAGCGCTCGCGGCTTTCGACAAAGCACTGGCGATAATGCCCGATCTTGCCGAAGCGTGGCTTGGCCGCGGCGATGCGCTGCAGGCGTTGAATCGCCCGGCGGAAGCCGTCGTTGCGTTCCAGCAAGCTCTTGCAAACGGAGCCGATGCCGCGGCCATCCAATACAGCCTTGCCTCGCTCGGTGCCGGGACGCCACCTGCGATTGCTCCAAAGGAGGTCATCACCGAGCTGTTTGATCAGTACGCCGATCACTTTGACGAGCACCTGCTCGGCAAATTGCAATACAGGGCTCCTGATTTGTTGTTTGATGCGACGAGGCGCCTGGTCCCTTCGCGCGAGCTGGATATTTTGGACCTGGGTTGTGGGACAGGTCTTGCCGGAGCGCGATTTCGTCCGCTCGCGCGGACGCTGACCGGTGTCGATTTTTCCCCGAACATGCTGGAAGTCGCACGGCAACGCCGCATCTACGACAGTTTGATCTGCAGCGACTTGACCGAGTTCCTGCCGACGCAAGCCGGGAATTTCGATCTTGCGGTCGCCACCGATGTATTTCTCTACATCGGCGACCTGTCGGGGGTTTTTCGAGGGGTTCGCGGCGCGCTGAGAGACGGGGGCTTTTTCGGCTTTTCGGTCGAGATCAGCGATGCGCAGGACTTCGTGCTGAGGTTCAATCGTCACTATGCGCACTCAGGCGCTTACCTGCGAAGGCTCGCCCGAGACCATGGGTTCGTCTTGGAGACGATCGAGTCGCAAGTCATCCGCCAGGACGATGGAAACGATGTGGCCGGCTACCTGGCCATACTGCGTTGCTCGTAGCGGCGTCCTGTACGGAACATCTCCCACCGCCTTTTTTCCGCTCGCTATCGGCGGGGACCGGGCGTGGCCTCCGCCGTTTGCAAGAACGTGACACCGATATTCTCGTCGGAGCGCCACACCACGCGGCACCGGTGCTCTACCCGTCCATCCGGCGACAATCGCAGTGTAAATTCGTCGGGTACGGCTCCGGGAGTTGACGTTATGATTCCAAGCTTTGCGCCGCGGGCGGAAATATCCCGCACGATGCAGTCGCTCATTGGCACGCCATCCTGCATCTCGATCCATGCCACATAACGGATCGCGATCCGAGGGCTTTGACGATTATCCAAGTGCATGCGAGGGCACCGATCTCAATAGGCGGGACGAAACTGCGCAATCCTTCAGATCGGGCGGTCGAGCGATTGATAGCGGCAAGTTGTTGCAACATGGCGAAAACATTTACCGAAAAGGCGGGATCCGAATTTACCTCTCGGCAAGCAAGCGCACACCTTCGTCTGAACCCGGCGCGGCCGAGCCACGGCACCGGGACTGGGGCCCGGACAGGTGGGTCTCAGCGCCACCTCATGATGGGAGCCGGCAAATTACCGACGACGAGTCCGCGTGTAACTTCCGCTCTTGCGCGGCCGCGCCGGTCAGGGCGCTGCCCCGCCCGGGACATCGCGCGCGGCTGCCCCGGCCCCAACGGGGCGACTTGTCTGCACGGAATTGCCGAATACCGCCTGTATGGCTTCCATGGCGCATTTTTCGTCATTTCCGCCCGGGCCCGCGACCCCGATCGCACCCAGCGTATGGCCGTCCTGGATGATTGGAAGGCCGCCCGGCTGCGGAAAATCGCCGAACCACAGGGATTCGGCATTGCCCTTTTTCACCTGATCGAAGAGCTGGCGGGTGGCACGGCCCCAGCGTGCAGCCGTCACCGCCTTGAGCTCGGCGGTCTTGGGCGCAGTGGGTGACGCCCCTTGGCGGGCAAAGAAATACAGAAGCCGTCCCGCAGGGTCGACCACCGCAACTGCAGTTGCGGTGTCGGCCTTCGCCGCAAATGCCACGCAGGTCTCGCCGAGTTGCTGGGCTGCCGCACTCGAGATTTGCGGCACTTGCACGATCAGGGCGTCGGTCGCGGCATCGGCGGGCGATCCGAAAGCCGCGAGCGCCGCAAACCACGCTATCTGAAATCGATTGCGCATCGATATCTCCTCCTCATGACGATTCCGGGAAGCTTCGCAGCCGCAGAGCATATCCGAAGCCGGGCTTCCGTCTGCCGCAAAAAAACCAGAGGTACGCGTGGGCATATGCGGTGGATTGAACGCAAGCTCAACAATGAAGGCCCGGCGATAGGCGGGCGATGCGCTATCTCTCCTGACTGATGGGTTTGTCGTTGTTAATGATTGCAAAAAAAATGAAATAAGATCAGGACTCTGCTGGCGCCGCGCAATTCTTCGACGCGCTCGGCGGCTAGCGCCGGGCGCGGCTCACCTTCTTTTCTCTAATTATGATCCCCGGCGAAGGCGGACCCGCAATCATGAATGAGAGGCAAGGAGGCTGTCGGCTCGCGGTCGATATCGGCGGGACGTTCACCGATATCGTGCTGCAGACGCCCACGGGCTTTGTCTCCGGCAAGGTGCTGACCACCGGCGAAGCTCCGGAAGAAGGCGTCATCCGGGGCACGACGGCCCTCTTGCAGAAGGCCGGCGTCGCGTTCGATCAAGTCGAGCTGGTGATCCATGGCACGACGCTCGCGACCAACGCGATCATCGAGCGCCGCGGCGCCCGCACGGCATTGCTGACGACCGCGGGATTCCGGGATACGCTCGAGTTCGCGTTCGGCCACCGTTTCGATCAATATGATCTGGAGATGGTGCGTCCGCCACCGCTGGTCGGCCGTCCGCTGCGGCTGGAAGTGGCGGAGCGGGTTGCGGCTGACGGCACCGTGCTGATGCGGCTCGACGAAAAGGGTGTTCGCGCGCTGGCCGCGAAGCTGCGCCAGGAGAATATCCAGGCGGTTGCCGTAGCGTTTCTCCACTCCTACCGGGCGCCGGATCACGAGCTGCGCGTGCGCGCCATTCTGGCGGAGGAATGCCCCGGCCTCTATGTGAGCCTGTCGCACGAGGTCTGTCCCGAGATCCGGGAATACGAACGCACGTCGACGACGGTTGCGAATGCCTACATTCAGCCGCTGATCGCCAGCTATCTGCGCAATCTGACCTTAAGGCTCAAGGCGATCGGCCTGCAGGCCCCGCTGTTGATGATCATGTCCAGAGGCTCGCTGACATCGGTCGATACCGCGGTGCGCTTCCCCATCCGGCTCGTGGAGTCGGGTCCGGCGGGCGGGGCCATACTCGGACAGCATATTGCCAAGGAGCTGTCTGCTCCGCAGGCGATCGCCCTGGACATGGGCGGCACCACCGCCAAGATCATCTTGTTGAACGACTACGAGCCGCGTCACAGCCGCTCGATGGAGGTCGCCAGGGTCTACCGCTTCCTGCCGGGCAGCGGCCTGCCGCTGCGGATTCCGGTCATCGACATGATCGAGATCGGAGCCGGCGGCGGCTCCATCGCGCAGGTCGATGCCTTGCGCCGGATCGTGGTCGGCCCGGAGAGCGCGGGATCGGCCCCCGGCCCTGCCTGTTACGGCCTCGGCGGCAACCGACCCACCATAACGGACGCGGACCTCGTGCTCGGTAAGCTCGATGCCAAGCGGTTCGCCGGCGGCAGCATGACGCTCGAGGAAACCCGCGCCCACGATGCCGTCGAGCGCGCCATCGCGGCGCCCCTGTCGATCGATGTCGCCACCGCCGCCGCCGGCATGGTCGAGATCGTCGACGAGAACATGGCGAATGCGACGCGCGTGCATGCGGCCGACCACGGCGACGACGTGGAATCGCGCATGCTGATCGCGACCGGCGGCGCCGCTCCGCTGCATGCGGCGCGGATCGCGCAGAAGCTGCGGATCGACACCATCGTGGTGCCCAAGGGGGCCGGCGTCGGCTCCGCTTACGGCTTCCTCATGGCCCCGATTGCCTATGAGGCGGTTCACTCGCTGCTCATGCCGCTCGATCGTTTCGACCCGAGGCCCGTGAACGCTCTGTTCGCTGGGCTGCGGCGCGAGGCCCTCGAAATCGTCCGGCTCGCCGGCCAGGGCGGCGTGCTCAACGAAAGGCGCTTCGCCGACATGCGTTATCGCGGACAAGGGCACGAGCTCAATGTCGAACTGCCCGTCCGCGACTACACCGATGCCGACGCGCAGGCATATCAGGAGCTGTTCAATCTCCAATACCGGAAGAGCTACGGCCGCACGATCCCCAAATTGCGGGTGGAAGCATTGACCTGGACGCTGCTGCTGGCGTGCGAGCCGACGGATGGTGCGGCGCCGGCGGCGATGCCCGCAGTTGCCGCCGAGCCGGCGCCGATCGAGGGCAGCAAGCCGGTCTTTGATGCCGAGCTCGGCAAGTTTGTTGCGGCGGCGGTGATCCGGCGCGATGCCCTGCGGCCGGGATCGACCTTCGAGGGCCCCGCGATCATTGTCGAGGATCAGACCACCACCTATGTGCCCGGCGACTTTCAGGGAGCCGTCAGCTCGCATGGCCATCTGGTGCTCAAGCGTCATCGTTAGAGATCATGGTTGGATCATGAGCGATCACTTTCAAAGAATCCGCAATCAGGTGATGTGGGACCGCCTCATCGCCGTGGTCGAGGAGCAAGCCCGCACGATGATGCGGGTGGCGTTCAGCACCGTGGTGCGCGAAGCCGGCGATCTGTCGGCCGGCATCTTCAATCCGGCCGGGCAGCTGCTGGCGCAGGCCGTGACCGGCACTCCCGGCCACATCAACTCCATGGCGCGCTCGGTGAAGCATTTTCTGTCCGAGATAGGCGCCGGCACGATGCGCGCGGGCGACGTCTACATCACCAATGATCCCTGGAAGGGCACCGGTCATCTGTTTGATTTGACGGTGGTCACGCCGACGTTCCATCGCGACCGGCTGGTCGCCCTGTTCGCCTGTACGGCGCATGTGGCGGACATCGGCGGAAATGGTCCTGATCCGGCATCGCGCGACGTGCTCGCCGAAGGCCTCTTCATCCCCATCATGCCGCTATGCCTGGCGGGCGAGATCAATGCCTGCCTGATGAGCATGCTGCGGGCAAACAGCCGGGAGCCCGATCAGCTGGAGGGTGACGTCTATGCCTTGGTGGCCAGCAACGAAGCCGGCGCCGACCGGCTCCGGCGGATGATGGACGAGTATCGGCTCTCCGACCTCGATGCGCTGAGCCAACACATCCTCGCCACCAGCGACGAATCGATGCGCGCGGCGATCAACAAGCTGCCGCGAGGCTCATGGCGCAATTCCATGCGCATCGACGGATACGACATGCCGCTCGACCTGGTCGCAAACCTGACGATCGAGGAGGACCTCATTCGAATCGACTACGCGGGGACCTCCGGCGTATCGCGGTTCGGCATCAACTGCCCGCTGTGCTACACCGATGCCTATACGAGCTTCGGCGCAAAATGCATCGTGGCCCCGCGCCTGGCCAACAACGCGGCGGTGCTGTCGCGCATACGCGTCACCGCCCCCGAGAGCTGCATCACCAACGCGCTGTTCCCGGCCCCGGTGACGGCTCGCGCCATGATCGGACAGATGCTGCCGGATCTCGTCTTCGGCTGTTTTGAGCAGGCCATGCCCGGCCAGGTGCCGGCAGAGGGCACTGGCGCGAGCTGGAGCCTGCGGCTGGGAGCCGGCCCCGGCATCACCGCAGGCCAGCAGGGCGAGGCCAGATCCTTCATGTCGCAAAATTTTCAAAGCGGCGGCATGGGGGCGCGTCCGAAATTGGATGGATTGTCCGCGACACCGTTTCCGTCGGGCGTCAAGGCCATTGCGATCGAGATCACCGAGGCCCTTACCCCATTGGTGGTCTGGAAAAAGGAGCTCCGCGAGGATTCGGGCGGCGCTGGACGCAGCCGGGGCGGCCTTGGCCAGGTCATGGAGATCAGCAGCCGTGACGAGGCTCCGTTCGCCCTCTTTGCCCGCTTTCAAAGGGTCGAATATCCGGCCCGCGGAGCGCTCGGCGGGATGGACGGCGCCGCCGGGACGGTCAGGTTGAAATCAGGCGCGCCGGTGAAATCGAAAGGCACGCAGATCATTCCCAAGGGCGACCGCCTGATCGTGGAGATGCCGGGCGGCGGCGGCCTCGGCAATCCGGCCGAGCGCCCGCCCGAGCTGGTTGCCGACGACCTCAAGAACGGGTTCATCAGCGATCAATGCGCGCGTGAAACCTACCGGGTCGTGGTGCGGAGCGACGGGTCGATCGATGCCGACGCAACCAAGAAGCTGCGCCGGGCTGGCGCAGGCCAACCGGTTTGATAGAGTGCCTTGCCCAAGGAGGAGGAGAAAAAACATGCGTGTCAGCTACCTGATCCCGCTCACCGCAATCGCCGCAATCGCGTTTGCCGCGGAAGCATCTGCTCAGGCGATGGTTCGCGAGCAGAAAGTCATTTCCACCGCCGGCGCGCGCGCCATGGTGGATGCCTGCACGGCTTGGGCCGAGCGCAATCACATGGTGCTCGCGATGGCGGTGTTGGATTGGGCCGGGAACGAGGTCGAATCCCATGCCATGGAGGGAGCCGGCGCCAATTCCATCGACACCGCTCTGCTGAAGGCGAAGTCCGCGCTGCGTTGGCGCCGTCCCACCTCGGAGATGAACAAGATCGTGCGCACGGGCCAGAACCTGGCGCCGACTTTCATGCATGACTTTCCGCAACCCGGTGCTTTGCCGATCATGCTCGATGGCGACATGATCGGCGCGATGGGTGTCTCCGGCGCCGACGGCGAAAAATGCGCGCAGGCCGCGATCGACACGGTGTTCAAGAAGTAGGCGGACAAGGGCGCCGCGCCGCAAGCTCGGACGCTGTGCCAGCGTGGCGCCTACGCTTTGGTTCCGGTGCGATGAGTGGCATTGGCGCCGTGGCCCTATCGCCGGCGGCGGCCGGAGCGCAATTTCTTCGCGCGGCATGCGGTGCAGCGACAGTTTGCCTCGAAGAAAAGTTCGAAATATTCCGGTCCGTAATCGAACGTGATCTCCTCGCCCGGTTCGATCCGGCACAAGGCAACGATCACGATTCCGCCCCTGCGCCCCACCGGCATCGCATTCGGTTGGCAGGAATGATTGATGTAGCGCGCCAGGTTCCAGCGCGGTGAGCCGTCGATGCTCCACCGCGCATTTATCGTGAACATATATCTTGCGCCACGCGCCTCGCGGCGCTCGGCCTCTTGCGTGGGTATGCGCCGTCCGCGATAGGTCGCGATATAGGCGCCTGGCCTGATCGGCTTTGTCGCAAACAGACCAAGGCCGGTTGCCGAGCGACCAACGCGGGTCCTGCGGGAGGTCATCGTTTGCAATATCGGCGGAATCCGCGCTGCGGTTTGTTGCTGCTGGCGACCAGCACCCGCTCTAGGCGCGAATTGAGGGCGCCGGGGCCGAGCCTTTCGGCAGCTCGAACATCCCGCTCGGAAGGCTGTCGAGGAAAGCCAGCACCTCCGCGGTCTTCACGACATCGGCATATTTCGCGTTCATGTCGCAGAGATTGATGGCGTGGCTCGCCTGCGAGCGGTCGAAGCAGCCTTCTTCGGCGAGCGCGATGCGGTAGTTGAGGCTGAAGGCGTCGAGCACGGTTGCCCGCACGCAGCCCGATGTTGTGGTTCCGGCGACGATGATGCTGTCGCAACCGAGCAGGGTGAGGTAGCTCGTCATATTGGTGCCGAAGAAGGCCGACGGCTTCTGTTTCAGCACCACGATGTCCTGCGGCGCCGGCGCGATCTCCGCCACGATCTCATTGCCGTCGACGTTGGAGGTGCGCTTGCTGACCGCTTGCTCGCCGGAGCGGCCGTTCTTCCAGCTCCAGCTGCCGTTGTCCCAATTGTCCTGGCGGCGCACGCCGGTCGTGTAGATCACCGGAACACCCTTTTGGTGGCACTTCTCGATCAGCGACTTGAGATAGGGCATGGCGATCCAGGCGTCCTCGCCGCAGGAATTGCGCCAGCGCTTGATCGATTCGAGAATTGGCACCGAACGCTCGTCGCAGAATGCGTAGTTCACGTCGATGACGAGCAGTGCCGGCCGCTTGCCGAAGCCGCCGCGGGCGCCGTAGCCGGAGGCCGCGAAGACCGCCCTGTCTCGCTCGGTGAGGAACTTGTTCCAGATCGGTTCCGACATCGGCTTCTCCCGCGCTCCCGCTTTGACCCGAGCCTCGTCCACAAAGTGGCGCCCATGCTCTCGACGAAGCTGATGGCGAGGACCCGGCGGATTGACGTGCAACATCGAACGCATGCCCTGATTGCGCGCGCCGGTCAAGTTGCCTGCCGCCGGCCGTTCACGCGGGAGAGCCCGGGATCTCCAAGTCGAAAAGTTGGCCCGAAATCAATGCCCGGGAGTTCTGAGCGGGCGCGCAGCGACGGTCGCTGCGCGCCCAGATGCCTCCCGCGTGGGTCAGACGTGCTTCACCATCGTGGGCACCAGCTGCTTGAGCGACGGCGCCCCGACCTGCTGCATGGAGGCCAGGAGCTCGAGCCGCAGCAGCTCGAGCACGCGCTCGACGCCGGGCTGGCCGAAGGCGCCGAGACCCCACAGATAGGGCCGTCCGATGCCGACGCCTTTCGCGCCCATGCAGAGCGCCTTGACGACGTCGGTGCCGCGGCGGAATCCCGAGTCGACCAGGACCGGCATCGAGCCCGCATTCTCGATGATCTCGCCAAGCGCCTCGATGGTGGCGCGGCCATTCTCGTCGGCGCGTCCGCCGTGGTCCGAGACGATGATCGCGTCGATGCCGGCTTGCGCGGCGATCTTGGCGTCTTCCCAGGCCATGATGCCCTTGAGCACCATCTTGAGCTTGGTCACGTCGCGCAAGCGTTTGATGTAGTCCCAGCTCATCGCGGAGGATTGGATGCTCGTGAGCCCCGAAAGATCGGCACCGTCGTACATCGGCTTGTCCCGCTGCGCCGCGGCGAGGCTGCTGTCGTCATGGCAGCTTTGGCAGTCGCGGTTGTCGAGCCTGCGCATCCGCAACGCCTGCTCCTGCAGCCGCCGGCTGTTGCTGTCCACCGTCACGGCGATCGCAAGGGAGCCCTGCCGTTCCATGCTCTGCACGTGATGCTTGGCGACCTCGAACTTGTTGGTCGCGTAGAGCTGGGACCAGATCGGCTTGCCGCGGGCGGCGATCACATCCGCCACCGAGGTCGTCGCCTGGGTCGAAAGGATCATCAGGTGGTCGCCGACCTTGGCGGCGCGGGCAACGGCCGGCTCGCCGTCGGGGTGATAGGCCTTGTGGCCACCGGAGGGCGAGAGGAAGATCGGCGAGTCGTATTTCACGCCGAGGATCTCGGTCGACATGTCGACCTTGCTGACGTCGACCAGACGCCGCGGCCGCAGCTGGAATTTCAGGAAGCCCTCGCGGTTGGCGCGTAACGTGACGTCGTCATTGACGCCGCCCGTCATGTAGCCGAAATGCGCCGGCGGAATGTTCTTCTGCGCCACCGGCTCGAAGTCGAAGACGTCGATGGCTTCCTTCGGCGACGCGATCAGCTTGTCGAGGGTGCGCGGCGCCCAGATCATGGGATCGGGCAGCCGTGACGGGGCTTCGGCCGCCATGGCGGCGAGATCCGATGCCGCAAGCAGCGGGCTGGCGGCGAGAAATTGCAAAAACCTGCGGCGGCTGGTGGCCTGGTCGTCGATCGGCATTGGAGATCCTCCCTGTGGCTCCGACTCATCGCTCGTGGGTCTGGGCGGGCGGCGCCTGCCGCGATCCTACTCTGCCGCCGCCGCAAGACAATCGCCTGTAACGAGCGCCCTGTTGACATGAATCAAATTGGAGGGATCGCGTCGACGTCCTGACCTGCCGCGGACCGTCAAATTGGTCACGGACGCCCGAGCGAAGCGTGGTAGGCTCCCAAATGGGGGCGATCGATTCCCATCCGATCTGAGAATTCCCTGAACGCAATGGAGGCCGTTATGCGAAATCCTCTGGCGGCGGTCGCCGTGTGTGCTGGGCTGGTCGCGGCTGGCCTGGCTGGCGGCATTAAGATGCAGGCGTGGGGCCAAGCCGCCCCCGCAGCGCCGGCGCCAATCGCGCCGATGGATACCGCGGTGCTGCGCGCCCAATACGATGTGTGGCGGACGCAGTTCAAGACCTGGGGCAAGTGGGCGCCGTTAGGGCAGGAGTCCAGGGGCACGACCAACCTCATCACGCCCGAGAAGGTCGCCGGCGCGATGCGGCTTGCGAAGAACGGGATCGTGGTGTCGCTTGCCCATGCCGAGCCGCAGACGGTCGCCGCCGACGTCGGCCCCGCCGGGATCTTCCACCGTGTCACCAACGTCATTAGCGACGGCGGCACCATGGACAACTACCAGGTGAGCTATCACGGCCAGACGGTCGCGCATATCGACACGTGGTGCCACTTCTTCGAGAACGGGCAGATGTACAATGGGGTCCCGGTCAAGGACAACCTGACGGCCGAGAGCGGATGCATCAAGGGCAGCGTGATGAATTGGAAGGGCGGCGTCACCACGCGCGCCGTCATCTATGACATCCCGCAGCTCAAGGGCGTCGATTGGATCGACCCGACCGTGCCGATCAGGCGCGCGGACCTCGAGGCATGGGAGGTGAGATCGGGCGTGAAGATCGGCCCCGGCGATATCCCGCTCCTCTACACCGGCCGCTGGAAGCGCCGCGCCGCGGTCGGCCCGTGGGCGACCCCGGTTTCAGGCTACTACCCCGACACGATCCCGTGGATGCATGAGCGCCTGCCGGCCTTCATCGGCCACGACTTCAACATCGACTGGAATCCGCGGCCGGGCTGGGAGGGGATGCGCAATCCGATCCACATAGCGGTCCTGAACTGGATGGGGATCAACATCGTGGAGTGCCTGGATCTCGAGGAGATGATCGCGACGGCGCGGCGGTTGGATCGTTACGAGGCCCTGATCACGTTCGCGCCCCTGCCGGTGGAGGGCGGCACCGGATCGCCGGTCAATCCGCTGGTGACTTTCTGATCGGCTCTCCGACCAAAAGCCGAGCGCCGCGATGTGCTATGTGTCGACCCGAAGCGCGCGGTCCTCGCGCTTGGTGAGGCGTATGCGAGGCGGCGCGGCGGGAACAGGGGCTGCACCAAGACGCCGCGGCAATGATCCGGCGAATGTCGGGTCAGGATCTGGCGATCAACGGGAAGGGGCATAAGATGGAACTGGTGGGCTGGATTCTTTTTTCGCTGTTGGCGTTCTTTCTGCTCTCTTTGATTCTGGGGAGCTTCTTTACGGTCAACACCGCCCAGGTCGCAGTCATCACGCGATTTGGCAAGTTTCTGCGTGTCGCCGAGCCGGGCCTGAACTGGAAATGGCCCATGATCGACAGCGTAGCCGGCAGGATCAGCCTGCGTGTCAATCAGATCACCTTGACGATGGAAACCAAGACGAAGGACAACGTGTTCGTCACCATTCCGATCTCGGTCCAAAATCGGGTGCGTCCGGAGAAAGCCTATGATGCCTACTACAAGCTGTCGGACCCCGCTCAGCAAATAAAGTCCTATGTGGAGCAAGTCATCCTTGGGCACGTCCCCGGCATGACGCTGGATGAGGTATTTGCAAGCCAATCCGGGATCGCCGCGGCGGTAAAACGGGAGCTCGATGCCGATATGGCCGGGTTCGGATATGAGATCGTCAATGTGTTGGTCACCGATATTGTTCCTGACGCAAAAGTCAAATCCGCCATGAACGACATCAATGCGGCGCAGCGCGAGCAGGTGGCCGCAAACGCCAGAGGCGAGGCGGAGAAGATTCTGGTGGTGAAAAAGGCTGAAGCCGAAGCCGAAAGCAAGGCGCTTCAGGGGCAAGGCATCGCCAACCAGCGGAAGGCCATCATCGAGGGGCTGCAGACCTCGATCGAGCAATTTCAGAAAGTCGTCGCCGGCGCCTCCACCTCGGATGTCATGCAGCTGGTGCTGATAACGCAATATTTCGATACCCTGAAATCCATCGGCGAGAGCGACAAGACCAACACGCTTTTCGTGTCTCATTCTCCCGGTACCGTGAAGGACATTTCCGATCAACTCTTGCAATCCATGCTGGTCGCCGACAGAGCCAAGGCCTAGTCTAGGCGCCGTGGACCCGATCTGTGGGGGTGAAGGGTCCTCCCGCTGATGAGACCGAGAAATCTGCGCGGATGGCGCGTGGTCAGCTTGTCGATTTCGGCCCGGGCGCGACCAATCGCCATCGCCCGACCCGCTCTTCCAGCCACGAGGAAATGACGGAAGCGGCGCCGACCGCATAGGGCCCGATAAGAATGAGATTGTAACGCGTGTAATGATTGCCGATGACGGCATCGAGGCCGAGCATGGCGACGGCGGGCGCCGCGTAGAGCAGCAACAACGGCTGCTTCTCCCGTGCCGATCGCAGGCAGGCCCATGCGAACAGCGGAACCAGGAAGAGGCTTGCAAGCCAGCCGGTCCACATCCCGCACCAGGCCAGCGGGATGCTGACCAGCAGGTGTCGCCACCAGTTCGTGCGCATCTCCTCGCGCACGATGCCGGATATCAGCGGATCCAACCGGCCATATTGCTTGACGAGCGCGTCGCGGCGGTCGCGCCCGAGGTGAAAAAAGCTGCCCTTGGTGTAATAGACGAAACGATGCATGGAATCGGTGCCGTAGACGGGATCGAAAACGGCGTCGCCGAGCCCGGGCGTGCAGTATCCGAAGGCCTGAAAGAATTCCCGTGCCGTCATGTCGTTGTAGGCGAACCGTTCGATCAGCGCCGCCGAGCCGTACTCCTCGGTGAAGCCGAGCTTGCCGACCGAAACCACATTGCGGGCGACCCACGCGCCGACGATGCAGCCGAATGCGAGGCTCAATGCCAGCATGCTCCACCCTGCCTGCGGCCAGCTGCGATTGGGGCGCCAGCGGGCGTAGAGCACGCTCAGCACGACGACGATGGGAAACACGATGAGGTATGAGGGCTTGGTCAGGCATAAGAGCCCGAGCAGGCCGCCGCTGAGAGCAAAATGTCGGGTGCGGCCGGTTCTCCAGGCCAATACGGTTGCCCAGGCGAATACGCCGTAGATCGAGAAGATCGCGCTCTCGGTCATGACGTAGGAGAAAATGCCGGCTTCGAAGGCGGCCGCGGTCAGGGCGAGCGCGCCGGCCAGCACGAATATCGCGCTGCTTCGGAAGATCAGCTCGGCCGTCGACGCTATCGCGACGATGCCGATGGCGAGCAACAGCGCATTGAGCAACCGGATCGGCGTTTCGTACGACTCGCATGTCGTCTCGTCGCGGTGGCCGCGATCGCCTTCAACGCTGCAGCGCACCGCCTCGGCGAAGCGCGGATCGAGCTTCATCGCCGCCAGCACGAGCAGCGGATAGACCGGACCGAAGAACATGCCCGGCTGCGGCCGCGCAGTGGTCGAGTCGATCTCGCCGACCTGGCCGTTGCTGAACACTCCCCACTTGTCGAGGTCGTAGGCGATCGTGATGTAGAACGGCTGATCGAAGTCCTGCAGCGTCCAGGCCGGCCGGCTCAGGATCAATATGCTGAGCACGGCGAATGCCACGATACCGAGCCCTAGCCTTGCCTTGAGCGGCGTGACGGAGAGGCAAGTCGCCATGGAGGCTTCCACGAAGGCGGTCCGTTGGGACACTATCTCGAGGATAGTGTTGCTTCTTGAGCGGCACGTGAGCTCCGCAATACGTCCCGCACCAGTGGCCGCGAGCAATTCTTGGCAGCTGTAGCCGCAAAGCTGCCGGCCGCCAAGCCTCTGCGGCGTTGGCGGGCCGAACGCTTCGCTCTATCTTGGTATGGAACCGTGCGAGGTTTCGTATGCGCCCGTGCTCGATCGCAAGCGGGTGCCACGGGGGGAAGAGATGTTGAATCCATGAGCTCGACCGATCCCTGGGACGTCGTCGTTCTCGGATCCGGCATCGCCGGCCTTGCCGGGGCGCTCGCCGCCCACGAATTGGGCCTGCGGCCGGTCGTCCTTGAAAAGGCCGGCACGCTCGGCGGCGGCACGGTCAATTCCTACGGCCTGGTCTGGGTCGGCCAAAATCATCTGGCGCAGGCGGCAGGCTACGCCGATTCGCGCGCGGAGGTCGTCGCCTATATGCGGTTTCTGGGCGGCGGCAGCCTCGACGACGACCGCATGTCGGCTTTCGTCGATCGCTCGCCGGAAGCGCTGCGCTTCTTCGCGGACTGCGGCGTCCGGTTTCGCATCGTCCGCGGCGTCACCGATCATTATTACGGCAAGTCTCCCGGCTCCCATGCGGTCGGGCGATCGGTCGAGGTCGATCTCATCTCCGGTTTCGATCTTGGCGATTGGCGCGAACGCGTCGAGACGCCGCATGACGTCCCCTGCTTCGTCACGGCGGAAGAGCAGATCGCCTGGGGCGGCATCAACAGCTTCTCGCGCTGGGATCCAGACCTCGTGCGCGAACGCAAGCGGCAGGACATGCGCGGCAAGGGGTTGGGCCTGATCTGTCATTTCCTCAAGCAGCTGCGCGCCCGCGGCGTCAGCGTGCTCGCCGACCAGCAGGTGGACAGCCTCGCGGTCGAAGGCAAGCGCGTGACCGGCGTCGTGATGCGGTCGGGCGAACGCCTCACGGCCCGTAACGGCGTCATTCTCGCCACCGGCGCCTACAGCGCCAACACCCGGATGAATTGGGAGTTCGAGCAGCTTCCCGGCATCGCCCAGGAAGCCTCAAGCCTGGCGCCGGCGTCGTTGACCGGCGACGGCCTCGTGCTCGGCGCGGAGATCGGCGGCCTGTTGCACAAGATCGAGAACAGCCTGCGGGTGATGCTGTCCTACACCATTCCGCCGCCGCAGCCGGGCGCGAGCGCGACCTGCGTTCATGCCGGGATCGTCGAGCTGTGCAGCCCGCACACGATGGTGGTCAACAAATATGGCCGCCGCTTTGCCGACGAGACGTTCTTCCAGGGCATCGTGCCGCAGCTGCGCTTGTTCGACGCCATGCGGCACGAATACCCCAATCTGCCCGCCTATCTGATTTTCGACAGCCAATATCTGAAGGAATATTCCTTCGCCAACCAACCGGTCGGCAGCGAGGTGCCCGCGACGGTGGCGCGCGCCGGCAGCTTGCCCGCGCTGGCGGGCAAGCTTGGGATCGATCCCGAGCGGCTGGAGCGGACGGCCGGCCGCTTCAATGGTTTCGCGGCGACCGGCGTGGACGAGGATTTTCATCGCGGCGAAAACCAATGGAAGCTCGCGTCCGCAAAAGCCGCCCGCGGCCGCAATGCCAGCCTCGGTACCATCGAACAGCCGCCCTTCTACGGGGTCGAGCTGCATCCGACCGGCGCCTCGTCGGTCGGCCTGCTTGCGGACGGCCGCGGGCGGGTGATCCACCAGCGACGGCATCCCATTGCGGGCCTCTATGCCTCCGGCAATGTGGCCGCCGCCACCGAGCATGGCGTCGGCTACCAGGCCGGCTTGTCGCTCGCCTCGGCGATGACGTTCAGCTATCTCGCGGTCCGGGATATGATCGAAGCCCAATGACCTGCGGGCCTAGCAGAAAGGCGTTCATGAGCCAGCTCGTGCGTTGCTCGGCGCTCGGCGCCGCATTGCTGCTCGCCGCGCCCTACGCCACGTCCCATGCCGCGGCCCAATCGCCCGGCTCGGTCGCCAGCTTCTACCAGGACAAGAAGGTGAGGATGCTCGTCGGCTATGGCGTCGGCACCGGCAACGATCTCTACATGCGCCTGCTGGCGCGTCACATCGGCAAGCACATTCCGGGACGGCCGACGATCCTGCCCGAAAACATGCCGGGTGCCGGCAGCATGGTGATGATGAACTATCTTTACAATGTTGCGCCGCGCGACGGCACCGTGCTCGGCGTGCCCTCGCGCAACCTCGCGGTCGAGCCGCTCATCGGCAACGAGCAGGCGCGCTACCAGGCGCTGAGCTTCAATTGGCTCGGCAGCATGAGCCGCGACGTCTCGACCTGCATCACCTGGCACACAAGCGGTATCGATACGATCGAGGCGGCGCGGCGCCGCGAGGTGCCGGTCGGCGCAACCGGCGCGCCCGCCGACAGCAATATCTTTCCAAAGCTGCTCAACGCGGTCCTCGGCACCCGGTTCAAGACCGTGCTCGGTTATCCCGACAGCGCCGCGATCGGGGTGGCGATGGAACGCCGCGAGATCGACGGCTATTGCAGCTTCACCTGGTCGGCCATCAAGTCGGCACGCCCGCAATGGGTGGCGCAGAAAGAGATCAATGTGCTGCTGCAGCTCAGCCTGAGCAAGCATCCGGAGCTGCCGGATGTGCCGCTGGTGATGGATCTGGCGAGCGACGAGGCGTCGCGGGAGATGTTTGCGCTCGCCTTCGGCACCCAGAAAATGGGCCGCCCCGTCATCGCCCCGCCTGGTCTTGCGGCGGAGCGCGTGGAGGCGCTGCGGCAGGCCTTCGACGCCACCATGGAGGATCCGGAATTCCTCGAGGACGCGAGACGCAGCATCCTCGACGTCGACGGCCCCATCCCCGGAACCGAAGTGGATGCGATCCTCAGGCGGATCTATGCGACCTCGAAAGACGTGGTCGCGAAGTTCGCGGCCATCCGCACCGAGCAGTAGAACCGCCGCACCTTGAAACCGATCGCCCGGTCTGCAGGCGCTACGGCTGCGTGGCTCCATGGCGCCCGGCTGGAGCGATTGACCTGAGGGCGAATTGGGCGCTAAACGGGCGGCGAGGCCGGGGCGGCGGTCGGATTGTACAACCAAATCAATCTGCCGGGCCGCTCTTGTGGCGCCTCGCATGTAACGCCCTGTCCTGTAATGCGTTCTCCTGTAACGCCTTATCCTGGCCCCGACCGGAAGCCGTGAATGACCATCCGCCTGCACCGCGGCGATCTGCCGGACCTCGCGCGCTATCGAACTCCCGCGGTCGCGGTCGATACCGAGACCATGGGGCTTGCGCTGCGCCGCGACCGGCTTTGCGTCGTGCAGCTGTCGCCCGGGGACGGTTCCGCCGATGTGGTGCAAGTACCGGCGGAGGGAATCGAGGCGCCTAATCTCAAGCGGCTCATGGCGGACCCCGGGATCCTGAAGATCTTTCATTTCGCGCGTTTTGATCTCGGCGTGCTGTGCCAGGCGCTCGGCGTCATGCCGGGCCCGGTCTACTGCACCAAGATCGCCTCGCGGCTGGCGCGGACCTATACGGACAAGCACGGCTTGAAGGACCTGGCGCGCGAGCTCGTGGGCGTCGATCTGTCGAAGCAGCAGCAGCTCTCCGATTGGGGCGCCGCCGATCTCACGGACGCGCAGGTGGCCTATGCGGCATCCGACGTGCTCTACCTGCACGCGCTCCGGGACAAGCTCGATGCGATGCTGGCCCGCGAGGGGCGCGCCGACCTGGCGGAGGCTTGTTTCCGCTTCCTGCCCGATCGCGTCCGGCTCGATATCGCGGGCTGGGCCGCCGAAGACATTTTTGCCCATTCTTAAGCTTTATGGGCGGGAAGCTGGCGGGCCCGGCGGTCTTGCGGGCGCCGTGCCGTGGCCGAGCCACATTTCTCGGCTACTTTAACCTTCGGAAAAGGTTAAGCTGGCCTCAGGGGCGGGGTGATTCCTATCTTCGCGACAGGCGCCTGGCCTAGGCCCTGGAGGCGGAATTCGGGGTAAACCGTTGACCATCGCGTCCTCTATCGACCACCGCGCGCACGGCTATACGATGTCACGCCGTGGCGATGGCGCGCGCGTGTTTCGCAAGGCGATGCGCCACAGCCGCCGTGTGCGCATCCTGCGGCTGGCAATCCCGGCCGGGGTATTCGTCGCTATCGCGTTGGCAATATTGGCGGCCCAGTTCGAATCCTTTGCGAATGCTCACCACGCTGCCGGTCGACTTCAGCAGCCTGGTGGTCTCGGGCACGAAAATCACGATGCAGCAGCCGCGCATCGCCGGCTTCACCAGCAATTCGCGGCCCTACGAGTTGACCGCTGATGCGGCCGCCCAGGATGTCACCAATCCGGATCTGATCGAGCTGCACGGCATCCACGGCAAGAGCGAGATGCCCGACAAGGCGGTGTTCGAGGTGACGGCGGACAGCGGCCTCTATGACAGCAAGGCCGAGATGGTCACGCTTCGGCAGAACGTCATCGTCAAATCGACGAGCGGATTCGAGGTCTATCTCAGCGAGGCGCTCGTTGACGTCCATGCCAGCAATATGGTCTCGGAGAAGCCGGTGGAAGTCAGGATGCAGCAGGGAATTATCAATGCCAACCGCATGGAAGTGGCCGAGTCGGGAAATGAAATTCGCTTTAGCGGCGGCGTGACCATGGTGATGAGCTCAGGCAACCGAGTGATGCACCTCGATGGCAAATTGGGGGTGCCGTGACAGCGCCCAGCACCGATCCTGCTCCCAGGCCGGCTTTGTCCGGCGGACGCCCGATTGATTGCCGTTCTCCGGCAAGATTTAGAGCGTTACCGATTTTTGCCGCAGCCATGATGACGCTCGCGGGCTTGTGGGCGGCCACCGATGCGGTGGCGCAGAAAAATCTGGCGCCGCCAAATCAAGGGCCGCCCAACGCGCTGCAGGGCTTCTCGCAGAACCGCGACCAGCCGGTGAAGATCCAGTCCGATAAGATGGTGGTCCGCGACAAGGACAAGATGGCGACCTTTACCGGCGACGTGCACGTGACCCAGGGCGACACTGAAATGCACAGCAAGGTCCTGGTGGTCTACTATGTGGACAGCAGCAAGCCCGGCCCCGCTCCCGCGACCACGATGAAAACATCCCCGCCGGGGGCCGCGCCGGGCTCCGGCGAGCAGCAGCAAATTCGCCGCATCGAGGCCACCGGCGGCGTCCTGGTAACCCAAAAGGACCAGAATGCGGCCGGGGACAGCGGTATTTTCGACATGCAATCGAACACCGTGACGCTGAACGGCAACGTTGTGGTGACCCGGGGCAAGGACGTGGTGCGCGGACAGCGGCTGGTGGTCGATCTCAATACCGGGGTATCTCGCATCGATGGTGGCCGCGTCGATGCGCTGTTCGGATCACCGCCGCCGAACGGTGAGGTCAATCTGCCGGGTGCGGCGCCGCGACCGTCACGCGCGAATTGATGTGGTCGACCAGGCGCTCTATGGATTTGAGGCCGGCGTGCGCAAACTCTGGGCTTCCTTCCGGCGCCGCCGGCCACCGCAAAACAGGCGCAGCTCGGCCGATGATCCCTGGCCGATGCCCATAGACATCGAGTCGCTGGGCGGCCCGATCCCAGACATCCGATCAGAACCCATGGACCTGGTCCCGGCTCGGCCGCGCCGTCGCCGCGCCGCGCCCGCCCCCCGGCCGGCTGCTCGGGCCGAACCGCAAGTGCTGCGGCCCCCCGCGCTGGCCGCCCAGCGGCCCGAGCCGACCGCCCAGCGACCCGAGCCGGCCGTCCAGCGGTCTGAGCTGGCCGCCCAGCGACCCGAGCCGGCCCTCCACCGGCCCGAGCCGACCGCCCAGCGACCCGAGCCGGCCGTCCAGCGGTCTGAGCTGGCCGCCCAGCGACCCGAGCCGGCCCTCCACCGGCCCGAGTGGCCCGGTCCGGCCGCCCACCGGCCCGAGCCGGCCACCCACCGGCCCGAGCCGCCCGCCCACCGGCCCGAGCCGCCCGCCCACCGGCCCGAGCTCCAAGTGCTCCGGTCTGAACCGCAGGCCACCCGTGAGCCGGCCGCTCCGCGGTCCGAACCGCAGGTTTTGCGGCCCCGCCTGCAGGCCGTCCGGCAGGATCAGCCCGCCCTCCGCCCCAACAGCCTGGCGGCTCAGAACCTCGATAAGAGCTTCTCGGGACGGAAAGTCGTCGGCAATGTCAGCATTCATGTGCGCCGCGGCGAGGCGGTCGGCCTGTTGGGTCCCAACGGCGCCGGCAAGACCACCGTGTTCTACATGATCACCGGCCTGATCAAGGCCGACCGTGGCCGCATCGAGCTTGATGGCCACGATGTCACCCGCCTGCCGATGTACCAGCGCGCGCGGCTGGGTGTGGGCTACCTGCCGCAGGAAGCTTCGATCTTTCGCGGCCTCAATGTGGAGGACAATATTCGCTCGGTGCTGGAGGTGATCGAGCCCGACCGCCGCCGCCGAGAGGCCGATCTGGGCGCGCTGCTCGAGGAGTTCGGCATTACCCGCCTGCGCAAGACGCCCTCGATCGCGCTGTCGGGCGGAGAGCGCCGCCGCGTCGAGATCGCCCGGGCGCTGGCCAGCCGGCCGAGCTACATGCTGCTTGACGAGCCGTTTGCCGGTATTGACCCGAAGGCCGTCGTGGAGATCCAAAAGCTGGTCAGGCACCTCACCAATCGCGGTATCGGAGTACTTATCACCGACCACAATGTTCGCGAGACCCTGGACCTGACCGATCGCTCCTACATCATCTACTCGGGCGCGGTGCTGATGGAGGGCAGCAAGGAGCAGGTCGTGAACGACCCGGAGGTCCGCCGCCTCTACCTGGGCGAGGACTTCAAGACCTGACCGACGGCGAACCAGTATACACGCGCCGCGGAACGCGGTAAGCAAGATCCGGACCAGGAAGCAAGAACCGGACCAAAATAAGAACCGCGGATTTTCGCAAAGCAATATGGCGCTAACCCAAAAACTTCAACTCCGGCAGAGCCATGCGCTGGTGATGACGCCGCAGCTGATGCAAGCCATCAAGCTGCTGCAGCTCTCCAACCTTGACCTCGTCGGCTATGTTGAAAGCGAGCTCGAGCGCAATCCCCTGCTCGAGCGCACGGGCGAGATCGCCGTCGAGGGCGAGCCGCAATTGGCCGAGCGGGAGGCCGCTGCCGACGAGCGGCCGCCGGCGGATTGGACCGAGGGAAGTTTTGCGGCCGGCGACGAACGTGCGGCGGAGCGTGCTGACGGCGAAATCAACGGCGCCGACGATCCCGAAGTGGCGGCGCCGCGGCCGAGCTCCGACGCGGCGGGGTACACCGACTGGACCGGCGCCGGCAACGGCCGCCAACCGGACGGCGACTACAATCTGGAAGCGTTCGTCTCGGTCGAGCGGACGCTGGCCGATCATCTTGCCGAGCAGCTCGTGCTGGCGGTGGCCGATCCGGCGCGCCGCTTGATCGGACAATACCTCATCGACCTGGTCGACGAGGCGGGCTACCTCGTCGGCGACCTCGCGCAGGTTGCCGACAAGCTCGGCGCGTCCGGCTGCGAGGTCGAGGCCATGCTGGCGACCCTGCAGGCCTTCGATCCGCCCGGCGTGTGCGCGCGCAACCTCACCGAATGCCTTGCGATCCAGCTCCGCGAGCGCAACCGCTTTGATCCGGCCATGCAGGCGCTGGTCGCCCATCTGGATCTGCTGGCGAAGCGGGATGTTCCGGGCTTGAAACGGGCCTGCGGCGTGAGCGAGGAAGATCTCATCGACATGATCGCGGAGATTCGCCACCTCAATCCGAAGCCCGGCCTCGCTTTCGGAACCACCATGGTGCAGCCGATCGTGCCGGATGTGTTCGTGCGACCCGGCGCCGACGGCGGCTTCCTGGTCGAGCTCAATTCGGAGACGCTGCCCAAGGTGCTGGTCAATCAGAGCTATTATGCGCAGGTCGCCAAGACCGCCCGCAACGACAAGGACAAGACCTATCTGGCCGATTGCCTGCAGACCGCGACCTGGCTGATCCGCGCGCTCGATCAGCGGGCCAGGACCATTCTCAAGGTCTCGACCGAGATCGTGCGCCAGCAGGACGCCTTCTTCGCGCATGGCGTCCAGCATCTGCGTCCGCTCAATCTCAAGACCGTCGCTGATGCGATCGCAATGCACGAGTCCACGGTGTCGCGCGTCACCGCCAACAAATACATGGCGACCAGTCGCGGGATTTTCGAGCTGAAGTACTTTTTCACCTCGGCGATCGCGGCGGCCGACGGCAGCGAAGCGCATTCCGCCGAGGCGGTCCGTCACCGGATCAAGCAGCTCATCGATGCCGAGAACCCGCATTCGGTACTGTCGGACGACACCATCGTGGAAAAGTTGCGCGGTGCCGGAATCGAGATCGCCCGCCGCACCGTCGCCAAGTATCGCGAGGCGATGCGCATAGCGTCCTCGGTGCAGCGCCGGCGCGAGAAGCAGACGTCGATGCGCACCGGCGTCTAGCGCCGTTCAGGAGAAGCTGCCGCGGCTTGATCCCGGGCGCTTCCGGCTTTCGATCCAAAAAAACCGATCCAAGAACGATCCGCGATCCAGCCGACGAAGCGATCTACCAAGCGAGTTCCACCCCGATGGCCCGCCATCTGGCGGGTCGACGAGCCTGAGACTATGTACGAATCACGGGGGGAGTGGAGGCCGTCATGTCATTTCGCGTATCGGGCAAGAACATCGACATCGGCGAGGCCTTGCGGGCGCGCATCAATGAGCGGATCGCGGAAGCCACGGCGAAGTATTTCGACGGCGGGTTCTCCGGCCATGTCACGGTCGGCAAGGAAGGTTTCGGGTTCCGGAGCGAATGCGTGATCCACCTGGATTCCGGCATCATGCTCGAAGCCGAGGCCCTGGCGGCGGACGCCTATGCGAGCGCCGATCAGGCGGCGGAGCGGATCGAGAAGCGGCTGCGCCGGTACAAGCGGCGGCTCAAGAATCATCAGGCGACCGCCGCCGACGGGGCCTCGGCGCTGCGGACGATCCAAGCGCCGACCTATGTGATCGCCGCCCCCCAGCACGACGACGACGAGGCAACGGGAATCGATCCGGTCATCATCGCGGAATCCACCACCGCCCTCAAACGCCTTTCGGTGAGCGATGCCGTAATGGAACTCGATCTGACCGGGGCCGCGGTGGTGGTGTTCAGGCACGCCGGACATGGCCGCGTCAACTTGGTCTACCGGCGCGGCGACGGTCATATCGGGTGGATCGATCCGCCCCTGATGGAGGCCAAGGACGCCCATTGACGGCGCCTGAGACGCTCCTTATGGTCCGGCGCCTTTAGGGCGTTTTCAGGAACCAGCGAAACCGCGTTTCCGTTCGAACCGGTTCTCCGTCCGAAAATGCGACAAGGTGAAAAACTCTAGCAACGCTAGCGCCGCCCGCAGAGCTCCCGGTTCCCTGGAAGAGTTCCATGCCGCTTGCCGATCTCGTCGCGCCCAATGCCATCATCCCGGCACTCAAGGTTAATGGCAAGAAGCAGGCGCTGCAGGAGCTTGCCGCCAAAGCGGCCGAATTGAGCGGGCAGAACGAGCGCGCCATATTCGAGATTCTGCTGCAGCGGGAGAAGCTAGGTTCCACCGGCGTCGGTAACGGGGTCGCCATACCGCACGGCAAGCTGCCGAAGCTCAACAAGCTGTTCGGCCTGTTCGCCCGGCTTGCCCGCCCGGTGGATTTCGAGGCGCTCGACGGCCAGCCGGTCGACTTGGTCTTTCTGCTGCTGGCGCCGGAAGGCGCCGGCGCCGACCATCTCAAGGCGCTGGCGCGGGTGGCCCGCTTGCTGCGCGATCCCGAGGTCGCGCGCAAGCTGCGCGACTCGCGCGATGCAGAAGCTCTCTATGCCGTGCTGGCAATGCCGCCGGCCAGCGCAGCCTGATCAGGCGACAGAAATCAGTAATCAGCAGTCAGGCGCGAGAAGCGCCGCGCCCGAGTGATTTCTGGTTACCGACTTCTGATTACCGACTCTTGATTACCGACCCCTCGATCAGTGCACGCTGACGGCTTCGAGCTCCTGGCTCCAGGCATTGGCGATCGCGGCCTCGCGGCTGTCGGTCAGCATGATCGGCGTGCCGTCGGCGGCGTGCAGGGCGAATAGCTTGAGGCCGGGCGCGATTTCCGGCGCCTGTGGGAACAATGTGGGCACGTCCTCGGAGCGGATGCTCTTGACATAGGCGATCTTGCCGCCGCCGAGCATCGCCAGCGCCTCCGGAGAAATCATGTTGTCGAATGCGTTCGGATTGCTGTTCATGTTGCTGTTCATGGCCCTCGACTCCTTTCTCTATCAACGGTCGAGTCCTGGTTTAGGTTCAGTCCTGCCTGGTCCTGCTCAATCATGGTCGGTGATGCTGATCGTCTTTACCAACCGGCCCGGCTCGGGCCGCGCCAGATCGATCGACAACAAACCGTTGTTCAGGTCCGCTCCCAGCACCTCCATGCCGTCCGCCAGAACGAACGTGCGCTGGAATTGGCGCGCCGCGATGCCGCGGTGCAGAAATTGCCGGGTCTTGTCGTCGTGCTGCCGCCCGCGGATGACGAGCTGGCTCTCCTCGACCGTCACATCGAGCTGATCGCGGGTGAAACCCGCGACTGCCAATGTGATCCGCAGGCGCTCGGGGCGACAATCCTGCGGCGCGATCCGCTCGATATTGTAGGGCGGATAACCATCCGAGGTCTTGGTGACGCGCTCAAGCGCGCGCTCGATCTCATCGAATCCGAGCAGAAACGGACTGGACAGGGACGGAACTCGGGACATCGTTTCAAAGCCCTTTGCAAGCGACTTTGGCGGAGGCCCTTGCGGCGCCCCCCTCGCGCCGCGCGGCGGACGCGTTCATTCGGCGCGACCGCAACCCGGCTCTCGTCAATATGGTGGTGACAGGTTAAACGTTCAAGAACGGGTGCAGGTGGCAAGCCTTTCGGGCTACTTGATCAGCTCGCCGATCTTGTCGACGATCGGTTTGGGGGTGGCGTAGATCCTCTGGATCAAGGCGGCGAGATGCTCGCCGTCCTCGGGCTCCACGTCGAGCATGTTGCGCTTGGCATCCTCGATGAATTCCGGGTCCTTCATGGTGTCGCTGAAGGCATCGCGCAGCATCTTTGTGCGGTCCGCCGGCATGTCGGGCGGCGCGACGAACGGGCGGCCGATGCCCTGGCCGGCATAGAGGAACTCGATCGCCAACCGGTCGTCCGGGTTGCGCGCCAGATCGGCCACGAACGGTACGCCCTGGAGTTGCGGGTTGGGGGCGGCGCCGCCCTGGAACAGGATCGTGACCTTCTTGCTCGGGATCCAGTCCGGCCGCTTGCCCGAAACGCTGTCGAGGCTCTCGCAGATCCCGTCGACCTCGCCGCGCTCCATGGCCAGGAACACGTCGGACGATGCCGGAAAGCCGGCGATGATCTTGAACTTCATGCCGAGCAATGCATTGAGCGCCTTCGGATAGGAGTGGGTGCCGGTGCCGACGCCGGTGTCGCCGACGATCAATTGCGTATCGTAGAGATCCTTGAGCGTCTTCACCTTGGCGGTATTGGAGGCGATGCAGACATTCGTCTCGGTCGTGGGCGTTCCGAGCCAGGTGATCTTGGTCGGATCGAAGCGCGCTCCGGTGGCCCCGGTGATCGGCCCCAAGGCCGCGTCGCGCGCGATGATCCCCATCACGCTGCCGTCCTTGGGGGCGAGATTGTAGATGTTATTGGCGGCCACGAAGCTGCCGGCGCCCGGCATGTTCTGCGGCACCACCGTCGGATTGCCCGGCAGGTGCTTGCCGATGTGGCGGGCGACCACGCGGCCCCACAGATCGTAGCCGCCGCCGGGCCCGAAACCGATCAGCATCTGCACGTTCTTGCCCGCAAGGGTGGGGGCGCCCTGCGCCCATGCGGGCGCCGGATGAGCAAGCCAGCACGCAGCCGAGATCGATACGAGCGCGGCAGCCGAGGAAGCTATCAAATACGCGGGCCTGGACATCGGAACCTTCTGTGGGAGAGCCGCCGTGTGCCGCGCCATCGCGACCGGGCTGATGCGCCATTGTAGGGATGCCCGGATGGCAAGGATAGCGCGCAGCGGCGGCGTGTCGCGGCCGCGTCGCCAAGCCCGGGCCGCAAGCCGAAACCGCAGCGCGCGGGCCTCAAGTATTACTGCCGCGGAGACTGGAATATAGCAGAAGGCATCTACCTTGCAATTTAAGTATAGATTTGTAAGTAGAAGTGCTTAGTCAGTATAATTCTTCAACTCGTCTAGAAGATATTAACCTGCGCCATGTAGACATCCGGTGGTCGCGTTCCGGGGGGCCGCCGTCATGGCTGTCGATGCATTCACCGAGCGTCTTGCCAGGGTGCGCGAGCGCTTCGTTTCGGCGCTCGAAAGCAAGATCGAGGACACCTTTGCGGCCATCCCGGCCCTCTCGGGCGAGGACGAGGCGGTGCGCGAGACGGTCGCCGAAGCCTACCGACGGATGCACGGCATCGTCGGCATCGGTCCGACCGTCGGCTTTGCCGGAACCGGTCGCGCGGCGCGCCGCGTCGAGTACATCCTGCTGGAGCCGCACCACGCGGGCCGCGGGCTGACGGCCGAGGAAATCACCTCGTTCAAGAAAGCACTACATGCGCTGCGGGAAACCGCGGCGGGCGAACTGCAATCATTCTATTCCGGCTGGCGGTGAACATGACCTCTTCGACTTGTATTGCGTACGTTCTCGGTTTTGCACTGACGCTCGTCCCGCTCGCCGCGCAAGCGCAATCGCAAGCGCCATCGCGGGTCGCCGTCCAGTCCCGCGCGCCGGCTCCGCTGCCGGCCGCGATCGAAGCTCCACCCGTTGCGGCCCCCGGGCGGGTGACCGGCCTCATCTCGGCGATCACGTTGGCCGATATCGGATTCATCAACGGCGTGCGCTTCGCCAATCTCGGCGGGCACAGCGAGCTGTTCGTGCCGCTGCCGCAGTCGCGCGATGTGGCGGCGAGCGATCTCGTGCTGGTCCTCGACGATGTGAGCGCGCACGACGCGCGCCGAAGTCTCGAAGTGCTGGTCAATGACCGGACCGTGGTGGCGATCGCGCTGGACGGAAAATCCCGCGGCCGCAGCATCCGGATTCCGTTGGGCAAGGCCAAGCCCAAGGACGGCTATCTCAAGGTCTCCTTCCTCTATTCCGGCGCCGCCACGCTCGACCGCTGCATCGACGTGCGCTACGTCGGCGACAGCCTCACCATCAGGCCCGAAACCGCCATCGAGGTCGATCTCGGTCCGACCGGCGGCCTCGATGTCGCCACCACGGCGGCGCTCATGCCGCGCGAGGTCGTGCTCGCTCTGCCGGGCCGGCGTCTTGCCGGCTCCGAGATCGCCACCGCGCTCGCGGTCGCACGCTCGCTCATCGCTTCCGGCCGGCAGGTGACCTTTCACCGCGGCTACGACGGCCTGGCCGATATCGCCAAACGCGGCGAGGCCGGCCGCTGGACCCACGGCGTCATCCTGGTCGGCACCCTCGCCGACGCCACCGGGGCGATCAATTCACCGATCGCCACCTTGGCCGGGACGCCGCCCGGTTTCGGCACGCTCGCCGCCATCCGCATCGGTGGCGTGCCGGCGCTGCTGGTTTCGGACGGGAGCGTCGTGCGCGCCGGCCTCCTGCTCGGCGGTCGTGCGCTCGCCGCCACGCGCGGCATCGTATCCGCTTCGGTCGGCGACGCCCGGCCGGTTGCGCTTCCAACCGATCGGGTGACCTTCGACCAGCTCGGCATTGCGCCGGCCGTGGCCGAAGTGTTCGGCCGCGCCGAGCTTTCCGCCGTCATCGATGCCCGGCGGCTGCCCGGCGGCACGCGACCGGCGCGCCTCCTGCTCGACGTCCTGGTGGCGCCCGACGGCGCCGGCGAGAAGGCGGTGGTCAGCGCGTTTGTCAACGACCGCCTGCTCGGCAGCACGGTTGCGACCAGCGGCGAAACCACGCGTCTCGACATGCCATTGCCCGACGGCCTGGCCGGCACCAACGCGAATGTCCGCGCCGTCGTACAGCGCGACAGCGCCCAGGGCGACTGCCGGTTCGAGCCGCAGGGCTTCCCGGCCCAGATCCTCGGCTCGAGCGCGCTCGTGCTCGCCGCCGCCGACGGTCCGGCCCATGATTTTTCCGATCTGGTCGCGCGCTGGTCGGGTGGCCTGGAGCTTCTGCTTCCGGCCTCGACCGCCGAGCAGCCGACGCTGGTGCTCGATCTCGTGGCCGAGGTGATCAATCAATTGTCGCCCGAGAATGCGCCCATCAAGGTCAACCTGGTCGCGCCCGGCAGCGCGCCGGCGCCGAGCGGATCCTTCCTTGCGGTCAGCGATCAGGCGCCGGAAGGGAGCAGCCCGCGCGTGCGCTTCGATCGCGGACGGGTCGCGGTCACCGACCGCGCCGACCGCACCCTGCTTGATCTCGGCGGCTTCGCGACCGGCGCCGTCGCCCAGGTGGTGAGCGCAGGCGAACATACCGGCTTATGGATCAAGCCGCTGTCGTCCGACGGCGCCGCGCCAGCGCCGCCCGACCTACGCCTCGATCACGGCGACGTCGCGTTCCTGGATTCCACCGGCGTGGCGCTGGCGATGTCGACCGAGCGCGACACCGTGATCCGGATCTCCTATCCGGACCAGGTGTCGTGGCTCACCGTGGCGGATCGCTTCCGCGCCTGGATCATCGCCGGCCTGTGGCTGTTGGCGACCGCCGTCCTGCTGTTCGGGCTGCAACGCATGTTCCGTCGCCGTCCCGCCGCCGCGAACGAATAGCCGATGCCGATCTCGCCGTCTGATCGCGCGCTCGGGAATCTCCTGGTCGGCCAGCGCGTCATCACGCTTCCCCAGCTCGACGAGGCCGTCGAGCTGGCGGAGACCTGGAACGTGCGGCTTGGCGACGCGCTCTTGTCGCGCAACTGGATCGATCCGAGGCTGTACTACAAGACCTACGCCCAGCATTTCGATCTGCCCTTCGTCGATCTGATCGGCGAGCCGCCCGATCGCGCGCTGCTGCAGCCGTCCGAGACCGATCTCTATGTCGGCCGGCTGACCATGCCGTGGCGACGCCGCGACGGACGCATGCTGATCGCGACCGCCGAGCCGGGGCCGGAAACCCTGCTGTTCGCGCGGCAGCGCTGGGGCTCGGCGATCGAGTTCGTGGTGGTCTCGAAATTCGACATCGTGGTCGCGGTTCAGCAGGCCTTCGCCGACGCCCTGTCGCATCGCGCCGTGTTCGAGCTGGCCGAGCTCGATCCGCAGATGTCGGCGCGCGTGGTGTTCACCGGCGGACAGCTGATCGTGCTCTATCTTCTGCTGACCGCATTGCTGGCGGGACTGGGCCTGGCGCCGCTCGCGACCCTGATCGTGCTCAATTTCGCGGTCAGCGTTCTCTATCTCGCCAACTTCGTCCTGAAGGGCGTCCTGATATCGGTGGGCGGCGGCCGTTCGGTCGCGGCCGATCAAGCCATCGCCATCGAGGCGCGCGCGCTGCGGGACGAGGAATTGCCGGTCTTCACCGTCCTGGTTCCGATGTTCGGGGAGGCCAAGATGCTGCCGCAGCTGGCCCAGGCGCTGCGCGATCTCGATTATCCGCTCGGCAAGCTCGACATCAAGATCGTGCTCGAGGCCGGCGACCGCGAGACCATCGAGGCCGCGCGCAATCTGGGCCTCGAAGGCGTGTTCGAGATCATCATCGTGCCGTGGTCCAAGCCGCAGACCAAGCCGAAGGCCTGCAACTTCGCACTGCGCTTTGCGCGCGGCGAGTATCTGGTGATCTACGATGCCGAGGACCGGCCGGAGCCCGACCAGCTCCGCAAGGTGGTCGCTACCTTCCGGCGCGCGCCCGCCAACACCGCCTGCCTGCAGTGCCGGCTGAGCTACTACAACGCCAACGAAAACTGGCTCACCCGCATGTTCACGCTGGACTATGCGCTATGGTTCGACCATGTGCTGCCGGGCCTGGAGCGGCTCAACATTCCGATCCCGCTCGGCGGCACCTCGAACCATTTCCGCACCGACATCCTGCGTGAGCTGCACGCCTGGGACCCCTTCAACGTCACCGAGGATGCGGATCTCGGCATCCGCATCGGCCAGAAGGGGTATCGCGTCGGGGTCGTCGATTCGACCACCTTCGAAGAATCAAGCTGCCTCGTCAGCCAGTGGATCCGGCAACGCTCGCGCTGGATCAAGGGCTACATGCAGACATTGCTGGTCCACACGCGCCGGCCGCTGCAGTTCCTGCGCAGCGCCGGACCGCTCGGCTTTCTCGGCTTCGTCCTGTTCATCGGCGGCACTGTGCTGGCCGGCCTGTTCAATCCGCTCGTTTGGGCCTTCTACCTGGTCTGGCTCGGCCTGCCGGCCACCAGCCTCGACAGCATCTTCCCGCAGATCCTGCTGTTCTTGAGCCTGTTCAATCTGCTCGCCGGCAACGGCGCCTTCATCTATCTGAGCATGATCGCGCCGATCCGTCGCGGTTGGCTCGAGCTGGTTCCCTACAGCCTCACGTTCCCCGTCTATTGGGTGCTCATCTCGATCGCCGCCTATCGGGGGCTCTGGCAGCTGCTGGGCAATCCGCACTTCTGGGAGAAGACTCAGCACGGCATATCCCGGCATCCTGCGGCGCAATTCGCTGACCTCGGCGAAGCCGCCGGAGAGCGGCCGTGAACCGCGCGCTGGCGGCGGCGCCGATCGCGGCGTTCGCCTTCGTGGCCATCTTGGCGCTGGCGGCGCTCGCCGCGCAGGCGGGCTTCGTGGCGGACGACGCGTTGCGATTGTGGGCGGGCGCCAGCACGGCTGCCGACGGCGGCCTCTCGATCGGCCGTATCGTGGCCGGCTATCCGACGATTCCGTTCTTGACCACGACGCTGGTGGCTTGGCTTGCGCCGGCCGGCACGCCGGCGCCGGCGCTGGTGGCGGCGGGCCTGTTCGGGCTTCTCGCCGGCGCTTGCTTCCTGGCGTTCCGCGACCTCGGCTTGTCGCGCCTTGCGGCCGGCGCCGCGACGCTGCTCATCGTCCTTCATCCGGCGCTGCTGGATGCCGCGATCGGCGGTCCCGCCGACATGTTCCTCGCCGTCTTTCTCCTCCTGCTCTGCCGTGCGCTCTACGATCTGCGCGCCAGCAGCGGGACCGCCGAGGTCATGGCCACCGGGCTTGCGCTGCTTGGGCTCGCATTCTCCCACCCCATGGGGGCTGCGGTCGGATTCGCCTCGGTGCCGTTCCTGGCCTTCGCGGTGCGTCCCGCCCTGGTCATGCGTTCCGCGTTCAACGTGGTGGTCGCGCTCGTCTTTCCCTCCGTATTCGCGGTTGCGGCGTTCTCCTATGTGTCGTGGGTTTTTCCGGGTGCCGGATGGAGCTTCTTTGCTGCCCCCGCCCAAAGCGTGGCGACCTGGACGGCGGATGCGGCGCGCGTTTTTGGCGACGGGCTGTTGGGGCTTCGCGCCCTCGATGCGAGCCTCGCCATGGTGGCGGCGCTCGCGATCGGCGCTCCGCTGGCCTGGGCCGCGCTCGCGGTCGTGCGTCGGCGACGGCCCCTGGTCACCCCGGCCTTGGTGTTCGCCGCCAGCACTGTCGCGGCCACCGCGATGGCCGCGGCCAGCGGCCTGTTTGGCGATCCGACCGCGCTGGCGGTGGCGGCCCCCGTGCTCGCCGCCGTCGTGGTGACGCGGGTGCCGGAGGTGCGCCAGCGGCTCGCGCTGGTTGTTCCGCTGCTGGCGCTTGGCTGGCTCGGCGGCGCGCTGGGGGTTGCCCTGATCGATCCCGGCACCGTGTATCACCTGAGGGCTGCGCTGCAGGGCCACGGCGGCGAGCCGGAACGGCTGGATGCGCTCGCCGTCGGCGGCGCCGCGAGCGGGCGCGACGGCGTGCTGGCCGACACCGACAACGCGCCGGGTTTCGTGCTCGGGCGCGGCGGCGCGCGCGGCCTCTTCGGTCCGGCCAGCGAGCCGTTCGCGCTCGCGTTGTTGTTCTCCCGGGTCGAGACGCCGTTCGTCGCGGTGCCCGATCCGCAGAGCACGGTCGGCATGACCGACCGTTTGGACAAGGCCTTCCCGACGCTCTTTCGCGACGGCGCACCAGGTTATGGCATTGTATACCAAAATAATACTTGGCGCATATTCGGACGCTTGAATATTGGCGACCTTTCGAAACGTTAGTATTCAGTCCCTATAATATAGATACATAAAAGTCGTAAGTATAAATACGGAGGTGACGGTGCGGATACTGATAGTCGACGATTCTGAGGATTCCCGCGACCTCGAGGAAGGGACCCTTTTGTCCGCCGGCTACGACGATGTCGTGCCCGTGTCGTCGGGTTGGGACGCGCTCAAGGTGCTCGACATCGGTCGCAATTCCGACGAGCCGCCGCCCTTCGATCTCGTGCTCTTGGATGTCGTCATGCCGGAGATGGACGGCGTCGAGACCTGCGCGCGAATCCGCAACGATCCGCGCTGCTCCGACTTGCCCATCATCATGGTGACCTCGTGCGACGACATGGACACGTTGAGCAATGCTTTCGTCGCCGGCGCCACCGACTATGTGACCAAGCCGGTCAATCGCACGGAGCTGGTGGCCCGCGTGCGCGCGGCGTTGCGGCTCAAGGCCGAGCTCGACCGCCGGCAGGCGCGCGAGCGTGAATTGCTCGGCTTTCTGTCGAGCTGGGGCAATCGGCGCGCCAGCCTGTGGATCGACGAGGCAACCGGCCTGTTCGTCGGCGAGGTCGCGGAAGCCTATCTCACATCCGCGGCCGGATACGAGAGCAACGAGGCGATTTCGATTGTCGCGCTCAGCATCGACCGCTTCGAGGGCTATCGCTTGGCGCATGGCGAGCGGGCCGCCAACAGCGTGCTGGCCCAGGTCGCGCGCGCGGTCCGTCGGTCGGTGGCGACCATCGGCATCATCGCCGCATCCTACCGCAACGGCATGATCATCCTGGTGGCGCCGGAGTTCGGCGCCAATTCGGCGCGCGAGCTTGGCGAGGCGCTGCACAGCACCGTCGCGAAATTGCGCCTGCCGAATTCCGAATTGGTCGCGTCCGACCATGTGACCGCAAGCGTCGCGACCGTCACCGGCCTGGTCAAGGGCAGCGTCGAACGCGTCCATCTGCTCACCCAGGCGATCGCCAAGGTGCAGGACGCCGCCGGCGCCGGCGGCAATCGCGTCCTGGCGCTGAGCGCTTAGGTATTCGAGCGTTGGTAGTGGTTGAGTTGCGTTGGTAGTGTTGGAGTAAAGCGTGTGTTGAGACGTAGCGTGGGAGTTGGGCTGGGCGTGCTGGTGTCGCCGTGCGCGGCCTTGGCCGGCGCCTGGACGCTGCCGCAGGGCAGCGGACAAGCGGTGGTGACCGCCACCGCGAGCAGCGCAAATTCCGGATTCGACGGTTCCGGGCTGGCGCCGACGCCACGCTACAACAAATTGGAATTGCAGGGCCTGCTTGAATATGGCGTCACCGACCAGTTGACCGTCATTGCGGCACCCGGGCTGCAGCATGTCGACATCGCAGCCCCGACCGACGCGCAGCGCACCGGTCTCGGCTACACCGAGTTCGGCGGCCGTTACCGGCTGCTGCAGACGGATTCCTGGGTCGTCTCCGGCCAGGCCACGGTGCTGCTGCCGGGCACCAACGAAACTTCGAATCCCGCTGCCATCGGCTATACCGAGGTGGAGACCGACATCCGCGGCCTGGTCGGTTACGCCTTCGTGCTCCGCGGCCTGCCCGCCTTCGTCGACCTGGAGGCGGCGCAACACTTTCGCGCCGGCGCGCCGCCCAACGAGTTCCGCATCGACGCGACCTTCGGGCTGCAGGCGGCGCCGCAGTGGCTGCTTTTGGCGCAGAGCTTCAACGTCATGTCGGAAGGTGCCGGCACTGCGCCGTTCACGAGCTACGAATACTACAAGCTCCAGCTCAGCGCGGTGTATGCGCTCAGCGCCACGCTGTCGCTGCAGCTTGGCGGCTTCACCACCTATGCGGGCCGCAACGCCCTGCAGGAGAATGGCGTGGTCCTCGGTGCCTGGTATAGATTTTGAGCCTCAGGGCTTCGCGCAGGCGCGCGTCCAGGCGCAGTGCAGTACATTCTCCGCGGGCTTGCCCTGGACGGTGAAATCCGTGTCTGCCGGGCCGCCGGCGTCCGGATCGGTGAACCAGCGCCAGATCATGACGCCGCGGATGGTCGGCCGATCGAGCACGGCGAGCCAATCGGCCAGGACCGCGGCCTGTAGGGACGGATCGGCTGCGCTCGCGCGCTCCTCGGCGCTCTCCCAGGGCTTGGCGGCCGCACCTTGCGCGGAACGCAGGCCGATCTCGCCGACCACGACCGGTTTTCCGGCCCGCGCCGCCAATGCGTCGAGGCGATCGGCGGCGGCGCGCATCGCGTTCCGGCGCCCGCTGCGATCGTCATCGGCGCCAAGCGGCGGATAGAGCGATACCCCGATGGCATCGAGCTTGCTCCAGAACGGCACCGTCTCGGCCTCGTCGGCGTTGTGCGCCACATAGAGCAAGGTGCCCGAATAGCGCGCACGCGCGGCAGCGATGAGATCGAGCCATTCTGGTCGCGCCGTGGTCATGGTGAGCTCGGTGCCGACCGCAAGCGCCTCCGCCTTCTCGTCCTCGGCAATGCCGGCGATGCGCACGAGCTCGCGCCGATAGCTCGCAAACCAGCGGCGCCAGCCGTCCTCGCCGTCCATCGTGACGGCGCCCGCCCAGCTTGTCGGGACCCACACATGCGGCTTCACCATGACGGAGAGGCCGAGCGCGTGCGCATCCCGAATGGCGGCGCGCAGCACCGCATCGGGCATGTCGTTGCCGCGAACGATCTCCGGGCTGTTCGGGCTCGACTGCCAAAGGAACGGAACCAGCGCGATCGCGCCGGCACCGAGTTGCTTCAGGTCGGCGAGCGAATGCTTGGCCGAGGCGCTGCCGAAGGGATGATCCGGCGCCATGACGACATTCATCCCGTCGAGGCGCTGCGCCGATGCCGCCGCGGGCGTCCAGATCAGCAATGCCAGGAGGGCGAGCGCGATCGGGAGCGCGCCGCCCGCATCGATACGACCACGGCAACCAGCACTGGAATGCGTGCGCACGATCACGGGACGAGGTCCTGGACCAGGTCCCGCACCAGGCTTCGCAGCTTGGCCGCCCTGATCGGCTTTTCGATCGTGGGGTTCGATATCCGCGTGAGGAATCGGGTCGCGCTTTCCGTGAAGGAACCCCCGGTCATGAAAACGAACTTCTTGGCCTGCTCGGGTTGCAGCCGCAGAAGCTCCTGGTACAGCTCCATGCCGGTCATCTCGGGCATCATGAGATCGCACAGGACCAGGTCGAACTGCGCCTCTCCGCCCAGCAGATGAAGGGCCTCCCTTGCGGTGGTGACCGCTGTCACTTCGTGCTCGCCGGAGAGCGTTCGCTTGATCGTCACGCCGAGCACCTCTTCGTCGTCCACGACCAGGATGCGTCGGCGGCGTCCATGAGCCTCGTTGCCTGCATGCACGACGCTGGGTGAGACGAGACTGGCCGGCGTGGCTTTGCCGGCGGCCGGCGGCAAGACCGTACGGAAGACGCTTCCTCGACCAACCTCGCTTTCGGCCGAAATAGCGCCGCCGTGCGCGGTGATGATGCGATGACAGATGGCGAGGCCGAGACCGGTGCCGGCACTGCCGGGCTTGGTGGTGAAAAAGGCGTCGAAGATGCGAGGCAGGGTGCTCTGCGCAATCCCCGACCCGGTATCCCGGACCTCGACCACCGCGCGCCCGTCATTGTCCGTCCGCGTGACGATCCTGATCTCGTTGGTCGTTGACCTGCCCTCCGGAATTGCGTGCGCGGCGTTGACGAGCAGGTTGATGAACACTTGTCCGAGCTTGGCCTGGTTTCCGGTCACCGGCGGTACTGCGCCGTAATCCCGGATCAATCGCGCGCGGTGACGAATTTCGTTCGCCGCCATGCGGATCGAAGCTTCCAGCACGCGGTGAATCTCCAGCGTCTCCGGCTGCTCCTCGTCGTTGGATCGCGACAGGGTTCGCAGATCGCGCGCGATGAGGCGCACCCGCTCCGCGGCCTCCTGAGCTTCCTCTATCAGCTGGTTCAGCTCCGCCAGCCGAATCGGCGGAGCGCTCAAGCCATGGCCCCCGCCGGCCTCGCCGCCCGCGCTCGCCGCCTCCCCCTGCACCACGCGTGTCAGCTGCTCGGAGGCAAGCTCCAGATTGGTGAGAAGGATACCCAACGGATTGTTGATCTCGTGCGCCACCCCGGCCGCCAGCATGCCCAGCGATGCCATCCGCTCCGAGATCAGCAGCTGCTCGTGCATCTTCTTGCGTTCCGCGCGCACGCCGGCCTCGCGCCGTTCCCGCTCGATCGCGGGAACCAGCCGGGCGAGCGAACCCTTGACCAGGAAATCGTGCGCGCCGGCACGCAGCGACGTCACCGCCGTGTCCTCGCCGATCGTGCCTGAGACGATGATGAAGGGCAGGTCCAACGCCCGTTCCTTGACCAGCGAGAGCGCGGCCGGCGCGCTGAAGCGCGGCATCGTAAAGTCGGAGAGCACGAGATCCCAAGGCTCTTTCAGTGCGGCGATCATCGCTTCCGGCGTGTCGACCCGCTCGTGGGTGACGTCGTAGTCGCCGCGCTGCAGCTCGCGCAGCATGAGCGCGGCGTCCCGTTCATTATCCTCGACGATCAAAACGCGCAGTGGCCGCGCCATGGCTGCCTCGCTCTATGCGCGAACCAGAGGCGGTTGTTCATTCAAGACGAGCCAGTACAGGCCCAGCTGAATGACGGCTTGCGCAAACTCGGCAAAATCCACCGGCTTGCGGACATAGCTGTTGGCGCCGAGGCGGTAGCCTTCCAGCCGGTCGCGGTCCTCGACCGAGGTGGTGAGAATGACGATCGGCAGGAGCCGGGTTCGCTCGTTGCTGCGAATTCGCTGCAGCACCTCGTGCCCGTCGAGCTTCGGCAGCTTCAAATCCAGGAGGATCAGCTGCGGCAGCGCGGCGTGGGCTCCGTCGGGGCCGGGCCCGAACAGGTAGTCGATCGCCTCGACGCCGTCGCGGGCGACCACGACCTTGTTGGCGATATTGCTTTTCTTGAGCGCCCGCAGCGTGAGGGCTTCGTCCTTGGGATTGTCTTCAACCAGCAGGATGACAGGTTCGTGCGTCATGCGGTCACCTGGAGGTTCGAGTGCGATGCGGACGGCGCGATCCCCGGCGACGCAACCGCGCCGTCGGAGCCGGCGCCGCCTTCGAGGGTGAAGAAGAACGTGGCTCCCTGCCCCACGGCGCCCTTCGCCCAGATCCGTCCGCCGTGCCGCCGCACGATCCTGTGGACCGTCGCCAGCCCGATGCCGGTGCCCTCGAATTCCGCCGCCGAATGCAGGCGTTGAAACATGCCGAACAGCTTCGAAGCGTAGGCCATGTCGAAACCGGCGCCGTTGTCGCGCACGAAATAGGCGCGCGGCTCGTCGTCATTGACGCCGACTTCGATCCGCGGCTTGGCGCAGCCGCGCGTAAACTTCCATGCATTGCCCATCAGGTTCTCCAAGGCGATGGTCAGCAACCCCTCGTCACCTTCGGCGCGCAGCCCGCCGGCGACGACAAGCTCGACCTGGCGGTCCGCGTTCGATTGCGCCAGCCGGGCGGCGACCGTGCGGGCGATGGCGCTGACGTCGAGCGGTGCGGGCCGGAATTCGGCGCGCGTGAGGCGGGCCAGCGCCAGCAGGTCGTCGATCAGCCGCGCCATCTGCTGGGCCGAATTCGCGGACATAGCTGAGATATTGCTTGCCCGCATCGTCGAGCTTGTCCCCATAGTCCTCCAGCAATATCAGGCCGAAGCCGTCGATGCTGCGCAACGGCGCCCGCAGGTCATGCGCCACCGAGTAGCTGAAGGATTCCAGCTCCTCGTTCTTCGACTTGAGCTGCTCGACCAGGGAGGCGCGCGATTCGGCGATCTCGCGCGCGGTGCGGGCCTCCACGGCCTCCAGCTCGGCGCGCAGGAGATGCTCGCGAATGAGCCTGTTCTCGTCTTCGAACTGCTTGCGCCGGATCTGGGCGAGCACGCGCGCGCGCAGGACGGCGAAGTCGCTCGCCTTGGCGATATAGTCGTCCGCGCCGGCGCAGAGTCCCTGGATCATGGCGTCACGATCGTCGACCGCCGTCAGCATCACGATCGGAATGTCGCGCGTGAGCGGCACGCTCTTGAGGCGCCGGCAGGTTTCCTGGCCGCCGATGCCCGGCATGAGGACGTCGAGCAGAATACAATCGACCGGCTGGCGCTCGAGCAACGCCAGCGCCTCCTCGCCGGAGCGGGCGAGCACCGTCTCGTAGCCGTCCGCGCGCAACGTCTCGGCCAGCTCCTGCAGATAGGTTTCGCTGTCGTCCACGGCGAGGATCTTCTTGGGTCCGAGCAGGCTCGCCGTGCCGTGCTTGGCGACTCTGCCCACCGGCGCTCCGCAGCATGGCGCTCAGCCGGGCGAGGATGACGGCAACATTGTCCTCCTTGCGGACGAAGGCATCGGCGCCGGCATCGAGTGCGCGAACCTCCGCGCCGCGCTCTTCCGAGCCGGTCAGCAGCAGGCAGGGAAGGCCGCGCAGCGCCGCGTCGAGCCGGATGCGGCGAATGACCGTCGCCCCGTCGATGCCGGGCAGCACGCCGTCGACGATGATGGCGGTCGGGCGCAGATCGGCGGCCAGGCGCAAGCCGTCCTCGCCGCTGGCCGGCGACCAGCACGCGATAGCCGGCGTTCTCCAGCTCCCCCTTCAGCGCCTCGCGGAAGGTCACGCTGTCGTCGATCACCAGCACGGTCTCCGATGAGTCCGTCGCCGGCCTCCGCCGCCGTGGCGCGCCAGCAGCTCGCGCGCGCGCGCGACGACGTAGCCCGGATCGTAGGGTTTGCCGACATATTCGTCCGCACCGGTGGTCAGGCCGCGAATGCGGTCGCGGATCTCGGCTTCGGTCGACAGCAGCATGACCGCGGTACCGTTCGCCGACGGCGTCGCCCGCAGCTCCTCGAGCAGCTGGATGCCGTCCCCATCGGGCAGCAACACGTCGAGGATGACGAGCGCAGAACCGCTCCCGGGCGAGCGCGGCCCTGGCCTCGGCCAAGCTGGCGCAGGCCACGGCCGGCAGCTCTGCGGCGGTCAGCACGTCCATCAGGTTCATGCGGACCGTCAAGCTGTCGTCGACGACGAGAATGCAGCCGCTCATTGTCGGGCCTCCGCCTCGTTGGCTTGCAATGCGGCGAGCCGGGGTGCGATGTCGCCAAGGCGCAGCACATGCGTCGCCGCACCCAGCATGGCCGCCTCGCGCGGCATGCCGTAGATGACCGATGTGGTTTCGTCCTGCGCGATCGTCATCCCGCCGGCCGCGCGTATCTTGAGCAGGCCGAGCGCGCCGTCCTTGCCCATTCCGGTCAGCAGGCAGGCCGCGGCGGCGGCGCCGTACTCGCTGGCCACCGACTCGAACAGAACATCGACCGAAGGTCGGCAGGAATGGCGTTCAAGGTCGTCGGTGAGACGCAGACGGCCGTCGCGCACCTCGAGGTGGCGGCCGGCGGGGGCGATCACGACCCGGCCGGTCGCCGACGCGAGCGGGGCCCCGTCCTTCGCGTAGCTCACGCGGCGGCTGGTCTGGCCGTCCAGCCAGTCCGCGAAGGCGGTCCCGAAGGGCTCGTTGATATGGAGAACGAACAGGATCGGGAGCCGAAATTCCGCCGGCAGGCCGCGCAGGATCTCGACGATCGCACCCGGTCCGCCGGTCGACGCGCCGATCGCGACGAGCGCGATCTTGCGGGCCGGCCGGCGCGCAATCGGCTGTCGGCGCCGGGGCGGCCGGCAGCGGCCTGCTCAGTCCCGCCAGCCGCGCGCGCGGGTGCGTGATGACGCGAATCCGGGCGACGAGCTTCACCGTCGAGAGGAAACGGCGCTCCCACGACGCCCTCGGCTTCGGTCCCCGGTCGGCTTGTCCAGCACATCGACGGCGCCGGCCGCGAGCGCATCATAGATCTTGAACAGCTCGCCGCGGTTGATCGAGGCCGATACGACCAGGATCGGCGTGGGACAATGGGCCATGATGTATTCGGTCGCGGCGAGGCCGCTCATGACCGGCAGCATCATGTCCATGGTGATCACGTCGGGCCGGCATTGCTGGCAGAGCTCGATGGCGCGCTTGCCGTCCTCGGCCTCGCCCGACCAGCTCGATGTCCGGGTCGCAGGCGAGGATGTCCACCAGGCGCCTGCGCACGGTCTCGGAGTCTTCGACGACAAGGACGCGTGTCTTCGGCATCCGCTATCCCATCAGCGGCTTGATCATGGCCAGCAGCTCGGCCTGGTCGAACTCGCTCTTGACGATGTAGCCTTGCGCGCCGACCTCGCGCCCGCGCCGGAGATCCTCCGGCGCCGCCCGCGAGGTCACCAGGATCGCCGGGATATCCCGCAGGCTCGGGTCGGCTCGCAGGTGCTCGACGAAGGTGAAACCGTCCATGCCGGGCATTTCGACATCGACCAGGATCAGCGCATAGCGCTTGCGGCGAACCAGCTCGAGGGCCTCCTCGCCCGACAGTCGCGACGTCGACTTCGTAGCCGGCCGATTCGAGAATGCTCTGCTCCAGCATCCGGGTCGTCAGCGAATCGTCGACCACCAGAACGGGGTGTCGCGGCGCGGTCGCACCGATCTCGCCGCCGGCATCGCCGCGATGCGCCGCCGCGACGAGACCATCGGGATCCAGGACCAGCTGTGGATTGCCGTCGGCGTCGAGCGACGCTCCCACGACGATCGGGTTCGCGGTCATCCGCTGCGGCAGCGGCCGCACGACAATTCGCGCCGTGCCCAGCAGGCGGTCGACCCCGATCGCCGCCAGGCCCTGCGCTCCCGCCACCACGATGGCGGTCCAATTCCGGCCAACCGCCCAGCGCGCGCCGGCCAGTGCGGTCGACAAGGAAATGAAGGCGATTGCCTTCTGCTCGTACAGGATTGAAGTGCCGGTCGCCGTCCGCGAGATGTCCTCGGCGGCGACGCGGAGCGTGCTGCGCACGCATCGAGCGGGATTGCGGCGGCCCTTCCGCCCTCGCCGGTCTCGACGATCAGCGCCTCGATGGAGGCGAGCGACGGCGGGATGACAAGCTCGAAGCTTGTTCCAACCCCGGCTCGGTGCGAACGACCACCTCGCCGCCGAGCCGTTCGACCGCCTCGCGCACGACGTCGAGACCGATGCCGCGCCCGGACACTTCCGTCACCGTCTTCGAGGTGCTGATGCCGCCGCGCAGCAGCAACCGGACGAGCTCTTGCGCATCGAGCTCCTGGCGGTTCGGGCCGATCAGCCCGCGCTGCGCTGCGACCCGCCGCACGGCGTCGAGATCGACGCCGCGCCCGTCGTCGCGGCATTCGAACACGATCCGCCGACCGCGCCGCGAGATCGTGACGCGATACGAGCCCGGCCTCCGGCTTGCCGGCATGCGTGCGTTCCGCTTCGCGGCTCGATTCCGTGCGCCACGGCATTGCGGATGATCTGGACGAGCGCGCCCTGCACCGTCTCGAGCACATGGGAATCGAGGCGGATGTCGCCGCCCGTTCCCTCGAATATCACCTGCTTGGACAATGCCCGCGCCGTGTCGCGCGCGGTCCGCTCGAGCGCGGTGAAAAGGTTTCCGGCCGACACCAGGCGCAGCCGCTCGGCGGCGTCGCGCAGTTGGCCGCAGCTCACGATCCATCTGATCGACGATCGAGCCCAGATTGCGCTCGACGCCGCCAAACCTTCGGCGCAGCTCGTCGGCGATCGCAAATCGCTGGTTGGAGGCGGCGACCGGATGGCGGCCGTGATCCGCGGGTCCGGACGGCACGAATTGCGCCAGCAGCACGTCCGCCAGATGCCGCGCCTGCTCGACGCCTTGCGCGACATCGCGCAGCCCGTTCAGCAGCGCGTGCGTCTCCGCCACCCCGTCGAGCACGGCATCCATTTCGGCGATATCGGCTCGGATGGTGCGCGGGCTCGTCAGCGGGCTCGGGCCGGCCCGGCATCGCGATCTGGCGCGCCCTCGCCGGGCACCAGCGTGACAATCCGGCTGCTCGATCTCGTCGAGATGCTCAAGAATCGGATCGATCTGCTCGCGTGCGATGCCGGCGGTCGAATCGCGGAACGGGGCCAGCGTGCCCTCGATCGCGTGCGCGCGATCGGCGATCTCCGCCTGCTTGACGATGCGCGCCGCGCCCTTGAGCGTATGGGCCAGGCGCAGCAGCCGCTGGACCGCGGCCGGCTCGCTCGCCCCTTTCTCGAGGTCGAGGACGCCCTTCGCGAACTGATCCACCAGCTCGCGCGCCTCGAGCCGGAAGTATTGGTAGGGATCCTGGGCCATGATCCTGAAGCGATCCGCTAGGCCGCCATATGCGGCTGAATGATGCGCAGCAGGTCCTTCGACAGCGCGGCCAGTTGCGACACGGTCTGCAGCGTCTGGCCGGCGCTGGTCTCGGTTTCCGTCGATGCCTGGGCGACGTTCGCGATCGCGATATTGACCTGCTCGACCGCGGTCGACTGCTGCTTGGTCGACAGCTCGATCTCGCGCGCCGCATCGGTCGTGGTGGTGACCAGGCCGGAGATCTGCTTGAACGCCGACGCCACGTCGCCGAATTGCCGCGAGCCGGCATCGACCGCCTTCGATCCGGTTTCGGTGGCCATGACGGTGGTGTTCACCGCGCTCCGGACGTCGTCGATCAGGGTGCGAATCTCCTTGGTCGAGCCGCCGACGCGATCGGCCAGCTTGCGGATCTCGTCGGCGACGACCGCGAAGCGCTTGCCGGCTTCGCCGGCGCCGGCCGCCTCGATGGTCGCGTTGATGGCCAGGATGTTGGTCTGCTCGGCCAGTTCGGAGACGATGTCGAGGACGGCGCCGATCTCCTGCGATTTCTTGCCGAGCTCCAGCATGTGGGCGACGATCTGGTCGACCTGGCGGCGGATGCCGGTGATCGACTCATGCGTCATGTCGACCGTGCCGTGGCCCGAGCGCGCCGCGTTCGCGGTCTGCTCGGCGTTCTGGGCCACGCGCTGGGCGCTCTCGGCGATCTGGCGCGACGTCGCCAGCAGCTCGCTGATCGTGGTGCTGATCTCGGTCATGGCGGTCGCCTGCTCCTTGGCGCCGCTCGCCTGCTGATTGGCGGCCGCCTGCAGCTCGGTCGACGAGCTCTGAACCTGCCGACCGCCGAGCCGATCTGCCGGGACAGCGAGCTTGATGATCCACCAGCCAATCGCGGCGACCGCGAGGGTGCCGATCAATCCGCCCCACAGGATGACCCGCATGGTCATGTCGGCGCTGGCGCGTGCCTCCTCGGAGCGCAGCTTCAGCAGGTCCTTCTCGTCCTGGTCGGCCTCGGCGACGAGCGCGCGTATCTGGTCCATGTAGGTCTTGCCGGCATTGGTCACGACCATCTTGGTGGCGGCGTCGAGCCCCTCGGTCCGGCGCAGATCGATGGTCTGCTTGAGCTCGGCCAATTTGGCGTCGATCAGGGGCGACAGGGCCGTGAGCCGCCGCTGCTGATCGGGATTGTCGGAGGTGAGCTTGCGAACGTCGTCGAGCGTGGCTTTGATCGAGCCGAGCGCCGATTGATAGGGCGCGAGGTAGCTGTCGTCGCCGGTGATGAGATAGCCGCGCTGACCGGTCTCGGCGTCCTTCAACAGGGATACGAGGTCGGCGAGATCGGTGCGCACCTGATAGGTGTGCGCCACCCAGGAATCGTTCTCGATCAGGTCATAGGTGTTTCGATAGGAAATCACCGCGATCACGAGCAGCGTCAATGCCGCCAGCCCGAAGCTGAAGACCAGCCGCTTGGTCGACCGTCCAATTGCTGAACATGCTCATCGCTCCTCCTTTGGCGCCGCTTCGGGTCTCTAGGCCTTGATGGCGTCGAGAATCGAGGGCAGGTGCATGACGGGTCCGACAAAATTAGGCGTGCGCAGGAACTCCCGCGCGTAGCTGCGAAAGTCCGCGCCCGATGACTGCGGCAGGATCGCGTCCCGCGCGACGCGCAGCTGTCCCTCGAACGCTTCGAAGGCGAGCGCGACCGGCGCCGCCGCGGCGATCACGAGCCAGCGCGGGTTCGCGGCGGCGGCGCGGCCGAGAAGAGCTTGCAGGTCGTAGACCGGCACGATGGCGCCACGGAAACCCGCGATGCCGAGCAGCGCGGCATGGCTGCCCGGAACCGGCGTGATCTTCTTGTCGGCGAACAGGCCGCTGATCTCGGACAGGCGAATCGCGAAGGCCTGCGTGTCGACGCGCACCGCGAGAAGCTCTTCCTTGGAGGCCGTATCGAGGAGTATCGGTTCGGCAAAGGTGCGATCGAACGCCAGCCGAAGCTCGACGGCGCGGGCCGCGATGCCGGAGGGGGAAGCGCTCATGGGCGGGCCCCGCATTCCTTGAGGGCAGACTCGCAGAGCGCCATCAAGGCCTCGCGGTCAAATCCGCCGCCGAACAGCAACAAGCGCGATGCGTCTTCGCGCCTGAGCAGAACCAGCGCCAGCGCCAGCTCGCGGCGGGCGGCCGCTCGGTCGCCGGCGCGGCGCGCGAGCAAGCCGAGATGCAGCCGGGGCATGGCGAAGGCGGGATCGAGATAGGCGGCAACCCGATCGTGCTCGCCGGCGCGCTCGCGATGGCCGGAGTGCTCGCGGCACAGCGCGAGCAGGTAGTGGGCCCCGGCATTGAGCTCGTCGATCAGCAGCAGCCGAAGGCAGGTGTCTTCCGCGGCCACGAGCTGCCCGCTATGGGCCAGCAGCGTCGCCTCGAGCAGCAGCACGTCGGGGTCTTTCTCGCTCGCCGGGGGACCGCTGCGAACATGATCCAGCGCCTCGGCGAACCGTTCCTTGCGCAGGAGATCGAGCGCCGGCGCCAGGTCCCAGGGCAGCGCCGGCGGCCCGAGCGGCGAGTGAGCCGCAACCGTGGGGACGAGCGCCGCGACGCGCTCGGTCGCTTCACGGATGGTCTCGAACCATGCTCCTTTCAGGTCTGCGCCGGTGGGCAGGATCGGGCCGCCGCCGGGAAGCGTTCGTTTACTGGACTGCGGCGGCCGCCGCTGGGCGGATTCGCTCCCCTCCTTGCGCTCGTAATAGAAAGTCTCATGGCTGTGACGCAGATGAAACGCCTCTGAAACGCCGCGCAGCGTCTCGGCGTGCCCAAGGAACAGGAATCCGCCAGCGAGCAGCGACTGCGAAATCCGCGCGATCACTGCGCGCATCTGCTCCGGTGCGAAATACATGAGCACGTTGCGGCAGAAGATCGCGTCGTAAGCGGCCGGTGGCCAAAGCTCCGGGTCGTCGCTCGCCAGGTTTCCATGGCCGAAGGTTACGGCGGTCCGCACCGTCTCCTCGAGCCTCAGGTCGCGGCCGTCGGTACGGAACCATTTGCGCTGGAGGTCGGGTGAAGTGTCGCGCAACGACCATGACGAATAGCGTGCGCGCGTTGCCTTCTCCAATACGGCGGGATTGAGATCGACCGCTCGGATCGCCACCTCCCAGGAGGGATCGGTGACGGCTTCCCGCGCCACGATCGCCATCGAGTAGGCCTCTTCGCCCGACGCGCAGCCCGCCGAGAGCAGGCGCAGGACCCCGGGAGCGCGATGAACGCGCATGCGTTCCGGCAATACGACCTCGGCGAGCGCGCGAAACTGCTCATTGTTGCGGAAGAAATAGGTCTCGCCGACGGTGAGCTCCGGCGCCAAAGCGGTGATCTCGCCGCTGGTCGAGCGATCCTCGAGGCTGCGCAGATAGGCGTCGCCGGAGCGACCGAGCTTGTCCAGCCTGCGCTGCAGCACCTCGCCCAGAAAGCCGAGCCTGGCGTCGTCGAACTGCAGACCGATCCGCTCGATGATCACGGTCCTGAACCGGTCCAGATCGGAGGGCGTTGCCTGATATTTCACGACGAGGCCCCATCGCCCGCGAGCCGATCGAGCACCTCGGCGGGGACGATCCGCGCCGCGCGCAGGAGGAAGAGCAGCTCGGCATCCAGGATTCCCATCGCGGCAATCGTCTCGCCTGCGGCCTCTCGCAGCAGCGGCGGCAGCTCCTGGAACGTTTTCGCATCGATCGCCCGGATGCCCAGCACCGCCTCGCTCGCCAGCGCGATCGTGCGGCTGCCGGCCCTGACGGTAACCAGGCGCTCGGCGTCGGACGCCTGATCGCCGACCAGAAGCCCGCTGTCGATGACCGGGACGGCCGCGCCGCGGATGATGCACAAGCCGCGCACATATCCCGGCGCTCCCGCGACCGCCTGCATCGGCAGCGGCCGCATGATCTCGATCACATGCTCGAGCGGGATGGCGCATAGATGCGTGCGCGCGCGCGACACCAGCCAGCTTGTCCGGCTATCCCCGTCAGCGGCCGGCGCCGCCGATTGTCTTCGCCGGGGTTGGGCAGTCGTCGCGGTTTCTTGGATCGTCATTCCTGCCGCCCTTCCGGGCTTATTTGTTGGTCCACTGGCGAGCCGGGCGGCGCACGAATCGATTGGCCACGCGATTTCGTCATCTGTATACCAGCCGAATGTTAAACAACGTACCAACAAACGATAAGTACAAATACTTCAATTTGTTGTTGTTTGTATGTTTGACGAGGCGTGTTGATAAGGATGCTCGATCGACGCTTGCCGGTTCCTACGGAGAACTACTTAGCCGGTGCGGATCGACAGCGCGCGGCGCACCGGCGGCATCAGTCGGCAAGATCGTGTTAACAGGTGGGCGCGCATGGTGCGGCAGCAGGATCAAGCGAGCCGCAAATGAACGACAGCATGATTGAAAAGCAAGCGACGCGGTTGTCGCCGGCAGCCGAGAGCAGTGTTGCGGGAGATGCCGCCGAAGCCGGCAAGGCGGTTCCCTTTGCGCTCATCATCGACGATCAGGAAGCGGTTTGCCAGCTCGTGGCGGGGGTGCTGACCGGCCTGGGCATGGAGTTCGCAACCTACGCGACTGCCAAGCCGGCCATTGCTTCGCTCGATCAGCGGCGGCCGGACATCATCTTCCTCGACGTTGCGCTCGAGCAGTCCGATGCCATCGACGTGATCAAGGGGTTGAGCGCCAAGCACTATACGGGAATCGTGCAGCTGATGAGCGGCGGACGGTTGCCGCTGCTGGAAGCGATGAAGCGCATCGGCGAACGCTACGGCTTGGCGATCCGCCCGGCCTTGCAGAAGCCGTTACGCAGCGACGAGGTTCGCCGCGCGGCCGACAGCGCCGGCCTTGCCGGACGTCCTTAAGGGCATTCTCAGGAAAAGGCCGCGCGCGCAGCCGCGTGGGTTGCCTGCCCATGCCAAACCGCCCTTGAGGATTTTACGCGGTTTGCCGGCACTTCGGCTGCGCGGCATCCCATTCGCATTCCATGTCGGAGAGCAGGCGGTCGAGCGCATGCGTCACGTCCGCCGCGGTCGCGTAGCCGGCGAGCCGTGCGACCACCGCTTCCTCCACGGCCGCGGCATCGTTGCTGATCTGGTCGAATCCGAACAGACCGGCGCTGCCGGCAAGCCCATGCGCTACGCCCCTGATCCGGCCGACGGCGGCCGGGCCGGGATCCTCGTCCAGCTCCGCGCGGCAGGAGGCAAGCACGGCCGCGTCGTCCTTGGCGCGTTGCACGAACACGGTCCGCAGGGATTCGAGCCGTATCGTCTGCAGGTGGCTGCGCACCGAGAACGCGAGCGTCATCGGATCGAACGGCTTGGAGATCACGCCCTGGGCTCCGAGCGCGATCAATTGCTGGACCTCGCGCGCCTGCGCGCGGGCGGTCATGAACAGGACGGGAATCTCGGCCGTGCGCGGATTCTTGCGCAGATGCGTCAGGGTCGTGGGCCCGTCCATTCCCGGCATCATGACGTCGAGCAGGATCAGGAAAGGGGACCATTCGGCGGCAGTGGCGATCGCATCGGCGCCGCAGGCGCAGGCCCGCACGTCGAAATCGGCGTTTAGGCCGAGCGACATTTCCACGATCTCCCGGATGTCGGGCTCGTCGTCGACATGGAGAATACGAACGGCGCTCATACGATCTCCTTCGGTGCGGGCGAAGAGCGGGACGTCAAGCGATTCTGGACGGTGGCGACCAGGCGATCGAGCGCGGCCCGCGACTTGTTCAGGCTCTCTTGAACCCGCGGGTCGGTCGCCAGGTTGGCGCCTTGCGCGGAAAAAATGATCACCGGCAGCGGCCGGCCTTCGCGGTTGCGCAGTTCCGGCAGCAGATCCAGGCCCGAAACCGGCCCGAGCTCGATGTCCAGCACCGCCAGGTCGAAGCTGCCGACGGCAAGCGCCGTGCGGGCCGCCTCGGCCGAATCGACCGAGGTCACGGCGGCGCCGGGACCGAGCGCGCGCGCGACCAGCTGGAGCACGTAGGGATCGTCGTCGATGTGCAGGATCCGCGGGGGCCGGTTGGGCTCGCGGACTGCGGCCCGGTCGAGAACCTGCGCGAGGCGGTCGGGATCCACCGGCTTGTCGACCCAGTCGTCGGGCTCGAATGCCGATGTGGCCTCGCGGTCCCGGCTGAGGTCGGACGTCATCCCGATGACCGGGGTCATGCCGCCTCGTGCACCGTCGCGCAGCTCGCGGATCAAACCGCTGCTTTCGCCCCCCGGGAGATCGAGATCGACCACGATGGCCGCATAGGGAGCCGCTGCTGCGCGTTCGATCGCGTCGGCGCGGTCATGCGCGAAATCCGTGGCAAATCCGAATTGCTGCAGCCCCTCGCGGATGGCCATCGCCCGATTGGGGTCGTCCGCGCACAGCAATATCCGGACCGCGTCCGGCTTGCCGCCGCGATCGATCTCCTTTTCGGCCACCTGCTCGCGCCCTGCCAGATCCACGTGAAACACGGTGCCGCCGCCGGGCGCATCGTCAAAGCCGACGCTGCCGCCGAGCCGGCTGACGATCTGCTTCACGATGCTCAGCCCGAGACCGGTGCCGCCTTTGCGGCGCGCATCGGTGGCGTCGGCCTGCGCGAATTTCTCGAACATGTGCGGCCGGAAGTCGGCCGGAATTCCGGGCCCGTGGTCGCGCACCGATATGCGGACCACGTCGTCACGCTTTTGCAAGGCCACCACCACTTCGCCGTCCGGCGGAGAGAACTTGATCGCGTTCGACAGCAGGTTGGTCACGACCTGGACCAGCCGATCGGGGTCGGCATGCACCTCGCCGGCCACCGACGCGGCGTCCAGCCGGACCTGTACCCGGTAGCCGTCGGCGAAGCCGCGATTGGCCTCGATCGCCTGCCCGACCAGCGCGCGCGTTTCGACGCGCTTGAAATTGAACGCGATCTGTCCGGACTTCATCTTCTCGATATCGAGGATATCGTTGACCAGCCGGACCAGCCTTTGGCTGTTGGTCTGCGCGATCGCGAGCAGACGGGCGGCCGGATCCGGCAGCGGGCCGGCCGCACCGCCGATGAGCAGGCCGAGCGAGCCGGAAATCGAGGTCAGCGGCGTGCGCAGCTCGTGGCTGACGGTCGAGACGAAATCGTCTTTCAATCGCTCCAGGCGCTTGCGCTCGCTGATGTCGACGATCTCGCTGAGAACGAGCGGATCCTTGCTGTTCGGGATGGGATTGAGACCGACCTCGACCGGGAATTCGGTGCCGTCCTTGCGCAGCCCGAACAGCTCACGGCCCTCGCCCATGCGGCGGGTTTCGGGATGGCGCGCGAAGCTGGCGCGATGCCGCGCATGCTGGCTGCGCAAGCGCGCCGGGATCAGCATGTCGACGTTGCGGCCGAGCAGCTCCTCGCGCCGATAGCCGAACAGGCGCTCGATCTCGTTATTGACCATCACGATCTCGCCCGCGCTGTTGATCATGATCATCCCGCTCGAGCACGATTCGACGGCCAGGCGGAATTTTTCCTCGGCAGATCTCTTCCGCGTGAGGTCGTGGGTGACCTCGGCCAGCTCGACAATCTCTCCGGTGGACGATTTGATCGGGCGCAAGCGGATGGAGACGTCGATTCGCCGGTCGCCCTTGGCGGCCCGGATGGTCTCCAAGCTCTGGACCGATTCCTCCCTGAGCGACTTCGCCAGAATGGCCAGGTGCTCGTCGCGGCGATCCGGCGGAATGATGATCTCGATATTCTGGCCGATCGCCTCCGCCGACGTGAATCCGTAGAGCTGCTCCGCCGCCGGATTCCAGGTCTTGATCGTGCCATCGAGCGTCAGGGTGATGATCGGATGCCTGGCCGATTCTAGCGCGGCGGAGAGCATGCGTTCCCGCTGCGCGTATTGCTCCAAGGCAAGCTCGTGGGCTCGTCTCTCGGCGAGGAGCGCCGCGGTGGTGTCGCGCAACTCGGCCGCCATGCGGTCGAGTTCGCCGGGACCCGATTTTCTCGCCGTGAGCCATCCGGGCAGGATCGCCAGAGCGGCAACGCCGGCGAGGGCGAGTCCGGCTGAAAGGAATGGTGTTCCGCCGTTGCCATGGGCGAGCCACCCGAGTGCGGTTGCGGTGAGCAGGACCAGGCCGGTCATTACTGCGATCAGCCGTATCGCCAGCATCATTGCGTCACACTCTGTCGACCGACCGGGGGTCGGACCGTCTTCCTCGCGCCCACGGCGCCGATCCTTGTGCCGGAGGGTTGCGAGAACGGCGCAGGCGGTCGATTGGTCCGCATCGATGGCTGGCCAGCGGTGCGTTCGTATCGCGCCCCCGCCGGGACACCGGCAACGACGTCACAATAGTCGCAATCAATAAGTAAAAATGTATTACGATCAAGTATCAGCAGATCTTGTAATTGTTTAGGCACAAACAACTACGTACAATAGCTTACTTGTGTACAGAATTGGGTCGAGTTTCTACATTCAAGATCTTGATGAGACGCCGGGCGATCCGCGCGGAAGCCAAATCGAGTCGTCACACGGCGGGCCCGGCACGCGCGGCGGATCATGCCCGTTGCTCTTGCCGCATCACTTTGCGGGCGAGGTCGACCGAATTCTTGGCGCCGAGCTTGTGCATGATGTGGGCGCGATGGATTTCAACGGTTCGCTGGCTGATGCCGAGCGCTTGCGCTGCTTCCTTGTTGGTGGCGCTGGCCGTGATCAGGGCCAGGACCTCATGCTCCCGCCGGGTCAGGAGCTCGCTGCCGGCGAATGCGGCGGGCGGACTGTCCGAGCCATTGCCTGCGCGTCGGACTTGCGCGCGTGCCCTGACGGCGTCGCCCACGCGCGCCACCAGCGCCGCTGCGTCCGATCGCTTCTCGATGAAATCAAACGCGCCGTTCTTGATCGCTTCGACCGCGCTCGGGATATCGCCGCGGCCCGAGGCGATGAATATCGGCGCCGGATAATTGGGAGCGTCGATATCCTTCAGAATCTCCAGTCCGGAGCGGCCCGGCATGTAGATGTCGAGGATGATGCACGCTGGAATCCGTTCGCGCGCCGCCGTCACGAAGGACGCACCATCGACGAAGCTGATGGGCCGGTATCCGGCTTGATCGAACACCTCGGACAGCACGTCCCGCACCCGGGGATCGTCATCGACAATGAAAACTTCGCGGCTTGCTTCCCCACCGGTCATTTTGATTCCGCATCTCGTTATGTTTGAACGGGCCCCAACCAGAATCACCCCTAACCAGAATCACCTATGGTCGAATCTACGCACGCCGCCAAGTTGCGCTGTCCAAAAATAGACGTCCTGCTACGAAATTTGTCGTAAATACGGAAATCTCATGTCAAATTGACCGAGCCGACTTTTCTTCGACTTCTTTTCGCCTTGGGGTTTCGTTTCGCGAAAAGACCGTGCGGAGCCGCGACAGAACGCCGCATCCGCAGCGAGCTTTGGCATAAAAATCTCGTAAAGATTGTAGCGGATCGGAGCTGCGCTCGCCGAGATAACTTTCCACGGTCCGGCTCAAGGCCGCGACAAGGTGCGCCGGATGGGCATTCCGGCGCCCGGGCGCGTCGCCAATCTTGACAGTCGCCGGTCTTGGCAAATGACGGCGCCGGCAACGCCTGCGTTCGTCATGCTGCTGCTCGTTATTTGTTTACTGCCGCATAACCAGACGAACGAACATTTGCGTGCGTGCCGGTAGATTTACTCAAGATCGCGCGGCCGCGTTCGGCGAAGCTGCGGGTGCTGGCGACGATTTCGGATTTGCCCGAGCAGCAACGCGATGTCCTTTAATCCCACGCTTGATGCCGTGCCTGATGTCTCGCTTCCGCTGCGGGCGCACCGTCTCAGCGGCGCGCGCGGCGGTTGGGGATGGGGGTTCCTGCCGAGCTTTGCGGCTGCCCTGATCGGCACCATGTTGTCGATTGCGGCCGCGCTGGTCGTGTCGCGTTGGGAGGATCGAAACGCGGAGCGCACGTTCGACGTCATCGCCGAGAATCATTCCATGGCGCTGCAGCATGGTCTCGACGAGTACCTCACCAAGCTGATGGCCCTGCGGGCCTTGTTCAACTCCGAAGACACCGTCGGGCGCGGCGAGTTCGAGGCGTTCGCCCAGGCGCTCCTGCGATACAATTCCGACGCCCAGAACTCTCTCGTGGCTGCCGCGGGTCCGGCGCGACGAGCGCGCCGCGTTCGAGCTGACCGCTGCGCGCGAGGGACGCGCCGGCTACGGCATCCAGAGCCGTGCGGCCGACGGCAGCCTCTACCCATCGCCGCCGCATGACGAGTATTTTCCCGTGCGCTATTCGACGGTGCCGGAGGCATCTCCGCTCTACGGCCTCGACCTGCGCTCCGATCCCGCGATCCGGGCGGAGCTCGAGCGGGCCGGCGATGGCGACCGGCTCGGCACGTTTGCGGTTCCGGCGCTGATCACCGCCTCCGGCACCCAAGCCGGGTTCGTATTCCTGCTGCCGGTCTACCGCCAGGGATTGCCGCACGACACGTTGGACGAGCGCCGCCGCAACCTCGTCGGCTTCGTCGACGGCGCGGTCTCCACCGCCCGGCTGATCGAGAGCGTGCTCGACGCAACGACCACGCCGCAGGGCATCGACCTGTTCTTTTTCGATCCTCACGGCGCGCCCGAGACCCTGCCGGTCTATATCCACAACTCGCGTTTGCGCCAGCAGCCGCTCGAGCCGACGCCGCGACGCGCGCTCGACGCCGGACCGAGTTGGTCGCGCGATCTTAAGGCGCGGCGCGAGCCCTGGTTGACGCTGGTGGCGGCGCCGATGCCGGACGGGCCGCTGGCCGCTCGCCACGACCGCGCCTGCATCGTCCTCGGCGCCGGGCTGATCATCACCATCGGCGTCGTGATCTATCTCGGGGGCGTGGCCCGCCATACCCACAATCTGAGCCGGGCCAACGCCAAGATCTCCGAGCTCGCGCAAACCGACGCGCTGACGGGGGTGGCCAATCGCCGGGCTTTCGTGGCGCGGCTCAAGGAGGCCTTTGCGAATGCCGCCCGCGGCTCTCCTCCATTCGCCGTGCTCTATTTCGATCTCGACCATTTCAAGGACGTCAACGACACGCTCGGTCATCCTTTGGGCGACGTGCTGCTTCGCCAGGTGGCGGCGCGCGTCAAGGGGGCGGTGCGCAAGCAGGATCTGGTGGCGCGGTTGGGCGGCGACGAGTTCGCGCTGCTGCAGACCGACGCCGCGGATTTGTCCGCGGCCGGCACGCTTGCGGTCAAGATCGGAACCGTCGTCGCCGCTCCCTATCTGATCGAAGGCAGCGAGGCACGCGTCACCGCCAGCATCGGGATCTCGCGCTATTCCCCCGATATCGCAGGGCCGGACGCGATGATGACGCAGGCCGATCTGGCGCTCTACCGCGCCAAGGAGGATGGGCGCAATTGCGTCCGCTTCCACAGCGACGATCTCGACCGCGATTTCAAGCGGCGCGTGACCATCGCGGATGAGCTGCGCGGCGCGCTCGACCGCGGCGAGATCGAGGCACACTACCAGCCGCAAGTGGAGCTTGCCTCCGGACGGATCGTCGGATTGGAGGCGCTGATGCGGTGGAATCATCCCAAGCGCGGCTTTGTGCCGCCATCGGAGTTCATCCCGGTTGCCGAGCAGACCGGCCTGATCCTGCCGCTCGGACGCTGGATATTCGAGGAAGCGTGCCGGCAACTGGCGGCCTGGCAGGCGCAAGGCATCGCGCCCAAGCTCGTGGCGGTCAACTTTTCCGCCGTGCAATTCAAGTCGGCCTCCGATCTGGAGCAGGAGATCGCCGACATCCTCGGCCGGCATGCCGTCGATCCCGCCACGGTCGAGATCGAGCTGACCGAGTCCGTGCTGATGGAGGTGGCGCAGCAGCACAGCGCGACATTCGAGCGGCTTCGGCGTCTCGGGGTGCGCATCGCCATCGACGATTTCGGCACCGGCTACTCCTCGCTCAACTACCTGACCGCATATCCGGTAAACCGGCTGAAGATCGCGCAGGAGCTGGTGTTCAAGGTCGACCGGGATTTCCGCCACGACACGGTGGTGCGGGCGGCGGTTCGGCTGGCGCACGAGCTCGGCATCGAGTGCATCGCGGAGGGCGTGGAGACCGAGGCGCAGGCGAGGTTCCTGGTCGCCGCCGGCTGCGAGCATGGCCAGGGTTATCACTTCAGCCGGCCGGTCGCGGCCGGTCGCGCCACCGAGCTGCTGCGCCGCGGTCGAGCGCGGTCGGCGCCGGCTTTGCTGCAGGTCGTCGGCAAGACGGTGGCGTGAGGATCGGCAGACGGCGCCGATTGGCATTCCGGCGCGGAAAAGCTATCTATCCGGCGCCGCTGATCGATTTGCTCGCAGGATCGTTGCCATGGACGAAACGCCGCCGGACCGCCTCTCCAACGACCCCGACAGCCCGTTCTACGACGCCCAACTGCTCGAGCGCGGCGTCGGCATACGCTTCAAAGGCGTGGAGAAGAACAACGTCGAGGAATACTGCGTCAGCGAAGGATCGATTCGGGTGGCGCATGCGACCGCCAAGGACCGCCGTGGAAATCCCATGACGATCAAGCTGAGCGGCGAAGTCGAGCCCTATTTTCGCGCCGGCAGATAGCGCATTTTTGCGCACCGGCCTGCCGCCGCAAATGCGCCGGCTGCCGCGCGCGAGCCGCGCCATCAGGCTGGCTGCTTCAGGCTTGCCGCATGGGTGCCTTGGCGGTTCGAATCCGCGGAGCGGCCATGCAGCATCTTCACGAAGCTTATGGAGTCCATCGGCCTGGCGAACAGGAAGCCTTGCGCCGAATGGAAGCCGAGATTGATCAGGGTTCGCAGGTCCTCGAGGTTCTCCACCCCCATGGCGCACACCGTGAGCCCGAAGCCGCGCGCCAGCTCGATGGCGGCCGCACAGACCGACTGCTTGGCGCCGTCGGTGGCGCAGCCCGACACGTAGCTGCGATCCACCTTCAGCTCGACGAAGGGCAGGTCGCGCAGCCGCGACAACGAGGAATGGGCGCTGCCGAAATCATCGATCGACAGGCTGACATTGTAGAGCTTCAGCTGGGTACCGATCTCGCGAATGCCGTTCGGATCGAGCAGCATGTCGCCCTCGGTGACCTCGACGAGCAGGCCCGGAAATCCCGGTTTCTTCGGCAGCGCGCTGCGGACGAGCCCGACGAACGCCGGCGATTGCAGGGTCGAAACCGGGACATTGATCGCCAACTTGAGCGGTTGGCCCTCGCCGGCGAAATGCTCCCAATCCGCCATCGCCTGCAGGACGACGAATTTGGTCAAGGGTTGATAGATCTCCGAGCCGTTTCCCGGAAGGAAGTTGGTGGGAGAAACGATGCCGAGCTCCGGATGCAGCGCCCGCAACAAGGCCTCGGCGCCGCACACCGTCATGGACTTCAGATCGATCTTGGCCTGGTACCAGAGCCTGAGCCAGCTGTTCCGCAACGCCTCGGCGGGGTCGATGCGGGCTTGCACGGTTTCCCGCGGCTCGACGGCCTGGCGCGGCGCCGGCGGCTGGCCGCTTTGGGCCTCCGTGGCGGCGGCGAGGCTTTTCTTGATGTCGGCAACGCGAAACGGCTTTTGCACCGGCGGAAGCATCGTCAGGCCGTGACGCTCGCCGATGCGTTGAATCTCGGCAAGCGTGACTTGGTCGCGGCCGCTGATGAGCAGCACCTTGCCCGCGTAGGGCAACGTCTCGAGTTGCCGGATGACCTCGACCGCATCGGATTGGCCGAGCGCGAGATCGAGCACGATGAGTTCCGGGGAAATCTTCTTGAGCTCCGCAAACAGCGTCGCCGGAGTGGCGAACTGGTGGGCCAAGAAGCCGACCGAAGCGAGGATCTTGCCGACGATCGCCAGCACTTGCGGCTCGTCGTCCAGGATATAGGCGAGCGGTGCGGCCGAACTCTGGCCGACCCCCGTAGGTTGTGAATTGGGCATTCGAGCTGAGCCCTTGTTGGTTGACGCGCCGGCGAGCTTAAGGATGAGGGGCTAGCAATTTATGAACGTTTCTCGCGAACCATATACGTAGAACAACTAGGAATTCCGCGGAATTGGCGGCGCGCCCATCGTGAGCGGAACTCGCCTGCTTGGTTGCGCGCAGGTCGGCAAGCGGGCTCGCCCGTTAGGGTAAACGCCAGGAATCCGTCGCCATTCGCTTTGCGCGGTGCCGCTTGCCGCAGTCAAAGACTAGATTGGCGCCGCGGAGCACAACTGATCCTCATGCAATTCGCAAACTTGACTGCAGGTCGTTTCCAATCGGTGCCCCGGAGCGGCCGGTTTCGCGCCTATTTGACAATTCTGGCGGTCGGATCCGGCGCGCGCGTCTTCGGGCTCGCATCGCAATTCGTCGTGCTGGTCATCCTGAGCCGCATCCTGTCCAAGGAAAACTTCGGCGATCTGATGACCGCCTTCGGCTTCTACCGGCTCACGGCGACCGCGCTGGGCGTCGGCGGCTCGCTCGTGCTCCTGTTCCATGTGGCGCGCCGTCCGGACGACAAGGCCGCCGAGATCAAGCTGCATCGCTATTCGGCAATGCTGGGGGCCGGCGGTCTCGACCATGGTCGCGCTCGCGGGCTTCTGCTTCGCCGGCTCGATCGCGAGCGCGCTCGGCAAGCCTGGGCTGGCGGTCTGGTTTCGGGAGCTCGCGCCGTTCGCGATTTTCAGCACATTGCTCATCATCTCGACCGGTGCGCTGGAGGGACGCTCGCGCATTTCCGAATCGATCGCGCTTGGGGAGGCCGCCCCCAACCTGGTGCGCATCCTGGTGCTGCCCGCGGTCGCGTGGCTGCACTTGCCGGCGGAATATGTCGCCCATGCGCTGACGGTTTCGGTGCTGATCCCTTGGCTGTGGTCGTCGCGACGCCTGTGGGATCGGTCTGTCGGCGGCTTTAGACCCTGGACCGCCTGGGATTTCAGCTACTGCGGCAAGTTCGTGGTGGCGACGTTGTTTGCCAACCAATTGGGGGCGGTCGATATCCTGGTGGCCGGCGTCCTGCTCCCCTCGGAGGTCGTGGCCGATTACGCCCTGGCGACGCGCATCGCGGCGCTCTACGGGTTCTTTCAGCTGGCCATGCTGAAGCGGTTTGCGCCGCGCGCGGCGCGCCTCGTGGAGACCGGCGAGCTCGGCGCGCTGCGCCAGGAAATGGAGCTTTGCCGGCACCTGATGATCGGCTGCGGCGCGCTCACGATCGGCGGGATTCTCTGCTCGGCTCCGTTCCTGTTGCCACTGTTCGGCAGCTACGCGGGCGCGCAGACCTTTCTGGTCTGGCTGGCGGTTCCCACCTTCATCCAATCGTTCTACGAGACGTCGGATCGACTGCTCATCATCGCCGGCCAGGCCAACGTGGCGCTCATGCTCACGGCGTCATCGTTCCTGGTGCTGACCACCATGCCGTTCGTCACCGCCCCCCTGATAGGTCCGGTCGCGATCCCGACGGCGATGATCCTCTCGGCGCTGGTCTTCAATCCGATCGTGGCGGCGCGCGTGCAAAAGATGTTCGACATCCCGACGATTCACCGCCGCGATCTCGTCCTCATGGCGGTTGGAACGCTCGCGCTCTGCTGCTACGCGATGGTCGGGTCTCTGCTCGTCGGTTTCGCCGCCTGCGCCATTGTGGGCGCCATCAGCCTTTATTCGTTCGTTTCGGCAACGAAGTTGAGCGGGCTCGGCGGCGACAAGGAAGGCCGCCTCTGAGGCCTGTGGCCGAGCACGTCGCGCCGACCGATGCCGCTGCCGTCCGCACGCGCTGCCGCATAGACTTCCAGTGTATCCCGGGCGATTTGCCCCCAATCGTGATTTTCCATGAATCTCTCCCGTTCGATGCCGTCCAATCGGCGCTCGGTCGGGGCCCAAAACGTCGCGTGCAACTGCTCCGCCAGGGCCGCGATATCGCCGACCGCGACGAATTCCGAGTTTGAGGCGCCGATCTCGCGGTGCGGCGGAATATCGCTCAGGATGGTCGGGCAGCCGTAGCTCATGGCTTCCAGCACCGCGATCGGCTGACCTTCATGGCTGGAGGGCAGCGCGAATACGCCGGCATGTGTGTACAATTCGGCGAGCGCATCGCCTGTTTGCGGTCCGAGCAGGACGACCCCGAGGGTCTCGCGCGCCGCTTGCGCGACCGCGCGCGCATATTCACTCGAATAATCGGCGCCGCCGACGATTGCGAGCTTCCAAGGGCGTCGCCTTGACCGCTCGAAGGCCCTGATGAGGTCGAGCTGGCGCTTTTGCTCGTCAATCCTGGCAACCGTCAGTACATAGCGATTCGGCCTGAGCCTGAAGGCATTCAGGGTCGCGGTCGATTGCATCCTCTGCGGGCTGTGGATCCCGTTCGGAATGACGCGCACGGGCACCCGATAGGCCTTCTCCATGCGGCTCGCCAGCGCGGCCGAGACCGCGATGCGGCCGTTCGCGAACATCATTCCCGCACGCTCGCCAAGCCGCAGTATCGTGCGTGCCGTGAATCCCCATTTCTCATTCTCGTAGTTGAGGACATGGTGCGTCACCACGACCCGCAATCCGAATGCCCGCGCCAGCGGGGTGAACAGCGCCGGCCCGACCGCGTGGATGTGCAGGATATCCGGCCGCGTCCATGCCGCGCGCAAAACGCCGAAAAGGGTGTGCAGGAAGGCCTCCACGCCCTTCATGCGCGGCGACCACACGCGAACGAGCTTGATGCGGCCGAAGGTCCGGCCGGTACGCTTGGGCATATAGGGGCTGCGGACGATCACCTCGATCTCGCAGCCGAGCTCGCTCAGATTGACCGACAGGTTCTGGGCATGATTTTCCGCGCCGCCTTGAACATTGGGGAAACCGCGGATCCCCAGCATGGTGACGCGCAGCGGCGAATCCGACCGCGAAGCTTGCTCGTAGTAGCGTTCGAAGGTGGTCATGGGCGGGTCCCGGCGTGCTGCTCAACCACGGCTTTCGAGCGAGCCGTAGAGCGCGAGAAGACGATCGCGGTAGCTGGCCGCGGTAAAATCCTGCTCGACCCAGCGTCGACCGGCTGCGCCCATCTCCGCCAACCCTGCGTCGGGCAGTTGTGCAAATCGCTGGAGCGATGCGGCGAGCGCTTCGACCTCCCCGGCGGCAAACAGGGTGCCGGTCTCGCCTTCGCGCACCAGCTCCGGAATTCCGGCGATGCGCGCGCCGATGACCGGCCGCCCGGCGGCGTAGCCCTCGAGCAGCGCGAGCGGCGCATTCTCGTTGCACTCGGAGGGGACCACGATCGCGCGCGCCGACTGGATCACTTCGGCGAGCGCGTCCTTGGTCTGATGTCCGAGGAAGCGGACGTCGGCCCCCAGCTCTTCGCTGAGCTTGCGCAGCCGGCTCTCCTCGGGCCCGCTTCCGACCAGCGTCAGCGGCTGCCCGGCGAGCGCAGCCGCGCGCACCAGGGTCACGACGCCCTTGAGCTGCTGCAGGCGCCCGCAATAGACAAAGCGGTCGCCGATCGCCTGGTTGGGCCGGAACCTTTCGACATCGACGAAATTCGGGATGTAGGCGAAACGGTCGCGCGCCCATCCCCATTGCACCAGCTTCTCCAGCACGAAGCGGCTCGGCACCACGAAGCGGCTGACATTGGCCTCGTACAGCCGCAACAGCCGGTGCACGGCGGTCTCCAGCATCACCAGGCTGCTCAGCGCGAGCGATCCCTTGATGCAGCGATTGACCGCCACGTTGTGAATTCGTCCGCCGCGACAGCGCTCGCAGGGCTGGTTGTCGGCCATCATCGTGTAGGCCGGGCATGCCAGCTTCAGATCGTGCACCGTCATCACCACCGGAATGCCGCGCTTGCGCAGCATCGGCAGGATCGAGGGCGAGAGATGGTGATAGATGTTGTGCGCGTGGGCGATGCGCGGGCGCACGCGATCGAGCAGCGCGCGCAATCTCCGGCGCGCCTGCAGCGAGAAGATCACGCGCTGCGCCCGCACGACGCTGGCCGCGAAGCCGTAGTTGCCGCCGAGCTCGATCTCGTCGGGAAAGTACGCGTCCCAGGGGGTCGGCAGATTGCTCGCATGCCGCATCGCGAACGGCACGACCTGCCAGCCGATGCCTTCGAACAACCGGTTCTGCTCGAGGAACAGCACCTCGGCTCCGCCGCGCGGATAGAAATAGTTGTTGATGGACAGGAGGCAGGAGGGGGACTGCATCATCCGCCTCCCGGCACGAGCTCGGCGGTCGCCTGATAGCGCAGGCCGATGATGGAGACGACCACCATGAACCAAAGCACGCTGCCGCCGCTGAACAGCTCGGACTCGAAGCTGGACAGGCAGAGACCGAACAGCCAGATCTGCAGGAACAGCATGTTCAAGGCGGGATCGGTGCGCGCGGCCGGCGTGCGGATCTGATCGAGGAGCGGCTGAACCAGTATCCAGATCATCGACACCACGAGGCCGACGAGACCGGTCATGACCGCGATATTCAAGAATCCGTTGTGCGCATCGCTGGCGCGATAGCCCCAGGATTTGAGGTAGGTCCAATTGGAGACGAGCTCGGGCGTTCCCCAGAACGCCTGGAACCCGAAACCGGCAATCGGTCGCTCGGCGATGTGGTCGAGCGCGAAACGCCAAATCTCGTCGCGGCCGGTGAAGGTCGGATCGGAAATCCAACCGCTGATCAGCGCATGAATCGCGTCGAATCTGACCGAGCCGACCGTCAGCAGGCTGATGCCCGCCGGAACGGCGATCACGGCGATGAATTTGGCGGTCGGATTGCGCAGCCGGGTGAGCAGAACGCCGAGCCCCAGCACCAGCGGCAGCAATCGGAGCGACGATTTCGATTCGGTGAATACCAGGAAGAAGGCGGCGAGCGCGACGATCAGCGCTCCGAACAACGAGCTGGAGGTCCTGGCGACGAAAATGCCGATGAAGACCAGGATCACCATGCCGGCGCCGGCGCCGTTCTTGTGGTGGAAGAAGCCGCGCCAGTTTCCGGCGAGGTCGGGCTCGGCGAGGTCGGTGATCTGGTGGATCGAAAGCTCGGGGAGAAAAATCACTCCGACATAGCAGAGGAAGAGAACGATCAGCGCGCCGACCGCCAGGAGCCGGCCAAAGTGCTCCCGATCCTGCGGCACGATCAAGAATGCCGCCGCCTGAAAGATCGTGAGGGCGGCGAGAACCAACCGCCGCGCGGCCAGTCCCGGATACCAGGCAAGGGCCGCCGAGCAGGCAAACCATAGGAACGTCAGGACGAGTATCGGCGTCACCGCCTTGACGACGACGCGAGCTCGGTGGGCGAAGACGAAGGCGCCGAGCGAGAGCGTCACCAGGATTGCAAGAACTTGGCCCGCAAGGTTTCCGTCGCCGTTCTGCTCGAGCAGGCTTGGATCCGACAAATCGGGAAATGGCGATGCGGTCAACCAGATCAGCAGGAAGGTCGCGAGGAACAGCACGTCCCGCGTCAGACGGTCGCGCCCGCTGGCTCGCAGGCACGCAGGAACTCGCGGGATCGAGCGTCAGCGCGGTCATTGGCGGCGACGGTTGGCGGCTGTCGGGATCGCGGGCGCGCGCATTCAGCGGCCCCCCGAACCGGTTGCGGTGCGCTGCGCCGCGTGCGCGCGCGGCCGCATCGCCGGCGCGACTTGCTGCAGGACGCTGCTGTCGATCCATTGCGCCGGGGCAGCACGCGATCGGATGAAGCCGGGCAGGAAGCTCAGCGCATACACATTCCAGGCCGTCACCGAGTACAGACCGTAGCGAAGCGAGCGCCAGCGCAGCGACATCGCCGCAAACGGAAACACGACGAGGCCGGCGATGGCCGCCAGCGCGGCGACCCCGCCCACCACGAACGGGACCAGCGCGATGGTCGCCCACCAGGCGGCGACGAGGCCGCACAAGAGGGTGTTGTTGTCTTCTCCGACCACGAACCAGAAATGCGGCCGGCCGATCGCCGCTCTGAAGATCTCGCCGGTGGCGCACGCATTTCGTGTCACCATGCGCCGCAACAAGAGGTAGTAGGCGTTCTCGGTATGGCCGTGATGGTCGACCGCCGGGCAATCGATCCTCGCCAAGGTCCAGCCCTGGGCGCGCAAGCGGGCCGCCAGGTCCAATTCCTCGGCGCCGTGCAGGTTGCGGTCGGTCACGTAGCCGATCGATTCGATCGCCGGGCGCCGGTAGAGGCCGGAGCCGTTCAAGCGCGTGACCGCGCCGGGACGACGATCCGGATCGTGTCTCCGGCTTCGTTGCTCGAATTCAAGGCTCGCGGTTTCGCACTCGATGACCGTGCCGCCCACGCCGGCCACGGCCGGATGCTCGTCGAGGAATCGGACCGCGGCGGCAAGAAAGCCGTCATGCAGCCGCATATCGCCGTCCATGAGGCAGAGATAACGGCCGCGGCTGTACTGAAAGCCCAGCTGCGCGCCCGAGCCGCAGGACCGGTCGGCGACGCGGTTCAGCTGCACGATCGCGATCGGATAGCGGCGCGCGATCTCGACCGTCCGGTCGCTCGATCCGCCATCCGCCAGTATGACCTCGCCGTCGATGTCGCCAAGCGAAGCGAGCGCGCTCTCGATCGCCTCCGCGATACGCCGTTCTTCGTTCAGAGCCTTGATGATGACGCTGACGGTCGGCTGATGTTTTTGCAGCATGGGTCGAGCCCTGGATGAATGTCTGTCGGATGCGTTGCTCATGGCGCCTGAAGGCCAAGCGCTTCGATCGCGGCCGGATCGAGCTCGCTGCCCGTTGCGGGCTGCACCAGCGAAAATCCGCCGCTGTCGCGGTAGACCCAGGCGGCCCAGACGAAGCCACGTGCTTCGGCTTCCGCGCGCACGTCGCGGAGCCACTGCGCCCGTTCGGCGTTGCGGGCTTGGCCGAGCGGACCGTCCTGTCTGCGGGCGCCGAATTCGCCCAGAATGATGCGATCCGCCGGCACCCGGTGGTCGCGCGCCCAGTGGGCGACGCGATCAAAGTTTTGCGCGATCGTGCTGCGGTCGAACGCGGACCTGCGATAGCTCTCGAGGCGTTGGCGCGCGTCCACGATCGCAAACGATTTCTGGATCGACGGGAGGTCGCTGGTCGCGATCAATGCGGCGCTGGCATCGATGCTGTCCTTGAGCGATCGACCGAGCGCCGGATAGGGAACGTCCGCCAGATAGCGCGCCGCGACCCAGGGAGCGCCCTGATGCGTGAACTGATAGGGATCGTAATAGTGAAACGAGAGCAGGGCCGCCGAATCGGCTGCAAACTTCCCCAGCGCCAACATGCCTTCGGTGCCGCCCTCGTCGCCGCCGTCGAGCACCAGCAGAAGACCGGGCGCGCGCTCGCGGATGGCGCGGTAGGCGGCATCGAGCATCGGTTGCCAGCGGCCGGGGGACACCGGCGGCTCGTTCATGATCTCGAGCGCAACGCGCGCGATTGCAGGCGGTCAAGCAGCGCCGCGGTGCGGACGAGCAGGCGCATATAGGCCTGAAAGACCGGCGCGTCGATGCTCCGGGTCAGCGCCTGCGCGGTGTAGTCCTCGTGCAGGTCGCTCGGATGCAAGTCGACGATGACGGAGAGTCCGCACGACAGGATCAGTCGCACGCGCTCCATCAGCATATCGTCCAGGTGATCGCGTCGCGCTCCCTGGAACTGCAGGAACGGACCGGGGTCGACGGCCAGACGGACAAAATCGAGTCCCGTCCGGCGCAGCGCCTTGAGCTCGCTCCCCAGAGCTGTTGTTGATTCCTCGAAAGGCGGAAAAACGAAGGCGCGCGACGGCGCCGGCTCGACCGGCGCCCATGCCATCGCGTCGGCGATGCCGATGCCGCGTCGGAACCCGCCGGCGGAGAGCGTGTCTTGCGCCCAGGCAGGCGCAATCAGCAGCCATGCGCCGAACGCGATGCCGGCGGCGCGTTGCAGCTGTCGGGCGATTGAAAAATCAATGTGCGGCATGGACATCCTTGATCGGCTCGCGACCGCTCACATGCGGGCGACCGGATCCCCCCAACGCGAATGGATCGCCCGATAGACGCCGTCCGCCTTGCAGCGCAGCGTCGAAGGCGTGTCGTCGCAGCTCAGATGGAGGCGCGGCAGCGCGTGCGGATGATCGGCATGCTGGGGAAACAGCGCGCCGAGGCGCGTCGTGGCGGCGGTCCGAAAGCCCACATTGCGGGCGATTTCCGCCTCGCGGATTCCGCACGCCCGTTCATGCCCGAACGGATAGGCGAAGTGATCGACCGGCGTTCCGGTTGTGTCTTGCAGAAACTTGCGGTTCTCCGCCATCTCCCAGCGGACACCCGCCGGGGACGCCTGTGCCAGGTTTCGGTGCGTGGTCGTGTGCCCGCCGATGGTCACGAGCGGATGGCGCGCCAACTGCCGCAATTGTTGCTCGGTGAGCGCTTCCCGATCCGCCAGCGCGCCGCAATCGATCCTGGCGTCCGCGATCGCCGCCCGCACCGACGTCAGAACGCCGAAGTCCCTGTGGATCGCGAACTCGATGGCCCTGAAGGTCCGCTTCTTGCTCGCGCGATCCGGGCATTCGAACGCGCGTCCGAGCTCCGGCAGCGCGATGCGCGGCTGCGCGCGGACCAATGCGGCGAGGCCGAACCACCAGGCATCGATCTGACGGGTGACCATTCCGGTGGTCACATACACCGTGAACGGCGCCTCGAAGCGCTCCATGATCGGCAGCGCATGGGTCAGGTTGTCGGCATAGCCGTCGTCGAAAGTAAAAGCGGCGAACGGGCGTGAGCCGGGCCGGCTCAGGCGGCGCACCGCCTCGTCCAGGCTCACGAATTCGACGCCTTCTCCTCTCAGCCAGCGCAGGCTCCGCTCCAGCTGGCCCACCGGGCAGCGCAGCGTCTCGTCAGGATAGAAGGCGTCGTCGTCGACGACGCTGTGCAGGGCGAAGATCATCCCGCAGCCGCGATAGCGCGCGGCGAGCACGCGGCTCAGGCCCGTCACACGGGCGCCGACGAAGACGGCGGTCTTGGCGAACGAAGGCACTGTCATCGGTCTCTGCTCTCATTGCCGAAACCAAATCGCCTGGCGCGCCGATGCCCTCTGCACAGCCTGCATTTGACGAAAAATTTCGGCCTCTACCTAAGCCTCGTCTAACGCAATTCGCGACGCGCAACGGCTGCTTTCTCCCGGTAACCCTAATAGGCACGTGCGAACGCGCTCCGGCTGCAACTCAAGCCGAGATCGAGCCCTGAAGACGCAACGTGAGAGATCGTTACGCGCGCGTGAATCCGCTCTTGGTCTTCGAGCAAGCCGGCGCAATCAGATCGATCGACCGCGAGCGCTCTGGCGCATGGTTCGCTACAGCATGGTTCGTTAATCGACGCTGGTTCCCCTGCGGACCGCGAGCTACGCGTCGCTTGAGTCAGGGACGCACGGCGTTTCACTCCTTCTCCCCATGGGGGAGAAGGGCGGGATGAGGGGGCTCGGGCGGCGCAATACTGAAACGCTGTTCAACCGGGTTGATGGTCGACGTTTTGGACCGGGATGATTGTCGACAGTTTCGGGTTTGGGGCAGGTTCAGCCGGTTTGCGGAACCCATCACGAAGTGGAGCGAACCGGCTGAACCTGCCCCGGCGATCGATAAGGCCGATATCGAGATCGCAGAACCGAACCACGTGGTCCCCGGTTTCGACCTCGGCGATGCCGATGAGTTCTCCGACCAGGGCCTGGCTGACGAAGACGAGTTCGCCTTGCCACTTGATCTCACCTGCGTTGCGGATGCGGCGAACCTGATGATCGGCATCATACCAGGGATCCTCGACCCGGTCGGGCATGGGGCGCTGCGAGGGGGTGTAAAGATCCGCCGGCGGCCGTTGCCCGAGCGCCTCGTGCGGACGCTCCTGGTTGTAATGCCGGCGAAAGTCATCGAAGCGGACCTGCTGTTCGGCTGCGTTGGCGGCCGGTGGGCGGGTCGTCTGTTTCTTCAGGGTGCGATGCATGCGCTCGTGCCGCCCATTCTCCTGCGGAGAAGCGGGAAGGATGAAGTGCGGTTTGATGCCGAGCTTGAGCCACCAGGCCGACAGCCGGGTCAGCCCCCCCGCACTGGTCGCCCCGAACGGTGCTCCATTATCGCAGCGGATCGAAAGCGGCAGCCCGTAGGCTCGAAAGGCCGCCGTGAAGGCCGGTTGAACACCCTCGATCGTCGACTGCGTGATCCGAACGTCAAGCAGAAAGCGGCTATGGCTGTCGGTCAACGTCAGGGGATCGATCTTGCTCTGATCGGCGGTACGGAACCAGCCCTTGAAGTCGGTCGCCCACTCGTCGTTGGGAGCCGCCACACTCGCAAATGGGCGCCGCTGATCAATCGCTCTGCGCCGGCGCTTCACCGGCGCAATCAGCCCGGCCTCCTTGAGAATGTCGCCGATCGTGGAGGCAGCCGGCCAACGCACCTCGGGAGCTCGGCGGCCGAGTATCACCAACAGCTTGCGGGGCCCCAAGTGCGGAAACCGCCGGCGCAGCGAAACGACCTCATCTTTGAGCGCGGCTGCGGTCGCGTGCGAACAATGCAACGGAGCATGCGAGTGGTCCATAAACCAGTTCCCGTGCGCCGCTCTCCCGCCGCTTCCGCCAAGCATAAAACGTATCGCGGCAGACCCCATAACGGGCGCACAGCTCCGATACGCTCCAGTTCCCGGTGTCATAGTCCACCAGCATTCGAATGCGCTCTTCCATGGCACAGGTCTCTGTAAACGGCATCGGTGGTCCCCCCTCCGATGCAGCTTGACCTGTCGACAATCATCCCGGTCTAAATTGTCGGATATCTACCCGGATTATACCCGCCCGAGCCCCCTCACCCCACCCTCTCCCCACACGAAGTCGGGTGTACCCGACTTCGTCACCTATAATGCGCAAGTCGGGCAAGCCCGACTTGCGATGGCGAGGGAGCCAACCGCCGTGCCCACCTAACGTGCAGCGTTCTCGGTGTTGGCGACGCCGGGCCTCTCACTCCCACTCTCCCTACACGAAGTCGGATTTACTCGACTTCGACACCAATAGTACGCGAGTCGGGTAAGGCATCGAGAAGCGAGCAGCAGGGTTGCAGAGCCGGCCCGGACCTAATGCGCGGTCTTGCGACCCCGCCGGCAAGGCCGCTCTTGATGAAGCGGCCCGAACATGGAAACCATGGGTTCCAAAGAACGTCGTTGTTTGCTACCTTTTCGGCCCACGTCGAGGCGATGTCCCCGATGAGGTCGCGGGCCAATCCGATATCTTGCCCTGCTGCGATCCACCAACGCCTGTCCGTAACACAATGGGTGCGCGAGCTTCGGCCCTACGCACCACACAATGAGGGAGAAACGATTATGAGAATCATATCACGCGTTTTGCCGGTCGCGCTGTTGGCCGCGACATTCGCGTTGGCCTCGGCCCCGCGCAGGCGCAGAACGTGCGCGTGCGCGGCACGATCGAGAAGTCTCGACGGCAATACCTTGATGGTCAAATCGCGCGAGGGAGCCGACCTCAAGCTCGCCCTCAAGGACAACGTCCGCGTGGGCGGCGTCGTCAAGGCCTCGCTCGGCGACGTCAAGCCCGAGACCAACGTCGCGATCACCTCGCGGCCGCGCCCCGACGGAACCCTGGAGGCGGTCGAGCTGCGCATTTTCCCCGCCGGGCAGCCCTTCAACTCGTTCCACGGCGACTGGGACCTGATGCCGAACAGCTTCATGACCAACGGCTCGCTGCAGACCTCGGTCGCCGGCGTCGACGGCCAGGTGCTGACCGTCAAGTACAAGGTCCAGGGCAGGCCGGATGAGGAGAAGAAGATCGTGGTGACGCCGAAGACCATCGTCGCCACCACGGTTCGCGGGCACCAAGGCGGATCTCAAGCCGGGCCTGAAGGTGTTCGTTGCGGGTGCGCCGAAGCTGCCCGACGGCTCGCTCGACGTCGGCGGCGATCCAGGTCGAGAAGGAAATCCCCCCGCCGCAATGACGCGATGGCAACACGTGAACGAAAAGGCGGGCATTTGCCCGCCTTTTTGCTGCTGAATGATGGCCCGATCGGACCATGAAGGCTGTACCGTCGCCGGCCTTCAAGTCCGGCAAGCTGCGGGCAGCCGTCGCGTGTGACCGCGCCACCTGGAGCCCGTGGCCGAGCGCAAATGGGCGGTGGCGGCGCAGTACCCCGCCAACGGCCTCCGGATTGCGTCACGCCGTCGCTGCAATTGCCGTCTAGTCCGGTCGGCAGAGGTCGCCATGGACGCGTTTCACACGCAGCCGGTCGCCATCGAGCCGCCGCCCGAGCCGCTGCCGTTCTTGCGTTTCCTGCGCACGCTGGTGCGCAACCCGCTCCGCACCTGGCCGTTGCCGGTCTACCAGGAGGGCCTGTTCCGCACCGCCGGCACGCGCCGCGACACGCTGTTCGTCATGGCGCCCGAGCTGATCCGCCAGGTGCTGCTCGACGAGGCCGACAGCTTCACCAAGGGCATCATAAACCGGCGCGCGCTCGGCCCCGCGCTCGGCGACGCCATCCTGACCGCCGATGGCGCGCGCTGGCGCTGGCAGCGGCGCGCGGCCGCGCCGATCTTCCGCCACGAGCGCATCGAGCGGCTCCTGCCGGCCATGATCGCGGCCGCCGCGCGCACCCGCGACGACTGGCTCGCGCTCTCCGCCGGCAGCGAGATTGATGTCGCCCACGAGATGATGCGCACGACCTTCGCGATCATCCTCAAGACCATGCTGCCCGGCGTGCAGACCATCGACACCGGCCTGATCGACCAAGCGATCGCCGACAATCTGGAGACGGTGCCCTGGGTGGTCGCGCTGGCGCTCCTGGGCGCGCCGTCATGGGTTCCCTATCCGGGTGTGCTCAAGGCGCGACGCGGCCGCCGAAAGCTGCGCGACGTCGTCGATTCGCTCGTGGTCGAAGCGCGGCGCGGCGGCGGGCGCGATGATCTCGCTCTCGATGCTGACCGGCGCGCACGATCCGGAAACCGGCAGCACCATGAGCGACACCGACCTGCGCGACAATCTCCTGACCTTCATCACGGCCGGCCACGAGACCACCGCGCAGGCGCTGACCTGGACGTTTTATCTCCTGAGCCTCTATCCCGGCATCGAGCAGCAGGTCCGCGCCGAGATCGCCAGCGTCACCGGCGGCGCGGCGCTGCGGCCCGAGCACGTGGACGCGCTCGCCTTCACCAAGCAGGTGATCCAGGAGGCGATGCGGCTCTATCCGCCGGCCGCGCTGCTGTCACGTCAGGCGTCGCGGGCGGTGCGCATCGGCGGCGAGGAGATCGCGCCCGGCACCCTCGTCTATGTGCCGATCTATGCGGTGCATCGCCACCGGGCCTATTGGGACATGCCGGACAGCTTCGATCCCTCCCGCTTCGCGCCCGAGGCCGTCAAGGCGCGCGACCGCTACACCTATCTTCCGTTCGGCGCCGGTCCGCGCGCCTGCATCGGCATGACCTTCGCGCAGATGGAGGCCGCCGCGGTGCTCGCCGTGTTGCTGCCGTCGTTGAGCCTTCGCCTGCGCCCTGGCTATGTGCCGGAGCCGAAGCTGTCCGTCACGCTGCGCCCGGCCAAGGGGATGCCGATGCGGGTTGCTGCGCACGGGAGTTGAACGTCTCGCCAACTGGCTATTGGAGGAGGATCGTCGGCAAGACGGACCTTGACGCGCGAAACGAACACTGTCATGCGGTCTCCGCAAGACACTAAAGAATTTGTCCCGCAACTTTGCCGATTTCACCTTGCACGGCGTGGCCGAACTCGGGCGCAAGATCATCACTTCCGATCGCGGGGCGCTGCAACGCCGCGCCAGGTCAGATCCGCCGATCAATAGGTAGTCACTCGCAAGGCCCAAACAGCATTGGCATCCTGTTTAGTAGCCCATAAGCAAAAATAATACTTCCAGAGACGAAACATACTGTCGAGACGAACACAGCTCCTCTGACGGCCCACCACCAACGATCCCCCAACAGTTTTTGACGATCATCACCCTTGATCCCTTCCGCCCGATAGCGCCATGCATGGCTGAAGCAATCCAGGGATTCCGTCATACAGAACATCCCAAACACGCCGGCGACAACGCCCACCGCGTAGGTGATGAGTGACCACGGCGCCATCGCTAGCACCTCGGGGCCCACCTTTTCCTTGGACAGGAAAGCAATTATCGCACTGGCTGCTGCTCCATTTATCAACAACGCGTACTGTGCCATTGGCCGCGAGTTCTCGTTGGCGGCCCTGGCAGTATCATGGCTGCGCTCTTTCGCAAATTCTGATGCGCTGACCCGCATGGTTGCCCCTTCTGAATTTAGCAATGCCCGCGTCGCTGATTACAATTGCAATATGGTGCGCGCAAACTAACAAAGCAACTAAAGTATGCGGGGTTGTAACAAGGAAAGCACGCTCATTAATTGGCGCCGATCTACTCAGGGCGCCGTCGACCCCTCGCAGCTAATAGAAAGCTTCCCCAGCACTCGGCTTGCGAAAGCGGGCACAGGAAAGCGAACGATCGTCCGTCCCCGTCCGTGCCGCATTTTATCTTTTGACGGGACCACGTTTGATTGCTAGGGCAGCGAGTAGGATAGTAACCGCGTGATGTATTCATCGATTCCTTGAAAGAACCACAGAGTCGGGCGCAAATCGCTCCAATTCAAGACGCTGGGCTCTTAACTTATTGCTGCCGTCCAGAAGATAGACCCCAGTCGGTCCGGGCACGATGCGACCTACATCGCTCCAAGGCTTTATCAGCGCGTCCATAACTTGCTTCAATTGTGGAAGCATCTCATGCCCTACGGCAGCTACGACCGTCCAATCTCCCCAGCCAAACCATAACCGCTCCGCGCGCGCGATTATGTCACTGAAGCCTTCGCTGTATCGCCGCAACAATGAAACATCAATCTCAATCGAAGCGTCATTGACCAATGCGAGTTCTTCGAGGGTGGGTGCAAAACCGTCGCTGGTGTCCATCGCGCAGTGGATCAGACCAGCCTCATGCAGCCGATAAACAACGTTGACTTGAGAAACCGGGGAGAACATTGAACTCGAAAGTTTGTCAATTATGTCGCCACGACGATGTCTAAAAACATCTGCCCAAAATCGACCTCCTTCACCCAATATGATAATATGATCGCCGATCTGCGCTCCCTTTCGGCTTAACGGCAAAATTGGCGAGCTGCCAAACGCGGTGCCTACGGCTGCTAGGGTGATCGCCTCTCGAAGGTTGCCACCAACATATCGAAGCCCATTTGCGTCACAGGAGGCTTGAATGCCTTTGAGCAGATGTTCAAAGTCCTTAATCGGGTATTCACGCGGCAGATCCACTGCTGCAAGGAATCCTTCAGGTCTGGCACCCGAAGCTGCGACGTCAGAAGCATTTATTGTCACGAGAAGCCAGCCGAGCCAGAATGGATCGGTGTCCCCCCAATTACCTCCGCAGCTGGGCGTGGCACTGGGTCGGTTGTAATAACCATTCGAGGCGATGCCAAAAGCACACTTGCACAATCATCACCCGCGCCGGTGGCGAACTTCGGAATAATCTCCCGAAGAATTCGCCGCTCGCCTAGGTCGAAGAGTGTTTTTTGGTCTTGCGTCATGCTTTTCGCAACAGAAGAACGTACTCTCCTTGCAAACTCGGAAATTGACGGCGCATTTCACGGATTTGTCGCAGCCTTTCAAGCTCTACATGGAAGCCAATCGCCTTGAGTCTTTCAATAAACGTTTGTTTGGCTGACTCCCGGGATGGAGACTGTCCGAAAAGTACAACACCCCAACCATCCTGCTTCAGTACGCGGTAGGTCTGTTCAAATACCACGGTAAGTTCGTCTATGTAGTCGCTGCAGGCGCTTCGACGGTGGCGCTTGCTGCGAGCCCCAATCTCTAAAAGTCGAGACGGTTCGATGTCGTACTCAAACCATTCCATCGACAAACGCTGTGACTTCACATAGTCGGCTACGCCAAAATACGGCGGTGATGTCACAAAGCAAGTAAATGAGTTTTCACGAAAGGTCGCAAGTGTTGAGGCAGCATCTCCCTCGATAACCTCACATGCCCCTAGACTTTCCCCGCGGTGCGTCTCACGGAAGGAATAGGCCTTCACCCATTTGTCCAACACATCACGGAAAAGCTCTCGGACGTCCCTTTCTCGGTCGCTCTTGGGTTGCGAGTTGTCACAGATGTATCCCCAATGGCGGGTTTCTCGACACGCTGGCAACAGCACGGCCGAGAAGCTTGCGCGAAGCAAGACATCGAATTTTGTTCGGCGCAAGTGGAGGTATCCCCAAAGGCGCTCCAATGCGGCGATCGTTTTCTTTGTGTACCATTTGCTCTTTTGGACAGAGGCGGGGGCTGCCATCGGTTCAATCTCGTTCCAACGCGTGTAAAGTGTATTTGTTACAGAGGCCGTGAACGCTGCAACCTCGGCGGCGGAGGATGACAAAGTCTTGGCTTTGGCCATCAACGAAGAAACGGGATTGATGTCAATTCCTACTGCATCCCTACCAAGCCTTTGCGCCTCGACAAGAGTCGTCCCAGACCCCGAAAAAGGATCCAATATTGCGTCACCCGCAGACGTTAAACGGCCAATGACAAGTGCCGGGATTTGAGAAGGGAATCTACATGGATGCCAATGTAGGTCCGAAAACGCGGAGTCACTGAATTGATCGGGAAAGTCCCAATCAATCTCCTTAAAACGCCGCACGGACGCGGATCGTCGTGCTGAGGCCTTCAACGGCAACTCTAAATTCTCGATAGGATCCACCGGCCGAACTCTTTTCCTGTTTGTTCTGCCTCGGAAACACACCGAGATGAACGTCTTATGAAGCCATACATTATTAGACTAGCAGATTGCTTTCCAACAGACCATGTCTGGCCAGAGGGGGGGTCCACGAAATCAACACGTTTTGCGAAGGTGCCGCGGTCACGGAAGATATGTCCGTAGACGCCCCCATTTGGCCCAAAATGATCTCGCAGAAATTCCTCAATTAGGGCGACAATTGTATCACGACCAATCGCATTTAGGCGCCGAAGGTTGTCGCCACGTGCGACGTAAAGAAGGCACAAACCTGGCAATTGGCCAAAAAAATCAGCTTGAAGCTTCTTCTTTGTCGCCGGGGAATCCATTAGTGCGTCGAGAAGGCTCTTGTCGTCGTAGTGCCAGTCCGTGAGGTCGAGTTGGCCTTCATCTAGTGCCAACGAAATCACTTTCGAAAGTACCGCCTGGCCTGCCACTGTCGGTCCGTCGAAGACTAGAACTTCGTACGCGCTCGATCGGAGCCGAAGCCAGGTTTGAACGTCTTCTTCGGCGGTTATTGGCAGTTGCAACTGTCCGCTTTGATCGACCCCGATGCTTCCAGCTAGCCTAAGGATGCATGCCAAATCAAAGTGGTGGCCCATCATCCAGGTCATACGTGCCACGTTGTCAAGGTTGTCCAAGTCCAACGAGCCGAAAATCAAACGGGAGTAGCGATGTCGTCTTCTGACAAATTCAAGGACAAGGTCAAAATCTACTCGGGCGGCGCAGCAAAGTTTCTTAAAATTAGGAGTGTGCGATCTAAAGATCTGATGCGCGTGTTGGTCCGGGTGATGCGTGCCGGTTAGGATGCTCGAAACCACAGATTCGTGGTCCCATCCGTAGCGTTCAGAGAGAAAGTATTCGAAAAGATGAGCGAATGCGGGGGTTCCGGCATCATGAACGACAATGCTGGCTAGGAATGCTTTCAACTCATTCTCTCCCAGGCCAACAAGGGGATTCAAAAGAGCGAGGCGCAGTACACCCAGCGTGTGCGAATATCGGCTTACATCAGCCAACCCTGCGAGGGACGCCGAATTGATGTTAAGAAGACGAATCTCGCTCAGGCGTCGAAACTCCGGCGCCAGCACCAACCGCTCGAGGAAGGCTGGCAACTCGAACGGGCCGTACAGGGCATCTCGGATCAGCATCAGGCTCCCCACTTATCGTTCAGGAACCGCCAAAAACCATTAATCAGGGGCTTGCCAACCAGTAGACCTGCGAGAATTGCCGTGAATTGAATAACTGCGAGGTGATGTTCAGTGAAATTTGATAGATACTCGGTTCCCGGCACCCAGGCGGTCAGATCTACCAAGTTTCTAGGCTCATGAGTTACTGCCACGAAGAAACTCAATATGATGGGAGGCAATATCACGCGAACCACGAAGTTATCGTGCAGCCGGTGATATATGGGACGTCCCCAACGGATTACTCCTTCGAATCGAGGCTGATGCACGGTGATGTATTCTACGCTAAGCGCCACAAACGCCTGGTCCACTGTTGACGGAAAACGAGACGCGGACGTTCGCAGCAACCCGACAGCAAGAATTTCGTTGAGGTGGACCATGGCGCGACGATGGGCGATGGCGACGTGCAAGCCGGCAGACGAGAACGCCTCGGGTCCGAGGGTTTGGGCACTTGCAAGAAGGCAATAACCAAAGAAACGTGGGACGCAAATATAATCTCGCCGCATCTCAGTGGTGTCTGAGATCACATAGTCGATAAAGTAGACTTGGAGCTCGTTCGTCGGGCGGCTGTATGCCAAGATCTTGATTGCCGCAGAAACGATGCGGCGACTAATGGTGTCACGTGTGAGAATGTGAAAAATCACTCCGAGGATAAAAGGGTCGATCATCTCGTCGATAATAGGAACCGCCAGCGCCTGTCGGTGAAGAAATGTAGCCCCCTTTCGCGCCACAGCGTCCGCATGGATTTCGCCTACGCGCGCCAGCGCGAGAACAGCCCAAGCTGTTGTCTCCAGCCGCGGTGGTGCGCTCGATCCCCAGTCGCCCCAAGCGCCATCTGAGCGCTGCCGAGTTTCAAGTTCGCGAACCGCGTCATTCCGGATCGTTATCAGCTCGGGAATTTTTATCCGAGCCAATGCGAGAACAAGGAAGGAAAGTCGTATTGTCTGATTGAAATACCGTTGAGAGTTGTTGGCCCGGTCGCGCCACTGGGTGACAAGATATTCCACCACACCTTGATCAATCGGAGAGCTGGGGGCTCCAATCGATTTAACGAGCACGCCGGAGCAGGTGCCGTATAGCCCGATTTGATGCGATTCTCCTGATAGGAATTGGCCCCAGCCCTTGCAATTTGGGTCCGCTGCGGAGGCGTGAAGCGTTTGGTCGAATTCCTGGGCGAGCCGCGCAAGGTAGGCCCGCAAATCGATTAGGTTGTCCATGATGTGGTCCTCAGGATTGCCCTGAGCTGGTCAGCGTTCCGAACTGCCTCATCGGCCAACGGCTTGCTTCGCCAGTCAGCTCTATCAATCCGACCTAACGCACGCGCTACGAGGGTCCGCGCTAACTGTCGGGGCGCGCTGAGAGATTCCGAAAAAACCGCGTGCCGGGAATCTGGCGATACGAGCATGTAATCATCGGCCGTAAGGGCGTATTCCAGCGCTTTGTGCAGACTGTCGAAGGCGCTGAATCGCCGGTAATACGTTGCGGCCTCGGCCTCGATTGAAGGCACGGACGGAAACAAGAGCGTGTGCGCGTGGTAGCAATGGTTCTCATGGCCATCCTGGTCATCCCGACAGATTGGCACGCGGCCATGCTCGGTCATCAGAATGGGTCCGAGCCGCCGCTCAAGAACGGCCCGAAATTCAACAATTTCGTCAATTGCTGATGGGCAGATCGCGAAGAGGTCGGCAAGAGACCGAACATGCCTTAGACTAGCCATTACGCAATAGTTTTCGACGACCGGCCCCAGCCCGGCAATTAGGGACATGTGTAGGCCCCGATGCACCAGCAGTTCGGTGCCGGGACTGCACAGGAAACAGTTTTCGACCGGTATCGGCGATTCTCCTATGCCGGCCGGTCGATTCCCAGCCCCGCCGCCATTGTCAGATTCCAGACCGCGCTTGCTCAAAACGATCAACCCCTGATTTCAACGGAAGAGATACTGCCACCCACCGCGGGTTTCTACTACCGTAAGGCAGTGGGCCTTTGCGGCAAGTCGGGCCGTCGCGCCCAGGGTGGTTTTGCGAATGGCTCAAATCGCGGATAGCAACTTTATCGCGATCTTTACAGTCTAATGGAGTAAAGGATGCTCTGGCTCACCAAGGAAAGCCAGTGTCGGTCCCTCGGTCCCACCTTTCCTTGCGGTGTGAAGACCGCTCTAGGAAAGCAAGCAAGACGGTCGCGCCAGCGACCTCGGGGGGGGGGACGCGGGCGTTTTCCACAGGCCTCATTTATTCGGTGATACCCCGGAGGTTCCCGCGCCAATAATCACGCTAGCCACCCGAGTGCGACTGCAACAACTAACTGATTTTGCGAGGAAAAGTGGTGGAGCCAGGCGGAGTCGAACCGCCGACCTCTTGAATGCCATTCAAGCGCTCTCCCAACTGAGCTATGGCCCCTCCAGGGAACAGGGATCAGTAATCAGTAATCAGAAAAAAATCCAGCCCGGGCATACGGCACTTTCTGATCACCGATACCTGATCACTGACCCCTGATACTACGGCTCCTCCTCGTTCTCGACGTCGCCGATGATGTCGGCCACGTCGTCGTCGCCCTCCTCCTGCTCCTCGATAAAGGCGGCATCGTCCAGCTGCTCGTCCTCGAGCTCGATCTCCTCGTCGGCGCCGTCCACCGCCTCGCCCTCCGGGAGCTTCTTGCCTTCGACCTCGGCGTCGGCCTCCTCGAGCGAGACGAACTCGGCCTCCTGGGTCTCCGGCACCACCGCCTCCTCGGCCGCGGCCTGGGCGCGCGCCGGCTCCGGGCGCGACCGCGACGTCAAGGCGGCCAGCTGCAGCACGGTGTGGCACTTCGGACAGACGATCGGGTCCTTGCCGAGGTCGTAGAACTTTGCGGCGCAATTGCCGCAGAGGCGTTTGGTGCCGAGCTCGGGTTTGGCCACGGTCCGGGTTCCTTGCACGTGTTGAAAAGAGGCAGCTTCACTTGGCTAGTCGCACCGGCTCTGTCAATAGGACTGGCGGCCGGTATCCCGCACCCCGCGGACGTGTAATTTCGCTTCGATCGGCATTTGCCGCGCCGGCCGCGGCGGCCCGGCGATGACGCCGCCGGGGCCGCGTGATAGGACGCCCGCGCCCGAAGGTGACCCGCGTGACCCATTTGGCCCCAACCCCGCTCGCTGCTCGCCGCGCCGGTCCGTTGCGCGGCCGCGTGCGTGTGCCCGGCGACAAATCGATCTCCCATCGGGCCCTGATCTTTGGTGCCCTGGCGGTGGGGGAGACCCGCATCGCGGGGCTGCTCGAAGGCGACGACGTGCTCAACACCGGCAAGGCCATGCGGGCGCTCGGTGCCCGTCTCGAGCGCGCAAGCGTCGGCGCCTGGCATGTTCATGGCGTCGGCGTCGGAGGCTTTCGGGCGCCGGCCGACGTGCTCGATTTCGGCAATTCCGGCACTGGCTGCCGGCTGGTCCTGGGCGCGGTGGCGGGTTGCCCGATCGCCGCGACCTTCGAGGGCGACGCTTCGCTGCGCCGGCGGCCGATGCAGCGCATTCTCGATCCGATCACCCTCATGGGGGCGCGCACGCTCAGCGCTGCGGACGGCGGCCGGCTGCCCATCACCCTCATGGGCGCTCGCGACCCGATCCCCATCCTCTACCGCACCCCGGTGCCCTCGGCCCAGATCAAGTCCGCGGTGCTGCTCGCCGGCCTGAGCTGCCCGGGCGAGACCACCGTGATCGAGACCGAGGCGAGCCGCGATCACACCGAGCGCCTGCTCGCGCATTTCGGGGCGCAGGTCACGGTCGCCCCCGAGGGCCCGCATGGCCGGCGGATCACCCTCACGGGCCAGCCCGAGTTGCACCCGGCATCCGTGGTGGTGCCGGCCGATCCCTCCTCGGCCGCCTTCCCGATGGTGGCCGGCCTGGTCGTGCCGGGCTCCGAGCTGATCGTGACCGAGGTGATGACCAATCCGTTGCGCACCGGGCTCATCACCACGCTGCACGAGATGGGCGCCCGCATCGAGACCCTCGAGGTCCGCAGCGATGCCGGTGAAGCCATGGCCGATTTCCGCGTCCAGGCCTCGGCGCTTCATGGCGTCGACGTGCCGGCCGCGCGCGCGCCTTCCATGATCGACGAATATCCGATCCTGGCGGTCGCGGCCGCCTTTGCGCACGGCACCACCATCATGCGCGGCCTCAAGGAGCTGCGGGTCAAGGAATCCGACCGGCTCGCGGCGGTGGCCGAAGGCCTGCGGGCCAATGGAGTCGCGATCGAGCTCGACGGCGACGATCTGATCGTGCACGGCACCGGGGCCGTGCCGGGCGGCGGCTTGGTGGCAACCCACATGGATCACCGCATCGCCATGGCGTTCCTGGTGATGGGGCTCGCCTCCGCCAAGCCGGTCAAGGTCGACGATACGTCTTTCATCGCCACCAGCTTCCCGGGATTCGTGCCCATGCTGCGCGGCCTGGGGGCCGATTTGTCATGATCATCGCCATCGACGGGCCGGCGGCCTCCGGCAAGGGCACGCTCGGCAAGCGGCTGGCGGCCCATTACGGGCTGCGGCATCTCGATACCGGCCTGATCTATCGGGCGGTCGCCAAGGCGATGCTCGACGCCGGCCATGCGCTCGACGACAAGCCGCGCGCGATTGCGGCCGCGCGGGCGCTCGATCCCGCCGGCTTCGATGAGAAAATCCTCAAGCGCCATGCGGTCGGGGAGGCGGCGTCGATCGTCTCGGCATTCGCCGAGGTACGCTCCCCGGTGCTGGCGTTCCAGCGCGATTTCGGCCGCTCCCCGCCCGGCGCGGTGCTCGACGGCCGCGACATCGGCACCGTCGTGTTCCCGGACGCGGACGTGAAAATCCTGGTCACCGCGACCGCGCAGGAGCGCGCCCGCCGCCGCGCCCTGGAGCTTGCAGGCGGCCGGAGCCAAGGTGGGCGAGGCCGAGATCCTCGCCGACATCCTGCGCCGGGACGAGCGCGACACGAAGCGCTCGGTCGCGCCGCTGAAAGCCGCCCCCGATGCGCACTTGCTCGACACCACGCATTTGGATATAGACGCGGCATTCCGGGCCGCCGTCGAAATCGTCGAAGCCGTCCGAGCAGGCCGGAAGCGCGGCTGACCGCACTTCCGTCGTGGAGGGTTAAGCCTGCTCCGCCCGCTTCACTATTTGTCGGTCTCTGACGGCCCGACCGGATCCGAACCATCGTTTCGATCGCGCGTTTATGCGCCGGGGCCTCCCATGAGGAGGCGCCGAAAGTCGCCAAGACTTGAGGTCAGCAAGACTTTAAGGACTTCCCGGCTTTCGGCCCGCACGTTCGGGACGTTCATCACAAACCCGGCGCCGACCGTTATCTGGGAGTATTCATGGCCACTGCTGTCGCCACTGCCGCGCCCTCGCGTGAGGATTTCGCTGCGCTGCTCGATGAGTCGTTTGGAAACGGCAATCTGCAGGAAGGATCGGTCATCAAGGGGACCGTCGTCGGCATCGAGAAGGATGTCGCCGTCATCGACGTCGGCCTCAAGACCGAGGGCCGCGTGCCGTTGCGGGAATTCTCCGGGCCCGGCCGGGCGAACGAGCTCAAGGTCGGCGACCAGGTCGAGGTCTATCTGGAGCGGGTCGAGAACGCGCTCGGCGAGGCGGTCCTCTCGCGCGACAAGGCGCGCCGCGAGGAGAGCTGGGGCAAGCTCGAAAAGGCGTTCCAGAACAACGAGAAGGTGACCGGCGTCATCTTCAACCAGGTCAAGGGCGGGTTCACGGTCGATCTCGACGGCGCGGTGGCGTTCCTGCCCCGCAGCCAGGTCGATATCAGGCCGATCCGCGACGTGACCCCGCTGATGAACGTGCAGCAGCCGTTCCAGATCCTCAAGATGGACCGCCGCCGCGGCAACATCGTGGTGTCGCGGCGCACCGTGCTGGAAGAGACCCGCGCCGAGCAGCGCCAGGAGCTGGTGCAGAATCTCGAAGAGGGCCAGGTCATCGACGGCGTGGTCAAGAACATCACCGATTACGGCGCCTTCGTCGATCTGGGCGGCATCGACGGCCTCCTGCATGTCACCGACATCGCCTGGCGGCGCGTCAATCACCCGACCGAGGTGCTCACCATCGGCCAGCAGGTGAAGGTCAAGATCATCAAGATCAATCACGAGACCCACCGCATCTCGCTCGGCATGAAGCAGCTGCAGGACGATCCCTGGCAGGGCATCGAGGCCAAGTTCCCGGTCGGCACCCGCTTCAAGGGCCGCGTCACCAACATCACCGACTACGGCGCCTTCGTGGAGCTCGAGCCCGGCATCGAGGGCCTGATCCACGTCTCCGAGATGTCGTGGACCAAGAAGAACGTCCACCCCGGCAAGATCGTCTCCACCTCCCAGGAGGTCGAGGTGCAGATTCTCGAGGTCGATTCGGTCAAGCGCCGCATCTCGCTCGGTCTCAAGCAGACCATGCGCAATCCCTGGGAAGTGTTCATCGAGAAATATCCGCCCGGCACCGAGGTCGAAGGCGAGGTCAAGAACAAGACCGAGTTCGGCCTGTTCCTCGGGCTCGACGGCGACGTCGACGGCATGGTGCATCTCTCCGACCTCGACTGGAAGCGGCCGGGCGAGCAGGTCATGGAGGAGTACAAGAAGGGCGACATGGTGCGGGCGCAGGTGCTCGACGTGGATGTCGACAAGGAACGCATCTCGCTCGGCATCAAGCAGCTCGAAGGCGATCCGTTCGCCACCGAGAGCGCCGGCGACATCAAGAAGGGCGCCGTGGTCACCGGCGAGGTCACCGAGGTCAAGGAGGCCGGCATCGATGTGAAGATCATCGGCACCGATCTCACCGCCTTCATCAAGCGCTCGGAGCTGGCGCGCGACCGCGGCGAGCAGCGGCCGGAGCGGTTCGCGGTCGGCGAGAAGGTCGACGCGCGGGTCACCCAGTTCGACCGCCGCAGCCACAAGATCACGGTATCGATCAAGGCGCTCGAAGTGGCCGAGGAGAAGGAGGCCATCGCCCAATACGGCTCGTCCGATTCGGGCGCGACGCTGGGCGACATCCTCGGCACCGCGCTCAAGCGCGCCAACGAGAAGAGCGACAAGGCGGAGAAGGCGGGCGACGACGAGTAGCGATCTGCCGCGCCTGCCTCATCATCGCCCACAACCGCCGCCACTGACGCTGCGGCGCAAAGTCAGGCCGTGATGGCGCCGTAAGTTGCTCCCCTCCCCCGCAAGGGTCCTGGAGGGGGGAGTCCCCGAGGTGCCGTTACTGCCAAGCTCGGCGCCGGTTGCAGCGAAGGAAACCGAACATGTCGCTCGATGCCGATCAAATCGTCGACCGCCGCCGGATGCGGCGCAAGCTGACCTTCTGGCGCGCCTTCGCGGTGGTCCTGGCCATCGTCGCGGTGGTCGGGCTCGGCGCCGCGTTGCGCTCGCCCGGCCTGGATCTGTTGTCCGGCCGCGGCGGCAACTCGATCGCGCGGATATCGATCACCGGCCTCATCCGCAGCGATCAGCAGCGGGTGGAGGCGCTCGACCGCCTCGCCCGCTCGCGGGTCAAGGCGGTGATCGTGCACATCAACAGCCCGGGCGGCACCACCGCCGGCTCCGAGGAGCTCCACCACTCCTTGCTGGCGCTCAAGAGCAAGAAGCCGATGGTGGTCGTGGTCGATGGGCTGGCGGCGTCCGGCGCCTATATCGCGGCGATCGCGGCCGATCACATCGTGGCGCAGGAGACCTCGCTGGTCGGCTCGATCGGCGTGCTGTTTCAATTTCCCAATGTGGGCGAGCTGTTGAGCAAGGTCGGCGTCACCATGGAGGAGATCAAGTCCTCGCCGCTCAAGGCAGCGCCCAACGGCTTCGGGCCGACGAGCCCGGAAGCGCGCGCCGCGATCGCCGACCTGGTCAAGGATTCCTACGATTGGTTCCGCAATCTGGTGAAGACGCGCCGGCAGCTCGACGATGCGGGGCTCGACCGCGTCGCCGACGGGCGCGTGTTCACGGGCCGGCAGAGCGTGCCGCTCAAGCTCGTCGACGAGCTCGGCGACGAGCAGACCGCCGTCGCCTGGCTGGCGAAGGAGCACAATATCGACCCCAAGACTCCGGTGCGCGATTACTCGCTGGAGGGCCGTTTCAGCGATCTGTCGTTCCTGCATACGGCGGTGGGCGCGGTGTTGAGCGCGGTGGGATTGGGCGCGCTCGCCCAGCACCTGGACGAGTGGGCAGCGGTGCAGGCGGTGGACCGCCTCAACCTTGACGGTCTGCTGGCCCTTTGGCACCCTTCGGCCGGCAACTAGCTTTCTTCCCAAGGGCAGGCGGGCCACGATGATCAAATCCGAGCTTGTGCAGCGCATCTCCACGCAGAACCCGCACCTCTATCAGCGCGACGTCGAGAATATCGTCAACGCCATCCTGGGTGAGATCATTGCCGCCATGGCGCGCGGCGACCGGGTCGAGCTGCGCGGCTTCGGGGCGTTTTCGGTCAAGCATCGGCCGGCCCGTTCGGGGCGCAATCCGCGCACCGGCGCCCATGTCTCGGTCGACCGGAAATCGGTGCCGTTCTTCAAGACCGGCAAGGAAATGCGCGAGCGCCTCAACCGCCCCATTCCGTGACCGGACGCAATCCCGTTTCCACCGGCCCCCGCAACAGCAACAGCTCCGTAAAGGCTCCATGATCCGCAAGATCGTCTCCGCGCTGGTGTTGATCTTGCTCGCGCTGGTGCTGATCTCGTTTGCGGTCGCCAATCGCCAGATCGTCACCGTCTCGCTCGATCCGTTCGATCAGGCAAATCCGGCGCTGGTGTTTTCGCAACCCCTCTATGTGCTCGTATTCATCGTGCTGATCGTCGGCGTGGTGGTCGGAGGCTGCGCGGCCTGGCTGCGGCAGGGCCACTGGCGGGCCCGGGCGCGCCGCGCCGAGGCGCGGGGCGCGGCCTCCACCGCTCCCCCTGCCGAAGAGCGGCTGCGCCTCATCGTCCCGCCGCCCGCCGCTTGAGCCGTAGGGCGCAATCGCTTTATTGCGCCGTTCCTCACGCGGTTTTTTCTCGAAGCCCATCGGGCACCGGGCATCGCCGATACGCGCAATAAAGCGATTGCGCCGTACGAGGCTCAAAACCCGGGACTCCACATTTCCGCAAAATGCTCTAAAGCCGGGGTAGAATTGCTCCGTGGAAGACCCGGCATGTCCGTCTTGATCAAGATCTGTGGCCTGAAGACGCCCGCGATGCTCGCCGCGGCGCTCGATGCCGGCGCCGATCTGGTGGGCTTCGTGTTCTTTCCGCCTTCGCCGCGCCATGTCGGCTTCGAGGCTGCCCGCGCGCTCGGGGAGCAGGTGCGCAACCGCGCCCGCAAGGTCGCGGTCTCGGTCGATGCCGACGATGAGCTGTTGAAATCCTGCATCGCCGCCTTGCAGCCGGATCTGCTGCAGTTGCACGGCAGCGAGCCGCCGGAGCGCGTCGCCGCGATCCGCTCCCGCTTCGGGCTGCCGGTGATGAAGGCATTGCCGATCAGCGAACGCGCCGATCTGTCGGCGGTCGATCGCTACGAGGAGGTCGCCGATCTCATCATGTTCGATGCACGCGCGCCGCGCGAGGCCAGCCGTCCGGGCGGGCTCGGCCGGGCTTTCGATTGGCGCCTCCTGGAGCATCTGGCGCTGCGCGTGCCGTTCGCGCTTTCGGGCGGTCTTGATGCCGGCAATGTCGGCGAGGCGCTGCGCATCACCCGGGCGGATGTTCTCGATGTGTCGTCGGGCGTCGAGCGCGCTCCCGGCGAGAAGGATGCCGACATGATCCGCGCCTTCATCGGCGCCGCCCGCGCGGCCGCCGCGAAGCTGCCGCCGCGCCACGAAGCGGCGCAGCCGGCCGCGCACGGCGCCGGCGCCTGAGCGAGAGGGAATCGATGTCGCTCCAGCAACCCAACTCCTTCCGCACCGGCCCCGACGAGCGCGGGCATTTCGGCATCTATGGGGGCCGGTTCGTGGCCGAGACCCTGATGCCGCTGATCCTGGAGCTGGAGCGGGCCTATGCGCAGGCCAAGGCCGATCCGGCCTTCGCGCGCGAGATGGAATTCCATCTGACCCACTACGTGGGCCGGCCTTCGCCGCTCTATTTCGCCGAGCGCATGACCGCGCACTGTGGCGGCGCCAAGCTCTACTTCAAGCGCGAGGATCTCAATCATACCGGCGCCCACAAGGTGAACAACGTGCTGGGCCAGATCATGCTGGCGCGCCGCATGGGCAAGCCGCGCATCATCGCCGAGACCGGGGCCGGCATGCATGGGGTCGCGACCGCCACGCTCTGCGCCAAGTTCGGCCTGCAATGCATTGTCTATATGGGCGCGGTCGACGTCGAGCGGCAGCAGGCCAACGTGCTGCGCATGAAGGCGCTCGGCGCCGAGGTGCGGCCGGTGACCTCGGGCTCCAACACCCTCAAGGATGCGATGAACGAGGCGCTGCGCGACTGGGTGACCAACGTGTCCGACACCTTCTATTGCATCGGCACGGTCGCCGGCCCGCATCCCTATCCGATGATGGTGCGCGACTTCCAATCGGTCATAGGCGACGAGACCCGCGAGCAGATGATGGCGGCGGAGGGCCGGCTGCCGGATTCGCTCATCGCCTGCATTGGCGGCGGCTCCAATGCCATGGGGCTGTTCCACCCATTTCTCGACGACCCGCAGGTCGAGATCTATGGCGTCGAAGCGGCCGGCCATGGCCTCACCGGCCTGCATGCGGCCTCGATCGCGGGCGGCCGGCCCGGCGTGCTGCACGGCAACCGCACCTATCTGCTCATGGACCAGGACGGGCAGATCAACGAGGCGCATTCGATCTCGGCCGGCCTCGATTATCCCGGCATCGGGCCCGAGCATGCCTGGCTCAACGACATCAAGCGCGTGAAATATCTCTCCGCCACCGACGACGAGGCGGTGGCGGCGTTCGGGCTGTGCGCGCGGCTCGAAGGCATCATCCCGGCGCTCGAGCCTGCGCACGCGCTGGCGCGGGTGCTGGATATCGCGCCCGCCAAGCCGGCCGATCACCTGATGGTGGTGAACCTCTCCGGGCGCGGCGACAAGGATCTGGCGAGCGTGGACGAATACCTGAAACGGCACCGATCATGACGACGCGAATCGAAGCGCGCTTCGCCGCGCTCAAGCGCTCCGGGCGCGCCGCCTTGGTCACCTTCGTGACCGCCGGCGATCCCGACTATGCGACCGCGCTCGCGATCCTGCGCGCGCTGCCGCAGGCCGGCGCCGACGTGATCGAGCTCGGCATGCCGTTCACCGATCCGATGGCGGACGGGCCCGCCATCCAGGCCTCCTCGCTGCGGGCCCTCAAGGCCGGCCAGGACATGCACAAGACGCTCGCCATGGTGACGCAATTCCGCCAGGCCGATGCCGCCACGCCGATCGTCCTGATGGGCTACTACAATCCGATCTACATCTACGGCGTCGCGCGCTTCCTCGCCGACGCCCAGGCGGCCGGCGTCGATGGGCTCATCGTGGTCGATCTGCCGCCCGAGGAGGACGCCGAGCTGTGCCTGCCGGCGCTCAAGGCCGGGCTCAACTTCATTCGGCTCGCCACCCCGACCACCGACGACAAGCGGCTGCCGGCCGTGCTCGCCAACACGTCGGGCTTCGTCTATTACGTCTCGATCACCGGCATCACCGGAGCCGCGGCGCCGGACACCGGCAAGGTCGCTGCCGCGGTCGCTCGCATCAAGCGCCATACCGTGCTGCCGGTCGCGGTCGGCTTCGGGGTGAGGACGGCGGCACAAGCGCGCGCTCTCGCCGAGGTCGCCGACGGCGTCGTGGTCGGCTCCGCCTTGGTCGATGCGCTCCGCCAAAGCCTCGACGGCGACCTGAAGGCAACCCAATCGACCGTCACGGCGGTCACCGACTTGGTCGCCGGCCTCGCCGAGGGCGTGCGCGCGGTCCGCCGCATAGCGGCTGAGTGATTTGCTGCGCGGACTTTTGTAGCCCGGATGAAGCCAATCGTGTCGGCGCGAAGCGCCGCCCGGTGGCGAAATCCGGGACCTCGCCCCAGGCGAGGCCTATCCCGCATTGCGCTACGCTCCATGCGGCCTACATTGAGGCAATGGTCTGCCGAGGATCGCCATGAACTGGATCTCCAATGTCGTGCGGCCGAAGATCCGCAGCTTTCTCAACCGGCGCGAATCGCCGGAGAATCTGTGGATCAAGTGTCCGGAGAGCGGCCAGCTCGTGTTCTACAAGGATGTCGAGGCCAACCAGTTCGTCATTCCGGGCTCGAACTATCACATGCGCATGGGCGCCATGGCGCGCCTGAAGTCCTTGTTCGACGGCGAGACCTGGTTCGACATCGCCGTCCCCGAGGTCGTGCTCGATCCGCTGAAATTCCGCGACGAGCGCCGCTACACCGATCGGCTCAAGGACGCGCGCGCCAAGACCGGCACCACCGATGCCATCAAGCTCGGCTACGGCAAGCTCGACGGCCTGCCGGTGGTGATCGCGGTGCAGGACTTCGACTTCATGGGCGGCTCGCTCGGCATGGCGGCCGGCGAGGCGGTGATCAAGGGCCTGCAGACCGCGGTCGACAAGAGCACGCCCTTCATCATGTTCGCGGCCTCCGGCGGCGCCCGCATGCAGGAAGGCATCCTGGCCTTGATGCAGTTGCCGCGCACCACCGTGGCGGTGCAGATGCTGCGCGAGGCCCGCAAGCCCTATCTGGTGGTGCTCACCAATCCGACCACCGGCGGCGTCACGGCGTCCTACGCCATGCTGGGCGACGTCCAGATCGCCGAGCCCGGCGCGCTCATCGGCTTCGCCGGACCGCGCGTCATCGAGCAGACCATTCGCGAGAAGCTGCCGGAAGGCTTCCAGCGCGCCGAATATCTCAAGGAGCACGGCATGGTCGACATGGTGGTGCATCGCCACCAATTGCGTGCCACGCTCGCCAATCTGTGCCGGCTGTTGACCAAGGCGCCGGCCGCCGAAGTCATCAACAACTTGCCGGTGCCGGCGCAAGCGTGAGCGGCGAGAGCAAGCGTGAGCGGTGAGACTGCCCTGCGCCCACACCTTCCCATCGCATGAGCCAGATCGATTCCATCGTCGCGCGGCTGTTGGCGCTGCATCCCAAGCGGATCGATCTCACGCTCGAGCGCATGTGGCGCATTCTGGACGCGCTCGGCCATCCGGAACGACAGCTGCCGCCGGTCGTCCATATCGCCGGCACCAACGGCAAGGGCTCGACCATCGCGTTCATGCGCGCGATCCTGGAAGCCGCGGGCTTGGCCGTGCACGTCTATACCTCGCCGCATCTGGTGCGCTTCAACGAACGCTTTCGTCTCGGCGCCACCGCACAGGGCCGCGGCGAAGGACGACTGGCCTCCGACGACGAGCTCGCCGACGCGCTGACGCAATGCGAGCGCGTCAATGCGGGCGCCCCGATCACGGTGTTCGAGATCACCACCGCGGCCGGGCTGCTCCTGTTCGCGCGCCAGCCGGCCGATATCCTGTTGCTCGAGGTCGGTCTCGGCGGCCGGCTCGACGCCACCAATGTGATCGAGCGCCCGCTCGCCACCGTGGTGGCGCCGGTCTCGCTCGATCACAAGGAATTCCTCGGCGATACGGTGGCCAAGATCGCGGCCGAGAAGGCCGGCATCTTCAAGCGTGACGTCCCGGCCATCGTGGCGGCGCAGCCGCGCGAGGCGCTTGCCGTGATCGAGCGGCAGGCCGCCCGGCTGGGCGCTCCGATCAAGATCGCGGGCGAGGATTGGAGCGCCACCGAGGAACGCGGCCGTCTGGTCTATCAGGACGATGCCGGGCTGCTCGATCTTCCGGCTCCCAAGCTCAGCGGCCGCCATCAGTTCGAGAACGCCGGCCTTGCCATCGCGGCGTTGCGCGCCATCGACACGCTGGCGCTGGCGCCTGCTGCCTTCGAGGGCATCGCCAAGGCGGAATGGCCGGCCCGCATGCAACGGCTGTCGAACGGAAAGCTCGCCGCCCTGGTGCCGGGCGCAGAACTATGGCTTGACGGCGGCCACAATCCGGACGGTGGCCGCGTCGTCGCCAACGCGCTTGCCGACCTCGAGGAGCGGGTCTCGCGGCCGCTGGTGCTGGTCGTCGGTATGCTCGCCAACAAGGATAGCGCCGGGTTCTTGAAGAACTTCACCGGCCTCGCGCGCCGCATCGTGACGGTGCCGATCCCGGAGCAGGAGAACAGCTTGCCGGCCGCCGCGCTGGCCGAAACGGCCCGCGCCATCGGCCTGCCGGCCCAGGAGAGCCCCGATCTCGAGACCGCTCTGGCTTCGATCGGACGTCTCGACCTCGAGCAGCGCCCCCGCATCCTCATCACCGGCTCGCTCTACCTTGCCGGCGCCGCGCTCGCCCTCAACGGCACGCCGCCGGATTGAAAAGGACCGGATGCACTCATGAGCACAAACGATCTGTCGGGGCGCGTGCTGCCGGGCGAGAGGATTCTCTGGTCGGGTCGGCCGGCTCAGGGATTCCTGTTCACCGGACGGGATGCGCTGCTGATCCCTTTCAGCCTGGTCTGGGGCGGCTTCGCGGTCTTTTGGGAAACCAAGGTGCTGACCCAACCGAACGTCACGCCCCTCTTCGCCCTTTGGGGCGTGCCTTTCGTGCTGATCGCGCTTTACCTCGTGGCGGGTCGTTTCGTGCTCGATGCCTGGATCCGCAGCGGCATGGATTATGCGGTCACCAACCGGCGCATCCTGATCTCCCGATCCGGGCCGTTCGGCAAGTTCACTGCCGTCAGCCTCGACCGGTTGCCTGATGCGAGCATCAGCGAAAGCGCCGGCGGGCGCGGCACCATCCGGTTTGGCGAGCCGGCTCCGCTGTGGGGGCGCCGCAACAGTTTTGCCTCCTGGACACCGTCGCTCGATCCCACGCCGCAATTCATCGGCATCGAGGATGCCCGCAACGTGTTCGATCAGGTGCAGCGCGCCAGCCGCGGCGGCGCTTGATTGGAGCAAGCTCGGTGTCATCACCGGGCTCGCGGTGGCCTCCTCGACTGAAGGCACGGCGTTGCCCCAAAACGAAGATCGCCGGGACAAGCCCGGCGATGACGACAGCGTGCGCTGAAACCGGCCAGCCTCACATCGCGCCGGTGATCCACTGCTCGAGCTTTGCCTTCGGGCTACCCGCCGGTATTCCCACCTGACGCGTCGCCGGCTGACCGTCTTTGAAAAGTATCAGTGTTGGAATTGACATGATCGCGTACTTGGCCGCCGTGCTCTGGTTCTCATCCACATTGAGCTTGACGATCTTGACCTTGCCGTTGAGCGCCCCGGAAATCTCCTCGAGCGCCGGCGCGATCGCGCGGCAGGGGCCACACCATTCAGCCCAGAAATCGACTACGACCGGGCCGCTCGCCTTCAACACCTCGGATTCGAAATCCGCGTCCGAAACCTTGCCAACCGCCATGGAATGACCCTCGTTATGATGGAGCAGGAGCATCGCTTGGAAGCCGCGATCCGCCCGATAGGAAGTCCAAACTATGAACGCGCCGTGAACGCGTCAAGGCGGTTTCACGGGGAGGTGAGGGCGGCCAGCGCGCGATCCAGCATTTCCGCGGAAATCTCCATGAGATCAGGCACTTCGGTCCAGATCAGGGCGGCCCGGACGCGCCGCTCCGGATAGATGCGGCCAAGCACCGCCCGGTAGAGCGCCAGCTGCCTGACGTAAGCCGGCGGCACATCTTCGGGCCGCCGCGGCGCCGGCCAATTCGTCTTGTAGTCGGCGATCAGCACCTCTGTGGGCGTCACGGCGAGCCGATCCACCTGGCCCGAGACCGAGATGGTCCGCCCGGCCGCGATGCGGCCGACGATCGGCACCTCGGCCCGGCTGTGCGCACCGAACAGGTCGCCAAAGCGCGCATCCTCGAGGACCGTGCGGACCTGCGCGATCATGGCTTCGCGCTCCGCCTCCGAGAATAGCGTGCCGGCGCGGGCGAGGTGGCGCCGCGCGGCCTCCGCCCGCCGCTCCGGCGCAATCCCGGGCAGTGCCTGCAGGAGCCGATGCATCAGGCTGCCGCGCGCCATCGCCTTGATCCGCTCGCCGGCGCGGCCCGCCGCCGCCGGACCCGGCGCGATGCTTTCCTCCTCGCCGCCCGAGGGTGAAAGCGCGCGCTCGCCCGGCAGCTCGGATGGCGCATCCTGATCGAGCCACGCGGGCCGCCCGCTGCCGGCCCCGCCAGGCGGAATGCCGTTCGCATCGGCGGGCTTGATCTCAACCGGGGCCGCGCCCCGTAGGCGCCAGACCGTGCCCTCGCCCTCATCCGCCGGCTCTTGCACGGCGAAGGGTGCCAACGCCGCCTGCACCAGGTCATACCAGCAGCCTGCCGGTTTCACGCGCTCGCCCACCGCCCCGCAGACCACCAGCCGATCGGCGGCCCGCGTCATCGCCACATAGAGGAGGCGGCGATGCTCGTTCTCGGCTGCTTCGCAAGCCGCCCTGCGGGTATCGGCGGCGAGCGGCACGTCGTCGTCCTTGCGGGCCAGCCAGATCAGCGGGCGCGGCGTATCCGCGGGCGCCGCCGGGGCGGCGAGCGGCAACAAGCGCGGCTGGCGCTGCGGCGGTCCCGCCGGCGGCGAGGTGGTATCGGCCAGGATGACGATCGGGGCTTCCAGTCCCTTGGCGCCGTGCACGGTCATCACCCGCACCTCGTCGCGGCTGATCTCCATGTCGCGTTTGACTTCGGCGTTGGCGCCGCGCAGCCAGGCCACGAAGCCCTGCAGCGAAGCCGGCTCCCGGCGCTCGTAATCGAGCGCGATGTTGAGGAACTCATCGAGCGCGTCGGTGGCCTCGGCGCCCAGGCGCGCAAGAAAGCGCTTGCGGCCGCCTTCGGGTCCGAGCACGCGGCCATAAAAACCAAACGGCGTCTCGCGCCGCGCCGCCGCGGCCAAGCGGTCGAGCCGGGCCGCCGCCGTGGCCAGTGCCGGGCTCGCTGCTGCTTTGGCCCGCAGCGCGCCGCGCAAAGTTCCGGCGCGTTGCCAGGCGAGACCGAACAGCTCGTCTTCGGTGAGGCCGAACAATGGGCTCTTGAGCACGGTCGCGAGCGCAAGGTCGTCCTCGGGCAGCAGCAGCGCGTCGGCCAGCGCCAGCAAATCCATCACCGCGATATGCTCGGTCAGGACCAGACGGTCGGCGCCGGCGACCGCGATGCCGGCGTTCTTCAGCGCCCGGATGACGGCCTCGAACAGCGGGCCGCGTTGGCGCACCAGAACCAGCACGTCGCCGGGCGTGACGGCGTGACGCTTGGCGCCGTCGCCGACCCGGACACCCTGGGCGATCCAGCGGCCGACGCAGCCGGCGATCCGGCGCGCCAGCACGACTCGCGGGCTCGTCTCCGAGGTGGTGTCGAAGGGCGCGTCCCATCCCTCGACCTCGGGGGATTTCTCCGGCTCGACCAGCGGCCAGATCTCCACCAGCCCGGGCGCGTTGCGGCGCACAGCCGTGTGGACGGTCGCCACCGGATCATCCAGCCCGCGGAACGCGCCGGGCGTCTTGAACACGAGGTCGACGGCGTCGAGCACGGTTTGCACGGAGCGGAACGAGTGCTTGAACTCCAGCGGCAGGAACCGCAGCCCGGCGGCGTCGTAGCTGCGCTGGAAGCCGCGGCGCTTCTGCGCGAAGGCCTCCGGCAAGCGCGCCTTGAAAGGAGAAGATCGACTGCTTGTCGTCGCCGACCGCGAAGATCGTGCGCCCGAGCGACCCGCGGGCGCCTTCGCCGGAGGCAAATTCGCCGGTGAGCCGCTCGATCACCTCCCATTGTGCGCGGGCTGGTATCCTGCGCCTCGTCGATCAGCACATGATCGATGCCGAGATCGAGCTTGTAGTGCACCCAGGCGGCTTCGACGCGGGTGAGCAGCGCGCCGGTCTTCTCGATCAGGTCGTCGTAATCGAGCAGGCCGCGGCGGTCCTTCTCGGCGCGAAAGCCGGCAATGACGGTGCCCGCGATGGTGATGAGCGCAGCGGTGCGGTCGCGCGTCATGGCGGCGCGCCGCCGGACCATGAGTGCGCACAGGCGCCCTTGCTCGGCCAGGAGGCGCTCCGCCAGGAGCGGGTGTCGGTCGCGCATCGGCTTGCTGACGACGCTCTGGCGCGGCTCGCCCTTGATGGTGCAAAAAATCGAGCAGTACGTCTTGAGACGCTCGGCGCCCGAGAGCGTCTCCAACTGGCCAAAGCGGTTGCTCTGCTCGATATCGCTCCTGCCGCCTTGCGCCAGCGCGGCGACGACCGCCGGCCATTGGGCAGGGGCAATCAGCGAATCGGCGAAGAACTCCGCCTCGATGGTGAACGTCGTCTCGTTGGGAGCGAGGCCGAGCGTGTTGGAGAGCTCGGCGATGGCTCCGTCGATGCCGCCGGCCCGATCGATCCAGGCCATCAGGCCGCTGCGCTTGCGGATCGCCTCGCTCAGGACGTCGCGAAAGGTCTGATCGGTGGTCGAGCCGATGACGCTCGCGAGCGCGCGCCCGAGCGCGCTGTCGGGCTTGGCCGCAGCCTGCAGCAAGGCATCGAAGGTGAGCCGATCGAGCAGTTGCGATTCCGATGCCTCGTCGAGCACCGCAAAGCGCGCCGGGACATTGGCCTCGAACGGAAACTGCTGCAGCAGCCGCGTGCAGAAGGCATGGATGGTCTGCACCTTGAGGCCGCCCGGCGTGTCCAGCGCCTGCGCGAACAGCCGGCGCGCGCGGGCGCGGCGCTCCCGCTGCGGCCATTGGTTGGACATGGCATGGATGGCGGCATCGAGCTCGTCGTCGGTGAGCGCGGTCCAGCGTGCCAGCGTGTCGAACACGCTGGTCGCCATATTGGCGGCCGCCGCCTTGGTGAAGGTGAGGCAGAAAATCTTGGCCGGCGGCGTGCCGCCGAGCAGGAGGCGGATCACGCGCTGCGCCAGCACATAGGTCTTGCCCGAGCCCGCATTGGCGGAGACCCAGGCCGATTGCGCCGGATCGGAGGCCGCGCGCTGGCGTTCCAGCACCTCGGGGGAATCTCAGGCGCTGCCGTCATCGCCCGCCTCCGTCTCCTCGCCCACCCCGCCGCTCAACGACCATTCCTTGACGCGCGCCAGATGGTCGTAATCGCCGTAGCTGCGGCCCTGGAACATCGGCCGCTCGCGCGACCGATAGGGCGTCGCCGGATCCTCGAATCTGCGCGCCACCTCGGTGAGCTTTTGTAGCGCGCGGTCGGCCTGCGCATCCGGCGTCGAATCCTTGAACTCGATCCATTTCTCCTCGCCGCCCGGGATGCCGCCGCGCAGCGACACATAGATGAGAGCCGCGATCGATGCGCCAGGCGCAATATCGGCGAAGCGTCCGGCGCGCAGGATGGCGCCTTCGAGCGTGAGCTGCGGCGACAGGCCGGCCGCCACCTGCCGCCCGGTCGGCACCTGCCCGGTCTTGTAGTCCAGGATCGCGTAGCTGCCGTCGTCCAGCCGCTCGATGCGGTCGGCGCGCGCCGACAGACGAAAGCTGCGGCTCCCCAGCGGAATTTCGATCTCGCCGCGGATCTCCGCCTGCACCGCCGCCACATGGGCGCGCCGCTTGCCTTCCCAATCCGCGAACCAGCGCGCGATCCGCTCGAAGCGCGGCCACCAGAAGGCGCGCGCTTCGGGAAACTCCTCGAGCGGAGCAAAATGCTTGCGGCCCAATGCGAGCAATTGGCCGAACGCGTCCTCTGGCAAGGCCTTGGCGTAAACCTGGGTGAACTCGCCGATGGCGCCATGGATGACGGTGCCGCGGTCGGCGGCGCCTGGCGCGGTATCGATCTGATCGAGCGGGAACAGCCGCAACACATGCTTGGCATAGATCGTATAGGGATCGCGCAGCCAATGCTCGATCTCGGTGACCGACAGCCGCGCCGGCCGCGCTGCGACCGGCGGCTTGGGGATCGGTCGTGGTGCCGGCCGCGGCGGCGCGGCCGGTCGGTCGAGCTCGCGCGCCCAGGCCAGGTATCGGTCGCCATGCTGGAGCGCGGTTTGCCAGCCCGCGCCCGCCACCGCGGCGAGCCGTTGCACGAAACGGGACGCGACCGTCGGGGCGCCGGCGAGCTTGGCGGCGCGGGACAGGATCACTTCGCAGGCGCCCAGCATCTGGGCGAAATCGTGGGCCGACAGCCCGATGCGCCGCTCCGGCAGATCGAGGCCGAGCTCGAGCCGCATCGGCCGGCTCAGCCAGGCATCGCTGCGTGCTTCCGGCGGCCAGGTGCCTTCGTTCAAGCCGCCGAGCACGAGGCGATCACTGCTGGTGAGGCGCGCTTCCAGCGGGCCCAGAATGCGCACCCGCACGCCCGGCAGGCCCGGCCGCCGCACCACCCGGTCGGCGATGGCGGCACCGAACAGATCCGGATAATCGGCGAGCGGGACCGCAAGATCGGCCGCCGGCAGCCCGGCCGCGATGGTGTCGAACGCTTGGCTGAGCGCATTGCCATCCGCCCCCGCGAAGGCCGCCGCCGTACCGTCGCGCTCGGCCGACAGCGCCGCGATCGCGTCGCGATGGCGAGCCGCGATCGCGCCCAGGGAATGCGGGCCGCGCGCAAGGTCTTCGAGCGGCGCCAGCGCGGTCGCGAGCCGCGCGATCAGCTCGGCCGCCTGCACCAACTCGTTCTCGGTGAGGTCGGCGCGCGGATCGGAGCGATGCAGGTCGGAGCGCTCCCCGCGCTTGAGCTTGCCGAGCTCGGCACGCAAGGCCGCCAGCGCGCGCTTGAGGCCCGCGCTGCCGGGCTGCGGACGCGGGCCGCGGAGTATCGCGCGTTCGAGCGCCGCGATCGCATGCCGGTGCGCGCCTTCCGGGGCCGCGAGCCGCGTCAACGGATGCTTGAGCAATGCCAGCAAGGCGACCGGCGCCAGTTCTCCGATGGTGGCCTGCGCGACCAGCCGAGCAAACAAACCCGCCGGCGTGTCGGGCAGACGATCGCCGCCCGAATCGTCGACCGCCACGTTCCAGCGCGCAAGCGCCGCCAAGACGCGGCGGGCGAGCTGCCGGTCGGGCGTGACCAGCGCGGCGGTCTTGTCGGGCTCGGCGAGCACCTCGCGCAGCGCGATCGCGATCGCCAGCGCCTCCTCTTCGGCATTGGCGGCCTCGATGCAGGTGAGCCCCTCGAGCGCCGCCTGCGCATGCAAGACGAAGCCGCTCTCGCCGGTGCGCGCGCGCCACAGGTCGGTGGCGGCGGCCGGGCGGAAGGCTTCCGAAGCGAGCCGCTCGCGCCCGAAGCCGGCGGGCGCCGCCAGCGTCACCACCGCGTCGCGCCCGATGCCCAAGCGCGCCAACAATCCCTGCAGGGCGAATTGCGGATGGCCGGCGACCGGGGCCGCGGATCCCCACCCCAACCCACCCGAGCTTGCGGGGGACTCCCGCCCTAACCCAACTGAGCTTGCGGGGGACTCCCCGCCCTAACCCTCCCCCGCTTGCGGGGGAGGGAAGGGAGGGGGCCGCGATCAGGCGCCAGGATTTCTCGTCCAAGTCGGTATCGAGTCCGGGCAGCACGACGGCGCCGCGCGGCAGCTTCGCCACCGCGGCGACCAGCCCCGCGGTCGCCGGGATCGAGCCGGTCGATCCGGCCGCGATCACCGGGCCGGCACTGCGCGCCAGCCGCGCCGCCTCGGCCTTGATCAGCGCGTTGCGGCGCACCGCCGCTTCGATCATGTGGCGCCCGGTCAGGATCTGCGGCCATTCCGTGCGGGCGATCTTGAGGAATTCGAGCGTGAGCTGCCAGTATTTGTCGAGGTCGTCGGGCACCAGATCGTCGAGACGATCGAACGATACGCCGCGCGTGGTCATGTCATCGATGAGACGGCCGAGATCGTCGGCGAGCGCCAGCGCGGTCGCCGGATGATTGGCGATGAGCGGCGCCTCGCCGGTATGCTGCGGAGCCAGCTGGTCGGCCCAGGCCAGCACCAGCCGCGCCAGCAACAGCCGCCGCTCGAGCCCGCCCAGCGCCGGCGGCAGCTCGAGCGCGTCGGGCAGGTCGAGCGATTCGGCTGCGGCGGCGCCGCTTGCGGCCTGATCGAAGAGGATCTCGTCCTCGTCCACATCCCCGATCGGAACGATGCGGGGCAGGATCGCGGCCTCCAAGCCGCTGACCTCGAGAAACAGATCACGCGCCAGCCGGCAGGCACGGCGGGTGGGCAGATAGATGGTCGCGTCGGCGAGCGCGAGCGGGTCGCGGGCTTGCGCCGGCGCAAACCCCGCCACCAGCGTGCCGTCCAGCAGCGCCTTGATCAGGGTCGGCAGAAACGGCGCCGAGGCCGGAATCGTGAAGACGCGCGGTGTGTCGACCATGGTGTGATGTGTTGTCCTGCCCCCAGAGGGTTGCGTCGGCAATCGCCGCGCTGGCGATCGATTCGCGCGCACGGAACCTAATTCATTTTCGCTCCGGTGGGGAACCGGCGCACGGTGCCACGGAACGGGCTCGTGCACCGCAGCAAAATGATCCGGCGAGACCCTCAACCGCGCCGTCCGTCCGCTGACCGCGGTCTCTCCAAGATCGACTAGCTGCTCTCCGGCGATACGCGGATCAGTTGGCCGGCTCGCGCGGCGAAGGGGCGCTGAGCGTCATCAGTACCTGGCCGAGGTTTCGGGTCATGCCGGGCGACAGCATGAAGGCCAACGAGGTCGCGCCGACGTGCAGCTGGAGCACGATCTCCCCTTCCTCGGTTTGTCCAAGTCCGACCGAGTCGAGGTGAAGCGGAACCATTTCCTGCGTGTCTTGCTCCGGCTCACGCGGCCGCCGGGCGCCCACCTTGCCGCTCAGCATCAGCAACAGCACGACCAGCGGCTGGACATCCGCGGGCGCGATCAGGAAATCCTGGCGCTCACCGGCCGGCTCGGCCTCGAGCCGCAAGCGAACTTGGCCGATGGCGGAGTTCCAATCTCCGGACACATAGCGGACGACCTTCGATTGCGTCATGTCGGCTCTCGGCTCTTGTGCGTTTTCGCTATATTCTTCAGAATATAGAGCAGCAAACCGGTCGGGACGCAACGGGCCGGCATTGCCGCGCGTTATATTCGATAGTACATATCGTGATGGTTGCGGGAATCGGAAATATCAGGAGGCCGAACCCAGGCGCATCTATTCGACCGCTCGGGCGCGATCCTGAAGACCGCGAGCGCAATAGGGGGTCGGCCGAACAGAACGCGATCACAGCGTTGTGACGCCTGATCTGGTAACAGCCTGATGCGATGACGCGTAATGCTCCAGGACTGCTTCAGCACTGCTTCAGTCATGCTCGTAGGGAGACCGGCATCATGATCACGCGACGGCTTTTCTTGACCACGGGCGCAATCGGATTGGCGGCCGCAACCACGGCGCCTTGGTGGGCTGCCGCGCCGCGCGCCGAAACGCCGGCCGGCGAAGCCCTCCAGGTCGTCCACGCCGATGCCGAATGGCGCAAGATCTTGAACGCCGACCAGTATGCGGTGCTGCGCAAGAGCGCGACCGAGCGTCCCTTCACCAGCCAGCTGCTGCATGAGAAGCGGCGCGGCAATTTCGCCTGCGCGGGCTGCGATCTCGATTTATTCGCTTCCGACACCAAGTTCGATAGCGGCACCGGCTGGCCGAGCTTCTGGGCGCCCTTGGACGGGGCTGTCGGCACCGAGCGGGACAGCTCTTTCGGCATGCTGCGGACAGCGGTGCATTGTGACCGCTGCGGCGGGCATCTCGGCCATCTCTTCAACGACGGGCCGAAGCCGACCGGCCTTCGCTATTGCATCAACGGCGTTGCGCTGACCTTCAAGCCCGCCACGACCTGACGCCAGAGGTTCTGATATGATCTTGCTCGTGCTGGCCTACCCGGGCGGAGTGCTGACGATCGTCAGTCCGTGCATCCTCCCGGTCCTGCCGTTCGTGTTCGCGCGGGCGGATCGACCATACATTCGAGATCAATTTCCTGGATCCTGGCGTGCGCGCTTTTGCATTCACTTTCGGATGAGCGAGAGGAGATAAAACATGGTTGCCTCCGGACCCAAGGAGCGAACGTTCGCCACTGCCGTCCTGTCCCGATCCGTGTTGATCGTCCCCGGACTGATGATGCTGGGGGCCATTTGGTTGCTTTCGCCGTCGGGTCCGGGTGCCGCTGAAACCGCCGCCGTCATCTCGGCGCCAACCCTCGATGAGACGCGCGCGCCCGGCCCGGAAACCGAGGCCGCCGTCCTTGCCGGAGGGTGCTTCTGGGGCGTCCAAGGCGTATTCCAGCACGTGAAGGGCGTAACCAGCGCGGTCTCGGGCTATGCCGGGGGCGACAAGGCGACGGCGCATTATCAAATCGTCGGTTTGGGAACGACAGGCCATGCCGAATCGGTTCGCATCGAGTTCGACCGCCATCAAATCAGCTACGGCCGTATCCTTCAGATCTATTTCTCGGTCGCCCACGACCCAACCCAGCTCAACCGGCAAGGTCCCGATTGGGGAACGCAATATCGTTCGGCTATCTTCACGGACGGCGCCGAGCAGGCAAAGATCGCGAAAGCCTATATCGCCGAGCTCAATCAGGCCCATGCGTTCGATGCCGCGATCGTCACGAAGGTCTCGCAGCTGGAGGGATTCTACCCCGCCGAGGACTACCATCAGAACTATCTGACGCTACATCCCAGCAGTGCCTACATCGTGATCAACGATCTGCCGAAGATCGAAAGCCTTCGGCGCGTCTTTCCGGATCTCTATCGGGCTGCCCCGGTATTGGTCGCTACGTCGGCCACGTCGAACTAGGCGTTTCGACCGCAAGCTGCCGCGCTCGGCGGAGCACGGACCTGTCCACGGCCCCCCGATGATGGGTGCCTCATTAATCAACAAATCAGCTCAGCGTGTTATATTCAAGTGAATACAACACGACCGGCATTGCTGCCATGGCCCCTGGGCATGAATCCGCCTGAGCATGCCGCCTTGGCCGCCGACCCGCTAAAGATTCGTGCACGCGAGCGCGTGGCAAGGCGATGATCCGCGCGGCAGCGCGCGCGTTCAGCTCATCCGGCGGCGCTGACCAGGCGTACCGACCATGAGCAAAGTCTGCGCGACCTGGGACAATGCCGCCACGGGCAATTGAAACATGAGCTCAGTGCCGCCCACGGTGACGCCCAAGCAACCCATGCCGTCCGCGAGCTCGCCGGCGCTTATCGCGCAGGCGGGGATCGGCTGATATTGGGTGCGCTCCCCGCTCCCTGGAACACCAGTGAAAATTGCGGCGATTCGAAGCAGAAACGTCACCAGCTTCTCCAGATCCGCCGGTCTCAGGCTCACGCGTACCGGGGCCCCCTCAACCGTCAAAACCTGCAGGAGCACAAACTGCCCGTCGTCGGTAACGCCACCCTCCACATCGGCCACGACCGGAAATTCGATGTCGTTCTGCAGCATTTTCGCACCAAATCGCCGGGTCCGCCGCCTCTCATACGGGAGCGGTCCGTCATATTCAATGGAATACGTCGCAGTGTAAAGGGCGTGCACCAAGCAATGCCGCTGCTCGGACACATATTGCACCACCTCGCTGCCGCACGCCGATCGCCGGTGCGATTGTCATTCGCTATAGTTAATCGTATATAGCGTAACATGGTGCATCGCCTGCCGCCGCGACCAGCGGCAGACCGCGCCGGGTGAGTCCGTGCCCGCGCCGGGAAGCGCCCGGTGGTCCGATTGGATGACACGATGACCATATTGAGCCGCAAGATCGTAACCGGCCATTTGACCAACTGCGACGTGGCGGATGATGGCAACATCGTCCGGCTGAACCTCGTAAACCAGGCCGGTTACCCTGTCTCGGTGGAAATGTCCGTCGAGCAGACCGCGGCTCTGGTCATGACGCTGCCCCGGCTCTTGTCGAAAGCGGTGAAGGCGCGAACCAACGATGAGCGGGCGCGCTTCGTGTTTCCAGCGACGCAATGGGCGATCGAAAGCACCAATGAGGCGAAATGCCTGCTGGTGACGATCACCGCGGCGGACGGCTTTGCGACGACATTCGCCATTCCATTTCAGGGCTGCCAGGACCTCGGGTCTGCGTTGACCCAGCACGCGCAGGCGGCGATCACAGGGGATGCGGCCTGCGACGACACGCCATGCGCCAGCGACCGCGCGCTCAACTAACCCGCACCCCGGCACCCGACCGGGATCGGCCCTATCGACATCACTCTTCGGCGATTTCCCGCAGCCAGGCAGAGAAGAATTCCGTGCGCCCGCGGCCCCACCCGATCGGCCATGTCCGCGGTCGAGGCACGCAGGCGAGGAATGGAGACGCCGGTCGCGGCGAGCTCCGCGGCATGGCCCACAAACCACGCTTCCAGAGCATTGCTGGCCGCCTCCAGATGGAACTGAAGGGCCAGGGCACGTTTGCCAAATGCAAACGCTTGGTTTTCGTATTGGGAATTGTAGGCAAGACGGGTTGCGCCGGCCGGCAGGTCGAACGTGTCGCCGTGCCAGTGCAGCACCATGGCGCCCGGGTCGGAGAGAGGCCGCAGGCACGAGCCAAGCCCCGCCGAAGTCAATTCGACGCGCCCCCAGCCGATCTCCTTGGTCGCCCCGGCGAATACGCGGCTGCCGAGCGCTTTCGCCATGAGCTGGCTGCCGAGACAGATCCCCAGCGTGGGCCGGTCTTTCGCCAATCGACGCTCCAGCAAGTCGATCTCCCGCGCGAGAAACGGGTAGGTGTCGGTCTCGTACGCACCGATCGGACCGCCAAGTACGATCAGGAGATCGGCCTGCGCGATCGATGCACCCCGAAGATCATCGGTCGGCGCCGCGCGATACGAATAATTCCACCCGGCGTGGTCCAGGATGGGGGCCAACAAGCCCAGATTCTCAAACGCGACATGGCAAAGGACGACTGCTGAGCGAGTGCGGGCGCGCATGCGGATGTCTCAATGTCGCACCGAGCTTCGGCCAGAGCCGCCAAGTCGCCCCAACAAGCTGCTTGAGTTTGCTTCGGGTCGATTGAATATCAACGAGCGAAGGGAAAGCTCAGTGTTCATGCGTGGTGATGGTCTGGCTTTGGAGGTATTCCCGGATCCCTTCGATGCCCGATTTGCGGCCGATCCCGCTCTGCTTCACTCCGCCGTACGGCGCCAAGTGATTGATCGCGCCAGGCCCATGCGAGTTGATCCACATTTGGCCCGCTTCGACCTTGCGCGCGACATCCACGGCGCGATCTACGTCGCGACTCCACACCGACCCGCTCAACCCATAGATCGATTGATTGGCGCGGCCGACGGCATCGTCGAGATCATCATACGTCGCGACCGGGACGGCCGGACAAAACTGCTCCTCGGTCATCAACGGTGCGTCTTCCGGAACATCGGTCACCACCGCAGGGCGCATGAAATATCCTTCGGAGAACGTCGCTTCGTTGTCGATGCGTCCCAAGCCGTTGACGGTGGCGCCGCGGCGCACGGCATCGGCGACCAGACCTTCGGCGCGCAATTGCGCTTTGCGGGTATGCAGCGGGCCCATGGTGACGGCGGTTTCGAGGCCGTCGCCGACCACGATCAACTCCGCCGCTTTGCGAAACGACTCCACGAACTCGTCACGCCGCTTGGTGGGGACATAGAAGCGCTTGATGGCCATGCACACCTGCCCGGTCATCTGGAAAGTCGCGCCCAGCATGGCCTTCATGGTCGGCGCGCCCAGGTCGGCGTCCTCGAGCACGATTGCCGGATCGTTGCCGCCCAGCTCGAGCGTCACGCCTTTGATCGTTTGCGCGGCGTTCGCCATGATGTGACGCGCGGATGGAATGCTGCCGGTAAAGCCGATCTTGCCGACGTCCGCGTGCATGGTCAGCGCGTCCCCGATCTCCGCCGGCAGTCCCGTGACGAGGTTGATGGTGCCCGGCGGCAACTCCTCCGCGAACATCACAATCGATCGGATGAGCGCCAGCGGGCATGTTTCCGGCGGCTTGAGCACCACGCAGTTGCCGGCCAGCAGCGCCGCCACGACCTGCGTGAACGCCAGGCTCACCGGTGAATTCCACGGCACGATCGACACCACCACGCCGTAGGGACGGCTGACCACGAAGGTCCGGCCATTCGGGGCCGCAAGGTTGCGGCCAGCGTCGAGCTCGGGAGCAAAGGAGAGTGCCATACGCTGGCGCCTCGGTACACCCACGAGCTCGCCCCGGGCTTCCGCCAGCGGTTTGCCGTTCTCGCGAACGAACACCGCGGCGCGGCGCTCGATGTCGCTTTCCAACAGGTCGAGCGCCAAGGCGAGAATCGCGGCGCGTTCCGTGAAGGAGCGCGCTGCCCAGGCGGGCTGCGCGGATTTTGCCGCCGCAACCGCCTGGTCCACGTGATCGGGCGTGCCACGAACGATCGTCCCCACGAGTTCATCGGGCCGCGCCGGGTTGCGGACCTCGAGCCGAGCCGGCCCATCGACCCGCTTTCCCGCAATCAGCATCGGCTCGTGGATCGGGGGTTCGGTATTGGCTCGGACCGGCATCATCATCTCCTGGTCTTTTGGATTTGAAATTGATTGGGCGGCGCGCGACATTCCAAGATGAGCGAGAGCATCCGGCGGCGCAATGGGGGGCGGCGGGTTACCCCTCGTGGGTCAGTCGGCCGGCTCGCGTGTCGAGGGAGCGCCGGGTGAGCGCCTGGCCGAGGTCTCGGCTCATGATCGGAAACGCGATGTTGTCGTCATGCATCCTCGCACCCAGCGCCCGCAGGCGTCGCATGTAGCGGCCGTGCGTTATATTCACTAGAATACGTCGGAGTGTAAAGGGCCGTCGTGGCTTCTTTCGAAGCTCGTTTTGCGAGAATTGCAGCGATCATAACAACAGCTGGAGACGGCCATGGACGATCATGACCACAATGAAGACTTTGCTACCTTTCCCGTGGTGCGGCTCGCGCAAGGAGGCCCATCCCCTGACGGCGAGTCGTTGCTGGTCGAGGCCATGAGTCCGCAGGGAGGCATGCTGCGCTTTGCCATCCTGCTGTCCGACATCCAGGGCTTTGTTTCCTTTCTATTGATTTCGGCAGGCAAGATCGGCAGGCAGCAGAATGCAGAAGCTTCAGAGGCTGCGGAGATGCGTCCTGCCGGCCTCCGCGGCGTACCCATCCCGGTGACGTCGATCGCCATTGCGGAGCCCATCGGGGACGAGGGATATGTCGAAATCGGCGTAGGCCGGACGGAACTGACCTTTTCGGTTCCGGTCTCGGCATTTGTTCCACTCGCCCGCACCATGCTGATGGTCGGCGGACATCCCAACAAAGGCAATCTGAATTAAGGATGGCGCTCTGCTTGCGCGGATACCCATCGCATATCCAAATCAGAGGAAAGAGGGGAGCTATTCCGGCTTGTCGGCGAAGCGTCCGAAACCGTATGGCTCGAAAACGGCGAAGGCCTGGTCGGAGCGGATGAATTGGAGCCAGGCCTGCGCGGCTGCCGGATGCGGCGCGCCGGCGACCATCGCGGCGCTGTACTGGGCGGTGGTGTTGAGCTCGGCCGGAATGTCGATGCGGCTGATCGGGTTCCCGATCATCTCCTGGAAGATCGCTTCCGATTTCCAGGTGACGCCGGCGGCCACGAGATGCTGCATGATGAGCAGCGGTGTCTGCCGATGGTGGATGCGCGTCAGGACCGTTTCTCCGTCCCTGACTTTCTCTCCGTAAACCGATTCCGCGAGAGGTTCGCCGCCGGCCTTCACCAGCGATGCCCGGATTTGCTTCGCGACCCCTTCGAATTCGGGATTGGGCATCGCCAGCGCCAAGCCGCCACGAGCGAGGTCGCCCAATCCCGTCACGTGCGCCGCGTTGTCGGCCGGGATCATGATGGTAAGATCATTGGTAGCGAAGGTGACCACCGGCGCGGCGAGTCTGCCTTGCCGAACAAGCTCATTGCTCGCCGCCCGCTCGGCGAGAAACACGTCGGGCTTGACGGTCCAGGTCATATTGCCCGAGGTCACGGTCCCTCCGGCGTCCATCTGCTTCAGCAGCAGGCCGGGTGGCAGGGTTTCGTAGTAGACGTGACCACGGTATTGCGGGAAGGCCTCGCCGAACGCCCGGACGAGCGGCGCCATGGCAAAGAAGTAGTTGCCGGAGGCGTAGAGGACGAGTTCCGGGTTATCGAGGCTGCCGTGAAAATCAGCCAACACATCGACCGGCGGCACAGTGAACTCAAAGCCCCGATCCGGCGCATCGTTGTTTTTGCCCTGCTGCCATGGCGGATAGATTGCCTCGCTGGCCTTAAAGCGCTCGGCCGGAGAGCTTTGCGCGATTGCGGCCGGCATCGGCTCGCCGAGCCAAACGGCGAGCAGCAGGGCGAGCGCAGGCGGAAACAGCCGGGTCACGGCGGTATCTACCGGGAATACGCGAAGCTCGCCTGCTGGAGCTTCACCAGCGTGGCGACGATGCCGGGGGTCAGGATAACGTCCGGGATGAGGTGATTGGTGAGCTCGCTGGCGATCCCGTCGACGCCGAGATGGTCGGGATTTTGTTCCGAGCCCGCCAGGCGCTCGGCAAGTTCCCAGATCGCGTTATGGCAAGCCATGAAGATGGCGCCGCGGCGCTGCAGGACCACGATGCTGTTGTCCTTGGACGAGAATGGACTCTCGGCGGACTGGAAGTCGGCGGGGTCATGCGAGGAGGCAGGCGGCACATCGATAAGCGTATTGCGGCTGGGATTGCCGCCCGCCACTTTGGCCAATTGATACTTGTCCCACATTTCCTGGTCGTAGAGCGCAAGATGCGCCGTGCCATGGGTCGCCGAGACGCAAAGGAAGTTCGGCTCCTTGAACGCCCAGATTTGCGAGTTCATGGAATTGCGCATGCCGTTGAGCCATGGACCGGTGAGGTCGGTATTATCCCAAGCCTGCCGCGGGCCGCCCCGGTAGGCGAGCACCGCGGCGAGTGGTGCTTGATCCCACAGATCGGGCTTGTCGACGATCATCGGGACGCTCTTGTAGTCACGGCGGCGCGGCATGCCGGCGAGCAGGTGTGACAATTCTTGCAAATTCTTGGCCACGGCCGGCTCCAAGGTGGCCTCGACGGCGGCGTCGGCCAAACTACCTCCAGCCAGTCCCGACGCCACGAGTCCGGTCCCCAGGCCAATCAGCGCGTTGCGCCTATCGGTGTTGATCCGCATCTGAATTTCCTCCCCCGATTTGAAAGTTGCTGAAGCACGCTCTCCGTTTCCTTGCCGCGCCCGTCGGAATTTTGTTCGTCGGTGACGGAGGTATGAAGGTGTGTAGTAAAATCGCTGTTAGGTGTTGATTGATTAGATGCCATGATTGTCAAAAGTGCGGCGGCGTCGTGCTAGCAAGCACGTTATATTTGATAAACTATATCGTTTGCGAGTTCGTAGGGCGCAATCGCTTTATCGCGCCATCGGCATCGCCAAGCGGCGCAATAAAGCGATTGCGCCCTACGCGTGAGCGGCATCGCGCTTGGGATGCGGCAGCGGGCCAGATCGCATCGCAGAACATCAAATCGAGGGTCGCTTCGGCATCTACTTGCACGAATCTACTTGCACGAATCAACGAAATGCTCTATTCGTGAAATTGAAATTCGCAAAGTGTGCCCGGGCGGGAGACCGCGCCGGGTTTTTTCGTGTCCGCCGACTTGCCGGCCGTAGGGCGCAATCGCTTTATTGCGCCGCTCCGCCCAAGTCTGTTGCGCGCAGTCTTATGGAGTGCAAGGCTGAGGCGCCGATTGGCGCAATAAAGCGATTGCGCCCTACGGACTTGTTTTTTTCCTGTATTTAACAAGCGATCAAGCTTTTGGAGTGCACCGCTTCGGTGCTCCAGCACCAGTAGGGCGCAATCGCTTTATTGCGCCCTACGGGTCACGCCGGGTGGAGTGCACCCTTCGGTGAGACACGGCCGTGACAAAGTGATCAAGCCCTACACCGCGATGTCCACGATCGCGGCTTCGGCGGCCGCCACCGCTTCGGGCGTGCCCACATGCATCCACACGCCCTCGAGCCGCAGCCCGAACAGGCGCTCGGCCGCGGCGGCGCGGTCGAACAGCGCGGTGAGCGGGAAGGCGCCCGCGGGCGCGCCGCGAAACAACGCCGGCGCCAGGATCGCGGCGCCCGCATAGACGAACGGCACCACCTCGCGTTCGCCGCGTCGGACCAGCCGGCCCTCGGTCGTCATGGCAAAATCGCCGCGGCCCGCATAGCCGATGCTGGTGGCGGTGGGGGCGAGCAGCAGCAGCCCATCCATGCGGTCGGCATCGAAGGCGGCGGCGAGCCGGCCCAGATTGGGCTTCACCCCGTCGATCCAGATCGTATCGGAATTGATGTGGAAGAACGGCGCTTCGCCCAGCGCGCCGAGCGCCTTGACGATGCCGCCGCCGGTGCCCAGGAGCTCGCGGCGCTCGTCGGAAATGACGATGCGCGGGCGTTGGCGCGCTTGCAGATGCTGTTCGACCTGGTCGGCGAGGTGATGCACGTTGACGACGGCGCGCTCGACTCCGATCTCGGCCAGGCGGTCGAGCACATGATCGATCAGCGCCTTGCCGCCGACCTGCACCAAGGGCTTGGGAACCTGGCCGTTGAACGGGCGCATGCGGGTGCCAAGGCCCGCCGCCAGCACCATGGCGCGATCCGGGACGCCGCGCGCACTGTCACTGAGCCGACTGTCAACCAGCCGAGTGTCGCCCAATTGCGTGTCGCCCATCATGTTTCCTTGGCCGCGCCGTCAGGTCGCCTGCTGTGCCGGAATATGCTGGCTGTACCAACCGTTGAGCGGGGCCAGCGCCGGATGTGCCAGCGAACGCTGCAAATAGTCCCATATGCGCGGCATGTGACGCAGATATTGCGGCTTGCCGTCGCGGCGGTCGAGCCGCGCAAAAATGCCGAGGATCTTGCTGGCGCGCTGCGCCGCCAGGGTGACGTAGAGCTTGATGAATTGGTCGCCCTCGAAGCCGGTATCGGCCGCCCGGCGCCGGCGCAGATAGCGGCCCAGCAAGGCGAGCTCGATGATTTCAGGGACATCGACGCGGGCATCCTGCAGGAGGGAAGCCAGATCGTAGGCAGGCGGCCCCATCACGGCATCCTGAAAATCCAGGATGCCGAGCCGGCCAAGGCCCTTGCGCGCAGGCAGCCAGCAGGAGATTGGGCGAATGGAAGTCGCGCAACACCCAGGTCGGCGGCGTCTCCAGGGCGGGCGCCAGCGCCTCGGTCCAAAGCGCGCGGAACTCCTGGCGGGCGCGATCGGTAACCGGTGCTTCGAGGCGCGGCAGATACCAGTCGAGGATGAGCTCGGCCTCGATCAGGAAAGCCTGCAAGTCGTAGGCTGGGGATTTGATATTCGAGATGCGGCGCGACCGGCAGCAGATCCGGCAGTTGTTGCTCGTGGAGCGCCAGCAGCGCGTCGACCGCCGTCTCGTAGCGCTCCTCGATCGGCGCGCCCGGGTCGCCTGCCACCACGCCCTCCTCGCCGAGGTCCTCGATGACGAGCAGCCCCTGCTCGAGATCGGCGTGATGGACCTCGGGCGCCAGCAGCCCGTGCTCGCGCAGGCCCCTCGCCATGGCGACGTAGGGAACCACGCTCTCGGCGAGATGCGCGATCTCGCTATAGGGCTTGCCGTCGCGCACCGGCGGACCGTCGGGCCGGCGCGGCCAATTCATCAGGATGAGATGCCGGTCGCCCAGCGTCAGCCGCTCGTAGCTGCGGGTCGAAGCGTCGCCCGCCATCGGGCGCCGCTGCGCTTCGCTCAGCCCGCTCTCCGCCAGGAAGCCGCGCACCGTCGCCATCCGCTCCACCCGCGCCGCGAAGGCGCCATGCCCGGTCAGCAACGCGTGGCGGAACTCGAGCTTGAGCTTGGGGGCGAGCGTGAGCGCTATGTCGAGTCGATCGGGCGGCAGCAGCTTGCCGGCGCGGTCGGGCCATTCGAGCAGGACGAGCGTCCCCTCGGTGAGGTCGTCAAAGCCGAGCTCCGCCAGGTCGGTTGGTCCCGAGGCCCGGTAGAGATCCGCATGCACGACCTGAAATGGCGGGAGATCGTAGCTCTGCATGAGCGTGAAGGTCGGGCTCGGGACTTCGGTGGTTTCATCGCCGGCGAGATAACGGATGAGGGCGCGCGCGAACGTGGTCTTGCCGGCGCCGAGATCGCCCGACAGCGTGACCAGATCGCCGGGCTTGAGCAGGTTCGCGACATCGATCGCCAGCCGGCGCGTGGCCTGCTCGTTCGGCAGCACCACCGAGAAGCTCGCACCGACGGAGCCGGTCGCCATCATGGCGCTGCCTTTTCCCTCCCCCTGAAAGGGGGAGGGTGGCGCCCAACGGGTCCGGCCTTTGGCCGGCCCGATGACAGGCTCCGACGCCGGGTGGGGGTCTCGTCTCTCCGCAGATTCGGCGCTTGTGGCGGGACCCCCACCCGGGTCGCTACGCGATCCGACCTCCCCCTTTCAGGGGGGGGTAAAGCGGAGAGCCCGGTGGTTTGGTCATCGCCGATAGCTCCCCCTATCGCGAGGAGGTATCGCCGGGCGTGCTGTGGTTGCTTCATATGCGATATCCCCGCCGGCGCGGGACCTGCCGGGGCACGAGCCGTCATGCGGCGGGCCGCTCGGCCAATTGCCCGAGCGGGAAGACGCAGGTCACGGTGGTGCCGGTACCGACCGCCGAATCGATGGTAACGCTGCCGCCATGCAGCTCGACGAAGGAGCGCACCAGCGACAGGCCGAGCCCGGTGCCGCGATGGCGCGATCCCAGCGAATGCGTCTCGAACCAATCGAACACCTTGTCCTTCACGTCCGCCGGGATTCCCGGTCCGTGATCGGTGACCGAGAAAACCACGGCATCCTTCAATCTTTGGGCCGCCAGCGTAATGGTCTCGCCGGCCGGCGAAAAGCCTATCGCGTTGGCCAGGAGGTTGAACAGCGTCTGCCGCACGCGCCGCTCGTCGGCCACGAAGCTGCCGATATCGGGCGCGACCCGGATGGCGAGCGCGATGTCGCTCTGCATCAGCCGGTCCTGCACCCCCTCGGCGGCGTCGTGCATGGTCTTGCGGATATCGACCGGGCCGAGATCGAGCGTCATCGCGCCGGCATCGATGCTGGCGAGGTCGAGGATATTGTTGATGATGGCGAGCAGCGCATTGGTCGAGGTGGTGATGTAGCCGAGATATTCGCGCTGCTTCTCGTTCAGCGGTCCGGTGGCGAGGTCGCCGAGGAAATGCGCAAAGCCGATGATGTTGGTGAGCGGCGAGCGCAGCTCGTAGGATACGTGGTGCACGAAGTCGACCTTGATCTCGTCGGCCTCCTCGAGCGCCTCGTTCTTTTCGCGCAGCGCCCGTTCCACGTTGACGGTGTCGGTGACGTCCTGGAAGGTGACGAGCGTGGCGCCGTCGGGCAGCGGCACCGTGGCGCAATCGACCACGCTGCCGTCGCGCCGCTCGATTCGGCCGCTCACCGGCACGCGGTCGTCGATGGCGGTGATGGCGGCGTGCAGCCGCCGCCACAGCGCGCTGTCGCCGGAGAGCGGCTGGCACCAGCCGATCACCGTCTCGATATGCGGCCGCTCGGCCAGCGTCGCCGACGGCAGCTTCCACAGCACCGCAAAGACCGGATTGAACAGCCGCAAGCGGCCGTCGCTGCCGAACACCGCGACCGCCTCCGCCAGGTTGTCCAGGGTTTCGCCCTGCACCCGGATCAAGGCGTCGTAGCGTCGCTCCAGGTCCAGGCGTTCGGTGACGTCGTCGAACAGGTAGATCACGCCGCCTTCGGCATTGGGGGTGGTGACCACGCGCAGCGTGCGGCCGTCCGGCAGGTGCCACATATGCTCGCGCGCTTCGGTCGCGTGATAGGCTTGCAGGAGCGCGGCCTTCCATTGCCGGAAATCCTGCTCCTCGGGCAGCTTGCGGGCGGCGCGCAGGCGGTCGAGCACCGCCGCGTCGCTCGGCTCCTGATCGAGGAAGCCGGCATCGAGATCCCACAGCGACCGGTAGGCCGCGTTGTAGAAGGCGAGCTTCTGGTTGGCGCCGAAGATGGCGACGCCGGTGGCCAGGTGGTCGAGCGTGCGCCGATGCGCCTCGGCCATGCGGGCAAGATCCGCGCGCATCCGGTCCGCCTCGGTGACATCGATGCTGATCCCGGCGCTGCCGCCGCGGTTGGGAAAGCTCTGGACCGCGAAGCTGCGCCGGGCACCCGCCACGATGGCCGGCAGCCGCCCCGCATAGGATTGCGTGTTCTGCTCGGCGTGCAGGAGGCCGGTGCGGGCCGCGCGGTCGAACAGCTCGATGCCGCGCTCGACCGCGTCGGCCCCATCCCTGGCTTCGACCGCGCGCGCATAGGCCTGGTTCGCGAAGCTGAGCCGGCCGGCCGTGTCGCGCGCCCAGATCGGCGCCGTGACGCCATCGACCAATGTGCGCAGCGCCTCGGTTTCCTCGATCTGCTTATGGTAGCGAACCAGGAGATCGCCGAGTTCGTGGCGGATGCCGCTCACATTGCGCAACCGCAAGACGGCGCGCCCCCCGATCGCCTGTCCGTCCGCCTCGATCAGGCGATTGGCCTGCGTGGTCAACATCGTCGCAAAGCCGACGCCGCGCGCGCGCAGCGCCTCGACCGCGCTCTCGATCACATGCGCCTGCTCGGGATCGAGCCAGCTGGCGAAGACCAGCACATGGTCGGGGGCCGTCATGTCGGTCACCAGCGCGGGATCGCCGATGATCTCGGGCTCCTCGTCGGTCGTGGACCAGGCGATGACGACTTGCGGCTCGGACTGCAAGAGCGCATTGGCGCGGTCTGCCCTCGCCCGCAGCGTCAGCGCCTGGTCGCGCGCCGCCGCCTCGGTCTCGGCCAGCCGGCGGCGCGTGCGCACCAGCAGGATGGCGGTGACGACCGCAAAGCACAGGATGCCGAGCGTCAGCGCCAGGGCCGCGATCTCATGGCTGTCAAGCTGCGAGACCGCGGAGACATAGGCTCCGATGGTCGCCACCTCGATGGGCGGAACGTGGACGGCCTCCTGCGCGCGCGCCGGCAGCGCCGCCAGCACGGGGGCCATCATCGCGCAAAGACCGGTGGCGATGGCGGTGCAAGAGCCGCTGCGCCCTCGACGAGCCCCGATGCTCCCGCCGGTGATCCGGATCGTGTCCGGCATTCACGCTTGCCCCAATCGCCGCATTCCCCCGGCGCCGTGCGACCCCGGCCCAGTTCAGGTCGCAAGGCTGAATCTTCAACTCCTGTCGCTAAGCAAAGCCCGCCCGCGAATCGGTCGACTTTACCCCCAAGGGAAGCCGAGCCGTAAGAGTCCAGATCGTGAACGATGAAATGCCGCGCCTGTGGCCCGGCTGGAGCCACGCCCGTCTTCGGGCGATGGCGCAATCCGGGAACGGCTTTGCCAACAATGAGTGCTGTCCCGGATTTCGGCGGCGCTCAGCGCTTCGCGCCGAGCGCTGCCTCCATCCGGGCTACGGTCTACGCCCGGCCGGCGAGCTTGAGGCCCTTGTCGAGCGCCGCGTAGCTGCGCACCGGCGCCGCCATCAGGAAGCGGTAGCCCTCGCCGAGGATGCGCTCGACGTTGCTGCTGTCGACGTGCGGATGGCCGACCACCACGTTGTGCTCCTTGCAGGTCTTCACGACCCGCGCCATCCATTCGAGCACCACCGGGTGCTCGTATTGGCGCGGATAGCCGAGCTCCTGGGAGAGATCGCCCTCGCCGATCAGGACCACGCCGATGCCCGGCACCTTGCTTCAGGATGTCGGCAGGGATTGGCGATGCCGCGGGTGTCCTCGATCATCAGGATCACGAAGATCTCGCCCTTGGGATTGAGCGGCCAGACGTCGGCGCGCTCGTAATATTCCTGCTGGGTGAGGCCCCAGTAGCGCACCGCCGCGGTCGGGCCGTCGCCGCGCAGGCCGGCAGGCTCGTACAGCGGCGCCGACTTCGAGCCGCGGATAGCGGCAGGCCGCGACCGCGTTGTGGGCCTGCTCGACCGAGCTGATATGCGGCCAGACGATCGCCGTAGACGCCGAGGTCGAGCGCCTGCTTGGCGAGCCACTGCTTCTTCTCGGCGCCGTTGGGCGGGATGCGCACCATCGGCGTGACGGCCGGCGCGAGCGAGCCCGATTGCGCGATCTGCCGGCGGTTGAGCATGTATTGCAGGCAGTCGCGCAGCGCCCTCACGTCCCAGGGATTGTGCTCCATCTCGAAGACGATGCCGTCGTATTTGGCGGCGGCGAATGCGAGCGCGGTCTCCGGATCGGCCGGCGAAAAGGCCGTGAAGGCATGCTTGCCCTGCTCCAGGGCGCGGATCACACCGTTAAGACGCGGAATCTCAGCCATCGTTTCCCCATGCGGTATCGGTTATGCGGTATCGGCCCCACTTCGAGCGAAAAAATCCCGGTTTGACAAGCGTGAAGCATCCTCCCTAGCATCGCGCCCGGCATTCCGGTCAACCGCCAGGGTTCAGGCCTCGGCTCAATCATCCGCAGCGAAGGCATCATGATCATCGATTGTCACGGCCATTACACGACCGAGCCGCAAAGACCTCGGCACGGTTCCGCCAGGAGCAGATCGCGGCCCTCAAGGATCCGCTCGCAGATGCCCGCGCGGGCGTCGCTCAAGATCAGCGACGACGAGATCCGCGAGGAGCTCGAGGGCGCGCAGCTCAAGTTGCAGCGCGAGCGCGGCACCGACCTGACGATCTTCTCGCCGCGCGCCTCCGGCATGGCGCACCACATCGGCGACGTCAGCGTCAGCCTGGAATGGTCGCAGGTCTGCAACGACCTGATCCATCGCGTCTGCACGCTCTACCCGGAGAATTTCGTCGGCGTCTGCCAGTTGCCGCAGTCGCCGGGCGTGCCGCCCGAACAACTGCATTCGCGGAGCTCGAGCGCTGCATCAACGAGCTCGGCTTCGTCGGCTGCAATCTCAATCCCGATCCGTCGGGCGGCTACTGGACGGCGCCGCCGCTGACCGACCGCTACTGGTATCCGCTCTACGAAAAGATGGTCGAGCTCGACGTGCCGGCGATGGTGCATGTCAGCGCCTCGTGCAACCCGGTCTTCCACACCACCGGCGCGCATTACATCAATGCCGACACCACCGCCTTCATGCAGTTCATCACTGCGCGACCTGTTCAAGGATTTCCCGACGCTGAAGTTCATCATCCCGCATGGCGGCGGCGCGGTGCCGTATCACTGGGGCCGCTATCGCGGCCTGGCGCAGGACATGAAGCGGCCGCCGCTCGACGAGCATGCTGCTCAACAACGTGTATCTTCGACACCTGCGTCTATCACCTGCCGGGCATCGAGCTGCTGACCAAGGTGATTCCGGTCGACAACATCCTGTTCGCCTCGGAGATGGTCGGCGCGGTGCGAGGGCATCGATCCGCAGACCGGGCATTATTACGACGACACCAAGCGCTACATCGATCAGGTGCCGTGGCTCAGCGCCGAGGACAAGCACAAGATCTTCGAGGGCAATGCCCGCAAGGTCTACAGCCGGCTGAAACCGAAGGTCGCCAAGCCCGCTCCCGCGCGCGCCTGATCGGTCTGTAGCCCGCATGGAGCGAAGCGCAATGCGGGACCGCCGTTCCCGCATTCCGCTTACGCTCCATGCGGGCTACAAATAGGCCGCAACAAGCAAAGAGAACCCGCCATGCAAGCTTCCGGCGAAGTGCAAGCTCTGGGCTATGTCGGGGTGCGCGCCAAGGCCTTGGAGGACTGGGCCGACTTCGGCAGCGGCTTTCTCGGCATGCAGCGGATCGACAAGAGCCGCTCGACGCTGGCGTTCCGCATGGACGACCGCAAGCAGCGGCTCCTGGTCGAGGCCGACGGCGGCGAGGGCATCGGCTGCATGGGCTGGGAGCTTGCGGATGCCGCCGCGCTCGATGCGCTCGCCGGCCGGCTCGATGCGGCCGGGACCAAGGTCGCGCGCGGCTCGCGCGCGCTTGCCGCCGAACGTCACGTGCGCGATCTGGTCGTGCTGCATGACCCGGCCGGCAACCGGCTCGAATTCTTCCACGGAGCGGAAACCGCCTCCGAGCCGTTCGTGCCCGGGCGCAACATATCGGGCTTCCGCACCGGACCCCTGGGCATGGGGCACGTGGTGCTGCACGTGGACAGCATCGATCGCGTCATGCCGTTCTATCGCGAGCTGCTCGGCTTCCGGCTGAGCGATTATTGGCTGCGCCCGTTCCGCGGCTACTTCATGAACGTCAACCAGCGCCACCACAGCCTCGCCTTCATCGAGACCGGCCGCAACGCCGCCCATCACATGATGATCGAGCTCTACAGCCTCGACGATGTCGGTCAGGGCTATGATCTCGCGCAGGCGCAGGAGGGACGCGTCGCCGTCACGCTCGGCCGCCATTCGGGCGATTACATCACCTCGTTCTATTCATGGAACCCTTCCGGCTTCATGACCGAGTACGGCTGGGGCGCGCAATCCATCGATCCCGCCACCTGGCAGCCGTTCGAGCGCAAGTTCGGGGCGAGCCTGTGGGGCCACGACCGCGCCTGGATGACGCCCGACAAGCAGGCCGAGGCGCGCGAGCTGCGCCGGCAGGCCGCCGAAGCGGGGCTGCGCCAACCCGTCCAGGTGATCGAGGGCAACTACACGCTGATGCCGGGCGTGTGCCCATGGCTTGATGCGCTGAAGCAGGAGCAGAAGATCGGCTGAGTCCGTGCCGCCGCGGCTCACACGGACGTCTTTTGCAGCGTTCGGGCCGCGACGACCAGGTCTTCAACATTGATGTGACCGAGCGCGCCGGAGAACACGCCTTCGGCGTGGGTCAGCGCCGGCACCACCACCTCAGCCAGCAAGGCCGATCTCGACGACGCGCCGTTGCCGCCCTCATCGATGGTTCCGATCGCGCACAGAATGTCGTGGGCGGTGATGCGGCTCGGCTCGCGCGCAAGCTCATAGCCGCCGCGCGGCCCGCGCACGCCCTTGAGCAGGCCTTGGCGCACCAGCGCCTGCAGCACCGGCTCGAGATGCCGCGGCGGCAGCCGATGGCGGCCCGCCAGCGCCTTGGCGGCAACCGGTTGGCCACGCGCATGCAGCGCCACATCGATGACGGCCGCAATCGCAAGCAAGCCTTTGCGCGGCAATAGTGACATGCGCGGTTCCACGCTGACGGGGCGAGCAGCGCAAGCTTGGCGATGGAGCGCGCCCCATCGGGGTTACTCGTTCTTCATGCCCGTAGAACCAAAACCCCCAACTCCGCGTGTGGTTTCATCAAGAATGGCAGACTTCGCAGATTGTGACTTGCAGCATGGGTGCGATGACCAATTGTGCAATGCGCATGCCGCGCGCAATGGTGAACGGAACTTGCCCCAGATTTACCAAGATCACCTGAATTTCACCGCGGTAATCGGCATCTATGGTTCCGGGCGAGTTGAGCACGGTGACGCCATGCCGCGCCGCCAGGCCCGAGCGAGGCCGCACCTGGCCTTCGGTTCCTCCCGGCAGGGCGATCGAAAGGCCGGTCGGGATCAGGGCGCGCTGACCGGGCGCGATGACGATCGGCGCATCGACTGCGACCGCGGCCAGCAGATCGAGACCCGCCGCGCCCTCGCTCTGATAGGAGGGCAGCGGCAGATCGGCTCCATGAGGAAGCCGCATCACGTGAAGGCGTGTCCTGCTCATGGCGTGTGTGCGGCCAGCGCGGCGGCGATGCGGGCGACCAGCGCGGCCGCGACCTCGTCCTTCGATTGCGGCGGCCATGATTCGACGCCGCCTTGCGGTGATCAGGTGGACGCGGTTGCGGTCGCCGCCCATGATCCCGGTCGCGGCCGAGACGTCATTGGCCAAGATCCAGTCGCAGCCCTTGCGCTTGAGCTTGTCCCTGGCGTTCGCGATCACGTTCTGCGGTCTCGGCCGCAAAGCCGATCACCAGCGCGTGGTCGTTCGTCGTGCGGTGCGCGATGCTCGACAAGAATGTCCGGATTTTCGATCAGCGTGAGCGTCGGCGTGCGCGCCTTTCTGCCTTCTTGATCTTCTGGTCGGCCGGCCTGCGCCACCCGCCAATCGGCGACCGCGGCCGCAAACACCGCGCAATCGACCGGCAGCGCGTGCTCGACCGCCGCCAGCATCTCGCGCGCGGTCTCGACCTGCACGATCGGCACGCCCGGGCGGATCCGGAATGTCGACGGGCCCCGCGATCAGGATCACCTGCGCGCCGGCGGCGGCGGCCGCCGCCGCGATGGCATGGCCCTGCTTGCCGGACGATCGATTGGCGATGTAGCGCACCGGATCGATCGGCTCGTGCGTCGGTCCCGACGTCACCAGCAGCCGCTTGCCGGCGAGCGCGCCGCGCTGCCGCGATGGGCCGCGGCGATTTGCGAGCAGCGCTGTCGGCGGCGGCCGCGATCTCGAGCGGCTCCGCCATGCGGCCGGTGCCGGCCTCGCCGCGCTCCGCCATCTCGCCTTCGCCCGGGCCCACCATCGCGATGCCGTCGGCGGCGAGCTGCGCGAGATTGCGCCGCGTCGCCGCATGGCGCCCACATATGCGGGTTCATGGCGGGCGCGATCAGCATCGGCGCGTCGGTCGCCAGCAGCACCGCGGTGGCGAGATCGTCGGCATGGCCGCCCGCCATCTTGGCCATCAGGTCGGCGGTCGCCGGCGCCACCACCACGAGATCGGTGTCGCGCGCCAAGCCGGATGTGGCCGACATCGAATTCGCTCGCGGGATCGAACAGATCGGTGAAGACGCGCTCGCCGCTGAGCGCGCCGGCCGCGAGCGGCGTGACGAACTTCTGCGCGGCCGCGGTCAGCACGCACGCGCACCGCGGCGCCGCGCTCCCGCAGGCGGCGAATGAGATCGAGCGATTTGTAGGCCGCGATGCCGCCGCCGATGATCAGCAGGATGCGCCGCGACCGGCTCGGCATCGCCGTCGGCGCGGCCGGCACGGCCGTGACAGCGGGCGCGGAAGCGGGGGACCGGCGCGGCTTCGGTCTCGGCAGCGGCGACGCCGCGCAGGATGGTGCGGACTTCATCCTCCATGGAGCGGCCGTTGCGGGCCGCGCGCAGCCGCAGCCGCTGCTTCAGGTCGTCGTCGAGCCCGCGAATGGTAATGCTGGCCATCGACGGAGTGCTCCGCGTGCGACGGCAATCGTAGCAGGTGATTGCAATGCTATCAATGCAATCAGAACGGTGGCGCCAGCGCCCCCAGTGTAGGGCGCAATCGCTTTATTGCGCCACGGGTGCGCAAGCACAATCGGCATCGCCCGAACGGCGCAATAAAGCGATTGCGCCCTACCATTCCCGGATGATCAGCCAGGCGAGCAGCGCCGCGATGGTCCACAGCGCGGCCGCGGTCCAGCGGTTGCGCCGTGCCTCCGCCCGTCCGATCGCCGCCACCGTCTCGGGCGCCAGCACCAGGCCGTTGCGGGTGACGGCATCGAGCTGCTCGACCAGGACGGCGCCGCGTTCCATGAGCGCCGGCACCGCGCCGAGAAAGCGCCCCAGCTCGCGCGCGCCCTCGGCGAAACCTTCGATCCGCCCGGCGGGCCCCAGATGGCGCTCGATCCATTCCCGCACCACCGGCTCGGCCACCGTCCACATGTCGAGCCTGGGATCGAGGCCGCGCGCCACGCCCTCGACCACCACCATGGTCTTCTGCAAGAGCAGCAGCTCCGGGCGCGTGCGCATGTCGAACAGGCCGGTGACCTCGAACAGCAGCATCAGCAGCTTCGCCATGGAGATGTCCTCGGCGGTCCGATTGTGGATCGGCTCGCCGATGGCGCGGATCGCCTGCGCGAAGCTCTCGACCGAATGCTGGCGCGGCACGTAGCCGGCCTCGAAATGCACCTCCGCGGTGCGATGATAGTCGCGGGTGATGAAGCCGTAGAGGATCTCGGCCAGGAAGCGGCGTTCCTTGCGCCCGAGCCGGCCCATGATGCCGAAATCGACCGCAACGAGCCTGCGGTCGTCGTCCACGAACAGATTGCCCGGATGCATGTCGGCATGGAAGAAACCGTCGCGCAGCGCGTGGCGCAAGAACGTCTGGATCACCGCGCGGCCGAGATCCTTCAGATCGAAGCCCTTGGCTTCGAGCCGGGCGCGGTCCGACAGCGGCGTCGCATCGATCCATTCGAGGGTGAGCACGTCGCGTGCGGTGCGGTTCCAATCGACGGCGGGCACCCGGAAATCCGGGTCATCCTTGATGTTCTCCGCCATCTCGGACAGCGCAGCGGCCTCCAGGCGCAGATCCATCTCGATGGCGACCGAGCGCCGCAACGTGTCGACCACCTCGATGAGACGCAGCCGCCGCGCCTCGGCCGACAGGTTCTCGGCGTGGCGGGCGACGAAGGCGAAAGCCTCCAGATCGACCTTGCAGCGATGCTCGATGCCGGGCCGCAGCACTTTCACGGCGACGGCTTGCCGTGCCGCCTCCTTCGCCTCGCCCGCTTGCGGGAGTGGATTGGGAGGCGGGATCTCGGCGCGGTGGACTTGCGCGATGGAGGCAGCCGCGACCGGCGGGCCGAAGACGGCAAATGTCGCGGACAGCGGTTGCTCGAACGCCGCCTCGATCATGCGCTCGGCTTCCGCCTGCGGGAACGGCGCCATCTTGTCCTGCAGCGACTCCAGATCGCGCGCCAGCACGATGCCGACCACGTCCGGTCGCGTCGCCAGGAACTGGCCGAGCTTCACGTAAGTAGGCCCGAGCCGGGTCAGCGCCGCGGCCAGCCGATTGGCCGCGATCGTGCTCGTGGGCCGCTCGATGAGGCGCGCGGCACGCACCCCCAATCGCGCCGGCACCGGCAATTGCGCCGGATCGATCAGGGCGAAGACGCCCTCACGGGCGAACACCAGGCCCGCGCGCGCGAGCCGGATGAGGTGAGCAAACGCAACGATCACAACCGCCAGCCCGAATGCAGCGCCACGATGCCGCCGGTGAGCGGGCGAAAGGAGACGCGCGCGAATCCGGCCGCCCGCATCATGCCGGCAAAGCGCTCAGGGGGCGGAAAGCGGCGGATCGATTCGACCAGATAGCGGTAGGCCTCGGCATCGCCGGCGACGAAGCGGCCGAGCACCGGGATGACGTTGAACGAATAGAAGTCGTAGAGCGCGCCCAGCCCTGGCACGTCGACGGTGGAAAATTCGAGGCATAGGAAATGGCCGCCGATCGCCAGCACGCGGCGCGCCTCGGCGAGCGCGGCCGCGATGCGCGGCACGTTGCGGATGCCGAACGCGATCGTCACCGCATCGAAGGAGCGGTCCGGAAACGGCAGCGACTCGGCATTGCCTTCGACGAAGGCCACCCCCGCAAGCGAACGTGCGGCGGCGCGCTCGCGCCCGACGGTCAGCATATCCGGGTTGATGTCGACCACGGTAGCGCGCGTGGCGGCGCCGCCGGCCGCCAGCACGCGGAACGCCACGTCGCCGGTGCCGCCGGCGAGGTCGAGCAGCGAGAATCGGCCGCTCCGGGGCGGGTTCACGGCGGTCACCAGCGCAGCCTTCCAGGCGCGATGCAGCCCGCCCGACATCAAGTCGTTCATCAGGTCGTAGCGGTTGGCCACGCTGTGGAAGACGTCGTCCACCAGGCCCTGCTTCTGCGCCAGCGGCACATTGCGGGAGCCGAAATGGCTCATTTCGGCCCTCTCATGGGACACCTTGCGGGCTCCTCGCGCGGCTCGTTCATGGCGATCGTCCTTGTCCGACAAGACCATAGCGTGCGTCGCCCGAGAGTTCTATGTGTCGCGACCGCCGTTTCGCCCTTATGGTGAGCAGGCTAGATTTCTTTTGAGTTTGCCGCGCTTTCGGCGCCGAGCCCGCGGGCTTGAGCGGGCCGTCACCATCCATGCCGGGATATCCATCTTATGCCTGAGCTTCCGGAGGTCGAAACCGTGCGGCGCGGCCTCGAGCCGGTCATGCAGGGCGCCCGCTTCGCGACGGTCGAGGCTCGCCGCAGCGATCTGCGCTGGCCGCTGCCCGCCGACTTCGCGGCGCGGCTTGAAGGCCAGACCGTCACTGGGATCGGCCGCCGCGCCAAATACCTCACGGTCGATCTCTCCTCCGGCGAGGTGCTGCTGATGCATCTCGGCATGTCGGGCTCGTTTCGCGTGTCGCATGATGGCGGCGAGCGTGTGCCGGGCAAATATCACCACGAGCGGCCGCAGCATCTGACCCACGACCATGTGGTGTTTCACATGTCGAACGGCGCCCGCATCGCCTTCAACGATCCGCGCCGCTTCGGCTCCATGAAGCTCGTCGCGCGCGCCACGCTGGACGAGGAGCCGCTCCTGCGCGCGCTCGGGCCCGAGCCGCTCGGCAATGCGTTCGATGCCGCCCTGCTGGCGCGCGCCTGCCGCGGCAAGAAGACGAGCCTCAAGGCTGCCCTCTCCGATCAGCGGGTGGTGGCGGGGCTCGGCAACATCTACGTCTGCGAGGCGCTGTGGCGCGCGCGCCTCTCGCCCAAGCGCCGCGCCTCCACCATCGCGACGCGCTCCGGCGCGCCCAACGATCGCGCGCGTGCGCTGGTGCAGGGCATCCGCGACGTGCTCAACGATGCGATCGCCGCCGGCGGCTCGTCGCTGCGCGATCACAAGCGCACCGACGGCGAGCTCGGCCTGTTCCAGCACCAGTTCGCGGTCTACGACCGCGAAGGCGAGCGTTGCCCGCGCCGCGGCTGCGGCGGCACCATCAAGCGCATCGTGCAGACCGGGCGCTCGACATTCTTCTGCCCGGTGTGCCAGCGCTGACGGGGCGTTGCGGGATGAAGCCTTGGTACTTTTCCCGGATGCGGTGCAGCGCGAAGCTCATAAGGGCGTTTCGCCCGTCTTCGCGGGCTATGCGGAGCGGTGCGCCGCAGATCCGGGATCGTTCCGGGTTCAGAAGCTGGAACGATCCCGGGTCAGCAGCGCATCAACAAGAGTTGCTGCGCTGCGCCCGGGAAAAGTCCGGACGCCGCGCCCTGGCCGACGGATTCGGCCTCAGGGCGCTGCGCGCACCGCCTTGTCCAGCCATTGGTAGATCACCGCGGCGATCTCCTTGCTGTTCTTCTCCTGCATCATGACGTGGCTGTTGCCCTTGATGCCGAGGTCGGCGAGCTTGATCCAGGCGGGCTTGATGCCGGCCTGCCGCAGATACTTCACGGTGCAATGATCATAGGGCGCGTGATAGGACGCCTCCGACGTCATCACCATGATCGGCATCTTCTGCAGATTGGGCAGCTGCCGGGCCGGCTCGGCCTGCTGCCAGCACGCCACCAGATCGGGCGCATCGGGCTTGTCGTCCTTGACGAAGGTGAGCTCGGAAGCGTCCTTGACGGCGGGCGCGTAGGTGAGCGGAACGGCCGTCACCCCATAGGGCAGCGCCACCGGTCCCTCCTTGAACCAATCCGGCGCGCCGACGAGCTCGACGCTATGGACCGGCGGCCCGTTGGGTTCGACCGCCACGATCGCCTTCACCAGATCGGGCCGCGCGTCCGCCACCGGCCAGGCAAAGGCCCCGGCTTGCGAATGCACCATGATGATCGCGGGTCCGATCTTGTCGAGCAGCGCCACCAGCGCATCGCGGTTGAGGAACTGCGCCTTGGTGAAGTCCTTCATCTCCGGCACGTAGCTGCCGGTCATCTGCAGCGTGACCGGATCGTCCGGGGTTCCGCTGCCCGGCCATTGGGTATGCAGGTGCGCCTGCGGCCACAGCCGGGCTTTCTCCTGCTGCAGGTAACGGCGCTGGCCGCTTTCGCCGTCGGCGAGCGTCTGCGGCCCGTAGGCTTCCGCCAGATAGCCCGAGCGTCCGCGGCCAGGCTGGTCCACCACATAGACCGCATAGCCGCGGCGGGCGAAATATTGCGCCCAGCCCTCGCGGCCGTCCGGCGTCCCCGTATAGGTGGTGCCGGTGCGGGTGCCGCCGTGCACCATGATGATCGGGAACGGATGCGTCTGCTGCGCCGGGATGCGCATCTCCACATACATTTGGCCGACCACATAGGTGTGGCCGTTCACGACGGTGTTCTTGCCGCCGACATAGAAGAAGCCGTCGCGCGCGAGCGACAGCGGCGGATCATCCTCGGCCGCGCCTGCCGCCATGGTCACCCCCAAGCTGCCGATGACGACCGCGGTCAGAGCTGCGGCAGCGGTCGCTCTCACCCGCATTTCTTGTCTCATGGTTCATATCCTCCCATTAGCGCATTGGCGCCCACAGTGGCAGTCCCGGCAAATTTCGGCTAGTGCTCGCCCTCACCCCGAGATCCTGTCATGAGCTATCAAGACATCCTGGTTGAACAGCGCGGCCGCGTCGGGCTCATTCGTCTCAACCGGCCGCAGGCGCTCAATGCGCTCAATTCGCGGCTCAACGACGAGCTCGGCCATGCGGTCGCCGCCTTCGATGCCGATGCGGGCATCGGCTGCATCCTGCTCACGGGCTCGGACAAGGCGTTTGCGGCCGGGGCCGACATCAAGGAGATGGCGGACAAGTCCGCCGTCGAGGTCTTCATGAGCGACTTTGCCGGCAGCTGGGACGCGGTGGCGCGTGCCCGCAAGCCGGTGGTCGCCGCGGTCGCGGGCTTCGCGCTCGGGGGCGGCTGCGAGCTCGCCATGCAGTGCGACCTGATCATCGCCGCCGACACCGCCAAGTTCGGCCAGCCCGAGATCAAGCTCGGCATCATTCCGGGCATCGGCGCCACCCAGCGGCTGCCGCGCGCGCTCGGCAAGGCCAAGGCCATGGACCTCATCCTCACCGGCCGCATGATGGACGCGGCCGAGGCCGAGCGGGCCGGCCTGGTGGCCCGGGTGGTGCCCGCCGCGAGCCTCATGGAGGAGGCGCAAAAGGTCGCCGAGACCATCGCCGCCATGTCGCTGCCGGCTCTGCTCGCCGCCAAGGAGGCCGTCAACCGCGCCTTCGAGGCTCCGCTCGCCGAGGGCGCGCGGTTCGAGCGCCGCATCTTCGCGACCTTGTTCGCGACCGCCGACCAGAAGGAAGGCATGGCGGCGTTCGTGGAGAAACGGCCGGCGCAATTCACCAACGAGTGACGAACGTTTTGGAGGCCTCGAATGAAGTGCCCAAAATGCGCCTGCGAGATGGATCTGGTCGACAAGCAGACTTTCACCGGTGAGGAGATCCGCGAGTATCATTGCGCGGCTTGCGACAAGTCTGTGATCGAGCGGGGCGGAATAGCGCTCTGGCAGGTGCTCTCCGACGCCAATGCGAAGCGCGATCCATCGGAGCCGGGCTGACGAGCCGCTCAGTTGCGGACGCAGATCACCCGCACCAGCGCCGCCTTGGCGGCGTCAGCGCCGACGCGGCCGGCGGCCGGGGCCACCGCTTGGGCATCGAGGAATTTGCGCAGCGTCGTCGCCGGGACCACCGCGGCGGATGCGGTCGATGCCGATCCCGCATTCGCAAGCGCGCCGGCGTTAAGCTGCACCATGCCGAGCAGGCGTCCCTGGGCGTCGATGGCGGCCGCGCCATCGAAACCCGGCGGCGGCGCCGGCAGGAGCGCGTCGCCGTTGCGGCGCGAGGCGACGGTCGAGACCGCATTGCCGCCGCCCTGGATCTGCGGATCGGAGATGCCCACCAGCGTCAGGTCAGGACCGCCCGAGCCGTCCTGGACGAGCGCGGCGGGAGCGAGATCGGCGGCCCCGTAGATGCGCAGCAATGCGAGATCGGCCGCCTGATCCTCGGCCACCCGCTCCGCATTCCCGTGACCCGCAATCCCGATGACGTTGCAGCCGTCGGTCAAGCGGCGATCGCTCAGTATGTGGCCGGCGGGACTGACGATGATGCCGGAGCCGTATTCCACCTTGCGTCTTGCCGGCGTTCCCGCGAGCGCCGCGATGCCGCTGCCCGCAAACGGCGCAAACGCGCTCGACATCACCACCGCGACCGGATCCATGATGCCTTCGGTGGCCTGGTCGTAGAGGATCGTCACGCCGCGCACCTCCGCGTCCCGGATCTCGGCGCGTACATAGAACTTCTTCAATCCCTGCATGCCCGACAGGATGAAGAAGTCGGGCCGCAGCAGGTTGACCTCGATGTGGCGGCCCGGCGGCTCCTTCTTCTGCTGATCGAAGAGATCCGCCAGCGTCGTGCCCGGGGCGCGGACCCGAAAGGTCTCGACCTGGATCTGCCCTTGGGCGGAGAACCAGCGCGTGCCGGATTTGCCCGGGCCCGAATTGGGGACCTGTTTGGTCGGCAGGCCGATCTGCGCGCCGGTGACCCTGTCGTCCACCATGCGCCAGCCGACCTGATCCTGCTTTTCCTTCGACAGTGCGGCAAGCTGCGCGCGCTCCGGCGGAGCGAGCGTGCCGGTTTCCTTGAACCGGTAGTCTTTCTGGAACGCTTTGATTGCAGCCGTCGTCTTGTCGTTGGCCTCGCCGGTGATCAGGCCGTTATAGGCGCCGATCCAGGCCAGATCGAACTGGAGCAAGGCGCGATCCGCAACCGAAAGGCCGGCGTTGGGATCGCGCGCCGCCGGCGCGGCGGCGTTCTTTTTCGCGGAGTCCGGTGCGGCGGGTCGGCTCTTGGCATCGCCGGCCGCAGGATGGCTCTTGGGCTCGGCGGATTGATGGGGGCTGCGGTTGGCCGGCTGGGCGTTCTGCGCCTGCCCCATCGCCGACCCCGCATCATCATCGAAAGAATCAGAGCCGCACCGGCGATGCGCATTTCAACTCGCTACTGATCAGGCCCATGTCCGGGGCATGGGATCGAAGGCGAGCCTAGCGTATCGCCGGCGTGACGCAAATGCGGAGCTTCGTGAAATGGCGGATGCTCTCGCCTATATGTCCGCATATACGTCGCCACTGCACCGCGCCGGCGCCGCCCACGGGATGATTTAGATGATATATAAGACGCCTCATGCTGAACTCCGATGAACTCGAGCGCTATGCCCGCCACATCGTGCTGCGCGAGGTGGGCGGGCCCGGCCAGGCGGCGCTCAAGCGTGCGCGCGTCCTGGTGGTCGGGGCGGGCGGGTTGGGGGCTCCGGTCTTGCTCTATCTCGCGGCCGCCGGCGTCGGCACGCTCGGCATCGTCGACGACGACACCGTCGCGCTGTCCAATCTGCAACGGCAGGTCATTCATGGCACGCCGGAGATCGGCGACCCGAAGGTCGCCAGCGCCGCGGCCGCGATCGCGCGCCTCAATCCCCATGTGGCGGTCGAGACCCATGCCACGCGGCTCGACGCCGGCAATGCGCTGGCGCTGATCGGGCAGTACGATCTTGTCGCCGACGGCTCCGACAATTTCACCACGCGCTATCTGGTTTCGGATGCCTGCTACTTCGCCCGGCGGCCGCTGGTGACCGCTGCGGTCGGCAGCTTCGATGGCACGCTCACCACCATCCGGGCCCACGAGCGTCGGCATGAGCAGATGAACGCGATGAGCGCAAGCGGCCGGTGGCACGCCCAACCCGACCTATCGCTGCCTGTTTCCCGAGCCGCCGCCGGCGGGCAGCGTGCCGGCCTGCGCCGAGGCCGGCATCCTGGGCGCGCTCACCGGCGTGCTCGGCTCGATGATGGCGCTCGAGGTGATCCGCGAGATCGTCGGCTTCGGCGAAGGCCTGGTCGGACGCCTGCTGATGCTCGATGCCCGCTCCATGCGGTTCGAGACGCTGGCCTATTCATGGGATCCGGCCAATCCGCTGTCCGGCGAGCATCCGACCATCCGCGATCTGTCCATGCACAAGTGACGTGCAGGAGCATTCCCGGGTCGGAATTCCAATTCAATCATCAACCCCATCCCGAGGAGCATCGCGCAGCGATGCGTCTCGAAGGATGGTGGCGAGTCCATGCCGCGCCGCCATCCTTCGAGACCACGGTCGAGAGGATACGATTTGTAACGATCGCCGCGCGAAGAGCGCGGCCTCCTCAGGATGAAGTTTGTTGGACCGGGGTCACTTCGACCAGGTTCCGATCGCGGCCGTGCCCTTCATGACCGACCATTTGTTGTCGCCGGCGGGCACCAGGTTGAAGCAATTGGCCGCCGAGTTCTTCCAGGTCGTGCAGAAGCCGTCCTTGCTGAGCTTCCAGGTGCCCTCGCCCTTGACGCCGGCCTTTCCGAGCGGCTCGCGCGTCATCTTGCCGTCGGCGGTGAACACCATCGTGTATTTGATGTTCTGCGGCGTCGAGGAGGTGAACGGCTGGCCGTTGAAGAAGGTTGCTTGAACTTCAGCTGGGCGCGAGCGGGGCGGCGCCGGCGCCGCCGATACCGGCCAAGAGGGCGCATGCGGCGCCCGCGATCCGTAGACGCATCGAGTTCCTCCGCAGCTTTGTGGTGAAGCCAATCATAGCCGTCTCTGCGCCCGCGCGCGAGCCTCACAGCATCGAGGGAAGCACGCGGTCGGGCGGCTTGTGGCCGTCCAGGAAGGTCCTGATATTGACGATGACCTTCTCGCCCATATCGACGCGGCCCTCGATCGTGGCCGAGCCCATATGGGGCAGCAGCACCACCTTATTGCCGTGCGCGAGCTTGACCAGCTTGGGATTGACCGCCGGCTCGTGCTCGAACACGTCGAGGCCGGCGCCCGCGATCTCGCCGGCCGCGATCAGCCGGGCAAGCGCGTTCTCGTCGATCACCTCGCCGCGGGCGGTATTGACGATATAGGCCTCCGGGCGAGCGAGCTTGAGCCGGCGCGCCGACAGGAGGTGATAGGTCGCCGGCGTATGCGGACAGTTGATCGAGATGATGTCCATGCGCGCCAGCATCTGATCGAGGCTTTCCCAATAGGTGGCGCCCAGCTCCTCCTCGATGCGCGGCGCCACGCGGCGGCGGTTGTGGTAGTGGATCTGGAGACCGAAGGCGCGCGCGCGCCGCGCCACTGCCTGGCCGATGCGACCCATGCCGATGATGCCGAGCCGCTTGCCCCAGATGCGGTGGCCCAGCATCCAGGTCGGCGACCAGCCGGCCCACGGCTTGTCGGCGCACAGCACGGCGGCGCCTTCGACGAGCCGGCGCGGTACCGCCAGGATCAACGCCATGGTCATGTCGGCGGTGTCCTCGGTGAGCACGCCCGGCGTGTTGGTCACCGTGATGCCGCGGCTCAACGCGGTGGCGACATCGATATGATCGACACCGTTGCCGAAATTGGCGATCAGCTTGAGCCGGTCCCCGGCTTTGCTGAGCACGGCGGCGTCGATGCGGTCCGTCACGGTCGGCACCAGCACGTCGGCCGTCTTCACCGACTTCGGCCAGATCGGACTGGCTCATGGGCTCGTCGTCGAGGTTGAGGCGGGCATCGAACAGCTCGCGCATGCGGGTTTCGACGCTGTCCGGCAGCTTGCGGGTGATGACCACCAGAGACTTCTTGGGTTTCGGCATTCTGCTACCTGGCGGTGATGATTTGCCGCGCTCCCGACGGAAGGTCCGCTGCCACCGTCGCCTTCACGCCGGCAGGCGTTACCCGCGCGCGTGGCAAATCGGCATCACTTGCGGTTTTTCTGTCAGGCGTTCAGGCCTCGTTAACGGTGCCGACCGACACTCGGCTGGTCGCGGCGGGGCGATCGTGCGTCTTTCCCTTCTACCAGAACGTCCGCTCAAGACAAAGCATTGCGCCACGCCCAACGTCCGAGTGTTTGCTTAAGCCCCATGGTCCCTGCCGACGCCGCTTTTCAGAGAGGCCCCGCTCAGCCGCGCAGCGCGACCGCGCGGCGCCGCACCGCGGCCGGCATGCTCGCGTTGGTGGTCACGCTGGCCGCGACCGCGGCCTATCCGGCCGGCGACATGGCGGTCGGTTCCGCCAGCGGCCTTCCGATCCCGCGCTACGTGAGCCTCAAGCCTGATCGCGTGACCGTGCGGGGCGGGCCCAACCGCGACCACGAGATTGCCTTCGTGTTCACGCGCGCGGGCCTGCCGGTGGAGATCACCGCGGAGTCGGATAATTGGCGCCGCATCCGCGACTGGGAGGGGTCCGAGGGCTGGGTCTACCACTCGCTGCTTTCGGGCCGGCGCACCGCCCTGGTGTCGGCCAAGCAACCCGACGAGTTGGTGCCGCTCTATGACGAGGCCAACGCGAAGGGCACGCTGGTCGCCCGCTTGCAACCGGGCGTGCTCGCATCCGTGAAGCACTGCAGCGGAACCTGGTGCCACATCGTCGGCCCCGGCTTCGACGGCTGGATCGTGCAGGAACGCCTGTGGGGCGTCTACCCGAACGAGACGATCGACTGATCCGCGGGTCAACCGCGTGGTTGCGTCGGGATGGCGTCGCCTGAGCGCATGCCGCCGATCATGAGGACATTGCCGTCTTGGCCGCCATAGCCGAGCGCACAGCCGCGACCGGCCAGAAACCCGGAAATGCACAGGTCCAGTGGCCTATTTGCCACACCCGAGGGGGATAATTGGATCCGACATGAAACTGTAATGAACGGGTCCAAGCGGTCCGCTATCGTGAATCCGATGGAAGGCCCAGAAGAGGCCCGAGCGCGAGGCAGTGCCCTCGACAGGGAAGGCTGCAATGCGACTTGGCATCGAGGGTTCGTTGCGTTCGGCAGTGGCGCCCGTGCGCTCGCGCATGGATGAGCCGAGTCTCGCCGTCGTCCCTCTCGTGCTGGGTTGTCTCGCCTTGATGCTGCCGGTGCCGCAGACGTTGGCGGCCTGCTCGCCGGCGACCGGCAACAACGTCACCGTCACCTGCAGTGGCACCACCCAGGATCAGGGCCCGGGCACCAATACGGGCTATGGCGATAGCACTCAGAACGGCGTGACCGTAAATGTGCAATCCGGGGCGTCGGTCTTGGGCACATCGACCGGCATCGACCTGAACAACAACAATACCATCAACAATCTCGGAACCGTTACCACCGACGGCACCGGCATCGGCAATGTTTACGGGATCAACACCAATGGGCCACTGACCGTCACCAATTCGGGGACGATCGGCCGGACGGATCCCCTCAATCCGGGCAACAACGATTTGGCCGGCATCAATACGAATGGCACCGGCCTGGTCGTCACCAATACCAGCACCGGCATTATCCAGGGCTCGGTCGGCATTATGGCGGCCGGCACGCCAAGCGCCATGACGGTGGTCAATTCCGGCCTCATCTCGGGGCTCGTGGGCGGCGGCGGCATGGGTATCAGCGGCGACGCCGTGACCCTCACCAACAATGCGACCGGGACCATCACGGCGGACGCTGCCGGGATCCAAGCAAACACCGCGACCATCTACAACTACGGCACGATCTCGGCGCCGCCCCCGCCTGCCGGCGCTGGGGGCGGCACCGCAGTCAGCGTCAATGCGCTCACGCTCGTCAATTATGCGTCCGGTATCATTGCGGGGGACGGCGGCGGGGTTTCAGGATTGACCACCCCGGTCCTCACCGTCACCAATTTCGGCACCATTTCGGGCACCGGCCTGGGCGCTTCGGGCATTCAGGGCAACACGGTCTTTCTCACGAATTCGGGCACCGTCAGCGGCGGCTCCGGGGGCTCCACGATCTCGATGGACCATGGCGTCATCACCAACAACATTGGTGGCTCCATCACGGGCGATTTCGAGGCCATCGCGGCGTTCCACAATACCAGCGTGTTCAATGCCGGGACGATCACGTCGAGTAGCGGACCGGCCATCCTCTTCACCTCGGTGGGCAGCGGCGGCGGCGGCAACATGCTGACGATCGCGCCCAGCAGCATCATCAATGGCAATGTCGTTGCCAGTGGTGCCGACACATTTCAGCTTGGCGGCACCGGGACCGGCACGTTCAATCTAGCTCTGATCGGCGCCGGGCAGCGGTATCAGGGCTTCAGCACCTTCAACAAGGTTGACGCCTCGACCTGGACGCTGACCGGAGCCGGCAACCAAGCCTGGACCGTTGCGGCCGGCACGCTGTTGGTCAACGGCGACCTGTCGGCAGCGAGCGGCATTACGGTGGGTTCGAGCGGCACGCTCGGGGGAACCGGCACCTTGCCGACCACGAACGTCAATGGCGGCGTGTTGGCGCCGGGGCCCGGCAATGGCGCGGGCGCGGGCGCGATCGCGGTCGCGGGCAATCTCAAATTTCAGTCCACGTCGACCTATTTGGTCAATATCGTGCAGTCGACGGCGTCGACCGCCAATGTTTCGGGCAGCGCCACGCTGGGCGGGACGGTGCAGGCCGTGTTCCAGCCGGGAGGTCCTCCCAGTCGCCAATACACGATCTTGACCGCCAATGGCGGGTTGGGCGGATCGACCTTCAGCAATCTGGTCATCAACCAGAATGGCTTCGGGGGAAGCCTCAGCTATACGCCGACCACCGTCATGCTCGGTCTGACCGCAGAGCTCGGATCGGGCGGCACGCTCAATCAGAACCAGCGCTCGGTCGCCAACGCGATCAACGGCTTTTTCAACAGCGGCGGTGCGTTGCCGGCGGGCTTCTTCAATCTATTCAATCTCGCAAACCCCGCTCTCGGCAGTGCGCTCTCCCAGGTTTCGGGCGAGGCCGCGACCGGCAGTCAACAGGCTGCATTCCAATTGATGGATCAGTTCCTTGACTTCACGATCGATCCGTTTGTCGATGGTCAGGGCGACGTCGGCGGCGCAGGCGGGCGGGCGATGGGGTTTGCCGCCGAAGAGCCGGTGCTGCCGCCCGATGCCGCGCTCGCTTATGGGGCCGTGCTCAAAGCGCCGCCGCGCACCTTCGATAACCGCTGGAGCGTCCGCGGCGCCGCCTATGGGGGCTATGATCGCACCGATGGCGACCCGGGCGGGCTCGGCACCAACGACCTGTCCTCGCGCGCCGGAGGCTTCGCCGGCGCGCTCGACTACCATGTGACCCGTGACAGCGTGATCGGCGTTGCGCTGGCGGGCGGCGAGACCAATTGGGGTCTCGCCGGCGGGCTCGGCGGCGGCCGCAGCAACGCGCTCCAGACCGGCGTTTACGGCGCGACCCACAACGGGCCGGCCTATCTGGCGGGAACGCTGGCTTACACCTGGCACGCGGCAAGCACCGACCGCTCCGCCGTTGCGGGCGACGAGCTCACGGCGCGCTTCAACGCCCAGAGTTACGGCGGCCGCGTCGAGAGCGGCTATCGTCTGGGCTGGCCGATGGGCGCGGTGACGCCCTATGCGGCCCTGCAGTCGCAAGGCTTCTCCACCCCCTCCTACCAGGAGGCCGACCTCGGCGGCGGCGGTTTCGGGCTTGCTTTCGCGGCGCGGACCGCGACCGATACCAGGAGCGAGCTGGGCGCCCGTTTCGACCGCGCGGTCGCGATTGATCCGAATTCCGTTCTGGCGCTGCGGGCACGGCGTCGCCTGGGCCCATGATTGGGTGACCGATCCAATGCTCGCGGCCGTCTTCGAGTTGCTGCCGGGAGCAGGCTTCACGATCAACGGCGCGGTGCCCGCCAAGGATTCGGCACTGGCCACGGCCGGCGCGGAGCTGACCTTCGTCAATGGTGTTTCGCTGCTGGGCAAGTTCGACGGCGCATTCGCGAGCCGTGCCCAAGCCTATACGGGCAGCGTGGTGCTTCGATACGTATGGTGAGGGGAACGCGAGCAAGCGGCAAAGTGCGCGACAAGGCTTCCGGGGATCTCGGCAGTTGCAGCGAAGCTCAGCGGACCTTGCGGCGCAGCCGGACTACCACGTCGATGCGCGCGATCTCGTAACCCTCGGGCGGGATCGGCGGCTTGCCGGCGAAGAAGTCGGCGTCCGGAATGTCGAAGAGCGCGTTCTCGCCCTCGACGAAGAAGTGATGATGCTGCGAAGCGTTGGTATCGAAATAGCTCTTGGAGCCGTCGACCGCGACCTGACGCAGCAGCCCGACGTCGGTGAACTGGTGGAGCGTATTGTAGACGGTCGCCAGCGAGACCGGCACCTTGGCGGCGCTCGCTTCCTCATAGAGCAGCTCGGCCGTGATGTGGCGATCGCCCTTGCCGAACATGAGCCAGCCCAGCTCCATTCGCTGGCGGGTGGGCCGCAGCCCCACCGCGCGCAGCATGGCCGCGACGTCATGCCAGGGACAACCGGTGAGAGCGGCACGTTCCGCCCGCATCGGCTGCCCCTCGGGTATCTGCCCGGCGGTGAAGACCAGGGCCCGGGACGGTATCACCGGCGGCGTTTTGGGCAGTGTCATGGGCAGTCCACACCCCGCTTCAGCTGGCTCTTCGACAGATCGTTGCATTTGTAACATATCGGCCCGGGAATGCAACCGACCGGCCCCGATGCCGGTTGTTGCTGCACCCGCGACCGAGGGGCCTGGGCACAACCGCAGCGGACGTCTGGCCTGCCCCCCCGCCACCGCCTATATTGGATCAGCGGAACTAATGCGTTCAAGACAGGCGAGATAGATGACGGACCGGCGCTCGAGCTACGACTACGACGAACTCTTGGCCTGCGGCCGCGGCGAATTGTTCGGTGCTGGCAATGCCCAGCTGCCGCTGCCGCCGATGCTCATGTTCGACCGCATCTCCGAGATCGCCGAGGTCGGCGGCGAGCACAGCAAGGGCCTGGTGCGCGCCGTGCTCGATCTGAAGCCGGATCTTTGGTACTTTCCATGCCACTTCAAAGGCGATCCGGTGATGCCGGGCTGTCTCGGCCTTGATGCGATGTGGCAGCTCTTGGGCTTCTTTCTCGGTTGGCTCGGCTCCTCCGGCAAGGGTCGGGCGCTGGGGCTCGGCGAGGTCAAGTTTTCCGGCCAGGTTCTGCCCACCATGAAGCAGGTGATCTACGGCATCGACGTCAAGCGGGTCATGCGATCCAAGCTGGTGCTTGGGGTGGCGGATGGCTGGCTCAAGGCCGATGGCTCGATCATCTACCGGGCAATGGATCTCAAGGTCGGCCTGTTCCGTGAGGATGCGATGCAGCCGAGCGGCGCGTGACTCGGGCGCACTCGACATCGCCGGGAACCTGACAACAAGCGCGCGCAATCTCACCGGCATTTTCAGGAAAAGTGCTATCGGGCTTTCCTCGTTTGACGAGGCGGAAATGATGCGGAAGAGGCTTCCATGAGACGTGTCGTCGTCACCGGCATGGGCATCGTCTCGTCGATCGGAAACAATACCCAGGAGGTCCTGGCGAGCCTGCGCGAGGCCAAGTCGGGGATCGTGCGCGCGGACAAATACGCCGAGCTTGGATTCCGCTGCCAGGTGCACGGCGCCCCGAGCCTCGATCCGGAAGGCGTGATCGATCGCCGCGCCATGCGGTTCCTCGGCGGTGGCGCCGCCTGGAATCACATCGCCATGGAGCAGGCGATCCGCGACGCCGGTCTCGAGCCCGCCGAAATATCCCATGAGATGACCGGCATCATCATGGGCTCGGGCGGACCTTCGACGCGCGCCATCGTCGAGGCTGCCGATGTCACCCGCAGCAAGGGACCCAAGCGCGTCGGCCCCTTCGCGGTGCCCAAGGCCATGAGCTCGACCGCGTCGGCGACGCTCGGCACCTGGTTCAAGATCAAGGGCATCAATTATTCGATCTCGTCGGCCTGCGCGACCTCCAACCATTGCATCGGGAATGCCATGGAGGTGATCCAGATGGGCAAGCAGGACGTGATCTTCGCGGGCGGCTGCGAGGAGCTCGATTGGACGCTCTCGGTCCTGTTCGACGCCATGGGGGCGATGTCGTCCAAGTTCAACCAGACGCCGGACAAGGCCTCGCGCGCCTACGATATCGATCGCGACGGTTTTGTCATCGCCGGCGGCGCCGGCGTGCTGGTGCTGGAGGAGCTCGACCATGCCAAGGCGCGCGGCGCCAGGATCCATGGCGAGGTGGCCGGTTACGGCGCCACCTCCGATGGCTACGACATGGTGGCGCCCTCGGGCGAGGGCGCGGCCCGCTGCATGCGGATGGCGCTCAAAAACGTGCCGGCGCGCGTCGATTACATCAATCCGCATGCCACCTCGACGCCGATCGGCGACCTCAAGGAGATGGAAGCGATCCGCGAGGTGTTCGGCACGCACACGCCGCCGATCGCGGCCACCAAGTCGCTGACCGGGCATTCGCTCGGTGCCGCCGGCGCGCAGGAAGCCATCTATTCATTGCTGATGATGAGCAACGGCTTCATCTGCGAGAGCGCCAATATCGCGACGCTCGATCCGGCCTTCGCCGATATGCCGATCGTGCGGGAGCGCCGCGACGGCGTCACGCTGGGCTGCGTCTTGTCGAACTCCTTCGGCTTCGGCGGCACCAATGCATCGGTCGTGTTCAAGCGGTTGGATGCTTGAAGGTTGAATGTCATGGCCGGGCACATGCCTCGAGGACGGGCGTAGACGCCGTTATGTCCCGGCGATGTCGATAAGGAACGAAGGGGCGCAATCTTCCTTGCGATGGCCGGAACAGGTCCGGCCATGACAGCGACGGGGGATTGGCCAGCAACAAGCAACGAGCGGGGTCAAGAGCATGCCGGCGCTGATGCAAGGAAAACGCGGGCTGATCATGGGGGTCGCCAACGACCATTCGATTGCCTGGGGCATCGCCCGCACGCTTGCCGCCCACGGCGCCACGCTGGCGCTGACCTATCAGGGCGAGGCGCTCGGCCGGCGGGTTCGACCGCTGGCGGAGTCGCTGCATTCCGAGCTGGTGCTGCCATGCGACGTCGACAGCCTCGCCTCGGTCGACGCCGTATTCGCGGCGATCGCCGAGAAATGGGGCTCGCTCGATTTCCTCGTCCACGCCATCGCATTCTCCGACAAGAACGAGCTCAAGGGCCGCTATGCAGATACCACGCGCGAGAATTTCGTGCGCACCATGATGATCTCCTGCTTCTCGTTCACCGAATTGGCGAAGCGGGCGGCCGCCTTGATGCCAAGCGGCGGCGCCATGGTGACGCTGACCTATAACGGCGGCCAGCGCGCCATGCCGAACTACAACGTCATGGGGGTCGCCAAGGCCGCGCTGGAAGCCTCGGTGCGCTATCTGGCGGTCGATTTCGGCCCCTCCGCGATCCGCGTCAATGCCATATCGGCGGGCCCGATCCGCACGCTGGCGGGCGCCGGCATATCGGATGCCCGGGCCATGTTCAGCTTCCAGCAGCGGCATTCGCCGCTGCGTCGCGGCGTGACGCTCGACGAGATCGGCGGCGCGGCGCTCTACCTTCTGTCCGACCTCTCGTCCGGCGTGACCGGCGACATCCATTTCGTGGATTCGGGCTACAACATCATCACCATGCCCAACCCGGACGCGCTCGCGCGCTCCGGCGAGCTTGGCGGCAACGGCGATCGGGTGGTGACGGGAGCGGACTAGAGCATTTTCAGGAAAAGTGGAATCCGGTTTTCCGTCCGAAAATGCGATAATGCAAAAATGTTAGAGCGGTTTCTGCTTCCGGTCTATGTGAAACCGCTCTAGCGAGCAGGCCCAAGCGGCGCTTCAGCCCCCTTGCCGGCGTGGGATGGTGGGCGTGAGCGGCGGCTGCGGTCCGATCACCGCCTGCAGCGCGTCGCGCGCGCAGACCTCGTCGAAGCCCGAGCCGCCCACTCCGATGGCGCCGAGGAATTGGTGGTCGACCACGATCGGCAGCCCGCCTGAAGCCAGGAAGATGTCGTGGTAGAAGCCGGAGTGGAACTCGCTCTGGTCGCCCGCGATCGTGCGGTTTAGTTCCTCATGGCTCGGCGTGTGGGTGACGACCACCGCATGCGCCTTCATGATCGCGGCATCGAGCTGGCGATGGCCGCGCAGGCCGTCCATGCGCTCGAAATAGACCTGCTCGCCGAACTGATCGAGGATCGCGATCGAGGCCGCCGCGCCCTTGGCCCGCGCCGCCTCCTCGCAATGGGCGGCGATCCGCTTGGCGGTGTCGAGCGAGATCTCGTTCTTCTCCTCGATGCGCTCGGCCGCCGGGCCCGTGATGACGAATTTCTCGAGCTGGGCCAACGCACTGCCGGAAACGAGCAGGGCGGCCGAAACGGCCAGAACGGCGGCGAGCGGCGCGGGGTAAGAGGCCATGTGGGGATTCCCTATGAAGGCCATAAGCTATGGTTCGTGGCCCCCGCGGGCAACCGTCGGCTACCGATCGCGCGGCCCGGCGCCTCAGGGTGTGTTCCAAAGCGCGTCAGTCGCTTGGTGGAACGATTCCGTCGAACTGCGCGATCACGTCCTTCGGCGTTTGCTGCATCTCTTCGATCAGCTTACGCACCGCATCGCCGTCGATCGGACTCACGTCAAGGCTGAGCTTGTTGGCGTCCTGGAGAAAGGCCGGATCCTTCGTCGTCGCCATGAAGGCGGCCTGGAGCGCCGCGGCGCGATCCGGCGGAACGTCAGGCGGGGCGACCAGCGGCAGGGCCATGAAGAATGGCGCCTCGGCGAACTTGATAAGGGCGAGCTTCTTGGGATCATTGGTCAGCTCGCGTCCGGTCGGCACGTCCGGGAGCTCGGGCAGGCGCTTGGTTCGGCCGAACGCCACCAGCGGGCGAAAGAAGCCTTCCTTCCACAAAGTGGATTGGCCGGCCTTCATCGCGCTGAAGCCGACGACCTGGCCGTCAAGCTCGCCGCGCTGCTGGGCCAGAAACACCGCTGCGGCACCCGCATAGCCGCGGATGTTCTCGAGGTTCAGCCCAAGCACTTGCTTGCTGATGTCGGTGAAGACCGCATTGGTGGATCCTGCCCCGGTGGTTCCGACCCTGGCGAGCGGACCGCCCGGCACCTTGAGATCGGCAACAGACTTGGCAGGGAAGCTGGAGTTGACCTCCAGCACATAGGCGTCGTCCGCATAGGAGGACACGCTGCCCAGCCATGTCAGTTTCAACGGATCGAACCGGACGTTCGGGTTGCCCTCGATGGCCAGCTGCGGGGTGCTGCGCTCGAGCATCGCGATGACGGAGCCGTCCTTTGCCTCGTCGGCATAGAGCCTGTTTGCCAGCACGATGCCGGCGGCCTTCAGGTTCTCGACCACGATGACCGGCTGGCCGGGAATCCGGCCGGCGAGATGCTTCGCAATCAGGCGGCCCACCAGGTCGTTCACGCCGCCCGGTGCGCTGGCGACTAGAAGCCTTATCGTGCGCCCCTTGTAGAACTGCTCGACGGACTGTGCGGCGGCAGGCCGCCGACCTGCGAGCAGCAATGTCGAGCCGAGCAGCAGCAGCGCCTCTCTGCGCCTGACCTCATGCCAGCGTGCCATTGTCTTGCTCCTTCGCTTGGCACCGACTCGCAACGGGCAGGCGCGCGGCCTCCAACCCGGCGGTGCCAAGAAATGTGCTTGTTGAATTCCGGGCCGACAGCGACCGTTCCAGGTCATTTCGACGCAGTCGGGCTCTCGGGCGACCGAGCTAACGTTTGATAGATCGGTCGTTTCAGCGCGGCCTCCGGTGCGAGATCCAGAGCCCGAGACACGCGCGGAAATGTTCTTGCCTCAGGCGCCTCAACACAACGGCCGGGGTGATGCCCCGGCCGCGTTCACTGAAACGATGTGTGTGCCGCTGCCGCGGGTGCCGCTGCCGCGGAGGCGATCACTCGCCGCCGACCGCCTGCTGCTGCTCGGCCTCCGCCTTCTGCTTGGCTTCCAGATCCTCGCCGGTCTCCTGGTCGACCATCTTCATCGACAGGCGGACCTTGCCGCGCTCGTCGAAGCCCAGAAGCTTGACCTTGACCTTGTCGCCCTCGTTGACGACGTCGGTCACCTTCTGGACGCGACGCGGCGCCAGCTGGCTGATATGCACGAGCCCGTCCTTGGCGCCGAAGAAATTCACGAAGGCGCCGAAATCCATGACCTTGACCACGGTGCCTTCGTAGATGTGGCCGACCTCCGGATCGGAGGCGATCGACTTGATCCAATTGATCGCCGCCTTCATGGCGTCGCCGCTGGCGGACGCCACCTTCACGGTGCCGTCGTCCTGGATGTCGATCTTGGCGCCGGTCTTCTCCACGATCTCGCGGATCACCTTGCCGCCGGTGCCGATCACTTCCCGGATCTTGTCGACCGGGATCGAGAACACCTCGATGCGCGGGGCGTGCTCGCCGAGCTGGGCGCGCGCTTGCGTGAGCGCCTTGGCCATCTCGCCCAGGATGTGGACGCGGCCGTCCTTGGCCTGGCTCAGCGCCACCCCCATGATCTCCTCGGTGATGCCGGCGATCTTGATGTCCATCTGCAGCGAGGTCACGCCGCGCTCGGTGCCCGCCACCTTGAAGTCCATGTCGCCCAGATGGTCCTCGTCGCCGAGGATGTCGGACAGCACCGCATAGCGCTTGTCCTCCAGGATGAGGCCCATGGCGATGCCCGCGGTCGGCCGCTTGAGCGGCACGCCCGCATCCATCAAGGCGAGCGAGGTGCCGCAGACGGTGGCCATCGAGGACGAGCCGTTCGATTCGGTGATCTCCGATACCACGCGGATCGTGTAGGGAAACTCGTGGTGCAGCGGCAGCATCGGACGGATGGCGCGCCAGGCGAGCTTGCCGTGCCCGATCTCGCGCCGGCCCGGAGAGCCGAGCCGGCCGGTCTCGCCGACCGAGAACGGCGGAAAGTTGTAGTGCAGGAGAAAGGTCTCCTTGTAGGTCCCGGGCAGCGCGTCGATGTATTGCTCGTCCTCGCCGGTGCCCAATGTCGCCACCACCAGGGCCTGGGTCTCGCCGCGGGTGAACAGCGCCGAGCCGTGGGCGCGCGGCAGGATGCCGACCTCGGAGACTATCGGACGCACGGTCTTCAAGTCGCGGCCGTCGATGCGCCGGCTGGTGTCGAGGATGTTCCAGCGCACGATCTTGGCTTCCAGCTCCTTGAACACGTTGGCGACTTGCTGCTTGCCGTAGGACGGGCTCTCGATGCCCTCGGGAATGAAGTGCGCCATGACCTTGGCCTTGGCGGCTTCGACCGCCTTCTGGCGCTCCATCTTCTGCGGAATGCTGTAGGCGGCCCGCAAATCCTGCTCGATCAAGTCCAGCATCGCTTTTTCGAGCGCCGCATTATCGGGCAGGATCAGCTCGCGCGGCTCCTTGGCGGCCTTTTCGGCCAGCTGAATGATGGCTTCGATCACCGGCTGGAAATGCCGATGGCCGAACATCACGGCGCCCAGCATCACCTCTTCGGACAGCTCCCTGGCCTCCGACTCGACCATCAGCACGGCATCCTGGGTGCCGGCCACCACGAGATCGAGGTGGCTCTCCGGCATCTCGTCGAGCTGCGGGTTGAGGACGTATTCGTTGTTGATGAAGCCGACCCGGGCGGCTCCGATCGGGCCCATGAAGGGCGCGCCCGAGAGCGTGAGCGCCGCCGAGGCGGCGACCATTCCCAATATGTCGGGATCGTTCTCGAGATCGTGCGACAACACGGTGACGATCACCTGGGTGTCGCAGCGCCAGCCCTCGGCGAAGAGCGGCCGTACCGGCCGGTCGATCAGGCGCGACACCAGCGTCTCGCGCTCGCTCGGGCGGCCTTCGCGCTTGAAATAGCCGCCGGGAATGCGCCCGGCCGCGTAGGTCTTCTCGAAGTAGTTGCAGGTGAGCGGAAGGAAATCGACGCCTGACTTGGGTTCCTTGGCGGCCACCACGGTGGCCAGAACCTTGGATTCGCCGTAGCTGGCGACGACGGCGCCGTCGGCTTGGCGGGCGATCTTGCCGGTCTCGAGGACGAGCTTGCGCCCGCCCCAATCGAGCTCAACACGATGGATATCAAACATTGCGGTTGTCTTTCATGATGATTGTCCCCGATCCGACCCTCGCCCGCTTGCGGGGAGGAAAGGAGGGGGCCGAAGGGCGAAAGCCATCGGCAAGACGGCGAGACGCTGCGGCGCGCGCTGGTCGCGGGCGGATGCAGCATCCGGCGATCCTGCCATGGCTTTCAGGCCCTCCTGTGAACGGACGGGCGAATGGAATCGGCCCGTCACGCAAATCGGCAGCGGGCTCGCTGCCGGACGATCGCGCCTGCCTTTTGCATGCGCATCAGAGGCGCGGGCTAAAGCCACGCACAATACTCTCAGCGGCGGATGCCGAGCCGCTCGATCAATGATCTGTAGCGTCCTTCATCGGTGCGAGCGAGATAATCAAGAAGCTGGCGACGCTGGGACACAAGCTTGAGCAATCCACGCCGGGAATGGTTGTCCTTGACGTGGGTCTTGAAGTGCTCCGTCAGGTTGTTGATGCGCTCCGAAAGGACCGCTACCTGCACTTCCGGCGAACCCGTGTCGCCGGATTTGGTCGCATAGGTCTTGATGACGTCCGCTTTGCGGTCGGGAGTAATCGACATCGGGTCTCCTATCTGTCAGCGAGGAAGCTCAACGAACGGCGGCCGGGCCGGGATGTCGTCCAGCGGGGTTGCCCACAAGCGGCACGCGCCGGCAAGGACCGGCGCGAACGCGGCGCAATATAGTCCATAATTCTCCCGATACCAGCGGAATTTACGCTGTCGTCGTGCACCGTTAACGCAATTCCGCTCCGCCTCATTCGAAGCCGGCATGCATCAAATCCGCGTCAACGCGCCAAATTGAAGATGCGCCGGGGACGCAATTCGCCCTTCTCCACCTCGGCCAGCGCCACCAGCGCGCCTTGGACGGAAACCGCGACGAAGCCTTCCATCAGCGGGGCGTCTCGTCCGCGCAGCAGCACCGCTTGGCCGCGGGCGAGCCGTCCGGCATCGGCGCGGCTGACCGCCAGGGCGGGCAGTGACGCCAGGCCGGCCGCGACCGGTAAGAGCGCCGACTCGGGGAGATGCTCGGCCACGGGCGAGATCGCCGCCTGCAAGGCATCCAGGGTGACGGCACAATCCTGGCCGAACGGCCCGACCGCGGTCCGCCGCAGCGCCACCACATGCCCGAGACAACCGAGCTCGCGGCCGAGATCGCGCGCCAGCGCCCGCACATAAGTGCCTTTCCCGCATTCGGCGGCGAGCACCGTGTGCTCGGCATCGGGCATTGCCACCAATTCGAGGCGATGAATGTCCACCGGGCGCGCCGCCAGCTCCACCACCTTGCCCTCGCGCGCGAGGTCGTAGGCGCGCTCGCCGTCGATCTTGAGCGCGGAGTAACGCGGCGGCACCTGCGCGATGGTGCCGGTGAAACGCGGCAACAGCGCGCCAATCGCCTCGGGCGCGGGCCGCGCCGAATTCGCCTCCACCACTCGCCCTTCGGCATCGTCGGTGTCGCGCTCCTCGCCCCAGCGCACCGTGAACTGATAGGTCTTGCGGCCGTCCATCACGAACGGAACGGTCTTGGTGGCTTCGCCGAGCGCGATCGGCAGGCAACCCGAGGCGAGCGGATCGAGGGTGCCGGCGTGGCCGGCGCGCTTGGCCGCGAACAGCCGCTTGATCACGCTGACCGCGTGGGTGGAGGTCATGCCGACCGGCTTGTCGAGCACCAGCCAACCGTTGACGTCGCGTTTCGGGCGCCGGCGTTGTCCGGCGCGCTGCCCGGGCGCGTCGGCCGGCTCGGCCACGATCGGCACGTCATCAATAGGTGCGATGGGCGGCGTGGTCACTTTTCGTCGTCCTCCTCGCGCGCGAGGTCGCGCCGGACCTGCGGTGTTCGCAGAAGCTTCTCGATTCGTTCCGCCTCCTCGAATCGGTCGTCGATCAGGAAGCGGATTTCAGGTGCGAATTTCAGGTTAACGCGGTGGGCGATCTCGCCGCGCAGATAGCGCCTATTGCGCTCGAGCGCAGCCAGCACGTCGTCCTTGTCGCGCCCGCCGAGCGGCATGACGTAGATGGTGGCGAGCCGCAAATCCGGCGCCATGCGCACCTCCGGAATGGTGATGAGATGACCTTCGAGCACCGGGTCGTGCACGTCGCCGCGGATCAGCATCTCCGATACGGCGTGGCGAACGAGCTCGCCGACGCGCAGTTGGCGTTGCGATGGCTCGGCTCGACCTCGCTGGTTGGGGCGCGTCATGGTGCAGCTCTCGTTTGTCGCAAACGCGGCATCTCCTTGGCGCGGAGACGCCGCCTATTGGCCGGCTATCGCTGCCGCGACCTTCGCACGCACTTGGCGCGCGAGGTCCGCGAAGGCATCGGCGGATGGCAGCGCGCGCTTCGGGACCGCGATCAACTCGGCGCGGCTGAGCGCCAGGAACAACCCATCCCTGGTCTCGATGACCCGCACGATCGAGCGCCAGGACACTCGCCCCTCGTTCCCGCCGACCCTTGAGCGGACATCCTGGTCGCCGAACTCCAGCGTCACGTCCTTGTTGGCGGCGCTAGAGCGCGGGAACAACCAGTATGCCATCAGCCGCTCGCCGAGATACTCGCCCAGCGGGGCGACCAGCATCATGATTACGAGCACGATGCCGCCCATCGCGAGCCACGGCCAGGGGTCGCTCACCAGCGAATCGTAGTTTGCGGCCATCGCCAGCGCGGCAACCAGCAGCCCGAACAAGGCGGCTCGCCCCGGGCGTCCGAGGCGTCCGAGCGGGCCGCTCGACCGCCGCGCGCGGATGAGCGCGATGTAGTCGTCGCGGCCGAACCGATAGGCGATCGTTTGGTCCATGGGAACGTTGCAGTGCCCGTGTCGAGGCGTAGATCGGCATTGACGCTTACAACGTGCGTTGAATGGTCTCGACCCGGTAGCATTCGATGACGTCGCCGACCTTCATGTCGTGATAGTTCTCGAACGCCATGCCGCATTCCTGTCCGGCCACCACCTCTCTGACATCGTCCTTGAAGCGCTTGAGCTGGGAAAGCTTGCCTTCGTGGACCACCACATTGTCGCGGATGAGGCGCACATTGGCGCCGCGCTCCACCGTGCCGTCGGTGACCCGGCAGCCCGCCACATTGCCCACCTTGGAGACCTTGAAGACCTCCAGGATCGTGGCATTGCCCAGCATGGTCTCGCGCAGCGTCGGCGCGAGCAGGCCGGACATGGCCTTTTTCACGTCGTCCACCAGATCGTAGATGATGTTGTAATAGCGGATCTCGACGCCGGCCCGCTCGGCGGCTTCGCGCGCCTCCTTGTGGGCGCGCACGTTGAAGCCGATGATCGCCGCGCCGGCCGCCTCCGCCAGGGTCACATCGGACTCCGTGATCCCGCCGGCGCCGGCATAGAGGATGCGGGCCCCGACCTCGCTGGTGCCGAGCTTCTCGAGCGCGCCGGTGATGGCCTCGATCGAGCCTTGGACGTCGCCCTTGATGACCAGGGGGAATTCCTTGCGGCCGGCGGTCTTGAGCTGGCTCATCATCTGCTCGAGCGAGCCGCGCATGCCGGTCGCCCGCGCCGCGGTCTTTTCGCGCTTCTGCCGCGCCCGGTAGTCGGTGACCTCGCGGGCGCGCGATTCGCTGTCGACCACCGCCAGCCGGTCGCCGGCGTCGGGCGTGCCGTTGAAGCCGAGCACCTCGACCGGCATCGAGGGTCCGGCCGCGTTGAGCGGCTTGCCGGTGTCCGAGATGAGCGCCCGCACGCGGCCCCATTCGGCGCCCGCCACCACGATGTCGCCGGTGTCGAGAGTGCCGCGCTGCACCAGCACGGTTGCGACCGGTCCGCGGCCGCGGTCGAGCTTGGCCTCGATCACGGTGCCTTCGGCCGGCCGATTTGGGTCGGCCTTGAGATCGAGCAACTCCGCCTGCAGGGCCAGCGTCTCGAGCAGCTTGTCAAGATTGAGCTTTTTGGTCGCCGACACTTCCACGTCGAGCACGTCGCCGCCAAGCGATTCGACCTGGATCTCGTGCTGCAACAATTCGGTGCGCACCCGCTCCGGCTTGGCGTCCGGCTTGTCGATCTTGTTGATGGCGACGATGATCGGCACCTTGGCGGCCTTGGCGTGATGGATCGCCTCGACGGTCTGCGGCATGACGCCATCGTCGGCTGCCACCACCAGCACGACCACATCGGTCACCTTGGCGCCGCGCGCCCGCATGGCCGTGAAAGCGGCGTGGCCCGGCGTATCGATGAAGGTGATCTTGTGGCCGGATGGCGCCGTCACCTGATAGGCGCCGATATGCTGGGTGATGCCGCCGGCTTCGCCGGCCGCCACCTCGGTCGAGCGAATGGCGTCGAGCAGCGAGGTCTTGCCGTGGTCGACATGGCCCATGATGGTGACCACCGGCGGACGCGGCACCAGCGCGGCCTGATCGTCGCTGGCATCGAACAGGCCCTCCTCGACGTCGGATTCGGCCACCCGCTTGACGCTGTGGCCCATTTCCTCGGCCAAGAGCTGTGCCGTGTCGGCGTCGATCACGTCGGTGATCTTCACCATCTGGCCCTGCCGCATAAGCAGGCGGATGACGTCGACCGCGCGCTCCGCCATGCGGTTGGCGAGCTCCTGGATGGTGATGGTTTCCGGAATGATCACTTCGCGGACCAGCTTTTCCTTGGGCTCGGCGTCGCGATGGCCGGCCATGCGCTGGACGCGGCGGCGGAACGAAGCGACCGAGCGTTCCCGCACCTCGTCGGCGCTGAGCGCGGTGACCACGGTGAGGCGGCCACGGCGCTTCTCGCCCGTGCTTTTCGTCGGCTTCGGGGCCGGCGCCGCGCGCGCGACACCGCCGCGACGAGTGCGCGGAGCTTCCTCCTCGTCGGCTTCCAGAACCGGGCGGGGAGCCGGCTTTGCGGCCGCCGTGGTATCCTCGCCAAAGCGCTTCTTGGCCTCAAGCTCGGCCTTGCGCTTGGTTTCCTCGTCGTGGCGACGGCGATCCTCTTCGCCCCGCTTGCGCGCCTCGGCGGCTTCGCGCTCGTTGCGCTCGGCGGCTTCGCGCGCCTTCCGGATCGTGGCCTCTTCCTCGGCGATCTTGCGTTCCTCGGCCTCGCGCAAGCGAGCGTCGGCGAGCGCGTGCACGCGGGCCTTCTGCTCATCCTCGGTCAGCGTGCGCAGCACGACTCCCGAGGGCTTCAGAGGAGGGGCGGCCGGCGACGGAGTCGGTGCCGATGCGGGAGCCGCGGCCGAGGGTACCGGCGCGGGCCGCGCGGCGGCAGGCCGCTTGGCGCTCATCCCGTCCGAAGCGGGGGGCGCCTCCGCCCTGACGGGACCGCCGACGCGGCGTTTCACCTTTTCGACGACGACCGCCTTGGTGCGGCCATGGCTGAAACTTTGGCGCACAACCCCCTGCTCGACGCCCCGCGGCTTGAGGGTCAAGGTCTTGGTGGGAGTGACGCTGAGCGTCTTGTCGCCGGGATTTTTCGTCGGTTCAACCATTCCGTTCCTGCTTTTCGGTCTTCGCTGCTGGCTTTAGCTCGTTGTGATCACCCAAATCTCCGGTCCGGAAGCGGTCCAGGAGCTTGGTGCGTGCCAAGAACGTGTCGCTCTCGCGACCGGCCAGCAGGGCTGCATGTACCACATTTGACCGTCCCAAAGCCAAATCCAATTGCGCCGAGGTAAACATGTCGACGACGGGGATTTCCCCCGGCTCCGGCTCGAGCCGTCGGCGCAAGGCGGCATCGAGCTTCCTGGCCCCATCGGTCGCCGCATCGGCGGCATGAACAAGCGCCGCGATCCGGGCCCGATCAAGCGCCGCCTCGGTCTTGGCAAATCCGATCGCGACCTTGCCGGCCTTGTGGGCGATGGCGAGCGCCGCCAGCGCGCCCTGCTCCAGCAACCGCTCCGTTGCCTCGATCATGTCGGGCGCGAGGCGAACGTCCCGCTTGAAGCCGCGCCCAAAGACCTTGCGGGCAATCGCGCTGCGGAGCGCCGGGCGGGTCGCCGTAACCCAGATCCCGCGCCCGGGCAATCGGCGCTTGAGGTCCGCCACCACTTCGCCGTCCGGCGCCACAACGAAGCGGATCATGTCGGCAACAGGACGGACCGTGCCGGTCGCCGCGCAGAAGCGCTCCGCACCGGGCGCGGGTTTCCGCGGTCCGGCATCGAGCTCGTCATGATCCATCGCTGCATTCATGCCTGCATTCACGACTGCGCTCACGGCGGTGGGCTTCACAGGTGCGAGCTCCATGTCGGCGAGCATCCGTCTCGGCGTCCGATTGTCGATCAGGCTTCGGCCTCGACTTCGCCGGCCTCGGCCGGCTCGGCCGCCGGCGCCACCAGATCCTCCTCCTTGATCCAGCCCATCTTGACCCGAGCCTGCATGATCAGCGCCTCAGCCTCCTCGCGCGACAATTCGTCGAGGATGCCGGCGTGCTTGGTGGTTTCGCCGTCCTTGCGCTCGCTCCAGCCGGCGAGATCGTCGGTCGCACAGTCGGCCAGATCCTCGACGGTCTTGATGCCGTTCTCGCCCAATTCCACCAGCATCGCGGTGGTGACGCCGGGAATCTCCTTGAGCGCGTCCTCGACCCCGAGCTCCACCCGCTTGGCATCCAGCTCGGCGTCCAGCTTGGCGAGGTATTCGGCCGCCCGCGCCTGCAGCTCGCGCGCGGTATCGGCATCGAAGCCCTCGATTCCGGCGATCTCCTTTTCATCCACCAACGCGAGCTCCTCCACCGAATTGAAGCCTTCGGAGGCCAGCAACTGGCCCACCACCTCGTCGACATTGAGCGCATCGATGAAGAGTTTCGTGCGCTTCTCGAACTCGGCCTGGCGGTGCTCCGACTCTTCCTGCTCGGTCACGATGTCGATGTCCCAGCCGGTGAGCTGGGAGGCAAGCCGCACGTTCTGGCCGCGCCGCCCGATGGCGAGCGAGAGTTGCTGATCCGGCACCACGACCTCCATCCGCTGGCGTTCCTCGTCGAGCACGACCTTGGCGACCTCCGCCGGGGCCAGCGCATTGACGACGAAGTTGGCCGGGTCGGATGTCCACGGAATGATGTCGATCTTCTCGCCCTGGAGCTCGTTGACCACCGCCTGCACGCGCGAGCCGCGCATGCCGACGCAGGCGCCGACCGGATCGACCGAGGAATCCCGCGAGATCACCGCGATCTTGGCGCGCGACCCGGGATCGCGGGCGACCGCCTTGACCTCGACGATGCCGTCGTAAATCTCCGGCACCTCCTGGGCGAACAGCTTGGACATGAATTGCGGATGCGTGCGCGACAGGAAGATCTGCGGGCCGCGCGGCTCGCGCCGCACGTCGTAGATATAGGCGCGAATGCGGTCGCCGTTGCGAAACACCTCGCGCGGCAGCAATTCGTCGCGCCGCACGATCGCTTCGCCGCGGCCGAGATCGACCACCACGTTGCCGTACTCGACCCGCTTGACGATGCCGTTGACGATGTCGCCGATGCGGTCCTTGTATTCCTGGTACTGGCGATCGCGCTCGGCCTCGCGGACCTTTTGCACGATCACCTGCTTGGCGGATTGCGCCGCGATGCGCCCATATTCCAGCGGCGGCAGCGCCTCGGCGATAAAGTCGCCCACCTGCGCGGCCGGGTTGCGGCGCTTGGCGTCGGTGAGCGCGATCTGGGTCGAATCGTTCTCGACCTGATCGACCACGAGCAGCAGCCGCGACAGCCGCATCTCGCCGGTCTTCGGGTTGATCTCGGCGCGGACCTCGGTCTCGCTGCCATAGCGCGAGCGGGCCGCCTTTTGGATCGCATCCTCCATGGCGGCGATCACGATCCCGCGGTCGATCGCCTTCTCGCGGGCGACGGCGTCGGCGATCTGCAATAGTTCGAGCCGGTTGGCGCTGACGGCCATCGGTCATTCTCCCTCGTGCTGAGCCACACGCCGCCGCTGTGCGGGCGCGGGCTGAAAATCTGCGGATGGACGCGACGCATGCGCGCTGTCGCGGCGTCCCTTGGGCTGGCGCGGCGTTTGCTCCGAAAGAAGCTGCGCGTCGCCCTCCGGCTCGAGCGGGTCGCCCGGCTGCAGGGCGTTTCGCTCCGCCGCCTTCCCCCGCCGCAACGATTCCGCCACCAGCGCATCGGTGAGGACCAGCCGGGCCTCCGTCATGTCGGCGATCGGCAGCAGCACCTCGGCGACATCGCCGGCGGCGGCATCATCGCGCCGAATATGGGCGGCATCGCCCTGCGCACCGAGAAGCGTGCCACGGAAGCGCCGGCGGCCGGCCGTCGCGATCGCCATCTCCACCCTGATCTGGTGGCCGGCAAAGCGCTCGAAATCCGACCGACGCACCAGCGGGCGGTCGATTCCAGGCGACGAAACCTCCAGCCGGTAGGCCGCGTCGACCGGATCGGCGACGTCGAGGATCGGGGACAATGCCCGCGAGATCGCCTCGCAGTCGTCGATCGTGATGGTCCCGTCGGCTCGTTCTGCCATGATCTGGACCGTGCAGCCGGAAAGTCCGGAGATCCGCACGCGCACCAGCCGGAAGCCCAGGCCGCTCAGCACCGGCTCCGCGATCGTGGCAAGGCGGGCCGCGACGCCCTGCTCCACGATCAGGCGCGGTTCGGAAAATGCTTGCCGGTCAGTAATTTCGTTCATCCGTTCGTTGGTCCGTCGATGCCGCCTTTGAGGTGCTCCCGGGCCTGCGATCGGCGACCAGCGGATCGCGGTAACAAAAAAGAGCGGGCCCCGGGAGGAACCCACTCTCAAAAACCGACCGGATCAAATCCGATCGTTATGAGATGTCCGCTACAGACATCGTCCATGGCAGACGCCGCGAATATAGCGATTTTACGTGCGCTTGCAAGCCGTCGGCAGCGGACTTTTTCGCGCGCGCGGGCAATCCGTCATCGTCTCCCGAATGCGACATTTTGCAACGGATGGAAGGCGTTTCGCACGGCAGCGGCGCCGGCTTGGGCGAGCCGCCGCGCCCCCGATCGATGCACTGTCGGCTAACCGTTCCTTCAGATTCCCTAACTAGGGTTCAAGCTCGTCTAAGGACCGTTCATCGTCCGCGTGCAGGTTGCGTATGTCGGCTGCTTCATCGCTCATCCCGGAACTGGAAGATATTGTCCAGCATGGCTCTCCCCGGCGACGCGCGCAGGCGCTGCGGCGTATCACCACCCTCTTTCTCGATGGCGCGAGCCTGTTCAACGAGAGCCATGTGCGGTTGTTCGATGACGTGTTCAACCGTCTCATCGACGAGATCGAATCGAAGGCCCGGGCCGAGCTCGCTCATCGCTTGGCCGCGCTCGGCAATGCGCCGGGCGAATTGATAGGTCGGCTCGCCCGGGATGACGATATCCTGGTTGCCGGTCCGGTGCTGCGGCAGTCGCGCCGCCTGGCCGAGACCGATCTGGTGGAGATCGCCGAGACCAAGAGCCAAGCCCATCTGCTCGCCATTTCGGGACGTTCCGGCATCGCCGAAACGGTGACCAATGTGCTGGTCCGGCGCGGCGATCTTGAGGTCGCCCGCAGCGTTGCCGAGAACCGCAGCGCCCTGATCTCCGACGACAGCTTCACGACCCTGGTGGCGAGGTCGGAGGGCGACGACGTGCTGGCCGAGAAGGTCGGCCAGCGGCCGGATGTTCCCCCGCCCTTGTTTCGCGCGCTCCTGCTCAAGGCGACGGCGGTGGTGCAACAGCGGCTGTTTGCCTCGGCAACGACGGAAATCCAGGCCGAGATCCGCAGCGTGCTGGCGCGCGTATCGAAAGAGGTCGGCGCCAAGGCGGCGCCGCGCGACTATGGGGCTGCGCAACGCGCCATTGCGGGCCTGCGCCAGCGGGGTGAACTCAATGAAGATCGAATCCTCGATTTTGCCAAAGCCGCGAAATACGAGGAGATGGTGGCCGGGCTTGCCGACCTTTGCGCGGTCCCGATCGACGTGGTGGACCGGCTGATGGACGGCGAGCGGCCCGATCCGATCCTGATCCTGTGCAAGTCCAAAGGTTGGGGATGGTCCACGGCCCGCGCCATCATCGGGGCTCGTCTCGGCCGCAAGGCCAATTCCAGCCAGGGGCTTGATGCCGCCTATTCCAATTTCGAAAGGTTGACGGCAGCGACCGCCGCGCGCGTGATCCGGTTCTGGCAAATGGGGCCGTTGAGCTCACGCAAACCCGAAGACGCACTGCCGCTGCAGGCCGGCGGGTAAACGGCGAGGGCCACCGGACAAGCGCCCCAGCGCGGCTTGGTTAGCATCGCAGAGCCGGGACAAGCGGAATGATTTGGGCGCGCTTCAGCGCCGCCTGAAGATCAAATAGCACGGGCGGCGACCCTCGCGTTTCGCCTTGGCCTCGTAGCGCGTACCGGTAAATCCTCGCCATGGCAGGCGCCAATCATCGGCACGCTCGGCGGTCCAAATAAGGTCGGGCGACCGCAAGCCGCGCTCGAGGGTCCAGGACGCGTAGTCGGGAATGTCGGTCACGAACCGGAATTCTCCCCCCGGCCGCAACAGCCGCGCGATCTCGACCAGGCTTGCGTCCTGCACGAAGCGCCGCTTCCAGTGCCGCCGCTTGGGCCACGGATCCGGATAGATCAGATCGACGCGGTCCAGCCCGCCGGACGGCAGCCACCCGACGACATCGGCGGCGTCGCCATGATGCAGACGGATATTGTCGAGCCGGTGTGCCGCGATGGCAGCAAGTGCCTTGGCCATGCCGTTGATGAAAGGCTCGATGCCGATGAACCCGGTCCGCGGCTGCTCTCGGGCCTCGGCAAAGAGGTATTCGCCGCCTCCGAAACCGATCTCGAGCCGGACCGAATCGATCGGCATGGCGAACAGACGCACCGGATCGCCTGGCGGCGCCGTCAAGTCGAGCGCCAGTCGCGGCAGCAGGGTCTGGAACAATGCGGCTTGGCGCGGGCTGAGCTTGTGGCCCTGCCGCCGGCCGAAGAAGGCACCGCGCCGGCCGCGGCCGTCTTCCATCGGGGCCGTTATTTGAAAGCGCGGCGAAGCGCGTCGGCCAGATCGGTCCGCTCCCATGAGAAGCCGCCATCCTCCTCGGGCGCCCGGCCGAAATGGCCATAGGCGGCGGTCCGGCGATAGATCGGGCGGTTGAGCTTGAGGGCGCGGCGGATGTTGGTCGGCCGCAACGGAAAGATTTCGGGCAAGGCCTTCTGCAGCTTGGATTCGTCGACCTTGCCGGTTCCGTGGGTGTCCACCAGAAGCGACATCGGATCGGCAACCCCGATCGCGTAGGCGATCTGGATGGTGCAGCGCTCGGCCAGCCCGGCCGCCACGACATTCTTGGCCAGATAGCGCGCCGCATAGGCGGCCGAACGATCGACTTTGGTCGGATCCTTGCCGGAGAAGGCGCCGCCGCCATGCGGCGCATAACCCCCATACGTGTCGACTATGATCTTGCGCCCGGTCAGCCCGCAGTCGCCGTCCGGGCCGCCGACGACGAAGTTGCCGGTCGGATTGACCAGAAAGTCGGATGACTTCTTCGGCATCCAGCCCTCCGGCAAAGCCGACGCCACCGTGTCGGAGATCAGATCCCTGACCATGCCGGGCGTGTATTTCTTGCCGTTGCGGGTTTGCGCATTGTGCTGCGTCGAGACCACGACCTTGGTGCAGCCGACCGGCTCACCTTTGACATACTGCACCGTCACCTGGCTCTTGGCGTCGGGCTGCAGATCGAAGAGCTGCCCGGAGCGCCGTTTCTCCGACAGCATCTTGAGGATCCGGTGGGCAAAAAAGATCGGCGCCGGCATGAACGAGTTCTTCTCGTAAACCTCGCTCTCGGTGCAGGCGAAGCCGAACATCATCCCTTGATCGCCGGCGCCTTCATGCTCGCCGTCCTTCTTGGTCTTGGCGTCGACCCCCATTGCGATGTCGGGCGACTGGCCGTGCAGCAGGATCTCGATCTCGGCGCCGTGAAAGGAGAATCCCTCTTGATCGTAGCCGATGTCTTTCACGACATTGCGCGCGATCTGCGAGATCAGCTCGCGATTGACGACCGCCTGGTTGCCGAACTTGTTGAACAACGGCGCTTGCCCGCGGCCCTCGCCGGCAATCACGATCTTGTTGGTCGTTGCGAGCGTCTCGCAGCCCAACCGGGTATTCACCTTGCTGTCGTCGGCAATGCCAAGCTTGATGTCGTTCTCAAGAAATGCATCGAGGATGGCATCCGAAATCTGGTCGCAGACCTTGTCGGGATGGCCCTCGGAGACGGATTCGCTGGTAAACAGATAATTCGCGCGTGACACCTTGAAATACTCCCCGTTGCCTGAGCACGCCAATTGCTGCCTGCCCGCCAGATCGGCTGGCTCATCCGCCGGTCGTGTTTCTTGCAGCGTCCCCGGGCGCGGTCAAGATGTGGTGCGAGAGATTGGGGCGGCGCATGCGCAAGGCCGGGCGCGGTCGCGTTGGCCTGGAATCGCTTGACGCTTGAGCGGTCGGCGCATTTTCCGGGAGCCGCATGGGGGCTTGCCGTGGAAAGGATGCGCCCGGATGAACCCTGATATCAGTCCTCCCGGCCGGCGATCTCTTCGACCAAGTCGACGATGCGACGCCGAAGCTTGGGCTCCTTGATCTCCATGAACGCCTTGGTGAGGGCAAGCCCGTCCGAGGTGGCGAGGAAGTCCGACACATAGCTCGGCGAAGGGGCCTCGCCGATGCCGTCGCCCGGCGTCTGGAAAGTGGGTGCGCCCTCGAAGAAGAATGCGACCGGGACCTGCAGAATGTGAGAAATCTGCTGCAAACGGCTGGCTCCAATCCGGTTTGTCCCCTTCTCGTATTTCTGCACCTGCTGGAACGTGAGCCCCAGTGCGCCGCCAAGCTTCTCCTGGCTCATTGACAACATCATTCGGCGCATACGCACCCGACTGCCCACATGCTTGTCGATGGGATTAGGGGCCTTTTTAGCCATTATTGTCTCCTATGGGACCTTGGGTGGCCGTAATGGGTCCCCGCAATCCCTAATGTCAAGTGCGGAAGCCATTGGGCATGCGGCATTTTGGCGGCCGATCAACCAGCAAATCTGCCCGGAATTAGGGCAAGTCTCAGGACCCGACGGGCTCAAAACTGTTGATCTTTCCACCTGCGGTACGAAAGAGGTTTCATGGTTAACGGCACAACCGCCCGCTAGCCTTTTGCCGGCCGACGGCGACTTCGCAGCGCCAGTGCCGCCGCCACGGCGAGCGCGAGGCCGGTGGGAAGATCGCCCATGCGTGCGTAGGGCGTGAGCGGGGTCGGCCGTGGCAACCTTGCGTCCAGCACCCCCTCGGTTCCCAGCGGCAGCGATCCGATGATGCGGCCGAGCGGATCGACCACGGCCGAGATTCCGGTATTGGCGGCACGCACCAGGGGAAGCCCCTGCTCGATGGCGCGGATGCGCGCCTGCTGCAGATGCTGGTAGGGACCGGGACTGGCCCCAAACCAGCCGTCATTGGTGAGATTGACTATCCAGCCGGGACGTTCGCCCCGAGGCACCAGATTCGGGGAAGATAATTTCATAGCAGATGAGCGGAAGAACGCTTGGAGCCCGCGGCACGTTCAGGATGCGGTGCCGATCCCCCGGGATGAATCCGCCCCGCAGCTTGGTGATCTGCCGCAGCCCCAGCTCTTCGAGAAAATCCTGAAACGGCAGATATTCCCCGAAAGGCACCAGATGCACCTTGTCGTAGACCGACAGGATCGAGCCGTCGTGATCGATGACGTACACCGAATTGTAGGCGCGCGTGACGGCGGCCTCCGGGACGCCCTCGGGCGCCCGCACCGCGCCGGTGATCAGCACTGTGCCGGCCGGCAAGAGCGCGGCAATCTGGGCGAGGGCCTCGGCATTGCGGGTGAGAAAGAACGGGAATGCCGATTCGGGCCAGATCAGATGGGTGACATCGCGGATGCCGGTTGATTGCGGTCCGCTGGCCCGGTCCGAGAGCGCCAGGTAGCGGCTCATCACCTGCTGCCGCTCGGAATAGTTGAACTTCTCGTCCTGCTGCAGGTTGGGCTGCATGATGCGAAGCCGCACGCCCTCCACATAGGAGGTCGGGTTGGCCTGCAACCGGACCATGCCATAGATCGCAAGGCCGGCCAGCAGCACGGCGCTCAGCGCCGGTGCGGCCCAAGGTCTTTTGGTATCGGCGCGCTCGTCGGCCAGCACGGCGGGACTCGCATAGAGCGCGACCGCCAGGAAGGTGAGGCCCCAAATGCCCATCAGCGCGGCGCCCTGCGCCAGCGGCAATGGGGACGACAAGGCATAGCCGAACACGTTCCAGGGAAAGCCGGTGAGCAGATGCCCGCGCAGCCATTCCGCGACGGTCAGCCCCACCGCAAGCGCCAAGACGCGGCTCGGCCCGCGCCCCCACATCAAGCGCGCCAGCGCAACCCCGAACGCGGTGAACACCGCAAGCCCGGCCGGCAGGGCGATGACGGCGAACGGCAGCAGCCAGCCGAAGGTCTTGGCATCGACCAGCAGGGCGTTGCCGATCCAATAGAGACCGACGACGAAATAGCCAAAGCCGAACCACCAGCCGGCGATCGCCGCCGCCAGCGCGCCGCCTGCTAGGCCGGCGGCCGACCCGTCCACGAGCCAGATCAGGATCGGGAAGGTCAGGAACGGTGCCGGCCAGAGGTTCAGCGGGGCGAGCGCCAGGGTAGTGGCCGCGCCGGCCAGGAACGCCACCAGGACGCGCCGCCATCCCCACGCCAGCGTGATCCAATGGGCCAGGGGTGCGAGCGTCACGGTTGGGGCGGCGTCTTTAAGCTTGTCGTGTCGGGGGAAGGCTTGGCCGACCCATCATGCGCGAGCGGCAAATCGGGAGGCGGTGAAGGCGGGCTAGGCTGGGCCGGCGCTCCCGCCTCGGCCGAGCGCCGCGGAGTTTCGCTGCGATGGCCGTTTCGGCGGTCTGCCGAACGATAGATTCTGAGCTTCTTGACGCGGCGGGGATCGGCGTCGAGCACCTCGATCTCGAACGGGCCGGGGCCCGGGACGAGCTCGCCGCGGACCGGCACGCGCCCGATGCGGGTGGCGATATAGCCGGCGAGCGTGTCCACCTCGTTGGCGATCTCACCGACGTCGAAATCCGCGCCGACTGTTTGGGTGACGTCGTCAAGCTGGGCGCGGGCATCGGCCAGGAAGGAACCGTCGGGCTGGCGCACCACGTTCGGCCGGATATCCTCGTCGTGCTCGTCCTCGATCTCGCCGACGATCTCCTCCACGATATCCTCGATCGAGACCACGCCGTCGGCGCCGCCGTATTCGTCGACCACGAGGGCGAGATGGATGCGGCTCGTCTGCATGCGGGCCAGCAGGTCCATCGCCGGCATCGACGGCGGCACGAACAGCATCTCGCGAATGAGCTTGGCGGCCGACAGCGGCATGGACAGGTCCACCGCCTTGAGGTCGAGACCGGCGGCCGGGAGCTTCTTGCGCCGCGGACTCGCGCTCGGGCGCACCTCCGCGTGCGCCGTCATGAACGACACGAGGTCGCGGATGTGCACCATTCCGACGGCATCGTCGAGCATCTCGTCGTAGACAACAAGCCGCGAATGGCCGGCACTGGCAAACACCTTCATCAGCTCGCCAAGCGCGATCTCCTGCTTGACCGCGATGATGTCGGCGCGCGGAATCATGACATCCACGACCCGCCGCTCGCGCAGGCCGAGGAGGTTTTGCAGCATGACGCTTTCTTTGGGCGAGAAACCGGTCTCGCCCGCGCCCGCCTTGAGGACGTCCGCGAGGTTGGCGCGGACGGAGCCGGCCTTCCATCCGAAGATCAGGCGCAAGGCCCAATCCAGCCAGCCCTCGCGGCGCTGATGCGGCACCAAGCCGGCCTGCGGTATCGGCACCGGAAGATTGCGCGCCTCATGCGCCTGGCCGAACGGCTCGGACGAACTCGATGGATCTTGCTCGGGCATGGGATTCAGCAATTTAGGGCTCGACAATCAGGCCACCTTCCCTTTGTTCCCGCGCACGCGGGGGAGGGCCGGGGAGGGGGGCAGATAGGGATTGGGTACGTTGAGCCGCGCCAGCACGGCGACTTCCAGCGCCTCCATTGCATCGGCCTCGGCCTCGGCCGCGTGATCGTGACCCAGCAGGTGGAGGAATCCATGCACCGCGAGGTGGGCGAGGTGGTGGCGAAACGGCCGGTGCTCGGCGAGAGCCTCGCGCGCCATCGTCTCGTAGGCGATCACGATATCACCGAGCAGCCGGTCTCGACCGGCCTGGCGGGGGAGGGAGCCGGAGGGGGCATGGGCCGGAAAGGACAGCACATTGGTGGGCTGGTCCTTGCCGCGCCAATCGCGGTTGAGGGAGCGGATCGCCGAATCATCGGTGAGCACGATAGCAAGCTCGCCCCCGTTTGTAGCCGACATGGCGGCGGCTTGCCGGATTGCCCGTTGCAGCACTGCCTTGATGCCGCGCCGCGCTCTCCAGAGCGGGGACTCGACAATGATGTCGAGGGCGGGCTCCGCCGCCGGCCCCTGACCTTTACCTCGTCCATTTGCGGGCGCGGGACGGGGTGGGAGTCGCGAGCCGGCAGCGCGCGCAGCGGACTTCATGTCCTGCCTCCGCCCCAGATAAGCGGACGGCTCATTCGTCGGCCTCGCGCGCGCGGTTGGCGGCGAGCGCCGCCGCCTCATAGGCGGCAACGATGCGTGCCACCAGCTCATGGCGGATGACATCCTCGGCGGTGAACGCCACTTGGGAAATCCCTTCGACGCCCGCCAGCAGCTTGCAGGCTTCGGCTAGCCCGGAGATCTGGCCGCGCGGCAAGTCGACCTGGCTCGGATCGCCGGTGACGATCATGCGGCTGTTCTCCCCGAGCCGGGTCAGGAACATCTTCATCTGCATCGAGGTCGTGTTCTGCGCCTCGTCGAGAATGACCACCGCATTCGACAAAGTGCGCCCGCGCATGAAGGCGAGCGGCGCGATCTCGATCTCGCCGGACTGCATGGCGCGTTCGACGATGCGAGCGTCCATCAGGTCGTACAGCGCGTCATAGATCGGCCGCAGGTAAGGATCGACCTTCTCGCGCATGTCGCCGGGCAGGAAGCCCAAGCGTTCGCCCGCTTCCACGGCCGGCCGTGAAAGGATGATGCGATCGACTTCCTTGCGCTCGAACAGCTGGACCGCGCGCGCGACCGCAAGCCAGGTCTTGCCGGTACCGGCCGGGCCGGTGCCGAACACGAGCGCATGGCGCTTGAGCGCACGGATATAATCGTCCTGCGCCGCCGTCTGGGCGCGCACCGGACGCTTGCGCAGATTGATCTCCTCGAAGCTCGGCCGGACGCCCGCCGGATCGAAGTCGAACAAGGAGCCCTGCGCGATGGCGAGCCGAATGGCGCCCTCGACATCGCCGGAGACCAGCTCATCGCCGCGCTTCAATCGTTCGTAGAGGCCCTCCAGCACACGGCGGGCCTGCTCGCAGGCATCGCGCGATCCCACGATGGTGACATGGTTTCCGCGCTGGTCGGCCCGCACCCCCAGCCGGCGCTCGATCAAAGCGAGATTCTGTCCGTACTGGCCCAGCAGGAGCGAGGCGAGCCGATTGTCGTCGAAGGCGAGCTTGATCTGGGCCGTCGAGGTTTCTGCCACGGGATTGGCGGGCTCGATCAATGCTCCATTGTTCGACCGTGTCGTGCGCAACGCCTTTAGCCTCCTGATTGCGCCGGCATCGGCAGCCGGGCCCTCTGTTCGCCCGCTTGCGGAAGCGGGAGCGCTTCGTCGGTCAGCCTGCCGAACAGGCTGTTTGCGCTCAATTGCGTGATGGTTACCGTGGCCAAATCCCCGATCGCGATCGCCGAGCCGGACGCCGGTGCGGGCTCGACTTGCACTGTCTGCAGATATGGCGATCGGCCCACGATCTGGCCAGGATAGCGTCCGCGCCGCTCGAACAGGACATCGAAGCTTCGTCCCAGGCAATTCGCATTGAAGGCGGTCTGCTGCCGCTCGAGGGCGCGCTGCAGGCGCTGCAGCCGTTCATGCTTCACGTCTTCCGGCACCTGCTCGGCGATCTCGGCGGCGGGGGTGCCGGGCCGCGGCGAATACTTGAACGAAAAGGCGCCGGCAAATCCCACCTCGTCGATCAGCGAAAGCGTGGCGCGGAAATCCTCCTCGGTTTCGGTCGGGAAACCGACGATGAAGTCGGACGAGAACGCCATGTCGGGCCGCGCCCGGCGCAACCCCGCGATGGCGTCGAGATAGTGGGCGCGGCTATGCCGCCGGTTCATGGCCGCCAGGATGCGGTCGGAGCCCGATTGCACCGGCAGATGCAGGTGCGGCATCAGGCTCGCGAGATCGCGATGGGCCGCGATCAGGCTGTCCTCCATGTCGCCCGGATGACTGGTGGTGTAGCGCAGGCGCGCGATGCCGGGCACTTGCGCCACGCGCGCCAGCAGCTGGCCGAGCCGCCACGGCGCGCCGTCGGGTCCGGCGCCATGATACGCGTTGACGTTCTGGCCGATCAGGCTGACCTCGCGCACCCCGGCCGCGGCAAGCCGCTCGACCTCGGCCACGATCTTCACGACCGGCCGCGACAGCTCGGCGCCGCGCGTATAGGGCACCACGCAGAACGTGCAGAACTTGTCGCACCCCTCCTGGACCGTCACGAAGGCCGAAACACCGCGCGCCCGCGTGGCCTGCGGGCTCGGTGCCGGGAGAGCGTCGAACTTGTCCTCGACCGGAAACTCGGTATCGACCACGGCGCCGTGGCCGACCCGCTCCAGGAGCGCCGGCAGGCGCTGATAATTCTGCGGGCCGACCACCAGATCGACCGCGGGTGCGCGGCGGATGATCTCAGCGCCTTCGGCCTGCGCCACGCAGCCGGCGACCGCGACCACGACCACGCGGCCCTCGCGCGCGGCGGCCTGCTTGAGCCGGGCCACGCGCCCGAGCTCGGAATAGACCTTCTCGGCGGCCTTCTCGCGAATGTGGCAGGTGTTCAGGACGATGAGATCGGCGTCACCGGCGGCAGCGGTCTCGGCGTAGCCCTCGACTGCAAGCGTGTCCGCCATACGATGGGAATCGTAGACGTTCATCTGGCAGCCGAACGATCTGATATGGACTTTGCGCGCTCCGCTCATGCCGGTTCGGCGAGTTTAACCCTTTGCAGGACTTGAGATTCTACCTCGGCGCGGGATTCTCCGCGAGCGCCGGCTTGGTCTTAGCCGCTTTCGCCGAAAAAAGGAATGGCGGGCCGCTTCGCCAATCCTTAAGACACCCGTCCCCCTGATTTCATTCGAGAAATTCGGGTTCGTTCTGGCCCAAATGGAGGTAATATGGCACCCCCATTTTGGCTGGTTGCCTATAAGGCTCCCGAGGGACGGACGCTACTGTTGGGTCCGCTGCCTGAGGGCGGCCAGCTCGGCCTCGCTGCGGACGTTCATGACCGCAACCTTGCTCGAGCGCGGAAAGGCAAAGACCACTTTTTTTTCGCCGCCCTGCTCGAGCAGATTGACGATCCGGACTTCGGTGCCGCGTGTGGGCAGATCGAACATCGTCCATTGGGAGGTTGCGGGATCGTATTTGGCGATCTGATCGGTGGTCCACATGGGGACCCAGACGTTATGGCTGTTATCGACCCTCGCCTCGTAAGGCTGCTGGGTGGCGGGGCTCGGCAGCGGTACGAAGGTCATGTCGCCGGTGCTGGTATCGACCCGGGTGAGGCTGCCGCCCCACGAATTGGCAACCCACAGCACGCCGCCCGCGCGATCGATGCCGATCCGCCGCGGTCCCTGCGACCACGGGAACGGCGTGCCGATGTCGGTCGGCGCATAATTGTCATAGAACCGGATATCGGCCTGGGTGGCGAGCTTGATCTGATCGACGACCGGCGGAAGCGTCCATTCCGGCGGATTTTCCGGTCTTCATATCGGCCTTGGCGATGATGTCGAACGCCATCTGGGTCCACCACACATTGCCGTCGCGATCGCCGGCGATGCCGTAGGTCGTGCCGATGCCGCCATTGGCGGTCCGCGGGGTCACCGACTTGAACTCGGTGAAGTTCTCCGCGATCGGGTCGAAGCGCAGCACGCCGTCCTGCGGTGCCGGCCCAGATGCCGCCGGTTCCATCGAAGTCGAGCGTCACCGGCCCGTCGATTTGCGACATGCCGATCGGCGGGATGTAGACCGAGAGCTTCTCGGTCTTGGGATCGATCTTGGCCAGGCTGCCGCGCCCGATATGGGCGTTGAACCAGATCATGCCCTTGTCGTCGCGGATCAAGCCGTGGGAGACGGCCGCCATGCCGTTGGCGAGCGTCGATCTTGAACGGCTTGATCGGCACCGGTCTTGGCGTCGATCCGGCCGACCGACATGGTGCGGTTGGGCATGACGGCGGCGAACCAGAGATTGCCGTCGAGATCGGCGGCCGCGTCGTGCGGCAGCGAGCCGACGCGCGACGGCGTCCCCAGCGACCAGTCGCTGCCGTCGTTGGGATGATCGGGGGCCGGCAGCGCCTGATCGGGGTTGAGCGGAACGTCGTATTCCGTGAACACCGCGCGCGCGGCCTCGCCGGCGGGACGCGGACGGCTCGTGATCTTGAAGCCGCCCGGCCGGGACCGCGCGGCCCGCGCCAGATAGGCGGCGAGCTCCTTCTGATGAAAGTCGAGCACCGGATTGACTCCGCGCCGGCCTTGTAGACCCCATAGACGTTGATCGACTTCATCGTCTGGATGATGGCGTTCCAGCCGGTTTCGTCGAAGCGATGCTGCAGCGGGTAGCTCGGCGTGTGGCAGCTGGTGCAGTTGTTGCGCACGATCTGCTTCAGGCGCTTGTCGTCGGGCGTGTCCTCCGGCAGTCCGGCCAGGATGAGGTCGCCCGGCAATTGCCGCACCTGCTGCTCGAAGTCGGTCATGGGTTGCAGCACGAAATCTTGGCGGCGCGCGGCGGCGAGATCGACTTCGCTCTTGGCGGTCCCGAAGCTCAGCGCCTGCGCCCAGACCCGGTATTTGCCGCACGGCAGCGGCGGGAAGTAGTAGCCGCCTGCCTCATCGCTGAAGACGGTGGTGGTGATGGTCGCGCCCTCCGCCTTCGCCGATACCGTCACGCCGCCCAGGATTTCGCCCGAAGATGACTTCACGATGCCGCTGAGCACGGCATCGGCGGCCTCGGCGGAAGCCGGCAGGTGGACGCAAGCGCGGTGCAGAGCGCAAGGCCGGCGGCGTGGCCGGCAAGGCTGGTGGTGCGGGTCATTGGCGATTCCTCTGTTGGTTCGACCGGCTCAACGCGGGGCAGGACGCGCGGGAGCCGGTGGCGGTTGCGGCGGCAGGGTCTTGAGATAGGCGATGATGGCCCCGATCTCGCCCGGCTCGAGGCTGTACTTGAATCCCGGCATGTTGGGCGTTCCATTGCTGATCAGCTCGCGCATCACATCCTCTTGTCCGCCGAGCGATTCCTTGGACAGAGACGGGCCGTAGGTGCGCACGGCGGTCATCAGGGTCTTCACATGGCAGACCACGCAGTGCTGAGCAAAAAGGTTGCGCCCCGCCAGTTGGGTCGCATCGAGAGCCGGTTGCGCTCCGGCGGAGCATGGCCAGGCAGCAAACAGGAACATCAGGGCCGCTATGCTTGGATTCATTCGGCGCTCCCTCACGCGCAGCTTTGCTGCGACACTTTTCCGGCACGATACGCTTCCCGGGGTTCGGCGAAAAGACCTGGGTCGCGCTACAGCCCGGGCGCAATAACTGGATCGACACCCCATCTGTGCTAGGACAAAACCCGAAAATGCTCTCCTGCGGCCCGACCGGACCAAAATCGGACTGATGACGACGCTTGCACCCACTTCCGCCCAGGCCCCTGCGGGGCCGACGGGCTTCATCGAGAAGACGCCGCTCGAGCGCTATGTGCCGCCGGCACGGCCTTCGCTTGTCGGCCTCGCGCGCAGCGGGCTTATCGAAGCGTTGGCCGGTATCGGGGTGCCGGAGGTCAAGCGCAAGATGCGGGCCCAGCAGATCTGGAGCTGGCTCTACCTGCGCGGCGCAACGCGCTTCGACCAGATGACCAGCCTATCGAAGGATCTGCGGGTGCTCCTGGAGGAGCACTTGACGCTGGCGCGGCCCGAGGTGGTGAGCGAGCAGATCTCGGTCGACGGCACCCGCAAGTGGCTGTTGCGGCTGCCGGGCGAGGGCGCGGCAGCATCCGCCCGAGGTCGAATGCGTCTATATCCCGGATACCGATCGCGGCACGCTCTGTCTGTCGAGCCAGGTCGGCTGCACGCTCAACTGCTCGTTCTGCCATACCGGAACTCAGCGCCTGGTGCGCAACCTGACGGCCGGCGAGATCGTCGGCCAGGTCCTGGTCGCGCGCGACCGCCTCGGCGACTGGTCGGTGGGCACCGCGGATGCCGGCCGCCGCCTCGTCACCAATGTGGTCATGATGGGGATGGGCGAGCCGCTCTACAATTTCGAGGCGGTGCGTGATGCGCTTTTGGTCGTGGCCGACCAGGAGGGCTTGGGCATCTCCAAGCGGCGGATCACGCTCTCGACCTCGGGCGTCGTCCCCAATATCGCCCGCGCCGGGACCGAGATCGGCAGCATGCTGGCGGTCTCGCTGCATGCCGTCACCGACGAGCTGCGCGACGAGCTGGTCCCGCTCAATCGCAAATATCCGATCCGGCGCCTGATGGAGGCCTGCCGAAATTATCCGGGCCTTTCCAACTCCAAGCGCATCACATTCGAATATGTGATGCTCAAGGGCGTCAACGACCGGCTCGCCGATGCCCATGCGCTTGGTGAAGCTGGTGCGGCATATTCCGGCCAAGATCAATCTCATCCCGTTCAATCCGTGGCCGGGCACCCGCTACGAGTGCTCGGACTGGGAGCAGATCGAGAAATTCTCCGAGGTGATCTTTGCGGCCGGCCATGCCTCGCCGGTGCGCACGCCGCGCGGACGCGACATCCTGGCGGCCTGCGGGCAATTGAAAAGCGCGAGCGAGAAGCTCTCGGCCCGCGAGCGGCTGGCGCTGCGCGCCATGGCGATGACCGAGTAGGGTATGACGCAAGGGGACCGCATGAGGGGAGCCAAGATGCTGCAGCCGCAGGGCAGGGCTATCGCATATGATGAAACCGCCGCGCCCTCGGGGACACCTCCCTCTGAAAGGAGGAGGTCGGATCGCGTAGCGATCCGGGTGGGGGTCCCGCCACAAGCGCCGAGACACTCTGACGGGGCAGCCCGTGGCAGCGGTGCCGGCCTGACGGCGCTCCGCCTGCTGGGTCTCATCGGCATCGCCACAATGCTTGCTGCTTGCGGCCCTTGCGGCACGTTCCTGCCCTCGAGCCAAAGTCAAATCGGCGCCTGTCACAGCGATTCGCCGCCTCAACAATAAAGCCGGCGTGGCGACCAAGGCGAAAACCGCTGGACCGCAGCACGGGCAGGAAGCGCACATGAACCGTACCGGGCTTCTGATCGCGCTGGCGCTCGGCGCCGCGGTCGGTCTCGTGTTCGGCATTTACCCGCGGCTCGATCTCGACCTGGCGCGGCCGTTCTTCGATCCTTCCGCAGGCGGCTTTTGGGGCGGCGTCAATCCGGTATTGAACACGCTGCGGGAGCTGAGCCGCCTGATCGTGACGGTTGTGGCGGCGCCGGCCCTGCTTGCCATCCTGGTCAAGCTCGTCCTGCCGCGCCGGCCGATGCTGATCCCGGGTCGGGCCGCGGTGCTGATGGTCGCCACCCTGGTGCTCGCGCCTGGCCTCGTCACCAATGTCGTGCTCAAGAGTCACTGGGGTCGCCCGCGCCCGATCGATGTCGTCGAGTTCGGCGGCGACGAGCATTTCGTCCCGTGGTGGGATCCGCGCGGCGATTGCCCGGACAATTGCTCTTTCGTGGCGGGCGAGCCGTCGGGGGCGTTCTGGACGTTGGCTCCGGCGGCGCTCATTCCGCCGGCCTGGCGGGCGCTCGCCACCGCGGCCGCGCTCGCATTCGGCGGCGGCCTCGGGCTCGTGCGCATGGCCGGGGGCGGGCATTTCTTCACCGACGTCGCATTCTCCGGCCTATTCACCTTCCTGATCATCTGGCTGATGCATGGCCTGATGTTTCGCTGGTCGGCGACGCGCACCAGCGACCGCGCGGTCGAGCGTGCGCTCGAGCGGCTGGCGTGGCCTTGGCCCGGCATCGTGCTGCGACGCTGGCCGGGCAGGCGGCGGTCGCCGCCCGAGCCGATCGATCGGTCCGATGCCGAAGGGAGCCGGCCGGCGAATGTCGCCGGGGACGGTGGATGACCGGCAATTCACCCGGCCGGTTGCTTGGTTTTGTCCGCACGCCGTTGCGCCCGCGACATTGCCGGTGCAAATGGTGATCGGGACGGATTTAAAGAGCCGAGGATCGGCAACTGGGATCGAGAGCTTGGGAACGGGAACGCGGCGCCGCAAAGCCAAGAAGGAAGCCACCATGGCGGGAGACGAGACGCTGCAGCGCGTCCTGCAGCTTAAAATCCGGGTGCAGGGCGACGCCGGACAGTTTCTTGCCCTGATGAAAAGCGCGACGCCGTTCTACCAGGCGATGGGCGGCCGGCGCTTCCGCTTCCTGCGCAATGTTGACGATCCGACCCAACTGCTGGTGGAGGTCGAATACGAGGCGCATGCCGGCCTTGAGCTCAACCGTCAGAAGGTGGCGAGCGATCCCATGGTGCGCACCTTCCTGCAAGGCTGGCGCACCATGCTGGCCGGCAGCGCGGAACTCGACGTCTACGAGGACATGACCGACAAATAGGGGCGGCCGTACGGCTGTGAAGAGACGATGCCCAAAGGCGACGTGAAGAAGGTGGTGCTCGCCTATTCGGGCGGGCTCGACACCTCGATTATCCTGAAATGGCTGCAGACTGACCTATGGCTGCGAGGTGGTCACCTTCACGGCCGATCTCGGCCAGGGCGAGGAGCTGGAGCCGGCGCGCGACGAAGGCGCTGCTGCTCGGCATCAAGCCCGACAACATCTTCATCGAGGACCTGCGCGAGGAATTCGTTCGCGACTATGTGTTTCCGATGTTCCGCGCCAATGCGCTCTATGAGGGCCAGTACCTCCTGGGCACCTCGATCGCGCGCCCGCTGATCGCCAAGAAGCAGATCGAGATCGCCGAGAAGGTCGGCGCCGATGCGGTGGCCCATGGGGCGACCGGCAAAGGCAACGACCAGGTGCGCTTCGAGCTCGCCTATTACGCCCTCAAGCCCGACGTGAAGGTGATCGCGCCGTGGCGCGAATGGGATCTTACGTCGCGCACCAGACTGATCGAGTTCGCCGAGCAGCACCAGATCCCGATCGCCAAGGACAAGCGCGGCGAGGCGCCGTTCTCGGTCGATGCCAACCTGCTGCACGCCTCTTCCGAGGGCAAGGTGCTGGAGGATCCGGCGCAGGAGGTGCCGGACTACGTCTATTCGCGCACGCTTGATCCGCGAGAGGCGCCGGACCGGCCGACCTACCATCGCGATCGGCTTCGAGCGCGGCGACGCGGTCGCGCTCGACGGCACCGCGATGTCGCCCGCGACCCTGCTGGCGCGGCTCAACGAGCTCGGTCGGCAGAACGGCATCGGCCGGCTCGATCTGGTGGAGAACCGTTTCGTCGGCATGAAGTCGCGCGGCATGTACGAGACGCCGGGCGGCACCATCCTGCATGCCGCCCATCGCGGCATCGAGCAGATCACGCTCGACCGCGGCGCCATGCACCTCAAGGATGAGCTGATGCCGAAATATGCCGAGCTCATCTACAACGGCTTCTGGTTCGCGCCCGAGCGCGAGATGCTGCAGGCCGCGATCGACAAGTCAGCCAGGACCTATGTGACCGGCGACGGTGCGGCTCAAGCTCTACAGGGGCAATGTCGCGGTGGTCGGACGCGAGAGCAAATATTCGCTCTACGACCAGGATCTCGTCACCTTCGAGGAAGGCGCCGTCGCCTACGACCACCGCGATGCCGCAGGCTTCATCCGCCTCAATGCGCTGCGCCTGCGCACGCTCGGACAGCGCAAGAGAAAATTGAAGCTGTAGCCCGGATGGAGCGCTTGCGTAATCCGGGAACGCCGGTCCCGCATTGCGCTCCGCTCCATGCGGGCTACGAGCGCGCCGCGGGTTGAAACCGCGAGCAGCGGCGCATATTTTAGCGGTCAACCCCTGCGCAAAATACCGCCAGTTCGAAACGCCTGTCACGGCTTGGCGCCAGGGCAGTTGCGGACGCCGGTGCCCATTCATGAGTTCAGCCGCCCTGTTTCATCCCGCCGTTGCCGCATGGTTTGATCAAACATTCGCGGCGCCGACTGCCGCGCAGGCGCAGGCATGGCCGGCCATCCGCAAGGGTCGCCATGTCCTGATCGCCGCGCCGACCGGCTCCGGCAAGACGCTGGCCGCTTTCATGGCGGCGATCGACGCGCTGGTGCGGCAGGGCGTGCAGGGCACGCTGCGCGACGAGACGCAGATCGTCTATGTGTCGCCGCTCAAGGCCCTGTCGAACGATATCCAGCGGAACCTGGAAGCGCCGCTGGCGGGCATTCGCGCGACCTTGCGGGCGCAAGGCTTGCCGGATGTCGATATCCGCACCTGGGTGCGGACCGGCGATACGCCGGCGGGCGAACGCGAGCGCATGCGCCGTCGGCCGCCCCACATCGTCGTCACCACGCCGGAATCGCTCTACATCCTGCTGGGCTCGGAATCCGGGCGAGCCATGCTGGCGACGACCCGGACCGTGATCGTCGACGAGATTCATGCCGTGGCGCCCAACAAACGCGGGACGCACCTCGCCCTCTCGCTCGAACGGCTGGCGTCGCTGTGCGGAAATCGGCTGCTTCGGATCGGCCTCTCGGCGACCCAGAAACCGGTCGAGACCGTCGCGCGCTTCCTGGTCGGCGGCGCCGACGGCGCGGATAGACCTGCCTGCAAGATCGTCGATATCGGCCACAGCCGCCGGCGCGATCTCGCGCTCGAGATTCCAGGATCACCGCTCGAAGCCGTGATGTCGGCGGAGGTGTGGGAACAGATCTATCAAAGGCTCACCGGGCTGATCGAGGATCATCGCACCACATTGGTGTTCGTGAACACACGCCGGCTGGCCGAGCGGGTGACCCGGCATCTTTCCGATCGGCTCGGGGCCGACAAGGTCACCGCCCATCATGGCAGCCTCGCCAAGGAGCAGCGGTTCGATGCCGAGCAGCGCCTCAAGAGCGGCAGCCTGAAGGCCCTGGTGGCAACCGCCTCGCTCGAGCTCGGCATCGATATCGGCGACGTGGACCTGGTCTGCCAGCTCGGCTCGCCGCGTTCCATCGCGAGTTTTCTGCAACGGGTCGGCCGCTCGGGACATGCGATCGAGGGCGTACCCAAGGGCCGGCTGTTTCCGCTGTCGCGCGACGAGCTGGTGGAGTGCGCGGCGCTCATCGACAGCGTCCGCCGCGGCGAGCTCGACCGGCTTGCCCTGCAGGAGCAACCGCTCGACGTCCTGGCGCAGCAGATCGTCGCCGAGGTGGCGGCACGCGAATGGAACGAGGACGAGCTCTATGCGCTGGTGCGCAATGCCTGGCCGTATCGCGCATTGGGGCGGGAGGATTTCGCGGCCGTGGTGGGCATGCTGGCGGAGGGATTCAGCACGCGGCGCGGCCGGCGCGGCGCGCTCATCCATTACGATGGCGTCAATCGCGTGCTGCGCGGCCGCCGTGGCGCGCGCCTCACCGCGCTGACCGCCGGCGGCACGATCCCGGACAACGCCGATTATCAGGTGCTGCTGGAGCCGGAGAACCATTTCGTCGGCACCGTGAACGAGGATTTGGCCGTCGAGAGCCTGGCCGGCGATATCTTCCAGCTCGGCAACAAGAGCTATCGCATCATGCGCGTCGAGCGTGGCGTGGTCCGCGTCGAAGACGCCCATGGCATGGCGCCGACCATTCCGTTCTGGCTGGGCGAAGCGCCCGCTCGCAGCGCGGAATTATCCGTCTCGGTAGCGCGGTTGCGGACCGAAATCAGCGCGCGGCTGCGGCAGGACGCCTCCGGCGAAACCGCCTTGCCTTGGCTTGTGGATGTGGTCGGCATCGCCGAGCCGGCGGCCCGGCAGCTCATCGATTATTTGCGTGCGGCCCAGGCGGCTTTCGGTTGCCTGCCGACCCAGGACACGATCGTGCTCGAGCGGTTCTTCGACGAGGCCGGCGGCATGCAGCTGGTGATCCATTCGCCCTATGGTGGCCGGATCAACCGGGCCTGGGGTTTGGCGCTGCGCAAGCGCTTCTGCCGCAAGTTCAATTTCGAGCTGCAGGCGGCGGCGACCGAGGACAGCATCGTTCTCTCGCTGACGACCGCGCACAGCTTCCAGCTCGAGGAGGTTGCGCGCTACCTGCATTCGAAATCAGTCCGGCCGCTGCTGATCCAGGCACTGCTCGATGCGCCCATGTTCAACACGCGTTGGCGCTGGGTGATCGGCGTTGCGCTGGCGCTGCCGCGTTTCCGCGGCGGCCGCAAGGTGCCGCCCCAGCTGGCCCGCATGGGTGCCGAGGATCTGATCGCCGCCGTATTTCCCGACCAGATCGCCTGCGCCGAGAACCTTCCGGGCGAACGCGAGATCCCCGATCATCCGCTGGTACGCCAAGCCATCGGCGACTGCCTGAACGAGGCCATGGACGTCGCGGGCCTCGAACGATTGCTGGCGCGAATGGAGTCCGGCGACGTTCGCATCGTCTGCTGCGATTTGACCGAGCCTTCCCCGCTGGCGCTCGAAGTGCTGTCGGCGCGGCCTTACGCGTATCTGGACGACGCGCCGCTGGAAGAGCGCCGCACCCAGGCGGTGATGAGCCGGCGCTGGCTCTCGCCCGAGACTGCGGCCGACTTGGACAGGCTCGACGCGGATGCGATAGCGCGGGTGCGGGCGGAAGCCTGGCCCGACGCCGCCAATCCCGACGAGCTGCACGACGCGCTGCTCTGGCTCGGTTTTCTCAGTCTCCCGGAAGCCTTCGCACAACCCGGCTGGAACGACTGGTTGGCGGAGCTGGGGCGGCAGAACCGCGTGGCGCGGCTCGATCCGCCGGGTGCTTCGTTCTGGGTTGCGGCGGAGCGCCTGCCGCAGTTCCAAGCGGTCTGGCCGGCGTTGCAACCGGCACCCACCGTCGCGGTGCCGCCCGCCTATGCGGCGCGGAACTGGTCGCGCGAGGAGGCTTTGGTCGAAATCCTGCGCGGCCGGCTCGAGGGACAGGGTCCTGTTGCGCAGGACGCGCTTGCCGCCGCGCTCGGTCTGCCGGCGGGGGACGTTGCGGGCGCTTTGGCGGCGCTGGAGGCGGAAGGCTTCGCCATGCGCGGCCGATTCACGCCGGGAACGAATGCCGAGGAGTGGTGCGAGCGACGCCTGCTGGCGCGCGTCAACGCCTATACGGTCAAGCGGCTGCGGGCGGAGATCGAGCCGGTGGCGGCGCGCGATTTCCTGCGCTTCCTGTTGGCCTGGCAGCGCGTCACCCCGGAGGCGCGGATGGAAGGGCCGGCGGCGCTCGAGACCATCGTGCAGCAGCTCGAAGGCTTCCAGGCGCCGGCCGCGGCCTGGGAGAGCGAGATCCTGCCGGCGCGGCTCGCCGCCTACCAGCCGCATTGGCTCGATGAGCGCTGCTTGGCCGGCCAATTCGCCTGGACGCGAATGCGGCCTCGCAACGGCGGCGCCGGCCGGGCGGCGCCCGTGCGCACGACGCCGATAGCGCTGGTGGCGCGCCGCCATGCCGCCCTGTGGGGTGCGGTTTCGCCGCCGGCGGACGTCACCTCCATCAGTCCGCGCGCGCAAGCGGTTGCGGATCATATTCGCCAACACGGCGCATCGTTCTTCGATGAGCTCGTCGACGGCACCGGCCTGTTGCGCTCGCAGGTCGAGGAGGCGCTGGGCGAGCTGGTGGGTGCCGGCCTCGTCAACGCGGACAGCTTCGGCGGATTGCGCGCGCTACTCGTGCCGGCCCGGGAACGTGGCTCCGCCGCGCGTCCCCGCCGCCGCTCCACCCCTGGCATGGAAGCCGCAGGGCGGTGGGCACTGATCGGCCGCGCGCGTGCCGCAGCGCCCGCACCGCTTGCGTCTTCCAAGGCGCTTGAGGATGCGGCGATCGAGCACGTCGCGCGCGCCCTGTTGCAGCGCTACGGCGTCGTGTTCTGGCGTCTTCTGGAGCGCGAGGCCTCTTGGCTCCCGGCATGGCGCGATCTGCTGCGCGTCTATCGCCGGCTCGAAAGTCGCGGCGAAGTCCGCGGCGGGCGTTTCGTTGCCGGGTTCTCCGGCGAGCAATATGCCTTGCCGGAGGCCGTGGCGGCGTTGCGGAGCATTCGGCGGCAGCCCGATTCCGGCGCCTGCGTCTCACTGTCGGCGGCCGATCCGCTCAATCTCGTGGGAATACTGACGCCCGGCGCGAGGCTCCCTGCGCTCACCGGCAACCGGATCTTGTACCGCGACGGGCTTGCGGTGGCGGTGCTGTCGGCGGGCGAGGTGCAGTTTCTCCAAGAGCTCGATGCTGCCGGCGAATGGGCCGCCCGCAAGGCATTGCTGCGTGCCTGGCCCGTCGCGAAGATTCCTCCCGACCAGATCCGTGGCCGCCGGGGCGAGCCGCCGGGCGCTACCCAACCGGGTCCGGCGCCAGCCAGGACCGAAGCAGGGCATCGGCCGCCGCCACGACCGCGGGTTCAGGACGCCAAGGCCCGCTTGGCCAGAGCTCGCGCGCGGCGGTGAATTCCGAATCGATGAGCGTTGCGATGGCGTTCGGAAGCGCGCCTTTTCCGAGCTCGCGAGACGCGGCCTTGCGTACCAACAGGTCGTCCACGACCTCGAGAACCATTGGCGGCAGGTCGCTCTGCGCCACCAAGGTCGGAAAGTGCATCGGCGCGACCGCTTCGCCGGCATGCATTCTGAGCCAGCGCAGCGCCAGCGCTGGCCGCAGCGCATAGAACAACTTCTTGATCTCGATCGCGCGCAAATCGGCGAAATATGTCCGGCGTTGACGCTCGCCCAGGTGCAGATAGTGCCGAGCGATCGCCGAGGCGCGGACCGCATGGCGTGCCAGCTCGAGGCACTCCTGGCGAAACCTCTGGTCGCCCGCATAGACGAAAGGAGAGGTGAGCCACTCGATCACGACTGCGTTGCCTTTGAGCAAGAGCCGCAGTGCCTTGGCGAGGTCCCAGCCGTTGACGTCGAGCATCCCCTCGATCGGAAACTCGATGACGTCGCGCGGCGCATAGAGCCTCAGGTAATCGTTCGGGCCCCGGGCATAGATGAAGCGGCAGTCGTAATCGCTGTCCGGGGAGGGAAAGCCCCAGGCGCGGCTGCCGCTTTCGACCGCCAGCAGGACGACCGCGCTCTCGCGCTCGGCGACCAAGCGCAGCCTTGCGTCGATGGCGGCGACGATCTGCGGATCGAAGCCCGGCCCGAGCGCGCGCAACCGCTCAAACCTTGCGCTCGACCATCGACCGCTTGATCTCGGCGATCGCCTCGGCGGGATTGAGGTCCTTGGGGCAGACCTGGGCGCAGTTCATGATGGTGTGGCAGCGGTAGAGCCTGAACGGATCCTCGAGATCGTCGAGCCGCTCGCCGGTCGCCTCGTCGCGGCTGTCGACGAGCCAGCGGTGGGCCTGCAGCAGCGCGGCCGGGCCCAGAAAGCGCTCGCTGTTCCACCAGTAGCTCGGGCACGAGGTCGAGCAGCAGGCGCACAGGATGCACTCGTAGAGGCCGTCGAGCTTGGCGCGATCCTCGTGGCTCTGGCGCCATTCCTTCTCCGGCACCGGCGAGACGGTGTGCAGCCACGGCTCGATCGAGGCGTACTGGGCGTAGAAGAGGGTGAGGTCGGGCACCAGGTCCTTGACCACCGGCTGGTGCGGCAGCGGATAGATCTTCACGGCGCCCTTGATGTCGCCCAGTCCTTGGTGCAGGCCAGCGTGTTGCGGCCGTCGATGTTCATGGCGCAGGAGCCGCACACGCCCTCGCGGCACGAGCGGCGGAAGGTCAGCGTCGGATCGATGGTGTTCTTGATGTGGATCAGCGCGTCCAGCACCATCGGCCCGCAATCGCCGGAGTCGACGTCATAGGTGTCGAGCCGCGGGTTCTTTCCGTCGTCCGGGTTCCAGCGATAGATGTGGAACTCGCGCACTTCCTTGGCGCCGGTCGGATCCGCCCAGATCTTGCCTTCGGTGACCTTGGAGTTCTTGGGAAGGGTGAGCTGGACCATGGACCGTTTCCTTGGAGTGAGCCGGCTTTGCCGTAGCCCGGATGAAGCTCTTGCGTAATCCGGGACCGCCCTTCCCCGCATTGCGCGGCGCTCCATGCGGGCTACCAGACCTAATAGACCCGCGCCTTCGGCTCGATGTAGCTCACGTCGTTGGTCAGCGTGTAGGTGTGCACCGGCCGGTAGTCGATCTTCACCTCGCCGCCGGCGTCGAGCCAGGCCAGCGTGTGCTTCATCCAGTTCTTGTCGTCGCGGTTCGGGATAGTCCTCGCGCGCATGGGCGCCGCGGCTTTCGGTGCGGTTGAGCGCCGAATGGACCGTCACCACCGCCTGGGCGATCAGGTTGTCGAACTCGAGCGTCTCGATCAGGTCGGTGTTCCAGATCAGCGAGCGGTCGGAGACCTTGATGTCGGCGACCGCCGCATGGATGTCGTGGATGAGCTTGACGCCTTCGGCCAGCATCTCGCCGGTGCGGAACACGGCGCAGTTCTTCTGCATCACCTTCTGCATCTCGAGCCGCAGCTCCGCGGTCGGCGTCGCGCCGGCGGCGTGGCGGAACCGGTCGAGCCGCGACAGCGCCAGCTCGGCCGAATCCTTCGGCAGGTCGGCATGCTTCTCGCCCGGCTCGATCAGCTCGGCGCAGCGCAGCGCCGCGGCGCGTCCGAACACGACGAGATCGATCAGCGAGTTCGAGCCCAGCCGGTTGGCGCCGTGCACCGAGACGCAGGCCGCCTCGCCGACCGCCATCAGGCCCGGCACCACGAAGTCGTCGTCGCCGTCCCGCTTGATCACCACTTCGCCGTGATAGTTGGTGGCGATGCCGCCCATGTTGTAGTGCACGGTCGGCAACGACCGGGATCGGCTCGCGGGTCACGTCGACGCCGGCGAAGATGCGCGCCGCTTCCGGAGATGCCGGGCAGCCGCTCGTGCAGGATCGCGGGATCGAGATGGTCGAGGTGCAGGAAGATGTGGTCCTTGAGCTTGCCGACGCCGCGGCCTTCGCGGATCTCGATGGTCATGGCGCGGGAGACCACGTCGCGCGAGGCCAGGTCCTTGGCGGAGGGCGCGTAGCGCTCCATGAAGCGCTCGCCCTCGGAGTTGGTCAGATAGCCGCCCTCGCCGCGCGCGCCTTCGGTGATCAGGCACGCCGGCGCCGTAGATGCCGGTCGGGTGGAACTGGACGAACTCCATGTCCTGCGAGCGGCAGGCCGGCGCGCAGCACCATGGCGTTGCCGTCGCCGGTGCAGGTATGCGCCGAGGTGCAGGAGAAGTAGGCGCGGCCATAGCCGCCGGTGGCCAGGATGGTCATATGGGCGCGGAAGCGGTGGATCGTGCCGTCGTCGAGCTTGCAGCGCGATCACGCCGCGGCAGCGGCCGCTCGTCCATGATCAGGTCGATGGCGAAGTATTCGATGAAGAACTCGCGCCGAATGCCGCAGCGACTGGCCGTACAGGGTGTGCAGCATGGCGTGGCCGGTGCGGTCGGCGGCCGCGCAGGTGCGCTGGCGGTGCCCTCGCCGTAATGCGTGGTCATGCCGCCGAACGCGCGCTGGTAGATCTTGCCGTCCTCGGTGCGCGAGAACGGCACGCCCCAGTGCTCGAGCTCGTAGACGGCCGCCGGCGCGTTGCGGCACAGATATTCGATGGCGTCCTGGTCGCCGAGCCAGTCCGAGCCCTTGACGGTGTCGTACATGTGCCAGCGCCAGTCGTCCTCGCCCATGTTGCCGAGCGCGGCCGAGATGCCGCCCTGCGCCGCCACGGTATGCGAGCGGGTCGGAAACACCTTGGTGATGCAGGCGGTCCGCAGGCCGGCCTCGCTGCAGCCCACGACCGCGCGCAGGCCGGAGCCGCCGGCGCCCACCACCACCACGTCGAAGCTGTGATCCTCGATCGGATAGGCGCGGCCATTGATGCCGGGCGAGGCGCCGCCATTCGCGGAACCTGGAGGCGACGCTCCGTTCGAACCTCCGTTCGATCCTTGGGCCATGCTTAAACTCCGAATACGCCGAACGAGAGCTTGAGAATGCCGTAGGCCGATGCCAGCGCCACGGCGAGAACGAAGAACGTATTCGCCATCAGCAGGATGAGCCGTGCCGGCTCGTCATGGACGTAGTCCTCGATGATCACCTGCATTCCGATGCGCATATGAGTGGCCACCGAGATGATGAACAGCAGCATGATGATGGCGACGAGCGGCGAGCCCAAGATCTGCGCCGCCGCCGCATGATTGCGGCCGAGCAGCGACACCACGATCAGCACGAATGCGATGGTGAGCGGCACATTGGCGACCGCGGTCAGCCGTTGCAGCCAGAAATGCTCGGTGCCTGATTTGGCGGCGCCAAGCCCGCGCACGCGTGCGAGCGGCGTGCTCATCTTGCCGGCAACCATCAGTGCGATCCTCCCATGACCAGATAGCCGAGCACCCACAGGACGAGGGTGAGGCTGATCGAGCCGATCAGCGTGGCGAGCGAGAGCCATTCGCGCTCGCTCGCGCTAAAGCCGTGCCCGGTGTCCCAGATCAGGTGCCGGACGCCGCCCAGCATGTGGTGCAGCAGCGCCCAGGTATATCCGAACAGGATAAGGCGGCCGAAGAACGAGCTCATGAAGCCCGCGAAGTTCGCATAGGGATTGGGGCCGGCCGCCGCCGCGATCAGCCACCAGGCCACCAGCAAAGTACCGAAATAAAGTCCGGCGCCGGTGATCCGATGGGCAATCGACATCGCCATGGGCAACGGCCAGCGGTAGATCATGAGATGCGGCGACAATGGCCGTTCGACCGGCGCCTTGGTTTCCGCCATGTGGTTCTCCAGCTTCGCCTGAACGCGTCGGGCCGGCGCTTTCGCGCCATTGCGCGGACCGTTCCTAAACAATGTCCGCGCCAGCCGCAATGCACCACCGTTGCCCTGAGCCGAAACGGCGGCCGGGCACGCTTCGTGGCCAACGAAATATGCTGCCTGCCGGCCTCGCGCACAATCGGTAATTGACGTAACCTGCGTTCGCCAAACACGAAGGCTAGGCCTGCCCGGCTCGATTGTCATGCGTTTCGACCTCGCCGATCTCAGTCTGTTCCGCCACGTGGTCGAGGCCGGCAGCATCACGGCGGGGGCCGCGCGCGCAAACCTCGCGCTGGCGGCCGCCTCCACGCGCATCCGCAACATGGAGGAGGCGCTGGGCGCCGCGCTGCTGGTGCGCTCCCGCCAGGGCATCGCCCCCACCCAGGCCGGCCGAACGCTGCTCCAGCATGCGCGCGTGATCCTGCGCCAGGCCGAGCGGCTGCGCGAAGATCTCGGCGCCTATGCGGGCGGCCAGGCCGGTCAGATCAGGCTGCTCTCCAACACCAACGCGCTGACCGAGTTCCTGCCCGAAGCCCTGAGCTCGTTCCTGGCCGGGCATCCCCAGGTCAGCATCGATCTCGAGGAGCGTTTGAGCGATGAGATCGTCGGCCTGATCGCCGAAGGCGTGGCCGATCTCGGCATCGTGGCCGCCACCGTGGATGCCAGCACGCTCGAAACCTATCCGTTCCGCAAGGATCGCTTCGTGCTGGTGGTGGCGCGCGATCATCCGCTCGCCAAGCGCTCCAAGATCGCGTTCGGCCAGGTGCTGCAGCACGACTTCGTCGGGCTCGACCGGGCGAGCGCGCTGCAGCGCTTCCTCGCCGACAAGGCCGCGCGCTCGGGCCGCTCGCTACGGCTGCGGGTGCAGCTGCGCAGCTTCGATTCGGTTTGCCGGCTGGTCGAGTGCCATGTCGGCATCGGCATCGTGCCGGAGACCACCGCCCGGCGGGTGGCCCGCACCATGGCGATCAAGCGAGTAGCGCTGACCGATCCCTGGGCCGAGCGCGAGCTGACCATCTGCATTCGCAGCCTGGACGCGCTGCCCGTCTATGCCCAGGAGCTGGTCCAGCATCTGCGCGCCGACGGATGAGCATCTGGCGCGTCTTGGCGCTGCACTCGACGCGATGGCCTGATCCCGCCGCGCTCTAGCGCACCAGCGGGAGGCCTTCCTTGTTCCATTCGTCCATGCCGAGCGCGTAGTAGAACACCTTGGTATAGCCGAGCTGGACCGCCTTCTCGGTGGCCTTGGCGGCGCGGCCGCACTTGACGCCGTTGCAATAGAACAGCACCGGCGCGTCCTTGGCGGCGATGTGCTTGACCAGCGTCTCGGCGGACACTTCGGTATCGATCAGCCGCGCGGCTCCTTCGATGTGGCCGGCGGCGAAATCCTCCTCCTTCCGGTTGTCGAGGATGACGAGGCTCGGATACTTGTCGATGAGATCGAAAATCTGCCGCGCGTCGACGGTTGTGGCTCCGTTGATCTGCAGCGGCGCGTCCTGCGCGGCGGCGACGCCGACGAGGCCGGCGAGCATCGCCACGGCCAGCAAAGCGGTGCGGATGAACATCATGAACATTCTCCTTTCGATGCGGGATGGTTACGCCGAAGCCGCTCGCTCGGCCCGGACGCTGGCGAGAAATCTTGCGACCTCGTCGTGCAGGGTACCGGCCTGCTGCACCAGATCGCGCGAGGCTGCGAGCACCGTGTCGGCGAGATTTCCGGTCTCTGCGGCGGCCTTGTCGACGCCGTTGATGTTGGCGGCGACGTCGCTGGCGCCGTCCGCCACCTTGTTGACGCTGCGCGCGATGTCCTGCGTGGCCGCGGTCTGCTGCTGCATCGCGGCGGTCACGTTTCTGGCGATGCCGCTGACCTCGTCGATGGTGTGGCCCACTTGCTCGATCGCCGCGGCGGCGTGGTGGGTCGACAACTGGATGGCATCGACCTGGGCGGTGATCTCCTCGGTGGCTTTGGCGGTCTGGGTCGCGAGCGACTTGACCTCGTTGGCGACGACCGCAAAGCCCTTTCCGGCCTCGCCGGCACGGGCCGCCTCGATGGTGGCGTTGAGGGCAAGGAGATTGGTCTGACCGGCGATGGAATTGATGAGATTGACCACCTCGCCGATCTTTTGCGCCGAACTGGCCAGACCGCGCATGGCCTTGTTGGTCGCGTGCGCCTCGGTAACGGCCTTCTCGGCGATCTTGCTCGATTGGGCGACCTCGCGGCTGATCTCGGCAATCGAGCTCGACAATTGGCCCGACGCCTGGACCGCGGCTCGCACACTGTCGGAGGCTTGATGGGAGGCGTGGGCGGCCGCTCCGGCCAGAGCCGAGGTACGGCGCGCCAAGGTCGCCATCGATTCCGCGGTCGCTGTTGTCGTGATCGACGCCGAGGATACGAAATCGGCCACCGACTTGACGCTGGCTTCAAAGCTGTTGGCCAGCGTCAAGAGGTCGACGCGCCGGTTGGCCTCCGCTTCCTGCTCGGTGCGCCGCCGGGCGCGGTCGGCCTCGGTCTTTTCGCGGCGCTTCTGATCGAGCTCGGTCTGCGCCGCCGCCTCGCGTTGCCTGACCTGATGAACGAAGATTGCGATGAGCGCCACGGCGCCGGCAGAGATGCCGCCGCAGATCAGCGCGAATATGCCGAACGACCACAGCGCCGTCGAATCCAGCGCTTGCGCGAGATCGGTCACGTTCTGCCGCGCGATCAGGTTGGCGAGCGGCTCGCCCTCCGGGCTGCGCACCGCCAGGGTGCTTTCGCGGACCGTGGCGCCGGCCGGGATCTTGAAATTGTCCGGGGCGAGCAAACGGCGGTCGTTCCCGGTCGACCTGATCTCGACCGCCATGCCGAGCCTTTGATCGAGCGTGGCGAGCGCGTGAATGGGATCGGCATGCACGCCCACATAGCCGATCGGGCGCAGGCTGCCGACCGGAACGACGACGGACAGACGCGGCTCGTCCCCGTTCTTCCAAACCTGCCAGAAGATCTTCACGCGATCCGGCCCCTCGCGCTTGACGATCGCGTCGCGCATGACGGCGGGGATCGCAGCGGCGGTCCCGTGCCAAGACTCGGCGATCAGGTTGAGGGAGGGGTCGTAGACCGAGAAGCCGAGCGCCTTCACCTGGCCGCTCGAGATGGTGCCGCGGCCGAATTCATCCGCGAGGTTGGCCTGGATGGTGGCGGCATCCTTGTTGGCGAGCAAGCGCCGGAGCGTGTCGCTTTGGGCGACGTTGCGGCCGATATCGCTGACAAGGCGGACGTATTCGCGCCATGCCAGGTCGCTGACCGCGACATCGGTGACCTGCTGGGCGTTGTGGGCGTTGAACTGGTAGACCAGTTCGCCATAGCGCTGGGTGACTTCCCAGCCCACGCCGGTCGCCGCCAGCAAGAGGCCCGCGTTGGCAATGGCCAGCAGGTGAACGATATTTAGGCTGCGGCGCATAGGGCAAAGTCCCGCCGGAGTAACTCACGACTATGGCCGCTCAAGTCCGTGCTCGCACGCACCTTGCCGAACCGCCTCGCCTCATGGTTGCCGGGCGATTAACGATCCTGCCCGTCATTCCTTTACTTTCCATTTCCCGAGACCCAGGGCCGAACGTTTGCGGCGATCTTGCGGGCCGCTTCTTGTCGGGCCTTCCTACCAAACACCGAGTGCGCTTCCCGATGATCTCGCAATGCTGGCGGTCGAGGAATTGGGCGCCCAGCCGATCGTCGGAACGCCAGACCGCGCCGCGTCGACGACGAACGCCGCCAAAGCGCGAAAGCAACAGAACAAACTTATCCGGTACCAGCGCCGGCTCGCTGGTCTGCAGCTTGACGCCGCCATCCAAGATATCAGCGAGATGCAATTAAGGGTGCGGGCGGGGACGGAATTCTCGATCGAGGCGGAGTGCGCTAGCGCCTTGCGCTCGCTCTTTCCCCGTTCGCCCATCTTCGCGGCCGATGCCCGGATGCCGGACGATGACAATATCGGGGTAGGGTTAATGATCTGACAACTTTGGATGGATCGGTCCGATGTGGCCTTGCCGGCCGGCGACCTGCAGCAAACCTGATCTGCGCTGGCCGGCGACCGGTCGCGGCCGCCGGCGTTGCCCCCTCACTTCGGCAGCAGTGCCCAATAATCGAGGTCGAGCAGGACGGCGGGGTCGTCGCCGTCGGCGACCTTGAGCGGAAAATCGGTGCCCGGGTGGTCCTTGGTGGCCACCAGGCGCAGCCGCAGCGCGCCCACGTCCTGCCGCCCCGGCAGATCGGCCTTGGCCAGCACCTCCGACCAGGCGAATACGGTGGCGCCGGCAAACAGCGGCGACACGTGCCGCCCGCCATTGATGGCGGCGATATGGAACGCGTTGGTGAGCCCGTTGAAGGAGAGCGCGCGGGCGAGCGAGATCACGTGCCCGCCATAGATCAGCCGGCGGCCGAAGCGGTCCTTGGCGGCGGCGAACTGATTGAAATGGATGCGGGCCGTGTTCTGGTAGAGCCGCGTCGCAATCTGGTGCTCGGCCTCTTCCACGGTCACGCCGTCGACATGGTCGATCTTCTCGCCGACCGCATAGTCGCCGAACCGGTAGGGGCTGCCGGCGAGCGGATAGTCGTAGGCGGCGGTCTCGATGCGCGGGCAGGCATCGCCCAGCATGCTCGGCAGCAGCGCTTCCGGCAGCCGCGGCACGTGGTCGCCCTGCGCCGGCGCCGCCTCGTCGCGCTTGCGCACCATCACCCAGCGCACATATTCGAGCACCTTGCCGCCATCCTGCTTGTAGCCGGTCGAGCGCACGAACACGATGCCGGTCTTGCGGCTCGAATTCTCCTTCAGCCCGATCACCTCGGAGACCGCGTTGAGGGTGTCGCCGGGAAACACCGGGGCCAGGAAGCGGCAGGCCGCATAGCCGAGATTGGCGACGGCGTTGAGCGAGATATCCGGCACGGTCTTGCCGAACACGATGTGGAACACCAGGAGATCGTCGACCGGCGACCGCGGATAGCCGATTTTTTGCGCAAAGGCGTCCGAGGACTGCACCGCGAAGCGCGGGCCGAACAAGCCGTTATAGAGCGCCACATCGCCGGCCGTGACGGTGCGCGGGGTCGCATGGACGATGAGCTGCCCGATCCGGAAGTCCTCGAAGAAGTTGCCGGTGCTGGTCTTGGTCATGGGCGGGCTCCGACCAAGCGGGAGGGCTGCCGGACGGCAGATCGCGGAAATTGCAGGTCTTCTCTCCTCTTGGGCATGATGCTCCTTGTCATGAGGATGTGTCCCCGGTGCGGCAGGGCATTCCGGGCCGCAAACTGCATCCGCCCGGGCGCGGCTGACGTAAGTTAGTTACCCGTAGCGAGGGGCGCCCTGACGATAACGTGAAACCGCCGCATCGCTCGGATTGTTATATATTTGCAAATGTTGCAAGAGCTGGGCCATGACCATCGAAACGACCACAGCCGAGCCGGGCCGCGACGCGATCAAGACAACGCTCCGACCCGAGCGGACGAGCGGCACGGCTCACCCGACGATTCACCCGGTCTGGGTGCGCCTGACCCATTGGATCAACGCGCTCGCCATGCTGATGATGATCGGCTCGGGCTGGCAGATCTATGACGCCTCGCCGCTCTTTCCGTTCACCTTCCCGTCCGCGATCACGCTGGGCGACTGGCTCGCCGGCGCGCTGCTCTGGCATTTCGCCGCGATGTGGCTTCTGGCGGTGAACGGCCTCGTCTATGTGACGCTGGGACTGATCACCGGCCGCTTCCGGCGCAAGCTCCTGCCCATCCGCCCCGGCCAGGTGATCACCGATGCGCGCGCGGCCCTTTCCGGACATCTCTCGCACGACGATCTCTCGGTCTACAACGCGGTGCAGAAGCTCCTATATTTGGGGGTGATCCTGTGCGCGGTCGTGATCGTGCTGTCGGGCCTCTCCATTTGGAAGCCGGTCCAGCTGCGCCCGTTAAGCGTGCTGTTCGGCGGTTACGATGCCGCCCGTTACGTGCATTTCTTCGCCATGTCGGCAATCGTGGGCTTCATCGTGATCCACGTCGTCATGGCGTTCCTGGTGCCCAAGAGCCTGCGCGCCATGATCACCGGCCGTTGAGGGGGCCCGAGGAGGGATCCGATGTTTGGAATCCGCAAGTCCAAGACCCGCAAGACCATCCCGGGCGTCGACCCGCAATTGCTGATCCGCGACGCCTCCAAGCTGCTGCCGGATCCGACCCGGCGCTTGCTGCTGCGCGGCGGCGCCAGCCTGGGGGCGTTGGCCTTCTTGGCCGGCTGCGACATCGTGGATGAATCGACCGCGGAAACCGCCCTGCAGAAGATTTCTTATTTCAACGACCGGGTGCAGGGCTGGCTGTTTGATCCCAACCGGCTCGCCCCGACCTATCCGGACAGCATGGTGACGCGGCCGTTTCCGTTCAACGCCTATTATCCGGAGGACGAGGCGCCGGAGGTCGACAAGGACGACTACGCGTTCGAGGTCGGCGGCCTGGTCGACGACAAGAAGATGTGGACGCTCGACGAGCTCTATGCGCTGCCGCAGGAAACCCAGATCACCCGCCACATCTGCGTCGAGGGCTGGAGCGCGATCGGCAAATGGACCGGCACGCCGCTGCGCGAGTTCCTGCGCCGGGTCGGAGCCGACACGCGGGCGAAATATGTCTGGTTCCGCTGCGCCGAGGGCTATTCCACCTCGATCGACATGGCGACCGCGCTGCATCCGCAGACCCAGATGACCTTCCGGTTCGATGGCGAGATCCTGCCGCGCAAGTACGGCTTCCCCATGAAGGTGCGCATTCCCACCAAGCTCGGCTTCAAGAACCCCAAATACGTGATGGAGATGGCGGTCACCGACAAATATCTCGGCGGCTACTGGGAGGACATGGGCTACAACTGGTTCAGCGGCAGCTGAGCGCGGCTGAAGTTGTAGCCTGCATGGAGCGAAGCGTAATGCGGGAACGCCGCCCCCGCATTACGCTTCGCTGCATGCGGGCTACGTGTCATCGCCACCCGGGCCACCCGGTCAAATTTCATCCTGCGGCGGCACGCGCGTGATGAGGCGCGCGCCGCGCTGGAAGGTGACGTAGTCCCACAGCCAGGTGAAGGCCACCACGAAGCGGTCCTTGATCTCGATCAGGAAGAAGATGTGGATGACGCTCCAGAACAGCCAGCCGGGAAATCCCGTGAGCTCCAGGGCGCCGAGCTTCACCACCGCGGCGCGCCGGCCGATGGCGGCGAGATCGCCCTGGTGACGATAGCGGAACGGTCCCGGTGATTGCGTGCCGGCAATGCGGGCCGCAATCAGGCGCCCCACATAGCGTCCCATCTGCTTGGCGGCCGGCGCAATTCCAGGGATCGGCTGCCCGGCGGGGCCCATCGCGGCGGCGGTATCGCCGATCGCGAATATTTCCGGATGGCCGCTGACCGACAGATCGGGACCGACCTTCACGCGCCCGGCGCGGTCGTGCTCGGCAGCAAGCCAGCGCGCCGCCGGCGAAGCGATCACCCCGGCCGCCCAGACGATCGTCGAGGCGTCGATGCGGCCGTGATCGAGATCGACGCCGCCGCGTATCGCAGCGAACCACCCGCGTCGAGGTCATCACCTCGACGCCCATTCGGGTGAGCGTCGCCTGCACGTAATTCGACAGGTTTGCGGGCAGCGACGGCATCACCCGCGGCCCCGCCTCGATCAGCACGATGCGCGACGTTTTCGGATCGATGCGGCGAAAATCCATCGCCAGGGTCTGGCGCGCCACCTCGGCGATGGCGCCCGCCATCTCGACGCCGGTGGCGCCGCCCCCGACGATCACGAAGGTGAGGAGGCGGCGCCGCTCGGCCGCCTCGGCGGTCAGCTCGGCGCGCTCGAAGGCGATCAGGATGCGGCGGCGGATGCGGGTTGCATCCTCGATGCGCTTCAAGCCAGGCGCCACTTCGGCCCATTCGTCGTGACCGAAATACGCATGGGTCGCGCCGGTGGCGAGCACCAGGAAGTCGTAAGGCACGCTGATCGAATCCGTATGGACGATGCGGTTGGCGGTGTCCACGCCGCGGATCTCGGCCATGAGCACCGTCGCGTTGCCCTGCTTGCGCAAGATGCTGCGGATCGGCCAGGCCACGTCGGCCGGCGACAGTGCCGCGGTCGCGACCTGGTAGAGCAGGGGCTGAAAGCAATGATGATTTTGCTGGTCGATGACCGTCACATCGGCGGGCGCGGCCCGCAGCGCCTTGGCGGCTTCGAGTCCGCCGAAGCCGGCACCGGCGATCACCACCCGCGGACGCTCCTGCGGCATGCGCGTCCCCCTTGATGTGACGCCGCGCAGCAGCGCCGTCGGGATCCTTGCCGTATCTGTTGGATGTAGTGCGGGCGCCCCTGTGCCGCCAGCCGTGTCCGCGCCTTCAATCTTGCCAACAACGCAACCTTGCCAAGCCTCTCCCCGCCCATTAGCAATCCGCCGCGATCCATCCGTCATGCCCGGCCTGTGCCGGGCATCCACGTCTTGCGCCGATTGCGGGGTAGTCGACGTGGATGGCCGTGCCCGGCCATGACGCTCAACTGCGAGGCGGTGCGTCATGGCCAGCTACAAGCTCCTGCTTCTTGCCGGCGACGGTATCGGGCCCGAGGTGATGGCCGAGGTGAAGAAGCTGATCGCCTGGATGAACGCCCGCGGCCTGGGCACGTTCGAGACCGAGGAGGGGCTGGTCGGCGGCTCCTGCTACGACGCGCACGGGGTGGCGGTGACGGACGCCACCATGGCGCAGGCGCATGCCGCCGACGCGGTGATCTTCGGCGCAGTCGGCGGGCCCAAATGGGACAGCGTGCCCTATGACGTGCGCCCCGAGGCCGGCCTCTTGCGGCTGCGCAAGGACCTTGCCTTGTTCGCCAACCTGCGGCCCGCCGTCTGCTATCCGGCGCTCGCCGCATCCTCGAGCCTCAAGCGCGAGGTGGTCGAGGGCCTCGATATCATGATCGTGCGCGAGCTCACCGGTGGCGTCTATTTCGGCGAGCCCAAGACCATCACCGACCTCGGCAATGGCCAGAAGCGCGCGGTCGACACCCAGGTCTACGACACCTACGAGATCGAGCGCATCTCCCGCGTCGCCTTCGAGCTCGCGCGCAAGCGCGGCAACAAGGTGACCTCGATGGAGAAGCGCAACGTGATGAAGACCGGCGTGCTCTGGCACGAGGTGATTAACGCGCTGCATCAGCGTGAGTTCGGCGACGTCAAGCTCGAGCACCAGCTGGCCGACGCCGGCGGCATGCAGCTGGTGCGTTGGCCCAAGCAGTTCGACGTGATCGTGACCGACAACCTGTTCGGCGACATGCTGTCCGACGTCGCCGCCATGCTGACCGGCTCGCTCGGCATGCTGCCGTCGGCCTCGCTCGGCGAGACCAATCCCAAGACCGGCAAGCGCAAGGCGATGTACGAGCCGGTGCACGGCTCGGCCCCCGACATCGCCGGCAAGGCGCTGGCCAACCCGATCGCCATGATCACCTCGTTCGGGATGGCGCTGCGCTACTCGTTCGGCATGGGGGCGCAGGCCGATCTCATCGATCGGGCGATTGCCGCCGCCCTGGCCAAGGGACTGCGCACCGCCGACATCAAGTCGGAAGGCGCCAAACTCGTGAGCACGTCCGAGATGGGCGCCGCGATCATCGGCGAGATGGAGGCGGCCGCGGCTTAGGCCGGCCGAACCTGCTCGAGCATCGCCGAACATCGCGGATTGTCATCGCCGGGCTCGTCCCGGCGATCTCGACAAGAAGAGCATCGTGCAATCCTCATCGAGATGGCCGGAACAAAGTCCGGCCATGACAACAAAAGCATCAATCCAAATGAAACGGATCCGACCCGACTGCCCAGTCGGCGCGATCCCTGGCCGCTACGCCGTCACCATGGCCAGAAATTGTGTCGCGTCGGGTCCCAGGGGCCGATCAACGGTCCGCGCACATTGCCGCTGGTGAAGTCGATCGCGGAGGTCGGCGAATAGCCGGGCGGAAACGCATAATCGGTGAATTTCCGCTGGCCCGGCAGGACCTCGGTGCCGGCGTCGAGGAACGACCGTTTCTGCACCGTCACGTGCGCCGGCGCGTCGCGATCGGGTGCCGGCTTCTTCTTGACGGTCTGTTTGACGGTCGGCGCGCCCGGCGCAGTCTGCGCGCCTGCCTGGGAGGCCAACGAAACCGCCACCACGGTCAGCGCGGCAAAGGAAGCGACCCTCATTATTCTCGAACGCATGAGATCCTCGCATGGGTAACGGCTAGCCCGCAGTGTAGCCGGGGTAACCCTGCGGCCACAAGTGACCGCCTGATTATGTTTCACGCGCGAATCCGCAACTGTTGCCCGTTACCACCGCGGCGCCCCAGCCAAGAGGTGCGCAATCCGAGGGGGTCGGGAGATGCTGCAACCGGGGTGCTCCGCGGCACCATCCCAACCCCCCAGGCGCCCGCAAGACCAAGTCGGGGGCATGCTTTTTTTCTGGAAATGCTCTAGAAGCCTCGGTTCGCGGCTCGGCCGGGAGGCAGGGCGCGCGGACCAAGCGCGGGAGAATTGAAGATGGGTTACAAGGTCGCGGTCGTGGGCGCCACCGGCAATGTGGGCCGCGAAATGCTCGGCATCCTGGCGGAGCGGACTTTCCCGGCCGACGAGGTGTTGGCGCTGGCGTCGCGCCGCAGCCTCGGCTCCGAGGTCTCGTTCGGCGACCAGACCCTCAAGATCAAGGCGCTTGAGCACTGCGATTTCTCCGACATCGACATCTGCCTGATGTCGGCGGGCTCGAGCGTCGCCAAGGAGTGGGCCCCGAAGATCGCGGCCGCCGGCGCGGTGGTGATCGACAATTCGTCGTTCTGGCGCTACGACTCCGACGTTCCGCTGGTCGTGCCGGAAGTCAACGCCCATGCGCTTGCCGGCTTCCGCAAGCGCGGCATCATCGCCAATCCCAATTGCTCGACCGCGCAGCTCGTGGTGGCGCTCAAGCCGCTGCATGACAAGGCCAGGATCAAGCGCGTGGTGGTGGCGACCTATCAATCGGTGTCGGGCGCCGGCAAGGAAGCGATGGACGAGCTGTTCTCGCAAACCAAGGCCGTGTTCACCCTGGGCGAGATGGAGGTGAAGAAGTTCAGCACCCGCATCGCCTTCAATCTCATCCCGCAGATAGACGTGTTCATGGAGGACGGCTACACGCGGGAAGAGTGGAAGATGGTGGCCGAGACCAAGAAGATTCTCGATCCCAAGATCAAGCTCACCGCCACCTGCGTGCGGGTGCCCGTGTTCATCGGCCACTCCGAGGCGGTCAATATCGAGTTCGAGCAGCCGATCACCGCCGACGAGGCGCGCGATATCCTGCGCACCGCTCCCGGCGTGCTGGTGATCGATAAGCACGAGCCCGGCGGCTACATCACGCCCTACGAGTGCGCCGGCGAGGACGCCACCTATGTGAGCCGCATCCGCGAGGATGCGACGGTCGAGAACGGGCTCTCGCTCTGGTGCGTATCCGACAATCTGCGCAAGGGCGCCGCCCTCAACGCCGTGCAGATCGCCGAATGCCTGATCAACCGCAAGCTGATCCAGGCGAAGCGGAAGGCGGCGTAGGGCGCAATCGCTCTATTGCGCCATCGGCCCGCCAAACAATGCCTTCGACCCCGCCAAGCGGCGCAATAAAGCGATTGCGCCCTACGCGCGCACTGGCGCCTTTTTGGCTTCGCCGCTACGCTCTTCCGCCGGCCAATTGAGGGGGCTTTGTCATGACCATCCGTCCACGCCGCAGCTTGCTCTACATGCCGGGCTCCAATGCGCGCGCCATCGAGAAGGCGCGCAGCCTTCCGGCCGACACCATCATTCTCGATCTCGAGGACTCGGTCGCGCCGCAAGCGAAGCCGGCGGCGCGGGCGCAGGTGGTCGCCGCCGTCAAGGCCGGCGGGTTTGGACCGCGCGAGGTCGTGGTCCGCATCAACGGCCTCGACACCGAGTGGTGGTTCGACGACCTCAACGCCATCACGCATGCCAAGCCCGATGCGATACTGGTGCCGAAAGTATCGGGTCCCGGCCAATTCGACGACGTCATCGCGCGGATGGTCGCGGTCGGGTCCGACCACGACGTGCGGGTCTGGGCCATGCTGGAGACGCCGCTCGCCATGCTGCACGTGGACCGGATTGCGGCCGCCGCGCTCGATCCGGAGCTGCGCCTGACCGCCTTCGTGATGGGGACGAACGATCTCGCCAAGGAGACGCGGACCAGGCTCATGCCGGGACGCGCCGCCATGCTGCCCTGGCTGATGACCTGCGTGGCCGCGGCACGCGCCTATGGGGTCGAGATCATCGACGGCGTCTACAACGACCTCGGCAATGCCGAGGGGTTTGCGCAGGAATGCGCGCAGGCCCGCGACCTCGGTTTCGACGGCAAGACGCTCATTCACCCCAACCAGATCGATCCCTGCAATGCCGCCTTCTCGCCCGATGCCGCCGAGGTGGCGCAGGCCAAGAAGATCATCGCGGCCTTCGACCTGCCGGAGAACGAGGGCAAGGGTGTGGTGGCGCTCGACGGCCGCATGGTCGAGCGCCTGCATGCCGAGATGGCGCGCCGCACGGTGGCGATCGCACAGGCGATCGCGGAGCGCGCGTAGCCTGCCGAGCCCGCGAAACCAAGCCCCTCCGGCGGCGTTGTCGGATCAGAAGCATTGGAGGACGCATCATGCCCGACATTCGAGCGAACGGCGGCATCGTCACCCAGATCACTACCGTCAAGCTGCCGCCCGACAACCAGGAGGAAGTGCTCAGCCTGATGATCGAACGATCCCGCTTCATGGCGACCCAGCCGGGGTTCGTTTCGGTCAATCTCCACCGAAGCAAGGACGGCACCCACGTCGTCAACTACATCCAATGGAGCAACGCCGAAAAGCTGAAGGCCGCGCACCAGTCTCCCGAGTTTCGCAAGCGGTGGCCTCGCTTCGCCGAGCTCACGGACGAGATCGAGCCCTGCCTTTACGAGGTGGTCCACACCGAGGCGGCCTAGATATCAACCCGGCGCGTCACTTCCGCGTCTGCTTGAAATAGCGCAGATCGGGCGGCGCCTGGTCCTTCCGGGCCGGCATCAGGAAGCCGTCGGCGCTCAGGTAATAATTCTCCGTGCCGACGTTGATCTGCGCGTTGTTCTCGTTGCAAACATATTCCAGCCACGCCGGCTGCGGGTCGGCGTTGCGACGGTAGCGCTTGTCCACCGTCCAGGGGTGCGTCAAGGCATGATCGATCACGGTGATCTCGTCATGCAGGATGTTCGGATCGGTCTTGTCGAGGTAGAGCCGCTCCTTGAAGATGGACTGATTGTCGTAGTGTAGCGGCAGGCCGGTGCCGTCGTAGACGCGGGGACCCTTGAACGGGCCGCGCGTCTCGACCTCGAGCACGTCATAGCGGCCGTCGCCGTTCCCATCGATCCATCTTCCGATGGAATAGCCGGCATAGCTCGGCTCGATCTGCTGGGCGGGCCAATCGCGGCCATCGGTGAAGATACGACGGCCGTGATCCGCGTTGTTGATCAGGATATAGGTCGTTTCCGGGGTGATGACGTATTCCTGCGGGTAGAAGGCGGCCATCATCATCGGCATGCCGTAGGCGAGACAGCGCGATCCGTCCACGAAATTGCCCTGCCCGCCCTTGGCTTGGTCGGCGAGGCTCGCCTCCAGAACCGCCTTGTATTCCGGCGTGAGCGGCGCCTCCTGGCCAAATCCCCAGGGCTTGGTCTGGTCGAAGGACGGCTGGCCCGGAAGCCCGGGAACGACGTACCGGTTCCATTGGCCTTTCCAATTGGGGTACTTGGGGTCGTCGAGCGCCTGCGCGCCGCCGACGGACATCCACAGCGCGGCCAACGCGGTTGCAATCACCAAGCTTCGGTGGAGCATGGCATTCTCCCGCTGATCCACTCACCTCGCAAGGCAAACGCCGGTAAGAGCGGTTTCGGCCTGAAAAGACTGCGGCCCGCCGACGGCCAAATCGCCGCCGCTGAAAAAGCGGACTTCGGCCCGTCCTGCCATGGCCCTACGGAAAACTCTACGGCAGTACTCCTGCCTCTTGCAACGGGCCCTTTTGGGGGGAGGGATTCGGCACCGGCGTGCCGCCGCCCGTCACAGCCACGGCCGCGCGGCCTTGGCGTTGGCCTCGAAGCGGTCGATCTTGTCCTGCTTGACCATGGTCAGCGCGATATCGTCGAGCCCGTTGAGCAGGCAATGCTTGCGGTGCGGATCGATGTCGAAGCGGACCACCCCGCCGTCGGGCCCGCGGATCTCCTGCTTCGCCAGGTCGATGGACAGCGTCGCATTGGCGCCGCGCTCGGCGTCGTCGAACAGCTTCTCCAGGTCCTGCGGGCTGACCTTGATGGGCAGAATGCCGTTCTTGAAGCAGTTGTTGTAGAAGATGTCGCCGAACGAGGTCGAGATCACGCAGCGGATGCCGAAGTCCAGGAGCGCCCAGGGGGCATGCTCGCGCGAGGAGCCGCAGCCGAAGTTGTCGCCGGCGACCAGCACCTTGGCGTTGCGATAGGCCGGCTTGTTGAGCACGAAATCCGGGTTCTCGCTGCCGTCGTCGCGATAGCGCTTCTCGGAGAACAGGCCGCTGCCGAGCCCGGTGCGCTTGATGGTCTTGAGGTACTGCTTGGGGATGATCATGTCGGTATCGACATTGATCATCTTGAGCGGGGCGGCGACGCCCTCCAAAACCGTGAACTTGTCCATGGGTCTATCCCGTAGTGTATCAGGCCCGTAATCGCGATTAACTCGCAGAACCGGCGTCCGTTAGTTTGACGTCTCGGCCTATGCTGCGGTTGCCGAGCAGCGCGGCTTCCCTCGCCCCGCTTGCGGGGAGAGGGCGACACACGCCGAGCGGAAACCGGAACTCGGCCCGGTGAGGGGGCGTTTCCGCAAGCTCAAACTCGCGGAAGCGCCCCCTCATCCCGACCTTCTCCCCGCGAGCGGGGAGAAGGAGACCGCCGTGCGAGGGGACACCCCGGAACCAAGCAGCAGAGTCGCCTGACGAGCCTTTATCCGGAATGGTGGCGTTGCGGAAGGGCTGCGGTCACGCAACGCTGGCCTCGATGGCGTGCATGTCATCGTCCGAGAGGCCGAAGTGGTGGCCGATCTCGTGCACCAGCACGTGGGCGATGATCGCTCCGAGCGTCTCCTCGTGCTCGCTCCAGTAGTCGAGGATCGGCCGGCGGTAGAGCCAGATCATGTTGGGCAGCTGTACCGGGGCGCTCTCGTGCCGGAACGGCAGGCCGACGCCCTGGAACAGGCCGAGCAGGTCGAACTCGGTTTCGGCCTCCATCTGGTCGAGCACCTCGTCGGTCGGAAAATCCTCGACCCGAATGACCAGATCCTCGCACAGACCCCGGAATTGGGTCGGCAGCCGACGAAACGCGTCGATGGCGATGACCTCGATCTCGTCCAGCGAGGGCGCCTTGACGCCGTGCCAGTCGAGCGGGTCGGAAGATGCAGGATCGGCCATGGCGGGGTTCTAAGCACTCGGGACGGATCGGCCAAGGCCTGTGCGGAACGCCGGCGCTGGCGTACGATTGTGGTCGGGGACGCAGGGCCCCTTGGGGCGAAGGGCGGGATGAGGCAAACGGAGTTCGCATGGGCGTGATGAATCGGGCCGCGGTTTTGGGGATGGCCGTGCAGGCCGTCGTGAGTTTGGGCCTTTCGCTGCCGGTCCCGGCCGTGGCCGAGACCGTGGAGGCCGTCCCGCCGGCCGGCGACAGTGCGCCGTCAAGACGCCTTCTGGCCCCCCCGCCGGCGCGGATCAGGGTCTATCCGTTGCCGCAAAGCTATCCGGGACCGGGTGCGGTGCGCCAATGCGCGTTCTGGCTGGCGACTGAAAATCGCCCGAGCGGCACCGTCATCGTGCCGCAACAGCACTGCTGGTGGGAGCGCGGCTAGCCGCGCCTCAATTCCACTCCCGCACGTCGACGAAATGCCCGGCGATCGCGGCGGCGGCCGCCATCACGGGCGACACCAGATGGGTGCGGCCCTTGTAGCCCTGCCGGCCCTCGAAATTGCGGTTCGAGGTCGAGGCGCAGCGCTCGCCCGGCATCAGCTTGTCGGGATTCATCGCCAGGCACATGGAGCAGCCCGGCTCGCGCCATTCAAAGCCGGCCGCAGCGAAGATCGTGTGCAGCCCTTCGGCCTCGGCCTGCTCTTTGACCAGCCCCGAGCCCGGCACGATCATGGCGTTGACGTTGCCGTTGACCTGCTTGCCGGCGACCGCGCGCGCGACCGCGCGCAGGTCCTCGATGCGGCCGTTGGTGCAGGAGCCGATGAACACGCGGTCGAGCTTGAGGTCGGTGATCCGCTCGCCGCCCTTCAATCCCATATATTCGAACGAGCTCGCGGCGGCGCGGCGCTTGTTCTCGTCGGCGATCTCGGCGAGCGTCGGAACGCGGCCGGTGACCGAGATCACCTGCTCGGGACTGGTGCCCCAGGTGACCAGCGGCGGCAGATTGGCGGCGTCGAGCCTGATCTCGCGGTCGAAATGCGCGCCCGGGTCCGAGCTCAACGTCTCCCAGTAGCGCATCGCCTGGTCCCAGGCCTTGCCCTTCGGGGCCTTCGGGCGATCCTTCAGGTATGCATAGGCCTTTTCGTCGGGGGCGATGAAGCCGGCCTTGGCGCCTCCCTCGACCGACATGTTGCAGACCGTCATGCGGCCTTCCATGGAGAGCGAGGCGATCGCCGCGCCGGCATATTCGAGCGCATAGCCGGTGCCGCCCGCGGTGCCGATCTCGCCGATGATGGCAAGGATGATGTCCTTGGCGGTGACACCTTGCGGCAGCGTGCCCTCGACCACGGCGCGCATGTTCTTCGACTTGCTCTGGATCAGGGTCTGGGTCGCCAGCACGTGCTCGACCTCGGAGGTGCCGATGCCGTAGGCGAGCGCCCCGAAGGCGCCGTGGGTGGCGGTGTGGCTGTCGCCGCACACGATGGTGGTGCCCGGCAGCGTGAAGCCCTGCTCGGGCCCGATGATGTGGACGATGCCCTGCCGCTTGTCGAACTCGTTGTAATATTCGAGGCCGAAATCCTTGGCATTCTGCGCCAGCGTCGCGATCTGCTCGGCGCTTTCCGGATCCGGGTTGGGCAGATTGCGGTCGGTGGTCGGCACATTGTGGTCGACCACCGCCAGCGTCTTTTCCGGAGAGCGCACCTTGCGGCCGGACAGACGCAGCCCCTCGAAGGCCTGCGGGCTTGTCACCTCGTGCACCAGATGCCGGTCCACGTAGAGGAGGCAGGTGCCGTCGGGCTGCTCGTCGACCAGATGGTCGTCCCAGATCTTGTCGTAGAGGGTGCGGGGCTTGGCCATGCGAGAATTCCTGCAGCGGTTGTAGGGCCTATTTAGTCGGTCGCGCAGGCGGGGAAAAGTCCTGCCGTGGCGGGGCCGGCATGCGGCTTCAATCCGCCACGACCTCGATTTCAAGCTTGGTTCCGGCCGCGAGACGCCCGGCCAGGTCATGGGCTTCCTGCACGCTCAAGTGTCCCGCGATCTGGCCGCTGCCGCCGGTGATCGGCTCCCGGATCACAGGCCGGGAATACACCTTCCCGTCCACCCGTATCTCGGTCGTGCGGCCGACATTCTGGCTGGTGAATTGCGCAAACTTGCGCGCCGAATCCGGCGTGAATTGGAACGTCACCATCGGCTCGTTCGTGCGCTGGTCATAGGTCGCTTCGGCCTGCGCGATCTCAAAGAGCACCGGCTCGGCGATCGCTGCGGCGATCCCGCCGACCATTGCACCCAGCAAGCATGCCAGCGTGAAACGGCCGGCGCCGCGCCCGAGCAGAGCCAACCGGCGCCGGCTCACTTCGCGGCGGCTTCGGCCGCTTCCGCTTCGGCGCGACGATCCGTCTTCTTCTCGACGATGCGGGCCGATTTGCCGCGCAGGCCGCGCAGGTAATAGAGCTTGGCGCGCCGCACCTTGCCGCGCCGCACCACCTTGATGGAATCGACCAGCGGCGAATAGAGCGGGAAGACGCGCTCGACGCCCTCGCCGTAGGAGATCTTGCGCACCGTGAAGTTCTCGTTGAGGCCGGAGCCGGAGCGGCCGATGCACACGCCCTCATAGGCCTGGATGCGGGTGCGCTCGCCCTCCACCACCTTGACGTTGACCGAGACGGTGTCGCCGGGCTCGAACGGCGGGATGGTTTTGCCGAGCTTGGTCATCTGCTCTTGCTCGAGCTGCTTGATCAGGTTCATGGGAGATCTCCGTCGGCTGCGCCGGAAATGCGGGGCGCAATTCGGCGTACAAATGCGGTCTTGAGAGGTTACGGGTCGGCGAAGCTTCTACGACAAAGATTTCGCCTTGTCACCCTTTCGGGCCTGGCTCCTTGTCGCCTTGGGGTTTGGGCCGCCGGCGGCCCCATATAGGCCGCCCACAGGTCCGGGCGACGCTCGCGGGTGAGGCGCTCGGCCTCGGCTTGGCGCCAGGCCTTGACCTTGGCGTGATCGCCCGCGGTCAGCACCGCCGGGATGGGGCGGCCTTCCCAGACTGCGGGCCGGGTGAATTGCGGGTATTCGAGCAGGCCCGCCGTGAAGCTCTCCTCGGCCGCCGGAGGCTTCCTTGCCCATCACGCCGGGCAGCAGCCGGATGCAGGCGTCGATGCAGCGCGCAGGCCGCGATCTCGCCGCCCGACAGCACGATAGTCGCCGATCGAGATCTCCTGCAGCATGCGGCCTTCGATCACGCGTTCGTCGACGCCCTCGAAACGGCCGCACAGGATGATCGCGCCGGGCCCGCGGGCGAGCGCTTCGACCCGCGCCTGGGTAAGCGGAAGGCCGCGCGGGCTCATCAAGAGGCGCGGGCGCTCGTCGCCCGCTGGGGCCGCGGCGTCGAGCGCGCGCGCCAGCACGTCGGGCCGCATCACCATGCCGGGACCGCCGCCGGCCGGCGTGTCGTCGACCGAGCGGTGCCGGTCGGTCGCCTGGGCGCGGATGTCGATGCTCTCGAGCGCCCCAGAGCCCGCCCGCCAGGGCCTTGCCGGCGAGGCTGAGCCCCAGCGGCCCCGGAAACATTTCCGGGAAGATGGTCAGCACGCTCGCGCGCCACATGATGGGGATCCCGGTTGGCGAGTGCGGTTGGCGAATAGCGAATTCGCTACTTACTATTCGCTATTCGCTCGTTCGCAACTCCGCGCGGATGCGTTCGATGATCTTGCCGAGGCGGTTTTGCCCGGTGCCCTCGCGGCCCACGCCCCAGTAGTAGTCGGTGGGCGCGGTCTCGGCGATGTCCTCCTCGCCGGTCGCCAGCAACAGCTCGCGCAGCTCGTCATGCAGCTCGAACTCGCGCCGCACCGCACGATACATCACCGCGTCCTTGACGGCGTCCCAGTCGGGTCGGATCGCGGCTTTGTTCTTGTCGGCGAGGTTTTTGGCGATCGCCGGCTTGGCGGCCTTGCGGATGGCCTGACGCAGCTTGGGATCGGCGAACTTCTGGGCCTGGTAATAATGCTCGACGGTCGGCCAGCGCGCATCATCGAGGTCGATCCAGAACGGCGCGAAGTTGGAGAATTCGCGGTGGGTCGGCGAGTGCGAGAAGAAACAAATGGTCATGGCTTGGACTTGCGACGGATCACGTGAACAAATCATTCGAGCAGATTACTTGAACAGATCTTGCGGCGGATCGATGACGATGCGGCCGCCCGCGATATCGACCACCGGCACCGTCACGGCGGTGAACGGCATCAGGACGGTGCGGCTGGCGCCGAGCGGACGCAATTCCAACAGATCGCCGGCGCCGAAATCATGGATCCCCACGATGATCGCGAGCTCGGCGCCGTCGCGGCTTTCCGCTCGCAGCCCGATCAGGTCGGCGTGATAGAACTCGTCGGGCGCCGGCGGCGGCAGCCGCTCGCGCGCCACATAAAGGCGCATATTGGTGAGCCGCTCGGCCGCGTCGCGGTCACGCACGCCGGAAAGCCGCACCACCAGGTGGTCCTTGGCGGGCCGCAGCGCCTCGATCGCGAAACGTTGCGTGCCATCCTCGCTTTCGAGCGGCCCGTAATCGCCAACCGCCGCCGGCTCGGCAGTGAACGAGCGCAGCTTCACCTCGCCGCGAACGCCGTGCGGGGCGCCGATCTGGGCCACACAGATGCGCTCGACCACGGCGGCCCTCTTCTCTTCCCTCCCCCTGAAAGGGGGAGGGTGGCGCCGAAGGCGCCGGGGTGGGGATCCTGCGTCTCGGCAAAGTAGATGTTCGTGACCCCCACCCGGATCGCTGCGCGATCCGACCTCCCCCTTTCAGGGGGAGGTGTAGCGGCGCTCGTCTCGCCTGACGCCTCAGCTCGCCGGCGCGGCCGCGGCCGCCGCCTTGGCGGCTTCCTTGGCCTTTTCCTTGGCTTCGGCTTGCGCCTTGCGCTCCTTGCGCGGGATCGCCCGCTCCGGATTGCTGCGCTTCTCGCGCGTCATCACGCCGGCCTGGTCGAGGAAGCGCAGCACCCGGTCGGTCGGCAGCGCGCCCTTGGCGAGCCAGGCCTTGACCTTGTCGAGATCGAGCTTGAGCCGCTCGGTCTTCTCCTTGGGCAGGAGCGGATTGAAATAGCCGATGCGCTCGATGAAGCGGCCGTCGCGCGGCGAGCGGCTGTCGGCGATCACGATATGATAGAACGGCCGCTTCTTGGTGCCGGCGCGGGCCAGCCTGATTTTCAGAGACATTCGGGTTCCTCTCGGTTGGATTGGTACTGGCAGCCCGGATGGAGGCGCGCAGCGCCGCAATCCGGGGACACCGCATCCCGGATTGCGGCGCTGCGCGCCTTCATCCGGGCTACGAAACAAAGAATTCCCTTGTTGGCCGTCATCGCTTCTTCCCCGGGCCCGGATAGCCGCCGAGACCGGGCAGCTTGGGGCCGCCGAGGCCGGGCAGGTTGCCCGGAAATTTGGGCGGCAGGCCCGGCATGCCGGGCGGAAGGCCGCCGGGGGGCAGCCCGCTGGGCGGCGGGCCGCCGGGCGGCAAGCCGCCGGGCATTTTTTCCGCGAGCTTGGCCATCTGCTCGGGGCTCGGCATGCCGGAGCCCAGCCCCAGCATGTTGGCGATTCCCGCCATCGGCCCGCGCTTGCCGCCGCCCATCGCCTTCATGACGTCCGCCATGGTGCGATGCATCTTGAGCATGCGGTTGATGTCCTCGACCTTGGTGCCGGAGCCGGCCGCGATGCGCTTCTTGCGGCTGGCCTTGAGGATGTCGGGATGCCGGCGCTCCTGCGCGCGTCATCGAATTGATTGCCGCCACCTGGCGCTTGAGCAGGCGCTCGTCGAGATTGGCGGAGGCGAGCTGGTTCTTCATCTTGGCGACGCCCGGCAGCATGCCCATGAGCCCGCTCATGCCGCCCATCTGCTGCATCTGCAGGAGCTGCTCGCGCAGGTCGGTGAGATCGAACGCGCCCTTGCGCATGCGCTCGGCGACGCGCGCCGCCTTCTCGGCATCGATGGTGGCGGCCGCCTTCTCGACCAGCGACACGATATCGCCCATGCCCAGAATGCGGTCGGCGATGCGGGCGGGATGGAAATCCTCCAGCGCATCGAGCTTCTCGCCGGTGCCCATGAGCTTGATCGGCTTGCCGGTCACCGCCCGCATGGAGAGCGCGGCGCCGCCGCGGCCGTCGCCGTCGATGCGGGTCAGGACGATGCCGGTGAGGCCCACCCGCTCGTTGAACGCACGCGCCAGATTGACCGCGTCCTGGCCGGTCAGGCTGTCGGCGACCAGCAGGACTTCATGCGGGCCGGCGGTCCGCTTGACCGCGGCCGCCTCCTCCATCATGGCGTCGTCCAGCGTGGTGCGGCCGGCGGTGTCGAGCAGCACCACGTCGTAGCTGCCGAGCCGGCCGGCCTGCAGGGCGCGTTGCGCGATCTGCGTCGGTTGCTGGCCCTCGACGATCGGCAGCGTCTCGACGCCGACCTGGCGGCCGAGCACCGCCAGCTGCTCCATGGCGGCCGGGCGGCGCACGTCGAGCGACGCCATCAATACTTTCTGCTTGCTCTGCTCGGTGAGCCGCTTGGCCAGCTTGGCGGTGGTGGTGGTCTTGCCCGAGCCCTGCAGCCCCACCATCATGATGGCGACCGGTGCCGGCGCATTGAGATCGATCGGCTCGGCCCGCGCCCCCAAGGTCGCGATCAGCTGGTCGTGCACGATCTTCACCACCAGCTGGCCGGGCGTGACCGACTTGACCACCTCGACCCCGACCGCGTGCTGGCGCACCTGGTCGCTGAACTCGCGCACCACGTCGAGCGCCACGTCGGCGTCGAGCAGCGCGCGGCGCACCTCGCGCAGCGCCGCATCCACGTCCGCCTCGCTCAGCGCACCGCGCCGGGTCAGGCGATCCAGGATGCCGCCGAGCTTCTCGGAGAGGGATTCGAACATGGCGGTCTCGAGTTGTTCCAGCAAACAGGCTCAGCGCCCGAGGGCGCATCGCGCTGTCGGGCGGTTGCCTCCGGCCCCTGGGACCGGTCGGCGGGTTGATGATGGCTCTATCCGTAAGCGCGCGGAACGTAGGCAGGAGGGGGGGCGGAGTCAAGGATGTTGCCCCCGGCGTGCGCGGGGATGGCCACGTGGAGCGAGGTTGCGGGCGGCAGTAAATTCGAATTAGCTGGCGATGCCAACGGAGAGGTCCGGATTTGGGGAGAGCCGCCAATGGATGCGGGTGCGTCCGCCGTCGAGGAACAAGCCAAGGCCGAGCTGCACGGCAGCGCCATCCTGGCCGCCATCAAGGACAGCGGCGTCGAGTTCGTCCTGTCGGTGCCCGATATCGTCACCAGCGCCGGATTGCTGCGGCCGATCGCGCGCGATCCCGATCTTCGCCTGGTGCGGGTCTGCAAGGAGGACGAATGCATCGGCATCGCCTCCGGCCTGTCCTTTTGCGACAAGCGCGCCCTCATCCTCATCCAGTACACCGGCTTTCTCGACTTCATCAACGCGATCCGCGCGGTGGCGGTCGAGTACAAGCAGCCGATCTGCATGATGATCGGGCTGTTGGGCCACGAGCCGGAACGCGCGCCCACGCAATCGGGCCGCTTTGGGGTTCGCATCATCGAGCCGATCCTGGATGCGATGGGGATCGCGCATGATCTCATCAGCCGGGATGCCGACGTGCCCAAGATCAAGCCCGCCATCGACAAGGCCTATGCGCAATCGCTGCCGGTCGCGCTCCTGATCGGCCGCCGGCCGCTGCCGCCGCAATGAGCTCGATGACCGGCATAGCGAACGCACGTGGTGAAACCTACATGGTGAATGCGAGATGATGAAACGCGACGAATGCTTCCGCATCCTCGCCCGCCATGTGACGGACGAGATCGTCATCGCCTCCTACAGCGCTGCCGCCGAATGGAACGAGCTCAATCCGCGCGTGCTCAACTATTTTTCGGTGGGCGCCATGGGGCTTGCCTCCTCGCACGGACTGGGGCTTGCGCTCGGGCGTCCGGGCACGCGGGTGCTGGTGCTCGACGGCGACGGCAGCCTGTTGATGAATCTCGGCAGCCTGGTGACGATCGGCGCGGTGGCGCCGAAGAATTTCGTGCACTTCGTCTGCCACAACGGCACCTACGAGGCCAATGGCGGGCACCCGATACCCAATCCGAACGTGGATTTCGCCGGGATGGCGAAAGCGGCCGGCTACGCCCAGTGCCACGAATTCTCCGAGCTCGCCTCTTTCGAGCAGCAGATCGGCCACGTGCTGGGCCAGGTCGGCCCGGTCTTCGCTACCCTCAAGGTGGAGCGCAGCAAGCCGCTGACCTACGACTATCCGGCCCTGTACGCCGCCGACAAACGCAAGGCGCTGAGGGCGACCCTGCAGGCGGGCTGACCTGCCGGTCCCGGGATGCGTCTCCACCCGCTCGTCCCCGCGGACGCGGGAATGAGCGGTGGGGCGATTCCTTCACCCGCTCTTCCGCGGGAATGAGCGGATAGAACGCCGGCGCACGGCACAAACAAGAGCAGTTGGCATCATGATGAAGCGGGATGAATGCTTCCGGGTCCTGGCGCAGCATCTCACCGACGAGATCGTCATCGCGGTCTATTCGTCAGCCTTCGACTGGCTCGAGATCGCGCCGCGGGGGCTCAACTACTTTTCGTTCGGCGCCATGGGGATCGCATCGTCGCACGGGCTTGGCCTTGCGCTCGGGCGGCCGCAGCAGCGAGTGATCGTGCTCGATGGCGACGGCAGCCTGTTGATGAATCTCGGCAGCCTGGTGACCATCGGGGCGGCGGCGCCGAAGAACCTCATGCATTTCGTGTGCCGCAACGGCACCTATGAGGCCAACGGCAGCCATCCGATTCCCAACGCGGGGGTCGATTTCAACGGCCTGGCGCGTGCCGCCGATTATCGGGCGCTGCACGAATTCTCCGCGCTCGCCGATTTCGAGGCCCGCATTGCGCAGGTGTTGCGTGAGGACGGTCCGGTGTTCGCGACCCTGCACCTGGAGAAGGGCGCGCTGGCGCCGCAGTTCGACTATCGCCGCCTCGACGATCCGGCTCGGCGCCAGGCATTCAAGGCTGCCCTGCAGAAAGGGTAGGGCGGGTTAGTCTTACTGCGTCATAAGCTTCCGTCGCCCATGTGTTGCAGTCCTTGCGCCACAACATGGGCATCGCGGCAAGGTTCTGACAATCGCGTCGATCAATCGTATTCGCATAGTTGCGATCGAGTTCTGGATGTGACGTTCAGGCCGCAATGGTGGATCCTCTGGGTCGATAACCGTCGGGAACTGCAAGTTGCGGGAAGAGCGCGGTGGAGCGAGATCCTGAGGGGGGAATTGTCTCCCTCTCGGAGATCAGGAACCCGTAGGCGGCGATACACATCGTGGCGTGATGGTGGAAGCCGCGCCATCCGCGCCCTTCATAGTGCCCAAGCCCGACCTCCTGCTTGAGTTCCTGATAATCCCGCTCGATGCGCCAACGCAGCTTGGCGAAGTCGACGAGTTCGCGGAAGCTGATATTCGCGGGCAGCGTCGAGAACCAATATTTTGTCGGCTCGGGTTCGCCTTCGGGCCACTCGATCAGCAGCCACTCCTGCGACAGCAATTCCGGAATCAGCTGATTATGTCCGACCCCGACGCGCACGCGCGCAAAACGCGAGCACAGCCACTCGGCCGACCCTTCCCGCCACCTGATCGTGCGCCAAGCATGCTTGGGCAGAGCTAGCGCCTGCTCCTTGATCGAGATCAAATCGGGTTCGTCGCGACGCCCGGTATTGTTCAGCGGCTTGCCCCTGCGCTTGGGACCGACGCCCGATGGCCACACCAAGGTATTCGGCAGAACACCGGCCACGTAGATCAGTCCCAAGGCCGTAATGCCGGTGCGCAGCCGCGAGTTATTGCCATAGGCGGCGTCCATCAAAACGACCCCGCGCGGAAGGCCGGCCTTGCACCCCCACCGTATCTGCTCAAGCGCGATCTCAGGCTTGGTCTTGAAGCCGATGTCCAAAGGCACGCCGGTCTTCTCCCGACGCGCATCATCCACGACCCAGTCCTTCGGCAGATACAGCCGATACGCCACCGGCAAGCTGGCCCAGTGGTTGGCAATCGACAACGACACCGCCACCTGACAATTGGCCTGCTTGCCAAGCTGCCCACAATACTGATGATGCACGCCCACCGAATGCTTGCCCTGCTTGGGGAAACCAGTGTCGTCGATGATCCAGGCCTCGATCGGCCCGTGCTTCTCGATCGCCGGCAGCACCAGCTCGCGCACCTTGGCCAGAACCTTCTCGTCCGACCAGGGCGCGATGCCGACAAAATGCAACAAAGACTGGTGTTGTGCAGCCGTCCGCGCCGGAGCCGTCTTCGCTGCCATCGGCTCCACGCTCTTGCGCTCGCCCGGCAGCATCAGGCCGGTGCAATAGTCACGCAGCGGACCGCTCCGGTCCGCGTGCCCCAAAACGCTCGCAAGCCCTTCGACATACGCCGAAAATCGGCCTCCGCTATTCTCTTGGCTCCCGAGATTCATGTCAGCCCTCCGCCTGCCAACCTCGAATCTCGCCAAATAGTTGATTCTCGACGCCTATGTCCTGCGACCTTCTGACTCAGTAAGATTAGGCGCGCATCGGGTGAAACCCGATTCGCGCGCGCCGTAACCCGCCGGCTGAGATTGCTTGTTTGATGCGCTGATGGTGGATTACGGCGCCATGAAAGGCACAGCCCGGGGGAGCGCCCTCGAATGCGCCTAATCCACCCTACGGCTCGGGCTGAACCAGCTCAGGCCACCGCGGGGCGCGCCGGCTCCGGCAAGGCCAGCCGGTAGCCGATGCCGAGCTCGGTCATCAGGATGCGCGGCTGGGTCGGATCGGCCTCGATCTTCTGGCGCAGCTTGCGCACGAAGATGCGCAGGTAATGGGTGTCGTGGATATGCGGCGAGCCCCAGATCTCCTTCAGCAGGAATTGGTGCGTCACCACATTGCCGGCGTGCTGCGCCAGGATCTGCAGCAGCCGATATTCCTTCGGGGTCAGCACCACGCGCTCGCCGTTGATGGTGACGAAGCGGGCGGCGAGATCGATCAACAGCGGCCCGGCCCGCACCACCGGCTCGCCCGAGGTCGCCCGCACCTGCCGCCGCATGGCGGCATGCGCGCGGGCCAACAGCTCCGCCATGCCGAACGGCTTGACCACGTAATCGTCGGCGCCGCTTTCCAGAAGGCGCACCTTCTCGGCCTCGTTGGAGCGCACCGAGAGCACGATCAGCGGCACGTTCGACCAGGCGCGCAGGCGCTCCAGCACGTCGGCGCCGTCCATGTCGGGCAATCCCAGGTCCAGGATCACGAGATCGGGCGGCGTGAGCGTCACCGCCCGCATGGCATCCGCGCCGGTCTCTGCCTCCTGCACCACGAAGCCGTCCAGCTCCAGCCCGGCGCGCAGGAAGCGGCGGATCTGAATTTCATCGTCGATGACGAGGACGACGGGAGCTGGTTCAGTCATCGGGATCGGTCTCCTGTTGAGGCGCGTTGGGGGCCACCGGCAGCTTGATGGCGATCGTGGTTCCAAGGTTGACGCCGGCGCTCTCGGCCTCGAGCCGCCCGCCATTGGCACTGACAAAGGCTTTCGCAATCCACAGGCCGAGCCCGGAGCCGGAGGTGGTCGCGGCATGGCGCGCGCCGCGGAAGAAGCGGTCGCCGAGCTGCGCGCTTTCGTCCTCCGTCAGGCCGACGCCGGTATCGCTGACCGACAGCACCAGGCCGTGGCCGTTGCGCTTGGCCGCCACCGTGACGGTGGAGCCTGCCGGCGAATATTTGGCGGCATTGTCGACCACTTGCGCGAACGCCTGCTCGATCAGAACCGGATCCACATAGATGAACGGCAGATTCGAATCCACATCGAGCGAGACCGTATGTCCCATGAGGCGCCGCCGCCGTCGCTCCAGCGCCGAATTGACGATGTCGGAGGGCTCGATCCATTCCATTCGCGGCTTGATCTGTTCGCGGCTGATCCGGGTGGCGTCGAGCAGGTTCTGGATGTCGTTGTTGAGCCGCTCCGCCTCGTCGCGCACCACGCCCGCCAGCGAGGTCAGCCGCTCGTCGCTGAGCACCGCGGGAGATTGGCTCAGCACCGTGGCGGCGCCCAGGATGGAGGCGAGCGGCGTGCGCAATTCGTGGCTGACCGACCCGATCAGCGCCTCGCGCAACAGCTCGGTCTCCGAGCGCATCTTGGCCTGGTCGAGCGCATGGGCGACGTCCAGCCGCTCGAGCGTGTCGGCGGCGTCCGCCAGCATGTCGTTGACCCGCTGGTGCACGTCGGCGGCCTCGTAGGCCGGCACCCGGCCGAGATCGATGGCGATGACGCCGAAGTCGGGAGTCTTTTGCGAAACCCGGCGAACGTGCCAGACATTGCCGGCATCGTCGGTCACATTGGCTTCGATCGAAAGGCCGCGCTGGACCTCCGTGATGGCGGCGCGGACGCGATCGGGGACGGTGGCATCGCCCGGCTGCTGCTTGCCGGAGTCGGGCGCGCTTGTACCGAACAGCACCACCTTGCGCTCCGCATGGGTGGTGAGATGATCCTCGATCGCCCGGTAGATCTCGGCCGCCGAGGGGGCGGCCGCCAGGCGCCGCGAGAAGGCGTAGAGATCGCTCATCTCCTTCTCGCGCTTGCGCGCGAGGTCGGTCTGCTGCTTCATCGAGTTCGCCACGTGGCTCGCCACCAGGGCGACGACCAGGAACAAGGCGAGGTCGAGCAGCTCGGAGCGTTGCGTGTTCGGGGTATAGAACAGGACGCCCGAGCCCAGCACTCCGGCCACCGCCGCCAGGATGGCCGGCAACAGGCCGAACCGCCAGCCGGAGACCAGCACCGCCAGCAGGTAGATGACCGATCCGCGGCGGATACCGAGATATTCCACCAGCGAGTTGGCGATGACCGTGGTGCCGGCGACGAGCAGAAGGGCCAGCGCGATCCCGCGCGCCTCACGCTTGATGGTCTCTATGCGCATGATCGACCGAACGGACCTCTCTGGGCACCCCTGGCCGGAGAGTGTTGCGCCATATTTGGGAACCCAGCGGCCGGCGGCAATATTCCCGCCAGGATATACGGCCGTTTTCCCCCGGTCATCCCTCCGCGACACCCATTGCCGGGAAAGTGAAGCCCCTTTGTGAAAACCCTTAACGGGGCCGCAGGCCGGCTTTCCCTCCATTGCGGGCGATTCGGGCGCCGACCCGGCGATCTCCACGGCCGCCAAGCTGGAGTTTGACCCGCTGTCAGACCCGCGCCCCTCGGCATTCGGCCAGCTTCGATTTTTCCGCCGAAACCGGATTCCACTTTTCCCGATTATGCATTAAATACGCCGCCTGCACGGCTACCGGAGAGGTGGCAGAGTGGTCGATCGCACCGCACTCGAAATGCGGCATACGGGCAACCGTATCGGGGGTTCAAATCCCTCCCTCTCCGCCATATCTCCTTGATATTGCAGGCCGAATGAAGGCAGCGACGCAGGCGTTCGACGTCATCATTCTGGGCGCCGGTGCAGCCGGATTGATGTGCGCCCTGACGGCCGGCCAGCGCGGCCGGCAAGTCCTGTTGCTCGATCATGCCGAGCGGGTCGGCGCCAAGATCCTGATTTCCGGCGGCGGACGCTGCAATTTTACCAATCTTCACAGCGCGCCGGATCGCTTTCTGTCCTGCAACCCCGACTTCTGCAGGTCGGCGCTGGGCCGCTACACGCCGGCTGATTTCATCTCCCTGGTCGAGCGCCATCGCATCCCGTATCACGAGAAGACGCTCGGCCAATTGTTCTGCAACGGCTCTGCGCGCGCTATCGTGGCCATGCTGCTGGCCGAATGCGCGCAAGGCGGCGTCGACGTCAGGGTCGGCCACGCCGTGACGGATATTTCCCGCGCCGACGGCTTCCGCCTGGACACCCGCCAAGGCTGCTTCACGGCCCCGGCCCTGGTGCTGGCGACGGGCGGCCTATCGATCCCGAAAATGGGGGCGACCGGTTTCGCGTATGAGGTCGCGCGTCGCTTCGGCTTGGGCGTGACCGAACCGCTGCCTGGCCTAGTGCCGCTGCAGGCCACACCCGCGGCGCTCGGGTTCGATGAGCTTCTTGCGGGCGTCTCCCTGGAGGCGATCGTGTCCTGCGCGGGCCAGAGCTTCCGCGAGAGCATACTGTTCACGCACCGTGGCCTCTCCGGTCCGGCCATTCTGCAAATCTCCTCCTACTGGCGTCAGGGAGATACGATCTCGCTCGATTTGGTGCCGGATTTGGCGCCGGCCCGCGAGGCGAACGGCTTTCTGCTGGAACACAAGCACTCACGCCCGAGAGCCGAAACCAAGACCGTGCTGGCCGAGATCCTGCCAGCCCGTCTCGCACAGGCGCTGGCGCAGGCATGCTTGCCGCCCGGACCGCTGGCAAATGTCCCGGACCGCACGCTTACCGCTTTTGCGGCGCGGCTCAAACGCTGGGAGTTTCGGCCGACCGGCTCGGAGGGTTGGGCCAAGGCCGAGGTGACGCTCGGAGGAATCGATACCAGGCATCTGTCCTCCAAGACGATGGAAGCCCGCGACGTCCCGGGTCTCTACGCGATCGGTGAAGCGGTCGACGTCACGGGTTGGCTCGGTGGCTATAATTTTCAATGGGCTTGGTCCAGCGGCTGGTGCGCGGGCCAGGCGGTCTCGTAGGATTCAATGCTGTAGGCCGCCGGCTACTTGGTCGCGGCGGCGATCTTCTCAAGCACCGGCAGCCAGGTTTGCTGCTCCTTCTGCACGAAGGCGAGCGCTTCGTCGGCCGACATCGCGCGCGAATAGCTGCCGATCTTGGCCAGGCTCGTCTCGAGGCCCGCATCGGTGACTGCCGTGCGCAGATCGGCGCTGACCTTGCGGACGATCGGCTCGGGGGTGCCGACCGGCGCCACCAGGACCTGCCAGCCGGTGGCGGCAAAGCCGGGGATCGTCTCCGCCACGGTCGGCAGGTCGGGGAACTGCGGCAGGCGCTCGGGCGAGGCGACCGCGATCAGCTTGACGGAGCCCGCATTGACGGCGCCGGCGATGCCCGAATAGCCCTCGATGATCATGGAGACGCGGCCGGTCGCGACATCGCCGAGCGCCGGCGCCGGCCCGCCCACATAGGGGATCGAGAGCAGCTTGATGCCTGCCCGCTCCTGCAGCAATTCGCCGGTCAGATGCGTGAGCCGGCCGACGCCGGTCACCGCGATGGAGACTTTTCCCGGCTCCTTCTTGGCGAGCGCGATGAGCTGCGGCAGCGTGCTGACGCCCAGCGAGGCGTTGACCGCGACGAACATCGGGTTCTCGGCGGTGAACCCGATCGGCAGGAAGTCGCGCGGCAGCTTCAACGGCAGGTTGGGCGCCACCGTCAACAGCGCCACGAAGGTCGACAGCGCCGGCATGAACAGCGTGTAGCCGTCGGGCGCAGCCTCGGAAGCGGAGCGGGCCGCGATGCTGCCGTTCGCTCCCGGACGATTGATCACCACGACCTGCTGTCCCCAGATCTTGCCGAGCCCCTCGGCCACGAAACGGGCGTCGACATCCGGGGTGGCGCCGGCGGCCGCGTCGCAAATGATCGTCACCGGCCGGTTGGGATAGTTGCCGGCTTGCGCGTGCGCGGCGGTTGCCGCCGCCAACGTCAGGAGCCATGCGCAGGCAAGGCTAGACCAATACCGACGTTTGTTCATGCCGTCCTCCCTGGATCGTTGTTGGTTCCCGCGATGGCGCCGACCGCTCCGAAAAAACAGCGCTGCGATGCTCCATCATGCCCGTGCGTCGAGGCACGCCGGGCCGAGATGCTATCACAAGGTCATCCTCGCCGCGACGCGAAGGAGGAGACGTGATGGAGGCGCCCGTTTGACGCACCTGCCGACGCTCGCGCTCTACCAGCCGTCCCGCGGGCCGGATTGGATTTGTCGCGTCGAGCGCGGCGGTCCCACCGGAGGGGCTCGCGGTGGTGCTGAAACGGATATCAAACGATGATAGATCCGTTGTCTCATTGGAGGAAAAGCATGCGCACCACGATTGCTCTGGATGACGAGCTCGTCGCCAAGGCTCAGTCCTTCACCGGCCTGACAAAGAAATCCAGTCTGGTGCGTGAGGCGCTCAAGGCGCTGATCGAGCGCGAGAGCGCCCGCCGCTTGGCGCGCCTGGGCGGCAGCGAAGGAGTATTGAAGGCGCCCCCGCGCCGGCGGTCGCGCCCGGCGTGATAGAGCGGGGCCTCAACCCGCCAGCTTGAACCGCGAAGAGCGGTACTCGAAGCGCGAGCGGAAGATGGCGGCATCCAGCGGATCGGCGAAGCAATAGCGCACGAACACCGCGTATTCATCCTCCACATACATGTCGAACTTGCCCACATAGGCGGTGAGGAACTTCATGATCTCGCCGTCGTCGCCCGGCCCGCGCGGCAACACGACCTGATAGGGGCATTCCTCGTCCAGCTTGCGCAGCCACTCGCCGCGCTTGTCCGCTCGATTTTCCGTCCCATCGTCCGCCTGCATCGCCGCCTCCACTGCCGAACCGCCGACTCGAAGGCAACAGATGTTCACTTTTTGTTCCAAAAAGTCAAGCGCGATATGGGTCTTTTTCTTCGAAATCGGGCCGGCATCGAACTCCGCAAGCCGGGCAACTGCCGCGGCTTGCGGATATGCGCGTAGCCGCGGGGCCTAATAGCCCGAAGAGTCCCCCTCCTTCGCCTTGTGCGCCGGGGCGGCGGTTGCGGCTGCAGCGGTCCTGCACTCCGCCACATAGGCCTTCTCGGTCTTGCCGGCCGCCTGCATGGCCGTCTTGTCGGCGCGCCATTCCTGCTGGCAGGCCTTCACTGTCTTGGCAGCGGCCGGCGCCGCAGCGGCCGCAAGGCCAATGAGCGTGGCGATCGCCAGCGCGGTGAAAGTTCGCATCCTCATGTTCCTGCTCCCTAGTGCGACGGTTGCATTCATCGAGGAGAGCAACATGACACGCGCGAGATGAACATACCATGAACAAAAGAAATGGGCCGGGGTCATGAGACACCGGCCCAAACCGTCGATCAGGCCGCCCCCGCGCCGTGGCGCAGGCGGCCCTTCGTTGCATCAGTTCTTGACGTATTTCTTGAGCTGCCGAATCTTGGGATTGGTGAAACCCGCGAACACATTGCCCTGGTCGTCGGCCGCGAGCTCTTCGGCGGATCCGAGCTGCGCGTCGGCCGGAATGAAGGCCGTGACCTTGCCGTCCTTGGCGCTGCCGATCCGGATGCCCTGCTTGAAGCCCGGATTGGTCTTCTCGTCGGATTGCGAATCCGCCACATAGATCACGTCGTTCTTGTCGATGAAGACCGAGCTCGGCCGGCCGAACTGCTTCCACTCGGTGATCAACCGCCCGTCCAGATCGAAGATCTGAATGCGGCTGTTGACGCGATCGGCGACGAACAGGCGGTTCTGGGAATCGATCGCCAGCTTGTGCGGCGTGTTGAGCTCGCCGGCGGCCGCTCCGTGCTGGCTCCAGGTCTTGAGGAATTTCCCGTCCTTGCTGAACTTCATGATCCGGTCATTGGTGACCTGCTTGTTGATCTCGCCGTGACCGTCGGCCACGAAGACATCGCCGTTGGGGCCGGTGAACACGTCGGAGGGGGTGTTGAACGTATCGTCGGTCTTGCTGGCGACGCCCGGCTTGCCGAGGGTCATCAGCACCTTGCCGTCGGGCGAGAACTTGATCGCGACGTGGCCCTTGCCGTTGCCGCCGCGGCCGTCCGTTATCCATACATCGTCGTTGCGGTCGACCGAGAATCCGTGCGGCCAGTTGACCATGCCGCCGCCGAAATTCTCCAACACCTTGCCGGAGGCATCGAATTTCCAGACCGGGGCGAGGTTGGAGCCCTCGCAGGTGTCGGCGCCGCAGCGCTCGTACACCCAGATGCTCTTGCCGTCCTTATCGATGGCGATGCCGATCGGCGCGCCCATTTGACGGCCCGCCGGCAGCTGCGGCGCCCAGCTGTCCAAGTGATAGGGATTGGGCGCCGAATTGGGATCGGCGGCCTGCGCATAGACACGTCCTCCACCGGCGGCGAGCGCCGCGACGCCGGCCAAAGCCAGCATGGTTCCGATTCGAGCAGGATAACGCATGGTCTTTCCTCCCTTGCATGTTGACGCTTGGTCGCGTGGTTGATCCGCTTGGCTGCAAGTCCCGCAAAACTGCGCCGTTTCGGGCCGCCCGGCAAGAGCGGTCCGGGCGAAACCGCAATTGCGGAAAGCCCATGCCAAAAGCCATTCCCGAATCTCGGTCGTAAATTGGACAAACAAATTGATCAGCCTGTCGCACCACCCGAGGCCGAGGCGGGCCGGAGCCTGGAAATGTCGGCGCCGGTCGGCGATGATCGCCAAGATGGATCGTCCCTATGATGAAAGAGCCAAATTGAATGATCTAATAATCCAAACCGAAAAGGCCTGCGGTGTATGCTCGGCCGACCTGCGCCCAACCCGACAATCGAGACGGAGAAACCAACATGTCGAAAACCATGCTTACACTTGCGGCCACCGCGGTGGTGACGGCCGGCATCGCATTCGCCGGCGCCGCATCCGCGCTGCCGATCGCCGGCGGAGCCGTGCTCAAGAATGCCGAGCCCTCGAGCGTCGAGACGGTGCGGTGGGGAGGTGGCGGAGGCTGGCGCGGGGGCGGCGGTTGGCGCGGCGGTGGCGGCTGGCGCGGCGGCGGCTGGGGCGGTGCGGGGGCGGGATTTGTCGCCGGCGCCTTGTTGGGCGGCGCGCTGCTCAGTCCCGGCTACTATTACGGCCCCGGACCTTACTATGGCCCCGGGCCCTATTACGGCCCCGGCCCCGACTACGGACCCGGTCCGGGTCCGGCGAGCGGCGACCCGGTCGCCTTCTGCATGCAGCGGTACAGGTCGTATGATCCGCGGAGCGGAACCTATCTGGGCTTCGACGGCGTGCGTCATCCTTGTCCCTGACAGTTTGGTCTCGACAGCAGACGACGAGCAATTGGGGCCGCCTTCGAGCGGCCCCTTTTTCGAGCACGCCGATGCTCATTCGTCCGGAAGGCTATTCACGCCGAAGTTCGCCCGCGCCGCCACTTGACTTGGCTTGACTTGACGGGCGAGCAAGCGAGTAACCTCCCAACCATCGGCAAGCCAGCGGAGGATCATCCCATGTTGCGCACACGCACCATCGTGGCACTGACGGCAGCGGCGTCCATCTTCACCGCCGGTGCCGTCTTGGTCGGCACGGGCGTCGCCCAGGCCGCCGATCCGCTGAAGATACGGCTGTCCTACGTGGTTCCGATCGCGAACTGGACCTTCATGCTGATGGAGAAGAAGGATCTCGCCCGCAATCTCGGCAAATCCTACCAGCTCGACATCACCCGCTTTGCCGGCACGCCGCCGATGATCACGGCGCTCGGTGCCGGCGAGCTCGACATTGCCAATCTCACCTACCCGACGCTGCCGATCGCAATCCAGAACGCCGGCATGGACGACCTGCGGGTGATCTCCGACGATTTCCAGGATGGCAATGCCGGCTACTACAGCAACGAGTACATGGTGCTGGCCGACGGTCCGATCGAACGAATCGAGGACCTCAAGGGCAAGGTGGTGGCGACCAATGCGGCCGGCAGCGCGGTCGATATCGCGCTGCGCGCCATGCTGCGAAAGCACGGGCTGGAGGACAAGCGCGACTACACCATCGTCGAGGCGCCGTTCCCGACCATGCGGGCCATGCTGGCCGAAAAGAAGGTCGATCTCGTATCGGCCGTGCTGCCGTTTGCGCTTGATCCGGAGCTGCGGAAGATCTCACGCACCCTGTTCACGACCAAGGATGCGATCGGGGTTTCGCAGTTCTCGCTGTGGGCCGCCCGCAAGGGTTTCATCGACAAGAACCGAGCCGCGCTCGTCGATTTCATGGACGATTCGCTGCGCATCGTGCATTGGTATCTCGATCCCGCGAACCATCAGCAGGTGATGGATATTTGCGCCCGCATCGCCAAGCAGCCCGCCGAACGGTTCGCCTGGGTGTACACCGATCAGGACAACTACCGCGACCCCAACATGCTGCCCGATCTCGCGGCCCTGCAGCGCAATGTCGATCTCACCCGCGATCTCGGCTTCATCAAGGCGAGCATCGACGTCGGCAAGTTCGCCGATCTCAGCTTGGTGCAGGACGCCGCCAAGCGCCCGCGCTGAGCCGCCGTCGATCGCGTCGACCTCTCCCCGCAAGCGGAGCAAGGAGCGCCACGCGTCGCTAAAGTCAGGGACGCAGTGCATTTCACTCCTTCTCCCCATGGGGGATCGGTGGGTAGCCGCGGGGCCAACGACCAACTAGCCTCCGCATCATGTCGCGGATCGTCATCGAGGGGGTGAAGCACGTCTACCGGCCGCCGCGCGGCCGGCCGGTGCTGGCGCTCGAGGACGTCTCGCTCGCGGTGGGGGCGCGCGAATTCGTTGCTCTGCTGGGGCCTTCGGGCTGTGGGAAGTCGACGCTGCTTTATCTGGTCGGCGGCTTTCTGCCGAACGAGAGCGGCACCATAGCGGTCGACGGCAAGCCGGTCGGCGCGCCGGGGCCCGATCGCGGCATCGTGTTCCAGCATTTCGCTCTGTTTCCGTGGAAGACCGTGCGGGCCAACATTCTCTATGGCCTCGAGCGGCAGGGCTGCTCACGCGGGCCGAGCGCGAAGAGCGCGCCCAGGCCTTCATCGATCTGGTCGGCCTCCGGGGCTTCGAGGACAGCTATCCGTCGCACTTGTCGGGCGGCATGAAGCAGCGCACCGCCATCGCCCGCACGCTCGCGTTCAATCCGGGCATCCTGCTGATGGACGAGCCCTTCGGCGCGCTCGACGCGCAGACCCGCGCCCTGATGCAGAGCGAGCTCATCGGCATCCTGCAGCGCGATCCCAAAACGGTGATCTTCGTCACCCACGACGTGCAGGAAGCGGTCTATCTGGCCGACCGGGTGGCGGTGATGTCGGCGCGGCCGGGCCGCATCAAGGCCATCGTGGACACCAAGTTCGATAAAACGGCGCCCGATATCCTCAAGGCCAAGGCCTTCGTGGACAAGGTCGATGAAATCTGGAACCTGGTGCGCGTCGAGGCCATCAAGGCGCAGGAGACCGGGGCGCGATCATGAAATCCGCGCTCATCCGCTATCTGCCCTTGCTTATTCTCGCTTTCGCCTGGGAGGCGGTGGCGCGGCTGGGGCTGGTCTCCTCGCTCGCCTTGCCGCCGCTCAGCAAGGTCATGGCGGCCTGGATCGATCTCGTCCGTGACGGCGAGCTGATCCGAAACGGTCTTGCCTCGCTCTATCGGGCCGGCCCGGGGCTCGCGCTTGCGGTCGCGCTCGGCACCGCGCTCGGGATCGCGATGGCCTCCTCGCGCGCCTTCGATGCGCTGGTCGGCCCGCTGGTCGAGCTGTTCTATCCGATGCCGAAATCGGCGCTCATCCCGGTGACGGTGCTGTGGCTCGGCTTCGGCGACGGCTCGAAGATTCGTGCTGATATTCCTCGGCTGCATGCTGCCGGTGACGCTCGGCGCCTTCAACGGCGCGCGCAGCGCCGAGGCGGTCTTGATCTGGTCGGCGCGCAGCATGGGGGCCGGCCGCCTGCGGGTGTTGCGCGACGTGGTGCTGCCAAGCGCGCTGCCGGAGCTGCTCAACGGCATCCGCACCGCGCTTGCGCTCGCCTTCATCTTGCTCGTCAGCTCCGAGCTGCTGGTGGCGCAGCAGGGGCTCGGCTATCTGATCGGCTTTCTGGGCGCGAGCGGCGCCTATGAGGGAATGTTCGCGGTCGTCCTGACGGTGGCGACGCTCGGTTTCGCGGCCGACCGCGTCTACGGGTTGCTGATGCGAAGGGCGCTGCAATGGCGCGAGTGACCGCGGCGCGGCTGACAGCGGCGCGCGCCAAGATGGCGCGGCTTGTTCCGATCGTGCTTCTGGGCCTCGCCTGGGAGGGGTTTGCGCGCAGCGGCGCGGTGACGCCGTTCATGCTGCCGCCGCTCAGCGCCGTGCTGCTGCGCATCTGGTCGGACGCCAGCGCAGGCGATCTTGCGCTCAACACCGTCCTCACGCTTTACCGCGCGCTCACGGGCTTTCTGATCGCCGCCGGCGCCGGCGTGGCGCTCGGCTGCGCAATGGTGCGCAGCGCGCCCGCGCGCTGGTTCTTCGACCCGATCATCTCGGTCGGGTTTCCAATGCCCAAGATCGCGTTCCTGCCGATCGTGATCCTCTGGCTCGGCTTCTTCGACACGCCCAAGATCGCCATGGTGGCGCTCGACGCGATCTTTCCGGTGGTCACCGCCACCGTCGCGGGCCTGCAAGGGGTCGAGCGCGAGCTGATCTGGTCGGCGCGCAACATGGGGGCGAACGGGCGCGCCTTGCTGTGGCAGATCATGCTGCCGGCGGCGCTGCCGCAAATCCTCACCGGGCTGCAAGTCGCGCTGCCGCTCTCGCTCATCGTGGCGGTGGTCGCCGAGATGGCGATGGGCGGCTATGGGCTCGGCGGCGCCATGATGACGGCGTCGCGGTTCGCGGATTCACGCGGCGTGTTCGCCGGCATCGTGGAGATCGGCGCGCTCGGCCTCTGCCTGGTCAAGGCCATGGCGATGCTGCGCGCCCGGCTGCTGGTCTGGCACGCCGAGGCCGAGCGGCAAGCCGTGACGTAGGCCGATACCGCACCGAATCGAAGCACTGAATTGAAGCTTCCGGCGGCCCGATGGTCCTTTCGCGCGCCAGCGGCACCCGCCCCGCGCCCTCGCCGACGCGGACGAAATTCCAAGGAACCACCGGCCGAGCTACCCGTTGGTACGCTGTCACGCCAGCCGGCGTCGCAGCCCCGATGGAACCCGGCTCCCCATGGATATTCTTCTGGTCAAGATTTTTGCCACTGCGCTCACGCTCAGCCAGGTGACGACGGCGCCCGATGCGCTCAAGACCCATTTCGACCGCGACGCCGATCAGGGCAAGGTGGTCGCGCTGTTGCGCGACGGTTGCATGCATATGCGCAAGGTGTTCGAGATCGAGGACATCAATCTCGACGATCTGTTGGCGACCGCGATGCAGGATCCGGACTCGACCGCAGGCGGGTCGACCGCAGGCGGATCGGCGGCCTTTCGCGGCATCAAGTTCGCCGATCTGCAAAACGCGTACCGTCAGTTCTGCACCGACGAGCCCGTCGCCCAATGGGGCTTCGATGCGCCCGCCGTCATCGACTTCTACAACAAGACGCTCGCCGATCTGCCCGACCCCGCCCGGCTCAAGGGCCTCAAGCTGCCGGGCGCAACCGTCGTGCTGGATGGCAAGGGAGCCCGTTTCAAGGAAGTGTCCGGTGCTGATCAGCGCCGGATCTCGGTTCCGCTCAGCGAGATTCCCGTGCTGGTGCAGAAAGCCTTCGTGGCGGCGGAGGACAAGCGCTTTTACGAGCATGCCGGCATCGATGAGCGCGGCTTGATCCGCGCGGCGGTGGCCGATATGGCCGAGCCCGGGCACCCGCAGGGCGGCTCCACCATCACCCAGCAGGTGGTGAAGAATCTCCTGGTCGGCGACGACGTCAGCTACGAACGCAAGATCCGCGAGATCGTGCTGAGCTCGCGGCTCGAGCACGTGCTCAGCAAGGACGAGATCCTCGAGCTTTATTTGAACACGATCTATCTCGGGCGCAGCTCCTGGGGGGTCGAGATGGCGGCGCGCAGCTATTTCGGAAAATCCGCCAAGGATCTCACTCTGGCGGAGGGCGCGCTGCTCGCCGGCCTGCCGAAGGGGCCGAGCTATTTCAGCCCCGACCGCTATCCGGACCGCATGCGCGAGCGCCGCGCCTATGTGCTGGGCCGCATGCAGGAGGATGGCGTGATCACCGCCGCGGAAGCGGCCGCAGCGCGCGCGAGCGAGCCGGTCCTCATTCCGTTCGAGAAGCCGCAACGCGACTTCGGCTTCGTTTTCGCCGATCAGGTCATGCGCGAAGCCACCAAGATCGCGGGCACCAATGGAGTGACGTCGAAATCCTACACCATCCACTCGACCATCGACGAGCCGCTGCAGCGGAGCGTGGAGGAAGCCCTGCAGGAGGGTCTGTCGCGTTACGAGCGGGATTTCGGCCGCGTGCATTTCCAAGGCCCGGAGACCAATCTGAGTGCCGCCATCGCGCGCCTGGAGAGCCAGGCCGCGGCACCGGACCCCAAGGCCGCGGATGCCAAGCCCGCCGACAAACGTCCCGCTTGGCAGCGCGCCTTGGCGAATGCGCGGCTGCCGCTCTATGACGTGCATTGGACGCCTGCCCTGGTGCTGCAGGCTGCGGCTGGAAAGCGCGGGCGTGCCGGGATCGAGGTCGGCCTCGCCGACGGCCGCGTCATGCCGCTGGCGGGCGACACCGGGCCGATCCAGGGCAAGATCAAGCAAGACGATGTGATCTTCGTCCATCTCAGCGACCGCAATGGCAAATCGGGCGGCAAGGCCGAGCTGCGGGTGCGTCCCGAGGTGCAGGGCGCGGCGGTGGTGATCGAAAATGCCACCGGCCGCATCCTGGCGATGAGCGGCGGCTTCTCCTATCCGCTGAGCCAGCTCAACCGCGTCACTCAGGCGCAGCGCCAGCCCGGCTCGGCGATCAAGCCGCTGAGCTACCTAGCGGCGTTGGAAAACGGCCTGCAGCCCAACACCCTGATCCGTGATGAGCCGATCACGCTTCCCCCGATCGGCGGCCACGGCGAGGAATGGTCGCCGAAGAACTACGAAGGCGGCGGGCGCGGCGTTCTCCCGCTGCGCCAGGCGCTGGAGGAATCGCGCAACCTCGCCACCGCGCATCTGCTCGACGGCGGCATCGCGGCCAAGCCCGAGCAAAGCCTCGACCGCCTGTGCGCGCTGGCGCAGGAGATGGGCATCTATCGTGACTGCGTGCACTATTATCCGTTCATGCTCGGCGCCCAGCCGGTGCGGCCGATCGATCTGGCGGCCTTTTATGCCGCCATTGCCAATGAGGGCGTCCGCCCCAGCCCGCATACGGTCGATGCGATCGAGCAGGACGGCATGACCTATGCGTGGCAGGCGCCGGCAGCGCCGCCGCCGAGCGCCGACGACCGCGCCGCCTTCTATCAGCTCAAGACCATGCTGCAGGGCGTCCTCCAGCGCGGCACCGCCCACGCCATGGCGCCGCTGGCGCCCTATGTCGCCGGCAAGACCGGCACCACCGAGGACGAAAACGACACGTGGTTCGTCGGCTTCACCAACGAGATCACGATCGCGGTGTGGGTGGGCTACGACAATGCCGGCGACACTCACCGCACGCTGGGCGAAGGTTCGACCGGCGCCAGCGTCGCGGTTCCTATCTTCCAGTCGATCGTCGAGGCGGCCTGGAATCAGGGAATGAGCAAGACCGTGCTGGCGCCGCCCTCCGTGGAGGCCAAGGCCGAGCTGGCGTGCGACTACGATGCCAAAGCGGGCAAATCGCGCCGGCGGGACTCGGGCGATTGCCTGCGGCTCGACGCCAAGGGCCGTCCGATCGAGGCGCGCTATCGCCTGGTCTCGCGCGACAGCACCTATGCAAGGCGCGCCGCTCCTGCCGATGACGGCACCGGCAATCCGGGCTACGCCGCCTTCGGCAGCACCGGCCGTCCCACCGAGTTCGCGCGATTGGTTCGGTGGCTGGCGCGGGCAAGCCCAGCAGCGCAACGGCTTCTTCTGGAACTGGTGATCCGCAGCTGTAACTGATCCCGAAGGGCGATCGGTTCAGGCGGACGCGAATTCGATGCCGATGCCGGCTTCCGACCGCCAGATCAGGCGGCAGCGGCGCCGCGTGCCGTCGGGGAAAAGCAGGCTGAACTTGATGGGCACGCGATCGGAGTTGGTGATCAACACGCGCGCGCCGGTCGTCGACAGGTCGTTGAGCATCGCGCCGATCGCGGGCAGGCCGTGATCGAATTCCAGCCTGACGACATGGTTCTTGCGCTCGCGCGGACTCTTGCGCCGCGCTGCCGCCACCCGAGAGAAGCGCGAGGCCATCCGATGTCGTTCCAGAGACAATGCCGCTGCGAGGCACGATAGAGAGCGAACTTGTTAGCGAAAGCATAAACGATTGAGAAAACGTCCTGCACCGCTATGATCATGGCTCTTAGGCGCAAATCTCAAGCGCAAGTTTTGGGAGGATGTCAATCATGAGCCTCAAGCCAAGCCTCACCGCCGCAAGCGCGGCTCTGCTCGCGGCCGGCCTGCTTGCCGGTATCGCCACCGCGGCCGCCGCCGGATCGCTCGGCGGCCCGTTGGAGCTGCAGGACGAAGGCGTGTTTTTCGTCAACGCGCAGACCAGGACGACCGATTTTCCCGATACGCCGGCCACCGGCGCGGCGACGCCCGGCGAGATCACGATCGACCAGATGTATGTGCAGTACCGGATCCCGAAGACCATTTCGGGACCGCCGATCGTCATGGTGCACGGCTCCGGCCACACCGGCGTCACCTACGAGACCACGCCGGACGGACGCGAAGGCTGGGCCACCTATTTTGCCCGCAAGGGCTTCCCGGTCTATGTGGTGGATCACGTCGGCCGCGGCCGCTCGGGCTTCGATCCGACAGCGATCAATCGCGCCAAGGCGCAATCAAATCCCGCCTTGCTGCCCTCGGTGCCGCTCACCACGCGCGAGCGCGCCTATCCGAATTTCCTGATCGGCGCCAAATATCCGACGCCCTATCCGGGCCAGCAATTCCCGGTCGAGGCGCAGGACCAGTACTTCGCCCAGCTCGTGCCCAATACTGAGAACCTGCTGCCGGGCGGCGGGACCAATACGGTCAAGGCGTTGGCCGCGCTCCTCGACAAGATCGGGCCGGCCGTGGTGATGGTGCACTCGCAGTCCGGCGGCTACGGGCTTGAGCTGATCCGCCAGCGCGCCGCCAAGGTCCGCGGCTTCATCGACATCGAGGGCAGCTGTGGCCCGCTCAGCGCCGACGATGTGGGGAATTCGTTCCGCAAGGTGCCGACCCTCATGGTGTTCGGCGACTACACGGAAGGCTCGAGCGGCCCCAACGGCGACGAGCGCCGCAAGCTGTGCAACCAATCGGTCGATGCCATCAACGCCGCCGGCGGCACCGCCAAGTTCCTGTACCTGCCCGCGCTCGGCATCAAGGGCAACAGCCACATGCTGATGATGGACAAGAACAATATCCAGATCGCCGACCTGATCATCGGCTGGCTCGGTCCCGCGACCGCGGCGACCGCGAAGAATTGATCGCGGCCGGCAAGGAGGAAGCCATGGGTGTCTCGGCACGACGTGAGATCTTCAGCAAGCTTTTGATGCTGGGCGGCCTGGCGGCGATCGGCAGCGCCGCCCCGGCCGTAGCGCAATCCCCGAGCCGGCGCTTCGTCAAACGCGAATCCGCGGAACGCTCGGGCTATTCGCAGGCCGTGGTGACCCAGGGCGGCAGGACGATCTGGCTCGCCGGCCATACCGGGGCGGTCGACGCGTCCGGCAAGTCGCTCGCCGGCGATCTCGACGCCCAGGTCCATGCCGTGTTCGCGGCGCTCGCCGCCACCTTGGCGGAAGCGGGCGGCAAGCTCTCCGACATGGTGACCATGACGGTGTTCATCACCGATCCGCGCAACCATCGCCGCTTTACGGAATTGCGGCGGGAAATCCTCGGCGAGAATTTTCCCGCCAGCGCGTCCATCGCCATATCGCATCTGGCCAACCCCAACGCGCTGCTCGAGATCCAGGGCATCGCAGTGATCGCGTAGTCTTTCTGTGACGTGTCCCGGCCCCCGGCGCTGCACGCCCAAAGCGCGTAGCAGCTGCTGGCTGAAGCTGCGGCATCGCAGCGCCTCTACTGCGCTTGGGCTTGTAGAGTGAGGTGAGCACGGCGTTTCACTCCCTCGCCCCGAAGGGGAGAGGGCGGGGTGAGGGGGCTCGGGCGGGTATAATCCGGGTAGATATCCGACAATTTAGACCGGGATGATTGTCGACAGGTCAAGCTGCATCGGAGGGGGGACCACCGATGCCGTTTACAGAGACCTGTGCCATGGAAGAGCGCATTCGAATGCTGGTGGACTATGACACCGGGAACTGGAGCGTATCGGAGCTGTGCGCCCGTTATGGGGTCTGCCGCGATACGTTTTATGCTTGGCGGAAGCGGCGGGAGAGCGGCGCACGGGACTGGTTTATGGACCACTCGCATGCTCCGTTGCATTGTTCGCACGCGACCGCAGCCGCGCTCAAAGATGAGGTCGTTTCGCTGCGCCGGCGGTTTCCGCACTTGGGGCCCCGCAAGCTGTTGGTGATACTCGGCCGCCGAGCTCCCGAGGTGCGTTGGCCGGCTGCCTCCACGATCGGCGACATTCTCAAGGAGGCCGGGCTGATTGCGCCGGTGAAGCGCCGGCGCAGAGCGATTGATCAGCGACGCCCATTTGCGAGTGTGGCGGCTCCCAACGACGAGTGGGCGACCGACTTCAAGGGCTGGTTCCGTACCGCCGATCAGAGCAAGATCGATCCCCTGACGTTGACCGACAGCCATAGCCGCTTTCTGCTTGACGTTCGGATCACGCAGTCGACGATCGAGGGTGTTCAACCGGCCTTCACGGCGGCCTTTCGAGCCTACGGGCTGCCGCTTTCGATCCGCTGCGATAATGGAGCACCGTTCGGGGCGACCAGTGCGGGGGGGCTGACCCGGCTGTCGGCCTGGTGGCTCAAGCTCGGCATCAAACCGCACTTCATCCTTCCCGCTTCTCCGCAGGAGAATGGGCGGCACGAGCGCATGCATCGCACCCTGAAGAAACAGACGACCCGCCCACCGGCCGCCAACGCAGCCGAACAGCAGGTCCGCTTCGATGACTTTCGCCGGCATTACAACCAGGAGCGTCCGCACGAGGCGCTCGGGCAACGGCCACCGGCGGATCTTTACGCCCCCTCGCAGCGCCCCATGCCCGACCGGGTCGAGGATCCCTGGTATGATGCCGATCATCAGGTTCGCCGCATCCGCAACGCAGGTGAGATCAAGTGGCAAGGCGAACTCGTCTTCGTCAGCCAGGCCCTGGTCGGAGAACTCATCGGCATCGCCGAGCTCGAAACCGGGGACCACGTGGTTCGGTTCTGCGATCTCGATATCGGCCTTATCGATCGCCCGGGCAGGTTCAGCCGGTTCGCTCCACTTCGTGATGGGTTCCGCAAACCGGCTGAACCTGCCCCAAACCCGAAACTGTCGACAATCATCCCGGTCCAAAACGTCGACCATCAACCCGGTTGAACAGCGTCTCCGTATCGCACCGCATCCCGCCCTTCTCCCCCATGGGGAGAAGGAGTGAAACGCCCTGCGCTCCTAACTAAAAGATGAAGGAGGCCACTGCGCCTCCTTGCTTCTCACGGATTGTTCAATTTCTGCAGCCGCTCGACGATGTGCGGGGGGCTGCGATAGGCGCGCGCGATCACGTCGGCAAGTTGCTCGCCGGTGCGCGGCGCATTGAGGCCGAGCCCCATGCGCTCGCCTTCCGCCAGGAATTCGGGATCCGCGAAGGTGTCGGCGAGCGCCTTGCGCATGGCGGCGACCCGATCGGCCGGCACGTCGGGCGGCATCACCAAGGGCCGGCCGAGCGCCAGCGGCGCAAACCCCGCCTGCATCACCAGCTTGTCGTCCGCGTTGGTGATGAGATCGGGCGCGAACGGAACATCGGACAGTTCCTGCAGCCGCTCGGGCCCGTATTGGACAATGGGCTTGGCGAGCTTCTCGGGCAGCCAGTTCGGGCGGGTCGAGGTGAGCGCGCTTTGGAAGACGCTCGGATAGCCGTCGAGCTCGCCGCGTTCCATGGCCAGGAAGGCATCGTTCTGGCCCGGATAGCCGTTGACCAGCTTCATGCGGGTGCCAAGCGTCGCATTGAGGAGCCGCGCATAGAAGGCCGGCGTCGAATTGGCGCCCGACGCGCCCATCTGGGTTTCCCGGCTCTTGAGGTCGGCCACGGAATTCACCGGCACCGTGTGCCACACCAGCACCATGGCGACCTCGAAGCTCGGGGTGCCGAGCCAATTGAGCCTGGTGGCGTCGTAGCGCGCCTGCTTGGTGCCGAACAGCGGCTCGAGCGGCGTGTTGTTCTGCACCAGCGCCAGCACGGTGCCGTCCCGCTCGGCCGAGTTGTAGATGTAGTTCAGGGCCAGAATGCCGCCGGCGCCCGGCATGTTGCGCACCACCACGGTCGGGTTGCCGGGTATGTGCTTGCCGATGAAGCGTCCGATCGCGCGCGTCATGGTGTCGTAGCCGCCGCCGGTGGAGGAGCCCACCACCAGCGCGACGGTCTTGCCCTTGTAGAAGTCAGCGATGCCGTCGGCCCGCGCGGCCGAGGCGCTCAACGCCATGAGCAATGCGATGATCAGTGTGGGCGTGGCGTGGTCCGTAGCCCGGATGGAGGCGCGTAGCGCCGCAATCCGGGACAGCAGTCCCGCATTCCGCAAGAGCTCCATAGCCCGCGAAGACGGGCGTAACGCCCTCATGCGGGCTACTCCAATCGCACGTTCTTGGAGAAGTCGTAGTCGTGGCCGCTTTCGCAGGAGAAATTCCAGCGCACCGTCTTGTTTGAGTAGCCGCCGCCGAACACATCGGCAAGAAAGCGTTGCTGCGCCGCCCAGCCGGCTTGCGCCTCGGCCTTGCGGTAGCGCCCCGGCATGGTGTCGTTCAGCCAGCCGTGGGGCGCGCCCTCGTAGACATGGATGTCGTAACTTTTCCGGTGGGCCTCCAGGCAATTGCGGAAGCGCTGCACGTCGGCGAGCGAGATGATGTGATCGGCCTCCCCGAAGGCGCCGAAGACCGGGCAATTGAGCGCGCCGATCACTTGATCCAGCGGTTTCGGCTGGAATTCGTTCACCTCCCATTCGCGCTTGGAGGCGGCCCCGTACCACACCACGGCGGCGCTGATCGGAACCGCCGCCGCCAGCAACAGCGGATGCCGTCCGGTCTGGCAGTAGCCCGCGACCGCCAGCCGTTTGGTGTCGGCGAAGCGATATTTCTTCAGGGTCGTGATCGCCGCCTTGAGGTAGTCGACGGATTCCGGATCGGTCATGTCGTAGCGCGTATCGCCGGCGTTGAGCTTGCGCTGATCCGGATGCTTGAAGAAGAAATTGGGCGCGAGCACCGCAAAGCCGTCGCGGGCGCAGCGGATCGCCTGGTCGCGGGTGTGCCGCACCAGGCCATAGCGCTCATGCATCAGGATGATGGCCGGCAGCTTGGTGCGGCCGGCCGGATAGGCCAGGAATGCCGGCATCCCGTTCGCGCAAGTGATGCTCTCGGAGGTGATGTCATCGGTGGTGACCTGGTCCGCCGTGCTCGCCATGTTTTGCTCCGCTACCGCGTTCGCTTTTGTTGCAGATGCCGGTTACATGCGTCCCGCCCCGAAACCGCCAAGGGCGACACCCTACCGATAACCCGGAAACGGGGTCGTCGTCGATCAAGGTCAACGCTGCGCAGGCGGGACCCCCGGTCGCAGGGGGCCGGACCCTGGGCAGGGCAAGCCGCTGCCTGTATGGTCGGCCGGACGAGAGCACGATCAACGGAGGGCCGGAATGCCGTCAATCCGCGCGCAAGCGGCCGCCGCCGCGCTATCGGCCATTGCCGTGATCGCCGCCATGATGCCGGCGGCCGCCGACAATCCTTATTACAAAGGCAAGCGGGTGACGGTGCTGATCAACTTCACGGCCGGCGGCCCGACCGATATCGAGGGCCGCCTGTTCGCCAAGCATCTTGCCGATCACATCGACAGCCGCCCGCAGGTCATCGTGCAGAACATGGACGGCGCCGGCGGCATGATCGGGGCCGGCTACCTGGGCGAGGTGGCGCCCAAGGACGGCACCATGGTGGGCTATTTCACCGGCACCGCCTGGCGCTACGCCAACGACCCGGAGCGCTTCCGCACCGATTTCCGGACTTACGACTTTCTCGCCTATCAGCCCGGCAGCACGGTCTATTATGCCCGCAGCGACGTGCCGCCCGGGCTCAAGGACGCGACCGACATCGTCAAGGCGCAGGGCCTGGTGGCGGGCGGGCTGGGCGCCGAGAACGCCAAGGATCTGCTGATCCGCCTCGCGCTCGACATGCTGGGCGTGCCCTATCGTTATGTGACGCCGTTCCCGGGCAGCCAGGCGGCGCGGCTCGCGCTGTTGCGCAACGAGATCAACTTCTTCTCCGAATCGCCGCCGAGCTACCGCGCCGTCATCGCCGGACTGGTGAAGGACGGCACCGTCACCCCGATCTTCTTCGATCCCGAATGGAACGGCGAGAGCCTGACCGTCTCCAAGCAGGTCGAGGGCCTGCCGATGCTGCCGTTCCAGGAGCTATATCGCAAGATCAAGGGCAGCCTGCCGTCCGGGCAGCTGTGGGACACCTATCTCACGATCCTGAGCATCAACAGCGCCATGCAGCGCACCATCGTGCTGCCGCCCAATTCGCCGCCGGCCGCCATTGCGGCGCTGCGCGATGCGATCCGCGAGCTCAACGACGACAAGAGCTATGCGGACGAAGCGATCAAGACGCTGGGCTTCGCGCCCGAATGGGTGGCCGGCACCAACACCAACGAGCAAGTGCGCCACGCTCTGTCGATCACGCCGGAGATGCGCAGCTTCATCGCCGATTACGTGAAGAACGCCAAGAAGTAGTTTGGTAGTTTCGTAGCCCGCATGAAGCGTAAGCGTAATGCGGGAGTGGCCTTCCCGCATTACGCATAGCCCGCGAAGACGGGCGTAAACGCCCTTATGCGCTCCATGCGGGCTAACAGGAGAGAGCAACATGAAACGCTGTTGCGCCCTGCTGCTTGCGCTTGCCTGCCTCGCCCCGGCGCCGACGCAAGCCCAGAGCTGGCCGACCCGGCCGGTGCGGATCGTCAACACCTTCGCGGCGGGCGGCGCCGCCGACCTGCTCGCCCGCACCGTCGCGGATGGCTTGAGCAGCGCGTTCGGCCAGCCCTTCATCGTCGAGACCCGCGCCGGCGCCGGCGGCGCCATCGGGGTGCAGTCCGTGATGGCGACGCCGCCGGACGGCTATACGTTCGTCATCACCAATGTGTCGATCCTGGTGCTGGCCCCGATCAGCAATCCGCACCTGGGCTATGCGCCGCTACGCGATCTCACCAACATCGCCTATATCGCGGGCTCGCCCATCGTGCTGTCGGTCAATCCGGCGAGCGGCATCAAGACGCTCGATCAATTCATCGCGTTTGCGAAGAAAGGCGGCGCGCCGTTGCCCTTTTCGTCGTCCGGCGTCGGCAGCATGGGACAACTGTTCGCCGAGTCGTTGGCGCAGCAGGCCGGCATCGCGGTCGAGCACGTGCCCTACAAGGGCGCCTCGCAGGGCCTCCTGGACCTGGTCGGCGGCCACATCGCGTTTGCGGCGCAGACCCTGACCTCGACGTTCGGGCAGATCCGTTCCGGCACGCTCACCGCGGTGGCGCAGACTGCCGATCGCCGCCTACCAGACTTTCCCGACCTGCCGACCTTCAAGGAGCAAGGGTTCCCGGATCTGGTGACCACGACCTGGTTCTCGCTGTCCGCTCCGGCCGGCCTGCCGCCCGACATCGTGCAAAAGGTCAACCGCACGATCGTGCAGACCATGGGTCGCCCCGAGATCGATCGCCGCATGCGCGAGGAAGGCATGGTGACGCAGCCGCTGACGCCGGCGCAGTTCGTGCAGCTGATCGAGAGCGAGACGGTGCGCTGGAAGCCCGTCATCGAGCGCGCGGGGCTGATCGAGAAATGAGAACGAAGCTCTCCCTCAAGCGAGCGTATGAGGAGTCGTCCCAGCCGCGTAAGAGTGTGGGAAAGAATCGCCACATCCGCTCATTCCCGCGGACGCGGGAAACCAGACTTTGCCAAACTGCATGGACTCTCGATGGGGCAAAGGCTGGATCCCCGCGTCCGCGGGGACGAGCGGGTGGAGAAACTCGTCATTCATCACTTTTCTTCACAGGCTCTGACGCGGGAATCCGGTCGCTTCGCAAAATTCCTTAGGAACTGGTTCCCGGCTTCCGCGGGGATCAGCGGAAGGGACGCGTCGCGAAATCCAGAGAGCTCACCGTTTGCGGATGCGAAATGTGATCACCTTGTCGGCGCGCGCGGTGTCCATCAGCTCGTCGCCGGTCTGGTTGATGAGGTTGGGGATGTCGATCTCGGTGAGCGGGTCGGTGCATTCGGCGATGAGACAATCGCCCGGCTTGAGGCCGGCCAGCGCCTTGCGCACCCGCAGCGTCGGCAGCGGGCATTTGAGGCCGCGCAGGTTGAGAGTTTTTTCCGCCATCTCGCCCTTGTCGAAAGCGGCCTTTCGCCTTGTCGAAAGCGGCCCGTCCATACATGACATCATAAGGGTTGGCCAGCCGCACAGGATTGGGAGCCACGCTTGGTGTGGGCACGGCCTCTCACTCCCTCGCCATCGCAAGTCGAGCCTGCACGACTTGCGCGCTATTGGTGGCGGAGTCAGATAGACCCGACTCCGCATGGGAAGAGGGTGGTGTGAGGGTTTACGATGTTTCCGTATCGCACCGCCGTAGCCCCCTCATCCCCCCTTCTCCCCCTTGGGGAGAAGGAGTGAAAGGCCGTGCGCCCCTAACTGACGAGGCAACGTCAGAGTCACAATGGTAGCTCACAACGGTAGGTCATAACGGTAGCAGCACACGATGCTCGTCGAAGCGACCCAACGGATAGCGCGGCTGATGCCGCTTGATGCGGTGCTCGAGCGTATCGATGCGCTGGTCGCGCCGGTGGCGGCGCGCGAGGTCGCGATCGCCGATGCGGTCGGCCGGGTGGTGGCGGCCGATGTGACGGTCACGTCGCGGCCCGCCGTGGCGCTGGCGTTGCGCGACGGCTGGGCGGTGAACTCCGCTTTGGCGCAGGATGCCGGGCCTTATGCGCCGGCCCCGCTGCCCTCCGCGCTCTGGATCGAGGCCGGAGCGCCGCTGCCGCCCGGCGCCGACGCGGTCGCCGAGATCGATGCGGTGATGGTCCGCGACGGCCGTGCGCAAGCCATCGCCCCGATCGCTTCGGGCGAAGGCGTCCTGGCAGCGGGCGCGGACGCGGATCATGCAAGCCCGTTCCGGCTCGAAGGCCGGCGCCTGCGGGCGGTCGCGGCCGCGGCGCTGGCGGGGGCCGGCATTGCACGCATCCGCATTCGCGAGCCGCGCCTCGCGGTGGTGCGGGCACGCCCGGCGGGCGACCCGGTCATCGATGCGGCGGCGGCCTTGGTGGCGCACGCCATCGCGGCGGCGGGAGGTGTCGTGCTCGACCATCTGGCCGGCGGCGAGGGGCTGGAGGGCGCGTTGCGGCGCCAAGATGCCGATGATGCCGATGCGGTGGTGGCGATCGGGGGCACCGGCAACGGCCGCAACGATGGGAGCGTCATGACGCTGGCGCGCCTCGGCCGCGTCGAGGCGCACGGGATCGCGATCTCGCCCGGCGAGACCGCCGCTTTCGGCATGGTCGAAGCGCGGCCGGTTCTGCTGCTGCCGGGCCGTCTCGATGGCGCGCTGGCCGCATGGCTGCTGCTCGGGCGGCGCATGCTGGCGCGCCTGTGCGGCGAGCCGCGAGGAACCGCCCGCGACAGCGGCCCGGCTCACCCGCAAGATCGCCTCTAATTTGGGCCTTGCCGAGCTCGTCCCGGTGCGGCTGCGCGCCGGGCAAGCCGAGCCCCTGGGCTCGGGCTACCTGCCGCTGCAAACGCTTGCGGCGGCGGACGGCTGGATCCTGGTGGCGGCCGATCGCGAGGGTCACCCTGCGGAAACTACTGTCATGGTAAACCCCTGGCCATGACGAATCGTTCGGTCACCACCTCCCGGTCTGCCGCTGCGGGCAGGGGCAGGCGCGATCTGTTCGCCGCCATCCGCCGGGCGGCGCGGCAGGAGCAGTTCCTCGAAGTGGTCTCGGCCGAGGAAGCGCAGGCACGCTTCGCCCGCCATGTCGCGCGCAAGCCGCTGCCGGGCGAAACGGTCGCGCTTGCCGCCGCGCTCGGCCGCGTGCTCGCCCATGATGTGGCGGCGCCGATCGACGTGCCGCCGTTCGACCGCTCCAACGTGGACGGCTTTGCGCTGCGCGCCGCCGACAGCGCCGGCGCCAGCGATGCGGCACCGGTCCGCCTGCGCCTCAATGCCGAGGTGATCGTCTGCGGCCACGCCCCCACCGTGGAGGTCGCGCCCGGCTGCGCCACCACCATCGCGACCGGCGGCGTGCTGCCGCGCGGCGCCGACGCGGTGGCAATGGTCGAGCACACGGATCTGGTCGGCGCCGATTTGGCCGCCGACGCGGGCCCGGCCGACGCGGCTCCCTCGATCGACCTGCGCCGGAGCATCGCGCCCGGCCAATTCATCTCCTATGCGGGTTCCGACATTGCGCGCGGCGAGGTCGTGCTGCGCCGTGGCGCGCGCATCGGCTCGCGCGAGATCGGCATGCTGGCGGCCTGCGGCATCGCGACGGTCGAGGTCGTGGGCAAGCCGACCGTGGCCGTGCTCTCGACCGGCGACGAATTGGTCGCGCCGGGGCAAGCGCTCAAGCCGGCGGAGGTCTACGACAGCAACGGCGCCATCATCGCGGCCGCCGTCACCGAGGCCGGCGGCGTGCCGATCGCGCTCGGCGCCATCGCCGACGACGAGGCCGCGCTCGAGCGCGCGATCCGCGACGCGCTCGCCTGTTGCGATCTGGTGCTGCTCTCCGGCGGCACCTCCAAGGGCGCGGGCGATCTCTCCCACCAGGTGGTGTCGCGGCTGGGCCCGCCCGGCATCCTGGTGCACGGCGTGGCGCTCAAGCCCGGCAAGCCCTTGTGCCTGGCGGTGGTCGGCCGCAAGCCGCTGGTGGTGCTGCCCGGCTTTCCGACCTCGGCGATCTTCACCTTCCACACTTTCGTGGCGCCGGTCATCCGCGCGCTCGCCGGCCTGCCCCCCGAGGCGGCCCGCACGATCGAGGCGGAAGTGCCGGTGCGCATTGCCTCCGAGCTCGGCCGCAAGGAGTTCGTCCTGGTGGCGCTGGTGGCGGGCGAGCATGGCCCGCTCGCGTTTCCCATCCCCAAGGGCTCGGGCTCGGTGACGAGCTTCTCGCAGGCCGACGGCTTCCTCGAGATCGAGGCGCTGGCGTCCGCGCTCGATGCCGGCGCGCGCGCCCGCATCACGCTCATCGGCCAGGCCGCCGCGATGCCCGATCTGGTCATCATGGGCAGCCATTGCGTGGCGCTCGACGTGGTGCTGGGCGTGCTGGCCGGGCAGGGCTTCAGCGCCCGCACGCTTTCGGTCGGCAGCCTCGGCGGCGTGGCGGCGGCGCAGCGCGGGGAATGCGACCTGGCGCCCGTGCATCTGCTCGATCCCGCGGGCGCCGTCTACAACATCCATCTGCTGCGTCCGGGGCTGCGGCTCGTGAAAGGCTGGCAGCGCATGCAGGGCTTCGCGTACCGCCATGGCGATGAACGCTTCGCCGGCGGCACCGCGGCGCAAGCCATCAAGGCGGCGCTCGCGGACCCGGCTTGCCTGATGGTCAACCGCAACGGCGGCGCCGGCACCCGCATCCTGATCGATCAGCTGCTGCAGGGCGCGCGTCCGCCCGGCTACAGCAACCAGCCGCGCTCCCACAATGCGGTCGCCGCCGCGGTGGCGCAGCGGCGCGCCGATTGGGGCATCGCGATCGAATCGGTGGCCAGGCTCTACGGGCTCGGTTTCCTGCCGGTGGCGCCGGAAGATTACGACTTCCTGCTGGTCGAGCGCCGCGCCGATCGCCCGGCCATCGCCGCCTTCCTGGCCGCGCTGCGCGATCCCGCCGTGCGCGCCCACATCGCGGCGCTGGGCATGCGGCCGCCGGAGGCTGCGCCGGAATCGTGACCAGCCTAACCGTATGCACACATCTGCGTCCCTGACGCAGCGGCAATTTCCTCACAAGACCGACGCGGGCACGCCAAGCCAGACTTCGCGGCCGTTGCTATATATCTCCCATGCGCATCATCGGACTGGCCGGTTGGCAAGGCGCCGGCAAGACCACCCTGCTTGCCAAGGTGATCCCCTGCCTGGTGGCGCGCGGGCGCACGGTCTCGACCCTCAAGCATGCCCATGAGGGTTTCGACATCGACCAGCCCGGCAAGGATTCCCATACCCACCGCATGGCCGGCGCCACCGAGGTGGTGATCGGCTCGGCCAGACGGTTCGCGCTGGTGCACGAATTGCGCGGCGCGCCCGAGCCTTCGCTCAAGCAATTGCTGGGCAGGCTCGCGCCGGTCGATCTGGTGATCGTGGAAGGCTACAAGGCGCAGCCCCATCCCAAGCTCGAGGTTTATCGCGCCTGCGTCGGCAAGCCGCTCATCCATCCCAACGATCCCTGGATCGTCGCAGTCGCCGCCGATGGGCCGCTGCCGGGCACGGAGCTTCCGGTCATCGGGCTCGACGACATCGAGACCATCGCCGACGTGCTCATGCTCGAATCGGCGCCCATCGAGCGCGTGCTGGAAGCGCGCGGAGACGCCTGATGGCGCAGCTCACCGACGATTGCTTCGCGTTTGCGGGGCCGCTGTTGCCGATCGACGAGGTCGAGCGGATCTTGCGCGAGCGGGTGATGCCGGTCGCCGAAACCGAGACGGTGCCGCTCGCCGCCGCCCATGGGCGCGTCATGGCGAGCGACAGTGGTGGCGCCGATCAGCCTGCCGCCGTTCGATAATTCCGCCGTCGACGGCTACGCGGTGCGCGCCGCCGATCTCGACCGCGCTGGCGAGACGCGGCTTCTGGTTGCCGGCCGCGCGACCGCCGGCAGCATGGCCACGGCGGCGCTCCCGCCTGGCGCCGCGATCCGCATCTTCACCGGGGCGCCGATGCCGGCGGGCGCCGACACGGTCTTCATGCAGGAGGATGTGCGGCTCGAGGGCGACGCCGTGCTGGTGCCGAGCGGGCTCGATGCCGGCGCCAACCGGCGCTTCGCCGGCGAGGACGTGCGCGCCGGCGCGGTCGTGCTGCCGGCGGGGCAGCGGTTGTCCGCCCGCCACGTGGCGCTGGCGGCGGCGGTCGGGCTCACGCAGCTGCCGGTGCGCCGCCGCATCCGGGTCGCGGTGCTCTCGACCGGCGACGAGATCGTCGAGCCCGGTACGCCGCGGCCGAGCGCCGCCGTGTTCGATGCCAACCGCTATCTGCTGGCCGGCCTGCTCGCCGGCCTGGGCGCGCAAGCAACCGATCTCGGCATCGTGCGCGACGATCCGGCGCGGCTGCGGCAGGCGATTGCGGCGGCCGGGGAAGCGCACGATCTCGTGCTCACCTCGGGCGGCGTATCGACCGGCGAGGCCGATCATGTGCGTGGCGCGGTCGAGGCGATCGGCCGGCTGGTGTTCTGGCGGGTGGCCGTCAAGCCCGGCCGCCCGGTCGCCATGGGGGTGATCCCGGGCTCGCGGCCGGGCAGCGGCGCCGCCTTCGTGGGGCTGCCGGGCAATCCGGTCGCGGTGTTCGTGACCTTCGCGCGCGTGGTGCGGCCGCTGCTGGCGAGGCTCTCGGGCGCCGAGCTTGCCGCCGCTGATGCCGCTGCCGGTGCGCTCGACCTTCGCCTATCGCAAGCGCAAGGGCCGCCGCGAATATGTCCGCGTGGCGCTGCGGCGCGGGCCCGACGGCGTCATCGAAGCCGTCAAGCACGCCCAGGACGGCGCCGGCGTCATCACCTCGCTGACGCAGACCGACGGTCTGGTGGAGCTGCTCGATGAGACCACCACGGTAGCGGTTGGCGACAGCGTCGGGTTCTTGTCGTACGCGGCGTTGGTGGAGTGATGCGTGCTGGTAGCCCGCATGGAGCGCATCAGGGCGTTTACGCCATAGCCCGCGAAGACGGGCGTAAACGCCCTGATGCTCTTCGCGGGCTATGCGGAATGCGGGAGGGGCGGTCCCGGATTACGGCGCTCGCGCGCCTCCATCCAGGCTACAAAGCCTCCAGCGCGGCCATTCGCTCAGCCGCGGCCGCGTCCTCGGGCGTGTTGACGTTGAAGAACGGATCGACCGGCGCGACCGGCCAGTCGGCGACCGCGACGCCGTGCCGGGCGGTCCAGATCTCGATCTTGCGCAGGTCTTCCACCACCAGGGCATGGCGCAGGTCCTCGCGCAGCTTGACCGGCCACAGGCCGGCCACCGGATGGCGCCAATCGCCCGAGCGCGCGCAGGCGAGCGGCACGCCGGCCGCGGCACGCGCCGTGCTCAGGCGTTCGACCAAATCGTCCGGCAGGAACGGGCAATCGCCCGGCACGCTCGCCACATCGGCGATCTCCGGCCGCTGCGCCGCCGCCCAATCGAGCCCCGCCAGGATGCCGGCGAGCGGCCCCGCGAAGCCGGACACCGAATCGGGCACCACCGGCAGGCCCGTATCGGCGAATCGCGCCGGATCGCCGTTGGCGTTGAGGATCACGCCCGCGCACTGCGGCGTGAGCCGCGCCAGCACGCGCGTGAGAATCGTGGCCCCGCCGATGCTGATACGGGCCTTGTCGCCCCCGCCCATGCGCCGCGCCAAGCCACCGGCCAGCACCAGCCCGAGTGGTTTCGCAGACGGTGTCATAGGTCAAGCAACTGAACGCACGGCCAGTCGCGAGGTCGCGCGAGCGCATTAGCAATTACCGTTAGGGACACACGGCCTGGCACTCCTTCTCCCCATGGGGGAGAAGGGCGGGATGAGGGGGCTCGGGCGGTGCGATACGGAAGCGCCGGAGCCCCCTCACCCCACCCTCTCCCCTCCGGGGCGAGGGAGCCGACCGCCGTGCTCGCCTCACGTGCGAGCGTTCTTAAGCTTCCTTTAGTTAGGGACGCAGGGCGTTTCACTCCTTCTCCCCATGGGGAAGAACGGCAGTGCGATACGAAATCATCGGGCGGGCGCCCGGGTGCTGTCGCAGGAACGACACTGAGTGGTTCATCCGCCGACCAACAATCAATCATCGTGCACCGCGGCCTTGCGCCGGTGCTTGGCGCTTTCCTCCTCGACATAGGCGAGGTCCTGGTCGAACACGATGCGCTCGGCGCCGGCGAGCGCGACGAAGCGCTTGCCGCGGGCGCGGCCGATCAGGGTGAGGTTGGCCTTGCGGGCAAGCTCCACCCCCCAGGCGGTGAAGCCCGAGCGCGAGATCAGGATCGGGATGCCCATGCGCACGGTCTTGATCACCATCTCGGAGGTGAGGCGTCCGGTGGTGTAGAAGATCTTGTCGTGCGGGCGCACCTGATGCTGGAACATCCAGCCGGCGATCTTGTCGACCGCGTTGTGGCGGCCGACATCCTCCATGTAGACCAGCGGCCGGTCGGCGACCGCGAGCACGCAGCCGTGGATGGCGCCGGCCTGCAGATAGAGCGAGGGCGTGGTGTTGATCTCCTGGGCGAGCCGATAGAGCCATGAGGTGCGCAGCTCCGCCGCCGGCAGCGTGATGTTCTCCAAGGCCTCCATCAGGTCGCCGAACACGGTGCCCTGGGCGCAGCCCGAGGTTTGCACCTTCTTCTTCAGCTTCTTCTCGTAATTGGTCTTGCGCTTGGTGCGCACCACCACGACCGCGAGCTCCTCGTCGTAGTCGATGCCGGTGACCACATCGTCGGTCAAGAGCATGTGCTGGTTGAGCAGGTAGCCGAGCGCCAGATAGTCCGGATAGTCGTTGATGGTCATGGCGGTGACGATCTCCTGCGCGTTGAGGAAGATCGTGAGCGCCCGCTCGACCGTCACCGCGGTCTCGATGACGGCGCCGGTCTGGTCGATGCCGGTGACGCGCTCGGTCAGCCGCGGATCGAGCGGATCAGGCTTGACGAGGTAGGAGTCGTCGGCCGCCGGTGCGTCTTTCGCCATGCCCCCTATGTAGGGGCAAAGCCGCCGCTGCGCAAAAGGCAAGCAAGTCGGGCCGGGCGACGATGCTTTTCCCGGACGCGGTGCAGCGCGCAGCTCTTAAGGGCGTTTACGCCCGTCTTCGCGGGCTATGCGGAGCGGTGCACCGCAGAGCCGGGATCGTTCCAGGCCCAGAGATTGGTACGGTCCCGGGTCAAGCCCGGGACACGTGCGGCGGGTCAGAGGCCTGCCTGCTTGAAGTGGTCGCGCGCGGCGGGGCTTGTCATGTAGGTGATCAGCGCGCGGGCGGCGTCTGATTGCTGGCTCGCCTTCGCGACGCCGGCCACGTAGGCGACCACGAGCCCGATCGATTGCGGCATCGGTCCCACCACCTTGACCTCCTTGTTGGGCATCAGCTCGCTGGTGAACGAGATGCCGATCTCGGCGGCGCCGTTGGCGACTGCGGCCGCCACCGCGCTGCCGCTCGTCTCCAGCAGGGCCTTCTTCTTGACCTCCTCGGTGATGCCCATGCGGTCGAGCAAACCGTTTAGGTAGATGCCGGCGGTGCCGCCGGCGGCCGGATTGGTGTAGGCGATGGTGCGCGCCGCCAACAGTGTCTTCTTGAGCGCGTCCGGGGTCGAGATGTCGGGTTGCTGTGCGCCCGCGCGCACGCCGATGCCGACGACCGCGCGGCCGAGCTCGGTGCGGCTGCCATCGAGCAATGACCCGTCCTTTTCGAGCGCATCCATGGCGGCGGCCGAGAGCACGATGACGTCGGCCTTCTCGCCGCCCTTGAGCTTGGCCTGCATGCCGCCGACCGGTCCGAAGATGGCGTGGACCTTGTGGCCGCTGGTGCGGTCGAAGTCGGCCGCGAGCGCCTCGAACGGTTCCTCGATCGCGCCGGCCGCCACCACATTGATTTCCGCCGCATCCGCATGCCCGCCCGAGAGCGCGAGCGGAATGGCAGCCAGGATCGAAAGCGCGAAGCGATGGCTCATGAAGCGACGGCTCATGTCATGTCCTCCTCGTTTTGGCTCAAGGCCAAGTTGGTTGTTTGCCGCGGATGGTCGTCCAATGCGCAGGCCGAGGCAAGGCCCCAATTACGCTTGTCATCGCCCGCGCAGGCGGGCGACCCAGTAATGGCAAAACTTTGATTCGGGCACGGCATCAGTTCTATCGAGATACAGAGGTTACTGGGTGCCCCGCTTGCGCGGGGCATGACACTGCGGTGAATTGAATCGCCGCGGCCCTTCACCCCGGCAGGAAGGCGGTCGCGCCGCTGGCGTCGGTCAGCATCTCGACCGGCGCGCCGTAGAGGTTTTCGAGCGCCGTGCGCGTCAGCACCTCGCGCACGCTGCCTTCGGCGACGCGCTCGCCGTCGCGGATCAGGAACGCGCGGTCGGCGGCGCGCAGCGCGTGGTTGGGATCGTGGGTGGTGAACAGCACGCCGTGGCCGGCGGCGGCGAGCGCGCGCATCTCGCGCATCACCTTGCCCTGGTTGCCGAAATCGAGGCTCGCGGTCGGCTCGTCGAGCACGATGAATTGCGGCTCCTGGGCAAGCGCGCGGGCGAGCAGCACGAGCTGGCGCTCGCCGCCCGAGATCATCGTGTAGGGCCGCTCGCGCAGCGCCGCGATGCCGAAGCGCTCGAGCGCGCGGCCGCGCCACCAGCCGGTCATGGGCGGAGGGCGCGCTAAACAGGCTGCCGTGGGCGGTGCGGCCCATCAGCACCACGGTCTCGACCGAAAAGCCGAAGGTCGGCACATGGGATTGCGGCACATAGGCGATGCGGCGCGCGCGCTCCGGCGCCGAATACGAGCCGATCGGCTTATCGTCGATCAACACCGCGCCGGCGAGCGGCGCCAGGATGCCGAGCAGCGTCTTGAGCAGCGTGGTCTTGCCGCTGCCGTTGGGGCCGAGCAGCGCCAGCACCTCGCCTTGCTCGAGGCTGACGTCGAGGCCGCGCCCGACCACGCGGTCGCGGTAGCCGATGCTGAGATCGCGGGCCGCCAGCGTCACGACCAGGTCCGTTGCATGCGGGCGAGCAGCCAGATGAAGAACGGCGTGCCGATGACCGCGGTCAGGATGCCGAGCGGGATCTCGATCGGCGCCGCGGTGCGCGCCAGCGTATCGATGAACAACAGAATAGCCGCCGCCGAGCAGCGCCGCCGCCGGCATGAGCCGCGGAAAGTCGGGCCCGACCAGCGCGCGCGCCAGGTGCGGCACCACCAGCCCGACCCAGCCGATGATGCCGGACGGCGGCGACGCTGGCCGAGGTGATCAGCGTCGCCGCCACCACGATGGCGATGCGCAATGGGCCGGTGGCGACGCCGAGCGCGCGCGCCTCCTCCTCCGGCAGCGACATCACGTTCATGCGCCAGCGCAGCGCCATCAGCACCGCGGTGCCGATCGACGACCGGGCCGGCCAGCGGCAGCAGGTCGGAAACGGTGGTGGCGGCGAGGCTGCCGAGCAGCCAGAACGTCATGGCGGGCAGCTGGTTGTAGGGATCGGCCAGGTACTTCACCAGCCCGACGCCGGCGCCGAGTAGCGACCCGATCACCACGCCGGTCAGCACCAGGACCAGGATCGGATCGCGCGCCGCGCAAGAGCGAGCCGATCAGATAGACGGCCGCGACCGCGGCGAGCCCGCCCAGCGAAGGCGAGGCTCTCGATGCCGGCGACGCCGAGCGAAAAGAAGATGCCGAGCACCGCGCCCAGCGCCGCACCCGAGGAGGCGCCGAGGATATCGGGCGACACCAGCGGATTGCGGAACAGGCCCTGGAAGGCAGTGCCGGCGACCGCGAGCGCTGCGCCCACCATGACGGCGGCGAGCACGCGTGGTCCGCGCACCAGCAGCACCACGTTCTCGACCGCCGGCGGCACCGCAGCCGGCCGCCCCGTGAGATGCGCCGCCAGCACCTCGAACAATTCGCGGCAAGCTCACCGGATAGCGCCCGACCGTGAACGCCGTGATCAATCCCGCCGCCAGCACCGCCAACGCAATGCCGAACCCCGGAAGCGCGGAACGGGTCGTCACCGGGCCGACCCGAACGTATGGCTCACTTGATGTGGTCCTTGCGAAGCCACTCGCGCATGCGGACTCTCTTGTTGGAGCCGGGACGGGCACTGCGCCCCTCGCCCCGCGTGCGGGGAGAGGGTCCACGGCACGCAGGAAAACCAGAACTCGGCCCGGTGAGGGGGCCTTTCCACAGGCTCAGACTCGCGGCAGCGCCGCCTCACCCCACCCTCTCCCCGCAAGCGGGGCGAGGGAGTGAGAGGCCGTGCGTCCCTGACATATTCCCACGGGCCGATGTTGATTCGTGAAACTGACATCACCCCCGGCCGCTCAGCACCCGCTCGATCTGCGCGTCGGTCGGGGTCACGTGATAGTAGCGGCGATAGAAATCGCGCGTCAGCGGCGCCAGGTCCTCCGGGAACAGGTCCGGATAGAGGATCTTGCCCAGCCACCACAGCCCGATCAGCCGGTTGACCGAGGGCGGCAGGTCGACCCAGCCGAACGGCAGGTGGGGGGCGAGATGCACGCGGCCCATGCGCACCGCCGCCACCGAGCCCCAGGCCGGGTCGCGCCCCACATTGGCGGCGAAGTCCTGATCGATGGTGACGATCACGTCGGGGTTCCACGCCAGCACCTGCTCGAGCGAGACGGTGGAGAGCCCGCCGCGGGTGCCGCCGGCGACGTTCTGCGCCAACAGCTCGATCGTCTCCATGTTGATGGAGCCGCCGAGCCCGGTCTCGAGCCCGCGCGGACCGCGCGCATAATAGACCCGCGGCCGCCGCTCCTTGGGCGATGCCGGCGATCCGGCCGGTGATGGTCGCGAGCGTTGCCTCCGCATCGCGCGCAAGGGTCTTCGGCATCGGCGCCGCGGCCGATCAGGGCGCCGAGCGTGCGGTAGGCCGCGGCTGCCGCGGCGAAGTGCCCGTCGAGCAGCGCATAGGGGATGCCGGTCTGCTCCTGGACCCGGTCGGCGAGCGACACATAGGTCGGGTTCACGTCGCCGATATCGAGAATGAGATCGGGCTTGAGCGCCAGCACGGCCTCCACATTGGCGGTGTTGCCGCGCCCGGTGATGCGCCCCACCTCCGGGCGCCCGCCGACATCCGGCAGCAGGAACTCGCGCTCCGCCGGCCCGTTGGGCCGCGGCCAGCCCAGCAGCAACTCTGGCGCCAAGGTATACAGCATGATGGCGGCCGGCGGCCCCGCCGGAAACACCCGCTTGACCTCGGCCGGCACCGCCACCGCGCGGGAGGCCCCATCGGTCACGCTCGCCGCCCACCCCCGCGCGGGAGCGAGCAGCATGCCCGGAACGGCGGCCAGAAGGGCACGGCGGCTAAGCGACATCCCCCAATCATGCACCGCCCGGGAGGGAGAAATCAAACCCGCCCACACTCCCCCTGTCCCGGCCCCCGAGCCGGGACCGTCCAAAACTCAGACGATGGAACGGCCCCGGCTCAAACGAGCCGGGGTCCGCCCCCGGATGCGGCCCAAATCCGAGGTCCGCCCCAGGTTCGCCCCGGGTTGTCAGCCCGCCGCCCACGACTATATTGCGCCCCGCCGCGACCCGCGGAGGGATGGCCGAGTGGCTGAAGGCGCTCGCTTGGAAAGCGTGTATACGGGAAACCGTATCGTGGGTTCGAATCCCACTCCCTCCGCCAACGATCTACGCGGCTCGCTGTTTGAGCGTGTAACGATCGCACAGTTGAGCGAACCCTTCACCGATCCGTCGAACACGAGCGAGAGGGACCGCGAGCGTCTGAGGCATGGCTGTGCTACCCTTCGGTCCCGAGGCGCGGTCGAAGATCGAGCCCCATGCCATCAGCTTTGCCGCTCCGCCAAGTTCTCTCGAGAGCCGGTGAGCCTCGTCGTCGAGCAGAGCCGTCAACTCCTCGAAGCTAATCCTTTGACCCGTCGTTGGATGATCCCATTCGCGGTCCTTCGCGATGGTCACAAGGAGACACCCCGCACGGCACTCATCAGCTGCCATGTATTTCGTCAGGAGCTGATCGCGGATCGTATTGAAAAGATCGGTCCCGGATCGCTCGTCGCCAAGCTTGAGTTCGATGGTTTCTTGCCGTTGGGACCCGGTTGATCTGAATCGAATGTCGGTTTCCTTCTCATCCGCAGTCACGGATTCCTGGTCGATGGTGTAGCACTGCGTTCGACCAGTCGCGTAGTGCGCGCGCCAATTCTCGCCGCATGACATGTTCATCGGTGATGCTGGCCCATAGCTGCGCGCGGCGAGATGTCCTGGAGCAAAAGATCATCGATATCGTCGAGCCGGTCCCGCATGAGCGCGAACATCGCTTCGCGCGTTGTGGGCGGTGACTCCCCGGTCTTGTCCAGAATGGCAAACTTGGCCTCTGTAAGCGCGACGATTGTCCGCCTCCTCGGCGGCCCTTTCCTCCGCGAGCGCGATGACCCGGTCTCTTCATGTGCGCGAACAAGGGATCGGCGGCCATTTCGAGCTTAACAGCCCAGCCCTCGGGGCCTGTCGTGGAGAGCAGAGCGCTCAGCACCGCGTTCCGGCTTTTCTCGGCATGGTCCCGCGTATCGGGCGAATAGGAGCCTTCGTGGTGCGCGTCGTCCTCGCGGCGCACATGCTGGTAGGCGAGCCGAAGAAGCCGAAGCAGGAGCGGCGGCGAGAAATCCAGGCGCACGGAGATCGACGCCGATGCCGCCATAGTCACGGTCGAACAACGTCGCGAACAGCTGCACGCCCGACACCGGTCTTCGAGGCGGCGGTTTTTCAAGACCCTTTTCAAGCGCTTCGACACCGGCGACCGCGCTGAGATGAAGCAGAGCGGGCAGCCACGTCTTTGCAAAGGGGACCGTGAGCCCATCGGCCAGATGTTGCCTTGCGGTCGTCTCTATGAAACGGCGATCATCGTCAGTGCCGCTTCTGAATGAGGATTTCGATCGCTTGGCGGAGGTTCTGTCCGAATTGCGGGTTGTTTGGCGTGACATCGACCTGCGCAACCTCCGACAGCCAAGCGCGAATTCGCGGAACGAAGAGCGCCGCGACGATCGCGGACGCGTGGCTTATGTTCTGCAAGAACATCGAATACGCGCTGGCGTCGCCTCACCTCCCGGAGCGAAAGACTTAGTTCTTCGCCGAGGACGCGATCAACCGCCGCGGGATGCTCGACGGCGAGGCTTTCGAGCCACGACGGAAAGCCGTTCAGCTCCATCGGCGCATACCGACAGGCCAGCTCAGCTTCTCCGCTCGGTCAGCCGCTTCGCCCAGTTCGCGATCTTCGGCTTCCGCAGCAATCCCGGCGAGCCCGAACTGCCACCTGACCAGAAACGTATCCTTCTCGCCGTCGGGACGTTCGCTGCGGAGCGTGGGCTTATCCTTGCGCCACGCCAGCCATCATGGTTCCACGTAGCCGATCGGCGACCGCCTTGCCAAACTGGTCCTCGATGAATCGTCGGTTCCATCCCGAGGCGCGGCTTTCCTGGCCTGAACGTTCAACCGCCCGCCACAGATTCCAGGCCGTGTTCTCGGCACGGTCCTCGGCAAAGACTGCATCTGGATTTTGCGACGATTTCGCGCCAAAACATCACCCAACTCGCGTGGGCTTTCGCGTCACGCCTGCGGTTGTGCTTGGCCTGCCTCGCGTTTGCCGCCTCCATCCGGCGCAATTCGCGCTGGCCGTCCTGCGGCTTCAACCGATTGTCGATGATCGTCATGAGACTCGGTGCATCCGAGATGAAGGGTTTCAAGATTTTGGAGCAGCGCATCATGATCGGCCGCGCCGCGGTTGAGCACGACCATCTCGATCCATAGCATCATTTCCCGACGCTCCAACGGCTCGCTCGGGATCGGAGAGCCTCTTTCGAATCCAAGCCGCGTCCTTTTCGTCGGTGAGCTGGATGCCGCCGTAGCGCGAAAGATCGAAGATGCGGTGGAATGCATCTTTCGACTGATGAAGCCGGGCCAGGAGAGCGTCCTCTTCCCAGAAGGCGGTCTCGCGCGCGCTGGCAGGTAGAGCCCGCGAGCGCCTGTCGCAATTCTGCCAAAGCCTCTTTCTCGCTGTGGTCTTCGACCGAGATACGAACCGCGAGCAAGGCTCGATGCAATCCACGCTTCGGTTTGAACCCCTTCCGTCGCCTGCCGGCGACACGCCGCAACGAGCGCGCCTATAAGATCAGGCCGCCGCGTCCGAAGATGTGGGAATTTGTCACGCTCCCACGTCATCCCATCGATGATCAATTCCGTCAGCACGGCGCACAGTTGATCGAGATACTCTGACGAGAGGTCTGCCGTCTCAATTTCACGCGGCAACCGGTAACTCAGGTCGCCGATGCTGCGGGGCTTTTCCTTCACGCGCCTCAATATCTGCGCGAGCCGCGCGATAGGCATGTAGGTCGGAAATAGGTCAAGCACCGCGTGGCGCGCCATCGGCCTCTGGCCAGCGGCTGGGATCGCTTTCAACGCGACGCCGAGAGCGCTTCAAGGCGTGGATCGTTCAGCTCCAACAGCGCCTCGAGGGCGAGGCTACGCTCGCGGACCGTTCGACTCCCGTCCATGGCGACCGCGTAGGCAATGTCGGCGCATCCGCCAAGCTTTCCGGCGGCAATAATCTGCAGCAGAAGATCGCGGACTTCCGGATTCTCGATCCCCTGGTCCCACAGCCGCTGACACTGTTCCGTGAGTTCCTGACGATGCAAAGCGGTGCACCTGAATGCGCGGCGTGCTCAGGCCACGCCACCCGCCACGACCATACCGATCCACATACGCTTCGAGCGCCCTGACGCGTTGCGCCGGGACGCAACGATTGCGGGTCGCCATGGTCTAAGAACAACGGCCGGATCGAGCGCAACGATATCGTCAAAAATCGTATCGCGCGAAAGCGCAAGCCACGCCGCCACCGGGCGCATCGACGGCCTAACCGTTCGTACGCCTTGTGCCGTTTCCGTGAACAAGAGTCGCTTGATCGACTTGATCGAGACGCCGCGCGCAAGCAGCGCATCGAGCCGCTTCGCAGCGAGAAATTCAACCACAGACCGATGATGGAAGCGGACGCGGCCATAACTCGCGAAGCCGAAGAGCGGGCGCTCCAGCAACGTGGCCCTGTCTCGGCACTCCAATTCTGCAAAATCTTGGACACATCGAGCGCTGCCTCACTCGCAGTGAACGCCGTCGGAATTGACGCTATGCCGCAAGCGTGAGCTTGCGGGTCAGCATCGCGGCCAGCGCCAGTCGGCTGGCACCCTCGATCGCCGTCTCTTGCGGACAGCTCCGCTCTCTCCTTGCGCTCGGTGCTTGGCTTTAGTTTCGTCGCGATATTGGTCTCGACCTGCTCGCGATGGGAACGGATGCGGTGATGCTCGCGCCAATCGGAGCACAACTCGACTAAATCTTGCGGCCGCTCGGCGAATTCTTCCGCGTCGCGCTGGCGGATGTCGTGCCAGAAGCGCATCAGGGTCCGGAACGCCCTGGAGCACCGCAAACTCGCGCATCTGCTCGCGCGACAGCGGCATCAGGCCGACATTGCGCCACGCTTTGGGACCTGCGTTATCCGCAGGCTTCTTCTTGCTGCGATCCATCACCATGTCGGCGAAGGCTTCCGCCGTGGGCTCAGCCTCTCCCGACACCGGAATCGGCAGGTGTCTGACGATCAGCTCTCGATCAATCGGAACGGGGCGGGTCGTAATGATGATCCGCGCCCGCCCGAGCTGGCCCGCGAGCGCCTTGTTAAGCCGCTTCAATGCCTGATCGAACTTGCCAAGGGTGAGCTTCAAGTTCGTCGATGGAATCCAAAAAGAATGTTGCGATTTCGGATTGAGAGCGTAGCCACGTGTCAAGCCGCTCTTCTTCTTCCTTGCTCGAGCATGTCGCGGACCGAGCTTCCAGCCAACGTCGCAAGGTCCAAGAAAAACGCAGGCTCGCCCGCCTTCCAGAGCTTTGCCTTGTTGCGCCTGGCACTCGTACGTTTTGCCGGCGCCCGCTTCAGAGACGATGAGAACGCGATGGGAGCGCAGTAACTCGTCCCAGCCGAAGCTGCCTGTCCAGCCAATTGCTGGCGAGGGCAGAAGCCTTCTCGATATCGGCGACTTCCGCGTCCGACAGGTCGCGGAACGAGCGCTTGATCGGGTTAGTGATTGTTTCAGTCATCTAAAGCTGACGTCGGAGCGTCCCATGATCTTTGCTGACGTCGATTGGTTGATTTGTCTATATCTAGGATACCAGGAGAGGCACCTCAAAACCTAAAGCGTTCTCTCGCCAGCAGGGGGAACCGCTGGCGGTGGGTCAAGATAGAGGCGCCGTCGCGGGCCACGCTTCGCGAGCACTGCAGGCGCAACACCCTGACGTTGGCGGAGGTCCGCGCGCGGGTACTCGATCTGAGTGCTTGGACGTGACGATGAACCGGGTCATTCCACCATAGGCCGCCAGGATATATGATTCGGCGCCATGGAACTCGTGTGCGACAATTCCGAGCTACGCAGCATCTGGGAGCCCGAGGCCCGGATGTGCTTATCATTGCCGGATACGCAATTCTCCGCGCCAACGTCCAGCCGCTCTTGAAGAAGATCCAGGAGGTTAAGTCTCATCACGGACTTGACCCACACTGTCCGATTAAATGGAATGTGAGGTATCTCGATAAGGCGCTCGCGGCGCATCGAACGGTCAAAAGCGTCGTTGGGCGTCACGGCGCATCACCGCGGCGAAGGCGGTCCAAGCGGACGCGGAAAGTGGATTGGGAACTTCCTACCCAAGTCGGCTTCACCAAGTCCGCCACCCAAGACCGCCTCTAAAGCCTTGGCTGTCTTGGCCGCCAGGCAAGCCCGCCTCGATAATACAAGCGGCCTTAAATAAATAATAATAACAGCGGCTTAGGGCAATAACGCCAAGACCGTCAAGAAAAGGGCGTAAGGGCTATTGGCGTCCCGTTTGGCACAGTTCAGCACATTTCCCGTCACGCTCATCTCGCGCTCTGCCGCCGCGCCCGTTGGAACCTAACCGCCGTTTGCGGTTTGTACCGACAGCTAGACCCAAGGGGGAGCCACTCTCATGTACAGCCACTCTCTCGTCATATCCGCAATAGCGCTTGTCGTATTCGTCGAGGCGGCCCGCGCGGAATTCATCGAGCCGCCCTCGCCGTCTGACCAGCCGCCGGACACGGTAGTGCAGCTTGCACCGCAGCCGCCTAGCGCACCCGTTGTAAGCCGTCGAATTCATCCCCGGCGTCGTACGGAGTTGATATCTCTGGCCCACCCCTATTGCGCTGAGTGGTTCGCATGCGGTCAGTACCGGATGGTTGGTATCGGCTTCTAATCGACTCCGCTAAAGCGCCCCTATAGCGCCTGGCGGGCGGTGGAACTGCCGCCGAGCGGCGAGGGGATCATCGCCGGGGAAGGGCATTGCACCATGCTCGTCACGTCCCCGGCTTAGTCCTCGGCGAGACAGCGAGCCCGAGGAACACCAACGCGGCCTGATTGAGCCGCAGAATATCTTCGTCGTCCAGTCTGCCGAGACGCGCGCCAACCTTGGTCTTTGGCACGGTGGTAATTTTGTCCACCATCAAACGACAGGCCGCGCGCAGGCCATTGCGCTCGTTCGGCTCTACCGGCAGGCGGAACAAGGGCGCGTCCGTCTCGTCAGTGGTGAAGGCGCAGATAGTGATCGAGTCGGTTGCGTCGAAGCTGTCGTCCTGAATGATGACGACAGGGCGTGGCTTGCCCGCGTAGTCCTTGCCGCCGGCGACGGTCCAGATGTCGCCACGCTTCATTCATCGCCCCGATCCGATACCGCGTCGATGAACGCCTGATCCTCATGCGTATGCGCGCTCGCGGCCACGGCCGATGATTGGCGATGCGCCTCCGACCGGAAGGACGGCGCGCGCACGTCCGGCACCCAAATCTGGATCGGGCGCAGCCCCATGGCACGCAGCCGCTCGCGATGTTGCCGCACCTTGGCGCGAGAAGGCTTGGGCTTCGAAGCCGGAGCCATGACAATTCTCCAAAATGACAATTCTCCAAAAGTGGTTACATGTAACCTATCATGGATTGTGGGGTTTAGCCAGCTCCATAGCCCTAGATGGCAGCCCATTTCAAAATTTCGGACGGAGATTGCGCGCCATAGGCGCAGCTAGCATCGTTTCCCTTTCCGGCGACAAAGATGACGCAATCTCCGGTTCACCCCCCATCGCCCTCTCGCAAGCTGAACTGGAAGATCGCGCCGCGTGGCGTGTTCGGGGTCACCCACAAGCGGCCGCCGTGTGCCTCGGTGATCGAGCGGCAGATCGACAATCCCATGCCCATGCCGCCCGGCTTGGTCGTGTAGAACGGATCGAACAGATGCGGCAGGCTTTCCGGCTTCAGTCCTGGCCCTGAATCGCGCACCGCGACGATCACGCTGCCGGGCGCCTCGACGCTGGTGCCGATGCGCAGCTCGCGCGCTCCTTCGCTGGTCTCGCTCATCGCTTCGATCGCGTTCATGATCAGGTTCAGGATGACCTGCTGCAACTGCACCCGGTCTCCCCAGATGCGCGGCAGCGCGCTGTCGAGCTCGGTCTGCAGCAGGATGCCGTGGCGCTCCATCTCGGCGCGGGTCAGCGCGACCATCTCGAGGATGGTCTCGTTCGCATCCAGGAGCGCCTTGCGCTCCGGCACCTTCCTGACGATGGCGCGAACGCGACCGATGACCTCGCCGGCCCGGTTGCCCGCCGTCACCACACGCTCCAGCGCCTCGTGGATCTCTTCGAGATCGGGTGGCTTGGCGGCAAGCCAGTGCAGTCCGGCCTCCGCGCTGGTGACCGCCGCAGCGATCGGCTGGTTGACCTCGTGGGCGATCGAGGCGGTCAGCTGCCCCATGGTGGTGACCCGATTGAAGTGGGCGAGCTCCATCTGCGCCTCGCGGTAGCGGCGGTCGCTCTCGCGCAGGTCCTCCTCGGCGCGCTTGCGCTCGGTGACGTCCTGGACGGTGCCGAACAAACGCCGGGTGCGGCCCGACTCGTCCCTGGTCACATCGACCCGGCTATGGACGGCACGCACCTCGCCATTGGGCCGAACCACGCGATACTCCACCTCGTAGGGCGGCCCGCCCTGCAACGCACGCATTCTCCGCCGATGGGTGACTTGCCGGTCGTCCGGGTGGATCAGCTCCTCGAGCAGGGCAAAATTCACGATCCTTTCACGCGGCAGGCCGAAGATCCGATAGGTCTCGTCCGACCAGTTGTAGCGATCCGCGGCCAGGTCGTATTCCCAATGGCCGACATGGGCGATGCGCTGCGCCTCCTCGAGCTTGCCCTCGCTTTGCCGCAAATTGCGCAGCGTCAGCAGCCCGGTCAGGGCGTCGCCCAGCCGGCGGCCGATCTGCTGGAACAGGCGTTCCTCGCGTGCTTCCCAGCGGCGCGCATGCGAGCACTGGTGCAGGCCGAACATGTAAGGCTGGTCGACCTTCGGGTGGACGGCCATTCCGATGATGGACCGGATGCCAAAACGCTCCGCCAGTTGCGCCGGGACTGGACGCTCGGATTCGGAATGAAACTGCACCGCGCTATTTGAAGCGCGCGCGGTCTGGAACACATTGGCGACCTCCGCATCCATGGGCAGATCGATCCCCAGCGCGTAGGCGCCGGGCCAGTCGGGCCGGGTGCGCTCCATCACGGCGCGCCACGACGGCGCTTCGGGCTCGCACGGGTAGACGAGCCAAGCGCGATCGCAGGCAAAGATGGACAGCGATGCGTCGAGCACATCGCCCAACATCTGCTCGATATCATTGGTGCCCTGAATGGCGCGGTGGACCTTGTCCATGCTTTCCAGGTACCAGAGATGGGTCCGGTGCTCCTCGTCCGCCTGCTTGCGTTCGGTCCAGTCGATCACCGTCCCGACGAATTCAGCGAGCTCTCCCGATGGGCCGAGAACCGGATGGCCCACGACGTGCATGTCCCTGGTCCGACCGATTGGATGAACGATGCGGTAATCGAGCTCGAAATCGGTCCGCTCCCGGATTGCCCGCGCGAGCACTTCCAGAATCTGCGGCTGATCATCGGGATGGACGCGCTGGAAGAAGGCCTCGAATGATGGTGGCTTCTCGTTCGGGTCGAAGCCCCACAGGCGGAAGCATTCCTCGGACCAATATCTGATCTCACGGGTGTGAGGCGCCCATGCCCAGCTGCCCGTGTGGCTCAATCTCTGCGTTTCCGCCAGATAGAACTCGCTCTCGCGCAGCGCCGCCTCGGCGCGCTTGCGCTGCGTGACATCATTGTCGGCGCGCTGGTGGTCGGCGCGCGCCTGGAGTGCCCTCACCCCGTAAACAACCTCGTTCGCCAGGTTGGTGCGCAACCTCGTGACCGCGCAAGTCAGGTTCGATGCCAGCTCCGCATAGAGCTCGATCTCGCTGCGGTCGAATGAATCCGGCTCGCGCGCGTAAAGCGCCAAAACGCCGCGCAGATCGAGAATGCCCTGCGGTCCGCAGTCCGCCACCAACGGAAACGCGACGCAGGAACGATAGCCGAGCGCAATCGCCTCGTTGCGCCCGTCCGCAGCATCCGGGTCCGCCCGGATCTGCTCGATCCAGCAGAATCGTCCGGTCCGGATCGCTTCGCCGACCGGTCCTTGCGCCGGCTCCGGGTTGCCGGAAATCCTGACGCGTTGCAGGGATTCCAGCCCCGCTCCGGCGCGCGCGACCAGGCCCACGGTCGGCTCGGAGCCGTCCTCGCAATAGCCGATCCAGGCCAGGGGAAGCTCTGCCGTTTCCACCAATATTTCGCAGATCGACTGCAATAGTTCATGCTCACCGCGCGCTTGGAACAGCACACGGTTGCAGCGGGAAAGAACCTTCAGGTTGCGGCTCAACCGCGCCGCGGCATCCTCGACTGATCTACGCTCCGTGAGCTTGGCCATGATGGCTCAATCCTGTACCGCATCGTTTGGTAGCCGAACGGCCCGGCAGTCAAACGAGGGAGCCGCCGAATGTGGCCATCCGCGAAGAGAATTGCGATGCCGTCCGGGGCGATGTTCGACAGGCCGTGAATGGGATAAGTGACAAAGCTGTCCTTTGCCTGCTCGCCGTCCATGACCAGCCGAGAGCCGGTCGCTTCGAAGCAGGCAATCGCGCCTCTGACGGCGGCATCGTACTGCAACAACTGCTCGGCTTGGGAGATGAAGCCGGCTTGAAAGGCTCGCCTGGCTTCGGTCAGCCCTGGCGGCCGCGGAATGCTGCCGATGGGTTCGGTCGTGATTGCCAACGCGGAAGCTCTCAAAATCCAGGCGCCGGTGCCAATTAGAGCCCCAACCACCCGGCGAGCAATCCGGTTCGAGCAATCCTGCCCCTCGCCAGGGAGAACGCTGTTCCCGACGCCGGCCGCCCCCCCCACAGGGGTACGAGCATGTGACGCACAGTGCCGTCTTAAAGCACATGCAATCCAGTGGTTCAATCAGCCTTGGTCGAGGGTGCCGCGCAGATACCGGCGATGTCGGAGGCAGATACCGGCGATGTCGGAGCATCGGGCACGCGCCGCCGCAAGCAAGCATCGGACCGCGAGCGCGCTGCGCGGGCGAATCCTCGGGAACTCTTGCCCCCGAATTTGGTTGCATACGATCGGCCCCGATACCAGGTCATGCCGGTGTCATCCCTCACGCGGGCGGCAAATTGGTGGCGCGCTTGCCAGTCTTGGGAAGCCGCTCGGGGGTCACTCGGAATACGGCCTGAAGAAACCAAAAGGCTCAAGCGAGCCCGGGAGTTACCGGCATGTCGGTGCAGTCCGTCCCGCCCGCCCGCGAGGCGCCCGAGGCACGCAATTCGTCCCCGCAGGGGCCGGCGCAGCGCGCGCCGGCCGCCAAGCCCGACGAGGCCAAGCGAGCCGCGCGGCCGTCGCGCCGGCGCTGGGTGCGCTGGAGCTTGTTCGCATTGCTCCCGCTCGTGCTGATCGTCGGCCTGTACTTGTACGTCACCGGCGGCGCGATCATGTCGGAGGATGATGCCTATATCAATGCGCAGACGCTGGGGGTCACCACCGACGTCTCCGGCATCGTCAAGGAGATCGACGTCACCGAGAACCAGCACGTGGCAGTCGGCGATGTTCTGTACCGCCTTGATCCGTTGCAGTTCCAGATCGCGCTCGACAACGCCAAGGCAAACCTTGCGCTGACCGAGCTGACGCTCAAGTCGATGCTGGAGGATTACCAGCGGATGCTGGACGACGCCGCCGCGCAAGAGGCGCAGGTCGTGCTCGACCAGACCAACTACGACCGCGCCGCGGCGCTCTTGCGCACCAACGCGGTCGCTCAGTCCGGCTACGATCAGGCCAAGGCCACGCTCGAGGTCGACAAGCGCAAGCTCGACTCGCTGCGCCAGCAGGCGGCCGTGCAGCTGGAAAGGTTGGGCGGCGATCAGAACGCTCCGGTGACGCAGCACCCGCAATACCTGCAGGCCAAGGCGCAGGTCGACGAAGCGCAGCGGCAGCTCGATCATGCCACCGTCAAGGCGCCCATTGGCGGCGTCGTGACCGACGTGCCCTCGACCACTCCGGGCAAATACCTGGCGGCGTCCACCACGGCGTTTTATCTGGTCGATGCGGATCACGTGTGGGTGGACGTCAATCCGAAGGAAACCGAGATGACCTATGTGCGTCCCGGGCAGCCGGTCACCGTGACGGTGGATACCTATCCGGGAGTGGAATGGCATGGCACGGTCGAAAGCGTCGGCCCGGCGGCCGCGCAGCAATTCGCGCTGCTGCCGCCGCAGAACACCAGCGGCAACTGGGTGAAGGTGGTGCAGCGCATCCCCATGCGCGTGCGCATCGACACCAGCAACAAGGACCAGCCGCCGCTGCGCGCCGGCATGAGCGCCGAGGTCAACGTCGACACCGGTCACGCGCGCGGGTTCCCGCACCTCTTTTAGAAGCATTTTCAGAGCGCGCGATGGCCGACCAAGCCACGGCAGAGGTTCCGAATCGGGGCGCGATCACCGTCTGCGTCATTCTGGCGACGCTGATGCAGGCGCTCGACACCACCATCGCCAATGTCGCGCTGCCCTATATCCAGGGCAGCGTGGCGGCGAGCCAGGACGAGATCGCCTGGGTGCTGACCTCCTATATCGTGGCCGCCGCGATCGTGACCCCGACCACCGGCTACCTTTCGGCCCGGTTCGGCCTCAAGCGCGTCTTCCTGGTCTCGGTTGCCGGATTCACCATCGCCTCCGTGCTGTGCGGCCTGGCCGAGAACCTGGGCGAGATCGTGCTGTTCCGCATCCTGCAGGGCTGCTTCGGCGCGCCGCTGGTCCCGCTCTCGCAGACCGTCCTCATGAACATCAATCCGCGCGAGCGGCAGGGCTCCGCCATGGCGATCTGGGGGGTCGCCGTCATGGCCGGCCCGGTGCTGGGGCCGGTGCTGGGCGGCTGGCTCACCGCGGATTACACGTGGCGCTTCGTCTTCTACATCAACGTGCCGATCGGAGCGCTCTGCTTCTTCGGCATGACGGTCTATCTGTCCGAGACCGCGCGGCAGGCAACGGCCAAGCTCGACTGGTTCGGCTTCGGCATGCTGGGTCTTTCGGTCGGCGCCCTGCAGGTCATGCTCGATCGCGGCGAGGAAATCGACTGGTTCGGCTCCGGCGAGATTCTCATCGAGGCGATCCTGGCCGGCGCGGCTTTCTATCTGTTCCTCGTGCACACCTTCACGGCGGACCAACCGTTCGTGCGGCCGTCGCTGTTCCGCGACCGCAACTTCGCGGCCGGCGTCCTCTTTGTCGCGATCGTCGGCCTGACCTACTATGCCTCGATGGCGCTGCAGCCGCCGTACCTGGAAGAGCTGATGAACTATCCGGTCACGACCGCCGGCCTGGTCATGGGCCCGCGCGGCTTCGGCACCATGGCGGCCATGTTGGTGGTCGGACGGCTTACCGGCCACGTCGACACCCGCTACCTGCTCGCCACCGGTCTCGGGCTGACGGCGTGGACCTTCTATGTGATGACCGGATGGACGCCGGACATTTCGGCATCGACGATCGTCGTCATCGGGGTGATCCAGGGCGTAGGCCTCGGCTTCCTGTTCGTGCCGCTGAGCGTCGTTACCTTGTCGACACTCTCGCCGGAGCTGCGGGCCGAGGGAGCCGGTCTCTACAGCCTCTCCCGCAACATCGGCTCGAGCGTCGGCATCTCGGTCGTCAACAGCCTGTTGACCCGCAACACGCAGGTCAACCACGACGAGATCGCCCAGCACGTCACCGCCGTCAATCGACACTTTGAAAATCCGGTCATCTCCCAGTTCTGGAATCCCTTGACCGCCGGCGGGCGCGCCGCGCTCGATGCGATGGTCACCCAGCAGGCGCAGGTCATCGCCTATATCGACGATTACAAGCTGCTGATGCTGGCGACGTTGGCCGTGCTGCCGCTGCTGATCGTGTTCACCCGGACTTCCGGCAGCAGCTCGAGCCACACGGTCGCGGTGGAATAGATGAAACAGATTACGGTAGGGTGGGCAAAGGCGGCCGAGGCTGTGCCAGATTTGGCAAGACGGGCATTCCGCCGTGCCCACGCGGAGGAGCCCGCGGCCCTTTCGACGCCGCGCGTGGGCACGGCGGAAGCCGCGCCGTGAATTGATCGAGGTTTCGGGGCCGCCTTTGCCCACCCTACGGACTGGATTCCGGAAGCGCTGTGCCAGGTAACGACCAATGCCCTACAAGAACATCCTGCTTTGCTACGATTTCCACCCGCGAAGGCCGCCGGGCGCTGCTGCAGGGCGCCGAGCTTGCCCAGAAGCTCGAGGCGGAGACCCATCTGCTGGCGATTGCGCCCACGATTGTCGGCCGCGAGCTGGTGGACATGCCGTCGGAATGTGCATTGCGCGAGGAGGAGAAGAACATGAAGGAGGTGCTGCGCGAGGGCGTGGAGCGCTTGCGGGCACGCGGGCTGGTGGCCACCGGCCACATGGCGTTTGGCCGCCCGGTCGAGCAGATCGCGAAGCTTGCGCGCAAGCTCGCCGTCGACCTGATCGTGGTCGGGCATCGCCCCACCGGGATACTGGCGCGCTGGTGGGCGGGCCCCGGCAACGCCCAACTGCTGGATCTGGTCGAATGCAGCATCCTGGTTTCGATCGACCCCACCGATACGGGCGCGGCGGTGCCGTGACCTACCCAGGGCGTGGCAACCGTAGGGCGCAATCGCTTTATTGCGCCGGCAGCCTCGCCGAGCGCTCCGGTCGTGCAGCGGCGCCAAGCGGCGCAATAAAGCGACTGCGCCCTACGGGCCGGCGCGTCTTTGCACTGACGGGCGCTGCCGGCTTCTTGCTGGCTTGCATGGCTGCGGGGCCGGCGCGGGCGGTCGGGGCTGCAACCTGCCGTGAGCTCGAGCGCAAGTTCGATCTCATCAAAGCCGATGTCGTGTCGGTCCAGCTGAACGCGGCGCTGTTCTCGGCGGCCGATGCGGGCTGCGAGGAATTCGCGCGACGGCTGCTGACGGCAGGCGCCGCGCTGGAGGCGCGCGATCGCCTTGGCGCCATGCCGCTCGCCCACGCGGCGCGTGCCGGCCAGCGCGCGCTGGTCGAGCTCTTCCTGGCCAAGGGCGCAAAGATCGACGGCCGCGACCTGGCCGGCGCGACCGCGCTTTATCTCGCCGCGCAGAGCGAGCGGCCGGCGACCGTGGCGTTGTTGCTCGCCAAGGGCGCCGATCCCGATCTGCCGGGACAATCGGGCGTGACGCCGCTTTCGGCGGCGGCCTTCAACGGCAACGATCGCATCGTCGAGCAATTGCTCGCGCATGGCGCCAGCCCCAATATCGTGGACGCGACCGGCAAAGCGGCAATGCCTTATGCCGCCGCGCGGGGCTTTGCCGAGATCGTGCGCCGATTGCTGGACGCCGGCGTCGACGCCAATTTCCGCTACGGCAATCAGCTGACGGCCCTCATGTGGGCGGCGGGTCGTGAAGACGGCGTTGGTTCTCAGGCCGCCGCAAGCGTCATCGATCTGCTGCTCGCTCACGGCGCGCAGATCGATGCGGCCGACGACCGCGGCCGCACCGCCTTGATGACCGCGGCCGAGCGCGGCCATGCCGAAGTGGTCGCCATGCTGGTCGGCCGCGGCGCCGACCGGAGCATCCGCGACAAGAATGCAAAGACCGCGCTCGACCTTGCGGCCGACGACAGCGTACGCCGCGCCCTCATGGCCCCGTGAGGCCGGCCAGGTATTCGGCGATCGCCGGGAGATCGCTCTGCGCGATCGACTTCATCAGGTCGGACATGCCGGGATTGTTGCCACGCTTGCCGTCGCGGAAATCGCTCATGGTCTGGGCCAGATAGTCGTTTTGCTGTCCGGCCAGCCGGGGCTGGGTTCCTTCGCCCTGGTAGCCCTCCTGATGGCAGCTGGTGCACACCACCGAGGTGGTGGCGCGCAACGCCTGCTTGGCGACCGTCTGCGGTGCCGGCGGCTGGGCCAGATTGGGCCACGGCTTCTGCGAGAAATACTGCGCCAGCCCCAACAGGTCGTCGTTCTCCAGGCTCATCACCACCGCCGCCATCTGGTCGTTCTTGCGCGCTCCGCTCTTGAAGTCGCGCAGCTCCACATAGAGGTAACCGAGCTCCTGGCCCCAGATGACCGGCGTGCTTTTCTGCTGCGGGATGCCGTTGTCGCCGTGGCAGGCGCTGCAAAGCTGCGCCTTCTGCTCGACGCCCTGGGCCGCCACGGAAGCGGGCGGCAGCGCGAGCGCCGCCGTCAGCATAACAAGGCCGCAGGCCTTCCGGCATGCGGCTTGGCGCAATATCAGGGTTTGCTTCATCTGTTCCACCCCACCATCATCGGCGGCAGGATCGCGCCGCTTCCTCGAACTTGCAATGGCTGCCGAGGAGCACGGCGTCCCTCGCCCCGCGTGCGGGGAGAGGGCAACATCGCACGGAGCAAGACCAGAGCTCGGCCCGGTGAGGGGGCGTTTCCGCAGGCTCAGACTTGCGGCGGCGCCCCCTCATCCCGACCTTCTCCATAGCCCGTCGCAGACGGGCGTAAACGCCCTAATGGCAAGCGGGGAGAAGGAGAGGCGCCCTGCGCGCTGAACCGCACCAATCAAGCGTCAATTCGCGACACCAGGAAGTCTCGTCCAACTTGGCGTTGTCGTCTGCGGCGCCTGGAGCAAGCCGCACTTCGGATCACTCAAGCGTGAAGGCGATGATCGCGTTGCCGCGCTTGGAGTCGATCTGGACGTTACCGCCCGCACCGACCACGATGTATTGCTTGCCGCCCACCGCATAGGAGGACGGCGGCGCGTTGACGCCGGCGCCGGCCTGGAACGACCACAGTACCTTGCCGTTCTTGGCATCGTAGGCGCGGAAGCGGCCGTTGGCTTCGCCGCTGAACACCACGCCGCCGGCGGTGGCGAGGATGCCGCCGATCATCGGCTGCGGAGTCTTCACCTGCCAACGAATCTTGCCGGTGTTGTAGTCGACCGCGGTGACGTTGCCGGCCTGCTCCTCGCCGGGGATCAGCTTGAAGGCGCCACCGAGCCACAGCTTGCCGTCCGGATAGGGCGAGCTTTCGACCTGATAGGTCATAGGCTGGTGCAGGTTGATCGCATAGGCGAGGCCAAGACCGGGATTGGTGGCGATGGGCGACCACTCGACGCCGCCGTTGGCGCCCGGCAGCATGCGCGCGCCCTGCGGCGTCGGCAGCGTCCACATGTTCTCCTGCGGCACCATCGCCTCGGAGAAGCGGATCAGGCTGCAGTCCTTGCGGTCGTTAACATAGATGTGCCCGGTCTTGCCGGCGTGCAGGACGGCCGGGACGACCTTGCCGTTCTTGTCCTTGGCGTCGACCAGGACCGCCGGGCTGGTGGCATCGAGGTCCCATACGTCATGCGGGATGTACTGGAAATGGCAGACATACTTGCCGGTATCCAGATCGAGCGCGACCAGCGAGTCGGTGTAGAGATTGTCGCCCGGCCGCAGCGCGCCGTCGAGGTCCGGCGAAGGATTGCCGACCACGAAATAGATGCGGTTGGCCGCCAGGTCGACCGCCGGATTCTGCCAGACGCCGCCGCCGAGCGTCTTGTAGGGATCGCCGTTCTTGGCCAGCGCGGCTTTCTCGGCGGCGATGTCGCGGTGCAGATCGCGACCGGTCGCATCCTTCTCGGCCCATACGCCGACCGAATTCTCCGGGATCGTGTCGAAGGTCCAGACGAGCTTGCCGTCGTTGGCGTCGTAGGCTTTCACAAAGCCGCGGATGCCGTATTCGCCGCCGTTGGTGCCGATCAGGACCTTGTCCTTGACCACGGTCGGCGCCATGGTCTCGCTGTAGCCGAGCAGGGGATCGCCGATGTCGGATTGCCACAGCTTGTTGCCGGTCTTGGCGTCCAAAGCGACCAGCTTGGCATCGAGCGTGCCGAGATAGACCTTGTCGCCGCTGACCGCGACGCCGCGATTGTTGGGTCCGCAGCAATAGGTCGTGATCGGCCCCATGGCATGCTTGTAGTGCCACAGCTCCTCGCCGGTCTGCGCGTTGAGCGCGTAGACGTGGCTGAACGAGGTCGTCACATACATGATCCCGTTCACCACGATCGGCGATGTCTCGAGCGATTCCTTGACCTCGGTCTGGAAGATCCAGGCCGCGTGCAGCCGCTTCACGTTCGACGCATTGATCTGGTTGTTCGGATAGAAGCGCTTCTGGGTATAGTCGCCGTTGGTGTGCAGGAAGTTGCTGCGGTCGGCGGCGGCGCGCTCCAGCATGGTCGGCGTGACCGTCGCGGCCGGCGCGGTGCTCGCTCCTTGCGCCGCCGCCATTTCGCTCGCGAAGGCCGTGAGCGCGAGCGCTCCAACAATCAACAAGATTTTCTCAGGTGCCGTCATGTTGATTTCCTCCCTATACGCGGTTCGGGGCCGGGCTGGGTCGTCAACGGGAAGGCAAATTCCGGCCACGCCGGGATCCCGATCATACAGAGGGGCAGCCGCACCGCGCTAGTGGATCGATTCAACAAAACCGATCGGTGTAGGGTGGGCAGAGGCGGCCGAGGTTCTGCAGCATTGGCACGCCGCGCATTCCGCCGTGCCCACGCGGACGAGTTGGCAGCTCGTTCACCGTTGCGCGTGGGCATGGCGGATACCGCGCCGTGGATCGAAGCTCCGAGGCCGCCTTTGCCCACCTTACAGCCGGCAATCGCGCGGGTTTTGAGAGGGGGGACGACGGCCGATTTATGCCGAAATTCCGCGCATATGCGCGGCCTCTGCCTGGCTTGCGACTTAGGCGTGCCGGATCGAATGGCGGTCTTGGAGCCGGCCATCTTCCATGCTTTGGTAGGTGGCGGTGGAGCAACGGATAGTCCGATGCATCGTGCCCTCATGCTCTTGCTCAGCTTCGTCGCCGGCTACGTCGATGCCTGCACGTTTCTGGCGCTGTTCGGCTTGTTCGTTGCGCAGGTGACCGGCAGCTTCGTGATCCTCGGCAGCGAGCTCCTCGTGCACGACGCGGGCTTTCTCATGAAAGCGCTGGCCATTCCGGTTTTCGTGCTGGCGGCGGCCGCGACCACCGTCCTGGTTTCCGTGATGCCGGGCACAAGGCAATCCGCCTGGCCATGGGTGCTCGGTCTCGAAGCCGTCCTGCTGGTCGCATTTCTTCTGATCGGGCTCACCAACAGCCCGTTCGTCGATCCCGACCAGCCCGCCGCGCTGGTGGCGGGCCTGTGCGGGCTCGCCGCCATGGGGGTGCAGAGCGCCTCGGTGCGTCTGCTGGCGCACGGCGCGCCTTCGACCAACGTGATGACGACCAGCACGACCCAGCTCGCGATCGACGCAACGCAATTGGTGCTGGCGCGCTCCCGGGGCCGGACCGCGGACCAACTCCTCGCTCAGCCCGAGATCGGAAAGATAAGGCAAAGATTTGCGGACACCTTGCGGGTCATGTTCGGATTCCTCGCGGGCGTATTTGTCGGTGCTCCGGCCTTTCGATTGTTCGGATTCGTCTGCCTGGCGCCGGTCATCGGCATCTTGCTCTGCCTCGGCATTGCCGCGTGGCACCGGGGCCTGAAATAACCGGAAGCCGATCATGGCGAGGCCGCAAATCGCAAGCCCTCATCCGTGCGCGCGGCCGATGCGACGACGTGCCTGCGTTTACATGCCGGCCATGCCCGGCTAGGGTCGCAGGCTCGATCACCGCGCGCGAGGGCTTCATGAGCGACGATTTCGAGGACCATTGCTGGAAGGACATTCTCACGCCGGACGTGCTCGAGGTCTATTCCATGTATCAACGCAAGACCTTCGTGGGCCCCGCTCCGGCCTTGCTGGCGATCGACCTTTATGAGGTGGTCTATGCGGGCGGCGCGCACCCGCCGGCCGAGCTTGCCAAGAGCCATCCGAACTCCTGCGGCGAATACGCCCACGCGGCCATCGAGCCGACCAAGCAGCTGTTCGCCGCCGCTCGCGCCGCCGGCCTGCCGATCTTCTATTCGACCGGCGATACCCGCGCGGCGAGCCGGCCGAGCTTCATCACCGCCACCAAGCGCAGGCGGCCTCCGGTCAACCCGGCCGACTACGCCATCCGGCCGGAATTCAAGCCGGAGCCGAATGACGTGGTCATCACCAAGCAGCGCGCCAGCGTCTTCTTCGGCACGCCGCTGATGGCGCACCTGACCCAGCTTGGCGTGCAGAGCCTCATCGTGTGCGGGGAAAGCACGTCCGGTTGCGTGCGCGCGTCCGCGGTCGATGCCTATTCCAACGGCTTCCATGTCGTGCTGGTCGAGGAATGCTGCTTCGATCGCAGCCTGCTCTCCCACAAGGTCAACCTGTTCGACATGCATCACAAATATACCGATGTCATGCATCTCGGCGAGGTGATTGCCCACCTCGACGCTCTGGCGGACAAGACAGTCAAGAAGGCGAGCTGAGCGGGCGCCGGGACATCCCGATGAAATCCGCGCCCTCCGGCCCGGTTGCGTATGGCCTCACGGGCGCGCCGCACCGCATCGGTGCCTTCGACGCCGGGCCCCGTCTGGAAGGCCGCTGGCGCAGGGATTGCACGGTATTATTCCAAGCGGGTTGTCTCCCAACCGTGATGGAGCCTTAAGTCATGCGAAGAGGTCGAAGGCCGAGATGGGGGCTGCGGTCGTTCCTGGTGGCGATGCTGCTGGCGCCGGTCGCCCGGGCCGAGACCATCACGGTCGGCCTGGTCGGGTCGACCTCGTCGACCCATTGGCCGATCTATATCGGTCTGACCAAGGGCTACTTTGCGGCCGCGGACCTGCAGCTCGACATCGTCTTCGTCCAATCGAGCGCCGCCATGGTGCAGCAGCTCACCGCCGGCTCGCTCCAGGTGGCGCTCTCGACCGGCCTGGCCGATCCGTTGCGCGCCATCGACAAAGGCAGCCCGATCGCGATCGTTCGCATCGAGATGCAGGCGCCGCCCTACGCCATCCTGGCCAAGCCCGCCATCAAGCGCATCGCGGATCTCAAGGGCAAGGTCATCTCGATCGGCGGCGTGAAGGACATCACACGCATCTATCTCGAGCGGATGCTCGGACCGAACGGCGTCAAGCCCGGCGACTACGATACCGTCTATGCGGGCGCGACCGCGGCGCGATTTTCCGCGCTGCAAGGCGGGGCGGTCGATGCCGCGATCCTGCTGCCGCCGTTCAATTTCTATGCGGAGTCCGCCGGCTTCAACAATCTCGGGCTCACCATCGACTATGCCAAGGAGCTTCCGTTCTCCGGCTCGGTGGTCAACCGGACCTGGGCGGCAACCCACAAGGGCGCGCTCGACAAGCTGCTCGCGGTCTTCGACCAGAGCATTGCCTGGTTTTCCGACCCCGCCAATCGGGCCGAAGCCATCAAGATCATGGTGGGAGCGAGCAAGCTCAGCGAGGCCGACATCGCCAAGGCTTATGATTTCATCCATGGCCGCGATTTCTTTGATGGCACCGGCAAGGTATCGGCGGCCAAGATGAACGCGATGCTTGCCGCATTGAAGCAGCTCGGCGACGTCGAGGGATCGACGGCGCTCGACCGCTTCGTGCTGCCCGGCGTGACGCAGATGGCGGACTGATCTGGCCAGAAGGGTTCGGGGGGCCGTGCAGCAGGCCGTGAAGTCGCGGGGATTGGTCGGCAGGCTGCGGGGATGGCGGCGCATCCCGCTCGCCGGCTTGCTTTCGGTGATCGGCGGCTTGCTTCTGTGGGAGCTGGTGAGCCGCTACCTCGTCGCCAATGCGCTGTTTCTCGCCGGTCCTTCGCAGATCATCCGCGGCGCATCGTCGACGCTCGCGCGCACGGGCGAGCTCGGCCATCATATCGGGATCAGCGCCGCCGAATTCGCCATCGGTTACGTGATCGCGAGCGTGCTCGGATCGTGCTCTGCGGCCATGGCGATGGCCGGCAGCGTCACCTGCAAGCGGATCATGCAGCCCTGGATCTCCGGCCTCTATGCGACGCCGACCATCGCGCTGGCGCCGTTGTTCATTCTGTGGCTCGGGATCGGCATCTGGTCGAAGGTGCTGGTGGTGATGACGCTGGTGCTGTTCCCGGTCACCATCAACACCGAAGCCGGTCTGCGCACCACCAGCGAGCGGCTGATCGAGATGCTGCGTCAGCTTCGGCGCGACCCGCAGCAGATATTCTTCAAGGTGTCGCTGCCCTCGGCGCTGCCCTTCGTCCTGGCCGGGATTGAAGCTCGGCATCGGCCGCGGCCTGATCGGCGTGGTGGTGGCGGAGCTGTTCGGCTCGCGCGCCGGCATCGGCCGCCTCATCAGCGCACTCGGCCGATAGCTTCAACATGCCCGATCTGTTCGCCGGCGTGGTCGTGCTGGCGGTCGCCGGCATCGTCATGACGGCGGGCTTCAGCTGGATCGAGCGCCGGCTCGTGCCCTGGACCAAGGAATAGCCGGAAAAAAGTGGAGAGCCGCGCGCGATGACGCCCAAACTCGCCGTTCCGCGAACCTCGAGCAAGCGGTTCGACCAGCTCGAAGCGCTGCGCGACATCGACATCGAGATCGAGCGCGGCGAATTCGTCTCGATCGTCGGGCCGAGCGGCTGCGGCAAGACGACCTTCCTGCGCATCGTCGCCGGGCTCGAGCCGGCAAGCGCCGGCGAGGTATGGCTCGACGGCCGCGCGCGTGCGCGGTCCCGGCCGCGACCGCGGCTTCGTGTTCCAGGCCGACAGTCTGCTGCCGTGGCGCACCGTGCTCGCCAACGCCATGATCGGTCCCGAGGTCGGCCGGGCCGGGCCGGCGCGCCGGAGCGGCGGCGCACGCTCGATCTCCTCAAGCTGGTCGGCCTGGCGGGCTTCGAGAACTATTATCCGCGCCAGCTGTCGGGCGGCATGCGCCAGCGCGTCAATCTCGCCCGCGCGCTCGCGATCGATCCGGAGATCCTGCTGATGGACGAGCCGTTCTCCGCGCTCGATGCGCAGACCCGCGAGATCATGCAGACCGAGCTGATGCGCATCTGGGAAGAGGGGCGCAAGACCGTGCTGTTCGTCACCCACCAGATCGACGAGGCGGTGTTCCTGTCCGACCGCGTCCTGGTCTTCGCGCGGCGGCCCGGCCGGCTGCAGGAGAGCGTGGAGATCGAGCTGCCGCGCCCGCGCGCGCTCGCGATCAAGCGCACGGCGGAATTCGTCGCCTATGTGGATCACATCTGGCGCCTGATCGAGGACGACGTGCGCGCCAGCGTCAGCGAAGCGGCGGTGTGAGACCCCCCAATCTTTGCCTCCTCCTGAAAGGGCAGGGCAATCGCATATGGCGGTTCTTGTTCGGAACGACGGCACCGCGGGCTCCACCCTCCCGCCCGTTGGCGGGGAGGGTCGACGCCTCGCGTAGCGAGGCGGCGGGGTGGGGGGACTACGCGAGCTGTGACATTGCGGTGATGTCGAGGCCGCCCAAACTTCGCGGTGGCACTCGTGGCCAGACCCACAAGGACAACATCAATCCATCAGGCGCTCATTGCGGCAGCCGGGTGGCGACGGGGCGAACACGGAGTTCGCGTAGTCCCCCCACCCGGCGCCGCTACGCGTCGCCACCCTCCCCGCCAACGGGCGGGAGGGTTGGAGCTTGCGGCTGCGTTGTGCAGCAATCACTCTCCCTCCATGTGCTATTGCCCTGCCTCGCAGGGCCCTGAAAGGGGGGAGGGAATCGCACCGCCGTGCCAAACAACAACGCGTTGCGGCGCGTTCAGATCGGCACCGCCATGGCCTCGAATGCGCTGTCGCAGTTGATCAGGTCGACGCGCTTGTGGACGATCCGGAAGCTTGGCCCTTCGCGCCGCAGGCGGTGGTGCTGGCGGCCGGCGAAGATGCGCTGCCGCTCGTCGCGGTACTCCACCATGATGAAGGTCGAGCCGACCAGGAACTCGCCGGCCGCCTCGTCGGCGCTTTCAATGATGGTGTTGCCGATCAGGTGGGCGGTGCGCGAGGGCGGCGTCTGGACGTGGATGCGCGGATGCTCGAGCCGCTCGATCCGCGTCGCATCAGCTCGCGATCGTCGTAGAACAGCGAGGCTTGGTCGAATGGGCTCTCCTGGTTGGGGACCGCCGGCACCCAGTAGGTGCCGTCGTCGGCGAACAGCGCCATCCAGTCGCGAAAGCGCCGCTGATCGAGCAGCGCCGCCTCGTGGATCAGGAACAGCTCGAACGGCGCGCGATCGATGCCGGCAGATGCCCGCGGCATCCATCACGCCGCCTCGCGCATATAGCCGAGCCACGCCTTGTACTGCGCGCGCACCACCATCTCATGGGTGGCGAGACCGCGCGTGGCGTTGAGCTCGCGGTCCGGCTCCTCGGCGCCGAGCCCGCGCGAGATGTCGACCCAATCGCTCCGCCGGCTCTGCAGCCCCTTCTGGGTGCGCACGAAGGATTCCAGATCGTCGGTCTGCACGAAGGATGCCGCCGAGTGGGTGACGTTGAGGAGACGGATGTTGCCGAAATTCATCGCGCGGCGGCGCTCCCACGAGCCGGATCGGATAGATCGTCACCTCGGTGCGGTCGACCGCGAGCGGCTTGATGACCCGCACATGGATGTTCAGTCCCATGATCGACACGTTGGGATAGATCAGCGAGTTGTGCAGCCGCGGCGTGAGAATCTGCTTCGGCCCGCTCACGCCCGACCTTCTCGACCAGCACGCGCTTGTATTCGTCGAAGGCCGGGCTCGAGCGCTTGCCGTCGTCAAGCGCGGTGTTGCTGGTCCAGCCGTGGCCGTTGCCGACGATGTAGCTCTTGCGGTCGCTCCAGGAGCCCGCGGTCTGCTTCTTGGCGGCTTCCACCACGGTGGCGCCTTTCTTGTCGCCTTCGCGGCGGGCGAACTGCACGCCGTCCTTGTTGACGGTCGAGGCGTGGCCGAACGGCACATGATAGGAATCGAGCACGTTCTCGACCTGCAGCTTCCAATTGCCGTCATAGACATAGCGATGCATGCCGACGTCGAGCGCCAGCGCCCCGTCGGGCGCGCGATCGACCAGGTCGTCGATGTTTCCCTTCATCGGGCCGATATGGTCCTCGAGGCTCGCTCCGCCGGCGGACAGGCTCGCGAACACGAAGCCGCGATAGTCGCCGATGCGCGGCACGCTGGCGAGACCGAATGCCGCCTTGTCGAACTCTGCCGCGCAGCCTTCCGGCATCGGCACGGCGAGCAACCTGCCGTCGGTGTCGTAGCTCCAGCCGTGATAGCAGGCAGGTCAGCCGCGCACGTTGCCGCGACGCTCGTTCACCACCTTGGCGCCGCGGTGGCTGCAGCGGTTGAGCAGCACCCGCACGCTGCCGTCGTGATGGCGCGTCATGATGACCGGCTGGCGTCCGAGCTCGGTGGTCACGTAGTCGCCCGGCTTGGGCACTTGGCTCGCATGCCCGACGAACAGCCAGGCGCGGCCGAAGATCCGCTCCATCTCGAGCTCGAAAATATCGGGGTCGGCGTAGATGCGGCGATGAACGCGGCCCGGCTCGACCAGCTTCGCGATTGCGTCCGTAGCGGCGTCGCGCATGGCAATCAGTTCTTCAGCGAGCGGTAGACCACGCGCACGAAGTTTCCGTTCGAGCGTTCGTCGAGACTGAAGCGCGCGTCATAGTCCGCGTTCGGCCTGGCGGCGACCACCTCGTCCTCGCTCTTTCCGGCCGCCTTCAATCTCTGGATCCGGTCGCGCGAGACCACCAGCATCTCGCGATATTCCCGGATCATCGCCTTGGTCCCGACCGGACCATGCCCCGGCACGATGGTGGCGTCCTCGCGGGCAAAGTCGAGCACCTGGTCGACTCCGCGGATCATCCCGTCGATGCTGCCGCCGTAAGCAAAATCGATGTTCGGATAGCGGCCGAAGAACACGATGTCGCCGGTGGCGAGCACGTTGGCCTCAGGAAAGTAGACATAGGTGTCACTGTCGGTGTGCACGTCCTTGGAATATCTGAGCTCGGCGGTGCGGCCCTGCAGGTGCAGCGTCATGGCGTCCTTGTAGGTCTCCTTCGGCAGCGCGATCGCCGGCGCCGGCGGCACCAGATTGCCGGTGAGACCGTTGCGGGTCCCGCTCGCCATGCGAGTCTTGACGTTCTCCTGCGCCACGATGATCGCGCCCTCCTTGCCGAAGGCCTCGGCGCCGCCGGTGTGGTCGCGGTGGAAATGGGTGATGATGAGATAGCGCACCGGCAGCGGGGTGATCTTGGCAATGGCGGCCTTGATCTTGCCGTAGAGCGGCGCGAACTGGCTGTCGACCATGATGATGCCGTCATCGGCGACCGCCAGCGTGATGTTGCCGCCTTCGCCTTCCAGCATATAGGTCCGGTTCCCGAGATCGACCGGCTTGATCGTGACCCTGTCGAAGTCCGGCACCGGCGCCAAGGGTTGGAGCTGCTGGGCCTGCGCCATGGTTGCAAGCGCGATGGCGCCAAACGCGACGATCGCCGCAGTGGCCGCAATCAATCTCATTTGCATTTGGGTCTCCGTGATCGGAAGCTGCCGCCAAGGAAGCGCATCAACATATCGCCATCGGAGCGAGGGAGCCAGCCTCCCCCAGAACCCAGGGCGTCGGCTCATGGCGCTGGCGAAGCTTGCCCATGCGAAGGCGCGCACCGGCGGACTCGGCATGGAAATCTAAGTCAGGCTGTCCTTAAGACCGCGTTTACCTCGCCTGCATTCGCGCCGCAATTTCATCGGATGTTAGCGGCCGCGCATTATACCGAACGCCGGACTCAAAAAATTGATAGCGAGGATGCCGATGCGCCGCATCATCACTTTGTCAGTGGCTGTTGTCGTGACAATCGGCGGAACGGGCGTTGTCCTTGCCCAAACCTACCGGCACGACGGTCCGCGTTACGTCGTGCGCAATGATTTCGGCGGGAGGCGAACCTTCATACCCGGCTATTATGGCCGGCGGATAGGGATGCCGCCAAACCCCGATGCGCCGGCTTGGAGCCAGCTCGACCCGGGTCTGCGTTATGTCGGGCCATAGGGGCGCGCGATCCATTCAGACGCCGTGATCGTCGAGTGCCCTCAGCCCCATGAAGGCCGCAGCGGGATGCACGATGACGCTTGACGGAATGGCTTCGAGATAGGGGCGCAGACGGCCCTTGTCCTCGAAGCGCCGGCGGAATTGCGAGCGGTCCATGAACTCGACGATCCGCGGTGCGATCCCGCCCGCAATATAGACGCCGCCGCGCGCGCCGAACGTCAACGCGACATTGCCGGAGAAGGAACCCAGGAAGGCGCAGAACATGTCGAGCGCCGCCACCGCGGTCCGGCAGCTGCCGTCGAGCGCGATCTTGGTGATCTCGGCGGCCTCGCGCGAGGGGACCTCGTTCTGGGCCAGCGCCGCGATCGCCCGATAGAGATTCTCCAGCCCGGCGCCGGAAACCACGCGCTCGGCCGAGATATGTCCGAACTGGCGGCGCAAATAGTCGATGACGGCATCCTCGTGCTGGGAGGCGGCCGCGAAGGTGGCATGACCGCCTTCACCCGCGATGACCACCGGTTCCTTGGCGCCCGGCACAAGGCAAGCGACCCCAAGCCCGGTCCCGGGTCCGAGCACCGCCATGGGGGCGCCGGGTACCGAAGCCCCGCCGCCGATCGCGTACAGATCGCCGGCCGTCAGGCCCGGCAACGAATACGCGGTGGCCGCGAAATCGTTGACGACGCGAACCTTGGCGAGGCCGAACGTGTCGCGCAACTCGTCCCCATCGATGATCCAGGGGCAGTTGGTCAGCCTGGAGCGGCCGCCTTCCACCGGGCCGGCCACTGCAAACAGCGCACGAGTCACTTGCATCTGACCGCGATGTTCGTCGAGAAAGGCCGTGACCACATCGGGGAATCGTGCATAACGCGCGACCTCGAAATTCGCGATCGGCCCGAGCGCACCGCCCGTCAGCAGCGAGAATCTTGCATTGGTCGCGCCAATATCTCCCAACAGGGTTTGCTCAAGTCGCTGGGGCATCGTTTTCACTCTCGGTCGGGCTCGCGGCGAGCCATGCGATTTCGGCAGTCATCTACAGGCCGTCAAGTTTACTCAAGTCGGACCCGCGAATCCCTGGTAACATCAAACGACAATTCAGGATTGCCGAAAGGGAATTTGTGCAAATCAAGCTTCAAACCTCGGTGGGCGCGTTTGATGAAAGCTTCATGCAGAAGCTTGCCTCGGTCGAAAAGGCCATGGTGGCGCATGGCCTGGATCCGTCGGAATTCGTCATCTCGAAGGACGCCTCATTGTCTACCAATGCACGGGCCTTCGGCGCGACTTTTCGGGATTACACGGTTTTCGTCGGCGACCGGCATTTTACCGTAACGCAACCGAGCGATATTCGGTTTCTGGAATATTTCCATGAGCGCTGCATCGCCCCGGATGAACCGGCACCGACGCCGCATCACAAATTGGCACACGTGCTCGACCAGCTGATGCATTGGATGGAACAGCCGGTCTGAGGGACGAGCTTGGCGGCCGAAGCCGGCATTTCGGCGCACCGGTCAGGTCGGATCGCCAAAGCGGTGGCGGATGCCCTCGACGTCGGCGAGGGTCGGCAGGCCCGCTTCATTTCCCAGGCGCCGGATCTTGTAGGCGGCAGCCGCCCGGGCAAACCTGAAATGGCTCTCCCAATTCCGGGTCGGATCCGCGAGATAGGAATGCAGATAGGCGCCATGAAAGACGTCGCCGGCTCCGCTGGTGTCCACGACCTCCGCGGGCGGCAGCGGGAGCGCCGCAAGCGATCGGACAGTGCCGGTCTCGTCGTACCAGAGCAGTCCGCGCTCGCCCATGGTCACGCCGCCGACGCGGCAACCGCGGCTCGTCAGGTAGCTCAGCATTTCGGCGGGCGCGAGCTTCATCTGCTCGCACAGCCGCGTCGCCACGATCGCCACATCGATATAGGCCAACAGCTCGTGGGTATTCGATCGCAGCCCCCCGCCATCGAGCGAGGTGAGGATGCCCGCTGACCGGCAAAGCTTGGCATAGTGGATGGCGGCGGCGGCCTGGTGGCCATCGACGTGCAGGGCTCGGCAACCCGCAAGATCGATGAGCGGGAAGGAATTGAGATAGCTGTCGTCGCGACAGCGCACGATCGCGCGCATTCCGTCCTTGGGCATGATAAAGGACAGCGAGGATGCGCCCACCCTTCGGGGATGGATCGGGATCCGGTATTTCGCGGCCATCTCCAGGAACATGCGCCCGAGCCAGTCATCCGCCACCGTGGTGAGCAGATCGGGCACGATCGAGAGCTTGGCGCAGCAGAACGCCGCGGTGACCGCATTGCCGCCGAACGAGATGGCATAGGCCGACGCCACATGCTTCTCGTCGCCGACCGGAAGCCGGTCGGTCAGAAAGGTCACATCGATGTAGGTCTGGCCAATGAACAGCGCTTGCATCGGGTTCGCCGCCAGGCAGCGCTTTGGTTGAACGGAAAATGATTGATCGGCCGCGCCCGAGGAGGAGCTACCAGCGGCCTCGGAGAGTGGCTCTGTCACCATGCTTCCCGGCTAGTGTACCATTCTAGCGCGTGTTTTTCTCGTGCGGTCTTTGACGTGCGATAACGCTCGGCTCCGCTTGGGGCTCCTGCCGTCCGCTAATATTCCGTAATATTCTCGCCGCGGATGGAGCGTGGCAAGCACCTCGATGTTCCCTCCTGGGGCGTTCAACGGAGGCATACGATGAAACGCCTATTTGCAACAATGACGATACTTCTTCTCTCCAGCGGCCTCGCTGTGGCCCAAGGCACCGCGGGTGGGACGAGGCCTTCCGTGGGATCAAGCACGACCAGTCCGGGCATGGCCCCTGCGCCGGGCGTGGTACCGACGCCCGGTGTGAACCCAGCCAATCCGCAAGACCTGAGCAATCGCAGCAATCCGCAAGACCTGACCCAGCCCGGCGGTAGCGATCCGCAGGATGTAAGACGGTGAGGAACGCGGCGTAAACCACCGAGAAGCGCAAAAAGCCCGGTGGATGAAATGACCCGGCCGGGCTTTCTGTTTCTCACCAGCGAAAAGAGCGGAGTCCGCGACTCCGCGAAGCCCAAGCGTGATCGGTCGGCTTGGTGCCTTGAGGGCTGAAATCAATTTGCTTTGCCAGTCGTATCCACAGAAGCCATCGCATGCCGGCGTTGCTTGAGCGTGATGCCATACTCGTTGGCCAGGACCAGCAGACGCTCGCGCAAGTATTGGGTGCTCACCAAGCGAACAGTGTCGCACGAATAGGCCAGGTCGGGACCGCGCCTGCTCTCGTGGGAGGCTTGTGCCGATGCCGTCAGCACCAGGATGAATGTTAGCGCGATCAAGTTTCTCATGAGCTGGCTGGCTCCGTTTCGAGGTAAAGAAAATCTGCGCAATGCAAGCTATTGGACCCGTAATGGGGGCTTACTCGTCGATGGCGGGCTTCTAGAGGAGCAACCCGGGTTAAGTCGGCGCGCCCACTAATCGTTCCAATATGCGAAAAAGAAGCTCAGCGGTTGTTTGTTTGAACGCTGAGCAGCTGAGCAAAAGTGCTCACGTCAGAGATGCGGTAGATCACACGTAAACGTGTCCGCGCAGCGCCGCAACCCATCGCGACGACTGGCGTTGCTGTATAGTGCCATCGACAGGCATTGTTTGATTTTAGGTAGGAGTACAAAATGTTTCATAGAACGTTCGTTGCTTTCGTTGCCGCGGCCGCCCTTGGTTGGGTTCCCGTTCCGACGAATGCTTTCGCTGCCAGCCATTCGGGTAGCCGTGGTGCCGTCGGGCATGCGACGGGGGGACGTGCGATTGCAGGCCACGCCCGTGGCGGCAATATTGGCGGCCGGTACGCGGGTAGCCGCGGTGGATGGGCCTATGGCAGCTATGGCGGCTACGGGGGTTATGGCGGCTACGACGGATGCCCTGGCTATGGGTACGGCTATGGCAACGGCTATGGATGCCCCGGCTACGGTGTTGCCCCGCTGATCGGCGGAGTGATAGGCGGTGTCCTGGGTGGTCGCCACCGCTGAAATCGATGCATCCATCGGCAGTTCGGCCGGGCTTGTACGCAGATCTCAGGAAATGGCACTCTCCGACTTCGTAGCACCTTATAACTGACGATAGAGGCGGATCAGAAGGAAAGGCGGGCATTGAGCCCGCCTTTCTTCTAACCCCGGCCATCTAGGCAAGCATCAACTGGTTTCCAACGGAAGCGCCACATAATGGGTCGCATCGCCCGATTTCCGGGCTGAGGCTCGTCGACCAGTGCGCCCCCGGTTTGCTTCAGGCCCAGCGCATCCGCCAACTCGGAAGTTACCCGCTGGATCTGCACGCCAAGCCATCCGCGGGTGGATTTCCATCCGCAAATGTCGCTCCGACTTGTGGCCTCGACGCCATCTCCAGGCGTTCAATCCGAAGGTTCCTGCTCGTCGCCCGTGTCTTTCCTCCTGATCTCGGGCTTGTCGTACAAGACCACGTTCAACAAGGAGTTATGAACTTCCAGTTTTCCGTTGTATTCGATATAGCCCAATTTACGGAATTTGTTCATGAAGAAGCTCACGCGTGATCGGGTCGTACCGATCATCTCGGCGAGCGTCTCCTGACTGAACTTTCCGACGATCGGCTGCGGCGTGCCGGCCTTCCCGAAATTTGCAAGGAGAAGGAGAAGGCGTGCGAGACGCTTTTCGCTCGAATTGAAAAGTTGGTCGATCAGGTCCTCTTCAATTCGGCTGTTCCGAGTCAAAAGGTACGCCATGAAAAGTTCAGAAAATTCCGGCTCGTCATGCATAGTAGCGATCATCGATGCCCTCGCGATGCGCGTGATCAGGCATTCATCCATCGCCATCGCGGTCGTCACCCGCACCGGATGGCCGTTGAGACATCCTTCGCCGAAAAAGTGACCGAGTCCCAGGATTCCGACGACGGCCTCCTTGCCCTGCTCGGAGATGACGGTGAGCTTGATCTCGCCCTTCTGGATGTAGAAAACGGCGTCGCCGGCGTCCCCCTGCGAGAAGACGATCTGATCCTTTCGATATTCCGAAATTGTCTTTCCTTCGCCCACCTTGGCGAGAAACATCTTGGGATCAAACGAGGCTTTGGGTCTCTTCCTCAAAACTCCTCCCCTTTTCGTGCCTATCAAGGCCTCCCTCTGGAGGGAGCGCGCTCGGATGATTACAGTCTTTCTGACGCCAAGGATCGATTTTCGACGTGATGGAGGTAAGACGACGCAACGGTCGATGCCCCGCGCGGCGAAGATCGGGCCGCCGAATGGACCACGCGGGGGCGAGCTTGCCCTGAGCATATTAGCTGATCCGCGATGCCGGCGGCTAGGCTCAAGAATTCCTCCCGCATCTCCGGAAAGTCGGTTTCGTTCGCCCATCGCCGGAATATTTCAGCGTGCGCGCGCAATTCTTTGGCCGATGAATTTGAGGCCATGACCCATCCTCGCTTACGAGGCCGCCATCTGACGTAAAATGGGCTCCGGTCGCGCAGGGGCTGGGGGGGGCTTGGGGAGCAACCGGAGCCCGTCCAGATTCGGCGTGACGCCGGTTCAGGACTAGGCCATCCTGCTCACCGGAGCCGGGCGAAGTCTGAGCAATTTTGACCACAGCTTTCGTTTTCCAAGGGACAAGTCGGGCGCCGGGCTGCATGGCCCGATCCCGGCTCCCGCAGGCTCGGTGAGAGTTGCGAGGGCGGCGCCGCCGAACAGTACGGTCACCCGCCGGTGCAACTCCGTGAGCGATCTAACAGTCCGGACCTTCTGAGACAAAGGCCAACTTGTCACAGTCGGCACACGCGTAGATCAATATCTTTCCCGGTTCTGAAAGATGCGGAATAGCGTTTCTGAATGCCCTCGGCCGCCGACACTTCTCGCAGGTCGGCACCACCCTGGCGGGAGGCGTTCCTTTGAACTCGTCATCGGAGCAAGACCCCAAACGAAGATCGCGATCCCCCATCGGGCCTCGCTTCCATCACATGAGGGGGCGACTGGCGATTGGCTCGCTAGGGCGCTGTCGGCGCCCAAAGGTCACGTTCAAATCGAGTGGTCGCGTGCGGCAGACGGACGGCTCGTCCTGCGCTGGACCGAGACGGGCGGCTCGCCGGTCACGCCTCCCACCCGGCAGGGCTTCGGCACGCGCGTGATGGATGGAATGATTCGAGGGCGACTAAAAGGCGAAATGCATCTCGATTGGCGCGGAAGGACTCGCGTGTGAAATCGCTATACCGATGTGAGGGTTACGATGTGCAACAGACGGACCGCCGAACGCTACCTCGGCGGTCCTCTAAGCCTTTAAAGCGAAAGTTGATCCTTTTTTACTTTTCGTTCGCCTGGGGTGTAGGACGAGTTTCCGGCCGTGGCGCAGCGAGTCCATTTGTCGCTGGAGCACTCTCCGGCATCCACATCATTGATGTGCGGTCGTATTTGTAGCTTGGTGCGGTCTGCAGCGCATCCTTCGTTGTATTCATGACGGGATACCACTTGTTGGTATCTTTCGTCTTGAACTGCACGGCGTTGAAGGAAACTGCTACATCCTTCTCGCCCACTCCGACGAAGCCGCCGACCCCCACGATGAGGACGCCGATCTTGCCTTCGTGATCGACCAGCACATCCATGACCTCTCCAATCTTGTTGTCGGACTGGTCATAGACGTTTTGCTTGTACCAGCGGGTGACCGTTTGAGTGTCGGCTGGCACAGTCGTCAGTATTCGAACGACTGGGGCTGTGTCCGCCCGAGGCGCAACTGCGGGTGCAAGTGATTGCGCGCCGGCCACTGTCGTTGAGAGCGCAAAAAGAATTGCTGAATAGGCAAGTTTTGTCATCACGGCGTCTCCTCTGTTCTGAAGGGGTGAGAAATCCTTCCTTGCGATAAAGTGCAAGGAGGCCGCGAAGTTCCCCGCTCGTCGTCAGAAGTGCCGATGTCGTCGTGGAAAAACAATTTGGAGTGAGCAATTCGATACAGAGTGCCCCTGCTAGTGAGCGCAGGCTCCGCGTGGCTGGTGGAGATGTCGAGACAAGACGTCGCGCTCAGCCACCGGAGCATCAAATGTCAGAATCTGATGAATTTCGACGATATGCCGAGGAGGCGATGCGTTGGGCACGTCAATCCAAAGCCGAGAATGATAGAGTTGTATTGATCGATATCGCGCGAACATCGACGCTGGCTGCGACTTTCCGTGGCCGCACTGAGGAAAGGGCAGAATGAGACGGCCAAAGTCGGCGCCCCCCACTTCTTTCGGAACTTCGATCCGCGCGACCTGACAAATTTACTCTTTTGGTCTTGAGGAATCGCTCGCCCGCTAGAATGAGGGAATGAAATCTGCGTGGGGCGCCGCGAGTTCTTGATATTAGCGGACTGATGTCTTAGTTCGGGGAACCGGTAATAGGCCGGCACCGAGACGAGAAGGCCGTGACGAGAAGGCCGTGTGGATTAGATCCCAGCAACGCGCGGCCGCCCGAATCACGCTTTGTGCGCATGTATAGGTGCGCCGCCCACGTGATGTCTGTTCAAAATTGAACACGCTCGCGACTAGGCACCGCAAGTGGCGAACGCCGAAGCCGCGACGCTTGCGTGCCGTCGGGAACTAAAGCGTTGACGCTGGCGTTACCTCAGCACACAACTCGCAAGCGAGGATACGGCAATGGATAAAGATCGGATCAAAGGTTCTGCAGAGCAGGCCAAGGGCGCGGTGAAAGAAGCCGCCGGGAAGGTCTTCGGCGACAAGAAGCTGGAATCTGAAGGCAAGACCGACAAGATTGCGGGCAAGGTTCAAAACGCAGTCGGCGGAGTGAAAGATGCGGTGCGCGGCAGATAGGGCCATCACCGTCAACGGAGACCTCTCATGGAAATGATTCTGATTATCGTCGTCCTCGTGCTGCTCTTCGGCGGTGGCGGATACTGGGGTCGCCGCCAAGGCCATTGGTGAACGAGGGCGCTCTCTCCCCGCGCCGAGTTATCAACGGAGGCTCCAACCACTGGAAGCAGCTAAAATGACCAACTTCGAACGATCTACACACCCGTCGTCTGGCAACGCATACGGATCCTCAGGCGGTGCGCATGCGGTCGACATGCCGAAGGATGATCTCGCCTCCAAAGGCGCCGCGGCATTCCGCGAGACCAAGGCGAGCGTCGAGAGTGTCATTGCCGACGCCGGCGAAAAAGGGCAGCAAGCCTTAAACTACGCGGGCAAAAAGGGCCAAGAGGCTATGGACAACGTGCGTGGAGTCGGAGACGCGCTCGCCGTCGCCGTCGAAAAGTCTGTCACGACGCGGCCCTACACGAGCCTTGCGCTGGCCGTGGCGGCGGGGTTCCTGTTTGGAGCAACTTGGCGCCGTTAGGCAGGAGCGTAGAGTTTGTCGACGAGGCGTGCATAGAGATCACGGGCTCGGGTCGGTAAAGAGGCTCCCCGGGCGCCGCGACCAATAACGGTCCCGCGCCAAGGTCATAGAATTGCTGTCACCCCATTTCCACGCCGCCGCCGCCCCCATGACCGCTGTTGCAAGCCAGTCCACGATCCGGCGACGATTTGCAGAACCCAGTTCGGTGCCGGATCCAGACTCGATCATTGTGCCCATCTGAGTCGGATGGAGTTTGTTCAATTGTGAACACTCCAGACGCAGCTGTCGCGCCCGCCCTGGCCGCAAGGGCGACCAGCCGCCTTTGGAATTGGTGATATTGATGTCGTCGTATCGAAGCTTCGAGAACCGTGTCGCGTTTGCTTGAGCTCCAGGCTCCAGCGATGTCGTGATAAGGCGGAACTATAATACGCGGACCGGAGTTGTTCCCAATAGCCTATGATGCGCAGACACGCTTCCATGGTCGAGCATTGTTCAGGCCCGTTCAGCAAAGCCCGTTCAGCGCTTATGACCTGTTCAGCGCATAATAAACAAACAAAGGAACGTTGCATGAGAACATTGTCAAATAGTCTCGCGGTCGCAGCCACTTTGCTGGCCACGATTGCATTCATCCCACAACAGGCGAACGCCGAGCGCGTGTGTCGGCAAGATTGCGTCGGCTCGGTTTGTAAGGAGAAATGCGTCGAATCCCGCGACCGTGATCAAATCAGGACGGAGGGTCGCTCCGACCGAAGCAGGGACCGCGAAGATAGCAGGGATCGAAATCCAGGGGTTGAATTGAAGGCTCCTGGCGTCGGCGTTGAGATCGGCCGGTAATGTCGATCGGGGAGACACGGAGTTAAATAGCTGAAAAATGACCGCCGAGCGCTACCTCGGCGATCCTTTAACGTTCTTGGAAGTGAAGTGGGCTCTTCATGGGAGGATGGGCCGCGGCAAACTCGTATCCCGTCGTTGAAAAGCACCGTATTGAAGACAGCGACGAGCCAACTAGCAATCCGACTAACAACTCAACGACGGAGATTCGAAAATGTTGAACAAAACGAAGGTTGCTCTCGCTGCAGCCCTTATGCTGGGCACTGCTTCCACGGTCATGGCGGCTGATTCCGGTGAAAATGACAAAGGCGGGTCTGTGACGCCGGGCAGCTCGGTCGGAGTTAATCCGGCTGATCACCCGAACAATCCCGCCGTTCAGTCCATGAAGCCGCCGCTGGCGGCAGAGCAGGGCATCCGGACCGAGGGTCGTGGGACGTCTGAAGGCATACGCGGGCAGAAGGAAGCGCCCAGTAAAGACCCGCAAAACCCGGGTGCGTCGGATACAAGAAAGTAAATGTGTCTTATTAAGAAGTACAATCAGAATAACCCCGCCTCGGCGGGGTTATTCTTTATGTGGGCGCGAGCGACCGCATGAAGGCGGTGCGGGCTTGCTGGGCCCGGCGGTTGGGCTTGCTGGCTTACTGACACGGCCAGGATTGCTCTTCCGATCGACCGGCCCTTCGTTGCCTGCGCTGTCATTCAAGCCCTTTCGGAACTTCCGCGCTTCCGCTTTTGGTCATGGACAGCCCCCAGCCAAGCTGGATTGGGCTCTGGTTGCGCCGGGGTTCCCTGCAGAAGGCCAAGATTGAAAAGTGGGGGGCAGGGCGCATAGCGCCGTGCCCACGCGCGAGGAAGCATGAAAGCACGCCGAATTCGACCGTGTGATCGGCTATCGGCTTCGTATGCCGACGGTGGTTCTCGACCACCCCTCCAGCCCGACCAAGCGCCGCGATCTCTCCGCGCCTTAAAAGATGCCGATGCAGGCTCTGTCACGGCGTTGTGATCGTTTTCAGGAGAATTCGAATAAGGCTCCCGTAACGCAATAGAAGCGGAGGGCTTATCTGCCGGCAGCGGGCGACTTTTCACGGCGGCAGACAGTTCTTGCTATTTCATACGCACACCTCTTGCTATTTCATACGCGCACCAAGCGCTGTCTTGGCCCGGAAGGAATAACAATGCACAGGAAATCCTTGTTCGTTTCGGCAGTCGTCATGCTCACCGGAAGCTCGTTCTTCGGGTACGCAGAGGCACAGCCAGCCGCCGCGCCAAATTTTGCGGGCACGTATCGTTGCGAGCCCCAACCGAGCCCGTGTAAAAATTCCGGCCAAACATTCACCGTCACTCAATCCGGAAACGTTTTGGATTTGAAGAGCAGCGACGGCGATGTCGGACAAGCGAAGTTGACGAGCAATACCACGCTGAGCGTGGGAGGCCCTTGGAACATGCTGGGCGTAGTCGAGCCCGATAGCCGTATCCAATGGTCGAACGGCACTGTGTGGGGCAAGCAGTGAGCCAGTCTTTGGGCAATCATGCCGTTACGTCCGCGGCCTGAGGACTGCTTCCGGTCTCGAAGCGACCGCCGCCGTCCATGGATTCGCAGGATGACGGCGGTCCTAGATCGCCTCTCGTAGGGCGCTTCAGAAATTCGAATCATATCGCGCGGCTCCGTAGCCTCGGCAAGGGCGCGAAAGCTCCATCGAGCAATTTTATACAGATCTGTTCAGCATTGGCGTGCTGAAGGATAGCCTTATCCAATACGAAGGTGCCGTGAAAGCGGACGGATAATGGCACACGACACTGCAGAAGAAATGACTCGCGCCAAGGTTCCGGTTTTTCGTCATCTGAGGATCGCATAGCGCGCAACTCGCCGCCGAAAGGATGGAAATGAAAATCAGCTCAAAGAGCTTTCGGGTGCGGGAAGGTGACGAGGTCGACCTCAAGAAGTGGCCTACATTCGTCGACCCGGTGTACAAATCCAAAGAGCAATACCAAGAGCACCTGAGAGAACATATTACGCAACTGAGCTCGCAGCAGGAGCTTCTCTACGCTTCCAATCGGCATGCTATCCTGTTGATTTTTCAGGCCATGGATGCGGCCGGGAAAGACGGTGCCATCAAGCACGTGATGTCGGGGGTCAATCCGCAGGGCTGCCAAGTATTCAGCTTCAAACATCCCACAGCGACCGAATTGCAGCACGATTTTCTTTGGCGCACCACACGTGATCTCCCGGAACGCGGGCGGATCGGGATCTTCAACCGCTCCTATTACGAGGAGGTGCTGATCGTCCGCGTGCATCGCGAAATCCTCCGCAGCGAAGGAGTTCCGGACGTGTCGGGCGACCACAAGACAATCTGGCACGACCGCTATCGTTCGATCAAGGATTTGGAGAGACATCTCTACGGCAACGGAACCCGCATCATCAAGTTCTATCTCCACCTCTCGAAGGAGGAGCAGCGAAAGCGTTTCCTTCAACGCATCGATGAACCGGAAAAGAACTGGAAAATCAGCCCGGCGGACATCGAGGAACGAAAATTCTGGAAGCGTTATATGAAGGCCTATGAGGAATGCCTCAGCGCGACTAGCTCGAGCGACTCCCCCTGGTACGTCGTCCCTGCCGACGATAAAGAGAACGCTCGGCTGATCGTGTCCCAGATTGTCCTCGAGACGCTCGAGGGACTTCAGATGAGCTATCCGAAAACGGGCCCCAAGCATCGACGCGAATTGCTGTCGATCCGCAAGCAACTCGCGGGGTGAGATCATCTCAAGCCCACTTGCGCAGCGAGGTCGCAATCAACGCCGAGAACGATGCATGCCGTCTCGACGCCTACGGACGTTCGGAGTGTCACGCCGCTCGCGGTTGCGCCCAAGAACATAATTTGCAAAGGGGGACGCTAGCCCGGCCTTTTGCTCGGGTCCTTCGTCCTGACCTCGGGTTTGTCGTACAGGACCACGTTCAGCAGGGCGTTATGGATTTCCAGCTTGCCGTTGTATTCGATGTAGCCCAATTTGCGGAACTTGTTCATGAAAAAGCTCACGCGCGATCGGGTGGTGCCGATCATCTCCGCGAGAGTTTCCTGGCTGAACTTTCCAACGATGGGCTCCGGCTTGGTTTCCTTGCCGTAGTTCGCAAGGAGAAGCAGAACACGAGCGAGGCGCTTTTCGCTCGAGTTGAACAATTGGTCGATCAGGTCTTCCTCAATTCGACTGTTGCGATTCAATAAATCCGCCATGAACAGCTCGGAAAAATCCGGTTCATCATGCATGGTAGCAATCATTGCCGCCTTTGGAATGCGTGTAATCAAGCATTGATCGATCGCCGTAGCAGTCGTGACGCGCAGCGGATGGCCATTGAGGCATCCTTCGCCGAAAAAGTGGCCGACCTCCAGGATGCCGACGACGGCTTCCTTGCCTCGCTCGGAAATGACGGTGAGCTTGATTTTGCCCCTCTGGATGTAAAACACTGCGTCTGCCAGGTCGCCCTGCGAGAAGACGATATTGTCGTTCCGATATTCGGAGATGGTTCGTCCGCCGTTCACCTTCGAGAGAAATTCTTTGGGATCGAACCGGAGCTTTCCCTTGCGTTTCATGGCACTCCCTACCTTATCGCGAGGAGCCCCAAACCCGCCGCGCACTGACCGAAGGCCAGTTCAGCCTCCTGAGCGGCCCGATTTTGAGCCGGACTGGGGGTGCTGTCGGTAATCTATATTACCGAAGTGCGAAAAAAGTGACTTTCTAGATGTATGTTTTGGGCAGGTGAAATGCGAGGCGCGCCCGGACCAGCTGATAACATTCACAGGATGCCTTCATGAGGCCCGGCCGATCGAGTATCGTGACTTGCCGTCGGCCGCGCGCAATCAAGCCGGCGCTTTCCAGCTCCTGGGCGGCATTTGTAATGGACGGCCGTTGGACACCTAGCATTTCCCCCAGCAGGCTCTGGGTGATCGGCAGCGCGTCATCATCGGCCCGGTCACGCATCATGAGCAGCCAACGCGCCAGCCGTTCCTTGAGGCTGTGCGCGCCGTTGCATGCTACTGACACCATGACCTGCTCGAGAAAGGCTTGGACGTAAGCATACATGAGAATTCGGAGGGATGGCATCGACTGCATGGCCCGCATAAGCGCCGCACGCGACATCATTGTGGCGCTTCCCGGGATTTGGACGAGCAGCTGGACTGACGATTCCTTGGCACCGAGGGCGGCTTGCACACCGGTGCAGCCCTCCCTTCCGATCGTCGCCATCTCGATGATGGTGCCGTTCGAATACACCGCCAATACAGAGACGACCCCGCTGTCGGGGAAGAATATATGGTCGAGTGGACTATCGGCGTCCATGAGCACCTCCGCGCGTTGACAGCGGATTTGGACAAGATGCGGCATAAGCCGCTTGAGATTGCGGGTTGGCAGGGCGAGCAAAAGGCGATTGCGTGGCCAATTTGATGAAGTGTCCATTCCTTTAAACCATGCCCGGATCGCATTGGTTCCGCTGGGCTTGCCGCGTGCGCCAACCCGCTCTCCAGGGCATGTGAGCAATATTGCTCAGCCGATGACCAAGCCGAAGATCAATATGCATGCTGAGAAGGCAATCCGAATGAATGGAGGATATCATGAAATCGTTTTCGTTTATTGTTGCGGGACTTGCCACGAGCATGGGTATCGCATTGGCACAAACGCCGATCGCGTTGGCAGCGCAGCCCTCCGTGGCAAGCAAGGTCGAGCATTGGACTACCAAACAGTGGAATGCCGCGAAGGCCGATTGGGCGAAGGATAAGGCCAAATGGGCCGACTGCCAGCAGCTGTCTGCCGACCAGAAGCTCACCGGCCGGAAAACCTGGTCGTTCCTCTACACCTGCATGAATACGTGATCCCGAATTTCCGATTCCCACCGAGTTTTAAGGTGAGCGCGTTGAACGCTGGCGCAAACGTGTCCGCATGCCTTATTGCGATGCGTGGCGAGGCCGAGGGAGGCGCAATAAAGCGATTGCGCCCTACCTGGCAAGTGCGGCCATGACGACAACTAATCCAGCGGCTCGAGCTTGATGATCTTGCCGCGATGGTTGTTGCCGACCCAGAAGGTCACCGGCGTGGTCGAATTGTCGACGGTGACGCGCCGGATGTTGGTCGATTCCGGCAGCAGATAGCCGACCGACTGGCCGGTCCGGGTGTCGATCCGGACAACGGTGTCGGCGTTCATGCCGCCGGTCCACACCTCGCCGTTGCGGTCCATCACCGCGTCATAGGGCGCGAAGTTGGCCGGCAGCGGCCATTCGCGGATCTGATCGGTCTTGATGTCCATGACGCCGACGCGATCGGCCGCGAATTCCGCAAAGGTGATGCGGCCGTCGGCATCCATGTGGCCGCGGCGCGGCCGCGAGGCCGGCGTCGGCACCGCAAACAACGTGGTCGCGCCGGTGGTCTTGTCGGTGCGGCCGACATTGCGGTCGGCGAAATCGAAGAACCAGATATTGTTCTGCGGATCGGAGACGATGCCGTATTCGGCATGGGGGACGTTCTTGGGCACGTCCTTGAACTGCTCGATGTGATCGAGCGAGCCGCTCGCCGGATCGAGCCGGAACAATGTGCGCGAGCCGCCTTCGCTGAACCACACCTTGCCGTCGACGTTGGAGTTGCGCGGATCGAGCATGCCGATCTGGACCTTCGGATTCTGGAACTCGGCCGCCAGCGGATAGGCCGTCACCTTGCCGGTCTTGCGGTCGAGCTTGGCGATCGCCTGCTGATACATCATGGCGACCCACGGATTGCCGCTGGGATCGAACTCGAGATCGAGCGCGCCGGTGGGAGCGTCGGGTTTCAGGAGCGGCAGCGGATATTCGGTCACCTTGCCGGTCCTGGGATCGAGCTCGCCCAGATTCTGCTCGCCGAAATTCGAGTACCAGACCGAGCCGGTGCCGAGCGGATCGACGACGACGTCGTGCGGCTCGGTAAGATCGGGACGCGGCAGCTCGTATTCGGTCAGGATCACGCGCGTGGCGCGGCCGGAGGGCCGCGGCGCGGTCTTGAGCGGAAACGCGAAGGTCGGATGGGTGCTGCGATTGACGCTGGCCAGATAGGTCGCAAAGCCGTTCAGCACGTCGCCCTTGGGCGCGCTGGTCGGGCTGCGGTCGGGCGCGACCTGCGGATGGTTGGGCTTCGACATGGCGCCATAGCGCATCATGCGCGGGACCAGCGCCATGAAATCGTCGGCCGTGTATTTCGATTCCACGATCCGCTGCAGCGTGTGACAGGTGGTGCAGCTGGCGATGACCCGCCGCTGCGGCGAGTCCGGCAGCGAGGCCATCCAGTCCGCATTGGTGAGCTGCGCCGCCAGGTTGCCGGTCTTCTTGAGCTTGAGATCGGCGTTCGAAACCTTGTCGGCTTCGACCGCGGCTGCGCCGGGGCTGTCGAGCTCGTAGCCGACGGCGCGGATGGTGATCTTGTAGTTGCCGGGTGCGAGCCTGCCGGCCGGGAAGGCGTAGCGGCCTTGCGCGTCGGTGACGACGGTGGTGCGGATGGTCGAGCCGTCCATCTGCGCGCCCACCAGGACGCCTTCCATGGCGCCTTCCTCGACCGAGGACACCTGTCCGGTCAGGGCATTGTCGGCGGCGGCCGCCGTTCCGACGCCGGCGAGCAGCAACGCCATCGCGGTCATGGCAGCGAGGCAGATACGGTTCGCTTGCAGGCGCTTCATATGATCCTCCCCGTTTGTTGCTGCGCGGTTACTTGCGCGGTTGATTGAAATAGCGCGGGTCGGGCGGCGGCTCGTCCCGCTTGGTCGGCATCAGGTAGCCGTCCGCGCTCAGATAGTAGGTGTTGGCGCCGAGGGTGAGCCAGGGATTGTTCTCGCCGCAGACGAACTCCGGCCACACCGGCTGCGGCGTCTTGATCCGGCGATAGTTCTTGATCGCCGTCCAGGGCCGCGTCAGCGCATGGTCGATGGTGGTGATCTCGTCGTACAGCATGTCCGGATCGGCTTTGTCTTGGTAGATGCGCTCCTTGACGATGGTCTGGTTGTCCTTGTGCAGCGGCAGCCCGGTGGAATCGAAAACGCGCGGGCCCTTGAAGTCGCGGGTCTCGACCTCGAGCAGATCGTAACGGCCGGTGCGCGCGCGGTCGATCCATTTACCGATGGAATAGCCGGCGAACGACGGCTCGACATCGGCCGGCCAGTCGCGTCCGTCGGTGAAGATGCGGCGGAAATTGTGAATGTGCTCCATCAGGAGGTGGGTAGTGTCCGGCGTGATGACGATCTCCATCGGGTAGTAGGAGATCATCATGCGCGGCATGCCGGACGGCAGGCAGCGGACCTGCGGATCGTTGCCCGGTCCGCCGGCGGCCTGGTCGGCCAGGCTGGCCTCGAAAACGGCCTGGTATTCCGCCGTCAACGGGGCTTGCTGTCCGCGACCGTCGGACTTGTGCGGATCATAGGAGGGCTGCCCGGTGACCCCCGGGAAGCGCTTGGTCCATCCGCCGATCCACTGGCCCTTCCAGTCCGGATATTTCGTATCGTCGAAGGCCCGGGCGCTGCTCAGCGCCAGCAGCAACGCCGCTGCCGGCGTGATCGCGGCGATCAGGTTCCGGCAGGCCATGGCACGCGTCGCCTCCGCTGCGACGAGATTTCAGGCGCGGCTCAAGGCAGCCTTCACCCGCTCGGGCGTAAACGGAACCCGCCGCAGCCGCACGCCGGTGGCATCGAACACCGCATTGCCGATGGCGGCGGGGAGCGGGCCGACCGCCATCTCGGCGGCGCCCGACGGCGGCTGTTCGGGACGGTCGATCAGCACGATCTCGATCGACTTCGGCACCCCGTCCATTTTCAGCACCGGATAGGTGAGCCAGTCGACGCTCGTCACCATGTTCTCGTCGAAGCGCACCTCCTCGCACATGACGCGGCTGGTGCCCCAGACCAGCTGCCGATCGATCACGTGCCGGATGGTCTCCGGATTGACGATCACGCCGCAGTCGTGGGCGCAGACCAGGCGGGGGATCTCGATCACGCCGGTGTCGCGATGCACCCTCACCTCGGCGATCAGCGCGATGAAGGTGCCGGCCAATTGCCGGTAGGCGAAGCCGCGGCCGACGGCGACATCGGCGTGCGCCTGGTCGTTGCGCGGCGACGGCCGCGTGTCCCAGCCGTACTGCTTGGCGGCGGCATGAAACAATTCATGCTCGCGATCGGTCTTGAGATAGCGCAGGCGGAACTCCATCGGATCCGAATTGGTCGCGACCGCCACCTCGTCGAGGAAGGACTCGCTGCCGAACATGATCGGCAGGCCGAAGGGATCGCGGATATGGGTGCTGCGCAGCGGCGAGCTGCGATCCATGAGCGGCGCGATCACCTCCCAGCCCCAGCGCGCATTCTCGAACGTGTAGCCGTTGCCGGGAATCCCGAAGGCCGGCCGCCAATTCAGCGGCACACCGAGCGCCATGCCGGCAAGCGTATCGGCCGGATGCTGCTCCCGCGTATTGCAGTCTTCCATCGAGAACGCCTTGCTGATGTTCTCGTAGGCGACCACCTTGCCGGACGCGTCGAGCCCGATGCGCGAGCGGTTGATGCAAGCGGTACCCTTGGGGTCCCAGGCCAGCGCTTCATGGCGCATGTACTGCACCCGCACCGGCCGCCCCAGATGCTTGGACAGGACCGCGGCGTCCGCGGTGGCGTCGCCTTGGCCGTCGCGGGCGTAGCCGCCGGTGCCGAACATCCAGATCGCCCGCACCTTCTCGGGCGGCAGCTCCAGCAGCTCGGCGATGCCGGCGGCGCAATCATGCGGCTTCTGCGTGCTGGTATATACCGTCGCGCTGTCGTCGCGCACGTCGGCGACCGCGCAGGCCGGTCCCATGCTGGCATGGGATTGGCCCGGATATTCGTAATCGCCCTCCAGGATGCGCACGGCCTGCTTGAAACCATCCTCCACCGAGCCTCTTACGCGCGGCGCCGCGGAGCCGACATTGCCGGGATCGGAGGAATGCATGACCACCGGGGCCTGGCGCATGTGCTCGAACAATTTCTCATGGCCGGGGAAATTTGGCTTCGATTCCGACCAGGTCACCTTCAGGGCCTGCGCGGCCTTGACCGCGTTCCATTCCTTCTCGGCGACCACGGCCAGAAAATTCTTGATCCAGACCACCTTGGCGACGGGAATCTGTCCGATCGATTTTTCATCGACCGTGACCGGCACCGCGCCCGCAACGGTCGGACGGATCATGCGGGCATGCAGCATGTTGGGCAGCCGCACGTCGCTGCATTGCTGCAGCGTGCCGAACACCTTGCCGGGCAGGTCGCGGCGCGGCATCGGCTTGCCGATGACCTTGAACTCGGCCGGCTGCTTCAGCGGCGCCTTGACCTTGACGGCGAGCTGCTGCGCCAAGCCGTGCCAGGCGATCGGCGCATCTAGATTGCGGCCGTCGATGAGCTCGCCATAGGAGACGCGTTTTTTCGGGTCGGCAAGCGAATGCACCACGCCGTCCGTCACCGTCAGATCGCCGGCCGGAACGTCCAACGTCTTGGCGGCCATCTCGATCAGCAAGCGGCGGGCCTCGGCCGCTGTCTGCCGCATGATGATGCCGCCCTGCCGCAAGCCGTTGCCGGCGGTCGAGCCGCCCATGTCGACGGTGCGGCCGGTGTCGCCCATCACCATGCGCACACGCTCCCAGGGAACGTCGATCTCCTCCGCCACCAATTGGGCAATCGATGTCTCCAGCCCCTGTCCGCCGTCGATCTTGCCGTAATAGGCGACCACCGTGCCGTCCGGATCGATCGAGATATAGGACGAGAGCTTGTCGGGCCTGACCACCGAACGCCCGAACGGGCGGGACTCTGCGGCTGCGGTGAGCTCAGCGGGCGCGACCAGCGCGACCACGAGCGCGCCGGTGGCGGAGAGGAATGCGCGGCGGCTGAGAGCGGGTGCTTCGTTCACGATCATGGCTCCCTCCCTCAGGCCTGCTGGGCGGCGCGCTTGACCGCCTTGACGGCCGCGTTGTGCGTGCCGCAACGGCAGATCAGGTCGGAGAATGCTTCCCTGATCTCGTGGTCGTTCGGATGCGGATTGCGGGCCAGCAGTTCGGCCCCGGTCATGATCCAGCCGTTGATGCAATAGCCGCACTGGTTCACCTGCTCCTCGATCCAGGCGGTCTGCAGCGGGTGCGGTTTCTCGGGCGTGCCGAGGCCCGCCAGCGTGGTGATCGCGCGCCCCGTGACCGAGGCGACCGGCGTGATGCATGAGCGCACCGCCTGCCCGTCGACATGCACCGTGCAGGCGCCGCACTGGGCGAGGCCGCAGCCGAAGCGTGGATTGTTCAAGCCAAGCTCGTCGCGCAACGCGTAGAGCAAAGGCGTTTCCGGATCGTCGATCTCGATCGAATGCGCGTTGCCGTCGACAATAAGGCCGTAGCGTGCCATGGCGTCCTCTCCAACCGATCGGTTCATGGGGTTGTTTGCCGCCAATATAGCACGACAGCCGTAAAAGTCTCGCGACCTGGTCGGCGGGCAGGCCCACAACGGGTCATTCGGGGCGCGGTGCCGGCGACAGCCTCCCGGGCGGCCTCGATCGCTACCGCGGAAGCTCGCTGCGGCATTGCGGGCAGGAATGTGGCGCGGCTGCCCGGGCGAGCGGTCCTGGCCCGCGAGCCGGCGCTCCCGGAGCCCATCGGGCCGCAGGTTTTCGGTCATATTTTGAATGGTATTTTGATGGAAAATTTATCAGACAAATATCATGCGTTGGTGCTAGAAGTCGCGCAATGGAACCCCGCATAATTGGTAACAAGTGGCGTCGGCCCCGCCGATTCCCCGCCCTGATCCTGGCTCTGATCCTCGCCGTCGGCTTGGCCGGCGGCGGTGCCGTCTACTGGTACCGCGGCGGCCAAGGGGCCGATGCCGCGCGGGCCGCCCGCGCGCCCGGCCGAGCGCCCGTTCCGGTGAGCGTGGCGATCGCGGCGCGGCGGGATGTACCGATCTACCTCATCGGTCTTGGCACGGTGCAGCCGACTTTGAGCGTCGGCATCCATTCCCAGGTCGACGGCAAGCTGCAAGAGGTGCTGTTCACCGAGGGACAGCACGTCAACAAAGGTGACGTGATCGCCAAGATCGACCCGCGCTTGTTCCAGGCGGCGCTCGATCAGGCCAAGGCAAAAAAGGCCCAGGACCAGGCGCTGCTGGTTGCCGCGCAAAAGGACCTCACGCGTTTCAAGACCCTGGCCACCAAGAGCTTCGAGACCCAGCAGAACGTCGATCTGCAGCAAGGCAAGGTCGATCAGCTGCTGGCGTCGCTCGATGCCGACGACGCGGCGATCGAGACGGCGCAAACCCAGCTCGACTACACCACCATCACGGCGCCGAGCGATGGGCGCATCGGCGTGCGGCTGGTCGATCCCGGCAACCTCGTGCGGGCCTCGGATGCGGGGCCGATCGCAACCGTGGTGCTGGCGCAGCCGGCGGCCGTCATGTTCACGTTGCCCTCGCGCGCGCTCGACGGCGTGCGCCAAGCCATGGACCGCGGTAAAATCGAGGTGATCGCCTTCGACCAGGACAACCGTCTGCCGCTGAGCACCGGCACCCTGCTGATGGTCGACAACTCGGTCGACCAGGCGACCGCCACCATCCGGCTCAAGGCCATGTTCCCGAACGCGGACGACCGGCTTTGGCCGGGCGAGTTCGTCAACGCCCGGCTGCAGCTGGAGACGCGCCACAACGTCATCGCGGTGCCTTCGGTTGCCGTCCAACGCGGGCCGCAAGGACTGTTCGCGTGGGTCGTGAGCGCGGACAACATCGCGGTGGCGCATCAGATCGAGGTTGGGCCGACAGACGGCGATACCATCATCATCACGTCCGGTCTGAACGAGGGCGACCGCGTGGTGACCGACGGTCAGTACAAGTTGCAGACCAATGCGCCAGTGACCGTTGCCGCTCCGACTGCGGCGGCGGCCGGACGGAGCACCATGTGAATATTTCCGAGCCGTTCATCCGGCGTCCGATCGCGACCTGTCTCTTGATGTCGGCCTTGGCCTTCGTCGGCATCGCGGCCTATCCGTTTCTGCCGGTGGCGCCATTGCCCCAGGTCGACTTTCCGACCATCCAGGTCACGACATCGCTTGCGGGCGCGAGCGCGGAGACGATGGCCTCGGCCGTGGCGACGCCGCTCGAGCGTCAATTCGGACAGATCGCCAGCGTGTCGCAAATGACCTCGACGAGCACGCTCGGCGCCACCACGATCGTGATCCAGTTCGATCTCAACCGGAACATCGACGCGGCGGCGGCCGACGTGCAGGCAGCCATCACCGCCGCCGGCAGGCAATTGCCGCAAGTTCTGACGACGCCCCCGGTTTACCGCAAAAGCAATCCGGCCGACATCGCGATCCTGATTTTCGGCATTCATTCCGACACGCTTCCCGTCACCACGATCGACGATCTCGCCGACAACCTCCTGCTGCCGCCCTTGTCGCAAGTGCCCGGCGTCGCGCAGGTTTTCATCGGCGGGGAATCGAAACCGGCAATCCACGTTCAAGTCGATCCGGCCAAGCTTGCGGCCACCGGACTGACGCTGGAAGAGATCCGCAGCGCCTTGGTGAACACCACCACCAATGCCGCCAAGGGAACGCTGAATACGCCGGACAACAGCTTCACCATCGCGTCCAACGACCAGCTTCTCGTGCCGGAGCAATACGACAACGTGGTCCTGGCCTATCGCAACGGCGCGCCGATCCGCGTTCGAGACGTCGGTTATACGGTGCTTGCCGCGGCCGACAGCACGGTTGCCGCCTACGCCAATCATGATCGGGGCCTGGCCTTGCTCGTCACCAAGCAGCCCGGCGCCAATGTCATCGAGATCGTCGACAAGATCAAGGCGATGATGCCGCAGCTCACGGCCAATCTTCCGCCCGCGATGAAGATCGACCTGCTGCTCGATCGCACCCAGACCATCCGCGCCTCGGTTCACGACGTGGAGTTCACGCTTGCGATCACCATCGCCCTGGTCGTGATGGTCATCCTGCTGTTCCTGCGCAATCTGTGGGCGACCTTCATCCCCGCCGTCACGGTGCCGCTGGCGCTGCTCGGCTCCTGCGCCGCCATGTACCTGCTGAGCTTCAGCCTCGACAATATTTCGTTGATGGCGCTGACCATCGCGGTCGGCTTCGTGGTCGACGATGCGATCGTGGTGGTGGAGAACATCTATCGGCACATCGAGCACGGCATGCCGCCCTTCGAAGCGGCGCTGCGAGGATCGCGCGAGATCGCCTTCACGGTCCTCTCGATCAGCTTCTCGCTGATCGCGGTGTTCATTCCGCTCCTGCTCATGGGCGGGATCATCGGGCGCCTGTTCCGGGAATTTGCCCTGACCGTCACCGCCGCGATCGCGGTCTCGGCACTGGTGTCGCTCACGCTTGCGCCGATGCTCTGCTCGCGCTTCATGCGGCCGGATTCCGGCGAGCACGGGCGGCTGTTCAGGATCGTCGAGGCGGGCTTCAACGGTCTCACCGCAGGTTACCGGCGCACGCTCGATGTCGTGCTGCGTCATCGGGCGATTACCCTTTGCGTGTTCTTTGCCACCATGGCGCTGACCGGCATCATGGTGGTGCAGATCCCCAAGGGCTTCTTCCCGATCCAGGATATCGGCGTCTTGCTGGGCTTTTCGGAGGCGGCGCAGAGCGCTTCGCCGCAGCAGATGATGCGCTTCATGCGGGAGCAGGATGAGATCCTCCTGCAGGATCCCGACGTGACCGCCGTGGCCATGTTCACCGGCAGCACCGGCGGCTTCGCCAACACCGCCAATACGGCGCGGGGTTACATCACCTTGAAGCCGCGCGAGGAGCGCACCGCCTCGGCTTTGCAGATCATGGATCGGCTGCGGCCGCAGCTTGCCAAGATCGCGGGCGCCAACCTCTTTCTGCAACCGGTCCAGGATATCACGGTCGGCGGCCGGCCCGCGCGCGGCAGCTTCCAATATACGCTGCAGGACTCCGACATCGCCGAATTGGACGATTGGTCGGTCAAGATGCTGGCAAAGCTGCGCACCTTGCCGCTGCTCGCCGATGTCTCCAGCGATCTGCTGGCCAATGCGCCGCAGCTCACCGTCACGATCAATCGCGACCAGGCCTCGCGCTTCGGCATCTCCTCGCAGACGATCGACGACACGCTCAACGACGCCTATGGGCAGCGCCAGATCACCCAGTATTTCACCCAGCTCAACACCTACTGGGTGATCCAGGAGATTTTGCCGGACCTGCAGGCAAACTCTCGACTCGCTCGATCGCATCTACGTGAAGTCGCCGCTCACCGGCGCGGCGGTGCCGCTGTCGGCCCTCGTCGACCGTCGACTCGAAGCAAGGTCGGTCCGCTTTCAGGTCGCATCAGGGCCAGTTCCCGGCGGTCACACTGACCTTCAACCTGCAGCCCGGCGTCGCGCTCGGCGAGGCGGTCGATGCCGTCACCGCGGCGGCGCGCCGAGATCGGGATGCCGCCTTCGGTCATCGCGACCTTCCAGGGCAATGCCCAGGCATTCCAGGCTTCGCTCGCGAGCGAGCCGCTCTTGATCGCCGCGGCGCTGATCGTCGTCTACATCATCCTCGGCATTCTCTACGAGAGCTTCATCCATCCGCTGACGATCCTGTCGACCTTGCCGTCGGCCGGCGTCGGCGCGCTGCTGGCGCTCAATCTCGGGCACATGGAGCTGTCGGTGATCGGCATCATCGGCATCATTCTGCTGATCGGCATCGTCAAGAAGAACGGCATCATGCTGGTCGACTTCGCCATCACCGCCGAGCGCGACCGCAACATGGCGCCGGTCGATGCGATCCGGGAAGCCTGCCTGCTGCGGTTCCGGCCGATCCTGATGACGACGGCGGCCGCAATGCTCGCCGGCCTGCCGCTCGCGCTCGGTACACGGTACCGGCTCGGAGCTGCGCCAGCCGCTCGGCTACGCGATGGTCGGCGGGCTCGCGCTCAGCCAGCTTCTGACGCTCTACACGACGCCGGTGGTCTATCTCTATCTCGATCGCCTGCAGGCTTGGCTCCGCGGCGGCAGGGCAGCGGCGGACGAGGCCGAGGCGCCGGAGCGGTTGCACCCGGTCGCGGCGGAATGAGGCTCGCCTGAGCCCCCAGCGAGACGACAAAAGAACGGTCAACACGAATGCCGACCGTTCCGCATCCCCGTGCTTACTTTTGGGTCTGCTTGAAATAGCGCAGGTCGGGCGGGGCCTGCCCCTTCTTGGTCGGCATCAGGTAGCCATCCGCGCTCAGCATATAGCCCTCGCTGCCGATCCTGACGTGGTTGTTGGTCTCGCTGCAATTGTTGTCGCGCCAGAACGGCTCCTCCTTGTTGGGCTCGCGACCGTAGGCCTTGTGGACCGTCCACGGCCGCGTCAAGGCATGGTCGAATACCGTTATGTCGTTATGGAGGATGTCGGGATTGGCCTTGTCGAGGTAGATCCGCTCCTTGACGATGGTCTGATTGTCCTGGTGCAGCGGGGCTCCGGTAACATCGAACGCGCGCGGGCCTCGAAACGGCCCGCGGGTCTCGACCTCGAGCAGGTCGTAGCGGCCGGTGCCCTCGCTGTCGACCCATCGACCGATCGAATAGCCCAGGTAAGTCGGCTCCAGGTCCTTCGGCCAATCGCGCCCGTCGGTATAGATGCGGCGATCATCGTCGATGTGCTGCACCAGAACATAGGTCGTGTACGGGGTCACGACGAATTCGATCTCGCCATAGCCGTTGGTGGCGCGCGGCATGCCGGGCGAGACGCAAGTGAAGGTTTGCGCCGTGCCCTGCCCGCCCTCCGCCTGGTCCTTGAGGTTCGCCTCGAAGATGGCCTCGTACTCGGGCGTGAACGGAACCTGTTGGCCGATTCCGGGTGGCTTGTAGGGGTCGAAACGCGTGCGGAACTCGCCGGAGGGGCCGAGCCGGATCAACGGGCCCTTCAGGTCCGGACCGGAAGGCCCATAGCGCACCCATTGGCCGCGCAGGTCGGGATACTTTCCGTAATCGAATGTCTGGGCGTCGGCAGTCGGCGCCCATGCGATTGCGGCCAGCGCGGCTGCGGCGCCCAAGCATCGATGAAGCATGGCTGTTCCTTCCGTGATTGCCCACCGGGCGCCCGCGCGGCAACGCAGAACGTTCAGGTCGAGGCGGTGAAGCGCCAAGATACTCCGCAGTCGCCGAGAGGCACAAGCTGCGCGTCACACGTCACGTCGCCGTGAGCCCTTCCGCACGGGCCGGCGGACGTTGTATCGTGACGCCCGGCTGACTTTCAAACCATAAGCTTAAAGGCGTGGCGGCGCCGCGCGGCTCATCTCGGGGAGGACGCTGATGCTGTACCGAAGCTCGATCGCGGCCATTGCGCTGGCGCACGCTGCTGAGCGCGCAATTCCCCGCCAAGGCCGCCGAGGAATCCAAATATCCCGACCTGAATGGCCGCTGGGCCCGCGTCGGCGGCCCGAATTGGGTTCAGCCTTCGGACTTGCCGCAGTTCCATCCGATCTACGATCCGCGATCATATCTGCCGCCGCCGCCGGGCCTGCTCACGCCCGAATACCAGGCGATCTACGACGCCAACCGGGCCGAACAAGCGGGCGGCGGCGTCGGCGACGTGCCTTCGACCTTCTGCATCCCGCAGGGGATGCCGATGATGATGGACCTCTATGATCCGATGGAGATCATCGTGACGCCCGCGATCACCTACATCCTGATCAGCCACGTCAACGACTCCTACCGGCGGATCTATACCGACGGCCGCGATTGGCCGGCGGATGTCCAGCCTACCTTCGCGGGCTATTCGATCGGCAAGTGGATCGACGAGGATGGCGCCGGCCGCTACAACGCGCTCGAGGTCGAGACGCGCTATTTCCGCGGTCCGCGCGCCTACGATGCCTCGGGCCTGCCGCTCGCCCGCGACAACCAGAGCGTCATCAAGGAACGTTTTCATCTCGACCAGGCCGACCGCAACACGATCTACGACGAGATCACGGTCGTCGACCATGCGCTGACGCGGCCGTGGTCGATCACCCGCAAAGCCGTGCGCGATCCAAATCCACGTCCGGCCTGGCGCACCGAGGAGTGCCCGGCCGACAATACCTGGGTCCGCATCGGCAAGGACGCCTATTACATGAGCGCCGACGGCAATCTGATGCCCACCAGGAAAGACCAGGCACCGCCCGACTTGAAATATTTCAAGCAACCGCGAAAGTGACCAAGGCCGTCGAAAATCGGAGAATGGATATACGCATGAGAACGAGCGCGCGGCCTTTCGACTGGCGGGTTTTGGGCACAAGATTGCGGGTTCGCAACGTAATCCGGGCCGCAGCCTTTGCGGCAATGCTCGGCCTTGCCACGGGGGGCGTCCAAGCCTCCGAGGCCGGCAAGTATCCCGATTGGAAAGGCCAATGGATCAGGATCGGCGGCGGCTCGTGGGATCCGAGCAAGCGCGGCGGCCCGCTCCAGCAACAGGCACCGCTGACGCCGCGCTATCAGGCCGTTCTGGAATCCGGCCTCAAGGAAATGGCCGCCGGCGGCCACGGCAACAATCCGACGGTGACTTGCCTGCCACCCGGCATGCCGCGCGCGATGCTGCCCTACGAATTGATGGAGTTCATCATCGAGCCGGATGTCACTCATATCGCCATCGAGTTCATGAACCAGCTGCGCCGCATCTATACGGACGGACGCGACTGGCCGGCGACCATCGCGCCGGCCTTCATGGGCTACTCGATCGGCCATTGGGAGGACGCGGACGAAGCCGGCCGCTATCGCACGCTCGCGGTCGAGACCCGCGACCTGAAAGGCCCCCGCACCTTCGACGGCGCGATACCTCTGGACAAGGACAATCAGACCATCGTCAAGGAGCGGATCTATGCCGACCGCGCCGATCCGGACCTGATCCACAATGAGATCACCACCTTCGACCATGCTTTGACCCGTCCTTGGACAGTGACGCGGAATTATCGGCGCCAGCCCAAGGCCATCTGGTACGAGTATCCGTGCGGCGAGAACAACGAGCATGTCTTCATCGGCAAGGAGAACTACTATTTGAGCGCGGACGGCGACCTGATGCCTGCCCGCAAGGACCAGCCGCCGCCGGAGCTGCGCAATTTCGATCAGCCTGAAAAGTAAAACCAGGGAGGAGCATCATGTCCGGGAAACTCAGTCTTGTGGCACTGGCGTCAGCCTCGATCGGCTTGGCCGCCGTTACGATGGTTGCCGTGGCGGTGCCTGCAATCGCCGCCGACGTCACGCCGCAACGCCTGCTCGACACCGCCGCCGAGCCGGCTAACTGGCTCATGGTGCATCGCGACTACAACAATTCGCGCCACTCGCCGCTCAAGGAGGTCAATCGCGATACCGTCAAGGACCTCAAGCCCAAATTCATCTTCTCGATCGGCGGCCGCTCGACCGGGGGAACGCTGCCTGGCAAGGAGGAATCGACCCCGCTGGTCGACGACGGCTTCATGTACGTGTCCGACACCTACGACCGGGTGATGAAGTTCGATGTCCGCAGCGGGGCCGAGGCAGTGCCGCTGTGGCGCTATGATCCCAAGATCACCAAGTCGCGCACCAATCGCGGGATCGCGATGTACGGCAACAAGGTCTTCATCTCCACCAACGACGTGCGCATGATCGCGCTCAATCGCGATTCCGGCGAGGTCGTGTGGGAGACGCAAGCCACCGCGCCGACCGATCCGGCGACCGGCACGCCTTCGCCCAGGACCCAAACCTTCACCGCGGCACCGCTGGCGATCAAGACCGCCGGCGGCAAGGAGCTGGTGGTGCAGGGTGAAAGCTCCGGCGGCCAGCTCGGCACCCGCAGCTGGGTCGGCGCCTGGGACGTCAATACCGGCCAGCTGGCGTGGCGCACCTTCACCATCCCGGCCCCGGGCGAGCCCGGCTCGGAGACCTGGAAGGACACCCACAACGCCTGGCGGGTCGGCGGCGGCGGCGTGTGGCAGACCGCATCCTACGATCCGGCCACCAATCTGCTTTACTACGGCACCGGCGATGCCTTCCCGACCCACGACCCCGAATTCCGCCCCGGCGACAACCTGTTCACCGCCAGCACCATCGCGCTCGATGCCGATACCGGCAAGATCGCCTGGTATTTCCAGGAGACGCCGAACGAACATTGGGACTTCGACACGCCGAGCCCCAAGATGCTCTACGAGGTCTCGGTCAACGGCGAGACCCGCAAGGTGGTGGCGAACTTCTCGCGCAACGGCTTCTTCTACACGCTCGACCGCGCCAGTGGGCAGTTCATCCGGGCCGACCAGTATCAGGAGAAGGTCACCTGGACCAAGGGCATCGATGCGAAAACGGGCCGGCCGGTCGATTACGACCCGCTGCGCAGCGTGCAACTCTATGCCGGCACCGGCGCCATGCGGCGGAAAGCCCGCTCAGCTGGATTGCCCCTGGTGGGGCGGCGCACCGACCTTCTTTCCGCCCACGCTCGACCAGAAGCGCATGATCGCCTACGTGGCGGGCGCGGAGGGATGCGTGACCGGCACCGCCGACAAGACTCCGCTCGATGAGGGCAAGGATTATGTCGGGCTGCCCCCGTGCTGCTCACAGGGCGGCCGGGCCGTCGCGCATGGCGCCATTTGGGCGCTCGATGTCCGCACCGGGAAGGTCGTCAGCAAGGCCGAGTTCCAGGCTCCCAACGAATCCGGAATGCTGAGCACCGACGGCGATCTGTTGTTTTCGGGGCAACCCGACGGCCGGCTGGTCGCCTACGACGCGGACTCGCTCAAGGAGCTGTGGAGCTTCAGCCTCGGCACCCCGATCACCGCTCCGCCGATGACCTACAGCGTCGGCGGCAAGCAGTACGTCGCCGTCGTGGCCGGCGGCGCCACCGGTATTCGTGGCGCCGGCCTGCGCCAGCCCAGCGCCATCGTGGCGGTCTTCGGCCGCTAGGTTGCCGTAGGGCGCAATCGCTTTATTGCGCCAACAACCTCGCTGCACGGCGCAATGGCGCAATCGCAATGGCGCAATAAAGCGATTGCGCCCTACGATCCCGGGCGGGGGTGACATCCTGTCCCTTGCTGGTATTCTTAGGGCTCTGCATAAGGCTACAGGCTTTTCCGCCGCTTCCAGCCACTTGCAAGACTCCAGCCAACTGCAAGACTCCAGCTAACTGCAAGACTTCAGCCACAGTGAGGGATGGTCCCATGGAACGAAAGAAGGCGTCAGATTTTCCGCAGGAGCTTCTGAACCTGTTTGATAAATACGTGCATGGCGGGATCGACCGCCGCGCGTTCTTGGACGGCGCGCAAAAATTCGCTGTCGGCGGCGTGACCGCGGCGGCGCTCTTCGAGATGCTCAAGCCGAACTATGCCTGGGCGGTCCAGGTCCGAGCCGACCGACAGCCGCATCAAGTCGGAGACCGTGACCGTACAGTCGCCCGCAGGGCAACGGCAGCATCAAGGGCTACCTGGTGCGGCCGGCCAATGCGACCGGCAAGCTGCCGGTGGTGCTGGTGGTTCACGAGAATCGCGGCCTCAATCCCTATATCGAAGATGTGGCGCGGCGGCTGGCGGTCGCCAATTACATCGCCTTGGCGCCCGATGGGCTCACCTCGGTGGGCGGCTATCCGGGCGACGAGGAGAAGGGCACGCAGCTGTTCATGAAGGTCGACGGCAACAAGATGCGGGAGGATTTCCTCGCTTCGGCAAATTGGCTGAAGGCGCGCCCGGACTCCACCGGCAAGCTCGGCGTCGTCGGCTTCTGCTTCGGCGGCAGCGTCACCAACTAGCTGGCGGTGCGGATGGGCTCGGAGCTCTCCGCCGCGGTTCCCTTCTATGGCGGCCAGCCGACCGCCGAGGACACCGCCAAGATCAAGGCGCCGCTGCTGGCGCAATTACGGCGAACTCGACACCCGCATCACCTCGGGGTGGCCGGCTTTCGATGCCGAGCTCACGGCTGCAAAAGTGCCGCACGAGGGCTATCGTCTACAAGGACGCCAATCACGGCTTCCACAACGACACGACGCCGCGTTACGACGAAGCCGCCGCCAAGCTCGCCTGGCAGCGCACGCTCGATTGGTTCAACAAATACCTGAAAGCCTGACGTCGTTACGCATTGATCGCTAGAGAGACCTGCGCCGCCCGGAGCGATCCGAGCGGCGCAGCCGTATAGAGCATCCGGCCGCTCGTACCTTGATCCATGTCAACAGGCGATGGATGAAAGAGTTTTGCGGTGCTTACATTGGTATTTCGGTCACCTGGGAGCGAGCGCACGATGATCAAGGACCTGCTGGTGAATGTCGCGATCGGCATCAACGATGATGCAACCCTCGATTATGCGCTGGGATTGGCGCGTGCTTTCGATGCGCACGCCGCCGGCGTCGCCTTTGCGTACGAGGCGGTTCCGTCCGCCATGCTCATGGACGACGTGCCGCCCAGCTGGATCGTGGAGTTCCGCGCCGAAGCCGAGGAGGCCGCCAAGGCTGCGGTCGGCAGGTTCGATGCGGCGGCGCGGCGTGCCGGGATCCTCGTCGAGGCCCGCTGGTTGGCTGCGAGCTTCGTCGGGACGGCGGACGTGTTCGGCCGCCTTGCGCGCCGCTTCGATCTATCGGTTGTTCGCCAGGCCGAGCCCGGGAAGAACACTCCGGCCCCCTTGATCATCGAGGCGGCGCTGTTCGAGACCGGTCGCCCGGTGGTGGTCGTGCCCTACATCCAGAAGGGCGGCGTCAAGCTTGACCGGATCATGGTGTGCTGGGATGGCAGCCGCTGCGCCGCCCGGGCCGTCAGCGATGCCATGCCGTTCCTCGAGCGGGCAGCGACCGTCGAGGTGGTCATGGTGGCCGAACGCGGCAAGAGCGACGAGATACCGGGCGCCGATATGGCCCAGCATCTCGCCCGCCATGGCGTCAAGGTCGAGGCCAAGCAAATCGTCGCCCCCGACGCCAAGCCGGCGGATGTCCTGTTGTCCCATGCGGCCGATTCAGCGGGCCGACTTCCTGGTGATGGGCGGCTTCGGCCATTCGCGACTGCGCGAGTTCGTGCTCGGCGGGGTGACCCGCAGCATCTTGGAGACGATGACGATTCCCGCCCTGATGTCGCACTGACGAGCCGAGGCGGATCGCCGGCGGCAGCGCCGGGCTCGATTGCAAGGCCTCGGCAAGAGACATTAATCAAACCTCAACCTTATCGTGGCAACAGCTTGTTGCTGGGGAACGGATCATGAGGGGTCCGTCTTGCTGCCGGCGCAGGCTTCAAATCGGCGGCCGGCGCAAGCGCTTGGCCGGCTGCGATCGGTGACCGGCCGCACGGTCACTTCTTGAACTTTGGATGAGCCGCAGCACCGATCAGATCAGCATGACCGCCACTCCAGAGCTGCTGAGCGAAGTCGAAGACGCCATGGCGAGTGGCTCGACCACCCGGCGCGGCAAGCTGGTCAGGCACGTGACCGATCTGTTCATCGTCGGCGCGCCCCAGTGCGGCGAGCAAGAGATCGCATTGTTCGACGACGTTCTCGTCCGCTTGGCGGTGGAGATCGAGATCTCGGCGCGGGCGCTGCTTGCAGTGCGCCTGGCGCCGATCGAGAATGCGCCGCCGCGCATCATTCGCGCGCTGGCGTTTGATGACGAGATCGATGTCGCGGGTCCGGTGCTCGAGCAATCCGGACGGCTTGACGAAGCCAGCCTGGTCGAGAACGCCCGGAAAAAGAGCCAGGAGCATCTGCTGGCGATCTCGCGCCGCCGCTCGCTGAGCGAACTGGTCACCGACGTGCTGGTGGAGCGCGGAGACCGGCAGGTGGTGCTGAGCACGGCGGAGAACCGCGGCGCAAAATTCTCTACGATCGGCTTTAACGGACTTGTTCGGCGGTCCGAAGGCGACGATCGGCTGGCCGCTTGCGTCGGCTCGCGCCCTGAAATCCCTCCGCACCTGTTCCGCATGCTGCTTGCCAAGGCATCTGCGTCGGTGCGCGCCAAATTGGAAGCGGCTCATCCGGCGGTGCGCGGCGAGGTCGGCCGAGTGGTTGCCGAGGTCGCGGACCGCATTGCGGCCGAAGCTGGCGAGAGCGAGCCGGACGGTGCCACGGCACGTGCCCATATGGACGTGCTGCGGCGGCGGGGCCAACTCGACGACGGAAGGATGGAAGCGATCGCCAAGGTCGGACGGTTCGAGGAGATCGCGGCCGCGCTCGCTGTGATGAGCGAATTGCCGTTGGAATTCGTCGAGCGGGCGATGAAGCAGGAGCGCGCCGAGATGGTCCTGATCATCGCCAAGGCGATTGCGCTGTCATGGTCCACCGTCAAGGCGATCCTGTGCGCCCGCGTCGGCGGTCGCCCGATCTCGGGCGGCGAGATTGCGCAATGTCTCGCCAGCTATGAGCGGCTCAAAGCCGGCACCGCACAGGAGATTGTCCGCTTCCATCGCATGCGCGACCAGAGCAAGGCGCGGCCGCCGACCTGATCGGCCGAATTTAGCGCGCCGCGCGGGCTTTCGGCCTCCCGCCGTCACTTCCCCGGCCGATTGAAATAGCGCAAATCGGGCGGCGGCTGATCCTTTTGGATCGGCATCAAATAGCCGTCGGAGCTGAGGAAGAAGGCTTCGCCGTGGATGCGAACGTAGGAGTTGGCCTCGGCACAGACCTGCGATCTCCATTCCGGCGGCTGCGCGGGAAGCCGGCGGTATTTCTTCGTCTCCGTCCACGGATGCGTCAATGCGTGGTCGATCACCGTGATGTCGTTGTAGAGAAAATTCCGGTCGGCTTTGTCGAGATGGATACGCTCCTTGATGATGCTCTGACCGTCATGGTGGAGCGGTAGGCCGGTGGCATCGTAAGTGCGCGGGCTTTTCAACCCGCGGGTCTCGACCTCGAGCGCATGGTAGTGCCCGTCGGCATCCGCATCGATCCATCGGCCGATCGAATAGCCCGCAAAGGTCGGCTCGATCGCCTTGGGCCAGTCGCGCCCGTCAGTATAGATCCTCCGGTAGGAATCGTTGACGTGACTGATCAGGACGTAGGTGATGTCCGGAGTCACCACGAATTCCATCGGGTCGAAGGCGCTCATCATCATCGGCATGCCTTGCGGCAGGCAGTACCATTGCGGCGCATCACCAGGCTCGCCACGGGCCTGGGCCGCCAGGTTGGCGTCGAAGATGGCCTGATATTCCGCGGTCAGCGGCGCCGGCTTGTCTCCCGGCAAGACCCATCGCGGCAAGGCCGTGCGATCCCAGGCTCCCTTCCAGTCGGGATATTTCGCATCGTCGAACGCCCGCGCACCGGCAAATGTCGTCAGCAGTGCCGCCGCGAGCAGGGCGCTTCGGAAAAGCATGGGGTGGCTCCGTCGATGCGGGGGCTCGCACTGGCTTGGTCAAAGCGCAGCGAGTGCCGGGGATCCGTGTCTGGCATAGGCGCCGACGCTATATCACTTGCTCCCCGGCGCGGAAGCCCACGTTGGGATGGCCTCTCTGTCGGGCACAAGCTTCCTGCGGCGCTGGTGGTGATCGCGCGTTGAGCCGCAGGATCGCGATTGCCGCAAAGCCGGGAAGGCGCCGGTCCCCATGCGGTGGCTGCATCGCCGGTCGATGCTGAGCGCATAGACAATTCATAAGCAAGCTTATAATATACGCGCTACAGGATTTAGCGCGATGGCCGCCAGGATGACGCCCAATCGGGAATTTGCCTTTACGCTCAACGATGTGGCGCGGCTGTTGCGGACCTATGCGGATTACCGTGCGGCCGAGTTCGGCGTCACGCGCGCGCAATGGGCCGTGATGGCGAGGCTCGATCGCCAGGAAGGCCTCAAGCAGTCGGAACTCGCCGAGATTCTCGACCTGCAGCCGATCACGCTGACGCGCCTGCTCGATCGCCTGGGCGACAGCGGCCTGATCGAGCGGCGGCCCGACCCGCATGACCGGCGCGCCAAGCGGCTGTTTCTCACTCCGGCGGCGCGGCCGCTGCTGGAGCGCCTGGGGGGGCTCGGCGAAGAGCTCATGTCGACGGCGCTGGCCGGGATCGACCGTCCCACCGTCAAGCTGATGCTCGCCAATCTGGCGATCGCCAAGGAAAACCTGCGGCAGGCGATTCAGGACCAACGCCCGAGCCGACGCTGGAAAAGACCTATGACTGACACGGTTCTCAAGTTTCGCGGCGAGCAGGAGAGCGCGGTGGGCGCCCGCAGGGATTCGCTCGGGCGCCTGCTACGTCAGCGCCTGCGGCTCATTCTGCTGGTCATTGTTCCCGTGCTGGCGCTCGTCGCCGGGCTTGCCTTCTATCTTGCCGGCGGCCGCTACATCTCCACCGACAACGCCTATGTCGGGGCCCGGAAGGTGCTGATGACGCCCGACATTTCCGGCAAGATCGCATCATGTCCGGTGAAGGAGGGCCAGCGCGTCGCCGCCGGCGATGTGCTGTTCGAGATCGATCCGACGCCGTTCCGGCTCGCCGTTGCGCCAGGCGCAGAGCAAGCTCGACGGCGTCCGCACCGATTTCAACAATCTCAGGACGCAACTCGAAATCGCTCGACAAGCTGGTCGACGCTGGCGCAGCAAAACGTCGAGCTCAAGCAAAAGGACGTCGAGCGCAAGGCACCTGCTGGCGCAAGTTCGCGCGGCGGCCCAGGCCGATCTCGACAATGCGATGTCGGCGACCGTCACTGCGCGGCTGCAGGCCGAATTGGCCAGTCCAGCAGCAGGCGACGACGCTCAACGCGCTGCTCGGCAATCCGGACCTGCCGATCGAGCAATATCCGCCCTATCAGCAGGCCAAGGCCGTGCTCGATCAGGCCGAGCGCGATCTCGACCACACCGCGCTTGCGGCGCCGATCGGCGGCACCGCCACGCAGGTCGACAATATCCAGCTCGGCCGCTTCGTCACCGCCGGCACGCCGGTGTTCAGCGTCATCGACGACGCCGCGCCCTGGGTCGATGCCAATCCGAAGGAAACCGACATCACCATGGCTGCGGGTCGGACAGAAGGTCGCGATCAACGTCGACGCGTTTCCGGACCGCACCTTCCACGGCACGGTGAGCTCGATCAGCCCCGGCACCGGCGCGCAGTTCGCCATCCTGCCGCCGCAGAACGCCATCGGCAATTGGGTCAAGGTGGTGCAGCGCGTGCCGGTTCGCATCGCCTTCGACCCCGGGCAGGACGTCGCGCCTGCTGCGCGCCGGCATGAGCGTGATGGTCGAGATCGATACCGGCCGCCAGCCGCTCGCTCGAAGGATCGGCTGTTCGCGCATCGGCCTCGGTCGCCGCGAGCGACGCGGCGCGCAGCCGTGAGCATGCGGCCATGGCTCGCCGGTTCGGCCGAGCGCCCGCTGGTCACGGTCTGCGCCATGACGGCGACCATCATGCAGGCGCTCGACACCACGATCGCCAACGTGGCGCTGCCCTATATGCAGGGCAGCCTGTCGGCGTCGCTCGGACCAGATCAATTGGGTGCTGACCTCCTACATCGTGGCCTCCGCCATCATGACGGCGCCGATCGGCTGGATCGCGGAGCGCTTCGGGCGCAAGAAGCTGTTCATCGTCTGCACCGCCGGCTTCACGGTCGCATCGATGCTGTGCGGCTCGGCCAGAACATCGACGAGATGGTGCTGTTCCGCATGCTGCAAGGCGTCGTTCGGCGCCGCGCTGGTGCCGCTGTCGCAGTCGGTGCTGCTCGATTCCTACACCGCTGGCGGAGCGCGGCTCCGCCATGGCGATCTGGGGCATCGGCGTCATGCTCGGCCCGATCATGGGCCCGACGCTGGGCGGCTGGCTCACCGACAACTACAACTGGCACTGGGTCTTCTTCATCAATCTGCCGATCGGCATCTTCACGGTGATCGGGCTGCTGGTGTTCATGGATGAGACCGAGTCGACAGCCAGCGCTGCGCTTCGACTGGTTCGGCTTCCTGGCGCTCGCGGTCGGCATCGGCGCGTTGCAGCTGATGCTCGACCGCGGCGAGCAGCTGGGCTGGTTCTAGTCCACCGAGATCGTCGGCGAGACCGATCGTCTCGATCGTCGGCTTCTATTTCTTCTTCGCGCATTCGCTGACGACGGACCAGCCGTTCGTGCGTTTCGACATCTTCCGCGACCGCAATTTCGTCGGCGGCTGCCTGTTCATGGCCATTCATCGGCTGGTGCTGTTCGGCACCATGGCGCTGGTGACGCCGTTCATGCAGAACGTCTCGGCTATCCGATGACTCACGGCCGGCTTGCTGCTCGGCCACGCGCGGCGTCGGCACGCTGGTCGCCATGCTGATGGTCGGCCGCCTGATGAAGCTCATCGAGGCGCGCTGGCTGTGCTGATCGGGCTCTGCTGCGGCTTTCACGCTTACCAGATGGTAGACTGTTCACGGACCAGACCTCGGCCCTACGCGATCGTGGTGACGAGCCTCTGCAGGGCGTCGCGCTCGGCCTTGCTGTTCGTGCCGCTGAGCACGGTGGCGTTCCTCACCTCGGCCGCGACATCTGCGCACCGACGGCACCGCCATCCTCACGCTGGTCCGCAATCTCGTCAGCTCGATCGGCATTTCGGTGGTGATCGCGCAGCTCACCAGCACCACCAGCGTCATGCACGCCCGGCTCGTCCGAATTCGTCACCCCGTTCAACGACGCCCTGCGGGATGCCCGATGCCGCCATGCTCAACCCCGGCACCGATATGGGTCGCGCGATGATGGACCGCGTCCTGACCCAGCAGGCCACCATCATCGCCTATGCGAATGACTTCAAGCTGCTGATGTATTTGACGCTCGCCACCCTGCCGCTCGTCTTCGTCATCGGGGTGGCGCGATCGCGGCCGACCCAGGTGGTCGACGCTGCTCAGCCGACGGCACCGGCGCACTAGCGTCGGCTCCCGTCCGGGGCGTCAAGGCCGACGCCGAACCTCCCTCAAGGTGCCATCAGCCCGGAACCGCGGCCGCGTCGCAACGCCCGTAATTTAGCGTTAGCACTATTGACATCAAATATATTCGCGTTAGTGTAGTTACCATGAAAAAAGGCCCCCGACCCTATGTGATGACGGCGCGCGCCGCCAAGGCCGAGGCGACCCGGGCGCGGATCCGCGCCAGCGCCATGCAGCTCTACCGCGAGCGCGCGATCGAGGATTTCACCCTGGAGGAGGTCGCGGGGCGCGCCGAGACCACCGTACAGACGGTGCTGCGCGCCTTCGGCAGCAAGGAGCGGGTGGTTTACGCCGCGCTCGAGGAGATGGCGGCGCATGGCATGCCGCTCAAGCCCACGCCGCCCGGCGACGTGCCGGCCGCGGTTGCGGCGCAGTTCGACATCTACGAAGGCATGGGCGATCTCGTGATCGAGCGCCTCAACGACGAGCGCCGCCGTCCCGCGCTCAAGCCGGGCCTGGACGAAGGCCGCAAGAATCACCGCGACGGGGTGAGATCGGCGTTCGCGCCGCAGCTCGCTCGCGTCAGCGGCGGCGCGCGGTCGCAACTTTTCGAGATCCTGGACTCTGCTCACGGATGTCTATGTCTGGAAGCTTCTGCGGCGCGACCGAAAGCTGAGCCGGCGAGCCGCCGAGGCGATCGTTTGCAAGATGATTGAAGGCGTAATCGGCAGGGAGGAAGTCCGTGGCCAAGATCCTGTGGTTGAACTGGTCGGGCGGCGGCAATCTGCCTCCCAGCCTCGGCATCGCGCGGGTATTGACCGAGCGCGGCCATGAGGTCGCCTTCGCCGGGCGGCCCGAGATGGTTCCGCGGGTCGCGGCCGCCGGTTTCCGCGCCATCGAGTTGTCGCAGGCCTACGCGCAGGTCGAGCGCTACCCGCAGAACCACTTCATGACCCGCGCCGCCTGCTACCTGACGTCGCCGGCGGTGGGCGCAGAGGCCAAGTCGGTGGTCGCGGCCGAAGCGCCGGACCTCGTCCTCATCGATGCCATGTTCCCGGCCGCGCTGGCGCAGGCCGCGGGCTTCGGTCTCCCCACGGCCGTGGTGATCCACACCTTCATCTTCCGCCAGCTCGACATGTGGCGGCGAATCTTCACGATGTTCGACGGGATGCGGCAGCAAGCGGGATTCGGCAGCCTGCCCGCGGTCGACGAGCTTTGGCGCTCGCGCGACCGCATCATCGTCACCACGCTGGCCGATTTCGACGCCGCGCCGATCCCGGGCTGGGAGATGGTCCGCCATGCCGGTCCCGTCCTTGAGGACGAGAAGCATGCGGTGCCGGCTGCGCTGCCGTGGCCTGAATCTGATCCGACCCCGCTGGTGCTGATGAGCTTCAGCACAGGCTTCGAGCAGCGGTCGGTGGAAAAGCTGCAGCGCGGCCTCGATGCGCTGGCACCGCTTCCGGTGCACGTCGTGGCGACCACGGGCGGCATCGTCGGACCGGGAGAGCTGACCACGCCGCGCAACGCGGTGGCATTGAGCTACGCGGCACACGATCCGATCATGCGGCGCGCCGCGCTGGTCGTCACCCATGGCGGTCATGGCACGGCCATGCGCAGCCTGCGCTATGGCGTCCCCATGGTGGTCATCCCCGGTCTTGCAGGCGACCAACCCTATGTGGCGGCCGCCGTGCAGGAATGGGGCGTCGGCCGGGCGCTGGCGGGAGACGCAGACGTCGAAGCCATCAGGGCTGCAGCGAGCGACGTCCTTTCAACCCCGTCCTATAGCTTGAAAGCCGGGCAGCGCGCCAAAGCCCTGGCGGGCGTCGATGGCGCGGCCAACGCGGCTGACGAAGTCGAGATGCTGCTGGGAGCCCGCGGCCAAATTCGCGGGGCTTCCACCGTGTGCGGCGACCGTACCCCCATGGGCATCAGCTTGAGCGCGACGGCAGCGCCGGGTGGTTGACTGCGCGCTTACAGCCAGCGGCGAGTGCGGGACTTGTAGTCGCGATAGACCGCACCGAACTTGCGCTCCAGATAGGCTTCCTCCCGCGCGATCACGCCATAGCGGATGACGAGATAGAGCGGCACCAGCATGACCAGCATCCACAGATTGTCGAGGCCGATGGCGAGGCCCGCCTGCGCCAGGAACACGCCGAGGTAGATCGGATTCCGGGTGAAGCGGTAGGGTCCGCCGGCGACGATCGCGGTGGTGGGCTTATAGGTTTCGATCCGTGTGCCTGCCTTGTGCATCGTCACGATCGCCCAAAGGGCGAGCGCCGAACCAGCCACCAGCACGCCGGTGCCGGCCCAAACGTGCGGGACGGACGCCGGCACGAAAGGCCACGGATATAGCCGGCCGGCGGCGAGACCCGCGACGATCGCCAGCGCCCAGGCGATTGGCGGATGCACCACGACGTCCGGTTTGTCGCCGGGCTCGTTCATCGGCTTGTGCTTTCGGTGACGATCGCTCTCAACTCTCAAAATGAGCATATTGCCGAAGGTCAAATTTAAGATACTACCCGATCACGAGCTACCCGGTCGCGAGCGGCCGCGATATTGTCTGCCACATACGCGATCGGGCGCCGACAATCGCGATCGATCTCAGGGAGCTCGTTTTGAGCAGTGCTCCCGATCATGGGTCTGTTGGCAATCGTGATCGCCCGCTTTCGCAAGGTCGGGGAGGAGATTAGGTGTCGCAGCTGCTGTCGAAACTGGGGGGCGATTCATGAGCGGCGTCGGTTTTGCGGGCGTGCTCGCCGGTCTCGTCTGCGTCGGGGTCACGCTGGGGACCGCGTTCGGCGCCGAGACGGCGCCGGTGCCCAACTTCGCGCCCAACAGCGCTACCGGCTGGCTCGCCCAGGATGACGAATTCATCCCGCCGCCGAGCGGACCGGGGCCGGTCATGTCCGATCCGTCCCACCGCTACATCAGCTTCTATAAGTTGCGCGACAATCCGAACCCGCTGTTCCGGGTCGCCGACCTGAGCAATCCGATCCTGCAGCCATGGGTGCGCGAGCAACTCCGGAAGGTCAATGAACGGGCGCTGTCCGGCAAGGTCGTGTCCATCCCCAAGGAGCGGTGCTGGCCGGTCGGCGTGCCCGCCTTCCTGCTGCTGCCCGCGACACCGGTCTATTTCGTCCAGACCTCGAGCGAGGTGGTGATGGTCTGGATGCAGGACCACCAGGTGCGCCACGTCTATCTGAACGTGCCGCATTCGGAAAACCTCAAGCCATCCTGGTTCGGCGAATTGGTCGGCCGCTACGAGGGCGATACGCTTGTGGTCGATACGGTCGGGCTCTCCAGCAGGACGTTCGTCGACAACTACCAGACGCCGCATACCGATGCGCTGCACGTGGTCGAACGCTTCCGCATGATCGACGGCGGCAAGACCATGGAAGTGAATGCCCATGTCGAGGATCCGGGTGCGTTCACGACGCCGTGGAATGCCATCCAGCGCTACCGGCGCGTCGAGCAGGCCCCGATGATCGAGATGGCCTGCGCCGAGAACAACGAGGATCACTTCCATCACGGACTCGATCCGATGCCGCAGGCCGACAGGCCGGATTTCTGAAGAGCCTCCGGATTTCGATTTGATCTTGATCGATTGAATACCGGGGCCTGATGGCGGACGGCCCGGTCGGGCGCTACAGCGCCATCATTCGCATCAGCTTCGCCGCGGGTCCAAGACTGGTGCGCCCGTGGTTCGCGCGGGCAGATCCGGCGGCGCTCCCGCGCCCGCGCGGGGCCGCCAAGGCCGGCTTATTTCCGGCCGCTCTTGGGGACGATGCTCACGCTTTCGGCGACCCGATGCAGGCCGCGGCTGAGCTCGGGCACCGCATCCGGATGCAGATGGCGAAATTGCTTCTGACGGATGAGGAGGAGCGAATCGACGTGGCAGATGAGCGACTCCATATTGCATTCGGCGCCGGCCTTGATGCCGTCGAGAATGGTACAGAGCGTGTTGGCGACGAAGGTGAGGAGCTCGAAACCGACGGTGGTCCCGACATCGCGCAACTGATTGGCGTGCAGTTGCGCGGCGCCGATCCAGGTGTCGACCGCTTCGCCCGACTTGGCGCGCTCGATCCAACCGATCAGCTCCGCGAGCTCGCCGTCGAGCCATTCGTCGAATCCGAGCTTGGCCTCGTCGATCTTGCCCTGGGCGTTCTCGACCGCCTGGTTGCGCGACACGCCGCCAGAGCGCCGCGCCAATGTCTGGAAGCGCGTCTTGGGGGAGAAAACGCGGGCTTCGTTATTGGACTTGTCGGTCATCAGTTTTGTCCGGTTCGAGCGGCGTTGAACAAATTGTCGATATCGTCTTGCGCCATGGTGGGGCCGGTTTCCCTGGCGACCGCGATCGCCCCGTCGCCTTTGCGGCGACCTACACCGTTGGGATATCCCTCGATCTTGAAGCGGCGGTCAGGTCCGAAATAAGTCTCGGTGTCGATGAACTGGCGCGGATTGAAGGCCACCCAGGCCAGCCGATCGTAGAGGTTGGCGGGCGACAGCGGTTTTGCCACCACCATATTGGCGCCGGCGTCGCGTCCGGCCTTGATGGTGGCCTCGCGGGTGTCGCTGGTCATGAGCAGGATCGGCATGGTGCGATTTTCGTTATTGGGATTGCGACGGATGGTGCGCGTGAGCGCGTATCCGCCGTGCGGCGGCAGCGCGCCGTCGCACAGGAACACATCGATCTTGTGGCTGGCCAGGGTCTCGAGGACGCCGGAGGAGTCCCGCACCTCGAGGACCTTGTTGGCGCCGAAGCCGCGCAGCATGCCGTGCACCAGCAGGCACAGGAAAGGACTTGGATCAGCGACGAGAATCAATAAATCGCGGAGATTGATTGTGCGCTCTGTCATGCCGGTTCCTCAACTCGCGCTAGGACGCGAGCCTCGCACGAGCGGTCTCGGAATCGGTGATTCGAGCCCGGCGCGCGCTTCCCGAGATTTAATTCGAGTAAACTCAGGCAATCGTTAATAAACTATGGTTAATTTTCTGTTTAGCGCAGCGGACCGGGCCGCCTCTAAAGCCCCGCCCCCTCCGGGAGGGCGGCAGACGTGTCGCGCGCGGCGGATCACTCCTCCGGCATCGGACCGCACCAGCCCGGCAGGTAGCCGGCGTCCCGGCTCTTGGCCAATTGCAGCGCCTTTTCGAGCGCGTGGCTGAAATTGTCCTCGACCGACTTGCGTTTGATCCGCCGGCGCAGGAAGTCCGCCCACAGGAATTCGCTGAACGGCGTCGTATCCTTGGAGTAGCCCCCGGCGCGGCGCAATTCGCCCGCCAGGGACCGGAACGGATCGTCGACGAGACCGCTCACCGATTTGGGAATGTCCACGTGGCTGCGCCGACGGCCCTTGTCGTCGAAGGCATGCATCCAGTTGCGATTTTCCAGGACGAACCAGAAGGCATCCAGCTCGAGCTTGCTGAGGTCCGCCACCACGGTGATGAGCACATCCTTGACGCCTTCATCGTGCAGCGCGCGCGCAAGATGGTGGTGATCGACGACGAAATGACGGTCTTTCGGACCGAGAACGACCGGAATCATGTGCTTTCCGACGAACTCGGCGCCCTTCTTTCCCTCCTCGCGCCAGCGTGCGCGCTTGGCTGCGACTTCGCGCATCCCCACTGTGATCTGCGTCGGCCGCAGCTCTTTGATGGGGATGGGCTTGACGAAGGGATCACGGACGGTCGTCACGGACGGCTCCTGGCGGCAGATTCGGTGGCAAGGATCAACGAAGGATCCGAGCATACCGAGCCCGCGCCGCGCGGTCCATGAAGCCGATGAAGCCGATCGCGGTCGCCAGCCAAGCCTGCAATCAGGACGATGCGATTTGGCTGGCGGCCATTGTCACAGCTATCGGTGTCGCGGCTATCGCTCGCGCCGCCACTCGCGGTGGTACCGGTAGCGGTACCCCGGCAGATATGCATAGCCGTAACGACCGCTCGGGAGCCGGTATCCTTGCCCGCAGTCCGGCGGATCGAAGCATTGACCCAGCGGTCCGATATCGGAACCGCCGCGGTCTCTTGATTGATTGTCATTTGCCGCCTGTGCGACTGAAACCGCGCCCAGAATGAGCAGCGCGGCCACGGCAAGCTTGCTATTGATCAACACTTGGTCATCTCCGCTGTCTAACCCCGTTGTCCAACAGCAGTGAGCAGCCTTCGTTCCGAGTTTACCGATATGTAAGCGGACCGTATTTTTGCCGTATGACACGGGTCCAAATTGCAGCGTATCTGAGCAGGTTCGCTCATCCTCCCGCGAGCAGCCGGCCGCTGCCCAGAACCACGCAGCGAAGTCTCTCGCCTACACCCGGTCTGCCACGGCCGTCAGCAGAATCGCGATCTCGCCGATCTGCTCGAGCGCGCCGGCCACATCGCCGGTCTGTCCGCCGATCTGTTGCAGGCACAGCCGCCGCATGACCGCGAGCGCGACCAGCAACAATAAGAGCGCGGCCAGCGATCTGGCGACACCGAGGCTGAGCAGCAGTATGATGAAGCCCAGCAGGATCGCGACCACGGCGCTGGCCTGCGGCGGCCGACCGGCGCCGGCGGAAAGGCCGTCGGGTCGCGCCGGCGGCACCACGCGCAGGAACAGCGGCATCACGGCGCGCCCGCCCGCATGGGCGGCGATCAATGCCAGCGCCACCCAGGCGGGACGCGCGAGACTTGCCAGGGCGCCGACGCGCAGCAGCAGCGACAGTGCCAGCGCGCAGGCCCCGTAGGTGCCGAGCCGGCTGTCGCGCATGATTTCGAGCTTGCGCTCGCGGCCGGTGCCGCCGCCGAAGCCGTCGAATGTGTCGGCCAGCCCATCCTCATGCAGGCAGCCGGTAACGGCGAGCGTCATGGCGACCGCCAAGCCGGCGCCGACCACGGGAGGCAGACCGAAACGGTAGGCGATCCAATAGACGAGCGCACCGAGGAGGCCGACGAGCGCGCCGGTCACCGGCAGGGCCCAGCTCGCGCGCGCCACATCGGCGCCCCCGATCGGTGCCGGATGGGGCAGCGGGAGCCGGGTGGAGAAAAGCAGGCCGACCTTGAGGTCGCCGGCGACGCCGCGCAGCCACGCCTCAGTCGGCGACCAAGCGTCCGTCATTTGCTGTCCCCGCCGGATGCTGTTTTATAGGCTTGGCGGCGGCGAATTTGCTAGCAGTTGGGCGAGGAGAGCTGTCGATGACCGGTTTTGCTTCCCTGGCCGAGCTGCGCGACGCCTGCCTGCATTTGCCCAATCCGGATCCCGGTGCCGCCGAGCGGGTCGCGCGCCGCGAGGCAACGCTGACCAAGCCGCCGGGCAGCCTGGGCCGCCTGGAGGAACTGGTCGGCTGGCTGGCGCTGTGGCAGGGGCGAGAGCCGCCGCGTCTGGACCGCGTCGAGATTCTGGTCTTTGCCGGCAATCACGGGGTGACGGCGCAAGGCGTCTCGGCCTATCCGGCCGAGGTCACCGCCCAGATGGTGGCGAATTTCAATGCCGGCGGTGCCGCCATCAATCAGCTGGCCAAAACCGGGGGCGCAAACCTGCGTGTCATCGCGCTCGCGCTCGATGAGCCCACGGCCGATTTCACGCTGGCCCCGGCGATGGACGAGGCCGGCTTCCTGGCCGCGGTCGCGACCGGTGCGGATGCGGTTACGCCCGACGCGGACCTCGTCTGCCTGGGCGAGATGGGCATCGGCAATACCACCGCGGCGGCCGCCATTGCGGCGGCGCTGTTCGGGGGCGGCGGCGGGCGCTGGGCCGGCCGCGGCACCGGCGTCGACCATGCCGGCCTTGCCCGCAAGCAGGCTGTCATCGACGCCGCGCTCGCCCGTCATGCCGCGATGCTGGACGATCCGCTGATGGTCGCGGCGGTGCTGGGCGGACACGAGCTCGCCGCCATCCTGGGCGCGGCGCTGGCCGCCCGGCGGCGCCGCATCCCGGTCCTCCTCGACGGCTTTGTCTCCACCGCCGCGGTGGCGCCGCTCGGGCGGCTCAATGCCGATGCGATCAGGCACGCGCTTGCCGGCCATGTTTCGGCCGAAGCCGGCCATCGCGGCCTGCTCGAGGCGCTCGGCTTGGTGCCGCTGCTCGATCTCAACATGCGGCTCGGCGAAGCCTCAGGCGCGGCGGTCGCGGTCTTGCTGTTGCGCGCGGCGCTCGCCTGCCACACCGGCATGGCGACCTTCGCGCAGGCGCAGGTCTCCAACAAGACCGATGATCCTCGTTCCAGGCCATGATCGGATTAGCGATCTGAATGAGTTGGGGCGCGGAGTCCAAAACACCCCCCATGCGGGTGGCCGCATCTCTTCACGGTGTATCCAAAAGTTGAATGGCAAACTCCCCCACCGCCGGGACCAGAGTTGCGTTGTCCATCACAGCAAATTTGCGCTGTCGATAGATCGGAGGGTTCAAGAGCGATCGCTTGCGAACCGAAGACAATCTCGAGCGTTTCCTAGTGGCATCAAGTGACGCGACCGCCCATGAGCGATCGCTCAGGAACGCAAGACGGTCTCCAGCGTTTCCCGACGGGGGGAGGGTTGGCGCGGTATAGCTGTACCATAGAGGCCCTTCGGATCACCACGGTTTGAGGGAGGCGAATGAATGTCGAAAGTGTTGCCTGCCGGCACTGTGGCTCCCGACTTTACGTTGCGTGCCACTCCCGATCGGAATTTGTTGCCGAGCGATCTCGCGGGTAGGCCGTTCGTGCTCGCATTCTACCCGGCCGATTGGAGTCTTTCTCGGCGGTGGGCGCAGGGGCGTGACCGGCACGCCGTCATTCTTCGTCAACGGGCATCAGCACGAGGGATCCTACGCGTTCGAGGAACTTGTCGCGGCAATCGAGCAACATCTTCACGCCAAGCGTCGCCGTGACGCGACCGGAGCGGCCGCACGGGGCCCTGCTCTCGGATTATCGTGCTCTCGCATTATGATGGAGCTGTTCATGCGCCATTCGCGATTTGTAGTAATCAACGAAGAGGAGCACTGGACCATCGTTCAGGGCGCCAAGGGCCACATCGGCTCCTATGCCACAAAAACGCAGGCTATGTTTGCGGCCATTGAATTTGCCGAGCAAGCTGGCCGGGATCGCGGCGTGGCGGAGGTGCTGGTGCGGCATGAGGATGGGCGCTTTTTGATGGAACGGCGATTTGGCGACGATCCACATTTGACCGAGGCTGGAGCAGCAGTCCTCAGAATGCCCGCTTCGATTTTACCGAGTTGATTCTCGGCCATGAGCGTAGCGGTGTCGACCTGGAGAGAGGGAGGTCCCAATGCAAACGACCTGGATGCCTCACGAGAAACATGGGCGGCTTACGGAGCAAAGCGACTTGCCGGACAGCGTTTTTGCCTTTCCGAAACAGCGGAAGGAGCCGCTGACCGATGAACGGCACGTACGTAACGCCGTTGCGCGGTTCGATCAGGTCATCGACGTCTCCGATGCCGATCGTGCCTTGGCCTTCGCCAACATCGAGAAGGCTGCAAAATATTATGATGTCGACCTTTCGGAGACATCATGGCACGAGCTCGGCGTCCATCCGCAACTCCACCGCAAGGAGGCTGCCGCCAAAGGCGTTGAGACCAGGCGGGAGCGCGGAGAACTGAAAGAGGCTGCCGCGAAAGCCGTTGAGACGAAGCGCGCGAGCGGGGTGCTGAAAGAGGAAGCCGGGAAAGCCGCTGCGACGCGCAAGCGCGAGAAACGAGGCCAATAGACTAGGCCTGCGCGATGGCGTGGAAGAACGTGCCGGTGACGCGCGCGCGCTGGCCGCCGGATGGGCCGAGCGTCCGGCCTTGGCCGTCCGTGAGCTCGGCGAGCGGCGCATCATCGCCGCACGAGATCAGCGTCGCATAATGGAATTCGTGTCCGCGCACCACGGTGCCGGCGTCCCCGATCGGGCTGTCGGTGAGGAGCCGCGCCTCCCGATAGCCCAGCTGCAATCGGCGTTGCGCGAAGCTCGTCGCATGGCCGAGCAGTCCGGTCATGGCGTGGCGCGTGCCATCTGCGTCTTCGAGCCCTTGGCCCAGCACCATGTAGCCGCCGCATTCGCCATGGACCGGCCAGGTTTGCGCAAAACGCGCAAGTGCGGCGCGAAACCGCGATGCGCCCGCAAGCGCGCCCGCATGCAGCTCCGGGTATCCGCCCGGCAGCCAGCAGGCATCGCAGTCGTCCGGCGGCGGCTCGTCGGCCAGCGGCGAGAAGGACAGGACCTCGGCGCCGGCGCGTCGCCAGCCATCGACAATGTGCGGATAGACGAAGCCAAAGGCCCGATCGCTCGCGAGCGCAATGCGCTGGCCGGGCGGCGGCAGGGCGGCCGTCGTTGACCCGGTTGGGGCTGAGGAGAATGGCGCCGCGGCGGCGATGACGGCGTCGAGATCGATATGCTGTTCCGCCAGCGCGGCAAGGCGATCGAGCCAGAGCGGCAGGCTCTCATGCTCGTCGGCTTGCACCAGGCCGAGATGGCGCTCGGGCAGCGCCAGCGCGTCGGTGCGCGGGATGCTTCCCAGAACTGGAATCGGCATGGCGGTATTCAAGGCCGCGATCGCGTCGCAGACCAGGGCCCGATGCCGCTCGCTGCCGATACGGTTGAGAACGACGCCGGCAATTCGCACCCCCGGATCGTGCGTGGCAAAGCCCCGCAGCATAGCCGCGGCCGATTGGGATTGTCCGGCGACATCGAGCACCAGCACCACCGGCAATCCGAAACGCGCCGCCAGATCGGCGGTGGTGCCGCAGCGCCCGGGCGGCCCGGCCACGCCGTCGAACAGACCCATCACGCCTTCGACAACGAGAATTTCGGCGTCGCCGGCGGCTTCCGCCACTATGGTGTCGAGCAACGCCGGCGGCATGGCCCAGCTGTCCAGATTGCAACTGGCGGCTCCGCTCGCGGCAGCATGAAAACCTGGGTCGATATAATCCGGGCCGGTCTTGGCGGCGTTGACCGCGATTCCCCGCCGCCGCAGCGCCGCCAGCAGCGCGAGCGTGATCACGGTCTTGCCGGCACCCGAACGCGGGGCCGCCACGATGAGCCCACGCCCGATCATTGGATCCCCCGATCGTGACGGTCGGGGTCGGGCGGACTATAGGCAACCCCATGGCTGTTGAGATGACGAAGCCGGATCGCCCGCTGCGCCGGGGCTGGACCACCGGGGCCTGTGCCACGGCGGCCGCCAAGGCCGCCTATGCGGCGCTGCTGATGGGCGAATTTCCCGATCCGGTGGAAGTGACCCTGCCGCGCGGGCAGCATGTCTCGTTTGCGCTGGCGCTCACGCACCGGGACGCCGGCTCGGCCAGCGCCGGCGTGATCAAGGATGCGGGCGACGATCCGGACGTGACGCACGGGGCCTTGATCATCGCGACCGTGCGGGCCGGCGCCCCCGGCAGCGGCGTCACCTTCCGGGCCGGCCCCGGCGTCGGCACCGTCACGCGTCCGGGCCTTGCCATCGCGCCGGGCGAGCCGGCCATCAATCCGGTGCCGCGCCGGATGATCCGCGATGCGGTCGCGCAAATCGCCGCGCACGCGAACCGCGCGGCCGATGTCGAGGTCGAGATCGCAATTCCCGGCGGCGAGGAACTGGCGGCCAAAACCCTCAACGGACGCCTCGGCATCGTCGGCGGCCTGTCGATCCTTGGCACCACCGGCATCGTGGTGCCGTATTCCTGCGCGGCCTGGATCGCCTCCATTCAACGCGGCATCGACGTGGCGCGTGCGGCCGGACTTCGCTCATATCGCGGGCGCCACCGGGGCGAGCTCGGAGGCAGCAGTGCGCAAGCTCTACGACCTGCCCGAGATTGCGCTGATCGACATGGGCGATTTCGTTGGCGGCATGCTCAAATATGTCCGCACCCATCCGGTGCCGCGGGTCACGATCGCGGGCGGCGTCGCCAAGATGACCAAGCTGGCGCAAGGCCTGCTCGACCTTCATTCCAAGCGCGGCGAGGTCGACCTGAAGGCGCTCGCCGCGCTGGCCGAGACGGCCGGCGGCAGCGCGTCCTTGCACGCGCGGATCGTGGCGGCCAACACGGCGGCGGAAGCGTTCGGCCATGCGCAAGCGGACGGGATCGGCCTCGGCGATGCCGTCGCGCAAGCCGCCCAAACGGTTGCGGCGGCCGTCGTGGATGGCCGCGGGATCGCGGTGGATACGGTGTTGTTTGATCGCGACGGACAATTGGTTGGTCGCGCGGGGTAGTGCCCTTGTAGCCCGGATGAAGGCGCGCAGCGCCGCAATCCGGGGCGGCTGTCCCGCATTACGCCATAGCCTGTCAAAGACGGGCGTAAACGCCCTAATGGCTCCATGCGGGCTACCAACTGGCATCACGGCGCGCCTCCACGGAAACGGCGGCGGTAGTCCGGGTCGTAGAGCGCGCTGTCGCGGAAGTCCGCGGCCGCAAGCGCGCGTCCGACCAGCACGATGGCGGTGCGCTCGATCGGCTCGGCCGCGATCCGCGCCGCGATGTCGGCGAGCGTGCCGCGCAGGATCCGCTCGTCGCTCCAGCTCGCCCGCACCACCACGGCGACCGGGCAATCGGCGCCGTAGAACGGCGTGAGCTCGGCCACGATGCGCTTCGATCCGGTGGATCGCCAGATGGATCGCGAGCGTCGCCTGGCTGGCCGCGAATACGGCAAGTCGCTCGCTCTCGCGGCATGCGCGAGGCGCGACCGGGCATCCGGGTGAGCACCACGCTTTGCGCGACCTCGGGCACCGTGAGCTCGACCCCGATGGCGGCCGCGGCTGCCGCGAATGCCGGCACGCCGGGCGTCACCGTATAGGCAATGCCGCGCCGCTTGAGCCTGCGGATCTGCTCCGCCAGCGCGCTGTAGATCGAGAGATCGCCCGACTGCAGCCGCGCCACGTCGAGTCCGGCCGCGTGCGCGGCTACGAATTCCGCTTCGATCTCGTCGAGCGTCAGCGGGGCGGTGTCGACCAGACGGGCGCCGGGCGGGCAATGCACCAGCAATTCGCGCGGCACGATCGAGCCCGCGTAGAGGCAGACCGGGCAGCGCGCGATCAGATCGCGTCCGCGCAACGTGATGAGATCGGCCGCGCCCGGGCCGGCTCCGATGAAATGCACCGTCATGGCGCGGCCTCCGCGCTTGCCGCATCCGAACGCGCCAGCGCACAGGTGGCCGGGCCGACGGCGATCCGCGCCAGCACCAGGCGCGCGGCCGGACCGCCGGCTGCCAGGGCCGCTGCTTCCGCCACGCACGGCACGCCCATCAAGTCCAACACGCGTTTCGAATGAGTCTCGACCCGGTTGCCGGCGATCTTGAGCTCGAGCTGCGGAACCAGAACGAGCCGCACCCCGAGTGCCGCCGCGGCTTTGGCGATGCCGGGCTCGTCTTCCTTGGCGGCCGGCACCGCGATGGCATCAAGCATGCCGCACGCCAAGCCGGCGCGGGCGAGGGCGGCTTGGATAACCGTCTCGATCGCGGCCGCCGGAGTGCCCCGCCGGCATCCGATGCCCGCCACGATCATGGCTTCACCCACCGCCACTGAGTCACCGGCAAGGCCGGGCGAAAAGCCGTCATGCCGCCGACCGGATCGGCGCGCGCGATCGCGATGCGGATCAATTCGCCGCCCAGATCGCAATAGCGCGCCAGCAGGAGCGCTTCGGTCTGCAAGGTCACGGCATTGACCACGAGCCGCCCGCCGCCGCGCAGCGCAGCCAGCACGGCATCGAGCACGCCCGCATCGCTCGCGCCCCCGCCCACGAAGATCGCGTCGGGCGGCGGCAATCCGGCGAGCGCCTGCGGTGCGGCGCCTTGCACGATCTCGATGCCGGGCACGCCGAGGCTTGCGGCGTTGCGCGCGATGCGCGCGGCGCGCTCCGCCTGCGCTTCGATCGCGACCGCGCGCAGCGACGGATCGGCCAACATCCATTCGATCGCGACCGACCCGGCTCCGGCGCCGACGTCCCACATGCAGCTCGCCGCGCCGCGCCGCCAGCGCTGACAGCGTCACTGCCCGCACCTCGCGCTTGGTGATCTGGCCGTCGTGCTCGAACATGGCGTCCGGCAGCCCCGCCGCCCGCGCGATGATGCGTGCTCCATCCGCCGCCACGATCTCGATCGCCACGGTGTTGAGCGGATCGGCCTGCCCGAGATCGAATTCCGCCGCCGTGGTGGCGCGGATCCGCTCGCGCGGACCGCCGAGCGCCTCCAATATGGTGAGGCGCGATGGCCCAAAGCCGGCGGCTGCGAGCAACGCGGCAAGTGCCGCCGGTCCTTCGCCGTCGGATGTCAGCGCCAGCACGTGGGCGCCCGGTTGCAGATGCGGACGCACGCGATCGAGCTCGCGGCCGTGCAGCGAGACCAGCGCGCACTCCGCCAGCGGCCAGCCGAGCCGGGCCGCCGCCAGGCTGAAGGCGGAGGGCGCCGGCACCACCATGGTTTCGCTCGCCGCCACATGGCGGGCCAGCAGCGCGCCGACGCCGTAGTGATAGGGATCGCCGGAGGCGAGCACGCAAACCTGCCGACCGCGCTGTGCCAGCACCTCGGGCACGGCGCGCTCGAACGGCGATGGCCATGGCCGCACCGCGCCACGGATGAGCGGGGCCGCGAGGCCCAGATGACGCTTGCCGCCGAATACGATCTCGGCGCCGGAAACAAGTCCGCGCGCAACCGCGCTGAGGCCCTCGATGCCGTCCTCGCCGATGCCGACGATGGACAGCCAGCGCTTCGCTGCGGCAGTCTCAGCCGCAATCCCATCAGGGCGCGACATGCGACGCATCCTCATTCTCGGCGGCACCACGGAAGCGCGACGATTGGCCGGGCGCCTTGCGCGGCGCCAGGATCTCGCGGTGACGCTGTCGCTCGCGGGCCGTACCGCCAATCCGATGGCACAGCCGGTGCCGGTGCGGGTCGGCGGCTTCGGTGGCGCCGATGGCCTCGCCAGATATCTGGCAGTGGAGCGCATCGCTGCGCTGATCGACGCCACGCATCCCTATGCGGCGACCATGTCCGCCAATGCGGCGCTCGCCGCCCGCTCGGCCGGCGTGCCGCTCCTGGCACTGCGGCGGCCGGCTTGGGTTGCGGTCGCGGGCGATCGCTGGATCGAGGTGGAGGACGCGGGCGCGGCAGTGGGGGCACTCGGCGATGCGCCGCGCCGCGTCTTCCTGGCACTCGGACGCAACGATATCGCGCCGTTCGTGGCGGCGCCGCAGCATCACTATCTGGTGCGCAGCGTCGATCCGGTCGAGCCGCCGTTGCGCGTGCCGGACGCGCGCTATGTCACTGGGCGCGGTCCGTTCGGCGAAGCCGACGATCGCGCCCTGCTCACGGCCCACCGCATCGAGATCGTCGTGTGCAAGAACAGCGGTGGCGACGCCACCTATGGCAAGATCGCGGCGGCGCGCGAGCTCGGCGTTACGGTCATCATGCTGCGCCGGCCGCAGCTGCCCGCGGTGCCGGCTGTGGCGAGCATCGAGGATGCTTTGGTCTGGATCGATCATGCGGGCGTGCCCTGCGCCGAGCGCGAGGTGTAGACCAGCGGCGCCCGCCCGGGCCGCGCAACCACATGGGTCTCGCGTGTGCCCACGATGAGGAGGGTCGCCATGTCGGCGGCGTTGGGATCGGCGGCGGCGAGCGTCGTCACCGTCACTTCTTCGTCGGCGCGTCCGACCGCGCGCCCGACCACCACCGGGGTCGATGGCGGCAGCAAGCCGCGTAAACGCTCCAAGGCACGCCCGAGCTGCCAGGGCCGCGCGCGCGAGATCGGATTGTAGAGCGCGATCACGAAGCCGGCTCCCGCCGCCGCCTCGAGCCGCCGCTCGATGAGCTCCCACGGCTTGAGATTGTCGGAGAGCGACAACGCGCAGAAATCATGGCCGAGCGGTGCTCCGACCCGCGCCGCGACCGCCAGCATGGCGGTCACCCCCGGCACGATCGTGAGCTCCAGGGAATCGCCAATCCTGCGGTCCGGCCGCGAGCTCCTCGCATACCGCGGCCGCCATGGCGAAGACGCCCGGGTCGCCGCCCGACACCAGGGCGACGCTGGCGCCCGCGGCGGCGTGGGCGAGCGCCGCGGCGGCGCGCGCGCCTTCCTGCCGGTTGTCGGATGCGTGCCGGTTCTGGCCGGGACGGACCGGAACCCGATCGAGATACGGGCCGTAGCCGTACAGCGCATCGGCAGCTTCCAGCGCAGCCTGCGCTTGCGGCGTGACATAGCGCTCATCGCCGGGACCAAGCCCGACGACGGCGAGGCGGCCGCTCACGCGCGCTCCTCCCATCCGGGCACCAGCACGATCGCAAAGTAGGGCGCGGCATCGTCGGGCTTGTCGGCGAGCCGCATCATCACGGCGCCCTGCGTCGAGCCGCGCTCCACATAGATGGCGCGCTCGAGCCGGCCGACGCGCGCGAGCGTGCGCCGGATCTTCGGCAAGTGCCGGCCGAGCTTCATGACCACGGCGGCGTCCGCATCCTTGAGGCGTTGCTCCAGCTCTGCCTCCGGCAGTGTGGCGGGCAGCACCATGAAGACATCGTCGCCTTGCGCGATCGGGGCTCCGACCGCCGACCAGCAGCCCGACATTCCGGTCACGCCGGCGATCACCTGCGTCGGATAGCGCGGCGCCAGCCGCACGTGCAGGTGCATGTAGGATCCGTAGAACAGCGGATCGCCCTCGCAGATCACCGCGACGGCGCGGCCGGCATCGAGCTCTGCCGCGAGCGTCGCGGCGGCGTCGTCGTAGAATTCGCGCATCGCCTCGCGATAGCAGCTGCCGTTGCGGGGCTGCTCGCTGGTCATCGGATAAAACAGCGGCAATTCCGGCGTGTCGGCTTTGATGTGGCCGGCCGCGATCGTGCGCGCATGGCTTCTGCTTCCGGTCTTGGCGAAGTGGACCAGGAGGTCGGCTTCGGCCAGCGCCCGCGTCGCCTTGAGGGTCATGAGCTCGGGATCGCCCGGCCCCACCCCGATGCCGATGAGCCGGCCGCTGCTGCGGCGGCCGCTCACAGCCCGGCCCTCGCCAGCGCATTGACGGCCGCCGCCGCCATGGCGCTCCCGCCCATGCGGCCGCGCACCACCAGGAACGGCACGCCGTGCGGATCCGCCGCGAGCGCCGCCTTCGATTCCGCCGCGCCCACGAAGCCGACCGGAACTCCGATGATGGCGGCAGGCATGGGGGCGCCTGCGGCCAGCATCTCGATCAGCCGGAACAAGGCGGTGGGCGCATTGCCGATCGCCACCACGGCGCCGGCCAGCCGCTCCGACCACAGCTCCAAGGCGGCGGCCGAACGGGTGGTGCGGAGTTGCTCGGCGAGCGCCGGCACGCGCGCATCGCGCAGCGTGCACAGAACCTCGTTGCGCGCCGGCAGCCGCGTCCGCGTCACGCCGTGCGCCACCATCTCGGCGTCGCACAGGATCGGGGCGCCCCCTGCGAGCGCGCGCCGCGCCGCGCCCACCAAATCGCCGCCGAACGCAATGTGCCGCGCCGCTTCGACCAGGCCGCAGGCGTGGATCATGCGCACCACGATGTCGGCTTCCTCCGGCGAAAAAGCCGACAGGTCCGCTTCCGCGCGGATGATGGCGAACGACCGCTGGTAGATCGCGGCGCCGTCACGCAAATAGGCGAGCTGCTCATCCATGGCGGGCCGCTCGGAAAATTGTTGCGAGAGGCGCGGCGCCCAGCCGAGCCAGCGTGTCCGCAGTTCTCTCTCCCGGCCGCCTTGCGCGCATGACCTCCTGGGCGATGCATGCGAGGCCGGAAGGCAGCGCCGCCGCCGCGATGGTTGCACGCGGTTGCTCGCGGGCGGAGCCATCAACCACAAGACCGCAGCCGTTCGGGCCGCCGACGAGCGTGAGCGCGGAGGCGCCCGGATGCGCGCAGCCCTTGGGGCAGCCCGAGACGTGAATCGTCAGCGAGCCATCGAGGATGGGGGCGGCGGCGCTGCTGATCAGAGGTCCGAGCGCACGCGCCGGAATTTCCGCCGCTGCGCAAATCGGCGCGCCCGCGCAAGCCGCTACGTAGCGGCGCGGATCGTCGCGGCGTGTGATGAAGCCGAGGCTTTCCGCGTCGGCGGCCAGCGCTGGCGTGCGGTCGGCCGCGAGACCGATGACGATGAGCGCGCGACCGGGCGCGGTGCGCAGCCCGCTGGCGCCGGCGCGTCCGGCTCTTTCGATCAGAGTACCGAGCGCAGCCGCGTCCGTGTGCCCGAAAGCGAGGCCGATGCCGAGCGCGAGGCGTCCGTCACGCAACTGATGGGTGCCGATGGCCTCCGAGCGCGGCCGCGTCGTCGGGCCAGGCGCTTCGATCAACAAGTCCGCGACGGCGAGCGTGAATGCGCCCGATCCATGATGCTCAATAATATCGCGGGCCCTCGCCTGCGGGCCGTGTTGCGCCAGCGTCTCGACGAGCCGCGCCGCGGCCTCGACCGCGTCCGCCGGCGCAACCGAACCGAGCGGCGTGGCGCTCGCCGCATCGCCGCCGAGCCCCACATGCCATCCGGCATGTCCGCTGCCGGCACGCAGCCGGATATCGGCGCGCAGGTCATCAAGATGCAGCGCGGAGCCGCCATCGATGACGACCGAGACTTTCGGCCCCAGCCGCGCGGCGAAGGACGTCGCGGCAAGCCGCTGGCGCAATGCGCCGGCGATCCCGGGGGCGTCGATCGCCGGCATGGGCGCGAGGCCGGCGAGCGGATCGGTGAGGATCGGGATGCCGTCGCCGACAGCGATGCCGAGCGCCGCGACAGCGTCGGCGAAAGACGGGGCCGACGTGGGGGTCAGGCCGCGGATCTGGATGCTGCCGCGCGCCGTGATCTCGACGATGCCGTTGCCATGACGTCGCGCCGCCGCGCACAGCGCCGCTGCGGCGTCGAGCCCGATGGTCGATCCGGTGCCGGTGAGCCGCACCAGCAATCCGTCGCCGGTCTGCATCGGCGCGCTCAGGCCCGGGCAGGCGCCGCGGCGGCGGGGCGGGTCGATCATGTTCATGATCGTGCCTCCATCCGCAGAGCCTTGAGGTCGGCATCGATATCGTTGCGGCGCGGATGCCAGAACCCGCGGCGGCGCGCGCTTTCGAGGCGCTCGGCAATCGCGTCGGCCGCGGCGGGATTCTCGCGCAGCAGAAACGCGCGCACGCGCGCGTCCGCCAGATAGGCCTCGTGCAACAGGTCGAACAGCGCGCTCGGCACCGCGTCGGTGGTCTGCGCAAAGTCCACCAGCCGATCGACGGTTTCGGCGAGCTCGGCCGCGCCGCGGGCGCCGTGGCGCATCTGGCCCTCGATGAAGCGCGGGTTCACCGCCCGCGCCCGCACGATGCGCCCGAGCGCAGCCGACAGCGGCCGTGCGCGCGGCCGTTGCGGATCGGTCAGGTCGAGCATCACCAGGTCGGGCGCACCGCCAAGCGCGGCCGCCGCCGCCGCAAAGCCGCCCACGAAGGAAACATCTTCGGCGCCTTCGAGCAGATCGCGGCCCGGATCATCGCCCGGATGCACCAGCAGATCGGCGCCTGCTACGCGCCGCGCAAACGCGCCCGGCGACGCTTGGCCGTCGCCTTGCGCACCCCCATAGGCATGCGAGGCGGCATCCAGATAGGCGGTGGCGATCTGCGCGCGCTCGGCATCACGCCCGATCAGGTCGGCGACGCCGGCCCCGTAAGCGCCCGGCGCGGTGCCGAAAATGCGCGCGAGGCCGCTTTCGCCGAAATTGCCCCGCCGCGCCGCCGCGAGCGGATTGTCGGCGTCGGGCTCATCGCGCGCCGCCACCGCCTGCACCGCCGCATCCAGGAGCGCGATCTGCGCCGGGAAAAGATCGCGGAACAATCCGGAGATGCGCCAGGTGACATCGACGCGCGCGCGCCCGATGCCGGCGAGCGCCAGCACTTCGACGCCGGTGACCCGGCCGGCTGGCATGGTCCCAGGTCGGCCGGCAACCCAGATAGGCGAGGCTCTGAGCGATCTCCTCGCCGCCGGTGCGCAGCGTCGCGCTGCCCCACAGATCGACCACCAGCGCGCGCGGCATTTCACCATGGGTCTGCAGATGCGCGCGGATCACCTCGTCGGCCGCCAGCGCGCCCATTTCCATGGCGGTCGGCGTCGGCAGCATGCGGGGATCGGCGGTGTAGAGATTGCGCCCCGTGGGCAGCACATCGCGCCGCCCGCGCGTCGGCGCGCCGGCCGGACCGGGCGCGATGCGACGGCCGTCGAGCGCCGCCAAAAGCGCGCTGCGTTCGGCCTGCGCACATTCCTCTTCACCTCCCCCTGCAAGGGGAGGGGGAGCGCCTCGTTGCTGGGGGAGGACGTGCGTCCATAGACGTGCAGCCCATCCTTGATGGCGAGATCCTTGAGATCGCAAAGCCAGGCATCGATGCGCTTGAGCGCCTCGTCGGGACCGGTCGCACGATCGATGCCGGCTTCGACCGCAAGCCCGTTGCGCTGCGCGGTTTCAACAATGAGGCCGGCCAGCCGCTGCCGGCGCCGACCATCGAGGCCGTCGGCTTGCGCATATTCATCGACCAGCCGTTCCAGATCCCGTGCGGCGCCGGACAACTCACCGTCGATCAGCGGCGGCGGCAGGTGGCCGATCGTGACCGCGCCGATCCTGCGCTTGGCCTGCGCAGCCTCGCCCGGATTGCTGACGATGAACGGATAGAACACCGGCAGCGGCCCGAGCACGGCTTCCGGAAAGCAACCCGGCGTCAGCGCCACCGCCTTGCCGGGCAACCATTCGGTTGTGCCATGCGCCCCCATGTGAACGATCGCGTCGACCTTCTGGGCGTGCTGCAGCCAAAGCCCGAAGGCGAGCAGCGCATGGCGCGGCGGCAAGGCGGGATCGTGGTAGTTGGCGCGGCGGTCTGCCGTGCGTCCGCGGTCGGGCGGCAACGCTACCGTGATGTTGCCGAAGTTTTGCGCGCGGAACCGGAATGCGCCGTCGCTGACATCGGGATCAGCCGCGGGCCCGCCCCAGGCCGCGTCGATGCGCGCCGCGATCTCGGCCGGCAGATCGGCCAGCAGTCGCGCGTAGTGTGCAAGCGGCAGGGAAGCATCGGCGACCGTGCTGCTCAGTTTATCGAGCAGTGCGCGCGCAGACGGCGGCGCTTGGTCGACCGTGTAGCCCGCTTCGGACAGGTCGGCCAGCAGTGCGAGCACGCTGGCCGGCACGTCGAGGCCGACCGCGTAGCCGGTGCGTCCGGGCGCGCCCGGATAATCCGGCATCAGGATCGCGATTTGCCGGGCGCGGCGCGCGGTCGCGCGCAATCGCGCCAGCGCCGCCACCCGGTCGGCCACGCTCTCGATGCGGTCGTGTTCCGGTTGGTTGATCAGCGCCGTGAAGGCGAGGCCGGCATCGGACGGCAGCGGATGCTTGAACGAGATGGCGCCGGCCAGAATGCGGCCGTCGAGCTCGGGCAGCACCACGTTCATCGCAAGATCGGAGGCGCCGAGGCCGCGTGCGCTCTCGCACCAGGCCGCCCGTTTGGTGGAGGCGATGATCGCTTGCAGCACCGGCACGTCCGGACCGTCGAGCGGCGTCGATTCGCCCGGATTGCCGCCGGCCGCGAACGCGGTGGCGCACACGATCACCGCAGGGTCGAGCCGCGCCAGCGCCTGCGCCACAAAGCTTGCGGCATCCGGGTCCTTGAGGCGCGTCACGAACAGCGGCGCGCCCGCCAGGCCGCGCGCCGCCAGGGCCTCGCACAACGCGTCGATCGGCGCCGTATCGGCGGCGAGCAGCAGCGCGCGGTAGAAGACGATCGGCACCACCGGCCGGCCGGGCGGCAGCGCCGCCACGAGGCGCTCGAGATCGACGGCGCCGTCGCGCATCAGGTAGCCGGCCATGCGCGGCAGCGGCTGCGGCGTCGGACAATCGAGCGCGGTGCCCGCATGGCCGGCGAGCCGGCGCAGCAGGGCGCGCAGATTCTCGCGCCCGCCTTCGCGGAAATAGGCCAGCAAAGTGTCGAGCTCGCGCTGCGGCAGGGTCGAGGCGGCGGCGAGCCGCGGATCGTCGCGGTCCTCGCCGGGCAGCACCGCCAGCGCAATGCCGCGCTCGCGCGCCAGGACCGAGAGCCGCTCGATCCCGTAGCGCCACCAGTCGAGGCCGCCGAGCAGGCGAACCAGGATCACCTTGGCGTTCGCGCCGACCCGCTCGATCCACAGATCGACCGACATGGGATGGCGCAGATCGCGCAGTTGCGCGAGCCGCACGCTCGGCAGCGCGTCGCGCTCCATCGCCCAGGCGGCCGCGAGACCGGCCAGATCGCTGTCCGCGAACGAGAGGATCGCCAGGTCGCCGGGCGGCTGGCCGAGATCGATCGGCTCGACCAGATCGTCCAGCGCGGTGGAGGATGTGGCCAGGAGGTGCATCGGTCAGCCGAGCAATGAACGCACGACCGCGGCGCGATCGAAGCCCTTGCGGCCGATGACCACCAGCGCGCCGGCGCGCGCCTCGCTCGCGCCCCAGGGCCGGTCGTATTGATGGGTGACCCGGGCGCCCACGGCCTGGACCAGCAGGCGCATGGGCTTGCCGGCGACGGCCGCGAAGCCTTTCACGCGCAGCACGTCGAACTGCTCCGGCAGCGCGCCGACGCGCAGGGCCAGCGCGCCGGGATCGGCGATCTCGGGCAGCGGCACCACGAAGCTGTCGAAATCGTCGTGGTCGTGGGGTTCCTCGTGGTCGTGCCAGGTGCGGCGGTTGACGATATCGTCCTCGCTGCCGAGCGCGAGGCCCAAGAGCGCGGTGGGGTCGACCTTGCCGCCACTCGCGGTGATGACCTTGACGGCACGCGGCAGCACGCCCGCGATGGCCGCCATCGCCTTGTCGGCACCGGCGACATCGAGCAGGTCGCGCTTGTTGAGCACGACCAGATCCGCGCAGGCAACCTGGTCCTCGAACACCTCCTCGATCGGATTGTCGTGCTCGAGCGCGTTGTCGGCGGCGCGCTGGCGCGCCAGCGCTTCGAGGTCGGCGGCGACGCGGCCCTCGGCGAGCGCCACCCCGTCGACCACCGCGATGACGCCATCCACGGTCACGCGATTGCGGATCGCCGGCCACAGGAAGGCCTGCACCAGCGGCTTGGGCAGCGCGAGGCCCGAGGTCTCGATCACGATATGATCGGGGGCGCGCGCGAGGATGCTGTCGAGCGCCGGGATGAATTCGTCCGCCACCGTGCAGCACAGGCAGCCATTGGCGAGCTCGACGATGTTCTCCTCCGGGCAGGCGGCATCGCCGCATCCCCGCAAGACCTCGCCGTCGATGCCGACGTCGCCGAACTCGTTCACGATCACCGCCAGCTTGCGGCCGCGTGCGTTCTCGAGCACATGGCGGATGAGCGTGGTCTTGCCGGCGCCCAGGAAGCCGGTGACGATCGTGCAGGGTACGCGCTTGAGCGAAGCATTCATTGCGGATCCTCTTTGAAATCGAGCGGGGGCATGCGGGCACAGAGCCCACGCTTGAGCACGTCCGGGCGGCCGCGCCAGGGCAGGATGCCGTCGAGCGATGCCGCAAGCATGTGGGCGCCGACGATCAGAGCGGGCGCGCAGCCGGCATCGAGCCCGCCGAAAATGTAGGCCCACGAGCCGCTGGTCCGCATGGCGGCGCTGGGACCGCGCGAGCAATTGGCGAGACAGCGCACCGGCCGCACCGAAATGCCGGTGCCGTGCGCCGCCTGCGCGGTCGCGGCCGCCAGCATCTCGCCGGGCAGCGGATCGCGGACGAGCCCGTCCGGACCGCGGCATGTGATGCACACATAGATGGTCGCGACCTCGGCCGGCGCGCTCACGTCGGCTGCTTGGCCCTGGGCCGTGTGATTTATGTTGAAGGCCACCCGTGCGACTCCGCGGGGACAAAAGTCCCTGGGTGCAGGATGCGAATCGACCTAGCGCCGAGGCACCCCGCCCGGCTCACGACCGAATCGACGGCAGGTCTCCTGGCTCGCGGGTCACCGCCCGTCACCGCCTTCCCGGGTTGTCCCAGTGGCTCTGTGGTTCGGGCTCGCCGCTTACAGTTGCGGGGGCAGCTGCGGAATCGGAATTTCGGGAACCAGGTTCCCGCTTCCTTCACCGCATTCCCTGTTCGCTCTCACGTGAGAGACCGTCGATCACGATCACTTAACGGCGCTCGGGCGCGCCTTGTCAATGCGGATTGACAGCGACCCGTCTCGGGGCCATTTTTTACGCTCGGTGGATACGACCTGCCGCTTGCGCCCCTTTCAGGGTACGGTGAACGTATCGCGGCTATTCAAAGCCCCTTTGCCCGAACGAACGGGTCAGCAACGCAAGCCCCTGACGCCCCTGTTTCGTTCAAAGCAAAGGATGAAGACATGCGCGACTTCCGCGATGCCAAAGCCATGGCGCTCACGCTGCGTGCGGCTCTCGGCGCCCAGGGTATCAAGGTCACCATCAGCCAAAGCCTCGAGCTGATCGCCAAGGCGTTCGGCGCCGCCGATTGGAATACGCTCAGCGCCGCGATCCGTGCGGAGGCGTCCGCTCCGCGCAATAACGCCCCTCCGCCGCCGCCGTCGACAGCCGAAAGAGCTCCAAGGGCTCCAAGGGAAGGCGTCCTGTTCTCGCGCGAGCTTGAATTGACCTTGCACCGGGCCCTCGCCGAGGCCAATCGTCGAACGCACGACTACGCAACGCTGGAGCATCTCCTGCTTGCCCTGATAGACGATCCGGACGCTGCCGCGGTGATGAAGGCCTGCCGCGTCGATCTTGCGGTGCTGAGAAAGAATCTCGCCGGCTACGTCGACAACGAGCTCCAGGAACTGATGAACCGCGACCCCGGCGAGGCCCGACCGACCGCCGGCTTCCAGCGCGTTATTCAGCGCGCCGTGATCCACATCCAGTCGTCCGGCGGCGGGGAAGTCACCGGGGCCAATGTGCTGGTGGCGATCTTCCCCGAGCGCGAGAGCCACGCTGCCTATTTCCTGCAGCTTCAGGAGATGACCCGTTACGACGCGGTCAATTACATCAGCTACAACATCGTCAAGGGAAGCGGAGACACCATAACCAGGCGGCGTCGCCAGGGACGCCCTTCAATCACCCCGGAGGAAGGAGAGACGGAAAAGCGCGGGGTTGAGCCCGGTGGCGTACGCCACAGTTTCAGCCACGGTCGCATAAAGCCGGTCGTGGTGGAGAAGGTCAAACGGCGCTCTGCGGCGCCTGCGAAACGCAAGAAGGGGAGATCCAAATGAGGGATAGCTCAATCCTTGTCCTAACGGGATAATGAACGTCGGTTTCGGGCATCGCGAAAGAGACGAGATCCTCACGGTTCATTCGGGCGACATTTTTGGGAGACGGCACATGGCGTTCACGGTCAGCAGCAGCAGCTTCAAGGACGGCGACTACCTGCCGAAGGATTTCATCCTGTCGGCCGATTTCGGCTTCGGCTGCGCCGGCGGCAACAAGTCGCCGCATCTCAAGTGGTCGGGTGCGCCCGAGGGGACGAAGAGCTTCGCGGTCACCTGCTACGATCCCGACGCGCCGACCGGCTCGGGCTTCTGGCACTGGCTGGTGGTGAACATCCCGGCGGATGCGAGCGAGCTCACCGAAGGCGCCGGCAGCGCGGGCGGCAAGCTGCCGGCGGGCGCGTTGCAGACGCGCACCGATTTCGGTGCTCCCGGCTACGGCGGCCCGTGCCCGCCCGCGGGCGACCATCCGCACCGCTATCTGTTCACCGTCTTCGCCGTGAAGGCCGACAACCTCGACGTGAAGGCCGACACCTCGGCGGCGGTGGTCGGCTTCAACCTGCATTTCAACACGCTGGCCAAGGCGGAGATCATGGGGCTGTTCAAAAGATGAGTAGATTCGCCACCTGAGTACCGCATGCCCCGCCATGAGTGATCATCGTCGCGCGGCCCCGGGCAACGCAGTCACGCCGCGGTTTCGATCTTGTAGGGTCGAACCAGGAGGTCAGCCGGAATTTTCCACGAATCGCTGATCTTGTGAATCATGTCGACCGTGAGGGCGCGCCGACGCGTCAGAATTTCCGATGCGCGCGAGCGCGAGCCAAGGAGCTCGGCAAGCTCGCTCTGGCTGTGACCAAGCTCCTCGATCGCGTAGTGGAGCACATCGATCGGGTCGAAGCTTTCGTTGCTTTCAATCGGCCACCGCTTGGCCTCGTAGCTCTCGACCAGTGCGACCAGCACATCGAGCCGGTCACCCTCCTCGCTCCCCTCCGCCGCGCCCCAGCAGGCCTCGATCTCGGCGAGCGCAGCGCGGTGATCCTCGTCGGTGCGAATGGGTCGGATGTTCACGTGATGCTCCATCAAAAGTTGCGACACGATCGCGCATCGATCTTGTCGTACCGGACGTGGCTGCCGATTAACTTCGCGAAGACGATTTGCCGACGGGAAATCGTAATGCGACCACAAGCCGATGAGCGTCCCTCGCATTCGGCGAGCTGGCAAACCTAACTCGGCTCACGGAGGAGTACGTTGGCCTTGGGGGCCGAGGACTGGAATTTCATCGGTCGACGTCCAGCTGCGCGCCGTGAGCCAACTTGTGCCATTACCGACGTTGGATTTCGCGGTGGCGATGATTTCGCGCACGGTTCGGCGGCTAGGCCGGTCCTCGCCCCGACAGGGCTGCACAAGCACTTTCGCGCGATCCCGTCGTCTTTGACGAGATCGCGATATCCAGTCCCCAATTTGCGAACAGCCGTGCGACTTCGCCATCAATCATTCGATCACGGATCGGGAAGTGAAAATTCGGGTCGCCATGCGCCACCTCCGGCCGACAATATAGCGGCATCCTTTCGGGGTGTGCCAAAGCCGATGCGGAAACCGGACGGTCTCGGTCGTTGCTGGATTGCTACCGGGTTTCGTCGCGCCGCTGCCGGGCTATACTTTCCCCGCCGCGCGCGCCGGCGAGGCCGCAGCGAGAACACGGAGGGAATGTGAGTGTGGGCGCCCGGCTTACGCTCGTGCTCGGTGGCGCTCGCTCAGGCAAGAGCCGGTATGCCGAGAGCCTCATCACGGCGCTGCCGCCGCCGTGGATCTATGTGGCGACCGCGCAGGCGCTCGATGCCGAGATGGCGGCGCGGATCGCGGCGCATCGGGCACGGCGCGGTGCGGGCTGGACCACGGTCGAGGTCCCGCGCGATCTCGCCGCAACCCTTGCCTCTCATGGAAATGCGCCGATCCTGGTCGACTGTTTGACGCTCTGGCTCTCCAACCTCATGATGGCAGATGCAGACATCGAGGCGGAGATCGATCGGCTGGGCGAGGCGCTGGCCAAGGCCGCGGCGCCGGTGATTCTGGTCGCCAACGAGGTCGGCTCCGGTATCGTGCCCGACAATGCGCTGGCGCGGTGCTTCCGCGATCTGCAGGGTGGGCTCAACCAGCGGATCGCGGCGCTGGCGGACCATGTGGTCCTGCTGGTAGCCGGGCTGCCGCTGTTCGTGAAAGGACGGCCGGAAGGATGACGACGAGCAAACTCAACATGAGCGCAATCGCATGAGTTCAATCGACGACACCGAGGCCGAGCGCCACCGTGCCAAGATGGCCAAGCGCAAGGCCGTGCAGGATGCGGAGGTCGCCGGCAAGACCGTCGAGAAGGGCCTGCTCATCGTCCATACCGGGACCGGCAAGGGCAAGTCGACCGCGGCTTTCGGGCTCGCGCTGCGCGCGCTCGGCCGCGGCCAGCGGGTCGGCGTGGTGCAATTCGTCAAGGGCGCCTGGCACACCGGCGAGCGCGATGCTTTCGCGCACTTCGGAGAATGGGTGTCGTGGCATACGATGGGCGAGGGCTTCACCTGGGAGACGCAGGATATCAAGCGCGACGTCGCGGCGGCCGAACGCGCCTGGGGCAAGGCGCTCGAGCTGATGGCCGACCCGAGCTTCGACCTGATCATCCTGGACGAGCTCAACATCGCGCTGCGCTACGAGTATCTCGATCTCGACGCCGTGGTGGCTGCACTGGCGGCGCGCCGCAACGGCTTGCACGTGGTGGTCACCGGCCGCAACGCCAAACCCAAATTGATCGAGGCCGCCGATCTGGTCACCGAGATGACGCTGGTGAAGCATCATTTTGCCGCCGGCGTGAAGGCGCAGGCCGGCATCGAATTCTGACCGTGACGGCGCGCGCCCTCATGCTCCAGGGCACCGGCTCGGACGTCGGCAAGTCGCTGATCGTGGCCGGGCTCGCGCGCGCCTTCGCCGATCGCGGTCTGCGCGTGCGGCCGTTCAAGTCGCAGAACATGTCCAACAATGCGGCGGTGGCGGCGGACGGCGGCGAGATCGGCCGCGCCCAGGCCTTGCAGGCCCGTGCCGCGCGCGTTTCGCCGAGCGTGCATATGAATCCGGTCCTGCTCAAGCCGCAGAGCGAGGTCGGGGCGCAGATCGTGGTGCAGGGCCGCGTCTACGGGACCGCCAAGGCGGTCGACTATCAGAAGCTCAAACCCGAGCTGATGGGCTTCGTGCTCGACAGCTATGCCCGCCTCAAGGGCGAGGCCGATATCGTGCTGGTCGAAGGGGCGGGCAGCGCCTCGGAGGTGAACCTGCGGGCAAACGACATTGCCAATATGGGCTTTGCGCGCGCCGCCGATGTCCCGGTCGTGCTCATCGGCGACATCGACCGGGGCGGCGTGATCGCGAGCCTGGTCGGCACCAAGGCCGTGATCGATGCACACGATGCGGCGCTGGTGCGCGGTTTCCTGGTCAACAAATTTCGCGGCGATCCTGTCCTGTTCGCCAGCGGCATGGCGACGATCGCGCGGTTGACCGGCTGGGAGCCGCTCGGCCTCGTCCCGTTCTTCGCCGATGCCCGGCTGCTGCCGGCCGAGGATGCGCTAACGCTTGATCGCGCAGCGGCCGCCAAGCCTGAAGCGCGGTTGCGGATCGCGGTCCCGATCCTGCCGCACATCGCCAATTTCGACGATCTCGATCCGCTCGAAGCCGAGCCCGCGGTCGAGGTCATGCGGGTGCGGCCGGGCGCGGCGCTGCCGGGCGATGCCGACCTGGTCATCCTGCCGGGCTCCAAGGCCACGATGGCGGATCTGGCGGCGCTGCGCGCCGCCGGTTTCGATGTGGACATCGCGGCTCACCGGCGGCGCGGGGGCATGATCCTCGGCCTGTGCGGCGGCTACCAGATGCTCGGCCGCGCAATCCGAGATCCGTCCGGCATCGAGGGCCCGCCCGGCGTCGCCCAGGGCCTTGGCCTGCTCGAGGTCGAGACGGTGCTGTCGGCCGACAAGCGGCTCGAGCCGGTGAGCGGCACCACCGGCGACGGCAACTCGATCTGCGGCTACGAGATGCATATGGGGGTGACGCAGGGGCCCGATTGCGCGCGGCCGTTCGCGCGCCTCGCGGACGGTTCGCCCGAAGGCGCCATATCGGCCGACGGCCAGGTGATCGGCACCTACATTCACGGAATGTTCGGCGACGATCGGCAGCGCTCGGCTTGGCTCATGCGCTTCGCGGTCGGCCCGGCGGCGATCGGCTACGACGACCTCGTCGAGCAGACGCTCGATCGGCTGGCCGCGCATCTTGGCCGGCATATCGATCTCGACCGCCTGCTCAGCCTGTCGCGATGAGGCTCACGGTCAGCGCCGCGATGAGCCCGATCAGGATCGCATCGGCATGGCGGTAGAGCCGCAGCGCCGCCCGGATGTCGGCCACATCGGCGGCGCGCCGACCGTCGCCCATCATGGCGTCGTCGACTTGGACGCCGCCATAAACGCGCGGCCCCGCCAGCATGAGCCCGAGCGCCCCCGCCATGGCGGCCTCCGGATAGCCGGCATTGGGCGAACGGTGGCGGCGGGCGTCGCGGCGGACCGCGCGCCATGCGCCGGCCAGCGAAGCGCCCTTGGTGAGGCCGGCGGCCGCGATGATCAGCAGGCCTGCGAGCCGCGAGGCCGGCAGGTTGACCAGATCGTCGAGCCGCGCGGCGGCCCAACCGAACGCCGCGTACCGCGGCGTGCGAAAGCCGATCATGCTGTCGGCGGTATTGATGGCCTTGTAGACGGCGCCGCCCGGCAGGCCGCCGATCACCATCCAGAGGGCCGGCGCCACCACCCCGTCGGAGAAATTCTCGGCCAGGCTTTCGATCGCGGCGCGTGCCACGCCGGCCTGGTCGAGCGCCTCGGCGTCGCGGCCGACGATATGTGATACTGCTGCCCGGCCGGCCGCGAGGCCGGCCGCTTCCAACGCAGTGGCGACGCGCGCCACATGCGCATGCAGGCTGCGCTGGGCCAGCAATGTGCTGGCAAGCAGCGCCGCCGCGACCGATCCGAACGGCAGCAACAGGAGCCCGCGCTCGAGCATGAATGCGATAGTGCCGACCGTCCCGATCAGGATCAGAACCGCGATCGATGCCCGCCGCCCGCCGCGCCGCAGGCGTTGCAGTATCGCGGTTGAGGGCGCGATCCAGTGCGCCGATCATGGCGCCCATCCAGGTCACCGGGTGGCCGATCGCGCGCACCAGCCGATCCGGATAACCGATGACGAGCTCGAACAGGAGCGCGAGTAGGGTGAGTGCGGCAGCCATCGAGTCTCACGTGCATCCGGCGCCGGTTGACGCGGTGCCGGTTGATGCGGCGCCGATCCAGCATGGCGGTGATCTTGCGCGCGCGCGGCTTCTGTTCCCGGGCGCGCCGGAACCTTTCATCGACCTATCGACCGGGATCAATCCCTATCCGTATCCGATCCCGCAGCTGCCGTCCGACCTGTTCACGCGGCTGCCCGAGCCGGTCGCGCTCGACCGGCTGGCGGACCTCGCGGCGCAGGCCTATGGGGCACCCTCGGGCGCCCATGTGGTGCCGGCACCGGGCACGCAGATTCTGCTGCCGATGGTGGCCGCACTGGCGCCGCCGGGCCGCGCCGCGGTGCTGGGGCCAACCTATGCGGAACATGTCCGCGCGGCCGCGCAGGTCGGGCATCGGGCCGAGGAGGTCGCCGACCCGAGGGGTCTGCCGGAATGTCGAGCTTGCGGTCGTGGTCAATCCCAACAATCCGGACGGGCGGGTGCTGCCGCGCGAGGCGCTGTTGGCCTGCGCGAGCGACCTGCCGGCGCACGGCCTCCTGGTGGTCGACGAGGCCTTCATGGATGTGGGCACAGGCGCCTTGAGCCTCGCCGGTGATGTCGGGCGCGGCAATATCGTGGTGCTGCGTTCGTTTGGAAAATTCTTCGGGCTTGCCGGGCTGCGGCTCGGCTTTGCGCTGGCTGCTCCTGCCCACGCGGCACGGTTGCGGGCGGGGCTTGGTCCCTGGGCGGTCGCCGGGCCCGCGCTCGCGATCGGTGCGGCCGCCCTGGCGGATGAGACCTGGGCCGCCGCCATGCGCGCGCGTCTGGCGCAAGCTGCGCTGCGCCTCGATCAGCTCCTGGCCGGAGCAGGCCTGGAGGTCGTGGGCGGCACCTTGCTCTTTCGTCTGGTGCGCACGCAGGCGGCGCCTGAACTTTTCCATCATCTGGGGCGCGCCGGCATCCTGGTGCGCCGCTTTGCCCAGCAGGCCGCGTGGCTGCGGTTCGGGCTGCCGGCCGGCGAACCCGAGTGGCAACGCCTTGCCGCCGCCATTGGGGCGTTTCATGGCAGCAGCGCACGGTAGGCCGGCACTCTGGGCTCAGGCCGAGGACGGATGCCGGAGCCGCGGGGCCAGACCGGTACCCAAATGAGTGCGGATGGCGCGACGTGGATGTAGCGCGGGCTTCGCGAATGTGGTAGAAAAGCGACTTCCAAAGACGGAAGCGCGGCCAGATTGGCCTCAATCAATTTGGCCTCAATCAATTCGTGAAGCAGCAAGACGGGAGACGCGCATGGGACGATTAAGCACGGCTTTGTTGGCGGGCGTTGCACTCATCGTGACGGGTGGCGCAGTGTTCGCGCACCATTCCTTCGCGATGTTCGATACCGATCATCCAATGGAATTGCAGGGCACGGTGACGGAGTTCAAGTTCACCAGCCCCCACACCTTCATTCTGCTGGAGGTGAAGGGCACGGACGGCAGCGCCACGACCTGGAATCTTGAAGGCGCGAGCCCGAGCGCACTGGTCCGCGAAGGCTGGGCGAGCAAGACCCTCAAGCCCGGTGACGAGCTGAAGATGACCATCGATCCGCTGCGCAGCGGCGCACCCGGCGGTTCTTGGTCCGAGAAGAAGACCGCCTTCTCCAGCGGACAGCCGATCGTCACGCATTAATCGGCGACCAAAAGCCGGTCGGGAAGACGGTCATGCTTGACCGAAACCCGGCCGGAGTCATCACGCCGGCGGCGCTCGTTTTGTCGAGCGCCGCCGTTTGCGCGTTCGCACAAGCAGAATTCGCCACGATCAGAATCACCACGGTCGAGCGCGCAACGCCGGCGCGACCGAAGGCCATCAGGCTCGAGCCTGCGTGCTCCGCACACGATCATCAGCCTCGGCATGGAGCTCGGCATGGAGCATTGCGCGCATCGCGCGCGCCTTTCGGTTACGGCATTTTAATGCCGGCCAGGCGGGTCGATCCGCGGCCATTTGAGATATTTCAAATAACGGATACTGATGCTAGGAGACCGGGTCTCCTCGACCGGACCGGCGGTGAAAGGATAGTCATGCGTGATCGATGCTTGCCTGCGGCTATCGTGCTGATGGTGCTTGGTGTCGCCAGCACCGGGGCTCTGGCGCTTGAAGAGGAGCGCGATGCCAAGTTTCCTGATATCGGCGGCACCTGGGTGCGACCGGGCGCGGCCCAATGGGATCCGACCAAGCCTGCGGGGTTGCGGCAGCAGGCGCCGCTGACCCCGGAATATCAGGCGGTTTTCGAGGCCAACCTGGCGGATACGGCTTCCGGTGGCCAGGAATATAACCCGCAGGTCAATTGCCTTCCTGCCGGCATGCCGCGGGTGATGATCGCCTACGATCCGCTCGAGTTCATCGTCACGCCGGACGTGACCTATATGCGCAGCGATCACCTGGGGCAGTTTCGGCGCATCTACACCGACGGCCGACCGTGGCCGGAGCAGATCACGCCGAGCTTCGTGGGCTACTCGATCGGCCGCTGGGTCGATCCGGATGCCGACGGCCGTTACGGCGCGCTCGAGGTGGAGACCCGGGCGATGAAGGGACCGCGCACGCTCGACGCCAGCGGGCTGCCCTTGCACGCCGACAACCAGACCATCGTCAAGGAGCGGATCTTCCTCGACAAGGCCAATCGCAATCTCCTGCACGACCAGGTGACGACCATCGATCATGCCTATTTCCGGCCCTGGACCGTCACCAGAAGCTACAATCGCGATCCCGCTCCGGTCTGGGTCGAGAACAATTGCGGCGCCGACAACCACTATGTCTCGCTCGGCAAGGAAACCTATTTCATCAGCGCGGACGGCTTCTTGATGCCCACCAAGAAGAATCAACCGTTGCCGGCTTTGAAAGGTTTCGATCAGTCGCCGAAGTGATGAGCATGCTTGGCCGATGCCGGATCGGTTCGATCGTGCTGGCGGGCGCGCTGAGCGGCATGGGTTCTCTCGCGCAAGCAGGCGACGACCCGAGATACCCCGACCTGAAAGGCGAATGGATGCGGCTCGGCAGCGGCTCGTTCGATCCGAGCAAGCCGGCGGGACTCGGCCAAAAGGCGCCGCTGACCGCGGAGTATCAGGCGATCCTGGAGGCGAGCCTGGCCGACGAGGCCGGCGGCGGTCAGGGCAACAACCCGATGGGGGAATGCATCCCGCCCGGCATGCCGCGCACCATGATCGACTACGAAGGAATGGAGTTCATTGTCACGCCGGACACCACGTATATCATGCTGCTGGAGCCCATGAACCAGCTGCGACGCATCTATACGGATGGACGTGGCTGGCCCGCGCAGATCAAGCCGTCCTTCCTCGGCTATTCGATCGGCACCTGGGTGGACGCGGCCGATGATGGCCGGTTTGGCGCGCTCGTGGTGGAGACGCGCGGGATCCGGGGCCCGCGCAGCTACGACAGCAGCGGAATGCCGTTCCATCGGGACGGTCAGACCGTGATCAAGGAGCGGATCTATCCCGACAAGGCCGACGGCGACATCGTCCACGACGAGATCACGACCATCGACCATGCCCTGACCCGCCCCTGGACGGTGACGAGGAGCTACCATCGGGTGCCCAAGCAGATCTGGATCGAGATCAATTGCGCCGAGGACAACCATCAGGTCAGGGTCGGCGCGGAGCGCTACTATGTGAGCGGCGACGGCTATCTGATGCCCACCCGCAAGGATCAGCCGGCACCCGACTTGAAGGCCTTCGAGCGAGCGCGGCATTAACCGCGAACCCGCGTCAGGATGCCGCCCCCGGTGGTGTCGCTGTAACGTGATGTCGTTGTAGACTAAAGGAACCGGTCGCGGCCATCGCAGGAATTCCGCTTCGCTCTTTCCACGCCTCAAGCGTCATTACGGGAGGAACTACATGCTGCTTCGAAACTCGATCACGACGGTTGCGCTGGCAACGGCGCTGCTGGCCGGCGCCGGCGCGCGCGCCGATGACGCGTCGAAATATCCGAATTGGAAGGGCCAATGGGTCGGCGTCGGAGCCGGCCCGGATGCGGCTTGGGACCCGAGCAAGCCCGTGGGCGGCGCCGAGCAGGCGCCCCTGACCCCTGAATATCAGGGAATCTATCAGGCGATCCTGGCCAAGCACGCCAGCGGGGTGAAGGATCCCACGACCTGCCTCCCGCCCGGCATGCCGCGTACGATGGTCATGTACGAGCCGATGGAGATCATCGTCATGCCGGACACCACCTACATGATGATCACCTACATGAGCGAGTTTCGCCGGATCTATACCGACGGCCGCAAGTGGCCCGAGGATCTCGAGCCGTCCTACGCGGGCTATTCGATCGGCCATTGGGTCGATGAGAACAAGGACGGCCACTACAACGTGCTCGAGGTCGAGACCCGCGGCATGAAGGGCCCGCGCACCTTCGATGCGAGCGATCTGCCGCTGCACGAGGACAACGAGACCGTGGTCAAGGAGCGGATCTATCAGGACAAGAACGATCTCAATCTCCTCCATGACGAGGTCACCACCATCGATCACGCATTGACCAAGCCGTGGACCGTGACCAGGAGCTACTATCGCGATCCCAACCCGGTCTGGAACGAGTTCGTCTGCTCCGAGGACAATCACCAGGTCATGCTCGGCAAGGAGAACTATGAGATCAGCGATCAGGGCTATCTGTCGCCGACGCGGCCGGGCCAGCCGCCGCCCGACCTGAAGTATTTCAAGCCGGCGGCCAAGAAGTAGTGACGTAGCCGCGGCGAAGGCGATCATGCGCTGCCGAGGCCGACTGCACGCCGTCTCGCTGGCCGCCGCCTTGGGTATGGTGGCGGGCGGCGCGCTGGCGGCCGACGGGAGCAAATATCCCGATTGGGAGGCGCAGTGGAAGAACGCCGATGGCGGCCATTTCAATCCCGCCAAGCCACGCCTGAAAGAGGAAGCGCCGTTGACGCCGGAATACCAGGCCATCTACCAGGCCGGGCTGGCGAACGAGGCGGCCGGCGGGCAGGGTAACGACCCGATGTGGCGGTGCATTCCGCCCGGCATGCCGCGCGCGATGATCGTCTACGAGGGGATGGAGATCGCCATTACCCCGAACATGACCTACATCGCGATCGAGGTGCTGAACCAGCTGCGGCGAATTCATACCGATGGGCGCGATTGGCCGGCCGAGATGGATCCGTCCTACGCGGGCTACTCGATCGGCAAATGGGTTGATGAGAACGGGGACGGCAAGTACGACGCGCTTCTGGTCGAGACCCGCAGCCTGAAAGGTCCGCGCGTCTTCGATTCGACCGGCATCCCGCTGCACCAGGACAATCAGACCGTGGTCAAGGAGCGGATCTACTCCGACAAGGCCGATCCGAACGTCCTCCACGACGACATCACCACCATCGATCATGCCTTGACCCGTCCCTGGACCGTGACCAGAAGCTACCACCGCGTGCACGATCCGGTCTGGACCGAGCAGATCTGCAGCGAGGACAACCATCACGTCCTCATCGGCAAGGAGAACTATTACGTCAGCGAGGACGGCTATCTGATGCCGGTGAGGAAGGATCAGCCGCCGCCGGATCTGAAATATTTCAGCCAGCCGCAGAAGCAGCCGCGCTAGCCGCGGCCGCTGCGGAGCGCCACCCACGATCCCGGCCGCAGGCATCTGTAATGTTACGCGGATTTAATGTGGTTGCATGCACGAGCGGATTTCACTTTTCCAAAAAATGCTCGTAACGTAGTGTCAAAGAGCGGCGCCAAGTCGCTCAAGAAGAACACGATGTGCAATGGGGAGTAGGGAATGCTCGAATTCGCCGAGGGATTCGCGACCGCCGCCATGACGGCGACGCTTCATTTGGCCGCCCGGACGGCATCCGATCCGCGCCGCAGGGGATTGGCGGGCGGGTCGCAGGCATGAGCGCTCAAGAATTCTATTCCGTTGACGGCTCGAAAACGAGTTGATATCGGCACTCATGCCGGGGGGCATACATGCATCTGATACCGCAGTCTTGGGCGCATCTCCACATTCTTGTGAGCGTGTTCCCGTCAGTCGGGCTCATCTTTGCGCTCGGTTTTTACGTCACCGCGCTCATCACCGACAACGAGGGGCTTAAGCGCAGCTCGCTGGTCGCCTTCGGCGTCTTGGGCCTCTTGGCCATCCCGACTTATATGAGCGGCGACGGCTCGATGCAGGAGCTGGCGGGCAAGCCCAAGTTTTCCGACGACATGGTGGCCGCCCATTACGGTTGGAGCATGGCGGCGCTCATCATCCTGGCGATGACCGGTCTCGCCGCATGGGTGGCGCTATGGCGGTTCCGCGGCGCCAAGCGGGTATCCGACAATGCGGTGCACCTGGTGCTGGGGCTCGCCATCGTCACGCTGGCCCTGATGGTGATCGTGGGCGAGCTCGGCTGGGAGATCAATCACACCGAGCTGCGACTGGCGACGCAGAAGACTCCGCAGATCTGGTCGCACGTCCACATCATCTTGAATCACTTCCCGACCGTCGGATTCGTGTTTGCGCTCGTCTTCTACATTGCCTCGCTGGTCATGAACAATGTCGTCATGCAGCGCGCGAGCCTCGTCCTGTTCGTGATTTGCGCCATTTTGGGCGTCCCGACCTTCGTCACCGGCAACGCTTCGATGTGGGCATTGACCGATCCGCCGGTGGCCGGAATCTCCAAGGCGGTGATCAATGCCCACCGCGATTTTGCCTTGTACTCGCTCTTCGCCCTCGCGTTCACCGGCGTCACGTCCTGGGTTGCGCTGTGGCGGTTTCGGCACCTCGGTCGCTTCTCCAACCGGTTTCTCACCGTGATCCTTGTTTTCGCGGTCGTCACGCTCGGCGTGCTGGCTGAGACCGGGCATCGCGGCGGGCAGATCAATCACCCGGAGATCCGGGCCGCGACGGACGTGCTGCCGACCGATCCGAACGCCGGCCTGAGCCCGTTCGTCGAGCACGAGATCAATCAGGTGCTCTGGTTCGTGCCGTGGCAAACCGTGCACTTTTTCGGCTTTGCGCTGATCTTCGGCACCGCGTTCGCTGTCTCGCTGCGGGTGCTGGGCTTCTGGAAGTCGATGCCGTTCTCCGCCGTGCACCGGATCCTGCCCTTGGGAGTCTTCGGCGTGGTGACCAATGTGTTTAGCGGCATGCTCATCCTGCAGGCGGATTCGTCGCGCTACTTGAACGAGATCACGTTCGTGCCGAAGGTGATATTCATTACGATCGGCGCCATCGCGGTCTTGTATTTCTCGTTGTCCGAGCCGCTTTGGAAGCTCAAGCCCGGAGAGGACGCGCCGATGAGCGCCAAGTGGGTCGCCGCCTTGGTCCTGCTGTCGTGGACCGGGGTGATCATCGGCGGCCGGCTGCTGCCCTATGTGTAACCCGGAGGATCGCCTATGGCGAACTTGGACGTCATCCTGATGGTCATTACGGTCGTGACCTGCGTCATCGGCTTGGTCTTGTTCGGGACCTATTGCCTGAACCGGATCCTGGACCGCAGCGCCGGCTGAAGCAGACCGGTAACGATGGACTAAACGATCAGGGAGAGTGGACGTGCTCGAATGGCTGGGGAATTCTCCGTACGCGATGTGGGTCGATGAATCGTGGGGCTGGCCGCTCGCGCTGACGATCCACGCCTTGGGGATGGCGGTCGTGGTGGGCTTCATGGCGATCATCGGCCTGCGTCTCTTGGGCGCGTTCCCGACCATCCCCTACAGCTCGCTCGGCAGGCTCCTGCCCTTGATCTGGATCGCCCTCGCGCTCCAGGCGATCAGCGGGTTCACGCTGTGGGTGACCAAGCCGGCGCAATATCTCGGCGACGTCATGTTCGACAGCAAGTTCACGCTGGTCATCATCGCCTCGCTGTGGATGTGGTATTTCCACGCTACCTACAAGCGCGAGGTCGCCAATTGGGAAGCGACCGGGACCGTCACCTCGCGCAGCATCAGGATCACCGGCGTTGCCTGCCTGTTGTGGGCAGCCGTCACCGTCGGCGGGCGACTGACCGCCTATCTGGGTTCGCTTTACCTTCGCTGACGATCGCTGCCGGCGTCGTTTCTGACGGTCGCTTCTGGCGATCGCTTCTGACGATCCTTTGGCCGGCGCAGCCAGTAGGGCGCGGGCGCAATCGAGACGGAGAAAGCTTCATGTCGGCAAGGATCGTGTCGGCGCTCGCGTTCGCGCTCTTTCTATCGTCGGCCACGCAGGCGCAGGTCATCAGCCATCGCGATGTCGGCTCGCACATGGCCATGACCATGGTGGCGGCTGCGGTCGCCAAGTGCGAGCAGAACGGCACCGGCCTCACCGTCGCGGTGGTCGACCGGCAGGGCCAGCTGCGCGCGCTTCTGGTGGCGGACAACGCGGCGCCGCATCACGTCGAGCTGGCCGAGCGCAAGGCCTATACGGCGCTGACCTCGCGCCGGACCTCGGCCGATTGGGCGAAAGCGACCGAGCCGGGCAGCCGCACCGCCGGACAAAGAAGCATGGCGAAGGTCGTGCCCTTGAGCGGCGGCGTTCCGGTCAAGGTCGGCGACGAAACCATCGGCGCGATCGGGGTCAGCGGCTCGACCACCGCTCAGGACGAGATCTGCGCCACCGCCGGCCTTGCCGGAGTCGCAGATCAGCTGAAGTAGCCGTTTCCCGCCTGGCTCCAGCACTCACCGCGCCAGCGGATCGGGTCGCAGCTGGAACTTCACCACCTTCGGCAGCGTGCCTTTGCCGCCTTCATTGTGGAACGGCGTGCGGTTGCCGTAGGTCGACCACAAGCCGCGGCCCTTCCAGCCGCCGTTTGGATCGTCGATGCGGCCGTCGACCCCCTTGGCGAAGAAGCCCATCGGATAGGGAACGCGCAACTCGACGAACTTGCCGTCCACGAACGCGTGCAGCGAATCGGAATCGTTGCCGGTCGCGATCGGCACGTTCTTGCCGAGCCCGAGCATGTCGTGCTGATCGACCCAGGTCATGTAGCTCGATTCCGCGCTGCCCGACCCCGACACGCCCTGGAACTGGGGTCCCGGCAGCGGATACAGCGTCCAGCCTTCCGGACACTGCTGGCCGGTCGCGGTCGGGCCGTTGAGCGGTCCCTTGCACTTGCGCCGGTCGAAGCTGCCCAGATGCCCGCTCGCCAGCGGCACCCAGACCACGCCGTTGCTGTCGATGTCGATTCCGCGCGGCGAATATCCCGGGCAGCGGCGGCTCGTAGATTTCCGCCAAGGCGGTGGCCGGCGGGTTGCTGCCGGGATCGAGCCGGACCACCGCGCCCGGAAACCCCAGCACCGATCCCCAGACCGATCCGTCGGTCGGGCTCGGCGCGATGCCATAGAAACCCGCCAGGATGCGCTTGTCCTTGCTCGGATCGAGCGGCTGGTTGGGCTGCGTATAACCTTCGTCGCGCTTGCCGTTGCCGTTGGTGTCGAGGATGAATGGCGTCCAGCCTTGCGACTTCTGCTCGTCGCCGGTCGCATCGTACATCTTGGTGTCGAGCCAGCCGACGATGTCGCCGACCCCGTTGCCGCCGACCCGCTCGAAGCCCACAGCCGGTCGTTGGCATCGAACTGGAGATGATGGGTGCTGAAGCAGGTGTCGATGGTAGTGAATTTGGCGGTCTTGGGATCGTACATCGCAAGCTGGCGTCCGGCCCGCGCGATCGGGAACAGCTTTGCCGACGGATGGTCCGACCCCTTCTGGCAGAATGCCGAGTTCACCGGCCCGTGGATGCGGGCCGAGAACCAGACCCGCCCCTTGCTCGTCGAACATCGGATTGTGCGGGCTGGTCTGGCTGTCCCAGATCGGGTCGTCGCCCCAGTAGGGCGAGGCCGCATACATCGGATCATCCTTCGAGGACGACATCTTGGGATCGCGCACCGGCACCCTGATCTCGGTCGCGCGTATTCTTGACCGGATCGAGCACCGGCGCGAAGTCGCTGCTCTATTCAGGCGTCCCGAAGATCGGGCCGTTGGCGTTGACCGTCGGGTTGCGCTTGTCGGTCGCGATCTCGTCGTGGAGATAGGACCTGCGGACTCGACCCAGTCCCACACGGTGACCACGACGTTGCGTTCGACGCCCTTGCGGGCGGGAGGGCTGCGCGAACGGCAACTCGCCTCCCGCGATCCGGTCGGTCCAGTCGCCGAACAGCCTCAGCGCGCGCTCGGCGGTCAAGGCGGCCGATGCGCGCCCACCATGTTGGAGCTGGCCTGGCCGGACTGGATGCGCCGCTCCCATGCCTCCGAGGCGGAGTCGAACTGGCCGAGCTCCTGCTCGATCGTGCGCGTGGCCTTGTTGCCGAGCTGATGGCAGCTCAGGCAGCCGTCGGTCTTGATGTCGGCGAGCCATTGGTCCTGGCTCTTGAGCGTAGCCGGGATGCCGTTGCCTTTGTCGCCGGTGCCCGGAAAATCGCTCTCGGCCGGGATTTGCAGCATCGCGAACCAGTAGATCGCCGGATAGTACTGTGCCGCGGCAGCCTGCGTTGGGCGCCAGCGCCGCATCGAGGTCGAGGATCTTGCCCGGCGCGGTTCGCACCTTGGGCGAATCCACCAGCCCGTAGCCGCGCACCCAGACGGTGTACTCGGCCTTCGGCAGATCGGGCATCACGTAGCGGCCCTGATCGTCGGTGACGACGATCTTGGCGAATTTGGTCGGCAGGTCGGTGGTTTCGGCGATCACCCAGACGCCGGCTTCCGCGCCATTGCGGCTGCGCACCACCCCGCCCAGATCGTTGGTCCCGACGCTCACGCCGTTGGCCGCGCTCTGCTGCGCCTGCAGCGGACCTGATGCGACGCCCAGCAACAGCGCGACGGCGAGTGCCGCGAGACTCAACCCCGGGCCTTTGGTCGATCGCATCTGGCGCTCCTGTGGATTTGTTTGGCAGATAACGGCAGCCTAGAGCACTTCCCTTGGCGCGCGCAATTGGGCGGCGACGATCTGCTCGTAGGGAACGTCGCCGTGCAGGATTCCGCGTTCGCGCGCAAACGCGTTCATCCCGCTGACGAAGCTCGCCGAGATCGCGGTGTCGTAATAGGGCAGGTCGCGGCGGATGAGCTCGGCGATCAGCTCGGCCTCGGCGGGCGGGAACAGCTTGCGGCCGATCGCGGTGGCGAGCGCGACATCGGCCTTGAGGGCCGCGTGGGCCTTGGCGATCGCACGGATCGCGGCGGCGGCAGTCTGCGGCGCGGCCTCGAGCAGCCGGTCGGTCGCGGCGAGCGCCGCCATCGTGTAGTTGAAGCAGGCCTTCGGCCCGTCGCCGCGGCGCACGTCGAGCACGATCGTGCCGACACCGCGGCGCACCGCGACCTCGGCGCCCATGCCGTTGGCCCAGAAGCCGTCGATCTTACGCGTCCGCCAGCGCCTGCGCCGCGGTCACGCCGAAATTGACGCCGGCACCTGCGCGCCCGGCACCGGCGCGATCGTGACGTCGTCGCGCGCCGGATCGATGCCCGCCTCGATCAGGAGGCCGCGCAGCCCCATCTCGACCCACGGCGCCGCGCCGATGCGGCGCGCCCTTGACGCTGGCGATATCGCCGCGCGCGGCGCCGAGATCCTTGTGCATCACCAGGAACCAATACATGCCCTGCGCCTGCGCGCAGAGCAGCTTGACGCCTTGCCACTGCGGAAAGGCCGCCAGCGCCGAATGCGCCGATCCGCCGACGAAATCGACCGCGCCATCGCGCAGCGCCGCATAGGCCTTGTCGACCGGAAAGATCAGCTCGAGCTCGACCTCGAGTCCCTCCTGCCCGAAAAAGCCGAGCTCGATCGCCGCGATCGCGGGAAAGTATGAGTTCGAGATCATGTCGGGCACGGCGAGCTTCATCGGCCGCGCCCGCTAAAGCGTGTTTCGTTCGGGACAAGTGCGGAATGATCCGCGCATGATCAGGCGTCCTCCAGCGCGATGCGCTCGGCCCGGCGCTGGCTGTCGATCATCGAGGTGCGCAGCAGGAATTGGCGCGCGCGCGCCGGATCGGCCGCGATCGCGCGCAGCTCGTCGAGATTGCGCTGGCGCTGCTCGGGATCGGCGGCCTCGAGCCGCTTCTTGTTGGCGATCGACTGCTCCTGCACGAACTCGACCGCGACGGTGCGGCGCTGCCGGTCGTAGAGATCGAGCAGCCGCTCGGATCTGCGCCGCCCAGCAGGATGCGCGCGAGCTTGTCGCTGAGATTGGCCGCATCCTGGATGCCGCCGTTGAGCCCCATGCCGCCGATCGGATTGTTGACGTGGGCGGCGTCGCCCGCCAGCAGCACCCGGCCGTGGCGGAAGCGTGTCGCCACCCGCTGATGGGTGACATAGAGGTTGCGGTGCACGACCGGATAGGGCAGCGGGGCGGGGAAGAACTTGTTGCAGCCGCGCCTGCACGCCGGCTTCGCTCAAGACCTCGTCGTCGGTCTCCGCCGGCTCGGTCGGGAACACGGTGCGCCACAGCCCGGGCGGGCCGTCGGCCGAGACCTTGAAGCAATTGCACCAGGCGCCCGGGTCGGCGAAATAGCTGCGATAGCAATAGCCGCGCTGCGCCTCGAAATCGTAGGGCGTGGTCAGCACCACGAAGCGCTCCGGCCAGGTGAAGCCCTCGAACGCGATGCCGCATTGCTTGCGCACCGTGCTGCGGCCGCCGTCGGCGCCGATCAGATAGGCGCCGCGTGTGGGTCGCCGTGCCGCCAGGCCCGCGCACATCGACGCTCACGCGCGTCTCGGTCTTGCCGCAGGTCGACGGCGGCGCTGGCCGAACATGCATCTCGACATTGGAAAGCCGCCGCAGCCGATCGAGGATCAGCCCGGCGGTCTTGAACTGCTCGCATTGCACGACGAAGGGATAGCTGGTGTCGGTCGCCAGAACAGCGTGGTCGAACTGCGCCACCAGCGCGCCGCTCGGCCGGTCCCAGAACTGGAAGATCGGCGCCACCAGTCCGACGCGCGCCATGTCCTGCGCCAGCCCATCCTCGCTCAACAGCTCGAGCGTCGCCGGATGCGTGGTGGCGGCGCGCGGATCGGCCTGCGGAGCGTCATTCTCGTCGAACAGCCGCACCGGCACGCCGCGCCGCGCCAAGAGCCAGGCGCACAACAACCCGACCGGTCCGCCGCCGGCGATCAGAACGCGCTGGTCTTCGAGGGGCATGGGTTGCTCTTGTGTTGGGGCGAGTAGCGAGTAGGAACAGGAAGTCCGCGGCCGCTCAATCCCTATTCGCTATTCGCCACTCGCCATTCGCCCCCTCTCGCTCTCGTCATAGTAGTGAATCTCAAACAACAAACAGCCGCCGGTCGATTTGAACGGGCCGTGATGCACGCCGGGGGGCCGGCACGCATAGGTCGGGGCCTGGAAGGATTCGCCGCCCTCGCCATGGGCATCGTTGCCCACGATGAGATCGCCGGAGAGGAGATAGACCTCCTCCCAGTGGTCGTGCACGAACGGCGCCGTGGTGTAGACGCCCGGATCGAAGCGCAACAGCCGGGTGCGGCTCCCGCTCTTGCCGGTCTCGTCGAGATCGCTGGCCAGGATCTTCTGCTTGATGCCGGCCGGATAGCCCGGCGGCGTCGCCCATCCGGCCGACATGTCGACCCGGGTGAACTCGAGATGCGGCTTGTTCATCGGCATGCGATCGTTCCTGCTGCAAGCCCGCGAACCTAGCAGCCGCGCCGGCCAGGTGAAACCGGGCGATTGCGCGGCCGGCTTGATGTTTCGCCGGCGAACGGGCAAAGCTCACCCCCACCCTGACCTTTCCCCGCTTGCGGGGGGAACGACGGAAGGGGAAGCAAGGGCAGGGACATGGATCTACAACTCAAGGGGCGGACCGCGCTGGTGACCGGCGCCAGCACCGGCATCGGGCGTGCCATCGCGGCGGAGCTCGCGGCCGAAGGCGTGAAGATGGCGGTGGTGGCGCGCCGGCGCGAATTGCTCGAGATGCTGGCGGCGGAAATCGCGGCGGCGGGCGGCATTGCGCCGGCCGTCATCGTGGCCGATGTGATGGAGCCGGATTCGGCCAAGCGCATCCGCGACCAGGCCATGGCGGCGCTCGGCTCGATCGAGATCCTGGTGAATTGCGCGGGCGCCAGCACGCCGTTGCCGGTGGATGCGCCCGACGAGAAGTGGGACCATGCGCTCACCCTCAACTTCACCCGGGTGCGCCAATTGACCCATGCGGTGCTGCCGCAGATGCAGGCGCGCCGCTTCGGTCGCATCATCAACATCACCGGCAAATCGGAACCCGACCGGCTCAACGCGTCCTTCGCCGCCAAGGCCGGGATCCACGCCTGGTCCAAGGGCCTGTCGAAGGAGATCGGCAAGCAGGGCATCACCGTCAATTGCGTGGCGCCCGGCCGCATCATGAGCGAGCAGATCCGCCGCCTCTATCCCGAGCCCGAGCGCCAAGCGCTCTCCGATACCGAGATTTCGGTCGGCCGCTACGGCGAGCCCGAGGACGTCGCCCTCATGGTGGCGCTGCTCGCCTCGCCGCGCGCCGCCTATTTCACCGGCGTGGTCATCCCGGTCGACGGCGGCCTTAGAAGGTATCAGTTTTAGCTTGCACTTTCTGTAGCCCGGATGGAGCGCTTGCGTAATCCGGGACCACCGTTCCCGCATTCCGCAAACGCTCCATGCGGGCTACAGGCTACGGCACCCAATCATCGAAAGTGCGGATGAATCGATCATCAAGAATTTTAGCGTTCGGCCATGGCTCCTTGGCTTCGCCGCGCTCGATCTGCAGCGACCAGAACACCTCCATGCTCTTCTGGTCGGGCAGCGAGCCGTGCTCGTCATAGCCGGGCACGATCGCGTCGTAGGCGCGCTCCGCATAGGGCTTCTGGAACTTCAGCCGTTCCATGTAGGTCGCCACGACAAGATCGCGGTCGGCGCGCGCCAGGCGGATGGCCGCGACATGGGCGGCCAGGATCGCCTGCACGGTGTTGGGATTGTCGTCGAGGAACTTCTTCTTCGCTACGAACACGTGCTTGGGCCATTGCGCGGCGATCTCCCCATCCTGGCTGCCCAACAGATTGAATCCGGCATCCGCCACCATCCAATTCATCGGCGGCGCCAGAATCCCGATCGCCAAGCGCCCCGCCTTGAGGGCCTGGGCGATGCTGGCCGGCGGCCCCGCCTGCACGATCTGGACATCCTTTTCGGGAACGAGGCCGTGGCGCCGCAACGCATAGCGGGTGAGCTGGTCGGTGGCCGAGCCGAAGGTGGACACGCCCGCCGTCTTGCCCTTGAGGGCCTCCCAGCTCTTGATCGCCGGCTGCGACAGCCAGGCATAATCGGATTGATGAAAGCCGGCGTAAAAGGCGATGACCGGCTGGTCGGCATTGATCATGTTGATCAGCCCGTCGCCCGACTGGATGGAAAAATCGATCGAGCCGCCGATCAGCGCCTGCGACACCTCGGCATCGCCCCGGAAGGCGGTGAGCTCGACGTCGAGGCCTTGGGCCTTCCAGGTGCGGCCGGCCGCCAGGTAGATCGGCAGGAAGCTTGCGGCATCGACCGGGAGGGCGGCGATGAGCTTGCGCTTCTCGATCGGCCCAATCGCGGCCGATGCGGGTGTGAGCGATAACGCCGCGAGCCCTGCGCCGGCGCCCGCTTGCAGCAGCGATCGACGAGAGATCCGAGGTGGCATCGTCATGGGTGCGCTCCGCATTTCCTTGTACCTCAAGTCCGCCAGGCCTGCAGCCGGGCTTCCAGGGCATTGCCGAGCTGATTGATCAGAAGCCCGATCACGACAAGAATGACCAGTGGCACGAACACGTCGGCGGTGCGCAGGTGCGCCGCGTAGAACGTGATGCGGTAGCCGAGCCCGGCATTGGAGCTGAACATCTCGCCCAGCACCACGCCGTGCAGCGCGCGGCCGAGCCCGATGCGCATGCCGGCGATGATCAGCGGCACCGCGGCCGGCAGGATCACCTTGCGGATCACGTCGAGCCGCGTGCCGCCGAAGGCGCGCACCGCGCGGATCAGCTGCGGATCGACGCCATGCACGCCCGCCACCGTGTTGACCACGATCGATACGAAGCTCAGCAGGAACGTGATCGCGACCACGGTGGCGAAGCCGAAGCCGAGCCAGACGATGATCAGCGGATAGAACGCGATCAGCGGCGAGGAGTAGAGGAACCAGACGAACGGATCGATGGCGTATTCGGTCAGCCGGTTGAGTCCCATGGCGATGCCGAGCCCGATGCCGACCACCAGCGACAGCCCGAAGCCGGCGGCGAACTCGATCAACGACACCTTGAGGTCGCCGAGGATCTCGCCCGACTGCAACTGCGCCACGAAGGCCGCCGCGATGCGCGAGGGATTGCTCACCACCACCGGGTTGATCAGGTCCGCTCGCGCGGCGATCTCCCAGACGATGAGAAACGCCAGCGTCCCGATGATGCCGAGGACGAGCTGCTCGCGGCGCGGCGCGGGCGCGCGGGCCGTTGGCTGCCGCGTCGCGATGCCGATCTCGCTCATCGCTCCAGGCTCCAGGGCGCGATCAGGCTTTCCAGGCGCCGCAACAGCGTCACCAAGAGAAAGCCGAAGGTGGCGACCACGACGACCAGCACGAAGATCTCCGCCGCCCGCTCGCTGGTCGAGTAGACCTGGATCAGGCGGCCGATGCCGTGCACCGACACATACATCTCGGCGGCGATCAGTCCCACGATGGCGCGCCCGACCGCGAGCCGCACTCCGACCATGACGGAGGGCAGCGCGCCCGGCAGCATCGCCTTGACGATCACCTCGAATCTGCCCGGCGCCGAAAGCCCGGCAGGCGCGGATCCAGGACTTCGTGCACCTGCGTGATCCCGGTCATGGTGTTGATGACGATCGGGATGACGGCGGCCAGGAACACCATGATGGCCTTCGATTGGGTGCCGACCCCGAACCAGACCACCACGATCGGCACGAAGGCGATGATCGGCGAGGTGTTGAGCGCCACGATCAACGGCTCGAACAGGTAGTGCAGCCGGCGGCTGAGCGCGAACGCGATGCCGGCCGCGACCCCGATGCCGATGGCCGGAACGAAGCCCTGGACGAATTCCTCCAGGCTGACCGCGCAGTTGCTGCCAAGCTCGCCGGACGACGTCATGCTGATCAGCGTCGCGGCCACCTCCGACGGATAGGAGATCAGATCCGAACGGATGATCTCGTTGGCGCCGACGATCTGCCAGACCATCAGGAACAGCGCGACCGCTGCGCAGCCGACAACCGTGCGGGCCGAGCGGTGGCGCGCGAGCGATCGCCACGTCGGGCCGGCGCCGATCGGGGTCTGCGCCACCACGCTCATGTCGCGGCTCCCGCAGGCATGACGGCAGCCTGCTCGGGAGCGGAATGCTCCCACGAATTCGACGCCAGCACCTCCTGCTGCAGCAGATCCCAGATGCGCTGCCGATAGGCCGTGAAGGCGGGATCGTTGCGGATCTCGAGCGGGCGCGGCCGCGGCAGCGTCACCGGGATGTCGGCGATGACCCGGCCCGGCGAGGCGCTCATCACGATGATGCGGTCGGCGAGATAGATCGACTCGTCGATGTCGTGGGTGACGAACAGGATGGTCTTGCGGCCGCGCTCCCAGATGCGCAGCAGCTCCGACCCCATCACCTGGCGGATCTGCGCGTCGAGCGCACCGAACGGCTCGTCCATCAGCAGCACCTCCGGCTCGACCGCGAGCGCGCGCGCGATGCCGACGCGCTGGCGCATGCCGCCGGACAATTGATGCGGATAGGATCGCTCGAAGGCGGAGAGGCCCACCATGGCGATGTGCCGGCGTGCGATCTCGCCGCGCTTCTGCGCCGGCACGCCCTTGAGCTCAAGGCCAAGCTCCACATTGGCGAGCACGGTGCGCCACGGCAGCAGGGCGAAATCCTGAAACACCAGGGCGCGGTCGGGACCCGGCGCGGTCACCACCCGGCCGTCGAGCCGCACCGCACCGCCGGTCGGCTGCAGCAGCGCGGCGATCAGCATCAGGAGCGTGCTCTTGCCGCAGCCCGAGGGCCCCACGATGGTGACGAACTCGCCGTCGCGGATCGAGAGATCCACGTCGCGCAGCGCCAGGAACGTGCCGCCGCGCTGCGCATAGGCCAAGCTGAGATGTTCGAGGTCGAGCCGGCCCATGACACCCAATTGGCACCTTGTCGCGTCGGCGGCCTTGGCGGGTTCCGGGCTGGAACCTAAGGCGCCCACTGGCGCGAATGTGCCGATGAATCGGTCATCCATCAACCGCGCTGCCGGCCAGGGCTCGGTGACGGTGCCGGCCGCGATCTCGATCGACCAGAAGATGTCCATGTATTTGTCGTCCGGCAGGCGGCCCCGCTCGTCGAAGGCCGGCATGTTCTCGTCATAGGCGCGCGCCGCATAGGACGGCTGATACTTGACCTGGTCGACCAGGACCTTGACGGCGAGCGCGCGATCGGCCCGCGCCAGCCTGATGGCCGCCACATGGGCGCGCAGGAAGGCGCGCATGGTCTGCGGATTCTCGTCGAGGAACCGGGGCCGCGCCACGAATGTATGCTTGGGCCATTGCGGGGCGATCTCCTGGTCCTGCGTGCCCAGCACGGTGAGGCCCGAGATCCTGCGCCACCCATTTGGTCGGCGCCGACTGGATGGCGGCCAGAAGGCGGCCGGAGCGCAGCATTTGGATGCTGGTCGCCGATGGCCCCGCCTGCATGATCCGCACGTCGGTCTCCGGCTTGAGCCCGTGCTTGGCCAGCACATAGCGGGTGAGCTGATCGGTCAGCGAGCCGAAGGTCGATACCCCGATGGTGCCGCCCTTGAGGTCCGCCCAGGTCTTGACCGAAGGCTGCGCCAGCCAAGCGAAATCGGCCTGGTGGAAGCCCGCATAGAAGCCCTTCACGGGCTGGCTCGAGCTGATCAGGTTGATCAGGCCGTCGAAGGACTGCAGCGACAGATCGAGCGAACCGCCCGCCATCGCCTGGCTCACCTCGGCGTCGCCGCGGAAGCTGACGATCTCGACCTCGAGACCCGCCTCCTTCCAGGTCCGCGCCGCCGCCACATAGACCGGCAGGAAGCTCGCCGCCGGCACCGCCAGCCCGAGCGTGAGCTTGGGCTTCTCGATCCCTGCCTGGTGCCGCCCTGCCGCGCCGTGCCGCCGCCAGCACAGCGCCCGCCCCGATGCCCGCCTGCACGAAGCTGCGCCGGGACAGCTTGCGCAAAGGCGGCATCGCATGAACTCCGTGATTGTTGGGCAGGTCAGTAGAGTGCGAGCGAACACTAATGCGGTATCAGTTTGTCCGGAAGTGGCGCCCTCGTCGCAGCCACTCGCCACGCATGCCGGTAGAAGAAGTCTGTGTCCCGACACCGAGGATGCCGGAAGGTGAGGGGGGCACGGCGGTGGACTCCCTCGCCCCGGAGGGTAGGGGAATGCAAGTAAGTAAACGCTGTTGCATTGAAAGAAGAAGGTGATTCTGAAGGAGGCTTTCCTGATTCGGGAGGGCCGGAATGGAAACACTGATCTCGATTTTCCGTGAAGTTCGCGACCCGCGTGACTTCAATGCCCAGCATGATCTCGCGGCGATGCTGTTTGTAGCCTTGGCGGCGACTTTGTGCGGCGCCAAGTCTTGTGTCGAAATCGCGGATTTTGCTGCCGCCAACGAAGCGACGCTGGCCGAGATCGTCGATCTCGATCACGGGCCTCCGAGCCACGACAGCTTCAGCCGCATGTTTCGCCTCCTCGATCCCAACGAGGTGGCCCGGGTTTTCGCCCGTTTTGTCGCGGCCTTGCGTGAAGGTCTCGGGCTCGGTGCGGCATCGGGCGTGGTGGCCATCGACGGCAAGCGCCTGCGACGCGGTTATGAACGCGGCCGCGCCTGCATGCCGCCGCTCATGATTAGCGTCTGGGACGCCGAGACGCGCTTGTCCCTGGCGACCCGACACGCGCCGGGCGGAAACGAAGTTGCCGCCACCCTGGCGGTGCTGAAAAGCCTGGTATTGAAAGGCTGCATCATCACCGGCGACGCCTTGCATTGCCACCCCGCCATGGCCGCCGCGGTGCGCACCACCGGCGCCCACTACGCCCTCAAGCTCAAGGGCAACAACGCGCCGCTGTTCACTTGGGCGCAGGCCGCCTTCGCGGTCGCCGATGCCGGCGGCAAGCTGACCTTCTTCGAGCAGACCGACAGCGCTCACGATCGGCAGGAACGGCGGCGCGCCAGCGTCCTCGCGCGACCCGCCGACGCACCTGACTTCCCTGGACTGGCCGCCATCGGACGTTACGAAACCGAGCGCCAAGCCGCCAACGGCAAGGTCGTCACCATGGTCCACTACGTGGCGCTCTCCAAACGGTTGTCGCCGCAACGCCTGCTGGAAGTCACGCGCAGGTATTGGAGCGTCGAAAACCAGTGTCATTGGCGCCTCGACGTCCTCTTCAACGAGGACGATGCTCGAACCCGCAAAAATTACGGGCCACAAAATCTCGCCGTCCTGCGCCGAATTGCCCTCGACATCTTGAGCGCACATCCCGATAAACGATCCGTGGGACGCAAAATGAAACTCGCAGCTTGGAAAAAAGAATTCTTCTTCGAACTCTTTGCTTACCTGCGATAGCCCTACCCCGGAGGGGGAGAGGGTCGGGGCAAGGGGCTCCGGCGATTCCGTATCGCACCGCCGGAGCCCCCTCATCCCGCCCTTCTCCCCCATGGGGAGAAGGAGTGAAACTCAGTGCGTCCCTCACTCTAGCGACCGGCATTGCGTTCCTCGCAATCCCCGATCAAGTCGGAGGAGGGCGAGGAACGACGGGCTCGCCAACCGAGTGGATTCAACTGGCGTGAAAGATCCAGCAGCTCAGGCCAGCAGCCCCGCCATCGGGGCCGCCGCTTCGCTGCCCGGGAAGACGTCGGCCGCGAGCGCGCGGTCATCGACGCGCAGGTGATCCTTGAGGACGCCCTTGAGCACGGCGCGCAGGTCGGTGGTGGCCTTGAGATCGCGCTTCTCGTAGAGATCGCTTTCCTTGAGGCCCGGCCAATCGGCGATGACGCGGCCGCCCTTGAGCGCCCCGCCGGCGAGCAGCGTGACCGTCCCGGTGCCGTGATCGGTGCCTTCGTTGCCGTTGACATGCGCGCGGTGCGACCGAATTCGGTGATCAGAGCCACGACGGTTTCGCTCCAGGCCTCGCCCATATTGGTCTTGATGGCGGCGATGGCGCCATCGAGAGCGCCCAGCAGATCGGCCAGGCGGCCGTTGACGGCGCCTTCGTTGACGTGGGTGTCCCAGCCATCGAGCGCGAGCGCGCCGATGCGCGGGCCGCCCGGGGTCGCCAGGAATTTTGCCGCCGCGCCCGCGGCATCGGCGAAATAGGCGCGCACCTGGGCGATGCCGCCGACTTGGACCGCCGGTGCGTTGTCGTCGGGATTATCCGCCATGCCGCTGGCGCGGACGATGGCGGCCAACCCCAACCGATCCTCGAGCACGCGCGCCAGCGTCGGATCGGTGTGCCGATAGAGCTCGAGGAGACGCATGGTGGTTTCCTCGCTGACCGGCGGCAGGCGCGGCGGCGTCCAGGACACGACCGATGCGGGACCGCGCACCACCAGCGGCGTCACCGGTCCGACCGCGAAGGCCTGCCGGCCGCGCGGGTTGACGGGTTCGCCGGCTCCAGCCCGGCCAGCGCACGGTTGAGCCAGCCGCTGTCGACGCGCCCCGGGCTTGGGCAGCCCGCTTTCCAGCACGTCCTGCCCGTCGAAATGGGAGCGGTCCCGATAGGGCGTCGCCACCGCATGCACGATGGTGGCTTGGCCGGCCTGATAGAGGCGGTGCAGGTTCGGCATGGCCGGATTGAGCGCGAAGAATCCGTCGAGCGGCAGTGCCGGCGTCTTGCCGTCGAGCCGCAGCGCATTGTCGCCGCGCAGCTTGATCCAATCGGGATCGCCGACCGGGGCGACGGCGGCCAGCCCGTCGAGCGCGCCGCGCAGCACGATGGTCAGGAAGCGCGGGTCGCGGCCTTCCGCCCGCGCCAGCCGCGGCACAGAACGACCAGGCGAACAGCACGCCCGAGCCGAGCAGCAGCTCGCGCCGGGTCGCGGCATGGCAGCATGGCGCAGGACCGGTCGAGTTCTGGAGAGTGGCCGCCATGATCGCCTCCATCATCTGCGCTGAAATTCCGGCGCCATCACCACGAATGCGAGCGCCTGCTGCTTGCTTTCGGCCCGCGCGACCGTGAGCCGTGTTTCCTCCGAAGCCAGCGGGCCGAGCGCCGTTTCCAGCACCGCCTGCGGATCGACGTTGGGGCTGACGCGCTGCGCGAACACGTTGGCGCTGGCGAGCCGCAACGCCAAGCCATCGAGCCATGTCGCGTTGTCGTCCGGAAATCCCTTGGGGGCCGGCGGCCGCCACAACGGCTCGCCGAGCAAGGCCTGCGCCCCCATCATGCGATCGATCTGACCCTGCGTGCCGGTCGCGCGCACGCTGCGCCACGATCCATTCGCCCGGGCGCTTGATCTTGGCCTGCTCGGGAGACCACGCTTCGGGCGCGCTGACCAGGGTCTTGGCGACCTCCTTGAGGTCGCCGTCGGTGTCGAGGAAGCGCTGCGCCAACCGCTCGACCAGCGCCGGCGGCGGGTCGTCGGCGATGAAATGGCGCGCGAGCTTGACCGCGACATGCCGGGCGGTGGCCGGATGGCGCGCCAGATCGGCGAGCACGCTGCGGCCCTGCTCGACGCCGGTGTCCGCGATAGGTCTTGCCGATCAGCGTCTGCGGCGCCGGCTCGTGCAGGCGCCGGTTGAACACGAACTCGCCGCCATGGTCCGGATTGTCCACGGTCGGCAGGATGGTCCAGCCGGTGATCACCTTGGCGAAGTTGGTGACGTCGGCCTGCGCATAGACGGTGCGGACGCCGAGCGTATGCAGCTCGAGAATCTCGCGCGCCGAGATTCTCGTTGAGGCCGCGATTGCGATTGATGCCGGCGACCGAGTTCGGGCCGATCGAGGAAGCATTGTCGAGGTAGAGCAGCATGGCGGGATGGCTCTCGGCCGCCAGCAGCATGTCGGCAAAGCGGCCCAGCACATGCGGGCGGATCGCCTCGCGCTCGTAGGCGCCCGCCATCACGGTCGAATCGAAGTTGACGCAGAAATGGTTCGACCAGAACCACACCAGCCGCTCGGCGAATCCGATATCGGCATTGATGGCGGCGTTGTAGCGCGCCCTGGCTTCGCTGAGAAAGATCTGCCGCCCCGGCGGCATCGGCTTGGGAGCGGCCGGCGTGGCGTCCGCCTTCTGCTCGGCAGGCTTTTGCTCCATGGAATTTTGTTCCATGGCATTGTCCGCGCTCTGCATGTCGGCCTGCGCCGCCTGCTTGCGTTTTTGCTCCTGCTTCTGCTGCGCAAGCCGCTCGGCGTTGAATTCGTAGACGGTGCGGTTTTCGGCTCCGCTGGTCGGCAGATCGGCATTGGCGATCTGTCCCGCCTTGGGCGCCTCCAGCTCGGCCAGAAGTGCACTGAGCGGATCGGACGCAAGCGCGGCGATCGCGCCGGCCTTGGGGCCGAAGCCAAAGCGATGGAGAGCGAGCGCCGCCCCTTTTGGATCAAGGGCCATGATTGTTGATCCTTGGCTGACAAGCTTTGGAATCGGGCGGCGATGCCGGCGTAATTTGCCGAGCGTTGGATCGCTGCCGCTGACCCACACTCTAAAATATCCGCCCCGTCTCGGCAACATCGTCGGGGAATCATGCAGGTAAAGATTTGGTTAGGTGCGCCACGAAGCAGTCACGACGGTGACACAAAGCGCACAGCTCGGATTGCGTTGAGCGGTTGCCGGCCGGCGTCCGGACGCTTCTCCTGCGGCCTTTGTTTGCTGTAGACATGATCACTTGCCGTGATGAATGGGGAGACGCATCCGTGCCGATCTATCTGAATGAGCAACACGCCGCCGAATTCGTCGACATGCCCTCCGCGATCGAGGCCGTTCGGGCGGCCTTCGTGGCGCAAGCGCGCGGCGAGGCCATCAACATTCCGCGCACGCGGCTCGAATTCGGGAAGCGCAGGCTCAACCTGATGGCCGGTGGCGGCCGCACTCCGGACCGCTATGCGCTCAAGTCGTATGGCTCCTCGACCTATCACACGCTGCTCTATTCGGCGGAGCAGGGGTTGCTGGCCATCATGGAGGCGAACCTGCTCGGCCAAATTCGCACCGCCGCCGCGAGCGCGATCGCGACCCAAGCGATGGCCCGTCCCGATGCCGCCAGGGTGGGGCTCATCGGCGCCGGCCGGCAGGCGCGCACGCAGATTCAGGCGCTGCATTGCGTGCGCCGCCTCAGCGAGGTTGCGGTCTTTGCCCGCGATCGCGCCAAGCAGGTGGCGTTCTGCGAACGGCTTGCATCCGAGCTCAAGCTGCCGGTGCGCGCCGCCGCATCGGCGCAGGAGGCCGTCAGGGATGCCGAGATCGTGGTCACCGCCACCACCTCGGCCACGCCGGTGGTGATGAGCGAATGGCTGGCGCCCGGCACCCATGTGAATGCCATGGGGGCCAATGCGGCGTCGCGTCGCGAGCTCGATCCGCAGATCGTGCTGCGGGCCGCGCTCGTGGTCACTGACGATATCGAGCAGGCCAAGGCGGAGGCCGCCGAGTTCATCGATCTCGCGCGCGCGGGCAAGCTCGATTGGAACGACCTGGTGCCCTTGCATCGCATCGTCGGGTCGCCCGGCTTTGGGCGGGATCGCGATGCGGTCACGCTGTTCAAATCGCTCGGCGTCGGGCTGGAGGATCTGGCGATCGCCTCGCTGTTGTACGACCGGGCGGCCACGAGCGGCCGGTTCACGCCGACGTGAAGGAATTTACGGATTGGTGATGTCGGCTTTACAGAAATGTAATGGCCCCAAGAAGTGCCCGTAAGGTTCGCGGGCGAAGTGTGCGGTCAAGACGCATCAGACGTCGTCTCTGGCAGCCGGCAACACACAGAGGAAACGAGCCATGAATTGCACAATCGCCTTTACCGCCCTATCACTTGCCCTCCTCATCGGCGGCGCCTCGGGCGCCATGGCGTCCGGCAAGAAGCACACTGTCGCCCATGAGGCCTACGCGTCCGTCGGTGCCGGCAGCGTCGCTGACCCGCGCGTCAACAAGGGCGGCAACCACGAGAGCTGGTGCGACCTCGATGCGCAGTGCAACGGGTGGAACGCGTGGCTGCAGGACGTCAATGCCGGGAAGCTGAAGATTCAATAGACAAGTCTTCGGGTTTTCTTCGCGTCGCCGAGGCGCGAGCAAGCGCTCTTCAAATAAGCGCAATCCCAAGAGAACGACTGGCGTCACTCCCCCCGGGGCACCTGCGCCCCGGGCTTTTTCGTGTCGATCACTGGTGGAGTTGCCCGCAGCCCGGGATCCCGACCCCCCCCACCTTCCCGTCCCCACACCTTTCGGCGGCGCCGCCAACCCTATAGGCTGATCCGAGTAGGCCGATACTGGAGACCCGCGAGGAAGCCATGAACAGACGTCATCTCTTGAGTTTCTGTACCGCCGCGGCGCTCGCCCTCGGCCTGCTGCCGACCGGCGCTGTCGGCCAGCAACCGACCCTCAAGCAGCAACTCGTCGGCACCTGGACGCTGGTGTCCATCATCGCGACCAACAAGGCCGGCGGTAAATCGGACCGGCGCGGCCCGAACCCCAAGGGGATGTTCATCCTGCAAGCCGACGGCCACTTCTCGCTGCTGACCTCGCGGTCGGATATTCCGAATTTCAAGATCGACAACGTGAACCAGGGGACGGCGGAGGAATACAAGGCGGTCATGACCGGAATGATCGCCAATGTCGGGACTTGGTCGGTCGACGAGGCCACCAAGACCATCACCACCCATGTCGAGGCGGGTTCGTACCCCAACCTGAACGGCAACACGCAAAAGCGCGTCATCAGCTCGCTCACCGCGGACGAGCTTCGCTACACCAACGGCGCTTCGGTCTCCGGCACCGTGGACGAGGCGACCTGGCGGCGCGCCAAATAGCTGCCGGCTGAAATCGGAACGAACCCCGCTTCACCGCAGCTTGCCGGTGCGCTCAAGCGCCTCCTGCTTCCACATTTCCCAGGTGCGGTCGGAGCCGTGGCTCGGCCGGTGGCGGCTCTGCTCTTTTTCCATCAGGGCCGCTTCCTCCGGCGCCAAGTAGGTGATCGGGCCGCCCAGCATCTTGGCCTGCAGCAAAAGCTTGGCATTGGCCTCGGTGTAGATCGCCCGATAGACCGCCAGCCGCACGCTTGCCGCCACCACCACATTGCCGTGGCCGCGCATGAGCGCGACCGAGTTCATGCCGAGCGTCTGCGCCAGCGCCTGGCCAAGCGCGGCGTTGGAGATCAACAGATTGGTCCAGCCGGCGCTCGCGCGGGTATCGAACACCGGCACTTCCGGATAGAGGAACGGCGCCCGGATCGGCCGCAGCGGCACCTGCGTGACGCTGAACGGCACCACGGTCGGCGAATGGCTGTGGACCACCGCGTTGACGTCGGGGCGCGCCTTGTAGACCTCGGAATGGATGAAGCGCTCCGAATAGACCGGGCGCTCGTCGGGCTCCACGAGCTCGCCGTCGAGGCCGAACTCCATGATGTCCGCGGCGACCACCAGGCCGGGCGCGCGCGCCCGCGACATCAGGAAACGATCGGGGTGGTGCGGATGGCGGGCGCTGATATGGCCATAACCGTCGACCACGTCCTGCACGTAGAGAATGCGGTTGCCGATCACCAGGTCGTCGATCACGGCGTTGAGTTCGGCGCTCGGGCGCGCCTTGCCGGCGGCGCTGCGCTTTTTTTGACCCTGCGGAGCCCGTCGCTTCTTTGCCATGGCGCCATCTCCCCGATGCTGTTGTGATTGTGCGGCAGTCATGTGCCCAAATCCGATGAGGCGTCAATCCGAAACGACACATGCGTTTTCCGGGATCGTTCCCCGGAGTCCGGGAACGGCGACGGCTTGAGGCTGAGACAACGCGAAGTCATCGCACTGCCCCGCTGGCGTTGCGTCAAGGACGTTGCCCTTGTCCGGAAAATCGCGTTGTGTTGCTTTCTCAAATCCGATTATCTTGCAGGCCGACACATTGGAGCGGGTCTCATGCGACGCTGCCTGCGAGCGAGTGCGCTGATTTTCTTGGCGGTTTCCGCGATCTCAGCTCGTTCCGCCGAGCCCGACACCAAGCCGATCATCAATCCGCCGCCGACCGCGAACGATTGGGCTGAACTCGCCAAGCTGCCTGATTGGAGCGGAATCTGGGTGCCGAAAATCACCGACCAGCATCTTCAGCTCACCACCAACCCCCCGCCATGGAGCCCCAAGGCGGCGGCGCAGATCGCGCACATGTTCAGCGAGCTCAAGGCCGGGCGTCCGGCTCCGTTGTTCGTCAACTGCCTGCCCGAGGGCATGCCGTCCTGGATGCTGATCACCCACAATGCGCTCGAGGTCACTTTCTCTCCCGGTCGCGTGACGATGCTCGGTGAGGCCGACGGCAACCGGCTGCGACGAATCTATACCGACGGCCGCCCGCACTCCGACGATCCGGACCCGACCTTCCATGGCCACTCGATCGGCCATTGGGAGGGGGACACGCTGGTCGTCGACACGGTCGGGATCCTGCCGGAGGTCTTTATCGCGCTGGCCGAGGGCGTGGGCGTTCCCAACAACGGCGACATGCACATTGTCGAGCGCATCCATCTGCAAGGCTCCGATATCCTGCACGACGACCTCGAAATCACCGCCCCGCGCGTCTTGACCAAGCCCTGGAAGACGACGCGGATCTTTCTCAGAAAGCGCGAACGCGATTTCGATATCGTGGAGGGTGTCTGTGTCCAGGGGAACTATTCCGAACGTGTGAACGAGAACGGCGATGCGGTATTCGTTCCGATTCAGCGCCAGCCTGGAGGCAATCTGGTTGCGCCCGATTGAGGCGCCAAACCGGCCATCCACGCGACCTCGACGATCAAACATCCGGAGCCGCCCCAATGCAGCACATCCTCAAAGCCGCCGGCGCGATTTCCGCCGTCCTCGGCCTTCTCGCCGGCATCCGTACGGGCGCGGCTCACCATTCGGCTTCGATGTACGATGATACGAAAATCCTGACGATCCACGGCACCGTCAAGGAGGTGCGCTGGGTCAATCCGCATGTGAGCCTCTCGATCTACGGCATGCTCAACGAGGGTGACGAGCCGACCGATTGGCTGCTCGAGACGACGAGTCCCGGCCGTCTCACCCGGCTGGGATGGACGAGGCCCAGCGTGAAGGCCGGCGATCGGGTCGTGATCGAAATTCATCCGCTGCGCGACGGCGTGCTGCATGGCGGATCGATACAGAAGATCACCTCGATGGAGACTGGCAAGTCGTTTGGAACGAACATTCGCGAGCTGGACAGTCCCGACCACGAGTGACCGGGTTCACGGTTCCCGCATTCCGCTGCGCTGCATGCGGGCTACCAGGCTCGAGAGCCGGGCCTCGTAGCCCGGATGAAGGCGCGCAGCGCCGCAATCCGGGATCGGCCGTCCCGCATTACGCTTCCGCTCCATGCGGCCTACCGGTCGGTGGATCGCGTCAGCACTTCGGAGCCCTTGGGCGTGATCGCCACCATGGCGGACGCGATGGCGCCGCCAGCTTGCGCATCGCTTGCGCCCACGTGCAGGGCGTAGACGTCGCCCACCTTGAGGACATGGGTGGCGTCGTGCCGCAGCTCGCTGCCTTCGTTGGACGAAAACCCGATACGGCGGCCGATGCTGCCGCCCAACGCGGGATGCAGCGGGTGCTGGCCCAGCGGCTGCGTTGCTTTGGCGTGCAGCTCGGCGGCACCGATGCCCGGAGCGGCGGACTGCAGCGCGGCTGCGAGGCCGGCCTGCGCACGTGTTTGGAGGTCGCTCGCGTGATCATCGACGCACACGAACAACTCCGCCCAGTAGCCGCGATGCTTGACCGCGATGTAGCCGAGGAGAGGCGTGTCCTTCTTGGGCTCGAACGCGCCGCGGAACGGCGTCAGCGTGCGTCCGCCGTCGAAGCTCACCAGCGTGCGCACGTCCTGCGCCGCCAAGGCGCGCGCGCTACGCTCGCCGGCGAGGGCCGCCGCCTCGATCCCCTGGCCGTCGCGCCAAGCTTGCATGAAGGCCGCCGCGCCCGCCCGCACCACCCCGCAGGCATCGCGGATCAGGGACAGCTCGCGCGGACGCGTCGGGCGCGCGCGGACCTCTGCGTCGGCGGCGACCAGACGGAACCGATTGCCCAGGCTTTTTTCCAGCGACGCCATCAGCGGCGGCCGCATCAGGTCGAACCGCACCGTGCCGATGTTCTGGGGCGCGTCCGCACCCAGGCCGGCGAGCCAGGGATCGAAGACGCTGTCCCAGGTCCAGGCCGACATCACGTCGGGAATCCAGGTCATCAGCCGTTGCGCCGGCATGTCGCGGGAGCTCATGGAGACGAGCAGCCGCGGCTCGCCCCGACGCGGCAGCAGGGCCAGCGCCCAGCGGTGGCGCGGAATGAAATTGGTGAAATTGGCCAAATCGGAATGCTCGCGCGCATCGCCATAGACCAGCACGGCGCTGCAGCCCTTGGCGTCCATGATGCCGTTGAGCGCGCTCATGCGGATCTGGAATTCATCGCGCGGAATGCGATCCGGCTCGAACCCGTAGGCACCGATCATGGTGGAGGGATGGACGGTGCGCATGCGCATCAAACCGCGATGCTGTCGAGCGTGGCGGTGCGCACCGACAACGCCTTGGCGCCGGCGGGCGTGACCACGACCGGCTCCCCGCACATCAGATAGCCGGTCTCCGGCAGGTATTGGTTGGGATGCATCACGAACACCATTCCGTCCTCCAACCGCGCCTCGTTGTCGATGGTGAGATCGCCGGGAGCATCCGAGGTGATGCCGAGCCCATGGCCGCGCACACGCATATAGGGCGGCCGGCAGTAATCGCCGTAGCCGGCGGCGCGCAAGCGATCGTCCATGGCCCGCGTCACCGCGCGCACGCTCGCGCCCGGCACCGCCGCGGCCTGGCCGCAGCGCATCGCGTCCTGCAGCAGCGCGTATTTCTCGCGCAAGAGCGGGGTCGCCTCGCCGATCACGGTGGTGCGGCAGATCTGCGCGAACTGGCCCTGATAGCAGGGCGTGATCTCGGACAGGATGATGTCGCCGCGATCGAGCACGCGGCCGCCGGCGGCGGTGACCGCGAGATTGTGCTGCGATGCGCTCAGAAGCAGGAAATTATCCTCGGCGCCGAACCCCTTCATGAAGCCATAGAGCTCGGCCGCGAGCTCGAACTCGCGCACGCCCGGGCGCGCGAACTCGAGGAAGCGCTCGTAGCCGCGCTCGGCGATCCAGGTCGCCTTCTCGGCGGCGGCGAGCTCGTCGGGGCTGCGGATGCGGGCAAGCTCGCGCACATATTTGTCATTGGCTCGGACCTTGCCGCCCAGCACCGCCTCGATGGCCTGCACCAGGCCGAGGCCGAGCGTCGATAGCGCGACCGTGACGGTCCGGCGCGGATCTATTCCGTGCGCGGCGAGCGCCGATCGCAAGCCCGCCGCCAGATCGTCGGTACCGATGGTCTTAGGTGTGCGCGACAGCGCTGCCGCGCGCTCCGCCTCCCAGGCCGGCGTCACGATCAGGGTTGAGGCGCCGCCGCGATCGACCAGGACCGCGCTTTCGCCGATCGGCCGCACGCCGCTCAGCACGAACACCGCGTGCCCTTCGAGAAACGAGTTCTGCCCGCCATTGAGCGCGATCAGGCCGTCGAGCCCCTCATCGGCGAGATAGCGCGCGGTGGCGGCCAGATCTGGGTGTCTTGAACGCTCATCAGAAATTGACCCGGTCGGCGCCCTTGAGGCCGAGCGTGGCGCGCGCCTCCTGCGGGGTCGCCACCTCGTAGCCGAGCTCCTCGATGATGCGCCGGATTTTCGCCACCTGCTCGGCATTGCTGGCGGCGAGCTTGCCGCGGCCGATATAGAGGCTGTCCTCCAGCCCGACCCGCACATTGCCGCCGATCATGGTGGCCATGGTGGCGAAGGGGATCTGCTGCCGCCCGCCCGCCAGCACCGACCACTCGTACTGCTCGCCGAACAGGCGGTCGGCCGTGCGCTTCATGAACAGGAGGTTGTCGAAGTCCGGCCCGATGCCGCCCAGGATGCCGTAGATCAGCTGCAGAAAGATCGGCGGCTTGAACAGCCCGCGGTCGACGCAATGGGCGAGATTGTAGAGGTGCCCGGTGTCGTAGCATTCGTGCTCGAACTTGACGCCGTGGTCGTCGCCCAGGAGCTTGGCGATGCGCTCGATGTCGCGGAACGTGTTGCGGAAGATGTTCTGGTCGGACTGCAGCAAGTATTGCTCCTCCCAGTCGTGCTTCCAGCTCTTGTAGCGCGCCGCCATCGGGTAGAGCGCGAAGTTCATCGAGCCCATGTTGAGCGAGCACATCTCCGGCGAGAACGTGGTCGCCGCCGCGATCCGCTCCTCCACCGTCATGAGCACGCTGCCGCCGGTGGTGATGTTGATCACCCCGTCGCAGGCTTGCTTGATGCGCGGCAGGAACTGCCGGAATATCTCGGGGTCGCCCGAGGGGCGGCCGTCGGCGGGATCGCGCGCATGCAGATGCAGGACCGCCGCGCCCGCCTTGGCGGCATCGATCGCCTGGGTGGCGATCTCGTCCGGCGTGACCGGCAGCGCGTCCGACATGGTCGGGGTATGGATCGAGCCGGTGATTGCGCAGGTGATGATCACCTTGTTGGAGTGCTGCGCCATGGGGTCGGGTTTCCTCCTGCCGGGCCTGGACCACGATCATCGAGGACGACGTGGCGTTCAAGGGGGAACACCTGCCAGCCGAACCGGTCGACGATCAAGCCCCAAATGCCCTTCGGGGCCCACAGCATGACCACGATGGCCACGCTGCCGAGCAGCAGGAGATAAAGCGTGCCGAGATCGGCCAGCGTCTGCCGCAGCGCAAAGAACACCACCGCCCCGACAATCGGACCCTCGATGCGGCCGATGCCGCCGATCACGGTCATGAAGATCACGAAGGCGGTCCAGTCGTTGACGCTGAAGGCCGCATCCGGGCTGATCCGCAGCTTCTGCAGAAAGATCAGCGCGCCCAGCATGGCGGTTGCGAATGCCGTGACGATGTAGACGATGAACTTGACGCGGGTGACATCGATGCCGTTGCTGCGCGCCGCTAGCTCGTTGTCGCGGATGGCCTTGAGCGCCAGCCCGTAGCGCGAGCGCAACAGCCATACGATCAGCAGCAGAACCGCCGCCAGCAGCGCGAGCGCCATCCAGTAGATCAGGAATTCGCGCGCCTGGCGGGTGGCGGCGATCGAGGTCACGATGCCGACCGGAAGGCTCAGGCCGGAGCCGCCGCCGAGCACGGAGGCTTGCGAGGCGAGCAGGCGGAAGACCTCGGCCACGATCCAGGTCCCGATCGCGAAATAATGCCCGCGCAGCCGGAACAGCAGCGCCGCTGTCGGAACGGCCACGGCGGCTGAAATAATGCCGGCGACCGGGATCGCCCACAGCGGCGGCATCCCGGCCCGCAGCGTCAGGGCAAACAGCAGATAGGCGCCGAGCCCCACATAGGCCTGCTGGCCGACCGAGACGAGGCCCGCATAGCCGGCCAACAGGTTCCACAGGCTGGCCAAACCCACGTAGGCATAGATTTCCGATAACAGCCGTAGATCGTCGCGGCCGCCCCAGGCCGGCGCCGCCGCCAGCACCACCAAAGCAAGGACCACGAGCCAGCTGCCGATGCGGCCGCCCTGACGGGCATATTGGACCCGCACCTCGCTCATCCGCGCACCTTCGGAAACAGCCCTTCGGGCCGGACCGCCAGCACCAGCAGGAACACCAGGTGACCGGCCAGCGTCTGCCAGCCCGGATCGATCTCGGCGCCGACCGCCTGGGCTACGCCGAGCAGGATGCCGCCAATGAGGGTGCCCCACAGGCTGCCAAGCCCGCCGATGATGACGGACTCGAAGCCGAAGATCAGGCGCGCCGGCCCGATGGCCGGATCGAAATTGGCGCGCATCGCCAGCAGCACGCCCGCGACCGCCACCACCGCCAGCGACAGCGCCATCGCCAGCGCGAAGATGTGACGGTTGTCGAGGCCCATCAGTTGCGCCACCGAAGGATCGTCGGCTGTGGCGCGGAAAGCGCGCCCGAGCGCGGTGCGGTAAAGCACGAATTGCAGCGCGCCGATGACCGCGACCGCAGCCAGGAACGACAAGAGCGGAAGCACGCCGATCGAGACGCCCGGCATCAGGGCAAAGCTCGCTGTCTCGATGGCGCCGGCCTGCAGGCGCCGGCTGTCGGCGCTGAAGATCTCGAGCAAGCCGTTCTGGATGATCACCGACAGGCCGAACGTGACCAGAAGCGGCGGCAGGAGATCGTCGCCGAGCGCGCGGTTGAGGATGAGGCGCTGCAGGGCGTAGCCGATCAGGGCCATGAGCGGCGCCACGATCAATAGCGCGGTGAGCGGCCCGATGCCCAGTGTTTCCACCGCGACCAGGGCCAGATAGGCGGCGAGCACGATCAGGTCGCCATGAGCGATGTTCACCAGGCGCATGATGCCGAAGATCAGCGAGAGCCCGGCCGCGAACACGGCATAAAGCCCGCCGACCAGCACGCCCTGCACGATCACATTGATCCAGTCGAGCATCGCGGTCGTCTTTCGATTGTAGGGCGCAATCGCTTTATTGCGCCGCTTCGCGATGCCGAGGGCATTGCGCTCCTTGGTGAGACCGATGGCGCAATAAAGCGATTGCGCCCTACGACACCCGATTCATCTCTCACCTCACACTCCGAAATAGGCCGCCGCAATGGCTGCGCGGGTGAGGCCGGCGGCCGGGCCTTGCGAGCGCGACCCGGCCTTCCTGCAGGCAATAGACCTGGGCGGCGGCCCGGAGCGCCTGCACGATGTCCTGCTCGACGATGATAAGCGAGCTGCCCTCGGCCAGGATCGACGGCAGCCGGGCGTAGATGTCGCGCACCACGATCGGGGCGAGCCCCAGGCTGAGCTCGTCGCACAGGACGAGCTTCGGATTGGACATGAGGGCGCGCCCGATCGCGACCATCTGCTGCTGGCCGCCCGAGAGCGAGGGGGCCGGCATGTGGGCCCGCTCGGCCAGCACCGGGAACAGGTCGTAGACGCGCCGCAGCGTCCATGGCCCTGGGCGCCCGAGCTGGCCGCCGATCAAGAGGTTTTCCTCCACGGTCAGCGAAGCGAACAGCCGGCGGCCTTCGGGCACGAGGGCGATGCCGCGCCTCGCCAGGTCGTAGGCCGGCCGATCGCCGATCGGCATGCCGTCGAACCGCACCGCGTCGCGGCGCGCGGGCAGCAAGCCGGCGATGCTCTTGAGCAGCGTGCTCTTGCCGGCGCCGTTGGCTCCGATGATGGCGACCGCCTGGCCGGCCTCGACCCGCATCGTGACGCCGAACAGCGCCTGGAAGTCGCCGTAGAACGCGTCGAGCGCCTCCACCTCGAGCAAGGCCACATCAGGCATCGGCCGCGATCCCGAGATAGATGTCGGCGACCGCCGGGCTGCGGATCACCGTCGGCGGATCGCCTTGCGCGATGAACGTGCCGTCATGCAGCACCACCAGGCGATCGATGACCGCCGAACAGGGCATGCACCACGTGCTCGATCCAGATGATCGAGATGCCGGTCGCCCGCAGCTCCCGGATGAGCGCAACCAGCCCCGCGCATTCATGCTCGGTCAGGCCGCCCGCCACCTCGTCGAGCAGCAGCACGCGCGGGTTGGTGGCGAGCGCGCGGGCGAGCTCGAGCCGCTTGCGGTCGATGAGCGTCAGGCTGCCGGCGCGGCGGTTGGCGGCACTGTCGAGCCCGCATTGCTTGAGGATCGTCCATGCAGGGGCCGTAGGCGTCGCGCTCGCGCCGCCGGGCCCCGAAGGCCGCCGCCACCACCAGGTTCTCGAGCACCGTCATGTCGCCGAACGGCTGCGGGATCTGGAACGAGCGCGCGATGCCCATGCGGCAGCGCCGCGGCGGCGGCTCAAGCGCGTGATGTCGGCGCCCTCGAACATGACGCGGCCCGCATCGGGCGCGATCGTGCCGGTCGATGATGCCGAACAAAGTGGTCTTGCCGGCGCCGTTGGGCCCGATGATGCCGAGCGCCTCGCCCGGCGCAAGCGCGAGATCGACCGCCTCGGCGATCACGATGGCACCGAACCGCTTCGAGATTTTGTCCAGCGCCAGGATCGGAGGCATGTGCGGTTCTGGTTTGGTTGTTTGGCACGGCCTTGTAGGGCGCAATCGCTTTATTGCGCCACCGCCCTTGCTAAAGGGCGCAATGCCGTCGGCTATGCCAAGCGGCGCAATAAAGCGATTGCGCCCTACGATCCTTTTTCAACGCGCGCTCGCACCGCGAGAGGGAATGGGGCGAGGGGGCTCCAGCGTGCCAATGTGGCACGCTTCAGGTCAGCAGCTCCAGCTTGCCGCCCACCGGAATCTGCGGCGCGGTCTCGTTCTGCGTGATGACCAGGTCGGACACATCGCCCATGCGCTGCCATTGGCCGGAGACCAGCGGCGTCTTGGTCACGTTCTTGACCGGCATGCCGGCCCACTTCACCGGCCCCACGATCGATTTGTAGTCGGTGGCCGTGATGGCATCGAGGATCGATTTGGGCTCGCCCAGATTCTTGGTGCGCTTGAGCACGTCGATCGCCACCTCGAACAGCGCGTGCTTGAAGCCGATCGGCTGCGTCCACGGCCGGCTGGTGGCCTTGCTGTAGGCGTCGGTCAATTCGCGCGCGCTCTGGCCGGTCAGGCCGGACTTGAACGGATGGTTCGGGGTCCACCAGATTTCCGTGCTCAAGCCGTTGCCGCGCGCGCCGAGCGAGCTGATGACCGAGGGAAACAGCAGCGCCTTGCCGATCGTCACCACCTTGGGCTTGAAGCCCTGCTGCGCCGCCTGTCCCCAGAAGGTCGAGAAGTCGGGCGGGATCATGTTGCCGGTGACGATTTCGGCGCCCGCGCTCTTGAAGGCCGAGATCTGCGAGGTGAAATCGCTGCTGACCGGCTGGTAGCGGCCCGGATCGATGAGCTTGAATCCGGCCGACTGCAGCGCCGGTGGAAACCCGATCTTGGGATCGCCCCAGGCATTGCCGTCGGCGTCGTTGGGAAACAGGCCGCCGATCACTTTATTGGTGGGCGCGCTCTTCCACAGCGCCAGGAATGCCCCGATCACGTCCTCGAGCCCCCAGAAGAAATGATAGGTCCAGGTGAAGCCCTTCTTGGGATCGCCGTTGCGGCCGAAGAAATAAGGTTGCCACGGACAGTCGGTGGTGATGCACGGAACCTCGTTCACCTCGGCCTGGTCGGCGACCGGATTGGTGGTGTCGGGCGTACTCGCCGCCACCAGGAGATCGACCTTGTCGCGCAGGATCAGCTCGGCCGCGACCTCGGAGGCCCGCGCCGTGCTCGATTGGCTGTCGCGCGAGAGGATCTGCACCGGATAGGTCTTGCCGCCGTTGCTGATGCCGTTTTCGAGGAGCTTCTGGACCTGGTCGAGAATGAACGGATCGGCTTCGCCGAAGGCCGCGATCGGGCCGGTGCGCGGGCTCACATGGCCGATCTTGATGACGCGCGATTGGGCATTGGCGGGCAGCACGCGCAGCACCGCAGGCGCCGCGACCGCGCCCAAGCCGGCCGCCATGAGGCGGCGGCGGCTGATGGTTCCTTGCTGTTTCATGGCAACCTCCGTGGAGTTTCCAAGAATTCAAATCGTATCGCGCGATCAAGTAGGGTGGGCAAAGGCGCGTAGCGCCGTGCCCACGCGACCGGACGTCGCGACGCAACCGGGTGGGCAAAATTGCGCGACGCCGCGCAATCATCATCCCAGTGCCAGGCAATTTTGCCCACCCTACACATCGTCGGCGCGTGCCTTCTTGAGATGCGCCACCACCTTGGCGCGCAGCTCCGCCTGCTGCGCTGGAGTCCAGGTGCGGAATCCCTCGCCGGATTTGAAGCCGAGCCTGCCTTCCGCCACCAGCTTCTCGAGATAGGGCGATGGGGCGGGCCGCGAGTCGATGGCGGGCAACACCGTCTTGTGGATGGCGAGCGTCAGGTCGGTTCCGACCAGGTCGGCGTTCTCCAGCGGCCCGAGCACCGCAAGCCGGCGCCCGAACGCGGCCTTGATGACGGTATCGACGGTCTCGGCATCGCAGATGCCGTGCTCGACCAGCGCGATCGCCTCGCGCCAGAGCGCGTGCTGCAGCCGGTTGCCGATGAAGCCCGGCACGTCCTTCTTCACATGCGCCGGCTTCTTGCCGGCTGCCGTATGCAGCACCATGGTCCAGTCGATGGCGGCGCGTGAGGTCCACTGCGTCCCGATCACCTCGACCAAAGGCACCAGGAAGGGCGGATTCCACCAATGGGTGCCGAGCCCGCGCGAGCGCTCGCGCAAATCCTGCATGATCGCCGTGATCGGGATCACCGATGTGTTGCTGGCGAGAATCGTATCGGGCCGGACATGGGTCTCGGCCTGCTGGAACAGCTTGCGCTTGAGCTCCAGGTCCTCGGGGGCGGCCTCGACCACGAAGTCGGCATCGCGCAGCGCCGCCGCCATGTCGGCGCACGGCTCCACCCCCTCGGCGGCCACTTCGTCCTCGCCGAGATCGCGCAGGTTGGCGGCGATCCGGATCCTGACCTGATCAAGGCTCGCGGCGACCGGATCGTAGATCCTGACCGCATGCCCGGTGGCCGCAAACACCTGGGCGATGCCGTGCCCCATCAGGCCGGCGCCGAGGACTGCGATGCGCGCCTTGGCCGCCATGCTCAGCCCGCCGTATAGCCGCCGTCGGCATAAAGGATATGGCCGGTGTAGAAGTCCGACGCCGCCGAGGCCAGGAACAGGAGCGGGCCGGCGAGGTCGGACGGCTCGCCGAGCCGGCCCTTCGGCACGCGGCTGATGAACCCCTTACGCACCGTGGTGGCGCGCTCGGTGTCCTCGTACATCCAGGCGGTGAGGGGGGAGCGGAAGACGGTCGGCGCGATGGCATTGACCGTGATGCCGGTGTCGCCCCATTCGCAGCCCAGCGCCTTGGTGACGCCGTCGATGGCGGACTTCGACGCACAATAGGCGGTGTAGCCGGCCGGATGGCCGAGCAGGCCGCGTGCCGACGACATGAACACGACCTTGCCGCCGCGGCCCTGCGCCAGCATCTGCTTGCCGGCCGCGCGCGCCATCAGCCAGGACTGGGTCACGTTCACGTCCATGACCTCCATGAAGGCCTCGGGCGGCTGGTCGACGATCTTGGAGACCTTGTTGATGCCGGAGGCCAGCACCAGGATGTCGACGCCGCCGAAGCGCTTGACGGCGGCCTCGACCACCTTCTCGCAATTGGCCGCCGAGCTCGGCCGGATGTTGACGGCCTCGACCTTGGCGCCGAGCTCTTCGCATTGCGCCGCGACCTGCTTGAGCGCCTCGAGCCCGCCGGCCGCCAGCGCCAGATTGCAGCCGGCGCCCGCCAGCACCTTGGCGGCCAGCGCCCCGAACGCGCCCGACGCCCCGGTCACGATGGCGGTCTTGCCGCGAATGTCGAACAGCGAAAGCGGATTCTTGAGGAAGTCTTCGGCCATGGTTGGTGTGCCTTTGCTTGTAGCCCGGATGGAGCGCTTGCGTAATCCGGGACCGCCGTTCCCGCATTGCGCGGAGTTTATCATCGGGCGGCGCTTTGCGCCGACCCGTTGGCTCCATGCGGGCTACGGATGTCGCCGCAAGACGTGGATGGCCGGGTCAAGCCCGGCCATGACCCCTTCGGGGTCACTTCACGGGCGCGACCGCGACCGCGATGGTGCAGACCTCGTTGCTGCGGTTGACGATCTCGCGGGTCTCGTTGGGGCCGATGTAGCAGCTGTCGCCCGTTCGCACGACCGTCTCCTTGCCGCCGGCGATCACCGTCAGCTCGCCCGCCAGCACGTAGTAGATCTTCTCGGGCGGCGAGGCGTCGGGGCCGGCGCCGCCGCCCGGCAGGAAGTGCGAGATGCCGAAGATCAGCGTCTGCGACACGCCCATCTCGGCGCCGAACACCCGCAGCGACTTGTAGTCGCGATGGTTGGGCGCCTCGTAGGGCTTTGCTTCCGAGAGCTTGCGCACGATCATTTAGAATTCCTCCCCCTTCTCGATCCGATAGGCGCCCTTGGGATCGGTGATCGCCACCAGACGGATGATGCAGCCGTCGCCGCGCTCCCAGTTCCACGGGAACAGCGCGAAGGTGACGCGCCGGCCGGTGACCTTGTCGAGATCGCCGCCCACATTCTCGATCCCCAGGATGCCGTTCTTGAACAGGATCCGATGCACCGGCTCCCATTCCGGGAAGTCGTCCTTCCAGTCGCGGCCGCCCGACCATTTCTTGTACTCCTCCGCCAGATGCGGGTGCAGCGGCCCGTTGCGCTGCGGACCGATCGCGGTCGCCAGCGGATGGTCGTTGGCTTGGGTGTCGTGGCCGATGACCTTGACCTTCTTCTCCACGAACCATTCGCCGGCCGAGGGCACGAATCCCGGCGCGTAGCAGAAATACTCCTCGCTATCGTCGTATTTCTTGTGCCAGCCGGTATTGACGATCACCACGTCGCGCGGCCGCACCACCTTGCCGGCGGCCTTCTCGAGGTCGTCATAGGTGATCTGCTCCCATTTCTTCTTCGGGATCGAGACCACGATGCCGCTGCCGAAGAAATGCGGCAACGGGACCTCGTCGATGAACGGCGTGCCGTACACCACATGCGCCGGGGCATCGATATGGGTCGTGTTGTGCATGCTGGTCGTGATGCGCTGCGACAGCACGCCCGACTTGGCGTGATAGTGGATGCGCTCGATCTTGACGTCCTCGAAATAGGGCCAGTTGGGAGATTGGAAACCGAAGCGATGGGACAGATTGACGAACTCGAGCCCCATGCTGTTGTTGTTGTTCTCCTCGAACATTACCCCGCGGATTTTCTTCGCCACGTCATTCCTCCCCAGCAGGCGCCTGCACGCCCAATTCTAGCACCAAAGCGGCAGGGTTGTAACGGATATCGATTATGCCGTACAGAGAGCCCGGCCGCACATCTTGCGCGTAATCCTACAAATCGAGGACGGAATGGTCAGGAAGATTGCGCTCGAAGAGCACGTCATGTGTCCGGGCCTGGAGGACTACTGGAAGCCGACGGTGGCCGACATCCCGCCCGACGTGCTGCGCGATATCGTGGCGCGGCTGTCGGATTTCGGCGGCCGGCGGCTCGAAGCCATGGACGAGACCGGGATCGAGCGGGCCGTCCTCTCGCTTGCCGGGCCGGGCGTGCAGGCCGAGCCCGCCACCGCCACCGCCTGCCGCAAGGCGCAGGAATGCAACGATTTCCTGGCGCGCGAGATCCAGAAGCGCCCGGACCGCTATTCGGCCTTCGGGCACGTCGCCCTGCAGGACCCGGCGGCCGCCGCCGACGAGCTCGAGCGTTGCATGCGGGCGCTGAATTTTTGCGGCGTCATGATCAACGGCCACACCAACGGCAAATACCTGGACCATCCCTCGCTCCATCCGTTCTGGGAGCGGGCCGAAGCCGTCGGGGCGGTGGTGTATCTGCATCCGGCCGATCCGGTCGCGCTCGCCCCGGTTCTCGACGGCCATCCCGGGCTGCGCCGCGCCACCTGGGAATGGACCTTCGAGACCGGCTCGCATGCGCTACGCCTGGTGTTCGGCGGCACGTTCAACCGCTTCCCGCGCGCCAAGCTGATGCTCGGCCACCTAGGCGAGACCTTGCCGTATCTGCTGTGGCGCTTCGACAGCCGCGCCATCAAGCTCTACGGCCTCAAGTTCCCGAAGACGCCCTCGCAATACATCAAGGACAATATCGTGGTTACGACCTCGGGCATGTGCTCGGCCGAGCCGCTGACCTGCGCGATCAGCGCGCTCGGTCTCGACCGCGTCATGTTCGCCAGCGACTACCCGTTCGAGTCGGCCCGAGAGGCGGCGGAATTCATCGACGGCGCGCCGCTCACCGAGAGCGCGCGGGCGGACATTTGCTTCAACAATGCCGCCAGGCTGTTGCGGCTTGAGGCCTGAGCACCATGGCTCGCCTGCTGATCCTGCTGACCCTGCCGCCGGCGGTGCGCGAGCAATACCGCGCGCGGCTGGCGGCGCGGTTCCCCGAGCTTGCCATCGACATGGTGGATCACCACTCCAAGGCCGCGCCGTTCGCGAGCGAGGCCGATGTGCTCCTGACCTTTGGTCCGCACATGAAGGACGAGGTTCTGCAGGGCGCCCACAAGCTCAAATGGGTGCAGGCGCTCGGCACCGGCGTCGACAATCTGATCGACCTGCCGTCGCTGCGCCCTGACGTGATGATCACCAATATCCGCGGCATCCATGGCGCGCCGGTCTCGGAGGCCGCCCTGATGATGATGCTGGCGCTCGCCCGCGATTTTGCGACGAGCGTGCGCAACCAGGACCGCCAGGTCTGGACGCGCTGGCCGGCGCAATTGCTGGACGGCAAGACGGTCGGCATTTTCGGCGTGGGGCTGATCGCCGAGGTCCTGGCGCCCAAATGCGAGGCGCTCGGGATGACGGTGGTCGGGTTCACCTCGGCCAAGCGCGTTCTGCCGGGCTTCGATCGCATGTACGGGCGCGGCGAGCTTTTGGCGCGGGCCGCGACGCTCGACCACTTGGTGCTGCTGGCGCCCTATTCGGAGGAGATCCGCAATTTCATCGGTGCCGGAGTGTTCTCCGCCATGAAGCCGTCGAGCTACCTGATCAATCTCGCCCGCGGCGGCATCGTGGACGAGGACGCGCTCGTCGCAGCGCTTGCGCGCGGGCAGATCGCGGGCGCTGCCCTCGATGTCTTCCAGGAGGAGCCGTTGCCGGCCGGCCATCCGCTATGGTCGGCCAAGAACGTCCTCATCACGGCGCATCTCGGCGGCTTTTGCGACGTCTATGCGGAACGCGCCCTGGTGACCGTGGAGCACAACATGGCCTGCTTCCTGCGCGGCGACTTCGACCAGATGGTCAACGTGGTGAGGCGCTAGGATTGGGCAAGCGCAGAAGAGCCGTCACGGAGCGCAAGCCGGCCGCCAAAGCGGGGCGGCAGCGGAAATCCGCGCCGCAGGTGCAGGACGATCCGATCGTAGAAGACGATCCTATACAATATGGCGCCTTATCGCTGCACGATTTGTTTCAGCAGCAAGTGCGCACCATGCTCGACCGCACCGACCTCGACGAAGAGCAAAAGCAAAGCGTGCTGATCGCCGCCTCCTGCCCTTGCTGCGGCGCCGGCGGCTTTTCATTCACCGCCAAGCTCAAGAGGCGGAAATAACGCGCCATCGATAGGCCGGAGCCCCCTCACCCCAACCCTCTCCCCTCCGGGGCGAGGGAGTTCGCCTGCGCAAGGATAATCTCAGAGCCTCAACGTCGCAGGTTGTAGAGGGCACGACGAAGCGTGACCGCTTCAAATAAACTTTATCGCGAGCTCGGTGGTGCTGCGAATTGGCGCGAGGGCCGCATTCTCCTCCCTCGCCCCGGAGGGGAGAGGGATGGGGTGAGGGGGCTCCAGATGGTATAATCCGGGTAGATATCCGACAATTTAGACCGGGATGATTGTCGACAGGTCAAGCTGCATCGGAGGGGGGACCACCGATGCCGTTTACAGAGACCTGTGCCATGGAAGAGCGCATTCGAATGCTGGTGGACTATGACACCGGGAACTGGAGCGTATCGGAGCTGTGCGCCCGTTATGGGGTCTGCCGCGATACGTTTTATGCCTGGCGGAAGCGGCGGGAGAGCGGCGCAGGGGACTGGTTTATGGACCACTCGCATGCTCCGTTGCATTGTTCGCACGCGACCGCAGCCGCGCTCAAAGATGAGGTCGTTTCGCTGCGCCGGCGGTTTCCGCACTTGGGGCCCCGCAAGCTGTTGGTGATACTCGGCCGCCGAGCTCCCGAGGTGCGTTGGCCGGCTGCCTCCACGATCGGCGACATTCTCAAGGAGGCCGGGCTGATTGCGCCGGTGAAGCGCCGGCGCAGAGCGATTGATCAGCGGCGCCCATTTGCGAGTGTGGCGGCTCCCAACGACGAGTGGGCGACCGACTTCAAGGGCTGGTTCCGTACCGCCGATCAGAGCAAGATCGATCCCCTGACGTTGACCGACAGCCATAGCCGCTTTCTGCTTGACGTTCGGATCACGCAGTCGACGATCGAGGGTGTTCAACCGGCCTTCACGGCGGCCTTTCGAGCCTACGGGCTGCCGCTTTCGATCCGCTGCGATAATGGAGCACCGTTCGGGGCGACCAGTGCGGGGGGGCTGACCCGGCTGTCGGCCTGGTGGCTCAAGCTCGGCATCAAACCGCACTTCATCCTTCCCGCTTCTCCGCAGGAGAATGGGCGGCACGAGCGCATGCATCGCACCCTGAAGAAACAGACGACCCGCCCACCGGCCGCCAACGCAGCCGAACAGCAGGTCCGCTTCGATGACTTTCGCCGGCATTACAACCAGGAGCGTCCGCACGAGGCGCTCGGGCAACGGCCGCCGGCGGATCTTTACACCCCCTCGCAGCGCCCCATGCCCGACCGGGTCGAGGATCCCTGGTATGATGCCGATCATCAGGTTCGCCGCATCCGCAACGCAGGTGAGATCAAGTGGCAAGGCGAACTCGTCTTCGTCAGCCAGGCCCTGGTCGGAGAACTCATCGGCATCGCCGAGCTCGAAACCGGGGACCACGTGGTTCGGTTCTGCGATCTCGATATCGGCCTTATCGATCGCCGGGGCAGGTTCAGCCGGTTCGCTCCACTTCGTGATGGGTTCCGCAAACCGGCTGAACCTGCCCCAAACCCGAAACTGTCGACAATCATCCCGGTCCAAAACGTCGACCATCAACCCGGTTGAACAGATATTCAGTATGCAATGCTGCTTTGCAACGCTCGCACTCATGCTCTCGATGCGGCGCTCGATTTTTCAGTCGACTGCCTCTCGGCGCGCAGCTTCTCGGTCGCCGTCCGATCAATCTCCATCGACGCCGGGTCGATCACGACGCCGTAGAGCTCCGCCGCCGCCGCGATGCTCACATAGCCTTGGCGCACGTCCTCCAGCACCACGCTCGGCCGGCCGCTCGAGCGGCGAGCCGTAGCCGCCGCCGCCGCCGGAGCGGATGCGGAACGCGTCGCCGGCCTTGAGCGCGCGCCACCAGCACCTTGGCGTTGGGAAAATCGGTCTTCCAGGTGCCGTCGAGCCGCAGCGCGACGTCGTTGCCGGTGCCGTCGAGCCCGCCTTGCAGGCCCCAGGGCCTGCAGTGGGCGCGCTCGATCTGGGTGTTGATGGTGATCGCGGTGCGGGCCCGCACCACGCGCTCGACGCCGAGCCCGCCGCGATGGCGGCCGGCGCCGCCGGAATCCGGCACCAGCCGGTAGCTCTCCACCACCAGGGGAAACTTCGCCTCGGCCTGCTCGTTCGGGCTGTTGTGGGTGTCGCCGTCGTTGATGCACACCGTCGCCGATATGCCGTCCTCGCTCTGCTTGGCGCCCCAGCCGCCGCCGAGCGGTCCGAAATTGGCGATGAAGAATTCCGCGCTCCTGGGATTGATGCCGTGGCAGGCCGCGACCAGAAGATCGGCGTGATGGCCGGCGATCACGCGATCCGGAATGGCCGGCGCCAGCGCCTTGAAGATCGTGTCGACGATGGTCATCGGAAAGGTCATCCACCAGCGCATCGGCGCCGGGCGCGTGGCGCTGACCACGCGGCCGGGCGGCACGATCGAGGTGAGGCTGCGGAACGAGCCGTCGTTGATCGGATAGTCGGTCGGCGAGGTCAGGCACTTGTAGGCGACCTGCGCGCAGGCATGGCCGGTGGTGATGCCCGAATTGTAGAAGCCGCGGACCTGGCGCGAGACCTCGGTCAGGTCGATCGTCATCTCGTCGCCCTTGACCTCGACCTTGACCCGGATCGGCATCGGCTTGCCGATGTCGATGCCGTCGTCGTCCATGAAGGATTCCGCCTCAGTAGACGCCGTCCGGGATCGTGCGCGTGCGCGCGCGCGCCGCGACTTGTCGGAATGGTCCATGATCGCGGCGATGGCGCCCAGCACCGGCCGCGCGGCCATAGCGCTCGATCAGCTCCAGAAAGCGCCGCTCGCCGGTCTTCACCGCCGTCACCTGCGCCCGCAGATCGCCCATCGCGCGGCTCGGCAGCCGGACGTTCTGCCGGATGATGTCGACCAGATCGGTGTTGACCGTGCCGCGGTCCTGGTACTTCAGGATCGGAATCTGCAGGCCCTCGGAAAAGATGTCGGTGGTCATGCCGCCGAGCGCGCCGCCGATATCGAGCCAGTGCGCCATGCAGCAGGAAAATCCGACGAGCTCGCCGCGGTGGAAGATCGGCAGCGTGAGCGTGACGTGGTTGAGATGGCTGCCGGTGAGATAGGCGTCGTTGGTGACGTAGATGTCGCCCGGCTTGATGCCGTCGCGGCCGAAATGCCGGATTTTCGCCTTCACCGTCTCGGCCATGCCGCGGATGAACATCGGCAGCCCGATGCCGATCGACACCGTCTCGCCCTGCGGCGTGAACAGGCCGATGGTGAAGTCGAGCGCCTCGTAGATGATGATGTTGTAGGCGGTGCGCATGAGATTGGTCTTCATCTCTTCGGTCACCGCGATCAGCGCCGTTGCGCACGATCTCGGTGACGACCGGATCGATGCGGCCGCGCCGGCCATTCGTTCGCTTGCTGCTCTTGCGCATGGCTCAGCGCGCTCCCGCGACCGCGATCACCAGATTGCCGAACGGATCGACCGCCAGCACAGTCGCCCGACATCAGCACGGTGGTCGAGGCATGCTCCTCGATCAGCGCCGGCCCTTTGATCCGGTTGCCGGCGAGCAGGCCGGATCGCCGGTAGGTGGGCGTCGTCGCGAAAGCCGCGCTCGCGCCGAAATCGACCGGCCGCTCGCCGGCGAAGGCCGCTTTCGGCGGCGTCGCGCGCGCCGCGCTTGATCTTCGGCTGCGGCGGCTTGCGCATGACGCCCGTGACCGTGCTGCGCAGGCTCACGATCTCGGCGGGCTCGGCCGGAGCGCAGGTGCCGTAGCGCAGCTCATGCATCGCGTCGAACAGACGCTTGATCGCGCGCGATCGCGCCTTGCGAACACGCGCGAGCGGAAGATCGACGGTCACGGCGTGCTCCTGGCCGACATAGCGCATGTCGGCGGCGCGCCGGATCGTGATCTTCTGCGGCTTCACCGAAGTGCCCGCGATGGCGGCGCGGCCCTCCTGCCTCGAGCGTGGCGTAGACCTTCTCGATGTCCCGGAACGACGCATCCTCCAGCCGCATGAGCCAGGTGCGCACGAAATCGTAGCGCAGGTCGGAGAACAGCATGCCGAAGGCCGAGAACAGGCCGGGCGCCTGCGGGATGATGACGCGGCGCGATGCCGATCTCGCGCGCGACCGCCACCGCGTGCAGCGGCCCGGCGCCGCCATAGGCGACCAGCGCGAATTGGCCGGCGTCGAGCCCGCGCTCGGTGGTGACGCCCTTGACCGCATAGGACATGGCGGTGGTGGCGATGCGCAGGATGCCGTCGGCGGCCGCCGTGATATCCAAATGGAGCGGCTTGGCGATACGCCCGATCGCCTCTCTGGCGGCCGGCAGGTCGAGCCGCATCTCGCCGCCGAGGAAGCGATCGCCGCGCGAGCCGGCCCAGCACCAGATTGGCGTCGGTGACGGTCGGCTCGGTGCCGCCGAGCCCGTAGCAGGCCGGCCCGGGCGCGGCGCCGGCGCTTTGCGGCCCGACCCGCAGCCCGCCGTCCATCGACCCGGGCGATCGAGCCGCCGCCGGTGCCGACCTCGAAGATGTCCATCATGGCGATCTGCACCGGCAGCGCCTTGTCGTAGCCGCCGATGAGCGCGGCGCCGGTGGTCAGCGCCTCGCCCTGGTAGATCACGCCGGCCTTGGCGGTGGTGCCGCCCATGTCGAAGGCGATCGCGTTGTCGATCTCGAGCGCGCGGCACAGCGCCTGGGTGCCGATGACGCCGGCGGCCGGCCCGGATTCCAGCATGCGGATGCATTGGCTGCGCGCCTGGTCGGCTTCGTAGAGGCCGCCGGTCGATTGCACGATCAGGAATGAGCCGCGGAAGCCGGCGCCGCGGATGTGATCGTCGATCTCGCCGATATAGCGGCGCACCTTCGGCCCGATATAGGCATTGGCCACGACGGTCGAGCAGCGCTCGAACTCGCGGTATTCCTGGCGACAGCTCGTGCGAGGCCGAGACGAACATGCCCGGATGGTTCTGCTCCAGGATCGCCTTGGCGCGCGCCTCATGCTCGGATTTCGCGTAGCAATTGAGGAACAGGATGGCGCACGCCTCGATGTCGAGCTCGCGCAGCCGCTCGCCCAAGCGCGACGATCTCGTCTTCGTCGAGCGGGCGGTCGATCTCGCCGTCGGCCAGCACCCGCTCCTTGACCTCGAAGCGCAGCGCGCGCTCGACCAGCGGCACGTGCTTGCCGAAGAACAGGTTGTAGGCATCCGGCCGGTTGATGCGGCCGATCTCGTAGATGTCGCGAAATCCCTCGGTGATGATCAGCGCGGTGCGGGCGCCGGTGCGCTCGAGCATGGTGTTGATCGCGATCGTCGAGCCGTGCAGGAACAGGCCCGCCGAGCCGTAGCGGCTGCCGGCCTTCTCGACGCCGGCGCTGATGCCGTCGACCAGCCGCTCCGGCGTCGACAGCGCCTTGCCGAAGGTGAGCTTGCCGGATCGATCGTCGAAGACCGCGATATCGGTGAAGGTGCCGCCGATATCGGCCGCGAGCCTGAGGCCCGGACGCCCTACGGTGACGCGCGGTGCTGGTCTTTGTCCCATGCGGGGGTCCGGGGGTGGGCGTGATGAAAGGACGCCGGTGAATACACTGATCGCCGGCGGATGCGAAAGGTCATCTCCGGCGTCGTCCGGGCGGGCGCGAGCTCGACCGCCGGCGGTCCCCCACAGGCGCCTTGACGGATCGGTCGACTTATAGCCAAAAGGCTGCATCCAATAAGTCCGAAACCCCGTTGCCCGGCCGCTGAAACCACGGCACGCAATATGACGGGACGGCGGGGAGGTCTGCGTGCTGGTCGTTGCAATCGATATCGGCGGAACGTTCACGGATCTCATCGGCTTCGACGAGGCAGCCGGCGCATTCGTGCAGGCCAAGAGCCTGACCACGCCGGCCCATCTGGTCCAGGGCATCATCGACTGCCTGCACAAGAGCGGGCTCAAGGCCGCCGCCATCGACGAGCTCATCCACGGCTCGACCATCGCCATCAACACGCTGATCGAGCGCAAGGGCGCCGCCACCGGACTGATCGTGACGCGCGGCACCCGCGACGTCTACATCATCGGCCGCGGCAACCGGCCCGAGGCCTATAACCTCCTGTTCCACAAGCATCGCCCGCTGGTGTCCGCGCCGTTTCACGCTGGAGGCCGAGGAACGCCTGCTCGCTTCCGGCGAGGTTCATGCGCCGCTCAAGCGCGCGAGCGTCGAGGACGCCTGCCGCTTCCTGGCCGAAGAGGGCGTGGAGGCGGTCGCGGTCTGCTTCCTGCACTCCTATGCCAATCCCGAGCACGAGCGCGTGGCCGGCGAGATCGTGCGCACCCTGCTGCCCGACGCCTACCTGTCGCTCTCGCACGAGATCTTGCGCGAATATCGCGAGTTCGAGCGCATCTCGACCACCGTGGTGAACGCCTATATCGGCCCCAAGGTCGGCGGCTATGTGCGCAGCCTGAAATCGAGCCTGGGCGATATCGGCTTTCGCGGCGACCTCTCGATCATGCGCTCCAATGGCGGCGTGATGACGCCGGAAGTCGCGACCCAATGCCCGGTCGCCATGATGGAGTCCGGCCCGGTCGGCGGCATCATCGCGTCCGCCCAGGTGGGCCTGGGGCTCGGCTTCCAGAACGTCATCTCCTTCGACATGGGCGGCACCACCGCCAAGGCGAGCCTGGTGCGCGACGGCGAGCCGACCCTGGCGCCCGGCTATTACGTCGGCGGCTATGCGAGCGGCCATCCGGTCATGCTGCCGGTGGTCGACGTGGTCGAGGTCGGGGCCGGCGGCGGCAGCATCGCCTGGATCGACGATGTCGGCGCGCTCAAGGTCGGGCCGCAAAGCGCGGGCGCCGATCCGGGCCCGATCTGCTATCGCGGCGGCGGCAGCGAGCCGACCATCACGGATGCCAATGTGGTGCTCGGCCGGCTCGACCCGGACAATTTCCTCGGCGGCGAGATGCAGCTCGACGCCGAGGGGGCGGCGCGCGGCATCGCCGACAAGATCGGGACGCCCCTCAAGATGGATACGGTGGCGGCCGCGCAGGCGATCGTCGAGATCGCGATCTCGAAGATGTCGCTGGCGGTGCGCGAGGTGTCGGTCGCCAAGGGCTACGATCCGCGCGATTTCGCGCTGGTGGCCTCGGGCGGCGCCGGCCCGCTGCATGCCATTGCGATCGCGCGCGAGCTGCACATCCCGACCGTCATCGTGCCGCTGTTCCCGTCGCACTTCTCGGCGCTCGGCATGCTGCTGGCCGACGAGCGCCACGATTTCACCCGCACCCATTTTGCCGATCTCGCCGCCATCGACTTCGCCGAGCTCTTGCGGGTGTACGAGGAGATGCGCAAGCAGGCGCAGACGAGCCTGCGCCATACCCGCGGCGCGGAGGAGCAGATCGCGCTCGACCTGCGCTATGTCGGCCAGGAATTCACGCTGTCGGTGCCGGTCACCCTCGAGCAACTGAAGGCCGGCGACCGCAAGGCGATCCGCACGGCCTTCGATGCGCTCTACGAGCACCGCTACTCGCACCATTCGCCCGACGAGCCGGTCGAGATGGTCAATCTGCGGCTCGGCATCGTCGGCAAGCGCGCCAAGCTCAAGTTCCCGCGCCTGGGCAAGTCCCGGACGGTCGCCCCGGCGTTGCATCGCGACGTCTATTTCTCGGACGCCAAGAAACCCGTGCGCTGCCCGCTCTATGTGCGCGATCAGCTCAAGGCGGGTGCCCGCATCGTGGGGCCCGCCCTCGTCCAGGAGCTCGGCACCACGACCGTGCTGTTCAAGAACGACGAGTGCCGGGTGGTGCCCTCGGGCGAGCTGATCATCCGGATTGGAGGCGCGTGATGGCCCAGATGCGCAAGAACTCGACGCGCAATGCGGCGCCGCGCAAGGCCGCCGCGCGCAAGGCAGCGAAAGGCAAGGCGCCGGGCCGCAAGTCCGGCGTCCGCGATCTCGATCCGGTCACGCTCGAGGTCATCCGCAACGCGCTGCCGGCCGTCGCCAACGAGATGGCGGTCGACCTGCAGCGCACCTCCTACAACATGATGATCTACGAGGTGCGCGACTTCTGCACCGCCCTCATCGATACGCAGGGTCAATTGATCTCGCAGAATGTCGGCGGCGTCTCCCACTTCGTGGCCGATCTCGGCGTCATCATCACCGACGGCATGAAGCGCTACGGCGCCAAGGGATTTGAGCCTGGCGACGTGATCATCACCAATCATCAGGCGGTGGCCGGGCAGCATCTCAACAACATCGTCATCTACATGCCCTACTTCCATCGGGGCGAGCTGTTGATGTTCTCGATGGTGCGGGCGCACTGGATCGATGTGGGCGGAAGCTCGACCGGGTTCGGCGCCGGGCCGCAGGTGGTGGATCCGTGGTTCGAGGGCCTGCAGCTCGACCAGCTCAAGATCTATCGGGCGGGCGAGCTCGACGAGACGCTCTACCGCGTGCTCAAGGACAACATCCGCTTTCCGGAATCCTCGCTCGGCGACATGAAGTCGCAGATGGCGGCCTGCCGGCTGGCGGCGCGGCGCATGGACGAGCTGTTCGACAAATACGGCAAGGACACGATCCTGGCCGCCATCGACCGCATCTTCGACGAGACCGAGACCAAGTGCCGCAACGTGGTTTCGCAGCTGCCAGATGGCGTCTACGAGGCGGCCTCCGCGATGGACGACGACGGTGTGCTCAAGGGCGAGCCGGTTCCGATCCACGTCAAGGTCACGATCCACAAGGGCGAGATGATGATCGACCTGTCGGGCTGCTCGGCGGAGCGCAAGGCCGGGATCAATTCGCGCACGCTGGCGGGCGCCCGCGTCGCCTACAAGGCGCTGACCGGGCCGCTCGATCCGGTCAACGAAGGCTCGTTCCGGGCCCTGAAGGTGATCATTCCGGAAGGCAGCATCATGATGGCGCGCTTTCCGGCGCCGATGGCGGGGTGGAGCATCATCGTGCCGACGGTCGTCGACACCATCGTCAAGGCTCTGTCGCATGCCATGCGGGACCGGGTGCCGGCCGGGCACCATGGCCTGCTTGGCGGCTCGGTGGTGTTCTTTGGCGTGCATCCCAAGAGCAAGCGCCGTTTCGTGGTGCAGAGCATCGAAGGCGGCGGCTGGGGCGGCCGCCCGACCGAGGACGGCGAGTCGGCCACCGTCTCGGTGTGCCAGGGCGACGTGCGCAACGGCTCGATCGAAGGCATCGAGCTCAAATGTCCGGTGCTGGTCGAAAGCCGCGGGCTGCGCCAGGATTCGTGCGGCGCCGGCCAGCATCGCGGCGGGCTCGGCATCGACGTGCAGGTGCGCAACCTGGTCGAGGGCCGCTGGAATTTCGAGCAGGCGCGGCGGCTGAACTGTCCGCCCTGGGGCCTGTGGGGCGGCACCGCCGGCGAAGTCGGCGGCTACCTGTTGCGATTGCCCGGCCAGAACGAGTTCAAGCCCATCGTCGGCGCCCATATCCCGGTGCCGCTGCATGCCGAGGCGATCGTGCGCACGGGCGGCGGCGGCGGCTGGGGCGACCCGTTGGACCGCGATCCGGAGCTGGTGCGTTCCGACGTACGCGAAGAGCTGGTATCGCGGCTGGCGGCGCGCGAGCTTTATGGAGTGATCTTCCAGGGCGACCTGACGGTCGACGAGCCGGCCACCAGGTCGCTGCGGGAATGGATGCGCTCGCGGCGCAAGGCGAGCTAGAGTGGCTTTGACGCTTGTTTGCCTTGTCCCCGGCCTTGAGCCGGGACCGTTCCAAATGCCAAAGTCTGGAACGGTTCCGGCGCAAGCCGGGCAAGCAGGAGAGAAGCGTTGGCGCCGCGCATGAGCCGGTCCAGAGGACATGGTCGATGAGACCGCAAGGCCGCACACCATCGGTTGGCCTAAAACGCATTAAGTTGCGTTTGGGCGCCATGCTGCTTGCCGGCGTGCTGGCGCTCCCCGCGGCGCCATCGCGTGCGGCCGAGACGCTGCGGGTCGGCAAGGCGGTGGGCGTGGCGTTCTCGTTCGTGCCGCTCGATGTCGGAATCCGCCAGGGCCTGTTCGCGCAGAACGGACTCGAGATCCAATCGACCGTCTTCGGCGGCGATGCGCGCATGCAGCAGGCGATGGCCGCCGACAGCATCGATGTCGCGCTCGGCTCCGGACCCGCGATGGCCTTCATCGCCAAGGGCGCGCCCATCAAGGCCATCGCCGCAATGGCCGGCCCGCCGCTGCTGCTGTCGATCATCGTGCGGCCGGACGGTCCCAAGACCGTCGCCGAGCTCAAGGGCAAGACCGTGAGCGTCTCGACCGCCGGCTCGCTCACCTATTGGCTGGTCAGCGAGACGTCCCGGCGGCAGGGCTGGGGTCCCAACGGCATCAACATCGCCCCCCTGGGCGCCCCGCAGGCGCAATATGTCGCGCTCGAGCGCGGCGACACCGACGCCATGGTGGCCGACATATCGAGCGCCTTCGACCTGGAGAAGCAAGGCAAGGCCCGCATCCTGATGCGCTTCGGCGACCTGGTGAAGGATTTCCATATCCATGTGATCTTCGCGACCGACAAGTCGATCGCGACCAGGCCGCAGGCGCTGCGCGCCTTTCTCAAGGGCTGGTTCGCCAGCATCGCTTTCATGCGACAGAACAAGGCCGCTACGGTCGCGATCGCCATGGAGGTCATGGGCAAGGACGAGGCGATCATCAGCCGCAGCTATGACGAGCTGATGCCGATGTTCTCCGACGACGGAAAGTTCGATCCCAAGGCGCTGGCCACTCTGGCGAAGTCCTATGTAGAGCTCGGGGTGCTGCCGCACGAGCCGGATATGAGCAAGCTTTATACCGAGGCATTTCTGCCCAAAAACAAGTAGAACGCAGAACAAAGAGCTGGGCAGCGGGAGGACGGCGACAAAGTGACGGACGAGGTGGCGGTTCGCATTCGGGGTGTCTCCCATCAGTTCGGCGAGCAAGGTGGCACCCGTTATGTGCGGGCGTTGCTCGACACCTCGCTCGACATCCGGCGCGGCGAGCTGTTGTGCCTGATCGGGCCGAGCGGCTGCGGCAAGAGCACGCTGCTCAGCATCATGGGCGGGCTGATGGAGCCGGCCGCCGGCACGGTCGAGGTCGGCAATCAGCGGGTGCGCGGGCCGATGCCGCGCGAGATCGCGTTCGTGTTCCAGGAGAACGCGCTGTTTCCCTGGAGCACGGTGATCGAGAACGTGAAGCTCGGCATGATGTTTCAGGGCGTGCGCAAGGCCGAGCGCGAGAAGCGCGCGCAGCGCGCGCTGGAAGCGGTCGGGCTTGCCGATTTTGCCGATTACTATCCGGGCCAGCTTTCCGGCGGCATGCGGCAGCGCGCGGCGCTGGCGCGCGCGCTCAGCCTGGAGACCGGCATCCTGCTCATGGACGAGCCATTCGGCGCGCTCGACGAGCAGACCCGCATGGTGCTGGGCGAGGATCTCTCGGTGCTGCTGTCGCGCGCCGACAAGACCATCGTGTTCGTGACCCACAGCCTGGGCGAGGCGGTGTTTCTGGCCGACCGCGTCGCGGTGTTCTCGGCCCGCCCCGGCACCATCAAGGAGATCATCGAGATCGACGAGCCGCATCCGCGCAAGCCCGATTTCATCACCTCTGAAAAGTTCACCCGCATTCGCAACCAGCTCTATTCGCTGCTGCACGACGAGATCCGCAAGGCGGTCTCGCAGTCGGCCGTGAGCGAGCGGTCGGCGCCGATCAAGCGAGCCGGGGGAAAGCCCGTGAGCGAGCGCCCCGATCGTGGGCGGTGGGCGAGCCGCGCCGTGCAGGCGCTGTTCCTGATCGTGTTGATCGCGCTGTGGACCTTCGCGACCACCTGGGGGCATGTCAGCCCGATCCTGCTGCCCAATCCGCTCGCGGTGCTGCGCGAGCTGATCGACGTGCTCAAGACCGGCGAGTTTGTCGGCGATCTGCGGGTCACGCTCACCGAATTGGTGGTCGCCTTCGCCATCTCGATGATTTCGGGCACCCTGGTGGGCTACCTGGTCAGCCGCTCGCCCTACGCGATCAAGGTGTTCGAGCCGCTGATGGCGGGAGCCTATTCGGTCCCCATCATCCTGTTCCTGCCGCTCTATGTCCTGTTCTTCGGGCTCGGGCCGCCGTCGAAAATCGCGCTCGGCGCCACCATCAGCTTCTTTCCGATCGCGCTGAACACGATCGCGGGCTTCGGCTATATCGACAGGATCTTCATCGTCTCGGCCCGCTCCATGGGCGCCTCCAATTATCAGCTGTTCCGCTTCGTGTTGCTGCCGGCCGCCTTTCCGGTCATCCTGACCGGCCTGCGCATGGGCTTCACGGTGGCCCTGCTGGCGATCCTGGGCAGCGAAACCATCGCTTCGCTGGCCGGGCTCGGCCACCGCATCGTGCATCTCGCCGAGGTCGATGGATATGGCGCGCATGTTCGCCTACATCACGTTCGTGGTGTTGATCGCAGCATTCCTCAATGCGGCGGTGTCGAGCCTGGAAGCCAAAGGGAAGCGCTGAGATGGCCCAGGCCCCCGCCATCCACGACACTGTTCGGGCGCGGGAGCCGGAGCGCCGCTCGTTCTGGCGCCGCGCCCAGGCCGTTCTGCTGGCGTGGCCGGGGCTCGCCCGGCTGGGCGTCGTCGCGCTCTTGTTCGGCATCTGGGAGATCGCGGCGCGCTTCTATGTCGACAAGATGTTCCTGAGCCCGCCGTCGAGCGTTTTCACCTCGCTGCAGACCGTGCTCGATGACGCCCGGCGTTCCGGCGGCATTGCGGATCACCTTCTTCGAGCTCTTCATCGCGTTCGTGCTGTCGATCGTGATCGGCCTCACGGTCGGGCTCGCTGGTCGGCCTCAACCGCTTTGCGCACCGCAGCTTCTTGCCGATCATCCTGCTGCTCTACGGCACCCCGCAGGTCACCATCCTGCCGCTGTTCATCCTCTATTTCGGCATCGGGCCCGCATCCAAGGTCGCCTTCGGGGTCACCCACGGGATGTTTCCGATCATGGTCACGGTGATCGCCGGGGTGCAGAACATCAAGCCGATCCTGCTCACCAGCGCGCGATCCATGGGCGCCAGCCGCTGGCAGATTTTCCGCTGGGTGATCTTTCCCCACATGATCCCGAGCTTTTTCTCCGGCATGCGGCTCGCCATGACGGGCGTGCTGCTGGGCGTGCTGCTGGCCGAGCTCTACGTGTCCACCGCCGGCATCGGCTATTTCACCACGCTGTTCACCCAGAACTTCGATCCCACCAAGCTTCTGGGCCTGATCAGCATGCTGGCCGCCATGGCGATCGCGCTGAACGAGCTGGTGCGCCGCGCCGAGGTCAGGTTCAGCCGCTGGCGGTCGGGCTAGAGTCCCGCTTCGCGTACCCGCTCATCCGGAGGAAGATTGCTGATGTCCAAGCTGCGTTTGACGGTTGCGTGCGGCGACTACGATATCGTGAAGGCGCTCAAGGAAGGCGCCGTCGAGGCCGGCGGCCTCGAGCTCATCTTCCTCACCGATATGGGCCCGCGCGAGCGCCACTGGCGGCTCGCCCGCAAGATGGAGTTCGACGTCTGCGAGGAGAATGTGGGCGCCTATTTCATGGCGCGCGATCGCGGCGATCCGGTCACCGCCATCCCGGTGTTTCTGCACCGCCGGTTCCGGCACGGCTTCGTGTTCATCAACACAAAGGCCGGCATCAAGTCGCCCAAGGACCTGATCGGCCGGCAGGTCGGCGGCACCAACTTCCAGCCGGCCGGCAATATCTGGATGCGGGGCATCCTGGAGGAGCACTACGGCGTGCCGCATCGGGAGATCACCTGGATCGTCGACCGCAGCGAGGACGTCCCGTTCACGCCGCCGAGCGGCCTGCGCATCGAGATGAAGACCTCGAGCAAATCGCTCAGCGACATGCTGGCCGACGGCGACCTGCCGGCCATGATCTCGCCCACCATCCCGCGGCCTTTCGCCATGGGCGACAAGCGGATCGCGCGCCTGTTCCCGGACTACAAGCAGATCGAGATGGATTATTTCCGTTCGACCGGAATCTTCCCGATCATGCACGTGACCACCATCAAGCAGGAGATCGTCGACAAATATCCGTGGGTGACCACCAACCTGGTCAAGGCCTTCGAGCAGGCGAAGCTTGCGGCCTATCGGCGGGTCGCCAACCCGCGCATGGTCCCGCTTGCCTGGGTGCGCACCGCGGTCGAAGAACAAGAGGATATTCTGGGGCGCGATCCCTGGGCCTATGGGCTCACGCCGGCCAATCGGAAAACCCTCGACACCATCCAGCGCTACACCCATCAGCAGGGCATGGTCGGCAAACTGCGGCCGCTCGAAGAGCTATTCGAGGACACCGACCTCGGCGATTCGGTCGGCTCGGAGGAAGTATGATGTCGCACGCTTGTAGCCCGGATGAAGGCGCGCAGCGCCGCAATCCGGGTTGGGCTGTCCCGGATTGCAGCGTTTCACGCCTCCATCCGGGCTACGGTCGGCACCTCCAATGAACTTCCAGGACCGCCTCGCGGACATTTGCCGGCGCATGCAGGACGAAAAGCTTGCGCTTCTGGTCGCCCTGCATGACGGCGCGCATTTCATCGAGAAACCCAATCCGGTCACGGTAATCACCGGCTTCAAGTCGATCGGCGCCGCGGCCGCGCTGCTGTTTCCCGATGGCGCCTGCACCCTGATCGTGACGCCGCGCTGGGACGCCGAGCGCGCGGCCGCGCTGTGCCCGCAGGCCCGCGTGGCCGGGACGGATGATCTGGTGGCGGCGCTCATCGGAATGTTCGGGGGCGATTTCCCGCGCGAGACCATTGATCAGATCGGCATCGCCGGCCTCTCGGCTCTGCCGTCCGGGATGGCGAGCCCGATCGCTGCGGCGCTGCCGCGGACGCGCACCGCCGACAAGATCGTCTTCGATGCGGCCCGCGCCAAGACCGCCGAGGAGATCGCGTTCGCCCGCGAGGCCGCGCGCATCGCCGAGCTTGGCTATGCAAGGCTCAAGCAGATCGCGGCGCCCGGCATGACCGAGGACGCGCTCGCGGTCGAGCTCAGGGACTGCATGAAGACGCTCGGCGCCGAGGACAACTTCCTCCTCCTGTGCGCCGGGCCGCACAATCGCGCGGTCCAGCCATCGACCGGCCGCAAGCTTGAGCGGGGCGACATCATCCTGGCCGAGATCACGCCGAGCTATCGGGGCCAGCTCACCCAGATCTGCCGCACCGTCGTGCTTGGCGCGCCGCCCGACGAGCTCAGCCGCAAATACGCGCTGGTGGTGGAGGCCATGAACCAGGGCATCGCCGCCGCCAAGCCGGGCGTCGCCATGGGGCAGGTCTGCGGCGCCATCAACGCGGTGCTGGAGGCGCAAGGCTATGGCGAATATTGCCACCCGCCGCACATCCGTCGCCGCGGTCATGGGCTCGGTTTTGCGTCGGTGCGGCCGGGCGATGTCAGCCTCGGCAATGCGACCGTGCTCGAGCCCGACATGCTGTTCATGATCCATCCCAACCAGTACCTGCCGGAGACCGGCTATCTGCTGTGCGGCGAGCCGGTGCTCATCACCGCGACCGGTGCCGAGGTCCTGACCAGCGAGCGATCCTCGCTGGGCGTGGCGGGCCGCTGAAGAGATCGACCAGATGCTGACCCAGCACCCCACGCTGCTGATCGGGCCTTCCGACTGGAATGCCGAACGCATGCCGCGCGCGGAGTTCACCCGCCGCATCGATGCGCTGTGGGCGCATGCGCCGCAGGCCGAGCGCGTCGTCGTGTTCGGCTCGAGCCGCCATCATGCCGAGCTTGCCTATTTCACCAATCTCGTCCCTAAGCTCGGGCCGGCGCTGGCGCTGCTGTCGCGCAGCGGAGAGCATCGCATGTTCGTGGGCGACAGCGCCAACATGCTGGGAGCCGCGCGGCCGCTCACCTGGATCGAGAACGTCGGCTCCATGAAGGAGGCGGCGGCCGCCATTGCGGGCGACCAGGCCAGTCGGAGCGCGCTCTTGGTCGGCGCTGACTACATGCCGCCTGCGTTGCGCCGGTCCATCACCGAGGCGCTCGGCAATAGCTCTGTTGCGGACGCGACCGCACAGGTCTGGGCGCAGATGCGCCGCAAATCCCGCTGCGAGCTCGATGCCATCGAAGCCGCAGTCAAGATGACCGGCGTGGCCCGCAAAGCGATGCGCGAAGCCCTGGCGGCGGGTGGGGGCATTACCGACGTCGTGCTGGCTGGCGAGCGCGCCGCCAATGCGGCCGGCGCGCAGGATGTGCGCACGCTCTTCAGCCTGGACGGCGGCCGGACGCTGCGGCCTTTTGTTATTTCTGAAAACCAAAAAGTCGATCCGCTGCTGGCCTATCTGGCGATCCGCTGCTGCAACTATTGGGCGGAATGCTTCCCGCTGTTCACGACCAGGCCTGAACCGACGACGCTCAATCGGAAAGCATGGGACGCGATGCGCCTAATCGTGCCGGCGATCAAAGCCGGCGTGGCGATGCAGGAGATCGGGCAGCGGATCGCCAGCGCGATTGCGCCTTATCAAGGTCATCCGGTGACCGCTCGTGCATTCGTGCAACCCATGGGCCTCGGGCTCGACGAGCCGCCCTATACGGATGTCGGCGCCGCGTTCGAGGAAGGCGAGGTCTACTCGCTTCGCGTCGGCGCCATCGATGAAGCGGGCGGCAGCATGATCTGCTCGGGCATGTTCATCGTCCAGGCGGACGGCATCGTGGCATTCGACGAGGGCGCGTAGCCCGTAGGGCGCAATCGCTTTATTGCGCCGCTTGGCCCCGTCGCTGCCCGGCGTCCGCTGGTGGCGCCGAGGGCGCAATAAAGCGATTGCGCCCTACGCAGCGATGCACGGCGTTTTCAGCTCACCGCCAACGGGGCCAGCGCGTCGATATCGGTGACCACGTCGATCACGGCTGGCCGGCCGGCCTTGAGCGCCTGCTCGAGCGCGCCCGCAAGCTCGCCGGGCTTCTCGACCCGGATGCCGAGCGCGCCCATGTCCTCTGCCAATCGGGCGAAGTCGATCTTGTTGTAGGTCCACAGCTCGCGCGCCTGCTCGGTCTGCTGGCCCCCGTAGGCGCGATCGAAACCGCGCTTTGATTGATTGCCGCCGCTGTTGTTGTTGACCACGGTGACGGCATTGATCTTCCAGCGCACCGCCGTCTCGACCTCCGCGATGTGATACCAGAACCCGGCATCGCCCGTGAAGGTGACGACCGGACGCTCGGGTGCACCGCATTTGGCGCCAAGCCCGGCCGGGAACGCCCAGCCAAGATGTCCGGCGCTGCGCAGGTAGCTCTGCCGCGGGCTCATGAGATCGAACATCCCGCCCATCCACATCCCGGCATGCCCGGTATCGACCACCACGATGGCGTCGTGCGGAAGGTGCTGCGTCAACTCGCGGCAGATGCGCTCGGGCCTGATCGGCACCGCGTCGGAGGCAAGAGCCGGCGAATATTTGGCCGTCCATTCCTTGCAGTTCGCCTGCGCCTGCGCGACCCAGGCGGTGCGCCGCGCCGCGCTGCCGCGGTCGGCATGCTCCAGCATGCGGGCGAGCGTGACCTTGGCGTCGCCGTTGATCGCCGCGCGCAGCGGATAGTTGCGCCCGAGCGCTTCCGGTTCGATGTCGATTTGGATCGCGGGCGTGCCGATCGGCGGCACCGCCCAAAAGTGCGTGGTCATGCCGCCGGTTTCGGTGCCGATGAAGCAGACCAGGTCGGCGCGGTTGACCACCCGGTTGGCGCTTTCGCGCGAATAGGAGCCGACGACCCCCACCGCCAGCGGGTGGTTGCCGGCGATCGTGTCCTTGCCGTTGAGCGAGGTAGCGACCGGAATTTGCAACGCCTGCGCCAGCTCCGCCAGCTCGGCCGCGGCCCCTGAGGCGCGCACGCCGCCGCCCGCCACGATCACCGGACGCTCGGCTTCTTGCATAAGCTTCAGCGCCGCCAGGATGCTGGCGCGGTCCGGCTCCGGCCGGAACGGCGGCACGCGGGCGAATTGCGGCTCGACCAGCGGCTCGATCTCCGCCTCCTCGGCATCGACCTGGCCTTCATTGCCGCGAAACTGCAGATGCACCGGTCCGGGACAGCCGGAGACGGCGACCCGGAAGGCCTGGCGGACCATGTCGGGAAAGCGCGCCACATCGTCGACCGTGGCGTTGAGCTTGGTCACCGGCTCGAATGCCGGGATGTCGTCGATCTCCTGGTACACTTTGCGGAACTTGGTCTTGGGCTCGCGTCCGCCCGTGAACGCGATGACCGGCGAATGGGCGAGCCAGGCGTCGCGCAAGCCGGCCGCCAGATTGAGCGCGCCGATCACCTGCGCCATGCAGAGGCCGGGCTTGCCGGTCGCCCGCGCATAACCATCCGCCATATAGGCGGCGGACTTCTCGCCATGCGTATGGATGCGGGCGATGTTGGTCCGCCGCTCGAGCTCCGCAAAGGTCCGCCGCAGCACCGCCGGCACCATGAACAGATGGGTGACGCCGTAGCCCTTGAGCATCTCGGCCAGGCATTCGGCCCCGGTCATTTTTCGATTGTGTCCGAGCATGGCTGACTACTTGATCGCCAGCGGGTTGGTCGGCGAGCCGACTGCGCCGGTGATCGGGATTGCCGGCGCCACGAACATGAATTCGTAGACCTTGTCGGTGGCGCAGTCTTCGGCCAGATCCTTGACGTAGAAGATCTCCCCCATGGTCATGCCCATCATCGGGATGGTGATCCAGTGCCAGGGCTGGTTGATGCCGGGCTCGGTCTCGTTCGGCCGCACCTCGCAGCCCCAGGTGTCGCTCGCCAGTGCGGCAAGCTGCGTGCGCGCCACCCATTCGAGCGTCTCGAACGCAAAGCCCGGCGCGTCGCCGCCCGGATAGCCGTCCCAGCTGCCGGCCTTGAGGCAGCGCTCCATCTGCCCGGTGCGCACCACCACATAATCGCCGCGCCGGACCGTCACGCCCTGCTGCTTGGCGGTCAAGTCGAGGTCCTGGCAGGTGATGCCGTAGCCGTCCTCGAGGCAGTCGTGGCCGAGCGCGCGCGCCACGTCGAGGAACACGCCGCGGCCGACCATCTTGCTCTTGGTCTTCTCGATGCCGCATTTCTGCGCGCCGTTCGAGGTGACCTCGCGGCAATCGTAGCCGTTCCACATGGAGTTCTCATAGAACACATGGCCGAGACCGTCCCATTGGGTGCCGCACTGCAGCGGCATCGTCACCATGTCGTCGGCGGCGCGGATGCCGCGCTTGTCGAGCACGCCCGCATAGGCGTCGGTGCCGGTGCGCAGCATGGTGTGGATCGGATTGGTGCGGCCCATCGCCGGATAGGTGCTCTTGGCGCCCTGCGGGCCGGTGTGATCGAAATTGAGCGCCAGCGAGATCACCTTGCCCTTGCGCACCAGGCGGGCGGCCGCGACGATGTCCTCGGGGCTCGTATAGTTGAGCGTCCCGATCTCGTCCTGCGGGCCCCATTTGCCCCAGTTCTTGTACCTCTCGGCGGCGTCGCGAAGATCCTGGCGCGTGAGTTTCTTTTTCGATGCTGCGCTCGTATTCGACATCGTGGTTCCTTCCGGCGGGCGCCGCTATCCGCCGCTCCCGCCTTACGGGGGTGGGAAGGGGCGGGGGCCCATTTACGGCGCCCGGCGCGGGCGCGATGATGGGCGCACAACAACACGAAGGAGGGCGCCGTGACAACGCTGATCCGCAGGTTCGTTGTGCTCGCTCTCGCCGGCGTGGCGCTGGGCTCCCCCGGCAGTGCGGTGGCGCAGATCTATCCGAGCCATCCGGTGCGGATGATCGTGCCGTTTGCGGCCGGCGGCCCGACCGACGTCATCGCCCGCATCATGGCGCAGAAGCTGTCGGAGACCTGGGGACAGCAGATCTATACCGAGAACGTGCCGGGCGGCGGCGGCAATACGGGTGCCGCCCTGGCGGCGCGCGCGCCGGCGGACGGCTATACGATCCTGGTCGTGAGCACCGGCTTCATCGTCAATCCGAGCCTGTATGCCAAGGTCCCCTACGATCCGATCAAGGATTTCTCGCCCATCACCTTGGTGGCGTCCTCGCCCAACGTGCTCTCGGTCTATCCGGAACTGCCGGCCAAGAGCGTGGGCGAGCTGATCGATCTGGTGAAAGCCAATCCGGGCAAATACAGCTACGCACAGCCCGGCACGGGCTCGACGCCGCATCTGGCGGGCGAGCTGTTCAAGCTCAAGTTCGGGCCTCGATCTGGTGATGGTGCCGTTCAACGGTGCCGCGCCGGCGATCAATTCGACCATGGGCGGCCACACGCCGGTCGTGTTCACGGCGCTGCCGCCCGCCATGGCCAACATCAAGGACGGCAAGCTGCGCGGGCTCGCGGTGCTGAGCCTCAAGCGTGCCGCGGCGCTGCCGGACGTCCCGACCATGGCGGAGGCCGGCGTGCCCGATCAGGAATCCGATACCCTGACCGGCGTGGTGGCACCGGCCGGCACGCCGGTGGAGATCATCGATCGCTGGCAAGCGGAGATCGCCCGCGCGGTCGCGCTGCCGGACGTCAAGCAGCGCCTGCAGGATCTCGGCTTTGAGCCGGTCGCCGATACGCCGGCCCATTTTGGCGAGCGGATCAAGACCGAGATCGCGAAATGGGCCAAGGTGGTCCATGACGCCAATATCAGGGCCGAATAGCCCGCGTCAGGGCCGATAGCCCGCGTCAGGGCCGATAGCCCGCTGACTTTGTGAGCCCGAACGCCTAAAAGGCCCCGAACCAAGTCTCCTGAAAACGAGGATCGCCCAATGAACGTCCATTCCAATCTCATGCGCGGCCATATGCTGATCGGCGGCGAGCTGGTGCCGAGCGAAGCGGGCGAATGGCTCGAATTGGTCAATCCCGCCAATGAGGAGACACTCGGCCATGTGCCGGCCGCGACCGCCGCCGACGTCAACCGCGCGGTCACGGCGGCCGAAGCCGCGCAGCCGGCCTGGGCGGCGCTCGAGCCCAAGGCCCGCGCCAAGCTCCTGCGCCAGCTGGCGGCGAAGCTGCGCGAGAACACCGACAACATCCTGCGCATCGAGGTCATCGATACCGGCAACACCATCAGCAAGATGCGGGCGGATGTCGCCAGCGCCGGCGACACGCTCGACTACTACGCCGGCTTCCACACCGAGATCAAAGGCGAGACCATTCCGGCCAGCGCCAAGAACCTGCACATGACGCTGCGCGAGCCCTATGGCGTGGTCGGCCGCATCATCCCGTTCAATCATCCGATCAAGTTCGCCGCCAACGCGCTGGCGGCGCCGCTCATGGCCGGCAATACCGTGGTGCTCAAGCCGCCGGAGACGAGCCCGCTGTCGGCCACCATGCTGGGCGAGATCTGCCGCGAGGTGCTGCCGGCCGGCGTCGTCAATATCGTCACCGGCAATCGGCATGCCGGCCGGCGACGCGCTGGCGCGCCATCCGACCGTCAAGCGCATCGCCTTCACCGGCTCGGTGCCGACCGGCCGCGCCATCCAGCGCGCCGCCGCCGAAGGCGGCATCAAGCATGTGACGCTCGAGCTCGGCGGCAAGAACCCGCTGATCGCCTTTCCCGGACATGGATCCCGACAAGGTCGCGCAGATCGCCGTCGCCGGCATGAACTTCGCCTGGCAGGGCCAATCCTGCGGCTCGACCAGCCGCCTCTTGCTGCACGAATCGCTCTACAAGCGCGGTGCTCGAGCGGGTGGTCGAACGGGTCGCCGCGCTGCGGCTCGGCGATCCGCTCGACGACAAATCGCAGATGGGTCCGATCAATTCCAAGCGCCATTACGAGCGCGTCTGCGCCATGGTGCGAGTCCGGCAGCGCCAGGAGGGCGCGCGGCTGATGACCGGCGGCAAGCGGCCGCCCGGCGATGACTTCAAGCGCGGCTATTGGCTCGAGCCGACGGTCTTCGCCGACGTCAAGCCGACCATGCGGATCGCGCGCGAGGAAATCTTCGGGCCGGTGCTCTCGGTGTTCAGCTGGCGCGACGAGAAGGAAGCGCTGACGCTCGCCAACTGCGACCGAATACGGCCTGACCGCATCGATCTTCACCAACGATCTCAACGCCGCCTTCCGGGCCGCGCGCGCGGTCAAGTCCGGCTATGTCTGGATCAACGGCGCCTCCGGCCATTTCTATGGAACGCCGTTCGGCGGCTACAAGAACAGCGGGCTCGGCCGCGAGGAAGGCATCGACGAGCTGTTGAGCTACACCGAGACCAAGACCATCCATCTGATGCTCGGCGGCGGCGCGGCGAAGGATTGACATCGCGGCCGGCAGGCGGCGCATGCCCGTGTTGCAAGCTCAGGTCGCTGTCATCGGCGGCGGGCCTGCCGGATTGATGGCGGCCGAGGTGCTGGCGAACGGCGGCGCGCGCGTCACGCTCTACGACCGGATGCCGTCGGCGGGGCGCAAGTTTCTGCTCGCCGGCCGCGGTGGGCTCAATCTCACGCACAATGAAGCGCTTGAGCGCCTGCTTGAGCGCTACGGCGACGCTCAGCCGCGCCTGCGCGCCGCCATCGAGGCGTTTGCGCCCGCCGCTCTGCGGGCATGGTGCGAGGGGCTCGGCCAGGCCACATTCGTGGGATCGAGCGGGCGCGTGTTCCCGCAGGCCTTCAAGACCTCGCCGCTGCTGCGCGCTTGGTTGCGACGGCTCAGCGCGGCCGGCGTTGAGTTCAGGCCCCGCCATTTGTGGACCGGATGGAGTGACGATGGCGCCCTGATCTTCGACGGGCCGCAGGAGCCGATCGCGGTTCGCGCCGATGCGACGGTGCTGGCGCTCGGCGGCGCCAGCTGGCCCCGCCTCGGCTCCGACGGCGGTTGGGTCGGGGTGGTGACCCAAGCCGGCATCAAGGTGACGCCGTTGGCCCCCGCCAATTGCGGCTTCATTGCCGGCTGGTCGGATGTCTTCTCAAACCGGTTTGAAGGCCAGCCGCTCAAGCGCGTCGAGCTGTCCTTCGCCGGCCGCGCGGTGCGGGGCGAGGCCATCATCACGCGCAGCGGACTTGAGGGCGGCGCCATCTACGCGTTGTCGGCATCGCTGCGCGAGGCGATCAAGGCGCATGGCGAAGCGGAGATAATCATCGATCTGCGTCCCGACATGACGGCCGCCGCGCTCGAGCGACGCCTGTGCGCGCCGCGCGGCAAGCAATCGCTCGCGACGTTTCTGCGCAAGGCGGTGAGCCTGTCCCCAGTCGCGGTCGGATTGCTGCACGAGGCGACCCTCGCATCGCCGGAGCGCCTCTCCGACATGACGCCGGCGACGCTCGCCTCGCTCATCAAGTCCGTGCCGGTCCGCTTGATCGGCATGGCTCGCGCTGGCGAGCGCCATCTCGACTGCGGGCGGCATCGCCTTCGAGGAGATCGACGAAAGCTTCATGCTGCGCCTCCGGCCCGGGGTCTTCGTCGCCGGTGAGATGCTGGACTGGGAGGCGCCGACCGGCGGCTATCTCCTGCAAGCCGCATTCTCGACCGGTGCGGCGGCAGCCCAAGGCGCGCTCGCATGGCTCGGGCGCGAGCATCGGCTTTCGACCTCGGAGCGTTGATCCGAAAGGACTTTGTCCTGGATCGATGACACCGCGAGCGAAGTCCTTGACAAGCGACGGATGGTGACGCTTGGTAGCTTGCAACTTAAACTGCAAAGGCGCCCGACGTATGCTCGACAGCGCTCGGCCGCGGCGCCGCTTCCAGCTGATCCTGATCAAGCCGTCGCATTACGACGACGATGGCTACGTGATCCAGTGGTTTCGCTCGGTCATGCCGTCGAACTCGCTGGCTGCGCTTTATGGGCTCGCGATCCATGCCGCCAAGCGTGAGGTGCTGGGATCCAACGTCTCCATCGATGTGACGCCGATCGACGAGACCAATACCCGGATCAAGCCGAAGAAGATCATCGCCCAGCTTGAGCGCCACGGCGGCTTCGGCCTTGTCGGCCTCGTTGGCGTGCAATCGAACCAGTTTCCTCGCGCCGTGGATATCGCTCGGCCGTTGCGGGCCGCGGGCGTGCCCGTGGTCATCGGCGGGTTTCATGTCTCCGGCTGCCTGTCGATGCTTGCCGAGATGCAGCCCGACATCCAGGAGGCGCTCGACCTCGGGATCAGCTTGTTCGCCGGCGAGGCGGAGGAGCGGCTCGACGGTCTGTTGCGCGACGCCGCAAGCGGTGCGCTCCAGCCGATCTACAATTATCTCAACGATCTCCCGTCGATTCAGTCGGCGCCGGTGCCGTTTCTGCTGCGCAAGCACGTCAAGCGCACGGCGGGCAACTACTCGACCTTTGATGCCGGCCGCGGCTGCCCATACCAATGCTCGTTCTGCACCATCATCAACGTGCAGGGACGGACATCGCGACGGCGCTCGCCTGACGACGTCGAGCAGATCATCAGGCAGAACTGGGCGGAAGGCATTCACCGCTTCTTCATCACTGACGACAACCTCGCCCGCAACAAGGACTGGGAGCCCATCCTCGACCGCATCATCAAGCTGCGCACCGAGGAGGGCATCAGCGTCAGTCTCATGATCCAGGTCGACACGCTGTGCCACAAGATCCCGAACTTCGTCGAGAAATGCGCGAAGGCGGGCGTCACCCGCGTCTTCATCGGGGTTGAAAGCGTCAATCCGGATACGCTGATCGCCGCCAAGAAGCGGCAGAACAAGATCACCGAGTATCGGAAGCTCCTGCTCGCCTGGAAGGCCGTGGGTGCGGTCACTTATGCGGGTTACATCCTCGGGTTCCCGAACGACACACCCGCTTCCATCAGGCGCGACATTGCGATCGTCCAGCGCGAGCTGCCGATCGACATGATGGAGTTCTTCTGCCTCACGCCGCTGCCGGGTTCCGAGGATCACCAGATTCTCCACCGCAAGGGGGTCGCCATGGACCCCGACATGAACAAATACGATACCGAGCACGCGGTGACGGCGCATCCCAGGATGACCCAGACGGAATGGGAGGAGATCTATCGCGCCGCCTGGGACATCTACTACACGCCGGAACATCTGGATTGCATCATGCGCCGGGCAGGCGCGACCGGCATCAAACTGAGCTCGCTCGCCGGAACGCTTTTGCATTTTTCCCAATTCACCGCGATGGAGAACGTCCACCCGCTGCAGGGCGGCATCCTCAGGCTGAAATTCCGGCGTGATCGCCGTCCGACCTTTGCGATCGAGCCGATGTGGATCTTCTATTCCAATTACTTCTGGGAAACGGCCCGTAAGTTCGTTCGGGCCGCGCGAGCTGCGCGCCGCCTCTATGGTTTGGCGAAGACGATCAAGGCCGATCCGCGGAAATCGGCCTATATCGACCAGGCCTTGACGCCGGCGGTCGAGGAAGACTTGGACTCGCTGGAGCTGTTCAATCAGAATGACGCGGCGCGCAATGCCGCGTTGCACGACCGGCGCGTACGCGCGCTGACCGGGGCGGCGGCGAAATAACCGCGCAGGAGAGCTCTGCCGCGCATCACATGCGCAGGCTCTTTCCTGGAAATGCTTAACGAAATTCCTCCCGTTGGGCATGACGCCGGCGGTGAAGCCCGGCGGGTCCGCCAGGGCGTGATCGTCCCCGGACGCCTCTGGAGCCTTGCCCCGAAACATGCTTGTCTCCGCCTGCGTCGGTGGGCTCACCACCGGACGCTCGGCTGATCCGATGGGACAGCCGGAGGCTGACACCCATATGGGGAAACATCATGAGCAAATCTCGAAAAAGCGAAAGCTTGATCGAGCAAGTCGCCGGCAACGGCCTGCTCGATCGTCGTGCGCTGCTGAGAAGCAGCGTCATGCTCGCCGGCGCCATGGGAGCTGGCACAGCCGGCTCGCTGACCGGTGCCGCCGCCGAGCCCCTGGCCGAAGCGCCTTGGAGCACTCACCCGGGTGGTCAGGTTCCGCCCTACCAGCATGCCTCGCGGTTCGAGGACTACGTGGTGCGCACGGTCGACAACACCAAGGGCGAGCCGGGCGGCACCCGCGCCCGCACGCCGCATCAGCTGCTCAAGGGCATCATCACGCCCAACGGCCTGCACTTCACCATCATGCATGCCGGCATTCCGGATATCGATCCGGCCCAGCACAAGCTGGTCATTCACGGTATGGTCAAGCAGCCGCTGATGTTCACGCTCGACACGCTGTCGCGCTATTCGATGGTGTCGCGCGTCGGCTTCACCGAATGCGGCGGCAACAGCGCGCCGCTGTTCTCCAATGAGCCGATCCAGGCCAACCTGCAGGCGCTGCACGGCCTTTCGTCCTGCGCGGAGTGGACCGGCGTGCCGCTGGCGGTGCTGCTCGATGAGGCCGGCGTCGACCCCAAGGCGAAATGGATCATCGCGGAGGGCGCCGATTCCCCGCATCTCACCCGCAGCGTGCCGATCAAGAAGGTGATGGATGACGCCCTGGTCGCCATGTACCAGAACGGCGAGCGCATCCAGCCGGGCCAAGGTTATCCGATGCGGTTGTGGCTGCCCGGCTACGAAGGCAACATGAACGTCAAGTACCTGCGTCGCGTGCAGGTCACCGACCAGCCCGCGATGACTTATTACGAGTTCGAAGATCTATACCGATCCGCTGCCGGACGGAAAGGACACCCAGTTCTATTTCGTGAACGAGGTGAAATCCTTCATCACCTCGCCGTCGCCCGGCCTCGACCTCAAGGATCCCGGAGTCTACGAGATCAGCGGCATCGCCTATTCGGGCTCGGGTCGCATCGCCAAGGTCATGGTGTCGGCGGACGGCGGCAAGAGCTGGGCGCAGGCGGCGCTGCAGGAGCCGCGGCTGCCGAAGGCCTTCACCCGCTTCTCGATGCCGTGGCGCTGGGACGGCGGTCCGGCCATTCTGCAGAGTCGCGCCTGGGACGAGGGCGGCAGCGTCCAGCCGACCCGCGAGCAGTTCGTGGCCGCGCGCGGCCAGACCACCAAACCCCCGAATGTCGGAGGTTTCCCGGGCCACCATTTCAACGCCATCACCAGCTGGGGCGTTGACGCCAAGGGGGAGGTCAAGCATGTCTATGCGTAAGCTCGCAATGGCGGCCGCTGCTGCCGCGCTCACGTTCGGGCTCGGTTCGGCGTCGGCCGAGAGTCCCCATCTCGGCAAGCCGATCACCCAGGCCGATCTCGCGGAGTGGGATATCAACGTTCTGCCTGACGGAACCAACTTGCCGGCGGGCAGCGGCAAGGCCGCCGACGGTGCCAAGATCTTCGCCGAGAAGTGCGTGGCCTGCCATGGCGAAGGCGGCAAGGGCGGCGTCGCGGCACGGCTGGTCGGCGGGCCGCCCAAGGCGACGCTGGATGGCGGCAAGACCATCGCCAACTATTGGCCGTACGCCACCACGGTATTCGACTTCATCCGCCGCTCGATGCCCTGGACCCAGCCGCGTTCGCTCACCGATCAGGAGGTCTATGCCTTGACCGCCTATATCCTGGCGGAGAACAAGCTGATCGGCGAGGGCGACGAGATGAACGCGAGCACGCTGCCCAAGGTGCAGATGCCGAACCGGGGCAATTTCGTCATCCGGTTCCCGGATCGCATTTAGGCTGAGGCTTAGACTGGTCGTGTGCTTGAATTGAAGTGAAGGGTTGCACGAGTTCTGTGTTGGTAGGGGCGGGCCTTGTGCCCGCCCGCCGGGCCCGCGTACGCGGAGAGGCGCGCGCAAGGCCCGCCCCTACGAAACCGATCCATTCCCTTTGGTTGAAGCGCACGACTAGTGAAAATTCCGTCCCTTGGGCATGGCGCCCGCGCTGAAGCCGAGCTGATCGGCCAGTGCCGGCTCGTCCCGGAACAGGGTGACGAGCGCATCGCCGGTGCGCGGGTGGCGGTGCGGATGCGGGTCGGGTGCGGCCGGGTGTTTGACGGCGTCGGCGCGCGCCAACGCCTCGACACAGCCGGTATCCTGCGACTGCGACAGCCGGCGCAACAGCGGGGTCAGGTCCTCCACCCGCTCGGCCACCACATGGATGACGCCTGATTCGCTCTGCAGCTTGCCGGTCACGCTGATGAGCCGCGCGCCGAGCACGATCGGCCGGAAAGTCTCGAATATCTTCGGCCACACGATCGTGTTGGCGATGGCGGTCTCGTCCTCGAGCGTCATGAAGATGACGCCGGCGGCGGTGCCGGGGCGCTGGCGCACCAGCACGAGGCCGCCGACCGTCACGCGACGGCCCGATGCGATGGCGGGGAGCTGATCGTGGCGCAGGATGCCACGGCGATTGAGATCGACGCGCAGGAACGCGACCGGATGCGCCTTCAGGGACAGATGCAGGCGGCGATAGTCTTCGACCACCTGCTCGCCCAAAAGCATCGGCGGCAACGCGATGTCCGGCTCGAGCTTCGGCATGGCCACCCTGGCGAACAGCGGCAGGTCGTCCTTGTCGCCCGTGCGCTGCAAGGCGCGTACCGCCCACAGCGCATCGCGGCGGTCGAGGCCAAGCGAGCGGAACGCATCGGCTTGCGCCAGCCGCTCGATGACGGCAGGCGTGAGACCCGTGCGCAGCCAGAGATCGCGCATCGAATCGAAACCCCGACCTCGCGTGCTTTCGATTTGGCGGGCGTCTGCTTCCGAAAATCCGCTGATCTGCCGGAAGCCGAGCCGCAGCGCATGGGTCGTGCCGATGTCGTCGCGCATCCCGGCATGGCGCGCATGCAGGCTTGCGCGCACCGGCGCGCCTGCCGTGGCCGGCTCGAGGCCGCAATCCCAGCCGGAATGATTGATGTCGACCGGCCGCACCTCGACGCCATGCTCCTGCGCATCGCGCACGATCTGGGCCGGCGCGTAGAAACCCATCGGCTGGCTGTTGAGGAGCGCGCAGGCGAAGACATCGGGATACCGGCATTTGATCCAGGCCGAGGCATAGACCAGGTTGGCAAAGCTCGCCGCGTGGCTTTCTGGAAATCCGTATTCGCCGAAGCCTTCGATCTGGCTGAAGCAGCGGGCGGCGAAATCGGCGGGGTAGCCGCGGCTCACCATGCCGTTGATGAATTTGTCGCGGAAATATTTGATGGTGCCGACGCGCTTGAACGTCGCCATGGCGCGGCGCAGCTTGTCGGCTTCGGCCGGCGCGAAACCGGCCGCCACGATGGCGATGCGCATCGCGTGTTCCTGGAACAGCGGAACCCCCAAGGTCTTGTGCAGGATGGCCTTGAGCTCCGGGGAGGGATAGTGCACCGGCTCGAGCCTTTGCCGGCGGCGCAGATAGGGATGCACCATGTCGCCCTGGATCGGGCCCGGCCGCACGATCGCGACCTCGATCACCAGATCGTAGAACTCCTTGGGCTTGAGTCGCGGCAGCATGGACATCTGAGCGCGGCTCTCGATCTGGAAGACGCCGATCGTGTCGGCGCGTTCGATCATGCGGTAGACGGCCGCGTCCTCGTCCTGCAGGGAGAGATCGCGGGCAACGCCGTAGCGGGTTTGCAGGAGCTCGAAGGCGCGGCGCAGGCACGACAGCATGCCGAGCCCCAGCACATCGACCTTGAGCAGCCCCACGGCATCGAGATCGTCCTTGTCCCATTCGATGACGGTGCGATCCTCCATGGCGGCATTCTCGATCGGCACCACTTCGTCGAGCCGGCTGCGGGTGATGACGAAGCCGCCCACGTGCTGGGAGAGGTGGCGGGGAAACCCCATCAGCACGCGCGCAAACGAGCGCGCCATCTTGAGCCGCCGATCGCCCGGATCGAGGCCGATGCGTTTGGCCTCCCGGGCGGTCACCCCATCCATCGACCAGCCCCACAGCGAGCCGGCGAGCGCCCCGATCGTGTCCTCGGAGAGCCCGAACACCTTGCCGACGTCGCGGATGGCGCTGCGGCCGCGATAGCAGATGACGGTCGCGGCGAGACCGGCGCGCTCGCGCGTGTAGGTCTGGTAGATATGCTGGATCACCTTTTCGCGCCGCTCATGCTCGAAATCGACGTCGATGTCGGGCGGCTCGCGCCGCTCGGCCGAGACAAAACGCTCGAACAAGAGATCGATCTTGAGCGGATCCACATCGGTGATGCCGAGGCAATAGCAGATCACCGAATTGGCCGCCGAGCCGCGCCCCTGGCACAGGATCTCTTGCTGGCGGGCGAATTGCACCACGTCGTGAACCGTCAGGAAGAAGGGCGCGTAGTTGAGCTCGCCGATCAGCCGCAGCTCTTCGGCAAGCGCGTGGCGCACCTTCTCGGGGATGCCGTCCGGATAGCGCCGCCGCGCGCCATCCTGCGCGAAGGCGATGAGCGCGTCCTGCGGCGTCGCAAAGCCCTTGCGGGTCTCGTCCGGATACTCGGTGTTCTTCAGCTCATCGAGCGAGAAGCGGCAGGAATCGAGAAAGGCTTGGGTTTGCCGCACCGCATCCGGAGCCTTACGGAACAACCGGGCCATTTCGGCCGGCGGCTTGAAATGCCGTTCGGCATTGGCTTCCAAAAGGCGGCCGGCGGCATCGATGGTCGTGTGCTCGCGGATGCAGGTGACGATGTCCTGCAGGGCCCGCCGCTTGGGGGCATGATAGAGCACGTCGTTGACGGCGATCAGCGGAACGGATGCTTGCTTGGCGATTTCCGCAAGCCGCGCGCAGCGGCGTGCGTCATCGCCGCGATACAGCATGCTGGCGGCGAGCCAGACGCATTTTCCACCGTATTTTTCGCAAGTGGCGTCCCGCAGCTGCGCCAGCAGGCTTTGCAGGGCCGCGGTATCGATCCGCGGCGGCGCCATGACGATGAGATTGAGTCCATCGCTAAAATCGATGAGATCCGCGAGCCCCAGGATGCAATCGCCCTTTTGGGCGCGCCGCTTGCCGAGCGAGAGCAGGCGGGTGAGCCGGCCCCAGGCGGCCCGGTCGCGCGGATAGCCGAGAATGTCGGGCGTGCCGTCGGCAAAGACCAGCCGCGCTCCGACCGCGAGCCGCAATCGCGCCTGGTGGGCCGCCATATGGGCCCGCACCACGCCGGCGACGCTGTTGCGGTCCGCGATGCCGATTCCGCTCAGGCCGAGCCGCTTGGCGCCGGCGACCAGTTCCTCGGGATGCGAGGCGCCGCGCAGGAAGGAGAAGTTGGTGGTGACGGCGAGCTCGGCATACATCACGCAACATCCGGTTTTACGAACCAGGCAAATAGGCCTTACGCAAACAGGCCGTGCAGGAACCAGCGCGGCTCCATGAGCTCGCGTCCATAGAGGCCTTCGCGATAGAGCCAGACCCGCACTCCCTCGCGGCTCTCGACGCGGAAATAATCGCGCGTCAGCGCGCGTCCGTTCTGGTCACGCCACCATTCCATCGCGATGCGCTCGGGCCCTTCCGCATGAGCGACCTGATGCAGCACCCGCCGCCAGCGAAACCGCACCGGCGGCCCGTCGGGAACTTCCGCGATCGCCTCGATCGGCTCCGGCCGTCCAAACAAACGAATCGGCCGCGGTGGGCAGAGCGAGTTAGCCTGGATTTCCGCGGGCGAGCTTGTGAAGGAATCGCCGCCTCCGCTCATTCCCGCGCAAGTGCCGGTGAAGGAAACTGATGAAGGACGAGTTTCTCCACCCGCTCGTCCCCGCGGACGCGGAGACCCAGCCTTTACCCCATAAACGTCCGTGCAGTTTGGCAAAGTCTGGATTCCCGCGTCCGAGCGTGTGAAAGAAACTGATGAAGGGCGAGATCTCTCCACCCGCTCGTCCCCGCGGACGCGGGGACCCAGCCTTTGTCCCATTGAACGTCCGTGCAATTTGGCAAAGTCTGGATTCCCGCGTCCGCGGGAATGAGCGGATGTGGCAAATTCCTTCACACGCTCGTTCACGGGAACAAACGGGCGGTGTCGATCGCAATGCGCCGCCACGGCGGCGACCGCGAATTCGGGGATGTGGCTGTCCTGCGCTACCGGCCTGGTCACCCGGCGCAGGCCGAAGCGTGCGCCCAGGCGATCGACCAGATGGGAAAGCTCCGCCGCATGGTCGGGCGCCGCCAGGCCGGTTTGCACCGGGTCGCAGCGCTCGGTCGCAAGCGCGCTCAGCCGCACCACATCGAAGCCGAAACCGGGATCGCAAGCCTCGCCGACGGCGGCCAGCCGCTCGGCGAACAGCGTCCGCATGCGGGCCGGATCGCGCAGCGGCGCGCCGGTCCCGACCTCGCTCCGATGCACCTTGCCGTCGGTGCGGAACAGCGCGACCTGCAGCCGGCGGGCGCCTTCGCCACGCCGCTCCAGCATGCGGGCAAGCTCCTGCGCCAAAAGCTCGGTGGTGCGCAGCACATCGGCTTCGAGCAGGATCGGCTCGGCGAAGCGGCGTTCCGCCACATAGGGCGGAACGGGCAGGCGAGGCGTGATCGGCTCGTCGTCGCGCCCCACGGCTTGATCGATGCGGCGGATGAAGTCCGCGCCGAAGCGGGCGGCGAGCGGGGCACGCGGACGATCGATCACGTCGGCGATGCATTTGAGACCGGCCTGCCCCAAGGCGGCCTCGATGTCGGGTGCGATGCGCAACGCCGCGAGCCGCAAGGGCAGCAGCGCCTCGCGGGCGCCGCCTGGCGGGACGATGGCGTACGATGTTTGCTTACCTCTCCCTTTCGGGGGCGGGTGAAAAAAGTCAGCATGGCGCGCCACTGCCCAGGCGCAGCCGACCGTGTCGGCGATGGCGGCGCGCGCCGCCAAACCCTGCTGTCCGAGCCGCTGCACGATGTCGGCGCAGAAGGCTGTCTCGCCGCCGAACAGATGCGCGCAACCGGTGATGTCGAGGATCACTCCGTCCGGCGGATCGAGCCCGACGAGCGGCGTATAGCGGTCGCACCAGTCGGCGATGGCCGCGAGCAGGATCCGGTCGGCCTCCGGATCGGCGTCCGCGACGGCGAGCGTCGGATACATCGCCTTGGCATCGGCCAGCGCCATGCTGGTTCGCAGCCCAAGCCGCGCGGCCGCATCGTTCATGGCCGCCAGCGCGAGCGCGTTCTTGACCGGCTGGGCGACGACCAAAGGCGCCTGCTCAGGCGGTGCGCCGGAGCGGCTGCGCGCGATCCGGTCGGTCATGAGCCGCCGCAGCCATACCGAGAGATAGCGCCTGCGGGACGAAGTTGCGTTCGTCATGGTTCCAATCCGCGATCCAGCGGCCGCAGCGGCCGCGCCGATTCCGGTGCAAGGAGAGGTCGAAGCGGGGGCCGCCGAGCCCGCCGAAGCGGTCGGGCTGGCTCAAGGCTGTGGCGACCTGCCAGCGCGTCATGGCCGCCGACGGCAACGGATTGGGCCGATGCCGCAGCAACAGGCCAAGCCCGCCGCCGGCTTGCGCGGCAAGCGACAGGCGGCGCGTCGCGGTGAAATCGGCGGCATCGCCAGTCTCCGGCAACTCGGCCAGAACCGCCGCCAAAGCCCGACATTTGAGCGCCTCTTCGAAGGCCCACAGCGCATCGCGCGGATGCGCGACCCGCAGGATCAGCAGTCGATCCATGGAGAGCCCGAAACCATCGAGGCCAAGCCCATAGGGGGCCCCGGCCTCAAGCGCTGCATAATCGGTCGCAATGCAGAGCACCTGGGCGGCACGCGTGCGGTCGCCGGCGGCCGCCAGGGCCGCGATGGCGAGCCCAAACCCGAAGGCCGAGCCGAGCTGCAGCTCGCTGGCGGGCGTGAGCTCATGCAAAGCCCCCAAACCAAGACCCCCCTGGAGCGCCGCATCGAGGGCGGGCACGCCCAACCTCAGCGAGCCCTCTTGTGCGCCCCAGGGGGAAAACCGGCTTGGATCGATCGTTGCGACCGCCCGTCCCCACCCCTCCTTGCGGAGGGTTCGGGAGGGGGGCTGGCCGGGAAGGGCTGAGGGCATCTGCAACCCATGTTCATGATTTGTTCCTATTGATTCCTCACCGGCAAATGGGAGTCAAGGAGACTCTGGCGCCGTTTACTTAAGGCCCTGTCACAGCGCATACATTTCCTCCCACCTCCAGATGAGCTGCCCGCAAAGACCCTGAAATGACCAGCATGGAACCCGACAAGGACGGCTTCCGCTTCATCGGCAAGCCCGTGCGGCGTGCCGAGGACGAGCGGCTCGTCACCGGCAAGGGCCGCTTCAGCGACGATTTCAAGCTCGACCATCAGGCCTATGCGGCCATGGTCCGCTCGCCCCATCCCCACGCCCGCATCCGCGGCATCGATACGGCGCGCGCGCGCGCCCTGCCGGGCGTGCTTGGGGTCTTCACCGGTGCCGATTGCCTGGCCGACAATCTCGGTCCCATCCCGCACGATCCGCTGCCCAAGACCAAATACGACATGAAGCTCTGCGCGCCGGGCGGCGGCACCGTCTTCATCGGCCCGCATCTCCTGTTGCCGGCCGACAAAGCGCGTCATGTGGGCGAGGCCGTCGCCATGGTGGTGGCCGAGACCCTGGCGCAGGCGCTCGATGGCGCCGAGGCGGTCGAGGTCGACTACGAGGTGCTGCCCCATGTGCTGCACGCGCACGACGCCATGGCGCCCGGTGCTCCGAAAGTCTGGGACGAAGTCCCGGACAATATTCCGGTCGAGACCTGGTTCGGGGATCGCGCCGCCACCGACCGGGCCTTCGCAGCCGCCGACCACGTGGTCAAGATGGACTTCCACATCGGCCGGGTGACCGGGGTGCCGCTGGAGCCACGAGCCGCGGTCGCCCATTACGATGAGGCGACCGACCGCTTCACGCTCCATGCCGGCAGCGGCGGCGCGGTACGCCAGAAACGGGAGCTCGCGACCGTGCTCGGCATCGCGCCCGACCGGCTGCGCGTTCTCTCCTACGATGTCGGCGGCAATTTCGGCACCCGCAACCGCGTCTTCGTCGAGTTCGGCCTGGTGCTGTGGGCGGCCCACAAGCTCAAGCGCCCGGTCAAGTATACGGCGACGCGCTCGGAAGCTTTTCTCAGCGATTACCAGGGCCGCGATCTCGTCAGCAAGGTCGAGCTGGCGCTGCGCCGCGATGGCCGCTTCCTGGCGATGCGCGCCACCAATATCAGCAACGTGGGGGCGCGCGCGGTATCGTTCTCGCCGCTCAGCAAGGGCTGCGGCCTGATCCCGGGCTCCTACGACATTGCGGCCGTCACGCTGCGCGCGATGGCGGTCTACACCAATACGATGCCGACCCAGGCCTATCGCAGCTCGGGCCGGCCGGAGGTGACCTATGCGATCGAGCGGCTGATCGATCGGGCCGCCATCGAGCTCGGCTTCGACCGGATCAAGCTGCGGCGGCGCAACTTGATCAAGCCTGCCGCCATGCCGTACCGCAACGGTGTCGGCATGCTCTACGACAGCGGCCGCTACGAGGAGAACATGGACTGGGCGATGGAGATCGCCGACTGGAAGGGCTTCGAGCGGCGCCGGCGCGAAGCCCGGAAACGCGGCAAGCTGCTCGGCCGCGGCCTTGCCAATTACGTGGAGTCCTCGATCGGCGCTCCCAACGAGCAGACGCGATTCACGGTGCTGCCGGAAGGACGCGTCGACGTCGTGATCGGCACGCAGTCGACCGGGCAGGGGCACGAAACCAGCTTCGCGCAGGTGGTCTCCGACCTCCTCCATGTCCCGGTCGAGACCGTCAAGATCATCTATGGCGATACCGATGTGGTGAAGGTCGGGGGCGGCACCCATTCGGGCCGCTCCATGCGCCATGCGGCCACGGTTTTCTCGATGGCCGCCACCGAGCTGATCGGCAAGGCCAAGCGCATTGCCGCGCTCGCGCTCGCGGTGCCGCCCGCTGATGTTGAATTCAACGACGGCCGATTCTCGGCGCGTGAAACCAATCGCAGCTTCGATTTCTTCGAGCTCGCCGGTGAGATCGCGCAGCTCGCCTTGCCGGATGATCTCAAAGGCGGGCTTGCGGTCGTCACCGACAATGAGATGCACGATCCGGTGTTTCCCAACGGCTGCGCCATCTGCGAGGTCGAGGTGGATCCGGCGACCGGCGCGGTCGCGATCCTGCGGTACGCCTCGGTGGACGATGTGGGCCGCTGCATCAATCCGCTGATCGTGGATGGTCAGACCCACGGCGCCATCGCCCAGGGCGTCGGCCAGGCCATGTGGGAGCAGATTTATGTGGAGCCCGACAGCGGCCAGCCGCTCTGCGGCTCGCTCATGGATTACGGGATGCCGCGCGCCGATACGCTGCCCTCGTTCCGCACCGAGATCGCGCAGGTGCTGTCGCCGACCAATCCGCTCGGCATCAAGGCCGGCGGCGAGGGCGGTACCACCGCGGCTCCGGCCGTCATGATCAGCGCGATCCTGGACGCGCTGCGCGAGGTCGGCGTGCGCGACATCGAGATGCCGGCGACGCCGTTTGCCGTCTGGCAAGCGATCCAGGCCGCCAAGGCCACAAGCCCTTAAAGGAAGCCAGCATGATCAGGATCGCCGCGATTTGCTTTACGGCCGTGATTTGCGCTGCCGGGGTGAGCTCGCTCGCCGGCGCCCAAGACGCCGCTGCGATCAAGCTTGAGCCCGGGCTGTGGAAGGTGCTGACCAAGACCAGCCGGAACGGCACGCCGATGCCCGACAAGACCGAGAACCGCTGCTATTCGGCCGCGGAATTCGATGATCTGGTGGCAACCTTCGCGACGCTGTTTGCCGACCATGAATGCATCCGCAGCCACGCCTTCTCCGGCAAGACCTTGACGCTTTCCGCGACCTGCAGCGGCCCCGCCCCGCAGGGCGGAACCCTCGCGGTCAAAGGGGAGGGCAGCTACGTGTTCGAAGACGACAAGCGCTTTACCAGCTCGGTTACCTCCACCTTCACGCTGCCGAACCAGCCGAGCACCACGTTCCTGGTGACCAAGAACGCCGAATATGTCGGTCCCTGCGCCAAGTAGGACCGGAACGAAACATCGCACGATGGCGGCCGCCGTTGCGCTGTCCTTGCCACAAGTCGTAGTTTCTCACCCGTTGCGATCATCCGAGGATCGATCATGCTCGACATTGCGCCCGCGACCCGCCGAACAGACTCCTCCGCCGAGGGTCCGCCGCTGGACTTCCAGCTGCACCTGGCGGCGCTCGAGGCGCAGGGGTTGGTCACCCGCATCGATCGTCCGATCAACAAGGATACCGAGCTGCACCCGCTGGTGCGCTGGCAGTTTCAGGGCGGCCTCGCCGAGGACCAGCGGCGCGCGTTTCTGTTCACCCATGTGGTCGATTCCGCCGGCCGCCGTTACGACATGCCGGTCGCGGTCGGTGCGCTCGGCGCTTCGCCGCGCATCTATTCGGTCGGCATGGGCCGCCCGGTCGATGCGATCGAGACTGCCTGGGCGAACGCCATCGCGCATCCGATCGCACCGGTGCGCGTCGCCGCGCCAGCCTGCCAGGAGGTGGTGATCACGGGCGCCGACTTGCGCGGCGCCCACCAGGGTCTGGCCGCGCTGCCGGTGCCGATCTCGACGCCGGGTTTCGATGCGGCGCCCTATCTGACCGCGACGCTGTGCATCACCCGCGATCCCGAGACCGGCATCCGCAACATGGGAACCTACCGGGCCGCCCTCAAAGCCACCGACCGGCTCGGCGTGCGCATGGCGGCGCGGCTTGGCGGCGCCGGCGGCTACGCCCATTGGCGCAAGTACAACAAGCGCAAGGAGCCGATGCCCTGCTGCATCGTGATCGGCTGCGCCCCGGTGGTAATGTTCACCGGGCCCATGAAGCTCGCGCTCGATCTCGACGAGATGGCGGTCGCTGGCGGCCTCGCGGGCGCGCCGATCCGGATCGCCAAGGCCGTCACCGTCGATCTCGACGTGCCGGCCGACGCCGAGATCGTGATCGAGGGCCTGATCGATCCGGATCTGCTCGAGCCGGAAGGTCCGTTCGGGGAAAGCCACGGCCATGTGGCGCTCGAGGACTTCAACATGTCGATGCAGGTGACCGCCATCACCCGCAAGCGCGCGCCGGTCTTCGTCTCGATCGTGAGCCAGGTGACGCCGAGCGAATCGAGCGTGCTCAAGAAGGTCGCCTACGAGCCGTTGTTCCTCGCCCACCTGCGCGACCAGCTGGCGATCAGGGGCATCCGCCGTGTGGTGATGCACGAGCCGCTGACCAATCTGCGCAAGGTCATCTTCCTGCAGTTCGCCCACGGCGCGGTGCGCAGCGAAATCTGGCGCGGCCTTCACGGCGCCTCAAGCCTGCTGGCCGATTGCGGCAAGATCTGCATTGCGGTGAGCGAGGACATCAACCCCGAGAATGCCGACGCGATCTTCTGGTCGCTTGCCTATCGCTCGAACCCGATCGAGGACCTCCATGTGGTGCCCTACCGGGCAAGCGGCCATGGGCCGAAGTCCGGCCGCGGCGCGGAGGAATCGACGCTGCTGATCGACGCCACCCTCAAGCATCCGGCGCCCCCGCTGGCGCTGCCGGCGCGCGAATTCATGGAGCAGGCGCGCGCGATCTGGGAGGAGCTGCATTTGCCCGCGCTGTCGCCGCAGCCGCCCTGGCACGGCTATTCGCTCGGCGATTGGTCCGACGCCTGGGACGTCTTCGCCCGCCGCGCCGTCGATGGCGAGTGGGAAAGGAATGGCATGGAGACATTCGCGCGCCGCCGCGGCGGCGTAACGCCGGAAACCCCGGCGCGCGAGGTGGAGAAGGGCGACAAGAAGTAGCCGTGTCTGCAAGATTGCCGAGGTGATATACTGGCGACATGACAAAAGAACAGTTCAACGCAGTATTGGAAGCCGTACGCTTGACCGCTATCGCGTAAGTAAGGGCAGGCCATGAGAGCGCTGGGATCATCGGGCATGACAAGATGTTTTGGGTTGGTCGCATCGGCTCTATTGGCCATCGTGGCCGCGATGTCGCTTGGCCTTCCCGCCCATGCCGCCGACAAGGTCAAGGTCAGCTATCCGACCCTGACCTCGTCCTACATCTTCTTCTTCAGCGCCATCACCAAGGGCTACTACAAGGACGAGGGCCTCGACCTCGACGTGGTCGAGGCCGGCGGCGGCGTGGCGACGCCGGCGCTGGTGTCCGGCGACGTGCAGTTCAGCACATCCGGCTCCTCGGCCATCAGCGCCATCATGAAGGGCGCCAGGCTCAAGGTGCTGGCGGTCGGGGAGGACCGGCCGAGCTGGCAGATCTGGACCAGCAAGCCCGAGATCAAGACCTTTCAGGATCTCAAGGGATTGCAGGTCGGCATCTTGAGCCGCGGCGACACCGGCGAGGTCGCAATCCGCTATGTGCTCAAGAAGCTGGGCCTGCCGCCCGACTTCGTCTCCTTCACCCCGATGGGCTCCTCGCTCGGCACCCGCATGGCGGTGGTGCGGGCAGGCTCGCTGCCGGCCGCCGTGCTGCAGCCGGCCGAGGTCGAGACCCTGCGCGCCGCCGGCGGTCTCGCCAATGCCCACATGATCATGGATCTGGCCCAGGAGGTGCGCTCCACCTTCAACGGATTGGCGACCTCCGACGACATGATCAAGAACCACGCCGACACGGTCACGCGGTTCGTGCGCGCCACTCGCAAGGGCATGATCTATGCGCGCGACAACCGCGAGGGCGCCATCGATGTGTTCGTGAAGCAGATGAAGGCGCCGCCCGACGCCGCCGCCCGCGGCTATGACGAGCTGCGCAAGGTGATGGCCGAGGACGGCACGATCGCGCCGGACGCGCAGCAGAACGAGCTCGCGCTGCGCGCCGACATGCTCAGCATGCCGGCAAGCCAGATCCCGCCGACCGCATCGGTGTTCGACTTCAGCTGGCTCGAGAAGGTCAACGCTGAATTGAAGACGTCGGGCTGGAAGCCCGGGCCTTAGCCTGGCGAGGTCTCGGTACTTTTCCCGGACGCAGCGCAGCGCGGCGCGAAGCGCTGCGCTGCTGATCCGGGATCGTTACGCACGCCCGCGTTTGGAACGGTCCCGGATCGGCGGGGCACCACTGCGCTTCGCTCCGTGCTGCACCGCGCCCGGGACAAGTGAAGCCACGCCTCACACCACCACCGTCAAACGCTTGGCCGCGCGGGTGACGCCCGTATAGAGCCAGCGCTCGCGGCTGTCGGGAAATGCGAAGGATTCGTCGAACAGCACCACGTCGTCCCACTGCGAGCCCTGCGACTTGTGGACCGTGAGCACGTAGCCGAAATCGAACTCGTCATGGCGCTTGCGTTGCAGCCATTCGACCTGCTCGATCGCGCCGGTGAAGCATTCCGGCCGCACCGACACCTTGACGATGCGCCCGCCCGCGTCCTCGTCGGGCCGCAAGCGCATGCCGAGGATCGCTCGGCGCGTCTTCGGCTTCTCCTTGATCACCCAGAGGCCGCCGTTGAACAAACCCTTGCGCCGGTTGTTGCGCAGGCAGACCAGCTTGTCGCCCAGCATGGGTAGCGCCTCGGTGAAGCCGCGGCGTTCGCGCATGCGCGCATTGTAGGCGCGGCGCGTGGCGTTGCGGCCGACCAGGAGCTGATCGGCATCGAGCACGCGCTGCGGGTCGAGCGCGTCGCGTCGCACCACCTGCGAGGCGCCGTACTCGCCCGGCACCAGCCGTTGGCCGGCGCGGATCTCCATGGACAGGCGCACGATCGGATCGTTCTGCGCCTGGCGATGGACCTCCGTCAGCATGACGTCGGGCTCGGCCTCGGTGAAGAAGCCGCCGCCCTGGATCGGCGGCAGCTGGGCCGGATCGCCCAGCACCAGCACCGGCACGCCGAACGACATCAGGTCGCGCCCGAGCTCGGCATCCACCATGGAGCATTCGTCGATCACGATCAGCTTGGCCTCGGCGACCGGCGCGTCGTCCCACAGCTCGAAGGTCGGGGTTTCGGACTCGCTCTCGAGCGGCTTGTAGATGAGGCTGTGGATGGTGGAAGCGCCCGCGCAGCCCTTGCGGCGCATCACCAGCGCGGCCTTGCCGGTGAAGGCCGCGAACAGGACCTTGCCGTCGACGTCCTGGGCGAGGTGCCGGGCGAGCGTGGTCTTGCCGGTGCCCGCATAGCCGAACAGGCGGAACAGCGGCGGCGTGCCGCCTTTCCCAGGCTTGGCTTTGAGCCAGGCCGCGACCGCGCTCAGCGCGGCATCCTGTTGGGGCGTGAAGGCGGGCATCGGCTGCGCCTGCGGCCCTCAGGCCGCCGCCTTGGCGCCGACCGCGAAATAATCGGCGAGCCAATCCTGCACGATGCGGCGCACCCGCGTATTGCTCTCGGCGAACATGAAATGATCGGTGTCGGCGAACAGATGCAGCTCGGTCGGCTGGCCGGCATGCTGGAACAGCCCGATCGACTGCTCGACCGGGGTGACCGAATCGGTCGCGCTGTGCAGGAGCAGGAGCGGGCGCGGCGCGATCTTGGCCACCACCTCCTCGGCGCGGAAATCGTACATGCTCTGCGCGGTCTCGGCCGGGAACATCTGGATCGAGCCCGGCACAAGATGCGTGCGCATGTGCTCCGGGATCGGCACGATATCGTAGCGCGGCACCATCAGGGATTGGCCGGTGCGCGCCCGATGGCGCTTGCCTTCCTCCAGCATGGCGGTGAACTTGGCCCAAGCTTGCGGAGTGGGATGCTGGCCGCGGAATTTCCGCTCGCCATGGCCCCAGCCCGACGCCGAGATGACGGCCGCGATGCGTTGATCGACCCCGCCCGCATAGACCGCGACCGCGGCCCCGAAGCTCGAGCCCATGACTGCGATGCGCGCCGGCTCCACTTGTGGATGCTGCGCCAACAGGCTCAGCGCCGCGCTCACCGCGCTCACCTGCTCGAGGCAGATGAGCCTTCCCTTCTCGCCTTCGCTTTCGCCGCAGCCCGGCATGTCGAAGCGCAGCGTCGCATAGCCGAGCTCCTCCAGCATGGCGCAGGGCTTGAGCACATTGCCGGCATTCATGTTGCTGCCGAAGCCGTGCAGCACGATGAAGGCCGGCCGCCGCTCGCCCGCCCCCACGCCGTCGGGAATCCGCACGCACGCCGGCCAGCGTGAGGCCCTCGAGCTTGAAAGTGACGCGTTGCTCGGACATGGCTCAGGAGCTGCTCATCGGTGCAGAGGTCTCGGATGCCTGGTTGCAGCTGCTGCTTGAGCATGTGCCAGATGTCGTTGCGGTAGGCAATGAAGGCCGGGCTGCGCTTGAGCGCCTCGTCGTCGGCCCAGCGCGGTCGCGGCAGATCGATCGCAAGATCGGCGATCACGCGCCCGGGCTGGGTTCCGATCATGACCACGCGATCGGACAGGAAGACGGCTTCGTCGACGCTGTGGGTGACGAACAGCACGGTCTTGCGGGTTGCGGTCTTGCCACCTGCGCTCATTCCCGCGTCAGCGGGGTCGAGCGGGGGAACCGGGTCCTCGTCCCAGATCTTCATCAGCTCGATCTGCATCATCTCGCGGATTTGCGGATCGAGCGCGCCGAACGGCTCGTCCATGAACAGGTAGGACGGGATCGATGGCGAGCGCGCGCGCCAGGCCGACGCGCTGCTTCATGCCGCCGGAGAGCTGGTGCGGATAGAAGCCGGCGAACTTCGTGAGCCCGACCTGGCCCAGCCGCTGCGCGGAAATCTCGTGGCGCCGCCGCGCGGCCACGCCGAGCACTTCGAGCGGCATTTCGACATTGCGGCGGGCGGTGCGCCACGGCAGCAGGTTGAATTCCTGGAACACCATGGCGCGATCGGCCGAGGGGCCGGTGACGCGCTTGCCGTCGATGGCGACCTCGCCGCGCGTGGGCCGGATGAGGCCGTTGGCGATGCGCAACAGCGTGGTCTTGCCGCAGCCGCTCGGCCCCAGGAGCGACACGAAGGTGCCGGTCTCGATCGCGAGCGAGACGTTGCGCAGCGCCCAATATTCGCCGGCGCCGTCGCGGCCGGCATAGCGGTGGGAGATCGTCGCGAATTTCAATCATCGCGGCCGCTATCCGGATTGCCGCGCGTCGAACTGCCAGGGCGCGAGCCAGCGCTCGAGCGCCCGCAACAGCGCGGTGAGCGTCACGCCGGCCGCCGCCAGGATGCCGACGCCGACGAAAACCTGGGCGGTGTCGTACATGCCGCCGGCCTGGAAGATCAGATAGCCGAGCCCGCGATTGGAGGCATAGATCTCCGCCACCACCACCATCACCAGGGCGCGGCCGATCGACAGCCGCATGCCCGCCAGGATGACCGGCAAGGCGGCCGGCAGCACGATCTTGGTCAGCACCTGGCGCTCGCTCGCGGTGAACGAGCGCGCGGTCTCGATCAGCCGCGGATCCACCTGGGCGACGCCGGTCTCGGTATTGATGACCATGATGATCACCGATCCGATGAAGACCAGCGCCACCTTGGAGGTGAAGCCGATGCCGAGCCAGATGATCAGGAGCGGCAGGAAGGCGACCTGCGGGGAGGCGTAGAGCGCGGCCACGAACGGCTCGGCGGTGGCATTGATCAGCTCCGAGCGTCCCATCAGGATTCCGACCGGCACGCCGACCAGCACCGCCAGCCCGAAGCCCGCCGCCGTCACCGAGGCGGTCGCCGCCACATGCGGCCAGATGCTGCCGTCGCCGATCATCTCGACGAATTTTTCAACGATCAGGCTGGGGCTGGAGGCGAACAGCTTGTCCACCATGCCGGTGCGCGAAGCGGTTTCCCAGAGGCCCAGGAACGCCGCCAGGGCGCCGAAGCGCAACGCATAGATCAGCGCGGTTCGGCCGAACCAGCGCGTGCCGATCGGGCGGGCGACTTCATCGGCGTCCGCCGCAGTGACTGACACATCGGGTGAGGTCATATTTCCGGGCTTTCCGGCATCCGGCCGTACTTCAAAGGGATTGCCGCTATCTAGACGGCACCGCCGAACGCCCGCAAGCCGCCGCCGGGCATACGGACACGTCGCCTCGCGGACGCCGCCCTTGTGCCCGGCCTCCACCTCTCTATAACGGGCGCCGCGGTTTTCAAGGATAGAACTCTTATGCGCCTGGCAAGCTTCAAGGTGGACGGCCGTCCGAGCTACGGAGTGGTCACCGACGGCGGGGTCATCGATCTGGCCCGCAAGCTCCCGCAATATCCGACCCTGCTCGATCTGTTCCGCGCCGAGGCGATCGGCGAGGCCCGCGCGGTCGCGACCGGTCAGCCCGACCACCGGCTCGCCGACGTGGACTTTCTGCCGCCGATTCTCGGCGCCGAGAAGATCATCTGCGTCGGCATCAACTATCCGGAGCGCGCCACCGAGTACAAGGACCGCGCCGCCGTCCAGCCCAAATACCCGAATCTGTTCGTCCGCTTTCCAGGCTCGCTGGTGGGGCACGGGGCGCCGATCGTGCGGCCGAAAGTGTCGGACAAGTTCGATTACGAAGGCGAGATCGTGCTGGTGATCGGCCGCGCGGGCCGCCACGTTGCGCAGGAGCGCGCGCTCGGCCTCATTGGCGGCTTGACGCTCGGCAACGAGGGCAGCGTGCGCGATTGGCTGCGCCACGGCACCCTCAACGTCACCCAGGGCAAGAACTTCGACTGCTCGGGCAGCCTTGGCCCCTGGATCGTGCCGGCCGACGAGCTCGATCCCGCAAAGCCGCTCCATCTCATGACCCGGGTCAACGGGGAATTGCGCCAGGACGACACCACCGACCGCCTGACCTGGGGCTTCGCCTGGCTCATCAATTACATCTCCACCTTCACGACCTTGCGGCCGGGCGACCTGATCTGGACCGGCACCCCGACCGGCGCCGGCGGCCACCAGACCCCGCCCCAATGGCTCAAGCCCGGGGACGTGGTGGAGGTCGAGGTGCCCGAGATCGGCGTGCTGCGGAACACGGTGGTGGACGAGGGGTGAGGGCGGAGGTCGACCGCTCCTCCGTGCGCAAGAGCGTGTGAAGGAATTGCCCCATCCGCTCATTCTCGCGGACGCGGGAATCCAGGTTTTGCCAAATTGCATGTACGTTCAATGGGGCAAAGCCTAGGTCCCCGCGTCCGCGGGGACGAGTGGGCAGGGTCCGACCTCTGACAATCTCGTTACCGTCCCTTCCGCGGGAATGAGCGGGGTTTGAACGCGAGCGGATCATGCCCGCTCCTCGCCGCCCGCCTATTTCCTTGGCCACGCGCGCATGGTAACCCAGCCGCCATCCATGCAAGGGACGGGGAAATACCGCCAATGGCCAATCTGCAACTGACGTTTGCGTCCGCTTTGTACGACCGTATGCAGCCGATCTATACCGGGGAGGTGAAGCCCGACGGCATCGATCTCAATTTCATCCGCATCGAGCAGCCGCGGCCGATATTCGATCGCATGTCGGGCGGCCAGGAGTTCGATGTCGCCGAATATTCGAGCTCGGAATACATTCAGCGCTACGCCAACAAGCAGTGCCCGTTCGTGGCCATCCCGGTGTTCCCGTCGCGCTGCTTCCGGCATGCCTTCATCGGCATCAACCGCAAGAAGGGCATCACCAAGCCCAAGGACCTGGAAGGCAAGCGCATCGGCGTCGCGCTCTATACGATGACGGCCGCGATCTTCATCCGCGGCCTGCTGCAGCACGAATACGGCGTCGATTTCTCCAAATGCACCTGGGTGCAGGGCGCCATCAACACCGCTGGCGCGCACGGGGCGCCGGTCGTGCTGCCGCTGCTCAAGCCGATCAAGCTCGAGCAGGGCCCCCACAACAAGTCGCTCGATGATCTCATCCAGGAGGGCGCGGTCGACGCCACCATGGGGACCAGCATGCCGGAATCGTTCCGCACCAATCCGGATATCGCGCGGCTGTTTCCCAATTTCGTCGAATTGGAAAAAGAATATTACAAGCGCACGAAAATCTGTCCGATCATGCACCTGGTCGCGATCAAGAAATCGATCTACGAGAGATATCCGTTCGTGGCCACCAGCCTGTTCAATGCGTTCCAGCGCGCCAAGGAGATTGCGCTCGAGCGCATGTACAATCAGCGGGCGCTGCGCTACATGCTGCCGTGGCTGCCGCGCGACATCGACGAGATCTACGAATATTTCGACGGCGATCCGTGGCCCTACGGGGTCGAGCCGAACCGGCCGACGCTGGAGGCGCTGGTCACCTATCTGCAGGATCAGCACCTGACCGACTGGAAGCCGAAGCTGGAAGAGCTGTTCGCGCCGATCTACGGCCAGGAATGACGGTTCTGCCGTTTCGATCCATCCCTCCCGCATCGCTTCTGTCCGGACGCCCAAGCCCATGAGCAGCATCGACACGCTTATCCAGGATCTCGTGATCGCCAATCGCATTCTGGCCAAGGAGGACATCGCCGACGCCTATGGGCATGTCAGCGTCCGCCATCCGGACAATCCCAAGCGCTTCTTCATCTCACGCTCGCTCGCACCCGAGCTGATCGAGCGCGACGACATCGTCGAGCTCGACCTCGAGGGCCAGCCGGTGCGCGACGAGAAGCGCTCGCTCTATCTCGAGCGGTTCATCCATGCCGGAATCTACGAATTGCGGCCGGACGTGATGGCGGTGGTGCATGCGCATGCCGAGGACATCCTGCCATTCGGCATCGCCAAGGCCACCGAGCTGCGCCCGGTGATCCATTCCGGCAGCTTCATCGGGGCGAGCGTCCCGGTCTGGGATATCGCCGACAAGTTCGGCGACACCAATGTGCTGGTCACCAACATGGCGCAGGCGCGCGATCTCGGCAAATGCCTGGGCGCGAGCAATGTCGCCCTGATGCGCGGCCACGGCTTCGCCTCGGCCGGGCGCTCGCTCATCGAGGTGGTGCGCATGTCGGTCTATCTGCCGCGCAATGCCCGCGCCCTGATGCGGGCGAAGCAGCTGGGCGGCGAGATCAAGTATCTCTCCCAGGGCGAGATCGACGCCCGCAACCGCGGCTACAGCGCCTATTCGCCCGAGACCTGGCGGGCTTGGGAATACTGGGCCACCAAGGCGGGTTGCAGCCACATGTTGAGCCGGCCCGACGACGGCCACGACCATAAGAGTTGAACTGCGTGCCGACGCATGCAGGTAGAGACGCATGCAGGTAGAAGAGAGGCGCAGCAAACCTTGTCCCGGGCTTGACCCGGGACCGTTCCAACCTCGGCGTCTGGAGCGGTCCCGGCGGCTAAGGGCGCAATAAAGCCGATGAGGACGAAAGCATGAAACTCGCAAGCTATATGACCGACGGCAAGGCGGCCTTCGGAGTGGTGAGCGGCGACGGCGTCATCACGCTCAACGATCGGCTCAGGGCCCGGTATCCGACGCTGCGCGACGCGCTGGCGGGGGGCGCGATCGAGGAGATCCGCAGCGCCGCGCAATCGGCGCGACCCGATCGCAAGCTCGGCGAGGTCCGCTTTCTGCCCGCCATCCCCAACCCGGAGAAGATTCTCTGTGTGGGCATCAACTACAAATCCCATGCCGCCGAGCACGGCCAGGAAGCCCCCAAGCTGCCGAACATCTTCACCCGCTTCGTCAACACTCTGGTGGCACACGAGGGCGAGATGATCCGGCCGAAGGTATCGACCAGCTTCGACTTCGAGGGCGAGCTCGCCGTCATCATCGGCCGCGGCGGCCGGCACATCAGCCAAGAGAAGGCGCTCGATCACGTCGTCGGCTATACCTGCTTCTGCGATGCCACCGTGCGCGACTTCACCAAATACTCGTTGGTGGCCAGCAAGAACTTCGCTGGCACCGGGCCGCTCGGCCCCTGGATCGTGACCGCGGACGAGATTCCCGATCCGACGGCGCTGACGCTCACCACCCGCCTCAACGGCCAGGAGATGCAGCATTCAGGCACCGACATGCTGATCCATTCGATTCCGGCGATCATCGCTTTCTGCTCGGTGTTCACCCCGCTCGCGCCCGGCGACGTCATCGCCACGGGCACGCCCGACGGCATCGGCGCCAAGCGCACCCCCCCGGTCTGGATGAAGGCCGGCGACGTGCTCGAAGTGGAGATCTCCCGCATAGGCACGCTGCGCACCAGAATTGCGGACGAGAAATAGGAACTCGGAGTTGCCGATTTGCTCGTGAGGTGGGCACAGCATTTCACTTCTTCTCCCCGTGGGGGAGAAGGGCGGGATGAGGGGGCTCCGGCGATCGAGATGTGAGAAGGACGGCCAACCGGGTCGGCGCGCAGCTGGGCGCGGCGAGCAACATAACAAAGATCGTAACCCCCTCACCCCAACCCTCTCCCCTTCGGGGCGAGGGAGTTCGCCTGCGCCAGCTGTGAGGCCGAGTGTCCATACGCGGGTCGCAAAAAAAACGCCGCCCTTAGGCGGCGCCATTCGTCAAGTTATTGAGCGACCAAAATTACTGCACCAGCTGCACGATCTTGCCGTCCTGGTCTTTGCCCTGCGCCCGGTACTGGCCGATGTTCTTGAGCAGCGCCGCGTCGGTCACGGTGTAGAGCACGGCGTCGCCGCTGCCGGTATTGATGTGGCGCCGCCACAGGAAGTTCGGCACCACCATGATGTCGTTGGGCTCCCAATCGAAGGTCTGGCCGCCGATCTCGGACTTGCCCTTGCCGTCGATCACCACGATGAAGGTGCTGGAGGTCTCGCGCTTGGGCAGCGTCGCCTCGCCCGGCCGCAGCAGCTGGGCCTGGTAGTTGAGCGTCGGGAACACCGGCCGACCGGTGACCGGGTTGACGAACTCCATCTGGATGCCTTCGTGGGGGTCGCCCTTCTCCTTGCGCAACCCTTCCAGCGCCTGGCGGATGCGGGTGCCGCGGAAATGGATCAACGGCGCCGGATCGCGGCCGAAGCCGATCTGGGGGGAGACGAAGGTCGGCACCATGCCGCCGTTGCCGTAGAGCCGGCCCGAATAGCCGTCGGTGTGCAGGGTCTCCTGGCTCTTGGCATTGCTGCCGGAGCCGGGCTGGAAGTCCTGGTCCACCCAGGCGCAATCCAAAAACTCCATCAGCGGCCAATCCAGCATGTCGATCCAGATCACCGGCACGTTCCCATCGTTGCCGTGGTCGTGCCAGGTGCCGTTGGGGGTCAGGATGATGTCGCCGCGGGCCGCCTCGCAGCGCTCGCCTTCCACATTGGTGTAGCCGCCCTTGTCGGACAGGATGGTGCGGCTGGCATTGGGGCTGTGGACGTGGGCGGGGGCGATATCGCCTGGGTTGTAGATCGAGATCGCGCAGCGGATCGTATTGGTGACCTGCAGCCGGCCGTTGAGGCCCGGATTGGTCAGCAGGATGCTCTGCCGGTCGGCGAACTCGATCGGCGAGACGTCGGCCTGGCTGGCGATGCCGGCGATCCGTTGGAGATAGGTGCTGTATTCCTTCCAGCGCCAGCGGTGGGCCGCGGTCTTGAGCTGGTTGGCGGCTACCCGGCCGCTCGCCATCTGGCCGGCGCCGCTTACTCCGCCCGTGTCGGTGAACCATGGCCGCTGCGCCGGGGAATTCATCTGGGTGCGCACCCAAATGTAGGAACTCGCCGCATCGGAGTTGAGTTGCTCCATCAGCTCGCGCGCCTTGCTGGAAAGCGCCGGCCGGGCCGCGGCCTCTTTGGGCGCAGCCTCCTTGTGCGCAGCTTCTTTTTGGGTCTGGGTCGCAACCGCCATGATGTCCTCCTGTCGACAGGGTCTCGGGCCCGCTCGCCTATGAGGTATATCTCCCCCGAAAGCTTTGCAATGACGCCGCCGCAAGGCACCCACGCGCAGCCCTTGCTTGTCCGGCCTTGAGCGCGTTTACGCGCGCCTTCGACGCGCTATGACCGGGACCTTCCAAAACTCTGAGCTTGTAACGGTCCCGGCTCGAGGCCGGAACAAGTTTGGCTCAAGCCCCAGCCAAGAAATCCCTTACCGCGCGGGTGAAGGCCGCGGGCTGCTCCACATTGGCGATGTGCCCGGCGCCCGCGAGTTCCACCAAGCCGGCGCCGCGGACCGCCTCCTTGATCTGCCGGATGCCGGCCAGCGTCGCGTCCTTGGTGCCCACGATCAGGAGCGTGGGCCGGTCGATGCTGCCGAGCCCGGGCCGCAGGTCATAGTCCGACAACGCCTGGGCGCAGCCGGCAAATCCGGCAATCGGCGTGCTGCGGATCATCTGGCGCACCTTGTCGAGCACCGGGGCCTTGGTGGCGAGGAATTCGGGCGGAAACCAGCGGCCGATGGTGGGCTCGACCAGGGCCTCCATGCCGTCCTTGGCGGCGACCTCGATGCGCTCCTTCCACTGCTGCGCCGAAGCCGGCGTGGAGGCGGGCCCGCAATCGCAGGCGACGATGCGGTCGAAGCGGTCGGGATGCCGCTGCGCCAGGAACAAGGCCGTCATCCCGCCCATGGACAGGCCGCAGAAATGGGCGTGCCTGATCCCCAGCATGTCCATGAGCGCGATGACATCGGCGACCAGGAGATCGAAGCCGTAGGGCCCCTGCGTCGCCTGCGTGCCGCCATGGCCGCGCTGGTCGTAGCGCAGGACGCGATACGACGATTTGAGGTCGGCGACCTGCTCGTCCCACATCGACAGGTTGGTCAGCAACGAGTTGGACAGGACGAGCCACGGCGCGCCTTCCGGACCATCGATCTCGAAATTGATGCTGACGCCGTTCACGCTGCTCTGCATCGCCGTTCACCCTTTCCGACTTGATTTGATCAGGCCTTGAAGAAATCGAGGAGCAGCGCGAGCAGCTCGGCCGGCGCCGTGGTCGGCATGAAATGGCCGGCGGTCTCGATCAGCTCGAAACGGGCGCCGGGAATCTTCTTGGCCAGCTCCTGCGTGCCCGCCGGCGGCCGCACCGTGTCGTGGCGGCCGGCCACCACCATGGTGGGACATTTGATCTGCGGCAGCAGGTGCAGCATGTTGGTGCGCGCCAGCATGCGATGCCCGAGCCCGAAGCCGACCGGATCGTTGGCGAGATAGCGCCCGCGGTAGTTCTCGTAAGTGGCGCGGTCGGAAAGCTCCGGCGGATAGGATTTGTCGAGCGTGATCGAGAGCACGCCGCGCATGCCGTCGCGCTCGGCCAGGTCGGCGCGCTCGTTGAGCACGCCGGCGCGGCTCGGATCGACGCCGGGCGCCGGGTTGCAGAGCACGATCGAGCGCACCTCCGCGGGATGGCGCTCCATGAAGCGCAGAACCTGCGTGCTGGCGGCCGCCACCGCCACCAAGTGATAGGGGGGCGGCAGCTCGAGGATCGCGAGCATGGCCTCCAGATCGCCCACCGCATCGTCGTTGCTGAACTGCTGGCGCACCTTCTCGGTCAGGCCCTGGCCGCGCTGATCGTAGCGCAGCACCCGATAGCGCTCGCTCAGGCCGGGCGCCACCGCGTCCCAGCTGTCGAGCGTCCCGCCCAGCTCATGCAGCAGCACCACGACCGGACCGCGCTCGCCGGCCAGTTGATAGTGAATGCTTACGCCGTTCGCGTCCTTCCAAGGCAAGGTGTCCTCCTGGTCTGTCCCGCTCGCTTAGCCAATCCCGGCTCGCGGCGCTAGCGGCAAGATGCCGAGTTTGTCGCCGCGAGAGCGCCGGCCTGCTGGACTGAGGCTCCAGTCACCGGAACAGATCCGTGTACACCTCGTTCCAGCGCTCGTAGCCCTTGGCCGTGATGGCGGGCGTGATCACGGTGCCGGTGAAACCGCCGGTCTCCGGGATCAGGTCGGGAACGAGCGGCGGGACGTCGGGGCGCGCCGGCAGGTAATCGGCCTGCTGGAAGATCCGCTGGCCCTCCTTCGAGGTCATGAACTCGACGAACAGCAGTCCGGCATTGGGATGCGGGCCGCCGTTGGTCATGCCGACCAGGCCCGGGGAGACGGTGACCGGATTGAGCCGCACCCAGTCCACCGGCGCGCCCTTGCGGGCGCTGATGGCGGCATGGTGGTTGAGGATCTGCAGGCTGAGCGAATATTCCCCGGCAATGACCTGATCGAGCACCGCACGGGCGCTGGCATTGACGCTCTTGATGTTCTGCCGGCTGAGGTTGCGCAGGTAATCCATGCCGCGCTCCTCGCCCATGCTGATGAGCACATTGCCGATGAAGCCCGGCGCGCCGGTCAGGTCATTGGGCTTCCACACCATCTTGTCCCTCCAGTACGGCGCCAGCAGATCGTCGTAGCTGTGGGGACGCTGGGCGACCGACACCAGATCGGTGTTGAGGGCGGGCGTGATGACGAACAGATGCGACGACACCCAATAGTGATCCGGATCGCGATAGCGCGCCGGCAGCTCTTCGCCGTTGAGGGCGACGAATTGCCGGGCGGCGCCGGCCGCGATCAGGACCTCGAGCCCGGTGTTGAGACCGAAGATATCGGACAAGACGCGGCCGGCCTTGCGCTCGTTGAGCATCTTGAGAATGTTGACCTGGCTGTCGGCGCGCGCGTAGCTCACCTTGATTCCGTATTTGGCTTCGAAGGCGGCGGCGAGCGGCCGCACGATCTGATCCACGATCAGATCGGTGTAGTAGACCACCTCGCCTTCCTGCTTGGCCTTGGCGATCAGATCGCCGCTGATCTCGGCTGCACGGGCCTGCACGGCGGCCAGCGCGGCGATGATGAGAATCGTGCAAGAGCGGGCGATCGAGGTCTTGCGCATCGACACGGCTCCCCAGGAACATCAGCTTTGGTTGTCATGCCCGCGAAAGCGGGCATCCAGTATCCACCAAATCAGCATTTGAAGCACTGCCTTGCTTGTCCTCCGCTCGTCCCCGCGGACGCGGGGACCCAGCCTTTGCCCCATTAAACGTCCATGCAGTTTGGCAAAGTCTGGATTCCCGCGGGAGTTTACCCTCGCGAAAGCGGGGGCGGGAATGAGCGGATGTGGCAATTCATTCATACGCTCGAAGACGGGAATCCAGTCACTTCGCAAAATGCATTAAGAACTGGTTCCCGGCGTGCGCGGGGATGAGCGGGAGCAATCATCACTCACGCAGCACCACCAGCGCATCGAGCGCGAACGCGCCTTGGCCGGCCGGCAGCGCCACGAACGGATTGATGTCGATGCTCTCGATGCGCTCGCCCAGATCGTGGGCGAGCCGGCCGAGCGCCAGCATGGGCGAAATCACATTCTCAATGTTTAGTGGCGGGACGCCACGGTATCTACCTCAAGGGTCAAAGTAAGCAGATGGCGGGCTACTGCCGTTCGGGACTAATCCGGGAAATGCTCCGAATGGGCGGGGGCGATATGTCGCCCATCCACCGCGTGATCGCTTTGGCGCTCATCTTTTGGCTCCGTCATCTTGAGGTGGCCGCCATTGACTTAGAAATGACTAGTGCTACCGTTGCGACTTCGCCTAGGGGGCGCTATGCCTAGCAATGACGTTATTCTTCTCGATAGTATTCTTCGGAAGAACAAACACCTTTATGGTATTCGAGCCGATGAGCCGGAATATTTTGAGGTGTTCTCGATTGACAGCGTATTAAAAAATTACGAGTTATCGCTTGATGAACTCGAAGATGGATGGGTCGACGGTTCTGACGATGGCGGAATTGACGGGTTTTATGTTTTCGTCGACGGCATATTTGTTTCGGATCAATTTGAAACAAAACACGTAAGGCAAGATCCCCATATCGAGGTATGCATTTTTACGGTGAAATCCGCCGATACGTTCAAACAGGCGCCTGTCCTTAGCCTTCTTACCTCGCTAAGCGAGCTGTTCAATTTCCAGCTAGACACAATGCAGAACCCCTATCCGGCCCAGTTAATTGAAGTCCGCGAGCGCTTTCGATCGACCTATATCGAGCTGGCACCTAAGAATCCGCGGCTTTCGATACGTGTTCTATATTGCAGTCGCGGCGATTCAACCCGCCTTGCGAGAAATATCATATCCAAACTTAACCAGCTTAAGAAGAGCATTTCCTCGTTCTTTAGCCGCGTCACTACCGACGCGCAGGCCCTTGGAGCAACCGAGCTTCTTCATCTAGCACAACGAACGAAGAAATATTCGCTGCCACTTCCGTTCACTGAGACCTACATCTCTCGTGATGGCACGAATTATGTAATCCTTTGTCGAATCACGGACTATCTCAAATTCATCACCGACGAAAACGGGGACCTTCGCCGTTATCTTTTCGATGGCAACGTGCGTGATTATCTAGGTGATGTTCAGGTCAATTCCGATATTGCCGACACACTCCTTGCGCCAGGGGTCGTCGACTTCTGGTGGCTCAACAACGGTATCACCATTCTTGCCTCCGGCGCTACAGTTGCAGGTAAAGCGTTAAGCATCGACAACGTCCTCATCGTCAACGGCTTACAGACGACCGAGAACTTCTGTACCGGACCCTGACGGGGCACATACGCTCGGACGAGGAACGGGCAATTCTTATAAAGATCATTATATCTAGCGATGACGATGTGCGGGCTCGCATCATCAAGGCAACGAACTATCAGAATTCGGTCGAGCTTGCTTCCTTACGTTCGTTGGACCAGCTCCAGCGAAATATAGAATTGTACTTTCTCGATCACGGTTGGTTCTACGAGCGCCGAAGTAATTTTTACCGTAATCAGGGCAAGCCGGGCGACCGGATTCTCTCTATACGGCAATTGGGCACAGCGGTACGGGCGCTTGCCTTCAGGACACCACGCACCGCAGCGCGACGACAGAAATGGTTGCGAGACGACAACAGCTATCGACAGGTGTTCAACCCAGCTTGGCCACTTAGCCTTTATTTGGGGTGTGCGGCTGTCTTGAGGCCGGTCGAGCAGTCGACGAGAAAGGGGGCCGGCGTATTTGGTCATAGTTTGATTTTTCCGGGCATGGCTAGGCAATGGTCAGCCTTTATTGCGCTCGTAGTAACCTGCGTTCGCTTAAAGAGTACGGAATATGAGCCCCAACGGCTGGGTGAACTGGAGAGCGTTGCCGTCTCAAATGGTGAAATAAGTGCGGCCGCCGGACATATTGTTGCAACGCTTCAACTCACCGGCAAAAACCTGAAATTCAGCCTCGGCCTAGAGGACGAGCGAGCTATCCTAACGGAACTTAAAAAGAACAGTTACGCACCACTCATTCCGACTATAAAGCCCCTCGGTCTTTCGAAGCAGGCGCGACGTCACGCGGAGCGCGAAGGAAGGGAGCGGCGCGAAGTAAATCGGGATGCTGACGATGCGAGCAAATGAGGCTGCGATCACAATCTTGTTCCATTGCCGGGATTAGCGGTTGAGGCTCTTGTTGAAACCGTGCCGTGATCACTCACGCAGCACCACCAGCGCATCGAGCGCGAGCGCGCCTTGGCCGGCCGGCAGCGCCACGAACGGATTGATGTCGATGCTCTCGATGCGCTCGCCCAGATCGTGGGCGAGCCGGCCGAGCGCCAGCATGGCCGCAAGCACGTTCTCCTGGTCGGCGGGCGGGGCGCCGCGGTAGCCTTGCAGCAAGCGGCCCGCGCTGGTGCGTTCGAGCATCGCCTTGGCCTGCCAGGGTGACAGCGGCACCGCCCCGAAGCTCACGTCCGGGCGCAATTCCAGCAATACGCCGCCGGTGCCGAACATCAGCACCGGCCCGATCTCGGGATCGCGCTGCACGCCGAGCACCAGCTCGACGCCGCCGGCGACCTGCTGTGCCAGCAACACCGCATCGAGCCGCGCTCCCGGTCGCGCCCGCGCGAGGTTCTCGGCGATGCGTGCGTAGGCGGCGCGCAGCGCGTCGTCGTCGCGGATGCCCAGCACCACGCCGCCGATATCGGATTTGTGCTGCACCTCTGCGGCCATGAGCTTGAGCACCAGCGGATATCCGATCTCCTTGGCGGCGCGCACCGCCTCCTCCACGCCGGCGGCCACCAGCTCGCGCGGGGTGCGGATCCCATAGGCGCGCAGCAGCGCCTTGGCGTCGGCCTCGTTGAGCACAGAGCGTCCGTCGCCGACGGCATGGCGTTGCGCCAGCGCCGTCTCGATGGCGGAGCGTTCTGCGGCTGACGGCTGAGCTACCGGCGCCTCGTCCCGCCGGCCGCGCAGCGCCCCATAACGGCCGGCCGCCGCCACTGCCTTGAGCGCCTTGTCGACTTCCTGCAGCACCGGCAGGTGCCTGAGCTCGGCCCGGAAGCCGCGGCTGTGGTCGGTGAAACCGTAGGAGATCATGGACACGACCGCGATCGGCTTTTCCCCGCTCGCCGCCAGCGCATCGACCTGACGCAGGTTCTCGGTCTTGGCATTGGTGCCGGGCGCGCCCGGCAGCTCCTCCTGCACCATGAGCGCGTCGATGCCGGGATCGGACAGCAGGATATCGATGATGCGGAAGTAGCTCTCGGCGCTGCTCAGCGCCGTGAAGCCGCCGTCCAGCGGATTGCCGAGCGAGGTGCCGACGCCCAGCACCTCGGCGAGCCGCGCCGTGGTCGGCGGCGCCAGCGCCGGGAAGGCGAGGCCGTTGCGGGTGGCGGATTCGAGCATCAGCCCTTTCAGGCCGCCCGAAAACGTCAGCGCGCCGAGCCGCGGCCCGCGCGGCGGCGCCGCATGGGCGAAGTAATCGATGGTCTCGACCATCTCGTCGAGCGTGTTGACCCGCACCACGCCCAGCGTCTCGGCCACTGCATCGAAGCAGGCGAGCGAACCCGCGAGCGATCCGGTATGGGCAAGCGCCGCCCGCCGGCTCTCCTCCGAGCCGCCGATCTTGACCGCGACGACCGGCTTGCCGGCCGCGCGCGCATATTCGCAGGCGCTCTTGAATCCCTCCGCCTCTCTGATCGCCTCGATGAAGCAGCCGATGACCTTCACGTCCGGCTCGTCGGCCAGATAGCGGATGTAGTCGGCAGTGCAGAGCCCGATCTCGTTGCCGCTGGTGAGCGCATAGCTCACCGCGATCGCGCGGCTCGCGAGCGCCCGATAGAGCGCCATGATGATGCCGCCGCTCTGCCCCACGATGGCGGCCGGCCCCGGCGCGAGCGTGCGGATGCGGTCGTCCGGAATGGTCAGCAGGCGATGCGGCGCTGCCAGGTTGCCGTTGCAGTTGGGGCCCGAGACGGCGATGCCGGCGTCCTCGATGGCGCGCCGCAGCGTCTCGGCAAGCGCGCGTCCCTCCGGATCGCCGCCTTCGCCGAAGCCGCTGGAGAACACCGTCGCGCTGCGGGCGCCCGCCAGCCCTGCCTCGGTGATGGTCTGCGCCGCGGCCTTCCCGGGCACCAGCACCACCACATGATCGGGCCGCTCCGGCAGATCGCCCAGCGAGCGATAGCAGGTCTCGCCGTCCCACACCGTCGCGTTGCGCGGATTGACCGGATAGATCTTGCCGGCAAAGCCGCAGCGCTGCAGCGCCCGCCGCACCCCGCCCGACCAGCTGCCGGGCCGGTCGCTCGCCCCCACGATCGCGACATTGCGCGGACCCAACAGCGCGCGCACGCCCGCGACCCGTTGCTCTCTGGTCAATATTGGCATGAGCGATCCGCAGTCTTACGAGCGGGAAGGCATCGTAGCCGGCATGAAGCGCAGTGCAATGCGGGACCGTCGTTCCCGGATTGCGCTGCGCTCCATCCGGGCTACAGTGCGCCCCATGAAGAACATCAATCCGAATCCCTTCACCACGCGTCCCGAGATCGACGGCACCTTCGGCGTGGTCGCCTCGACCCATTGGATCGCCACCGCGGTCGGCATGGGCATGTTGGAGCGCGGCGGCAACGCGTTCGATGCCGCGGCGGCCACCGCCTTCACGCTGCAGGTGACCGAGCCGCATCTCAACGGGCCGGGCGGAGACGTCACCGTCATCGTGCACGATGTGAGCAAAGGCAAGGTCGAGGTGATCTGCGGCCAAGGGCCGGCGCCGGCCGGCGCCACCATGGCGCATTATCGCGCGCTCGGCCTTGATCTCGTTCCCGGCACCGGGCTCCTCGCCGCCTGCGTGCCCGGCACCTTCGAGACCTGGATGTTGCTCTTGCGCGACTACGGCACCATGTCGCTTGCCGACGTGCTGGAGCCCGCGCTGTCCTACGCCACGCACGGTCATCCGCTGGTCGAGCGCGCGAGCGCCACCATCGCCAGCGTCGAGCAGCTGTTCCGCGAGCACTGGCCGACCTCGGCCGCGGTCTATCTGCCGGGCGGTCGGGTGCCGCAGCCGGGGACGCTGTTCACCAACCGGGGGCACGCCGACACCTATCGGCGCATCCTGAGCGAGGCGCAGGCTGCCGGCGGCAGTCGCGAGCAGCAGATCGAGGCGGCGCGGCGCGCCTGGTCGCAGGGCTTTGTCGCCGACGCCATCGACCGCTTCTGCCGCACGCAGGATGTGATGGACACGAGCGGCAGGCCCCATCGCGGCGTCTTGACCGGTGCCGACATGGCCGCTTGGCAGCCGCCGGTCGAGGCGCCGCTGACCTACGACTACGGCCGCTACCGGGTCTGCAAGGCCGGGCCCTGGAACCAAGGCCCGGTGATGCTGCAGCAGCTGGCCCTGCTCAAGGGCTTCGACCTCACCGATGCCGATCCCACCAGCGCCGACTTCATCCATACGCTGGTCGAGTGCAGCAAGCTCGCCTATGCGGATCGCGAGACCTTCTACGGCGATCCCAAATTCGTCGACGTGCCGATGGAGGTTCTGCTCTCGGACGACTACAACGCGGCGCGCCGCAAGCTCGTGACCGCGCGGGCTTCGCTCGAATTGCGCCCTGGCACGATCGCGGGCTTCGGCAAGCAACTGGGAATGCGCGCGCATGGCAGCGTGAGCGGCGGCGCCGGTGCCGGCGAGCCGACCGTCGGCCGCACGCCCTGGACTCACGACGAGAAATCCGGCGCACCGGCCGCGGCCTCGATCACCAATTCGGGCGTGGTGCGCGGCGACACGGTGCATTTCGACATCGTGGATCGCGCCGGCAACATGGTGTCGGCGACGCCGTCGGGCGGCTGGCTGCAATCCTCGCCGGTCATCCCGGAGCTCGGCTTTTGCCTCGGTACCCGCGCCCAGATGTTCTGGCTCGAGGACGGCCATCCGGCCGCGCTCGCGCCCGGCAAGCGTCCGCGCACGACCCTCACTCCCACCTTGGCGCTGCGCGACGGCGAGCCGTATCTGGCCTGGGGCACGCCGGGCGGCGACCAGCAGGACCAGTGGACCGCGCAGCTCCTGCTGCGCCATGCCCATGCGGGCATGAACCTGCAGCAGGCAATCGATGCGCCGGCCTGGCATTCCGAGCACTTCCCCTCGTCGTTCTGGCCGCGCGAGGCGCGCCCCGGCGTGCTGGTGGTGGAAGGCCGCATGCCGAAGGAGACCGTGCGGGAGCTCGAGCGCCGCGGCCATATCGTCGAGGTCGAGGCCGACTGGTCCGAGGGCCGCCTCACCGCCGCCTCGCGCGATGGCCGCCGCCGCCGCGCCGCCGCCAATCCGCGCGGCATGCAGGGTTACGCCGCCGGAAGGTGAGTGCGACGTTGCGGTCGCTGTTTGACTGTTGGACTTTTCCCGGGCGCGGCGCGTCACACTTGGTGACGCGCTGCTTGACCCGGGATCGTGCAAAATGCCGTAGTTTGGAACGGTCCCGGCTCAAGGCCAGGCTCAAGGCCGGGACAAGTCAAGCAGCAAGCGCGGCACTGCTCCGCATCGCCCGGGTCACGCCGCGTGTTCCTTCTGCTTTGGCGTAGCGAGGCGCGTGAAGTCGAGCGCGCTCGCCGGGCAGGGGCGGCCAAACAAATAACCTTGCGCATAGGTGCAGCCGGCGGCGCGCGCCAGCGTGAGCTGATCCTCGGTCTCGATGCCCTCGGCAACGGTGTCGACATGCAGGCTGCGGCCCAGGCTCGCGACCGCGGACACGATCGCGGCGCAGTCCGCATTGCTCGACAGCTCGCTCACGAACGACCGGTCGATCTTGATTTGGTCGAAGGGGAACATCCGCAGATAGCTGAGCGACGAATAGCCGGTCCCGAAATCATCGAGAACGATCGAGACGCCGAGCTTGCGCAGCTGGTGCAAGGTCTCGAAGTTCTCGCTGGTCCCCTGCATCAGGACCGATTCGGTGATCTCCAGCATCAGGCGGTCCGCCGACAGGCCGGATGCAGCCAGAATGCCCGAGATGACCTCGACCAGGTTGCCGCGCCGGAACTGGACCGGCGAGAGGTTGGCCGCGACCTTGAACTGCGGCGGCCAGCCGGCGGCATCGGCGCAGGCTTGGCGCAGCACCCATTCGCCGATCGGATTGATGAGGCCGCTCTCCTCGGCCAGCGGGATGAAATCGGCCGGCGCGATCGGGCCGCGCTGGGGGTGGCGCCAGCGGATGAGCGCCTCGACGTCTGCGACCGCGTTCGTCGTGATGTCGACGATGGGCTGGTAGTGCAGCTCGAACTCGTTGCGCGCCAGCGCGTTGCGCAGATCGATTTCGAGCGAACGGCGCGTGTCCGCATCGGCCTTCATCGCGGCCTCGAACAGGCGACAGGCGTTGCGGCCGTCGACCTTGGCTTTGTAGAGTGCCAAATCGGCGCTCTTGATGAGCTGATCGACATCGGTGCCGTGCTCGGGCGCAAGCGCGATGCCGATGCTGGTCGAGATGTCGAGCCGATGACCGTCGAACGCATAGGGAGCGGACACCGCCTCGAGCAGCCGGGTTGCGGTTGCGTTCGCCTCCTCGCGCTGATCCCCTTCCGCTGCGGCCATGATCGCGAATTCATCGCCGCCGAGACGTGCGACCGTATCGGTCTCGCGCAGGCAGGCCACCAGCCGCCGCGCCACCACCTTGAGGAGCTCGTCGCCGATCGGATGCCCGAGCGAATCGTTGACGCCCTTGAAGAGATCGAGATCCAGGATGAACAGGTTGAACGGGCTGCCGCCGCGCGGCAGGCGGGCGAGGGCTTCCTCCATCTTCTCGCGCAGGACCGCGCGATTGAAGAGGTCGGTCAGGACGTCATGGCGGGCCAGATAGGCGATCTGCGTCTCGGCCTGCTTTTGCGCGGTGATGTCCTGGTGCACCGAAACCCAGCCGCCATCCTGCATGGGCTGCAGGCTGACCGCGAAGGTCCTGCCGTCGCGCAGCTCGTTGACCGCGTAATAGGGTGTCCGCTTTGCGACCGCCTCCAGCCGCTCGTCCACGAAGTGCTCGGCACCCGGCGGAGACGCGCCGCTGGCCACGCGCGCCCGCAGGATCGAGCGCAGTGTGGTCCCGGGCCTGGTCAGGTCCGGCGGGAGTCCGTACATCTCCCGATAGCGGGCGTTGCAGACCACCAGATGCTGGTCGCCATCGAACATGGACAGGCCATGCGCCATGTTCTTGAGCGCAGTGTCGAACAGCACGTTCGTCTGCTCCAGCGACCGCTTTGAGCGTTCGAGCGCGGTGGTGGCGGCCGCGAGCTTCAGTTGGCGCAGCAGGCCGATTGTGATCGCAAACAGCACGACCGCGGTGAGGAACAGGCCGATCAGATCGTATTTGCGGGCGGTCGACACGGCTTGCTGAAAAATGTCGCTATCGGCCAATCCGACGATGGCAATCAGCGGCAATCCCTCGACTGTCCGGTAGGAGATCAGCCGGCTGATGCGTTCGAACCGCGTGGCGTTCAACGAGTTCCAGTAGGCTCCGTTCGGGTGCTGCGGCAGCATTCCGAACAATGATCTCTCGGCAACCGATTGACCGACGAATCCGCTGGCCGCGGCGTCGCGGCCGCTGCGCGCGCGAATGATCCCATCGAGCCCGACCAGAGAAATCACCCCGGCCCGGCCGATATCGATGGAGTTGTAGAACCTCTCGAGCTCGAGCACGTCGAGGGACGCCGCGATGATGCCGCCGAACGATCCGTCCGGCGTCGGGAGTCGCCGGGTCAACTGAATGGACGGCTTGCCGGACAGGAGGCCCACGGAAGGTTCGCTGATATAGAGTTCGTCGGTCGTTGAATTGATGTGAACGCGGAACGCCTCCCGGTCGCCGATATCGACGGTCGATTGGACGGGCCCGAGGCTCGACAGCCTGACGATTCCATCCGGTCCCGTGATCGCGAACTGCACCGTCAAATTGCCGTGCATATTCGTCCCATCGACCCAGTTGTCGAAGTTGAAATGCGCGGGATCCTGTGCGTACAGCCTTCGGAGGACTTGGAGCTCGCTGTCAGCCCCCAAGATCACCCGTGAGATGTACTCCTCGAAAACGCGGGCCAGATTGCGTCCCTGCCGCAACCCGTCCTCGGCGGCGCGATCGTGGGCTTGGTTGGCGAGCAGATAGACTCCGCCCCAGATGACGACGATCATGGCCACGCCCAGATAGGTCGTGGTCTGTGCGAATGCGCGAATCCATTGGAGCATGTGGAACTCTGGCGCTCGCCGGGCGGCCTGGCCCCGGCGTTTGAGGCTTTTTCTTGTAGCTTCAATTGGTTACTTACCTATTGAGGGGGATGCCCCCGGAGGCCCGGCGTGCCGGTATGGCGGCTTTCGGCCGCCGTCAGGGTGAAGGCAACGTCAAGAAATCGGACCCTCAGGGCCGCTTTTGCTCTGACGCATGGTTCGTTTCGGGGGCTCGTCCGGAGCCGACCATTCAAGAAGCTGGAGCGGCGGCCATATCGTCGAGGCCGAGGCCGACTGGTCCGGGAGTTGCCTCACCGCCGCCGGGCCGCCGCCAATCCGCGCTGCCCGCAAGGGCACGCGGCGGGACGGTGAGTTCCAAGGAACGGTCGGGGGGCTGCGAGCGTGAAAACGAGCGGGCTTACGGATCCGATGCGCTTGATCCGCCGGCTCGCGATCCGTCCATGCCTATTCTTTCCGACGGAAAGGGCGGCATCCAATCACGGGCCCGATAGGAATGGAAAGACAGCGATCGGTAGTCGGCCCCGTAACGGCGCTCCAGCTCTGCAACCGGGCGCAATTCGGCTCGGCCTAGCTCCGAGTTGAAGAAATATTCACGTATGTTGTCGAACGGATATTGGGACAGGCACCATTGCCCATAAAGCTCGTAATCGGAAGATCCTGACGCGTCTTCCGTCCTGGTGTTGCGCACGAAGGCCTCGAACCAGCGGCAGTGAAATCGGCATTCAAGATGCTCTTTCAGGGCGCGCAAGCGGCCGACGTCGATCAACGCCATATGGGCCACGCAAGACAATTCCGTGACCCGCGGATAGCCCAACATGCTCTTGCACACTTGAAAATAGGTTTCGTGGTGCTCGTCTGCATGCAGCACAAGCGGGGTGCCTCCCAGCTCGAACACCTGAGGACGGAGGAGGACGGTATCGGAATCGATGACCAGGTAGTGGGTCTTGTCGGTCAAAGCCGCGCCGGCGTATTTGAGCAGCTTTTGAAAGAGCCATCCGGATCGATCGATGCCGTCGACCACATAGGCGATGTCGGTTCGCCGCAGCGGGAGCATCGCATTTTCGTCGACAAATCTCGCGCCGGTTCTTTGCACGACATCGCGCAGCCCGGCGTCGGTTTCGCCGATGACAAATATGCTGCCGAGCGGGTGTTTGAGATTCCGTCTCACACCCTCGACGCAATAGGGAACGGTCTCGGCATCCTTGGCCGCTGCCGGGATAACGACGTCGATTGCAAGCGATGACGAGACGTCTTGACCGATGCTGCGCCGGCCGGCCGAAGCCTTGAAGGCGAACAACTCCAGCAGATGAGGAGTGCGCGGCTCGGGAGCCGGAAGGGGGCTTAGAGCCAAGCTGGCGGACGGAGGAGAGCGGGGCGGCGCAGGAGGGCTTGTGGGCGGCAAACCAAGTGGTTGAACCGGGATGCGGTCCGGGAACTCGAGGTGGCCCAAGTCCAGGACGATCTGATCCGACCGCACGTTGGTCAAGCCGGCCTCGTAGGCGGGATGATCGACCGTGAGAACGATCGTCTGCGCCCATTCGACCGCCATCGCAATATCCGGTACCATCAACTGGCCAATGGTGGGAATTGCGCTCATCAGGTAGTCCTTGTTGGCCCCGACCAGGCGCCCGAGAACAACATTCGGATCAAAGATTCGAATCTCGCAATCCTTCTCGATAAGGCGCTCGATCAGCTCCACGAACGGGCTTTCCCGCAGCTCGTCCGTGCCGGACTTGAAGCTCATGCCCAAGAAAGCAATACGCTTTCCTTTGCTGCCGGCAATCCATTCCACACCTCGGTCGACCAAAAGCCGATTGCTCGCCAGGATGTGCTCGAGAACGGGTACTGAAAGACCCAGGCGTCGACTCAAATCAAGAAGCGCACGAAGGTCCTTCGGCAAGCACGAACCGCCGAAAGCAAAGGCAGGGCGCAGATAGGCGGTCGAAATGTTGAGCTGCCGATCCTCGCAGAAGATCCTCATGACCTCGCGACTGTCGAGCGCCAAAGCCTTGGCGAGCAAGCCGATTTCATTGGCGAATGTGGCCTTGAGGGCGTGCCAGGCGTTGTCGACATATTTGACGAACTCGGCGGTCTCGATGCCGGTTACCACTTTTACGCCTGGAAAGTCCTCGTAGAGCGACATGACGGCGGCTGCGGACGCCTTGTCTAACGCGCCCACGATGGTTCTCGACGGGTTCATAAAGTCGGAAATCGATGAGCCGGCGCGCAGGAATTCCGGGTTGAAAGCAACCCCAAAGGCCTCGCCAAGCGCTTTCCCGGATATTGCGTGAACCCTAGGGGCGATGATGTCGCGCGTGGTCCCCGGCAGGACTGTTGAACGTATCACAATTTCATGGCGTGTCGTTTTCGCGCGAATGGCCTTCGCGATTTCGGTGATCACCGTTTCGATCGCCTCGAGGCCGATCGCGCCATCGGGCTCGCTCGGTGTTCCCACGCACACGAGCGACATGTCGGTAGCCGCAACCGCCTCAAACGCATCCCTGGTTGCGGTCAGCCGACCGGCCTGTACGACCCGGGCGAGCAATTCGTCGATGCCTTGTTCAAGAACCGGCGAGCGTCCAGACTGGATCTCGCCGACTTTGCTCGCCAGCTTGTCCACTCCGATGACATCATGGCCCCGGTCCGCAAGACATGCCGCGCAGACGGTGCCGACATATCCGAGCCCGAACACGCTGATCTTCACGCAAGCACCCGCAATCTCGCCAATGCCGATGGTTGAAGAAATCTGCCCCGGACACGATCCCAAAAGCGCCGGCAGCGCAGGCGCCACGCGGCGCAGCGCCGTGCTCTCAAGGGACCCCTAAGCCATCGGTCTAAAGCTACGGACCGACGGGAGCAAGATCGACTGATTCTCGCACGGCGTGGCGGCTACGTGCGCGCCCCATTGGCGCTCACTCCCCCTTCCACGGGATCACCTTGCGCTCGATCTCCTGGAACAGGGCAGAGCTGATAAGCCCGATGATGCCAATCGTCACGATGCCGACGAACATCACGTCGACCTGCAGCAGCTCCCAGGAATTCCAGATCAGGTAGCCGATGCCGGCCTTGGTGGCGACGAACTCGGCCGCCACCAGCACGATGAACGAGACCGCGAGCGCGATGCGCAGGCCGGCAAAGATCATCGGCAGGGCGCCGAAGAACACGATGCGGGTGAACATCACGGTCTGGCTGGCCCCATAGTTGCGCGCCACGTCCCAGTAGATCTTGTCGATATTGGCGGCGCCCACATAGGTGTTCACGATCACCGGAAAGAACACCGCGATCGCCACCAGCGCGATCTTCGACGCATCGCCGAAGCCGAAGGCGAGCAGCAGGAGCGGCATCAGCGCCACTTTGGGGATCGGGAACAGCGCCGCGATCAACGGATCGAAGAACAGGCGCACCGGGCGGAACATCGCCATCAAGAGCCCGATCGCGACCGCCGGCACCGCGCCGATCACGTAGCCGGCGACGATCCGCCAAAGCGTGACGGCGGTATTGAGTGCAAGCTCGCCGCTGGCGATCATCTGGACGAACCGCACCGCGATGTCGCTCGGCGCCGGAATGAAGCGGCGGTCGCCGAAGCCCGCCATCAACAGGAGCTGCCAGACCGCGATGAGCCCGATCGGCGAGACCAGGTAGAGCAGCCGTTCGATGGCTTTGTCGGACATTGGTCTCACTCCGGAGTAGACGCCAGGAGAGCGAAGCACTCGACTCTCTACCGTCATCGTCCGCGAAGGCGGACGACCCAGTAAACGCCGCCGCTGCGGTGGAGAACAGGCGTTTGCGATTACCGGGTGCCCCGCCTGCGCGGGGCATGATGGCTTGGAGATTGTGGTCCCCGCGGCGTTCATTTCTCCGCCTCCGCGCGAGCGCGGTTCACCTCGTCCTCCAGCACCCGCCAGATGTCGAGCTTGAGCCGGCCGAATTCGGGCGAGGCCGAGAGCGTCATCAGGTTGCGCGGATGCGGGAACGGCACGTCGATGATCTGCTTGATGCGCCCGGGCTGCGCGGTCATCACCACGGTGCGGTCGCCGAGCGACAGGGCTTCCTCGATCGAATGGGTGACGTAGATCACGGTCTTGCGGGTCTCCTCCCACAGCCGCACCAGCTCGGCCTGCAGGATCAGGCGATTCTGGGCGTCGAGCGCCGCGAACGGCTCGTCCATCAACAGCATAGCCGGATCGGTCACGAAGGCGCGCGCGATGGCGCTGCGCTGGCGCATGCCGCCGGAGAGCTGATGCGGATAGTGCCGGCGGAATTTGGTGAGGCCGACGAGCTTGAGCGCGGCCTCGACCCGGCCCGCCGCCTCGGCGGCCGGGACGCCGCGCGTCATCAGGCCGAAGCCCACATTGGTCTCGACGTTCATCCAGGGGAACAGGCCGCTCTCCTGGAACACCATGGCGTTCTCGACGGCCCAGCCCTCGGCCGCGACCTTGATGCTGCCGCCGCTCTGCCGGTCGAGGCCGGCCAGGATGCGCAGCAGCGTCGACTTGCCGCAACCGCTCGGGCCCACGATGCACACGAACTCGCCGGGCGCGACCTTGAGATCGATGTCGGCGAGCGCCACCACGGCGCCGGCGTCGCGACCGTATTGCTTGCGCAAGCCCACAATCTCGATCGCAGCGCCACGCCGCTGCACGTCCATGTTTCCCCCTGATTCATCCGGGCGAACGGATGATTCTACTCTGTAGCCCGCTCTGTAGCCCGCATGAAGCGCAGCGCAATGCGGGAGCAGCATTCCCGTTTGCAAGGCTGTCCCGGATTGCGCTGCGCTTCATCCGGGCTACAGGTTGTTATGAATGCTACCACATCCGTTCAGCGGCAGCCGGCGAGCTTGCTGGCGGGGTTCTGCAGCGCGAACGGCCCGAGCTTGGCGACCGCATAGTCGCTGTAGGTGCGGGTGACCAGGCGCTCGGCCGGGAATTCCTTGAGCGAAAGCCCCTCGTGCACGAAGAATTTCTGGATATCGAGCATGCTGTCGATGCTGATGCGGCCGTCGGGGCTGCGCGCCGCCCAGGGATATTTGTCGATCATTTGGCGCCGCGGCTCGACCCCGGTGCGGATCGCGATGTCGACGACCTCGCTGCGGTTGGGCCCGCCGTGATAGGCTTGGCAATAGTCGCGCGCGCCCCGCATGGCGGCCAGGAAGAAGTTCTTGGCGAGCTCGGGGTTCTTGGCCGCCCAGTCGGTGTTGACGAAGCTGACCGCGATGGTCATCGGGTCGGGCTTGATGAAATCGTCCGGATCGGCGAACACGAATCCCAACCCCTGGTCGACCACCTGCGAGGCGAACGGCTGGATCATGAAGGCGGCATCGATCGCCTTGTTGGCGAAGGCCACGCTCATCTGGGTGAAGGGGATGAACCTGATGTCGGCGTCCTTGTAGGACAGGCCCGCCTTCTCGAAGACCTTGCCGATCTCGTAATTGGTGATGGCGCCGCGCGAATTGCTGGCGAGCGGCCGCCCCTTGAGCTGCGCGATGTCCTTGATCTTGTCCTTCAGGTCGGCGCGCACGATCAGCTTGTGATTGAGCGGCGAGCTCACCCGGTCGATCGCGATGGTGACCGGCAGGTTCTTCTCGATGGCATTGAAATAGGCCGCCGAGATGCCGCCTTCGACCACCTGCAGCCGGTTCTGGGCCACCACCGCGAGTGCATCGATCGAGGAATCGATGTCCTCGACCACGACCTTGATGCCGTAGTCCTTGAAGTAACCCTTCTCGATCGCGATCATGGTGGCGGTCGACGACAGCGCCCGAACCATTCCGACCCGCACGGTCTGCTCCTGCGCCCAGGCGCCGCCGCTGCCGCACGGGAGCGCGAACGGCACAATCAGGCAGAGGGCGATTACACTTCGAGAGATCATGCGGTAGTGTGCCTATCTGGTCCCGGCCTTGAGCCGGGACCGTTCCGGACTGCGGCGTTTGGAACGGTCCCGGGTCTGCAGCGCATCAATAAGAATTGCTGCGCTGCGCCCGGGACACAGCGTCGCAACGCACCATAGAGAAAATCATGCGCCGAACAATCCTTGCCGGGCTTGCCGTAGTGTCGCTGGGGCTCGGCTGTGCCCACGCGCAGACCTATCCGAACCGGCCCGTCACCCTGGTGGTGGCCTTCACCCCGGCCGGCCCGAGCGATGTCCTGGCCCGCGTGGTCGGGCGCAAGCTCGAGGAGCTGCTCAAGCAGCCGTTCGTGGTGGTCAACCGTCCGGGCGCCGGCGGCAATATCGGGGCCGAGACGGTCGCCACCGCGCCGCCCGACGGCTACACCCTGCTGATGGGCAACAACGGCATCCTGGCCACCAATGCGAGCCTCTACAAGAAATTGCCCTACGACCCGGAGAAGGATTTCAAGCCCATCAGCCTGATCGGCAGCCAGGCCAATATTCTGGTCGTGAACCCGAAGCTGCCGGTCCATTCCATGAGCGAGCTTATTGCGCTCGCCAAGGCGAAGCCTGGCCAGCTCAACTATGCGTCGTCCGGGATCGGCACCGCGGCGCATCTGGCGGGCGCGCTGTTCAACGCGCAGGCCGGCGTCGACATCGTCCATGTGGCCTACAAGGGCGCCGCCCCGGCGCTGCAGGATGTCATCGCCGGCCAGGTCCAGATGATGTTTGCGACCGCGGCCTCGGTGGTCGGCTTCATCCAGGCCGGCGTGGTGCGGCCGCTGGCGGTGACCACGCTTGAGCGCAGCGCGCTGATGCCCGATCTGCCGACGGTCGCCGAGCAGGGCCTGCCAGGTTTCGAGGCCACGACTTGGCACGGCCTGGTGGCGCCGGCCGCCACCCCGCCGGCCGTGATCGACATCCTGCACGACGCCACCGTGCAGGCGTTGCGCGACCCGGCGGTTGCAAAATCATTGACCGATCTCGGGGTCGAGGTTTCCAGCAGCACGCCGGACGAGTTCGCCAAATACATCACCGCCGAGATTCCCAAATGGACCGCCGTGGTGAAAGCCGCCGGCGCGACCCTCGATTGAACCCAAGGAAAGAACTGATGACCCTCCGCTGTCATCGTCCGCGAAGGCGGACGACCCAGTAACCACGGATGTTTCCAATACGAAACCGGCATTTGCGATTACTGGATGCCCCGCCTTCGCGGGGCATGACAGGTCTGAGATTGCCGCTGATGGTATAAGATGACCCACGCTGTCTCACATGCGCCGCTGTGCATGGCGCCGGATGCGGGGCCGCGTGCGCCCAGCACGGCCTTGCCGCTCGGCGCCTGCGATTGCCACGCCCACATCTGCGGTCCGGGCGCGATCTATCCGTACGGCGCGGAGCGGATCTACACGCCGCCTGACGCGACCATCGAATCCTATCGACACCTGCTGGCGACGCTCGGGGTCGAGCGCGCGGTCCTGGTGCAGCCGAGCGTGTACGGCACCGACAACCGCGCCATGCTGGCCGCCTTGCGGGCGGGGGGCGAGGGATTTCGCGGCGTGGCGGTGGTCGAGCCCGGCATCGCGATCGGCGACGTGGAGGCGCTCCATACGGCCGGCATTCGCGGCGTGCGGCTCAACCTGGTGGACCGCCGCGACGGCCGCAACGCCGTCCCGGTCGAGCTGGTGCACGCGCTGGCCGAGCGGATCGCGCCGTTCGGCTGGCACATCGAGTTCCTGGTCAATCTCGACGAGGCGCCCGGATTCGCGGATGCGGTTGCCGCCCTCAAGGTCCCGATCGTGCTCGGGCATCTGGGCTATCCGCGGGCCGGAGCGCGCGATTGGATCAAGGCGCCTGCCTTCGAGGGCCTGCTGCGCCTGCTCGCCGGCGGCCGCTGCTGGGTCAAGCTGACCGGCCCCTACCGCATTTCGGGCGCCGCCGACTTGCCCTATGAGGACGTCGATGCCGCGGCGGCAAGGCTTGTGCAAGCCGCTCCCGGGCGCCTCGTCTGGGGCAGCGACTGGCCGCACGTGATGATGAAGAAACCGATGCCCAACGATGGAGCGCTGTGCGACCTGCTGGCGCGCTGGATCCCGGATGCGAGGACCCGCGTGCGCATCCTGGTCGAGAACCCGATGGAGTTCTATGGCTTTCGCGCCGATGAAAGGATCAGATAAGTGAATTCAGTCAATCGCGACGCCGCGCTGGCCCGCAATGTACGCCGGCTCGGCCATCTCGATCTCGCCGGCGCCGGCCAGGTGACGGTTGCGGGCGGCTTCGCCTATGTGGGCCACATCCCCAACCGCGCCAATCTGGGCACCAGCATCCTGGACGTGTCGGACCCCCGCAATCCGCGCGTCGTGGCGACCATCACGCTGAGCGACACCACCTCGCACAGCCACAAGGCGAGAGTCGCGGGCGACCTCATGATCGTCAATCATGAGCGCAACCCGACCGCCATCGGCCGGCGCGCCGACGAGCTGCCGCGCGTACGCGCGCAGCTCGCTGAGGCGCTCGGGCGCGCGCCCACGCGCGCCGAGCTGGCGCAGAAGCTGAGCGTGACCGAGGACGCCATCGGCGAGATCGAGCAGGAGGCGCAACGCGGCTATCACAATGGCGGGTTCAAGATCTACGATGTGTCGAAGCCGGCACAGCCGAAGGAGATCGTCCATCACCGCACCGGCGGCATCGGGGTCCACCGCTTCGACATGGACGAGCGCTACGCCTACATCTCGACCGAGATGGAGGGCTATGTCGGCAACATCCTGGTGACCTACGACATCGGCGATCCGCGGCGCCCGGCCGAGGTCTCGCGCTGGTGGATGCCGGGCCAGCATATCGCGGGTGGCGAGAAGCCGAGCTGGCCGGGGCGCCAGCATCGCCTGCATCATGCGCTGCGCTACGGCAACGAGATGTGGGCGAGCTGCTGGCACGGCGGCTTTTCGATCGTTGACGTGTCGGACCTCGCCAGGCCCAGAACCGTCGGCTCCTACAACTACCATCCGCTGTTCCCGGAGCCGACCCACACGGTGCGGCCGGTGCCGGTCAGGCTCGACGGAAGACGCATTGCGCTCTCCATCGACGAGGAGGATCAGGCCCAGAGCGCCAGCGAGGAGGCGGCGCGGCGCGGGCGCGCGCATGCCTGCATGCTGACCTTCGACGTGACCGAGCCCGGCGCCATCAAGCCGCTGGCGCAGTTCCAGGTGAGCGATCTCGACTCGCCCTTCAGCCGTACGCCCGGCGCCCGCTTTGGCGCCCATCAGTTCGCCGAGCGCACCGATGGCACGCTGGTCTATGCGGTCTGGTTCGCCGGCGGCCTGCGCATCATCGATGTGGCGGATCCGCTGGCCCCCAGGGAGGTCGGCTGGTTCATCCCCGAGCCGGTCGGCGGCCGCCCGGCCCCGCAGAGCAACGACGTGACGCTGGACGACCGCGGCCTCATCTATTTGGTTGATCGCAATGTCGGCTTCGACATTTTGGAGCACAGGCAAGGGTGAAGAAATCCCCGGCGCACGGCGCGCTCCTTCTCCCCGCGTGCGGGGAGAAGGTCGGGATGAGGGGGCGCCTCCGCGAGTCTGAGCCTCTGGAAGCGCTCCCTCACCAGGCCGAATTCTGGTTTTCCGCGGTGCCGAGTTGCCCTCTCCCCGCAAGCGGGGCGAGGGACGCTGCACCCTAGCGCCTCGGCACCACGCCGCTGGCGAGGAAGATGGCCTGCGCTTCGGGGGTCTTCAGATAGGCCAGGAACGCGCGTCCGGTGGCGGGGCTTGGCGCGGCTGCAATCAGGGCCGAGGAGTACATCGTGTAGTTCTGCAGCTCGTCCGGGATCGGGCCGACCAGCTTCACGCCGCCCATCTCCTGGTTGTGCAAGACGTCGGTGTAGCCGCCGAACCCGAATTCCTTGCCGTGGCCTTGCTTGATCCGGGTGGCGACCGCTTCGCCGTCGTCGACCCGCACGATCTTGGATCCGAGCTGGTCGAAGACGCCGATCTTCTTGAGCATCGAATCGATGTAGCTGCCGCTGGAGGCGCGATTGTAGACGATCGCGTCCGCCTCCAGGAGGGAGCGCTTGAACGCCGTCAGGCTCGAAATGTCGGGTAACGGCGCATCGACGCGAACCAGGACCGCCGAGCCGACGCCGCCGATCTCCTGTTGGGTATCGGGGGCGATCTTCCCGGCGCCGGCCAGCTCCGCCAAGGTGGGGTCGGGCGCCAGGATCACGTCGGCGGCGCCGCCGCTCTCGGTCAGGATCTTGCGCAGCTCCGGCGCGGTCGCGTAGCGGATCTGGGTTTGGTTGCCGGAGTGCTCCTTGAACTTGGACGCGACCGTGATGAGGCCGCGCTGCATGGCGCCGGCGCTGAGCACCTTGAGCTCGTCCGCCATGCATTGGCCCATCCCCAGCAACAGAACAGCCGCCACGCCGAGAATCCGGGTTCGCATGATTTCCTCCCCAGCCGGCTGTTGCCGGCGAGGCGTAATCTATCCACCTCCCGGCGGTGGCGCCACATGCACGCCCACCGCAGCCAGGATTTGCGGCCAGTATGCAATGGCGAAGCCGGCCATGATCACGATAAGAGCGCCAAGCAAGGTCTTGAGACCGGGACGGCTGGGCGGGAATTCGTCGCCCGGGCGTTCAATGTTGGTCATTGTGACTATGTCTCGCAGATTGAGCGCCGTCCCCGCCGCCCTCTTAGCATCGCGGAAACGGCGCTGATCTGCGAATTTCGCCACCCTCCCATACGGGCTGACCGCGCTGGTCGAGGCGCTCTCACATCATCCAGTAGGCGTCCGGGTTTTCCGGTGGGACGACCACGGCCTCGACCTGAAGGCTGACGTCATCGTGGATGTCCACGATCTGGCCGGGAGCCTCATAACCGACCTTCCAGACCGTGAGGTCATAGGTGCCCGTGGGCAGCGCGAGCTGCGCCCGCCCGGACGGGTCGGTCGCCGCCCCATAGGCGCCGAGCCGAATTTGGGCGTCCTCGATGGGAGCCTTGCTGTCCTTCTCGAGGACCTCGATGGTCAGCCGGTGCTCAGGCGGCCGCACGATCGCCACGCTGAATTTGGACGACGATTGCTCGTGCGGGGTCTCGATATCGGCGGCGGCGAAATTGACCGAGCACCAGAACATTCCTTCCTGGTCGGGTGCCGGTACCTCCACCTCGGTCCAATACAACGCGCTCGTCCCCGGCCACGGCGTTTCCTGCAGGCTGCCGCGGCCAAGCACGGTGCCGCTCTGGTCGCTGACCAGGATTTCCTTGCCTTTGAGCTCGCATCCGGACGACGATTTGGCCCCGACCTTGATACTGAACCGTTCGCCCATGACGACCGGCGATGGGATCTCCCAAACCGCCAGGCTGGTCGCGTGCGGCTTGGTCCTGACGCAAACCGGGAGCATGCACTCCTCATGCAGGACGCTCTCGCTTGCATGCGCGGGGAAACGGACGCTCCAGAGCTGCTCGCCGACCTGCTGGGGGGCTGTGAGCCTGATGTCGCGAAGCGCGGCCTCTCCGGCCACCGGGTCATCACCGGGGCGAGGCTTGATCGTCCTCACCTCCCCGTCCGGGCCCGTCACCGTCAGCGGCATGCCGCTGAGGTCGCAGCCCGCCGGACACGAGACCTTGACCTGCAGGACAAGTTCGCTGCCGACCGCCAGCTCCGGCGGCGTCGGCTCAGCCAACTCGATATTGGTGGAATGCGTTTGCACGTCTCTCGTCATGCTCGCTCGCCGAATTGTTTGTGAGATCAAGCTGCTCGTCTCAGGCCGCTCCCTTGGCGGCGTTGCGGCCGGCCACCCGGCCGAAGGTCAGGCAGCGGGCCAGCCCATGCTGGGCAAATCCGCCTTGCGATTCGCCGCAGCAGTAAAGGCCCGCGATCGCCTGGCCGCGGATGTCGATCACCTGCCCGTCGGTGTTCGAGCGCAACCCGGTGAGCGTATCGTGCAGGATGGGCGTCGCCCAGGCGGCGTAGAACGGCGGCTTCTCGATCTTGTACATCGGGGTCGGCTTCTTGAAGTCGGAATCCGTGCCCGAGGCCACGAACGAATTGTAGCGGTTCACGCTCTCCTGCAGGACGGCGCCCGACATCGGCTTCTTCTGGTTGGGATTTTTGATCCTGGGCGCCAGCTCGGCGATCGTATCGGCGCTGGCGAAGTAGCCGTCCGGGTCCACATGCGGGGGCTTGGGATCCCATTTCTCGCGCGCGACCGCATCGGCATCGAAGATCGCCCAGATCGGCCCGCCGCCGTTGAGCTTTTCACCGCCATGGTAGCCCATGGCGGCCGCAAAGAAGCGATAGGAGCCGTCGACCTCGTTCCAGAACCGCTGGCCGTTCTGGTTGACGAAGATCATGTTCTGCCAGTCGCTGACCGTGAGACCGGTCGCCTTGGCGAGCGGGAACAGCTTGCTCTCGGGCTGGAAGACGAGCGAGCTGTAGCCCCAGCGGCAGCCGATGTGGCGCGTCTTGGTGATGGCGGCGCCCGACTCGCTGGTCTGGTTGGCGGTCGCCCATAGCGAAGCACCGATCTCCATGGCGGCGAGTTCGCCCTTGGCGCCTTGAAAGACGTAGGGCAGGCAGGCCTGTTGATATTCCTCGGTCAAGCGCGGATCGAAGGTGCGGCGGAAATTGACGTTGCCGGTGTGGCCGCCGGTCGCGATGATCACGCCCTTCTTGGCCTCGATGGCGACCATGCCGCCCGGATGCGCGACCGTGATGCCCAGCACCTTTCCCGAAAAGGTCTGCTCGCGCACGAGGCTCTTCATCTCGTGACGCAGCAGGATTTGCACGCCCTTCCGGCGCGCGCTCCGCTCGAGATGGCGGACCAGCCCGGAACCGTTGCGGTCGCCGCCCGGCGCATAGATCTCGTCCTGGTTCTGCCATTCGACGGTGACGAAGGTGCGCGGCACCGTCGAGGCGGCTTCCGGCCCGATCGGCTTCTCGATGAACTCGACGCCGTTCTCGACCAGGAAGTTGAAGGTCGGGACGTTCTCGTCGGCGAAGACGCGCACCAGGTCGCGGTCGCTGTAGCGCGCGACGGCCGAGTCGAAACGCACCCAATCCTTGAACACCTGGTCGGCCGTATCCTTGATCCCGAATTTCTGCTGCAGCGCATGGCCGCCACCGAGATGGACGCGCCCTCCGCTCAGCATGCCGCGACCGCCGATGTCGAAGTTCTCCTCGACGCTGATGACGGAGGCGCCGCTGTCGCGCGCCGTTATGGCGGCGGCGAGACCCGATACGCCGGCGCCGATGACGACGACGTCGGCCGACAGATCCCATTTGACGGGTTGCGCCTGCGCCTCGTCGGCGCTGACGCCGGCCAGAGCGGCGGCGCCGACGCCGGCCGCGCCTTTCGACAGGAAGGCGCGCCGGCTGACCGATTCCGCGGCGCCCTTGCGAGCGCCCCGATTGTTTGAATCCTTGCCCATGTCCTGCTCCTCCCGGACGGTCGTTTCTGCCGCAATCCTTGACTTTGCCGGCCGCGAGGTCAAGACAGCATGGCGCGCCAACGGCGCGGCTCGCCGCTCAATTCGCGAGGCAGGTCATGCTCGCCAATCCGATGATTGTGCTGGTGCTCGCTATCGTGACGTTGGCCGGCCTGACCCGTCCGGGCGCCGCCCAGTCGATGCCCAAATGCGATCCGGTCGATCCGGTCGCCGATGTGGGCTGGTCGGTCGTGCCGTCGCTCGAAACCATCGGCAAGGCCGACAGTGCCCCGTATCAATCCGGGACGAGCGGCGACTGGTTCGTCACCCGCACCACCACGCTGCTGCCGTTCTGCAATTACTATAACGAGATCGGCATTTACAGCATGCGCTCCTACACGCTGTCTCGCCAGCTCGCCAAGGAGCAGATCCAGATCTGCAAGGGCGCGCCCGGCGGCGCCAGCGCGGCGATGCCCCCATATGCCGGCCCTTGCCCGCCGAACTAGAAGATTCCCGATTGCGAAGTGCACGCCGTGGCGGCCAACGGCCGCAGCGCTCAGCGCGAGGCTTCGCGCGCGCAGCGCTTCAAATCGATCTTCAATTGCTTGAGCTCGGCGATGTGCTGATCGATGCGCCGCTCCCATTTCTTGCGTAGCGGTGCCCAGACCTTCGGCGGTACCGGATGGATATTCGGCAGCATGGCCAGTTGCTCGGCGATTTCCTCGAGGCTGAAGCCCGCGCGTTGCGCGAGCGTGATGTAGATGACCCGGTGAAATGTCGATTCGCTGTAGCGGCGGTGGCTACCGCTTCTCCCGCGTTCGGACATGATCAGCCCGAGCTTCTCATAGTAACGCAGCGTCGATGCCGACACGGAGCTGCGCTCGGACATCTCGTGGATGTTAATCAGCTCATTGGGCGGCATCAAATTGGCTCTGCAGTCCATGATCTTCCCAACCGATCGCGAGCGACCAGATAGATGTAGTACCCGATGGACTGCATCACCACCATGCCGGCGGTAAAATCGTCAGTAGCACGAAAGAGCGCCGCGGATAAGCTTCCCCTCTTGAAATCTCCAAGTTGAAGTTTACTTCAACTTGAGAAACAAGGTCAAGAGGGACGCTCGTGCCGTATCGCCATTCGTTGCCCGCGTCGCTGCGCGCGGGTCTTTCCGCAATTGCCATGGTGGCCATGGCCACCGTCATCACCGCTTGCAGCAACGGCCAGGCGGAAGCCCCGCCGCCTCCGCCGCCGGAGGTCGATGTTGCCCAGGTCGTGACCAAATCCGTGCGCCAATGGGACGAATTCACCGGGCGGATCGCGGCCATCGGCGCGGTCGACATACGTCCGCGCGTCAGCGGCTATATCGACCAGATCGCCTTCAAGGAGGGCGACATGGTCAAGGCGGGCGACCTTCTGTTCGTCATCGATCCGCGTCCCTACCGGGCCACCTATGACAGCGCGGTGGCCCAGCTCGAACGCGCCCGCGCATCGGCGAAGCTCGCGGAGGAGCAGTACAAGCGCGCGGAAGCGCTGGTCAAGACCAGCGCGATCTCGGTCGACACCTACGACACGCGCAGCGCCGCGTTGGGACAGAACAACGCCGACGTTCACGCGGCCGAAGCGGCGCTGGCCACCGCCAAGCTCAATCTCGACTTCACCGAGGTGCGTTCGCCCATTGCCGGCAGAGTCAGCCGCGCGCTGCTGACGCTCGGCAACCTCGTCCAGGCCGACCAGACCGTGCTCACCAACGTCGTCTCGCAGGACCCGGTCTACGTCTATTTCCAGCCGGACGAGCAGTCCTTCCTGGGTTATCGCGAGCTCGCCCGCAAGGGCGAACGCGCCAACTCGGACAACCCGGTGCGGGTGGGCCTCGCCAGCGAAACCGGGTTTCCGCATTCGGGCACGGTGGACTTCGTCAACAACCAGATCGATGCGGCGACCGGCACGATCAACGTGCGCGCGACGGTGCCGAACCCTGACGGCGTGTTTGTGCCCGGCCTCTATGCGCGCGTGCAGCTCGAAGGGCGCGCCGAGCACATGGCCATGCTGATCGACGAAAAGGCCATCATGACCGATCAGGATCGCAAATACGTCTATGTCCTTGGACCGGAAGACAAGGTCAAGCGCAAGGACATCGTGCTGGGCAGCGTCCATGACGGCTTGCGGGTGGTGCAGTCCGGCCTCGATGCGAACGACAAGGTCATTGTCGCCGGTTTCCAGAAGATCTTCGCGCCGGACGCCAAGGTCAAACCCAACCTGGTTGCGATGAGCACCGGCCCCAGTCCTAACCCGTAAGGAGACGCGTCCGTGGGCTTGTCCAGGTTCTTCATCGATCGCCCGATTTTCGCGGCGGTGCTGTCGATCGTGATCTTCGTTGCCGGTACGATCGCGATTCCGCTGTTGCCGATCAGCGAATATCCCGAGGTCGTTCCGCCCACCGTTGTCGTCCAGGCGACCTATCCGGGCGCCAACCCCAAGGTCATCGCCGAGACCGTATCGTCGCCCCTGGAGGAGCAGATCAACGGCGTCGAGAACATGATGTACATGAAGTCGGTAGCGGGCTCCGACGGCGTGCTGCAGATGACAATCACCTTCGCCCCCGGCACCGATCCGAACAAGGCGCAAGTGGACGTGCAGAACCGTGTTTCGCAGGCGCTGTCGCGCCTGCCGTCGGAAGTGGTCAGCCTCGGGGTGACCACGCAGAAGCAGTCGCCGGCCTTCCTCACGTTGATCACGCTGATCTCGGACGGCAAGTACGATCCGCTTTACCTGCGCAACTACGCCAATATCCGCGTCAAGGACCAGCTCGCGCGCATTCCCGGCGTCGGCCAGATACAGCTGTTCGGCGGCGGCGACTATGCGATGCGCGTCTGGCTCGATCCGGACAAGGTCGCTTCGCGCGGCATGACCGCGGGCGACGTGGTGCGCGCCATCCAGGAACAGAACGTCCAGGTCTCGGCCGGGCAGCTCGGCGCCGAACCGATCAAGGGCGGCAGCGATTTCCTGATTGCGATCAATGCGCAGGGCCGCCTGCGCACGCCGCAGGAGTTCGGCGAAATCGTGCTGAAAACCGGCTCGAACGGCGAGGTCGTGCGGCTTTCCGATGTGGCGCGCATCGAGCTTGGCGCCAGCGACTACACCCTGCGTGGCCAGCTCGACCATTACAACACGTCCATCATCGGCGTGTTCCAGGCGCCCGGCGCCAACGCGCTGGCAACGCGGGACGCGGTGATCGCGAAGATGGACGAGCTCGCCGGGCAGTTCCCGCCCGGCGTGAGCTACCGATCGGATTATGATGCCACGATCTTCGTGCGAGAATCGATCGCGGCCGTCATTCACACGCTGTTCGAGGCGATCGCGCTGGTCGTGCTGGTGGTGATCCTGTTCCTGCAAACATGGCGCGCTTCGATCATTCCATTGATCGCCGTGCCGGTGTCGGTCGTCGGCACCTTCGCCGTGCTCTATCTGCTCGGCTTTTCCATTAACACGCTCTCGCTGTTCGGCCTGGTGCTCGCGATCGGCATCGTCGTCGATGACGCGATCGTCGTGGTCGAGAATGTCGAGCGGAACATCGAGGAAGGCCGCACGCCGCTCGCGGCCGCGCACCAGGCGATGACCGAAGTATCGGGGCCGATCGTCGCGATCGCGCTCGTGCTGTGCGCGGTGTTCGTGCCGATGGCGTTCCTGACCGGCGTCACCGGCACCTTCTACAAGCAGTTCGCAGTGACGATCGCGATCTCGACCGTGATCTCGGCGATCAATTCGCTGACCTTGTCGCCGGCGCTCGCCGCCAAATTGCTGCATTCGCACGACGCGCCGAAGGATATGCTTTCGCGCCTGATGGAACGCCTGCTCGGGTGGTTCTTCCGGCCGTTCAACCGCTTCTTCAAGGCGAGCTCAGACAGCTACCAGGGCGCTGTTTCGCGCACGCTCGGCCGCCGCGGTGCGGTATTCACGGTCTATGTCGTGCTGCTGGCCGGCACCGGGCTGATGTTCAACGCCGTGCCGCGCGGCTTCATTCCGACCCAGGACAAGCTCTATCTGATCGCCGGCGTGAAGCTGCCCGAGGGTTCCTCGCTGGAGCGCACCGATGCCGTGCTGCAAAGGATGAAGGACATCGCGCTCGGCACAGACGGTGTCGCCCACGTGATCGGGCTGACCGGCTTCAACCCCACACAGCAGACCAATACGCCGAATTATGCCGTTGCCTTTCCGATTCTCAAGCCGTTCAACGAGCGCCACCGCAGCGCCAAGGAGATCGCCGCCGACATCCAGGCCAAGATCGCCAAGATCAAGGAAGGCTTTGCCTTCGTGCTGAACCCGCCGCCGGTTCTCGGTCTCGGCCAAGGCGCCGGCTATTCGCTGTTCGTCGAAGACCGTGCGGGTGCGGGCTACGGCGCGCTCCAGCAAGCGGCCGACGCGCTGCAAACCGCGGCGGTGAAGACGCCAGGCATGGGCTTTCCCTTCGTTGGCTACCAGTCCAACGTGCCGCAACTTGATATCCAGGTCGATCGCGTGAAGGCCAAGGCGCAGGGCGTGGCCCTCACCAACCTGTTCGAGGCGCTCCAGGTCTATCTGGGCTCGTCCTATGTCAACGACTTCAACCTGTTCGGCCGCACCTGGCGCGTGTATGCGCAGGCCGACGGCGACTTCCGCAAGCGGGTGGAGGACATTGCCAACTTGAAGACCCGCAACGACAACGGCGAGATGGTTCCGATCGGCTCGATGGTGAAGATCAGCCAGACCTACGGCCCTGATCCGGTGTTGCGTTACAACGGCTATCCGGCAGCCGATTTCATCGGCGAGGCCAACCCGGCCATGCTGTCCTCGGCACAGGCGATGGCCACGATGGCCGAGCTCGCCAAGCGGGTGTTGCCCAACGGCATGACCATCGAATGGACCGACCTCAGCTTCCAGGAAGCCAGCCAGGGCAACGCGGCCCTGCTGGTGTTCCCGGTCTCGGTTCTGCTCGCCTTCCTGGTGCTGGCGGCGCTCTATGAGAGCTGGGTGCTCCCGCTCGCGGTGATCCTGATCGTTCCGATGTGCATGCTCTCGGCGCTGGCCGGGGTGAAGCTCTATGGCAGCGACAACAACACCTTCGTCCAGGTCGGGCTCGTCGTGCTGATGGGCCTTGCTTGCAAGAACGCGATCCTGATCGTCGAGTTTGCGCGCGAACTCGAATTCCAGGGCAAGGGCATCGTCGAGGCCGCGCTGGAAGCCAGCCGGCTGCGGCTGCGGCCCATCGTGATGACTTCCGTGGCCTTCATTGCCGGCACGATCCCGCTGGTGCTCTCACATGGCGCCGGCGCCGAGGTGAGGTCCGCGACCGGCGTCACCGTGTTCGCCGGCATGATCGGGGTTACCCTATTCGGCCTGTTCCTGACGCCGGTGTTCTATGTCGGCCTGCGTAAGCTGTCCGGGCACAAGCTGATCCAGCACGGCGAGGCCAGTCTCTTGCACGGGTGAAGCCGACAAGCGCGTGGGCGGCCGTGAATAGCGCGGTCGCTCTGGCCCGTGCCGTCGTTTGGTTCGCGCCCCAACGACGGGTGCGCCGGACGCGCAACTTGCCCTGTTGCCGCTCCGCGCACTGCGCGCGGGGGACTCGATCATTGCGTTGTCGACGCTTTAAATCCCTGCCCGTAACACGCCCCTCAAGCCCACCCCCCTCAAGCCGACAGTATCCGCTCGGGTGATGTTCGTGTAGACTGCGCCCAACTGCGCGCCAAGCGCAGCCGCATCAAGAGGGAGGATTCCATGCATCGGCACAAGAAGCTGGCTCTCGCGTCGCTCGCCGCCGCGGCGGTCGCGGCAAGCACGTCCGCCTACGCTCAGTCGCCCCATATCATCACGCCGCCCGACCAGGTCATCGCGGTCAAGGCCGGGCATCTGTTCGATTCCAAGATCGGCGACATGCTGACCAATCAGGTGGTGCTGATCAAGGGCGACAAGGTCACCGACGTCGGCGCGAACCTGCCAATTCCTCCCGGCGCCAAGGTGATCGACCTGAGCGGGGTTACGGTGCTGCCCGGCATGATCGACACCCATGTGCACGTGAACACCGGCGGCCAGACGGCGGCGCAACGCTCCCTGATCGCGCTCGCCAACGCGCAAACCGATCTCTATGCCGGCTTCACCACGGTCATGGATATGGATTCGCGCGGCGGCTACAACACCGTCGATCTGCGCGATGCGATCCGGGAAGGCTATGTGATGGGGCCGCGCATGCAGGTGGTCGGCCAATCGCTCAATCAGCGCGCCACCAACTACTATCCGGATACCCAGATCCGCTTCCAGGAGGGCTATACCGAGGAGAAGAACGTCAATTCCCCGCAGCTCGCGCGCGCCGCCGTGCGCGAAGCCAAGCTGCACGGCGTCGATTATATCAAGATCTATACCACCCAGGATTTCGTCGGCCAGATGCATATGTGGAAGCCGGACGCGACGCTGGTCAACAGTCCATCATTGGACTTCGACGAGGTCTCCGCGATCGTGGACGAGGCGCATCGGCTGGGCCTCAAGGTGGCGTGCCACACCTACGGGGGCGACGGCATGTACAGCTGCCTGAACGCGGGCGTCGATGCGCCCAATCATCTGCTCGAGCTCGACGAGAAGGGCATCAAGGCCATTCTGGAGAAGCACGAGACATTCGTGCCGACCATCGATGACCTGATCGCGCTCGAGAAGCCCGACCTCAGGGAGACCAATGGCCGCAACTCGCGGCTCAAGCTGATGGAACAGGCCTTCAGGCGGGCGCTCGCCGCCGGCGTCACCATGGCGTTCGGCAGCGGCTCCACCTCGCCGTCGATCCCGCACGGCAAGCAGGGCAACCAGTTCGCCTATTTCGTGAAATGGGGCATGAGCCCGACGCAGGCCCTGCAAATGGCCTATCTGCCGGCCGCCCGCCTCCTCAACTACGGCTGGGACAACGAGATCGGGACCCTCGAGAAGGGCAAGTTCGCCGATCTGATCGCGGTCAGCGGAAATCCGCTGACCGATCCGAGCGAGATGGAGCAGGTCAAGTTCGTGATGAAGGGCGGCATGGTCGCCAAGAACGACCTCGGCATCGCCATACCTTAGCGTCGAGGCGGAGCTTGCTTCGTCGCCCCTCTGAAAAAGCATGCCTTCGCGAACGCGAGGGCATGCGGATCTCTCATAGGAAGTATTGCGACGATTAGTTAGGTGAGCACTGCGTTTGACTCCCTCGCCCCGTAGGGGAGAGGGTGGGGTGAGGGGGTTACAATCGGTCCGTATCGCACCGCCGGAGCCCCCTCATCCCACCTTCTCCCCCACGGGGAGAAGGAGTCAACCGCCCTGCGTCCCTGACTAACTAACCAACCAACTAAACAAAGTAAGCAGCCGCCGCGTAAGGTGTGTGGCAGCGGTCCCGGGACCCCCATCACCCGCAACTACATCCCGGCGCGCTGCTCCACATTGGCAATCCGCGCCGGCACGCCGAATTCGCGGCGGCACACCTCCGCCAGCGTGGCGACGCCGTGACGGATCTCATCCGCGCTCGGGCTGGCGAAGCACAGGCGCATCCGGCTCTTGGCATAGGCCTTGTCGGTCGACCATTCGGGTCCGGGATTGATGGCGACGCCGGCGGCGAGCGCGGCTTGCCCGAGCTTTATGGTGTCGACCTGGTCGGGCAGCTTGACCCACAGGAAGATGCCGCCCGGCGGTTCGTCGAACTCGGCCGCGGTGCCGAACTGCTCGGCGAGCGCGCCCATCAGGGTTTCGAGCTTGGCGCGCAGGCCGCGCGTGAGCCGCGGCACATGCTCGGCAAAATGGGGCGTGCAGAATTCCGCCAGCACCATCTGCTCGAGCGCGCCGGAGCCGGCGTCGGTCTTGAGCGCCAGCATCCGCGCCAGCACGTCCCAGCCCGCCACGATGTAGCCGACCCGCAGCGCCGGCGCGATCGATTTGGAGAACGAGCCGATATGGATGACGCCGCCCTGCGGGCTCATGGCGTAAAGGGCAGGCGGGCGGCGCCCGTCCCAGATGAGATCGGCGTAGCAATCGTCCTCGAAGATCGGCACTGCATGCGCTTGCGCCAGCCGCAACAGCTCGCGCCGGCGCTCCTCGCCCATGATGGTGCCGGTCGGGTTCTGCACGGTCGGGATCGTGTAGATGTATTTGGGACGGATATTGCGGCTCTTGAGATCGTCGAGCGCGGCCGCCAGCACGTCCAGGCGCAGGCCCTCGCGGTCGAGCGGAATGCCGACCGGCTTCACGCCCAGCCGGGCGAGCCGCGTGAGCGCGCCCTGATAGGTTTCCTGCTCGATCAACACGGTGTCTCCGGGCGCCAGCAGGACACCGTTGACGAGATCGATGGCCTGCAAGGATCCGGATGTGATCAGGATCTCGTCCTGGCTGCAGGTGATGCCGGCATCGCGGGCGAGCTTTGCCACCAGGAATTCGCGCAGGGGCCGGTAGCCGAGCGGCCCGCTCGCCAACCCGTAGGTGGCGAGCGTCGAACCCTCGCGCCGCAGCACCTCGGTGGCGGCCGCAACAAGGCCATCGACCGGCAGCTGCTCGGCATCGTTGTTGCCGCCGATGAAATTGTACTTGGGAAATCCGTTCCACTTGGCCGCCGGCGGCGGCAATCCGGGCCGCAACAGCGGCGCGAAATCGAATGATCCAGATGTCATGGGATGGCTTGGTAGCCCGCATGAAGCGCAAGCGCAATGCGGGAGGGGTGATCCCGGATTTCGCCTGAGTTTACCAACGGGCGGCGCTTGCCGCCGACCCGCTGGCTCCATCCGGGCTCCACGCTGCGCAGGACTTTATCCGGCGGGCCGCTAGCGGGACGAGACCGCGGTCGGGGTCAGATCGTTGCGGATGACCTTGCCGCCCTTCATGACGAACTTGACCCGTTGCAGCTCGCTGATGTCCGCCTGCGGGTCGCCCGCGACCGCGATCAGGTCGGCAAACTTGCCCTTCTCGATCGAGCCGACCCGGTCCTGCCAACCGAGCGCCTCGGCGTTGACCATGGTCCCGGACTGGATCGCCCGGGTCGGGCTGATGCCGCCGCGCCTGACCAGCGCCTCGAACTCGAGCGCCTGGGTCCCGTGCGGGAAGGTGGCGCCATCGACGCCGCTGCCCGCCAAGAGCTTCAATCCGGGCGTGGCGGCCGCCATCTCGACCGCCCGCACGAACACGGCGCTGATCTTGTACTTGCCGCCGGTGCTCTTGTTGTCGTTGTCGTCCATATACGGCTCGGTGTAGCGCACCACGGTCGGGTCGTAGTAGAGGCCCTTCTGCACCATCATGTTGACCTGCTCCTGATCCAGCCCGAACCCGTGCTCGATCGTGTCGCAGCCGGCGATGATGGAATTCTTCTGCCCTTCGCCCCCATAAACGTGGCAGCCGGTCTTGTGGCCCAGCCGATGGCTCTCATCGATCATCGCCTGCAGCACCGGCATCGGATAGGTCACCTCGTATTGGTCCTGGCCGCTCGGGCTGAAGGAGTAGCCACCGGCGGGAAACAGCTTGATCCAATCGGTGCCGTGCTGGATATGCTCGCGCACCGCCTCGCGGCCTTCCTCGACCGAGTGCACCACCACGCTGGTGAGCGGATTGGGTGCGGTTGCGGACGGCGCCGCGCCCCAGACGATGCCGCGTCCCGACACCTGATAGCGCGGGCCTTCGATGCGGCCTTCGTTGACGGCGTTGCGGATATCGACATCGCCGTAGCCATTGCCATGGGTGCTCATGTCGCGGGCCGTGGTGAAGCCCGCCCGCAGATCGGCTTGCAGGTTGTGGATGGCGATGAGCGTCGAGGCCTCCCGCGTCATGCCGGGCTTGGGGAAGTTGAACATGTGGGTGTGCGCGTCGATAAGGCCGGGCAGGACCGTGGCCGAGCCCAGATCGATCACCTGGGCGCCGGGGGGAATCTTGACCTGCGCCTCCGGTCCGACCTCGGTGATGCGCTCGCCTTGGATGAGCACGACCTGCCTGATCGCGATCTGGCCGGTCTTGGTATCGAGCAATCGGCTGGCCCGCACCGCCAGCGTCTGCGGCGCCGTCGGACATTGAAATACGCCGCCGTCGGGCCCGTAGCAGGGTTGCGCTCCCGCCCCCCGCCAGGGCGTGCCCGGCCCGCCCGCACCCTGCGCGCAGAGCGTGGTCGCGAGCGCCAGTGTGGCGAATATTCCAAGCGCCGCCGTCTTCAACATCGTTCTGGATCGGATCGCGTACTGGTTTCGCATCGCATGTTCCTCCCGACAACCTTTGAGGTCGCGCCCGGCTTGCATTTCTTGTTCACCGGGGCCGGGACCATTATACATCGCCCGCTGCCGGGTGCGGCCGGGATTTTTCTCATTAGCAAGCCGAGGGATAACAATCTGGCGCGCAGGCGCCCGGGCGTATAGCATCGCGGCCATTCCTCCGCCGCGCCGGCGGCCGCGCCGGTGATCATGGCGAAAGGCCCACAGCCCGGTTGACGGTTTTTCCGTCCGCGGCGGCGGGCGCGTTCAACCGATCAGGGAAGACCAAATGGCCGGCGATCGAAGGCACCGAACCAGCGACCCGCGGCAAGCCGCCGAGGCGGCATTCAAGGCGGCGACGACCAAGCCGCCGGAGCCGCTTCCCAAGCAGCCTTCGCTCCCCGGAGCCAAGGAGCTCGTCTCCTTGCGCATCGACCGGGACGTTCTTGATCATTTCCAGGAGGCGGGACCGGGCTGGCAGGACCGGATCAACGAAGCACTGAGAAGGGCGGCCGGAAAGTAAGCTTGCGGCCGCATGCCGTTGGGGACGTGAGCTGCGGGATGTTTGCGTTACCGGATCGTTCCGCGCCAGCTCGAGACGCTGGGGGACAGGGGGACTGGTGGAGTACGTGATTTCGCCGCCGGACATTGTCCGGTCGATCAATCAGCTTTGGCTGCTGAAGCAGTGGATGCGAGCGCGCGGCGCGGGCCGGCTGCCGTCCCCGGAGAGCCTCACGGTCGAGGAGCTCGCAGACATTTCCACCAATCTGCTGTTCACCGATGTGGTGAACGGCGGCGCGACGCGGTTCTTCATCCGCTTCAGCGGCCCGCGCATCCTGGAGTATTTTGGGGCGAGCTGCGCGAACGAGGGCCAAGGCAGATTTCTCGACGAGGTGCTCCCGGCCGGGTATCGCGACTCAGCGCTCGCGACCTTCCATGAAGCGATGGCGGCACGCGAGCCGGTCTACACCGTCGCCGACATGCGCGATCGCAGCGGGCGCATCGTCCATTTCGAGCGATTGCTGCTGCCTTTGGGCCGCGACGGGACGACGGTCGATCGCATCATAGCCTCGATCGAAGCCGTCAGCCCGGAGGGGGTCTTCGACAGTCATCACTTGATGACTGGTCCGTCGCTGCCGCCTGCTTTCGCGTTCTGTACGATCATCGAGACGAGCGGCGCGACCAGCCGATCCACACTTGTCTCGGCCATAGCGCGGGGAAGACGCGCGTAAACGCGCTGATGAGCCGGGACTGTTCCAGGTTCCGAGGTCGGTCCGGTCCCGGGTCGTAGCCCGGGACCAGGTTGACGCCGGGCCGGTGAGCGTTCTCAGAAGATCTGCGAGAAGATCCAATACAAGCTGCCGGAGAGTATCATCGCGACCGGCAAGGTCAGCACCCAGGCCAGCGCAATGTTGCGAATGGTCGCCCATTGCAGCCCGGAGCCGTTGGCCGCCATCGCTCCGGCAATGCCCGACGACAGGACGTGCGTGGTCGACACCGGCAAGCCGTAGCCGTCGGCTGCCGCGATGGTGGCGGCCGCCGTGATCTCGGCGCAGGCGCCCTGCGCATAGGTAAGATGCGTCTTGCCGATCCTCTCGCCCACGGTGACGACGATACGCTTCCAACCGATCATCGTTCCCAGGCCGAGCGCGATGGCGACCACGATCTTCACCCAGTACGGGATGAACTTGGTCGCGCCGTCGAGCGACTTCTTGTAGTTGTTGAGCGTGCTGACCTCCTGCGCGCTCAAGTCGCTCTGCTTGTCGGCCATCAGGAAGCGGATCGCCTCCGAGGCAAGATACATGTCGTTGCGGGTATTGCCGACCTGGTCGGTCGGCATCTTGGCGATCGAGCCGTAATCGCCGACCTGCTTGGAGATGTCGTTCACCAGGACGGCCAGCGAGGGATAGGTGCCCTCGCTGATCTGGTGCTGGGCGACATACGAGGTCACGGCCGGCCGCGGATCGCCAAGGACGTTGTAGCCCGCGGCCTTGGCGCCGATCACCGCGCTGGCGGCCTGCGAGTTCGTCTGGAACTGCGCCATCTGGCTGGCCGGCATGGAGCGGTTGAGCGCATAAGCGGTCGGCACCGTGCCGATCAGGATCAGCATGATCAGGCCCATGCCCTTTTGGCCGTCGTTGGAGCCGTGGAAGAAGCTCACCAGGGTGCAGGTGAGGATGAGGATGCCGCGAATCCACCACGGCGGCGGCTCATCGCCCTTCGGTTCGGCGAAGAGCGCCTTGTTGTGGATGATCAGCTTGACCACCAGCAGCAGGAGGCCCGCGAGCACAAATCCGAAGATCGGCGAAAACAGCAGCGCTTTGGCGATCGAGGTGGCTTGGGTCCAATCCACGCCCGACGTTCCGCTGCGGCCGTGCATCAGCGCATTGGTCACGCCCACTCCGATGACCGAACCGATGAGCGTATGCGAGCTCGAAGCGGGCAGGCCGAGCGACCACGTCCCTAGATTCCAGACGATCGCCGCGATCAAGAGCGCGAACACCATGGCAAAGCCGGCGCTGCTCCCGACTTGCAGGATTAGCTCGACCGGCAGCAGGGAGACGATGCCGAAAGCCACCGCGCCCGATGACCACAAGACGCCGGCCAGATTGAACATGCCCGACCCACCGCAAAATTCGCCGGCAGCGATCGCGTGTAGATCACGGTCGCGACCGCGTTCGCGGTGTCGTGGAAACCGTTGACGAACTCGAAGCCAAGCGCAATCAGCAAGGCCACGAACAGCAATAGGAAGGGCACGTAGTTGGTGATCCGGGTGCCGCTCGCGTCGATGTCGGTGTAGATGCTGTAGGCCACGAACAGCAGGGCGGCGCCCACCACGCCCGCGAACAGAATCGCCGCAAGCGGATTGAAGCCGCTCCCGAGATCCGGGCCGCGCCTTGCCGGTTCGATCAAGCCAGGTAACGCTGCGACGTCGGTCATTTTTCAACCCCTCCTCGCCCAAAATCCCAACTTGCGCGACCTCTGTGACAGGCAGATGAAAATCGCCGCCGCAGGGCCCGTCAGCTTGGTTGATTGTAGTCGTGCAGGACGCGCCCGTAAGGCAGCGTCAGATCCGCCAGAAAATGGTGGGCCGCGATGGTTTTTCTCACTGGAAAATCCGCTACCGGAGCGTTCACGTGCGGCACCAGATGGAGGCGGCCGGGACCGATCCAGGAGCCCTTCACCGCAATGTCGATAAGGTTATAGGCGACCAGCTGGCAGATCTCAAGACGCCCCTCGACGCCCGGGATGAGCTTGAGATTGACTTGCGTCTTTGAGAGCGTGGCCGTGGTGCGCTCTCCGTTGCCGGCCATGCTCTCGTGCTTGTAGCCCATCGTCCCCATGGCGACGAGCTGACCCCCATAGGCCAGGGTGCCGGTCAGGGTGTCCTTGACGACCTCCAATTTCGGATGGGCGTATTTTTTCGGAAAACCCCAGATCTCACGCCCGGCCGCGATCGGCGGATCATCGTCCAGATACATTTGCGCGACGAAATTGAGCTCCTGGCCGCCCATGCGGCACGGGATCACCATGCCGGACTCGGTATAGCTGCCGAAGCCGGAGCTGTCGGGCATCTTGATCCATTCGTAATGGATGAGCGGCTGCTCGATCGGCTCCAGCGGCTCCGGCAGCTGCGCGGCAATGACCTCGGGGTCGGTTTCGTAGGTGATGACCATGTATTCGCGGTCGACGAACCGATAGGGACCCGCCGGATAGCTTGGGCCGGCAGCCGGCATCGAGGGAAGCTTGAGGACGTCTTCCTTGCGCATTGGGGGCTCGCTGTTGCGGTGAAACCGCTCGCAATGATGTCGCGCCGCGGCGGGCACGGCGGATGGCGGGTAGCCGAAGCGATGTGAGCCAAGAACGCTACGGCCATGTGACACTGGCGCTGAAAGCCTCCAAATTGTCCGCTTCGGTCGGCGCGACCCGTCACTGTCATGTCACGTAGTTTGTTGACAGTTCCTCCTACGTCACTCTGTTCTCGCGCGGTGCGCCATGGATGATATTGCGTCGACCTCCCGAATTGATCGTTCTCCCGATGAGCGTTCGTCGCGCGTCTGGCGTCCCGAGCGGTGCGATCGCGTGGCGCTGGTGCTGCAGGGCGGCGGCGCGCTCGGCGCCTACCAGGCGGGCGTCTATCAGGCCATGCACGAAGCCGGATTGGAGCCTGATTGGGTGTCGGGCGTATCGATCGGCGCGATCAATGCGGCCATCATCGCCGGCAATCCGCCCGATCGCCGCCTGAGTCAGCTGCGCACGTTCTGGGAGCAGATCACGGACCGCAAGATCTGGCCGTTCACGCCGGACGGCGATGTCTTCCGCAAGGCGCGCAATGCCACGAGCTGCTGGCTCACCATGCTGAACGGGCAGCCCGGTTTCTTCGCGCCGCGCTTTCCCAATCCGTGGTTGAGCTTCACCGGCGCCCAAAGCGCCACCAGCTACTACGACAGTTCGCCCTTGCAGGAGACCCTGAGGGAGCTCGTCGATTTCTCGTTGCTCAACGATCGCTCGGTGCGGTTCTCGGTCGGCGCCGTCAATGTGCTCAGCGGCAACTTCATCTATTTCGACAACGCCGACGAGCAGATCGAGCCCGCGCACGTGCTGGCGAGCGGCGCGCTGCCGCCGGCGCTGCCGATGATCAAGATCGGAACCGACCACTATTGGGACGGCGGCATCGTATCGAACACCCCGCTGCAGCACCTGCTCGACCAGGACGACAGCCTCAACACATTCGTGTTCCAGGTCGATCTCTTCAGCGCCCACGGCGTATTGCCGCGCGACATCCAGGATGTCCTGGCTCGCCACAAGGACATCATGTATTCCTCGCGCACGCGGCACAACACCGATGTGTTCCGGCGCATGCATGTCTGGAAGACCCGGCTCTGTCAGGCCCTGGCCAAGATTCCGCCGGAGCAGCTCTCGGACGAGGAGCGGGCGCTGAAGGAAGAGCTGTCGCACCTGCCGGAGATCAGCATCCTGCACATCATCTACCAGCAGAAGGCCTATGAGGGGCATGCCAAGGACTACGAATTCTCCGGCACCTCCATGCGCGAGCACTGGCAAAGCGGCTACGAGGACACCAGGCGCACCCTCAAGCATAAAAAGTGGCTGGTGATGCCGCCGCCCGGTTCCGGTATCCTGGTTCACGACGTCCATCGCGAGGAGGCCGATTGATCGGACCATGACTGAAGACACCCCGGCGCCCCAGGATCGCAGGCAGCAAGATCGCATGCACGACGAGATGCTCGACAGCTTCGACGAGGAGCTCGAGCTGGAGATCGACGACGACCGGCTGGCGCAGCTGCTGGCCGAGATGTCCGAGCATCCGGACCGGGCCACCATCGATCGTCGCGTCTATTTTAGGGAGCTGTTCCGGCTGCAGGGCGAGCTGGTCAAGCTGCAGGACTGGGTGCAGCACCAGAAGCTCAAGGTCGTCGTGATCTTCGAAGGCCGCGACTCGGCCGGCAAGGGCGGCGTCATCAAGCGGATCACGCAGCGCCTCAATCCGCGGGTCTGCCGGGTCGCCGCGCTGCCGGCCCCGAGCGAGCGCGAGCGCACGCAATGGTATTTCCAGCGCTACGTGTCGCACCTGCCGGCCGGAGGCGAGATCGTCCTGTTCGACCGCAGCTGGTACAACCGCGCCGGTGTCGAGCGCGTGATGGGTTTCTGCACGCCGGAGCAGTGCGAGGAATTCTTCCATTCCGTGCCCGAATTCGAGCGCATGCTGGTGCGCTCCGGGATCGTCGTGATCAAGTATTGGTTTTCCATCACCGACGAGGAGCAGCAATTTCGTTTCATGATGCGCATTCACGATCCGCTCAAGCAGTGGAAGCTCAGCCCGATGGACGTCGAGTTCGAGGAGCCGCTGGGAGCAGTACACCAAGGCCAAGGAGGCCATGCTGGAGCGGACTCACATCGCGGAGGCGCCCTGGTGGATCGTCGAGGCGGTGGACAAGAAGCGCGCGCGCCTGAACTGCATCGCCCACCTGCTCGGCCAGATCCCCTACCAGGAGATCCGGCACGAGCCGGTCGTGTTGCCGCCGCGCGTTCACAACCCGGAATATCACCGCGGCCCGATTCCGCGGGAAATGTTTGTTCCGGCGATCTACTGATCGTTCGGCTCGGCTCCGCTCCTCCGCCTCAGAGCATGCACACCCATTGGGTGCCGGACATCCCGATAGCGCGTGCGGCGCCGCTCGCCAGATCGAGCGTAACCCCCCGCGTGTACGGGCCGCGGTCGTTGATCACGACCGTGACGGATTTTCCGTTTCGGGGATTGGTCACGGTCACATGCGATCCGAATGCCAGGGAGCGATGCGCCGCCGTATAGCCTCCGGCATTGAAGGTCTCTCCGCTGGCGGTCCGGCGGCCGGAGGAATAGTACGCGGCGACGACGCGTGCCCCGGAGCAGTTGCCCTCGGGTTGCTGGTGCGCAAAGAACCAGGGGAAGCCGCGACTGCTGGCGGCGGTCGGCAGCGTGGTGAGGAGCGCAAGGGTCAGTGCGGAAATGAAGAACGACGTACGCATGAACATCCTCCTGGTTGGTAGGTCGATTTTTTGAACGGCCCGGTTCTATTGCGGGATGCCATTCGCCAGGAACAGGGCCCGGCCCTCCGGCGAGGCCAGATAGGCCATGAAGGCCTTGGCGTCATCGGGGTCGGGCGCCGTCGATACCACGGCGGCGCTGTAATTGGCATAGTTCTGAATCTCGGCCGGCAGAGGTCCGACCAGGCGCAATCCGCGGTCGCGGTAGCCGAGAATGTCGGTGATCCCGCCGAAGCCGAATTCCTTGGCCCTGCCGTCCATCAGATGGTGCATCACCGCGGTGCCGTCCCAGAGCCGGATCAGCTTGCCCTGGATCTGGTCGAACACGCCGATCTTCTTCAGCATGTCGTCGATGTAGGTGCCGCTCGAAGCGGTGTTGTAGACCACGGCCTCGGCATCAAGCAGAGAGGTCTTGAGCGCCTGGACGCTGGACACGTCCGGCGGCGGGGCGCCCTCGCGCGCCACCACCCCGACCCCGACCCGCCCCAGATGCATCTGCCCGTCTGCCAGGACCTTCCCGGCCTTGGTCAGCTCGGCGATGACCGCGGGCGAGGACACCACGATGTCGGCCGCCTCGCCGCCGGCGACCCGCTTGCCGAGGTCGAGCGGAGGCTCATAGGTGAACTTGGCCTCGGTCCCGGTCCTGTCGCGGAAGACCTCCGCCGCGGCATTGAGTCCCGGCCGCATTCCGCCGGCGGCCAAAACCTTGAGCTCGGCAGCGCTCGCGGCCGTGCCCGACGCAAGGCAAGCTGCTGCCAGCGCATGGAAAAACAGCTTCTTCATTGCGACCTCGCTCGTTATGGTCTACCGGTGGTGGGCAAGGACGGGTTGCACCGGCAAGCTCGTCCAAGGACCGTGGACCGACAGGAGCATTCATGTCTTTAGCTGACGATCGTTTGGCGGGTAAAGTTCTGGTTTCCCTCACATTGACGGCTTGCCTGGCCTCGACCGCGTGGGGAGCGGCCATCACCGGCAGCGTGACCGGGCCGGACGGCAAGCCCTTCATGGGCGCATTCGTGGTCGCCGAGAACACGCAGAACAAGATGACGGTGAATGTTCTGTCCGACGCAGCAGGGCCGCTATCACATCGACCGCCTCCCGGCCGCCACCTATACGGTGAAGATCACCGCCATCGGCTACCGCAGCGATCCCCGCACCGATGTGCAATTGACCGACGACCAGAAGGCGGCGTTCGACTTTGCGCTGCAAAAAGCGCCGGTGCGTTGGGGCGATCTCACCACCTATCAGGGCCGGCAGCTGCTGCCCAAGACCGCCAACCACGATCTCAGCTACAAGGATCCGTTTTTCACCACCTGTTTCCAATCCTGCCACTCGTTCCAGACCCGCATGACCCCGACCGCCTTTGACGAGGACGGCTGGCGGGCCCGCGTCAAGTACATGCGCGACACGATGTGGGGTGGGCGGCGGCCATATGACCGATCAAACGGTCGAGGATTTCACTTCCTATCTCACCACCGCCTTCGGTCCCAACTCGCCGAAGCCGGCCTCGCCCGACGATATGCCGCAATACAAGTCGCTGGTGCGGTCCGTTCAGCCCGGCGCCATGAACATCGCCTATGTGGAGTACGACTTCCACGGCGACAACGGGCTTGGGCCCTGGAGCGCGGTCGAGGACAAGGACGGGAATGTTCTGGATTCCCTACTACGGACGCGGCAACGAGGTGGTGCGGATTGAATCCCAAGACCGCCGAGCTGACGCGCTTCCCGCTGCCGTTCTCGCAGCACGGCCGGCATTCATTCGGCGGTCCCGGCGCCCGACGGCACGGTCTGGTTCACCGAGGCGTCGCTCGGCCGCATCGGCCAGCTCGAACCCGGCCACCAAGGAGATACATCGAGTATCAGAACACGCCGCTGCCCGACGGCAAGCGCACCGGCTCGCACACCATCCGGGTGGACGAGCACGGCACGGTGTGGGTGAGCGGCGGTCCGGCGATCTCGATGTTCGATCCCAAGACCGAGGAGTTCAAGCATTTCGACCTCGGCGGAACCTACGGCAATGTGGTCGGCCAGAACGGCGACGAGTGGTTCACCTCGTTCGTGGAGGATGGTCCGATCGCCCGCGTCACGCACGACGGCGTGCTCACCAAGTTCTATCCGCCCACCAAGGGCAAGCCGCAGCGACTGCAGGTGGATTCCGACGGCATCGTCTGGTTCAGCGAGCGCCGCGGCGACAAGATCGGCCGTCTCGATCCCAAGACCGGGAAGTTCAAGGAATTCCCGCTGCCCGGGCCTGAGCCCAGCCCCTACGCGATCGGCATCGATCGCAACCATATGATCTGGTATTCCTCGCACGAGCAGGACACGATCGGCCGCCTGGACCCCAAGACCGGCGCGGTCATCGAGTATCCGTTCCCGCATTCCGAGATTTCGATGCGGGAGTTCTTCCTCGATTCGCAGGGGCGCATGTGGTACGCGAGCTCGGTCAACAACAAGATCGGCTACTTCTACTTCAATGACGCGGACGGCGCGGCCGCCGGCAAATAGCCAAGACAGCATTGCAATCGGCAAAAAAATAGCGAGTGGGCTTGGCCACTCGCTATCCGCAATTCGCAGCTTGTCGCCGGCTACGATAAATTCCAAGCGATTGATTGAGACGCCGCCGCAACCCACAGCGTCACCCGCGGGCTTGACCCGCGGGTCCATCGCTATTCGCCTTACTGGGTCCGCTGAATGTCGGGCAGCAGCGCCGGCTGCGGGCCCATGACCTTGGTCAGCGCCCGCCAGGCGCAGATTTCGTCGCTCCATTCCGGCGGCTTGGGCGCCGAGCCGCCGACCCCGATGGCGCCGATGAACTGGTTGCCGTTGATGACGATCGGCAGGCCGCCCGAATTGGCGAAATTGCCGAACGAATATTGGCGCAGCTCGGACGAGCGGCCCTGCAGCACCGCGTTCATGGTCGCCTTGCTGGGCTGGCGCGTGTTGAGCACGGTGCGCGCCTTCATCATCGCGGTGTCGATGTTGATCTTTGTTCTGGCCGTCCATGCGGTACATGTAGACCGGCTCGCCGAACTGATCGATGATGGCGATGCTGACCCTGACGCCTTGCTTGGCGGCTTCGTCGACGCAGGCCTTGGCGATGGCCTCGGCGGTCGCGATGTTGATCTCGTTCTGCTCCAGGATGGACTTGGTCGCATCGCCGCGAATGACGAATTGGTCGCCGTCGGCGGCGCGGCTGGTGCCGATGAGGCCCGGGCCGATAAGCGCGGCCGCGGCAACGGCCGTCAGGACTCCGACATGGAATACTCCGAGATGGAATTTCATCTTTGGTTCCCTCCAAACGCGATGCTCGCACGGGCATCCGGGCTCAATCTGCCTCATCCCACGCGCCGGTACAACTTTCGATTCCGCGCCATCATGCGGACCCGGAACGCGGGCGATGAAAACCGTTATGGCAACCGTCTCCCACTTTCGCGGCAGCCGGCTGTTGGTGTAGCCTCATGCAAACAGCTCAATAACAGATGCGCGTCGCATGCGACGCCCCAAGGGAGGATTGACGATGCTTTTGCGGAGCACGTTCGGCGCCCTGACATTGAAGATGGCGTCACTGGCCGCCGCGCTGATGATGGGCTCGGGATTGGCCCTCGCCCAGGATAACCCTTCCGCCGGCAAATATCCGGATTGGCGGGGGCAATGGAACCGGGAGCGCGTGCCCGGCATTCCCGGCCAGCCCTCGTTCGATCCGCACAAGCCATGGGGCAAGGGCCAGCAGGCGCCGCTGACGGCCGAGTATCAGGCTGTGCTCGAGGCCAATCTCAAGTCCCAGCGCGAGGGCGGCTTCTTCGACTGGCTCGGCGCCTCCTGCCGCGGATTTGGCATGCCGCTCATCATGTATCCGTTCCAGCCGATGGAATTCATCGTCACGCCGGAAACCACCTATGTGCTGATCGACTGGGTCGAGCATACCCGGCGCATCTACACCGACGGGCGCGACTGGCCCAAGGAGATCGAGCCGACGCTGGTCGGCTATTCGATCGGCAAGTGGCTCGACACCAGCGGCGACGGTCGTTTCGACACGCTCGAGGTCGAGACGCGCGGCTTCAAGGGCCCGCGCCATTACGATGCATCCGGCCTGCCGCTGCATCACGACAACCAGTCGGTCTTCAAGGAGCGCATCTTCCTCGACAAGACCGACAAGAATCTCCATGCACAACGAGATCACCGTGATCGACAATGCCTTGACGCGGCCGTGGACGGTCACCCGCGGCTATGTCCGCAATCCCGATCCGCGCCCCGATTGGCCCGAGTTCATCTGCGCCGAAGGCAATGGCCACGTCGCCGTCGGCAAGGAGAACTATTTCCTGAGCGCCGATGGCTTTCTGATGCCGACGCGAAAGGGCCAGGCGCCGCCGGACGCGAGGTATTTCAAGTAGCGAGTAGCGAATGGCGAATAGGGAGTAGCGAGTGCCGACGCACCTGCATCTTCCCCTACTCGCTATTCGCCATTTGCTATTCGCAGCTAAAATCGTTCGTGCCCGCCGGCCGGCACTGCGCCGGCCAGCCGCGCGCGCGCCAGTATTCGACCAGGCCGAGATCGCGCGCGAGCTTCTTGAACCGCGCGGTCTGGCGCACCGCCGCATAGGTCGGGTGCCAGAACCAGGTGGTGGAGATCGGCTGGAAATAGCCGCCCTTGATCTCGTCCTCGTAGAATTCCAGCACGCGCTCCGGCGCCCCCACATGCATGTAGGCGAAGCTCAGATTCCCGAGCCGCGGCAGGTCGGCCGGCGCGGCCGCCTTGGCGGGCGCGGATTCCAGGATCTTCGCCGCGGCCTCCGTCATCCCGGCCGGATAGTTCGACGCCGGCATTTCGCGGATCGCGGTCGCGGCTTCGCGATAGCGGCCGGCCGAGGCCAGGACCAGCGCGAGCTCGAGCGTGCGTCCCGGCCGGAACGGCTGGAGCATGGCGACCGCCTTCTCGGTATCGCCGTCGAGCCAATAGATCTCGGCGGTGTCCGCCGTGTAGTTGATGATGAACTGCTCGATGGCCTGCAGATGATCGCGCATCGCCAGCGATTCCTTGATGCGTCCCATCGCGGCCAGAAGCTGGCTGCTAGCCGTGCAGCCCGTCGGCCTGGTTCGGGTTGAGCGCCAGCGCCTGCCGGAAGGCGTCCTCGGCCGCCACCATCCGTCTCTGCACCATATTGGCGTAGCCGAGCGCCACGAAAGCCGTCGGCGCTCTTCGGATCGAGCTGCGGTGGCGCGCCGGGCCAGCGCATCGCTGCGCGGTATCGTCCGCTCGACGATCTTGCGTTCCTCTTCCGGCAGGCCGCCGCGCAGCGAGGGCGCGAACAGCGGCGTCAGCGCGTAATCGTAGGCCAGGAGCGCGGCGGCCGGCGCAAAATCGGGATCGCGCGTCACCACCGGCTCCAGCAGCACAGCGGCATCGGCCAACGCCTTGCCGCCGCGCTCGCGCGCCGCCACCTTGGCGCGCAGGAAATCCAGATAGGCGTCGAGATCGGCGGTGCGGCTGCGCACCAGCGCCTCGCCGGAAGCTGTCGGCATCTTCAGCGCCGCGGCGATCTTCTGCGCGATATCCTCCTCGAGGTCGAAGATGTCGGGAACGCTCGGCATCATATTCCTTCGACCACAGCGCGACGCCGTCGCGCGCCTGCACCAGCCGGACAGTCAGGCGCACGCGATCGGCCGCCAGGCGCGCCGAGCCTTGCACCAGATAGCTCGCATTGAGCGTCTGGCCGATGGCCTTGAGGTCGCGGTCTCGACGGCGTGAAGCCGGAACGAGGACGAGCGCGCCACCACGTCGAGGCCCGTGCACGCCGGTCAGCGCCGCGGCGATCTCGTCCGTCATCCCGCTCGGCGAAGAAATCCTGCTTGGGGTCGCTGGAATTGTTCTCGAGCGGAAGCACCGCGATGGTCGGGGGCAGGGCGGTAGGCCGCGGGCACCGGGCGCCGCGCAGGCGTCTGCGCGGCCGCGGATGAAAGCGAGATACAGAGCACGAGCGCGGTCAATACCGCGCACCGCCCCCTCAGGTCCGTCGGAAATCCGTGCATGGCTTACGCTCCCCATAGAAGCGCAAGCCATAGCATGAAATCGATCCGCATGCTCAGGCCCGAAGGGCCGCCACGAATTGATGCTGCCCGTCCCGGCTTGAGCCGGGACGGGACCAGTCTTGCGGTCTGGAAGGCCGCAGCGCGCCGATGGCCCGATAGGGCGCGCCGCCGAGGTAACGGGAAGCGCGCGATTACCTCAAGCGGCCGCCTATTGCTTGTGCCATATCGTGCCGTTCGACCATTGGATGCTGTGGTCCGGCATGATGACGCCAAGCATGTTCCACGGCGCTCCGACGCTGAGCGTGGTATTGCTGGACAGCAGGGCTTGCCCGTCATCGCCCTTGTCGCTCTTCATGTCCAATTTGGTTCCGGTCTGCGCGACCGTGAAGGTCTGTCCCGACCATTGGCATGAGCTCGGCTCGGGCGCGCACCGATAGGTGCCGCTCAGGTTGGGGGCGGCGCCCTGGGCCAGTGCCACGCCCGATGATCCGATGGCCAGGACTGCGACGGCGGCGAGTGCGGGAAGTATCCTCGGCCGGGACACCTTGTGCATGGTTTCCTCCGTTTGACGGCGTTGATTGGGACAAACAAATCGCGAAGATCGCCCGGAAATGGGCTTGCATGATCCGTTAGGGCCTTATTTTTTTTTAAACGCAATTCACTTGCATTCACGTCGGCGTGACTGTCACGCTTGCAGATAGGTGTGGCGTCAAGCCGGTTGCAACTGCCGGCAGGAGCCGGCGCGAACCGGCTGTGAACCGGCTTGGCGGCAAGTTGTCGTCATATTATAACGATCGCGGTCCATACAATGCTGCCAACACAAGGGAGGACTATTCATGTTCCACACTGCATATCGGCTGGCCGGGCTTTCACTTGCCTCGGCGCTGGCCTGCATGGCGGCCGGCGCCGCCAATGCCCAATTGCTGACCCACAAGGACATCTCTCTCGGCATGGCCACCACCATGGCGACGACCGCGATCGAGACCTGCAAAGGCCAGGGCTATAACGTGTCCGTGCACGTGCTCGACCGCGATGGCCAGGTGATCCTGGGCCTGCGCAACGAGCTTGCGGGCGCCGCCACCATGGAGAACTCCATGAAGAAGGCCTATACGGCCCGCACCTTCCGCCGGCCGTCGGGCGAGTTTGCCAACAGCGTCAAGGGCAACGCGACCGCCGGCGCGCTTATGCTGACCAATATCGTCGCCGCCCAGGGCGCGCTGCCGATCAAGGTCGGCGACGACGTCATCGGCGCCATCGGGGTCTCCGGCGCACCGGGCGGCGACAAGGACGAAGCCTGCGCCAAGGCCGGCCTCGACAAGGTTTCCGCAGAGCTCAAATAGGCTCACATCCATTCTCCCCCACCGCCCATGACTGGCGGCATTCATCACGGAGGACTTCTTATGATTGGAACTGCACGTCTGCTCGCCGGCATTTCGCTGGCATTCGCCTGCGGGGCTGCCACCACCGCAAACGCCCAGCTCGCCGTCCACAAGGATCTGACGCTCCCCATCGCGCTCACCATGGCGCAAACCGCCGCCCAAATGTGCACGGGGGAGGGTTACAAGGTGTCCGTGCACGTGGTCGGCCGCAACGCCGAGGTGCTGGTCGCCATGCGGGGCGACGACGCCAACCCGCACACGATGGAAAACTCCATGCGCAAGGCCATCACGTCGCGCATGCAGGGGCGGCCGTCCGGCGACTTCGCCACTGCCGTCAAGGACAACCCCACGGCCGGCGGGCTCCATCTCGCCAACCAGATCCCGGCCCAGGGTGCGCTGCCGATCAAGGTCGGCAACGACGTCATCGGCGCCATCGGGGTTTCCGGCTCGCCCGGCGGCGACAAGGACGAGGCCTGCGCCAAGGCCGGCATCGAGAAGGTCGCCGACCAGCTGAAATAAGCCAGGCTCGACCGGGGATGATTGCGGCGCGGCAGTCCCTGCCGCGCCGTTCGCCTTTTCAAGGCCAAGCTTGATCTTGCAGCATTGATTCTTGCAGCACCCTTTCGCGCGGGCGCGCGTTCGGTGTATCCTTGCCGAACACCGCCCGCCGTCGGGATTGCCGGGATCTCCGATCATCGCAATGGGTAGGTGACGTTGGGGCTACCGGCGGCCGCGGCTGACAGGACCAACAACTTTTCGATCTCGCGTATTCGTCTTCACGGGTGCTCACCGCGCCGCTGCCTTGCCGGGCGGGCCCCTGGATCGCTGTTGCAGGGAGGACAGGCATGCTTTCCCGGAGCTCGATCGGGCCGCTCGCCCGCATGGGTGCTTCTGTGGCCGTGCTCTTGGCCACGCTGTGGATGACGGTGGACGGGGCGCGGGCGTTCGACGACGCCCAATATCCGAACCTCAAGGGCCAGTGGGTGCGGGCGCGTTCGCCGGCCGGGGTTGTCGGGCAAGGGCCGTTCGATCCGGACAAGTCCTGGGGGCTCGCCCAGCAGGCGCCGCTGACGCCCGAATATCAGAAGGTCTTCGAGGCGAGCCTCGCCGATCAGGCCGCCGGCGGCCAAGGCGGCTGGACCGGCGGGCGCTGTCTCGCGGTCGGGATGCCGGCGATGATGACGCTGTTCCGCCCGATGGAGATCATCGTCCTGCCCGACATCACCTATATCCGCATCGACCACATCCGCAATTCGCGCCGGCGCATCTTCACCGACGGACGCGAATGGCCCAAGGACGCGCTGCCGAGCTTCGACGGCTATTCGATCGGCAAGTGGCTCGACACCACGGGCAACGGCCGCTTCGATACGCTGACGGTCGAGACCCGCTATTTCAAGGGGCCGCGCGCCTTCGAGCCCAGCGGTCTGCCGCTGCACGCCGACAACCAGACCATCGTCGAGGAACGGCTCTACCTCGACAAGTCCGATCCCGACCTGTTGCACAACGACATGACCGTCACCGACCACGCATTGACGCGCCCCTGGACGGTGGCGAAGAAATATCGGCGCGAGAAGGCCGAATTCCCGATCTGGCCCGAGGACATGTGCGTGGAGGGCAGCGGATTGGTCTTCATCGGCAATGACATGTATTTCCAGAGCGGGGATGGACTGCTGATGCCGGCCAGGAAAGGCCAGCAGCCGCCTGATCTGCGCTACTTCAATCAAGCAAAACAGACAAATCAACCAAATCAAACAAAGAAGTGAGGCGGCGCGCCGCCTCAGAGGCCCGTCGCGTGGGCCGGTCGATCGCAGGGAGGAGACCCATGCTTTATCGAAGCTTGATTGGTGCGGCCGCGCTGGTGATGACGCTGTCGGGAGCGCAGGCCTTCGATCAATCGAAATATCCGGACCTGAAGGGCCAGTGGATCCATGCCCGCGTGCCCGGGGTGGTCGGCCAGCCGGCCTATGATCCCAACCACAATCAGGGTCGTCCGCAGGAGGCCCCGCTGAAGCCCGAGTTTCAGGCCATGTGGGAGGCGAGCCTCAAGGATCAGGCAGAAGGCGGACAGGGCGGCGATCCGACCTATGGCTGCCTGTCGCCCGGCATGCCGCGCATCATGGTCCCCTATGGCGAGATGGAGATCGTCATCACGCCCGAGACCACGCACATCCTGGTCGAGCACATCCACGACTCGCGGCGGATTTTCACCGACGGCCGCGATTGGCCCAAGGACTACATCGACCCGACCTTCCAGGGCTACTCGATCGGCAAGTGGTACGACACCGACGGTGACGGCCGCTACGACACGCTCGAGGTGGAGACCCGCTACTTCAAGGGCCCGCGCGCGTTCGACGCCACCGGCATTCCGCTGCATCCCGACAATCAGAGCATCTTCAAGGAGCGGATCCATTGGGACAAGAACGATCCCAACTCCTTGACCGACGAGATGACGACCTTCGACAACGCGCTGACGCATCCCTGGACGGTCAACAAGAAATACGTTCGCCGGAAAGTGGATCAGCCGGATTGGATCGAGGAGGTCTGCACCGAGGGCAACAATCACATTGGCATCGGCAAGGAAGTCTACTATCTCAGCGGCGATGGCCGCCTGATGCCGGCCAAGCCCGGCCAGCCGCCGCCGGACCTGCGCTACTTCAAGCCGCCGCAGAAGTGATGCGGCATCTCGTGTAGCCCGCATGAAGCGTAAGCGCAATGCGGGAGGGCTTTTCAAGCTGCCGCGGAAGTGATGCGGGCTTGGCGCCAGCCTCGACACTGCATCTGAATTGATCGACCGCGATGTTGAGTGACGCGTAAGGTGAGCACGGCGGTTGGCTCCCTCGCCCCGGAGGGGAGAGGGTTGGGGTGAGGGGGCTCCGGCGTTTCTGTATCGCACCGCCCGAGCCCCCTTATCCCGCCCCTCTCCCCCACGGGGAGAAGGAGTGAAACGCCCTGCGTCCCTAACAAACAAACAGACTAACTAACGAAAGCCTGGGGAACGCCCGCACGTGAGGTGGGCACAGCAGTCGGCTCCCTCGCCCCGGAGGGGAGAGGGGGCTCCGGCGTTTCTGTATCGCACCACCCGAGCCCCCTCATCCCGCCCTTCTCCCCAACGGGGAGAAGGAGTGAGATGCCCTGCGTCCCTAACCAACCAACTAACGAACTAACGAAAGCTTGGGAACGTCCGCACGTGAAGGGGGGCACGGCGGTTGGCTTCCTCTACCTCCCGTGCGAGGGGGTTCGCCTGCGCAAGCCCCGTCTCGGCAGATCTACTTCGCAGGCTGAGGAAACCAGTTACGGCCGCGCGGCCTGCCAATTCATTTCTGGCCGGATCGGCGCAGGCTCGTGACCGCCAGGGCCGGGTTGCCGGATTTTTCGGCGATCAGCCGGTCCTGTTCCTCGATCACGGTGCGCGCCGGACCATCGCCGTCGAGGCCGCCCAGGATCTCGCTCGGCACTCTGCGGTTGGAGCGCTGCGAGCCGTCTTCGTAGACGACGTCGAAAAGAACAAACTCAGCTCGCGTTGCCGGTTTCCGTGCCATTCTCGGTCTCCTGTTGGGGCAATGAGACGTCGGCCTGCCCGTGGACGGTCGCCGTGCGGAAAAGCGAAAAGGCCCGGCCTGCTGCGGCCGGGCCTGATCCGGGATCTTGCTACCGTGGTTGTCAGACCGCCTGCAGATTTGCGGCCGCCAGCTTGCCGCGCTCGCTGACGACGTCGTAGGTGAGCTTCTGCCCCTCGTTGAGGTTGCTCATGCCGGCGCGCTCGACAGCGGAGATGTGGACGAACACGTCCTTTCCGCCGTCCTGCGGCTGGATGAAGCCGAAGCCTTTTTGTGAATTGAAGAACTTTACCGTACCTGTAGCCATCTGTGGCCTCCTCTTGAGAACGCCGGTCGGCGTCTGCCGGCTGCGCGACCTCGCGCAGCGCTTGCGTCCGAATTCGACGTTGTCTCCAGGAAGAGCCCGAGTGGGCAATAGCAAAGACAGGCAAAATCTCGAACAAACGCCTATATAGGCTCGAACAGCGTTTTAGCAACCGGTTCATGTGAGGATTTCATGGCATTTCGACCCAACTACGGCAGAGACCGCAGCGAACGAGACCGGGCGGCACGTGCTCGCGCCGATGAAAAGCAGAGACGAAAGGACGAGAAGACCGCTCAGCGCAAGGCCGAACGCGCGGCCACGGAAGCGCCGCCGGCCGGCCCGGATGCTGAGGACGAGAAGCCGAGTTGATGGTGGGTTCGCATGCCGCGCGAGGTCGTTCCGCGCGAGTAGAAGTGCCGTGCCACACCACGCTTCTTATGCGTGCTCGGCGAGGTCGCCCAATGCGGCGACGAGCGGGCCGAGGTGGTCCCGATAGGCACGCCAACGCCCTTCCGAGCTGCGGTAGATTGGGCGACGCACTTGGCTTGCGCTTGCGGTCCGCACCGGGCGGCGGGCCTGGTGGAACGCGATGCAGGCCGGATCCCATTCGAGCCCGCAATGATCGAGGAGCCGTCGCGCCGCGCCTTCGAGATCGGCGACCACATCTTCGTAGCGGATATCGAGCACACGGCCAGCCGGCAGCACGGCGCGCCAATGATCCATCAGCTCGGCGTATTTTCGGTAGTAGCGCCCGAGCTCGCCGAGATCGTAGCTGAAATCCTGCTCGGCCGTGAACAGCTTCGAATAGCACGACAGGCAGGTGTCGCGGGGATCGCGCACCACATGGATGATGCGTGCGCCGGGGAGCGCCAGATGGATCAGGCCGAGAAACATGAAATTGGCCGGCATCTTGTCGGTCACGCGCTCTGCGCTCGGGGCGCGACCTCGCAGCCCCGCGACATAAGCCTCTCCCAGCGCGCGCAAACGGCTCGCCGTCAGCGCCGGCACGTCCTCCGGGTAGCGCAACGCCCCGCCGCCGGTGCCGCGCATCCGAACGACCTGCTCGTTGAAGTCCGCCAGCTCGCCGGCGCCGTGAACAGCGGGATGGCTCGCCAGGATCTGCTCCACCAACGTCGTCCCCGAACGCGGCATGCCGACCACGAAGATCGGCAAGGACGAGGCGTAACCCACGTCCGATCTTGCCTCGATCAGACCCCGGTCGAAGATTGAGCGTATGCGGTCGAAGACCCCGAGGGTTCCGGCTTCATCGTAATCGATCCGTCCGCGTTTGAGCGCGTTGCCCTCGCGCATGCTGACGAATGCCTGATCGTAGCGGCCGAGATCGTCGTAGGCCTTGGCCAGCGCGAAGTCGAGCCGGCTCCGCGCGGTCACCGACAGGCCGTCGAGATTGCGCAGGCGATGCTCCATCGCCCCGATATGCGGGTCGTCTTCAGTGAATTTCTTGGAGTCCGCCAAGTTGAAGTAATAGCCGGTTTCCTGCGGATCGAGCTCTACGGCCCGCTCGAACGCCGCGCGCGCCGCCGCGAGCTCGCCGTTCTCCTTCAGGATATTGCCGATATTGTTGTGAGCGTCGGCAAGGTCGGGCTTGAGCGCGACCGCGCGGCGGTAGAGCGCGAGCGCGGCGTCCGATTTCTGCTGCTTGAAGCGTACCAGGCCCATCGCGTTGAGGGCATCGGCATCGTCGGGCGCCAGTGCGAGCGCGCGTTGCGCGGCCGTTTCGGCCTCCGGGACCTGATCCTGCTCGAGCCGCACCAGCGCCAGATAGGTCGCCGTCTTGGCGTTGTCCGGATTGAGCGACAAGGAGCGGGTCAGCAGCGCGCTTGCCTCCTCGAAGCGCTCGAACTCCTTGAGCGCCAGCGCCAGGTTGTTGAGCACGCCCGGGTCGTCGGGCTTGAGCGCGAGCGCGTGGCGGTAGGTCGCCTCGGCTTCCGTCTTTCGCCCCATGTCGCGCAGCGCCGTGCCCATATTGTTGATCGCGTCCGCATAGGCCGGGCGCAGCTGCAGCGCCTGCCGATAGGCGATCAGCGCATCTTCGTATTTCTTCTGCGCGCGCAGCGCGTTGCCGAGATTGCTGTGGGCCTCGACGTATTGGGGCGCGAGCACGATCGCGCGGCGGTAATGCGTGACGGCGTCGTCAAATTCGTCGCGCTCGTAATGGACGATACCCACATTGTTGAGCGCCTCCGGCAGGTTGGGATCGAGCGCGAGCGCCTGCCGGCCGGCGGCGAGCGCCGCGTCGCGTTGACCCGCGAGCCGGTACATCTCGCCGAGATTGCAATGGTAAAGCGCGATCGTCCCATCGGCCGCGACGGCGCGGCGCACGCAGTCGAGCGCGGCAGTCGCGTTGCCGGCCTGGTGCGCCACGATTCCCAGAAGGTGCCAGGCGGACGCGCAATTCGGTTGAGCACGCAGGATGTCGCGGCACAACGCCTCGGCCGCCGCCAGTCTGCCAGCCTGCTGGTGCTGGCTTGCAAGCGCGAGGGCCTCGTGGAGCGGCAGCGACAAGGTCACCGGGATTTCCGGCGCGCCGCCACTGCCGGCCGGACCGTTACGGTTGCCGTTGCTCATCTCGTTCAATCACACGACCGGTAGGCGAGGACCCTAAGCCTGCTGCCGAGAACCGCAATATCTGGATTGCCGCGCGTGGCGTTACCAAGCAAGCGACCCTGTGTCCGCTCCCGACACAAATGGTTCATATCAAAGTACATACCCTCGTCGACCCTAGAACGGATCGGCTAGAAGGTTCCTATCGGGAACCCGGTCGTTTAGACGTCCGCAGGGGAGGGCCATCCGGCGTTTGGAGAAGTTTATTTCGAATGTTGCCGTCCGGCCACAGCTCCTTAAGATTCGGTAAATCGGGGTGTCAGAGACCCGCCAATATTGGTGGTCGCAGGTTACAGTGAGTGCGGTCGGTCATGGTCCTCGGAACTGCGGGCGGGGTTCGACATGAGTAAGGTCGGGTTACGCGGCACGCTGCTGGCAACGAGTTCGGCACTGGCGCTCGTCATTGGCGCGGAGGGTTCGGCCTTCGCCCAGTGCTTCTATAACAACCAGGCCGGCGGCGTCGACAATACCACCGCTCGGAATTGCATCAGCTACAACAGCGTCTCGCCTGGCTCGCCGTTCAGCGGCAATGTCATCAACGACACCACCGGCACGCTGACCCCGACCGGCGTCTATACCGGCGGCCACGGGACGAATCTTCCTGGAACCGCCTCCGGCATCAGCGTCCTCGGTTCCGGGACGACGCTCAATGGCAATATCATCAATAACGGCACGATCAACACCACTATGCAGACTGGTGGTCAAGGCGCGATCAATATCGGCGGCGGCGAGTCCGACCCTGGCCCGACGTCGGGCGCCGGGGCGACCGTGGTGGGCTCGATAACCAATAACGGCACGATCACTGGCTTGGCTACGGGCATCAACGTGGTTGGGAATGGGACGTCCGTGACAGGCGCGATCACCAACAACCATATCATCACCGATAGCAACGTCGGCATTTCGGTTGGCAACAATGCATCAGTCGGGGGGATCACCAACGCCGGCGCGATCACCTCAACGCTCGCGCCGATCTCTGTGAGCGAAGCGACAGTGGCGGGCTCGATCATCAATACCAATACCGGCAAGCTGACCGCTACCACCGGCACGGTCGGCATCGCGGTGGCCAACGGCGGCTCGATCGGGGGCTCGGTGGAGAATTTCGGCAGCATCTCCGAGGCCGGCACTTTCGGCACCGTGATCCAGGTACTGCCCAGCGCCGGGTCGCTGGCGCAGACCATCTCAGGCTCGATCATCAATGAGGCCGGAGGCACGCTGACGGGCGGAGTTGGAATTGGGATCATCGCTATCAACAACAACGCCACAATCCAGACCAACGTCGCCAACAGCGGTACGATCACCGCCGGCCTTACCGGCATTCAGGTCCTTAGCGCTACGGTCGGCGGCGCCGTCAGCAACAGCGGCACGATCACGGCGGCCGAAAACGGCATCCAACTGGTCAATCTGATCAATCTCGTCGGAACGACCTTTCACGCCACGACCGGGCCGGCGAGGGTCGGGGGCGGCGTCACCAACAGCGGGACGATCACCAGCAACGGAATCGGCTTTGCCGGCATCGGGCTCGACGGCGCCACCGTTGCGGGCGGCATCACCAACGCCGCCAGTGGCACCATCACCGCCACCAAAGGTGCCGGCATTTTGCTCAGCAATACCGGGACGGTGACATTTACGAGCGGGGTGGCCTACACGGTCAACGGGGGGCCGTCGTCGGTCGCCGGCGGCATCGCGAACCTAGGCTCGATCAACGCCAAGACCGGCATCATGGTGACCGGCGGCAGCGCCGTGGCCGGCGGCATCACCAACAGCGGTAATATCACCGGCAGCCGCGCCGCCATCGATCTCACCGGCGAAGGCTTGGCAACGACGGTGAATCAAATGGCCGGTACGATCACCGGCAACATCCTGCTTTCGGGGCTGGGCGACACCGTCAACGTCACCGGCGGCGCGATCTCCGGCAACATCACGGCGACCGGCGCCAGCGGGACGGTCAACTTCGCGCTCGGGTCCGGCAACACTTTCAGCTACGCCAACGCCATCTCGGGCGTCGCCGCCGTCAACGTGAACTCCGGCACGCTGTTCGACAACAGTTCGATCACGGCCACGACCGTGAGCGTGAACGGCGGCGCGCTGGCGCCCGGGCAGCCCGGCACCGCCGGCACCCTCAATGTGACGGGCAACCTGGTGTTCGCCTCGGCGGCCGCCTACCTGATCACCATCAACGGCGGCACGGCGGCCAAGACCGCCGTCACCGGCAGCGCTGCGCCGGGCGGTGCCTCGGTCAAGGTGGCGAGCGGCAGCACCATCAATTTCGGCCAGACCTACACGATCCTGACCGCGACCGGCGGGGTGAGTGGAAAGTTCAATCCCAACGTCACTTTCGGCAGCCTGAGCGGCACCCTGACCTACGATGCCGACGATGTGTTCCTGAGCTTCAACGGCGCCGGCAACCGGATCACGCCGCTGCTGCCGCCGGGAACGCCGCAGAACGTGCTCAACGTGGCGGGCGCGCTCGACAATTTCCTTGGCGCCGGCGGCATGCCGCCGGCCGGCTTCATGAACCTGTACGGCTTGACGCAGCAGCAGCTGGTGAACGCGCTGAGCCTGCTGTCGGGCGAAGCCGCCACCGGCGCGCAGGAGAGCGGCTTCCAGCTGATGAACTCGTTCCTGGCGCTGCTGACGGGCCCGGCCGGCAGCAGCGGCGACGGCAGCGGTCCGGCCATGCCGTTTGCGCCCGAACGCGCGCAGGCATTCCCCTCCGATGTCGCGCTCGCCTATGCGTCCGTGCTCAAGGCGCCGCCCAAGCCGGTAGCGCACTGGACCACATGGGCGGCGGCTTTCGGCGGCAGCAATCAGACCAACGGTGACCCGACCGTGGGCAGCCACGACCAGACCGCGCGCGCCGGCGCGGTCGCGGCCGGCATGGATTATCACGTCGCGCCCGACACCATCCTGGGCTTCTCGCTGGCCGGCGGCGGCACCTCATGGGGGCTGTCGGGCGGCCTCGGCGGCGGGCGCAGCGACGCCTTCCTGGCTGGCCTTTATGGCTCGCAGCGCTGGGGGCAGTCGTATCTGTCCGGTGCCTTGACCTACACGTCCTATTGGATGTCGACCAACCGCAGCATCGCCGGCGTCGGCGCCGATACGCTCAATGCATCGTTCAATGCGCAGAGCTTCGGCGGCCGGCTGGAAGGCGGCTTTGTGGCGTGGTCGATGCCGCTGCGGGTCGTCCCCTATGCGGCCGTGCAGGCGCAGAGCTTCCGCTCGCCGGCCTATAGCGAGAGCGGCTCGCTCGGTGCGCCCGATCCGTTTGCGCTTTCCTATGCGGCACAGACCGCGACGGTGGTGCGCTCGGAACTGGGCAGCCGGTTCGACCGGCTGTTCGCGCAGGCCGACGGCAGCAGCGTCGATTGGTTCAGCCGCATCGCCTGGGCGCATGACTGGCAGAGCAATCCCAACCTGACGGCGACCTTCATCGGATTGCCGGCCGCGACCTTCGTGGTCAACGGCGCTCCGCCGCCCAAGGATCTGGCGCTCCTCACCGCGGGCGCCGAGTGGCGCATGCGCAACGGCTGGGCCCTCATGGGCAAGTTCGACGGCGAGCTCGCCTGCGGCTCGCAGACCTACACCGGCACCGCCAAGCTGAGCTACACGTGGTGAGGACGCCGCAGCAGTAGCGCGCTCCCCGCTTTACCTCCCCCTGCAAGGGGGAGGTCGACCCGCGAAGCGGGTCGGCTGGGGGTCACGCCAAACGCGCTCGATCGCGGCGTCCGCATTTGCCGGCCTGCTGGCGCTGGCTTGCGAGCGCGAGCGTCTGACACAAAAGGTTCACATCAAAGTACACACACCATCGTCGGCCTCGAAAGGATCGGCTAGAAGGTTCCTATCGGGAACCCGGTCGTTGGCCCCCCGCACAGGGGAGCGATCCGGCGTTTGGAGAAGTTTATTCCGAATGTTGCCGAGCGGCCACAACAGCTAAAGATTTGGGGTTGCACCGCCAACCGCGCTGAATCAAGGCGAGGCCGGTGATAACTTGGGTGCCGCAGGGGCAATGTCGTGGTCGCGGCGGAAGCTCCGGGAAGGCTACGGGGAGGTAGGGCCTCTCGGGGGACGATTATGAGTCATCATCATCGGTTGCGCCGGACGCTGTTGGCGACCAGCTCGGCGCTGGCGCTCGTTGTCGGCATCGAGGGGTCGGCCCTGGCCACGCCGCCGCCGCCGCGGTGCACGGTGAACAATACGTTCGCCGGCCTCCCCAACACCACCACGATCAATTGCATCAGCTTCAATGACGGCGCCAGTCACAGCGGTGACGTCACCAATGCCAGCAACGGCACGATCACCGCCGTCCATCCCTATCCCCCGGTCAACCCCGGCACCAGCACCGGCATCAGCGTCGTGCGCTCGGGGACCACGCTCAACGGCAACATCATCAACAACGGCTCGATCACCGCGCCACAGTACGGCATCAATGTGGGGGGCGGGGCCACAACTGGGAACATTCAAGGGGCCGGGGCGTCCCTGGTGGGCTCGATCACCAACAACGGCACGATCACCGGTGGCGGCGGCGGCGGCATTCTGGTGCGGCAGTCGTCGATGACGGGCTCGATCATCAACGGGGCGAGCGGCGCGATCAACTCCATCGGTGTCGCCATCGCGGTGACGGGGGTGCCCGGGACCCTGGTGTCGGTTGGAGGCTCGATCATCAATAGCGGCACGATCGCTCCCACCACCGCCAACGACGGCGTCTTTATTCAATATGCTTCCGTCGGCGGCTCGATCACCAACAGCAGCACCGGCACGATCACTGACAATGGCGGCTCCGGCGCCCTCGTCGTGGCGAGGGGGACGGTCGCGGGCTCGATCAGCAACAGCGGCATCATCAATGCCACGGGCAACAACGAAATCTTCGTGGATCGGGAGTTCGTCGCGGGCTCGGTCACAAACAGCAATACTATCAATGCCGCTTTGGGAATCGGCATCAGCGGGATCCCGGCCGCCCCCGGCAGCATCGCCGGCAATGTCGTCAACAGCGGCACGATCATCGGCAGCAACAGCGGCATCATCCTTGCCGGGGCCACGATCGGTGGCAACATCACCAATACTTCCACCGGCCGCATCAGCGTCGCCGGCGGCATCGGCATTTACGTCACCAGCTCGACCACGCCAGGAGGCGCCTCGGTTACCGGCGCCATTGTCAATCAGGGCTCGATCTCGGCCAAGACCGGCATCGTGGTGGGCGGTCTCGGCACCGTCACCGGCGGCATCACCAACAGCGGCAATATCTTGGGCACGCGCGCCGCGATCGACCTGCAGACGCTGTTCGGCGGCGAGGGTGCCCCGACGGTGATCAATCAACAGGGCGGTACCATCTCGGGCGCCATCCTGCTGTCGTCGCTGGGCGACACGGTCAACATTTCCGGCGGCGCGATCGCCGGCAACATCATGGGGACCGGCGCCAGCGGCACGATCAACTTCGCGCCCGGGTCCGGCAATACCTTCAGCTATTCCAACGCCATCTCGGGCGTCGCCGCCGTCAATGTGAACTCCGGCACGCTGACCGATAGCGGTAAGATCGCGGCCACGACTGTCAGCGTGAACGGCGGCACGCTGTTCGACAACAGCTCGATCGCGGCCACGACCGTGAGCGTGAACGGCGGCGCGCTGGCGCCCGGGCAGCCCGGCACCGCCGGCACCCTCAATGTGACGGGCAATCTGGTGTTCGCCTCGGCGGCCGCCTACCTGATCACCATCAACGGCGGCACGGCGGCCAAGACCGCCGTCACCGGCAGCGCCGCGCCGGGGGGCGCCGCGGTCAAGGTGGCGAGCGGCAGCACCATCAATTTCGGCCAGACCTACACGATCCTGACCGCGAGCGGCGGGGTGAGTGGAAAGTTCAATCCCAACGTCACTTTCGGCAGCCTGAGCGGCACCCTGACCTACGATGCCGACGATGTGTTCCTGAGCTTCAACGGCGCCGGCAACCGGATCACGCCGCTGCTGCCGCCGGGAACGCCGCAGAACGTGCTCAACGTGGCGGGCGCGCTCGACAATTTCCTTGGCGCCGGCGGCATGCCGCCGGCCGGCTTCATGAACCTGTACGGCTTGACGCAGCAGCAGCTGGTGAACGCGCTGAGCCTGCTGTCGGGCGAAGCCGCCACCGGCGCGCAGGAGAGCGGCTTCCAGCTGATGAACTCGTTCCTGGCGCTGCTGACGGGCCCGGCCGGCAGCAGCGGCGACGGCAGCGGCCCGGCCATGCCGTTTGCGCCCGAACGCGCGCAGGCATTCCCCTCCGATGTCGCGCTCGCCTATGCGTCCGTGCTCAAGGCGCCGCCCAAGCCGGTAGCGCACTGGACCACATGGGCGGCGGCTTTCGGCGGCAGCAATCAGACCAACGGTGACCCGACCGTGGGCAGCCACGACCAGACCGCGCGCGCCGGCGCGGTCGCGGCCGGCATGGATTATCACGTCGCGCCCGACACCATCCTGGGCTTCTCGCTGGCCGGCGGCGGCACCTCATGGGGGCTGTCGGGCGGCCTCGGCGGCGGGCGCAGCGACGCCTTCCTGGCTGGCCTTTATGGCTCGCAGCGCTGGGGGCAGTCGTATCTGTCCGGTGCGCTGACCTACACGTCCTATTGGATGTCGACCAACCGCAGCATCGCCGGCGTCGGCGCCGATACGCTCAATGCATCGTTCAATGCGCAGAGCTTCGGCGGCCGGCTGGAAGGCGGCTTTGTGGCGTGGTCGATGCCGCTGCGGGTCGTCCCCTATGCGGCCGTGCAGGCGCAGAGCTTCCGCTCGCCGGCCTATAGCGAGAGCGGCTCGCTCGGTGCGCCCGATCCGTTTGCGCTTTCCTATGCGGCACAGACCGCGACGGTGGTGCGCTCGGAACTGGGCAGCCGGTTCGACCGGCTGTTCGCGCAGGCCGACGGCAGCAGCGTCGATTGGTTCAGCCGCATCGCCTGGGCGCATGACTGGCAGAGCAATCCCAACCTGACGGCGACCTTCATCGGATTGCCGGCCGCCACCTTCGTGGTCAACGGCGCTCCGCCGCCCAAGGATCTGGCGCTCCTCACCGCCGGCGGCGAGTGGCGCATGCGCAACGGCTGGGCGCTCATGGGCAAGTTCGACGGCGAACTCGCCCGCGGCTCGCAGACCTACACCGGCACCGCCAAGCTGAGCTACACGTGGTGAATTGGAAATAGCGGATATGGCAAGGCTCGCCTATTTTCGAAGTGTCCCAAGAATGACCACGAACCGGATAGTCTTGCGCGCCATACGCCGGGCAATCACGGGTATCTTGAATTACGCTGAATTGTTTTTGGGCGTTGCCCTAGCCGCGGGAACTGAAGGTGGTGGTCTTGGGCTAGGCGGGACAGCTGCGATCTTTGGCTGAAATCACGAGACGTACCGCTCGGCGAGCTGGTCGACGATCGCGTTTAGGCTGTCTCCCACGAACTGCGGCTGCGGTCCCACGCCCAGCATATCGTTCCCCGGACGACGAATCAGCGCGGCCTGCCAACCGGCGGCGACGGCGCCGAGGGTGTCCCAGGTGTGACAAGCGACGAGCAGCATTTGCGACGGGCTCGCGCCGAGCTCGTTCACGACATGTGCATAGACCTCCGGTGCCGGCTTGTGGCGGCGCACGGCGTCGACGCTGAAGCGGCGCTCGAACCGGTCGACGATGCCACCGCGCGTCAGCTGATGCGTCTGCACCTCCACGAGGTTGTTCGTCAGCGTGAACAGGCGAAAGCCATTGGCCCGCAATCGGTCGAGAGCGCCTGGAACTTCCGCGTAGGGCGGCATCTCCGAGAAGGCCTGCGTGAGCTCCTTCTTATCGGTGGGCGCGATCTCGATGCCCCGGGTCTTGGCCAGCATCTCCATCACGGCTGCGCCGATGTCGGTGAAGGGCACGTAGTGATCGGCCAGTGTCAGCGCGCAGGAGTAGAGAACCAGGTTTGCGAACCAAAGCTGCATCACGCCTTCGTCGCGCAAGATGCGCCCGAGAATTGGCCTCACGTGCTGAAGATCCAGCAGGGTCTCGTTCACGTCGAAGACGATCAGCGGCCGTTCCATCTTTGATTCCTCTCTTTGGCCTCAGATGAACTACCCGCGCCGTCCGGTAAACCGGATCCCAAGCGGGCGTCGGACATTGGGCGTCATGGCGGGATTACCATCTGCTCAAATGTGCACCCCATCGACGCGCAACACCCCGGGGCGGGGCCGGACGTCGAAGTAAAGGCAGTCCTTGCAAATAATCATAATCCAAGATCGCTCAGCCATGGGGTGATCGTCCGGACGCCGCCTTCCTTCACACGCTCGTCCGCGGGAATGAGCGGAGGTGGCAATTCCTTCACACACTCGAAAGCGGGGCTGGAGACGAGCGGGAGGTTGACAATTCCTCACCGGCCCCAGCGGCAGCCGGCGAGCTTGCTGTCCTTGTTCTCCAGCACGAACGGCCCGAGCTGGGCGGCCGCATAATCGGCGTAGGACGTGTCGGCGAGCCGCTCCGCGGGCAGTTGCGCGGTGCCGAATTTGTTTTGTCTGTACCAGGCCTGCATGTCGAGCATGCTGTCGACATTGATGCGGCCGTTGGGATCGCGCGCCGGCCAGGGATATTGGTAGAGCAGCTCCGCGCGGGTCTCGGTGCCGGTGCGGATCAGGCGCTGGATCAGCTCGGCCCGGTTCGATCCGCCGTGATAGGCTTGGCAATAGTCGCGAACGCCGTGCAGATAGGCGGTGAAATAGTTGCGCAGGAGATCGCGGTTGGGCTTGGCCCAATCGGTATTGATCATGGCGACCGCGATGGTCAGCGGCCACGGCTTGACCAGGTCGTCGGGCTCCTTGAGGCTCACCGCGAAGCCCTTGTCGAGGAATTGCGATGTGAACGGCGGAATGACGATCGCCGCGTCGATCGCCTTGTTGGTGAACGCGATGGCCATCTGGTTGAACGGCAGGACCTTGATGTCGACATCGGCGATCGTCAGCCCGTCGGTCTCCAGCATCTTGCCGACCTCGTAGGTCGAGACCGAGCCTTGGCCGTTGCTGGCGATGATCCTGCCCTTGAGGTCCTTGAGCCGCGTGATCTGTCCCTTGAGATCGGGCCGCAGCATCAAATGATGGCCGAGCGGGCTCGACACCCGGTCCATCACCATGGTGATCGGAAGGTTCTTCTCCAGCGCATTGAAGTAGCCGGCCGAGATGCCGCCTTCGACCACCTGCAGCTGGTTCTGGGCCAAGAGCGCGATCACATTGGCCGAGGTATCGAGGTCCTCGGTCTCGACCTTGATGCCGAACGCCTTGAAGTAGCCCTTCTCGATCGCCGTCAAGGTCGCGACCGAGGAGATCGATTTCACCATACCGACCTTGACGGTGACGTCCTGCGCCTGCGCCGCCGCGGCGCCGCCCAGGATCGCGATCAAGACCAGCAGATTGCGCTTGAGCATGGTCATGACGGCACGCCCTCTATGGGGATTTGACGAAATAGCGACCTTCGGCGTCGCGCTCCAGCGCGGCCTTGGCCCGCAGCGCCTCGAGCGCGCGCACGATCTCGCGGCCGTCGCGGCTGCCGACCGCGCTCATCAACTGCTCGAACGATTTGGGGCCGTCGGCCAGCGCTGCCTCGAGCGATGCAAAGCGCTCGCCCGCAAAGCGCGGCGGCGCCGGCACGCGCGTTTCGATACGCTCCCCGCTGCCGAACGGCCAAGTCAGGTCGAAGCCGGCCTTGGCGCCGGTCTTGCCGCTCGTCAGCGAGGGATCGAGCGGCAGCGTGCGCATGCCGCCCATCACCACGAGATCGCGGTCGGCCTGGAAGCGGGTCGCCAGCGCCCAGTCCATCTGCTGCGTCCGAGAAGACGTCGATGTCGGGATCGACCACGAACACGTTCTTGACGTTGGGCAGCGCGCCGAAGCAGGCCGCGATGGCGTTGCGGGCCTCGCCGGCGACGCGCTGCCGCAACGCCACCCGCAGATTGAACATGCCGCCGCTCGATGTGGTCGCATAGACGGCGACCGGCTCGCGCACCGCCGATTCGAGCGCCCGCCAGATCATGACCTCGGTGCGCACGCCGTTGAGCGGCGCGGTGTCGGTGCGGCCGAGCGCGCGGCCGCCGATGGTCGAGGTCTGGAACAGCGCGTCGCGGCGGCGTGTGATCGCGGTCAGGTGGAACACCGGATTGCGCTTCACGTCGCCGTAATAGCCGAGAAATTCGCCATAGGGCCCTTCCGCTTCGACGTGGCCGCGCGCGTCGAGATAGCCTTCCAGCACCCATTCGGCATCGGCCGGCACGCGGATGTCGTTGGTGATGCATTTCACCACCGGCAGCGGCGCGCCGCGCAGCGATGCGATCAGCGAAAGCTCGTCGACCGGCAGCCGCATCATCGCGGCCACGTGATCGATCGGATGCGCGCCGACCACGAAGCTGATCGGCAGCGGCTTGCCGGCGGCGGCGCTCGCCTCATAGATGGCGCGCAGGTCGCTCGGCGAGTTGAGATCGATGCCGGTCTCGCGGCGGCCGCGCAGCATCAGCCGGCGGATCCCCACATTGGTCCAGCCGGTCGCCGGATCGACCGCGAAATCGATCGAGGCCGAGATGTAGGGCGCGCCGTCGTCGCCGTGCTGCAGATGCACCGGCAGCGCGGTCAGGTCGGCGTCCTCGCCGGTCAGCACGACCTGCTGGACCGGCGCCTCGCCGCGCGTGACCTCGACCAGCTCCGGCTTGCCGGCCAGACGGCGCCGGATCTCGCCGGTCAATTCGTTCGGCCGCGACCCCGAAGGCGCGCGCGATGCGTGCGCGGCTGCCGGTGACGTTGCCGACCAGCTGATGCCGTTCGGGGCCGACCGAGCGGAACAGGACGGCTTTCGGATTGTCCTCGAGCACGGCCGCGACGTCGGCCAGATCGATCGGCGCAGCGCGTGTCTCGAGTTCGTCCGCCGGCAGGCTCTCGACAAAGCCGCGCAGCCGGAAGCGATCGCAATCCGCCGCGCGCGTCGCCAGCCTCGTCTCGGTCTTCTCGATGATATTCATGCCGATCCTCCGCGTGCGACACTATAGCGAAGAGAAGCAGCCTTGTAGCCCGCATGGCAATGCGGGGACGGCCGATCCCGGATTGCGGCGCTGCGCGCCTTCATCCGGGCTACGGCACATGCTTGGTTTGTAGCCCGCATGGAGCGCAGCGCAATGCGGGAGCGGCGGTCCCGGATTACGCATAGCCCGTTGAAGACGGGCGTAAACGCCCTGATGCGCTCCATCCGGGCTACTTTGGCTCCAGCTCGGCGCGGCGTTGCTGCAGGAAGTCGCGCACGGCCGGGTCGGCTTCGAGGCCGATCGCGCGCTCATAGGCCTCGTCGGCGGCCGCGTGCTCGCCGGCGCGCGCCAGCAAGCCGGCGCGGGCCGCCCAATAGGGTTGATAGTCGGCGAGCCGCACATCGTTTGCCAGCACGTCGAGCGCCTGAAGCCCGGCCGCGGGGCCGCGCGTCTCCGCGATCGCGATCGCCCGGTTGATGCCGATCACCGGGGAGTCGATGAGCATCGCGAGCGCATCGTAGAGACGCTCGATCGCGGCCCAGTCGGATTTGCCGGTGAGCCGGCGCACCACATGGGCCGATTGCACCGCTGCTTCCAGCTGATAGCGGCCGACCGCGCCCATGCGGCTTGCGCGCAACAAGCAGCGCTTCTGCTTCCTCGATCATCGTCGCGTTCCACAATTGCGCATCCTGCTCCGCCAGCGGCACATACTCGCCGCGCCCGTTGCGACGCGCGCCGCGGCGCGCCTCGGCATGCAGCATCAGCGCCAGCAGGCCATGCGCCTCGGGCTCCTCCGGCAACAGCGAGGCCACCAGCCGGCCGAGCCAGATCGCTTCCTCGGCGAGGTTGCGGCGGCGGATTTCGGTGCCGGCGGGATCGGACCACCCCTCCGAGAAGGCGGCGTAGATGGCGGCCAGCACGGCCGCCAGACGCTCGCGCAGGTCGGCGCGCTCGGGCAGCCGGAACGGGATGCCGGCCTGGGCGATCTTCCTCTTCGCGCGCACCAGCCGCTGGCCCATGGTGGCGGGCGAGACCAGGAACGCCGAGGCGATGCGTGGCGGCATCGAAACCGAGCACGGTCTGCAGGATCATCGGGGCGCGAATGCCTGGATCGATCGCCGGATGGGCGCAGGCGAACATCAACAGGAGGCGATCGTCCGGAATTTGCATCTCGCTCGCCGCCACCGCTTCCAGCTCCTCCTGGATCAATCTCAGATGCCCGGCGGCATCCTCATGGGTCCGCCGCCGGCGAGCGGCGTCGATCATCTTGCGCCGCGCCACCGCCATCAACCACGCCTCCGGGATGGCGGGGATGCCGCCAGAGGGCCAATCCGCCAAAGCGGCCGCAAAGGCCTCCGACAAAGCGTCCTCGGCGCCCGCCACGTCGCGGGTGCGCGCCGCCAGAAAGGCGACCAGCTTGCCGTAGCTCGCCCGCGCCACCGCTTCGGCGGCCGCGCGGGCAGGCTGGTCGTTTTCCGGCGGCATGCGTTGCACCATCGCTCCAGGCGATCTGGGCTACATGACCCAGAGCGGTCGCACCTCGATCGCGCCATGGCCGGCGCCCGGACAGCGCGTTGCCCAGGACAGAGCGGCGTCGAGATCGGGCACGTCGATCATGTAGTAGCCGGCCAGTTGCTCCTTGGTTTCCGCGTAGGGACCGTCCAGCACCTCGGTCTTGCCGTTGGCGATCCGCACGGTGGTGCCCGAGGCGGTCGGCCGCAGGCGATTGCTGTCCACATGGACGCCGGCCTTCTTCATGGCTTCCGTATAGGCCCCATAGGCAGCGATCATCTGTCCTGCGGACTCCTTGCTGGCGGAGAGCATTCCGGCCTCATTGCCGTAGATCAGCAGCATGTACTTCATGGTCATCTCCTTCGCTCGGGAATGGCAGCGCCACATGCCCTGCCTGCGCGGTGACGCCCGAACCCGGCGGATTTCGACAGCGGCCGAAAAAATCCGGCCTCACGTCGCTGACCTCTTTTCGGGTATCGTCGCGCAATAGTGTCGGTGCACAACAAATCGGGGCCGGGCCGCTTGGTATATAGACCCGACATTCAGGGACTGCGGGGCATCTCGGTCCTCGCGGTCATGATTTTTCACCTTGGGACCGGGCTATCCGGCGGGTTCGTCGGGGTTGACATTTTTTTTGTTATATCCGGTTTTCTGATGACCGGCCTGATTTCGGAGGAATTTATCGGACGGGGGAATTTCTCTTTCGCAGATTTCTACAGCCGCAGAGTAAGGCGCATCTTTCCCGCGCTGCTGGTCATGATCCTGGCTGCCACGGCACTCGGATATTTTCTGTTGCTCCCCGGCGACTACAAGGAGCTCGCGCAGAGCGGTCTCTACGCGGCGCTCTCGCTCGCCAATGTGTTCTTTTATTTTTCCACCGGCTATTTCGACATCCCGGCTGAATCGAAGGGCCTGCTGCACACGTGGTCGCTGGGGGTGGAGGAGCAATTCTATCTGATCTGGCCCCTGATCATGGTCGGACTTCTGTCACTCGCCAAGGGCCGCCGGGCATTCATGGCCTGGCTGCTGCTCTGCATTGTCGGCGCCGGCTTCCTGGTCAGCGTTTACGGCGTCATCGCCGATCCAAAAGCGGCGTTCTATTTGCTGCACGCGCGGCTGTGGGAGCTTGCGGCCGGAGGCGTCCTGGTCTTTGCCCCGCGACCACGCAGTCCATGGCTCAACGAGCTGCTCGCCGCGGCAGGACTCGGCCTCATCCTTTGGTCGGTCTTTTTTCTCTCCCCCGAGTGGCTGTTCCCGGGCTGGAATGCGTTGCCTGCCGTCCTCGGCGCCGCCCTCATCGTCAATCCCGCCGGCGCATCGTCTTCGCTCGCCCGCCTCCTCTCGCTCCAACCCCTGCCGTTCCTCGGCAAGATCTCCTATTCGCTGTACCTGTGGCATTGGCCGCTCATCGTGTTCTGGCGCCAGTACCGCAGCGATGCGGCGCTGACGATCGCGGACGCGGCTCTTCTGGCCGGCGCGTCGGTGCTCGTCGCTTTCGTGTCGTGGAGGTGGGTCGAGGAGCCGTTTCGAAAGCCGTTCCCCGTCAAGACAACCTTGCCTCTCGGGCTCGCCGCTGCGGCCGTGGTGGCGGCCTTGACGTTCGGAGTCGTTCGGGAAAACGGATTTCCGGCGCGCGTCGATCCGAGGCTGGAGGCCTTGAGCAGCCTCAAGACGATGTGGGATTGGGACTGCCCTTTTGCGCCGGGACCCTTCAATACGGATTGCGCGGTGGGAGCTGACTGGAAGACCGCTGTCAGCAAGGGAGTGGTCTGGGGCGACAGCCACGCCGAGCACCTGCTCCCGCTGCTCGATCTTGCCGGGCGAAAAAGCGGGCGTTCCATCGCGCTCTTTGGCGACTGTCCTCCGATCTTCTACCAGGGCGGACTGAAGCGCTACATACCGGCAAGCCCCGAATATGACACATCGTGTGCAGAGCGCGCTCGCTATATCGAGGTGCTCAAGTCATCGCCCGAGATCGAGTTCGTCATGCTGGCGGCGCGCTGGTCGGCTTATCTTTCGGTGACCTACCGGAACCCGGGTGACGCGCGCTCGGTGCCGCGCGGCTTGCAATTGCTCAAGGAGGGGCTGGAGGACTTCGTCGCCGAGATCGCGCCGCTGCACCGAAGCATCGTTCTGCTGGGCGAGATGCCGCAGATGGGATTCGACCCGATTCCCTGCGTCATTCTGCAGGACATTCATCTGTGGCGCGATCGGAGCGGGCTGGCGCATTGCCGGGAGATGACGGCGTCGATTCCGCGCAGTAGCTTCCTGGAAAGGCAGGCCGCGACCAACGAGGTTCTCCGCTCTGTCGCCGCGGGTCATCCTGATGTATCTGTCTTCTTTCCGAGCGCCAAAATGTGCCGACCGGACTGCATGACATTCATCGGGGGCGAGTTTTTGTTCCGCGACAGCAGCCATCTGCGCCGCAACATCTCGCCGGATGGCGTCGACAAGCTTGTGACCCTCTTGGGCCTGCCCGATCTGTTGCGCGGGCTCGGCGGCCACGCGCAGGAGCTCATGCCCTAAGGCGGGCCCGTTCATCCCTCATCGCTAATGGCAGCAGCATGATCATCGACTGGCATACCCACGTCCACTCTCCCCGCGAGCAGGCGCTGCCGTTCTGGCGGGGCCAGTGTCCGGCCACGATCGAGAACGTGCTGCGGCTGCACGACGAGGTCGGCCTCGACCTCAGCGTGATCTCGAACTCCGGCCATTACCTCAAGAGCTACAGCCGCGAGGAAGCATTGCCGGTGATCCGGGCAGCCAACGAATACATGGCGTCGCTGCGCGACCGCCATAAGGACAAGGTCGTGGCGATCGCGACCGCGATTTCCGGGCGGCGGCGACGGGCACCTCAAGGAGCTCGAGCGCGCGGTGAAGCAGGAGGACCTGCGCGGCGTGCTGATCAGCTCGAGCCATCGCGGCGCCTACCCGGACGATGCCGACGCGCGGCCCTTCTTCGCGCTGGCGACCGAGCTCGACATTCCGGTCTTCATGCATCCGCCGTCGGTCGGCTTCGGCGAGGAGCGGATGCGGGAATTCCGGCTGGCCTCGAGCGTCGGCCGTCCGTTCGACGCCTGCCTCGCGCTGGCGCGCCTGATCGTCAACGGCGTGTTCGAAGAGTTTCCGCGGCTGAAGTTCGTCGCCAGCCATCTGGGCGGCGGCATTTGCGAGATCATCGGGCGCATGGACTATGCCTACGAGCTGCGCGACGACCCGTTCATCCTCGGTCCCTACGGGCCGCCGTTGCACATCACGCGCAAGCCCAGCGATTACCTGCGGACGATCTATTTCGACACGGTCTCATACCATGCGCCGGCGGTCGAATGCGCGATCAAGACCGTGGGCGCCGACCGTTTGATCTTCGGCACCGATTCGCCGATGCTGGTCGCCCTCAAGCAGCGGGGTCTCGATCTGGTGCGGAACCTCGACCTCGGGGCGGCCGAGAAGGATATGATCCTGAGCGGCACCGCCAGGATGCTGCTCAAGCTGTAGGGTGGGCGACGACACGACGGGGAATGCTTCGATGATCGGCGGATGGACGCTGTCGCGTATCCTGGGTGCCGGCGCGTTGCTGTTGGCCGCGCACGCAGCCGCAGCGGCCGATGCGGTCGCCGATTTCTATCACGGCAAGACCATCAGCCTCTATGTCGGCTTTCCGCCCGGCGGCGGCTACGATCTTTATGCTCGCGTGTTCGCGCCGTATTTCACCCGCCACATCCCGGGCAATCCGCCGATCGTGATCAAGTCCATGCTGGGCGGCAGCGGCATGAAGGCCGCGGGCTACATGAGCACGGTGACCCCGCAGGACGGCACCTCGCTCGGCGTCTTCATCGACTCGCTGACGCTCGGCAAGGTGCTGGGCGGTCCGGGCGAATTCGATCCGGTCAAGCTCGTGTGGATCGGCCGCATCGTGTCGACCGCGACCGTATCGGTGGTCTGGCATACCGCGCCGGTGCAGACCATCGAGGAGGCCAAGCACCACGAGCTCCTGATGGCCGGCACCGTGGCGGCGAATACGTCGAACTTCATTCCGGCGGCGCTGAACGATCTGATCGGAACGAAAATCAGGGTGATCCTCGGATTCCGCGGCTCGCCCGACCAGGCTCTGGCTATGATGCGCGGCGAGGCCAACTCGATCGGCGGCATGGCCTGGGAAGCCATCCAGACCAATCATCAGGATTGGCTCACCGAGAAGAAGATCCGCATCCTCTATGCGCAGGGCGCGCATCGGATCGCGGACCTGCCCAACGATCCGGCGCTCCTGGACCTCGCGGTCGACGAGCGGTCGCGGCAGATCCTCGGCCTGCTCGGCAGCGGTCCCGATATCGGGCGCACGATCGTCGCCGAGCCGGGCATCCCGCCCGAGCGCGCGGAGGCGTTGCGCCGCGCCTTCATGGCCACCATGCAAGATCCCGAATTCGTGGCCGACATCGCCAAGCGCCACCTCACCCTCGAGCCGCTGAGCGGCGAGGAGGTGCAGGAGATGATCAAGGCACTGGTCGCGACGCCGAAGGAGCTGGTGGAGCAGGCGAGACGCTACGTCGGGCAATGAGGCCTAACAAGCGCTGTCTTGTCCCGGGCGCAGCGCAGCACGAAGCTCTTGCGCAGTGGTGCGCTGCAGACCCGGGACCGTCCAAGGCTCTGATGTTTGGAACGTCCCGCCTTAAGGCCGGGAGCAAATTCGGTTCGTTCTTCCTTCACCAACGGCGATAGCCGTGGCCCCACGGGCGCTCGTACCTCCCATAGCCATGGGCCACATACCCATAGGGACCGTAGAAGCGGCGTCCCCAATAGTAAGGCCCGGGTGCCACCACGACCGGCGCGGGCGCGTAAGCGTAATAGGCCGGCGGCGGCGGCGGATAGTATGCCGGCGGCGGAACGGCGTAGCCCTGCGCGACCGGCGGCGGCGCGTAGTATCCGGGCGCTGGTGGCGCGACCTGGGCTTGCGGAATTGGAACGTCAGCGGCCGCCGCCGAACCTGTTCCCGCATTGCCAAAGGTGATTGCTCCTAGGGTGGCGAAGATGGCGCGCTTCGCGATGCTCGGCATTGTCGTACTCCCTCATTCACGCCCCGATGCAGCCGGGCACGCATTCGATGCGATCGAAACGGCAAAATTAGAGCGCCCAAAGGGCATATTCTTGTACGTTCGTGGCAATGCCGGAGGAATTGGCGGAGCGCCGCGGCAACCGCGCTTCCGGCTTCCCACCGCTTGTTCGATCACCTCGTCGGCGCCGCCGCGGACCAGGACTTCAGCATCCGCCCTATTCGAGCTTGGCGCCGGTCTCGCGCACGATGTGTTCCCATTTGGCCGCGTCGGCCTTGACCAGGGCGGCGAACTCGGCCGCCGTCATGACCAGCGGATCGACAAAGTTCGCCTCCAGCCGCTGCTGCTGCTCGGGGTCGTGATGCACCGTGCGGGTGTAGAGGTTGAGCCGATCGACAATCTCGGCGGAGGCGCCGCGCGGCGCGAACAGCGAGAACCAGGTCGAGGTCTCGAAGCCGGGGAATCCCAGCTCCGCGAAAGTCGGGGTGTCCGGCATATAGGGTTCGCGCTTGGGGGTGGCGGCGGCCAGCACCCGCAAGGCGCCGGAGCGCACGAAGCCCATGTGCGGACCCATGGAGATGAACGTCGCCTGCGTGTCGCCTGCGACCACGGCCGTGGTGGCCGGCGTGGTGCCCTTGAACGGGACCATCACGAGCTTGAGCCCGGCGCGGCGCATGAACTCGCGACCGGCCAGGTCCGGCGTCGTGCCGGCGCCGGCGCCGGCGTAGTTGACCGTGTCCGGATGGGCCTTCGCATAGGCGATGAATTCCGCCAGCGTCCTTGCCGGCACTTGGCCATTGATCGCCAGGAACAGCGGCACCGTCCCGATCGGCCCGACCGGAACGAGGTCGCCGAGCGGATCGAACGGCATATGAGCGAACAGAAACGGATTGATCGTGATGTTGCCGGTATTGGCGAAGCCGAGCGTGTAGCCGTCGGGCGCGGCACGCGCGACCGCCTCCATGGCGATGTTCCCGCTGGCGCCCGGACGGTTGTCGATGACAACCGCCTGGCCGGTCCGGGTGGAGATGTGGGCGCCCAGGATGCGGGCCGTGATATCGGTGATGCCGCCCGGCGAGGTCGACACGATGACCCTGATCGGCTTTCCCGGATAGGTCTGCGCGCCGGCCGGCAGCGTGCCCAGCGTGGCTAAACCGGCGATCAACAAGAAGTACATCGGGTTCGTCATCGCATTCCCTTGTAGCCCGGATGGAGCGTAGCGCAATCCGGGAACGGCTGTCCCGCATTCCGCTGCGCTTCATGCGGGCTACGAACAATACATTTCAATGTTCCAGCGGCGGACGGCTCATAACCGTCTGTCTCCGCTGCGAGGGCGCATGCTTCGTCCTACCAAACCTGCCGCCAGCCTGGCCACGGTCCCGTGTCGCTCCGCTCGGATCAGGAGGACATGATGCCACGCACCGTCCACCCCGGAAATGGCTTCCCGGCCTCGGAAAAAATGCTATTCATTCGGCCCGATCGCGTTGCCGGATCGCTCGCCCGAACTCTCGGCCGGTCACATCGGGAGAGTCTAAGTTGTGAGGAGAAGGTGCAATGCCCGAATGCTTCGTCGCCAAGGCGTCCGAGCTCAAGGACGGCGACCGGCGGATCGTCGTCGACGGCAAGCAGGAGATCGGCGTCTTCTGCCAGGACGGCACCTACTACGCCTACAGCAATTACTGCGTTCATGCCGGCGGGCCGGCCTGCGAGGGGCTGCTGATCAACAGGGTGGTGGACGTCATCGCCGCCGGACCGCACCTATCAGGGCCAGGCATTCGCCGACGAGCTGCACTTCGTCTGCCCCTGGCACGGCTACGAATACGACACTCAAGACCGGCGAATGCGTCGGCGACCGCCGCCTCAAGCTGCGAAAGTTCGACGTGGTGCGGCGCGGCGACGATATTTTCGTGATCACCTGATTGTGCCGCCTGACCCTCCGAGCGGTGAAGACGCGCGCAACGCGCCGACGCGGGAGGGGAGGGGTCGAAACGCAAGGAGAAGCCGCATGGATATGCTACGCAGCGAGATCCGCACGCCCGCCTTCGACCGCTATTCGACCACGAGCCTCCTTGAGCACGCCACCGCAGCAGGCGCGTGCCCGCAACTACCAGGACTTCCTGATCGTCGACGTCGATTCCCACCACTACGAGAACGAATCCTACCAGGAGGTGTTCCAGTACATCGACAGCCCGGTGATCCGGCGCGAGGCCGCGATCCATATCGAGCGCGGCGGCCGCTCTTCGATGATGAACAATCAGGTCGGCTATCAGGACGGCGGCGGCCGCATCACCCGCGCACGGCCTGCGGCAAGTTCGAGAAGACCCCGCCCGACACCCATCGCGACATCCCCATGACCAGGAGCGTGGATGGACGCGATGGGGGTCGACTATGCGTGCCTGTTCCCGACCCCGATGCTGTTTCTCGGCCTGCATCCGCAGCCCGAGATCGAGATGGCGATGTGCCAGGCCTATAATCGCTGGCTCTGCGAGCGCATCCTCGCGCGTCGAGCCGCGGCTCATCTCCATGCTCTACCTGCCGTTCAACGATCCCGAGGCGCGCCTATCGGACCGTCAAGGAGTTCGGCGACGCGCAAGGGCGTGGTCGGTTTCATGGTGACGTCGCCGCGCTACAAGCCGGTGCACGACAACGCCTATATGAAGACCTACGCGCTGCTCGAGGAGATGGGCAAGCCGATCTCGTTCCATGCCGCCTACAGCTGGAACGACCGCGCGCTCGCCATCACCAACCGCTTCATCTCGGTCCATGCGCTCGGCTTCATGTGGTTCAACATGGTGCACATGACCAACTGGGTGATCAACGGGCTGCCGGAGCGCTTTCCCAAGCTCAAGGTGATGTGGATCGAGAGCGGCCTGACCTGGGCCTATGCGCTGATGCAGCGGCTCGACCACTCCTACATGATGCGCACCTCCGACTGCCCTTCGCTCAAGCGCCGCCCGAGCGAGTACATGCGGGAGATGTTCTACTCGCTCGCAGCCCATGGAGGTGCCGGAGGACCTGTCGATCCTGGAGGCGACCTTCAAGATGATCAAGGCCGAGACCCAGCTGGTCTGGTCGTCGGACTATCCGCACTGGGACTTCGACCTGCCGAGCATGATCTACGACCTGCCGTTCCTCAAGGAGCCGGCCAAGCGCAACATCCTCGGCGGCAACGCCGCGCGGCTGTTCAACCTCGACCCCAAGCCGGTGAAGAAGATTCCGTGAGACAAGTACAAACTTCGCTGTGGTTTGGTGAGGTGGGCACGGCGGTTGGCTCCCTCGCCCCGGAGGGGAGAGGGTGGGGTGAGGGGGCTCCGGCGGGTATAATCCGGGTAGATATCCGACAATTTAGACCGGGATGATTGTCGACAGGTCAAGCTGCATCGGAGGGGGGACCACCGATGCCGTTTACAGAGACCTGTGCCATGGAAGAGCGCATTCGAATGCTGGTGGACTATGACACCGGGAACTGGAGCGTATCGGAGCTGTGCGCCCGTTATGGGGTCTGCCGCGATACGTTTTATGCTTGGCGGAAGCGGCGGGAGAGCGGCGCACGGGACTGGTTTATGGACCACTCGCATGCTCCGTTGCATTGTTCGCACGCGACCGCAGCCGCGCTCAAAGATGAGGTCGTTTCGCTGCGCCGGCGGTTTCCGCACTTGGGGCCCCGCAAGCTGTTGGTGATACTCGGCCGCCGAGCTCCCGAGGTGCGTTGGCCGGCTGCCTCCACGATCGGCGACATTCTCAAGGAGGCCGGGCTGATTGCGCCGGTGAAGCGCCGGCGCAGAGCGATTGATCAGCGGCGCCCATTTGCGAGTGTGGCGGCTCCCAACGACGAGTGGGCGACCGACTTCAAGGGCTGGTTCCGTACCGCCGATCAGAGCAAGATCGATCCCCTGACGTTGACCGACAGCCATAGCCGCTTTCTGCTTGACGTTCGGATCACGCAGTCGACGATCGAGGGTGTTCAACCGGCCTTCACGGCGGCCTTTCGAGCCTACGGGCTGCCGCTTTCGATCCGCTGCGATAATGGAGCACCGTTCGGGGCGACCAGTGCGGGGGGGCTGACCCGGCTGTCGGCCTGGTGGCTCAAGCTCGGCATCAAACCGCACTTCATCCTTCCCGCTTCTCCGCAGGAGAATGGGCGGCACGAGCGCATGCATCGCACCCTGAAGAAACAGACGACCCGCCCACCGGCCGCCAACGCAGCCGAACAGCAGGTCCGCTTCGATGACTTTCGCCGGCATTACAACCAGGAGCGTCCGCACGAGGCGCTCGGGCAACGGCCACCGGCGGATCTTTACGCCCCCTCGCAGCGCCCCATGCCCGACCGGGTCGAGGATCCCTGGTATGATGCCGATCATCAGGTTCGCCGCATCCGCAACGCAGGTGAGATCAAGTGGCAAGGCGAACTCGTCTTCGTCAGCCAGGCCCTGGTCGGAGAACTCATCGGCATCGCCGAGGTCGAAACCGGGGACCACGTGGTTCGGTTCTGCGATCTCGATATCGGCCTTATCGATCGCCGGGGCAGGTTCAGCCGGTTCGCTCCACTTCGTGATGGGTTCCGCAAACCGGCTGAACCTGCCCCAAACCCGAAACTGTCGACAATCATCCCGGTCCAAAACGTCGACCATCAACCCGGTTGAACAGCGCTTCCGTATCGCACCGCCCGAGCCCCCTCATCCCGCCCTTCTCCCCCATGGGGAGAAGGAGTGAAATGCCGTGCGTCCCTGACAAAGGATAGTCGCACCCACCGCGATCGAGAAGGCCGGCAATGATTTGTTGTAGTCGTGTTTGTTTGCTGACGCTTTCGGCGCTGTTAGCCGCAACTGCCTGCGCCGCCGCCGATCCGGTCGCGGACTTCTATCACGGCAAGAGCCTCGCCATGGTGATCGCCACCTCGCCGGGCGGCGATTACGACATCCGGGCGCGGCTGCTGGCGCGCCATATGGGCCGCCACATCCCCGGCGAGCCCACCATCATTCCGCGCAACATGCCGGGCGCGGTCGGGCTGCAGGCCGCCAACTATCTGGCCGTCCAGGCGCCGCGCGACGGTACCGTGCTGCATGCCATCATGCAGGCGATGTCGGCCTACCAGGCGATGGGCGGCCCCAATGTCGAATACGATACCCGCAAATTGCTCTGGATCGGCAACACGACCGACAGCCCCAATGTGGTGAACTCCTGGTACACGACCGGCATCAAGACAATCCAGGACGTGATGGAGCATGAGCTGGTGGTCGGCGCGCCCGGCACCAACACTCCCTCGGTCTATTATCCGAGGATCATGAACGCGCTTGCCGGCACAAAGTTCAAGATCGTCACTGGCTATCCGGGCGGCAACGACGTCAATCTGGCCATGGAGCGCGGCGAGGTCGGCGGCCGCGGCTCGAACTCGTGGGCGTCCTGGAAGGCGACCCATCCGGATTGGATCGCGCAGAAGAAGATCTACATCCTGGTCCAGGTCGCCCTCAAGCGGAACCCGGAGCTTGCCGACATCCCGCTGATGACCGAGCTCGCCAAGAACGAGGACGACCGCAAGGTCATGGCCTTCGTTTCCGCCGACACCGAGATCACCCGCGCCATCGTGACCACGCCCGACACGCCGCCGGAACGGGCCGAGGCGCTGCGGCGCGCCTTCGACGCCACCATGGCGGACCCCGCCTTCCGCGCCGAGGCCGAGAAGGCCGGCATGGACATCAGTGCCTCCACCGGCGAGGAGGCGCAGCGCGTCGCCGACTTCATCGCCAACACCCCCTCCGCCGTGGTGGCGCGCGCCAAGGCCTTGCTGGAGAATTAAGCGTTGCTTGTAGCCCGCATGGAGCGCATTAGGGCGTTTACGGCATAGCCCGCGAAGACGGGCGTAAACACCCTGATGCTCTTCGCGGGCTATGCGAAATGCGGGAACGGCGGCCCCGGATTTCGCAAGAGCTTCATCCGGGCTACGGCGGCGCGGCGGATTTCGCAAGCGCTCCATCCGGGCTACAATCCCGCCATGGCCATTCCTCGTTCCGCTTATCCGGCGCCGTTCAACACCACGCGGGCGAGCCATGTGGTCCTGACCGTCAAGGACTTGGGCGCAAGCCGCGCCTTCTACTGCGATGCGCTCGGCTTCGTGATCAGCGATGAGGACGGCGGCGCGCTCTATCTGCGCGGCATCGAGGAGGCCTGCCATCACAGCCTCGTCCTCAAACAAAGCGCGCAGGCGCCCCTCTGCGAGCGCATCGGGTTTCGGGTCTACACCGAGGACGATCTCGACCGCGCCCAGCATTATTTCGCGCGCGCCGGGTTGCCGGCTCAATTTGTCGAAGCGCCGCATCAGGGCCGCACGCTGCATGTGCGCGATGCGGTCGGAACGCCGCTCGAGTTGTGCGCCAGCATGGCAGTGAAGCCGCGGCTGGTGGTGCAGTTCCGTGAGCACAGGTCTGCGTGCCCGCAGCGGATCGACCATTTCCAGGTGCTGGCGCCCGATGTGCGGGCGGCTTGCGAATTCTACTGCGGGCTCGGATTCCGGCTCTCGGAATTCATCGCCCCCGACGGGACCGACGACCTGATGTTCGTCTTCCTCCAGCGCAAGGGCAATCCGCACGACATCGTGTTCGCCAATGGCGCCGGGCCGCGGCTGCATCATGCGGCCTTCAGCGTGCCGGACGCGGCCCACATCCTCCACGCCTGCGACATGGCCGGCAGCTGCGGTTTCGGCGCCAACCTCGAATATGGTCCCGGCCGCCACGGCCCCGGACATGCCCTGTTCGCCTATTTTCGCGATCCTGACGGGCATCGGCTGGAGCTGTTCAACACCCATTATCAGGTCATGGACATCGAGAACGAGCCGGTGCGCTGGAACCTGTCGGCCATGCGGCAGCGCTCCTGGGGATTGCCGCCGCGCTGCAAATGGTACCGGGAGGCCTCGCGTTTCCTCGACGTCGAGCCGCGCGAGCCGGCGCACAAAGCCGATCCGATGACGCTTGAAAAGTTCCTGGCCGAAGAAGGATAAACGAATTTGTTTGTTCGCAGAGGCTGTGAAGAAGGACGAGCTTCTCCACCCGCTCATTCCCGCGGACGCGGGGACCCAGACTTTGCCCCATTGAACATCCATGCAGTTTGGCAAAGTCTGGATTCCCGCGTCCGCGGGAATGAGCGGATGGGGCGATTTCTTTACAACTCGTAGGGTGGGTAGAGCAGCGGGCCGGCCTTCCGCGGGCCCGCTGACGAAACCCACCACCGACATCGAAGCCATAGAACACGCAAGGGAGGAAACAATGTGCCGTGCAGCGGGCTCGCCTTCGGTCAAAAGCGATGGGCTTCTCTTCACTCAACCCATCCTGCACGCCTTCGTTTTGATCTGCGTCCTTCTCCTCGCCGCACCGCTCGCCCGCGCCCAGGACGGCGGTCCGCTGGTGCTGGCCAAGTCGAGCTATTTCTTCGTCGGCGGCAAGATCGATCCCGCGGTCGAAGGCAGCCCGATGGTCGGGCAGATGTATGTCGAATACATGATCCCGCAGTCGCTCACGCATCCCTATCCGGTGGTGATGGTTCACGGCGGCAATCAGACCGGCACCAACTTCACCGGCACGCCCGATGGCCGCGAAGGCTGGGCGCAATATTTCGTGCGCCACGGCTATGCCGTCTATGTGGTCGATCAGGTCGCGCGCGGGCGCTCGGCCTATTGGAGCCAGGTCTACGGGCCGCTGCCGCCCTCGCGGCTCAGCTTCGTCGAGCAGCGCTTCGCGGCGCCCGAGCAGACCCCGATGTGGCCGCAGGCGCATCTGCACAATCAGTTCCCCGGCGCGGGCCGTCCCGGCGATCCGAATTTCGATCAGTTCTACGCCTCGCAGTTTCCCTCGATCTCGAGCTTCCCGCAGCAGCAGCAGCTCAACCGCGACGCCTTGGTGGCGCTCCTCGACAAGATCGGGCCCGCGATCCTGCTCACCCATTCGCAATCCGGCGCCTTCGGCTGGCCGGTAGCAGATGCGCGGCCGAGCCTGGTCAAGGCGATCCTGGCAGTCGAGCCGAGCGGGCCGCCGGTGCACGACATCGAGAACCTCGGGGCCCCTGACTGGTTCAAGGACGCCGAGCGGCTGAAGATCTCCGGCCTCGGCGACATCCCGATCGCCTACGATCCGCCGCTCGGGGGCGACCAGAAGCTCGCCTTCGTGCGCGCCGAGGCCCCCGCCCGGCCCGATCTGGTGCGCTGCTGGCGCCAGCAGGAGCCGGCCCGCAGGCTGCCGAACCTGGCCAAGATTCCCGTGCTGATCGTTACCAGCGAGGCCTCCTATCACGCTCCCTATGACGATTGCACGGCGGCCTATCTGACCCAGGCCGGCGTGCCGGTCCGCCACGTCCATCTTGCCGATCTCGGCATCCGCGGCAACGGCCACATGATGATGATCGAGAAGAACAACCAGGCCATCGCCGCCGTCCTGCTGGATTGGCTGGACCAAGGCTTCCCGGTCGCGCCGCCGCCGCCGAAATGAGCCGCGGGCCTTGGCACTTTTCCCGGACAAGGCGCAGCGCGAAGCGCTGCACTGCTGATCCGGGATCGTTCCAAACTCAGAGCGTGCAATGATCCCGGGTCAGCGGCGCACCACCAAAAGGTGCTGCGCTGCGCCCGGGAAAAGCTGCAAACGCCGCACCACTGCCTTCGCCGCTGCTGGGACGAGTGCCGAGGGCGCTTACCGTTTTGCCGGCTGGCCGACCGGCTTGAGCTCGCCGGCGTCCTGGATCGCCTTTGAGGGATCGACCAAGCCGGAGCCGAAGTCGTCGTCGCGCTCCTTGGTGCCTGGATGCTTGGCGCTCACCTCAAGGATCTTGCGAACCTCCTCGGGCGTGAGAGCGGGGTTGCGCTCGAGCAGGAGCGCCACGATGCCCGACACCTCGGCGGAGGAGACCGAAGTCCCGGTGGTCAGCTGATAGGTGTCGTCGGGCGCCGGCACCAGGATGTCGACGCCGGGCGCCGCCACCGCGATGTAGCGGCCGCGATTGGCGCCGCTGAAGATCTTGTCGTTGGAATCGGTCGCCGTCACCGCGATGACGTTGGGATCGGCGCCGGGAAAGAGCGGCGGCGACTTCGGTCCGGCATTGCCGGCCGCGGCGATCAGCACGATGCCCTTGTCGTGGGCGAGCTTGAGCGCCCGCTCCATGGAGGGATCGCGCGGACCCGCAAAGCTCATATTGATGATGCGCACGCCCTTGGTGGTCGCCCAATCGAGGCCTTTCAGGATGTTGTAGGTCGTGCTGTCGGCGTTCGCCGCATTGCTCGAGAAGGCATGGATCGCATAGATGCGGGCCGCCGGCGCGATGCCCATCAGCTTGCGATGGGCCGCGATCGCTCCCGCCATGCCGGTGCCGTGCGGATGCGGCTTTTCCGCGGGTCCGCCGACCGCGTCGTATTGGTCGGCGAACACGCCGTCGAGGTCGGGATGCTTGATGTCGATCTGCGAGTCGATGACCGCGATCGAGATGTTGTTGCCCTTGATCTGCCGGTGGATGTCGATGAGCCCGAGCTTGCCGAGCGCATATTGGGCGGCGTCGCCCTCCTCCTGCGTGCGGCCGGCGAGGTCGGGGTCGGGTGCCTGATCCTGCAGCGTGTGATAGATGAAGTTCGCCTGCGCGACCGCGACGATCCGGTAGCGCGCCAGCGCGCGGATCACGTCGGCGACCGTCTGGCCGCTGTTGATATGCATGCGCAGCAGGTTCTGGTGCGTCTGCATCAGGCATTGCGAGGCCGTGATGCTCAGCCGCAGCGCGCGCGCCACCGCGTCGATCGCCGCCTGCGGGGTGTCGCAATCGACCTGCAGCACCACCTCGTCCTTGATGTAGCGGGTCTCGCCGGGCGGCGGCACCGCGATCAGCCTGGGCTCGCCGGCAGGCGGCGGCAAGGGCCGCGGAGCCGTTGGCGCCACCACGGTGAAGACATCCGGGCCGAGCGACACGAGGGTGAGACCGCCGGTGAGATTGTCGATGATCTGCTGTTGCGGCGGTGGCGTCGTCGTCGTGGTCGTGACGGGCGGGGGCGGGAATGGGTTGTAGAGGATGCCGTTGCTCAGGTAGTAGCACGTCGAATCGCCGCAACCCGCACCGCCGAACAGGGCCAAGCCGCCCAGCCCCTGGGTCGGATAGCTCTGTCCCACCTGCGACTCGACCATGCTGCCGGCGCCGCCGCTGGCCGAGCCGGTGCCGGAGGAGTTGGACGAGACGGTGCCGATCGGAAAGCTCGATCCCGAGATTGAACCAGCGGCGAAATTGCTGAACGCCGCCAGCGCGCCGACGAACCCGCCCACCGAGCTGTTGGGGCCTGCCGTCACGTTGCCGGACGAGGTCGAGGGATCGATCAGGCCGAAATCGATGCCGGCGAAACCGCCGGCCGCGTCGTGCGATCCGATGCCGGTCACCGACGACGACGTGGTCGAGTCCTGGATCAAGCCGAGATTGATCGCCGCGAAGCCGCCGAGCGCGCTGTCCGAGGTGCCGGTGACCGGCCCCGATGCGCGCGATTTGGTGATCGTGCCGCCGTTCACGCCGACCAGCCCGCCGACCGAGCTGTTCGCACCGGTGCTGGTGACGGCGCCGGACGCGCTCGATTGCGAGACCGAGCCGGTCGCGCTTCCGCCGCCGCCGGCCGCGACGAGGCCGACCAGCCCGCCGAGGCTGCTGTTGGCGCCGCCGGTGACGGTCCCGGAGGCTGACGACAGCGAGACCATGCCGTTGAGCAACCCGGTCAACCCACCGGCGGCGCCGCCGGCGCCGACGGTGACATTGCCGCTCGCGGTCGAGGAAAGGATGAGGGCGTTGTCGTTCTGGCCGTCGCCCCCGCCGCAGCCGTTGCAGCCGCCGGGACTGTTGTCGCTCGTGAGCCCGCCGGCCAGGCTGTTGTCGCCGGCGCTGACATTGCCGCTCGCGAACGACGATTTGATCGTGCCGCTGTTGTCGCTGACCAGACCGCCGACATTCAATCCGGCGACGCCGAGGGTTCCGACGTTCCCGGTGGCAAACGCGGATTGAATGAGGCCCGCATTGGATGCGGCCAGCCCGCCGAGGTGGGTCGCGCCGCCGCCCCCGCCTTGCGATCCCGCACCCGCGGCTCCGGTGACCGCGCCGATCGCGAACGCATTCACGATGGTGCCCTGGTTGCCTCCGACCAGGCCGCCGCCTTGTCCATGCGAGCCCACGCTGACGGCGCCGGTCGCGCAGGAGAACGCCGCGCCCTGCGCACAGGTCGAGGCCAGCGTCGGCGTGGTCGAACCGCTGATGGTCCCCGCATTGGTCCCGACCAGGCCGCCCGCGTCGGTGAATGTGGATTGCCCTTGCTGCTGCTGCGGCGGCACATTTGCACTTGAGCTCACGGTGCCGGTCGCCTGCGAGTTGGTGATCGTCGAGCCCTGCGCTTGTTGACCGACCAAGCCGCCAACGGACGAGCTAAGGCCCGTGATGCTGACGTTCCCTGAGGCGAAAGACGTCGAAATGGTGCCTGCACCGCCGTTGAAGAGCCCGTTCTGCCCGGCCAGACCGCCGACGAAGGTGTCGGCGCCGCCGCTGACATTGCCGCTCGCCTGCGAGCCGGTCACGGTCCCCAGATTGCTGGCTAGGAGCCCGCCGGCGGAGTTGATCTCGCTTTGCGTCGTCGAATCTCCCACGCTGACCGTGACATTGGCGCTCGAGCCCGTGATCAGGCCGCCGGGATTGTTCTGACCGACCAGGCCGCCCGCCCCGATGCCCATGAACGATCCGCCGTTCACGCTGCCGCTGAGGACGGCGACATTGCTGATGGTTCCCGCGTTGGTGCCCGCGAGCGCGCCGATGAACTGGACGTCGGCGCTGGCCGTGATGTTGACGCTCGCCAGGTTGAGATTGCGAACGACGCCGGAAGCTCCGATGAACGGGAACAGCCCCACCGAATTATTCGAATGGAGCGGGGACAGCGTGAGCTGGCTGATCGTGGAGTTGACTTCAAGGCCGCCATTGCCGTCAAACAGGCCGTTGAATGTCACGTCCCCCAAGCCGGTGAAGCCGCTCGCCGAAAAGCTCGTGCCCAGCGCAAAATTGCCGCTGATGCCACCATGGATGTCCACGCTGCTGCCCATAGTGGTCAGGTCGGCAGCGCTGTTGACCAGCATGTAGGCGGTAAGCTGCCCCGGCGCCGATCCGTTGGTCTGGACATTGGTCGAGAAGATGAACGGGTTCTGGTATTTGGTGCAGCCCGAGCAGTCCGGGTTTTTGATCGGATTGTAGTAGAACGACATTGTCCCGGTGCTTCCCGAGAAATCGATCTCGGTCGGATGGGCGGACCATTCGAAGTGGATTATTCCGCTCCCGCTGCCGGTGTTGTCGGCGCGCAGCACCAGATTTCCCGCCCCGGTATTGGTTATCAGCGTCACCTGGCTGCCGCCGGTATTGTTGAAGAAGATGTCGTGGAATGCGCTCAGCGTCAGCGTGCTGTTGCTCGACCAGCTGATGGGGGCGTTCACGATGATGTCGCCGGCCCCTCCATCCGAATTCGTGTTTCCGGTCGTGCCCGGCGGTCCGCTCGGCGGCCCGCTGGCAAAGGTCTGCAAGATGATGCTGGTGGATTCGAGATCGCTTGAAATCGTCCCGGCAGCGGTCGAATTGATAATGAGGTCGGTGGGATCGAGCAGCCAGGTGCCGGTCGTGCCGGCCGGCGCCGACGTGTTCACCACTGCGCCGGTGAAGTTCAGCACCCCATGGCTCGACGTCTCCACGAACCCGCCATTGCCGCTGGCGGCCCCACCCTGCGCCAGGATGGTGCCCGCGAAAGCTGGTCTGTTGATCCGACCACAGCACCACCTTGCCGCCATTGCCGCTGCCGGTCGCCGAGGCATTGATGACGGAGGCGGCGTCGACGCTCACCGTGGTGGCGGTCGCGATCGCAAAGGATTCAAGCTTGGCCAGCTCGATTGCGGACGCGGCGGTGCTCGGATGGCCGCCGCCGGTATCGCCGCCGATCAGCACGCGGCCGCCGCCGGCGTCGCCCGAGGCGTCGATGGTGGCGCCGGCGAGCACGATGTTCTCGCCCGTCACCACCACGGTGCCGCCGGTCGTGCCTTTGTCCTTGCCGGCGGCCGAGATCTGGCCCGCGAGCTTGACGGTCTGGGTCGGCGCGCCGGCTCCCTTGCTGGCGCCGGTGGCGGCGCTGAGCACGATCTTGCCGCTGCGAGTGCCGATCGAGTTCGCCTCGATCACGCCCTTGTTGTTGATGACGGAATCGACCACTGCCCGCGCGGCCGCGGCGGTGAGCTCGACGCGGCCGCCATTGGCGCTGAGCTTGCCGGTATTGCGGACCAGCGATTTGAGGGTTTTACCGGTCTGGACGTCCTTGACCGCCGAAGCGATCTGATCGTTGACCGCAAGCGTGATCAGCTGGTCGCCGTAGAAATCAAGCGTGAAGGCGTTGCCGGCCGCCAGGCTGACGGTGCCGAGCGTCGCCGTGATGGTGCCCGAATTGCGCACTCCGGGCGCCACCAGGGCGGCGAAGCCGCCCGATGCGGCCGTGATGGTGCCCTGGTTGACGATGGAAGCGTTCGGCAGGCCCGGAATGTTGAAATTGTAGTGCCCCGCCATGAAGTCGTCATTGCGGATGTCGTTGGTGGTGGCGAGGAAACCGGCGGTGTTGATGGACGAATGGGACCCGAACAGGATGCCGTCGCCGTTGACGATGAAAACGCGGCCGTTCGCGTTCAGCGTGCCGTCGAGGAACGACGGCCCTTGCCCGCCGACCACGCGGTTGAGCACGACCGCGGCGTTGTTGGGCTGATTGAAGGTCGTGGTCTCGCCCTGGCCGATATTGAAGGTCGCCCAGTTGATGATCGCGCTCTGGCTCGACTGGTTGATGGTCACCGAGCCGGTGCCCTGGCCCTGGATGCCGGCATTGCCCCCCACCACGGTGCCGCCATTGGGACCGGCATCGGCGGGCACCGCAGCCAGCACCGCGAGCGTCGCGAGACCCGCGAGCGTCGCTCGCGTCGTCAGCCCCGCGGCGGTGGCGAGCAGAAGACGATGAGATCGTGAAGACCGCAGCGTGCCGACGGACTTCTTGAGGCCGGGAGGCAGCGGTCGAGACAGGGGAGGGGACATTAGAAGGGACATGGGGGCCTGCCGCTAATTGTTCTTGGCGGACAGCACGAAGAAGAACCGCCAATCGTTCCGTGGCCCCTCCACGGCCTTGGCTGCGGACAAGTCCGCAGTGAAGATGTTGAGCCAGCCTAGACGGAGTCCACCCCCAGCCGACGCGGCCACCATGTTCCGAGGTGTCCCGACATCTGGGGCCAAATTATGGAGCGAGCCCCAGTCGCCGAAACCATAGAGCTGCGCCTGGCTGAGCTGCTTGGGCGTGATGGGCATCACCGGGACGTCGTAGCGCAGTTCGCCCAGCGTCTCGACGCATTCGTCGGCGACCAATTCGGAGGGATCGAAGGCACGGCCGAATACCCGCCCGCCATAGCCGCACAGCTCCGGATCGAGCAGCGGCGTGCCGGCCAATTGGCCATAGGCGGCGAGCAGGAAGGAGAAGCTCGCCGGCAATTGCTGCACCCGCGTGACCGTCGCCTCGACCTTGCTGAAATCGACCCGGCCGTTGAGGCGGCTCGCCAATGGCTGGCCGTTGTCGGTGCTGCCGAGGCCCTGCACGCCCTTGCTTGCGGTCAGGTTGACCTGGCTGATGCCGTTCCAGGGATCGGCCCAGTCTCCGTTGGCCTTGAAGCGGCCGCCGCGCAGATCATCGCGCGTGCTGGGCGGCACGGCGGGATTATCGAGGAGGTCCCCCTCGTTGTGCGAGATGAACCAGAGCCCGGTCACCGACAGGTTGCGCTCGCGCGTGCGAATGATCGGATAGGTCAATCCGGTCTCCACCACCGTGCTCTTGGTCCGGTAATCCAGCTGCTCCAGTTGCGGCGTTCCGGGCCGTCCCCAGCCGTCGCTCGCGTCCACGAAGAACAAGAGGCCTTCGGCGTTCAGCACCTGGCTGTATTGGCCATAGATGTATTTGAGCTCCTCGGTCTTGAACGGGCCCGCATAGCTGAAGGTGAAGGCATCGTGGACGCGCAGCAGATTGTTGAGCGTCACGCTGGCGAGGAATTCGAGTGGACCCTGTCCGGGCGGACCGCGATTGTCGACCCTGGCGGCCCAATCGATCGGGTTTTCGGCGGTGAGCTCGACGACCAGGGTCGCGGCGCCCTGATTGGCGGCCGACGGCTTGAGGCTGTTCTTGAATTTCAGGCCCGGCAGATCGCCGGCCAGCAGCAAATAGCGCTCGATGGTGTGGATGTTGGACGGGCGCTCGGCCGTGATCCTGGCCGTGTAATAGGAGAAGAAATCGCGAAACTTGTCCAAGGCGCGCGGCCATTCGACTTTGTCGACATAGCCTTCGATGACCTGGATCTGCACCGTGGCGCCGCCCGGATTGAGCTGTTGCGGCGGCACGATCGCGCGCGAGATGACGTAGCCGTCAGTGCCGTATTTGCTGGTGATCTTTTGCGCCAGATCGTAGATCGCCTGCAGCGTGACCTGGTGGCCGACCAGGTCCGCATAGAGCGGCGCGATCTGATCTTGCGAGTAGACCGTCATGCCGACGATGCGGACGGCGCGCACGACCACTTTGATGCGGTCGGCGCCTTTGGGCGCGACGGTGCTCGGCAGCGAGATCGCGCCGCCGCCGGGTTGCGACAGCGGCGCGGCCGGCTCGGTGAATTGCTGCTGCTCGCGCCCGGGCTGCACGCTGGGCGGGATCACGGGCTGCGCCATTGTGGCCGTGGTGGCGGCGGTCGCAACTACGACCAGCGCCAGTGCCGCAACCACGCGGCGGAGGCCCAAAGGCATACCTCACCCCCCGTATCGGCTTATCAGCGCCGGACTTATGTGTAATTTTTAGAGAAGCCCCGGAGGGGGCGCAATTGCTTTCAAGCCCGTGGCGGCGCCCCGATCGTGCATTTCTTGGAGTTGTTTCCCTACGGCCACAGCTGTCCCATTTCGATCCGCCGCATTCGCACCGGGCTTGGGATTCTTCGTCCTACGCCAAGGCGTTAGGGCATTTTGAGGAAAATGCCCGCCGCAACCAACCGCTGCCGAATGCCTACATTTTCACCAGGCGGACCGGCAGCAGCCCGAAATCCTGCTTTTCCGTCCCGAAATGCGCTACCGGAGCTCATTTGGTCTTGTCATAGGCGATCCCGAAGCCGAGCAGCGGCAGGGACATCTCGATCGGCTTCTTGCTCGCGTCCTGGATCGTAACCTTGAGGTCGGTGCCGGTGCGCATCGCGGCCAGGAATCGGTCGTTCGGCACCATCGTGACCAGACAGCCGGTATTGTTGCAGGTCTGGATCGGCTGGTGCTCGGGCGGGCCGGCGTCGACCTTCAGCAAGACCCCCTCGGTGAGGTTGAGGCCCAGCGGCAGCAGCAATGACATCTGCGGACCCTTGGTATCGGGGGCGTAGCGGACCGCCACGCTGGCCACCAGCTGCCGGGTATCGCGTTGGAAAATCTGCTGAACGGCGCGGCACTCCAGGGTGTGGCCGTCGCCGGTGCATTCGACCCGCCAAGCCGCCGCCGTTTCGGGAGCTGCTTGCGCGCGCAGCTCGCCGGGTTGCATGAGGGCGATGGCAGCCACCAGCGCCGTGGATGCGATGATCCCTGCCTTCGCGGGGATGGCCTCGGGAGAACGCTTAGGCAAACTCGGGTGCATTGTGGGTCTCATCCTGTGCATCATGATGATTGATGGATAGCATAATCCCGGGCTTCATAGCATGAGCCGGAAGGGACGGAAGCGTGATCAGGGAATACGACTATATCATCGTCGGCGCCGGTTCGGCCGGCTGCGTGCTGGCCAACCGGCTGAGCGAGGACAATGCGCGCGTGCTGCTGCTGGAGGCCGGCGGGGCGGACCGCAATCCGCTGATCCATATCCCGCTCGGCATGGGCAAGATGCACGATCATCGCATGCACGACTGGGGTTATGCGACCGAGCCCGAGCCGGCCTTGAACAACCGGCGCATCGAGGCCATGCGCGGCAAGGTGCTGGGCGGCTCGTCCTCCATCAACGTGATGGCCTATACGCGCGGCAACCGCGCCGATTATGACCGCTGGGCGCAAAAGGGCGCGCGCGGCTGGTCCTATGCGGACGTGCTGCCCTACTTCAAGCGCGGCGAGACCTGGGAGGCCGGCGAAAACGTCTGGCGCGGCGGCAACGGGCCCGCTCGGCACCCAGTTCGCCAAGACCCTTGATCCCTTGTTCGACGCCTGGGTCGAAGCCGGAGCGGCGGCCGGCTTCCCGCCCAATCCCGACTACAACGGGGCGCGGCAGGAGGGCTTCGGCCGCGGCCAATTCACGATCCGGGACGGCCGTCGCTCCTCCTCGGCGCGCGCCTATCTGCGGCCGGCGCGGCGGCGGCGGCAACCTCGAGGTCGCGACCGGCGCGCATGCGACCCGCGTGCTGATCGAAGGGCACGCGCGCGGTCGGGGTCGAACTGCATCAAGGCGAGCGGCGATCTGGTTCGCGCGCGGGCGAGCGGCGAGGTGATCGTGTGCGCCGGCACGTTCAACTCGCCGCAACTGCTCATGCTGTCGGGCATCGGGCCGGCCGCGCATCTGCGCCAATTCGGCATCACGCCGTTGGTCGATCTGCCGGTCGGCCAAAACCTGCAGGACCACCTGGGCGCCTACATGTTCTTTGGGCGGCGCCAGCCCGGCGCCTTCCATCGCGAGATGCGCTTCGACCGCATGGCCGTCAGCATGGTGCGCGCCTATCTGTTCGGCACGCGGTCCCGCCACCGTGGTGCCGGGCGGCCTGCACGCCTTCATCAAGACCCGGCCCGAGCTAGCCGCGCCCGACATCGAGTTCATGTTCCGCGGCACTGCGCCGCATCCGCATCTGTGGTTTCCGCTGCTGCGGCCGGCATTTCGCGACGGCTTTGGGATCCGGCCGACGCTGCTGCATCCCGACAGCCGCGGCGAGATCCTGCTGCGCTCGGCCGATCCGCGCGATCCGCCGCGCATCTGCTACAACTTCTTTTCCGCGCCCGACGATCTGCCGCGGCTGCGCGCGGGTTTCCGCATCGCCCGCGACCTCGTGCCATCGCAGCGCGCTCGATCCTTATCGGGACGTCGAGACCAAACCCGGGCGATCGGGTGCAGAGCGACGCCGAGATCGACGCCTGGCTGCGCGCCACCGTCATCACCGCGCACCATCCGGCCGGCACCTGCGCGATGGGCACGCTGCCCGACACCGTGCTCGATCCGCAGCTGCGGGTGCGCGGCGTCGCCGGATTGCGCGTGGTCGACGCCTCGGCGATGCCCGACATGGTCTCCGCCCACATCAATGCCTGCGTGCTGATGATGGCCGAGAAAGCCGCCGACCTGATCCGCGGCCGCGAGCCGCTGCCGCCCGCGCTGGATGCGTAGAGGCTCATTAGCGCGTTTACGCGCGTCCTCCACGCGCTATGGTCGGGTCAATCCGGCCTACCGTCCGAACGCGTTCAGCGCGCGCTCGCGCACCGCGGCCGGCACCGCCAGCGTCTGCGCGACCAGCTGCGCCACCGTGGCGCCCGGCAGCGGATCGAGCTCGATATCGAGCTTTCGAACGTCGGCGATGAATTCGGGATCCTGGACCATGGCGTCGAAACCCTCGCGCAGCGCCTGCACGCGCTCGGCCGCGATCCCGGGCGGCCCGATCAACGATCGCCCGATCGCGCTCCCACTCGCGTAGAGGCCGAACACCTGCCGGTCTTCCGGCGTGCTGCCGATCTCGCCGAGGCTCGGCGTGTCCGGCAGTTCGGCGATGCGCTCCGGCGTGGTCTGCAGGATGATCTTGATCTTCTTCTCCTTGAGCCAGTCCTGCTTGGCGACCTTGACGGCCGCCCAAGACGACGACGAGCCGTCGACCTCGCCGCGCTCCATCGCCAGCATCGCCTCGGTCGAGGCCGGATAGCCGCTGATCAGCTTGAATTTGGTGCCCAGCAACGCGTTGAGCAGGCGGGGGATGGTCTCGGCGATCGAGCCCGGCCCGGTGCCGGCCAGCAGGGCGGTCGAGCGCTTGGCGTCCTCGATCGACTGCACCTTGGCGCTCTGCCACATCATGAAGATGTTGTTGCTGGTGGCGACGCGGCCCACATAGGTGAACTTCGCCGCGTCATATTGGGCGGCCGGATTGGCCAGCGCCTGCTCGAGCGCGGTCGATTCGACCACCACGCCGAGCGCGGTGCCGTCGCGCGGCGCGACCTCATAGAGGTAGTTGGCGGCCTTGAGGCTGCCGGCGCCCGGCATGTTCTGCACCACCACGGCGGGCCGGCCCGCTAGGTGCGTTCCGAGATGGCGCGCGATGAGGCGGCCGTAGAGGTCATAGCTGCCGCCCGCCGTGTAGCCCACATAGATGGTGATGCTCTTGCCGGCGAAGATTTGTTGCTCGGCCGGTTGAGCCGAAGCCGAGGCCGCGCCCGCGCAAGCCAGCAGCGCCATAGCCACCTTGATCCGCAGCCTATGTACTTTTCCCGGGCGCAGCGCAGCACCTTTTGGTGATGCGCTGCAGACCCGGGATCGTTCAAGGCTCCCAGTTTGGAACGATCCCGGATCAACAGCGCATCGCTCCGCGCTGCACTGCGTCCGGGAAAAGCAGCCAAGCCTCACCTCACGGCGCGATCCTCGTCGGAAGTCGATCGTGCGCGACGCCCCGATCCGGTTGAACGCCGTCATAAGCGCGCAACCCGCGGTGGGCAGCATGCCCAGACAGAGCCATCTCGGCATTGCACGCGCTCCTCGGCCAACGCATTTCGTACGCCAAACAGCGCCCCGATGCCCTTCACACCCCCGCCGGCGCGGAATAATATCAGCCTTGACCGCCAAGTCAGCCGGCCCCATCAGGCCGCCCTGGCGTGACCTTGGAGAGGGAGAAAACGAGATGGCACGAAAGAATCCGAGTCCGGACGTGAGCCGCCGGAAATTCCTGGCCGGCGTTGCGGTGGCCGGAGCCGCCAGCACGGTTGCGGCACCCGAGATCGCCGGCGCGGCGACGCCGCCGGCGGCCGCCGCCAAGATTCCCGCGGTGCTGCGCCCGACCGCGCAGCAGATCGCGGCCGAGACCGAGCTTCCCAAGGTCAACTCGCCGCTCGGCGGGCGCGCCGGCTCCGATTTCATGGTCGATGTCATCAAGTCGCTCGGCATCGAATACGTCTACGCCAATCCGGCCTCGAGCTACCGCGGCATCCACGAGTCGCTGATCAATTACGGCAAGAACACGATGCCGGAATTCATCACCTGCATGCACGAGGAATCCTCGATCGCGATGGCGCACGGCTACTACAAGGTCGCCGGCAAGCCCGCGCTGGTGCTGTGCCACGGCGTCGTCGGGCTGATGCACGGCACCATGTCGATCTACAACGCCTGGGTCGATCGCGCGCCCGTCATCGTGATGGGCGGCACCGATCTCGATGCCGCCAATCGTCCGCCGGGCGTGCCCACCATCCATTCCGGGCAGGACATCAATGCGCTGGTGCGCGACTTCACCAAATGGGACGACACGCCGGTATCGCTCGCGCATTTCGCGCAGTCCTTCGTGCGCGCCTACAAGTACGCGATGACGCCGCCCTATGAACCGGTGATGCTGGCGCTCGATGCCGAGCTGCAGGAGATGCCCGAGCAGGAGCGCGAGCGCAACCGGCTCATCATTCCCAAATACATCGCCTCGGCGCCCCCGCAGGCCGACGTGGCGGCGTTGCGCGAGACCGCGAAGCTCCTGGTCAATGCCGAGCGTCCGGTGATCGTCGCCGACCGCGTCGCCCGTACGCCTGCCGGCATGAAGCATCTGGTCGAGCTCGCCGAGCTGTTGCAGGCGCCGGTGGTGAACATGCGCGGCCGCATGAACTTCCCCAACAGCCATCACTTGAGTCAGCCGCCCGGGCAATTGTATGCCCAGGCGGACGTGATCCTGGGCCTCGAGGTCGGCGACTTCTGGAACGTGGTCAACGGCTTCACCGACAATGCCGACAACGAAGGCCTGGGCGCCCAGCGCCGCCGCGCCAAGGGCGACGCCAAGCTGATCACGATCAGCTCGGTTGAGCTCAACGAGAAGTCCAACTACCAGGATTTCCAGCGCTTCCAGCCGGTCGACATCTCGATGGTGGGCGATGCCGAGGCTTCGCTGCCGTCGCTGATCGAGGCCGTCAAGATGGCGATCACCAGCGACAAGCAGGCGGCCTACGAGAAACGCGGCGAGGCCTTCAAGAAGGCGAAGGCGGCGGCCGAGGAGCGCTCCATGGCGGCGGCGGCGGTGGCCTGGGATGCCACCCCGATCTCCACCGCGCGGCTGTCGGCCGAGCTCTGGGGTGCCGTCAAGGATCACGACTGGGCGCTGGTCGGCGCCAGCAACGGGACCAGCGGCTGGCCGGAACGGTTCTTCAAGATCGACCAGCACTACCAATGGATCGGAGGTTCCGGCGGTGCCGGGCAGGGCTACGGCGTGCCGGCGGCGGTCGGCGCCGCGCATGCCCACAAGCCGCTCGGGCGGCTTGCGGTCGCGATCGTGGGCGACGGCGACTCGATGTATGCTCCGGGCGCCTTGTGGACGGCGGCGCGTCATCAAATTCCGCTCCTGACCATCGTCCACAACAATCGCGGCTACCACCAGGAGGTCATGCACGTGCAGCGGCTCTCCAACCGGCGCAACCGGCTGGCCAACAACGGCAAGGACTTCGGTCCGATCGGCACCCGCATCGAGAATCCCAACATCGATTACGCGATGCTGGCGAAGTCGATGGGCGTGCAGGCCTTCGGACCGGTCACGGACCCGAGCGAGCTCGGCGCGACCCTCAAGAAGGCGGTGCAAATCGTCAAGGCCGGCGAGCCGGTCGTGGTCGATCCCGTCATGCAGCCGCGCTGAAGGAAAACAATAAATGAACAAGCGTGGTTTTCGCGTAACCGCGGGGCTGGCGGCACTCGCCGCCGGCCTCGTGTTCGCCCAGGGCGCGGCGCTGGCCGCCGATGCCGCCCGCGGCAAGATCCTGTTCACCGAGAAATACGGCTGCTTCGAGTGCCACGGCACGCAAGGGCAAGGCTCGCCGGTGACCGGCCCGAAGCTTGCCCCCAATCCGATCCCGTACGACACGCTCTCGGCCTTCGTGCGGACCTCGAACGGCCCCATGCCGCCGTTCCGGGAGGCGATCCTCCCGAACGCCGACCTGCAGGACATCTACGCCTACCTGCAATCGATCCCGCCGGCCCCCGACTACAAAACAATCCCGCTGCTGAACAACAACAAGTGAGCCGTAGCCCGGATGGAGCTCTTGCGTAATCCGGGACCACCGCTCCCGCATTACGCTTGCGCTCCATGCAGGCTACGAACCTGCCGAGCGGCCGTAGCCCGGATGGAGCTCTTGCGTAATCCGGGACAGCCGCTCCCGCATTGCGCTGCGCTCCATGCGGGCTACGAGTGCTATTCATGGTCGGCTACCGGCGCAACTTCATTCCCGGCGGGACCTTCTTCTTTACCGTCACCTTGTCGGATCGACGCTCGTCGCTCCTGGTCGAGAGAACCGCTTTGCTCCGTGATGCATTTCGCGTCACTCGCGGCGAGCGGCCCTTCATCATCGAAGCCATCGTGATCCTCCCGGAGCATCTGCACGTCGTTATGACGTTGCCCGAGGGGGACTCTGATTTCTCGGGACGATGGCGGAGGATCAAGAGCATGTTCACCCGCCAAGCCGTTGCTCACGGAGCGCAGGTCACGCAGAACCGCCGCGGCGAATATTCTCTTTGGCAACGACGTTTCTGGGAGCACACCATTCGTGATGAAAACGACTATGCGCGGCACATCGAATACATCCACTACAACCCGGTGAAGCACGGTTTGGTGAATCGGGTCAGCGATTGGCCTCACTCGTCCTTTCATCGCTACGTGCGGAGCGGCATTTTTCCGCAGGATTGGGGCGGAACCGTCGAGCCGGAAGCGATGTCCTTTGGGGAGCGAAGGGAATGAACCGCCCGTAGCCCGGATCGAGCGCTTGCGTAATCGGGGACCGCGATTCCCCAAGCATCTGCCGAGCGGCCGTAGCCCGGATGGAGCTCTTGCGTAATCCGGGACCGCCGTTCCCGCATTTCGCGAGAGCTCCATGCGGGCTACAGGCCCTCACCAATCACATATCCAGCACCAGCCGGTCGGTCTTGCAGCCGGCGCAGCAGATCATGACCCGCGTGTTCTCGGCCTGCTCGTCCTCGCTGAGGACGCAATCGCGATGGTCGGGGATCCCGGCGATCACCCGCTGCTCGCACGTCCCGCAAATGCCGAGCTCGCAGGAATAGTCGACGTCGACGCCCTCATCGATGAGGACTTCCAGGATGGTCCGGCCCGGCGGGATGAAGAATTCCCTGCCCGAACGCTTGAGCTCCACCATGAAGCCGCCCAGGGATGCTGTGGTCGAAGAATCCACGACGTCGCTGCTCTCCTTGCGGGCTAGATAGGCACCAAATCTGCGCTTTCGCAACGCCCCCGGATCGAGCCGGGGCTGCCCGGATGGTGTCTTGCCTCGACGCCCTGCGGCGAAATGCGATTCGCCGGCAAGATTGGCCGATCTATCGGCCTGCGTTATGGTGGCCCGGGTGCCGATGCGGATCGGCCGCACGCGCCCCAAGAATGCCCTGAACAATGATCGCCGGCCGAGGGGAGGATGACGTGACGGTTTTCCGCAAGACCGCATCTTGCGCGCGCTGGGGCGGCCTCCTCGGCTCGGTACTCGGCTTTGCGCTCGGCTTGGCGCCCGCGCTCGGGCCCGCTTACGGGCAGGGCGTGCCCGCGCATCCTTGGCTCGATCCGACCCTGCTGGCGGCCGCCAAGCAGGAGGGCTCGCTCATCGTCTACTCGTCGACCAACGAGCAGGAGGGCCTGCCGCTGTTCAAGATCTTCGAGGAGGCGACCGGGATCAAGGTCGAGTATATCCGCAATGCCGACTCGCCGCTGATGTCGCGCGTGGCCATCGAATATCGCGCCAGTCAGAAGGCCTGGGACCTGTTTCATACCACCACGGTCAACAAGCTGCCGCCCCAGATGCTGGCGCAGTTCGAGGTGCCGGAGGCAAAGAGCATCGCCGCCGAGGCGCGCGATCCGGGCAAGCGCTGGTATGGGGTCTATGCCAACTACAATTCGCCCGCCTACAACACCCAGAAGGTGAAGGCTTCCGACCTGCCGAAGACCTATGAGGAGTTCGCCCGGCACAAGGAATGGGCCGGCAAGATCGCCATCGACACCGCCGACAATGTATGGCTCAAGGCCATCTTCGATTACTACGGGGAACAGAAGGGCACGCAGGTGGTCAAGGACATCGTGGCCGCGCTGCAGCCGGTGGTCACCGACGGCCACCTGGCCATGGCGCGCTCGGTCGGCGCCGGCGAATATGCGCTGGCGCTCAACCAGTTCGTCAACCTTTCGGAGAACGTGAAGATCGCCGGCAGCCCGATCGAGGTCTTTGCGCTCGATCCGGTCGCGCTGTTCTTCGGCGAGGTCGGCATCAGCTCGCTCGCCCCGCACCCGAACGCCGCCAGGCTTGCCGCCAATTTCATGCTGAGCCAGGAATGCCAGCAGTTCCTGGCCAAGTTCGGCCGGATTCCGACCCGCGCCGACGTCGCCTCCAACCCGCCCGGCATCGTCGAGCTGATGCAGAAGAAAAAAGTCTTGACCGAGCTCATGACCCCGGACGAAGAACGCAAGTGGCAGCGCACCTTCGACACCCTGTTCAAGCCGCGGTAGGGCTTATTTCATGTTGTCTGCACTCGGCATTTCACTGCGGCACGGCGCGCTCCTTCTCCCCGCGTGCGGGGAGAAGGTCGGGATGAGGGGGCGCTTCCACAAGCTCAAACTCGCGGACAGGCCCCCTCACCCGCCGCGCTACGCGCGTCGACCTCTCCCCGCACGCGGGGAGAGGTGGCCGAGATCGCTGCGCCGTTTCCCAAACACGCTTGGCCGGGATACCGCCACCGCGGTAGGGTTGCCTTGAGCGTCGCCAACGATCGCATGAACGGGCGTTTCGGCCTCGCCGCCGGCAGCCGGCTTGCCGGCTATCTCAAGCCGTCGAATTTCCTCTTGGCCGGCTGCGTGCTCATAGCGCTCTGGATCGTGGCCGTGCCGGTGTCGGCGCTGTTCTACAACGCCTTCACGGAGGATACCGGCTTCGGTCCGGGGGCCTTCTCGCTGCAGAATTTCGTCGATGCCTATTCGGACTGGGGGATCCTCGCGCTGTTCCGCAACTCGCTCGTCTTTGCGGTCGGGACCGCGCTGACCACCTTCGTGCTCGGCGGGCTGGTGTCGTGGGCGGTCGAGCGCACCGATGCGCCCGGCGCCGCGCTGTTCCACAGCCTGGCGCTGCTTTCCTTCGCGGTGCCGGGCCTGTTGATGGCCATGGCCTGGATCTTCGTGTTCAGCCCGAATATCGGCTGGGCCAACGCGCTCATGAAGAATGCGTTCGGCTTGGACGCCGCGCCGTTCAACATCTACACCATGGCGGGCATGATCTGGGCGCTGTCGAGCCACTATTTCCCGCTCGCCTATCTGTCGCTCGGCCCGGCGCTGCGCGTGCTCGACGTGCGCATGGAGGAGGCCGGCCTCGTCTCCGGCGGGCGCACCTGGCAGGTCCTGACCAAGATCACGCTGCCGCTGCTGCGGCCGGCGATCCTGTCCGGGATGCTGATCCTGTTCGTGCTCGGCATGTCGTCCTACGAGGTGCCGCGCCTGATCGGCCGGCCGGCCCGCATCGACGTCTTCACCACCGACATCCAGTCCGCCATCATCCAGACCCCGCCCGAGTTCGGCGTGGCGAGCGCGCTGGCGCTCACGCTGCTCATGGTCTGCATCGTCGCGGTGTTCTTCTATCGCCGCGCCACCCGCCATGCCGAGGCCTTCGCCACCATCACCGGCAAGGGCTACATGCCGACCCGCATCAATCTCGGCGTCTGGCGATGGCCGGTCGCCATCGGCATCGGCTTGATGTTCGCGCTGGCGCTCGGCCTGCCGCTGTTGACGCTGGTGTGGCAATCCTTCTTCCGCAACCTGGCGCTGCCCTTCATGGGCTCGGACGCGCCCTTCACGCTCGACAATTACCGGTTCGTGCTGAGCTACCCGATCTTCCTCGAGGCCGTGAAGACCAGCGTCGTGCTGGCCGCCATGGCGGCCACCATCATCAGCGGCCTGACCTTCGTCATGGCCTGGATCGCGCTGCGCTCGGCACCCCGTTTCGGCTGGATTCTCGATGCCATCGTGTTCGTCCCGATCGCGATCCCGGGCGTGATCGTGGGCGCCGGCATCCTGGTCGCCTATCTGATGCTGCCGATCCCGGTCTACAACACGATCTGGATCCTGCTGATCGCCTATGTGACCTTGTACCTGCCCTACGGCATGCGCTTTGCGTCGAGCGGAATCTCCCAGATCCATCGCGAGCTCGAGGAGGTGGCCGAGGTGGCGGGCGCGCGGCTCGGCCAGGTGTTCGGGCGCATCCTGCTGCCGCTGTTGGCGCCGGTCCTGCTGGCGGGCTGGATCTACGTTTTCGTCCTCTCGGTGCGCGAGCTCGGCGCCTCGATCTTCCTGGTCGGACCCGGGACCCACGTGCTCGGGACCATCACGCTCACCATGTGGGAGGAGGGCGGCAGCTACGGCGCGGTCGCCGCGCTCGGCGTCATCCAGGTCATCCCTCTGCTCATCATCGTGGCCGGCCTGCGCTGGCTCGAGTTGCATGTCCAGCGCCGCGGCGAAGCGGCGGCGGCCAGAAAGGCGAGTAGCGGTTAATTGTAGCCCGGATGGAGCGCTTGCGTAATCCGGGACCGCCGCTCCCGCATTGCGCTACGCTCTATGCGGGCTACAAACTACTCGCTACTCGCTACTCGCTATTCGCTATTCGCTATTCGCCACTCCCTCCCCACAGAGGCCCGGAATGTTATCCATCGAGAACCTGCAGAAAGTCTTCCGGGCCGCCGGCAATACCGAGGTCCGCGCCGTCGACGGCATCAATCTGAGCGTCGAGCCGGGGCGGCTGCTCACGCTGCTCGGCCCCTCCGGCTGCGGCAAGACCACGACGCTGCGCTGTCTCGCGGGCCTGGAGCGGCCGGATTCCGGCCGCATCGTGATCGGCGACATGACCGTGTTCAATTCCGCCAAGGGCATCTTCGTGCCGGCGAGCGATCGCGGCATCGGCATGGTGTTCCAATCCTATGCGATCTGGCCGCACATGTCGGTGTTCGAGAACGTGGCGTTTCCGCTGCGGGTCTCGCGCGCGCGCAAGTACTCCGCGGCCGAGATCAAGGAGCGGGTGCGCAAGGCGCTCGAGATGGTGCGCCTCGCCGGCTTCGAGCAGCGCTCCTCCACGCAGCTGTCGGGCGGCCAGCAGCAGCGCCTCGCGCTGGCGCGCGGGCTCGTGCATGAGCCCAAGGTCCTGCTGCTCGACGAGCCGCTCTCCAATCTCGACGCCAAGCTGCGCGAGCAGATGCGCTTCGAGCTCAAGCACCTGCAGCGCTCGCTGGGCATCACCACGGTCTATGTCACCCACGACCAGGCCGAGGCGCTGGCGCTCTCGGACGAGATCGCGGTGTTCAATTCGGGTCGCATCGTGCAGCGCGGCGGCCCGCAGGACATCTACAGCCATCCGGCCACCCGCTTCGTCGCCGACTTCATCGGCTCGGCCAATTTCCTGGCCGGATCGGTAACGCGGGAGGCCGGGCCCGACGGCCTGGTCGGCGTCGCGACCGCGCACGGGACCTTCCGCTGCCCGTTCGCGCAACCCGTCACCCTCGGCCAGAAGGTGGTGGTCACCGCCCGTCCGGAGGACCTCATGCTCTATGCTTCGCCGCCGGGCGACGCGTTCAATGTGCTCGCCGGAACGGTCTCGGGGCGGGTCTTTCTCGGCGACGTCATCGATTATATCGTGAACGTCGGCGAAACCGACCTGCGCATCCGGGCCCGGCCGGAGCACGTTTTCGGGGTCCGGGAATCCGTGCATATCGGCATTGCGCCGCAGAAATGCGTCGGCCTGCCGGCGTGATATAGTGGCCAATAGCGAATGGCGAATAGCGAATAGCGAATAGGGGAAACAGCGCAGCAACCGCCGGCCACTCTTCCCTATTCGCCATTCGCTACTCGCCATTCGCCCGCTTCAGAGAGGTCACCCATGATCAATGCCAAAGTCACCGGATTGCGCGGCGTCGAGCTCGGCGTGCGGGATCTTCACCAGTCGGCCGCGTTCTACAGCCAGGTCTGGGGCCTTGAGCCGGTCGGCGGGCAGGGCGATACGCTCTACCTGCGCGGCAACGGCGCCGAGCATCACGTGGTCACGCTGCGCGAGCGGCCGACGCCGGGGCTCTTGGGCGTGCATTTCGCCGCCGCCGATCGGGATGCCGTGGCGGCGCTCCATGCCAAGGCCAAGGCCTTCGGGGCCGCCGTCGACGGCGAGCTGGCGGATCTGCCGCGCGCGGCCGGCGGCGGCTTCGGCTTCTCGCTCCGCAGCCGCGAAGGCCACGTGCTCAACGTATCCTCCGACGTGGCGCGCCATCAGAACGTGGTCAACGACCGCTCCAAGCCGCTCAAGCTCTCTCATGTGGTGCTCAATGCCGCCGGCGTCGGCGACGAGATCGCATTCTTCATCGACCTGCTCGGCTTCAGGCTGAGCGACGCCACCCACATGATGGAGTTCATCCGCTGCTCGGCCGATCATCACTCGATCGCGGTGGCGCGCTCGCAGGGGCCCTCGCTCAACCACATGGCCTATGAGATGGCCGATATCGACGGCCTGATGCGCGGCGCCGGCCGCATGAAGAAGCACGGCTTCAATATCGAATGGGGGGTCGGCCGCCACGGCCCCGGCGACAACGTGTTTTCCTACTTCATCGAGCCCAACGGCTTCGTGACCGAATACACCACCGAGATCCAGCAGGTCGACGAAACCGACTACGAGGCCCACGACGCCGCATACTGGAGCAGCTTTCCGATGCGGCCCTGCCGCTGGGGCATGGCCACGCAACCCTCCAACCGCGTGCGCGCCGCCATGGGCGGCGACCTCAGCGTCGCCGACCCGGCCGCCGGCAAGCGCTGCGAGGAGATCATGGCGCAAACGCTGGGCCGCTGAGGACGCGTAGCCCGGATATCGCCTGTAGCCCGGATGAAGGCGCGCAGCGCCGCAATCCGGGGCGCCGAATAAGATTGGCGCGCCGATACCCTGCCGAACGTTCCGGTAGAGCAGCCTGCAGACCGGAGCGAATTGATCTAAATCGCGCCGCGCGCTCCTCCCTCGCCCCGGAGGGGAGAGGGTTGGGGTGAGGGGGCTCCGGCATTTCCGTATCGCACGTCATTGCCCCACCTCGCGACGACGCCAAGCAGGCGAATCGTGCTCGGATCAAATGGCGTCCCTCTATTATCCGTGCTGTGATAATCGTCGCACGAACGTTTCCCGCAGCGTCGAAACCAAATTCCCATGGAGCTCGTCGCATCCATCACTACAGAGAGCGGAGACGACCTGATCGTTTCGTTCGCGGTCATGGATCCCGCCGCCGATTTCGCTGACGTCGAGAACTTCTACTCCTGCTGTACCATCCCCTGCTGCCGGAGGAACGCGGCGGTCATTCCGCTCTATTGCGGAGCAGCGGATTCACCGCTGCCAGGTCGGGGAAGCGGCTGAAGTCTCGATCCGCCGACCACAGCTCGCGAACACCGTGTTGCAGGCACAGCGCCGCTACTCTTGCATCGTGAACCTGCGCTCCGGCGATTCTTCCTCCGGCGAGCAGGGTGCGCAATGTCGGCCAATGTTCCGGCGGTTCGGCCAACAGGGCAAGGGTCGGCAATTCAAGCCAGGCATCCACCTGCGCGAAAGCACGGGCGAGCGGGCTGGGTGGAGCATAGATGCGGGGATGCGTCACGATCGCGAGGAATTCATGCAGGCACGGCCAGGGAATTGCCCAGGTAGCCGGCCCCTCGGCGAGCTCTGCCAGGCGAGCGAATGCGATCTCGTGGAAGGGCAAATCCTCGCGATGTGCGTAGACGAGAATATTCGTATCCACCGCGATCACGCGCCGCGGCCCTGGTAGGCGAGATCGCGCAGCCTGTCCCACGGGGCGTCTCGAGCTTCGGGCTGAAGTCCCTTGCCCTTGAAGCTCGCCCGACGCAGCTTGAACGGCGTCCCGCGCCGTGTCTCGGAGATGACCCGATGCAGCCCGCGCTCCACCAGCGTCCGCAGCGTCACGCCTTGCCGCGCTGCGAGCTTGCGCGCCTCGCGCAGCAGCGAATCGGAGATTTCCACGGTGGTCTTCACGGGCCGTCCATATGGGAACATCGATATGGGTACCCATATATCTCACAGCTGCCTGCCGGGCAAGGCATAACAACGGAAGACGCAAGCTCGATCCGGACGAGCTGGTCGAGATAGGCAGGGCCTTTGGCAGGATGAGCCGCCTCGAGGCCTGCCCCAGGCGCGCCTCTCACGGGAAGCCGCGGCGAGACGCGCGGTCTCACGCCTGCGGCGCCTGCACGCGCGCTGCCTCGACCTCGGCCCGGTTGACCAGCACGATGTGCTGCTCGCTCGCCGGCCGCGCATCCGCCGCCACATCGAGCCCGAGCCGCCGCAGCGCAATGGCCCTTTTGAAGGTTTACGGTCCCTCGCGGCCGGGCCAGATTCCCAACCGCGAGGGACTCCTCCGCTCGGGAGCACCTTCGGATAAGCGCTGACGCGAGTACGCCTCCACTCTCGCTTCAATGAGGCCGCGCTTGACCAACGTCGGTCAAATCGCCACGATGTCCTTCGTGAACGGATGGATTATGATGAAGCAGCTCAATCTCGCCGAGGCCAAGGCCAAGCTTTCGCACTTGGTCGATCAGGCTGCTCGGGGCAAGGGCGTGATCATTGCCAAGTTCGGTATTCCGATGGCGAAGCTCGTCCCGCTCGACGATGAAGAGCCGCAAAAGTTCAAGTTCGGCACCCTCAAGAGTGTGTTTACGGACGACCTTGTCAAGGCAATCGAGGCGCCGTTGCCGGACGATCTGCTCGACGCGATGGTGAATGGAACGATTGATCCTGGCGAAGGCAAATGAGGCTCCTGCTCGATACCAACATCGTCATCCGCCTCAGACGCGGGGAGCGCCAGATCGAGAGCAACCCGCCACATTATTGAAGGTGCGACCGCAGTCTATGTCAGCGCCGCCTCCATCTGGGAGATCGCCATCAAGGCCTCGGCCCGCAAGCTCGAGATCGACCTGGTCCGCCTGGAAGCCGGCTTGCTCGAGGCGCGCATCAAGCCGCTGCCGATAACCTGGACGCATGCGCTTAGAGCCCACGACATCGCGCCGTTCCACCCTGATCCGTTCGATCGCCTGCTACTCGCGCAAGCCATCTGCGAGCCGCTGCATTTGCTGACCAGCGACGAACGGCTGGCGCAATATGGCAGTGAGTTGGTGATCATCGCATGAGGGCGCTTCGCAATGTATCCGGCAACAGATAGAGTGCCGTTTTCGGCGCCGAGATTACCGCGGCCTCACTGAAGCCCCTATGCGCCCCGACCCCGCTCTCCTCGCAGACCTTGCCGCCCGCTACATCTGGTGGCGCGATGCGCAGCCGCCATCCGAGGATCGCATCATCGCCCAGGTCATGAATCTCGGCACCTATGACGACGTCCGACGCCTTGAGGCCAGCTATGCGCCGCAGGAGCTGCGCGCCGTGATGCTGCGCGCGCAGCCGGGCTGGATCAGCGCCCGCTCCTGGAGCTTCTGGCGGGCGCGCCTGGCGCGCGCTGGCGGCGGTCCGTTGCCCGAGGCGCCACCGCGGAGATCGTTCTTGGAGACCAAGCTCAAGCCCACTTGAGCTTCAATGAGGGCGCGGCAATTTCGCCGCGGAAGTCCTTCATCTCCTGTCGCGCGGCCTCGTTGCGCCGCTTCATTGAAGCTCGTCCCGCTCGCCGGCCACGATGGCGTCACCTTCGGTGGAAATTGGCGTGGCCTTGCCGCTTGACCGCCCGTCCCGACTCAGATTATCGGGAAATTGAAACTGACGAATTGTGCCCGGATGGGAAACCGTGCCGGGCTTTTTCGTCGGGATTGTCGGGAGCGGCTGTCAAGCGATTGCAAAAATTTCAGAGCAATACGGCATCGATTTCTCAGGCCCGTCCCGATTTTGCGCTGCAAACTGTCCACTTGTAAATTTTCTGTACTTAACAAGCCCCAAGGGTGCACTGCAGCACCCTCCCATTGTTTCCGGATTGTATTTTCAACAACAGCTTGCCGCGTTGCGGCGACGTCCGCAAAAGCAAAACTGCCTCCCGGATGCCCGGAAGGCGGTTGTGCCGGAAGCCTCGTCCTTGGCCGCGCTCAGGCGGCGAGGTTGCCGTGCTTGATCAGGTTTTCCTTCTGCTTGTCGTTGCGCGGCTTGAGCTTGAACAGCCGCGCGGCGGTGCCGCCGAGGATGTTGTGCTTGCCCTTCTCGGACACGAACGGCAGGTCGTAGATGGTCGAGGGCAGGTCGAAGTCCCAGTGCGGATAATCCGATGAATAGAGCAGCTGGGTTTCCGCGTTGATCATCCGGAACGTGCATTCGAGCGCGTCGCGGTCCTGGATCTCCATGGGCTGCGAGGAGTAGTACATCTCGCGCATGTACTCGCTCGGCTTCTTCTTGAGCAGCGGCGCTTCGGAGGGCCGCATCATGTATTCGTGGTCGAGCCGCTGCATCAGGAACGGCACCCAGGCCAGGCCCGAATTCGATCCAGATCACCGGCAGCTTGGGGAAGCGCTCGCACATCCCGTTGATGACCCAGTTGGTGCAGTGCAGGATGTTGTAGAAGGTGAAGCCGAGCGCATGCACCGAGAGGAAGCGGTTGCAGGCCTTGAACACCGGCTCGCTCCAGTTCGGGCCGGAATGGAACGAGAGCACGAGGCCGCGCTCCTCCATGGCGCGGTAGACCTTCATATAGGCGTTGTCGTTGACCTGCAGGTTGCGCACGGTCGTCACCATGAAGCCGCCGACGCCGTGGCGGTCGCCGAAGGCCTCGACATGGCGCAGCGTCTCGTCCGGATCGGAGAACGGCAGGCACAGCATCGAGTAGAAGCGGCCGTTGGATTCCGGCAGCACCTTCTCGGTGAGCCAGCGGTTGTAGGCCCAGCACAGGTCGACCTCCATCTCCTTCTGCGGATGCAGGCCGACATTGAGCATGCCGGTCGGGAACAGGCAGGAATAATCGACGCTCATGGCGTCCATCCAGCGCTCGCCGAGCTGCACGTCGCGCAGCTTGCCGGGCTCGGTCTTCTCCGATCCGCGCAGCGGATAGCGGGTGACGCGGCCGCCCATGTCCTGGGAGAAGCCGGCATGGCTCGGCACGATGGTGCCGCGGCCGCCCTTGCTGGCGCGGCCCCCCATGGTGATCTGGCGCAGCACGTCGTTCTCCATATAGGGGAGGATCTCGGGGAAGTTCTCGTTCTCGTAATGGTGGGCATCGACGTCGACGATCAAGCATGTCGTCGAGCTTGCGTTGCACCGCCTGCTTGCGGGCATGCGCCAGAAGCCGGGTGGTGTTGAGCTCGTCGACCGATACGCGTCGGCCGCGTTCTGCGAGCAGGTCCATGGGGTCTCTCCTGTCAAATTCGTTGTGCGGGCAAGCCCGCGTTCAATCGGGACGCTAGCGGCCGGTCCAGCTCTGCCACATGCCGAGCTCGAACACGGCCAGATTGGCGGCGCGCAACAGGCCGCTCGCCGTGACCATGACTTCGGTCGGGGTGACGGTCGTGCGCTGCGCCAGCGCCGCCATCGGATTGCCGGCCTCGACCTGCGCCGCATAGGCCTTGCAGGCGGCCGCCATCAGGGCCTGCAGCGCCGGCGGCGACAGCATGTCGATGCGGCCGTCGGCCAGGCCGCGCTCGATCTCGGCGGCCAGGCGCGTCGCCTCGGCCGAAGCGGCCACCGAACCGGTTGCGACCGAGCTGCTTGGCAGCCGAAGCGGCTTTGGCCGCCGAAGCGGCTGCGGTCGGCCCGACCTTGCCGGCCGGCTTCGCGTGCGGCGGCTTGGTGCGCGCCGCTTTGGGCGCGGGCTTGTGAGCCATCTTGGGCGCCGTCTTGTGCGCGACCTTGGCGGCCGCGGCCCTAGGCGACGACATAAACTTCGTCCTCCTTCTCGACCACCTTGTACTGGCGCAGCTTGAGCCTGCGGTCCGACACGCATTCGCCGGTCTTCATGTCGTATTCGTAGCCGTGCCAGGGACAGACGAAATGCATCTCGGTGTCGGAGAAGTAGAGCCCGCGCGAGGTCTTGTCGGGCATGATCCGCTCCTCGACCTTGGCGATGGTGAGGCCCTCGCAGGCCGGCCCGCCCTGGTGCAGGCAGAAATTGCTGTAGGCGTAGAACTGTCCTTCGTGCCGGAACACGCCGATCTCGTTGTCGCCGACAAAGATGATGCGGCGGTCGCCGTCCTGGAACTCCGAAAGCTTACCGACGAACTGCTCGGCCATACCTGGAAAACCTCCCTGCGCTTTGGTCCGGCGGCCCGCCATCGTTCAGCCGGGCAGGCGCGCGCCAGCTTGACCGCAATATGCGCTCTCCGGGGAGCCAGCGCAATCAGAGGTCGGCTCCGTAGCCCGCATGAAGCGCAGCGTAATGCGGGAACGGCGGTCCCGGATTACGCAAGCGCTCCATCCGGGCTACAGCACTGCAGCCCCGCCTCACGCCATCCGGTTGCTGATCGTCCCGATCCGCTCGATCCAGATCTTCACGACGTCGCCGGCCTTGAGAAACTCGCCGCGGCCGGTGCCGACGCCGGCCGGCGTGCCGGTCAGGATCAGGTCGCCCGGATGGAGCGTGAGCCGCGACGACAAATGGGCGATCTGCTCGGCCAGGTTGAAGATCATCTGGCCAGTATTGGAATCCTGCTTGAGCACATCGTTGACCCACAGCTTGAGGCCGAGATTCTGCGGATCCGGGATGTCGCTTGCCGGCACGATCCAGGGCCCGAGCGGGCAGGAGCCGTCGAAGCTCTTGTGCGCCACCCAGTCGGCCTTGAAGGGGGAAGTGTCGGCCACGTGCGGGCGGCGGCCGCGGTCGCGCGCCGAGAGATCGTTGGCCGCCGTGTAGCCCGCTACATAGGAAAGCGCCTTCTCCTGCGGCACGTTCTTGGCCTTGCGGCCGATGACCGCCGCCAGCTCGATCTCCCAGTCCATCATCTTGGAATAGTCCGAGATCTTGACGGTCGCGCCCGGATCGGCAAGCGAGCGGGAAGCCTTGATGAAGTGCCAGGACTGCAATCCGAGCGTATGCGGATCGGGCTCTGGCGGCCGCCCATGCGCCTTGTTCATCTCGGCCGCGTGATCCGAATAGTTGGCGCCGGCGCAGAAGATGGCCGAGGGCCAAAGCACCGGCGCGAGCAGCTTGGTGCCCTTCAGCGGACGGCCTTGCGTGCGGCTCTTGGGTGCCTTCGCGGCGGCGGCCTTCAGCGCGCCGGCCGCGGCTTTCCAGTCGTTGAGGATGCCGATGACGCTGGCATAGGCGGCGTTGCCGGTCAGCTTGGCGGCATCATACACCTTGTCGTCCACCACCAGGCCGGCCCGCGGCCCGTCGGCCGATTGATAGGTCGCCAATGTGTAGCCCGCCGATTTGGTGCCCGCCATGTTTGCCCTCCTGTGCTCCCGCGCCCCTAGCCCGTAGCCCGCATGAAGCGTCAGCGCAATGCGGGAGCGACGGTCCCGGATTACGCAAGAGCTCCATCCGGGCTACGGCCGCACTACGGCCGCACCGCCGGGGCTTCCATCTTGAGGCCCTGCGCGCGCGACATCAGGTAGAGCTCGAGCTCGACGTTCTCGGGCGACCCGTACGAATACGGCTCGGCCCGCATCCCGGACATGCAGTTGCGCAGCCGCCGCTGCAGCGAGCCAAGGCTCTGCCATTCCAGCCGGTAGACCGGGTAGCCGTTGGGATGGCCCTGCGGCACCGGGGCGCCGGCGAGCTTCTTGCCCCAGTTGTCGTCATGGCATTGGGCGCAGGACATGTTGATCTGGCCCGACCGGCGGTTGAAGATCTCGCGGCCGGCCGCGATGAAGGACGCCAGGCGCTGCGTCGCCACCCACGTCGATCGGCATCCCGCGCGATTGCAGTGCCAGGTAGGCGGTGAGGCCCAGAAGCTCCTTGCTCTCGAACGGCAGCGGCGTCGCCTTCTGCTCGTCGGTGCGGCATTGATTGATGCGCGCTTCGAGATCGATCGGCCGGCCGAGCGCCGGGCTATAGGCCGGATAGCGCGCCGCCACGCCCTTCATGCTCGTGGGCGCATCGCCGTGGCAATCGGCGCACGATTTGTTGGCGGCGCCGTCGCGGCGGCTCCACAGCGCCTCGCCGTCCAGCACCCCCAGCATGCCCGGATTGGCGGTGTCGTCGTCCTGCATGGCGCGCGTCTGCGACCCCATGAGCTCGTAGTCGGAGCGCCGCTCGGCAGGCGGGATCTCGGTTGCGAACGAAGATGACGTTGCAGCAAGGATGGCGAGTGCGAGAATTAGGCCGCCGTGCCACCGAGGGGTGAAGGACAGGATGCGCGGCACGCCGGTCATTCGACCGTGATGGGGGCGGACTGCGTGGCCGAAAAGCCGTTGTCGCCGGTCCATTCGAACTCGATCGTTCCGGTCGCGGTCGCCACCGTGAAGAAGGTCAGGAACGGATTGGCCGCGATCGCCGGGGAGAAGTCGGCGCGGAAGATCTCCTCGCCGTTATAGGTGCAGCGGAAGTTGGTGATGATGTCGCGCGGAATGAGCGCGCCGTTGAGGCCGACCCGAAAGCCGGTCTCCATCGGATGGGCGATCAGGGTCTTGATCTCGATGACCTCGCCGCGCCGCGCCTTGGCGGGCACGTTGATGAGCGCGCGCACCGTCATTGCAGGTCCTCCACGCAGGCCGCGATGGTGACGATCACGTCGGCCTCGTCGGACCAGAACGAGCCGTCGCTGAGCTGCGCCACCGCGACGATCTTCTGGGCGTCGGCGAGCTTGATGCGGGTCGAGAGCGCGGCCTTGCCGGCGCGCGGCCCCAGATAGACGCCGATGACGTTGGGCTGCGGGTTCTTCTCGTTGAAGAGATGGATGGACTTGACGTGATCGGCTGCCGTCATCGGGCTGTCGACCGTGATCGTGACCGGGACCGCATTGCCGTTCTCCACCAGCGGCGGCACGTCGATCATGACCTTGCCTTTGCGGATCGGCGCCTCGCCGACGACCTTCTTGATGGCGGTCGCCATCATGGCCGGCGTGGCGCGGCTGGATATGATCGTGGCGACGGAGGTGAGGGCGATTGCTCCGGCCAGACCGGCCGTGCGGGCCAGGAAATCGCGCCGCGTCGCGTCTGCTTTTGTTGCTCGATCGTGCGTCATTTGCTTGGCGTCCTTTGCGCTATTCGCGCAGCGTCATCAGATAGGCTACCACGTCCTCGATCTGCTCGGCAGTGAGGATCGGCTTGCCGGCAAACGACGTCGGCACCCGGTTGAGACCATCGACCCGATAGTACGGCGGCATGATGGTCTCGGGATTGAGCTTCGACGCATCGACCAGCCGCAGCCGCAGCTGTCCCGCGGTCGAACGTGAGCCCGCGCCGGTGAGGTCGGGTGCCAACGTGCCCTGGAACTTCTGCTCCGGAAAAGGACCGCTATGGCACAGCAAGCAAAGCCCGACCTGCCGGTTGACGACGATCGTCCGGCCGCGTTCCGGATCCCCGGCCGCGCCGGTCAGCGAGACCGGGATCGCGTCGCCGACGATCATATAGGGACGCAGCGCCGGCTCCGCGAGAGCGTGGTCCGCGCCGCCGCCCGAGATCGCGCCGCCCCCAACAACGAACACCACCGCGACCGCGCAGGCGCGAGCGAGGCGACCGCCCCCTCCGCTCGTTCCTGCGAAAGAGCGCACCGAGGAATCGCCCACCCGCTCATTCCCGCGCAGGCGCGTCTGAAGGAAACAGATAAAGGACGAGGTCTTTCCACCCGCTCGTCCCCGCGGACGCGGGGACCCAGACTTTGCCCCATTGAGCGTCGGTGCGATTTGGCAAAGTCTGGATTCCCGCGTCCGCGGGAATGAGCGGATATGGCAAATTCCCTCAAAGCCGGAATCCCGTCTCTTCGCAAAATGCCAGTCTGCGCGATTTGGCAAAGTCTGGATTCCCGCGTCCGCGGGAATGAGCGGATGTGGCAATTCCTTCACACGCTCTTGCGCGGGGATGAGCCGTTGGAGATGACCGTGCGGTTTCTTCACAGGTTCGAAGACGCTTCGGCCCTGACGCTCAGCCGAACATCTCTCCGGTGATGGTATGGAACCAGCCATCGGCGAATTTCGCTTCCTGCTCCCGCGTCGACTTCGGGGCCTCCACCGGACTGATGCCGCCGGCGCCCTGGACCTCGACCAATCGCCCGTTCACCGGATGGTACACGGCCGCGACCGTGATCCCGTAGTCGGGAGCCACGATGGTGTAGCAGGTGTTGATCAGTATCGGCTCCTCCGGCTTCTGGCCGGCCAGCAGGCGCGTGATCGCCGCGGCGCAGACCTTGGCCTGGGCATTGGCCGCGAAGCCCGCCTTCGGCATCGCGCCCGCGATGCAGGCATCGCCGATGACATGGATGTTGGGCTGCAGCGTCGATTCGAAGCTGACCGGATTGACCGGGCACCAGCCGGTGCGATCGGCGACAGCCGGCCGCCTCGGCGATGTGCCCGGCCTTCTGCGGCGGAATGATATTGGCCACCGCGGGCTGGTGCTTCTCGAAATCGGTCTCGACCGTCATGGTGGCGGGATCGACCTTGGTGACCTTGCCGCCGGAGGACAGCGAAACCCATTCGATGATGCCCGGATAAAGCTCCTTCCAGGCGTCCTGGAACAGCCGCTGTTTGGAGAACGCATCCTTGGCATCGAGAATGATGAGCTTCGATTTCGGCTTCTTGGTCTTGATGTAATAGGCGATCAGGCTCGCGCGCTCGTAGGGCCCGGGCGGGCAGCGATAAGGATTGGCGGGCGGCGCGATGATCACCAGGCCGCCGTCCGGCATCGCTTCGAGCTGGCGGCGCAGCAAGAGCGTCTGCTCGCCCGCCTTCCAGGCATGCGGCATGCGCTCGGGCGCGGCCTCGGTGTAGCCGGCAAGCGCGTCCCAGCGGAAATCGATGCCGGGCGACAGCACCAGGCGGTCGTACGGCAGCCGCCCTCCGCTTGCGAGCGTCACCATGCGGGCCTGCGGATCGACCGCGGTGGCGGAATCGAACGCGGTGACCACGCCCTCGGCCGCGATCTTCTTGTAATCGAACTGCTGGGCCTTGATGTCGCGCAGCCCGGCGATGACTTCGTTGCTGAACGGGCAGGCGGTGAAAACCTGGCTGGTCTCGACCAGCGTCACGGCGGTGCGCGGATCGAGCCGCTTGATGGCGCGCGCGCAGGTCGCGCCCGCAAAGCCGCCGCCCACCACGACGACGCGGCCGCCGGGAGCCTGTGCTAGCGCCGGCATCGGCAGGCTCGCGGCGCCGGCCGCTGCCGCGCCGGCGACGGCGGCCTTGAGGACATGACGGCGGCTATGGATCCCGCTCATGGTTGCTCCTCTAATCCTTTTGCGCGCCGTACCAGTCCGCGATCGCCTTGATCTCGTCGTCGGTGAAGCCCTTGGCGATGCGATCCATGATGGTCGCGGGCTTTTCGCCCGACCGGAAGGCCTTTACGTCAGCGACAATATCCGCCGGATTGCGGCCGATCAGCCGCTTGACCGGCGTGTCGACGGATGGCGATGCCGGATGGCAGCCCGAGCAGGACGACGCGCCGGGCGGCGCGTCGGCGGCCATTGCGCCGGCCGGGAGCCACAGTAGAACGAGCCCAAGGGCGATATGCTTCAAGATCATGCCGGCGCCTCGCGAAGACCTGGGACCGGAAAATTTGGAACCGAAGGGAGCGGCGGTCGCCCGCCGCTCCTCAGCGTGCGATCAGGCCGACCGCAGGTCGGTGTTCTTCAACGGCACCGAGCGGATGCGCTTGCCGGTCGCCGCCGCGATCGCGTTGAGGACCGCGGGCGCCGCCACCGCGATGGTGGGCTCGCCGACGCCGCCCCAGACCGGGCCGCCCGTAGGCATCACGATCACGTCGACCTGCGGCATCTCGGCCATGCGCATCACATTGTAGGTGTCGAAGTTGTGCTGCTCGACGGCACCATCCTTGACGGTGATCTCGCCGTAGAGCAGCGCCGAGAGCCCGTACACGAAGGAGCCGGCGACCTGCCGCTCGATCTGCGCCGGATTGACCGCATAGCCCGGATCCGTCGCCGCCACGATGCGGTGGACCTTCACCCGACCCTGATCGGTGATCGAGACTTCCGCGATGGCCGCCACATAGCTGGCGTAGCCGTGGTTTTGCGCCATGCCGCGGAAGATGCCCTGCGGCGCCGGCTTGTCGTAGCCGATCTTCTCGGCGCACGCATTGAGCACCGCCAGGTTCCTGGGCTTGAGCAGCTTGCGGCGGAACTCGAGCGGGTCCTGGCCGACCGATTTGGCCAGCTCGTCGATGAAGCACTCCACGTAGATGGTGTTGGGGTTGACGTTGACCCCGCGCCAGAAGCCCGCCGTCAGGTGGGTGTTGCGCATGGCATGATCGATCAGCACGTTTGGAATGTTGTAGCTGAACTGACCCTCCGGGCCGCCCGCATTGAGACCCTGGAACGTGATCGGGTCCATGCCGTTCTGCAGGTTCTGCGGCGCCAGCGAGGCCGAGATCGACTGGCCGGAAATGCGCATGTGCAAACCGACCAGGTTGTTGTTGGCATCGAACGCGCCGGTCATCTTGCATTGCGTGATCGGATGGTAGGTGCAATGCGTCATGTCCTCTTCGCGGGTCCAGATCAGCTTCACCGGCACGCTCGGCATCTGCTTGGCGATCAGCACCGCCTGCCGCACATAGTCCGAACGTCCGCGCCGCCCGAACCCGCCGCCGAGGATGACCTTGTAGAAGTCGCATTTCTCGGCCGGCAGGCCGGAGGCTTCGATGATGCTGGCGAGCGCCGCCTCGCCGTTCTGGCTCGGGCCCCAGACCTCGCAGCGATCGGCCGTGTAGCGCGCCGTGGCGTTCATCGGCTCCATGGTGGCGTGGTTCTGGAACGGATAGTTGTAGACCGCCTCGACCTTGCGGGCGGCGCCCGCGATGGTGGCCGGTGCATCGCCGGTCTTGTTGCCGACATAGGCCTGGTCGGCGTCAAGCCCGCCCTTCAGGAACTCAGCGATCGTGGCGCTCGACACCTTGGCGTTGTCGCCTTCGTCCCAGACGATCGGCAGCGCGTCGATGGCGGTCTTCGCATGCCAGAACGTATCGGCGATGACGGCCACCGCATCCTCATCGACCGGCACGACCTTCTTCACTCCCGGCATGCCGGCGACCTTGGCGGCATCGAAGCTCTTCACCTTGCCGCCGTTGACCGGACAGGCCTTGACGGTGGCGATCAGCATGCCGGGCATCTTGATGTCGATGCCGTAGACCTGCTTGCCGGAGAGCTTGTCGAGGGTATCGAGGCGCTTGACCCCCTTGCCGGCGATCTTCCAGTCCTTGGGGTCCTTGAGCTTGATGTCCTTGGGCGGCTTCGAGCTTGGCGGCCGCCTCGGCCACCTTGCCGTAAGTGGTGGTGCGTCCGGAAGCCTTGTGGGTGATCACGCTGTCGGCGGCGCTGCATTCGCTCGCCGGCTACCTTCCACTCATTGGCGGCGGCCTGGATCAACATGATGCGCGCGGCGGCGCCGCCTTGCCGGACATATTCGTTCGACTGGCGGATGCCCTGGCTGCCGCCGGTCGAGAAATTGCCCCAGACGCGCTTGCGGGCGAGATTCTGTCCGGGGGTCGGAAACTCGGTGGTGACCTTCGACCAGTCGCATTCGAGCTCCTCGGCCACCAGCTGGGCGAGGCCGGTGAGCGTGCCCTGGCCCATCTCGGAGCGGGCGACACGAATGACGACGGTGTCGTCGGGCTTGATCACCACCCAGGCATTGACCTCGGGCGAGCCGTCGGCGGCGCGCACGATCTGCGGGCCGAACGGAAGCTGGAAGCCGAGCGCAAGTCCGCCACCGGCGGCAGCGGCACCGACCACAAAGGAGCGACGATTGATTCGCGGCATATAGGTCATGGCTGCCTCCCGCTTCACGCGTTGGCCGCGGCGTGAATTGCCGCGCGGATCTGCTGGTAGGTGCCGCAGCGACAGATGTTGGTGATCGCTGCGTCGATGTCGGCGTCGGTGGGCTTGGGCTTCTCCTTGAGCAGCGCCGTCACCGCCATGATCATTCCGCTCTGGCAGTAGCCGCATTGCGGAACGTCGTGGTCGAGCCAGGCTTGCTGCACGGCGGAGAGCTTGCCGCCGACGGCGATGCCCTCGATGGTGGTGATCTGCTTGCCGGCGACCGCGCTCGCCGGGATCGAGCAGGAGCGCATCGCGACCCCGTCGACATGGACCGTGCAGGCGCCGCATTGCGCGATGCCGCAACCGTATTTGGTGCCGGTCATGCCGATGGTGTCGCGCAGCACCCAAAGCAGCGGCGTGGAATCTTCCACGTCGGCAGTGTGAGATTGGCCATTGATGGATAGCGAGATCATTCTCAATCCTCCCGTTCCGTCGTTATCGACGAGGCGAAAAAAGTATGAGGCGCGGGCTGGGCTGGGCTTGCCGGAGATACGACGCCGCGCTTGGACGACAGCATAGCGTGACTTCTTCCGGGATGGGAAATCCCAAGTGCGCGACCAGCGTGGCCGGGTTCGGCGCGAATGGAAAATAGCCTTTCAGTCGAGTAGCTTAGTCCAAGGGCGCGGGCTCGCCTGCGGCGCCAGCGAGGCCGCTTGCGCCGGGCGCAACCGCCGGAGAATTCGGCCCCTGTTCGGCTCCCATGGGACGTATCGTCCCGGCGTGACGCGCGCGGTTGCATGCTATAGGCAAGTGCTAGGGTGGGGCGCCGGACCGATGGGCGCACGTGAAGTCCCGCATGTGAACTGCCGTTTCGAAAAGCTGCCGCGCGACAAGGGAGCGTGAAACATCATGGGAGGCAATCGCTGGACCATCGCTGGTGCCATCGCGATCGCGGCTTTGCTGGGCGGCCGGCCGGCTCATGCCATCGATGCCAGCGTGATCGAGGCCGCCAAGAAGGAAGGCGAGGTGGTCTGGTACTCGACCCAGATCATCAACCAGCTGGTGCGGCCGATCACGGCCGCTTTCGAGAAGAAATACCCGGGCATCAAGGTGCGCTACACCCGCGCCAATGCCAATGAGGTCGCGGTCAAGATTCTCAACGAAAGCCGGGCCGGCCGCCCGCAATCGGACGTATTCGACGGCACCTCGACCGTGGTGCCGCTGAAGCGGGAAGGCTATGTGCTGCAGTGGCAGCCCGATGCCGCCAAGGCCTATCCGGACCTCTACAAGGATCCGCAAGGCTATTGGGTCGCCAGCAACATCTACATCAACACGCCGGCCTACAACACGTCGCTGGTCCCCAAAGGGAGCGAGCCGCGCACCTATCAGGATCTGCTCGACCCCAAGTGGAGCGGCAAGATGGCCTGGAATGCGCTGCCGTCGGCCTCGGGCGGGGTGGGCTTCATCGGCAATGTGCTGGCCGAGATGGGCGAAGCCAAGGGCATGGCCTATCTGCGCGCTCTTTCGAAGCAGAAGATCGCCAATGTGGCGGCGGCGGCGCGCGAGGTGCTGGATCAGGTGATCGCCGGCGAATACCCGATCGCGCTGCAGATCTTCAACCATCACGCGGTGATCAGCGCGCGGAAGGGCGCGCCGGTCGATTGGATCAAGATGGAGCCTGCCACCGGCACCCTGTCGGTGATCGCCATCCACAAGAATGCGCCGCATCCCAACGCCGCCAAGCTCCTGGTCGATTTCATCATCTCGAAGGAGGGCCAAGAGGTCTATCGCGACGCCGATTATCTCACGGCGGATCCGCAGGTCCCCGCGCGCGATCCCGAGCTCAAGCCCGAGGACGGCCATTTCCGCGTGCACTTCTTCTCGCCCGAGGCGCTGGAGGACAATCTGCCGAAGTGGAAGCAGATCTTCGATGACCTCTTCGGCTGAACCCCAGATCCGCTCGCGTTCGACCGCGCGCTCGCGCCCGTCCGCGCGCTCGCGCTCGTCGGCGCGCCAGACCGCCTGGATCGCTGCGCTGTTGATCGTGGTGCTGGCGGCGCTGGTGGTGCCGCCCCTCATATTCCTGCTGCAAGGCAGCGTGACGGTCGCCGGCGCTCTCAACGAGCCCACCCGCTGGGGTCTGGAGAATTTCCAAGGCGTGCTGGGCGGCCGGCGTTTCGTCGCCACCACGCTCAACTCGCTGTCGTTTGCGGCCGGCAGCGCCGTGGTCGCCCTGGTGGTCGGCTGGGTCATGGCCTGGATCGTCGAGCGCACCAATGCGCCGCTCAAGGGGCTGGCCTATGTGACCGCGATCATCTCGCTCGGCACCCCCTACATTCTCTACGTATCGGCGTGGCTTTTGGTGTTCGGCAAGGCCGGCCCGGTCAATCAGCTCTATCGGACGCTGACCGGCGCATCCGATGTGCTGATCAACATCTATTCCATGCCCGGCATGGTCGTGGTCGAGGGCTTTCTGTGGTCGCCGCTGGCATTCCTGCTGGTGGGAGCGACGCTGCGCAATGCCAATCCGGAGCTGGAGGAGGCCGCGCGCGTCAGCGGCGCCGGAGTGTGGGCCACCATCCGCCGCATCACCATGCGGCTCTCACTGCCCGCCATCATGGCGCTCTCGATGCTGGTCTTCATCCGCGCCATCGAGGCCTTCGAGGTGCCGGCGCTGGTCGGTTTGCCGGGCCGCATCTCGGTTCTGACCACCGACATCTACACCAACATGATGGCGCGCGCGCCGCCCGACCTCGGCGGCTCGAGCGCGCTCTCGGTGCTGATGCTGCTGCTGGTGCTGGTGCTTCTCTACGTCTATGCCCGGCTGTCGCGGCATGCCGAGCGGTTCGCCACCATCACGGGCAAGGGTTTCCGGCCGCGGCCGTTCGATCTCGGACGCCTGCGCTACCTGGCGGCCGCCATCCTGGCGGTGGATTTCGTGCTGCTGCTGCTGGTGCCCATGGCGATGCTGGCCTGGATCTCGCTGCTGCCGTTCTTCGCGCCGGTCAGCGCCGCTTCCTTCAAGCTCCTGAGCCTCAACAACTACCGCACCGTGCTGGCATCCGACCGTCTGGAGCTGATGACCAATACGATGCTGGTCGCGGTCGCGACCGCCACGTTCGCGGTCGCCCTCACCTTCTTTGCCGCATGGCTGGCGGTGCGGCGCGCGCCGGGCGGCTGGCTGGTCGAGCGGCTGGCCACCATTCCGCTGGTCTTTCCGGGCCTGGTGCTGGGGGTTGCGGTCATGCAGGTTTTCCTGCGGCTGCCGATCCCGCTCTACGGCACCATCGGAATCCTGATCTGGGCCTTCGTCATCAACTATCTGCCCTACGGGATGCGCTACAGCTCGTCCGGCATGCTGCAGATCCATCGCGAGCTCGAGGAGGCGGCCGCGGTATGCGGCGCCTCCGCGCTCACCCGCCTGCGCCGGATCGTGGCGCCGCTCCTGGCGCCCGCCCTGGTGGCCGGCTGGCTGTTCATCTTCCTGATGGCCACCCGCGTCTTGTCGCTCGCGATCCTGCTCGCGGGCCCGCGCTCGCAGACCATGGCGGTCGCCATGTTCGATCTGTGGGGCAACGGCCAGGGCACCGAGCTTGCGGCGCTCGGCCTGATGTGGTCGATGCTGATGGCAATGATCGCGGTCGCATTCTACTTCGTGGCGCGCCGCTCCGCCGCCGGCGCCATGGGCCGGGCATGAAGGTTGGGCATGAATTCAGGAGACGTTAGTTTGGGATCCGGCAGAGCCGCGTTCTCCGCTTCACCTCCCCCTGAAAGGGGGAGGTCGACCCGCAACGCGGGTCGGGTGGGGGTCCCGCCACAAACTCCGAATCTGGGGGTGGACGAGACCCCCTCCCGGCGCCGGAGCCTGTCATCGGGCCGGCCAAAGGCCGGACCCGTTGGGCGCCACCCTCCCCCTTGCAGGGGGAGGGATTGGCGGCGGTTGGAGCTTGCGCGTGAGGTTGGTGGTCGAGCCGTCGCCGTTGCTGCTGCATTCGCTCGGCAAGGTCGATGCGCTCTTGAACCCGCGCAATGTGGTCATCCTCGGCGCCAGCGATACGCCCGGCAACTGGTCGCAACGGGTGTGGCGCAACGTCAACCGCTACAAGTTTCCCGGGCCGGTCTATCCGCTCAATCCGCGCCGCGATCAAATCTGGGACACGCGCTGCTACCGCTCCTTTGCCGAACTGCCGGAGCCGCCCGATCACGTGGTGGTGGTCATTCCGGCGGCCTTCGTCCCCGATGCTTTGATCGAAGCGAGCCGGGCGGGCGCGCGCAGCGCCACCGTGCTCACCGCGGGCTTTGCCGAATCCTCCGATCCGGCGGCGCACGCATTGTCGCTCCGCCTCAAGTCGGTCATCGCGCAGACCGGGCTTGCGGTCTCCGGCCCCAATTGCTTCGGCAATCTGCATGCCCGCGCCAGCCTCATGACCATGCCGGACGACCGCATGCAGCGGCTGGCCAACGGGCCGGTCGCGATCATCGGACAGTCCGGCGGCCTCGCCATGGCGATCAAGCGCTCGCTCGAGGAGCGCGGCATCGATGCCGGCTCGGTGGTCACGTCCGGCAACCAGGCCGGGCTGTCGAGCGCCGAGTACATCGCCTATTACGCCATGAACGACGACGTCAGGGTGATCGTCTCCTACCTTGAATCGGTGCAGGATCCCGAGGCTTTCATGGCGGCGTGCCGCATGGCGCGCGCGGCCGGCAAGCCGATCGTGCTGATGAAGCTCGGCGCTTCCGCGGAAGGCCGCGCCGCCGCGCTAGCGCATACCGGAGCGCTCGCCGGCGCCATGGAAGCCTTCGATGCGGTCGCGGGCGCGGCCGGCGCGCTGCGGGTGCGCACCGTGGACGATGTGGTCGAGACGGTCGAATATGTCCTGCATGCGCCCCCCCTCCCTTCCCTCCCCCGCTTGCGGGGGAGGCTTGGGGAGGGGGGCGGCGCAAGGCTCGGCGCCATCACGTTCTCGGGCGCGCTGCGCGGTCTTCTGCTCGATGCCGCCGCCGCCAACGGGCTCGCATTCGCGGCCCTTGATGCGACCACCAACGAGCGGCTTGCCGCCGTGCTCGGTGTCGGCACCATCACCGGCAATCCGCTCGATTCCGGATTTACCGGCCTCACCAACCGGGAAGGCTACATCAAATGCGTCGAGGCCATGCTGGACGATCCCGGCATCGATCTCGTGCTGCTGCAGGCCGAGTTGCCGCGCGCTCCCGGCATGGACCGGGCCGAGGCCAATATGCGTGCGGTCGAAGCGATCGCGGCACGGGCGAGAAAGCCGATCGTCCAATTCAGCATGGGCTCGCACGGGCTCTCCGATTATAGCCGCGCCTTTCGGCTGAGCTTGCCTCACGTTCCCTGCCTGCAGGAGGTCGACAAGACCTTGCGCACAGTGCGCGCGCTCAGCGATTACGCCGCCCGCGCCAAGCAGGCCGCCGCGTCGCCCAGGGAAGCGTCCGCCGAGGCCGCGTCGTCCAAGGGACGGGCGACGCTGGAAAAGACGCTGGCGCGTGCCGCAAGCCACGGGCCCGCCCTGACACTGAACGAGGTTCAATCCAAGCAGTTGCTCAAGGCCTATGGGATCCGTTGCCCCAAGGAGGCGGTGGCCCATAGCGCCCAGCAGGCGGTCGCGATCGCCAAGCGCATCGGATTTCCGGTCGTCGCCAAGGGCGTGAGCGCGGCGCTGCCGCACAAGTCCGATGCCGGCGCCGTGATGGTCGGGCTGGATTCCGCGAAGGCGGTGCATGCCTCCTATGAGCAGATCGTCGCTGCCGTCACCCGGCACAGCGGCAGCGCGCCCGAGGGCGTGCTCATCGCCGAGCAGGTCGCCGATGGAATCGAGCTCGTGCTCGGCGCCAATCTGGACCCGGAGGTCGGGCCGGTGATCCTGTTCGGCACCGGCGGGGTCGAGCTCGAGCTCTATCGCGACGTGGCATTGGCGCCGCCGCTCCTCGACGAGGCTGGCGCCTTGGCCCTGATCGAGGGCACCCGCGCCGGCAAGCTCGTTGCCGGCTATCGCGGCCGCCCGGCGCTCGACGTCAAGGCTGCGGTGGCGGCCCTGATCGGCCTGTCGCGTCTCATGCTGGATGCCGGCGGCCGCATCCAATCGATCGACGTCAACCCGTTCCTGCTGCGACGGCGCGGAGGCCTCGCCCTTGACGGGCTGGTCGTGCTTGCCGACCATGGCGCGTGAGGGTCCCCATGCTGCGCGTCGAGCGTCTGAGCAAGATTTTCGAGAACGTGACGGATCAGATCGTCGGCGGCATTCGCGATGCCAGCTTCGAGCTGGCGGCCGGGACCTTCTTCACGCTGCTCGGGCCCTCCGGTTGCGGCAAGACCACGACGCTGCGCTGCATCGCCGGGCTCGAGACGCCCGATGACGGCGATCATCGCGGTCGATGACCGGCGCTTGTTCGACGCCAAGGCGCGCATCAACGTCCCGGTCGAGGAGCGCGCCATCGGCATGGTGTTCCAGTCCTATGCGATCTGGCCCCATATGACGGTGGCCGAGAACGTGGCGTTTCCGCTGACGGTGGCCAAGCGCGCCAAGCGCGCCGAGATCGCTGCGGCGGTGCGGCGCGCCCTGGCGGTGGTCGATCTCGATGGCTTCCAGGAGCGCTCCGCGACCCGGCTGTCGGGCGGCCAGCAGCAGCGCGTGGCGCTCGCCCGCGCCATCGTGCACGAACCGCGGATTGCTGCTGCTCGACGAGCCGTTGTCCAATCTCGACGCCCAATTGCGCGACGAGATGCGCGGCGAGCTCAAGCGCCTGCAGAGCAAGATCGGGATCACCACCGTCTATGTGACCCACGACCAGTCCGAGGCGCTGGCGCTGTCCGACCGGATCGCGGTCATCGACCGCGGCCGCATCAGCCAGATCGGCTCGCCGCAGGACATCTACTTCCGGCCCGTCAACCCGTTCGTCGCCCGCTTTGTCGGCGCCACCAATCTGCTCCCCGGCCGCTTGCTCGGCGCCTCCGACGGCCGCGGCCGGGTCGAGGTGCTGAGCGGTCGGCAGATCCAATGCGTGGTCCCCCAACAGATCGACGACCCCGCGGTGTCGGTGTCGATCCGCCCCGAAAGCATCCGCCTGGCGGCGCCGCAGCCGTCCGCGACGGAAGCCGACAACTGCCTCGCCGGGCGGATCAGCGGCGTGACCTTCCTGGGGGCGTCCCAGCGGGTCGATGTCGTGAGCGACGGCGTCGCCCTGCAGGTCGCTACCGCCGCCGACCTGCCGTTGCCGGCCGACGGCGAGGTATGGCTGCTGTTCGCCCCCGAGCGCGCGGTCGCCTTGCCGGGGAGGGAAACTTAGAGCATTTTCCGGATGAGCCTGCCCCCGCGTAGGAAAATGCGACAACGCAAAATGAGCTGTTGATCCGACCACCATTCCATCGCCGTCCTTGACGGCCTTCGATCAAACCAAGCGAGGAGACAAATAATGGCAACCAAGAAATACGAGACCATCAAGGTCGAGAAGGAGGACGGCATCACCTGGGTGATCTTCAACCGGCCCGACAAGCGCAACGCCATGAGCCCGCAGCTCCATCTGCGACATGGACGACGCGCTTGGACGATCTTGCCGACCGACGCCGAGACGCAGGTTCTGGTGCTCACCGGCGCCGGCGAGGCGTTCTGCGCCGGGCCAGGACATCAAGCTCTTCTTTCCGCGGCACCAAGACCGATCCGGACGATGCGGCACAAGGCGCGGCGCGCCTCCAATCAATGGCGCTGGCAGAAGCTCTCCACCTTCCCGATGCCGACCATCGCCATGGTCAACGGCTTCTGCTTCGGCGGCGCCTTCACGCAGGTCTGCGCCTGCGATTTCGCGATCGCGGCCGACGACGCGATCTTCGGCCTCTCGGAAGTGAACTGGGGCATCCTGCCGGGCGGCATCGTGTCGTGGAACGTGGCCCAGACGATGAACTATCCGCGACGCGCTCTATTACGCCATGACCGGCGACACTTTCGACGGCAAGAAGGCGCAGGAGATCGGCTTCGTCAATTTCTCGGTGCCGCAAGTCGAGCTCAAGGAAGACGACCGTCAAGCTCGCCAAGAAGCTGATGGAGAAGAGCCCGGCGGCGCTGCGCTACACCAAGGAAGGCGATCCGCGCGGTGCGCTTCATGAACGAGCCGCAGGCGGCCGATTATCTCAACGCCAAGAGCGACGCGCTCAAGCTCAACGACAAGGAGAACAGCCGCAGGAAGGGCATGCGGCAGTTCCTCGACGAGAAGACCTACCGTCCGGGCCTGGGCAACTTCAAGCGCAAGAAGGCGGCCGCGAAGTAGACGAAGTGTTGCTGCTCAATTGCGAGAGGGTGGTGACTTGCTGGTATGTTAGTTAGGGGCGCACTGCATTTCACTCCCTCGCCCCGTAGGGGAGAGGGTGGTGCAAGGGGGCTACGATGATTCCGTATCGCACCGCCGGAGCCCCCTCATCCCACCTTCTCCCCCATGGGGAGAAGGAGTGAGAGGCCCTGCGTCCCTCACAACGAGCTTCCTCTTGAAGCTCGCGCCCGATTGAGGAGCGAAGGTCATGACGCTCAATCACTCGCTGCTTGCCGCCGCGGTCGCGGCCTGTTGCCTTGGCCTGCAAGGTCTTGGCGTCCAGGCCGCGCGGGCGCAGGAGGCGGACTTTTCGCGCAAGACGATCACGATCTATATCGGCAACACCGCCGGCGGCACCTACGATCTCATGGGCCGATTGGTGGCCCGTCACCTCGGTCATTTTCTGCCGGGCAATCCGACCGTGGTGCCCGAGAACATGCCGGGTGCCGGTTCGTTGCGCGCCGCCAACCACATATTCAATGTCGCGCCCAAGGACGGGACCGCGCTCGGCATCGTGACCGACACCGTGGCGGTCGAGCAGGCGCTGCACAACCCCGCCGTCCAATTCGACGCGCGCAAGTTCGTCTGGATCGGCCGCGTCGCTGCGAGCAATGCCGTGCAAATCATCTGGCACACATCGAAGGTGCAGTCGATCGAGGATGCCAAGCGCTTCGAGGCAACGGTAGCCGGAACCGGAGCCGGCAACGCCGCCGAGGTCGTGCCGACGCTGCTCAATGCGGTCATCGGCACGAAGTTCAAGATCATAAAGGGTTACCCAGCCGCCAACGAGGCGATGCTGGCGGTCGAGCGCGGCGAGGTCGAGAGCGCGGTTCCCAACTGGAGCACGATGAAGACCACCCGAGCCTCCTGGCTCCGGGATGGCAAGGCCAAGGTGATCCTCCAGTACTTGACCGAGCGCGGGCCGGACCTTCCGGACGTGCCGGCGCTCGGCGAGCTCGGTGACAATCTCGAAGCCAAGCAGCTGCTGGGGCTTTACGCCGGCACCGGGGCGATCGGGCGCTCGTTCTTCGGGCCGCCCGGGCTGCCGCCGGCCGTCGTCAAGACGCTGCGCGACGGCTTTGCCGCCATGAGCAAGGATCCCGCATTCATCGCCGATGCGAACCAGATCAACGCGGACTTGGAGGTTGGCTCCGGCGCGGAGGTCCAAAAGGCCGTGGAGCAAACCCTGAACGTGCCCGAACCGGTCCTGCAGCGCGCCCGCGAGATTTTTGCCCGCTGAAATAGGTTTGCTTGTGCAATGAGGCGCGGAAAGTTTGTTTGAACGAGTCGCGATCGCATGGCGCACCCCTGGGCCTCGATGTCGAGACGCTGCAGATCAGCTCGCTGAGGCGAACTCCCTCGCCCCGGAGGGGAGAGGGTTGGGGTGAGGGGGCTCCGGCCTATCGGTCGTGCATCGCTGGCGTCCGAGGAGATTGATCGAACGACGACCAAAGCGCCGTGCAGCGTCACGGCGCCGGCAGCATCCGGCGCGTGCGCAGCAGCGATTGTTCATCGTGCACGGCGATCAGCAAATGCCGGAACCCCCTCACCCCATCCCTCTCCCCTTCGGGGCGAGGGAGGAGACTGCGGCGCGCGCGCCACTTCGCAGCAGGCGCGGAAGTCGCTTACGACAACGGCGCCTTCACGACAGCAGCGACTTCATGCGCTCCTGGTTGAGGTGCTTGACCAGTTGATCGACCAGGCCCGCGAGCGGCATCGGCATCTTGGCGTCCTGCGCCAGCTCGAGCGCCACGTCCATGTCCTTCTCGGCCCATTTGCCGGTGCTCTTGCCCCAGCGCGAGAGCGACCAGTTGGCGCCCGAGCCGTGGCTGAGCGCCTCGATCAGCTTGCCGACGTCGACGCCGAGCTTCTTGGCCAGCGTGAGGCACTCGAAATTGGCCACCATGCAGGCCCACAGCAACATGTTGTTGATGCTCTTGGTGATCTGCCCGGCGCCGACGTCGCCGACATGGAGCACCTGCTTGCTGAAGGCCTGGATCGCCGGCCGCGCCTTGGCGACCGAGGCGTCGTCGCCGCCCACATAGGCCACCACCTGCCCGTTATCCATCGCCTCCTGGCCGAGCACCAGCGGCACGTCGACGATGCCGATGCCTTTCGGCGCGGCGAGCTTTGCCAGCGCGCGGCAGCTCTCGGGCGAGCAGGACGAAGCGATGGCGATCACCGCGCCGCGCGCAAGCGCATCGAGCAGGCCCGAGCGCTCGATCACATCGTGGATCTGCTTGTCGTTGGCCACCATGACGAAGACGACCTCGGCATTCTTGCCGGCATCGGCCACCGAGGCGCCGATGCGCACGCCGTGGCCTGAGGCCTTCTTTGCCGCATCGGCATTGACGTCATAGCCCGACACCTCGAAGCCTTTGAGAACCATATGCCGGGCAATCTGCAGACCCATGGCGCCGAGCCCGATCACCCCGGTACGCTTTACGTCGTCCTGTGCCATTTCAACCTCGTGCCTTCTACTGTGGTTTGTTTGTTTGCATCTGCTTCCGCCGTGCCGCGGTCGCGGCCGCATCGATGGTCCAGTCCTCTCCGGCGGGCTTGAGCACGACCCCATAATCGCGCTCGGCGGCCGCCGGCGAGACGGCTCCTTCGCGCAGGTCGTCAAGCACGCGCTGCGGCTCGCGCTCAAGCGGATTTCCATGTCCGCCGCCACCCGGCGTGTCGAGGCAAAAAATGTCGCCCTTGCGCAGCGGATAATCGGCGTAACGGGTCGGCAGCCGCTTGGCATCCGCGCGGCCCGGATTGATCCAGATATCGCCGGGGCGGCCGGTGCGGCCGCCCGCGCAGCCGTTCGGCGGGATCACATGCTTCATCGAGCGGATGGAGAAGCGGGCATCTTCAAGATTGAGATATTCGCGCCTGATCCCCAAGCCGCCGCGAAAGCGGCCGGCGCCGCCCGAATCCCTGATCAGCTCGAAGCGCAGCAGCCTGGTCGGAAACTCGCTTTCGATGATCTCGACCGGCGCGATCATGGCATTGCTTTGGTTGACGGTGATGCCGGAAGCGCCATCCTTGGCGGCGCGCGCACCGGCGCCGCCGGCGATGATCTCGTATTGCACGTAGCCTCTTCCGGTCGAGGCGTCGCGGCCGCCGAGGATGATCGAGCGGCTGCCGCTGCCGTCGGCCCGCACCTTGTCGGGAACGATGTTGCTGAGCGCGTCATAGACCGCGTCGACCAGCGCATGCACGGTCGGATTATAGGTGTTGACCGGCGCCGGAAAGCGCGGATTGAGCACGCTGGCCTCGCGCGCCGTGATGGTGAAGGCCTTCAGCAGGCCCTGGCAAACATACATGGCGGGATCGATGAGCGAGATCAGGCAATAGCCGCAGGCGGCCTGCACCAAGGGCGGCCGCACATTGGCCGGCCCCTTGGTCTGGTCGGCCGAGCCGCTGAAGTCGAAGTGCAGCCGGTCGCCGCTTTTCTCGACCACCACATGGATGCGCACCGGCGTGTTGAGGTCGATGCCGTCGTCGTCGACGAACCGCTCCGCCTCGAAGCGGCCGTCCTTCCATTCCGCGAAGCTCGCCCGCAGCCGCTGCTCGGAGAGCGCGAACAGCCGCTCCCAGCAGGCCAGGATCTTGTCGCGGCCGTATTTGGCGATGAGCTCGCCCAGCCGCTTTTCGCCCAGCCGGTCGGCGCCGAGCTGCCCGCGAATATCGCCCAGCACCAGCTCGGGCGTGCGGCTGTTGGCCGCGATGATGCGCTCGATATCGCGGCTCGGCGCAAAGCCGCGCTGATAGCGCACGGCCGGAAGGTGCAGGCCTTCGTTGAAAGTCTCGCGCGCCTGGCCCGAGCAGCTGCCCGGAACCGGGCCGCCGATGTCGCTCTTGTGGGCGATGCTGCCGCAGAAGCCGATGAGCTCGCCGGCGGAGAAGACCGGGCTCAGCACCGCCATGTCGGGGGCATGCGGGCTGCCGCCCTGGTACGGATGATTGATGAGGAAGGCGTCACCCTCGGCGATGTCGTCGCCGAATTCCTTGATCACGGCGCCGCAGCAGGCCGGAAACGCGCCGATGTGGAGCGGCAGCACCACGTGCTGCGCCACCACCTCGCCGGCCGCGTTCATGAGCGCGCAGGAGGCATCCTGCAATTCGCGCACGATGGTGGAGTAGCCGGTGCGAAACAGCGAGTTCTGCATCTCCTGCACGATGCCCGAGAGGCTCGCCTTGACGACCTCGAGGTCGACGGCATCGATATGCGGGGGCGAGGGATTGGGCATCGGGCTTTGGGATTCCGGCTTCACGAGCAATCTGCCCGGGGCTTCACGGCCCCTCATAGCACCACATAACCACCGGAGGGAATTGCGGAACTCGATTGGCCGTCGTTACATACGGCTTGGCGTAGGGCGGGTTCGCTTTAACCCGCCATTCCATGCGAGGCCACTCCATGCGAGATGGCGGGTTGAAGCGAACCCGCCCTACAGGCGTTCGCAGCTCGGGGGGAGTTCAACATGCACCGGCAGCTTATTCGCGTCGGCACGGCAGCGGCGGTCGCAGTGCTGCCGGCGCTCTTGACGCTCTCGACCGAGGCGCGAGCATTCCGGTTGCTGCGGACGCAGGAGGCGACGATCGCCGACATCGAGACCGCCCTCGGCGCCAAGGAGCTCAACTGCCGGCAGCTCGTTCAGATGTATCTCGACCGGATCGAGGCCTACGACAAGAAGGGACCTGCGCTCAACGCCATCATCCTGGTCAACCCCAATGCGCTGGCCAGTGCCGACGACCTCGACGCCCGCTTTGCGCGGTCGGGCCCGGTCGGGCCGCTCCACTGCGTGCCGATGATCGTCAAGGACAACTACGACACGGCGGATATGCCGACGACCGCCGGCTCTCTCAGCCTCAAGGGCTCGATCCCGCCGCGTGACGCCTACATGGTCCGCAAGCTGCGCGAGGCAGGCGCGATCGTGCTCGCCAAGTCCAACCTGGCGGAGTTCGCCCGGAGCCCGTACGAGACGGTGAGTTCGATATTGCCGGGTCACACCCGCAATCCCTATGCGCTCGATCGCGTCCCCGCCGGCTCGAGCGGCGGCACCGCGGCGGCGGTGGCGGCGAGCTTCGGAGCGGCAGGGCTCGGCACCGATACCGGAAATTCGATCCGCGGACCCGCCTCCCACGCCAGCCTCGTCGGCATCCGTCCGACCCTCGGATTGACCAGCCGTGACGGCATCGTGCCGTTGTTCCTGAGCCGGGATACCGGCGGTCCCTTGACGCGGACGGTCGCCGACGCCGCAGCCGTGCTCGAGGCGGTCTCCGGCCCCGATCCGGCCGACACGGTGACCGCATCGGCGCCGGCCAGGCGGCCCGGAAGCTATCTGAGTGCGCTGGACCGGGATGGGCTCAAGGGTGCCCGCATCGGCGTGCTGCGGCAGTTCCTCGCGGAAGGAGAGCCGGATCCCGAGGTCGTGGCGCTGTTCGAGCAGGCGCTCGCCGACATGAAGCGGCAAGGAGCCGATATCGTCGATCCCGTCGGCGTCCCCGGTATCCCGCCGTCTCAGCTCGGCTGCGATAGCTTCAAGCACGACATCGACGCGTATCTGGCGCAGCTCGGGCCGCAGGCGCCGGTGAAGAGCCTCGCCGACATCATCGCGTCGCGAAAATTCTATCCGCCGCTGGAGAAAGCCCTGCGCGACTCCGAGGCCCAGCCGCCGCCCGATCAGAACCCGAAATGCCGCGCCGGCGACGAGAACGCGCGCCGTCTGGCGGAGGGTGTGCTCAAGGCCATGGACGAGGCGCGGCTCGACGCGCTGGTCTATCCCACCTGGAACAACCCGCCCCGGCTGATCGGCGATCTCAACTCCCCGGATGGAAACAACAGCAACCGCATCGCGCCGCATACCGGCTTCCCGGCCCTGACGGTTCCGATGGGCTTTGCGCGCGGCACGCTGCCCGCCGGCCTTCAGATCCTGGGCCGTCCGTGGAGCGAACCAACCCTGATCAGGATCGCCTACGCCTACGAGCAGGCGACCCACCACCGGCGTCCGCCCGCCAGCACGCCGCCGCTGCCGTGACGCGGCCTCCATGTCGACGCCGGAATCATATCAATCTTGCGTAGGGCGGATTCGCTTTAACCCGCCATCGCGCGCGCAATGGCGGGTTAAGGCGAACTCGCCCTACGGTGACTGATAGGCTTCACGATCTACTACGCAACGGCGGCCAGCGCGTCCTGGCCGCGCGCGGTCTTGAGCGCCCGCGTCCACCACGCCAACTGATCAAGCAGGTCTTTCACGCCGGCCTGCAGGTAGCCGATGTCTTTCAATTCCTTGCCCTCCTTCCACACCGCCATGAAGTCGGCGCCCTGGATGTAGACGCCGCTGCGGATGGTCGCCATCTGCAGCTCGGCCGCGATCAGGCGCAGGTGCTCGACCGCGCGCGCACCGCCGACCGAACCGTAGCCGACAAAGCCGGCCGCCTTCTTGTTCCATTCCGGATAGGCATAATCGAGCGCGTTCTTCAGCACGGCCGGCACCCCGTGATTGTATTCGGCCGTCACGAAGATGTAGCCGTCGAACTGCGCGACCTTCTTTTGCCAGCGTTGGGCGACCGGGTTTTGCGAGGGCGCCCAGGCATTCGACGCCACCTCATCGAAGAACGGCATCGGGAAGTCGCGCAAGTCGACGATTTCGGTCTCGATATCGTCGCGCTGGGCGGCGATGTCCCGAACCCATTGCGCCGGCTTGTGGCTGAAGCGGGCCGCGCGCGTGGTGCCGATGATGATCGCGATCTTGAGCTTGCTCATGGAAGCCTCTATGTGTGGTTACAAATGAATACCGAGGCTAGATAAATGACTGTGCAAAACCCGCAAGAAGGCACACGCGTGATCCCCGGTAAACTGGATGTGCCCGAGGAATGCCGCGCGGTGGGAGAGGTGCTGGCGCGCGTCGGGGACAAATGGACCGTGCTGGTGGTCTCGACGCTCGGGGAGAGACCCATGCGCTTCAACGAGCTGCGCCGCGCGCTCGGCAGCATCTCGCAACGCATGCTGACGCTCACCGTGCGGGCGCTCGAGCGCGACGGGCTGGTGACGCGCACGGTGTTTGCGACCGTTCCGCCGCGCGTGGACTATGAGCTGACCAAGCTCGGGCGCTCGCTGTTGGAGCCGGTCACCGCGCTCGCCTTATGGGCGCGCCGCAACCGCGCCGGTATCGAGGATGCGCGCCACCGCTTCGATGCCGCCGGTCAGTAAAGCCCGACCGCTCGCTCCAATCATATCAATCTTGCGTAGGGCGGGTTCGCTTTAACCCGCCATCTCGGGCGGAACGGCGGGTTAAAGCGAACCCGCCCTACGAGGCCGGTCAGCGCGTCGATTTAGGCACCCTGAGTTACGATCAAGTTCTTCCATTCATCGACGCGTGCGGTCTGGCCGGCGTAGATGACGGTGGTGCAATCGAACTGGTCGAGAATCGCCGGCCCCCGCAGCGTCAGGCCGACGTCGAGGCGCTCGCGCTGGTAGACCGGGCATTCGACCTCGCGGCCGTCGAACCGCGCCCGCCTGGTGTCGCGTTGCGCGTGCGCGAGCGTCGCGCCGGTGGGCTTGAAGCGCGGCAGCTCGACCGGGGGGACGAGGCCGAGGCCGCGCACCCGATAGGAGACGACCTCGACCGCCTGCTCGGGGGCCATGTGCCCGAACGTGGACTTGTGTTGTTGATCGAATTGGCGGCGCAGCGCGCCGAGGCCGCCGTCGCGCAGCGCGGGGGCGTCGCACGCCATGGTGATCTCGTAGCCCTGCCCGGCATAGCGCAGGTCGAGCGCGCGCTGGATCCTGATGCGCTCCGGCGCAAAGCCGTCGCTGCGCAGGTCGGCGGCCGCGTGCGCCTCCAGCCGCGCGAACATGGCGTCCACGTCGTGGTCCGACAGCTCGCTCATCGGCTGCATCTTCGATTGGACATAGTCGTGCTTGACGTCCGACATGATGAGCCCGATCGCCGAATAGACTCCAGGATAGAGCGGCACGATCAGCCCCGCCATCCCCAGGTCGCGCGCGATACGGCCGGCATGCACCGGCCCGGCGCCCCCGAAGGCGAGCAGCATGAAGTCGCGCAGATCGTGCCCGCGCATGGTCGAGATCGCCTTGATGGCCTCTTCCATCTTGACCTCGATGACGCGGACGATGCCTTCCGCGGCCGCGCCTATGTCGATACCGAGCGGATCGGCGACCTTGGTCTTGACCGCCGCGCGGGCGCGCTCGCTGTCGAGCCGCATTTGCCCGCCGAGGAAATTGTCCTCGCTCAAATGCCCCATGACCAGGTTGCAGTCGGTGATGGTCGGCAGCTCCCCGCCGCGGCCGTAGCAGGCCGGCCCGGGCTGGGCGCCCGCGCTTTGGGGGCCGACCTGCAGCGTTCCGAAACGGTCGACCTGGGCGATCGTGCCGCCGCCGGCGCTCACCGTGTTGATGTCCATCATCGGCAGCGCGAGATCGCGCCCCTCGATCTTGCCGCGGCTGGCGATGAACGGCTCGCCGTCGCGGATCAGCGCCACGTCGCAGGAGGTGCCGCCCATGTCGAAGGTGATGATGTTCTGGAAGCCGGTCATGCGGCACGCATAGGCGCCCGCCGTCACGCCGCCGGCTGGTCCCGAGAGCACCGTGGTCACCGCCTTGCGGGCCGCCGCCGCGAAAGTCGCCATGCCGCCGTTCGACTGCATGATGTATTTCTGCCGGGTACCGATGCCGGTCGCCGACAGCCGGCGGTCGAGCTGGTCGATGTAGCGCGCGAGTATGGGCTGCAGATAGGCGTTGATCACCGTGGTGGACAGCCGGTGATACTCGCGGATCAGCGGCACGATCTCGCAGGAGAGCGAGAGGCTGCAGCCGGGCAGCTCTTCACGCGCGATCTCGCGCACCCGCTCCTCGTGCTGCGGATGGAGGAACGAGAACAACAGGCAGACCGCGACCAACTCGATGCCGTGACCGGCGAGCGCGCGCAGGGTCTCCCGCAGCGCCGTCTCGTCGAGCGCACGCAGCACCTGGCCGCGGTGATCGACGCGCTCCTTCACCTCGCCGGTGAGGCTTTGCGGCACCAGCAGCGCCGGCTTGTCGTACATCACGTCGAAGATGGCGGCCCCGTAGGGGCGGGCTTGCTCGCCGACCGGATAGATGCCGCGAAAGCCCTCCGTCACCAGGAGGCCGGTCTTGACGCCCTTGCCTTCAAGCAGCGCGTTGGTCCCGACCGTGGTGCCATGACAGAAAAACCCGATATCGGCGGCCGCCACGCCTTTGGCGAGCAGCATCTCGACGCCCTGGAGAATGGCGCGCGACGGATCGTCGGGCGTCGAGGGGACCTTGCTGATGGAGACCTCGCGGGTCTCCTCGTTGAGATAGACGAAATCCGAGAACGTCCCGCCGGTATCGACCGTTACGCGGTAGCGCGCCATCGGACGGCTCAAGCCGAAGGCGTGGCCGCGGTCGTGCCGAGCGCGCGCGGTGCCGGCTGCCATTCCTTTCCGGGAGCGGCGCTGGTCGGAAAGATCAGCGACTTGATGACCACCGGGACCGCGCCCGAGGTCGGCAGCATGGTGCCGATATCGATGTAATCGAATTCCTTGAGCTCGAGCCCGTCGACCGAGACGATGGCATTGGTGATGCGCATCTCCTCGCGCAGATGGATGCCCAGGAGCCCGCCGACGTCGCCGTCGCCGACCAGCACCAGCGGATGGCCTTTCGCCAGGATGTCCGCGAGGCCGTCGATGACGCCCTTGCAGAAGTCGTCGAGCCGCCGGAAGGTCGCCGAGCCGCGCCAGGGGACGAACACCGCGACCGGCGTATCGCCTTCGCCGAGGTCGAGGCGCTTGAGCACGGTCTTGATCGCGGCGGCCACCGCGGCCGGATCGATCGCCTCGGCATCGAGCGCGAGCGCGGGCGCGATCACCGGAACGTTGCGCAGCGGCAGCGCCTCCATGGGCGACACGTAGATCGTGCTGCCGCTCACCTGGGTGGTGTACTGGGAGGCGCCGATGACGGTGGCGCGGATGCCTTCGGTCGAGGGCTCGAGCTTGGCGGGGGAGCTCGCGAGCCGTTCCCGGATCTCCTGCGCCAGGAGCGCGCCGAGATCGCCGAACATCTCGGCTTCGCGGCCGTAGATATATTCCGAGACGCCGCCCGAGAAGGTGATCTGATCGACCGGGCCGCGCGCCGCGAGCGGATCGAGGCGCAACAGGCCGTGGCCGGCGGCGGTGGGCGAGCCGCCCGCCATCGCCTCCATCAGGCGGTCGGCCATGCGGGCCGCCAGCGCGCGCGCGGCCTCGGCTTCGAGATGTTGGCCGAGCTCGAGCTTGATCCCGAGCTCGCTCGCAAAGCGGCGTCCGGCTTCCTCGATGCGCACGACCCGTCCGGTGGAGTCCAGGCAGACCAGGCGCGCCCCGACGTCGACGGCGGTGAGATCGACCACCCGGCCTTCGCTGCAGATGGAGATCTTCGAGGTGCCGCCGCCGACATCGACGTTCATCACCGTGGTGCGGTCGCGGATCGAGCGCGCGACCGCGCCCGACCCGTAGGCGGCCATCACGGTCTCCAGGTTGTCGCCGGCCGAGACCGCGACCATCTTGCCCGCCTGACGGGCGAACAGCTCGCCGATCTTGCGGGCATTGCGCCGGCGCACCGCGACGCCGGTCAGGATCAGGGCGCCGGTGTCGATCTCGTCGGGATCGACCTTGGCGTCCTTGTATTGGCGCTCGATGAAGGCGCCGAGCGCTTCCGCGTCGATCGTCTCCTCGGCCGAATAGGGCGTCAGCAGGATGTCGAACTCGTAGAAGGTCTCCCGCGTGGTGACCACATAGCGGCTGTCCAGCCGCTCGAGCACGATGCGTGAGAACACCAGATGCGAGGTCGACGAGCCGATGTCGACCCCCACGCTGAGCACCACGATCTCGTCTTCATCGACGAGGGAACGCCCCGTGCTCGAGAAAAAAATCCGTCCCCCAGCGCTCTCGTCGTTCATGCTCTCAACGCTCCCACCAGCAACGTTATGTCCAGCTCGTCACGACACCAATGTTAGGGCGTGCCGATGCCACGAGTGTCTCCCCTCCCCACCGGGGCAGGGCAATCGCATGAGACGGAGCGGTGCCACATCCCGCACCTCTGCCCGCAAGCGGGGCGAGGTGGAGAATGCGGCTCCGTCATATGCGATAGCCCTGCAAAAGGGGGGAGGAGTCCACCGGTCAACCTGCGTTCGCGATCGGAATTCCGGTGCGCATTGAACTGTCCGCCGAAGCAAAGACCGCTTCGGCGGATGATCGGTTTCTTTGTTGCTCAGGCACCTACGAATTTCGGTACCACGGCGCCCTTCTTGTAGAACTCGGGCTCCATCCGGTTCTCGACGCCTTCGGCCTTGAGCTTGACGGCATATTCCTCGCGCAGGAACGGATCCTCCATGAAGTAGGGGATCGCGGTCCCGCCCTCGGGTATGTCCATGGCGGTGTAATCGGTGTGCTTCTCGCCCGGCGGTCCGGGCTCGCGGCCGGGATTGTGCGGGCCGAACCAGGCGGTGAGCCGGAACGGCTCCCTCGAGGCGCCGAAATGCTGGTGATACCAGCGGGCGCCGCCGGGCGCCGCCGAGACCATGCCGAACGGCTCGTAGTCGACGCGCTTGACCTTGTCGCCGTGGCCGTCCTTCCAGGGCGTGACCCCATAACGCTCCGGCCAAGTGTAGGTATAGCCCTTGCCGGTGAGGCAGATGAGCACGGCCGCCGAGGTATGGGCATGGGCCTTGGAGTAACGGCCGTTCTCGTGCTGGCCGATCCACAGATAGAACGTGTTGCCGGTCATGAACGGCTCGACCCGCCGCCAGCCGGGCGAGCGGCGGTTGTCGAGCGGCAAGTCGCAATGGATCACGTCGGGCACGAAGTTCGTGCGCCGCATCGCCAGGCCCCGCACCGGATCGGGCTCGATGTCGTCCTTGTACTTGTAGAAGTCGTCGGCGCCGCTGAACCGGTCCTTGAACTGGTAGGGCGCGTTGAAGATGAAGTCGGTATTGTTGACCAGGTTCATCAGGTTCGGCGCGGTCGTGCCGCCGATCAGGATCGCCGGCGATGAGCTCGCATTGACCAGGCGGTGCATCGCGTTCACCGGGATCGAGAACAACGAGCCGCGCTGCCATTCGAACACGTGCTTCTTGGTATCGCCCTCGAGCCAGACCTCGGTCGTGCCGCGGCCCTCGGCGACCATGTAGATTTCCTCGTAGAGGTGTTTCTCCGGATTGAGCGCACCGGCGGCCGGCACCTCGACCACATAGGTGCCCCACTTGCCCTCGGTGCCGTACAGCTGGATGAAGCTGCCGCGGCCGCCCAGCCGCTTCCAGGGCGCCATCGGCAGGGTGGTGGCGTTCTTGAGCCCGATGTCGCGAAAGATCGGGACGCCCTCCGATTCCATGAACAGGTCGTAAGGCGTCTTCGGCCGGCCGAATTTACCGAATCCCGCTCTGTTTTCGCCACTTGGCTCGTGCCAGTGCTTCTTGTCGCTCAATTCATGCATAGCGCGCTCTTTCTTGGCTCGTGCGGCTTCTTCGCTTGGGGATCGGCCACTTATAGGCCGGCATGGCCGATAAGCCAATATCCCGAAATATCCCGAAATGCGGACGTCGAAATGCCGCTGTCGCAGGCTGCGGGGCTGCGAGATCGTAACCAATTGGTAACCGCAATCGTTTCCAATTCGTCAACCGCGAATTGGGGACCGTCATGGACAAGAACGAGGACAGCAAGACACCATCGATGATACCGGGGATGGGCGAAAGCCCGCCCGATCCCGCCCTCGGACTGCCCGCCGGCCCTGGGGCGGCGAGCGAACCGACGATCGAATTGAAAAGCGAGCTGGCCAGCATCGCTTCCCCGAGCCTCGCGCCCGCGACGTCCGACATGGTGTCCGACATGGCGGACGACATGGCGGCCGATGCGCCCCGGTTTGATGCGCGCATGGTCGGACAGCCCGGCAAGCGGTCCAACGCGCGGCCTGAAGCCGCGGAGGCATTCGAGGAGATCAAGCCGGAGCGCCCGAAAGATCCGGGGCCGGTCGCGCAGGAAATCACGCTGGTGGCCGCGCCGGCGGGCGGGCGCGCCTACCGCGGCAAGTTCATCCTGCTCGCCGCCTCGCTCGTGCTGGCGGCGGCGCTCGGTGCCATGGCGGGTGTGCTCGGCGCGACCGGCGTGGCGCGGCTCGCCGGTGAACCCGCGACCGTCCAGCAGCCGACCGGCTTGCAGACCAGCGTGGCGCAGTTGCGATCCGAGATCGCTGCCCTCAAGGCGAGCGTTGATGCGAGCGGCCGCAATGCTGGCGCGCAGTACAGCAAGCTGGTCGAGCGCTTCGACCGGGTCGAGCACATGCAATCGGTCGCGACCAAAACCGACGCCGCATTGCCGAAGGACGTGACCGGCTCGATAACGCCGCCGGCCGCCACCGCCGCGGCGCCGCTTCCGCCGGCACCAATGCCGCCCGCAACGACGGTGCCCGGATGGGCCGTGCGCGATGTCTATCGCGGGGTCGCCATGCTGCAGAGCCGCATGGGCGGCATGGTCGAGGTCGAGCCCGGCGACGTGCTGCCGGGGCTGGGCCGCGTCGAATCGATCCGCCGCCAGGACGGGCACTGGGTGGTGATGACCTCGAAGGGCATGATCACCTCAATGCGGTGAACCGACAGGCCTCTTGTCGGCCTTTTGCCTCCAAGCTTGGCGCGCCTCGGGCGTGGGCGGACCGCGTCGCTGCGCGATCGACATTGAGCGACCGACCGCCATTCGTTTCCGCTATTCTGCTATTGTGTGGCCGGCCACCTGCAGAAGGAGTGGTGATATGGCGATTCATGCCCGTCGTATCGGCGCAGTAGTATTGGCGCTTGCTGCATTCGTGTTGCTTTCCACGCTGCGTCCCGCCGCGGCCCAAACGCCGCCCGCGCCGGCCAAGCCCGAGATGACGGAGAACTGTCCGGGCCTTGTTGCCGCCGAGGAGCCGCGCGCCATTCCGGCCGCCTTCCGGCTGGCCGCGCTCAATCCCGACCAGGTGCGCCTCTCCTATGTGGGCCATTCGACCTTCCTGATCGAAAGCCCGCAGCAGGTGCGGATCGCGACCGACTACAACGATTATGTCAGGCCGTCGGTGCTGCCCGACATCGTCACCATGAATCATGCGCACGACACCCACTACACCGACCATCCGGATCCGGCGATCAAATACGTGCTGCGCGGCTGGGGTCCGAGCGAGAGCCAGCCGGCGAGCTATGACCTCACCGTCAAGGATGTGCGGGTGCGCAACGTGCCGACCAATATCCGCAACTGGAACGGCGGGACCGAGCGCAACGGCAACTCGATCTTCATCTTCGAGATCGCCAATATGTGCATCGCCCATTTGGGGCATCTCCACCATACCCTCAATCAGCAGCAGCTCAACGAGATCGGCCACATCGATGCCGTGATGGCGGCGGTCGACGGCGACCTGACGCTCGACCTCGACGGCATGGTCGAGGTGCTGCATTCGCTCAAGGCGCCGCTGATCATTCCCATGCACTTTTTCTCGAGCTTCACGCTCAATCGCTTCCTCGACCGCATGCGGCAGGACTTCCAGGTCGAGCGGAGCCCGATCCCCTCGGTGGTGATCTCCAAGACCACGCTGCCGGACAAGCCGAAGGTGCTGGTCCTGCCGGGACACTGAAGCATTTTCAGGAAAAGTGGAATCCGGTTTTCCGTCAGAAAATGCGTCAACGCAAAGATGATCCATGCTGAGCGCCGAGCAGAACGATCTGATCACCCGCACCGGCCCCGGCACGGCAGCCGGCAAGCTGATGCGCTGCTATTGGCAGCCGGCCGCGCTCGTTGACGAGCTCGCCGGCAACCGGCCGGTCAAGCCGGTGCGGCTGTTGGGCGAGGATCTCGTCCTCTTCCGCGACGATCAGGGCCGCTATGGATTGATCGCGCGCGCCTGCCCGCATCGCGGCACCGACCTCGCGTTCGGCCGGTTGGAGGACGGCGGCCTGCGCTGCGCCTTCCATGGCTGGCTGTTCGATGTCCATGGCCGTTGCCTGGAGACCCCGGCCGAGCCCGAGGACAGCGTGCTGTGCCGGAACATCCGCCAGACCGCTTATCCGGTGGTGGAGAGAAGCGGCATCCTGTTCGCCTATCTGGGTCCCGGCGAGCCGCCCTCGTTCCCGCATTTCGATTGCTTCACTGCGCCGGCGAGCCACACCTTCGCCTTCAAGGGCCTGATCGAGTGCAACTGGCTGCAGTCGCTCGAGGTGGGCATCGATCCGGCCCATACCTCGTTCCTGCATCGCTTCTTCCACGACGAGGATTCAGCTTCCAGCTACGGCAAGCTGTTCCGCGACCGCTCGATCGATTCCGACCTGCCGATGACGCGCATCATGCGCGAGTTTCCGCGCCCGCACATCGAGGTCGAGCCGACCGATTACGGCATGCGGATGGTGACGCTGCGCCGCATCAGCGATGCCCATACCCATGTGCGGGTCACCAACCTGGTGTTTCCCCACGCCTTCGTCATTCCCATGAGCAGCGAGATGACGATCACGCAGTGGCATGTGCCGGTCGACGATACCAGGCACTATTGGTACGCGATCTTCACCAGCTTCGGGGCGCCGGTGGACAAGGACGAGATGCGGCGCCAGCGGCTCGCGCTCTACGAGCTGCCCGACTACGCGCCGCGCAAGAACAAGAGCAACCAATACGGCTTCGACCCGCACGAGCAGGCGCACTTAACCTTCACCGGCATGGGAGCCGACATCAACGTCCACGACCAATGGGCCTGCGAGTCCATGGGCGCGATCCAGGACCGCGGCAAGGAGCATCTCGGCCAATCCGACAAGGCGATCAGCGCCTATCGGCGCCTGCTGCGCGCCGCCATCGCCGAAGCCTCCGCCGGCGGACGCCCGCCGATGCTGCTGGACGCGCCCGCCGCGGCCGCCATGACCGGCCCCGCCGCCATCGACGGCATCGGCCCGAGCGATGATTGGCGGGGTTATTGGCGCCGGACGGATGCAAGCCGGCGGCAGGCGTCAAGCTGGGCGGTCAACCTGGCGATCGACACGCGTTAGAGTGATCGTTTTGCCGGCCGACACGACTTTCATGGCGAGGGGCGGGCCAACATCTGCGTTTTCAAAACGGACGCGCAAATTGAGCGCTGCCGCAAGAAATTCTCCGTCGGAGCTGATGGCCCTGAGCGGGATCGGCGGCTGTTGACCAAAGCGAAGAAGAAGGCCTTCGGCGTCTTGGGCAACCTCGAACGTTTGCCCGTCCTGATTACTGTAACGGCCGGAATAATCCGTTCCCGATGGCATCGTCGCCGCAGGCGTTGCCTGGGGGCTTGGCCACCCGTATTCACGACCAACGGCCTTGATGATCTCCCTGCGAAGGGGCCAGCCCTGAATCGAATTGTTGATCACCACCGCGCCCTGACCCCGAGCGGGAAACATTCTCATCTCGGCGAGAAAGCCTTCATTTCCGCCCTGATGGCCAAACTGGAACCTGTCGTCCTGGCCGGCGCAAAACCAACCCAGTCCGACAAAATCCTGGCCGATTTTTTGATCCGGCAATTGCGGGTGCAGCATTTCTGCGACGCTGCCTTGCTTGAGCCCCAGTGGCGATCGATCGCCGCGAAGAGTTCGCATGATCTCGGTGCCGAGGCGAGCCAGATCACCCGCCGTCGTCCAAAGTCCCGCAGCCGCCATCTCGGGATAAACATGCCAGCCGTCACGAGTTTGAACGGCATTCCAAGGGTGGGCTGTCGCCGCACGAGCAGCCATTGCGGCGGGCAAAGGCTGCTCGAACGTGCTGTCGGCCATGCCTAATGGAGCGAGGATGAGCTCGCGCATCAGATCGGCAAATGGCCGCTTCATGACATCGGCCACGACCTGTTGGGCGATCGTGGTGCCGCCTCCCGAATAGCGAAACTGAGTGCCCGGGAGCAGATCGACGACCACCGGCTCGTTATTGGCCGGGGGCTCGCCGTTCAGAATTTGCGGAATCGTCGGTCGCGGCCCGTTGGCTGGATAGCCTGGAAATCCATGCACGGTTGTTCCCGCCGTATGGCTCAAGAGCTGGCGCAACGTGATGCGCGGCGCCCATCCGTCGTTCGCCGGAACCTGCCACGACGTAAGGTAGCTGTTGACATCGACATCAAGGTCGAGCCTGCCCCCTTCGACCAATCTCATTACCGCCAGTGCGAACACCGGTTTGCTGATCGAGCCCACCTGGAAGGGCGTGGTCGAGGTGGCCTCTTGGTTTGCGCCGGCTGTCAGCTTGCCGAAACCGCGAGACCAGGCGACCTCGAAGTCGTCGATGACGGCCACGCTCGCGCCTGGCGTGGCCAGATGGCTCATCCGCTCGGCAAGCGTCCGCGGCGGCTTGTCCCGGTCCGGAAAGGGCGTCTCCGGCCGCAAATCTTGCAACACGCGGGAAATTCGATTCTCGGTGTCCGGTGACAGGTCTGCCTCCGTCGCTTGCGCCAGCACGCATCCGAAAGAGCACAAGCCCGTTGGAATGAAACGGGCAAATCACGCGGGCCGCGGCAAAGCTCCTCCTCGCGAAACCGCGTTACACGTCCACGCTGGCCGAGAGCGCATTGTCCTGGATGAAGATCCGGCGCGGCTCGACCAGGTCGCCCATCAGCTCGGCGAAGATGTTGTCGGCTTCCTCGCCTTCCTTGACCTTCACCTGCAGGAGCGAGCGCGCATTGGTGTCGAGCGTGGTCTCCCACAGTTGGCCCGGGTTCATCTCGCCCAGCCCTTTGTAGCGCTGCAGCGAAAGTCCCTTGCGGCCGGTCGACGTCACCGCCTCGAACAGGCCGACCGGACCGTGGACCAGGACCTCCTCATCCTTGCGCCGCAACAGGGCATGCTTGGCATAGACCGACTGCAGCGACACCGCGTGCTCGTCGAGCTTGCGCGCTTCGGCCGAGCCGAGCAGCGCCTGATCGATGATCGCGACCTCCTTGACGCCGCGCACGGTGCGCTCGAACCGGAAGCCGTCGGTAAAGCTTCCCTCCCAGCCGCGCTCGGTCTCTTCCGAGAGCGCGTTGAGCCGCCGCGCGATGTATTTGGCCGCTTCGTCCGCGGTCTCCTGGTTTTCGAACACCGACGAGTTGAGCACGCCGGCGATCGCTGCCTGCTCGATCACGAAGCGCTTGTAGCGGCTGTGCAGGCCGTTGAGAATATTGCGGATGGTGCGCGCTTCCTGCACCAGGGACTTGAGATCCTCGCCGGCGCGCTCCTCGCCGGTCGCGAGCCGCAGCACCGCGTCCTCCAGGCCGGTGGTGATCAGATAGTTCTCGAGCGCGACCTCGTCCTTGAGGTACTGCTCGGATTTTCCGCGCGCCACTTTGTAGAGCGGCGGCTGCGCGATGTAGAGATGGCCGCGTTCGATCACCTGCGCCATCTGCCGGTAGAAGAAGGTCAACAGCAGGGTGCGGATATGGGAGCCGTCCACATCCGCGTCCGTCATGATGATGATCTTGTGGTAGCGCAGCTTTCCGACGTCGAATTCCTCGCGGATGCCGGTGCCGAGCGCGGTGATCAGCGTGCCGATCTCCTGGCTGGACAGCATCTTGTCGACGCGCGCGCGCTCGACGTTGAGAATCTTGCCGCGCATCGGCAGGACCGCCTGGAACTCGCGGTTGCGCCCCTGCTTGGCGGAGCCGCCGGCGGAATCGCCCTCGACGATGAAGAGCTCGGACTTGGCGGGGTCGCGCTCCTGGCAGTCGGCGAGCTTGCCCGGCAGCGAGGCGACATCGAGCGCGCCCTTGCGGCGGGTGAGCTCGCGCGCCTTGCGGGCGGCCTCGCGGGCGGCTGCTGCCTCCACCACCTTGCCGACGATGCTCTTGGCCTCGGCGGGATGCTCCTCGAACCAAGACTGGAGCGCCTCGTTGAGCACGCTTTCGACCACCTGCCGGACCTCCGAGGAGACCAGCTTATCCTTGGTCTGGGAGGAGAATTTGGGGTCCGGCACCTTGCAGGACAGCACCGCGGTGAGCCCCTCGCGGCAGTCGTCGCCGGTGAGCGCGATCTTTCTCCTTGCGGGCGCCGCCGCCCTTCTCCGCATAGCTGGTGACCTGGCGGGTGAGGGCGCCGCGAAAGCCCGCCAAGTGCGTGCCGCCGTCGCGCTGCGGGATCGTGTTGGTGAAGCACAGCACGGTCTCGTGATAGCCGTCGTTCCACCACAGCGCGGCCTCGACCCCGATGCCGTCGCGCTCGACCCGGACCATGATGGGCTTGGGAACCAGCGGGGACTTGTTGCGATCGAGATAGCGCACGAACTCCTCGACGCCGCCCTCGTAGCACAGCTCCTCGCGCTTCTCGACCGCGTGGCGCATGTCGGAAAGCACGATCTTCACGCCCGAATTGAGGAAGGCGAGCTCGCGCAGCCGATGTTCCAAGGTGGCAAAGTCGAACTCGGTCATCGTGAAGGTCTTGGTCGACGGCAGGAACGTCACCTCGGTGCCGTGCCGGTCCGGGGCAGGGCCGACAAGCGCCAGCGGGGCGACCGTCTCGCCGTCGCGAAACTCTATGAAGTGCTCCTTGCCGTCGCGCCAAATGGTGAGCTTGAGCCAGGCCGAGAGCGCATTGACCACCGACACGCCGACGCCGTGCAGCCCGCCCGAGACCTTGTAGGGATTGGTGGCGTCCGCCGAACTTTCCGCCGGCGTGGAGCTGGGTCATGACGACCTCGGCGGCGGAGACGCCCTCCTCGTGCAGGTCGGTCGGGATGCCGCGGCCGTCGTCGCGCACCGTGCAGGAACCATCCGGATTGAGAGTGACCAGGACTTCTCCCGCATAACCGGCGAGCGCCTCGTCGATGGCATTGTCGACCACCTCGTAGACCATGTGATGGAGGCCCGACCCGTCGTCGGTGTCGCCGATATACATGCCGGGCCGCTTGCGCACGGCATCGAGGCCTTTGAGCACCTTGATGGATTCCGCGCCGTATTCGGACGGCACGGCGGGAGCCTTTTGGCGGGCCGCTTCAGCCATTGCGGAGAACTTTCGAAGTGAGTGCGAGGAAACGTTTCGCCCCTGCTGATGTCGCACGAAAAAGCGGGGCCGTACAGGCCTAATTGACCTCCCTTAATATGTTGATTTGTCAGCAATTTTAAAGGCCGGCGGTGGCAAAAAATCGACCCCCGGAAAAGCCCCCGACAGCCGGTATTTCGGTGCCCCGGGCGCGCTAGATTGGGGCGTCCCGGCCGATGATTCGCGCTGGCCCAGCGGAGCATGAATCTTTGCCGAAACGGGTTATCCACTCCCGCATTCGCGCGGGTAGGCTTTTGGGGATCATGCTCTGAGGGAAATCCAAACGGAGATGCCGCGATGCCGCTCGATTTCTGCCATCCGGAGGCCCCCCACAAGAAGCTCAGGATGCCCGAATGGTTCGTCTCCAGCCTGATGCTCGATCGTGCGCTCGACGCCATCGTGCGCAGGGTGAAGAAGCTCGACCGCGACCACGACATCCCGTATCTGGCCGGCTACAGCCAGGACGGCAAGGTCATCTATATCGACCGGCACATGCCGAAGATGATGAAAGTGCGCGGGCGCGAGATCGACACCGACCGCTTTCTCATCTTGCACGAAGAGGTCGAGAAGACCCTGATCGATCAGCTCGACCTGCACTATCTGCATGCCCATCAGATCGCCACGCGAGCCGAGGAGGCGGCGGTGCGCGCCGCCGGCATCCGCTGGCGCGACTACGACCGCTTCATGCAGAAATACGTCAAGCGGATCGGCGACGAGCGGCTCACCAAGGTGCCGGCCGATCTCGACCTCAAGCCCTATCGCGACGAGCACGATTTCGACCTGCTGCGGCGGATGGCGGATTGCGTCGACAAGGGCACGCTGCCCAAAGGGATGGATGCCGCCAAGCTCGCGCGGCGCGCTCGAGCGCCATCGGCCGGAGTTCCGGGGGCACCTGCGGATATGACGCGCAAGAAGAGACACGGCCGCGTCAAGAAAGGTACGGCCCGCGAACGAAAAAATGAGCGCGACCTGATTAACCGCCGGCGCACTTGCCCGCGATGCGGCCGGGCGCGACTTCGAACACCTGCGCGCGCGGCTCGATCTCCGCGAAGGCGGCCGGATCGGCGCCGGTCATCCAGACCTGGGCGCCGAGGGCTTCGAGCTCGCCGTAGAGCGCGGCGCGGCGCGCCGGATCGAGATGCGCGACCACTTCGTCGAGCAGCAGCATCGGCGCAAAGCCGGACATCTCGGCGAGCAAATTCGCGTGCGCCAGGACCAGGCCGATCAGCAGCGCCTTCTGCTCCCCGGTCGACGCGTCCGCTGCCGGGATGCCCTTGCGCGCATGGGTGACGGCCAGATCGGTAAGATGCGGGCCATCGAGCGTGCGGCCGGCGGCGGCGTCGCGCGCGCGGTTGTCCTTGAGTACCGCCCGGTAGCGGTCTTCCACCTCGATCGCGGGGCGTTGCCGGACCAGCTCCTCGATCCAACCCTTGAGCGCGATCTCGCCGGAGGGAAAGACCGACGCCGGATCGTCGCGCGCCCGCAGGGCCTGTTGCAGCCGCGCCACCGTCTCGGCCCGCTGCGCCGCCACCGCGACTGCGATTTCGGCGGTCTCGTGCTCGACCGCATCGAGCCAATGCGGGTCCGGGCGCGGCTCCTCCAAGAGCCGGTTGCGCGAGCGCAACGAGCGCTCGAGCGCGGCAACGCGACCGGAATGCTCGGCGTCCACGGCCAGCGCCAGGCGATCGAGAAATCGCCGGCGCTCGGAGGCGGGCCCGCCGAACATCCCATCCATCGCCGGCACCAGCCAGATCACCCGCAGATGATCGGAGAATGCCGCGACCGACGCCGCCGGCTCGCGGTCGATACGGTATTTGCGCGTGAGCGCGGTATCCGCGGTTGCCGGTGCCTCGATTCCGGTGCCCAAGCTGGCGAGCCCGAGCGCCCCATCGACGTCGGCCGCAACCGCCCACGAACCGTCGCCTTCCTGGAATGCGACCTCGTCGAGCGTGGCGCGGCGCAGCCCGCGTCCGGGCGCCAGAAAGGAGATCGCCTCGATCAGATTGGTCTTGCCGGCGCCATTGGGCCCCACCAGCACCACCGGCGCGGCCGCGATCTCGATCTGGGCGGCGCGGTAGCTGCGGAAATTGGTCAGGGTCAGGCGGCGAATGCGGGCGGCGCTCATTCGGGCAGTTCTAGCGCCGTAGCCCGCATGAAGCACACCAGGGCGTTTACGCCATAGCCCGCGAAGACGGGCGTAAACGCCCTGGTGCTCTTCGCGGGCTATGCGAAATGCGGGACAGCGTTCCCGGATTACGCAAGAGCTCCATCCGGGCTACAGAACTCTGCAGAACTCTGCAGAACTCACACCCGCATCGGCATCAGCACGTAGAGCGCGCCCTTGGCGTCGCGATCCTGGATCAGGGTCGGCGAGCCCGGATCGGCCAGCTTGAGCAGCGCCGACTCGCCTTCGATCTGGGCCGCGATATCGAGCAGGTAGCGGGAATTGAAGCCGATATCGAGCGGTTCGGAGCCATATTCGACTTCGACCTCCTCGGCGGCGCTGCCGGAATCCGGGTTGGTGACCGAAAGCACCAGCTTGCCGTTGGTAAGCGAGAGCTTGACGGCGCGCCCGCGTTCGCTCGACACCGTGGACACGCGGTCGACCGCCTGCTCGAACTCCTTCTTGTCGACCACAAGATCCTTGTCGTTGCCGACCGGAATGACCCGGGCGTAATCCGGGAACGTGCCGTCGATGAGCTTGGAGGTCAGCACCACGCTGCCCAACGTGAAACGGATCTTGCCCTGCGACAGCTCGACCAGCACTTCGCCGCTGCCGTCCTCGATCAGGCGCTGCACCTCGCCGACGGTCTTGCGCGGCACGATGATGCCCGGCATTCCGCCGGCGCCCTCGGGCAGCGGCAGATCGAGCTGGGCCAATCGGTGGCCGTCGGTCGCCACCGCCCGCAGCGTCGGCGCCGGCGCGGTGCCGGCGGCGTGGAAATAGATGCCGTTGAGATAGTAGCGGGTCTCCTCGGTCGAGATCGCGAACTGGGTCTTGTCGATCAGGCGCTTGAGGTCCGCCGCGGCCAGCTTGAAGCTGTGGCTCATCTCGCCGGCCGCGAGATCCGGGAAGTCGCTCTCAGGCAAGGTCTGCAAGGTGAAGCGCGAGCGGCCGGCGCGGATCGCCAGCACCGCGCGATCGCCGGAGGCCTCGAGCACGACCTGCGTCCCTTCCGGCAGCTTGCGCACGATCTCGTAGATCATGTGGGCCGGCACCGTGGTCGCGCCCCCGGGGCTCGCCTCGGCGGCGATCGTCTCGATGACCTCGAGATCGAGATCGGTGGCCTTCAGGGCCAGGTTCGCGCCCTCCGCCCTGATCAGCACATTGGCCAGGATGGGGATCGTGTTGCGCCGCTCCACCACGCGATGGACGTGGCCCAGCGACTTCAGCAACTCCGAGCGTTCGACCGTGACCTTCATCTGCGACCCTGCTCCCCCCAACGGAAATGCGCCCGCCCCCAGGGGGCCCCGAAGGTGGCGCGCGCCCGCGGATTCCGCAAGGGCGATGGGCTCTCGGCAGGGGGGTTTTCCAGCCGATTCCGCACCAAGGAACCCGCAATCTTATTTGAGCTTGGTAGTTTGCCGAGGCGGCGCCGGATCCCTCCTCCTGAAAGTGGGAGGGTGGCGTCGAAGGCGCCGGGCAGGGGTCTTGGTTCCCCGGCCTGCGACACCCCTCCCTCTTTGGGCCTTTTTCAGAGGGAGGGACTCCGCCCGGCGAGCGCCGAGCTGCCGGTTCGCGCCGAGGCCTAGTCCTGCAGCTGCCGCTTCAACAGCTCGATCTCCTCGGCGAGCGTCACATCATTGTTCACCAGGTTCTCGATCTTGCGGACCGCATGCAGGACCGTGGTGTGGTCGCGGCCGCCGAAACGGCGCCCGATCTCGGGCAGCGAGCGCAGCGTCAGCGTCTTGGCGAGATACATGGCGACCTGGCGCGGCCGCACCACATTGGCGGTGCGGCGGGAGGACAACAGGTCGGCGCGACTGACATTGTACTGGCGCGCCACCACGCGCTGGATGTCCTCGATCTTGACGCGGCGCGGCTCCTGCGGACGGATCAGATCGCGGACTTCGTGCTCGGCCATTTCGAGCGTGACCGGCTGTCCGGTCAGCTTGCTGTGCGCGAGCAGGCGGTTGAGGGCGCCTTCCAGATCGCGACCGTTGTGGGTCACGGACTTGGCGATGAAGCTGAGCACGCCTGCCGGCACGTCAAAGCCGGGGTGATGCTGCCGCGCGGCGGCCACCCGGGATTTGAGGATTTCCAGCCGCAGCTCCTCGCCCAGCGCGCCCATCTCGACGACCAACCCGCCGGCCAGCCGCGAGCGCATGCGTTCGTCGAGACTTTCGAGATCGGACGGCGGTCGATCCGAGGCGATCACCACCTGGCGGCCGGAATCGATGAGGGCATTGAGAGTGTGGCAGAATTCGGCCTGGGTGGACTTGCCTTGCAGGAATTGCAGATCGTCGATCACCAGGACGTCGATGGCGCGCAGCGCCTCCTTGAAGGCGATTGCGGTCTGCGCCCGCAGCGCCGCCACGAAGCCGTACATGAATTTCTCGGCGGTCAAATACAGCACCTTGCGGTCGGGGCCGACATTGCCGGCCCAGGCCACCGCTTGCAGCAGATGGGTCTTGCCCAGGCCGACGCCGGCATGGATGTAGAGCGGGTTGAACATGACGGTATCGCCGCGGCGCGCGCGCGCGACCTGGAGGGCGGCCGCATGGGCGAGCGTATTCGAGCGGCCGACCACGAAAGCGTCGAAGGTCAGGCGCGGATCGAGCGGCGAGCCGCCGAGGCCTTCATGCACGGCCGAGATCGGCGGCAGCAGGCCGCGCGGCTCGTGGCCGTTGACCTTGGCCTCGCGCGGCGGGGCCGGCGGCTCCACCGGCTGGACCTTGGGCGGCAATTGCCGGATCGCCGCCGAGCGGACGGTCAGCTCGATCCGCGTGGTCGTGGCTTGCTCGGACTGCCAGCAGCCCAGCAGCTTTTCGGCATAGTGGGATTGGATCCAGCTCTTGAGAAACCGTGTGGGGACCGAGAGCTTGATCGTCTCGACCTCGACGCCATCGAGCTCCATGCGCGCGAACCAACTGAGATAGATGTCCTCGCCGACTTCGATGCGGAGGCGGTCCTTCACGCGCAACCATCGCTCCTGATCAATGCTGTTCATTTTCATCCCATAATGGTCGAGAAGGCGTTGAATCGAACGCGGTTGAAACTCGGACACGGGCCGCACGCACCAGACCGACGGTGAATGGAAAAACGCGGACGGGGAGCGTGGCGGCAGAGGCAAGCCGGTCAGTGCCGGCGACCGCCAGGCCGCGGCGTCAGGGCGGGGCCGGACGTCCCGGCACCATGCGCGGGCCGGCCGAATAAAGGCCGGCGCAAAAGAGCCAAGCCTGGGCGGGACCGACCGGATGGCTCCATGCCTGACGCGGTGTCATGAATGTCATGATGTTGGCCCCCCCAATTCATCGCCGCCGCACGGCGATGTAACATGCCTTTTGACTGACCCAAGTCTTGGTAACGGCCTTTTGCTGCTCGCGGACTATCCACTCGGCAACAGCAGGCTATTACTCACGCCCTTTAAGTCGAACTTGGGGTCAATCGCCTGACTATTGCGGGCCAAATTTGTGAATAACCGGACACGGCTCAAGAGTTCCCATGCTCGAGGCGTTCGAATACTGACCGTGTTCGAGGTAATCGCAAGTGGCCCGCGATGAAATTAAGGTTACCACGCCAGTTCTCGGCTGCAACGTCGAGAGTGGTATAGGCCGGACCCGCTTCCGCCCGAAAATTGCCGTGTTGGCCCTCAAATGCCCTTACTTAAGCCCATGAGGTGCTGTGTTAATTTTTGGTTTCAGCGGCGCCGAAGCCGGCTTCCCGAAAGGCCTCATTTTAACGCCGAAGAGCGCGCTCGGGGCCGGCTCAAATATGACAGATTCAAAGCCCTTACCGCTGCTTTCCCTGTAAATCGTTCTGCAAGCAGCTGTATTTTTGTGCGGAAAGATGACCTAACCCCCCCGCCCGGAGGGTCGGAATAAAAAGCGGCTTTCGCACCCTACAGAAAACACCCTAGGTGCACATAGAGTCACTTTAGTGACGTTTTTGCAACAACTTCCACTCGAAATCCAGTTTTTCAAAGCAAATCGCACGCGCGCCGGCTCCGACGCGCGCTTCTGGCCTTGCTCGGTGGTGGTCGTCGATAAGATCCGCAAACAAAAAGCCCGGAACGCGAGCCGGGCCTCGACGCGACCATCGCGCGCCGCGAAATGCTATTTGCCGAGCTCCGCCACCCGCTGGGTGAGCCGCGACACCTTGCGGCTGGCCGAGTTCTTGTGAACGATCCCCAGCTGGGCCGCGCGCATGATCACCGGCTCGGCCTCGCCGAGCGCGGCAAGCGCCAGGGCGCGGTCGCCCGTCGCAATCGCATCCTCGACCTTGCCCACGTGGTTGCGCAGCCGCGAACGGCGCGCCTTATTGATCACTGTCCGGCGCGCCATCTGGCGCGCTGCCTTCTTGGCTGAAGCGGTATTGGCCATACCCGTTCTCGTCCTGCGGCAGGCGGCAACTGCCGCATGCATCTAAGTTCCGTGATGACGGCAAATTTGCCGCACGCGCAAAAAAAGCAGCGGCGGCGAGATATCCGCCGCCAGCCGGCGCCGCTTATAATGGCGGCACCCCGTCACGTCAATGTCCGCACCGGATTCGTGTCCGGCGGTGCGTGGCTCGGCCGTTTCCCGGTCAGCCGTTCACGTTGAACGCGGCCAGGGCCGCCATATTGACCAGCTGAGCGTCATTGGCGGAAAGCGAGACGATCTGCACCGGCCGGTCGAGCCCGACCAGGATCGGGCCGATGACGGTCGCGCCGCCCAGTTCGGTGAGCAGCTTGGTCGAGATCGAAGCGGAATGAAATGCCGGCATGATCAGCACATTGGCCGGGCCCGACAGCCGGCAGAACGGATAGGCGTCGCGCAGATCCATGTTCAGCGCGACATCCGCCGCCATGTCGCCGTCGTATTCGAAATCGACGCGGCGCTGGTCGAGGATGCGCACCGCGCCCTGCACATGCGCCGAGCGTTCGCCCGGCGGATGGCCGAAGGTCGAGAATGCCAGCAGCGCGAGCCGCGGGTCGTAGCCGAGCCGCCGCGCCACTCCGGCGGCCTCGACCGCAATGTCGGCGAGTACCTCGGCATTGGGCATTTCGTTCACGGCGGTATCGGCCACCAGGACGGTGCGGCCGCGCGCCAGCACGAGCGAGACGCCCATGACACGATGGCCCGGCTTGGGATCGATGCATCGGCAGACGTCCTCGAGCGCCACCGAGAAATTGCGGGTGACGCCGGTGACCATGGCGTCGGCGTCGCCAAGCGCCACCATGCAGGCGGCGAAGTGATTGCGGTCCTGGTTGACCAGGCGGTGGACGTCGCGCAGCAGAAAGCCTTTGCGCTGCAGCCGCTCGTACAGATAGGCCGCATAGGCGGCATTGCGGTGGGAAAGCGCCGCGTTGATGATCTCGATGCCGTCGCCGAGCTCGATGCCGAGCCCTTGCGCGGTCTCGCGCACGCGATCCTCGCGGCCGACCAGGAGCGCGCTGCCGAGGCCCTGATGCACGAAGCTCGCGGCCGCGCGGATCACCTGCTCCTCCTCGCCTTCGGCGAAGACGACGCGCTGCGGCCGCCGCCGCAGCCGCTGCGTAGATGCGCTGCAGGATGCCGGCCACCGGATCGCGCCGCGAGGCGCAGCTGCGCCCGATAGGCATCCATGTCGGCGATCGGCTTGCGGGCGACCCCGGTCTCCATGGCGGCCTTGGCGACCGCCGGCGGCACCGCCGAGATCAGGCGCGGATCGAACGGCACCGGAATGATGTAGTCGGGCCCGTATTTCGGCCGCGCCCCATAGGCGGCCGCGACCTCGTCCGGCACGTCCTCGCGCGCGAGCGCGGCCAGCGCGTTGGCGGCCGCGATCTTCATCTCCATGTTGATGGTGGTGGCGCGCACGTCGAGGGCGCCGCGGAAAATGTAGGGAAAGCCGAGCACGTTGTTGATCTGGTTCGGATAGTCCGAGCGGCCGGTCGCCATGATGGCGTCCTGACGAACGGCGGCGACGTCCTCGGGCGTGATTTCCGGATCGGGATTGGCCATCGCGAAGATGATCGGCTTGCGGCGCCATCGACTTGACCATGTCCTGGGTGACCGCGCCCTTGACGGAGAGGCCGAAGAAGACGTCGGCGCCGTCCAGCGCCTGCGCGAGCGTGCGCGCCGAGGTCTTGGCCGCATGGGCCGACTTCCACTGGTTCATGCCCTCGGTGCGGCCCTGATAGATGACGCCCTTGGTGTCGCACAGGATGACGTTGTCGGGCGTAAACCCGATGGCCTTGAGCAGCTCGAGGCAGGCGATGCCGGCGGCGCCGGCGCCGTTGCAGACCAGCTTGGTCGATCTTGATGTCGCGGCCGGTCAGGTCGAGCGCATTGATCAGGCCGGCGGCCGCGATGATGGCGGTGCCGTGCTGGTCGTCGTGGAATACCGGAATGTCCAGGAGCTCGCGCAGGCGCTGCTCGATCACGAAGCATTCGGGCGCCCTGATGTCCTCGAGATTGATGCCGCCCCAGCTCTTGCCGAGAAACTTGACGGCGTTGATGAACTCGTCCGGATCCTCGGTCGAGACTTCGAGATCGATGGAATCGATGTCGGCAAAGCGCTTGAACAGCACCGCCTTGCCCTCCATCACCGGCTTGGCGGCGAGCGCGCCGCGATTGCCCAGCCCCAGGATGGCGGTGCCGTTGGTGATGACGGCGACGAAATTGCCCTTGGTCGTGTAGTCGTAGGCGAGGCTTTCGTCCTCGGCGATGGCCAGGACCGGGACGGCGACGCCGGGCGAATAGGCGAGCGAAAGATCGCGCTGGGTCGCCATCGGCTTGGTGGCGATGACTTCGAGCTTGCCGGGCCGTCCCTGGCTGTGAAACAGCAGCGCTTCCTGGTCCGTAAAGGTCGGCCGCTTGCCGGGGCCGTCGTTTTTTGTACTCATTTCAGCTCCTTGGCCGTCCAGATAGGCCAGCTGGGGGAGGGGACGCAATCGCGTGGATCGTCCACCGACAGGTTGCAGGGATGCGGCTCGAGCTGCGCTGCGGTCGCGACCGACTGGTCCATGGGGTGGATTCCGGCATCGTAATTGAAGCAGCACGCCGAGACGTGTAAGCGTGGGGCAGGGACGAGCTCTTAGCCTAGCACGGCGCGATCATGATCCGTTTTTTGTTTCGCTTCGTCGGCCTGTTGGGGCTGGCCTTGGGTTTCGTGTTCCTGGTCTACGACGGGACCAAGTCGATCGCCAACCGGGTGATCGAGATGACCACCGTGGAGAGATTTTGGAACGAGGTCTATCCCAAGAGCCCGCAGGACGTCTTGCGGCCCATCACCGCCCCGATCGCGAGCTGGCTGTGGGATCCGGTGACCGTCTCCCTCCTGCACGCTCCGATCTGGGTTGTCCTGGCGGTCGTGGCTTCGCTCCTGATGATACTCGGACGCAGAAAAAAGCCGCTCATCGGCTACGCACGCGACTGACCGTGCCGCACTTGTCCCGGCCGTGAGCGCGTTTACGCGCGTCTTTGACGCGCTATGAGCCGGGACCGTCCGAAACTCTGAGCTTGTAACGGTCCCGGCTCAAGGCCGGGGCAAGTGTTGCACGGTTTTCGGCCGGCTCAAGCGGGCACACGCTGCGCTTGCCCGATAGCGACCCTATATAGAGCCGCGAACCTAAGGAGATCACGCCCATGTTCACGCTCAAGCGAAAGTCCGAAATGCCGTCCGCCGCAGATGCGCTGCCCGGCCGGCCGACGCCGATCCCGACCGCGAGCAAGCATTTCATCAACGGCCGCGATCTCAAGGGGCCCTATCCGGAGGGTCTGGAGATGGCGATGTTCGGGCTCGGCTGCTTCTGGGGCGCCGAGCGCAAGTTCTGGGAGCTGGGCGAAGGCATCTACATCACCGCGGTCGGCTATGCGGGCGGCCACACCCCCAACCCGACCTATCAGGAAGTCTGCACCGGCCAGACCGGACATAACGAGGTCGTGCTGGTGGTGTTTGACCCGCGCAAGCTCTCCTACGAGCGGCTGCTCAAGACGTTCTGGGAAAGCCACGATCCCACCCAGGGCATGCGCCAGGGCAACGATGTCGGCACCCAGTATCGCTCCGGCATCTATGTCTTCACGCCGGCGCAGCGCAGCGCCGCCGAGGCGTCGAAGGCCGTGTTTGAAAAGGCGCTGGCGGAGAAGCGCTTCCCTGCCGTCACCACCGAGATCCTCGATGCGCCGCCGTTCTATTTTGCCGAGGACTATCACCAGCAGTACCTCGCCAAGAACCCCATGGGTTATTGCGGCCTCGGCGGCACCGGGGTGAGTTGCCCGATCGGTACCGGCGTAGCGGCGGCCGGCTGAGGGATCGGGGCGATGCCGCGCTCCCATGCGTGGTGAGGGTTTCTTAACCATATCGGGTGCTAATCCGTTAACCCTCTTGGTTCGGGTTTCGGATTTGCCGCATGCGGCTTGAACGCCATCAGGTTGAACGGAAACGCATCGGCGGCCGCGAGCGCATGCTCGGCGGCCTCGCCTTGGTGCTTGCGATCGCCTTCATGGCGGCGGGTTGCGCCGGGCCGCTCGGACAGGCGATGCGAGCGGGGCCGGGGCCTCAGGTCGCGGCGGCACTGCCGCCGGCGGGTTCGTCACGGCCCGATCTCGACAACTTGATGTATGCGGGCGGCGCTTCGGCCGCGGGGGTCGCCGCCGTCGCCTCGCCGGTCGCCGCCGTGACGCCGGCAGCTTTGCCGGCTGCGGAAGCACCTTCCGTCTATCAGCTCGATTCGGGCGATCGGCTGAGAATCGTCGTGTTCGGACAGGATGGGCTCAGCAATTCCTACATCGTCGATGCCGCCGGCAATATCACGATGCCTTTGATCGGTGCGGTTCCGGCGCGCGGCACCAGCACCTCCGAGCTGGCCCGGGAAATCGGCACGCGTTTGCGCAACGGGTTTATTCGCGAACCCCATGTCGCGATCGAGGTCGAGAGCTACCGGCCGTTCTTCATCCTCGGCGAGGTGACCTATCCGGGCCAGTATCCTTACGTTCCCAATATGACGGTCGAGACCGCGGTCGCGATCGCGGGCGGCTTCACGCCGCGGGCCTATCGTTGGGACGTGAAGGTTGCCCGCAATCAAGGCGGTCAGGCCTACCGCATGTCGGTGCCGCTCACCTATGCGTTGCGCCCCGGCGACACGATCACCATCGAAGAGCGCTGGTTCTGATACTGGTCGCGGCAAGCCTTTGGGCTTTTCCCGGGCGCAGCGCAGCACGTAGCGCTTGCGAAGTGGTGCGCTGCAGACCCGGGATCGTCCCAAGCGCGAAGTATGGAACGGTCCGGCCTAAAGGCCGGGACAAGGAGCGGTACCCGATTCCGTCGGGTGCAACGATCCCGGATCAGCGGTGCACCGCTTCGCAAGAGCTGCGCGCTGCACCGCGTCCGGGAAAAGCATGAAGGCCGTGGCCTCTCACAGTCGACCCTGCCGGGCGCGTCACTTCTTCACGTGCTTCTTGAGGAATTCCAGCGACCGCTGCCAAGCGAGCTTGCAGGCCGCCTCGTTGTAGCTGCCGCGCTCATCGCAGCAGAAGCCGTGCCCGGCATCCGGATAGACGTAGATCTCGCATTCGGGATGCTTCTGCTTGATCGTCTCCACGTCGCTCATGGGGATGCTGGCGTCCTTCTCGCCAAAATGCATCTGGGTCGGGATCTTGGGCTTCTTGTCGACCATCTTGATGATATGGCCGCCATAGAAGCACACCGCCGCCGAGAGGCCGGCGGCCTCGGCGGCCGCCACGAACGAGATCGTTCCGCCCATGCAGAAGCCCAGAATGGCGACCGGACCTTCTTTCTTGAGCTCGTCGATCGCGGCTTGGCTGTCGCGCAACATGGCGCTGAAATCCGGATTGGCGACGAACTTGCGGGCATTGGCGATCTCGTCGGGGGTGTAGCCGCATTCGAAATTCGGCTCCATCCGATCGAACAGGGCCGGCGCCACCGCCGCATAGCCTTCGTTGGCCAGCCGATCGCAGACCGCGCGGATATGGTGATTGACGCCGAAAATCTCCTGAATGACCACGACCCCGCCCTTGGCGTGGCCTTGCGGATCGGCCCGATAGGCGCCCAATCGATGCTGGTCGGCGGCGGCGAGAGTGAATTGCTTGCCCAAGATGACCTCCTCCAAAACGTCGCGGCCGGGCAGTGGGCCCGGCCTCCATCGCGGTGATTTCACGACGCCGGCACCAGAAAAGCAACACCCGCGGGGTGCCGCAACGTTGCCGCGAGCGGAACTTTCCTGAACGCGGAATCGTCGAGGCTATATCAACTTAATGCCGAAAAAACCGACTGGCGGAGCGCAACCGCGCTCTTGACGGAGTTCCTTGCGGCCGCCTTCGCGAGCGGTCAGTAGATGATCCGCGGTCGCGGCAGGGCCCAGTTCTGTTTCCACCCGGTCAGACGACCGCGGCGGAACTGGAGCGTGATCGCGGCGTCAACCGGGAACAGGCCCGGAACCCCTGCCGATCCGCTGGCAACATAGATCTCGGAGCCGCGTGCTCCGGAATGCGCCAGCGGCACGCCGAGCGCTGTGCTGGCTTCCTGCGGCGTCATGCCGAAGGCAAGCGGCCACGTGTTGGAATTGTAGGGCCCGCAATAGGCGGCCCAGCACAGGCAGATCGAGGCGGCGAGGCTTTTGAGGCTGGGTCTCATCGCGCCATTTTCGATCCGTTCCGAGCGACACGCAAGGGGGCCGGCCGGCTGATGTGCGCTGCCGGCTTGGATTCTGTTTCACGGGGCCGCATATCCACTCTATCATTCCGCCCCATTCGGGGCACAGGGCTCACGGCTCTGGTAGCGCGGCGCCGGCGCGCCGGTGGTCGCGACGGCTCCGTCGTCATGCACAGGCTCGAGTTCAAGATGGCAAGTCGCGGCTTCGACCGATTGACTGAGCGGCTCCGATATCTCGACAGGATCGAGGGCGAATGCCCGAATTGCGGCAGCGGCACCTCCGTCCTTGCCAGGGCTTGCGCCGATTGCGGCGCTGCGCTGCGGCTGCAGCTCGCCGGCATGATGGTCGCCGGCGCGCTGGCTCTTCTGCTTGTCGCCGTCATGGTCGCGGCTGCGGCGGTGATTGGTTGGCACCGCCTGGCGGCCGCCACCGATACCGGCGCGGCCGCCGACGGGCAGATCGCGGCGAGCTCGACTGCGGATTTCGGCTGGCTCTCGACCGCCATGAATGGATGCGACGCCCAGGCCAAGACCGATTTCGGGCACGCTCCATTTCCTGGTCACGCCGCTCGTTTCGGCCGCCAAGGACATTGCGGCATGGCGCGCGAAATCGATCAATGACTCGGGCAACGGCATCCTGCTGCGTTCGGATGACACGCTCGACGGGCTGAAGAACGCAACGCTGCGGATCTATCCTGCCGACTATGCATTCAGCATATCCGATGAGGCCAGCGATGCGGTCTACAAATGGCGCGCGGCGGCGGGCGTGGCGAAGTTCTCGACTGCGGATCCCGGCTCGCTCGCGACCTTCAAGGTGCAGTTCCGAACGGCCAGCAGCGCCGACCAATGGGGAGGCTCGTTCAGGCGGCTGGCCGGCTCGTGCCATTGGGTGAACATGATCATCGGCAACTGACTGGGCCGCTCCGCGGCGGGCGGCTGCCGCCGCACCTGCCGCGCGTCCGAAGCCGCTACCCCGCGCATCGATATGGCCGCACCGCCGAGGCTTTAGGATTCATCAGAACATCTTATCACTACGATCAGCAAAGTCAATTTTACCTGATGGTCCGCGGTGGCTAAAAGGGTGGGGTGCGTCGGGCGAGAAACTGGTGCAAAGAACCGTTTGGAAAACATGCATACCCGATGGGGAGACCACGATGGATGACAAGACCAAATGCCCGTTCACGGGCGGAATGCGCGCCCACACCAACCGTGACTGGTGGCCGGACCAGCTGAGCCTTCAGGCGCTCCACCAGCAGTCCACGCTGTCCGATCCGATGGGCGAGGCGTTCGACTATGCCAAGGAATTCAAGACTCTCGACCTGAATGCCGTGATCAAGGACCTGCAGGCCTTGATGACGGACTCGCAGCCTTGGTGGCCGGCCGACTTTGGTCACTATGGTGGACTGTTCATCCGCCTGGCGTGGCACAGCGCCGGCACCTACCGCATCACCGACGGCCGCGGCGGCGCCGGCGCCGGCCAGCAGCGTTTCGCGCCCCTCAACTCGTGGCCGGACAACGCCAACCTCGACAAGGCTCGCCGGCTGCTGTGGCCGATCAAGCGAAAATACGGCAAGAAAATCTCCTGGGCCGACCTGTTCGTTCTCAGCGGCAACGTCGCCCTCGAGTTCGATGGGCTTCAAGACCTTCGGTTTCGCCGGCGGCCGCGCCGACGTCTGGGAGCCCGAAGAGCTCTACTGGGGTCCTGAAGGGACTTGGCTCGGCGACGAACGCTACAGCGGTGAACGCCAGCTCCATGAATCGCTCGGCGCGGTGCAGATGGGCCTGATCTACGTCAATCCGGCGGGGCCGAACGGCAATCCGGACCCGGTCGCGGCCGCCAAGGACATCCGCGAGACGTTCTTCCGCATGGCGATGAATGACGAGGAGACCGTGGCGCTGATTGCCGGCGGCCACTCCTTCGGCAAGACTCACGGCGCCGGCGATCCGTCGCTGGTCGGCCCGGAGCCGGAAGGCGGCGCCATCGAGGATCAGGGCCTCGGCTGGAAGAGCACGCATGGCACGGGCATCGGCGCCGACGCCATCACGGGCGGCCCGGAGGTCACCTGGTCGCAGACGCCGACGAAGTGGAGCAACCACTTCTTCAAGAACCTGTTCGAGAACGAATGGGAGCTGACCAAGAGCCCGGCCGGCGTGCCGCAGTGGAAAGCGAAGGGTGCCGCCGCCACGATCCCGGACGCCTTCGACCAATCGAAGAAGCATGTGCCGACCATGCTGACCACGGACCTGTCGCTGCGGATGGACCCGGCCTACGAGAAGATCTCGCGGCGCTTCCACGATCATCCCGACCAGTTTGCGGACGCATTTGCCCGCGCCTGGTTCAAGCTCACGCACCGCGACATGGGGCCGATCCATCGCTATCTCGGCCCGCTCGTGCCGAAGGAGATCCTGATCTGGCAGGACCCGATCCCCGCGGTGAACCATCCGCTGATCGGGGCGCAGGACATCGCGGCGCTGAAGGCCAAGATCCTCGCCTCCGGTCTGTCGGTGTCGCAGCTGGTCTCGACCGCCTGGGCGTCGGCGTCGACCTTCCGCGGTTCCGACAAGCGCGGCGGAGCCAACGGCGCGCGCATTCGCCTCGCGCCGCAGAAGGACTGGGAGGTCAACCAGCCGGCGGAGCTCAAGGCCGTCCTGCAGAAGCTCGAGGCGATTCAGAAGGAGTTCAACGCCTCGGCGACCGGCGGCAAGAAGGTATCGCTTGCCGACCTGATCGTTCTCGGCGGCTGCGCGGCGGTGGAAAAGGCCGCAAAAGACGCCGGTGTCGACGTGAAAGTCGCCTTCACGCCGGGGCGCATGGATGCGTCGCAGGAGCAGACCGATGTCGAGTCCTTCGCGCCGCTCGAACCGCGTTCCGACGGCTTCCGCAACTATCGCGGCAGCAAGAAGCATTTCATGGCGCCCGAGGAGGCATTGGTGGATCGGGCGCAATTGCTGACGCTGACGGCGCCGGAGATGACGGTTCTCCTCGGCGGCCTGCGGGTGCTGGGGGCCAATGCCGGCCATTCCAAGCACGGCGTCTTCACCGAGCGGCCGCAGACGCTGACCAACGACTTCTTCGTCAACCTGCTCGACATGGGCACGCAATGGCAGCCGTCGGCCGGCTCTGAAGGCGTGTACGAGGGGAGCGACCGGAAGACCAACCGCGCCAGGTGGACCGGCACCCGCGTCGACCTGATCTTCGGTTCGCACTCCCAGCTGCGAGCCATCGCGGAAGTCTATGCGTGCGCGGAACTCGAAGGAGAAGTTCGTGCAAGACTTCGTGGCCGCGTGGACCAAGGTGATGGACCTCGACCGCTTCGACGTCGCCTGATTGCGGCGGCCGGGCATCGGGCGATCAGGGCCGGATCCGAGGCTTCGCAAATTTCTGCGAAGCCTGTCGAGGCCACGGACGGCGGTGCAAGCTATTGACGAGAAATCGGGGCGGCGTTTCAAGACTTGAACCGCCGCCCTGATGGCAAGATCGACCGCGGCGCCCCACCGAACAGCAACATTGCGTAGGCGAGAACCTCAGCGGCACGAGCCCATCGGCCTGGCGGTCTCTATACCACCCTGACCTTCCCGGCTTCGCCCAACGCGCATTCCAGCGCCTTACGATCCCATTTCGCCAATTCGGCCGCCGCCTCATAGGTGCTCTGTAGAAATTCCATCAACGCTCGCTCCGGCTCGCGCGCTGTGCGGACGGCGTCATACGGCAAGATGAACTCGCCCAGCTGCTTGCTGAAGGACGCCTCGGCCGGATGCACGCGCGCATCGGCAAACCCCTGCGGCGCCGGATAGGCATAAGAATAAAACGCTGCGTATTCCACAGGCCCGCCGCCGCCGGGCCAGAAACCCGCGCTCGATACTTCGTGCGAATAGGCCTCGCGCGCCACCGCGTCCGGAAGATGCGGCACGCCGCCGGGATGGGGCGGCGCCCGCCGGCCCGAGAACCGCGTCACCGCCAGGTCGAAGCTGCCCCAGAAGAAATGCACGGGGCTCGCCTTGCCGAGAAAGCCGGTGCGGAAATGCGCCATCACCTCATGGGTTGAGGCCAGCACGCGCCAGAACCGGTTGGCGTAATCGCGGTCGTAGGCAGTTTGGGCGCGGTCCTGGTCGAACGGAATGGCCTCGGCGATCTCGCACGGCATCGTGCTGATACGCACGTCGATCCCGAGTTCGGCCAGCGCCGCCATCAGCGCGGCATGGAATTCCGCCACCGGCATGGGCGAGAGCATCACCTGCCGGTAATCGCCGCCGTTCGTCCGCACCCACAGCACGTGGTCGATGAAGTCGAAATCGATCTGGAACGCGGCGCCCCCATACGGGATCGGCGAGGTGGTCAGGCCGCGCGCCGTGACATAAAGCACCACTTGCCAGGAATGGTTCAACCACGGCGTCAACGCCAACCGGATCTTGCCGACCACCTGCATCCACAAGTGCAGCGTGTCGCACGTGTCTTTCCAAGCCGCATAGGGCAGCTCCGGCCACCGCAGCGCTTCGGCTGGTGTCATCGAAGTCGAGCTTCCAAGCACCATGATTGTCCTCCCGAGGCGTCAGGGCGGTTGATCGGATATTCTCCTAATCGCTTAATCACTTGGGCGCCGAAATCGCGCATCACCGGGCAGCATATACGGTCCGCGTCGCATATGGAACGCGCCGTCGACGGCAGGCCTGGATGATCATGCGTTCGGGGAACGAGCGCTGCGCGGCTTGCGCCGTTGTCGACGACGATGACGTTGCGCATGCAGCGCGCGCACAATTCCTTGGCGCTGATGTGGAACCTTCTGCGCGTCGTCCCTGTTATTCCCGGCTCGGCTGGCTCAACACGGCGCGAGGCGTGGTCGGCGCCGCTCGCCATTCGCGATCATCATCGTGCCGTTTCGCATCACCGAAGGAAAGCCGCACCCGCTGGGTGCCATCTGGACCGGATTGGGAGTCAACTTCGCGCTGTTTTCGGCGCACGCCACCAAGGTCGAGCTCTGCCTGTTCGACGACCGCGGCGAAACGGAGATTGGTCGGGTCGAGCTGCCTGAATATACCGACGAGGTATGGCACGGATTCCTTCCCGAGGCGCGACCCGGCACCGTCTACGGCTATCGCGTGCACGGGCCCTACGAGCCGGACGCGGGCCATCGGTTCAATCCCAACAAGCTGCTGCTCGATCCCTATGCCAAGGTGGTGGTGGGCCAATTGCAGTGGCGGCCGGAGATTTTCGGCTATCGGATGGAAACCGGCGACGACCTGTCGTTCGACGAACGTGACAGCGGGCCTTATGTCACCAAGAGCCGCGTCATCGACCCGGCATTCACCTGGGGCGGTGATCGTCCTCCCTCGATCCCGTGGGAGCGCACCGTCATCTATGAGCTGCATGTCCGCGGCTACACCAAGCGCCATCCCGAACTGGCCGAACCGTTGCGCGGCACCTTTGCCGGCTTGGTGCAACCGCGCCGTGCTGTCCCATCTGCGCAGCCTCGGCGTGAGCGCGGTCGAGTTGCTGCCGATCCACAGCTTTGTCGACGACGGTTATCTTCTCGACAAGGGGCTCACCAACTATTGGGGCTACAACTCGCTGAGCTTCTTTGCGCCTGCGCGACGCTATTGCAGCATTCCCGATTTCGGCTTCGCCGAATTCAAGGAGATGGTGGCCCGCCTGCACGAAGCCGGCATCGAGGTCATCCTCGACGTCGTGTACAATCATACGGCGGAAGGAAACGAGAAGGGCCCGACGCTTTCGTTCAAGGGCATCGACAACGCCTCCTTCTACCGGCTGATCCCCGACCGCAAGCGCCACTACATCAACGACACCGGCACCGGGAACACGTTCAACCTTTCGCACCCGCGCGTTCTGCAGACCGTCATGGACAGCCTGCGCTACTGGGTGCAGGAGATGCATGTCGACGGCTTTCGCTTCGATCTCGGCACCATCCTGGCGCGCGAGCCGCACGGCTTCGACGAAGGCGGCGGCTTCCTGGATTCCTGCCGGCAGGACCCGATCCTGTCCGCGGTCAAGCTGATTGCCGAGCCCTGGGACTGCGGCCCCGGCGGCTATCAGGTCGGCGGCTTCCCGCCCGGCTGGGCCGAATGGAACGACCGCTATCGCGACACCGTGCGGCGCTTCTGGCGCGGGGACGAGCGCCAGCTTCCCGATCTCGCCAAGCGGTTGACGGCGTCCGCCGACCTGTTCAAGCGCCGCGGCCGCAAACCCTGGTCGAGCGTGAACTTCATCACCGCGCATGACGGCTTCACGCTCGCCGACGCGCTCAGCTTTCGTGACAAGCACAACGACGCCAACGGCGAGGGAAATCGCGACGGCACCGACGAGAATTACAGCTGCAAACTACGGGGCCGAAGGGCCCACCGACGACCCCGCCATCCGGGAGTTGCGCGCGCGCCAGCAGCGCAACATGCTCGCCACGCTCCTGTTCTCCCAGGGCACGCCGATGATTCTCGCCGGGGACGAGTTCTTCCGGACCCAGAGCGGCAACAACAACGCCTATGCGCAGGATAACGAGATTTCCTGGATCGACTGGCCGCAGATCGGGTCGCAAGGGCATGCACTCATGCAATTCGTGTCCCACCTCATTCGGCTTCGTCAAACCAACCCCATGCTGCGGCGGGGCCGCTTTCTCTCGGGCGCCTGCGACGAGGAGCTCGACGTCAAGGACGTGACCTGGCTCACCTCCTCGGGCGCCGAGGTGACGACCGACAACTGGAACGATCCGAACGCCCGCTCGCTTGGCGTCCTGCTGGATGGTCGCGCGCAGGAGTCCGGCATTCGGCGCCGCGGCACCGACGTGACGCTCTACCTGGTCCTCAATGCCCACGACGATGTGGTGAAGTTCACCCTGCCCAAGAGCGTCGGTGGCCGTGGCTGGATCCTGCGCCTCGACACCAACCAGCCGGATCTCGAAAAGCCGTCCACGTTTCGGTTCGGGCACGAATACGAGGTGACGGGCCGGTCGCTGCTCCTGTTCGAATTGCGCCGCGCGAGCCGTTCCGATTCAGGCTAGGATCGCTGCCCCGAGCTCGATGGGGAGCACATCATGGCGAGACGCATTCGCAAACCCGGCGGTTTGGCTCTGGCGCTGACGCTCGCCCTCATGGCATCGGCGCCGCCGGCGCCGGCCGCCGCCCAAACGGCGGCCTCCCAAGCGGTCGCCGACTTCTATCGCGGACGGACTCTCTCCATCAGCGTCGGCTTGAGCGCCGGCGGCGGCTACGACCTGCATGCCAGGGTGCTGGCGCGCTATCTCGGCAGGCACCTGCCGGGCGCGCCGGCCATCGTGGTCAAGAACGCGCCCGGTGCCGGCGGGCTCACTTTGGTGAACGCCCTCTACAGCACCTTGGCGCGCGACGGCAGCGAGCTTGCGACCTTCGAGCGCGGCATCCTGCTCGAGCCCTTGCTCGATCCTGCGCAAGCCCGCTTCGATCCGTTGCGGTTCAGCTGGATCGGCAGCACCGACAATGACGCCAGCACCTGCTTGTCGTGGCATACGGCGGCGGTCAAGACCATGGACGATGTCATGCGTCACGAGCTGATCGTCGGCGGCACCGGCTCGACTGCCATCGCCAACACGTTTCCGCGCGTGCTCAATGCCGTGTTGGGCGCCAAGTTCCGCGTCATTCCCGGCTATCCGGGCGCCAACGAGGCGCTGCTCGCCATGGAGCGCGGCGAGACGCAGGGGTTCTGCTCATTGGGCTTTGCCACCCTGGAGGCGATCCGGCCCGGCTGGATGGCCGAGCACAAGGTCAACATCTTCGTCCAGCTCGCCTTGAAGAAGAGCAGCGAGCACCCGGAGGTGCCGCTGGCGCTCGACTTCGCCAAGACGCAAGCCGACCGCCAGGCGATCGAGCTGATCGTCTCGCCCAATCTCTTTGCCCGTCCGTTCGCCGCGCCGCCCGGGGTGCCGGCCGACCGGCTCGCAGCCTTGCGCAAGGCCTTCGACGAAACCGTGACCGATCCGGACTATTTGGCCGAAGCCAAGGAGCGGGGCCTGCATGTCGAGCTCGTGACCGGAGCCGAGCTCGACGACGTACTGCGCCGCCTCTACGCCACCCCGAAGGACATCGTCACCCGCGTGAAGGACGCGGTGAACTAGGTAGGGCGCAATCGCTTTATTGCGCCGGCCGGCCCCAACGGACTGCGGACCATTTGGCGATGCGTGGTAGGGCGCAATCGCTTTATTGCGCCGCCTGGCCGATCTTCAAGGGACTGCGGAGCATTTGGCGATGCCGACGGCGCAATAAAGCGATTGCGCCCTACGGCGCGCGTGAGGCGACGTAGGCGGCGATCGCCAGCATGTCGTCGTTGCTGAGCTTCTCGACCACCGGACGCATCTGCGCCGCCGAGGGTCCGGCGCGGTCGCCGTTCTGGATGTCCCACAGCTGGCGAACGATGTAGTTGGGATGGCGCCCGGCGATCGCCGGCACATCGCCCAGGCCCTGCAGGGTCGGCCCGTGACAGGTGGCGCAGGCAACCGTCTTGCCGCCGCCGGTCGTGACCAAAGCCTCGCCCTTGGCGATGCTGCCGTTGGGCACATAGGCCACGAACCCGCTGCGCGGATCGCGATAGACCACGTCCTCCTCGTTCTTCGGGACCTCGATGATGCGGTTGCCCATGGGCTCGGTGCCGCCCGCGGGGTGCACCAGCCGCTTGTTGCCAGGGCCAATGAAGCTCTTGGGCACCGTGTCGGTCTCGGCCACCCGGATCCATTGCCGCGGCTTGACCGAGGCGAAGTAGGTCGCCGCATCCTTGATCTCGGCCTCGCTCGCGGCCTTCGCCAAGGCGATCATGATGCCGCCGTACTTGCGATCGCCGTTCTTCCAGTCGGCCAGCTGGCGCACGAAATAGGCGATCGGGAGGCCGGCCACGTAAGCGGATTCGTCGTGGCCGGTGCCGGTCGGCAGGTGGCAGGAGCCGCAGGCGCGCACCTGCGTGTCCTTGTCGCCGAACTGCACGATCTTGGGCATCGCCGGATACATGTCCGGATACCAGTTCGGAATGTCGAACATGTCGTCGGCCTTGGCGCGCGTGATCGACAGCGTGCTGCCGGGCGGCGGCGGCCGCAACCTGGTGCCCTCGATGCGCGGCGCCGGCTGCTCCTTCTCGGTGACCGGGAACGCCCATTCGGGTTTCTCGGCCGCGGCGGCAAGCACGGGGACCAGCACGAGAGCCACGCTCGTCAGAGCCACGCTCGTCAGAGCCACGCTCGTGAGAGCCACGCTCGTAAGAGCCAAAGTGCGGACGACGTTTCTCATGCGGGCTTCCCCTGCGACCATTGCGGTGCGACTGAACCACGGCCAGCATATTGGGACGCGGGCGGCCAAACAATCGCAAGAATTCAGCGCTCCAGAAGCGAGCGGCCGCCGCGGCTCACGTCCGCCAGACCCCTGGCCGCGGCCGGAAGGGCTGATATGCTGGCGGCCGTATTCGCGCTGCAGGCGCGGTATTCGCGTCAACCTCCGCGGCGGCGGGAGGCGAGATGCTCGGGTGCGCGGCCTGAGGCTTGATGCCGCGTGCCAGACAGTGGGGCCGACATCGCGAATCGATCTGACCCAGGGAGAGCAACATGCCCAAATATCTTTTTGAAGCGCGTTACACTGCCGAGGGTGCCAAGGGAGTCGCCCGCGAAGGCGGCAGCGGACGCCGCGAAGCCGTCGCCAGGATGACGGAAAGCCTGGGCGGCAAGCTGGAGGCCTTCTACTTCGCGTTCGGCGATGTCGATGCGTATGTCATCATCGATGTGCCGGACAACGTGACCGTCGCCGCGGCCGCGCTCGCGGTCGCCCAGGGCGGCGGCGCGACCGTGAACACCGTCGTGCTGCTGACACCGGAGGAGATGGACCAGGCGGGCAAGAAAGCAGTGGCGTATCGGCCGCCGGGGCGCTGAATTCGGTGCAGCGCGCGCCGCTCGGTTGCGTGCTTGCGCGCCTCGGCGCCAAGCCGGCGATGGCGGCGGTTCTCGCCGCCGTCGCGGCGATTTGCTTCGGCCCGGCTTGTGCCCTCGGCGCCAACGACATCGTCAACTACCAGGGAGCGGATCGCGAGCAGCAGCTCATCGAGGGCGCCGCCAAGGAGGGGCAGGTCGTTCTCTATTCGGCGATGATCGTGAACCAGACGCTGCGACCGCTGACCGCGGCCTTCGTCAAAAAATATCCTTTCCTCAAGATGACCTATTGGCGGGCCGATTCCGAGGAGCTGCTGCCGAAGATTTCCGCCGAGGTGCGCGCGCGCAACGTGGTGGCCGATCTGCTCGAAGGCAGCGGCGGCGGCGAGGTCGCGGTGGAAGCCGGCCTCACGCAGCCGTTCTTTTCGCCGGTCCTGGCCGAGTATCCGGCCGCCTACCGCGACCCGAGCGGCAATCTGGCCCCGACCCGGTTCAGCTATTTCGGCGTCGCCTACAATACCAGGCAGGTTTCGGCGGACCGGGTGCCGAAGACCTATGAGGACCTGCTCGACCCGCAATGGAAGGGCAGGATGGCGTGGGCTTATGCGACGACCGGCCGCTATCTGTTCCTGATCAACCTGCGTCTCGCCTGGGGCGAGGACGCGGCGATGGCCTACTTCAAGAAGCTGGCCGAGCAGAGGATCATCAATTTCGCATCCGGCAGCGCACGCACTTTGGTCGATCGAGTGATCGCCGGCGAATATCCGATCGCGCTCAATATCTACGCCCATCACCCGCTGATCAGCGCGGCCAAGGGCGCTCCGGTCAATACGCAGCTCATCGATCCGGTGCCGAGCGTGGCCGGCACGATCTCGGTGGTCAAAGACGCTCCGCATCCGCATGCCGCCATGCTGCTCTTGGATTTCATCCTGTCCCGCGAGGGCCAAAAGATCCTGTCCGACGCGGACTATTTTTCGGCCAGTCCGAACGTGCCGGCGCGTCCGCAACTGGCAGGGATCGTGCCCAAGACCGCGGGCTTGAGCGAGAACTTCATCCCTCCGCAGCAGCTGAACTCCTACATCGACAGCACCGATCAGATCCTCCAAAGCCTGTTCCGCTGACCGCGCCGAGCGTGCCGTCAGTCTGAAGATTCCCAAGCTCGGCGGCCTGCGCAACGCGCTGGCGGCGGCTGCGGCGTCGAACCGGTCGCGGGCGCCCACGCCGGCTGATCTTAATTGCGAGTCTCCGGTTGGTCCGTTACAGCATCTCCGGCGGGAGCCGATCGCCAACGTCCTGCAAGAGGAGGCAGCAATTCCTGATATTCTCACCACCCAGAAGGGCCCGATTCTCGAGATCACCCTGAACCGGCCGCAGGACGGCAATGCCGCCAGCGACGACATGGCCGAGCAGCTCACCAAGCTTCTGCTGGGCGCCGCCGAGAGCGCCGACATCATCGTGCTGCGGGGGGCCGGCGACGATTTCTGCGTCGGCCGCTCGACGGCCGGGCGCCGGCCGGCCAGCAACTCCGCCGACGCGCTGGAGCGCCGCTTCGGCAGCGACGTCGTGTTCGATTGCTACAACGCCTTCCGGCGGGCGCGGGCACCCGTCATCGGCGTGGTGAGGGGCCGCGCGCTCGGATTTGGCTGCGCCATCGCGGCGGTCTGCGACATCACGCTTGCGGCCGACACCGCGCAATTCCAGATCCCCGAGATGCTGCACAACATCATGCCCACCATGGTGATGTCGGCGCTGGTCGACCGTGTGCCGCGCAAGGCGCTCACCTATTTCGTCTATTCGACCGGCATGATCAGCGCGGCGCGGGCGCGCGAGGCCGGCCTCGTCAGCGAGGTGGTGCCGCTCGCGCAGCTCGATGCCGCCGTCGAGACGCTGTGCGCCACCATGATGAAGGCGCCGCTGCCGGCACGCCTGGCCGTCAAGGAATACACGCGCACGGCGCTCGACATGGACATTGCGGGAGCGATCGATTACGCCCGCAATCTGCACGCAACCATCAATTCGGCAGCCGCCATGCGGCCGAAACCCAAATGAGCGCTGGCTTCAGCTCAGCCACCAGGCCCCGAGCGCGAGCGTGAGGAGCGTCAGCGGGATGCCGGCCCGGCAATAGGCGAGGAACGATATCTCGATGCCCGCCGCGCGGGCGCGCTCCGCCACGATCAGATTGGCCACCGATCCGACCAGGGTCAGGTTGCCCGCCAGCGTCGAGCTCATCGCGATCGTGAGCCACGCGCGCGAACTCATCGGCGAGCCCCGTCACGAACGGCTTGAGGGCCAGCACGGCCGGCACGTTGCTGATGATGTTCGACAGCACCGCGGTAACACCGGTCAGCGCCCAGACATCGTTCAGGTGCATGCCGTGCACGGCCGCGATGACATCTGCGCTCAACAAGACCTTCTCGGCGCCGGCCACCACCACGAACAAGCCGGCGAACATCAACAGTAGCGCGCCGTCGATCTCGCGATAGACCTTGCGCGCCTTGATGGCGCGGGTGACCAGGAGCAGCGCGCCGCCCAGGATGGCAGCCTTGGCGACCGGCATGCCGGCAAAGAACAAGCATACGACCCCCAACGCCACCAGCACCGCCTTGATCATCTGGGGCTTGTGCACGCGGGCCGGCGGCGGCACCGCGGAGAGACGCTGCCGGTCGCTGAACTCGCGGCGTGACACCACGGACATCACCACGATCACCAGCACCAGGCCGGCGACCGCGATGGGCGCGAGGACGGCGGCAAAAACCGTATACGGAATGTGCGACACCGCCCCGATGATCATGTTCTGCGGATTGCCGGTGATGGTGGCGGTGCTGCCGACATTCGCCGCCATCGCCAAGCCGAGCAGGTAGGGAACCGGATCGCGCCGCAACGCGCGGGTCACTTCGATGACGAGGGGCGCCATCACCAGGCAGACCGCATCGTTGACGAGAAAAGCCGAGAAGGCGCCGGCGGTGACGACCACGGCCGCGAGCAGCAGCCGCGGCGAATGAGCGCGGGTCAGCGCCCAGCCGGCGACCAGCCGGAAGAAGCCCGAGAGCTTCAGGTGCGCCACCACGATCATCATGCCGAGCAGAAGCACGATGGTGTCCAGATCAATCGCCTGGTAGGCCTCCTGCGGAGAAAGCGCGCCCACCGCCATCATCATGGCGGCGCCCGTCAAGGCGACCCCGGCGCGATCGAGACGCAGGCCGGGGATGCGGCCAAGCGCCACGCCCGCATAGGTGAGGATGAAGATTGCCGCCGTGGCCAACGTCGTCAGCGAGGTCATTCGGCGACCCGGCTCGCGGCGACGCGAGGGCGCCGGTCAGGCAAACATCGCATCGATTTCCTGCTGCGAGACGTGGCCGCAATCGTCCTTGAGCTTGGGGCCGCTGAGCAGCTTGCCCTCTTCGCGCTCGACATGGGTGGCCGTGTAGCTCTTGAGCGCGTCGCGGCCGCCCCAGATCTCCAGCATGCGGGCAACGCGGTCCTCGACGAATTTCAGGGTCGTGAGCACCTTGGCGATGCGCTGGCCGCTGAGATCCTGGAAGTTGCAGGCCTCGAACACGCGTATGACATGGTCCCGGATGTCGCTGGCGAGCGCCTGCTCTTGTTCCTGCGTGAGCGAGGCGGAGAGCGTGTCGGCGGCTTCGTCGATGCTTTCGGCCGCATCGAGGATCTGCTGGGTCGCCCGCTCGGTGCTGTCCACCACGGCGTCCAGCTCGCGGCTGGCGCGCCCGCGGCCGGCGGCGCCGAAGGTGCCGAAATGCAGGCTCGCGACTTCCTGCATGGTGCGGCTGATGGCGCGATGGATGCTGTTGGTCTCGTTCTTGAGATTGTTCAGGTCTACGACCGACATTTGATCGTTCTTGGACGCCGTTTCGCTGTCGCTCGCGAGCGGCGCCGTCGTGCTGCGCCGCTCGATCAGGTCGCGCAGCGCCTTCAATTCGCTGAGAACTTCATGGTGCTGGAGCGCCGAGCCGTTGCCGCCGAAAACCGGGCCGGCAGCAGCCGCGCCAGTTTGAGCCGTGCCTGGCGGCTCGCCGCGCGGAGTCAATTGTTCGATGCGGAAGATTTTTTGCCGCACTGGCATGGCCGATCCTTTAAGTTCTTTTCAGGGTTGTAGCCGGGCTCCGCTTAACACCAGGTTCATGGATGCGCCGGGTTTCGCGGAGGCGCGCGGAACACTTCCCGCTAAACCGGCAATTAACCATGATTGTTCCACATTTACTCGAAAAAAACTATAAGTCGACGAACAGGATCTTTCCGCTGTTATCCATAACAATTCTGCTCCGACTTTTACCAATCCGACGATGTTTTGATTTCATTTTGGCGCGGCTCGAACGGAGCTTCGGTGCAAGGAGTTCCGTTTGATCATTGTGTATCCCGCCAGCGTGAGTTATCCCCCATGTCAATCCGATTTGTTCCCGCTCTTCTCGCCGGCTTGCTCGGCTGTGGCGCCGCCGCCGCCGAACCGCTCAGCCCCGCAACGACAATCCATCAGGCTCCTGATCGGCCGATCCCGGCGCAGCAGGTCGCCGTGCAAGGCCCCAATCTGGGTGGTGGGTTCATCGAAATGTTGTTTGGCGGTCGTGCGGGCGGATCGGCCCAGCCGACGGAGCCGTATTACGGGCAATCCGATGCAGGCGAGCCGCAAGGCTTGGATCCGCGCTATCTCAAGCAGGAGGTCGCCTATGACGGGAAGGAGGCGCCCGGCACGATCATCATCAATACTCCGGAGCGCCTGCTCTACCTGGTGGAAGGCGGCGGCCGCGCGTTGCGCTATGGCATCGGCGTCGGCCGTCCCGGCTTTACCTGGGCCGGCGTGCACACCGTCAGCAACAAACGCGAATGGCCGGATTGGACGCCGCCCGACGACATGCTCAAGCGCCGGCCGGATCTGCCGCGCCACATGGAAGGCGGCCCTGAAAATCCGCTCGGAGCACGCGCCATGTATCTCGGCTCGACGCTCTATCGCATCCACGGTTCGAACGAGCCCTGGACGATCGGCACCGCGGTGTCCTCAGGCTGCATCCGCATGCGCAACGAGGACGTCATCGATCTCTACGACCGGGTCAAGGTCGGGGCCAAGGTCGTGGTGATCTGATCATCCGCCGCCCGCGTCAAGACGACCAGGCCGCGCGTCCGGGCGGCCTGTTGGTTCTTGCGGTTGGCTAGCTAAACGTCGGTGCCGCCGAAATCACCACCGCCGAAGTCGCTGCCGCCAGCATCAGTGCTGTCGTCGAAGTCTCCGACATCCTGCTCGACCTGGGTATCGGAGGCATCATCCACGGCGGGGTTGTCGAGCAACCCGGAACCGCCGCCGTGCTGATCGCGGCCGATGTCGTCAATGCCGGCCTGGCGACCGAGATCGCCGCCGCCGCCACTATGTTCCCAAGGCGACCCCGCGTCGCGGCCGGCCCCAAAGGCCGGATCGGTCAGGCCAAAGCTGCTGTGGCCGGACCCCATCATGGAACGGATGCCGTCGAGCAGCAGCGAGCCTCCGATCACGCCGGCAGCAGCCGACGCCGCGGTGCCGAGAAAGGAGCCGCCGGGCGCGGCTGCCGGTGCTTGCCGCCAGGCCGGACCCGGGGCAAGCGCGGCCTCGTCGCGGGGGCCCGCCCCCGGCGCTGCTGGTCCTTGTCCTTGATATTGAGCTTGACCCGGACGCACCGAAGGCACCGAGCCGCGTCGGCCCAGCAAGGCATCGCGCATGCCGTCGAGAAATCCGGTCGGTGAAGCCGCAGGCTCCCCGCCAAGCCCGGCTTCGAGTTCCTGGATGCGGGCGTTGGCGCGCTTGAGCGCCTCATCCTGCACCAGCGCGGTCTGCACCAGAGCATAGGTCGCATTGGGGGCGCGCCGGAGCCCGTCGATGATGGCCCGTTCGGCATCGCTATCGCGGGGCTGGTTCTCCAGCGTGGCGAGACGATCGAACAGGTCGGTAATGAGTTCGCGTTCCTGTGGGGTCATGGTCATGGCCTTCTGTGCCGACCCGCCTCATGTAGGCAGCCGCCATGGCAACGGAATGACCGCCCTGCGCAAAAATTTTGGGGGAGGGGACTTGTTTCCAGACTCGTCCCGGCTAAAGCCCGGGCAGAGGTTAAGTCCCCGGCCTGCATCCTGGCCACAAATGGGGCTATGCGAGCAAATGGGGCTATGCGAGCGCGACCCCTTGGCTCGCCAACATGTCCGGAAACGAGTCTTGCGCCAAAAAGGCATATTCGCGCTCGCGCAACGTAGTGAGCGGATCCAGCCGCTGCAACTCCATGTCCACGAAGCCGGGATGGCACATGATTACGCCGCCGTCCGGCAGCCGATCGAGGAAGCCGGCAAACAGGGCTGCAAAATTGGCGTCCTCGCGGAATTCATAAGCTCCCGCAAAGGCCGGATTGGTGCGCAGGCCAAGCTCGCTGGCGCGCTGCTGGAAGTCATGGCTCAGAAGGTCGAGCAGCCATGCCTTGCGCTCGCGCAAGCTGAAGCGGCGCGGCGCCGCCCGCCCGCACTGCCGCAGCCAGGCCCCGGCCGTGGTCGCCTTGGCGACATCGAGCAGCGCCTCGCGGATTTGCGGGAACAGGTGCACGTGCTGGTGCCCATCGATGAAATCGGGCGCACGGCCGAAGGTGTGGATGAACATCCGCAGCTGTGCGGTGATCTCGCGCATCAGCGCATTGCGATCGAGCCGATGCAGGAAGGCTTGCACCATGGTGGCGGGAAGCGACCGGAACAGGCCGTTGCGCACCGGCTTGTAGGCGGCGCTGAGCGGACGGAACGGCGCCGTCAGGGTCAGATGCAATCCGATGGCGACGCGCCGCATGCCGGTATTGAGGACGTCGAGCGCGTGCGCTTCCGAGCGGTGAAAGCTCGGTGCCACCACCATGACGGAGGTGGCATTGATGCGCCTGCGGACCACGAGGTCGCGGATGGCCAGATTGACGGCGGTCGATATCCCGTAGTCGTCGGCGCAAAGCCAGATCTGCCGGCCCGCGGAGCGGCTGTCCGCCGCGCCATCGAGGCCCGTTCCGCCGGATGGATTGTCCAACACCTCTTACCCCACGCGGCGTCGATACGCGCCGGCGCGTCTTGCGGCCCGGCTCGCGCCTGCACGCTGGGGAATTGAAAGTCGTCTTGCGCGCTCCTTCATGGCGCTGCCTTCGATAAGCAAGCTCATCTCCATTACTCCGCCGCCGTCCGCGTGGATTGATCGTCGGTGCGGCCGGCGTCCTGCGCCGTCTTGAGGGTTTGCTCGGCCACGAAATAGATCGGCCGCGCCTTCACCTCCGAGAACATCTTGCCGATATATTCGCCCATGATCCCGATCATGAACAACTGCACGCCGCCCAGCACCATCAGGCCGATGATGACCGAGGGATAGCCTGGCACCGACTGCCCATAGACGAGGGTCTCGACCAGGATATCGACCGCGAAGACCAGGGCAAAGGCCAACAGCAGGAAGCCCAACAGGCTGGCGAGCCGCAGTGGCGCCACCGAGAACGATGTGAGGCCTTCGATCGAGAGCCCGATCAAGGAATACAGGCTCCAGGTGCTGCGGCCATGGGTGCGGTCCGCCGGCTGATAGTCGACCCGGATCTGGCGAAAGCCGATCCAGCTCGCCAAGCCCTTGAAGAACCGGTTGCGCTCGGGCAACTGCTTGAGGGCGGCGGCGGCGCGCGGGGAGAGCAGGCGGAAGTCGCCCGCATCCTCCGGAATTTTCTGCCGTGCCCCCCAATTGATCACCAGATAGAATGCCTTGACCGCGTAGCGGAACAGCCGCGGTTCCGTTTCGCGGTTCGCTTTGGCCGTGTAGACGACGTCGTAGCCTTGATCGAGCCAATAGCCCACCAGCGACTCGATCAGGGTCGGCGGATGCTGGCCATCGCCGTCCATGAACAGAACGGCGCCGAAACGGGCATGGTCGAGGCCGGCCGCGAGCGCCGCCTCCTTGCCGAAATTGCGCGACAGCGAGATGACTTGGACGTCGACGGCGGCCGGAAGGGCGCGCGCGACCCCGAACGTGGCATCGCGGCTGCCGTCATCCACATACACGATCTCGACCCCGAGCCCGCGTGACGCCCGCAGGCGGCGCGCCACCTCGACGATGCGACCATGCAGTGCGGCCAGCCCGGCTGCCTCATTGTAGACTGGAACCACGATCGACAAGCCGGCCTCGGCTCCCCCACGCAGCCTGGGCGAAGCCTCTGTCCCGGCTGCGAGGCCGATCGCGTTAGCCGACATCGTGCTGCCTTTCGAACCCGCTCGTTACGCGCTTGAAGTTACGCCCCCGGCGCCGCTGCGGCCATGATAACTCAGGCCGCAGGCGCTGTCGCGCCGCGCCCGTTACGCATCTTGTCCCACCTCCGCAACCACAAAGGGGAGATCGGCCAATCCCGGGGCATGCTTTTTTCCCGAAAATGCTTTAAGCGGGGCCGGTCATGTGGTTGCCTCACCCGCTCGAAGCTCTCAGCCGCCGCGCCTTTCCGGATCCCCGCCGGCGCACCATCGCCCTCAAGGCGGTGAGCTTCGCGCTTGTGGGCGTCATCAACGCCACCGTCGACTTCGGCGTTTTTTCCTTTTTCTATTTCTACCTCGGGTTCCCGATCATCCTGTCCAATCTGATCTCCTGGTTCGTCGCGGTCACCGGTTCCTACGTCATGAACTCGCTGACCACCTTCGCGGTCGAATTGGGACGCAAGTTGCGCTTCAAGTCCTATGCGACCTTCCTGCTGGCGCAGATCGCCGGGCTCGTCGCCAATACGGCGACCGTCTACCTCGTCCCGATCGTGATCGGAAAAATCCTCGGCATCGATTTCGAGCTCAACCACTCTGGTGCTGGTCGGCAAGCTGCTCGCCATCGGGTCGAGCTTTCTGGTCAACTTTTCCCTGTCGCACTTCGTCGTCTTCCGCAGCCGTGGGCATTCCGCGACGCATTGAAGCTATACGATGGAGAAACTCATGAGAAAGCTGTTGGTCGTTGCCGGGCTCGCCGCGCTGATCGCTGGCCTCACGGGCGCATCGGCGCAGAATTTTCCGACCCGCCCCGTCACCATCGTGGTGCCGTTCGCAGCCGGCGGCCCGGCCGATGCCTTGGCGCGCGTGCTCGGCGACCGCATGCGGGTATCGCTCGGCCAGCAGGTGATCATCGAGAACGTGGTCGGCGCGGCCGGCTCGGTGGGGGTCGGCCGCGTGGTGCGCGCGGCCCCCGACGGCTATACGCTCAGCATCGGCCATTGGAGCACGCATGTGGTCAATGGCGCGATCTATGACCTGCCCTACGATTTGTTGAAGGATCTCGAGCCGGTTGCCGAGCTGCCGTCCAACCCGCAGTTGATCGTTGCCAAGAAGAGCGTGCCGGCGACCAACCTCAAGGAATTGGTCGCTTGGCTCAAGGCCAACGAGTTCAGGGTCTCGGCCGGCACCGCCGGTCCCGGCTCGGCCTCGCATGTCGCCGGAGTCTATTTCCAGCAGATCACCGGCACGCACTTTCCGTTCGTGCCCTATCGCGGCACCGGCCCGGCCATGAACGATCTGGTCGCCGGCCAGATCGACCTCATCATCGATCAGGCGTCGAATTCCATGCCGCAGGTCAAGGCCGGCACCATCAAGGCCTATGCGGTTACCGCCAAGGCGCGGCTGCCGTCGGCGCCCGACATCCCGACCGTGGACGAGGCCGGCGCGCCGGGGCTCTACATTTCGGTCTGGTATGGGCTGTGGGCCCCGAAGGGAACGCCCCCGGACATCATCGCCAAGCTCAATGCCGCGGCGGTCGACGCCATGGCGGATCCGGCCGTCCGCACCCGCATGGCAACGTTCGGCCTCGAGATTCCGCCGCGCGAGCAGCAGACTCCCGAAGCGCTCGGCAGCCTGCAAAAGGCCGAGATCGAGAAATGGTGGCCGATCATCAAGGCCGCGCACATCGCGGGCGAGTGAGCCGCCCAAGTCAGTCGCCAAGTCCGGCCTCAAGTCGCGCGAACAGCGGATTGTGGCGGGAGAACACATAGCCGAGATCGGACACCGCGACATTCTCGGCGCCATGCTGGCGCAGGAAGCTCGCGAGCGGATGCACCTGGGCCGGCGGACAGTGCAAGGTCAGCATGCCCGAGGAGGTCGGGCCGCCGAACGGACTTTCGACCCCGAAGCGCGTCTTGGCCTCGGCCAGCAGGGCCTCGTCGCAGCGCACGAAGCGGGTGCGCACCTCGCGAAACGCGCGGGCGCGGGCCTGCCCGGCAATGCGATCGAGCACCAGGCGCGCGGTCTCGCGCTCGGCCGCGCCCCAGCCTGCCGTTCGGGCCGCCACCAGATTGGCCTGCGAGCGCAGGATCAGTCCGTCATCGATCACCTTGAGGGCATTCGCCGCCAATGTGGTCCCGGTCGTGGTGATGTCGACGATGAGCTCGGCGGTGCCGGCGGCGGGCGCCCCCTCGGTCGCGCCGGTGCTTTCGACGATCCGGTAATCGGTGATGCCCTGGGCGGAAAAGAACGCCCGCGTCAGGTTCACGTATTTGGTCGCCAGCCGCATCTTGCGGTCGTGCTTGAGCCGAAATGCCGTCGCCACGTCATCGAGATCGGCCATGCTGTGCACGTCGATCCAGGCTTGCGGGACCGCCACCACCACATTGGCATGGCCGAAGCCCAAGGCGTCGATGAAGACGATCTTGGCCGCCACGTCGGGAATCATCTCGCGCAGCAGATCTTCGCCGGTGACCCCGAAGTGGACGGCGCCTTGCGCCAGCAGCTGGGCGATCTCGGCGGCCGACAGATAGGCGACCTCGATGCCGGGCAGATCCGCGATGGTGCCCCGATAGTTGCGCGCGCCGCGCGGCTTGACGAGCTCGAGACCGGCACGCGCGAAGAACGCTTCGGCGTTTTCCTGCAGCCGGCCCTTGGCCGGCATGGCGATGACGAAGGGGGTGCTCACGCGTCCCCTCCGCGGGCCGCGAGGCGTTCGATCCAAACCGCAAAGCCCACCGCCGGGATCGGCGCCGGGCTGCCGATCCGCGTGAGCAGGCCGTCATAGCGTCCGCCCGCGACCAGCTGGCCGTTGTCGCGCGCCTGCGCGTCATGCAGCTCGAACACGAAGCCCGTATAGTAGTCGAGGCCGCGGCCGAAGGCGGTGGAGAAGGCGATGCGGCCCACATCGATGCCGCGCGCGGCGAGAAAGCCGGTGCGGCTTTCGAACAGGTCGAGGGCGGCATCGAGCACGATGCCGGCATCCTGTGCCAGCGCCCGCAGCTCGGCCGCCGCTTCGTCGGGTTCGCCCGCGATGGCGAGAAACCGCTCGATCAGCGCCCGCGTCTCCCTCGGCAGCGAGGTCTGCACGCTCAGCGTTGCCTGCTCCAGAAAGCGGTCGGCGATCTCGCCTACCGAGCGCCCGCCCACCGCGCTGATGCCCGCGATCGACAAGAGGTCGGTGACCAGCGCATGCGCGGCCCCCGGATCGGAGCCGGCCAGCGCCGCCAGCATGCCCTGGTATTCGGGACGGGTATGTCCGCTGCTGATGGTCAGCCGCTCGAGATCGTGCGCCAGCGAGGATTTGTGGTTGAAATCCTTCACCAGGCGCCGCTTCCAGGCCGGCGCCAGATCGAGCGCCGCCACCAGCGCCGAAAACAGCCCGATGTCGCCGAGGCGAATCGCGGGCGCCGCCAGGCCGTAATGGCCGGTGGCTTCAAGACCAAGCGCCAGCATCTCGGCATCCGCTGCCGCGATGTCGGTGCGGCCGAAGGATTCGATGCCGGCCTGCAGGAATTCGCTCGGCTCGTTCTCGCGGTGGCGAAAGACCGGACCGAGGTAGCAGAAGCCGGCCGGCTGGCCGGCGGCCGGCGAGGCCAGATAGTCGCGCGAGACCGGAATGGTCAGGTCGGGACGCAGGCACATCTCGTAGCCCTGCGGGTCGACCGTGAGATACATGCGCTTGCGGATGTCCTCGCCGGAAAGATCGAGGAACGGCTCCGCCGGCTGCAGGATCGCCGGCTCGATCCGCCCATAGCCGGCGCGCACGAAGCTGGCGACGAGCGCCTGCGCCTTCGCATCGGGCATGGTTGGACCTGGGGGAGGCGCGGCGGACATCGTGAGGTTGATGAATGGGTTGGCTGCGGCGCTTTAGCACGGAGCCGTTAGCAATTCGATGGCAATGCTGTGAAGGGATTAATGAACATCACGGGGCCGGACGAGTGCCTCAGCCCCATTTCGTAGCCCGCATGGAGCGTAAGCGTAATGCGGGACGGCCCATCCCGGATTACGCAAGGGCTCCATCCGGGCTACAGGCGTCATGCGGCCACAGGCGCTCACCGCCAGTCCCCCAGCACGCTTTGGACCACCGCCAGGGCCGCGACCGCGGCCGTATCGGCGCGCAGGATGCGCGGACCGAGCGCCAGCCGGAAGACGTTGGGCAGCCGGAGGAGGGCCGCGCGCTCGGGCGCCGCAAAGCCGCCTTCCGGACCGATGAGCACGGCGAGCGGGGGTGGGTTCGCTCCCGCCGGGCGCGCGGCCGCGAGCGCGGTGATCGGGTCCTTAAGCTCCGCATCCTCGTCGCAGAACACCAGGAGGCGCGCCGGATCACGCTCGGCGATCACGCGATCCAATGCCAGCGGCGGCGCGATATCGGGCAGGGCGAGGATCCCGCATTGCTGCGCGGCTTCGATCGTATTGGCGCGCATCCGCTCGAGATTGAGACGCGTGATCTGACCGTGCTGGGTGAGCACCGGCTGCAGCCGCGAGACCCCCATCTCGACCGCCTTTTGCACCATGTAGTCGAGGCGCGCATGTTTGAGCGGGGCGAACCAGTAGTGCAGGTCGAGCGCGGGCGTCTGCGCCCGGCGGGGCTCCGCGACAGCGAGGAAGAGCGCGCGCCTTCCGCCATCGGCCAGCACCGTGCTCCATTCGCCGTCACGGCCGTTGAACGCCAGCACCTGCTCGCCCGGCTGGAGGCGCAACACATTGCGCAGATAGTTGATTTGGGGGCCGTCGAGGCCGATCCGGCCGCCGGCCGCCAGGGGATGGTCGACAAAAAGCCTGGGGGCGCGAAAATCATAGGTCGACATGGGGCAGTCCGTGTGGTTGTAAACGGCGTGAATGATCGGGGCACTGGCCGGCGCTTGGCCGGTCCGGATCGAGAGATTGTTCGCTTTGCCGTGTTATCGCCGGAATTAATATGCTGTTAATATAGTCGGGTATGATTTAGGGGGACGACTCTGGGGTCGGGGGGGTTGGAGGGATTGCCATGACGTTCTGCCGAGTCCTTTCGTCTGTTTCCGTCGCAGCCGTGCTGGCCATGGGGTTGGCCCCTTCGGCGCAGGCGCAGTTCGGCGGCATGCCCGGCATGCCGGGAGCGCCCGGAATGGGAGGTTTCGGCGGTCCACCGGCCGGGCCGCCGCCCGCCTGCCAGCAGCTGATGGTGCTGCGCGACGAAACCCAGAAGAACGGCGCCGCCATCGCGGCCGCCCAGCAGCGCAAGGTCAAGGCCGATGTCGTGGAAGCCTGCAAGCTGTTCAAGACCTTTCTCGCCAGCGAAGCCAAGTTCATTCACGCACTGACCGAGAATGTGTCGCTCTGCGGTGTTCCGCCTCAAGTCATCAAGTCCTACCAGGAGGGGCACGGCCGGACCTCCAAGCTCGGCCAGCAGATCTGCGACGCAGCCGAGCATCCGCAGCCGACCGGTCCAAGCCTGAGCGATGCGCTCAACTCGGCTCCGGTCCTGCCTGACGCCGACAACACCAAGACCGGACGCGGCACCTACGATACGCTGCAGGGCAATGCCCTGGCGCGATGAACGAGGCGGCCGGACGCGTCGCCGATTTAACCGGTAACTGGGTCGACCGAAGCGCGCCGGCTTGGGCGCGGCCCTATCTGCGGCTCGGCCGTCTCGACCGGCCGATCGGCGCATGGCTGCTGCTTCTGCCTTGCTGGTGGTCCCTGGGCCTGGCCGCGGTGCGTGCCGCGCAGCCGATCAGCATCTGGTACGCGCTCATGTTCTTCATCGGCGCCTTTGCCATGCGCGGAGCGGGCTGCACCTGGAACGACATCGTCGATCGCGATCTCGACGCGCGCGTGGAACGCACGCGCTCGCGGCCGATACCCTCAGGTCAAGTCGGCGTTCGCGGCGCGGCCGCGTTTCTCCTCTTGCAGGCCTTGCTGGGGCTCGCGGTCCTGCTGCAGTTCAATCGCTTCACGGTCCTTGTGGGCTTGGCCTCGCTCGCCGTGGTCGCGATCTATCCGTTCATGAAGCGGGTGACCTATTGGCCCCAGATCGTGCTCGGTCTGGCTTTCTCCTGGGGCGCCCTGATGGGCTGGCCGGCGATTTTCGGCGAGCTCGATCGACCCGCCTTGCTGCTCTATGCCGGAGCGATTTGCTGGGTGATCGGCTACGATACGATCTATGCCCATCAGGATCGCGAAGACGATGCCTTCATCGGCATCAAGTCGACCGCGCTCCTGTTCGGCGCGCGCACCAAGCCGATGCTGGCGATTTTTTTTGCGGCCGCGGTGGCGCTCATCGGATGGGCCGGATGGAGCGCGGGCGGGGGCGTCGTCTTTGCGCTCGGGCTGTTGACATTCGCGTCGCATCTGGCTTGGCAGATCGGACGCCTCGACATCGACGATCCGGCGCTCTGCCTCGCTTTGTTCAAGTCGAACCGCGATGCCGGCCTGATCCTGTTCGCGGCGCTCGTGCTCGATGCGGCGGCCGGCTATCTCAATTTCGCGCGATGATCTCGCGCTCGCCCTGGTGCACGGCCGCTCCGCCAAGCCGGCGGCCGGGCTTGCGCCGCAAGAAGATCGAGGGCCGCCGGGCCTTCACGGCCGATCGCCGGTGGCGACGCGGCAACGGCGCGGCGACGCGGAGCGCCCCGATGCGCCGGAACGGTTCGCGCAACTCGCCGTCGGGCTCGGCGACCAGCAGCGGAAGCTTGAGCACACGCGCCCATGATTGCCATTCGGCGACGATGTCGGTGCCGTCCTCGGCGCGGTAGAGCGGCAGCGAAAGCGCGCAATCGCGGTGCTCGAGCACGAGCGCGACCGTACCGGCCTCAGTCCCGCAGGACGGCTCTACGCGCAGCGCCACTCCCAGATATGATGCCACCGGCAGATTGACCGCCATCGCCATGCCGCGTACGCATCGGCGCAGCACCACGCGCTCGCGCGTGAGCTCTACGAATTGTATGCTCCCGTCGGCTGCCGCGTCGCGGGCTTCGAACCGCAGCGGCAGGGAGAATGGGTCGAGCCGCTCATCACGGCTCGACCCGGCAGGCAAGAGCCTGCGGTTTCCTGTTTGACGCCCCAAGACAACTCTCCCGCCGGGTTTGATCCGGTCGTTTCATTTCCGGAGTTGATCCCCGGTCGTTGTCGCAAACATGCCGCAAAGCCGTCGGAATCGGCTTAAGGTTCCTGGTTAATCCGAGGTATCAGCCAAATGACGCGACTTATGCTTGACGGGAGCTTGCCGATTTTCCTCAATCGATCCCTAATGACCCGCCGCAGGGTGGATATCTTCAAGCAGACCCTTCAGATAAAACCCTGAGGAACAACCAAGGGAAGAGTTCATGACATCCTTGCTCGATCAATCCGCGCTCTCCGACCTTGCCGAGCGTTTGGTGGCGGCCGCGCGCCGCGCCGGCGCCGACGCGGCCGATGCGGTCGCGGTCCGTTCCATGTCGCTGTCGGTGGAAGTGCGCAATGGCGAGGTGGAGTCCTCCGAACGCGCGGAGGGCGACGATGTCGGACTACGGGTCCTGGTCGGGAAACGCCAGGCGGTGGTCTCGACCAACGATATCAAGGACGACGTCGACCAGCTTGCGCAACGCGCGGTCGCCATGGCGCGGATCGCGCCCGAGGACCGTTTCACCGGGCTTGCCGATGCAGCCCTGCTGGCGCGCGACATTCCCGATCTTGATCTACTCGATCCGGCGCTGCCGGCGGTGGCCACCCTGGAAGAGCGCGCCAAGCGCGCCGAAGCGGCAGGCCTTGCGGTCAAGGGCGTCACTAAATCGGAGGGGGCGTCAGCCTCCGCCGGAATCGGCGGGATGGTGCTGGCGACCAGCCACGGCTTTCGCGGAGCCTATCTGAGCTCGCGCCAGGGCGTGTCGATGTCGGCGATCGCGGGCGACAGCAGCGGCATGGAACGCGACTACGATTTTACATCCGCGCTGCATGCATCCGATCTCGATGCCGCCGAAGCGATCGGCCGCAGCGCCGGCGAACGCGCGATCGCGCGCCTCAATCCGCGCAAGGTCGCGACCAAACGGGTGCCGGTGGTATTCGATCGGCGGGTCGCGGGTGGGCTGCTCGGCCATCTGGCGGGCGCGATCAACGGCAGCGCGGTCGCGCGCAAGACCAGTTTTCTCAAGGACAAGCTCGGCGAGCGGCTGTTCGCGAGCGGCATCCGGATCGTCGACGATCCGCTGCGGCGGCGCGGCCTGCGCTCGCGGCCGTTCGACGGCGAGGGAGTTGCCGGCCGCCGCCTGGATATCGTGGAGGATGGCGTGCTCAAGACTTGGTTCCTCGATTGCTCGACGGCGCGCGAGCTTCAGCTTGCGACCACCGGGCATGCGCAACGCGGCGTATCCTCCTCGCCATCGCCCGGGGCCAGCAATCTCCACCTCGAGGCCGGACGGCTCTCGCCCGAGGAGTTGATCGCCGACATCAGCGAAGGCTTCCTCGTCACCGAGCTGATCGGCATGGGGGTCAATCAGGTGACCGGCGACTATAGTCGCGGCGCTAGCGGCTTCTGGATCGAGAACGGCCAGCGCACCTATCCGGTGAGCGAGGTGACCATCGCGGGCAACCTCATCGACATGTTCCGCGCGCTGACGCCCGCCAACGATCTTGAGTTCCGCTATGGTATCAATGCACCGACGCTGCGCGTGGAGGGTCTGACCGTTGCGGGTCAGTGATGGCGACCTCGATCCTGCAAGCGAGCGCCGGACGCTGGCGGCTACGCTGCGCGAGGCCGGCGCGATCGCGCTCAAGACGTTCCAGACGCCGGTGAAGAGCTGGCTCAAGGACCAGTCCTCGCCGGTCTCCGAAGCCGATATCGCAGTCGACCATTTTCTGCGCGAGCGGCTCGCCGGTCCCGGCTCCGGCTGCGGCTGGCTCTCGGAGGAGACCGCCGACGACCGCTCCAGCCGGCAGGCGCGGCAGCTTTGGATCGTGGATCCGATCGACGGCACAAGGTCGTATCTGGCGGGCCGGCCCGACTGGACGATCTCGGCGGCGCTGGTCGTCGATGGCCGCCCGGTCCTGGCAGGGGTGTTCGCGCCGGCGACCGACGAGCTGTTCATCGCCGCCGCCGGCGCCGGTGCCACCCGCAACGGCGCGCCCATCCGGGCGAGCGCGAGCAATCGGCTCGAGGGCGCGAAGGTCGCCGGCCCCAAGCGCTCTGGTGCAAGAGCTGGCTGCGGTCGAGGCGCGCATTGTCGTTGTGCCGCGCATCGGCTCGCTGGCGTTGCGCCTCGCTCGCGTCGCGCATGGCGAGCTCGACGTGGCCTTTGCCTCCGGCAGCAGCCATGACTGGGACCTTGCGGGCGCCGACCTTTTGGTGCACGAAGCCGGCGGGGCGATGACGAACCTGGTGGGGCGCGGCTTGACCTACAACCAGCCGGATCTGGTCCATGGCGCGCTTGTGGCCGCCGGGATCGAGCGCCACGCCGCGCTGGTCGCGCTCATGCGCGAATGGCCCGCCGAATTCGGATAAGCTGTCGCCGTCGGGCCAATTCTTGCGAAAGGCCGAAACATGTCGGATCAGCGTTCCGGCGGTCAATTGCTCCATCTTGTCTTCGGTGGCGAACTCGCCGATCTGGAACGGACCGAATTCAAGGAGCTCGACAAGCTCGATATTGTTGGCGTTTATCCGAACTATGCCGCCGCTTATGCGGCCTGGAAGGCCAAAGCGCAGCAAACTGTTGACAACGCCCATATGCGCTATTTCATCGTTCACCTGCATCGCTTGCTGGATCCGGATGCGGAACCGCGGCCGGGGCGCTGACGGCAGGTGAGTCGGTCCCGATGACCTTGGTCAAGCGTCTCGTCGGCTCGCGTCCGTTCCAGAGGGCAGTCGGGGTCATGGCAGCCGAATATCTTCGCCTGGTGTGGATGACGACGCGGTTCACGCAGGAACCCGAAGGTTTCGTCGAGCAAGTCGACTTTCCGGCGATCGTCGGCATCTGGCATGGGCAGCACTACCTGGTGCCGTTCATGCGCGGCGAGCATCCCTTCAAGGTCCTGATCTCGCGTCATCGTGACGGCGAGATCAACGCGATCGTGGCGGAGCGTTTCGGCATCGGTACCATCCGCGGATCCGGGGACCATGGCGCCGAATTCGCCCGCAAGGGCGCCGTCAGCGCGTTTCGCCGGATTCTTGCGACGCTGGCGCAGGGCTCATCGGTGACGTTGACGGCCGACGTGCCCAAGGTCAGCCGTGTCGCCGGGCTCGGCATCGTTCGGCTTGCCGCCGCCTCGGGCCGGCCGATCTATCTGGTGGCGATCGCCACCAGGAATCGCATCACGCTCGACAACTGGGACCGCACCGAGATCAACTTGCCGTTCGGCCGCGGCGGGATCGTGGGTCGCGGGCCGTTTCGGGTTGCGGCGGATGCCGACGACGACGCGCTCGAGACGGCGCGCCGAACCATCGAGACCGAGCTCGATGCCGCCACCGCGCGGGCGCACGAGCTTGCCGACCGGCCGCGCGCAGGAGCTGCTCGTGGCTGAGTCGCTCCCGCGGACGCTTCGGCTTTATCAGCTGCTGTCGGCGGCCGCGACCCCGCTCGCGCCGGCGCTGCTGTCGCATCGGCTGAGGCGTGGAAAGGAAAATCCGGCGCGACTCCAGGAACGGTATGGAGAAACCCGCGTCGCCCGCCCGCCGGGTCCATTGGTCTGGGTGCACGGGGCGAGCGTCGGCGAGCTTCTGGCCGTGATCCCGTTGATCGAGCGCATCCACAACAAGGACTTCGCGGTTCTGTGCACGTCCGGCACCGTGAGTTCCGCCAAGGTGGCGGAGCAGCGACTGCCAAAAGCCGTCATCCACCAGTTCGTGCCCTTCGATGCGCCGCGATTCGTCGAGCGCTTCTTCGATCATTGGCGGCCCGACCTGGCGCTGTTCGTGGAATCCGACTTGTGGCCGAATTTGATCATCACGGCCAAGCGGCGCGGCATTCCGCTCATTCTGGTCAACGGCCGGGTGTCGGAGCGCTCGTTCAATCGCTGGCGGATCATTCCCGGCACGATCGCGGCGCTGCTGCGCAGCTTCGATCTGTGCCTGGCGCAATCAGCCGGGCATGCGGCGCGCTACCGCGACCTGGGCGCTCCGCGCATCTCCACCACGGGAAATCTCAAGCTCGACGTGCCCGAGCCGCCCGCCGATGCGGTCGAGCTCGCGGCGCTGCGATCGGCGGTCGGCCAGCGCCCCACGATTGCGGCGGCTTCGACCCATGCGGGCGAGGAAACCGCGTTGATCGAGGCGCATCGGCGGCTGCGCAACACGTTTCCTGGGCTGCTCACCATCATCGCGCCCAGGCATCCTGATCGCGGCCCCGGCATCGTCGAGATCGCGAACGCGGCCGGTCTTCCGACCGCGCTACGCTCGCGCGGATCATTGCCGGCGCCGACCGACGACATTTATGTCGTCGACACGATGGGCGAGCTCGGACTGGTCTACCGGCTGGCGCCGATCGTTTTCGTCGGCGGCTCGCTGGCGAGCCATGGCGGCCAGAACCCGATCGAGCCGATCAAGCTCGGCGCCGCCATCCTGCATGGGCCGCATGTCTGGAACTTCAGCGAGATCTATGCGGCGCTCGATGCCGCCCACGGCGCCGACGTGGTGGCGGACGTGGGCAAGCTGGCGGTGCGCCTTGGCGCGCTGCTCAAGGATCCCGACGCGCGCGCCGCGCTGGTGGCGGGCGCGCGCGAGACCGTCAAATCGCTGGGTGGCGCGCTCGATCGCACGATGGCGGCGCTCGATCCCTATCTGGTCGATCTGCGGATGGATCGCCAGGAGAGTCATGCGTGAACCGGCATTCTGGTGGCGCGAGGCCGGACTGGCGGCCGGCCTGCTGGCGCCGCTCGCCGCGCTTTACGGGGCGGTTGCTGCAGCCCGTCTGGCCCAGCGCGGCGCTCGTGCCGCTGCGCCGGTTATTTGCATCGGCAATCCGACGATCGGCGGGGCCGGCAAGACGCCGCTGGCGCTGACGGTGGCGCGCCTGCTCGAGGCAGCAGGCGAGACCCCCATCCTGCTGACGCGCGGCTATGGGGGGAGGCTCGCAGGACCGCTGCGGGTCGATGCGGCGCGGCACGGCGCTGCCGATGTGGGCGACGAGCCGCTGTTGCTCTCCCGCGTCGCTCCCACTTTCGTGGCGCGCGACCGCGTCAAGGGAGCGCAGGCGGCGGTGGCGGCCGGCGCCGGCGTCATCGTGATGGACGACGGCTTTCAGAATCCCTCGTTGCAAAAGGGCTTCTCGGTCCTGATCGTCGATGGGCGCCGCGGCATCGGCAATGGCAGGGTCATACCCGCCGGCCCGCTGCGCGCTCCGCTCGCGGCGCAGCTCGCGCGCGCCGATGCGCTGGTCGTGGTCGGAGCATCGAATGCCGCGGCCGGGGTCGAGGCGGCTGCGCGTGCGCGCGGCGTGCCGGTCTTTCGCGCCGGATTGGCGCCGGATGCGGCTGCTGTCGCGGCGCTCGCCGGCCGGCGGGCGCTTGCCTTCGCCGGCATCGGGGATCCGGAAAAGTTGTTCGCGACGCTTGCCGGCGCCGGCATTGCGGTCGCGGCAGTGCGCAGCTTTCCGGACCATCATCGCTACACGCCGGCGGAGGCACGCATGCTGTGCGAACAGGCCGAGCGCGAAGCCCTGGTGCTGGTCACGACGGAAAAAGATTTGGCGCGCATGCAAGGCGATGCCGGCGTGGCCGCGCTCGCGGCCCATGCGTGCGCGCTCCCGGTGACGTTGACGCTGGCGGACCCGGACGCGTTCCTGCGCCTCTTGCGCACAAGGCTCGCCATCGCGCGGTAGAACGTCGAAAGCCTGCTCCGATCTCGCGATCTATCATTTCGCGGGCTGACTCAGGCGCTCGATGCCTTGAGAAGAGAGCCGTAGGATGAATCCAGCTCGATTGATGCCGATGGGCAAGTGCAAGCGATCGCGAGTTCGTGCACCTGGCCGGTCGGATTGCCCCGCGGTCGGGAAGCTGTTGCAGTGCGTCGGCCCGCGCTGATCGCCGATAATGCGGACTTTTTGAATTGTACTTTCTGGATCACCGTGCATGCTTTGGTAACCGTTCGATCTGAACCCTTCGGGAGTGAGCAATCTTGCTCAGACGCCTTCGGCCAATGAGCAAAGGCTGGGCCGGTGCAGATGTCGGACAAACGGCATCGCCCTTAGTCCGGGAGAGCGTCATGTCAAAGGCGGATCAATTTCGGCAAAATGCAGAAGAGGCCATGGATTGGGCTTGCAATACCAAGAACGAAACTCAGAAAGCCATGCTGATCGAGCTTGCACGGGCGTGGGCACGGGCCGCGGCACGCCATGAGTCTTCAGCCGCGCGCCATGATCACGCCGCCTGACCGGAAGCTGATCGGGAAACCGTTCCGACTGAAGTGTGGGGCGTGCGCAGCAACTCGCCGACGAGGCGCTCGCAGGTGGTTTCGGGGAGGGCGCTAATGTGGGGTAGGCCGGTCGCGCAGCGATGGGCTGGGCCCGCGAGGTTGTCTTGCGGACGGGAATTGTTTGGGTAAGCGCCGCGGTCTCGCTCGCGGCATCCGTCAGTGCTGTGCGCGATGGCTCCTGATGTATCCGGTGGCGGGTCTGCGCTGCGCGGTCGAGCAAGCGGCAAGATGCCTACTCGGTGACTGCGAATCAGTGCAGCAAGGCGTCTGCGACACAGACCTGCGCCCAAAGCAGAACAGGGGCGGCTCATAGAAATAGCGGAGCCGAGAGCCGTTCAATCCTCGTAACTGCGAAAGGAGGCAATTGTGGCAATTTTCCAGAGAGATCCAAAGGCCGGCACTTGCGTGACCTGTCCGACCTGTTTCTACGAAATTCCTCTGGTGAACACTCAGCGTCTGCCAGGGGAGTTTTCCGTGCCGTGCCCGAACTGCGGACAGCGAAAAGTCTACCAGCCGGCTGGTGCTCACGATCCGAAGCCGGACACGGAAACAACGAAGACCTTTGGAAGGATTTAATTTTCAACGCGGAAGAAGCAATCCATGCAACCCAAATCCTGGTTGAGTAACTGGGCGGCGTGGCTGCAGCATTAGGGGCCCATGCATGAATAGCTGCGAAATGCGCGGGCCATTATTTCACCAATGACATTTGGTGTGGGGCTCCTTACCAACACCGGCTACAGGACGGGCCCGAGTGCCTGTCCAATCGGAACTCGACGCGCCTGGCGCGGCGCCGCAACGCGCGCAGCAAGGCGTGTCGCCGTCCGAGGTGAAGCGGCCGAAAATCGCCCGGTAGGGGCATTCCGGTTTTGACCCGTTGCGGACGTTTTGCAGTGCCGATAGAAGATCTTCCAATAAATAGGACCCAAGAATGGGAAGGCGCCGTGAACCAGAAACAGCGCAAACGTCTCTTCGCGATGTGCCAATGCGGCAAGGTGAAATTCGAGGCAGTTGGCCAGCCGATTCTGACCGGGTCCTGCTACTGCACGAGTTGCCAGGAAGCCGGACGTCAGTTCGCGCAGCTGGCTTCTGCGCCGCCCGTGCTCGATTCCGACAGTGGAACAGGCTTGATCCTCTATCGAAAGGATCGAGTGCAATGCATTATGGGGCAGCAGTATCTTGAGGAGCACCGGCTCAAGCCCGAATCCCCCACCCGACGGGTCATCGCCAAGTGCTGTAATTCGGCAATGTTCCTCGACTTCACCAAGGGACACTGGTTGTCGATGTTCCGGAACCGCTTTCCGACAGGCGCGCCTCCACTTGAAATGCGGGTGATGACAAAAGAGCGGCGGGTCGGCGTCGAGCTTCCCGATGACATGCCGAACCATGGTGGTCACTCCGGCAAGTTTATGTTGAAGCTGATCGCCGCTTGGATCGCGATGGGTTTCCGCAGGCCTGAAATCGCCTTGGGGAAGCCCGTCCAGATGGCGCAGTAAGCACTCGCCATAGAGGCCGCTGATCGAGATAAACCCGACGCGCCGGCGGCAGGCTCGGCGCGGCAGCCCATGACCACAACCGGCGGATCGCATGCAGGTGTGAGAACGGCTGGCCGTGGCGGGCTCAGGTCACCCTTCCCGCGCCGCATTGGTCCCGGCGATGTAGCCGTGGACGGATGCCCGGCCGAGACCATGCTGCTGGCCACCGCCGCTGGCTTCGCCGCCTGCGTAGAGGCCGGGTATGACCTCGCCCCAGCGGTCGACGACCTGCGCCCTCCCGTTTATCCGCAGACCGCCGAACGAATCGAGCATGCCGATCGGTGCCCAGGCGGCGTAGAAGGGCGGGGTGCCGATCGTGTGCATCATCGGCTTCTCGAAGTCTTCGTCGACGCCTTTGTCCGCGAACTCATTGTACCGCGTCACCGTCTGTTCCAAGTATTTCAGAGGCATCTTCTGATGGGCATTCTCCATGACCTTCCTGGCGAGCTCGGCGATGGTGTCGGCTTTGTGGAAGTACCCGTCGGGCGGGTCGGCAATGTAGGGATAACGAATCTTCCAGCCGGTCCGCGCGACCGCGGCGGAATCAAAGATCACCCACACCGGTCCGGACTGAAAGTCGGGAGGCTGTGACCCCTCGTTGATCGCAAGGGCTGCGTCGGTCGCAGACGACCTCTTGTACTGGGCCTTGATTTGGGCCGTGCTGGCGTTGCGCCAATCCGTCGCCGTGAACGGCTTGCGGGTGCCGTCGGTTCCAGGCGGATATTTGGGATTGCCGATTGCGCTGTTTGGAATGGCGGTCTCGCTGTAGAAGCGCTTCCCGACCTGGTTCACCGCGATCACATGCTCCCACCCGGAATTCTCGATATCGATTCCCTTGGCCTTTGCGAATGCGAACGAGGGATGCCCCGGAAAGATGTTTGCGTGCGGATCCCTGGTCGCGAGCACATTGCTGATCCTTGGCGATGCGAGCTGGTGCTCAAAGTTCTGCATCATGCCGGCAAGGTTCGCGCCTATATCCATGCCGGCAACGATCCCGCTTGCATCCTGGCCATGCGGTCCAAGCAGGGGGACCACCGCCTCCTCGAACGCATCCATGTACAATCTCGGATCAAACATGGTGCGAATGTAGCGATTGTTCAGATGGCCGCCGCTGCCGACGATGACCGCCTTGCGTGCGCGGACATGGATCGTGGCTGCGCGCTCGTCGGTGTTGCCGTTCTGCCAGAAGCTTTCCAGGCGACTTCCGGTGTCGGGATCGAACCTTGGTGTGTAGCTCGCCTTGATTCCCAAAACCCTGCCGGTGAACCGGCCCTCGCGGATGATCTCATCCATGTGGCGGTTGAGCATGAACCGGACGCCCTTTTCGCGGGCGCTGAACTCCAGGCACCGCGCCAGGCAGAAGCCGCCGTAGACCCAGCCCGGCGCGCCAACCGACGCTGCCGGAATCCCGGGCGTTTGGCGCATCGGATTGAAGCGCGAGTGCCGTTCCTTTTCGGGATCGCCTCTGTCCTCCGCCGACAGCGTGCCCGCCTTGATGTCGGTGTTCGCCGCCAGCTTCAGCATGGCCTTGGCCATGCGCGCGCGCGACATTCCGCCGCCAAAATGGGTGCCATCGATACGGGCAAACCGGACGTAGTTCTCAAGCTGGAATTGCCTGGTCAGCGGAGCGTTGTCGGCCCAGGCACGATGGAGCTGGCGATCGTTGTAGCGGTACCTCGCCACGCCGCTCGCGTCCACGACCGACCAGTCGGTCATGTCCTTGAACAGCCGGTCCGGGTCATCCTCCAGATCGGCCGGCGGAACGAGCGGAGCGGTCAGCCCGAAACCGCCCGGGTCGGCGCCCGCGCGATCCCTGGCCTGTATGGCATCCCCGCCGCCGAGGGAGACGAAGCCGCCGCTGTGGATCATCTTGCCGCCAACGTCGAAATTCGAATCGACCACGAGCACGGAGGCCCCGAGATCGCGCGCCCTGATGGCGGCATGCAGCCCGGTGCACCCCGCGCCGCAGACCACGACATCCACCTCATAGGTCCATGCAATGCCTTGAGCCGATGCCGGGCCGGGCCCTAACAGGACGGTTGCGCTTGCGCCCGCCGCAGCACCGCTCTTGAAGAAGTCGCGCCTGCTCAAAGACCTCTCTTTCTGCAGCCTCGTTTCCTTGCGTCCCGATGTCGCGCTTCTTGGCCATGTCGGTTTCCTCCCGTGAAGTCTGAGGCCGGCAAGCAATTCGATCGTGACTGCGCGCCACCCCGCAGACCGACGCGTTTGATGTACGCCCACCCGTCAGTGACCGATCCCGCACACGCAATGGATCATGTCCGCTCCGAAGAGACTAACACATCGAAATCCGCGGCCAGCGACTTTCATTCGCACGCCGGGCGGCGATGCGGCGTCCAACTTTGACCTACTCCGATTGCGCTCTAGGCAATTACAGCGCTTATGGAATCGTGCGATCTTGGGGGAACCGATGGGAAATCGCGACCCCGCCTATTCGTGGCCACCGCGGCGCCTGGGCTAGTAGCGCCGCGACTGCTCGGGGAAATGGCGCTGCAGCACCGCCTCCGGGGAGGAGTAGGCTTCGCCAGGACAGCCCTCCGTTGTCGTTTTGGCGCGCGAGGGTTCATCGAATTCGGTCGCCGATCGAGGGCGGTGGGGCGCACGACAAAATCCACGCGCTGAGAGACGATGTAGGGCGCCCCTTTGCGTTCTTAACGGCCAAGAGAAGGACGTTGGTTCGGGTACCAACGGCTACTTCTTGCCATGATGCTTCATGGCGTGAGTCGGCACCAGATGTTGGGCAAACGCTTCGTTTCCACCGCGATAGCTCTGACCGTTGAACGTCATGAAGGGATTTGGGCCTACTTCATTCCCGCCATCTTGGTGATTCTCGCCACTGTCGTTGGCCATGACCGTGCCACAGAGGCCGAGCACGAGGGCTGCAGCGAGAGCGATCTTTGTCTTGGTGAGCATTGTAGTAACTCCTGTTAGGATTGATCGATTGAAATTGCGTTCCCCAAACGAGATCAACGAGGCCGCGTTTTATTCCATGGGTTGGACGAGGGGGGCTTTCCGAGCGCGCCAATCGGCCTAGATTCGGCCGGTGTCGCGTTTCTGGCGGACGTATTGCAACCCAGCCGGCCGCCAACTTCTCGGCGTCGTCATCCTGGAGATCCCCGGTGCGCCATTGGCGGCGGCGCGCGGCTTCTGGCGCGCCGTTCGCGCGGCCTAGAGCATTTTCAGGAAAAGTGGAATCCGGTTTTCCGTCCGAAAATGCGACAATGCAAAAATGCTAGAGCGGTTTCCTGCTTCCGGTCTATGTGAAACCGCTCTAGCGCCGCGACTGCTCGGGGAAATGGCGCTGCAGCACCGCCTCCGGGGAGGAGTAGGCTTCCTGCAGATCGACGCTCCAATATTTCAGCTCCTCGAGCGGAATCGGAGCGCCGGTGACGGCGCAACGCACGAAGGCGCCTGGCCTGACCACGCGAAAGTCTCCGTCGAGGTACTTGACCTCGGCCTCGCCTGCCATCGGGGAAGATCGATCGAAACGATTAAGCACTCTGGCCTCCGCGCAGCGGACCTCGCCCGCTATTTCGCACAACATAACCTCTCGCCGCCGGCCATGTAACCACCCCGCCGCTCCGGCCATTGCCTAAATATTCGATGGCCGAAGCGTCGCCATTTTTTCAAGCGCCGTGCTATTCTTGCGGCCGGGGCGGATGGAATCCACGTTCTATGCGTCTGGTCCTCATCCTTTTTGCCGCGCTGGCGGCAGGCGTCGCCGCGGCCCCCGGCAACGCTGCCGCGGCAGAGCAAGTGGATATCCCCGAATCGGACGCCACGCTGCACGGTATCTTGTTCCGGCCGGAGGGTGCCGGGCCGTTCCCGGGCGTGGTCGCGCTGCATGGCTGCGAAAGCCTGATCAACCGTTCGGGCAAGATCGCACCGCTGTTTGCCGACTGGGGCGAACGGCTTGCCGCCGCCGGGCTTGCGGTGGTTTTCCCCGACAGTTTCGGATCGCGTGGGTTGCGGACCCAATGCCGCGTCTCCCAGCGCAAGGTGCGTTCCGAGCACGAGCGCGTGGCCGACGCCGATGCGGCGCGGCGCTGGCTGCAGAGCCAGCCCTGGACCATCAAGGATCGGGTCTCCGTGCTGGGCTGGGCGAATGGCGGAAAAACATCACTGTGGGCGGTGCGGCCGCGCGCGATGCCGCATGACGGGCCGGATTTTCGCTCGGCGGTGGCTCTCTATCCAGGCTGCCGGCGGCTTGGCGACCTCGCCTGGAGCGCGCGCATCCCCACCCTCATCCTGATCGGCAGGGCCGACGACTGGACGGCGCCCGCGCCCTGCGAGCAAATGGTGGCAGGCGCACGCGGCCGCAGCGCGCTTGCCTCGCTGGTGATCTATCCGGGCGCCTATCACGAATTCGATCGTCCCGATTACCCGGTCCGTGAGCTGACCGGATTGGCCTATACGGCGGACGGATCCGGCCGCGCCCATATCGGCACCAATGCGGCCGCGCGCCTTGACGCACTCAAGCGCGTGCCGGCATGGCTCGCACGGTGAGAGGATTGCTAACCGAACAGGCTGCCCTGGCCCTTGTCGCCGCCAGGGCGGCCGCGCGGCTTGGCCGAAGCGTCCGCGGCGCGCGGTCCCGCCGCCGGTCCGTCGGCGCGCGCGCGCACGCGTCCATCTGAAAACTCGATGTCGACCGCCATGCCGGACCCTACCGCGGCAGCGACCCGCAGTGGCTTTCCGCCAAGATCCCGCACCAAGGCAAAACCTCGCGCCAGCACGCCCCGATGGGAGAGCGCCGCCAGCAACTGGCCGTCGCGCGCCAGCGCTGCGGCCTGCTGGCGCAGCAGCGTCGCCATCGCTCGCCGCGAGCGTTGCGCGAGCGTGCTTGTGCGTTCGCGCGCGCGCGTGATGCGGGCCGCGTGGGCTTGCGCGTTGGCCTTGAGCCCCGCTGCGAGCCGTAGCGTGGCAACGGCCAGCCGTTCGCCGCGGCGCAGCCGCACGACCGTGTCGGCGCGCCGCGCCCGCTCGGCGAGTGCAGCCGTGAGTTCGGCGCAACGCCGGATCCGGGCGCGCAGCACGTGCGGGCCGAACCGCCCGATGGTGCGCGAGAACTGGTTGTGATGCAGGCGCGCATTGGCGATGAGCGCGCGCGGCAGCCGCGCCGCCGCATGATCGAGCCGCTGGCTCGGCAGCGCCAAGAGTTCGTCGGCATCCGGCAGCGCGCGCATTGCCGCCCGCAATTCGGTGCGCCGCGCCTCCTGGCCGCGCCACCAGGAGGCGAGCTCCCGGCGCGCCAAGCCATCGACCGCGACGATGAGGTCGGCGCGCACCGGGACCGCCATCTCGGCCGCTGCGCTCGGGGTGGGGGCGCGCTTGTCGGCGGCGAAGTCGATCAGCGTCACGTCGGTCTCGTGGCCGACCGCCGCGATCAGCGGGATCATGCTTTCGGCCGCCGCCCGCACCACGATCTCTTCGTTGAATGACCAGAGGTCTTCGAGCGAGCCGCCGCCGCGCGCCACGATGATCAGGTCGGGACGCGCGATCGGGCCTCCCTCCGGCAGCGCGTTGAAGCCGCGGATGGCGGCCGCCACCTGCTCGGCCGAGCCCTCGCCCTGCACCCGCACCGGCCAAACCACCACATGGCGCGGGAAGCGGTCGGCGAGACGGTGCAGTATGTCGCGGATGACGGCGCCGGTCGGCGAGGTGACGACGCCGACCACCGCGGGCAGGAACGGCAACAGCTGCTTGCGCGCGGCGTCGAACAGGCCTTCGGCGGCGAGCTTCTTCTTGCGCTCCTCGAGCAGCGCCATCAGGGCGCCGAGACCGGCCGGCTCCAGCGTCTCGACCACGATCTGGTATTTCGACTGTCCCGGATAGGTGGTGAGGCGGCCCGTCACGATGACCTCGAGGCCTTCCTCGGGCTTGATCCGCATCCGCGCGAACGCGGTCTTCCAGATCACCGCCTCGATCTTGGCGCCCTCGTCTTTGAGCGAGAAGTAGCAATGGCCGGAGGAATGCGCGCCGCGGAAACCGGAAATCTCGCCGCGCACGCGCACAAACCCATAGGCGTCCTCGATCGACCGCTTCACCGCCGCCGACAGCTCGGAGACGGTCCATTCGACGACGTTGGCGCGCGCTTCGTTCATGGGTGGGAGTGAACCCTTTCGCTTAAGTCAACAGGACATCATCAGCGTGCCGGGACGCGCTATTTTGTCGCGACGCTGTCCAAGGTCGGGCAGGTGCGCTTCTCCATCGGCGTCTCGTAGGGCTGATAGTTGGTCTTGTCGATCACGACCGATTTGAGGATCACCTCCTTGGGGACCTCCTGCTTGCGCAGATGGCGAAACGCGATCTCGGCGCCGAGGCAGCCCTGCATGTATCCGTTGTAGTCGCCGCTGGCGAGAATCTCGCCCGACTTGATGTATTCGAGCACCTCGGTGCTGGCATTGATCCCGACCACCATCGCCTTCTTGCCGGCGGCCTTGAGCGCATCATTGGCCCCGATCGCCATCGGATCGTTGGCGGCCAGAACGCCGTCGATCTGCGGATAGGCGCGCAGGAAGTCCCGCATGTTCTGCAGCGCGACCGGGCGGGCGTAATTGGCGGACTTCGCGGCCAACAGCTTGATGTCGGGAGCCTCCTTGAGGGCATCGTTGAAGCCGCGCGAGCGCGCCACCGCGGTCGGCAGCGTCGGCGGGCCTTCGAGCATGACGACGTTGCCCTTGCCTCCCATTGCCTTGAACAGATAGCGCGCGGTCACGACCGCGAGGTCGTAATCGTCGTTGCCCACATAGGCCACGACCTGGCCGCCGGCCAGGCGATCGATGACATTGACCACGGCGATGCCGGCGGCGTTGAACTTGTCCACGGCGGGGACCAGGGCCTTGGGATCGGAGGGGCTGAACACCAGCGCATCGGGCTTGTTGCTCAGCACCTCGTCCACCAACGCGATTTGCTCGGGGACGCTGTTCTCGGTCCTGGGAACGAAATGCAGGCTCTTGTCGCCGAGCTTGGTCGCCATCGTCTCGCTGCCCACCCGCACGCCGCGAACGATCGGATTGGATTGACCCTTGGTCAGGGTGGCGATGGTCTCGGCGCCGGCTTGTCCCACGCCCAGGCCGTTGAGGATCGTGATCACGGCTGCGACGCCTGCTGCATGGTATTTCATCGTGATGCTCCCGGTTGATGGCGATCGATCGTATTTGACCTCGACAAAGCAGTCACCCGTAGGGCGCAATCGCTTTATTGCGCCACCAGCCTCGCCGAACGGCGCAATAATGCGATTGCGCCCTACCGGTGCACATTATAGCGCGGGCAACAGGTCGCGGGCACCCTCCACCGCGGCCTCCGGCAGGGCATAAATGCCGCGCACGATCCCGGCGAGCTCCTCGGCGCCGATTGGATCGAGGTCGAGGCCCTGCTTTTGCACGGCCTCGATGAATTCGGGATCCTTCAGGCTTTGCAGATAGGCGCTGCGGATCGCTTCCACACGCTCCCTGGGAACGCCCGGCCCCAGGAACGACGGATAGCCGGTCGCGCTCGGCGCGCACAGCACTTGGAGCACCTGGCGGTCCTCGGGGGTCTTGGCGAGATCGAGGCCGAGCGGCACATCGGCGGGAATGTCGGGCGCCTTCTGCACGCCGAGCTGCACCAGGACGGTGACCAGCTTGTCGGTCACCCATCGGGCGCTCGGGCCGCTGTTGAGCGATTTCCAGGTGGACCCGACCTTGCCTTGCACCTCGCCGCGCTCCAAGGCGAGGTCGACGGCGCCGAGGCCCGCATAGCCGGTCACGATCTTGAACTTGGTTCCGGCGATGCGGTTGAGCGCGCGCGGATAGATGCCGGTATCCTGCGCGATGCTGGTGGCGCCGACCACCACTTCCTTGCGCATCGCGTCCTGGATCGTGCGGACGTCGGTCGAGGCGTTCCAGATGAGCCCCATGGAAACCGTGCGGCTGGGGCTGCCGATCCAATTGAACTTGGTGGGATCGAATTGCGCCTGCGGAATCTTGAGCAGCGGTGCGAGCAGGAAGCCGCGGGTGATGAAGCCCCATGCGGTGCCGTCTTGCGGCGCGATGCCGTAGATGTAGCTTGCCGCCTTGATGCCGCCGGCGCCCGGCATGTAGGAGACCACGAGGTTCGGATGTCCCGGAAGGTATTTCTTGATAAGGGGCGCCAGCGCCATCGGATAGGCGCTCACGGCGCCGGCCCCGACCCCGGTCCCCACATACATCGTGATGGTCTTGCCGCGATAGAAGTCCTCGACCGTCTCGGCGCGGGCGGAGCCTGCCACCAGCAGGGCGATCAGTAGGGTGGGCAACGCGCCAGCACGGCATCGCATCTTCCGGCACGGCGTTGCGGCGCGTTGCCCACGCGGTCGGGCCTCGCGGTTCAGCCGCGTGGGCAAAATTGCGCGACGCCGCGCCATCATGATCGCGGTGCCAGGCAATTTCGCCCACCCTACAGAAGGCTTCATCGCATCGATCCTCTACCGCCGTACCCTGCCGTCGGCGCCGATCTTCACGCCGTAGTCGCGCTCGGCCGCGGCGGTCGACACATAGCCGGCGTCGAGATCGCGCTGGATGGCCGCGAGCGGCCGCTGCCCGGGCGCACCATAGCCGCCGCCGCCGCCGGTTTCGACACACAGCAAATCGCCCGGCTCGAGCGCCAGGCCCTTCTCCTTGCCGATCGGTCTCTCCTCGCCGGTGTGGTGGTCAACCAACGTAAAGCGTCCGGGCTTGGCTTGCCTCGCCGCCCTGCACGCCCCACGGCGGGAACTTGGTGCGGTCGAGGTTGGTTTGCACCATGCAGGGCGCCAGATATGCGGTAGGTCTTGCGGAAGCCCAAGCCGCCCCGGAAGGTGCCGGCGCCGGCGGAATCCTGGCGCAGCGAAAGCTCCTCGATGCGAATCGGCAGCGATGGCCTCCTGCAGCTCGAGCGGAATGATGCGGGTGTCGCCATGCGCCATGGTGCGGAACGGGCCGGCGCCATCGTGGGTCGCGCCCGCGCCCCAGCCGCCATGCCCGCTGTCATGGGTGCCGAAAAAGCGTGCCGTCGGCGCGCCGGCCGTAGAAGCGGATGCCCGAATGGGTGCCGAAATGGCCGCCCGGCACGCGTTGCGGCAGCGCCTTTTCCAGCGCCCTGATCACCGTATCGATCACGGTCGGGAACGGGGTCGAGTAGTTGCCCATCGGGGCGGTCGGCGCCGCGCTCAGGATCGTTGCCCGGCGGCAGGATGAGCTTGAGCGGCCGGAACGTGCCTTCGTTCGCCATCTCGCCCGACCCGATGCAGATATTTGAAGGCGACGCGCGCGGTGGTCTGGCCGCCGCCGAAATAGCCGGAATTGATCGGGCCCTTCGCCTCGCCGGCCATCCGCGAATAGTCGACCGTCATCTCGTCGCCCCGCGACGATGACCTTGACCGTGATCGGCAGCGGCTCGTCGCCCGAGCGGTCGTTGTCGAGAAAGGTTTCGGCCGCGTAGACGCCGTCCGGCATGGCGCGGATGAAGGCGCGTGCGGCCGCCTCCGACTGGTCGAGGATCAGCGCGACGGCGCGAGCGAACGTCGCCACGCCGTATTTGCCGGCGAGCTCCGCCGTCAGGTCGCGGCCAAGCAGGCAGCCGGCGAGCTGCGCCGCGATGTCGCCCATCAGCTCGACCGGCTGGCGGGTATTGTTCTCGATGATGCGATAGACCTCCTCGATCGGCTCGCCCTTCGACCACAGCTTGATCGAACGCAGTTGCAGGCCTTCCATGAAGATGTCGGTCGAGCGCGGCACCGAGCCGCCGATATCGATCCAGTGCACATTGATGGCGAAGAAGCCGATCAGGGTGCTGCGCTCGGCGCCGCGACATGGATCGGCGTGTACATGACGGTGTTGTTGAGGTGCTGGCCCTGCACCGCCGCGTGGTTGCAGAGCACCACGTCGCCGTGTGAAGCCGCTCGCGCCCGTAGATTTGCAGTCCGTCGCGCACCGCCATGCCGACCGAGTCGGCGACGAACGGCGGCATGCCGCCGGTGCATTGCGCGACCAATTGTCCGTCGGCGTCGGTGAGCCCGACCGCGAAGTCGTTGTACTCGTAGATATAGGGGCTGAACGCGGTGCGCTTGATGTTGGCGTCGATCTGGTTGGCGATCGACACCAGGCCATGCCGGATCACTTCGAGCGTGATCGGGTCGACGGCGAGCCCAAAATCCTGATGGCCGGCAAGGTCCTGCATCGTGGGAGGAAAGATAGGCTGCGCCGCGGCGTTTGTCTCATCGGCTTGGTTGGGAGCGCGGCTACTCGCTCCTGAGCTTCCTTTGCACGCGTTCGTCGAAGCGCGCCACATTGACCACCACGCGCTGGTGCTGGCCGCCCCCGATCGGCTCCTTGTCGTCGCGCGCCTCCACCCGGAACGAAAGGGTGCGGCCCTCGATCGCGATCAGCTCGGCGCTGGCGATGGCATGCATGCCGACCGGCGTGGCGGCGAAGTGACGGACATCGAGATGGATGCCGAGGCTCTGGTGTCCGCCTGGCAGGAGATGCTCGACCGCCGCGAGCGCGGCCGCCTCGATCAGATTGATCATCACCGGCGTGCCCAGTACCGGCACCTTCCCGCTGCCGATGCTGGGGGCGGTATGCTCGACCCCGACCAGGATCTGCGCGGTTCCCTTCATTCCGGTCTGCAGTTGCGAGAGGTCGATCATCGTGCCGGACCTTTGCGTCGAGGGTGAAAGGCCCGCCAGGAGCCACCGCTGAGCCATGCTTTATCCCCCCGCGACCGAGAAGCCAAACCGGCGCTGCCCTGCGTTCGCTGTCGGTGTCTTTGCCGGCGCGGGAGCGCGGAACTATGATGGCGATCTGGTCGGTACCGGCATCTCGAAATGGAGCGGCGGATGAGACCTGGGGCTTGCTTCGCGCGTCTTGTCTCGCGTCTTGCCGCCCTGGTCGCGCTCGCGCTGCCGGGAGCAGGCGCGCGGGCGGACGATGCGGCCGACTTTTTCCAGGGCCGAACCATCACGCTCATCGCCGGCTTCAATGTCGGCGGCGGTGCCGATGCGTATGCGCGGGTCATTGCGCGCCACCTCGGCATGCACATTCCGGGCGCTCCGGCCGTGGTGGTGAAGAACATGCAGGGCGCCGGCAGCGTGCTGGCCGCCAACCACGTCTTCAACGTCTCGCCCAAGGACGGATCGGAGATCGGGTTGTTCGCCGGCAACATCGTGGTCGACCCGGTCATCGGCGGCGTGCCGGCCAAATACGATGCCCGCAGCTTCAATTGGATCGGCGCGCCGACGTCCGAAACCAGCGTCTGCGTGGCGTCGCCCGCGAGCGCCTTCAAGACCATCGACGATACGTTCCGCACCGAAATGGTCACCGGCACCGCGGGTACCTCGACCTACGATTTTCCGGTGGTCCTGAACAATGTGCTGGGCACCAGGCTCAAGCTGGTCAAGGGCTATGCGGGCAGCGCGGCGCTGCGGCTCGCGATGGAGCGCGGCGAGATCGACGGCTTCTGCGGGGTCGGCTTGAGCTCCATGCGCACCGCCGGGCTGGCCGACGGCAAGGCCAATATCCTGCTGCAGATCGCATTGAAGCGGAATCCCGCCCTCAAGGATGTCCCATTCGTCATGGACTATGCCAAGCGCGCGGACGATCGCCAGATCATGCGCCTGGTGTTCGGTTGGGCGGACCTGGATCGGCCGCTGGCGGTGCCGCCGGGAACGCCGGCCGAGCGGGTGCGGGCGCTGCGTCTGGGCTTCGATGCCGCCATGCAGGACCCGGCCCTCCTGGCTGACGCCGCGCAAGCCTCGCTCAGCATCGCGCCGATGAGCGGAGCGGCGATCACAAGCTTCGTCGACGAGGTTTATCGGACGCCGCCGGCGGTCGCCGCCAGGGCAGCCCAACTGCTCGGACGCGGGCTCCAATAGGGCGTTTCAGAACCGCCGTGCTGGCGCGGCGACGGATTGGCGCCCTCCGTCGATCGGGATAAGCTTGCCGAAACGATCGGCCGCAATTGGCGCCGCCTTGGTGGGCGGCCGCCATGAACGGCGTAGGTCGAGAAGCGATCGACGGGGCGGACAGCGACCAAAGGGAGAGCAGGGAAATGAAGATGGCACGACATTGGTATTTGGGCGTGGCGGCGATTGCGCTGGCCGCGGCCGTGAGCGCCCCCTCGACCAGAGTGAGCGCCCAACAGAGCAACGCCGCCGCGGTGAGCATCGGCGACAGCGATCTGGGCGGCGTGGTGGCGAGCGCGAACGGGCCGGAGGCGGGCGTCTGGGTGATCGCGGAAACCGCCGACCTGCCGACCAAATACGTCAAGATCGTCGTCACCGACGATCAGGGCCGCTACGTGATGCCGGATCTTCCCAAAGCCAACTACACCGTGTGGGTGCGCGGCTACGGCCTCATCGATTCGCAAAAGCAGACGACCGCGCCCGGCAAGATTCTCAATCTGACCGCGGTGGTGGCGCCGAGCGCAACGGCGGCGGCCGAGTACTATCCGGCGCAATACTGGTACTCGATGCTGAAGATTCCAGATAAGAGCCTGTTTCCGGGCACCGGCCCGAACGGCAACGGCATGCCGGTCAGCCTCAAGAGCCAGGGCCAATGGCTCTCCACCATCAAGACCCACGGCTGCAATTCCTGCCACCAGATCGGCAACAAGCCGACGCGCACGATCTCGCCGGCGCTCGGCAAGTTCGAGAACTCGTTCGAGGCCTGGAGCCATCGCGTGCAGGTCGGGCCCGCCGCCGAGACCATGGTCCAGGACATCGGCCAGATCGATACCCCGCGCGCGCTGCAGAACTTTGCCGATTGGACCGATCGGATCGCTGCCGGCGACCTGCCCAAGAGCAAGCCGCAGCGGCCGCAGGGCATCGAGCGCAACATCGTCATCACGATGTGGGATTGGGGCGACGCCAAGACCTACCTGCACGACGAGATCGCGACCGACAAGCGCCATCCGACCGTCAATCCCTACGGCAAGCTCTACAGCGCGACCGAGGATTCGACCGACAATCTTCCCATCCTGGATCCCAAGACCAGCACGGTCACCTATCTCAAGATGAAGCCGCGCGATGCCAGCACGACCAGCGGCTCGTTCATCCAGTCGGGCGGGTTCCCGCGGCTGGCCTCGCCGTATTGGGGCGATGAGATGATCTGGCACAGCCAGACCTCCGTGCACAATCCGATGCTGGATCAGGATGGACGCGTCTGGCTCACCGCACGCATCCGCAATCCGGCCACTCCGGCCTACTGCCGCAAGGGCTCGGATCTGCCCTCCGCCAAGGTGTTCCCGATGGACAGCGCGGGGCGGCAGGCCGCGATGTACGATCCCAAGACCGACAAGCTCACCTATATCGATCTCTGCTTCACCACCCACCACATGGCGTTCGCGGAGGACGCCAACAATACGCTGTGGTTCTCGGCCGGCGGCGCGCGCGCCCCGGTGATCGGCTGGCTCAACACCAAGATGTTCCTGGAGACCGGCGATGCCGCCAAGTCGCAGGGCTGGGCGCCGTTCATCCTCGACACCAACGGCAAGGGCAAGCGCGAGGGCGACTATGTGGAGCCCAATCAGCCGGTCGATCCCACCAAGCAGAAGCGCATCCTGGCCGGTCTCTACGGCATCGGCATCGATCCCAACGACGGCACCATATGGGGCTCGGTGCTGGCGGTCCCGGGCGGCGTCGTGCATGTCATTCCGGGCAGCAATCCGCCCGAGACCACGCTGACCGAATATTACGAGGTGCCCTACAACGATCCGAAGGCATCCGGGAGCGGCTTTGGTCCGCGCGGCATGGACATCGATCGCAACGGCGTCGTGTGGATTCCGTTGGCCAGCGGCCATCTGGCGAGCTTCGACCGCAAGAAGTGCACGGGTCCGCTCAACGGCCCCACCGCCACCGGCCGCCAATGCCCGGAAGGCTGGACGTTCTATCAGTTCCCGGGACCGCAATTCGAGGGACTGAACGAGCCGGGCGCGGTCGAGTCGAGCTACTATACCTGGGTCGATCAGTTCGACACGTCAGGCCTCGGCCGCAACATCCCGATCGCCACCGGCAACATGTCGGATTCGCTGGTGGCGCTGGTGGACGGCAAGTTCGTCATCCTGCGCGTCCCCTATCCGATGGGCTTCCACGCCAAGGGGCTCGATGGGCGCATCGACGATCCCAATGGCGGTTGGAAGGGGCGGGGGCTTTGGTCGACCTATGCAGGCCGCGCCCCCTACCACATCGAGGGCGGCAAGGGCACGACCAGCAAGGTCGTGCATTTCCAGCTGCGCCCCGACCCGCTGGCGCGGTGAGAAGCACCGTGCTCTGCGCGACACCTCCGCCTGCAAGGGCGGGGGTGATCGCATTTGAATTTTGTTGATTGGCACGGCGGTGCCTCTTCCCTCCCCCTGAAAGGGGGAGGGTGGCGCCACGCAAGTCGAGTTTACTCGACTTGCGCTCCATGATGCCGATCTCGGGCAAGCCCGAGATCGGTGCGCCGGGTGGGGGTCTCGTCTCCCCCGCAGATTCGGCGCTTGTGGCGGGACCCCCACCCGACCCGCTTCGCGGGTCGACCTCCCCCTTTCAGGGGGAGGTGTGCCCGAGAGCGCGGCGGTTTCGTCAAATGCGACAGCCCTGCCAGGGCGCGCGAGCTTGCGTTGAAACAGGGAGACCGTGATGGAGCTTCCCCGCCGCCGCTTGCTGCACCTGGCACTGGGTGGCGCCGTGTTGCCGGCGGTTTCGCGGGCGGCATGTGGGCAAGCTTGGGGGCAAGCCTATCCGACACGCCCGGTGCGCATCATCCTCGGTTTCGCGGCCGGCACGTCGGCCGACACCTTCGCCCGCCTGATGGGCCAGTGGCTTTCGGAAAGGCTCGGCCAACCGGTGATCGTCGAGAACCGGACCGGCTTTGCCAGCAATATCGCGGCCGCTGCGGTCGCGGGCGCGCCCCCCGACGGCCATACGCTGCTTTGGATGACCGCGGCCAACGCCACCAATGCGACCTTCTACGACAACCTGAGCTTCGATCTCATCCGCGACGTCGCGCCGGTCGCCGGGATCGTCCGCACGGTCTTTGTCATGGCGGTGAATCCGTCGGTCCCCGTCCGAACCGTTCCGGAGTTCATTGCCTATGCCAAAGCCAACCTGGGCAAGATCAACATCGCGGCCGGCGGCAGCGGCACGGCCGTCCACCTTTGTGGCGAGCTGTTCAAGATGATGACCGGCGTCGACATCGTTCACGTCCAGTATCGCGGCGACGCGCCTGCGCTGGCCGATCTCATCGCCGGGCAGGTCCAAGTCATGTTTGCCGGCTCGACGGCGATCGAGTTCGTCAGATCCGGGAGGCTGCGCGCCCTGGCGGTGACCACCGCGACCCGTTGGGACGCGCTGCCGGACGTTCCGCCCATGGCCGACTTTGTGCCGGGCTACGAGGCCAGCGGCTGGCAGGGGCTGGGTGCTCCCGGGAACACGCCCGCCGCGATCGTCGACAAGCTCAACCAGGAGGTCAATGCCGGCCTCGCCGATCCTAAAATCAAGGCGCGGTATGCCGACCTTGGCGTCACCACGCTGGTCGGCTCGCCTGCCGATTTCGGCAAGCTCATCGCCGACGACATCGAAAAGTGGGCCAAGGTCATCAAGGCGGCCAACATCAAGCCGGACTGATTGGCGGCAAGGCGAGTAGGATAGGGGAGGCGGCCGGATCCCAGCCGCACGCTGCCGTTCTTGATCGCAGCCGGAGCCATCTGTTTGATCGTGTGAACGGATGGCCGACCGCCAACGGAGGCACGAGATGAGACTTCTCCGGAGAGCTTTTCTGCATCTGGCCGCCGGCGCTGCGGCGCTCCCGCTCGTTGCGCGCATCGCGCGGGCGCAGGCGTACCCGACGCGCCCGATAACGACGATCGTTCCGTTCGCCCCGGGCGGGGGCACCGACGTGGCCGCCCGCATCGTGGGCGAGCACATGGCGCGCACGCTCGGGCAGCAAATCGTCGTGCAAAACATCGCCGGCGCCGGCGGCACCGTCGGCTCGGCGCGGGCCATGCGCGCCGATCCCGATGGCTACACCATCTTGATGGGCCAGATGGGAACGCATGCCGCCGCCGTCGCGCTCTATCCGAGCCTGCCCTACAAACCCGACGTCGACTTCGAGCCGATCGGCCTGGTCGCGGCCGCGCCGGTGGTGATCGTGGCGAGGCGGGACTTTCCGCCCAACGACCTCAAGGAATTCGTCGCCTTCGTGAAAGCGAATTCCGACAAGCTCAATGTCTCGCATGCCGGCGTCGGCTCGATATTCTTCACCACCTGTCTCCTGCTCGATTCGATCCTGGACGTGAAACCGACACTGGTGCCCTTCAACGGCGGAGCTCCGGCCATGAACGCGCTGATGGCCGGCCAGGTCGACTATATGTGCGGCGATATCCTGACCTCGGCTCCGCAATTGCGCGCCGGCACCATCAAGGCCTATGCGATCGCCGGGACCGCGCGCAATCCGGCCCTCCCGAACGTGCCGACGACCGGCGAGGCCGGGTTGCCGGAGTACCAGGCGTCCGCCTGGTTTGCGCTGTTTGCACCCAAGGCGACCCCGCAGCCGATCCTCGAGAAGCTCACGGCGGCCCTTGACCAGGCCCTTGACGATGCGGACGTGCGCCGGCGGCTGTCCGAGCTTGGCAACGACATTCCCGACAAGCCGAGCCGTGGACCGCAGGCGCTGCGCACCCTGCTCAAGCGCGAGATCGCGCGCTGGACCCCGATCATCCAGGCCGCCCACGTCAAGGCCGAATAGGCGCGTGCGCCGCAGGCGCGATCAGGAACCGCGGTGCTCATTTTTCCACTCAGGCATGCGGAAAGCTTCGAAAAAGGGCGTATTTGGGCCGCGCTTGGAATCTTGGCCCGCCTTCGATAGATTGCGGTCGGCGAGACGACTGCCATGGATGATGAAACAAACGGCCGGCCGCAGCTCGATGCAGCGCAGCTGCAGGCGCTGCTTGACGCCGTCGACCGGCTGACCTCCGCCCGGTCGCTCGACGATGTGCTCGGGCACATCCTCGCCATCGGGCAGCAGCTGACGGCGTCGCAGGCAGGCTCGGTCATCCTGCATGATCCCAAGAAGGACGAGCTGTATTTTGCAGCCGCCACCGGACCGACCGCCGGCGAGGTGAAGGACCTGCGAATCCCGGTCGGCAAGGGCAAGGCCGGAATGGTCTTTGCCCGCCGCCTTTCGATCATCGAGAACGACCTGCAGGATCACTTCAAGGCCGTCGACCAGAAGACGCATTTCGCCACGCGCTCGATGGTCTGCGTGCCGCTTGTTTGCGCCGACAAATGCTACGGCGTGCTGCAGCTCCTGAACAAGGAGGTCGCCGGCGGCGCGCAGCCCTTTGACAAGATCGACCTCGAGCTCACGCAGCGGCTCGCGATCCAGGCGACCATTGCGATCCGCAACGGCTTCCTGTTCGAGCGCATGCTCGCCAGCAGCGGCCTGCATGGGCGGGCCGAGGATCGCCACGATCTGGTGGCGCGGTTCACCGGCCAGAATCCGACCCCGGTCGTGGAGCTGGCCACCATCCTGTTCGTCGATATGCGCGGATTCACCAGATTTTGCCGGGACCTGGGCAATGATCCGGTGCGCATTCAATCCTATCTGAACCAATTCTTCGGCGTATTGGCGGACGCGGTTCTGTCGAATGGCGGCATCGTCAACAAGTTCCTGGGCGATGGGCTGCTGGCGATCTTCCGCGGCACCGACGCGCCGGCGCGCGCGGTGCAATCCGCCTTCGCCATGCACGAGAGGTTTGCTCCGTTGCGCAAGGGCTGGCAGGAGAACGAGGCCGAGGTCGTGAGCGCGGACATCGGATATCTCGACATCGGCGTCGGCATCGCGTCGGATCGGATCACCATCGGCGCGGTCGGCGACGACAAGGTGAGCGACTTCACGATCATCGGCGGGGCCGTCAATCTCGCGGCTGCGCTCGAGCGCATGGCGCGTGGGGGCAAGCGCATCCTCTGCGACGGCCCGACTTTTCGGGCCGTCAAGGTCCTGGTCAGCGAGGTGAACGGCCCCGAATCGATCAAGCTCGGCACCAGCGATTCGAGTTTCCAGATCTACGACCTGCGCAGTCTCGGCACCGCCGACAAGCGCGGCAGGGTTTTCATCTGTCATGCCCATCCCGACCTCGACCGCATCAAAGAGCTGATCATTCCGCTCCTGACCAAGGCCGGCTACGAGATATTCCTGGCCGAGAGCTCGATTGCCATCGGCGAGGATTGGGACAAGGCGATCGAGAAGGCGATCAGGGCGAGCGACTACTTCCTGGTCGTGATATCGAAAACCGCCTTGAAATCCTCACCGGTGAGCGACGAGGTCCATTTCGCCTTCAGCCTGGAAAAGGCCAAGGGCCGGGCCTGGATCATGCCGGTGGTGCTGGAGCACGCCGGCGATCCGGCCGAAATTCACTGGCAGCTTCCGCGGCGCCAATACAAGGATCTCACCAGCAAGGACGGAGTTGCGGACTTCGAGGTTATGCTGAGCAGGCTTGGCCGCGGCGCCGAAGCGGGTCTGCGCAGCGTGGAGCCGTCGAGCCTGTCGGGGTGAGCCGGGCCGACAATCGGGTAGCCTCTATTTCTGCGTGTCCCAGGCCTGCAACGCGGCCGACGAGGTGGCGCCCCCGATCACGCAGGGCAGGCCGAACTCCACCTGCCCGGCGGCGGCGGCCGCGATGCAGCCGATCGCCAGCGCGCCCTCGCCCACCTTGCCCCACAGCGAGACTTCGCGCCGGTAGCCGGGACCCTTGGTCTTGAGCTCCTCGATGGCGGCGAGCGATTCCTTGCGGATGCGGGCGCCCTCCATGGTCTGGGCGGCTTCGATCACCTCGTTGAGGATCGGCACGATCGAGCGCGGCTGGTGGCTGCTCGCGCGCTTGAGCATGGCGAGCAGATCGTGGCTGCGCGTCGCATTGCTGACCAGCGTGTACTTGGCCATGCCGCCGACGGTGAGCTTCTCGACGCTTTCGGTCTCCTTGGACCAGGGCAGCATGACGATGATCCGCGATACCGGCCGATAGTTGCCGGTCGCGAAGTAACAGCCCCACAAGGTATCAAGCAGCTCCGGGCTTGAATCGAATGTCAGGGCGCTGGGCTTGGGCGTGCTGCTGCCGAAATAGCTCTTCATCTTGTCGAACAAGGCCGGCTTGACGCTCTCCAACGGCACCTGGTCGAGGGCCGGAAGCGAGCCGTCGAGATACTTTTCGATCATCACCGCGCGGCTCGGCATGCGGTCGGCGAACTTTTTCAACAGCGCCTTCCAATCCGGCAGCCCCGAATAGGCGATCGCGCGCACCACGATCCATTGGTCCTCCTCGGCCAAGGCCGGCAGCACCTTGGCGACAAGACTTTCGGCCTCGCTCGGGTGCGCACCGATGACGCCGGCCAGGAAGCCCACATAAACCCCGGCCGAATCCGCATCCTGCAGGACGCCGCGCCGGCTCAGCACCTTCATGGCGATGGGAACCGAGGCGGGATCAGGCCGGTTGCGATAGCCGTCGATCCATTTGAGCACGTCCTCGCGCGAGGATACCTCCTCCAGGTGTCCGAGGGCCGCGGCCGCAGTCGGAAGGATCAGGATGGCAAGGACGATTGGGGCGATGCAAAGCAACGCGTAGCTCAAGGCACGACGCATGGATCCCTCCAGCGCACCCCCGTGCGCACGCGCCTCCAGCCGCTTGCTGGTTTGCCCAGCCGGTCGGACATTTTCGTGTTTTGGACGTGGCCGCGGCGTGCAAAATTGAGGGTATTTAGGCGCATGTCCCGGCAAGTCCCGCCGCGCGCTTTTCAACCGGAAATCCGCGCGTCAGCTTCCCTGCACGAATTGAACGCCGATCTGTCCATCGGAGCGCCGCGCCACCCGGCAGCGTCGCCGGAACCAGAGCGTGAACTCGTCCGGCACCTCCTGGATCCCGACCGTGAGCTTGGCGCCGCCAACCGAAATGTCGCATATGATGCAGCTCATGGGCGGCGAGCCGTTGCCCGGATCGATTTGCGCCAGGTACTGCAAATCATAACGGGTGGTCTTGCGACGCTCGCGGAAGTCATCGGACCGGAACAGCGCCATCGGAAGCTCGCAGTTGCTGAATCATGGGAGCCCAAGGATGGACGGCGATCCGTAAACGGTTTTCCTCGCCACTCGCTAAAACTGCAGCAATGTCGGCGACCCCGGCCGCACCGCTGCCAATCGGTTAATGAAACATGAATATCCTCCTCATCGGTTCGGGCGGTCGCGAACATGCCCTGGCCTGGAAGATCGCGGCGAGCCCGCTGGTCGGCCGGCTCATCTGCGCGCCCGGCAATGCCGGCATCGCCCAGGAATGCGAAATCGTGTCGCTCGATCCCGCCGACCATGCGGCGGTGATCGCGTTCTGCCGGGCGCGGGCGATCGACCTCGTGGTGGTCGGTCCCGAGACGCCGCTCTGCGCCGGCATCGTGGACGACCTGGCGGCCGCCGGCATCAAGGCTTTCGGCCCGAGCAAGGCCGCGGCGCAGCTCGAAGGCTCGAAGGGCTTCACCAAGGACCTCTGCCGGGCGAACGCAATTCCGACCGCCGCCTATGAGCGCTTCACCGCCGTGGCGGCGGCCAAGGCTTATTTGCACGCCCATGGGGTGCCGATCGTGGTCAAGGCCGACGGGCTTGCCGCCGGCAAGGGCGTCGTGGTCGCCACCACGATGGCGCAAGCCGAGGCCGCGCTTGAGGCGATGCTGGGCGGCGGCTTCGGCGCCGCGGGTGCCGAAGTCGTGATCGAGGAGTTTCTCGCCGGCGAGGAAGCTTCCTTCTTCGCGCTCTGCGACGGCGACAGCGCGATCCCGCTCGCGTCGGCGCAGGACCACAAGCGCGCCTTCGACGGCGATCGCGGACCCAATACCGGCGGCATGGGGGCCTATTCGCCGGCGCCCGCCCTAACCCCCGAGCTCACGCGCCGCGTCATGGACGAGATCGTGCTGCCGACCGTGCGCGCCATGAAGGCGCGGGGCACGCCGTTCAAGGGGGTGCTCTATGCCGGATTGATGCTCACCGCGGACGGCCCCAAGCTGATCGAATACAATGTGCGTTTCGGCGACCCGGAATGTCAGGTGCTCATGCTGCGGCTGATGTCGGACCTGGTCCCCGCTTTGCTCGCCTGCTGCGACGGTATGCTGAAGAATTTCGATCTGCGCTGGTTTCCGGACGCCGCCTTGACGGTGGTGATGGCCGCCAAGGGCTATCCCGAGCGTTATGCCAAAGGCTCCGTGATCGAGGGGCTTGAGGCCGCGGCCGCGGTCGAGGGCGTCCAAATCTTTCATGCCGGCACTTTGGCCGAGGGGAACCGCATCCTTGCCAATGGGGGCCGCGTGCTCAACGTCTCGGCGCTCGGCAAGACGGTCGCCGAGGCGCAAAGGCGCGCCTATGCGGCCGTCGACCGCATCCGCTGGGCCGATGGCTTCTGCCGCCGCGACATCGGGCACTTGGCGGTGGAGCGCGAAACGGCGGGGCGCCCATGAAGACCTTCGGGCTCGCGCTCGGCGGCGGCGGCGCGCGCGGGATCGCGCATATCTCGGTGCTCGAAGCCATCGATGACCTGAACCTGCGGCCGGCGGCGATCGCCGGCACCTCGGTCGGCGCCTTGATCGGCGCGGCCTATGCGGCGGGCATGACCGGCAAGGCAATCCGCCGCCATGTGATCGCGCTCGCGCATGATCGCACCGACATGTTCCGCCGGCTGATCGCCGCGCGCGCCGGCAGCTTGGCCAACCTGTTTGCGGCCGGCTTCGGCAGCGCGACGCTGATCGATGCCGAGAAGCTCTGCAGCCAGTTCATGCCCGAGGCGGTGCCGCCGGAGTTCGAGGACCTGCAAATCCCGCTGATCGTCATGGCGTCCGATCTCTACCGGCGCCGGCAAGTGGCTTTGTCCTCCGGCAGCTTGCGCCCCGCGCTCGCCGCCTCGATCGCGCTGCCCAGCCTGATGCGGCCGGTCGTCCTCGGCGATCAGGTCCTGGTCGACGGCGGCGCCACCAATCCGCTGCCGTTCGATCAGTTGCGCGGGCGCGCCGATATCGTGGTGGCGGTCGACATTTCGGGCGAGCCGAACGAAGAGCGGCGCGACCTTCCGAGTCCGTGGGAATGCCTGGTGAGCACGGTGCTGGTCATGGGCAATGCGATCACGACCGAGAAATTGAAGCACGGCGCGCCTGACCTGATGGTGCGGCCCAATGTGGGGATTTTCCGCACGCTCGACTTCTTCCAGGCCAGCGCCATCCTGCGTGCGGCCGAGCCCGCCAAGGCCGAGATCCGCTCCGCGCTCGAAGCCCTGATCCTGTCCCGGGCTTGACCCGCATCCGGGCTAGCGAACGTCGCAGCGGCGCGCGTCTTCCAGGGAGGCGTTGTTCAGATTGATCCAATTCACGGCCGCGAAATAACAGACCGCGACCGACTTGTCCTTTTGCAGGGTCACCAGGAAGGAATCCCGGTTGTCGGTGCTTTCGCCGTGCGCGAAGGTGACGCTCTTTATCTCGTATCCTTTCCCCAGCAAGGTCTTGAAGGACTGCTGCTCTTGCGCGCCGCAGTCGGGCGCCTGCAGCACGCAGACCAACCCGAGCGCGAACGCGAACGACCTGTTCATGGGACCTCCTTGGATTGCAGCCGGTTGCGCCCTGCCACGCCTTCTATCATGGAAACGCGAGCGTCATCGCCGCTCGCGAAAGAAACCCTTGAGGAGCGCAGAGGCCTCTTCCTCGCCGATCCCGCCATAGACCTCCGGACGATGATGACAGCTGGGGGATGCGAAAAACCGTACCCCGTTGGCGACGGCGCCGCCCTTGGGATCGCTCGCGCCGTAATAGAGTCGGCGGATGCGCGCAAGCGAGATCGCGCCCGCGCACATCGCGCAGGGCTCGAGCGTGACATGAAGGTCGCAATCGCTGAGCCGCTCGCAGGCGAGCGCCAGCGCGGCGGCGCGGATCGCCACGATTTCGCAATGCGCCGTCGGGTCGCGCTCGGCGAGCGTGCGATTGCCGGCCAGCGCGATCACCTCCCCGTTGCGCACGATGACGCAGCCGACCGGCACCTCGCCGGCGGCGGCGGCGGCGCGGGCCTGCGCCAGCGCGACATCCATGAACGAGGGTGCGGCCATCTCGAAATCCTTGTGTCAGATCCTTGTGTCAAGCCTCAACGCCTCTATACACCGGCGGCAGCAATGGATCGAAAGACGGTGATGACCGGCAAGAGCGGACAGAAGCACGAATCAAACCGGGCGGGCGCATCGCCAAGGTGATGGCGCGCGCCGGGCTGTGCTCGCGCCGCGAGGCCGAGGCCTGGATCGCGGCCGGCCGCGTCGCGGTCAACGGCAAGCCCATCGCTTCGCCGGCACTCGACGTGGCGCCGCACGACCGCATCACCGTCGACGGCGAGCCGCTGCCGCAACGCGAGCGCACGCGGCTCTTCGTTCTTCACAAGCCGCGCGGGCTGTTGACCAGCCATGCCGACGCGCAAGGCCGCGCGACCATCTTCGCGGCGCTGCCGCCGGGCCTGCCGCGCCTCATCAGCGTCGGCCGGCTCGATCTCAACACCGAAGGTCTGCTGCTGCTCACCAATGACGGCGGGCTCGCCCGCACGCTCGAATTGCCGGCGACCGGCTGGTTGCGCCGCTATCGGGTGCGCGCCCACGGCCGCGTGCGCCAGCAGGAGCTCGACCGCTTGCGCGACGGCATCACCATCGAGGGCATCCGCTACGGATCGATCGAGGCGAGGCTCGAGCGCGAGCAGGGCGCCAATGCGTGGCTCACCTTTGCGATGCGGGAGGGCAAGAACCGCGAGGTCAAGAACGTGCTCGGTCACCTCGGGCTGGCGGTCAATCGCCTGATCCGCGTGTCGTTTGGCCCGTTCCAGCTCGGCGATCTGCCGGAAGGCGCGGTCGAGGAGGTCAAGACCAGGGTTTTGCGCGAGCAATTGGGCGATCGCATTGCCGCGCTTTCCGGCGCCGATTTCTCGGCCCCGATCGTCAATACGCCGGCGGCCGGGAGTGGCGCCATCGCAACCGCGGCAACCGGCGCGCCTGCGGGCACATCTCCTCCCGCAAGGGAGAAAGCCAGCCCTCGCGCCCCGACCCGAGGGGCGGAGCGCAAAGCGGGTCGAGCGGGGCGCAACCAACAAGCGCAGGATGTGCCGGCGGCCAAGACGCCCGCGCGGCGCCTTCAGCATCAGCCTCCTTTCCGGGGGAGGGAATCGGCACCGGCCACCCCAACAACAAAACGCAAGCCCGGCAAGGACAGCAAGCGCCGCCGCGACGCCGAGCGGTTCGGCGAGCCGGAGATGGCGCGGCGCGACCGGCGGCGCGGACGCGGCCCCGCTCCTGGCAAGCCGCGGGGGCGCTAATGCGCATCGTCGGCGGACGCTTGCGCGGCCGCGCGCTGGCGGCCCCGAAATCGGCTTCCGTCCGGCCGACGGCCGACCGCTTGCGCGAAGCGCTGTTCAACATCCTCACCCATGCCTACGGGGATCCGGTCGCCGACGCCCGCGTGCTCGACCTGTTCGCCGGCACCGGCGCGCTCGGGCTCGAAGCGCTCTCGCGCGGTGCTCGCTTCGCGCTGTTGATCGACGATGCGGCAGCCGCGCGCGCCCTGATGCGCGACAATGTCGAAGCGCTCGGGCTCGGCGGCTCGGCGCGCATCTTCCGGCGTGACGCGACCAAGCTCGGCGACGCCCATCCGGTCGAGCCGTTTGGGCTGGCGTTTCTCGATCCGCCCTATGGGCAAGGCCTGGCGGAGCGCGCCCTCGTCTCGGCGCGCGCCGGCCGATGGTTCCTGTCCGATGCGCTCATCGTCGTGGAGGAGGCCGCCGATGCCGGCTTCACGGCGCCCGCCGGGTTCCAGGAGATCGAGCGCCGGCGCTACGACGATACCGAGCTAATTTTCTTGCGTGCGGCCTGAACCGCCAATCCAGGGCCAAGACCTGAACCCGCCATTCCGAAATTGCATGCAGTTTTTGACTGATTGTGCGGCGCGAAGCAGCCAGCTCATTGAAAATACAATAGCGCTACAAGGAGCCGTAGCGACGGAGGGCGCCAAGCTATGCAGGCGGCGGATGGGTTGCGCGTCCTTCCGGTCTCGGCGCAAATCACGACAAACAACAAATAAGCCGCCGTTATGACGGCCCTCGGGGCGAAATCGCCGGCATCACGCCTATGTGAGCGCAATTTGGGGCAATTCGTCGGTTCCAAATTCACGAATGCGCTGATTTGGAACGTTGCATCAAAAAAATTTCGCCGGACGCAAGCGACCACTCTGTTCGAAATCATTTCCGCTCGATCTTGCCGAGAGCCTCGAAAATCAGCATGCTACGTGGAATCGCGTCGCCGGTGGATATCGTCCGATACCGCCGACGCGCTGCCGGGCGCAGTCATGCTGCCGGGCGCAGTCATAGAGAGAAATCCCATGGCTGAAGAATCGATCGGAGTCGCCTCAGTCGAGAACGCACCGAAGCTCGCGGCAGAGCCGTCGGGCGCGGATCAGGAGATGCTCCTGAACATTGCGGCCAACGATGAGCCGGTTGCATCGGCCGGCACATCCGGCTTTCGTTTCAACGGACCAAGCAGCCTGTTCTTGAGCAATTACGTTCTTGCCTCCCTGTTCTCGATCGCCGCCATCTGGATCAACAAGAATGCCCCTACCGGGTGGGATGCGAATTTCAAGATCGGCCTATCGTTGGCCGCCACGGCGCTGGCCGGCATTCTTCTGTTGCCATTGCACTGGCTCTCGGTCGCCGCCGATGACTCCAAGCTGAGAATTCGCAAGCGCTGGCTCGGAACCATCAACGAGATACCGATCCCCGATATCAAGAAGATCAAGATCTACACCGAGACCGGCCAGCCCGGTTGCAAGACGCAATATCTCGGGATCAATTTGCGCTCGGGGAAGGCGTTGGACTTTTTTCTTCCCAAGGCCAAGCAGCTCGAGCTCCTGGATTTCGTCAGCCAGCGGCTCGGTCGGCGCCTCAATCCGCGCTGATGCCGGCCGCCCGGATCGGCTTGGCCCAGCGCTCGATCTCCTGCGGCACGAACTTGGCCAGGTATTCGGGCGTGCGCAGCTCCGGCGGCACGATCTCGAGTCCCAGCTCCTCCAGGCGCTTGCGTACGGCCGGGTCGTCGAGCGCGTCGCTCATCGCCTTGTTGAGCTTGCGCACGATCGGGTCGGGCGCGCCCTTGGGCAGAAAGAATGCATTCCAGGCGCTCGAATTCGACGCCCTTGCAGACCCTGCTCGCCGGTGGTCGGCACATCGGGAATGATCGGCACCCGGTTCGCCCCCATGATGGCGATCGGCTTCACGCCGCCCTGGTTGGCCTGGGCGGCGCCGGTCTGGATGGTCGCGCACATGTAGTCGGTGCGGCCGCCGATCAGGTCCTGCATGGCCGGGCCTTCGCCCCGATAAGGCACGTGGGTGACCTCGACCCCGATCGCGAGGTTGAACAGCACGCAGGGCAGGTGGGTGGCGGAGCCGACGCCGGCCGAGCCGAACTGCATGTCCTTCTGGTGCGCCCTGATATAGGCGATCAGCTCCGCCAGATTACTGACCGGCAGATCCTTGCGGGTGACCAGGATGCGGGGCAATTCGGTCGCCAGTCCCACCGGCGTGAAGTCGGTCACCGCATTGTAGAGCGGCTTCTTGTAGAGGGTCTGGTTGTAGGCGTGGGTGCCCACATTGCCGATCTCGAAGGTGTAGCCGTCGGGCGCCGCCTTGGCGACGCGCACGCCGCCCGCCATTCCGGCGGCGGCGCCGACATTCTCGATGACGATGGTCTCCCCCAGGAGCTCGCCCATGCGCTGGCCCTGGATGCGCGCGCTCACATCGACGCCGCCGCCGGCCGCGAACGGCACCACCAGGGTCAGCGGCCGCGTCGGATAATCCTGCGCGCTCGCCATGCCCGGAAATGCCGGTACGCTGATGAGGATGCCGATGCATGCGGCCGCCGCCTTCGTCGATGCCATCTTGTCCCTCCCGTCTTGCGTCGATCTCTTCCGCATCAATTCGCCGTGCCGCGCCGTAACTAGTTGCGTTCAAGCATTGCCCGATCGCGGCGTGGCTGCAACCGTAGGCGTCAAGGTCTCGCTGATCCACCCGGATAGCCCATGACTCCCCATGACTCGATGCCGCACCGTGCTATGATGCACCCAAGGCGTGGCCGAGCGCGGCCATAAAGCACGGCCGGAAGCAAGGTCGTGAAACGGGAGGAATGACCATGGCGAGAGCATCCGCGCGGGCGACCGCGGTTTCGGCGCTTGCTTTGCTGGCAGCCCTCGTGGGCGTCACCGCCGGCGCCGCGGTAGCGGAGGCCGCGGAGATCAAGGTGCTGAGCACGGTTGCCCTGAAGGCGGCGCTCGACGAGGAGCTGCTGCCGCAGTTCAACCGGCTGGCGGAAAACAAGATCACGATCAAGTATGGTGCCGCGGCAGCGCTGAAGCAGCAGATCGAGGGCGGCGAGACATTCGACGTCGCGATCCTGGTGCCCGCCGGGGTGGACGACCTCATCAAGCAGGGCAAGATCGCGGCCGGCTCGCGCACCGATCTGGCGCGCACCGGCGTCGGGGTTGCGATCCGCTCGGGTGCCGCCAAGCCCGACATCAGCACCGTCGAGGCGTTCAAGCGCACGCTCATCGGTGCCAAATCGATCGCCTATGGGGACCCCGCGCTGGGCGGCGCCTCGTCGATCTATTTCGCCAATCTGCTGCAGCGTCTTGGCATCGCCGAGGCGGTGAAGGGCAAGACCAAGCTCACGCCGCCCGGCGACAGCGCCCAGCCGGTGGCCGCCGGCGAGGCCGAGCTCGGCGTCGGGCAAATCAGCGAGATCGTGCCGGTGCGGGGCGCCGAGCTGCTCGGTCCGTTCCCCGCGGAGCTGCAGGTCTACACGGCATTCACCGCCGGCGTTGCCGCCAATGCCAAGGACGCCGCCGCCGCCAACGCGCTGATCAAGTTTCTCAGGACGCCGGCCGCCGCTCAAATCTTCAAGGCGAGGGGGCTTGAGCCAAGCTGAGCACGCCGCGGATGCTCGAACCAACACCCGCGAATCCAAGATCGTCACAGCCAACCTGACCAAACCCAAGACACATTAGGAGGAGAAATCTCATGCGACTGACACGCGGACTGAAATTTGCCTTCGGCTTCGCCCTGGTTGCGGCGTTTGCCATGGCGGGAGGCAAGAGCCATGCGCAAGGCGCTCCGGATCCCAATAGCGCGCCCAATCCGTATAAGCTCGACGAGGGCTGGGCGAAGCTGCCGGAAGGCCGCACATTCGGCGCCGTGTTCGGGCTTTCGATCGATCGCGACGGCAAGAGCCTGTGGGCGTTCGATCGCTGCCAGACGACCAACTTTTGCGCCGACTCCGACCTCGCCCCGATCTTCAAGTTCGACCAGAGCGGCAAGGTGCTGGCGAATTTCGGAGCCGGCATTTTCGCCGCTCCGCACGGCATGTACGTGGATCGCGACGACAATATCTGGGTGACCGACTTCCAGGCCAAGAACGGCAAGGGCCATACCGTCATGAAGTTCAGCCCGGACGGCAAGGTGCTGATGATCCTGGGCAAGCCCGGCGTCGCCGGAAAACGACAGCCAGGATCTGCTCAACGCGCCTTCCAACATCCTGGTCGCGCCCAACGGCGATATCTTCGTTGCCGACGGCCATGGCGGCAACACCAATGCGCGGATCGTGAAGTTCACCAAGGACGGCAAGTTCATCAAGGCCTGGGGAAGCAAAGGCACGGCGCCCGGCCAGTTCGACACGCCCCACATGCTGGCCATGGACTCCGCCGGCCGGCTGTTCGTTGCCGACCGCGTCAACAACCGCATCCAGATCTTCGACCAGGACGGGCAGTTCCTCGACGAGTGGAAGCAGTTCGGCCGGCCGAGCAGCGTCTACATCAACAAGAACGACATCATCTACGTCTCCGACTCGCAGTCGGACGCCAAGACCAATCCGGGCTTCGGGCAGGGCATCAGGATCGGATCCGTCAAGGAGAAGAAGGTGGCAGCCTACATTCCGGAAACCAAGGAGCTGGGCGCGCTTGAAGGCGTCGCCGCCGACGATGCCGGCAATGTCTATGCGGGCTACACCAACACCAAGAACCTCAGAAGGTTCATCAAGAAGTAGGATCTCCGCCGGCCCCGGCTCCGGGAGCCGATACCGAACGCAATGGCGGCAGGGCGTGCGCTCCTGCCGCCAATTTTTTTGCAATGGATGGGATCGGGGCCGGGAGGAGGGTCGATCGGCTCCAACCTGGGTCCAACCGGGCCAAGCCGACCCGGAAGTGACCGTCAGGATGTTTTCCGGTAGAATGGCTCCGGCTCGCGGATGCAATGCGACCGGATTGAAGAAGTCGCACCAGACCATGAGCCGGAAACGTAGCAGAACACCACTGGGAGGATCATTACCATGACACGCATGCTTGTCGCTGCCCTGGCCCTGTCCGCCGTTTTTGCGGCGCCCGCGCTGGCGGCCGATGCAAACTACAAGGTCGTCGATCGTATCAAGCTGCCCGACGGCGGCTGGGATTATATCGTGTCCGATGCCGAGCACGGCCGCATCATTCGTACCCGCACCGACGGGGCCGACCTGATCGACGTCAAGACCGACAAGGTCGCGACGCTCAAGAACAACGGCAACGGCCATATGATCGTGCCGGTGCCGGGCACCGCGCTCGGCGTCATTCCGCTGCGGATGCCGGAAAGGATGATCCGCATCATGGACATCATGGCGGACAAGGTCGTGGCCGACGTGCCGGGCGGCGAGGGGCCGGACGGCGCCGCCTATGATCCGTTCTCCAAGCATGTCTTCGTTGCCAATCATAACGGCGGCACCGTCACCGAGGTCGATCCGGTCGGCGGCAAGAGCCTCGCGCAAATCGAGGTCGGCAAGGAGGGCAAGCTCGAATTTCCCGCCTCCGACGGCGCCGGACATGTCTTTGTCAATATCGAGGAGCCGGGCATCCTCGGGGTGATCGACGTGAAGGCGCAAAAGCTGACCGCGAAATGGAAGATGGCGGGTTGCGAGGATGCTTCCGGCCTGGCCTATACGGGCGACAAGACCAAGCTGCTCATCGCCTCCTGCGGCAACGGCGTCGCCAAGGTGGTGTCGGCGGTCGACGGCAAGGAAGTGGCCTCGATCCCGATCGGCAAGGGTCCCAATTCGGTGATCTACGATGCGCAGCGGCAGCTTGCGTTCATTCCGTGCGGCCGTGACGGCGTCATGGAGGTCATCTCGACCGCCGATCCGGCCAAGGTCGTGCTGGTGCAGCATGCCCAGACCCAGACGCTGGCCCGCACCGGCGCGCTCGATCCGCAGTCCGGCCGCGTCTATCTGATGACGGCGGTGATCGATGCCGCCGCCGGCCCGGGCCCCGCCGGCCGGCCGGTTCCCAAGTCCGGCTCCTTCGAGATGCTGGTCGTCGGCCCCTAATAGGCGGGGTTCCTGCGGCCGGTCCATGGGCCCAAGCGCGGACGGCTGCCTGATGTCATCTGGAAGATGCCATCGGGAAGAAAAAGCCGCCGCGCGATGCGCGCGATGTGCAGCAGACGCAGAAGTGATGCTGGAGAGGGAAGCCAAGCCAAATCAACAAACCGAAAGGAGGATCACCATGTCGCGTATACTGGTTACCCTGCTCGCTTTGTCGGCCGCGCTGGCGGCGCCGGCCCGGGCCGCGGACTACAAGATCGTCGACCGCCTCAAGATGCCGGATGGGGGCTGGGACTATGCCAGCTTCGATGCCGACCACGGCCGCGTCTACTGGGCGCGCAACGAGGGCTTCACCGACGTGATCGACGTCAAGACCGGCAAGCTCTCCCAGCTCAAGAACAGCGGCAACGGCCACCTGGCGGTGCCGGTCGCCGGCACCACGCTGGTCGTGCTGCCGCTGCGCATGCCGGACAAGATGATCCGCATCCTCGACACCGCGACCGACAAGATCGTGGCGGACGTGCCGGGCGGCGAGACGCCGGACGGAGCGACCTACGATCCGTTCTCCAAGCACGTTTTCGTCGCCGACCGCAATGCAAGCGAAGTGACCGAGGTCGATGCGCAGGCGGGCAAGTCGACGACCTTCCCGGTCGGCGGCGGCCATCTCGAATTCCCCGCAGCCGACGGCATGGGTCATCTGTTCGTCAATCGCTCGCAGGCCGGCGAGATCGCCGTCATCGACATCAAGACCCAGAAGGTGACCGGCACCTACAAGATGGCGGGATGCGAGGACCCCTCCGGGCTTGCCTATGCGGACAAATCCAAGCTCCTGATCTCGTCCTGCGGCAACGGCGTCGCCAAGGTGCTTGCGGCCGACAGCGGCAAGGAGGTCGCCTCGATCCCGATCGGCAAGGGTCCCGATTCCGTGCTCTACGATGCGCAGCGGCAGCTGGCCTTCATCCCCTGCGGCAGCGACGGCGTGCTGGAGATCATCTCGGTGGCCGACCCGGCGCATGTGAGCCTGGTGCAGCACCTGCCGACCCATGTATTGGCCCGCACCGGCGCGGTCGATCCGCAATCGGGGCGCGTCTATCTGATGTCGGCCGAGCCCGACGCGAGCAAACCGCGCGGCGGCGGCGGCCGTCCGACCCCCAAGGATGGCTCGTTCGAGATGCTGGTCATCGGCCCGCAATAGAACGCCGCCCTCGAAACCCCTCCCGTCGTGCGGGAGGGGTATGCGGCTCTCGGCAGGTGAATTCCCACGCCATGGACCGGGCGACCTTCGCGGACCGCTTCCGGCGCGCGGCCCAAAGGGCGCGCGACTTCGCGCAATCCTTTCTCGAGGAATCGCTTCCCGCGGAATTGCGGTTTCGTGTCCGGCTCAACGCCTCATATGACGGGAACCCGCTCCACGCCGGCGAGCACACGTTCCCGCAGGACAGCGATGCGCGCCAGCAACGCTCATTGTCCAATGTAGACGAGGACGGCGCGCTCGCTGCTTTCTGGCGCGACGGCCGCGTCCCCGAATGGATCGACCTCTCCGTTGTCGGCGACACCGGGACGGCCACGCTGGTTGGGGCCCTGGCCTGCGGACGCTTCACGGCCGATGACGGGCTCCTCTACCATCTGGAGGAAGGTTACGCGCCGTTTCACGTCCTGGGCCCAAGTCTCCCCGGTGACCATGTGGAGGGTCGGCGCTTCAGCATCCACGATTCCGTGGAGGTCTGGGAGCGCGATGAATTGGAGCGCGCGGCGCAACACGCCGATCGGGTCCGTGCGCTGGAGTTGTGCGGAGACGCTTTCGACGACGAGGCAGTCGCAGCGTTGCCGGCATTCCCGAATCTGACGGTCCTCGGCTTTTCGGCAGCGAGCGTGTGCGGGCGCGGCTTCAACGCCCTGTCCCGGTTCGAGCGTTTGGAGACCCTGAACCTGTGGGGGATGGACCCCGTGCATGTGAACGTCGGCGATGCTCCGAGCCTCCCCGGCATGCGCAATCTGCTGATGGCGCCGGCACCGGCTGGTCCGTGGGGATTTGGGCGTTGGGTGGAGCATTTGCCCGGGCTCGAATGCTTGCAGCTGACCGCGCCAGGGCCTCTCTTCGTGGATGGCCGCCTTCCCAAGCAAATGACCTCGGTCAGCCTCAAGGGCACCCGCCTCCTGGGTGAACCACGCCTGTGCGAGCAGACGGAAAGCCTGTCGCTCGAATTTCCGGACATGAGCGAGCCCGAGCTCAGCGGGCTTCTCGCGCCCGTGTCCGCGGTCACGACCTTGAGCTTGGACAGGACCGCCGTCGGAGACGCCTTCATCCGTCAGATTGCGCGGCGCTTTGAGCTGCGCCGGCTGAACGTGCGGGACACGCAGGTGAGCGCGGATTGCCTGCGGGATCTGCGCGCGGAGCATCCACGCCTGCGCACGGCGCCGCGTCCGCCGATGGCGTAGCGTGCGTCCCTCACTGCCGAATGGCGGCTTTGCGCGCCGCTTGCGCTACAGCGCCACCGCCGCGCAGAAGGCGTCGACCGAGGCCCTGCTGGTCATCAGCTCCCCGATCGCGCCGGCCTGACTGCCGGCGCCGTTGCACGGCAGCGCATGCAGCAGCTTCGGGTCGGCTTCGAGGAACGATTGGTAATCGACTTGATGATCTCTCCAGAACTCGGGCGGCACCGGCTCCCAGAGCGCCCAGGAGCCCGGCCTCTTTCCCCAGACCGGCAGCGTGCCGTCGGCCGCCAGCTGCCTGATATGGCGCGTGATCAGCTCCCGCAGAACCGCGGCATCGGCATCGTCCACATCGAGCCTTCCCCGTTTCAGGGCGATCGGATCCCAGCGCCCGAGGAAGATCCGGCAGATGGCATCGTGGAGCCAGACGTCGCGCCGCGCTCGCGCAGCCCGCGTGATCGATCCGTTTGAGGTCCGCCCGGATTGCCGGGCGAATTCGCGCCGCAGGTGGAAATAGAGCGCGCCGATCACCCCAAGCGATATCGCGCCGGCGACCGCGACCGCGGAAAATCGTTCGACCGCCTGCGCCTGCGTTGCGTCCAGCCAAGGCTTGAGCTCGCGCACGATCAAAGCCTCAACCAGCCTTTCGTAGGCAGATTGGCCGAGGAACATGAGCACGAAGGCGGCCAGAGTGAGCACGATGGGGAAGCTGTCGGAAGATGTCCGCATGCCGCCTCGACCGCTGCTGCTCATTCGGCAATGACGTCGTGGATCTCGAGCGGTTGGCTGCGGGCAGCGATCCATTCGGCCTGCGCGGCCGCCCGCTGCTGCCCGCGTTCATCGAGCGGGAGCTTTATCGTCTCCATCAGGCCGGTGACTTCCTGGCGTGCCGCCACGTGGGAGGGGCTCGGGCTGATGCCGAGCGTCCCTTCGTCGAGATCGTCCAAGGCGGTGAGCCCGCGCGGAAAGAATTCGCGGTAGACCACGCGCTCGGCCAAGCCGTCGGCCACGCGAAAGCCGATCCGCATCGCCATCTCGGCCAGGCCTTTGGCGATCCGCTCCTTGTTGCCGGAATCGATCAGCGAGAGGCGGTTGCGCATGACGACCCAGTCCATCCGGGCGCCGTCGACCAGCCGCCGTTGCAGCCGCGCCTCGCGCACCATCCGGGCGTAGTGGCTTTCGGCGGTGACGGTGAACGCGACCGGGTCGACCTGGCCCAGGACGTCGAAATCCACGTAGCTGTCGTTGATCGGCGTGACCAGGGTGTCGGCCATCGCATGGGCCAGCCGGGTCAGATGATTGTCAGTTCCCGGCGTGTCGATCACCAGGAAATCATAGGCGCGATCGATGCTCGCCAAGGCATCGGCAAACCGGGTGAACTCGATCGCCTCGTTGTCGTCGAGCTTGCGGGTGGATCCGGACGAGATGCAGAAATGCGTCGGGGTCTTGAGGCGACCGCCGCAGCGCTTGGCCCAGTTGCGCCGGTTCTCCACGTAATGGGTGAAAGTCTTCTGTCGCGAATCGACGTCGATGGTGGCGACCCGCTGCCCGAAATTCATCAGCGCGACGGTGAGATGCATCGCCAGGGTCGATTTCCCGGTACCGCCCTTTTCGTTGCCGATCACGATGACATGCGCGGAAACCGTGCGTCTCGCGCCCACCTGCACCAACATGCCATCTACTCGCTACGGACGCCCGCGTTGAGAAAAATAAGTCGAAGCAACTCTGCTCCTGGCCGGTACGAGATCGCACCCTCGAAGGCATGCTCGGCTACGTCATCGCAAACCCCATTGTCCCATCAGGTGGTGGCAGTCGTGCGCGCGGAGCGCTGGCGGAGCGCGCGGATGCGGTGAATGAGCTCGCTGCTCGATCCGTCGCCGTTGCCGACAGCGGCGGGCAGCGAAATTTCGCTGCTCTCGGCCGCCATCGCTGCAGCATCGGTCTGCGCCTGCGCGCTCGCGGTCTTGCCGGCAACCAGGGAATCGATCGGCGAATTCAACCCTTCGAGCGCGGCCGCGACGCGCACGACCTCGGAGGCGACGTCGTTGATGCGCTCGCGCAGCACCGCATTGGCCATGCGCTCCGAGGCCCAGGTCGTCTCGACCTGCTTTTTCATCGAATCGATATAATCCTGCAATTTGGCGCATTCGGCTCGCGATTGATCGAGCTGTTCCTCAGCCGCCGCCTTGGCGGCCTTGAAGCCTTCGATCTCGGCCGCGTGGCGGCTCTCGGCCTTGGCCAGCTCCGGATGGATGTCGAATTCGGCCATGAGCTTGGCAAATTCCGCCTTGCGGTCGCAAAGCTTCTGGTCGGTCTCCTCCAGGCTGCGGAGCTTGGCGGCAAGCTCGGCCTCGGTGGCGCGCAACTGGGCGCCGAGCGCGCGCTCCTTGTCCTGCAGGGTGGCCAGAACGGCATTTCGCTCCGCCAGCTCGGCCTTGAGATGGCCGATCGTCTCGCTGGTCTTGCCGATCTCGGCGAGCTGGCTGGTGGTCTTTGACTTCATCTGCTCGACGCAGATCTCGAGCCGCCGGGTCGCCACCGCAATCTGGGAATGGACCTGATCCATGTCGGCTTCGATCGCCGTCATCACGGGCGGCGGTATCGAGGGGAGCCGAAGAACGGCGGCTCGGCTGGCGCGCACCCGCATGGCCGCCAAGGAGCCGAATGCGATCAGAACGGCGAAAAGAAATCCGATCCCGAGATTGATGATCGGCTCACTCATTACCAGCCCCTACCCCGGTCGCTTCCGACCGGCCCGCAAAACCCGACGAGCGCTGATGACCGCCATCGCCGGCAGGACCGTCGCCGGCAAGGAGCACCAAACCACTATACACGCTTCCAAACTAAATTGACATTTGTATGTTCGCTTACGGAGAGATTTATTTGCTGATCAATTCGGGCGGTTCACTTCGCGATCGCATTTGATCGGGCGGCGGAATTCGATCCGCGCCGCCATCCGTCGCCGCGCGCAACGATTTGATTTTTTTCGCGGAATTGAAACGCAATGACGATTGGCGACGTGCGCGGCACAGATGCATCACCTACCAGGTGGAAGCATCAGGGCGAAGGATCGCCGATTCCGATCGACGGGTACCGGCTGCGCTTGATCAGCCGCTTGGATCAGCCGCGCTTGATGAACGTTCCGTCGCGCAATTCGGCGACCGCCTGTTCCAGCTCCGCCTGCGTGTTCATCACGATCGGCCCGTACCAGGCCACCGGTTCTTCGATCGGCTTGCCGGAGACGAGCAGGAACCGGATGCCTTGCTCGCCGGCCTGCACCGTCACCTCGTCGCCGCTGTCGAACAGAACCAGCGAACGGTTGCCGGTCTGTTCGCGAGTCCGCAGCTCGCGGTCGTCAACCTGCTTTTCGGTCAGCACCCCGAACGGCTGCGAGGCGGCGCGAAACGTGCCGGATCCCTCGAACACATAAGCGAAGGCATGGCGGTTGGTCTCTACCGGCAGCGACTTGCGCACTCCGGGCGGGACCGACACGTCGAGATAGCGCGGATCCGCCGCGACCCCCTCGACCGGGCCGCGCTTGCCCCAGAACTCGCCGCAAACGACCCGAACGCAGGTGCCGTCGTCATCGGTGATGGTCGGCACGTCGGCGGCCGCGATGTCCTGGTAGCGCGGCGCCGTCATCTTGAGTGAGGCGGGCAGGTTGGCCCAGAGCTGGAAGCCGTGCATGCGGCCGCTGGCGTCGCCTTGCGGCATTTCCTGATGCAGGATCCCGCTGCCGGCGGTCATCCACTGCACGTCGCCGGCGCCCAGGCTTCCGCGGTTCCCCAAGCTGTCGCCGTGCTCGACCGTCCCGGCCAGCACATAGGTGATTGTCTCGATGCCGCGGTGCGGGTGCCAGGGAAACCCGGCCCGGTAGTCGTCGGGCCGATCGTTGCGGAAATCGTCGAGCAGCAGGAACGGATCGAATTCGCCGGTGTCGCCGAAGCCGAAGGCCCGCCGCAGCTTGACGCCGGCGCCCTCGATGGCAGGCTTGGACTGTATGATGCGTTTTACCGGGCGAATGGACATGCCCCCTAGATAGGCACCGATATGTTGGGCGCAATCGCTTTATTGCGCCGGCGGCCGCGCCGACGGACTGCGCCGGTTGGTGACGCCGATGGCGCAATAAAGCGATTGCGCCCTACGGTGGGGCCCCGGATCACTTGCGCCCGAACAGACGCTCGATATCGCTGAGCTTGAGCTCCACATAGGTCGGCCGGCCGTGATTGCATTGGCCGGAATTGGGCGTCGTCTCCATCTCGCGCAGCAGCGCGTTCATCTCCTCGGGCTTGAGGCGGCGTCCGGAACGCACCGATCCATGGCAGGCCATGGTGGCGGCCACATGCATGAGGCTGCGCTCGAGCGGCAGCGTGGCGTCCCATTCGGCCATATGCTCGGAAAGGTCGCGCACAAGCGCCCTGGCGTCGATCTCGCCCAAGAGCGCCGGGGTCTCGCGCACCGCGACCGCGCCCGGCCCGAACGGCTCGATGGCGAGCCCGTAGCGGGCGAGCTCCTCGGAGCGCGCCAGCATGCGCTCGACGTCGGCCTCGTCGAGCTCGACGATTTCCGGAATGAGCAGGATCTGCCGCGCCACCCCTTGGCGATCGAGCGCGGCCTTGAGGCGCTCGTAGACGATGCGTTCGTGGGCGGCGTGCTGGTCGACGATGATGAGGCCGTCGCGGGTCTGCGTCACGATATAGGTCTCATGCAGCTGCGCGCGCGCGGCGCCGAGCGGACGGTCGATGAGATCCGGCGCCGGATCGAAGCTCGCGTGGCGCGCATCTGCCGATGGGCCCCCCACATCGAAAGCCGCCTGGGCCGCTTCGGCCAAGCCCGGAGTAAAGCCTGGAGCAAAGCCGGGCGTAAAACCGCCGCGCGCCGCCGGCGGGAAGCCGCGCAGATCGGCGGGGCGCGCCGGCGACCGCCGCCAGTCGTAGCTGCCGCCGCGCGGTGCCACGCCCGGCCGAAACGCCGCGATGGTGGCGCTGCCGCCGGTGGTGGCGGCGCGCTGGCCTTCGCGCGCGAGCGCTTCGCGCAGCGCGCCGATGAGCAGGCTGCGCACCAGGGCCGGATCGCGGAAGCGCACCTCGGCCTTGGCGGGATGCACATTGACGTCGACCTCGCGCGGATCGAGCGTGACGAACAGCGCCACCAGCGGATGGCGGTCGCGCGGCAGATAGTCCGCATAGGCGCCGCGCACCACGCCGATGAGCAGCTTGTCGCGCACCGGCCGGCCATTGACGAAGAGATATTGGCCGAGCGCATTGGCGCGCGAGAGCGTCGGCAGCGCCGCAAAGCCTTCGAGGGCGAAACCCTCGCGGCCGCCCTGCACCTCGACCGCATTGGCGCGGAATTCGGCCCCGAGCACGTCGGCGAGCCGCGCCAGCCGGCCGGTCGGACCCGGCAGCGCCGCCGCCCAGGTCACGGGTGCGCGTTCCTCGCCCGCGAGCGTGAAGGCGACATCGGGCCGGCTCATGGCGAGGCGGCGTACCACCTCGCGAATCGCCTCGCCCTCGGCGCGGTCGCTCTTGAGGAACTTCAGCCGGGCCGGCGTGGCATAGAACAGGTCGCGCACCTCGACCCGGGTTCCCTCCCCGAGCGCCGCCGGTTTGACCTCGCCCTTGTGGCCGCCATCGACCGTGATGGTCCAGGCGTGCGGCTCGTCGGCATGCCGCGTCACGATGGCGAGGCGCGCCACCGCACCGATCGAGGGCAAGGCCTCGCCGCGAAAACCGAGCGTGCGAATGTCGAGCAGATCGTCGTCGGCAAGCTTGGAGGTCGCGTGCCGCTCGACCGCCAGCGCCAGGTCGCCCGCGGTCATGCCGGCGCCGTCATCGGCGACCCGGATCAACCGCCGCCCGCCTCCGTCGGTCACGATCTCGAGGCGCCGCGCGCCGGCATCGAGCGCATTCTCGACGAGCTCCTTGACCACGCTGGCAGGCCGCTCCACCACCTCGCCGGCGGCGATGCGGTTGACGATGCCCTCGGACAGCTGGCGGACTGGCATGCGGGACTCGGAGCGAGTGGCGAGTAGCGAGTAGCGAGTAGCGAGTAGCGAGTAGCGAGTAGGGAAGCAAGAATGTCCGCTTCGCGCTTCCCTATTCGCTACTCGCCATTCGCTACTCGCTCACTCCAACGCCGGCTTCGCCTGCCGCAGGCCCTTGATCCCGGCTCGGTTTTTCTTCGCGGCCAGGCGACGTTCGCGCGATCCGCGGGTTGGCTTGGTGGGCCGGCGCGGCGTTGGCGGCACGCTCGCGCGCGCGATCAGCTCGATGAGACGGTCGAGCGCGTCCTGGCGGTTGCGCTCCTGGGTGCGGTGACGCTGCGCCATGATGACGAGCACACCGTCGCGGGTGAGCCGGCGGCCCGCCATCCGTTCAAGCCGCATGCGCACGTCGGGGGCGAGCGAGGGCGATCGGCGCACGTCGAAGCGCAATTGCACGGCGCTCGAAAGCTTGTTGACGTTCTGCCCGCCGGGCCCGGAGGCGCGCACGAAGCGCTCCTCCAGCTCGCGCTCCTCGATGCTGATGCGGTCGTTGATGCGGATCATGGCTCGGGCGAATAGCGAATGGCGAATAGTTAGCGGAGAGAGTGAGTGGTGAGTAGTGAATAGTGAGTAGTTTCTAACTTCTATTCACCACTCACCACTCACCACTCACTACTCGCCACTCACCCCCGCTACTCCCGTCGAGCTCACTCCCTGCGGCTCGCCCACGACCGTCACCAGCAGGCCGGCATCGAGCAGGCGCTTTGCCACCCGTTGGGTGTCGGCCAGCGTGACCGCCTCGATCAGGCTCGCCCGGCGGTCGATATAATCGATGCCGAGCTTGTCGAGCTGGATCTGCACGAGCTGGCCGGCGACCTTTGCCGAGGTGTCGAGCCCGAGCGCATAGGAGCCCTCGAGATAGGACTTCGCGTCGGCCACTTCCTGCTCGGTTGGGCCGGTTTCGGCCAGCCGGTGGATCTCCAACTCGATGATGTCGATGGCTTGCCCGGTGACCGCGGACCGCGTGGCCGTGCCCCCGATCAGCAGTGCGGCGTGATCGAGCCAGGTAAGGCTGTCGGAAACCCCGTAGGCCAGGCCGCGCTTCTCGCGGACCTCTTGATAGAGGCGGGACGAGAACGCGCCGCCGCCGAGGATGTGGTTGACGATATAGGCCGCCATGAAGTCGGGATCGCCGCGCCCGATGCCGCGGGTTCCGAAGGTGACCACCGCCTGCGGCACGTCGAGCGGGACGACGATGCGCCGGCCAAGCCCCTGCATGAGCACGTCGGGGACCGGTGTGAGCTCGGGTTGTGCCGGCAAGGCCCCGAAGATGCGATCGACCAAGGCGCCCACCTCCGTGGGCTCGATGTCGCCCACGATGGCGACCTTGAGCTGGCCGCGCGCCAGCATGCGCCGCGTATAGCCTTTCAGGTCGTCGATGGTGATGCGGGCGATCAATTCGGCCGTGCCGGTCAGCGGCCGCCCATACGGATGGTTGGGGAAGGCGGTCTGCCACCAGGTGCGGCTGGCTATGTCGTTGGGGCTCGTGCTTTGGCGCTGCAATCGCGACACCAGCTGGGCGCGCACGCGCTCCACCGCATCGGGGTCGAACCGCGGCTTGGTCAAGGCCAGGCGGAGATCCTCGAAGGCTTCCTCGCGATTGACCGTGAGCGTGCGCAGGCTGCCGCGCACATGGTCGCGTCCGGTATTGAAGCTCAATGCGATCGACTTGTTCTCAAGCCTGCTGTGGAACGCCTTGGCATCGAAATCGCCGGCGCCCTCGTCCCACACGCTGGCCGCCAGATAGGCCAAGCCGGGCTTGTCGGGCGGGTCCTGCGCGGCACCGCCGGCGAAGGCGAACTCGAGCGCGATCAAGGGCGAGGGTTCGTGCACCACCCAGGCCTCGATCCCGCCCGGGCTGACCACCCGCTCGATCTGGGTGGCGTGCGCGCCGCGGTCGGCGAACGCCGTGAGGGCGGCGGCGAAGACGGCCACACCGGCAAGTCGTCGCGTCCATCCGGGAGATGCAAGGGCAAGCTTGGTCACGTGTGTTTCCCCTCCGGCCGGGCGGTGGTGTCCCGGATCAGGTAGCCGGTCACGGACGACCGCTTGTCCAGGTAGCGGCGTGCCACGGCCCGCACCGTATCCGCGGTGACCTGGCGTATGTGGTCGGGCCAAGCCTGCACCTGCTCGACCGTGAGGCCGGTCGCGAGCGCGGCCCCGAACCAGCGCGCCAATGTGGTCTGATTGTCCTGCGCGTAGGCCGCATCCGCGATCAGCCCGTTCTTGCAGCGCTCGAGCTCGTCGGCGGTCACCCCCTTGTCGGTCACCTCGTCCAGGACCGCATCCATCGCTGCCTCGATCTGCGGCAGGGTCGTTCCGGGCTTGGGCGTCACCCCGACCCCGATGGGCGCGTAGTCGAGCGCGGTGCCGTCGTAGCCGGCCCCCACATTGATCGCCATGCTCTTGTCGATCACCAGCGTCTGATAGAGGCGGCTGTTGGATCCGCTGCCCAGGATGCAGGAGAGGACGTCGAGGGCTTCGCTTTCGCCGGCTGCCGCCATGGTGGCCGACGGCGCCAGATAGATGCGCCGCAGGCTCGGCAGCGTCACCCGCGGATCGGCGAGCGTGACGGTGCGGGCGGCTTCCTGCACCGGCTCCTTCGGCCGATCGCGCGGCGGGACCTCGACCACCCGTTCGACCTGGCCGTAGGTCGCCTCGGCCAGCGTCTTGACCTCGTCGGCGGTGACATCCCCGGCCACCACCAATATGGCGTTGTTGGGCGTGTAGAAGCGCCGGTAGAAGGCGATCGCCTCCTCGCGATTGAGCTTCTCGATCTCGTGCCGCCAGCCGATCACCGGCCGGCCATAGGGATGATTGAGGTAGAGCGCGGCATCCATCTGCTCGCCGAGCCGCGCCCCCGGATTGTTGGCCACCCGCATGTTCTGCTCTTCGAGCACGACCTGCAGCTCGGGCTTCACCGCCGCATCGGTCAGCACCAGCCCGGTCATCCGGTCGGACTCGAACTCCATCAGGGTCTTGAGGCGCTCGCGCGGGATGCGTTGATAGAAGGTCGTATAGTCGTCGGTGGTGTAGGCATTCTCCTGGCCGCCCAGCGTCGCCACCGTCTGCGAGTAGCGCCCGAGCGGATTTTTCTTGGTTCCCTTGAACATCAGGTGCTCGAGGAAATGCGCCAGCCCGGACTTTCCAGCGGTCTCGTCGGCGGAGCCGACCTTGTACCAGACCATATGGGTGACGACCGGCGCGCGATGGTCGGGGATGACGACGACCTCGAGGCCGTTGCCGAGGGTGAAATGCGAGACATCGAGACCGGACGCGGCGCCGGCGCGCGGCCAAAGCCCGGCCAGTGCGAAAGTCAAAGCAAGGGCAAGCGCATGCGTGAGGCTACGTTTTGCTTCCACAGGCATCATGGGCCTCTTGGCGATGTTACCGGCCCGTCACCCTAGGCCAAATGCCATCATTCGCGCCAGCCGCCAGACTTAAGTTCGCAACGCCCGAGCCTCCTCAGCCTGCAAGTCCTGAGCTTGCAAAGCCAGAGCCTGCAATGTCTGAGCCGGCAAAGGTTCGGCTGGGGTCGAGCCCGCGGTGGTCACAAACCAGGCGCGCCCGGTTGGGTCGTCTGCAGGGCGCTCTCGGGCGTGACCGGCTTTGCGGGCGCCGACGAAGCTGCTCCGTAAGGCTGGCTGGGCGATGGACTTTCATAATCGGCCGGCGGCTCGGTCAGGCTCTTGCGCGTCGGTGCGCTGCCGATCGGGCCGGCCTGCTTGGAACCGCCGCCGAAGAGGTTGCTGAAAAAGCCGCCCGAAGCCTTTTGGCTCGGCGGGATGGCGGCGGTGTCGCCGGTCGGACTTGGCGCGCCGGGCTCGACCGGGATCCGGTCGAGGTCGTGGACCAGGTCGCCCTTCTTGCGCGGGTCGCCGGCCTGGGGATCGACCGGCCAATTGGGGTCTCGCACCACGCGGGAGGTTTGCGGCGGCGGAAGATCGCGACTCGGCGGCACCACCAGAGGCGGCCGCTCACGATATTCGATGTGGTTTTCGCCGCCGATGCCGAGGCTCTTGAGCATGCTGCCGAAGAGGGTGCTTTCGCCGCTGTCCTCCGCGCGCGCAACACCGGGCGCGACCACGGCCAGTGCGATCAACCCGAAGGCGCCCGCCAGGGCGCGTATCATCATGCGGGATTCCATCATGACCAAGCCTATGATTATCCCTGTGACTTCCCTCAACGCGGCCGGTCGGACATTGGCCGCCGGCCCCCCTTGGCGGGCAGCGCCGCACCCGAGGCGAAGCACGACTATGACCCGGATCGGGGCGCTTTTGCGGCGTTGTCCCCGAACAAAAACTCATACAAGAGACCCACCACCCCGGCAACAATGGCGATGTCGGCAAAGTTGAAGACGTACCAGTCGAAATGGATCGTCTGCGTGGTGATGTGAAACAAGACGAAATCGGCGACCCCTTCGTGCACGAACGGATCAATGCCGTTGCCCACGGCGCCGCCGATGATCAGGCCCAGCGCCACCGCGGTCAACCGCGAGCCGCTGCGCGCCAGCCAGACTGCCAACAGCACGACGGCGACGGCCTTGATGGCCAGCAGGATCCATTGGCCCAGCACGCCCTGCTGCTGGAACAGGCCGTAGCTGATGCCCTTGTTCCAGACCAGGACGAGGTCGAGGAAGGGGGTGAGGCGTACCGGAATCTTGGCCCCGATATCGTACACGTAGAGCAGCCAGAGCTTGCTGGCCTGATCGATCGCCGCGATCGACAACGCCACCCCCAGGCCCAAACCGCTGAAACGTCCCCACACCATGCGCCGTTCCATCCTCAATGGGTGCCCAAAGCGCGCCGCCTACTCGGCCGCGTTATGCACGGTATCCCATTCGCGCAAGGCTTGGGCGTCGCGCGGCGAGACGTCCGGATAGGCCGGATCGTCTCCGACCGTCGGCAGGATCTTCCAGGAGCGCGCGCATTTGCGTCCCTGCGCCAGCCGCACCTCGACCGCCACGCCTGGCACGTCATCGAGGCGAAACGCCGACGCGGATCCCTCGCCTTGCACCAGCGTCGCCGCCGAGGTGATCGAGACTTCCGCCAGGTCCACATCGAGGAGCGCGGCGAACAGGTCCGGATCGGACACGCAGACGAACGGGTCCGCTTCGAGCGAGGAGCCGATGCGCTTCGCCGCACGCTCGATCTCGATCGCGCCGGTGACCACGCGTCGCACCTGGCGCACCTTGCGCCATTTCTCGGCCAGGGCCTCGTTGCGCCAGGAGGCCGGGATCTCGGGAAAGCGCTCCAGATGCACCGAGCCGCTCGCCGATCCGGTGCGGGCGAGCCAGGCCTCCTCGGCAGTGAAGGGCAGCATGGGGGCGAGCCAGGTCACGGTCGCGCCGAACAGCTGATCCAGCACGGTGAGACAGGCCTTGCGGGTCACTGAGGAGATCGGGTCGCAATAGAGCGTGTCCTTGCGGATGTCGAAGTAGAAGGCCGAGAGATCGACCGTCATGAAGGTGCTGAGCGCCGCGAAGATGCGCTTGTAGTCGAACTCCCCATAGGCGCGGCGCACCTGGGTGTCGATCTCGATCAGCCGGTGCAGCATCAGCCGCTCCAGCTCGGGCATCTTCTCGGGGGCGATGCGATCCTCGTCGTGGAAATGGGCGAGGCTGCCCAGCATCCAGCGGATGGTGTTGCGCAGCTTGCGATAGGTCTCGACCGTGGTCTTGAGGATCTCGGATCCGATGCGCAGGTCGTCGGCATAATCGGATGCGCAAACCCACATGCGCAGGATGTCGGCGCCCGATTGCTTGATCACGTCCTGCGGTGCCACCACATTGCCGAGCGATTTCGACATCTTGCGCCCGTTCTCGTCGAGCACGAAACCGTGCGTGAGCACGACGTCGAACGGCGCACGCCCGCGCGTGCCGCACGATTCGAGCAGCGAGGACTGGAACCAGCCGCGATGCTGGTCGGAGCCTTCCAGATACATCACGGTATCGGGGCCGCCATCGACCTTGCGGTCGATGCCGGCGAGGCCGGGGAAGTGCTTGGGGTCCTCCAGCACGAAGGCGTGCGTGGAGCCCGAGTCGAACCAGACGTCGAGGATGTCGTCGACCTTCTGCCAGTCCTCGTTGGCAAGCCCGCCCAGGAAGCGCTCGCGCGCGCCGGCCGCATACCAGGCATCGGCGCCCTCGGCCTCGAAGGCCGCCGCGATCCGCGCATTGACGCGCTCGTCCCGCAGGATCTCGACCGAGCCGTCGCCGTGCTCGCGCACGAACACGGCGATCGGGACGCCCCAGGCGCGCTGGCGCGAGATCACCCAATCGGGCTTGCTCTCGATCATGCCGGCGATGCGGTTCTCCCCCTGCGGCGGCACCCAGCGGGTGGTCTTGATGGCGGCGAACGCGCGCGCGCGCAGCGTGTCGCCGGGCGTGGCGGCACCGTCGGCGCCGGCGATGGGCTTGTCCATCGCGATGAACCATTGCGGCGTGTTGCGGAAGATCACCGGCTTCTTCGAGCGCCAGGAATGCGGATATTGGTGCTTGAGCCGGCCGCGCGCGATCAACATGCCGGCATCGATCAGGGCCTTGATCACGGCCTCGTTGGCGTCGCCCTTCTCGCCCTTGTCGGTCAGCACGCGCTTGCCGGTGAAGCCCGGCGCCTGCTCGGTGAAGCGGCCGTCGGCATCGACCGTGTAGGGGATGACGGTGTTGATGCCGCGCGCCGCGAGCGCGGCCGCGTTCGCGGTCCAGACATCGAAGTCCTCGCGCCCATGCCCGGGCGCCGTATGGACGAAGCCGGTGCCGGTATCGTCCGTCACGTGATCGCCGGGCAGCATCGGAACCGCAAACGCGTAGCCCATTCGCGCGAGGGGATGAAAGCAGTGCAAGATTTGCTGCGGATCGACGCTCTGCTCGCGCACGTAGTCTTCAACCTTCGCCACCTTCATGACCTCGGCAGCGAGCTTGTCGGCCAGGATCAGTCGATCGCCTTTTTTCGCCCAGTTCTGCTCCGGCGCCCTGGTCACTTCGTAGACGCCGTAATCGATCCTGGGCGAATAGCTGATCGCGCGATTGCCGGGGAGCGTCCAAGGCGTGGTCGTCCAGATGACAACCGAAGCGCCGAGGAGACTTTTTTGGCCGGACGGCGGATCGAGCGTACTCGCGCCGACCGGAAACTTCACCCAGACCTGATCGCTGGTGTAATCCTCGTACTCGACCTCGGCCTCCGCCAGCGCGGTCTTCTCCACCACGCTCCACATCACCGGCTTGCTGCCGCGATAGAGCGTCCCGTTGGCGGCGAACTTCATCAGCTCGCGCGCGATCTGGGCCTCGGCGAAGTAGTCCATGGTGGTGTAGGGATGGTCCCAGTCGCCCTCGACGCCGAGCCGCTTGAACTCCTCGCGCTGCACCTCGAGCCAATGCTGCGCATAGGCGCGGCACTCCTTGCGGAAGGCGATCATGGCGGCCGGGTTGGAGAGGTCGGGCTTGGCCTTGCCCTTGGCGCGGTAATTTTCCTCCTCGATCTTCCACTCGATCGGCAGCCCGTGGCAGTCCCAGCCCGGCACGTAGTTGGAATCGAAGCCCAGCATCTGCTGCGAGCGCGTCACCACGTCCTTGAGGATCTTGTTGAGCGCGTGGCCGATATGGATGTTGCCGTTGGCGTAGGGTGGCCCGTCATGCAGGATGAATTTCGTGCGGCCGCGCGCGGCTTCGCGCAGCCGATGGTACAGGTCGAGCCTGACCCAGCGCGCCAGGATCTCGGGCTCCTTCTGCGGCAGCCCGGCGCGCATCGGGAAGTCGGTCTTGGGCAGAAACAGAAGTCTCGCTGTAGTCGCGGGCGGCATCGGTCATGACGGGTCACCAAGGAGGGAGGGCCAAAAAGACAAAGTGGGCGCGACAGTCCCGGTCTTCCGCCGACCTGATGGTCAAGCGGAAGCCGGGCCGATAATGCGCCGCGCGGCCGACCCGAGCACCGAATGCGATATTGCGTGTGCCACCATGCGGGCTTCCTATCAGATCGGTGGCCGGCCGAAAAGGCCCGGCTGGCGCGGCGCCGGCCGCAACGCGCCGGAGGCCATCGTCGGGTTCGCCTTCCGCCGGACCCGCGCCTTCGGCCGGCTGCTGGCGAGGGCATGCTTTTTGCCGGAAAATGCTCTAAGGAACCCGCGTGCGGTTGGGTTGGGCGCAGGGGTCTCGAATTTGCGGCCGATGGGAGCATGCTGATGTCCAATTTGTCGGATGCCGCCAAGGAAACCGTCCAGGACGTGCGGGACGCCATCAAGGAAACCGGCAAGGCCGCGTCAGCGGCTTCCGGGGATATTCAGGCCGATCTGCAGGCGCTGCGCGACGACATGGCCCAGCTGGCCCAGCAGATCGCCGAGATCTTTGCCGCCAAGGGCGGCGACGCCTGGCGCCACGCGCGCTCGGGCGTGGATGATGCGATCGCGGATGTGGAAGACCGCAGCCGGGAAGCGGTCGACGCGGTGCTCGAGGTCGGCGACAACTTCGCCGCGGCGATCGACGAGTTGCTCAAGCAGCGGCCCTATACGACCCTTGCGCTTGCGCTCGGCATCGGATTTCTGTTCGGCGCGACTTGGCGGCGATAACCGGGCGCCGACGGTTTGGCGCCGCCATCGGGCGGATTTGACGTGGTCTGAAAATGGGCGACTGGCTCCGTCACATCGCGCTGCGTGCAAAGGCCAGCACCGGCTTTGGTCCGCAGCTCATCGTCTGCGGCCTGATCGCGGTGGTGTCGCTCATCCTGGCGCTCGGGTTTCTGTGCCTTGCTCTCTACGTCTGGCTGGCACGCCGCACCGATCCGGTGACGGCCGGCCTGCTGCTCGCGGGCGTCTTCCTGCTGATCGCGATCGTCGCGGCGGTGGCGGGCTGGGTGGCGCGGCGGCGAAATATGGAGCGGGCGCGGCTGGAGCTCGCGGCGCGCAGCGGCGCCAGCTGGCTCGATCCGAAATTCCTCTCGGTCGGGATCCAGATCGGCCGCACGCTCGGTTGGCGTCGGCTCACGATGCTGGCCGCCGCCGGCCTCCTGGCAGCCGGCCTCGGCAAGGAATGGTCCGGCACGGGCGAGAAAAAGGACCCAAAGGCCGAATAGTTTTTCAAATCAGGCGAGGACTTACAGCCTGCAAGTTGAGGCTCAGAGACCGAGCTTGCGCAGGCGAGCTCCCTCGCCCCGGAGGGGAGAGGGTTGGGGTGAGGGGGCTCCGGCCTCTCGATGGCACGCCGCGCGACAACGGAGATTGATCAAACTAAACCGAAGAGCCGCGCGGGCGCGATCTGGCGGCGTGAGCGGCAGCCATGAGCGTCGCACACGGCGATACGGAAATGCCGGAGCCCCCTCACCCCATCCCTCTCCCCTCCGGGGCGAGGGAGGAGGTTGCGGCGCTCGCGCCAGACCCTCGCGCCACCGAATTTGCGGACAGTTTGTTTGAAGCGCTCGCTCGCGCTTCCGGTACTAAAGGCTCGATCCGCGTGGCAGGTCGCCGAGCTGTGGAAATGCGTCCGGCATCCTGGCCAGCAGCGCGCGGGCGCGGCGGGTGTCCTCGCCCATGCAGCGCACCAGCTCCTCGACACTGGCAAATGCCAGCTCGTGCCTGATCCAGCCGATGAAAGCCACATCGATCGTGCGCCCATAGAGATCGCCGGCAAAATCGAACAGGAACACTTCGAGCAGCACGGTCCCGACATCGAACATCGGCCGCCGGCCGAAGCTTGCGACCCCGTCGTAGCGCCGATCGCCGATGCCGACCCGCACCGCATAGATGCCGTGGCGCAGGCCGCAGGCCGGATCGAGCCGGACATTGGCGGTCGGATAGCCGAGCTCGCGTCCGCGCTTGTCGCCGTGCACGACCTCGCCGCTGACGAACCAGGGGTAGCCGAGCAGCTCGTTCGCCTCCTCGATGTGGCCGGCGACCAGCGCCTCGCGAATGACGCCCGAGGAGATCCGCCGTCCGTCGATCTCCACCGCCGGCACCACATCGACGGTGAAATTCCGCAGCTTGCCCTGTGCGGCCAGCAGGTCCGGGGTGCCGGTCCGATGCCGCCCGAAGCGGAAATCGAACCCGACCGCGGCCCCGGAAATTCCCAGCCGTTCGACCAGGATGTCATCGACAAAGCGCTCCGGCGCCGGCTCCGCCAATTGGGCGTCGAACCGCAGCACGATGGCGCCGGCAAGGCCGGTGGCCGCGAACAGGCGCAGCTTGGCGGTCTCGTCGGTGAGGCGAAACAGCGGCTCCTGCGGCTGGAAAAAACTGCGCGGATGCGGCTCGAAGGTGAGGGCCGCGGCCGGCCGGCCGAGGGCCTGGGCGCGGCTGCGGGCCGCCGCGATCACGGCGCGGTGGCCGCGATGCACGCCGTCGAAATTGCCGATGGCAATGACCGCGCCCGCAAGTGCGGCGGGGAGCGGCCGCGCGCCATGAATGACGGCGAACGATGGCGGCTGCGGCGGGGTTTCGGTCATCGGGTGCGGTTCCGGCGAACGGCGGGCGCTGGTCGTTGCTGGTCGTTAATAGCAGGTGAATTGCCGGACAGGGTCGAGATCAAGACCTTTCCGCCCCGGTTCCTGCAAGTCCTTTCCCGAAATTTGCGATTAACCGGATATTCAACGCCTTTTGCTAGTTCAAGGCGGTTTTCGGAGCGCCTCCGATGAAGGCGGGCACCCACTTGATGTTTCCGTCATCGGATGCCGGGGTGCTGGCGATCTCAACAGCGGCCGGATCGGCGGCCGATGGCGCTCGAAGTCGTCAAGCCGATTTGGCTAGCGCGGGCCGGCGCCTGATGGAGGGTACGATGGCTGTTGATCTGTCGATGCCGGTCCTGGTTGTCGACGATTACAATACGATGATCCGCATCATCTGTAATCTCCTCAAGCAGCTGGGTTATGAGAACGTCGACAATGCGACCGACGGCGCTACCGCGCTCGCCAAGTTGCGCGCCGGCCGCTACGGCCTGGTGATCTCCGACTGGAACATGGCCCCGATGAGCGGCTACGAGTTCCTCAAGGAGGTGCGTGCCGATCCCGAGCTCGGCAATACTCCATTCATCATGATCACCGCCGAATCCAAGACCGAGAACGTCATCGCGGCCAAGCGCGCCGGGGTCAGCAATTATATCGTCAAGCCGTTCAATGCGCAGACCCTGCAGGCCAAGATCACGGCCGTGTTCAGCCGGGAACCGACCCCGCCCGTGGCCGCCTGAGCCGCCGGCCGCGCCGCCTCGCGCGGGTAGCCCTACCCGATCAACGGGTAGCCCTACCAGACCAAGCGCTGCATGACGGCTTTGGGAGCCAAGCCCGCGGCCGCGAATATGTCGCCGAGCGCGGCCGCATCGGGTCGATCGCGCCCGCCGAGCTCCTCGGCATGGATGCCGGCGGTCACGAACAGGCAATCGATGCCGAAGGCGGCGGCCCCTTTGAGGTCGGTGCGAACCGAATCGCCGATCGCCAAGATGCGCGCAAGCTCGCTCTCCCGTCCGCGCAACGAATGCGCCATGGCGAGCGCCTGCTCGTAGATCGGGCGGTAAGGCTTGCCCGCGTAGAGGACACTGCCGCCACTAGCCGCATAGAGGTCGGCGATCGCGCCGGCGCAATAGACCAGCTTGTCGCCGCGCTCGACCACGATGTCCGGATTGGCGCAGATCATGGGCAGGCCGCGCTCGCGCATGGCCGCAATCAGCCCGGCATAATCCTGCGGGGTCTCGGTGGTGTCGTCGAACAGGCCCGAGCAGAGCACGTAATCGGCGCTCGCGACCGGAACGAGCGGCGTGTCGAGACCCTCGAACATCCGCAGGTCCCGTTCGGGACCGATATGAAAGGCGCTCTCCCCAGCGTGCGCCGCCAGGATCGCACGCGTGACATCGCCGGAGCTGACGATCGCGTCATAGGCGTCGCGCGGGACCTCGAGCCGGTCCAGTAACGCCATCACCACTTCGGCGGGCCGCGGCGCATTGGTGATCAGGACGACGGTCCCGCCTTGCCGGCGAAAGCGCGCGAGCGCGCCGCAGGCGTCGGCGAACGCCACCACGCTGTTGTGGACGACGCCCCAGACGTCGCACAGCACCACATCGTAGGCCGGCGCCAGCGTCGCGAAGTGCGGGGTGAAGGGCGGCGAGGAGATGGACATCGAGACTGGCTTGAGGGGCAGCGCCGGGTTCGTCATGGCAGGTCGCATATACCCGACTTGCGATGTGACTCTTAGGCTTATTTCGCCTTTCGGCTCCGACTTGTCCCGGCCATAGCGCGTCGAAGACGCGCGTAAACGCGCTTATGGAGCCGGGACCGTTACAAGCTCTGAGTCTCGTACGGTCCCGGCTCAAAGCCGGGACGTGTGTGTGACGCCGCAGCAAGTCCGGCCATGACAATGGATGCGCGTCAATTAAGGATCACACGCGGCGGACCAGCCGGGCGAGCCCGGCCGCGCGCGCGGTCTTGCCGGCCCCGGGAGCGGCTGCGGGCGCAGTCCTGGTCTCGGCCGCCGGGCCGCCAGCCTGGTCGGTCGCCGCGGTGCTCTCGCGGCCGATCAAATCGTTACGGTCGGCTGCGCCTTGCAGGGCCTCGGTGCGCACCGGCCGCGGCGGCGAGAACAGGAATCCCTGGCCGAACTTGACGTCGTAATCGAGCAAATCGACCACCGCGCCTTCGCTTTCGATCTTCTCGGCAATGAGGTCGATGCCGAAGCGCGCGAGCAGGTCCGGGAGGTCGCCCGGATGGATGTCGGCGGCGATGCCGGAGCGGTTGAGGATGAGATTGGCCTTGAGCTTGACGAAGCGGAAACCGCGGCTGGCCAGCTCGCGCGGCTCCAGGCGCAGGTCCGTCACATTGTCCATGGAGAAATTGAAGCCGCAGGCCCGGAGTGCCGCCAGGCTCTCGGTCTCGATCGGGCCGGCGCCGCGCAGGCCCGCTTGCGTGAATTCGAGCACCAGCGAGGGCGCGATGGCCCGGTTGGCGTCGAGGAACTCGAGCAATTGCGGGAACACCACGGCATCGGTCAGCGTCGCCACCGAAAGATTGCAGAACACGCCGACCTCACGGTTCTTGAGCAGCAGCCGGCGCAGGACCTGCACGCAACGGAACAGCACCAGATTGTCGATCTTCGGCATCAGGCCGCCGGCCTCGGCCTGCGCGACGAACTCGGCCGCCAAGACCATGTCGCCGCCCGGGGTCCGCAACCGTGACATCGCCTCGTAGAAACGGACCTTGCGCTGGGGCAGCGTCACGATCGGCTGCAGATGCAGATCGATGCGATTGGCCTCGATGGCGCTGCGAAGGGCCGCCAGCAACTCCGGGGCGGCGGATTTATCGGTCTCCGGGCCCGGCGCGGCAGCAAGCATGGACGCGACCGGCGCCCCGGCGGCCGCGGAAACTGTTGCGGCGGGAACCGCCGCTGCGAGCGGCATGGCGCTGACGGCAACCGCCATCGGCGCAGCCGCCGTTGCGGCAGGTGATGGGGGCGGGAACGCCGATCCCGCAAGCGCGGGCTGCATCGCTGCGTCGGGCCGGACGGCGGCGGGGCTGCTCGCCGGCGCGGAACCGAACGCCTCCGTCTTGGCGTGCTCAGGCTTGACGAGTTCAGGCTTGGCCAATTCAGGCTTGGCGGCTTCGACCTTGGTGAGCTCGGGTTTGGGGCGCTCGCGCAGGGACGTAGAGATGTCGGTCAGCTGCGTCTCGTGGAGGGCGACCGTTTCGGCCAGCTGGTCGAGCAGCGCACCCAGCTCGCTGATCTCGACCGCCAGCGGCTCGACCGTCGCCTCGCCCCTGGCAAGGCTTCGCTCCATCCTGGATTCGACCACCGCCAGCCGCCGCCCCACCTCGGCGAGCTGCCGCGCCAGATCGGCGCTGCCGCGGGACAGGTCGGTCAGCTGAGGGCCGACCACGGAACGGACGTTCATCCGGGTCGATACGGCATTGTAGAGCGCAAGCGCGGTCAGCGCGGCGATCGCCACGACGATCGAATCCGCTGCGCCAAATCCGTAGGCGAAATAGACCACCGCGCCGGCGGAGGCCGCGATCACCATCATGCAGAGCGCGACGAAGATGGCACCGAGCCGCATGGCTATAACCCAGAGAGGTAGGTCGAGATGATTCGCTCGCCCGCATCCAATCTCTATGAGCGGGCGCGCTCGCGCAAGCGGTTCTGCGCGCCGGCGAGACCAGCATCCGGCAATGCGGCGCAAGGGATAGGCTCGTCGGGTCCCTGCGATTTCTCAAATTGGGTCTTTGGGGGGCTCGATTGCGTCCTCATGGACATGGACCCGCCGGCTCGAGACGGTAGACCTGGGTCGGACGGTTATTCCTGCTTTACGCTGGAAGGATCGGGCGTCGGCTCCGAGAGCTGCCGCAGCATCCTGATCGCTTCGGTTTCCTCCCGCGCAGCAGCCAGTTTGAATAGCTCGATGGCCCTGGAGCGATCCTGCGGCACCCCACGTCCCGCCAAATACATGAGACCGAGCGCGGTTTGTCCTGCTCGGTAGCCACGCTCTGCCGAAAGGCGGTACAAGCGCACGGCTTCGTCGTCACTCTGCGCTACGCCCTGACCGTTCTTGTAAAGATCACCAAGATACTTCAGCGCATATCGGTCACCGAGCGCCACCGCCCGCTGGTACCATTCCAGCGCTTGGGTATAGTCTCGGCTGACGCCAAGTCCTCGGGCATAATCGACGCCGAGATCGGTCATGGCTGTTGACAGGCCTTGCTGTGCCGCCAGCGTCGACCAGTGAATCGAAGCGGAGAGGTCCCGCTTGAACCCATTGGAACCCCGGTAGAGAAGGCCTAAATCGGATTGCGCCGCCACATAGCCCTGCTCTGCTGCAAGACGCATCTCCGCTTCGGCTTCGACTGGCTGTTTCGACCGCACTAGCGCAAGAGCGAGCTGATAATGGAAGCGCAGGACGCCGGGATGCTTATCCGTGGCGGTGCGGCATGCAACAAGAGCAGCCGGCGCATCCATGACGAGAGCCTCGATCCCCGGGACGACCTTTTCGGGATCGTCCAGATTCCCCGCGAGCCGGTCGCATGCGTCAGGCTCCTGCGCGTGCGCCGCTCGCATCACGGGCGCGGCGGGAAATAGCAGCAGCGCGATGATGAGCGCGCATTTCGATTGACCAAATCGCATCCAATCCCCCTTTGGCCAAGCCTGCGTTGCAGAATATCGGAATCGGCATCGTCCGTCAGCGGGCGGAAAGGACTTCAACCGCTGTTCTTGTGCTGAAGCTTCCGCCGGACTTTGCTCAATCCGCCCGCGGGGAGAGCCATCGCTGCTTGACAATGTTGGTCCAGTCCCGATCGAGCTGGCGGGTCGCCTCCGGGCTGCCGCCGGTCCAGGTGCCGTGCTTCACGCAGCCGGCGAAAAAATCGTCCCATTCCTTCCGGGTGCGCAACAGCGCACCGGTGTCCAAACGCACCGAACGGTCAGGCGCGATGAATTCGTTGTCGCAGCCCGCATACACCTCCTCGCCGGGATGCCAGACCGGATCCATGCTCCCATCGAAAACATGAAAGGTATCGGGATAGACCGTATGGTCGGCATGCCCTCCTGCACGATTGATCTTGTGCACGTAATCGATGCATCGCTGGTAGGGAGAAAAGTCTTTATCGGCCAGAAAGAAATGAATCTCGGCTTGCGGACTCGCGCGGCCATCCTGCTCCTGGCTCATGCATCCGGGCGTGATCGCCAATGCCAGCGAAAGCGGCGGCGCCTTCGGCTGCATGCGTGCGCGCACCGCCTGCAGGGACAGATAGATCGAGGTCTCACCACCAAGCGAACGGCCCATTGCGCCGATCCGGCTGGTGTCGATCCGCTGGTCATGACTGAGCTTGTCCAGGGCATTCAACGCATCGACGACTTGACGATAACCCGTGAAGCCCCGCTTGTTCTCGGGTACGTTCGTTATGTCGCGCGGCCCGAAGCTGTCGAGCACGAATGTCGCGACGCCGATTTCATTGAGGGTGCGCGCAAAGAACCAGTCTCGCTCGTGAAGGCCGCCGCTGCTGTGCAAGATGAGCATCAGCGGATATTTCTCCTGCAGCTTCACCGGGAAGCTCAAGTAGCCCCAGACGCGTTCCTTCTGGTCACGCGCCATGCTGTCGAACTCGATACGCGTGCTGTCGAGCTCGACGCGCTCGCCGGGCTCCTGGCGCGGCGCCGTCGCCTGCTGCTCTTGAGGGGCGCTTTGACGCCGACTGATGGGTTTGACCGAGCGCTGCGGCAGAACCACCTGATTGCCGACCGCATAGAGGAAGCACGGACCGCCTGAAGCCTTGCTGGTGTTATTGCATTGAGCGAGAGCCTGCTCCTCCGCGTCCAATTGGTCGGCCGCGCCGGTCACCAGGACAAACGTGACCTCCGGGTGATATGCGGCGGCTTTTGGCCCCGGCGCGGCCGCATAATTCGTGACGTCTGCGCGCCTGAGCAATTCGGGTCGCGCTCGTGGTATCTGCGAAGAATCGAAGACGCCGGTGTAGCGCGGACGTGGCATGTCGCGGAGAATCAACGGTGCCGCCGGCTCGATCTGATCGTCGATCGCGATCAATGCGCACGGCCTTCCATACGCGATCTGGCAGCCTTCGAGCGCACCGACTTCAGCCTCCGCGACGGTGGCCCACAGCGCGGTCCGAAACGTGCCGTGGGCTTCGGGCGAAACCGCGATGGCCTTGTGCCGGTCTTCGGTTTGGAAGTCGCGTGCTTGGCTCTCCTGCTCGTCCTTGGCGATCCCGTATGCGGACATCAGCGAGCGCAGCTTGTCGCGAAAAGTGAGCTGAGCAATTGCCGGCGGCTCCACGGATCGCAGCGGCGGAGCCGTAGAAAGAGATTTATCCTGTGCGCCGTGCGGTGCCGGCGGCGCGATCGGAGCTGCGATCGTGCCCGTGCTCGTTGCCTGGGACCACCCGGCTTGTCCGGTCAATACGGCAAGAATGATGAGAGCTTGGCGCAGGAATTGTTCAGGGGAGAATTCTCATGGTCACCCTCTGCGGTCCAGCGCTGGCGCGCTTCCTGCGGGCGAATACGATATGGCGAATAGCGAGTAGGGAATAGGGAATAGGGAATAGGGAATAGGGAATGGCGGAGCCGCTCAGCTCACCGCTATTCGCTACTCACTACTCACTATTCGCCATCTCCCGCCACCGCCTCGATCACCCGCGCGACGCGCGCGAACAGGTCGGCGATCTCGCTTTCGCTCACGATCAGGGGCGGGGCCAGCGCGATGGTGTCGCCGCTCACCCGGATGACCAGGTTCTCCGCCTCGAAGGCCTTCACCATGGCGTCATAGGCGCGCGCCCCGGCGGCGTGCGGGCGCGGCGCGAGGTCGATGCCGGCCGCAAGCCCGACGGTGCGGATGTCGAGCACCCGGGGCAGGCCCTTGAGGCCCATGGCGGCTTCCGCCCACAGCGGCTCGAGCTTTCGGGCACGGGCGAACAGGTCCTCGTCGCGATAGAGGTCGAGTGTCGCCAGCGCCGCCGCGCAGGCGAGCGGGTGGGCCGAATAGGTATAGCCGTGGAACAGCTCGATCACGTGCGGCGGCCCGCGCATGAAGGCCTCGTAGATGGGTGCGCGCGCGATCACGCCGCCCATCGGCACGCTGCCCGAGGTGATGCCCTTGGCAAAGGTGATGAGATCGGGGACGACCCCGTAGCGTTCGGCCGCGAAGGCGGCGCCGAGCCGGCCGAAGCCGGTGATCACCTCGTCGAAGATCAGCAGGAGCCGGTGCTTGTCGCAGAGCGTGCGCAGGCGCTCGAGATAGCCCTTGGGCGGCGGCAGCACGCCGGTCGAGCCGGCCATCGGCTCGACGATCACGGCCGCGATGGTCGAGGCATCGTGCAGCGCCACGATGCGCTCGAGCTCGTCGGCCAGATGCGCGCCCCAGTCCGGCTCGCCCCGGCTGAAGGCCTGGTGCTCGCGGCTGTAGGTCGCCGGCAGGTGATCGACGCCGGCCAGCAGCGTGCCGAAGAGCTTGCGGTTGTTGACGATGCCGCCGACCGAGATGCCGCCGAAGCCGACGCCGTGATAGCCGCGCTCGCGGCCGATCAGGCGCGTGCGGGCGCCCTCGCCCCGCACCTGGTGATAGGCAAGCGCGATCTTGAGCGCGGTATCGACCGCCTCGGAGCCGGAATTGCAGAAGAAGACATGATCGAGATCGCCCGGCGCCAGCGCCGCGATGCGGCCGGCGAGCTCGAACGCCAACGGATGGGCGAACTGGAAGGCCGGTGCATAGTCGAGCTCGGCCGCCTGGGCGCGGATCGCCGCCACGATCGGGTCGCGGTTGTGGCCCGCATTGGTGCACCAGAGGCCCGAGGTGCCGTCGAGCACGGCGCGGCCTTCCGGCGTATAATAGTGCATGTCCTTGGCGCGGGCGAAGAGGCGCGGCGCGGCCTTGAAGGCGCGGTTCGGCGTGAACGGCAGCCAATAGGCCTCGAGATCGTTGGGAACGAGGCTTGCCCTCGCGGTCTGCGATGATGCGCTCTGCGCCGACGACATGATCGCTCCATAGGGGCGCACCTGATGGAGGCGCGCCGGTGGCCGCTCCCTTGCCGCTGCGCGGAGCGGCTGCTACCACCCTCAACCTCGCCAATGTAGACCGATATGGCCGACAACCCCAGCAAATCCGAGAAAAGCAACAAGCTCAAGGCCAGGCTGCCGCGCGGGCTCGCCGACCGCGGTCCGAACGAGATCGCCGCCACGCGGCGCATGCTCGAGACCATCCGCGGCGTCTACGAGCGCTACGGCTTCGAGCCGGTGGAGACCCCGGCGTTCGAATATACCGACGCGCTCGGCAAGTTCCTGCCCGACCAGGACCGCCCCAACGAGGGCGTGTTCTCGTTCCAGGACGACGACGAGCAATGGCTGTCGCTGCGCTACGACCTGACCGCGCCGCTCGCCCGCTACGTGGCGGAGAATTTCGACACCCTGCCCAAGCCCTATCGCAGCTACCGGGCGGGCTTTGTGTTCCGCAACGAGAAACCCGGCCCCGGCCGCTTCCGCCAGTTCATGCAGTTCGACGCCGACACGGTGGGCTCGGCCTCGCCCGCCGCCGACGCCGAGATGTGCATGATGGCGGCCGACGCGATGGAGGCGCTCGGCATCCCGCGCGGCAGCTATGTGGTGAAGGTGAACAACCGCAAGGTGCTGGACGGAGTGCTGGAGGCGATCGGACTCGGCGGCGAAGAGAATGCAGGCAAACGGCTCACTGTATTGCGCGCGATCGACAAGCTGGATCGAATCGGCGTCGGTGGCGTGCATCAACTTCTTGGCGAAGGGCGCAAGGACGAAAGCGGAGATTTTACTAAAGGCGCTAATCTCGATGATGACCAGGTTTCGAAAATATTGAATTTTGCTTACGGAGCCATCCTTCATCCCAAGGTCGGCCTTACCGACTTCACAGCCAGGCTACCAACGCGGCCCGTTCAGGCGGGAGGATGGATACCTGATGATCGATTTGCCGATGACGAAGTGGGAGAGAACGATAACCCTGGAACGTTTTTGAGTAACTCCGGGCAGCTTGAACACTGGACGGAGCTGGTCGCGTCTAGTCGCATGGGAAGTGAGGGTATACGGGAACTATCTGAAATCAACTCGCTGCTCCAAGCAGCCGGGTACGGGACGAAGAGATTTGAGATTAGCTCGTCAGTCATCCGCGGCCTCGAATACTACACTGGGCCCGTTTATGAGGTTGAACTAACTATTCCCGATGATACGGGGCATCCCGTCCGCTTCGGCTCGGTCGGCGGCGGCGGGCGCTACGATGGCTTGGTGGCGCGCTTCCGCGGCGAGCCGGTGCCGGCGACTGGCTTCTCCATCGGGGTGTCGCGTCTGCTCGCCGCGCTCCAGCATCTCGGCAAGATCGACGCCAAGCCCGAGCCCGGCCCGGTGGTGGTGACGGTGTTCGACCGCGACCGCATGGCCGACTACCAGAGCATGGTGCAGCGCCTGCGCAATGCCGGCATCCGGGCCGAGCTCTATCTCGGTTCGGGCAAGCTCGGGCCGCAGTTCAAATATGCCGACAAGCGCAACTCGCCCTGCGTGATCATCCAGGGCGGTGACGAGAAGGGCAGGGGCGAGGTCCAGATCAAGGACCTCATTCTCGGCTCGGAGATCGCCGGGCTCAGCAAGGATCGCGACGATTACCTGCAGAAGCAGGCCGAGGCGCAATTCGCCGTCGCCGAGGACGGCCTTGTCGACGCCGTCCGCAAGGTGCTGGCCCGCCACGACATCAAGTGGAGCTAGCAGGATCGTCCGGGAAGTGAAGTGGCGAGCCGACCCGAGGCGCTGTCAGGGACACGATCCGTGCTCGCGGCCGACCATGTCGCGCCGGGAGAATGCGCCGACGCTGCGCGCGCCCCTCACCACTCGCGCTGGACGAACTCCAACCCCAGGCTCTTCTTGGTCCACAGCACCACCGGCCTCTCGTTGAGCAACGACAGCACCGCTGGCTCGATCACGGTTGGATCGCCATTCTCGAAACGTGCCACCGCCACCACGGCATCGCACTCATCGTTGAACGCGAAGGAGATGACCCGCGCGGCGGACTTGTTCTCGTCCACTGAGCGGTAGACGCGGGCGCGCCCGTACATCCAGCCGACCCTGATAGGCTGGCCGGCTGCAATCGGCGCAACTTCGCGGCTCACGAGCTCCGTGTCGGCAACGCGCTCCAGTTCCGTATCGTCCGACACGCCGGTCGAGCAATTGCAGAACCCGATCTTCGGACGCAGGAACACCTCGACACGTATCCCGCAATCCGACGGATCGCAGACAAAGGCGCGGCCGTTATCCCATTGATCCTGCGGGAACGGCCACTTGGCATCGTTCCAAACCGCATCGATGTTTTTTCCCACCAACAGTTGCGGCTTGGCGTCGGCGGTGGACGGCGCCCGCACGGCAAATACGAAGGCCGCCCCGGCAACGCCGCCGGCCGCCACGGCTATCGCGACTGCCGCGCCAATCTTCATCGCATGCTCCGCAGAGCAGCCGAGCCCTTGGCTGCCCCATCAATGCGCGGAGCCTATCATGTTTCTCACATGGCTGCGAAGAGCGTCCGATGAGGACACCCCTGCTCATGGGCACTGGCCAAGTTTGGCAAGGGGACGTGATTTCGTCTTAATGTCAATTTGCGACGGAGAGACCGACGGATTCGACCGTGCAGCAATCGCACGGGATGACCAGTTGCTCCGAATGGACCAGCGTGCTGCGTTCCACGCTGTTCAAGGAGTGCGCCCTGAAAGGCAGCGCGACATGGTTCGTCGCTGAAGGCGCCGAGGAAGTGAAGCGCGCCTCGAGCATGCCTAGCGCCAAGGCGATGGACGACTGCCTCATCGCCTACGGCCAGAACGGCGAGGCCTTGCGGCTGCAGCAAGGGTTTCCGGTGGGCCCTACTTCACAAAGACGTGCCGCGGCTGCCCGATGCAGGCGCTCCGCGTCGCCACCGCGGGGTGGGTGTAGCGATCGACATTCGGAGACCACAAGCAGTTGAACGAGATGTAGTCGCCGTATTGCCGGTTCACTCCAGTGATGCGCGGATATTTATTGAACCGGGCGCAATAGCCGGCGGCGGCGCGCGCCGCCAATGCCTCGTTCTCGCAGGACCAGGGGATGATGCCGCCGGTATCGTTGCCATGCCACACCAGCACCTCCGGCCCGGCACTCCAGAACTGCGCCTGCGCGCCGGTCGGCGGCAGCATCATGGCCGCGCCGATCGCGCCGAGGATCGCGCTGACAAATGTGGTGGCTCTCATTGCCCTTAACCCCTTCGGTCGAAACCCCTCCGGTCGAAACTGCCGGCGAGCCTAGATCATCGGAGAGGCGGAGCGCAATCCGCTGCCGCAGTTGCTCGGCGGGCGTGGCCCGGCGGCCACAGGCGGCACGGTTCGTGGCCGACGAAAGCCGCAACCCCTTGACCCGGTCGGCCCATCGCGGCAACGTCACCATGTCTGGCGTCCGCTGCGGGGGCACCAATGCGCTGAATGGGGGATGGGTCATGTCCAGCCGGGCTTTGCTTGTGGGTTCCGCGCTCGCCGTCTTGGCGGCCGTGTTGCCGGCCGGCTCCGCTTCTGCGGCCAATTGGGTCGAGGAGAACTTCTATCTGTCGGGTCCGCGCTATGACGGCGTGCTGCCGCCTTGCGACGCGCGCGCCGCGCTGGCCAAGATCGCCACCCGGTTCGGCGACAAGGAGCACGACTATTGGAACTCGTCGCTCAAGATCGCGGGCTTTGACCAGATCCGCGAGGTCGCGTTCCGGCCGTGGACCGGCAATGCCATTCCGCGCCGGTTCTGCAGCGCCATCGTCCATATTTCCGACGGCAGCAATCGCCCGCTGCATTACTCGATCGCCGAGGATACCGGCATGATCGGATCGACCTGGGGGGTCGAATGGTGCGTGGTGGGGCTGGATCGCAATTGGGCCTACGAGCCCGCCTGCAGGATGGCGCAGCCTTAGCCGGTGCCGGCGCGCCGGCGGATGATCTCTTTTTGTTCGCTTTTGTTCTTGCGACGTTCTGAATTCCGTGCTGGCTCACAAAGGCGATGCTGCGGTAGCTCAACGGTAGAGCGGCTCAGTGGTCCTGAGAGGGTTGTCGGTTCAAATCCTGACCCGCAGTACCGTCGTCTTTGGACTTAAGTGGCCCCTCGAAAGAGGGGCCACTTTTATTTTCGCAACTTTCCGCAGAGTAGGCAACGCCGCGAAAGTCGCATTATCGAATCAGCGTGTGATTTTTGCCACGATTCGACTCGCATCGCAATTTAATTTAGGGCAGAATTTGTTAAATTATCCATTCTTTTGGGCGAATTTCGCTAATGGCTGCCAGTGAAGACCAGGATGAGGAAAAAGGGGACCAGGTGCGTTTCACCGCCGGCCCTCAGACTTGGAAGTATCTTGGATGGCTAGCGCGCAACACGGTTCTGGGCAAGAATGAGCATGAGGTGGCAAAGCAACTCCTGGTCGAGAGGCTGGCCGAACTTCGACAGGAGGACTATCGCGATCCGACGAAGACGTAGCCCGACCTACGTGAGAAAAAGTGACTTCAAGATCAAATGCATCGCATGAGGCGAAACGTTCTTGAACTTCATAAATTGGCAGATTGTTTGATAGTACTCGCGCGAGAGATGTAGCTTGCACCCCGTACGGTCAGTAACAGGGGGTTTTCATGGCTCGGCTTCCACGTTGCACTCCAAATCGCAGCTTCGCAGACCGCAGCTTCATCTACCGCATGGTCTTCGCCTTCGTTGCCGTGTCGCTCATGGCTGGCGCGGCGGCCGCCCAGGATCGGCGCCAGAACCAGCCCGGCAAATTCGACTTCTACGTGCTCTCGCTCTCCTGGACGCCATCTTTTTGCGATGCCGCCTTCGAGCGGGCGCCGGATCAAGCGCCGCCGCCGGAATGCGGGCAGCGGGCCGTTCCGTTCGTGGTTCACGGCCTGTGGCCCCAATACGAAACCGGATTTCCGGAATTCTGCCAGCAACCGGCGCCGCGCCTCGATCGCAACGTCGTCTCCTCGATGCTCGATCTGATGCCGGCGCCGCGGCTCATCTTCAATGAATGGGACAAGCACGGCACCTGCTCGGGCCTGAGCCCCCGTGCCTATTTCGAAACGGTGCGCAAGGCGCGTGCGCTGGTGAAGATTCCAGGCGACTATCTGGAGCCGTCGCACGAGATCACGGTTGCGCCCGCCGCGGTTGGGGACGCCTTCGTGAACGCCAATCCAGGCCTGACGCGTGCCAGCGTTGCGGTGAGTTGCGACGCCAAGCGGCTGACCGAGGTGCGGATCTGCATCGGCAAGGACCTTGCCTTTCACGATTGCCCGGACGTCGAGCAGCATAGCTGCCGGCGCGACCAGGTCGTGATGCCGCCGCTGCACTCCGAAAGGAAGGCCGCCGCGGTCGAGCACTGAGCATCATCTTGGGGACTATTGCGATAGGCGGCGGCGCGCGGTGGCGCGCCGTTGCCGTTTGGGAGCCCGGGCGGCCCGGATGCGTTCCATCGGCCGCCGCAGCGGCAGGAAACGGAACCGTAAGGCTAAGCCTCTAGGCCGGGGGTCGACCAAGGAACTCCTCGACCGAGCGCCGGCGATGCAACGCCTCAGGGACTATTGCGGGATCCTCGCCTGGCAGACGGGTATCGGCTACCTCGGGCTGTGGGCGGTCACCTATTGGACCCTGGCTGACGGGGCCGCCGTTTTCGGCCAATCGGGCGCTTGCCACGCCGACAGCGCCCAGGTGCTGTTCTATTGGGCCTGCGACCCGCCGAGCGGCCTCGAAAGTCTGGCCGCCGTGGCCAATTTTGCCCTGACCGTCACGGTTTGGGCGCCGGTCTTTGTGGCGGCCGCAACAGTCGACCCGGACGCGCTGATCGTTGCGGTGCCGATCGTCGCGGTGCATCTCGTCGGGCTGCCGCTCGGCCTCCTGGTCCTCATTCGCCTGCTGGCACGAACATTCGATGCCATACGGATGCTGCGGCGTCGCATCTGGGGCGCCGCTTCGGCGGCCGCGGGCGGTCGTTCGGCCGCGCCCAATCCGCACCCGGCCCGGACGGCGGCGCCGACTTGAGGCGCCACCACGGCGGCCCAAGCGCTCCGCTTGATGTCCGCAATCTTTATTCCGTGGCGCGCAGCTGCTTCTCGGCCCGCCCCAGATAGGCCTTGAGGTAGCGAGCGCGGGCGCTATTGATGCTGGCCAGCGCTCTCTGGCCGTCCATGCCGGCCTTGTTCACTTGCTGGTAGAATGCCGACAGCGGGGCATTGAGCGCAGCCGGACGGTACCCGTCCAGTACAGGGTGTCCGCAGCCATAAGCGATTGCCGCTACGCACAAGCTTCGCCACATGCCACACAAGCTAGCCGTTTGGGCTGACGATCCGCCTAACCGTTTCCGTCGAATTTTATGCAAACGAGCCGCTGCTTCCGGATCGCGATGGCCATGAATTACCGTCATGCCTTTCACGCCGGAAGTTTTGCCGATGTGGTCAAGCATGCGGTGCTGACCCGCCTCCTGGTCCATCTCGGCAGCAAGCCCGCGGCCTATCGGGCGATCGATACCCATGCGGGGGCGGGCCTCTACGATCTGGGCGGACCCGAGGCGGCGCGCAGCGGCGAATGGCGCAACGGCATCGTCCGACTCATGCAGCCGTATCGCGACGGCGGCCTCGATGCGGCCTGCCGGACCCTGCTGGCGCCCTATCTGGATGCGGTCGCAGCCCTCAATCCCGCGGAGCGGCTCGCCATCTATCCGGGCTCGCCGGCGCTGGTGCGCGCCTTCCTGCGCGCCCAGGATCGTCTGGTCGCCTGCGAGCTCGAGCCGAACGCGGCCGCTGCGCTCAAACGCAACTTCGCCCAGGATCGGCGCATCAAGGCGATCGCCATCGACGGCTGGACGGCGCTCAATGCCTATGTGCCCCCCAAGGAGCGCCGCGGCCTCGTGCTCATCGATCCGCCGTTCGAGGACCGCGGCGATTTTTCCCGTCTCGCGCAAGGCCTCGAAGGCGCCCACCGCAAATGGGCGAACGGGACCTACCTGCTGTGGTACCCGATCAAGGCGCGGGACGAGCCCGATTCGCTGGCGCGACGGCTGCGCCGCTCCGGCATCGCCAGGATCTTGCGCGCCGAAGTCAGCATCGCCCCCGCGGGCGACCCATCTGGCCTCTCCGGTTGCGGCTTGATCGTGGTCAATCCGCCCTGGCGGCTGGAGCAGGAGCTGCAAGCCCTGTTGCCCGCGCTCGTCCCGATCCTTGCGGCGGGGGAGCGCGGCGCTTCCCGCCTCGAGCGGATCAGCAGCGAATTTTAGTTCGCCACTTTTCCACAGGCCTGATTTGGTTTAATTGTTCCATCGGTGGCTTTGACGTTCCGCCTGTCGTGGGGGCGGCGGAGTGACAGCGGCCGGGCCGAGGCCATCCCCGATCGTGAATGTTCCGGCCGAGCCGTCGCGCCCCATGTGGGCCGCGGCGGGGCAACCACGGGGAGAGGAGTTTTCCCGATGGCCATGACCGGTACGGTCAAATTCTTCAATGCCGAGCGCGGCTACGGCTTCATCAAGCCGGATGACGGCGGGCGCGACGTGTTCGTGCACATCACGGCCGTTGAACGCGCCGGGCTCAAATCGCTGGGCGAGGGCCAGCGCATCTCCTTTGAGGTCGAGCCCGACAAGAAGGGCAAGGGCCCGAAGGCCGTCGATCTCGTCGTCACCGGTTGATCCCGCCGGCCGATCGCCGCCGGCTCGGCCGCGGCCGCGGGCGCGGGCGTCGCCGGTGCGCGCATGTCGCCCGGCTTTCACGCCGCGCGCCAGGGGCGTCGACCCCAGGGCTATCGCAGATTTGTTGTTTGGCACGGCGGTGCCTCTTCCCTCCCCCTGAAAGGGGGAGGGTGGCGCCGAAGGCGCCGGGTGGGGGTCTCGTGTCCCCGCAGATTTGGCGCTTGTGGCGTGCCCCCCACCCGGATCGCTGCGCGATCCGACCTCCCCCTTTCAGGGGGAGGTGTTCCCCGAGAGCGCGGCGGTCTCATCATATGCGATAGCCCTGGCGTCGACCCGGGCTGCCATTCAAGGTAAAACCTGATCGCCCGGCCGAAACATGCGAAACTTCGGCCGCAACGACGCGATCTCCACCTCCGCGCAAAGCCAATCGCTCATCACATCGTTCACATCGCTCATCACGAAGGGCTGCCCAATGCCGACCATCCGCACCGGACCTACCTCACCCTTCGGCCGCAAGGTCAGGCTCGCGGTGAAGCTGCTCGGGCTGGAGCGCGAGGTGGCGTGGGAGCCGGCGTCCACGGTGGATCCCGCCGATCCTATCCGGCAGCAGAACCCGCTCGGAAAGGTGCCGGTGCTCCTCCTCGATGACGGTTCCGCGCTGTTCGATTTGCCGGTCATTCTCGAATATCTCGACCACCTTGCGGGCGGCAGCCGCATCCTGCCGAAGGACCCGCAGCGGCGCTTCGCTGCGCTGCGGCTGCAGGCGCTTGCCGACGGCATCATGGATGCTTCGATCCTGATCAATTATGAGGCGCGCTACCGGCCGGTCCAGAACCACGAGCCGAAATGGCTCGATCTGCAGGCCGGCAAGGTCGCGCGCGCGCTGGCGGTGCTCGAGGCGGCGCCGCCCGCTCTCGATACGCCGCCCGACGTCGGCCAGATCACGCTCGCATGCGCGCTCGGCTATCGCGACTTCCGCTTCCCGGGGACCTGGCGGGGAGATCATCCGCGCCTCGCCGCCTGGCTCGAGGGCTTTGCCGCCGCCGTGCCCGCATTCGCCGCCACCGCGCCGCCGCCCTGAGCCTTCAAGACGTCCGGCTTCGTTGCCGCGTTTTAAGGTCCAAAAGCAGAGGGCTTTGTGCCGCGCTCGCTGCTGCGCAATGCTCAGAACCGATAGTTGACGCCGCCGCGCACGAGGTCGGCCTGCCACGACACGTTGTCGGTCGCGGTCAAGCCGCAGGTGAGGCCGCAGTTGAAGCTGCCCAGGTCGACATGAAGGTATTCGGCTTTCGCCGACCAGTTGCCGGCGATCGCAACCTCGAGCCCGGCGCCGAGCGTCCAGCCCAGATTGGTTTGGCTCGCGCCCGCAAAGCCGGGCGTGGTGGCGCGAACATCGCCGGCCGCCAAGCCGCCCGTCACATAGGGCAGAAACCGGTCGAACGCGTAGCCGAGCCGGCCCCGGAGCGTGCCCAGCCAATCGTTTTGGGTCGTGCAGCCGGGCGCGCACGCCGCCAACGTCGTCCCGCCGACGCCGGACCAGTCGGCGTCGGCTTCGACGCCGAGCACCACTTGCCCCATTTGCCAGTTGAAGCCGGCGGTGCCGCCCAGCACGCCGCCCGACAGGTCCACATTGCCGGCGCGGTCCCAGCTCGAGCGGCCCCAGCCGCCGCCGCCATTGAGGCCGAGATAGAAGCCGGTCCAGCTGAAGAGCGGATTGTAGGCCGGGGCCTTGAGATAGGGCTGCTGCGGGTAGCGCCCGCCGAGGTCGGCGGCTGCGGCCGGCCCCGCCAGAGCGCCCGCCGCGAGCGCAAGCGCCGCCAACAACATTCGCTTCATCCTCGACCTCCGGTGCGTGAAAATCCCTGCCACGTCCCCTGGCCGGACGTCGACGCGCGCGATCTGGCGGCGGCTAGAAGTGATAGTTCACGCCCGTGCGGAACACGCTTGCCGAGAGGCTATTGCTGGTGCCGGTCAGGGTGAAAGTGCTGCTGGCGAGATCGACGAACAGATACTCGACCTTCACCGACCAGTTCGCCGCAAAGCCGGCTTCGGCCCCGACGCCGGCGGTCCAGCCCACATTGGTATGGCTCTCGGATAGCAAACCGGTGGTTTCGCCCTGTAGCTCGCCGAAGGCGACCCCCGCCGTGCCATAGATCAGGAAGTTGCTGATCGCGTAGCCGGCGCGACCCCGCAAGGTGCCAAACCACGGATTGGAGAACTTCCACGGCGCGAAAGTGTCGCTGGCGCCCGACAGTTGGATGTCCGCCTCGCCGCCGAGCACGAACTGGCCGGTCTGCCAGTTGTAGCCGCCTTGCACGCCGCCGGCGAAGCCGGATGGGCGGGTCGGATTGTTGCTGGTGGTGCCCCACTCGTAGCCGAGATTGCCGCCCAGATAGGGCCCGGTCCAGCTATAGGCGCTGAGCGGAGCCGGCGCGGTGTAATAGGACGGATGGGGAAGATCGGCCGCCGACGCGGCGCCGCCTGCGACCGTCACCAGGAGCGCTGCCGCGCATGCAATCCGTTTCATGACGAACCTCCACCGCGCTGCGGCTCGACATACGGTCAAGCGCAAGCAAAAGCCGCGCGCCAGGCAGGAAAGATTAGGGTTATCGCAAGGACGACTATGTCCAATCCGAAGTTAAATCTTTCTGAATTCTTAAGTAGCTGCGTAACCGCATAACTAAGAAAGCGTATAACCGCATCTGGCCGCGTGAAATTCGATTCACCATATAAAGCCACCATACAGAGTGCCTTCAATAGAGTGCCTTCAATCATGCTCGGGTCTGCGCGCCCGCCTGCTGTCGGCCGGACAGCCGCGGATGGCCGCCAGCGTCGGTGGCGCTGGCTCGCCGGCTCCCGAGACCTTACGTTGCGGCCATGAGCGGCGTGAAAAAAGACATCGATCCGGCCACTGAACTCGCCGAGGAGGACGAAGAGCAGAATCTCCCCGACCTCGAGCCCGCGGCCGCGATCGATCTTGCGGCCAGCGCCGGCCCGCTGGCGGCCGGGCGGGCGGTGATCGCCCGCCATGCCAAGCTTGCCCCGGATTCGCCGGGCGTCTACCGCATGACCGACGCCCGCGGCGAGGTGCTCTATGTCGGCAAGGCGAAGAACATCAAGAAGCGCATCCTCGCCTATACCAGGCCGACCGGCTACGACACCCGCATCGAACGCATGATCGCCGCCACCGCGGCGCTGGAATTCGTCTCGACCGCGACCGAAACCGAGGCGCTGCTGCTCGAAGCCAACCTGATCAAGCGGCTGCGGCCGCGCTTCAATGTGCTGCTGCGCGACGACAAGTCGTTTCCCTACATCATGATCACCGGCGATTATTGGGCGCCGCAGATCTTCAAGCATCGCGGGGCGCAGAACCGTCCCGGACATTATTACGGTCCGTTCGCTTCGGTCGGGGCGGTCAACCGCACCATCACGGCGCTGCAGCGCGCCTTCCTGCTGCGCTCGTGCTCGGACGGTTTCTTCGAGAGCCGGACGCGGCCCTGCCTGCTTTATCAGATCAAGCGCTGCTCGGGCCCCTGCACGGGCGAGATCGACTACGCCGGATATGCCGAGCTGGTGCGCGAAGCCAATGCCTTCCTGTCCGGCCGCAGCCGCACCGTGAAGGAGGAGCTGGCGGTCGAGATGGAAAAGGCGTCGAGCGCGCTCGATTTCGAACGCGCCGCCATCTATCGCGACCGCCTCGCTGCGCTGTCGGCGGTGCAGGCCCACCAGGGCATCAACCCGCGCAACGTCGAGGAGGCCGACGTCTTCGCGGTCCATCAGGAAGGCGGCTTCAGCTGCGTCGAGGTGTTCTTCTTCCGCACCGGCCAGAACTGGGGCAACCGGGCCTACTTTCCCCGGGCGGATCGCTCGGTCGGTCCGGGCGAGGTGCTGAGCTCCTTCCTGGGCCAGTTCTATGACGACAAGCCGTGCCCGCGGCTCATCATCGTCTCTCATGACTTTGAGGAGCGGCAACTCATGGCGGAGGCGCTGGCGGTCAAGAGCGGCCACAAGGTCGAGGTCCTGCTGCCGCATCGCGGCGAGAAAAAGGATCTGGTCAAGCACGCGCTCGCCAATGCGCGCGAGGCGCTGGGGCGCAAGCTCGCCGACACCTCCTCGCAGCGCAAGCTGTTGGCGGCGCTGGCTGAATGCTTCGGCCTGCCACGCCCGCCGCGGCGCATCGAGGTCTACGACAACAGCCATATCCAGGGCGCCAATGCGGTCGGCGCGATGATCGTCGCGGGTCCGGAAGGCTTCCGCAAGAATCAGTACCGGAAGTTCAACATGCGGGCCGCCGACCTCACGCCCGGCGACGACTACGCTATGATGCGCGAGACCCTGGAACGTCGGTTCAAGCGGCTGATCGCCGAGGCGCCGCGGCCGGCGGCCCAGCCCGCCGCGACCCCAGCCGCCGCAAGCGCAGCCGCCGCAAGCCCATTTCCCGCTGAGCAACTCCTGGCGGCTCAACTCGATGACGATGTGGATCGCCGACCCGACGGCGATGGAGCGGGCCAATCCGGGCGAGATGCGGAGAGCGCGCAGGCGGCCGCGGCCGATGCTGCCATCCTGCCCGCGCCCGCAATCCCGCCAGACCAGGCGAGCGAAGAGATGGCGGCGGATGATGGGCAGGACGAGGCGGAATCGCCGTGGCCCGATCTGGTGCTGATCGACGGCGGCCGCGGCCAGCTGGCCGCCGCCCAGGAGGCGCTCGCGGCCTTGGGTCTTGCCGACCTGCCCCTGGTCGCCATCGCCAAGGGGCCCGACCGGGATGCCGGCCGCGAGACTTTCTTCGTGTCCGGCCGGGCGCCGTTCAAGCTCAAGCCGCGCGATCCGGTGCTGTATTTCGTGGAGCGGCTGCGCGACGAGGCGCACCGCTTCGCCATCGGCTCGCACCGGATCCGCCGCCGGCGCGACATCCGCGAAGCCGGCTTGCAGGAAATTCCCGGCATCGGCCCCAGCCGCAAGCGCGCGCTGCTGCAGCATTTCGGGACCCTGCAGGCGATCGAGCGCGCCTCGCCCGCCGATCTTGCCAAGGTTGCCGGCGTGAGCGCCGAGACTGCGCGCAAAATCTACGATTTCTTCCACCAGCGTGCCGGATGAGCGGCCGCCGGCCGACAAGCCACGCCGCCGCGCTGGTGCCATGCGGGTTTCGAATTGGCGATTTCGCCTTATGCGCATACCTTGGGGGGAGCCGGCGCAAGGAGCATGTGGACGGAAGCGAGGCATTTCTTTTGACCTGCGGGCCGGAAGGGTATTGTTGCGCCATGGCAGCCGAGACCACGAAACCCCTGCGCGCACATTCTCTGGCGCTGCCCAATCTGCTGACCTACGGCCGCATCGCGGCGGTGCCGGCGGTGGTCGGCTGCATGTACTGGCAGCTGTTGCACGGCGGCGATGCGATGCGCTGGGTGGCGCTGGCGATCTTCGTCGCGGCCGGCGTCACCGACGTCCTGGATGGCTACTTTGCCCGCATGTGGGATCAGCAATCGAGCTTCGGCCGCATGCTCGATCCGATCGCCGACAAGCTTCTGGTGGCGTCCTGTCTCCTCATGCTGGCGGCCGACGGCACCATCAATGGGCTGTCGCTGTGGGCGTCGATCGTCATCCTGTGCCGGGAGATCCTGGTTTCGGGCCTGCGCGAATATCTGGCCGAACTGCGCGTCAGCGTTCCGGTGACTCGGCTCGCCAAATGGAAGACGACGCTGCAGCTGGTCGCCATCGGCTTCCTGCTGGCCGGCGACGCCGGCGACGCCATCGTTCCGGTGGTCACGCCGATCGGCCTGTCGCTGCTGTGGTTGTCGGCGCTGCTGACGCTTTATACCGGCTGGGACTATTTCCGTGCCGGGGTCCGCCATCTGATCGCGGACTGATGCGCTAGGCTCAAGCCGAAGGATCTCACCGCGTGAGCGTGAAGCTTCTGTATTTCGCCTGGGTGCGCGAGCGCATCGGCAAGCCGGCCGAGGAGGTCGAGCCGCCGCCCGACATCGCCACGGTCGCGGATCTGATCGCCTGGCTCGCCAAGCGCGGCGATGAATATGCCCACGCGTTCGAGAACCCCAAGGTGATACGCACCGCGATCGATCGGGCCCACGTCAAGGCCGAGGCGACCATCGCCGGCGCGCGCGAGATCGCCTTCTTTCCGCCCATGACCGGCGGGTGAGCCGCGCCAGGACTTCGCTTTGGTGCGCCCGGCGGGACGAGCGTCGATCGCGGCCGGCATCCGCTTGATCGGATCGTCCCTGGCCCACCCGGTCGCGCAAGGATCACTTTGCGTTTCGATTGGCGATCCTGACGGTCTGGGTATCGATTGAAACCTTGAAGCGCGACAGGAAGCTCAATCCCAGGAGCCCGTCGACGCCGTCGCCGTAGCTGCCTTGGGTGCCGGCCTGAATCACCACGACGACATCCTTCGCCTGCAGCGAGCGCAGCTGAATGGTCGCGGCGCGACCCCGCTTGCCGTCGGTGACCCCATTGGCGGTGTGCATCTTGACCTTGCTGCTTTGATCGATTTGCACCTTGGCCTTTTCGGCGAACGCGCTGCTCATCGTCACGAATGTCGCCCCGGTGTCCAGGATGAAAGTGCCGCGCACGCCGTTGACGAGGACCGCCAATTTGAGGACGCCGTGGTTCGGCGAGCTTCTGAAGACCTCTTCGCTGCGGCTGTTGGCGGCATCGCATTTGCCCTTCGCCGTATAGTCGGCGATGATCGCCTGCATCCGGCTGGAATCGTTGCGCGAGGGATTCAACGCGACCCACGATTCGACGATCGATTCGGCGTCGCAGAATTGGCCGAGCTTTTCATAGTTGCGCGCAACGGCGAGATAGCGGTCGCTCGATACATTGGCATTGTTCCCGGACAGCTCGATGGCGGTGAGATAATCGTCAATGGCCTGCTTGGTCGAGCCGCCGCGATCATAGGCGAGCGCGCGCAGATAGAAGCTGCCGTCGTCATGCGGATCGAGCTTGATCAATTCCGAGGCGGCCGCCGCCGCGCCCGCATAGTCGGACAGAGCCAGCAGCATATTCACGGCGACCTTCAACGAGGGTGCGTGGCCGCCGCAAGCCGCGGAAAAACGCACCTGCGCGTCCGCAGCCTCCCGCTTGCGGTCGACCTTGTCCAATGCCAGGCCGAGCGCCAGGATGGCTTGTTGATCGCAGGGTTCGCGGTTGAGATCCTCGAGGGATCTGCGCACCGGGCCGGCCGCCGCGACATCCATCGGAAGGTTGAGCGACAACCGGTTCATGGCCGCGCTCAGCGCTTTGGTGTCGGTTGCGGTATCGGCGCCGACAGCGGCGCCGACATTGGCGGCGGCGGTCGTCGCTTGTAACGTGCCGGGCGAGCTCAGGGCGAGCTGGGTCTTGCTCACGCGATCGGATGGGTCGAGCGACTGCGTCTTGCTCACGCGATCGGATGGGTCGAGCGACTGCGACTTGCGAAAGTCGGTATTGGCTTCGTCGGCAAGGCCCAAGGCCCGGTAGGCGAGGCCGCGGTTGTCGTAGGCCTCGACATAGCTCGGATCGAGCTTGATCGCCTCGCTGTATTCGGCGACGGCGCGGCTGTGGTCGCCCCTGGCCGCGTAGACCAGGCCACGCAGGTTGTAGGCTTGAAAATATTTCGGATTGATCTGGATCGCCTGGTCGAAGTCGGCGATGGCCAGATCGAAGTTGCCTTGGTTGCGGTAGGTGTTGCCCCGGTTGCCATACGCCGCGAACATTTTCGGGTTGAGCCTGATCGCCTCGCTGTAGTCCGAAATGGCGGCTTCATATTGCTTCTTGGCGTTGTAGGCGGCGCCGCGGCTGTTGTAGCCGGAACCGGAATTCGGGTTGAGCTTGATCGCCTCGCTGGCGTCCGCTATGGCGGCGTCGTAGTCGCGCTTTGCCGCGTAGGCGAGGCCGCGGATCGAATAAGCGGAATCATCCTTCGGGTCGAGCCTGATCGCCTCGCTGCAGTCGGAAATCGCCGCGTCGTAGCTCTTCTTCGAGTAATACGTGTTGCAGCGATTGCGGTAGGCGTAAACGTCGCCCGGGTCGCGCGCGATCGCCTCCTTCAGATCCGCAATCGAGCGATCATAGTCGCCCTCGGCCCGGTACAGGACGCCGCGATGGGCGTAGGGCCTGGCCAACCTCGGATTGCGCTTGATCGCCTCGCCGTAGTCGGCAAGCGCGCGGTCGTAGTCGTTCTTGTTGGCGTAGGCGAGGCCGCGGTTGTCGTAGGCGATCGCATAGCCCGCATTGTGTCTGATCGCCTCGCCGTAGTCGGCGATCGCGCGGTCGTAGTCGTTCTTCTTGGCGTAGGCATTGCCGCGGTTGTTGTACGCGATCGCATAGTTTGGATTGCGCTTGACCGCTTCGTTGTAATCGGCGATCGCCCGATCGAGATTGTCCTCCCTGAAATACGCGAAACCGCGATTGTTGTACGCGAGCGCGTAGTTCGGATCGAGCTTGATCGCCTGGCTGAAATCGGCGATCGCGCGGTCGTAGTCTTTCTTGCCGCTATAGGCGTTGCCGCGGTCCTTGTAGGCCTCGATCGAGCTCGGATCGAGCTTGATCGCCTCGCCGTAGTCGGCGATCGCCTGGTCGTAATCCTTCTTGTCGGCGGAGGCGAGGCCGCGCCGGCCATAGGCGAGCGCGAAATACGCCGGCACGGTGCCTGGCTCGAGCTTCATGGCCTCGGTAAAATCGGCGATCGCATGGTCGTAATCGCCGTTGCCGTAATAGACGGCGCCACGGCTGCCATACGCATGGGCGCGATTTGGCGCCTCCTCGCTGTTGTCCGCGATGACGCGGGAGCAACTGGCGATTTTCTGATCGGGACTGGCCGTGTCGGCCGCACAGTCCTCCCGGTCGCTGCCCGCGAGGAGGCCCGCGGACGAGGCGAAAAAGAGCGTCGCGGCGACAAGCAGAACAGCACCGCTCCGCCGCGGGCTCCGCCCCGTCGGGGCGAAATTCGGCGTCGCGTTCCGGGTCCCTACATCAAACGCCGGCATGAGAGGGGCTCGTCTTCAGTTCGCGGCATGTTACGATAGCCGTCTTCCGGGTCAACGCGAAATTAGGGTTTGGCCACGAAGGCGCGCCGATTGCTCCACCGGCGGGACGGTACCACATGAATTAGACCCGGCTGACCTCGACATTGGACATGTTGCGAATGACGGCCACCACCATCCGACTCCAGCGCGCGCCGTTCGATGCCGCCGCCGAGGTGGCCGCGCTGCGGCGTGGGCGAACCGACATCGGCGCCATCGTCACGTTCACCGGCATCTGTCGCGGCGAGGAGAACGGCGAGCCGATCGCCGCCTTGACGCTCGAGCACTATCCGGCCATGGCCGAGGCCGAGATCGCCCGCCAGGTCGAGGCCGCCCAGGGCCGCTGGTCGCTGCTCGGCCTCACGGTCATTCACCGCTTCGGCCGCATCGAGCCCGGGCAGGAGATCGTGCTGGTGGTCACCGCTTCGTCGCACCGGCAGGACGCCTTCGCGGCCGCCGAATTCCTGATGGACTACCTCAAGACCCGTGCGCCGTTCTGGAAAGAGGTCGAGCACGCGGACGGCAAGAGCTGGGTCGCCGCCAAGCAATCGGACGAATCCGCCGCCGAACGCTGGGCGAAGCCCGACCCGCGCCCCGTCTCATCCCCGCCGGCAGCCGGCAAGGGATAGGGGTGCGGCAACCGAAGCAGTTGCGCGGCGCGGCCTAGCGTGCGCGCACCCATGAAGAGGAGATGACCCATGATCCGTCTTCCGATTGCCATCTTGGCTTTGATCCTCGGCGCGGCGGGCGCGCAGGCCGCACAAGTCAGCTTCTATCAGCTGCCCAGCGGATCCTATCCGCACGATGTGGCTCCCGCCGTCGACGGCGCGGTCTGGTTCACCGGCCAGGCCCAGGGCTTCCTCGGACATTTCGATCCGGCGAGCGGAAAGCTCGAGAAGATACCGCTCGGCCGGGGCGCGGCGCCGCACGGCGTCCTGGTCGGCCCGGATGGCGCCGCCTGGGTCACCGAGGGCGGGCAGAACGCAATCGCGCGCGTCGATCAATCCACCCATGCGGTGAAGCTGTTTCCGCTGCCGAAGGAATTTGCCGACGCCAATCTCAACACGCTGACCTTCGACAAGTCGGGCATCATGTGGTTCACCGGGCAGAGCGGCGTCTATGGGCGCCTCGATCCCAACACCGGCAAGGTCGATGCATGGGCGGCCCCGCGCGGAGCCGGCACCTACGGCATCACCACCACGCCATCGGGCGAGGTCTGGTATGCCTCGCTCGCCAGCGATCACATCGCCCGCATCGACACCGCCACCCATGCGGTGACGGTGGTCGATCCGCCCCGCAAGGGCGCGGGCCCGCGCCGCATCTGGTCGGATTCCAAAGGCGTGCTGTGGACGAGCTTTTGGAACGGCGGCGGGATCGGGCGCTACGACCCGATGAAGAAGATCTGGACCACCTATCAGATGCCCAGAAGCCGCAACGGCACCTACGCGGTCTATGTCGACGACAAGGACCGGGTATGGGCGACCGACTGGCCCGCCAATGCGATCCAGCGCTTCGATCCGGCGACCGAGAGCTTTGCGACCTTTCCGAGCGACAAGCGCGGCGCGGAGGTGCGCGAGCTGCAGGGCCGGCCGGGCGAGCTCTGGGGCGGCGAGTCGGGCAACGACCGGCTGGTGGTGGTGCGGGATTGAGCGCGGAGCGACGCGCGCAGCGACACCGAGCGCGAAGCAAGAGAGCGCCGGACGGCGGGAGGGAGTACCGTCCGGCGCGGCGTGGCGCGTCGGGGGGACGGGCGCCACGGTTGTAGCAAGATCGGATCAGGCGGCGTCCGCCAGCGCCGGATAGTCGACGTAGCCCTTGGCATCGCCGGCGTAGAACGTGGCCTGGTCTGGGGTATTGAGCGGCGTGCGCTTGGCGAAGCGGCGCGGAAGATCCGGATTGGCCAGGAACGGCACCCCGAAGGCGATCAGGTCGGCATCGCCGCGCGCGATCGCAGCTTCGGCGGACAGCGCATCGTAGCCGCCGTTGAGGATGAGCGTGCCCGGAAAACGCTGGCGCAGGACCGGCGCCGCAAGGGTCGTCCCGGCCGGCGGTGCCATCGGGCCGGCGACGCCCTCGGTGGCGTGCAGGTACAACAGCCCAAGCCTGCCCAGCTCGGCCGCAAAGTACGAAAAGGTCGCGATCGGATCGGAATCCGACATCGAATTGAAGGCGCCGTTCGGCGATATCTTGTAGCCAACCCGCTCGCGACCCCAGACCGCCACCACGGCTTCGGTGACCTCGAGCGGGAGGCGGGCGCGGTTGCGGATGCTGCCCCCATAGGCGTCGGTGCGCCGGTTGGTGCCGTCGCGCAAGAACTGATCGAGCAGATAGCCATTGGCGCCGTGCAGCTCGACGCCGTCGAAGCCGGCCGCCAGCGCGTTCTCGGCCCCCTTGCGGAATTGCGCCACGATCCCGGGCAGCTCGTTGAGCTCCAGCGCGCGCGGGGTCACCATCGGGGTCGGCCCGCGGGCGGTGAACACTTGGCCGTCGGCCGCGATGGCGGAGGGTGCGACCGGCAAGGCGCCATCATGAAAATCGGGGTGCGAAACGCGCCCCACATGCCAAAGCTGCGCAAAAATCCGGCCGCCGGCGCCATGCACCGCATCCGTCACCGCCCGCCAACCCGCCACCTGCTCGGGCGAATGGATGCCGGGCGTGCGGATGTAGCCGACGCCCTGCGGGCTCACCTGCGTGGCCTCGGTGACGATCAGGCCGGCGGAGGCGCGCTGGGCGTAATAGGTGGCGGCGAGCGGATTTGGCACATTGCCCTCGACCGCGCGGCTGCGCGTCATGGGCGACATCACCAGGCGGTTCGCGAGCCTGAATTCACCCAAACGGTAGGGTGAAAGCAGCAGGGCGGGTCCGGTAGCGGGCGTCGTGTCGGCATCTGCCCGGCGTAACGCGGTGGCTTGTTGGCTGGACATGGTTGTGATCCCTCGCTTGGCGGCCTCCGCCAATCGCGTGACATTGGCGGCGCCTTGTGGTACTGATCGGTAACACCCACATAGGTACTGACCGGTAACACCCGTGTCAAGAGGCGGCCATGAAGCTTTCGCATCCAGCCGGCAACGCAGAAAAACACAGCGAGAAGGACGCAGCGCCGCGCGAACGGATTCTCGCGGCTGCCGGCGACCTGTTCTATCGCCACGGCATCCGCGCCGTCGGGGTGGACGCGATCGCGGAGGCGGCCCGCACCAACAAGATGACGCTCTACCGGCATTTCGCCTCCAAGGACGAGCTGGTGGCCGAATATCTGCGCCAATCCGCCAAGGCGGCGGATTCGTGCTGGGCCCGCTTCGCCCAACAGCATCCCGGCGACGCCCCGGCGCAATTGCGCGCATGGCTTGACGAAATGGCCGGGCATGTGGCGAGCAGCGACGAGCGCGGTTGCCCGCTGGTCAACGCGGCGGTCGAGTTGCCTGAGAAGGCTCACCCGGCGCGGCGCGTCATCGAGGAGCACAAGATCGCGCAACGCGCCAAGCTGGTCGCGCTCTGCGGCGCGGCCGGCTTGAGCGAGCCCGAGCTCCTGGCCGACGAATTGTATCTCCTGCTCGAAGGCGCGCGCGTCACCGCGCAGAGCGTCGACTCGGCCGGACTCGGCGCGCGGCTCAAGCGCATGAGCGAAGCCGTCATCGCCATGCACCAGCGCAATTGACTTGCCGAGACGGTGCCACACCTGTCCCGGCCTTGAGCCGGGACCGTTACAAGCTCCGAGTTTGGTACGGTCCCGGGTCAAGCCCGGGACAAGAGGTTGCTACGCGGCCGCGGCCTTGCCCTTGGGCTGCACCTCGGCGGTGTAATCGTCCATGAGCTGCTTGCTGATGGGGCCCGGCGTGAACCGCCAGTGGGCGATCTCGGAGACCGCCGTCACCTCGGCGGCGCTGCCGGTGATGAAGCATTCCGGCAAGCCGGTCAGCTCGTCCGGCAGGATCCGCCGCTCGATCACCTCGATGCCGCGTCGCTTGGCCAGCTCGATGACGGTGCGCCGCGTGATTCCGTCGAGGAAGCAATCGGCGATCGGCGTGTGGATCTTGCCGTCCTTGATGAAGAAGATGTTGGCGCCGGTGCATTCGGCGACGCGGCCCTGCCAGTCCAGCATCATGGCGTCCGCATAGCCTTTGCGCTCGGCCCGGTGCTTGGAGATGGTGCAGATCATGTAGAGCCCGGCCGCCTTGGCCTGGGTCGGCGCAGTCGCCGGATCGGGGCGGCGATACTCGGCGAGATCGAGACGGATGCCCTTGAGCCGCTGCGCCGGGTCGAAATAGCTCGGCCACTGCCAGGTGGCGATCGCGAGGTGGATTTTGTTGTTCTGGGCGGAAACGCCCATCTGCTCGGAGCCGCGCCAGGCGACCGGACGCACATAGGCATCGTTTTGGCCGTTCTTCTCCAGCACCAGCCGCTTGGCGGCATCGATCTCGGCGACCGAATACGGGAATCTCGAAATCGAGGACCTGCGCCGAGCGCTTCAGCCGCTCCGAATGCTCGCTGCACTTGAAGATCTCGCCCCCATAGGCGCGCTCGCCTTCGAACACGGTGCTCGCATAATGCAGGCCATGCGAAAGGACGTGGAGATTGGCCTCGCCCCAGGCCACCAATTTGCCGTCGTACCAGATGACGCCGTCGAGCCGGTCATAGGGTCTGTCCATGGCACTTCCTCCCTGGGTGTCCGCTCGCTTCGCTTGCCCAACGAACTGGACGCTTACCGGCCCAAGCCCTTAAAGTCGTGGACCCTCGGGGTCACGGACTCCTGGGCCCTGGGCGCTTTTGCCTCGCGCGCCGACACCCGATATGTTTCGCCGGCCCCATGAGAGCGCGCTTGCGCCGCCAGCGCAATGACGGTTCCGGCACCGGGGGTCGGCAGAGACGATCCGCTCGTTACGAAATCCTTCGTCACGAAGCCATTTTCGGTAACGACCAGTGGGAAATATGTCAATATGGCTGACATAAATTTTCCGGCCATCGATACCTCGGCTGCAGCCGCGGGGGTGCGCGCGGGGCGCGCGGCCGACTCCGCCTGGGACATCATCGAGCTCCTGTTCTTCGCCTACCGCGACTTCGTCCGCGATCCCGATGACGCGCTTGGCCAAGTTCGGCTTCGGGCGCGCCCATCATCGGGTGCTGCATTTCGTCAACCGCAATCCGGGCATGAAGGTTGCGGAGCTGCTCGACATCTTGAAGATCACCAAGCAGTCGCTCGGCCGCGTGCTCAAGCAGCTCATCGATCAGGGCTATGTGGTGCAGAAGGAGGGCGCCAATGATCGCCGCCAGCGGCTCTTGTTCGTCACCCCCAAGGGCGAGACGCTCGCCATGAAGCTCGCCGGGCTGCAGACCGCCCGCATCGCGCGCGCGCTCGCCGAGCTCGGGCCGAACGCCCACGAAGCGGCCTGCCGCTTCCTGGTCGCGATGATCGATGTCGACAATCGCGAGGGCGTGCTGCGGTTCATCGCCCGCGCCGGCCGCGCGCGCCGACCACCCCGGTGAAAGACCCAAATCCCATGCCGGGCACAAAGACCGAGTTGGCCGTGCTGGCGGATGACGCGCCGCATCTGCTGGTCGTGGACGACGATCGCCGCATTCGCGATCTGTTGTCGCGCTTTCTCTTGTCCGAGGGCTATCGCGTCACCACCGCGGAATCGGCCGCCGAGGCGCGCGCCAAGCTGGCCGGCTTGCGCTTCGACCTGATGATCCTCGACGTGATGATGCCGGGCGAGACCGGCTTCGAGTTCGCGCGCTCGCTGCGATCGTCCTCCAATGTGCCGATCCTGATGCTGACCGCGCGCGACGAGACGCTGAGCCGCATCGAAGGGCTCGAGATCGGCGCCGACGATTATGTCGGCAAGCCGTTCGAGCCGCGCGAGTTGTCGCTGCGCGTCGCCAACATCCTCAAGCGCGCCAGCCCGCCGGCGTCGCCGGCGGCGGAAAGCGTCCGGTTCGGCGATTTCGTGTTTCATCTCGCGCGCGGCGAGCTGCGCCGCGGCGAGGAGATCATCCATCTGACCGATCGCGAGCGGGAGATGATGCGGGTGCTGGCGGCCTGCCCGGGCGAGACCGTGCCGCGCCTCGCGCTGGCCGGCAATGACGGCTCGATCGGCGAGCGCGCGGTCGACGTGCAGGTCAACCGGCTGCGGCGCAAGATCGAGCGCGATCCCGCCAATCCGTTGCTGGTGCAGACCGTGCGCGGCATCGGCTATCGGCTGGTGACGACGCCATGACGAGCCTCGATCAATGACAAGCATCGATCCATGACCAGCATCGATATCGGCAGGGCGGCGCTGCGCTCGCTGCGGTTCGCCTGTACGACCTCTGCGACCGCACCGGCGTCCGGCTCAAGGGCATGATGCCGGAGCGCGCCATGGCGGCAATCGATGCCGGGACGGCGGTTCTGCGCCGCGCCGCGGTCCCGCTCTACGACCTCAACGACCGCCTCAGCCTCGCCCTCAAGGGCCTCATGCCCAAAGGGCTCTACGCCCGCGCGCTGCTCATCATCATCGCCCCGATGGTGGTCCTGCAATCGGTGGTCGCCTTCGTGTTCATGGAGCGGCACTGGAACACGGTGACGCGGCGGCTTTCCGCCGGCGTGGTGCAGGACATCGCGGCGCTGATCGAGATCTACAAGGGCTATCCGCAGGACGCCGACCGCTCGAGCTGCGCCGCATCGCGCTGGAGCGGCTCGGCCTGGTGGTCGATTTCCTGCCGGTGAACGAACTGCCGCCGCTCGGCCCGAAGCCGTTCTTCTCGCTGCTCGACCAGTCGCTGTCGGAGGAGGTCCGCAAGCAGATCGGCCGGCCGTTCTGGATCGACACGGTCGGCCGCTCCGATCTTGGTCGAGATCCGCATCGAGCTCGACGACGCGGTGCATGCGGGTGTTCGCGCGCCGCAGCGCCGCCTATGCGTCGAATTCGGAAATCTTCCTGCTGTGGATGGTCGGCACCTCGCTGGTGCTGATCACCGTCGCGATCCTGTTCCTGCGCAACCAGATCCGTCCGATCCTGCGGCTCGCCGACGCGGTCGAGAGCTTCGGCAAGGGGCGCGAGGTGCCGAATTTCCGCCCGCGCGGCGCCCGGGAGGTGCGGCGCGCCGCGGCCGCCTTCATCGAGATGAAGAGCCGCGTCGAGCGCGCCATGGAGCAGCGCACCACCATGCTGGCCGGCGTCTCGCCACGACCTGCGCACCGTCCTGACCCGCTTCAAGCTCGAGCTCGCTTTGATCGGCGACGAGCCCCGAGATCGAGAGCGATGAAGAAGGACGTCGACGAGATGGGCCGCATGCTGGAGGCCTATCTGGCGTTCGCGCGCGGCGACACCGGCGAGCAGTCGGCGCCGACCGACATGGCGGCCTTCCTCGAGGAGCTCAAGGCCGACGTGGAACGCAACGGTCACGTGGCCAGCGCGGTCTTCCACGGCCAGCCGATCGTGACGGTGCGGCCGACCGCCTTCAAGCGCTGCCTCGGCAATCTGGTCTCCAACGCGGCCCGCCACGCCGCCGCGAGTCGCCATCACCGGCCATCGCGACCACCGCTGGCTGACCGTGACGGTGGACGACGACGGACCCGGCATTCCGCTGCACCTGCGCGAGGAGGTGTTCAAGCCGTTCCTGCGCCTCGACGATGCCCGCAACCAGGACGAGGGCGGCAGCGGGCTCGGGCTCGCCATCGCCCGCGACATCGCGCGCTCCCACGGCGGCGACATCACGCTCTCCGACAGCCCGCTCGGCGGCCTGCGGGCCGCCGTCCGGGTCCCCGTGTAGGGCGCAATCGCCTTGATTGCGCCGTTCGGCCTCACCAAGCGGCGCAGTGCATCGGTACGGCGTGAAACGGCGCAATAGAGCGCCATTGCGCCCAGACGGCCGCGATCGTGTCTGCCGTGCGGCGCAATCGCGATCCGCCCACGCGGCGCGACCGGCGGCGTCGGCGGCACGGCGCCGGAATGCGGGCCGAGATCGTCCAGGAAGCCCGACAGGCGCTGACCGCGCGCGAGCGCGCGGTCGAGCGCCGACATGGTGCGGGCAAGACCCGGATCCTCGTCACGCAACCAAGTGCGCAGCACGGATGCGAACAGCAAAGCGAGGCCCTGCGCGCGCAGCATGCCGCGCGGCCCGGAGGCCGGAATGTCGGCGGCGGTCAGCATCCATTGCTGCGAGCGCACCGCCAATCCGTTGAGGGCGACGGCCAGGCCCGGATTGCGCCCGGCGGAACGCAGGAGCGAGCGCACCGCCGCCTTGTGGGCGCTGAGCGCATCGATGCGGCGCATCAGCACATCGAACAGGCGCTCGCGCGGAGCCTCCTCGGCCATGTCGGCATCGATGCCGCCGAGCACCTGGCGATCGACCTCCTTCAAATAGGCGGCCAGGATCGCGAGCTTGGCGCCGAACAGGTTGCGCAGCTCGGCGAGCGAGATGCCGGCGCGGCGCCGCAATCTCGCCAAAGCCGATCTCCTCGATCGGCCGCTCGCCGAGCAGGCCCATGAATGCCTCGACGATGCGGTCCCGCTCGGATTTTCCGTCGGCCGTAGCGCGGCCGCGGGCTTTCCGGTCGTCTCGGGCTGCGCGCCATGGCGGCCTCCTGATGGTTGCGCTCGATGTAAATCTAGGGCGACAAAGCGGGCCGTTCCAGGGCCTGAGGGCGGCGGCTGCCGGGCGGCGGGCGAGCGGTTCAGACCGCGGGGAGATTTCAGCCGGCGAGCTGGCGGGACCGTTGCGTCGCCGCGGCCACCGCTTTGGTCATCAAATCATCGAGCCCGTGCGGCCCCATCAGCACCTCGAGCGCGGCCGCGGTGGTGCCGCCCGGCGAGGTGACGTTCTGCCGCAAGCTTGCCGGATCGAGCGCGGAGCGCTGCAACAGCTCGCCCGAGCCGGCGACCGTCGCGCGCGCCAGCCTGGCGGCGAGATCCGGCGGCAGCCCGGCCGCCGCCCCGGCCTGCGCCAGCGCCTCCACCAGCAGGAACACATAGGCCGGCCCCGATCCCGACACTGCCGTCACCGCATCCATCAGCGCTTCGTCGTCGATCCACTCGACCGCCCCGGTGGCCGACAGCAGCAGATGCACGAGCTCGCGCTGGCGGCCCGATACCCGCAGGTTGGGAACCGCGACCGTGATGCCGCGTCCGATGGCGGCCGGCGTGTTCGGCATCGCGCGCACCAAGGCGGCGCGCTGCGAGAGGGCCTGCTCGAGGAAGCCCAGCGTCTGTCCGGCCATGATCGAGACCACCACGGTCCCGGCGCCCACATAAGAGGCCAGCGTCGGCACGATCTCGGAGGCGACCTGCGGCTTGACCGCGATGATGATGGCCGAGGTCTCGCCGATGGCGCTGGCGGCCGCATTGAGGCGCAGGCCGCGCGCGGCCAGCAAGGTCAGCTCGCGCGAGGGCTGCGGCTCCAGCACGGCCGCGTATTTCGGATCAAGCCCCAGCGCCAGCCAGCCCTCCAGCAGGGCGCCGCCCATTTTTCCCGCCCCGACGAGCAGGATCGTCCTGGACAGATGGGCGAGCGAGCGTGCGCCCGTCATCGCAGTGTCATCGTCATCGCAGTGTCGTCGCTTTGTTGCGCGGCCATCGTTTGCCTAGAGCTGTGACGCCGATCCGGCCGGTTCGCGCCTCAGGCCTCGCCCGCGGTCTCGAACATGGCGGCGTCGAGGGCCTCGCGCGCGCCCTTGCCGGCCCAGACCACGAACTGGAAGGCCGGGAAATAGCGCTCGCAGGAGTCGAGCGCGGTCCCCAGCAGCGCTTCGCATTGCCGGCCGGAGGCTTCCACGCCGCCCGCCAGGACCAGCGCATGCCGATACATCACGATGCCGTCCTGCGTCCATAGATCGAAATGCCCCACCCACATCTGCTCGTTGATCAGCGAGATCAGCTGCGCCACCGCCGCGGCAACAGCGCTCCGGCACCTTGAGCTCGAACGCGCAGGCGAGATGCAGGGCCTCGATGTCGAACATCCAGGTGAAGGAGACCTGATAGTCGGCCCACTTCCCGCGCACCAGGATGGTGATCTCGTCCTCGCCGGCGCGCTCGAACGACCAGTCGTTCGACGCGGCCACGCGTTCCACGACCTCGAGGGGATTGACGCGAGACTGATCGCTCGAAATCGATAAGGGACATGCCGTCTCCACTCAGGGCTCGGAAGTGGGATGCGCACGCCACCACGACCCCGAGACAAACCGTTTGCCCCCACGCTAGCCCTCCGCCTGCGGGGAGGGAACGGGAGGAGGCCGAGGCAGCCGTGACGCGCTGCTCGCGAAGCCGGATTGACCGCCGGGGCGAATCACCTAGCGACTCGAATATAAACGCTCGATTCCAGCCGCCAAAGCTCTATTGGCTGGACCCACGCGCACCGATTCGTGGATATCCCGCGTTATTTACGGCTTCGTCCACAGCCTGGCCGGCGGCGACTCGGGGGGCGTGCCTTTTTGGCGGCCGCAACCGCCTTTTTGGCGGTCGCAACCGCCTTTTCAATCAAACAGGCTCGACACCGACTCCTCGGCCGCCGTGCGGCCGATCGCCTCTCCGATCAAGCTGGCGACCGACAGGGTGCGAATGTTGCGGGCCGCCCGCACGGCCTCGGTGGGCTGGATCGAGTCGGTGATGACCAGCTCCTTGAGCCGCGAACCGGTGATGCGCGCGACCGCCGCGCTCGAAAGCACCCCATGGGTGATGTAGGCGTAGACCTCGGTGGCGCCTTTTTCCAGCAAGGCGTCGGCCGCGTTCACCACGGTGCCGCCGGAATCGATGATGTCGTCGACCAGGATGCAGATATGGCCGTCGACCTCGCCGATCACGTTCATCACCTCCGATTCGCCGGGGCGCTCGCGCCGCTTGTCCACGATCGCGAGCGGCGCATTGATGCGCTTGGCGAGCCCGCGCGCGCGCGCGACGCCGCCGACATCGGGCGACACGACCATGATCTTCGCCAGATCGAAGCGCTCCTTGATGTCGCGCGCCATCATGGGCGCCGCATAGAGATTGTCGGTCGGGATATCGAAGAAGCCCTGGATTTGATCGGCGTGGAGATCGAGCGTCAGCACCCGATCGGCCCCCGCATGGGCGATCAGATTGGCAACGAGCTTGGCCGAGATCGGCGTCCGCGAGCCGGTCTTGCGGTCCTGCCGGGCATAGCCGAAATAGGGCAGCACCGCGGTGATGCGCCGGCCCGAGGCGCGCCGCAGCGCATCGATGATGATCAGCAATTCCATCAGGTGGTCATTGGCCGGGAACGAGGTCGACTGGATGACGAAAACGTCGGTGCCGCGCACGTTCTCGCGGATCTCGACGAAGATCTCCATGTCGGCGAAGCGCCGCACCACCGCCTTGGTCAGCGACGTGCCCAGATATTCCGCGATCGATTGCGCCAGCGCAGGATTGGAGTTGCCGGCGACGAGCTTGATCGCTCCGTTCTTGGCCGCCATCGCTCCCTCCTGCGACCGCACCCACGCTCTGGTCGCGAGCTTGCCCGGGCTCCGCATCCGCCGGAAACCGGCATCAAAAATCGTGCAAGCCGGATAACCAGCTTGAGCGCGGCGTCCTGATAACAAGGACGCAGCAAGCCTGGCAATACGAGCCGATTTTTTGTCCCGGATTTTTGCTGGTCGCCTGCGGGCGCTTCAACGCTCCGAGGTTGCATCGGCGACCCGGGTTGTGCCCGAGTTCGCCGGCGCCGGCCGCTGCGGCGGTTGCGGCACCGCGAGGGACTGGCGCGGCCCATCGGCCGCAGGCGGCAGCTCGCGGCCGGCCACGCCCTCCGATCCGGCGGGCGCGGCCGGGGCTTGGGGAGCGGCCGGCGCCGGCGGCGGCGCTGCCATGAAACCCGCAAGCTGCGCCATCCCGGCGCGGGCGATCGCGCGCAGCACGGCCTCATCGACCGCGGCCCAGTTCGAGCCCTCAGCCTTTCGGCCGGCGTTTCCGCCGGCGGCGCGGTCGCGCTCCGCCGTCACGCGGGCGCGTTCCTCGCCGCTCAGGCGGAAGGCCCGGTGCAGCTCGGCGTCATAGACGTCCCAGGCCCAGGCCACCGAGACCGTGGCGCCCTGCGCATGGTTCGCCAAATAGCCGCGCAGCCGGTAGGCGGCCTCGCCGTTGGCCGGCACCACGGCAATTCGAAGCGCGGCGGCCTCCTCGTTGAGGTCGCGGGCCAGCGTTTGAGAAAGATCATGCGGCAGCCCGTCGATCGATTCGAATGCGATGCTGAGGTCGTGGCTCGCCGCCGCCGGCGCCAGCGCTCGGGCCGACCGAAGCGCAACCGGCGGCCATCAGCGCCAAGGCAATGCACAGCATCGCTCTGCCGGCCGCCGATTGTCGGCCGCCGCCGCGGTCGCTCGCCGCCCCGCCCGTAGCGGGCCGGCTTCCGTCACTCTGCATCGACATCCCCTGAGACCGGCAGAGGTTTTGAGAGTGTTCGCGTTCGTTTCCAGATCCGTGCGGGTCTGGATTCGCCGGCCGTTGCCCGAATCCGTAGCCGCAAACCCCCGCCGGGTCCAGGCAGGTCGTTGTCAGGTCATTGCCGGATCACTACCGGGCCACCGTCCTCTCTCTATCGGTTCTCCCGACAGCGCAATCGCATTGACGTGGCGCCCATAGTCGGGCTCGCCGCGATGGGTCGAGCCGCGATAGCTGAAGAATTCCGCCGGCTCCCCATAGGTGCAGCGGCCGACATCCTCGATCTGCGCGACACCGCAGACCCGCAGCCGAGCCGCGATGTAGCCGGCCAGATCGAACAGGGCGTGGTCGGCCCGCGCCGACCCTTTGAAGAAACGCTCGTTGGCGGCGTCCGCGGTCGTGAACCGGGCCACGAATTCCGGACCGACCTCATAGTTGGGCTGGCGGATCATCGGGCCCAGCGCCGCCACCACGCGGTTGCGATCGGCGCCGCAGCGTTCGAGCGCCTCGACCGTGGCCTCCAGCACTCCATGAAACGCGCCGCGCCAACCGGCATGCGCCGCCCCGATGACACCCGCCGCGGCGTCCGCGAACAGGACCGGCCCGCAATCCGCGGTGGTCACCCCGATGGCCAATCCGCGCGCGCGGGTCACGATCGCATCGGCGCGCGGGCGAGCGTCGGGGCTCCAAGGCACGTCGACCGTGACCACGTCCGCCGAATGGGTCTGGTAGGCGGTGAGCAGCCGTTGCGGCCGCACCGCCAGCGCCGCCGCCATGCGGGCGCGGTTCTCGCCCACCCTGACGGGGTCGTCGCGCGAGCCGATGCCGCCATTGAGGCGCGCGTAGATTCCCTCGCGAGACCCCGCCGGTGCGGGTGAAGAAGCCGTGACGGATGCCGGTCAGGCCGGCAAGCCTGCGGCCTGCACCATGCCGGGGGCATTCGTCGAATTCGCCTCATCGAATTCAAAATTCATGGAGCTCAGAGCTCGAAGCCGGGCAGCGGCCCGAGCTTGGGATGGCCGAACCCCATGACCTTGAACAGCTGTCCCATGTTGCGCCCGCCGGTGCCGGTGAGGCGCGAGAGTGCACGCTCGATCTCCATCACCTTGCTGGGCGGCGCGGTGTTTTTCAGTGCGACCGCACGCGACTCGATGCCGAGCCGGCGCAGGAATTCGCCCTGGTCGACCGGCCCGAAGGCGCGCCCCCCCATGCTTTCGGCCGCCTCGGCGAGGGCCTGGAAATCCACATGGGCGGTCAGATCGACCAGGCCGGGCGCCAGCAGCGGATCGGCATATTGGTGCTTGCCGACGGCCTGCAGCGTCTCGCCGGGGGCGCTCTTGGCATGCCCATAATCGACCACCAAGGCGGCGCCCTCCGAGCGCCGCACCCGACGCCCGAGCTCGAGCGCGGTCTGGTCGGCGCGCCATTCGAAGATTTCGCCGATCTGTGCCCGCATCCCCCGCGGCAACAGCTGCTCGAACAGCGGAATCGGATCCCTGGCGATGCTGAATCGGAGCTTGTCGCTTTCGTCGATCTTGATGACGCGCTCGTGCCAGCCGTCGGCGCACATCACGGCCTGGTGGACCGGCAGCGAGTCGAAGAATTCATTGGCCAGGATGATGGTCGGCCCTTCCGGCACCTCCTCCAGCGTCTTGTGCCAGCTGAACGGTACGCCCACGCCGCCGAGGAAGTCGCGCTGGCGCTTCTCCAAGAGCGGGCTGACCTCGACGAAGTGGACCGCGACGGCAGCGCGGAACTCCGGCATGACATGCGCCGCGCGCAGCGCGTCCTGCATCATGCTGCCGCGGCCGGGACCAAGCTCCACCAGGAGGATCGACCGCGGCGAGCCCATCTGGCGCCAGACCGAACCCGCCCACAGGCCGATGAGCTCGCCGAACATCTGGCTGATCTCGGGTGCGGTGGTGAAGTCGCCGCCGGCCCCGAACGGATCGTTGGTCACGTAGTAGCCAAGCGCCGAATGGGTGAGGCACAGGGTCATGTACTGCATGACCGGCATCGGGCCCGCGATCGCGATGCGCCGGCGAATCTCGGTTTCCAGCGGGGGAAATTTGTCCGTCATACCGTCGAATTTACCGGCTGGCGCCGCCGCGCCGCCACGATGAAGGCAATGCCGACCAGCATCAGGGGCACCGACAGCAGCATCCCCATGGTAAGGCCCTGCCAGAGAAATCCAAGCTGCACATCGGGCTCGCGGAACAGCTCGCAGAACACGCGGATGATCCCGTAGCCGAGCGCGAACGCGCCGATGATGGTCCCCGGCCGCTTCAGCGCGCCGGCTCGCACCAGGACGAACAGAACCGCAAACAGCACAAGGCCCTCGAGGCCGGCCTCGTAGAGCTGGCTCGGATGGCGGGGAAGCGGGCCGCCGTTGGGGAACACCATGGCCCAAGGAACGTCGCTCGGGCGCCCCCACAGCTCGCCATTGATGAAATTGGCGATGCGGCCGAGAAACAGCCCGATCGGGCCGGCCGCGCAGGTCACGTCGCCGAGCGACAGGAAGGGCAGGCCGCGACTGCGTGCGAACAGAATGACCGCGAGCACGCAGCCGATGAAGCCGCCGTGAAACGACATGCCGCCCTTCCACAGCTGCACGATCTCGGTCGGGTGGGCGGCGAAATACGGCGCATTGTAGAACAGCACATAGCCGATGCGTCCGCCCAGGATGATGCCGAGCGTTACCCAGAGGACGAAATCGTCGAAATCCAGCACCGTCATCGGGGCCGGGCCGCCCCAATAGGTCTCGTTGTGGATGATGCGGCGCGCATAAAGCCAGCCCGCCAGGATGCCCACGATATAGGCGAGCGCGTACCAGCGAATGGCGAGCGGCCCGAAGCGCACCAGCACCGGGTCAAAGGCGGGGAAGGGGATGACGAACAGGGGCATGAGGTGATTTGGCCTAGCCGGTCATGCCGGTATGGCGGTTGCGAAGTCAAGGCGCGGTCGCGCCGCAGCGGGCCGGGCGCGGCTCATGGCACCTCATTGCGGCGGAATAGGGCACCCCTCCGGCCTCGGTCGTTTCTCTCAGGCGCCCGCACGGGCCTTGCGGGCCGGCGCCGCGATCGCCATTGTTTGGTGACCCTGGAGGCCATGGGATGACCCAGACCAGCAACCGGTTCTTCGACGAGATCGCGCGGCTGATGAACGATGCCGCCGGGGTCGCGCAAGGTGTCCGCCGCGAGGTCGAGACGCTGTTCCGGGCCCAGGCCGAGCGCTGGTTGCAGGATCTCGATCTGGTCAAACGGGAGGAGTTCGAAGCCGTCAAGGAGATGGCGCGGCTCGCCCGCGAGGAAAACGAGGCCCTGCGGGCCCGCATGGCTGCGCTCGAGGCCAAGCTCGGGCAGGCCACGCCGCCGCCAGGGGCGTAAGCCCGTAGCCCGGATGGAGGCGCGAAGCGCCGCAATCCGGGGACCGCCGATCCCGCATTCCGCTCACGCTTCATGACGTGTGAAGGCCAGCCACATCCGCTCATTCCCGCGGACGCGGGAAACCAGACTTTGCCAAATTGCATGGACTTTCAAAGGGGCAAAGGCTAGGTCCCCGCGTCCGCGGGGACGAGCGGGTGGAGAAACTCGTCATTCATCAGTTTTCTTCGCAGGCGCTTCATGCGGGCTACAAAGGTACATCCGCGCCGTCGCGCGGTTTCCTTGTCAATTCAGCGGCGCCCCGTTATAAGCCGGCGCAATCGCGGCCCCGCATGCGGCAGGCCGCCCCGAATGGCCGCAGGAGCGGCCTTTTCCATGGCAGCAGACGCGCAGCCAGGCATGTGCTGCGAGGAGCGCCGAGAGGATACGAGTTTTAAAGGATACGAGTCATGGCGACTGTCAGAGAGATGAAGGCGACGGCGCGTCCGCGTGCCGGCAAGGGTGCGGCGCGGACCGAGCGGCGTGCCGGCCGCGTGCCGGGCGTCATCTATGGCGACAACAAACCTCCGCTGACCATCTCGATCGAGCATGAGGAGCTGCGCCGGCGCATCTATGCGGGGCACTTCCTCACCACGATCTACGAGCTCGACATCGACGGCACCAAGCATCGGGTCATTCCGCGCGATTTCCAGCTCGATCCGGTGAAGGACCTCCCGGTGCACGTGGATTTCCTGCGGCTCGGCGTTGGCGCCCAGATCCGGGTGCGGATTCCGGTCCACGTGCTCAATGCGGAAAAATCGCCGGGCGTGAAGCGCGGCGGCGCCGTCAATCTCGTCACCCACACGGTCGAGGTGCTTTGCCCGGCCGATGCCATACCGGAATTGATCGACGTCGATATCAGCGAGCTTGAGATCAATTATTCGAAGCACCTGAACGAGATCGCGCTGCCCCCGCAGCTGCGCGTGATCGGCCGCGCGGATCAGACGCTGGTCACGATCGTGCCGCCGTCGGGCTATGCGGAAGAGCTCAAGGCGGCGGCCGAGGCGGCGGCGGCCGCGGCTGCGGCTGCGGCGGCGGCGACCGCAGCCGGCACGGCTCCCGGCGAAGCCGGCGCTCCTGGTGCGGCTCCGGGCGCCGCGCCCGCGGCCGGCGCCGCGGCAGCGGAGAAGAAGCCTGCGGACAAGAAGTAGCCGCGACCGCAACGGTGTGCGCCGCAGGGTTCGCCCCGCCGGCGCGGCTTCCATCATCAGTGCCCGATCATCCTTGCTGCGGCTTCGCCGCCGCCAGGATGACGGAGAAAGTCCATGCTGCTCATCGTGGGGCTCGGCAATCCCGGTTCCGGCTACGCCGGCAACCGTCACAATATCGGTTTCATGGCGGTCGACGCGATCGCGAAACGCCACGGCATCGGCCCCTGGCGGCGTCGTTTCCAGGGCGTGGCGACGGAGGGGCCGCTCGCCGGCGCGCGTGTCCTGTTGCTGCTGCCCGGCACCTATATGAATGAATTGGGGCGGGCGGTCGCGGAGGCGGCGAATTTCTATAAGCTCGGCGTGCCCGACATCGTGGTGCTTCACGACGAGATCGATCTTGCGCCCGGCAAGGTCCGGGTGAAGACCGGCGGCGGCAACGCCGGCCATAACGGGCTGCGGTCGATCTCCTCTCATATCGGCAACGACTACCGCCGCGTGCGCATCGGGGTCGGTCATCCGGGTGCCAAGGAGCTGGTGCATGGCTATGTGCTGAACGACTTCGCCAAGAGCGAGCGGGCGTGGGTCGAGGCGCTGTGCGATGTCATGGCCGACAATGCCGGGCTCCTGGCCAAAGGCGAGGACGCGAGCTTCCAGAACAAGGTGCATCTGGCCATGCAGGCCAAAGGTTTCCTCGATCCAAAGACCGGCGCGTCGGAGGACTGAGCGGACCTACAAACAACATCTTGTCCCGGCCATGGCGCGTTGAAGACGCGCGTAAACGCGCTAACGAGCCGGGACCGTTACGGGCTCTGAGGTTGGTACGGTCCCGGGTCAAGCCCGGGACAAGGTTTGGTACGGTCCCGGATCAGCCCGGGACAGGTGAGCTTCAACACGGGCAGCTTCATGGGATTCAAATGTGGCATCGTCGGCCTGCCGAATGTGGGCAAGTCGACGCTCTTCAACGCGCTGATCCAGACGGCGGCGGCGCAGGCCGCGAACTATCCGTTCTGCACCATCGAGCCCAATGTGGGCGAGGTGGCGGTGCCGGATCCGCGGCTCGACAAGCTCGCGGCGCTTGCCAAGTCGGCCACCATCGTGCCGACGCGGCTGGCCTTCGTGGACATTGCCGGCCTGGTGCGCGGTGCCTCCAAGGGAGAAGGCCTCGGCAACCAGTTCCTCGGCCATATCCGCGAGGTCGACGCCATCGTGCATGTGGTGCGCTGCTTCGAGGACCCCGACGTCACCCATGTGGAGAACCGAATCGATCCGCCGGCGGACATCGAGACCATCGAGACCGAGCTGATGCTGGCCGACCTCGATAGCCTGGAGCGGCGCGTGGATGCGCTGGAGAAGAAGGCCAAGGGCAGCGACAAGGAGGCCGCCGAGGCCAAGGAGTCGCTCGCGCTGGTCAATCGTGCGCTCGCTTTGCTGCGCGCCGGCTCGCCCGCCCGATTGATCGAGCGCAAGCCGGAGGAAGAGAAGGCCTTTCACGCCTTGGGCCTGCTGACCTCCATGCCGGTGCTCTATGTGTGCAATGTCGAGGAAGCGGCCGCCGCCACCGGCAACGCCTTTTCGCGCCAGGTCGAGGCGCGCGCGCAGGCGGAAGGAGCCGGCTGCATCGTCATCTCGGCCAAGATCGAATCCGAGATCGCGGTGCTGCCGCGCGAGGAGCGCGCGGAATTTCTGGCCGCGATCGGGCTGGCGGAGACCGGCCTCGATCGCTTGATCCGGGCCGGCTATGCGCTCCTACACTTGGTCACCTTCTTCACCGCCGGACCCAAGGAGACGCGGGCCTGGACGGTGGCGCGCGGCACCCGCGCCCCGCAGGCCGCGGGCGTCATCCACACCGATTTCGAGCGCGGCTTCATCCGCTCCGAAACCATCGCCTATGACGATTATGTGACGCTGGGCGGAGAAGCCGGCGCGCGCGATGCCGGCAAGCTCAGGCTGGAAGGCAAGGACTACGTGGTCGCCGACGGCGACGTGGTGCATTTCCGCTTTGCGCTGTAAGTGGCAGGGGACAGTAATCAGGATCAGAAGTCAACGCTGTGAACCCCTGCGCTCTCTGATTACTGATTACCGATTACTGACCACTGTCCCCTGACACCCTCACATCTGCCCGCGGTTGCGGATCGTGCCGAGATGCTCGTTGATGCGGAACGTGATCAGCACGAATTCCGACAGGATGCGCACGAAGATCACGCCAGTCAGCATCCCGAGCACGCTGGCGATGACCACGAACAGTCCGCTCAACGGCTGCAGCATCATCACCGCCAGTCCCGGACAGAATCCCCGACAGGCCGGAGACCACCAAGATGATGACCGCGAGAAGATAGAACACCTTGATGATCGAAGGGGTGATGAAGCGTTCCCACTGGAAGAGGTCGCGCAAATCGAACATGTGTCCTCACTCTCCTCGGCTCCCAGCAATGCCGACCCGAAGGGCCCGCGTGGACGCGCTGCCCTACGCCGTCAATTCGCGCCGCCGGCGGAGACTGCCCTGTCGGCTTCTAGCGGTCAATCGATCGCCGCGCGGCGGCGACGAAGGCCGAAAGCGCTTCAGGAAAAAGTCTGTCCGGTGCATCAAGGACGGCGAATCACTTACCTGATCATAACCATAACCATCCCCCATCACATTGCCGTAACCATGTGCGGGCTGCGCAACCGATTGCAGCTCCGGGCATTAACAATCCGGGAGGGAGTCGCGCGCTAGCCTTGAACGCGGTTTCGAGGAGATGACGATGCGCCCCCTGATGGTGCGACCGCTCTTCGTTCGGGCAGCTGCGGTCGGGATTGCTGGACTGTGCTTGGCGGCAGGTTTGCTCGGCCTCGGCCGGATCGCGCCGCGCACCGATTTGGTGGCGGCTGCGGAGCGGAACTGGGGAGACCTCACCGGCAGCATCGGCAGCGGGACGATCGGCACCGGCAGCCTTGCCCGCAGCGCACGCGACCTGCCGCTGACCGACGAGCAGCGCGGCCACATCTTCGACGGCATCATGAAGCTGCACGGTGCGCCGGAGGCCAAACTGCCGGCGCCGGCCGCTGCCGGCGCGGTGCCCAGCTCGGTTCCGCTGCAGGAATTGCCGGCCAGCGTCACGCGCGAGATCCCGCTCGTGCAGGGCTACAAATTCGTCAAGCTCGACGACCGGATATTGCTGGTCAGCCCGGTCGACCGATCGGTGGTCGCCGAGATGCCGCGCTATCGGATCATGCTGGACTAAGACGCTGGACTAAAACGCGCCGATCCGGATGCGTTCATTTCGACACCGGTCATTTCGATCCCGCTCATTCAAATACAAAATGTAGGAGCGGCCTTGTGAGCACCCGGGGGCGCCCACGAGCGGCGCCCCTACGCGACCAGATCCGCGCGTCATCCGCGTTCCGTCATCCGCTGCGCGCCCGCGAGGACGCCTCGTTTTTCCATTTGGCCAGACTTTCACTGATGATCTTGGTCGATTGCATCGCCGACTGGCTCAAATGGGCATATTCGGTGATCTCGCGCTGCACCCGCGCACCTTCGTTTTGCAGCATTTCGCGCAGCGTCTGCAGCTCCGACGTCAATCTGTCGATCTCCTGCACCGAGGAGCCGGCCACCCGCTGCAGCAGCGTGCCGATATTGTTGGCGACTGCTTCACTCTCGGCTTCCGGCGTCCGCCGCAGCGTGGCGACGTCCCGGCGAACAAATTCGCGAATTTCTCCTTCCACCGCACTCTCCGTCGACTTCTCCAGTTCGGCAGGCTCTCTTGCTTTGATCAATGTCATTGCGATCACCCCGTTCTAGCGCCGCGGCGCAGATCCACGATTGCGATTGCGACACGCGAATGTGACCGCTTCGCGGCCATCTCGCCGCGCTCCACCGATTGGCGCAATAGTTGTTGGTATTTTGGTGCGTCCGCCTTATGCGGATACCGTCGCTGGCGAATAGGGAGTAGCGAGTAGGGAGTAGCGTAGCGTCTCTGCCGAGCGGGAAGCTTCCGCTTCCCTATTCCCTAATTCGCTATTCGCCACTCGCTCTCCTAATACGCCACGATGATTTCGCCGACGGTCGGCTTGGCGGCGCGCAGCGCGGGGTCGTTCGAGACAAACTCTTTGTCGCTACTCACGGCTGCGAGGGCGCCCGCCGGTGCCTTCGGGTCCGGTTTGAACTGGACGTCGATCTTGCAGCCGTCGGTCAGGAGGCCTAGCGCCCCGCCGTTCCAATCGCTGACGATGGCCATGCCGCCGTTCTCGAATCCCATGAGCTTGAACGGCTTGCCGTTCACCTTCTCCAGCGCCGCCAGCGGCAGGCCGAGGCGCACCCCCTTCTGGGCCGTCCAGGTGGACTGACCCTCGATCACGATCATCCGGGTCCCGGAACGCTCGACATCGTCGTCCCACAGCACTTCCAGTCGACGTTTGGGGTCAGTGGGAAAGAGCACCGAAGCCATCAGGGTCGAGCCGTCGTCGCCCGGCACCTCGGTGTAATCCACATTATGCACGCCGTAGGCCTGCGCGAGCCGGAGATGGCTGGAGTTCTTCGCCAGGGCCCCGTTGCTGCAGGCCACCACGCGCGCCGGTTCCGCCGGCTTGGGGGCCGCCGGCTTTGCGGTCGGCACGGGATTTTCTTCCGGCTCCGGGTTGGCCGGGGCCGGTGGCGGCGCCGGTTTTGCGGCTGCCGCCTTTTTCGGTTTTGCCGGCGGGGGCGGCGGCACGATTTGCGACGGCAGGATTTGCTCGTCGTCGCGCAACTGCGGCTGCTGCAATCCGGGCGAGGCACGCGGACCGGACGCCTGCGCCCAAGCGACGGCCGGCAGCGCCGCGGCGATTCCCGCGGCCACCAACACGCAAAGCCGATAGTTCATCGCACCCCTCCGGATTTGTTTAGGTGATGCTTGCGTTTTGGCCGATGTTAACCCTGAGGCGGTTCCGCCACAATGTCACGGGCCGGTCACAGAGGCGGTCACGTGAAGAATCTTCGCCGCCGGGATCGCCACCGGATTTCCGTCGGCGCATAGGCTTCGGCGGGTCGCGGGGCCCCGGAACCGGGCTAGCCGCGAGACGTTGGGTCATTGCTTGCCAAGATAAAGGAGGCTTTGCGATGAGACCCATTGGCACAATCGCGGTTGGATTGGCGCTGGTATCGGGCGCCGCGGGCGCCCAGGCCCAGACAGTCATCAGTCGCCAGATCACCAGCGAGCCGGTCGAGACCGTCGTTACTCAGAGTCCGAATGGGACTGCGGTGACTCGCCGGATCCTGCCCCCCGAGCCGGGCGTCACCAGCTATATGGCCCCGCCGCCAGCCTATGCGCCCGCGGGCGGCGAGGCGATCGAATCGCAATATTATATCGAGCCCGCCCCTCCGGCGGTGACCACGCGGCGTGACGTGGAACCGGCGGCCCCGGCAGCAACCACCCGACGCGCGACCAGCAGCCGCCCCACCACCGTGGGCATCAGCAGCACGCGGACGCCCGCGCGCACCCGCACGGAGACCGCCCGGCGGGTCAGCCCGCCGCCGCCGGCAGTGCGCACCGTGACCCGGACCGTCGTGCTGCCGCCGCCGCCCGACCCGGCGCTGGTGTTGAGCCCGGCGCAGCGTGAGGTTCTTTATCGCACCATCGTGCAGCATGAGTTCTATCCGGCGCCGGCTCCGGCGCCGTTGGCGAGCGGCGTCTATGGCGACTACGCTTACGATCCTGCCTACGATCAGGGTTATCGCGACCCGTATCACCCCGCCTACCGCTGGGACGGCGTGCCGCTCACGGTCGGCGTCCGTGTTCCGCCGAGCCTGCCGCTCTACGGGGTGCCCGAGACGGTGGCTCTGCGCATCCCGGCCGTAGAGCCCTACAACTATGCGGTGGTCAACGATCGCGGCTATCTGGTCGACCCGGCGACCGGCGTGATCGTGGCGGAGATCGCGCCGTGAAGTGAGGCGCGCTCAGGTCCGTTCAACACCACATCGCCATGCCCGGCCGCGTGCCGGGCATGGTGCCAAGATGGCCCGGCCAGGCGATCACGATTGCACGCGGTCGGGGGCAGGCCGTGATTCGGCCTGTGTCGTCAATACGATGTGTCGTCAATACTACGATGTGTCGTCAATACGATGTGACGCCGCACGATGTGATGCGGCGGTGTCATTCGTCGATCGGAGCAGCCGGCCTGATTGCCAAGCTTCGGCCGTGAACATTCCGCACTTGCGCCATCGCGTTTGCGCCATCTTGGCCGATCCTTCTTAACCAATCGCCGCGGACATCTGCGGCGCGCTCATGCTCTGCCTCAATGCCTCCATTTTCGGCAGGCAACTGCGGTCGCGTTGGCCCCGACCGCCCGGCGATGCGTCGGTCCGGTGGGGCCGCCGGAATCCAGCGTCCTCATTGTGGGGAAGACATCGGGGACGTGGATGGCGGAGCTCGAGCATGCTCGGGTTCCGACCAATGCGATGGCCGCAAGCCGGATGCGATCTCCCGGCTTGCGGCCCGCAGCTCTCCCCCTTGGGGAAAAGGAGTGAAACGCCATGCGTCCCTAACTCCGTGAGGTGAGAACGCCGGGCCTCTGCGCGAATCTGAGCCTGTGGAAGCGCCCCCAACCGCACCTCTATAATCCCTCGCAGACGGGCTCCGATCTCACACCCCGGAACCCGACATAGGGTCGTGCGTTGTTCCTATGTCAAAAGACGTCGGGCGGAGATGCGATAATTGCGCGGGAGGGCGCCATGGAACCTACCGACCTGCAGCTTCAGCGCGCGCTCGAATGCTTTCTCCTGGCCGACGAGCTGCCGACCTTCCGCGAGCGGGAGTTGCTGCGCGAGCTGGCGTTGCAATGGCTGCGCTTGGCCGAGCGGCAGGATGACTACTGGCGCCACGCCGCGTAGCCGCGACCGGCGTTCCATTAGAAACCCCGAAAAATCAATTCAAGATCGATCGTGACGCCGGTACTCCGGTTTCTCTTCAAGGTCATCGCCGGTTTTCTTGCCTGATGCCGGCAAGGTTCACTTCGAGCGCAACTTTGCATCCCGCCCACTTGGATGATACGAACAGCGCGCGGCACCTCGCCGCTTTTTTGATGGAGGTGTGCCATGCGCAAGCATCGCGATTTCGAAGACCTCGGTTGCTTTCGAGGTCACCCGTAAACGCCGCCAGTCGTTCCCCTCGGAAACCCGGGTGAAGCGCGGCCGGCGCTTCGTTCATGGCGATGTCGAGCTCACCGAGAAGCTCGGACGCAATGATCTCTGCCCGTGCGGCTCCGGACGAAGATTTCAAGGCCTGCTGCCTCGACTCCGGACGCCATGACGGCTCCAGCCGGCATCATTACTTTCAGGGAGTGATGGTCCGTAGCCTGGATGGAGGCGCGCAGCGCCGCAATCCAGGGTCGCCACGCGGACCACGAATGTGCTTGACACAATGCGGCGACTCAGTGAACTCATGAAATCGAAACTGAAGAATTGCGCCCGGCAGGAAACTGTTCCGGGCGTTTGCTTGGCCCCGGGCGTCTCCCTGAACCCTGCCCATTCGCACTGCAGCAAACCGGCCGGTTGTTAATTTCCTGCAATTAACAAGCTATCAAGCCGGCCGCTGCGGCAGTGCAACAGACCGGCGCCGGGATCCGTAGGGCGCAATCGCTTTATTGCGCCGCGACGCGACCTGCATTGTCGTTGGCCTGCGGTGAGCGGCATGGCTGATTGGCGCAATAAAGCGATTGCGCCCTACGGTCATCGCGCCCGCGAATTGAGGAACCCTTTCCTCACCAACGAGTTGTCCTGCACGCAGGCGAACAAACCAAGCGCCGGCTCCAATCCAGGATCGCATCATGACGCTGTTGCTTCTGATCATCGTTCTTGTTCTGCTGTTCGGCGGCGGTGGTGGCTACTACGGATATCGCCGTGGCTATTACGGGGGCGGCGGTCACGGCCTGATATGGCTGATCGTGGTTGTCCTCGTTCTTGTGGTGTTGTTCGGGCATCACGGCGTTCACGTGTAGCTCTGAGGCGCCTGCGCCCGTTCTCTCTACGTGAGGTCTGATTCGACACCGGCGGCCTTCATTTCGGCGGCGCGGTGTCGAATTTCGTGAACGCGATCGGCAAACGCAGGCTCAGCGTCCTCGCCGCTTGAAGCCGCCGCGCATGCCGGGGCGGCCGGAGGTGGAGCGCGGGCCCCGATAGGGCTTTGATTCCGGCCCGGGCCCATTTCGTCCAGGCTCGGCTTGCGCGGAGCATCGCGGTCCGTGCCTTTGGCGCCGGGACGATGCGGCAGGCTCTCGTGGTAGAGCGCGATGCCCATCTCGTCGAGCGCCGGCTTGTGGATACGGCTTGCGCCGCCGCCGCTTCGGCGTGCGCGGGAAGACGCTCCCTCTCCCCGTTGAGATGAAGAAACGCTCGGCCGCTTGGCGGTGGGGTCGTCCACCACCGCGAGCTCGGTCGCGCGCAGGCGCTTGATCTCGTCGCGCAGCCGCGCTGCCTCCTCGAAGTCGAGGTCGGTGGCGGCCGCGCGCATGCGGGTCTCCAGGTCGGCGATCACGGCCTCGAAATTGTGCCCGATGGTGGCGGCCTCCTCGAACTCGCCGCCGCCCTCGCCGGTCGCGATCAGCACGTGGTCGCGCTCGTAGACGCTGTCCAATATGTCGGTGATGCCCTTGCGGATGCTTTCGGGCGTGATGCCGTTTTCGGCATTGTAGGCTTCCTGCTTCTCGCGCCGGCGATTGGTCTCCGCGATGGCGCGCTCCATCGAGCCGGTCACCGTGTCGGCATAGAGGATGACGCGGCCGTCGATGTTGCGGGCGGCGCGGCCGATGGTCTGGATCAGCGAGGTCTCGCTGCGCAGGAAACCTTCCTTGTCGGCGTCGAGGATGGCGACCAGCGCGCATTCCGGAATGTCGAGGCCCTCGCGCAGCAGGTTGATGCCGACCAGCGCGTCGAAGGCGCCGAGCCGCAGGTCGCGGATGATCTCGATGCGCTCGATCGTGTCGATGTCGGAATGCATGTAGCGCACGCGGATGCCCTGCTCGTGCAGGTATTCGGTCAGGTCCTCGGCCATGCGCTTGGTCAGCACCGTGACCAAGGCCCGATAGCCCTTGGCGGCCACCTGCCGCACCTCGCCCACCAGGTCGTCGACCTGGGTGCGCGCCGGGCGGATGTCGACCGGCGGATCGATCAGGCCGGTCGGGCGGATCACCTGCTCGACGAACACGCCGCCCGACTGGTCGAGGTCCCAGGGGCCGGGCGTCGCCGAGACGCACGTCGTGTGCGGCCGCATGGCGTCCCATTCCTCGAAGCGCAGCGGCCGGTTGTCCATGCAGGACGGCAGCCGGAAGCCGTATTCGGCCAGCGTCGCCTTGCGGCGGAAGTCGCCGCGGTACATGCCGCCGAGCTGCGGCACGGTGACGTGGCTCTCGTCGACGAACACCAGCGCATTGTCGGGCACGTATTCGAACAATGTGGGCGGCGGCTCGCCCGGTTTGCGGCCGGTGAGATAGCGCGAATAGTTCTCGATGCCGGCGCAGCTGCCGGTCGCCTCCATCATCTCCAGGTCGAACAAGGTGCGCTGCTCGAGCCGCTGCGCCTCGATGAGGCGGCCGGCGGCGTTGAGCTGATCGAGGCGCGTCGCGCAGCTCGAGCTTGATGCCGGCGATCGCCTGCAGCAGGGTCGGGCGCGGCGTCACGTAGTGCGAGTTGGCGTAGACCTTGACGAAGTCGAGCTCGTCGGTCTTCTGCCCGGTGAGCGGATCGAACTCCTCGATCGATTCGACCTCGTCGCCGAACAGGTTCACCCGCCAGGCGCGGTCCTCGTAGTGGGCCGGGAAGATGTCGACCGTGTCGCCGCGCACCCGGAACGAGCCGCGCGCGAAGTCGCTGCCGATGCGCTTGTACTGCAGCGACACCAGGTCGGCGATCAGCTGGCGCTGGTTGATGCGCTCGCCGCGCTTGAGCGTGAAGGTCATGGCCGAATAGGTCTCGACCGAGCCGATGCCGTAGATGCACGACACCGAGGCCACGATGATCACGTCGTCGCGCTCGAGCAGCGAGCGCGTCGCCGAATGGCGCATGCGGTCGATCTGCTCGTTGATCGAGGATTCCTTCTCGATATAGGTGTCGGTGCGCGGCACATAGGCTTCGGGCTGGTAGTAGTCGTAGTAGCTCACGAAATATTCGACCGCATTGTCCGGGAAGAAGCTTCGAAACTCGCCGTAGAGCTGGGCGGCCAGCGTCTTGTTGGGCGCCAGGATCAGGGCCGGCCGCTGGGTGGCCTCGATCACCTTGGCCATGGTGAAGGTCTTGCCGGAGCCGGTGACGCCGAGCAGCACCTGGTTGCGGTCGTGGCGCCGGACGCCCTCGACCAGCTGCTCGATCGCCTGCGGCTGGTCGCCCTTGGGCTCGAAATCGGATCTGATCACCAGGGCGCGGCCGCCCTCGGATTTTTCCGGCCGCGGCGGCCGGTGCGGGATCCAGGGCTTGTCGGCGAACTCCCGCCGGCCTTCGCGCAGCAGGCTTTCGAGCGCATGGGCGGTCGCCGCCACGCCGAGGCTCTCGCCATGCCGGCCGCGCAACAGCGCCGGGGCGCCCGGCGTTTCGCCCGATGGCGGGGCTGAATCGTCTTCGCCGTCAAGGCCGAGCGATTTGGCCAGGTCGGGATCGAGCTCGCCCGTGGATAGCGGGGTCTTGGCCGCGTAGTCCGCCTGCGGCGCTTCCCGGAAGGCTTCGTTCGCTCCCTCCCGGGTCGAGCGGCGGGCCGTATGGGCCTTGGAGAAATCCGCCCGCCGGTCCCAGGAATTGTCCGGCGGCGGCTGCAGTCCGCTCGTCCTCTCGTCGCTATCCGCCGCCCCCTGCGAGGGGGTCTGCCCGGTCTGCGAGCCGATGCCGGCGGTGCCCTGCCGGATACCGGGGTTGAGCAGCTCGGCCAGCGCCGGATCGGTCGGCGGCGAATCCGGCCGGTTGGCCTTGGCGCGCGTCGGCTTGGCCGGGTCCTTCTTGGAATGCTTGGCCGGGTCGCGCTTGGGCGGCCGCGGCTGATCGGGGGATTTCGCCATCGCCCCAATATGGGGCCCGCCCGTCAAGGAGGGAAGCGCCGCCTCAGCCCACGGGTTTCGACGCTTTTCCCGGGCGCAGCGCAGCACCTCTTGGTGCTGCACTGCAGACCCGGGATCGTCCCGAACTCTAGCGGGTGGAACGATCCCGGATCTGCGGTGCACCGCTCCGCAAGGGCTACGCGCTGCACCGCGTCCGGGAAAAGCATGAATGCCGCGGCCTGCCCTCGGTCCGGGCACGGCCGATCAACTTTTCCCGGGCGCAGCGCAGCACCTCTTGGTGCTGCGCTGCAGACCCGGGATCGTCCCAAGCGCGAAGTGTGGAGCAAGTCCCGGCCCGAAGGCCGGGACAAGGGCGGTGCCGGATTCCGGCGGGTGGAACGATCCCGGATCTGCGGTGCACCGCTCCGCAAGGGCTACGCGCTGCACCGCGTCCGGGAAAAGCGTTGGGGCCGTGCGGCTGTCATAAAGCGACAGCGAATCGCTGCTATCGGGCCGCGATGAATCCCTGGTTCATCGATGCGGTCGGCGTGGCCGGCGCCCTGCTCACCACCTTCTGCTGGCTGCCGCAGGTCTGGAAGATCGTGCGCGAGCGCGATACCCGCGCGATCTCGTTCCCCGCCAACCTCGCCAGCGCGGCCGGGGTCGCCTGCTGGCTCGTCTACGGTGCCGCGCTCCCGGACTGGCCGCTGATCGGGTCAAGCGCCATTACGCTCGCCTTCATGCTGGTGATCCTGGCGCTGAAGCTGCGGCACGGGTAAGAGCGAGCGCCGAAATTGACCGCTCCGACGCCAAAGCCCTAGATTGGCGGCTCGGATCATCGGCCGGGGGATGTCATGTCGAGCGCTTTTCTGCGGACCGCGGCGGGCGCAGCCGCCTGCCTGCTGACATTCCTGGTCGGCGGCGCGTGCGCGCAAGGCTACGGGACGATGCTGCAGATCTCCCCGCAGGGCGGCGGCCACTGCATCGAAGTTCCCGATGGCGACTTCGTCCAGGACCGCGGATTGCAGATGGCGGAGTGCAACAGCAGCGCGGCCCAGATCTTCGTCTACGAGCCAGCCACCATGCATCTGACCATCGGCGGCCTCTGCGTCGATGCCAATGGCGGCAAGCCGGGTGACCTCGTCAAACTCTCGTCCTGCGGGGCCGGCGCCGGTCAAACCTGGAAATCCGAGCCGAAGGGCAACTTCACCAAGCTGGTGGGCCAGAACGGCCTCTGCCTCGACATTCGCTATGGCTCCAAGGAAACCGGCGCGCCGGTGCAGAGCTGGAACTGCGGCGACAGCGAACCCAACCAGCTGTGGCTCTTCCAACGCGAGTAGGAGTTGCTGAGTCCCTCGCCCCGCTTGCGGGGAGAGGGCAACGCGGCACGGAGGAAAACCAGAACTCGGCTTGGTGAGGGGGCGTTTCCGCAGGCTCAGACTCGCGGGAAGGCCCCCTCATCCCAACCTTCTCCATAGCCCGTCGCAGACGGGCGTAAACGCCCTGACGGCACGCGGGGAGAAGGAGCCCGCCCGCGCAAGGACGAAAGCAGAGAATCAAAATGCCGGGCAGCTACGCCAAGTGCGGGATCTTCGGGCGCTCGCCGCTGGCCTTGCCGGTGATCGGCGGCCGCGGCAGGCGGGTGCTGCCCGGCTCCATCACGAACGTATAGTCGAGCGAGTACCAGGGCCCTGTCACGTCGGGCGCCGGGGCCGGCTCGTTCTCGTGCCTGACGTAATCGCCGATGAGATGGCGGGTGACGCCGAACTGCACGTCGCTGTCGAGGAACTTATCGTCGTTGACATAGACCTGCGAGACCAGGGTCTTGAAGCCGTCCTTGACGGCGAGGAAATGCAGATGCGCGGGCCGCATATTGTGGCGGCGCAGCGCCCGCAGCATCTCGCCCACCGGGCCGTCGACCGGAATCGGGTAGCCGGCCGGCTTCACGCTGCGGAACGCGATATGGCCGTCGCGGTCGGTGGTGAACTGGCCGCGCAGGTTCATGTCCGCCTGCACCGGATCCTGGTTCTCGTAGAAGCCTTCCGGCGAGGAATGCCACACGTCGACCTCGGCGCCGGCGATCGGCTGCCGGTCGCGGTCGCGGAACCAGGCATTGACGAACATGGCCGGCCCCGGCGTGGGCGAGCGCACGATCGAGCCGCCGTTGGGAGTGGCAGGCGAGTGCATGCGCCAGAACGGCCCGAGCAGGTTGGCGGATGTCTCGGTCTGTCCGTCGTCGCCGTTGTTGAGGAGGCAGACCAGGGTCGAGAGGCCGAGCGAGCCCGACATCAGCACGGCCTCGTTGTGGGTCTCGTTGGTGTGCTTGCCGAGCGCGATGATATAGCCGATCGCCGCCTGGAACTCCGCCTCGGTCAGCTTCACCTCGCGGGTGAAGGCATGCAGGTGACGCACGAAGGCCGCCATGATCTCCTTGAAGCGGCCGTCGGGCGCGCGTTGCAGTTCGGCCAGCACCGCCTTGGTGACGTCGTCCTGGTTCTCGATGATCATTTGAAGCCCGCAAATAGCGAATACGGAGTAGCGAATACGGAATAGCAGGTGGCCGTTGGTTCAGCCACCCGTTCTCCGCTCGTCTACTATCGCTACTCGCTATTCGCCATTCGCCATTCGCCGCGCGCGGCTACTGGGCGCTGATAAAGCCGGCGATCTTCCAGGCGTTTCCGTCTTTGACGTAGCACAATTGCTCGTTGCCGAGCGACAGGAGCTGGTCGCCCCCCACGTAGCCCAGCTTGCCGGAGGGCAGCACGATGCGGATGAAATCGGATCCCTCGACCGCGGCGGCCGGCAATTCGTCGGGATAGACCCGCACCAGATAGAGGCCGAGCTTGTCGGTGACCGGGGCGCCCGGCTTGCCGGCCGAGTGCACCTCGACGCCGTCCTTCACCGGATAGCCCCACTCGCCGGGATCGGTTTGGGTTTCCTTGGCGAGCGCCTCGGCGGCGTTCTCGTCGAAGGTCGGATCGGAGGGAGCGCACAGCACGCCCTTGTGCTCCTCGTCGGCCTCGGCGGTAGGCTCCTTGGCGTATTCGCCGAGCGTGGCCCAGCCGGCGGCCGCATCCTTCCCGTCCAGGCTCAGCGCCTTGGCGAGATTGTCGATGCCGGGCTTCTTCTTGTCGGCGGCATCCTTCTCGCCAACGACGAAGAAGAAGCTCTGCGCCACCAGCTTGGCGAGCGCGGCGCGGTCCTTCTTCTGCGCGATGTCGCCGAACTGCTTGCGGAACGCCACGAAGGTCGGATCGGCCACCGGGATCGGGAGCTTGATGGTGACCGGCTTATAGGGCTTGGGCGGCGCCGGTGCGGGCTGTTGGCCACCAGGCTGCGGTGCCGGCTGCTGCGCCAGCAGGGAGGTGGTGGCGAACGTGCCGGCGATCACGAACGCGGCGGCGAGGGCCGTCAGGCCTGAACGGTTGATGCGCATCTCTTTCTCCAGATTCGAGCCATTGATGAACAGCAAATTGAAGCAAAACCGGGGCCGGGCTCCGCGCAATCAGCGGGCATCCACGCGCCGGAGCGGGTCCCCGACCGTCCTCCCCGCAGCCGGAGGTTAGCACGCTGCCCGCCGCGGCGCTCCCCGTCAGGGGCGATGCGCGGCAAAAAAATCGACCGCGAACGGAGGTGTCGAGGTGCGGATGCGTTTGCTGCCGAGCCTGCAACATTACCGTCCGGGCGAGCGGGCGTGATGACGAGAGAACGCGCGACGTCCACGTTCGATCCCACGATCAGAATGTTCCCGCCCGTCCAACCTCTTTGAGAATTCGCCGACCGTGAGCCCGTTGAAAAAAAGCCGTCGATAAAAAAGCGGCTCCAGCCCGGGCAACCCGATCGCTGGAACCGCCTAGTCGGTACTCAAACGCCACTTGACGATACGCACAGACAATGCGGCGTGTCAGGCACGCTCACGCTATCCGGTAAGTGTTACACGCTCGTGACGCGCGCCGTGCCGTCGCGTGCGGGGTTGCGGCGGCTTGCCGATATTCATCGATCGTTTTGCGACACGTCGAGCGTCCTGATGTTGCGAGCCATCGCGATGAATGAAATCGAGCATCGAAACGCACGCTCCCGCAGTAGCGCCATTCATAGCCCGCACTTTCGTGCTTGGGCACTTCCGTGCTTGGGCACTTTCGTGCTGCACTGCGATCGGTCGCCAAACAGTCGTCAGACTGTCGATTTGCTCATTGGTTCCTTACCAAAATGAAATGTTGATGCCTCAGTATCGACACGACTTTATCGAAACTATCAGCACGAACGGTCGACCTGATCGATTCGTGATCGTCGACTCCAGATTCACTTGAACGAGAGGGCGCTTGATCGTCATGGCCCTTGATCCTCAAACCGAAGCGGCGCTGGCGCTGCATCGATTTCGGCCTCGGCCCGCGCGCCGCGGCGATCGCCAAGATTGCCTCGGATCCTCGCGGTGCATTGCTGGCCGAGCTCGAGCGTGCGGGCGCCGGCATGATCGACGATCCCGGATTGCTGACCAGCGCGGAGGCCGCGCAAGCCGGACGCGATTTCCGTCAGGTCCGCAAGGCCGCACGGCTGGCGGGGCCGGTCGAGCGGGATGCCAATCAACCGGCGCAGAAGGCAGCCCAAGCGGCGGCGCACAACAGTCCCCAAGCGGGCACCGATATGCAGCCCGGCGTCGACATGCAATCCGGCGCCGAGATGCAGCCTGGTCCGGAGATGAAGCCGGGTGCGGAGACGAATTCGGCGGCCGCGCCCGCGGCGCGCAATCCTGGCCCCGGCGTTCCGCAGCAGATCTTCCTCGAAGAGGCGAAGGCGCGCCTGACCGCCGCCACGCGCAGCGAGATCGGCTTTGCGGAGCGGCTGGTCTGGTTCTGGTCGAACCATTTCTGCATCTCCGCCGCCAAGGGCGGCGGCGTGGCCCAGCTCGCCGGCGCCTACGAGCGGGAAGCGATCCGGCCGCATGTGCTCGGCCGTTTCGGCGATATGCTGCTCGCGGTCGAGACCCATCCGGCGATGCTGCTCTATCTCGACAATGCACGCTCGACCGGGCCGGATTCGCCGGCCGGCCGCGCCGGCGGCAAGGGCCTCAACGAGAATCTCGCGCGCGAGATCCTCGAGCTGCATACGCTCGGCGTGCGCACCGTCTACAGCCAGGCCGACGTGACGCATTTCGCCGACGTCATCACCGGCTGGACCATCGTGCCGCCGCGGCCCGAGTTGCCGCACGGGGGCGAGTTCACCTTCAATCCGCGCATGCACGAGCCGGCCGCCGAGAAGGTGATCGACAAGACCTATCCGAACACCGGCTTCGAGCAGGGCCGCGCCGTGCTGGAGGCGCTGGCGCGCCACCCGGCGACCGCCAGGCATGTGGCCACCAAGCTGGCGCGTCATTTCGTGGCCGACGATCCGCCGCTGGTCTTGGTCGACAAGCTGTCCAAGCGTTTTCTCGACACCCACGGCAATCTCAAGGAGATGGCCAAGGCGCTCGTTGCCGCGCCCGAAAGCTGGGCAGCGTCGCCGCGCAAGCTCAAGCGGCCCAGCGAATGGGTGGTCGGCATGCTGCGCGCGACCGACAGCGATCCGCCCGACATCCGGCCGATCATGCAGGCGCAGAACCTCCTGGGCGAGCCGCTGTGGCGCCCGCCGGCGCCCAACGGCTTTGCCGACGACGGACGAGGCCTGGATCGACGGCATGGCGCAGCGGCTCGACATCGCCACCCAGGCGGCGCGCCGGTTCGGCGACCAGATCGATCCGAAGGCGGTGCTCGACCTCGCGCTCGGGCCGCTCGCCTCGGCGCAAACCCGCCAGACCGTCGCGTCGCGCGGAGAGCCGCCCGCAGGCCCTGGCGCTGCTGTTCATGGCGCCCGAATTCCAACGCAGGTGAGACCATGCGCCTCGTTCTCCATGCTCAAGCTCCGAACGCCCCGAATCGTCATGCACCGAGCCGCCGCGAGCTGCTGCTGGCGTCTGGAACGCTGTTCGCCTGGGCGTTCGCGCCCAAGCTCGCGCGTGCCGAGGGCCGCGATCCGCGACTCTTGACCATCGTGCTGCGCGGCGCGCTCGACGGGCTCGCGGCAGTGGCGCCGGTGGGCGATCCGGACTGGACCGCGCTACGCGGCGACAAGGCCCTGACGCTGGCGGGCGCGACGCCGGGCCTGCCGCTCAATTCCTTCTTCGCGCTCAATCCGGCGATGCCGAACCTGCACCGCCTCTACACGGCTGGCGCCGCCACCATCGTGCATGCGGTGGCGACCCCTTACCGCGAGCGCTCCCATTTCGACGGCCAGGACGTGCTCGAGAGCGGGGTGCTGCGGCCGGGCGCCTCGGAGACCGGCTGGCTCAACCGGGCGCTGACCACGCTCGCGCCCGATGCCCGCGCCGGCTCGGCCAAGCGCGATGCATTCGCGGTCGGCCCGCTGACGCCGCTGGTGGTGCGCGGCCCCGCCCCGGTCCTGTCCTGGACGCCGCCGCGGCTGCCGCCCGCCAACGACGACACCATGATGCGGCTGCTCGACCTCTATCGCCACACCGATCCGGCGCTCGCCCGGGCGCTGGAGGAGCGCATGGGCCTGGCGGCGATCGCGGGCGCGGGCGGCCCGGCCAAGCCCGACCAGAAGCCACAGCCCGGCGCGCCCGGGCCGGCCGCGCAGGTGCGCGCCTATTTCGCCGAATCGGCCGGCATGGCGGCGAAGTTCCTGGCCCAGCCCGACGGCCCGCGCATCGGCGCGCTCGCCTTCGACGGCTGGGACACCCATGCGGACGAAGGCGCGATCAACGGACGGCTGGCGGCGCTGCTCGGTGCGCTCGACGGCGCGTTGGCGGCGATCGAGACCAATATGGGTCCGGCCTGGCGCGACACCGTCGTGGTGGTGGTCACCGAGTTCGGCCGCACCGCCCGCATCAACGGCACCGAGGGTACCGATCACGGCACCGCCACGGTCGCGTTCCTGGCCGGCGGGGCGCTCAAGGGCGGCCGCGTGATCGCGGATTGGCCGGGCCTCAAGCCGGCCCAGCTGCAGGACGGCCGCGACCTCAAGCCGACCACCGACCTGCGCGCCGTGGTGAAGGGCCTGCTGCACGATCACCTGCGCGTGGACGAGGCCGCGCTGTCCGCCAAGGTGTTCCCCGCCAGCGGCGCCGTGAAGCCGATGACGGGGCTGCTGGCATAGGTGCTTCGCGCATTCGCGCGGCTGCCCAGACCGTACGAGGAATTTTGTTGCTCCACCTCAGGTGAGAAGCGCGGTCTTGTGCGCCTCGAAAGGAAGTGAGGCGGGCGCGGCGTTTCACTCCCTCGCCTTCTCCCCAATGGGGAGAAGGAGTGAAACTCCGTGCGTCTCTGACCCAACACCACCGCTGACAGGCCCGATTTCATCTACGAAGCTCCTCAGTCACCACAATCCAGCAGGTGCAGTACGTCAACGTGCAAGGGTCGTAGGACAATTGTGCGACCCGACCTCGCGTGTGGTCTATACTCCTCGTGTCCAGTCCGGGAGGGCGGCATGCGGCACGTCCGAGTGCTTCAGCACTTGCAGCCATGCAGCCGAAGAACGGTACGACATGGCCGAAAGAAGGACGGGGTTGGTGTGGTGGGGATGGAGAAGGCGGCTGGCGAAATTTGACGACTTAGACTAGGTGCCCGGGTTGGTGGCCAAACTGCCTTTGACTACGGAATGTTCAACCGCCAGAATACACGTGTCGGTTGAGAAGCGAGGCGGTTCCAGCAGTGAAGTTAGAGAGCATCGCGACTAGGAATTTTCGCTGCTTCGGCGAGCGAGCGCGAAAGATCGCCTTCGAGCCGGTTGTCACGGCTTTTGTCGGCGGCAACGGCTCAGGAAAGACCGCAGTCTTCCAAGCCTTGTCGCGCCTCTTCGGCGTAACCGCCGGCCAGCGTCTTATCCGTCGTCAAGATTTCCATGTGAAGCCCGATCAGGATGAGCTTCCCTCCGGTGTTTCGCTGTTCATCGAATGCATTTTTGCCTTTCCCGAATTGGAGGGGCTCGATGAAGACGAGATTGAGGATGCGGTACCGGAGTTCTTTCTCCAGATGGCAGCCTCCGGTCAGGGCGAGCCCCTCAAGGTCCGTATTCGTCTCCAGGCAACCTGGACGGATGACGGAACGCCCGACGGAACTGTCGACGACGACATTCGATGGGTGACTACGTTAGATAACGAGTTTGAGTGGGACGAGTGCAAGAGGGTGCAGGCAGCCGAGCGTGGGTCCATTCAATTCATCTATGTTCCGGCCGCGCGCGACGCGGCGACACAAGTGACCGCGCTTCTCAAAGGTCGTCTCTGGCAAGCGGCCAAATGGTCCGACGCCTTGCGGCGACGCAGTGCCCGCTCAGCCAACCTCATCCAAAGAAGATTTGAGCGCGAAGAACCTGCACGATTCGTGATCGAACGTTTGACTAAACGCTGGAGGCAGGTCCACGAGGCGGATACCGACACAACACCCGCCTTGCGCCTGGTCGAGGATCGCTTTGAGGAACTCGTGCGCAAGGCCGAGTTCGCATTCTATCCCGATGAGGCTGGCCGGGAGCGCGCCCTCGCCGACTTGAGCGACGGCCAGCGGTCGCTGTTCCATATCGCTCTTACGGCCGCCACGCTTGAAGTGGAGCGAGATGCCTTCGCTCTGCCGCCGCATGAGAGCTCGTTCGAGCAGGATAAGTTGCGGCGCGCTTACTTGACGTTGCTCGCCATCGAGGAGCCCGAGAACAGCCTTTCCCCGTTTTTCCTGTCACGGATCATCGCTCAGGCGAGGGAAATCGGCGCGCTTGAAATCCGCGCAGGCGTTTCTTTCAAGTCACTCGCCGGCAATCCTAAGCCGGATTGAGCCGGAGGAGGTGCGCTATTTTCGGCTGAATCGGCAAACGCGCCGGTCATCGGTGCGGCATCTCACTCTTCCGGAAGACGATGAAGAGGCCAGCCGCTATGTCAGGTTAGCAGTGAGGGCACATCCCGAGCTGTAGCCGCGCCACGTCCGTTCATTGTGCTGGTTGCTCGGCATCGCGGCGATCGCCGCATCGTCGAGCGCGTGGGGCCAAGCCTATCCGACCCGGCCGGTGCGCGTGATCGTGGCGGCGGCGCCCGGTGGGCCGGCCGACGTGATCGGGCGCAGCGTGGCGCAGAAGCTGAGCGAGCGCCTCGGCCAGCAGTTCTATGTCGAGAACGTTCCGGCCGGCGCCGGCAATGTCGCGGTCGGCATGGTGGCGAAGGCGGCACCCGACGGCTACACGCTCTTGAGCCCGACCAGCGCGGTGGTGATCAATCCGAGCCTCTATGCCAGCCTGCCATACGATACGCTTAAGGATTTCGCGCCCATCACCTTGGTGGCGGCCTCGCCGCATGTGCTGACGGTCAATCCTGATCTGCCGGTCCACAGCGTGCAGGAGCTTGTCGCGCTGGTGCGGGCCAATCCCGGCAAATACAGCTATGCGTCGCCCGGCACCGGCACGACCGGGCAGCTCGCCGGCGAATTGTTCAAGCTTTCGCTCGGGCTCGACCTCATTCATGTCCCGTTCAATGGCGCGGCGCCGGGCGTGCTGTCCACCATCGGCGGCCACACGCCGATCATGTTCTCGGCGCTGCCGTCGGCCGCGGCGAGCATCAAGGACGGCAAGCTGCGCGCGCTTGCGGTGACCAGCGGCCGGCGCGATCCGCAATTCCCCGACGTGCCGACCTTGGCGGAGGCCGGCGTGCCCGACCAGGAATCGCAGTTCATCGCCTGCGTGCTGGCGCCGGCCGGAACCCCCAAGCCGGTCGTCGACACGCTCTATCGCGAGATCGCCCGCATGATCGTGCTGCCTGACGTGCAGCAGCGCCTGGCCGCCATCGGCTTCACGCCGGTCGTCAACACGCCCGAGGAGTTCGCGGTCGAGCTCAAGACGGAGGTCGCGCGCTGGGCCAAGGTCATCCGCGACGCCAAGATTCCGAAGATCGAGTAATTTGAATTTTGCAATTGCGGACGGAAATCGGATTCCAAATGAGAATGCTTCAGCGTGGAATAAGTTGATGCGCATCGTCGACATCCGGGAGAAAGCGATCCCGCTGCGCTCGTCGCTGGCCAATTCGGGCTTCGATTTTTCCGAGATGACCACCTCGGTGGTGGCGGTGATCACCGATGTGGTGCGCGAGGGCGCCCCGGTCGCGGGCTTCGCCTTCAATTCCACCGGCCGCTACGCCTGCGGAGCGCCGATGCGCGAGCGTTTCATCCCGCGCATTCTGCGCGCCGATCCGGCCACGTTGATCGATGACACCGGCGAGAACTTCGATCCCGCCAAGGTGCTGGCCTGCATGCTGCAGCGGGAGAAATCCGGCGGCCACAGCGAGCGCTCGATCGCCATCGGGACCATCGAGGTCGCGCTCTGGGACGCCATTGCCAAGATCGAGCGCAAGCCGCTCCACCGCGTGCTGGCCGAGCGCCACAATGGCGGACGGATCGCGCGCGAGGTCTTCTGTTATGTAGGGGGCGGCTGGTATCTGCCGGGCCGCACCATCGCGGACTTGCAGGATGAGATGCGCCGCCATCTCGATGCCGGCTATACGCTGGTCAAGATGAAGATCGGCGGCCTGCCGCTTCACGAAGACCTGCGCCGGCTGGAAGCCGTGCTCGCGATCGTCGGGACCGGCAGCGCGCTGGCGGTCGACGCCAACTGCAAGTTCGAGCGCGCGGATGCGCTCGCCTACGCGCAGGCGCTGGCGCCCTATGGGCTGCGCTGGTTCGAGGAGCCGTGCGATCCGCTCGACTTCGCGCTCCTGGCCGAGATCGCGGGCCGCTATGCCGGGCCGCTGGCGAGCGGCGAGAACCTGTTCTCGACCCAGGACGTCGAGAACCTCGTGCGTTTCGGCGGCTTGCGTCCCGATCGCGACATCATCCAGGTCGATCCGCCGCAGTCCTACGGCATCGTGCAGTATGCCCGCACGCTGGCGATGCTCGAGCCGCATGGTTGGAGGCGCAGCTCGATGTTCCCCCATGGCGGCAACCAGATGTCCTTGCACATCGCCGGCGGCTTCGGCCTCGGCGGCGCCGAATCCTATCCGGGCGTGTTTGGTCCCTTCGGCGGCTTCGCGGACGACGCCAAGCCGGTCGATGGCACCATCAGGTTGCCGGAGCATCCGGGCATCGGCTTCGAGGCGCAATCCGCGCTCTACGGCATCATGCGGGAGCTGATCGCCTGACGCTGGCCGATGGGCGCGGGGTTCGTGTAAGCTCGTGCGCAATGGCCAAACAACAGGGAGGTTGCCATGCGGGCGAAGAGAATGGGGACGCAGCGCAAGATCGGGATCAGGGCCGGCGTCGCGCTGGCCGCAATGGTGGGCATGCTGGGCTTTACGGGACCAACGATGGCGGCCGAGATCACGGTTCTGGCCAATCAGGGCGCCATCTCGGCGGTCCGTGACCTCGCGGCCGGGTTCGAGCAGGCGACCGGCAACAAGGTGATCGTGAGCTTCGAAGCCGGCAACGCCCTCAACCAGAAGCTCAATTCAAACGCGCCCGCCGATCTCGTCACCACCGGCATCGAAACCTTCGAAGATCTGGTGAAGCGCGGCAAGGTCGTGCCCGCCAGCTTTGCGGAATTCGCCCGGGCCGGTAACGGCGTCGCGGTGAAGGAAGGCACGCTCAAGCGCGACATCAGCACGCCCGAAGCCTTCAAGCAGGCGATGCTCAACTCGGCGTCGATCGGGCATACCAATGCGGGCACCGGCCCGTTCAACACCAGGCTGTTCCAGAAGCTCGGCATCTACGACATGGTCAAGGGCAAGGTGAAGATCATCGAGGGCCGCCCGGTGGCGGCCGCGGTGGCGGACGGCACGGTCGAGATCGGCATCCAGCAGACGAACGTGATCCAGCCGTTCCCGGGCACCATCTATCTCGGACCTCTGCCGAAAGAGCTGATGGAATACGGCCGCTTCGGGGTCGGCCTGCTGACGGTCTCGAAGGAGTCCGAGGTGGCCAAGGCGCTCATCAAGTTCATGACCGCACCCGAGAACGCAGCCTTGGTCCGCAAGAGCGCCATGGAGACGCCGCAGAGCTGAAGCGTGTTTGTCCCGGGCGCAGTGCAGCACCGCTTGGTGATGCACTGCAGACCCGGGACCGTCGCGTATTCCGGGTTTTGGGACGACCCCGGATCAGCAGCTGCAACACTCCGCAAGAGCTTCGTGCTGCACCGCGTCCGGGGAAAGTCCAAAGGCCCAACTTTACCTCCGCGGCCTGCATGTCGCCGGCGTCGAGGAAGCCGCCCGACTGCCGGCGCCAGAGCGCGGCGTAGTGGCCGTCGTGGCGCAGCAGCGCCTCGTGGGTGCCCTGCTCGACGATGCGGCCGCGATCAAGCACCACCAACCGGTCCATGCGCGCGATGGTGGAGAGCCGGTGCGCGATGGCGATCACGGTCTTGCCCGCCATCAGCGTGTCCAGGCTCGACTGGATGGCGGCCTCGATCTCGCTGTCGAGCGCGGAGGTGGCCTCGTCGAGCACCAGGATCGGAGCATTGCGCAGGATCACGCGGGCGATCGCGATGCGCTGGCGCTGGCCGCCCGACAGCTTGACGCCGCGCTCGCCGACCTGGGCGTCGTAGCCGCGACCGCCCCTTCCAGTCGACGAGATCGAGCGATGAACTCATGCGCATGGGCGAGCTTGGCGGCCGCGATCACCTCCGCGTCGCTGCGCTCCGGCCGACCGTAGCGGATATTGTCGCCGATCGAGCGGTGCAGCAGCGAGGTGTCCTGCGTCACCACGGAGATCTGCGCGCGCAGGCTCTCCTGCGTGACGTCCGCGATATCCTGGCCGTCGATCAGGATGCGGCCGCCCTCGAGGTCGAAGAAGCGCAGCAGCAGATTGACCACGGTCGACTTGCCGGCGCCGGAGCGGCCGACCAGGCCGATCTTCTCGCCGGGCTCGACCGTCAGGCTGAAGCCTCGAGCAGCACCGGACTCGCGGCCGTAGTGGAAACGCACGTCCTCGAACGCGATCTCGCCGCGCGCGACCGTCAGCGGTGCCGCTCGCGGCCGATCGGTCAGCGCGATCGGCCGCGCGATGGTCATCATGCCTTCCTGCACCACGCCGATGTTCTCGAAAATGGCGGTTACCTGCCAGGCCACCCAGCCGGAGATGTTGACGATCTGCCAGGCGAGCGGCAGCGCCATCGCGACCGTGCCGACCGCGATCTGCCCGTGCGTCCACAGCAGCAAGGCGAGCGCGCCGGTGCTGGTGACCATGCAGGGCATTGAGCAGCGACAAGGCTGAGGCCGAACAGCGTGTTGAGCCGCAGCGAGGCATGGAACTTCCCGGTGTGCTGATCGAGCGCCTCGCGCACATAGGCGTCCTCCTGCGCGGCGCGCGCGAACAGCTTCACGGTCAGGATGTTGGTGTAGCTGTCGACGATGCGGCCGGTGAGCAGCGAGCGCGCCTCCGACATGACCTTGGAGCGGTCGCGCATGCGCGGCACGAAGGTCCGCAGCAGCACCAGATAACCGGTGAACCACAGCACGATCGGCAGCGCCAGCCAGCGGTCGGCGGCCGCCAGCAGCAACAGCGCACTGGTGCCGTACACCAATATGTACCAAACGGCGGTCAGCAGCGCGACCAGAGCTCTCGCGGATCGCCGGCCCGGTCTGCATCACCCGGTTGGCGATCCGGCCGGCGAAATCGTTCTGGAAGAACGCCCAGCTCTGGCGCACCACGTGCCAATGGCTCTGCCAGCGGATCAGGTTCGACACATTGGCGGCGATCGCCTGGTTGGCCATGATGTTCTGCGCCGTCAGCGCCAGCGGACGCAGGACGAGCAGCACCAGGCCCATCCCGGCGAGGATCGGCCAGAACGTCGCGAACAGGGTTTCGGGCCGGCTCGACGTGATCAAGGTGACGATGCGGCCCATGAAGACCGGGATCAGCGAATCGAGCAGCGCGAGCGCGAAGCCGGCCGCGAACAGCCCGGCGAACAGGCCTTTGGCTTGGCGCGCGATAGTGCCAATAGAACGCGATCAGCCCGGGCGGCGGCTCGGGATGCGCGGGCGTGGTGGTCGCCGGCAACAGCCGTTCGAACAAGGCAAACATGGCAGGCTCGCAAAAACGATCATGTCGCGCGACGGCGTACGGGCGCCGCGCGACACGATCTGCCGGGGTAAAAGGGACGCGCGTGCCTAAGGGGTATTCATGTCGGGACTGTGGCAGATTGGCGCAGGGCTGCAGCATTTTCGGCCCTGTAGCCCGCATGAAATGCGGGAAGGGCGTTCCCGGATTTCGCTGCGCTCCATCCGGGCTACGGCTCTCGCGTCCGGGAAGGCTATTCGGCCGCCTGCATGTCGGCCGGGTCGAGGAAGCCGCCCGACTGCCGGCGCCAGAGCGCGGCGTAGTGGCCGTTGAGGCGCAGCAACGCCTCGTGGGTGCCCTGCTCGACGATGCGGCCGTGGTCGAGCACCACCAGGCGGTCCATGCGGGCGATGGTGGAGAGCCGGTGCGCGATGGCGATCACGGTCTTGCCCCCCATCAGGGTGTCGAGGCTCGACTGGATGGCGGCCTCGATCTCGCTGTCGAGCGCGGAGGTCGCCTCGTCGAGCACCAGGATCGGCGCGTTGCGCAGGATCACCCGGGCGATGGCGATGCGCTGGCGCTGGCCGCCCGACAGCTTGACGCCGCGCTCGCCCACATGGGCGTCGTAGCCGTGGTGGCCGCGCCAGTCCTCCAGGATGGCGAATGAATTCGTCCGCATGGGCGAGCCGCGCCGCTTCGACGATCTCGGCCTCGCTCGCGTCCGGGCGGCCGTAGCGGATGTTCTCGCGAATCGAGCGATGCAGCAGCGAGGTGTCCTGCGTCACCACGGATATCTGCGAGCGCAGGCTCTCCTGCGTCACGCCCGGCGATGTCCTGGCCGTCGATCAGGATGCGGCCGCCTTCGAGATCGAAGAAGCGCAGCAGCAGGTTGACCACGGTCGACTTGCCGGCGCCGGAACGGCCGACCAGGCCGATCTTCTCGCCTGGGCGGACGGCGAGCGAGAAGTCCTGCAGCACGCCCGGTTTCGACGGCCGTAGCCGAAGCGCACGTTCTCGAACGCGACACGGCCCTCGCGCACCGCGAGCGGCTTGGCCCCCGGATCGTCGATCAGCCGCAGCGGCTGCGCGATCGTGATCATGCCCTCCTGCACCACGCCGATGTCCTCGAATATGTCGGTGATCTGGGTGGCGATCTGGCGCGACATGTTGGTGAGCTGGAGCGTCAGCGGCAGCACCATGGCGATGGCGCCGACCTCGACCGCGCCGTGCCGCCACAGCGGCAGCGCCAGCGCGCCGGCGCCCGCGATCAGCAGGGCATTGAGCACATTGAGCAGCGTGCCGAACGCGGTCATCAGCCGCTGGGCGGAGAGGAACAGCCCGGTGTGACGCTCGATCGCGTCGCGGACATAGGCGTCCTCGTCGCGCGCACGCGCGAACAGCTTGACGGTGAGGATGTTGGTGTAGCTGTCGACGATGCGCCCCATCAGGGCGGAGCGCGCCTCCGAGCTCACCTTCGAGCGGTCGCGCATGCGCGGCACGAAGTAGCAGAGCAGCGCCGACATAGCCGGCGAACCAGACCAGGATCGGGAGCGGTCAGCCAGAGGTCGGCGGATCGCCGTCATGCCGATCGCGGTCACGCCGTAGACCAGGATGTACCACGAGGCGGTGACCGAGGCGGTCAGGGTCGAGCGCACCGCAGCGCCGGTCTGCATCACGCGGTTGGAGATGCGGCCGGCGAAATCGTTCTGGAAGAAGGCCCAGCTCTGGCGCACCACGTGCCAATGCGCCTGCCACCGGATCATGCCGGTAAAGGGTGCCGCGATCGCCTGGTTGACGACCAGATAGCGCAGCAACGCCACGGCCGGCCGCGCCACCAGTACGACCGCCGCCATCCCGGCCAGCATCGGCCAGGTGACGGCGAGGAAGCGGTCCGGGGCAACCTTGGTCACCAGGGTGACGATGCGCCCCATGAACCAGGGCACGGCGCTGTCGGTCAGCGCCACCAGCATCTCGATCACGAACAGGGCGGCGAACAGCCATTTCGCCTGGCGGGCGAAGTGCCAGAAGAACGCGACCAGCCCGGCCGGCGGCTCCGGGTGCTCTGGAGTGTCGGTCGGCCGCAGCAGTCTTTCGAACAGGGCAAACATGGATCCGTGGCGTCCTGACACCTTGCAGCCACGGGTTAGCGTTGCGGCCGCCGTGGTGCAAGGCGGACGCGCGGCGGTCGCGGCGGGACGACGCCGGCCGCTCGGACGCGGATAGCGGCGGGGCTTGAGCTGCAGATCAATCGGGATCGCAAGGCCAGGCGGCCGTCATGGCTTCTCGCCATGCAGGCCGCCGCAATGCAACAAGGAATTCAGCAGCAAAAATCCGGCTTCGGTCGCAGCCTCAGGCTTCGCCATCCGTCCGGGGGACCGTTATGGCGTGCGGTGCCGCGCTCAGGCCGGTCACGGTCGGGGCAACCGCGGTATGGGCGATCCCGATGGACACGACGGTGGCGATGATCAGGGTGGACAGCGCGAGCGTCACGGTGGCGATCAGTTGAGCGAGCGCAACGGGCTTGAGCTTCGGCTCCTGTGCATGGAGGGTCTGGCGCACGGCCCCGACCTCGGGCTGCTGGGACATATCAATCTCCGCGAAATCAGTATCAGCATTTCTCTGGTATGGAATTGCCTCCGATACCGGGCGGCGATTCGGCCGGACTAAGGCGGGGCGGAAGACGAATAAGGGCGGTTTTGTGAATATGGTTAGCAAGGCGTTAATGCCGTAACGATTTGCTCCAACCGTGGCGCGGAGGCCACAGTTTCCCGGCCGCGCGTTACTCCGCCGCCAGGTCGGCGGGCTCCTGCTCCATGCGCACATGGCCGGGATGCGCCGCCATGCGGTCGAGCCACTCGCGAACCGCCGGAAAGCCGGCAAGGTCGTAATCGCATTGGTCGGCGAGATGCGTATAGGCGTAGAGGGCGATGTCGGCCACGGTGTAGCGGTCGGCGGCAAAATAGCGGTTCTGCTTCAAGTGGTTTTCCATGACCCGGAGCGACCGATAGCCGTGCTCCATCCAGTCCTCCAGCGCGTGCTGCTGCAGCTCGCGTCCGCCTTTCACCAGCGCCAGCCAGAAATAGGCCGCTCCGATATTGGGCTCGAGGCTGTGCTGCTCGAAGAACATCCATTGCAGCGCCTCGGCGCGCTCGATGCGGTCCTCGGGCGCCAAGGGCGAGCCGCCCGCCACATACCAAAGGATGGCGTTCGACTCGGCCAGGTAGCGCCCCGGCGCCACTTCGAGCAACGGCACCTGACCGCTCGGATTCTTGGCCAGAAATTCCGGGGTGCGGCTTTCGCCGCGCAAGATGTCGATCTCGACCAGCCGATACGGAATCCCGAGCTGGGCGAGCGCCATGCGCACCTTGTAGCTGTTGCCCGATCGCTGCATGGAATAGAGCGTATACATTCCGTCCCCGTCTGCCTTCCCGGCCTGCCCATTCCGGCCGGATCATACCATAGGGATCGACCGCTGCCTTCCTGCGACGCCACAGCGGCAATGTCGTGACGTCTCGACGCAAGGTGACGCCCCGGACGCTTGATGGACCGCAACATAGGGGATGCGGCGGATCACCCGCGATCACAACATCGATAGAAAAGAAATTGCTCTCCGCCGGCGATGCGTTGGAGCATTTTCGTCGCGGCAGCGCCGGCGGGAGCAAGACGCCATTGGCCGGGAGGCTCCTGGCGTTTTAACGCTCTGCCGCAGGGACCCCGGCGCCCGAATCGCCGGATTGGAATTGTTGCGATTTTAGGCGGAAAGCAGTTTCCACTTTTCGCGAAAATGCTCTAGGACCCGCTGGCACGAACTGCCTCGATTGGAGACGTCCATGGCCTTCCTCGCGGATTCCCTCAAGCGCATCAAGCCGTCTGCCACCATCGCGGTGACCGACAAGGCGCGCGCGCTCAAGGCGGCGGGGCGCAACGTCATCGGGCTGGGGGCGGGCGAGCCGGACTTCGACACGCCCGACAATGTCAAGCGCGCCGCCATCAAGGCGATCGAGCGCGGCGAGAGCAAATATACCAATATCGACGGCATCCCCGAGCTCAAGGCGGCGATCGCGCGCAAGTTCAAGCGCGAGAACGGGCTCGACTACAAGCCGGCGCAGATCACGGTCGGCGCCGGCGGCAAGCAGGTGCTCTACAACGCCATGATGGTGACGCTCAATCCGGGCGACGAGGTGATCATCCCGGCGCCCTATTGGGTCAGCTACCCGGACATCGTGCTGCTCGCGGGGGCCTCGCCGGTCATCGTCGAGACCAAGCCTGAGCAAGGCTTCAAGATGAAGCCGGAGGCGCTCGAGAAGGCGATCACCCGCAATACCAAATGGCTGATCTTCAACTCGCCCTCGAACCCGACCGGGGCGGCCTACAGCCGCGACGAGGTCAGGGCCATCATGGATGTCCTGGTGAAGCACCCGCATGTCTGGCTCCTCGCCGACGACATCTACGAGCACCTGGTCTACGACGACTTCAAGTTCTCCACGCCCGTGCAGGTCGAGCCGTCGCTCTACGAGCGCACCCTCACCCTCAACGGCATGTCCAAGGCCTATTGCATGACCGGCTGGCGGCTCGGCTATGCGGGTGGGCCGGAGCTGTTGATCAAGGCGATCGCCACGTTGCAGTCGCAGTCGACCACGAACCCGAATTCCATCGCCCAGTGGGCCGGGGTCGAGGCGCTGGATGGGCCGCAGGATTTCATCGCCGAGCACAACAAGGTGTTCAAGGAGCGCCGCGACCTCTGCGTCTCGATGCTCAACCAGGCTAGCGGTCTGCATTGCCTGAAGCCGGAAGGCGCATTCTATGTGTACCCGACCTGCCAGGGCACCATCGGCAAGACCGCGCCGTCGGGCAGGCGCATCGCATCCGACGAGGATTTTGTCACCGAGCTGCTTGAGACGGAGGGCGTGGCCGTGGTGCAGGGCACGGCGTTCGGGCTGGGGCCGGCCTTCCGGATCTCCTACGCCACCAAGACCGCGGACCTGGAAGAGGCCTGCCGCCGCATCCAGCGCTTCTGCGGAAGCTTGCGGTAAGGCGCCGTTCTGCCGCACCAAGGCCGAAGGAAGGCTGCGGGCAATCCGATTCCCATCGAACGGATGATGCTCTACAATGAATGCTTGGCTGCGGCCGTGACCTGTCCGAATTGCAGGTCGAAGGGACCGAAGCAGGGGAGGGGTAAATGCGTCGAGCTATTCTAGGGACCTTGATCGCGATGCTGGCCGCGGTGCCGTTCCAGGCGGGGACGGCGCAAGCGCAGCGCGCTCGGACCGGAGTCCTCAATTGCGATGTGTCGGGCGGTATCGGCCTGATCATCGGATCGCAGCGGACGGTCAACTGCTTGTTCACGCCTGACGTGCCGGGTCCCCAAGAGGGCTACTTCGGCACCATCACGAAATTCGGCCTTGATGTCGGAGCCACGGCCGGAGGTTCGATGGTATGGGCGGTCTATGCCGATACCAGCCGGGGATACGGCTTCCTGGCCGGCGATTACGCGGGTGCGAGCGGTGAAGCAACGGTGGCGGTCGGCCTGGGCGCCAATGTCCTGGTGGGCGGCTCGAACCGGACCGTCGCGCTGCAGCCGCTGTCCATTCAGGGGCAGGTCGGCCTCAATCTCGCGCTGGGGGTCGCAAGCCTCAGCATCCGTCCGGCGCGCTGACCCGCCTTCGATAGGACGACCACGGTCATCGGCAGGGCCGCCTTCGTGGGCGCCCGGGCGGCCCGACACGGGCCGCCCCCACGGTATGGGCAACGCGCCCGCCGCGCCGCAATGTCGAGCCAAGCAATGTGGCACACGCCTTGCGGCGGTGGGACACTCGCGCCTCTTGCCAATCCCCCCTTCGGCCTGAAACGATGCGGTGAAGGTCTCTGAAGAGACCAGGTCAGGTCGGTGTGGGAGGCAGTCACATGGCACAGAACGATACACGGGCTGCGGGTCCGCGGTGCATTGCGCTGTTGGGCCCGTTTCAGAGCGGCAAGACCTCGTTGCTGGAAGCGATCCTGTTGCGCACCGGTGCGGTCCAGCGCCAGGGCACGGTCGAGGCCGGCACCACCGTGGGCGATGCCAGCCAGGAATCCCGCCACCACCACATGAGCGTCGAGCTCACGGTGGCAACGACCACGTTCATGGGGGACAGCTACACTTTCATCGATTGCCCGGGATCGGTCGAGTTCATCCATGACATGCGCGCCGTGCTGCCCTTCGTCGATGCAGCGGTCGTGGTGTGCGAGGCGGACGAGAAAAAGGTGCCGCAGCTGCAATTGATCCTGCGCGAGCTGGAAGATCTGAAGATTCCGCACTTCCTGTTCCTCAACAAGATCGACAAGGCCGACAAGCGCATCCGCGACACGGTGAGCTTCCTGCAGCCGGCTTCGCGCGTGCCGCTGCTCTTGCGGCAGATCCCGATCTGGTCGGGGGACATCATCACCGGATTTACCGATCTCGCGCTCGAGCGGGCCTATGTCTACAAGGAGCACAGCCCGTCCGAGATCATCGATCTCAAGGGCGACGAGCTCAACCGCGAGAAGGACGCCCGCTTCACCATGCTGGAGACGCTCGCCGATCACGACGACGAGCTGATGGAGCAATTGCTGGAGGATATACCGCCGCCGCGCGACAAGATCTTCGACGATCTCGCCAAGGAGCTGCGCGACGGGCTGGTTTGCCCGGTGCTTTTGGGCACCGCGACGCGTACCAACGGGGTGCTGCGGCTGTTGAAGGCGCTCGGCACGAGGCGCCGGGGGTCGAAAGCACGATCAAGCGGCTCGGCCTCAAGCCCGCCAATGATCCGGTCGCCAGCGTGATCAAGACCTTCCACACGAGCCACGGCGGCAAGATGTCGGTGGTGCGCGTACTCAACGGCCAGGTCGGCGACGGCACCACCTTTATCACGCCCGAGCGCGAGGCTGGCCGGGTCGCCGGCGTGTTCAAGCTCGTGGGCCAGTCAAGCGAGAAGCGCGGGCCCGCGCTGGCGGGTGAGACCGTGGCTCTGGGCAAGCTCGACCATGCCGCCACCGGCGACACGCTGAGCGCCGGCAAGCAGGCGCATCCGCAGCTCGCCAAGGTCGCCGCCTTGCCACCCGTGCTCGCCATCGCGGTCGCCGCCAAGGAGCGCAAGGACGACGTCAAGCTCGGCCAGGCCCTCACCCGATTGCTCGAGGAAGATCCCTCGCTCACCGTCATTCACAATCCCGAGGCCCACGAAGTGGTGATGTGGGGGCAGGGCGAGATGCATCTGCGGGTGGCGACCGAGCGGCTGGCCGATCGCTTCGGCGTGCCCATCGTCACCCGCAAGCCGACGGTGGGTTATCGCGAGACCATCAAGAAGGGCATCGTGCAGCGCGGGCGGCACAAGAAGCAGTCCGGCGGTCACGGTCAGTTCGGCGACGTGGTGCTCGACATCAAGCCGTTGCCGCGCGGCGCGGGCTTCAACTTCGCGGAGGAGATCAAGGGCGGGGTGGTTCCGCGCAACTATATCCCGTCGGTGGAGGAAGGCGTCATCGATGCCCTCAAGCACGGTCCGCTCGGATTTCAGGTGGTCGACGTCGCGGTGAAGTTGATCGACGGCTCCTATCACACGGTCAATTCCTCCGACATGGCGTTCCGCATCGCCGGCCGCCTCGGCCTCTCCGAAGGGCTGCCGCAGTGCAACCCGGTGCTGCTCGAGCCGATCCATCAGGTCGAGATCGTCTGTCCCTCGGAGGCGACCGCCAAGATGAACGCCCTGATGTCGGGACGGCGCGGCCAGATCCTCGGCTTCGACACCCGCGCGGGCTGGGACGGCTGGGACGTGGTGCGGGTGCAGATGCCGGAGGCGGAGGTCGGCAACTTGATCGTCGAGGTGCGCTCGGCGACCGCCGGGGTCGGCACTTTCACCGCCAAGTTCGACCATATGGCCGAGGTCACCGGGCGCACCGCCGAGCAGATCGTGGCGGCCCGCAAGGCGGCTGCCGCCTGATCGGCCGCGCGGCCGTGCAAGGCGCACCTGCCGAGGCCAGGCAGGCAGCTTTGCTGTGACGCGCCGGCCGCGCGCGGTTCCGGCGGGGCCGGTTTTACCGTTCGCAAAGCATGTTTGCCTTGGCCGTGCGGGCCTTAACCGTATGGCCCGACTTCATTGCATAAGCCGGGTGCCGGAGCTGCAACCCGGCGAGTTGAACTCGTCCTTGGAGAGAGCGCGAGAGAACCATGCTGGGAGGCCTGCGCAGGCTGTTTACGTCGGGCCGCCCGCCAGCCGCCACCGGCGGCGAAAAGATCACGCTCCAGGAGGTGCTGGCGCGCGACTGGTTCGAGCTCTGGTACCAGCCCAAGATCGAGCTCAAGACCATGCGGCTCGTGGGCGCCGAGGCGCTGGTGCGGGCGCGCCATCCGCAACGCGGCGTGCTCGGCCCGGGCGCTTTCCTCGGCGGCGCCGCCGAGAGCGACATGCTGGCGCTCACCGAACGTGTCATCGTATCGGCGCTGCGGGACTGGGAGGACTGCGCCGACCACGGGATATCGATCAAGCTGTCCGTCAATGTGCCGGTCACGGCGCTGGTCAAGCTGCCGATCGCCACCATCCTGCGCGAGCAACGGCCGAAGGCGGCGAACTGGCCCGGCCTCATCATGGAAGTGACCGAGGACGAGATCATCCACGACCTGCAGATCGCCAACGAGGTTGCTGACGCGCTGCGCGCGTTCAATTGCACGCTGGCGCTCGACGATTTCGGCGCCGGCTATTCCTCGCTCGCCCGCTTGCGCCAGCTCCCGTTCAGCGAGCTCAAGATCGATCGCGCCTATGTCATGAATTGCCACATCGACCGGATCAGTGCCGGCCTATGCCAGGTGATCGTCGAGCTCGGCCAGCGATTTGGGCTCAAGACCGTCGCCGAGGGCATCGAGATGACCCATGAGTGGCACAAATTGCAGGCTGCCGGCTGCGACATCGGACAGGGCTACTTGTTCGCCAAGCCGATGCCCAAGAACCAGTTGATCGGGATGATGAGCCGGCGGCTGGTAGAGCGGCCGGCCGCCCACCCGCAAATCGCGAGACCGGCCGGCGCCCTGGTCCGCTGACTGGGCGCCAAAGGTCGCACCCGCGCTGAAGCGGCTTCGCTTCCGCATCGCCGCCCGATCCGGTATCGTCGCGTGCGGCACCGTCGCCGACGACGCGCAAACGGACGACGCGGCGGCAGATCAGAAAGCGTCGCGCGCAGTCACGCGATCGCGGTCATTGAGCGGTTGCCGCATCTGTGACTTGCGGGTGACCGCGCCGCCGCGTAGTGCAGAGTACCGGAGCTGGAGGATTCGCCTCATGCATGTCATTCGCCGCCGCGGCTGGGAAATTCCCGAGCATCACGCCACCCCCGAGCACCTGTTCCTCGATCGCCGCGCCTTCCTGGCGGCGGCCGGAATGGCCGCGGTGTCGTTGTCGCCCTCGCTGGCCCTGGCGCAGCGGGTGGCCGACCTGCCCGATCCGACCGCCGACCTCTATCCGGTCAAGCGCAACGAGAAGTACGTGCTCGATCGGCCCATCACGGACGAGAAGATCAACACCAACTACAATAATTTCTACGAATTCGGCACCTCCAAGCAGATCGCCCGCAACGCCCAGGCGCTCAAGCTGCGGCCGTGGACCGTCAAGATCGACGGCATGGTGGAGAAGCAGCAGGAGATCGGGCTCGACGACCTCATCCGCAAGATGCCGCTGGAGGAGCGGCTCTATCGCCACCGCTGCGTCGAGGCCTGGGGAATGGCGATCCCGTGGTCCGGCTTCCCGCTGGCCAAGCTGGTCGAATTGGCCAAGCCCTTGTCTTCGGCGAAATATCTCAAGATGGAGACTTTCCTCGATCCGACCGTGGCGCCGGCGCAGAAGCAGACCTGGTATCCGTGGCCCTATACGGAAGGCCTCACCATCGCCGAGGCCACCAACGAGCTCGCCTTCCTGGTCACCGGCGCCTACGGCAAGCCGGTGTCGAAGTCGCAAGGCGCGCCGCTGCGACTGGCGGTGCCCTGGAAGTATGGCTTCAAATCGATCAAGTCGATCACCCATTTCACCTTCACGGACCAGCGCCCCAAGACCTATTGGGAGGCGCTTGCAGGATTCGGAATACGGCTTCTGGGCAAACGTCAATCCGCAGGTGCCGCATCCGCGCTGGAGCCAGGCAAGCGAGTCCCTGATCGGGGTCGGCGAGCGGCGCCCGACGCTCTTGTTCAACGGCTATACCGAGTTCGTCGCGGGCCTCTACAAGGGCCTCGAAAACGAGCGCTTGTGGGCCTGAGACAGCGCGCGAGCCTGCGGTATCGCGCGATCGAGAACCGGCTCGAACGCTTGAGGATCAATCCGCCTTGGCGCCGGAGAATTGGACCACCTTGCCCCATTTCTCGGTTTCTTCGGCGATGAGCCGGCTGAAGTCGGCGGGCGAGCCTGCAAGCGGCGTCCCCCCGAGGTCGGCAAGGCGGGCCCGGTGCTCGGGTTCGGCAAGAGCCGCGTTGATCTCCATGTTGAGCTTCTGGACGATCTCGGTGGGCGTATTGCGCGGCACGCCGAGGCCGTACCAGCCGCTGGCTTCGTAGCCGGGGACGAAGTCGCGCAGCGTCGGCACCTCGGGTAGAGCCGCCGACCGGGTCGCCGTGGTTACCGCCAGCGCGCGCAGCTTGCCTGCCTTGATGTACGCGATCGATGCGCTCAAGGCCGGGAACATCACCTGCACCTGCCCGCCGAGCAGATCGGTCACCGCAGCCGAATCGCCGCGATAAGGCACGTGGATCATGTCGATGCCGGCCATCATCTTGAACAGCTCGCCGGCAACATGAGCCGGCGTGCCGTTGCCGCCGGATGCCATGTTGAGCTTGCCCGGATTGGCCCTGGCATAGGCGACAAAGTCGGGGACCGTGGCGGCCGGAAACGAGGAATTGACCTCCATGACGAGGGGCACCCGGAACACGCTTGCGACCGGCGCAATGTCGCGGATGAAATTGAAGTTGAGGTTGCGGTAGAGCGTTGCATTGATCGCGGCCGAGGCGCCCACCAGGAGGAGCGTATAGCCGTCCGCGGGCGCCCGCACGACCGCTTCCGTGGCGATGTTGCTGCCGGCGCCGGGCCGGTTTTCGACGGCGAATTGCTGACCCAGACGTTCGGACAGCCATTGGGCCATCAGCCGGGCGGCCAGGTCGGTCGGGCCGCCGGCCGCAAAGCCGACGAGCAAACGCGCGGGCCGTGCCGGATAGGCTTGCGCGTGGACCATGCGGGAGACGGCCGGCAGGGCGGCCGCACCCGCGGACAGACGGAGAAATCGGCGCCGCAAAAGCTTCATCGGCGATCCGGCTGCTACACAAAGCGCGGGATCGGTCCGTCCTGCGGGGTGGCTCGATCGGACAGGTCGAAGAAGACCTCGTCCAAATAGCACCAGCCCCAGCCCTCGGGCGGATCATAACCCTCGATGATGGGATGGCGGGTCGCCCGGAAGTGCTTGGTGGCGTGCCGGTTCGGCGAGTCGTCGCAGCAGCCGACATGGCCGCAGGTGCGGCACAGGCGCAAGTGAACCCAGGGCGAGCCGATCTTCAGGCATTCCTCGCATCCGCGCGCGCTCGGCTTCACAACCCGGATGGTGTCGAGGTGACTGCAAGTCTTGTTGTTGGTCATCGGCATTCCTCGTCATCTTTGCATTGTCGCATTTCCAGACGGAAAACCGATTTCCGGTTCTCCTGAAATACTCCTAATGCTTGGCGATTACGGCGGGGCGGCCAGGAAGGCATGCAGCGTTGCCACCACTTGGGCTCCCTCGCCGACCGCAGCGGCGACCCGCTTGACTGAATTCGAACGGACGTCGCCGATGGCGAACACACCGTACCGACTGGTCTCCAACGAGCGGCGCACGCTGGGGATCGCCGCTCCGGTCGACGTCCTTCCGCTCAACTCGATCCCGGTCAACTCGATCCCGGTCAAATCCGTGCCCGTCAATATGAAGCCCTTGGCATCGAGAGCCACGCCGGCTCCGGTCAGCCAATGCGTGTTTGGCTCCGCGCCGATGAAGAGAAACAGATGGCGAATGGGGCGCCGGACCTCGTTGCCCGCCGCGCCTTGCCGCCAGCGGATCGCTTCGAGCGTGCCGTCGCGACCTTCGAGGCCGGTGACCTGCGTCTGCAACAGCACCTCGACGTTGGAGAGTCCCTCGATGCGGTCGACAAGGTAGCGCGACATGCTGGCCTCCAGGCTTCGCCCGCGCACCAGGAGCCAGACCTTGCGCACTTGGCTCGCCAGATAGACCACCGCCTGGCCGGCCGAATTGCCGGCGCCTACCAGCGCCACCTCCTGGCCGGCGCAGAGCTTTCGCTTCCAGGGGCGATGCCCAATAGTGCACGCTCGAGGCTTCGAACTCCGCCAGGTTCTCCGCCGCCGGCCGTCGATAGCGCGCCCCGCTGGCGATGACGATCGAGCGGGCGCTGACCCGTTCGTCGTTGGACAGCTGCAGCACGAATGGGCCGCGCCGTCGGCCTCGCGCCGCGGGCTCAAGCGCGATCACCTCGTCCGGGATCGCCATCTCGACCCCGAACTTCTGCGCCTGATTGTAGGCGCGCGCCATCAGCGCCATGCCGGTGATGCCGGTGGGAAAGCCCAGATAGTTCTCGATCCGGGCCGAGGCACCGGCCTGGCCGCCGAACGCGCGGCAGTCGAGCACCAGGACGGAGAGCCCTTCCGATCCGGCATAGACCGCGGCCGCAAGGCCGGCCGGCCCGGCGCCCGACGATCGCCACGTCGTAGAGCGCGCTCGGGATCGATCGGGCCCACCAGCCCGATGCAGCGCGCGAGCTCGTTCTCGCTGGGATTGCGCAACAGCTGTCCGCCCGGACACAGCACGATCGGCAATTGGCCGGGATCGACGTGGAAGCGTTCGATCAGCGCCTTTGCCTCCGGATCGGTCTCGGGATCGAGCCGTTGATGCGGATGGCCGTTGCGGCGCAGAAAACCCTCGAGCCGCAGCACGTCGCCGTTCTCGGCGCGGCCGACGATCACCGGCCCGCCGGCCCCGGTCTCGAGCAGGCCGACGCGGCGCAGGATCAGGGCGCGCATGATCCGCTCGCCGAGCTCCGCCTCGGCGACCAGCAATGCCCGCAGCCGCTCCGGCCGGATGATCAGCGCTTCCACCGGCCCCTGCGCGTAGGCGTCGACCAGCGCCGGCCGCCCCGCCAGTTGGGCGAGCTCGCCCATGAACTCGCCCGGGCCGTGGGTGACGATGAATTCGCGGCGGCCGAATTCGTCGATGCTGGGTGATATCGACCTTGCCGGAAAGGACGACGATCAGGCCATCGCCAACCTCGCCGACCTTGGCCAGCGTCTCGCCCGCCCGGTAGGAGCGGACCTCGCCGAACCGACGCACCCGCTCGATCTCCGCGCGCTCCAGCGTCGGAAACATCTGGTCGCGTCGTCTGATGATGATCGATTGTGTCGGTACGGCCATGGCTCTTCGAGAAACTTGCTACCAGCGCTTGAGAGGAACCCGCGCACGAGCGTAGCCGGGTTGATGAGGGAATCACAGCCTGCAGCGCACCCGCCGCCGGACGAGGGCCTCGCCCGCCCGGCCGCGGCTGCCCGCCCGCCGCTTACTCGCCGCCATTCACTTGCGTGGCGCCCGAGACGAAGTCCGCGATGAGCAGTCTCAGCTGGTCGATCGAAGGAATATCCATCAGCAGGGCGACATAGCCGCGGATCTCCCTTTTGCTGATCTCGAACCTGATGTGGAGAAACAGAACCAGGCTGGCCGTGGTCTCGGCGCTCGTGAACAAGCTTTGGCTACGGGCGCGCACCACGACCGGCAACGACATCTTGAGCCCGCGCTTGAGGAGGTTTGCGATGGTGGCAACCCAGCTGTTGAGAATGATGTTGCCGGTTTCCGCCAGCGCTTCGTCCTCGAGGTTGACGATGTCTTCCAGCGACAGCTCACGCCCCACCACGGCTCGCACCAGCTCGAGACTGTTGGTTTCCGGAAAGATCAAAAGCGCACGTCCCGAGAATGCGCCGCTGAAATCCTGGCGCACCGCGATCAGATTCGGGTTGTCCGGCTTCCCGACGATCTGGGTCGCGACCTCGGGCGACAGGATCTCCACGCGAGGGCACCGACAGCAGAACCTGGTGCTCGACCATCTGACGCAGGCTGTTGGCCGCGCGCGCCATCGCGATATTGGAGATCTCTGCGAGCGCATCGCGCTCGAATTCGCTCAAAGGTGCAAGGTGCGCGGTTGTCATTGACGCTCCGACGGCGCAGCGGGGTTTCTGATTTCTCAAGGAGTCCGACCTGCCGGGAATTCGTCTTTCCGGCAGCCGCGACCGTCCCCTTGTACTGCACGCCATCGGAAATTGACATCCGGGCGCCGGATCGGGGCCCCGGGGCCAGATTCCGCCCTGTCTGGATTTTGGTCGGGCATCGACAACTCACAGAAAAATCTGCGGTTTTTGTCGCTTGTGCGCATTGACGGACTCTGCGTAACTTGGCGAGAAGCTTGTAAAGAGCGGCCATTCGTCCCTATGTCGGGGCGCCGCCTGAGCGCCCCAATCGAACAGGTTCCCGCCGATGCGCAAGAAGTCGAACGGCTATCCACGCCCGCGCCGCGGGAAGGCCCACGCGGGGGCGGATGAACATTCACGTCCGCAATCCCTCGTCGGCTCCAAGCGCGTGTCTACGGCTGCCGCCGCGGTCGCACGCATCGCAGGCCGCGCGCCCAAATCGCTCATGAAGACCTCCGATCTCGCCACGCGGGCAAGCGCGCCCCGGCGCGCTCAGGCGGTTGCGCCGACGGCGACGGCGGTGGCCGGGGCGCGCCCGCGCAGAGCCAGCGTTGCGGCCAAGTCTGCCGACCGGCAGCAGAAGATCGAAGAGCGCATTGCGGCCGCGACCGAGGAGCTCGCGGGGGGCTTTACCGAGGCGGCGTCGGCGGCCGAGGAGCTGCGTCGCTCGATGGAGCAGATCGCCAGCGGCGCCGAGGAAGCCGCAAGCGCCTCCCAGGAAGCCCTTGCGGTCTCCGCCAATATGGCCGCCACGCTGGTGCAGGCGCGCGATCGGGCCGACACGGTGCGCCGGCGCACCGAGACATTGCAGGTGATTCTGCTGGAGACATCGAATCAGATCGCGGCCTGGGCCGGCAACATCAAGAACAACAGCGAGCGTCAGGCCGGCTCGGTCACCGTCATCGAGCAGCTGAGCCAGCAGGCCGCCAGCATCGGAGACGTCACAAAGACCGTCAGTCACATCTCGGACCAGACCAACTTGCTTGCGCTCAACGCCGCCATCGAGGCGGCCCGGGCCGGCGATCACGGTCGCGGCTTCGCGGTCGTCGCCGACGAAGTGCGCGCACTGGCCGAGACGTCGGAACGAAGCGCCGGCGATGCCCAGGATCTGGCAAGGCAGATCGAGGATCAGGTCAAGTCGGTCGCCGCGGGGATAGGCGCGGCGGCCGAGACTGCTGCCGCGGAGGCGCAAAAAAGCCAGGTTGTCATTCTGGCATTGGGCGAGCTGCGCAAGGAAGCCGGCACCCTGACCGAGCGGAGCCAAGCCATCGCGCTGGGCGCGCTGGAGGCCGAAACCGCGGCTCGGGAGGCCCAGAAGGGGGCCGAGATCATCGCCTCGGCGGCGGAGGAGCAGGCGGCGGCCGCGGCCGAAAGCCTGCGCAGCGTGGAGCAACAGACCGCAGCGCTCGATGAAAGCCAGAGCGCGGCCCGCTCGCTCGCCGCCCTGACGAGCGATCTCGACGGCGGATCGGGTGGCGGCGGCGAACAGCTGGCTTCGGCCGCCGAGCAATTGTCCACGGCGGTCGAAGAAATATCCGGTGCCGCCAGCCAAATCATGATCGCGGTGGAGCAGATCAGCCGCGGCGCTCAGCAGCAGGCTGCGGCGACCCAGGAAGTCAGCGCCGCAATGAATCAGATCGAGAAGATGGCGCGCGTCGCCCGCGAGAGCGCCTCGACGTCGCTCGATCGAACCACGCAGATGGGCGCCATGCTGGCCGAAAGCCGCCTCAACGTCACCGCCTTATCGGAGGGCGTGATGCGGTCGATGACGGCCACCCGCCAGAGCCTCGAGCTGATCGGGGGCCTGGAAGGGATCAACCGCAGCGTCGACAAGATTGTCGACGGCATCGGCATGGTCTCGATCCAGACCAACATGTTGGCGGTCAATGGTTCGGTCGAGGCGGCGCGTGCCGGCGAGTTCGGCAAGGGCTTCGCGGTCGTCTCCAAGGACATCCGCGCATTGGCGCGGGAGTCGGGCGAAAATGCCGGGCGTATCAAGGACACAGTCCGAGCCATCCAGGACCGGATCGCGACGGTACGCCGCGAGCTCGAGCAGATCGTCGCCGCCGCCGAAGCGGAGAACCAAAAGAATGCCGCCGTGCAAAGCGGCCTGGCGATGGTGGAAAAGGATATGTCCGAAATCGCCAAGGGCAACGAGCAGATCTTGACCAGCGCCGAAGCGATCCTGTCGTCCATCAAGGATGCCGCCACGGGGGCCCGCCAAGTGGCAACCGTGGCCGAGGAGGCAGGCAGCGCGGCCACGCAGGCGGCCACGGCCGCCAAGCAGCAGGGGCGCGGCGCCGAGGATCTGGCGGCCGCGATTGAGGAGATCGCCTCGCTGGCGGAAGCAATCCGGCGCCGCAATGGCTAAGCGCGGCGAGCGCGCGCGGACGCCGCCGCCCGGCGCCCCGCCGAGCGTGCCGGCAAACGCCAGCGCGGGCGCTGATACCCGCGCCGAAAGCGACGCTGCGCGCGAGCATCTCGTGGTTTTTCAAGTCGCCGACGGCTCGTTCGGGCTGCGGCTGGGCAGCGTGGGCGAGATCATCCGAGTGCCCGGCTTGGCCCGCATGCCGCTGGCGCCGGCGAGCCTTTTGGGCCTCGCCAACCTGCGCGGGGCCGTGCTGCCGGTGGTGAGCCTGAGGCAACTGCTCAGCCTGCCCGAGATGCCCGCGAACGAGGCGACGCGGGTAATCGTTCTCGACACTGAGGCCCCGGTCGGCTTCGTCGTGGACCAGGTCGATCGTCTATTGACGCTTGCCCCCGGGCAGATCGAGACGCACGACGCCGGTGCCGGAACCGTCAATCCGGATCTGCTCGAGGGCGCGGTGAAAGGTGCGGAAGGCGAGGGCACGACCAAGATCTTGAATCCGCAACGGCTGCTGCGCGATCAGTTCTCCAGGCTCGGGGTCCGCGGTCAGCACGCCGGGATGTCGGCCACGATCGCGGCCGCGATCACGCCCGCGCCGCCATCGCGACGGCTTGACCTGTTCGTCGGTTTCGAGGCCGGCGGACAGGAATACGCGCTCCCGCTCGAGCGCGTGCGCGAGATTGTTCCGCTGCCGGACCATATCGCCGAGATGCCCCGCTGCGAGACTGCCGTACTCGGGGTCGTGACCCTGCGAGACCGTTTGCTGCCGCTGGTGTCATTGCGCGCCCTACTGGGGCTCCCCGGCGACCATGAGCGCACGGAGCGCGGCAAGGTCGTGGTGCTGCCGATCGGCAGCGGCGCGGTCGGCCTCGTGGTGGATCGGACCCGGGAAATTCTCCGGGTCGATCCCCACCTGATCGACCCGGCTCCGGCCTTGCTCACCCGGGGCGCCGGCGACGCGGAGATCACGTCGATCTGCCGTCTCGACGGCGGGCGGCGCCTGGTCGCGCTATTGTCCCCGGATCGGTTGTTCCGATCCGAACTGGTTCGTCGCGTCCTGGCCGAGCAGGACCACGCCAACGCAATTCCGCACAGCCGAGCGCACGAGGATGACATGGCCGACGAGCAATTCATCATCTTCCGCCTGGGCGAGCAGGAATTCGGTCTGCCGGTCGGCGCGGTCGACGAAATCGCGCGGCCGCCCCGTCACGTGACGCCGCTTCCCAAGGCACCCGCTTTCATCGACGGGGTGATGAACCTCCGCGGTCAAGTGGTTCCGCTCGTCGACTTGCGACGACGATTCGGGGTCGGCGGGAAGGAACCCGCAGCTACGCAGCGCGTTCTCGTGCTGGCGATCGATGGCGGAAAAACCGGATTTCTGGTCGATGGCGTCTCGGAAGTCATGAAGGTTCCGAGCGGAGCGATCAGGCCGGCCCCGGAATTCTCCGCCGAGCAGATGCGGCTGATCGGCCGGATCGTCAATCTGGAAACGCAAGGCCGCATGATCCTTTTGATCGACGCTGCGCAACTCCTGGACCGGGTCGAGGCCGACCTCTTGGCCAAATTCGAGCGGTCCTCTCTCGAGCAGGCACCGATGGATTCGTGATCAAGCTTCTGGTCGCCGATGATTCCGCGCTGATGCGGAAAATGCTGCAAGGGGTTTTCCAGGACGAAGGCGACTTCGACATCCGGACGGCCCGGAACGGGAGCGAGGCGCTCGAGCTCGTGCGCTCCTTCGACCCGCAGGTCGTGACCCTCGACGTGCAGATGCCGGGAATGGATGGTTTGACCTGTCTCGGCCGGATCATGATCGAGGCGCCGCGGCCCGTGGTGATGATCTCGGCGGTGACGGAAGCGGGCGCCGTGGCCACGCTCGAGGCGATGGACCTGGGCGCGGTCGATTTCGTCGCCAAGCCGAGCGGGACCGTTTCCCTGGAGATGGATCGGCTGCGGCCGATCCTGGTCGAAAAGGTCCGCGCCGCCGCACAGGCCCGCATTCGTCCCAGCTTGCGGCTGAGGGAGCGCATCCGTCATCAATTGCGGGGAGCCGGCACCGGTTCTTCCCCCGCACGGCTGCGGCCGGAACGCCTCTCGCCGCCGGCGGGCGACACCGATCCGGCGTCAGGCCTGGTATTGATCGGAACCTCGACCGGAGGCCCGGCGGCGCTTGATGTCGTGCTTCCGCAATTGCCTGCCGGCTTTCCTTGGCCGGTGATGGTGGCGCAGCACATGCCGGCGAGCTTCACCGGACCGTTTGCGCGTCGCCTCGCCCGGCAATGCAGCCTGCAGGTCGTGGAGGTGGACCATCCGATGCCGCTGCAAGCCGGCACGATCTATGTCGGCAGGGGCGACGCGGATCTGGTCGTGTCGGCACGCCCCAAGGGCATGATCGCCATGTCGGTGCCGGCGCAACGCAGCTATCCTTGGCATCCGAGCGTGGAGCGCATGGTGCTGAGCGCGCTCGAGCATTTCGATGCGGCCCGCATGATCGGAGTGCTGATGACCGGAATGGGCCGCGACGGAGCCGATGCGATGACCCGCCTCCGTAACGACGGCGGACGCACCATCGCGGAAGCCGAATCGAGCGCGGTCGTTTGGGGTATGCCGGGCGAGCTCGTGAAGAACGGCGGCGCGGACCTCGTATGCCCGCTCGAGGATATCGCGGCCGCGATCATCGATATGGTGGGAGCCGATGCCCTTCGTTAAGCGCGGCGACGGCGCGGGCCCGCGCCCCGAGCAAAGCGGGGAGCCCGCCTCGCATGACGCGGGTCTGCGCAGCGCCGACGCAGAAAGCCGTTGGCGCGCCGCGCGGGCGCTGGCGGAGAACGCCGGGGCGGTTCCGGCGCTGGCGGATGCGCTGGCAGCCGAGACGGTTCCGCGCGTACGCCAAGCCATCATGACCGCGCTGATACGGATCGGGGATGAAGCCAGCGTGCAAGCGCTCCTTCCGTACCTGGGCTCGCAGGATGCCGGGCAGCGTGCGGCCGCGATCGAAGCCCTGCAGGCGCTGCCCGAGGCGGTCGCGCCCTTCATGCCGGCGCTGCTGGGGGACGGTGACTCCGACATACGGTTGCTGGCCGCAGAGCTCGCGCGCAACATGCCGGCCCCGCAGGCCACGCGCCTCTTGTCCGAGTTGATCGAGCGCGAGCCGCATCCCAACGTCTGCGCAGCCGCGATCGACGTGCTGGCCGAGGTTGGGACCCGCGATGCCGTACCGGCGCTGCGCGGCTGCGCGCAACAATTCGCCGCCACGCCGTTCCTGCCCTTCGCGATCTCGGCGGCGATCGCCCGGATCACGGGCGCGGAAAGCTAGGTAGATGGCGCGTCCGGAACCGACGGCACCACGTCCGCCTCATCTGATCCGGGAGGAGGTCCAGCGCTTGTGCGAGTTCCTGTATCGCCGCACCGGGATGCTTTTTGCAGAGAACAAACGCTACTACATCGATCGCCGCCTGGTGGAACGGATGGCAGCCACGCAATCGGCCACCCTCCAGGCCTATCTTGCGCTGCTGCGGTCGGACGCGGATCACGAGCTCGAGCATCTGGTGAACGCTTTCACGGTGAACGAGACCTACTTCTACCGGGAGGAGCATCAGCTCCGCTGCATGACCTCCGACCTGCTCGATCGAATCGTCGGCGGCCGACCGGCTGGGGCGCCGATACGGATCTGGTCGATCCCTTGCTCCACCGGCGAGGAGCCCTACTCGATCGCGATCTGGTTGATGGAGAACTGGCGGCAGGCCGACAGCTACAATATCGAGATCGTCGGCTCGGACATCGATACCCGCGCGCTCAGGGCGGCAGCGGACGGGATCTACGGCGGGCGCGCGCTCGCACGACTGGCCAACGCGGTCGTCGATCGCTATTTCATGCCGCTGGCGGACGGTAGCCATCAAATCGATGCAGGCCTGCGCGATTCGATTCAGTTCACGCGCGCCAATCTGATCGATACGAACGACATGGCGCGCTACCGGGATTTCGACATCATCTTTTGTCGCAACGTCCTGATCTATTTCGATGATGCATCCCGGCGGATCGCGGCGGAGAATCTCTATGACTGTCTGCGTCCCGGCGGATACATTTGCCTTGGACACTCGGAAACCATGAGCCGGATTTCACCGCTGTTCGACGTCCGCCGGTTTCCGGACGCGATCGTCTATCAGCGGCCCGAGGCCGTCCGCGGCACGGCGCTCCATGATCGAGGCGCATCATGACAGAAGCGGAATCCCGACGGAAATTCGCCCGCGGACGCATCCTCGTCGTCGACAATTCCTCGCTGGTGCGGCTCTACTACCGCGACGTGCTCGAGAGATCAGGTTTCGAGGTCGAGCAGGCCTTCAACGGGGTCGAGGCCATGGAGAAGGTGCTGGAGCAGCGTTTCGACCTCGCGATCGTCGACGTCAATATGCCGCGGATGGACGGTTTCTCCTTCTTGCGCTCGCTGCGCAGCGGCGCCGCCGACGTGGCGACGCTTCCGGTGCTGGTGATCACGACCGAAGCCGGCCAGCAGGATATCGGCGAAGCCAGGATGGCGGGAGCAAATTTCTATCTGGTCAAGCCGGTCTCCGAGCTTGATCTCGAGCGCCATGCCTTTGTCCTCACGGGGGCTCGACCGTGAATCCCCTGCACGAGCAGTTCATCATCGAAGCCCGCGAGCTCGTCGATCAGGCCACGGACGATCTGATCGCATTGGATCGCGAGGGATCGACGCCCGAACGGATCGAGCGCGTATTTCGCGCCGTCCATACCCTCAAGGGTTCGGCCGGCATCGTCGAGCTGCCCGCGATGGGCATGATGTTGCACGCCGCCGAGGACGTGCTCGCGGCCATTCAGGCGGGTCAGATCGCAGCGGACACGGATCTCATCGATCAGGGATTGGCATGCCTCGACCAGGTATCGCGATGGGTGGACGAGTTTGAGGCCCGAGCGGCCTTGCCGGCCGACGCCGCCGAAGATGCCCATGCGATGGTGCAGCGTCTGCGCGCTTTTCTTCCCGACACCGCATCCACCCCGGAAGCTGGAGCGGACGGCGCGGCCGCCGCGCGCGCCGCCAACGCGCTGCCGGGATGGATTTCCGATCTGATCGCTTCCCGGCGCACGCAAATCTCCCAGGCGCTGAGTGCGCGTCCGGCGACGCTCTTCGCGATTTCCTACGAGCCGCATGCGGGCTGCTTCTTCAACGGCGATGACCCGGTCGGCCTGATGCGGCAGGTCCCGGAGCTGCTGGCGTTTTGGATCGAGCCGCGCGAAGCGTGGGGCGGGCTCGCCGACCTCGATCCGTATGCCTGCAATCTGCGTCTGCGCGCCATTGCGGCGGCGGGACGCAACGAGCTCGCGGGGATATTTCGCCTCGTGCCCGACCAGGTTCGTATCGTCGAGCTGCCGGCGGCGACGTTGCGACCGGATTCGACCGTCCCGCTCGATCGCAGCGATCTCATTCGTTCCATCCTGCGCGAACAGCAGAAGGTGTTGGAAGCTTCGAGCGCGAAACAGGACCTCGCCGGCCGTGTGGGAGCGGCCGCGCGCAGCGCCGCCAATGCCCTGCGCTCCGGCGAGCGGAGCGACTTGGCGGAGCAAATCGACCGCGCCGGCGCGGCTGCCCTTGCGGAGGGCGATCCGCGGTCGCTGTCGTCCGCGCTCGCGACGGCGCTCACGTCATTGGCCGGCATCGCGGTCGCCCCCGTCGAGGCTGGCTTTGCTTCCGGGCCCGCCGCCGCGCCCGACGGCGCAGCCGCCCGGCCGGCGCTGCGTTTGCTGCGGGTGGACGAGGCCAGGATCGATGCGCTCGTCAATCTGGCCGGTGAGCTCATCGTCGCGAAGAACGGCCTGGCGCATCTTGCCAGGAAGGCGGACGACGAGCTGAAGGATCACGATCTCGCCCTGGCGATCAAGCGCGAGCATGAGGCGATCGAGCGGCTGGCGGGCGACATGCACGCCGCCGTCCTGCGATTGCGCATGGTGCCGGTGATGCATGTTCTGCGGCCATTCCCGCGGCTCGTCCGGGACATGTCGCAGCGGCTCAACAAGAAGGTCCGGCTGCTGATGCGGGGCGAGGCCACCGAGGCTGACAAGACCATCGTGGATCGTCTGTTCGAACCGCTCCTCCATCTGGTGCGCAATGCGCTCGATCACGGCGTCGAAGCTCCCGATGAGAGACGGGCCGCCGGGAAACCCGATGTGGCGTCCATCGCGATCCAGGCGTCGCGGATCGGCGAGCGCTTCATGGTGGAGGTCGTCGATGATGGCCGTGGGATCGATCCGGCTTCGGTTCGACGCAAGGCGAATGAACGAGGGCTCACGACCGGAGACGAATTGGCGGCGCTCTCCGACGAGCAAGCCATCGATCTGATTTTCTCTGCCGGCTTTTCGACCGCGGCGGCGGTCTCGGACATTTCCGGGCGCGGGGTTGGGATGGATGCGGTGCGTATGACCGTCGAACAGATCGGCGGCCGGGTCTCGGTGACCAGCGTCGTCGGCGCCGGCACGACGGTGCGGCTGGATCTGCCCATGAACATCGCGCTTGCACACATCATGGTGGTGGAGGCGGGCGGCCAGCTGTTCGGCCTCCCGATGGACGCGGTGAGCGGAGACCGTGCGCCTGACCGCGGACCGGATCAGCCAGATCAAGAACAACAATGGGTTCGTGTGGCGTGAGCGCATTGTGCCGATCTGCTCGTTGGCGGAATTGATGAAGCTTCCCGACCGGCCGGGCGCGGCGAGCGCCGCCAAGCTCCTGATCGTCACTGAGGCTGCCGGGAAGACGGCAGCCTTCGAGGTCGAGGCCGTTCGCGACCGGCTCGATATCGTGCTCAAGCCTCTGCCGGGACTGCTCGCCGGCGCCAAAGGGTATGCTGGTACGACCCTGCTGGGTGACGGACGGGTCTTGCTGGTGCTGGATTTGAAGGAGTTCCTATCGTGAGCGTACGCCGAAACGAGGCCGGAGCCATCGTCCTTGATGGGGCCTGCCCGGTCCAGGACGCCGAGCCGCTGCTGCAGATGCTGCAAGCAACACCGAGCGCCGGGCTGGACTGGTCGCGCTGCGGCCGCCTCCACACTGCGGTTATTCAGGTCATCCTGGCGGCCCGGCTCGCCCCGTCCGGACCGTGCGGCGATCCTTGGGTCCGGCAATGGGTGTGGCCGGATCCCGCGGAGGCGGGCGCTCCCGATTCGGGGGGCGCTTGACCGAACCACCTATTCGGGACCCTTCGTATCCTTGTAAAAGGTCTGCAGAATGTCGATTTGTAGCGACGGTGTCTCGGCCCGGGCTAGCCCGGAAAGCAGGTCCTCCAGCGAGGTCGAGAGCCGCTCTCAGCCCTCGCATCCGCGAGACGCCAATATCAGAGAAGCGCGAGACATGCCCTACAAGGTTCTCATTGTGGACGACAGCAAGCTTGCCCGGATGGTCATCGCGAGCGCCTTCCGCCGCCTCCGGCCTGATTGGGAATTGACCGAGGCGAGCAACGCCGAAGAAGCAATCGGCGTGATTACGGCCGGCGCGATCGATATCGCGCTCATCGATTTCAACATGCCGGGAACGGATGGCTTGGAACTCGTGGCCAATATTCGCCAAGTCCGTCCCGGGATGCCGGTGGCGGTGGTGTCGGCCAATCTGCAGGATGAAATTATTGCCCGGGCGCGGGAACTTAATGCCGCTTTCGTGGCTAAGCCTTTGACCGACGACGCGCTCGGGTCTTTCCTGTCTGGGGCCGCGCTGCGTCTTAAGAAGGCGGCGTTATGAAAATCGACGCAGGCGAGCTGACCGACGACGAGCGGGACGCGCTTGCGGAAATCGCCAATATGGGGGTCAGTCGCGCCGCCACCAGCCTGCGGAAGATGGTCGGGGAGCAGGTACTGCTGTCGGTTCCGGCCGTCAACATCGTGACGCGTCAGGAGGCGAGCGTGCTCGTGGGCGGTGGCGGCGAGGCCAAGCTGGTTGCCGTGCAGCAATCGTTCGATGGCCCGTTCGCGGGCAGCGCTCTGTTGATCTTTCCCGCCGCGCAGAGCCTGGAGCTCGTGCGATTGATCGTGGGCGAGGAGCATTCGCTGGAAGACGTCATCGACCTGGAGCAGGAAGCGCTTGCCGAGACCGGCAACATCATCTTGAACGCGTGCCTGGCGACCATCGCCAATGTGCTGCGTCACACCATGCGCATGTCGCTGCCCACGGTCATCCGCGGCGACGGCGCGACCTTGTTCGGCGTCGAAGCCGGCCACGCGACCGGAAACCTGGTGCTGTTTCTCTATATCGACTTCACCATCAAGCAACGCGACATTCACGGCTTCATCGCGCTGCTCATGGATCTGCCTTCGATCGCGGCCCTCAAGGACATCGTGCGTGACTTTATCAACGGCATCGAGCGACAAACCGCTGACGGTGTCGTGTAGCGCCTCCGAGGTCGAGTTCGGCCCCGTCTTCGACGCGGTCGACTTCGGAATTATTGTTCTCGACCGGCGCGAGTGCATCGTCGGATGGAACGATTGGATGGCGCGGGTGTCCCGCCAGCCCAAGGCGGCCGTACGCGGCAAGAGCCTCTATGACGTATTTCCCAACTTGCGCGAAACACGCCTGCCCGCCGTCATCGCCAACTCGTTTCAGGTCGGCAGCTCGAGCATCCTGACCCATTCGCTCAACACGCTGCTGCCGTTGCGCGGCGAGGACGGACACGAGTTGCTGCACAACGTCATCGTGCGGCCGATCAGCTCCGGCCAATCGGAACTCTGTCTTCTGCAGGTCAACGACGTCACCGTGTCGGTCATGCGCGAGCGCGTGCTGCGCGAGCGGCAGAACTCGCGCTATCACGCCATCGTCGATTCGGCGCCCGACGCAATCATCACCACGGATCTCGATCGGACAATTCAGTGGGTCAACGGCGCGGCCGAGCGTGGTCTTCGGCTATGCGCCGCCTGACCTGCTGGGCAGCAAGATCGATATTCTGCTGGCGCAGGACGGGAAGCTCGCGCAAATCTATTCGGACCCGGTGCCCACATCCGGCGCGGAAAAATCCCTTCAGGTCGTCGGCCGGCGCAAGCGGGGGGCGCCGGGTTGCTTCGATGTGTCGTTCGGCCGTTGGCGGGCCGATGAGCGCGTCTTCGTCACGACGATCTGGCGCGACATCACCGAACGAATGGCGGCCGACGTGGCGCTGCGGGAGAGCGAGAGCCGTCACCGGGCGCTCTTGGAAGCGCTGCCGCAATTGGTGTGGACGTGCGCACCCGACGGTGGCTGCGACTATTTCAATCCGCAATGGCAGTCCTACACGGGCGCGCCGGCCGACCAGCATATGGGCTGGGAATGGCTCAAGGTGGTGCATGAAGAGGACCGCGAGGGCTTGGTAGCGGCTTGGCGGACTGCGCTGGCCAACGGCGTCGTGTTCGATGCCGATGCGCGCCTGCGCCGCGCGGACGGCGAGCACCGCTGGTTCAAGATGCGGTCGATACCGGTCCACACCGATGGCGCCATCACACGATGGTTCGGAACGGCGACCGATATCACCGATCACATCGAAGCGCGCAATGCGCTGCGCAGAAGCAACGAAGAGCTGGAGGCGCGCATCGCGGAGCGGACCCGCGAACGGGAGACCGCGCTTCATCAGCTGCATGAATCCCAGAAGATGGAAAGCATCGGTCAACTGACCGGCGGCGTGGCTCATGACTTCAACAATCTGCTGGCAGTCATCTTGGGAAGCTTGGCCTTGCTGAAGAAGACGATTCCGGAAGATACGCGGGCAACCCGGCTCCTGGATCGCGCCATCCAGGGAGCCGAGCGCGGAGCGACCCTTACGGCACGATTGCTGGCATTCGCCCGCCGCCAGGAGCTGAAATTCGAGGTCATTAAACTGCAGGTGCTCATTCCGGATATGTTGGATTTCCTGCGGCATTCGGTCGGTCCCGGCATCTTGGTCGGGCTCGACATCCCGCCCGAGGTCCAGCCGGTCGAGGTCGACGCCAATCAGCTCGAGCTCGCTCTCATGAACCTGGCCGTCAATGCGCGCGACGCCATGCCGCAAGGCGGAACGCTGACGATCACCTGCCGCAACGGAAGCGGCAGCCGAGCGAGCGGTCTGCCGCGCGGCGACTACGTGCAGGTCTGCGTCGCCGATACCGGCGAAGGCATGAGTGAAGAAACATTGGCGAGGGCCAAGGAGCCCTTCTTCACGACCAAGGGTATCGGCAAGGGCACCGGCTTGGGGCTCTCCATGGTTCACGGCTTCACTGCCCAATCGGGCGGCGCAATGGAAATTGCGAGCCGGCCCGGGCAGGGAACTGTGATCACGCTGTGGCTGCCGCGCGCTCGCAGGACAGAGCAATTCGACCACGCAACCATGGCGAAGGCGCCGGTGCCGCGGATGACGGTGAGGAATTTGCGGGTTCTTCTGGTCGACGACGACATACTGGTAAGCATGGGAGCCGCCGATATGCTCATCGATCTCGGCCATAGCGTCGCCGAGGCGCAATCGGCGGCGCACGCATTGAAGCTGCTGGAATCCGAATCTCCGTTCGACGTGGTCGTGACCGACTATGCCATGCCGGGGATGAACGGCTACGACCTCGCTGTAAGGCTGCAGCAGACCCGTCCCGGATTGCCGGTTGTCCTGGCGACCGGGTACGCCGAATTGCCGACCCGTACCCCCATTGAATTTCGTCGGCTGGCGAAGCCCTACAGTCAAGCGGAGTTGGCCGCCGCCCTGGAGGCGGCGATAAATACGCGACGCTGAGTATTGCCTGCCCCGAGAAGGTGTCGGCGCCGGCGACCGGGCGCTGACCGGCCCGGACGCAATTGCTTGATCAGCGCGTTGTTATTCAGCTCTTCGGCCGAGCGTCCTTCGCAGGCGAGCCGGCCGTGCATCCACTATGCGCGCACCTTGTCCGGAATCGGCAGCGGCTTGTTGGCGCTGTCCAGGAATTCGACGGTGCAGAAGATCAGGTCGCCATCGCCGACGTTCTCGAGATCGTGCACCTTGAAATGGCCGCTCGGGTGGGTCTCGTGCCGGGTCTCGCCGGCCGCATAGGTGTGCTCGACCGTACTGCCGTCGTCCATGTGGGCGCGGGCGCGGCCGGACGTGAGCACCGACCAGAAATAGTCGAGCACGTGACGGTGGAAGCCCAAGCGCTCGCCCGGCTTGAGCCGGATGTGCCAGACCCGGACCCGATCGCTCTCGGAGACCAGCTTCTGGCCGACGCAACCATTGGGGCTCTCCCGCTCGCGCTCGAACTCGGCGGTGATCTCGGGCGGCCAGGACGTTCGCGCAGATTGGACCGGCATCTTGTCCAACGTGGTCAGGACCATGGCATTCCTCCTTCGAGCCTGCATGTGTGGCGCCGATATTAGCAATTTCTGCCGGTACGCAAACAGATCCCAGCCCCTTACCCCGATGTGGCGGCCTATCGGTTGGTTCGCTGTGCAGTCTTCTTTGCCGCTCTCGCGCGCTTCACGCCGGCGCTGGCCTCCAGCACGGCGCACACCGATGCGGTATCGTGCATGGCGTGACCGCGGGCGAGCGCCGCCGCGTAGATCGGCTGGGTGGCGTGAAAGAGCGGCGATGGGCAATCGAGCGCATCGGCGAATTCGCCGATCACCTGCATGTCCTTCTGCCAGACCGCCACCGTCATGGTGGGCTCGTCGTAGCGGTTGCGCACCATCATCGGGCCGCGCAGCTCGAAGATGCGGGAATTGCCGGCGCCGCTTCTCACCATTTCGTAGATGGCCTGCGGTGCAAGTCCCGCTTTGATGCCGAGCACCATGGCCTCGGCGGCGGCCACATTGTGGATGGCGACCAGCAGGTTGGCGACATATTTCATGCGACTGCCGTTGCCCAGCGCGCCGAGGTCGTGGGCCGAGCGCGCGAAGCCGGCAAAGATCGGGCGCAGCCGCTTGATCGTTCTGCCGTCGCCGCTGGCATAGACCACGATGTCCTTGGTCTTGGCCTGAGCGCCGGTGCCGCTGACCGGGCAATCGAGCATGATGTGACCGGCAGCCTCCAGCGCGCGCGCGGCCGCAAGCTTGTCGGCGAGCGCGAATGTGCCGGCTTCGATGACCACCAGGGGCCGCGAGCGGGCCGCGACGATGGCCGAGACGGTTTGCGCGAGCGCGGCCGGATCGGGCAGGCTGGTGATGATCGTGCGCACCTTGCCGGCAAGCTCACCGGCGTCCGCCGCGATCTCGATGCCGGCCTTGGCCAGCACCCGCCGGCGCGCCGGATCGATGTCGTGACCGAGCACGCGCCAGCCGTCGGCGACCAGGTTTCTCGCAAACGTGCCGCCCATGATGCCGAGGCCGACGACGCCGACGGTGCCTTTTGCCTTCGCCGCGCCCATGCGGATCCCCCAATGACGGTTGCCAGAGCCGCCGACGCTACACATCAGCTGCTGCGGTCTTCAAGTCGAATGCGTAATCCCGTATCGTGATCCTGGTCGCCATGATGACCGCAACGGCGACGGGGCGGGAACGAGGGATGCTGTGCTTTGACCGCTCCCCCTCAGGCGCAAGCGCGAGCACCAGCGGGGTGACAGGTCCAACAATTCGTTATAGTCATCCGGCCACCAAAAACCCCGGGAGCCAGCATGTCATCCCTCACTCTCACGCAAGCCAGCACCATTCTCGATGTCGCGCTCAAGACCGCGCACGATGCCAAATTCGCTCCACTCTCGGTTGCGGTGCTCGATGCCGGCGGTCACCTGGTGGCTTTCAAGCGCGAGGACAAGTCCGGAATCCTGCGTTTCGAGATTGCCTTCGGCAAAGCCTGGGGGGCGCTCGGCATGGGCTTCGGAACCCGCACCCTGGCGGGACGCGTGTCGCGCTCGCAAATGTTCTTCACCGCGCTTTCGGCCGCGAGCGACGGGCGGTTCGTGCCGGTGGTTGGCGGGGTCCTGGTCCGCGATGCAGGAGGCGACGTCATCGGGGCGGTCGGCATTTCCGGCGACACATCCGACAATGACGAGAAGTGCGCCATCGCCGGCATCACGGCGGCAGGTCTCAAGGCCGATCCGGGTGTCGACCCGGCCTAGCAACTTCCCCCTCCCACTCGCTCCCGCGCGCGGGGGAGGGTTGGGGCGGGGATCCATCGCCGCGGACGTCCGCGCAGCACTAAGGGGAAGAGGGCCATGGGAGCGAATTTCGGCATCGCCGGACTGGATTGGCAGCAGCGCGTCAACTGGGATCGCCTGCGCACCTACCGGACCGAGCGCGCGCGCGAGATGATGAAGAAGCACGGCCTGGGCGCCGTGCTCTGCATGTATGACGAGAACGTCCGCTATCTGACCGGCACGCTGACGCCGGGCTGGAACCGGCTCAAGCCGGGGCTGCGCTACGCCATGCTGTGCGGCGACGGCGCCCCGATCCTGTTCGAGCAAGGCGATCTCGGCTTCCAGATCGAGCGCCACTCGCCGTGGATCCCCAAGGAGAACGTGCGCCACTCCTTCGCCTGGATCAAGGGCGCCGCCGGGCCGGCCTCGACCCAGCAGGTCAACAAATTCACCAAGGCGGTTCTGCAGGCGATGAAGGAGAACGGCGTCGCCGGCCAGAAGCTCGGCGTCGACTTCATCGACATCAACATGATCAACATTTTCAAGGAGAACAACATCGACTGGACCGACGGCATGAGCGCGATGATGGACGCGCGTGCCGTCAAGAACGTCGACGAGCAGGAATGCTTCCGCATCGTCGGCGCCATCGGCGATGCCACCCATTGGGAGTGCATGAAATTCCTGCGTCCCGGCATCACCGAGAACCAGGTGACCGCGCACCTGATGCAGTATCTCTACAACATCCCCGGCATGGAGGACGTCGAGGACGTGATCGTCTCCTCCGGCCCCAATACCTGGCCGAACTGGCGCAACTTCTCCGACCGCATCATCCAGCCAGGCGACATCGTGTTCATGGATTTGGCGGCGCTGACCTGGAACGGCTACAAGTCCTGCTATTACCGGACCTATTGCGTCGGCAAGGAGCCCAGCCAGGAGCAGAAAGACACCTACGCGACCGCGCTCGAATGGCTCTATGACTCGATCGGCGCGGTCAAGGCCGGCACCACCACGCGCGAGATCGCCATGAAATGGCCTTCCGCCATGGAAATCTGGGGCTACGAGGACGAGGATCAGGCTGCCGCCAACCTGTGGGGCCATGGGCTGGGCCTCGCCCAATACGATCCGCCGGTGATCTCCCGCATCTGGTCGCTCGATCATCCGGTCGAGATCAAAGAGGGCATGACCTTCGCGCTCGAGACCCAGCACGGCAAGAGGTTCCGCTACGGTGTGCGGATCGAGGAGATGCTGATCGTCCACAAGAACGAGATCGAGATCGTCTCCAACTTCCCGGTCAAGCAGATCACGGTCGTTGATCCGATCCCGGGCTACGGGGATCACGTGAAATAGTGCGCAACAATTCCTTCATCATTCCGCTTGACGCGGCCGACGCCACCGATCCCGATCAGGCGGGACCGAAGGCCGCCAACCTGGCGGTGCTGGCGCAGGCGCGGCTGCCGACACCGGGCGGGTTCTGCCTCACGGCGGCGGCCTATCGGGCACAGCTCACGGCGCTCGGGCTTGATGCTCTGGTGGCGCGCTTCGCCGCCGCTTCGCTTCCGCAGGCGCGCCAGCTTTCGGTCGAGATCAGGCTTGCTCTCCACCAGCAGCCGATCGCGCCCGAGATATTGCAGCCGCTGCTTTCGGCATGGCGCGCGCAGCGAGCCGGCGGCCAAGCCGGCGTCGTTCGTTCCTCGGCCCTGATCGAGGACCGCGCCGGCGCCAACTTTGCGGGCCAGTTCGAGAGCTTCCTGGGGCTCACGCACGAAGCTGAGTTTCTCACCGCCGTGCGGGCCTGCTGGGCGGCACTCTGGACCAGCAACGCGCGGCGCTACATGGACAATCACGGGCTCAATCCCGCCCACACCGCCATGGCGGTGCTGATTCAGCCGCTGGTCGCAGCGCGCGCCTCGGGCGGCGGCCTGAGCGAAACGCCCGATGGCCAGATGCTGCTCAGCGCCACCTGGGGATTGGGGTCGGCGATCGCGCAGGGCGAAGTGGTGCCCGACCGCATCGTGCTGAGCCGCCAGGGATTCGTGCGCAAGATCGAGGCCGGCCGCAAGGATCGTCGCGACACCTGTCAGCACGGCATTGGTGCCACCACGCAGGCGGTGCCGGACGAACTCGTCCGAAAACCCTGTCTCGATGCCGGCCAAGCAGTGACGCTTGGGCGACTGCTGCGCAAGGCCGAAAACCTCATGGGCATGCCCGTCGAGATCGAATGGGCGCTCGACGAGGCCGGATTCAAGCTGCTGCAGGCCCGCCCGCTGCATCTGCAGCCGACGCTCGTCCCCGACGAAATCTGGCTGCAGCATCCGGGTCTCAGCGGCCACCCGGCCGGGATCGGCTGGGGATCCGGGCGTGCCGTGGTGGTGAATTGCGAGTGCGAGCTTGCCCGCGTGGCTCCCGGCGACGTTCTGGTGACCAAGGTGGCGGGGCCGGCGCTCAGTCACATTCTGCCGCGGGTGGCGGGCGTGGTGGCGGAGCTCGGCGGCTCGACCTCGCACCTCGCCTCGCTTGCCCGCGAACGCGGAATCCCGATGGTTCTGGGTGTGCTGGACGCGACGCTCAGGATTCCCGATGGCGCGCAGGTTGCGGTCGACGGCGTGGCCGGCATCGTGCGCTGGCTGCGCTAGCTCGTTTTTGGAGCACTCCCGTGGCCCGCCCCGTCATCGCCGTCACCGACAGCGTTTTCCCCTCGCTCGATCCGGCCATGGCGGCGCTGGCGCGCCTAGATCCCGAGATGCGCATGGCCAAGAGCGTGGCGGCCGAGGACATCCTGGCGGTGGCGCGCGACGCCGACGCGATCCTGGTCACCTATGCCAAGCTGCCGGGCGAGCTGCTGCGGCAATTGCAGCACTGCAAGGTCATCGGCCGGTTCGGCCTCGGAGTCGACAATATCGACATCGAGACGGCGGCCGAGCTCGGCATCGTGGTCACCTATGTGCCCGACTATTGCATGCATGAAGTCTCGGACCACGCCATGGCGCTTTTGCTGGCGCTCGCCCGCAAGATCCCGTTCTCGGACAAGCTCGTGCAATCGGGCCGCTGGGAGATGCCGGCAGTGGCGCCGCTGCGCCGTCTCGCCGGGCAGGTGCTGGGTCTGATCGGGTTCGGCAATATTCCCCGCGCGCTCGCCCCCAAGGCCAAGGCCTTCGGCCTTAAGGTCATCGCGCACGATCCCTATGTGGCCGCCGATACGTTCGTCTCCTGCGGGGTCGAGGCGGTGAGCCTCGAGACCCTGCTGGCGCGATCCGATGCGGTGTCGCTGCACGCGCCGCTGATGCCGGCGACGCGCGGCCTCATCAATGCCGCCGCCTTCGCCCTGATGAAGAAAGGCGCGGTAATGGTGAACACCGCGCGCGGGCCGCTCATCGACGAGCCGGCCCTCATTGCGGCGCTCGACAGCGGCCATCTCGCCGGCGCCGCGCTCGATGTTGTCGCCGCCGAGCCGCTGCCGAAAGACTTCCCCCTTCTCGGCCGCGACAACGTGATCCTGACGCCGCACACGGCCTTCTACTCGGTCGAGGCGCTCAACGAGCTGCAGACCAAATGCGCCGCCGACGTGGCCAGCGTGCTAAGCGGCACGCCTCCGGTCTATCCGGTGAAGGCAGATCGATGATGGGCCTCGAGCGCCGGAGATCAAGATGAAGCTCGGTTTCTTCACCATGCCGATCCATCCGCTCGACAAGGAGTGGCGGCAGTCGCTGCGCGAGGATCGCGAGGCCTTCATCCTGGCGGACGAGCTCGGCTACGTGGAGGGTTATGTCGGCGAGCATGCCACCGACCGGGCCGAGAACATCACCTCCTGCGCGGTGTTCATCGCCACGCTGGTGCATGCCACCAAGCGCATCAAGCTCGGCACCGGCACCATCAACATGCCCAACAGCCATCCGGCGGCGACCGCCGCGCAGATCGCCATGCTCGACCATCTGCTGGACGGCCGCTTCATCTTCGGCATCAGCCCGGGCGGGCTGATGTCCGACGCCGAGGCGTTCGGCAATCTCGATGCCGACCGCCGGGCGATGTTTCTCGAAGCGATCAATCATGTCTTGGCGATCTGGCAAGGCGAGCCGCCGTACCATCTCACGGGCAAGTTCTGGAACATTTCGATCGAGCGCCAGCTGGTGCCCGATATCGGACAGGGCTTCCTGCCCAAGCCGCTGCAGCGCCCGCATCCGCCGATTGTGGTTACCGCCGTCGCGCCGTTCTCGGCCGGCGTCGCGGAGGCGGCGGCGCGCGGCTGGGATACGATCTCGGCCAATTTCCTCCTGCCGCAATGGGTGAAGACCCACTGGCCCAAATATGTCGAGGGTTGCGAGCGGGTCGGGCGCAAGCCCGATCCGGCCAATTGGCGGGTCGCCAAAAGCATCTTCGTGGCCGAGGATGACGCGACCGCGCGCGCCTATGTCACCGCCCCCAACAGTCCCTATCGCTACTATTACATGCAGCTTTTGACCAAGCTCAAACGCGGCGGCCGCGCCGAAGCGTTCAAGACGAGCCGCGAACAGCCCGATTCCGAGCTGACGGTCGATTCGGTCTGCGACAGCCTCGTCATCGCCGGCTCGCCCAACAAGGTGGTCGATGAGATCCTGGCCTTCCGCGAGCAGGTCGGCGAGTTCGGGACGCTGCTCTATGCCGGCAAGGATTGGCTGGACCGCGAGCGCAGCCGCCGCTCGATGATCCTGCTGGCCGAGAAGGTGTTGCCGGCGGTCAATGCAGCGATCGGAGCCTAGGCATCGCTTGTGATGGGGCGCGCGGCGTGGTCTAATTTTGCGATCATGCGCCGTTGCGGCACGCCTGTTCGCATCGCGCGCGGGGGTGTAACGCGTGGCAGCCGCGCGAGTGTGAGGGGGCGCGAGATGTCGGTTCGGCCCGAAATCGCCCGCCGCGATCTGCTCAAGGTCGCAGGATGTCTGGGCGTAGGTTATTTGCTCGTGGCCTGCCCGCTGTCCGCCCCGGTGCATGCTGCCGAATCGCTGGGACCGTGGCCCAGCACGATCCCCGACGATCGCGTCGATTCATGGCTGGCGGTCAAGGCCGACGGCAGCGTCACCTGCTTCACCGGCCGGGTCGATCTCGGGACCGGCATCCGCACCGCGCTCGCCCAGATCGTGGCGGACGAGTTGGATGTCGACTTCGAGCGCGTCGCCATGGTGATGGGAGATACCGCCAGCACCCCTGACCAGGGGACGACCAGCGCGAGCAATACCATTCAGCGCGAAGCCATTCCGATCCGGCATGCTGCCGCCGACGCGCGGCAAATGCTGCTGAAGCTCGCTTCCGACCGGCTCGGGGTCGCGGTCTCCGATCTGCGGGCCGCCAGCGGCATCGTCACCTCCGGGCGTGCCGGCAAGAGCATCTCCTATGGGGAGCTGATCGGCGACAAGAAGTTCGATTTGCGCACGTCCGGCCAGGGCCGCACCAAGAAGCCGTCCGAATATACCGTGGTCGGAAAATCGATGGCGGGCACCGATATTCCGGCCAAGGCCACCGGCAGCTTCACTTTCGTGCACGACATCCGCCGCGCCGGCATGCTGCACGCCCGCGTGATCCGGCCGCCCATGTGCGGCGCGGAGACGGCGATCGGCACAAGCCTCGTGACGTTCGACGTGGCCTCTGTGGGTCACATCCCCGGCATCGTCAAGGTGGTGCGCATTGGCGATTTCCTAGGGATCGTGGCGGAACGCGAGGAGAATGCCGTTCGTGCCGCGCGCGAGCTCAAAGTAGAATGGCGGCCGTGGTCGGCGATGCCGGATTTCTCCAAGCTCGAACCGGCGCTGCGCAACCATCCGAGCAAGCCGCGCATCCTGCGCGAGGAGGGCGATATCCGCTCAGCGCTCGCCAATGCGGCGATCGAGGTGTCGGCCACCTATATCTGGCCCTACCAATCGCACGCCTCGATCGGCCCCTCCTGCGCGGTGGCGGAATTTTCCGACAACAAGCTGACGATCTGGTCGGCGACCCAATCCGCCCATGCCATCCGCCGCGAAGCGGCCCAGTTGCTGGCAATGCCCGAGGAAGCCGTGCGGGTGATCCACGTGGACGGTGCCGGCTGCTACGGCCTCAACTGCGCCGACGACGTCTCGTTGGACGCCGCCCTCCTGTCGAAGGCGGTCGGGCGCCCGGTCCGGGTGCAGCTGATGCGGGAGCAGGAGCAAGGCTGGGAACCCAAGGGCGCCGCGCAGCTGATGGATGTGCGCGGCAGCCTGGACGGCAACGGCCGCATCACCGGCTATCAGTTCACCACCAAATGTTTTTCCGGTCGCGGCGAGACCCTGGCGCACTACCTGACCGGTGCGAAACCGGCCAAGCCTGCGGTGCTGGCGCAAGGCGACCGCAATGCCGTGCCGCCCTATTTCGGAATTCCGAACCTTCAGGTCAGCGTGCTCGACTTGGTGCCCCCCGTGCGGGCGGCGCGCATACGCGGCGTGGCAAGCCTCCCCAACAGCTTCGCGCATGAATGCTTCATCGACGAGCTGGCGGTCGCGGCTGGCGTCGATCCGCTGAAATTCCGCTTGGAGCGTCTCAACGATCCGCGCGCGGTGGCGGTGCTGACGGCGGCCGCCAAGAAGGCGGATTGGGCGCCGCGCGCGCCGCGCAAGCCGGAGCCTGCCGCCGCCGCGCTCGCGAAGGGACGCGGCCTTGCCTATGCGCGATACACCCATGGGGACTTTCCGGGTTACGGCGCCGCGTTCGCGGCCTGGGTCGCGGATGTGGATGTCGATCTTGCGACTGGCGAGGTCCGCGTCACCCGGGTCGTGGTAGCGCAGGATGCCGGTCTGATGATCAACCCGAAAGGGGTTGAGCTGCAGGTGCAGGGAAACGTGATCCAGTCGGTCAGTCGCGCCCTGATGGAGGAGGTCAAGTTCGATAGCGCCGGAGTGACCAGCCTCGATTTCCGGACCTATCCGATTGCGACATTCCTCGACGTGCCTGACATCCAGGTGGTCTTGCTCGATCGTCCCGACGATCCGCCGCTCGGGGTCGGCGAATCGGCCTCGATCCCCAGCGCCGCCGCCATCGCCAATGCTATTTTCGATGCCACCGGAGCCCGCATCAGGCAGGTCCCGTTCACGCCGCAACGGGTCAAGGCGGCGCTGGCAGCGCTGCGGCGCTGAAGCGGTATGGATCGCAAAGCCGCCTGCGTGATCGGTTGGCCGGTCGAGCATTCCCGCTCGCCGCTCATCCACGGCTATTGGATCCGGCAGTTCGGCCTCCAAGCCGAGTACCGGCGCGAGGCGGTGCCGCCCGGGCGATTTGCCGACTTCGTCGCCAACCTGGCTGACCACGGTTATGTGGGCGCCAACGTGACGGTGCCGCATAAGGAGGCGGCGCTGGAGCTGTCCATGCCCGACGCTCTGGCGGAGGCGGTCGGCGCGGCGAACACGCTTTGGCTCGATGCCGGGGTGTTGCGGTCGACCAATACCGATGTCGAGGGTTTTGTCGCAAGCCTCGATGCGGCGGTTCCGGACTGGGCCGCGGCGGTGGAGAGCGCGGTTGTCCTGGGCGCCGGCGGAGCCGCGCGCGCCATCGTTTTCGGCCTCATCGAGCGCGGAGTGCGGCCCATCCATGTCGTCAACCGCAACCTGGAACGGGCAACCGCGATGCGGCGGCGGTTCGGAGATCGGGTTGTGCCGCACCGGTGGGACCAACGTGGTGACTTGCTGGCCGATGCCGGATTGCTGGTGAACACCACCACGCTGGGCATGGCCGGGCAGCCTGGTCTGGAGATCGATCTGGCGCCGCTTGCCGCGGCCGCGGTCGTGGCCGACATCGTCTATGCGCCCCTGGTGACGCCGCTGCTGGCGACGGCCGGAGCGCGTGGCCTGCGCACGGTCGACGGCCTGGGGATGTTGCTGCACCAGGCGGCCGGCGCCTTCACGCGATTCTTCGGCCAGCGCCCGCAGGTGACGCAGGACTTGCGCGCGCTGGTGGAGGCTGATCTGATGGGGGCAGCGACCCTTAAGAAATGACCCCCGAAGAGCCGAGATAACCGCAATCCCTGACGGAACCGGGAGCGGGGTGGGGTTGTTCACTGATTGCCGGAAGCTCTTCGTCGGCGACCCTTCGGGAGGATGACGATGGACAAGATGACACGGCGCATGTTCGGCGCCTCGGGTTTGGCCTTGATGCTGGCCGGATCGGCGAGCTTTGCCCAGCAGTCGCCGCCCGTGCGCGTGCGCGGCACGGTCGAAGGCGCCGATGGCGATATGGTCACGGTCAAGTCGCGCGATGGCGCCGAGCTCAAGCTCAAGCTCAAGGACAACGCCACCGTGCGGGCGGTCATTCCCGCCAAGCTCACCGACATCAAGGCCGGCACCAATGTGGGCATCACGTCCTCGCCGCAGGCCGATGGCAGCTTGTCGGCCATCGAGGTGCACATCTTCCCCGCCGGGCAGAACGTCAATGCGGCGCACTTCAATTGGGACCTGATGCCCAACACGTTCATGACCAACGGGCCGGTGCAGACCTCGGTGGCGGCGGTCGACGGCCAGACGCTGACCGTCCAATACAAGACCGGCGACAAGGTCGAGGAGAAGCAGATCAAGGTCACGCCCAAGACCACCATCGTGGGCTATGAGCCTGCCACCAAAGCCGACCTCAAGCCCGGCGTGAAGGTGTTCGTCGCCGGCGCCCCGAAACTGCCGGACGGCTCGCTCGATGTCGCCAATATTTCCTACGGCAAGGACGGCATCACCCCGCCCATGTGAGGTTCGTGTGACGTGACGTTCACGTCATACTGCGCAGGCCGGATGATTGACCCGGAGGAGCTTCGCTTATGATGCGCGCCGTTGTAATCTGACGGCGCGCAAGTCTTTTGCAGGCGGGTCTTTTTCCAGGCCCTCTGCCGCGCAAGCGGGTTTTGGCAAGCACGTTCTTGAAACATGTCACTCGGAGGAAACAGATGAGCAAGATTGGAATTTTGGCCGGTGTCGCCCTCGTGGCCGCTTTTGCGGTTTCGTCGGCTTTGGCGCAGCAGACGCAGCGTCTCAGCGGAACCATCGAGAAGGTTACCGGCAACTCGGTTCTCGTGAAGTCGAAAGAAGGCGCCGAGCAAACGGTGACGCTCGCCGACAAGGCGCTGATCGTGGGCGTCACCAAGGCCTCGCTCGCCGACATCAAGTCAGGCTCCTACATCGGCAGCGGAGCCGTGCCGCAGCCCGACGGCACCCAGAAGGCGGTCGAGGTGCACATCTTCGCCGAATCGCAACGCGGCACCGGCGACGGGCACCGCGACGGCTGGCCCGGCGCGCCCAACGGCACAATGACGAACGGTGAGGCCGGCAACCCGGTGACCGGCAGTCGACGGATTGACCGTCATGGTCAAGTACAAAGGCGGCGAGAAGAAGCTCCTGGTCACGCCCAGCACGCCCATCGTTCAGCTATCAGGTGAGCGACGCGAGCGCGCTCAAGCCGGGCTCCGCCATCAGCATCGTGGCCGCCACCAAGAAGCCGGACGGCACGTTCGAGACCAACCGCATCAATGTCGGGCTTGACGGCGTGGTTCCGAACTGAGCGGCATTCGGTCGCATCGGCTTCCGCCTCCGCCCGCAACTTGTGAGGGCGGAGGCTCCTGACAAGACATAGCTCCTGTCGCTTGGCCACAGGCATTTCACGGCCACGCCCGCCTGCATATCGCCTGGCAACTGCGGCGGCCCGCGATTCCCGCTCAAATCCCGTCTTGTCGGGAGCGCGGACATTTTGCAATAGCGTCATCAAAGCGCAACGCACGGCGTTTAATCCGAGCACGGACGCTGAACTTCGCATGTAAGCCCCGGCGTCCCGCCTAGGACCTTTCGGAGCACTGTCCCCCGTTCCCTCGATCAGCTCCGCAAGGTTTTGGCCGGCTGGGGGATTGTTCAGTAATCGCTTCCAGCCGGCCATTTTCCACCTCAAGAGCATCTGTGTTCGCAGACTGATGCGGCCGGCGCTGTAGGGGGCCGTCGCGACTGCCGTTTGGTGCGGGCTCGAGAGGCAGGTCGGAAAACCGCCGGCGATCGGCGGGGCAGCGGCTGCGGCAAACTGTCCGGGGCCCGAGCCTGACGCGCGCAAGCAGCACGAACGCTCGTCGCAAGCCAGCGTGTGCCGGCTCGATACCGTTTCCAGCAAGGCACCTCATGCTATCATCGGGCTGCGTCGTGCAGGAGAGCGAGCATGAGTCCGCTGCGTTCAATGTGGGTTGTTTCACTTGTATTCATGGCAGCAGCGACCGCCCAGGCTGCCGATCTGCCGGGGAGCAAGGATCCCGAAGGACTCCGGCGATTTGCAGGCTCCGAGATCATTCATTACGCGACGAGCCCCAAAGACCAATATTTCCTTGCCAGAGGCGAAGGCGCCGTTGGGGTCGGCTTTGAGAAGCAAGAGCGCGTGGAAGGATCGAGCGTCCGGATCGTCTACAAGGCGCCTCTGGGAGCGAGCTCGGCGGAGAGTATTCCGCGACTACCAGCAGATGCTGACCGGCCTTGGCTTTGAGGAAACGTTCAAGCTCGACAAGGGCTCGCTCTTCGCGCTCTCGGCCAAGGACTTCCAGCAGCGCTTCTATTTCCAAGGGGATTATGCGGCACACAAGGATCACGAGGACACGCCGTTTCAGGATGCCGACAACCAGTATTATCTCACCGCCCGACTTGTAAAAGACGGACAGACCGTCAACGTGGCCGTCTTCGTGGCCGAAAGCGGCGGTTTGGAGTGGCAGGAGCCGGACGTCAAGCAACCGATTGTGATCAGGCTCGGCCAACCGGTGATCGGCGTGGACGTGATTTCGTCGCGACAAGCCGATTATCGCCCGGTGGAAGTCAAAGCGCCCGAAATGGCCAAGGCATTGAGCGCTACCGGCAAGATCGACATCTACGGCATCCTCTTCGACGTCGACAAGACCGAGCTCAAACCGGAGAGCCGGGCCACGCTCGAGGAGGTCGCAAGGCTGCTCAAATCCGATCCGTCGTTAAGGCTCGAGGTTGCGGGGCATACCGACAATACCGGGGGCGCCGACCACAATATGAAGCTCTCAGCCGGCCGCGCCGCCGCGGTGGTGAACACGTTGGTCAACGCCTATGGCATCGACAAGGCTCGTCTGCAGCCGAAGGGCTACGGCGATACCAAGCCGGTGGCGTCCAATGACAGCGAGCAAGGCCGCGCCAAGAATCGCCGGGTTGAGCTGCGTAAGCTCTAGCCCGGAGCATCGGATCGACGCGTGGCGCCTAGGCGGAGACCAAAGAGGACTGCGGCTGCGGCTCGCGTCTGACCATCAGGGCCCCGGAGCTCTTCAGGTTGCTGAGAAAGCAGCGCGCGCTTTCGTCCCACGTCATGGTCTTGGCGTAGGATCGGCAGGCCGCCCGCGACAAGGTGAGGCTCTGGATGCAGGCGGACCGCAGGTCCTCGTCGAGGATGGCGACGGGCGCGCCGGCGATGACGTCGCGCGTCGAATCGACCGGGAAGCCGGCGATCGGCAGGCCGCTCGCCAGCGCTTCGAGCAGCACCAATCCGAAGGTGTCGGTGCGGCTGGGGAACACGAATACGTCGGCGCTGGCGTAGACGTTGGCGAGGTCATGGCCCTTCTTGGTGCCTAGGAAAATCGCCGACGGATAGCGCTGGGCCAAATCCTGCTTGGCCGGTCCGTCGCCGACCACGACCTTGCTGCCCGGCAAGTCGAGCGCCAGAAAGGCCTCGATGTTCTTCTCCACGGCCAATCGTCCGACGGTGAGAAAAACCGGCCGCGGCAGGCCGAGATCGCTGCCGGAGCAGGGCTGGAACAGGTTGGTGTCGACGCCGCGCGGCCAGCGCATCAGCTTGCGAAAGCCGCGCGCCATGAGCTCGTTGGTCAGCGAATTCGGTCGACGCCATGGTGACCCGGCCGGCATTGTGAAACCAGCGCAGCCAGCTCCAGCTCAAGCTCTTGGGAATCGGCCAACGGGCGGCCGCATAGTCGGCAAAGCGGGTGTGAAAGCTGGTCGTGAAGCCGCGCCGGCTCTTGAGGCAGTGCCGGCGCACTAGGTGACCGATAGGACCTTCGGTCGCGATATGAATGACGTCGGGTTGAATTTCATCGATGCGCCGCGCGATCGCCCGCGAGCTGGGAAGCGCAAGCCGAATATCGGGATAGCTCGGAAGCGGAACGCTCGGAATGCCCTCCGGAGTGAGGAAGCTCACCTCCACTCCCATTCGCTCGAGCGCCTGCCCGACCGATACCAGCGTTTGGACGACGCCGTTGACCTGCGGATACCATGCATCGGTGGCGATGAGAATGCGCATCAGGCCGCATGAGCCTCGCGATTTTTGCGTCGGAAGGCGCGCGGCAGGCGTCGACCTTCCAGGAGACGATTTCCAGCCTGCCGTCAAAATGCTCGACGGCCGCGCTGCAGCTCTCGACCCAGTCGCCGCAATTGATGTAGCGCGGCGGCGGGGAAGTCGCGGATCGCGGCGTGATGCACGTGACCGCAGATCACGCCTTCGGCGTGCCGTCGCGTCGCCTCGGCGGCGAGCGCTTGCTCGAAGCTCCGGACAGTGTTGAGCACGTCCTTGACCTTGTAGTTCGCCCATTGCGACAACGACCAGCTCGGCAGGCTCGAGCTGCCGGCGCACACGTTGACGACGGTATTGGCGGCTTCCAGCAGCAGCCGCACGTGATCGCCAAAGGCGGCGAACCGGCGCGCGCGCTTGATCCGGTGATCGAATTGGTCGCCGTGGGTGACGACATAGGTCCGTCCGTCGGACGCCACGTGGACGGCCTGCTCGGTGACGACGACGCCGCCGAAATGCGTCCCGAAATAGTCGCGCAGGAACTCGTCGTGGTTGCCCGGTATATAGATGAGGCGTGATCCCTTGCGGGCCTTGCGCAAGCAGCTTCTGGATCACGTCGTTGTGGGCCTGCGGCCAGTGCCAGCCGGAGCGCAATTGCCATCCGTCGACGATGTCGCCGACCAGATAGATCGATGTCGGCGTCGTGATGGCTTGAAGGAAGTCGAACAGCTCGGCGGCCTTGCAGGCGCGCGAGCCGAGATGCACGTCGGAAATGAACAGCGCGCGTACACGTCGCGTCGTTTCGGTCATGTCCACGATGCGGAGCCCTGACCGCCTTGATCCGACCTCGGACTTCGATACGTGAGTTGTATCTCAATCATGTGACGGCGGCGGCTTTTGCGGGTTCCACTCGTGCAAGCCGTGGTTCTGGAATCCTCAATTTGCCTGCAAATCCGAGCGTCGTCATTCTGTTGCATGGAGCTGAGATGAGTGTGCGGCTGGATCGAATTGAGTTCCATCCGGCCGGCAACCGATTGCCGATCCGGTGCAAGCTGCGAAGAGGTGGGCGATTGCTGGGCCGTCTGGGCGTGGTGGTACGAGCGCTCCAGTCGCGGACCAGCTGGAAGCCGATCGGCTGGAACAAGATCGCGATCGCGCTGAGCGCGATCATCATCCTGGTTTCGGCGCTCGTCCTATCCTACCGTCTGCGCGACCTCGATTGGCGCTCGGTGGCGACGTCCGTCGCGGCGGTGTCGCCTGCCCATGTGGCCGGGGCGGCATTCTTCGTCGCCTGCGGCTACGTGACCTTGGCCCTGTACGATTGGTTCGCGCTACGCACGATCGGGGCGCGTCAGGTGCCGCTACGGGTGGCCGCGCTTGCGGGCGCCACGAGCTATGCGATCGGGCACGGTTTCGGCGTGATGGTGGTCGTCTCGGCGGCGATTCGCTTTCGCATCTATTCCCGCTTCGGACTTGAGCCTCATCGATATCGCGAAAATATGCTTCATTGCGGGCTTGACGTTTTGGCTGGGCAATATCACGGCGCTCGGTATCGGCATGGCCTATATGCCGAACGCCGCCGGTGCGGTGGATCAGCTGCCCCCGTGGCTCAACCAGGCGATCGGCATTGCCGCCCTTGTTGCGCTTGTCGGTCTACCTGCGTGGGTGTGGCAGCAAGCGACGCGTTCTGGGCCGTCAACGGCTCGAGCGTGACGCTGCCGTCCGGATGGATGACGTTCCTGCAGATCGGCATCGGGCTCGCCGATTTGAGTTGTTGCTCGCTGGTCATGTATTTGCTGATGCCGAGCCTGCCTTCCATCGATTTCGTTCCGCTGGCGGTGATTGTCGTCTTCGGGACGTTGCTTGGCTTTGCCAGTCATGCGCCGGGCGCCATCGGGGCGCTTGACGCCGCGATGCTGATCGGCCTGCCGACCTTCGATCGAGCCGGATTGGTTGCGACGCTGCTGCTCTACCGTTTGCTTTACTTCGTCGCGCCGTTCGCCATCGCTCTCGCCGGCCTCGGGCTGCGAGAAGCCTATATCCACTTCCGTCGATGACGGTCGGTTGGCGCGTTCTTGCGGCCCGGCGTCTGGCCACATGCACTGATTTTATTCACAAATTCGGGGTTCGTTCTGGCCAAAATGGAGGTATTTTGATGCCGTGACACGATCGTAGCGCACGATCGTGTGGAGGCGCCCTCACATCGTGCAACTCGCTCGGCGCTTCAATTGTGCCAAGCAGGCGTACCCCCGATAGAGATCGCGCACCTGCAATTTCAGATCGGACGCCGCCGCCAGCCGCACCAGCTCCTGTTTCAGGTCGGTGCGCGCGCTGACGTGGAACCAGCCGAGCCAGCGAAACAACAACGCCCGGAACCAGCCCGGCATCCGGGCCTGATCGCCGAAGTCGACCAGGCACAGCGAACCTTGCGGAGCGAGCAGACGATGCCGAATGCGCCAGGACCTGGCGCCAGGGCGGGATCATCGAAAGCGCATAGGAGATCACGACTCGGTCGAACGACTCGACGCCGAAGAGGCGCGCCGGATCGACCGTCACGGCGTCCGCCTGCGCGAGCCTGATGCGGCCTTGCAGGCCGGCGCTGGCGATGGACCGGCGGGCGGTCGCGAGCATCACATTCGATACGTCGATCCCGAAGCATTCGAGGCCCGGATAGGTCCGCGCGATCCGGATCAGATTGCGTCCGGTTCCGCAGCCGATCTCCAGGATCCGGGCGGCCGTCGGCGGGCTCAATTCCGCAATCAGCCGGTCGCGGCCGAGCAGATAGGGCAGGCGCGTCAGGTCATAGATGTGACGCTGCCAGCGATACTGCCGATCCATCCGCAGCGCCGCGTCGACCATCAGGAATCGTTCCGCAGACTGTGCAGGTGGAAGCCGCCGTAGATGGAGGACCGGTCCCGCCGCGTGAGCTCGCGGCAGTAATCCTCGTCATAACGCCAGCGTGCAAGGATTTGGCTCGGCACCCGGCCAAACAGAAGGTTCGTCTCGGCCGCCGTGCGGAAGATCACGCGCGCCTGCGGCCGCGCGGTGCGGGTGATTTCCGTCCACAGCAGCGAGAGGTCGCTACCGGTCATCCAATCCTGGGCGTCCAACAGCACGAAGCAGTCGATGCTGCGGTCGCCATGCCGCTGCAGATACTCGGTCATGGAGACGTGAAAAACACCGATGCGGTCGCAGCGGCTCTTAATGTCCTGGTAATTGCGCCGTTCGAGATAGGGCGGCAACGGGGCGTCCGGCCCGGTCGCGTAGCGCCGCCCGAAGGCTTGCGATGCAAAGTAGTTCTCGCTGAGATCGAAATGGCAGGCGAGCCTCTCGACCCGCGTCTGCAGGACCCGCGCCATGCCGTCCGGTTTCGCGCCGGCCAGGGAACGATGCTGGGAGGGTGGAATTCCCAGCCCATAGAGCGCGGCCGGTTGGTTGAACAGCCAGCGCACGAAGCGCTTGTCGAAGATCGGCGCCAGCTCGCGGTTGAAGATCGCGCGCTGTTCCTGCAGCGAGCTTGCCTGCAGCAGGTTGCGGGGGTTGCATCCATAAATGCGCGCCAGCAGATGGCCCATGCCGATGCAGCGGCCGAGCAGCCCGTAGCGGTAGAAATTGCGCGCGAACGATTCGATTCGCCGGCGGCCGGTGACGGTGCGGGCTTCCCAATAGCGGCGCGAGCCGAGATCGAGATGCGGCCTGATATATTTGTCATAGGCGACCAGATTGCCGCGGCAGTCGGCGGAGCCGAAGAAGCGGAAGAACGAGTCATAATCGGGCAGGTGACGCAGCGCGCACAATTTCAGGCGAATGAGCGCGATATGGGCGCCGTTGAGATCGATTGCCGAGATGCGGGCCGGATCGGCCACCAAATAGTTGAAGATGTTGCAGCCGCCGGAGCCGATGGCCAGCACATGATCGGTCGGACGGATCTGCATGGCCTCCAGGTCGATGGCGGGGTCCTCCCAAATCTGCGGATAGACCAGGCCGCGAAACGACAGCGTGAAAATGCGCTCCAGCACGCCTTCCCGGGAAAAGATTTTGTTGCGATGGACCGCGGCAGCGAGCCTGCTCGCGGTGGCGCGCTGAGTTGCGGCATTCAGATGGAGCATGGCGGGCACCCGAGCGACGGAAATTGGAGCAGGCGCGGCAGTGCCCGCAGGTTGGCCAAACGACTCCCCTATGCGAGTCGGATGACAATCGGATGAATGATCTCCGCCGCGCCGACCGAACGTCCGTGCGGATTTGCGGCCGCCGTCGTGTGCTTGAGCGAGATGCGCGGCGAATTCAGGCCTCGGACAGCACCTGCCGACCGATCTCCTGGACGCTGTTGGTGCCGGTTAGCGCCATGGTCACGTCGAGCTCGTTGCGCAGGACCTCGATCGCCCGCGTGACGCCGGCCTGACCGCCGGCGCCGAGGCCGTACAGATAGGCGCGGCCGATCATGCAAGAACGCGCTCCCAGCGCGAGCGCGCGCATGACATCCTGGCCCGAGCGAATGCCGCCGTCGAACATGATCTCGATCTCGGAGCCGACGGCGTCGACGATCCTGGGCAGCGCGGCGATCGAGGATATGGCGCCGTCGAGCTGCCGGCCGCCATGATTGGAGACGACGAGCGCCGTGGCACCGGTCTTGGCCGCGCGCTTGGCGTCCTCCACGTCGATGAGTCCCTTGAGGATCAGCGTGCCGGGCCACAGGTCCCTGATCCACTCGACGTCCTTCCAGCTCAGCGAGGGATCGAATTGTCCGGCGATCCATTGCGCCAACGAGCGCACGTTCTCCATGCCGCGCACTTGGCCGGCCAGATTGCCGAAGGTCTTGCGCTTGCCGCGCAGGACGCTCACCGCCCAGCCCGGCTTGGTCGCGATGTCGATGAGGTTGCCGAGGTTGAGCTGCGGCGGAACCGTCATGCCGTTGCGCAGGTCGCAATGGCGCTGCCCCAGTACCTGCAGATCGACGGTCAGCACCAGCGCGCTGCATTTTGCCGCGATCGCCCTTTCGATCAGCGCGCGCACGAAGCCGCGGTCTTTCATGACATAGAGCTGGAACCAGAACGGCTGGTGGACCGCGGCCGCAACGTCCTCGATCGCGCAGATCGACATCGTGGAAAGGCAGAACGGGATGCCGGCCGCCTGGGCGGCGCGGCAGGCGAGGATCTCGCCGTCGCCCCATTGCATGCCGCACAGTCCGATCGGCGCCAGCATCAGCGGCAGCGAAGCGGGCGCGCCCGCGATGGTGGTCGTGAGGTCGCGCCGGGCGACGTCCACGAGCACGCGCTGGCGCAGCTTGATGCGCGCGAGGTCGCTGCGGTTGAGCCGCAAGGTCTCCTCCGCATAGGAGCCCCGGTCGGCATATTCGAAGAACATCTTGGGGACCCGCCGACGTGCCGCGAGCCGCATGTCCTCGATGCAGGTCAGCATGCGCATGGCCGGGCACTCATTTCGGCGTCCTCGCCGGGGCCTTCCGATTCTGGGAAGTGGCCGCAGTCAACACCCCTCCGGCATTCCGTCAAGTTGCGAGGGCGGGGCTGAGGGCCTCGCCGGCCGGCCGCCGACGCGCGGAACGCTTCAACCGAGCCCGGGGTTGACCTGCCGCCGGGGCGGCGTCCCGGCCCACGCGCAGGAGCTCACAATGGTTACACCGAAAGAGACCGGGCCGGACGGCGAGATGGCGATCAAAAAGCGGCCGGAAGATCCGGCCGAGCGGCGCCGGCGCCTTGAAAAATCGCTGGAATCAGGCCTGGAAGAGACTTTTCCGGCCTCCGATGCCATCAATATCGTCCAGCCGCCCCCGACCGTGCTTGACCAAAAAAGCTAGGCGGAAGCGTCCCCGGCCCAAGCCCCGCGACGACACGGCAGGCCTTCCGCGCCGGCCGTGTTCATCATGGCACAAAATTTACCCACATTTCTTGCACAGTTTGCAGGCTGAAAAGGCCTATTGTGGCTCTGGCTAGGTCAAAGCGGGGCGTGGGGAATGGTTCGCAAGTATTTCGGGACTGACGGCATCCGCGGTCGCGCCAACAGCGTGATCGGACCGGAATTGGCGCTTCGCGTCGGGCAGGCCGCGGGGCTGGCCTTTCGCCGCGGCGACCATCGTCACCGGGTCGTGATCGGCAAGGACACCCGGCTGTCGGGCTATATGATCGAGACCGCCTTGGTGGCGGGCTTCACCTCGGTCGGCATGGATGTGCTGTTGCTCGGCCCCATGCCCACGCCGGCAGTCGCCATGCTCACTCGCTCGATGCGCGCCGACATCGGCGTCATGATATCGGCCTCGCACAACGCCTACGACGACAACGGCATCAAGTTGTTCGGCCCGGACGGCTACAAGCTCTCGGACGCGGTCGAGCACGAGATCGAGACATTGATCGATTCGGATTTGGCCAAGAAGCTGGCGAAGAGCTCCGATCTGGGCCGCGCGACTCGCATCGAAGGCGAGCGCGCCCGCTACATCGAGTTCGCCAAGCGCACGTTGCCGCGGGCGCTCAGCCTTGATGGGTTGCGCGTGGTCGTGGATTGCGCCAATGGCGCCGCCTACCGGGTGGTGCCCGAGGCGCTGTGGGAGCTGGGCGCCGACGTGGTGCCGATCGGGGTTGAGCCCGACGGCTTCAATATCAACCGGGATTGCGGCTCGACCGAGCCGGCGGCGCTATGCGCCAAGGTCAAGGAGATGCGGGCCGATATCGGCATCGCACTCGACGGCGATGCCGATCGCGTCATTATCTGCGACGAACGCGGCCGCCTGGTCGACGGCGACCAGCTGTTGGCGGTGATCGCGGCAAGCTTCAAGGAGGACGGGCGTCTCGCCAAGCCGGGCGTCGTCGCCACCGTGATGTCCAACCTCGGGCTGGAACGCTATCTGGACGGGCTCGGCCTTTCGCTTGCGCGCACGCCGGTCGGCGATCGCTACGTGCTCGAATATATGCGCGAGCACGGGCACAATGTCGGCGGCGAGCCCTCGGGCCACATCATTCTCCGCGACTACACCACCACCGGTGACGGCTTTGTTGCCGCGCTGCAGGTGCTGGCCGTGCTCAAGAAACAGGACCAGCCGGTATCCAAGGTCTGCCACCGCTTCGATCCGCTGCCGCAGATCCTCAAGAACGTGCGCTACCGCAGCGGCAAGCCCTTGGAGGCCGCCAAGGTTCGCTCCGCCATTCGCGAGGCCGAACGTCGCCTCAATGGCCATGGTCGCCTGATCGTTCGTTCCTCCGGTACCGAGCCGGTGATCCGGGTCATGGGCGAAGGCGATGACCGGATCCTGGTCGAGGAAGTCGTCGACGGCATCGTCGATGCCCTGAGCCACGTCACCGCCTGATCCCTGCGCGCTGCGCAAATCGCGTTCCCGGGGCCTTGCCCTGGCGACGCATTGGGCGCGCGGCAGCGGCCCAAACAAAGGTTAAGCATCGCGGTTAAGAGTTAAGGTTAAGCTCCATTTAACGGTTTGCTGCCATCCTGGCTTCGTTGGTTCATCCCTGTGGGGCCTTAAGCCCCAATAGGACGAAAGGACGAAGTCATGAGTAGTGTGATAACCTTGGCGCTCGCGGGAGCCGCCGCAGCAATGAGCACGGCGGCGTTCGCCGCTGACTTTCCTCCCGCCCTTCCGGCCACGCAGCCGGTGATTCAGGCGCCGGCCTCCGAATCCGGCTGGTATCTGCGCGGCGACGTCGGCGTTGCCTCGCAGGACTTCAAGTCGTTTGATCATTTTCAGACCAATCCGGGCTTCGTTTGGCCGGCGAGCTGGCAAATCGTGCAGCAGGAGACCGATGGTGCCGCCTTCGTCGACTTCGGCGCCGGTTATCAGGTCAACAATTGGCTGCGCTTCGATGTCACCGCCGAGCAACGCGCGGCGGCGAAGTTCAAGGCGGTCGGCAGCTATCACGAATTCTGCCCGGGCGGAGCGACATGTTTCGACCAATACGACGGATCCCACTCCGCCGAGGTGTTCATGCTCAACGCCTATCTGGATCTCGGCACCTGGTGGTGCCTGACGCCGTTCGTCGGCGCCGGCGTCGGCGGGGCGTGGAACACGGTCAGCACCGTGACCGATCTCGGCATCGTCAATATCTTCGCCCCCGGCTTCGGCTTCTCGCAGGCTGACGCTTCCAACTTTACGCTTGCCTGGTCGGCGCAGGCCGGCTTGGCCTACAATGTATCCAGCAACCTCAAGCTCGAGCTGGCCGTCCGCTACTTGAACCTGGGCTCGATCAAGACGCCGGTCGTCAACTGCTCGTCGACCGGGTGCCAGGGCTACCAGCGGGCCGGCCGCCTACTACACGCTCACGGACTTCAATTCCTTGGACTTGAAGGTCGGCATGCGCTGGCTGTTCCAGCCGGAAGCGCCGGTCTATACGCCGCCGCTCGTTCGCAAGGGCTGAACGCTCGCCTTGCCCCGGCTGCTGCCGCGATGACGCGCGTCATCGCGGCGCGATATCAGGTCCGGGACAAGCTGCAAGGACTTCAACGGCGCGGGAATTCCCGCGCCGTTTTTCATTTGGTGCGCCGAGCTAACCGCTCATTAAGGTTAATCAATCATGATGGCGACACGCCTGCTTTTGGTCCGCGGAATATATGAGGCCGTCATGCGTTGGCTGCTCCCTGCTCTGGCCCTGATCGGCCTCTCGTCGTCAGCGTTCGCCGCCGACTACGATCTTCCGACCTTGCGCGGATCGGATATGTTCGTGCCCGCCTCTCCCACCTATTTCAGCTGGGACGGGTTCTATGTCGGCGGGCAGCTGGCCTACGGCAACGCCAACGCCGATTTCACCAACTCGACTCAATCGTTGCTCTCGTTCGCGCTGCGCGACTTGGTGTTCGAATCAGAAGCTCAGCCGTCCGCCATACCGTTGCTCGGAGCGAGCGACGTCGGAGGCACGGGCCTCGGCGGTTTTGTCGGCTACAACACGCAGTTCGACAATGCGATCCTCGGCTTGGAGTTCAACTATACCCACACCGGCTTTGATGCCGTCGCGCCGGACAGCCCGATCGGCCGCCTTACCGGGACTCTGTCGAACGGATCGCAATACAACTTCTTTCTGACCGCAAACGGCAGGGAGCACACGACCGATGTCGGCGTCTTGCGTGCACGTGCCGGCTATGTGATTGGAAATTTCCTGCCCTACATCACGGTCGGAGCGGCGGCCGGACGCGCCGACCTGGCCTTGTCGGTGAGCTGCTCGTGCCAGCAGGTGACCCCCAATGCCCATGACCCCAACCTGCCGCCGAGCGTGATCGATTTCTCCTTCACGCAGGGGCAGTCCAAGAACGCGGCCTATTTGTTCGGTTATACGGGCGGGTTCGGGGTCGATTTTGCCTTGACGCAAAACATCTTTGCGCGCGCCGAATACGAATATATCGGGTGGTCGCCGGTGTGGCAGATCAGCTCGCATGTTCAGTTCGGTCGCGTCGGGATGGGAGTGAAATTCTAGGACCTGATCCCGCTCCGAGCCCGCGGCTGCAACCTGGCCCGGGATGCCGGGCCGCACGCCGCGTCCGGCGCCGGAGCGGAACCGCCGCAGCAGGCGAAGCTTGACGGCGCGGCTGCTCTTGGCCTATCTCCGCCCCGGGACACCCCTCCCCACCGAGGGGCGCCTATCTGGAAGGATAGACCATGACCATCGCGATGCCGTCCGTGCGGCCCCTCGTTCCGCACTTCTCTTCCGGCCCTTGCGCCAAGCGCCCCGGCTGGAGCCTGCAAGCCCTCACTGATGCGGTTTTGGCCCGCTCGCACCGTTCGAAGATCGGCAAGGCGAAGCTCAAGCGCGCCATCGATCTGACCCGCGAGATTCTCCAGGTCCCCGCCGACTACCGCATCGGCATCGTGCCGGCTTCCGATACCGGCGCGGTCGAGATGGCACTGTGGTCCCTGCTCGGGCCGCGGCCGGTTACGGTGCTCGCCTGGGAATCCTTCGGCGAAGGTTGGGTCACCGACATCACCAAGCAGCTCAAGCTCAAGGATGTGACGGTGCTCAAGGCCGGCTATGGCGAGCTGCCGGATCTTTCCAAGGTGGACTCGTCGAACGATATCGTCTTCACCTGGAACGGCACCACCTCCGGGGTGCGGATCCCGGATGCCGGCTGGATCGCCGCCGACCGGCAGGGCTTGAGCATCTGCGATGCCACCTCGGCCGCCTTCGCCCAGCCGCTCGATTTCGCCAAGCTCGACGTCATTACCTTGTCCTGGCAGAAGGTGCTCGGCGGCGAGGCCGCGCATGGGATGTTGATCCTGTCGCCGCGCGCAGTCGAACGATTGAAGACCTACACGCCGCCGTGGCCGCTGCCGAAGATCTTCCGCCTGACCAACGGCGGCAAGCTGATCGAGGGCATATTCGAGGGCGAGACCATCAACACGCCCTCGATGCTGTGCGTGGAGGATTATCTCGATACGCTCGACTGGGCGAAGTCGATCGGCGGCCTCGCCGCGCTCATCGCCAGGGCCGACGCCAACACCAAAGCCATCGCCGATTGGGTCGCCGCCACGCCATGGGTCGACTTCCTGGCGAAACAGCCGGCAATCCGCTCCAACACGTCGGTCTGCCTGCGGGTCGTCGATCCGGCCGTGACCGCGCTGACGCCGGACGCACAATCAGCCTTCATCAAAGGTCTGGTCGCCGCGCTGGAGAAGGAAAACGTCGCTTACGATGTCGATGCCTACCGCGACGCGCCGCCGGGGCTGCGCATTTGGTGCGGAGCGACCGTCGAGAGGAACGATGTCGAGGCCCTGACGTACTGGCTCGACTGGGCGTTCGCAAAATCCAAAGCCGCGCTGCCCAAGGTGGCGTGAACCCAGCGAAATCGCCGAAACATCGGCCATTCGGCGGTCGGGCCGGCGCCCTCGACCGCAATCATCAGCCCAAAAGCAGGATGCCGCCATGCCTCCCAAAGTGCTCATCTCGGATTCGCTCTCTCCCGCCGCCGTGCAGATCTTCAAGGATCACGGGGTCGAGGTCGATTTTCAGCCCAAGCTCGGCGGCGACAAGGAAAAGCTCGCCGAACTGATCGGCAATTTCGACGGCCTCGCCATCCGTTCGGCCACCAAGGTCACGCCGAAGATCCTCGAGCGCGCCAAGAACCTGAAGGTGATCGGGCGCGCCGGCATCGGGGTCGACAATGTCGATATTCCGGCCGCCACCGCCAAGGGCATCATCGTGATGAACACGCCGTTCGGCAACTCGATCACGACCGCCGAGCACGCCATCACCCTGATGCTGGCGCTGGCGCGCCAGATTCCCCAGGCCGATTCCTCGACCCAGGCCGGCAAATGGGAAAAGAACCGCTTCATGGGCGTCGAGATCACCGGCAAGACGCTGGGCGTCATCGGTTGCGGCAATATCGGCTCGATCGTCGCCGATCGCGGCCACGGCCTGCGCATGAAGGTGATCGCCTACGATCCGTTCCTGTCGCCCGAGCGCGCCATCGATCTCGGCGTCGAGAAGGTCGAGCTGGGCGAGCTGTTCAAGCGCGCCGATTTCATCACGCTGCATACGCCGCTTACCGACAAGACCAAGGACATCATCGACGGCAAGGCGCTGGCGGTCATGAAGAAGGGCGTGCGCATCATCAACTGCGCGCGCGGCGGTTTGGTGGACGAAAAGGCGTTGCGGCAGGCGCTCGATTCCGGCCAGGTCGCGGGCGCCGCCTTCGATGTGTTCGTGGAGGAGCCGGCCACGCTGAACCCGCTGTTCGGGCACCCCAACGTGGTTTGCACGCCGCATCTGGGCGCTGCGACCACCGAGGCGCAGGAGAACGTGGCGTTGCAGATCGCCGAGCAGATGTCCGAGTATCTGTTGCGCGGCGCCATCTCCAATGCGGTCAATTTTCCGTCCATCACGGCCGAGGAGGCGCCGAAATTGAAGCCCTTCGTCGCGCTCGCGGAACGGCTCGGCTCGTTCGCCGGCCAGCTGACCGAAAGCGGCATCAACAAGGTCCAACTGGCCTACGAGGGCGCCGTCGCGCAGATGAACACCAAGGCGCTGACCTCCGCCGCCATTGCCGGACTGTTGCGGCCCATGCTGCAGGACGTCAACGTGGTCTCGGCGCCGAGCATCGCCAAGGACCGCGGCATCGTGATCGAGGAGGTGACGCGCGCGGCTGTCGGCGACTACGACAGCCTGATCACGTTGACGGTCGTCACCGAGAATCAATCGCGCTCGGTCTCCGGAACGGTCTTTGCCGACGGACGGCCGCGGATCGTCAACATCAAGGGCATCCGCATGGATGCCGAGTTCGGCCCCTCGATGATCTATATCACGAACTTGGACAAGCCCGGCTTCATCGGGCGCTTCTCGTCGACGCTCGGCGAAGCCGGCATCAACATCGCGACCTTCCATGTCGGACGCGAGGCGCCGGGCGGCAACGCCGTCGCGCTGATCGAGATCGACGGCGAGCTGCCGCCGCAGGTGCTGGCCGCGGTGCGCGCGCTGCCGCAGGTCCAGCAGGCCAAGCCGCTGCGGTTCTGATCAGCGTCGCCGGGCGCGCCCTCGTCCTGTGCCCCCGGCATGAGCCGAGCCCTAGGCCCGGTACTGATGACGCTCAGCGCTCTCTCGCCGCGGGCTCTGGCCAACCGACCCGGCGGGTGGCGGGCCGCCATTGCAACGCCGGACGCCCTTGCTTGCCCTCGCTCAACTCGCTTTCGCCAAGAATACCATCCGAGCCTATTTTCCCTGGTATGAGACGCGGTAGATGACGCCGTTGCCGTCTTCGCTGAACAGCATCGAGCCGTCATGCGCGAAGGCAACATCGACCGGGCGCCCCAAACGCCTTCCTCGCCGGCCGTGAAGCCAATGACGAAATCCTGATACTCTCCAGTTGGTTTTCCGTTCCTGAATGGCAGACGGACGATCTTGTATCCAGTGTGCAGCGAGCGGTTCCAAGAGCCGTGGAGAGCGACGAATGCATCCCCCTCCCACGCGGAAGGAAACTGCTTGCCCGTGTTGAACGCAATCCCGAGCGGCGCAGAATGCGGCTGGAAGAGAACATCGGGGACGGCCACATGGTCCTTCAGATCCGGGCGCTCGTTTGCGTGCCGCGGATCTTCGTTATTGCCGATGTAAAACCACGGCCAGCCGTAGAAAGCATTTTCGCTTACCGCAGTTACGTAGTCGGGCGGCAGATTGTCGCCAAGCAGATCGCGTTCGTTCGTCGCACAGAAGACCGTGCCGGTGCCAGGCTGGACCGTCAGCCCCGAGCAATTACGGATTCCCGTTGCGTAAGGCCGTCTGTTCTTGCCATCGGGATTGAAGGCCAATACGTCGGCGCGCCACTCCTCCTTTGGACCCCAGGCGGCCCCGAGCCCATGATCTTTCTGCCACGCTACAAGATCGGGCTTGGGAGGCAGATCCTCCGCCACGTTCGAGCCTGAGCCGATCGAAACATACATAGTCGTACCATCAGGGGAGAATACGACGTCGCGCGTCCAATGACCGCCGCCAACCGGGATGTTAGGCACAATCAACTCGGCCTTGCCCGATGCCTTCAGATCACCGTTCTTGTAAGGAAAGCGCACGACCTGATTGGTCTCTCCCACATAAACATATTGCGGATCGGGCCCGGGCGGATAAAAAGCGATCCCAAACGGCCGGTTCAAACCCTCCGCAAAAACCTCAATCCGTTCCGGCTTCGATGCGCCGTCTGCCGCACGCATCACCACAATCTTGCCGGGCTCGCTTTGGGATAGAAAGATGTCGCCGTTGGGCGCAATGCGAATGACGCGCGCACCATTCATGCCGGTTATGAACGGCTCGACCGTGAAGCCATCGGGTGCCTTGAGCGCAGCGTCAGATGGTCTTGGAACCACCTTGGATCGATTGGCGGTTGAGCGCGTTTCAAACGGCGCCGCCAGGTCGGCCGGAGTGATTTTGCGCGTGACGCCGGGAGCATCGGAATGCCAGTCGCCGTAGGCGGCCGTGCCGGTACGAACCGAAGAGGGACTCTGGGCGAGCCCGACGCCGGCGAGGCCGAGCACCAAAAGCCCGGTTATCGGTAAATGGATCGGTTTCAATGTATTCCTCCTCTTGTCGCGGCTGAGAAGCATCGAAGGCTGCGTTTGGACGGCCCGCTACCGATCGTCAACTCGACCGACTTCCGGGAAGCATTCTATCCACCTGAACGATTGCGGCGATCTTATCGATCGCGTTGAAGCAGAAGTCGAGGTCTAATCGGCCAGTGTCCTCCTTGCGCGGCCCTGACGCGTCAGCGTTAGTGGACCGCCGGTTCCACATAGGTCTTGCGGACGAGCGGCGCGGCCTCGGGCGAGGTCATGAACTTGATCATTGCACGCGCAGCCTGCGGCTCCCTGGAGACCGTCGTCATTGCGACGCTCGACGGGCATGGCTTGTTCAGGAAGCCGGGCACCGGTCCTACGTAATCGGTCCCCGCTACGCCCACCATGATGTTGGTCTGCTGGATGCCGAGCTCGAAGTCGCCGCGCGCCAGATAGTCGGTCACCGGACCGCCGCCGGCTTGACTGCCGGTGCGTGTCGTCTTGGCCTTCAACTGATCGGCAAGGCCGAGCTTTTCGATGCCTTCCGCGACATTGGTGCCGCTGCAGCCGTATGAGTAGCCGATCGACTTCGCGGCGAGGAGCGCCGCCTTGTAGGCGTCGACCGTGCCGATATCGGGCTTGGACGCACCGGCGCGCACCGAGACGCCGAGGCCGGCGAGCACCCAGGGCGTTACCGTGTCGGACACAAGCGCGCCCTTCTTGACCAGGTCGCCGATCGGCTCGGGGCTGGCAACCAGGATGTCGGCTGGCCCGTTGCCGAGTCTCTGCTGAAGCTCTGCATTCGCCGGTTGGAGCACGGTCACCGTGTGGCCGCTCGTACGCGCAAATGCGGCGGCGACCTCGCGCACGCCCGGCGTCGCGCCCTGGCCGCTGAGGACGATCAGTTCGGCGCTGCCTGCCGAGGATGCCATCAGCATGACGGCGACGAATGCAATAGCAGGTGCGCGCAAATCCCCCTCCCGGTGATGGTGGCGTCGCCGACGGCGCCGACCTTGTTATTAGACCAAAATTCAAACCGCGACGCTACTGTCGGGCTCGCGGGATGCGCGAGCAACGAAAGCCTGTTGCCACCCCTTCGCCCGGGCAGGCCAACGCCCCGTGGTGACCGCTTCGGGACCAGGGGCAGCGGTATCGGTCTCGGCAGGCGAACGCCAGGCGCCGACCCGCATGCTCGTCCAGCGCTCGCAGCGGGATGCGGCGGCGAACCGCCGCTGAGGCGGCGAACCGCCGCTGAGGCGGCGAACCGCTGCTGCGGACCAATTTGAGAAATATGAACTGCAACAAATGTCGTCGCGTCCCCCTTCCGCCCGCTCGCGAAGATGATGTAGCATTTTGTCTGAGCTGCCCGCGGGACGTGCCGAGGTTGTGTTATGGACCTTTTCACGTTCGGCACATCGACCAAACCAGGGGCAACCAAACAGGTCCGCGTTTTATACGTGAGCGCGTAGCGAGGGCCGTACCTTGGAAATGCACCATATCCGCTACTTCTTGGCGCTCAGCGAAACGCTGAATTTGACCAAGGCGGCCGAGCAGTGCAACGTCTCACAACCGGCTCTGAGCCGAGCCATCAAGGGTCTCGAAACCGAGCTCGGTGGCGAGTTGCTTCGGCGCGAGCGCACACTGTCGCACCTGACGGAACTTGGCCAGCGCGTGCTGCCTATGCTGCGCCAGTGTTACGAAACCGCCCTTGCGGCCAAGACGGTGGCCGCATCTATCAGGAAGGGTGATACCGCGCCGCTCTCGTTGGCGGTCACGCACACCGTGGCCCTCGGGCCCTTCGCACCAATGCTGCGGGAGTTGTCACGGGCCTTCCCGGGCCTCCAGCTGCAATTGCGTCGCGGCTCGGGCCGCGAGGTCGCCGAATACCTGAGATCGGGCGTTGTCGACTTGGCGATCGCCGGTCCACTCGGTGAGAGCTGGTCGCGCCTCGATACGCTTCCGCTGTTTGAAGAACCGTTTGGTCTCGTCGTCAGCTGGACCCACAGGCTGGCGGGCAGGGATAAAGTCGAGTTCAGCGACCTTGCTTCCGAGACCCTCCTGATCAACAGCGAATTTGAGATGATCGAAGAACTCGCGGCCTGGCGCGAGGCGAACGGCATCCTCGATACAGCGACCCATCAGGTGGCAACGCAAGAAGACTTGCTGGAATTGCTCAAAGCCGATCTGGGAGTAGCGATCATACCCGTGGGAGCAGCGGAAACGAGCGGGATCCGCCGAATGGCGCTGAAGCAGCTCGGCCTGGTGCGCAAGGTGTCGGTGTACACTGTCGCGGGCCGGCACCGTGCGATCGCTTCTGCCACTCTGTTCAATTTGCTTCGAGCCGCCGACTGGAGCTTCAACACGGGGACGAAGCAATAGGGAGAGCTTATTGATGACGGAACCGAAGCTCTGCGAAATACTGGAGGAATCCTTCGTCCGCTCTCGCGACTTGGAGGCGCCGTTGGCCGATCGTCTGCAGGCCTTTGCGAACGAGCTGCGGCGCTTCGGCCCCCATTTCGCCGCGGCCATCGACGCGCTGGTCGCCCGCCTTGCGGAGAGTCAAGCCGGAGCGACGGCGCCCAAGGTGGGCGAGCCGATGCCTGCCTTCCTGCTGCCGGACGACCAAGGGCGGCTGGTCCGTCTTGAGGATTTGCTTGGCAACGGGCCGCTCGCGCTGGCTTTCAATCGGGGGCAATGGTGCCCCTTCTGTCGGATCAACGTGGATGCGCTGGCTCGCGCCGAGAAGGAGGTCGCTGCCGAGCACCGTCACGTTGCCGCGATCGTGCCCGATCGACAAAAATTCGCGGTGTGGCTCAAATCCGAAGCCGACGCGCCGTTTCCAGTTCTTACGGATATGGACAACGGCTACGCGATGAACCTTGACCTCGCGTTTTATGTCGGAGACGAGCTAAAGGACATGATGGTCAGCTCGGGATGGGATCCCTCAGTCTCACAGGGCACCGACAATTGGATGCTCCCGATTCCCGCCACCTTCATCATCGGCACTGATGGGATCATTCGCGCACGCTTTATCGACCCCGACTACCGAATGCGCATGGCCATCGAGGACCTGCTAGCCGCACTGCGGTCCGCGACGTAGTTCCGGCGCCGATTGCATAGCCCTCGGGGCGACTGCGGGCGCTCGTATGAAGATTTGACGCCCTTAATCCGAAAGAGCTTATTCAGAGAGACTTCTAAAGCTTGATCAACATGATACCCGCTGCCGGATCAAATTCTTTCTTCAGATGCACAGGACTCTCCGTTAACACCACTTCGCAAGTCGGCCGAACGTGAGCTTGCAACAGGTGGCCACCATGGGCTGTTCCATCGCGCCTGCCCACCACAGTATGGGCATGAACTTGCGGCTCGCCGTCTTTCATGGCGACGTCGCCGATCAGAGAAAGCAATTCGACTTGTTCATCCAGAGAAACGGAAGTTTCATATTGTTTCGTGTCCCAGTTGAGCCATCCGAGCCGCACGGATGAAAGCGCACCAATGGCCTTGAAGCTTGCCGAAGCAAGCTTCTGTTCTGATGCGAACTCCTTTAGGCCTTGCTCCAACTCATCGCTCGTTTCGAATACGAGAACGAAGGTCTTTGGCTCTTCATCCACCAACTTGTAACGCATGCTCACCTCCTCAAGTCAGAAATTGGCGCAGTTCCGTCAGGACATCCTGAGGACGCTCTTCTTGCAGAAAGTGACCGCAATCGAGAGCCCTGCCGGTCACCGACGCGCCGCTTTTCTCCCGCCAAGTAGCGAGCACGTCCCACAAGGCGCCGACCGTATTCTTTGCACCCCAGAGGACATGAAGCGGGCATTGGATCTTTCTACCGGCTTCGTCGTCTGCCATGTCCATCTCCAGGTCGATGTCCGCAGCGGCTCGCATATCCTCGCAGGAAGCGTGGATCGCGGCTGCATTCGAAAAGGCGCGTACGTATTGCTCCATTATTTCAGGCGCGATCGCTCCGGGAGTCTTGTTCAGGCCCCCGACGATCGTCTGCAAGAAAAACGTCGGGTCGAGTCCAATCATATGTTCAGGGAGCGGAGCCGGCTGAATCAGGAAGAACCACCACATGTATTTGGTGGCGAATTCCTGGTTCGTTCCACGATACATCGTAAGGGCGGGCGCGATGTCCATCAGGACGGCTTTATCGACGCTCTCAGGGTGATCGAGACAGAGCCGGTGCGCCGCGCGCGCGCCGCGATCATGCGCCACAACCAGAAAGCGCCCGTGACCGTAATGACGCATCACATCGATCTGATCTTGCGCCATGGCGCGAAATGAGTAGTTTTCGTGCCGGTCTCCGTCCGGCGGTCTGCCGGATTCGCCATAGCCGCGCAGATCGGGCACCACCACGGAGAATTGCTCCGCCAACTGCGGCGCTACCTTGTGCCATGTCAGGTGCGTTTCAGGGTAGCCGTGCAGCAGCAGCAATGGTCTGCCGGAGCCCTTGCGCAAAACGTGAATGGTGGTGCCGCTGGTCTCGACCGTCTCGGCTGTGAAGCCCGGAAAGAGACCCATCGTGGTCTCCCGGCTGACTGAACTCTCGCCGGCGTCGGCCGCTCGGCCTTCACGATCTGCGAACGGCAAGCTCAGGCCCGCGACAGCCCCGGCCTGCAGAAATTCTCGACGCGAAAAGCTGTTGGCTGCGCTGGATTGGTTCCGGCTGGACATGCGAGATGTGTTGCAATCAGGGATCATGATCTATCTCTTCAGTTGTTTGAATCGACCGACACTGTGATCTAGGGATCTGTTCGTTTCACCTCAGAAATGGACATGGGGCTAATGTAGATGTGAATCCATTGGACGAAGGTATCGGTCGATGCTGGTCGCCCATCTGGAGAGTTCGGCGATGGAGAACGACGGGGGAAGCCCGCGGCGGCTTGGCAAGCGCAACATCGCGCCGGTCCGGCTATCATCCAGAGTTTGTTTCGAGAGAAGCGCGAGCGCGGTAAGGTTCGCTCCGGAGGAGAATTGGTTTCAGTGCTCCAGCCCAGGCGCCAGCCGCAGCTTCGCCGCGATGTTGATGAGATCGGCAAGCGAGCCGGCCTCCATCTTCCGCATCACCCGTCCGCGGTGCGCCTTTACGGTGATCTCGCTGATGCCGAGGTCGAAGCCGACCTGCTTGTTCAGCCGGCCGGTAACGACCAGCGCCATGACCTCCTGCTCGCGACGGCTGAGCGAGGCATAGCGGTCGCGCAGGACCCTTATCTCTTGTTGCTGATCGAGTGCGGCGCGGCTCCGGTCGATCGCCTGGCGGATGGCACTCAGTAACGTTTCATCGCTGAAGGGTTTCATCAGGAACTCGACGGCGCCGGCCTTCATGGCCTGGACCGTCATCGGCACATCGCCGTAGCCCGTGATGAAGATGATCGGTATGTCGCTACGATCGGCCAGGCGCTTCTGCAGATCGAGGCCGCTGAGGTCGGGGAGGGAAACGTCGAGCACCAGGCAGTTGGGAACAATGACGCGCGGGCGCGCCAGGAAGGTCTCGGCTGACGCGAACGTCTCCACCTGCCAGCCTTCGAGGTGGATCAGCGCTTCCAGCGCTTCACGCACCGAGATGTCATCGTCGACGACGAAAACGATCGGGGTTGGGTGCGCCACGCACAAATAACCTCAGGTCGGCTCCCTCCGCAACAGTTTATCCGTCACCCTTGGGGTGACGCAAGCGCGGTGTCGAGGGCCGCGCGCAGCGCCGTATCGCTGAACGGCTTGCGCAGGCACGCTGCGGCCCCCTGCTCGATGAGGCGTGGAATGACCGAATGATCCGCGTGCGCCGTGATGAAGATGATCGGCACCTTGTGGTGGCGCTGCGCCAGTTCGCGCTGGAGATCGAGCCCGCTCATGCCCGGCATGGCGACATCGAGGATCAGACAGCGAGTTTCGGCGACGCGACCGGACGCGAGGAACTCCTCGGCCGATGCGAACGTCTCGACCGCGAAGCCGAACTCATGCAGCAGGTCCGGGAGCGATTCGCGGACGGACTCGTCGTCATCGACCACGGATAGGAGCGGGCGACTCTCCATTATGAATTCCTTATCACGTCGACTTCGCCCCTCAGGTCCGGCGCCAAAGCGGCCGCGCCTGCGCTTCGTCTATCTCGTTGACGGCCAGCGGGGGAAGCGAAAACGAGAAGGTCGTGCCGGGACCGTCGTTCGCCTCCGCCCACAGCTTGCCCCCATGGCTTTCGATGATCGAGCGGCTGACCGACAGGCCGATGCCCATGCCGTCGCTCTTGGTTGTGTAGAAAGCGTCGAACAGTCGCCCGACGGTTTGCGGATCGAGGCCCACGCCCGCGTCTTTCACGATGAGGCGCGCTCCTCCCCCCGCTTTCCTCTCGACCTTCACCAAGAGGTGCTTGGGGCGATCGTTCACATCGCGCAGGGCGTCCGACGCGTTGCGAACCAGATTTAGAATGACCTGTTGAAGCTGGACCCGATCGCCGGTGACGAGCAGCGGGTGGTCTTGGTCAAGCTCCAGCCGCAGGTCCACCCCGTTGCGCAGCAGGTCGCCAAACATCAGCTTCAGCACCTCGCGCGTCGCCTCGTTCAGGTCCATGGTCTCGGTCGCGGCGGCTTTCTTGCTGAACAGCGCACGCAAGCGAGCGATGACGTCGGCGGCGCGGTTGCCGTCGCGGATCGTGCGGCGCGCGGTTTCCTGCGCGCCCTTGATGTTCGGCGGATCGGCCGCCAACATCCGCAGGCAGGTGCTGGCGTTGGTGACGATGCCCGCCAGCGGCTGGTTGACCTCGTGCGCGATCGATGCCGTCAAGGTGCCGAGGCTCATGACCCGGGCGACGTGCGCGAGCTCCGATCGGGCTTTGTCGATCGCCGCTTCCGCAAGCCGGCGCTGCGTCACGTCCTGAACCGCGCCGAAATACTCCAGCCCGCTGCCGTCACTGTCCCAGCTGCTGGCTTGAGCAACCACGTGCACCCATTTGATCGAGCCGTCCGGCATCAAGAGCCGATGCTCGTAATCAAACTCGGGGGCACCGCGTCGTATACCAGCGACTGTTTCGTCCATCACATGTCGATCTTCCGGATGGTAGCGCGAACCGATCAGCGACAGACGTCACCTGAGAGCCGGGTTGGAATTCGAAGATGCGATAGAGTTCCTCGGACCATGTGAACTGCTCCGTCGCCGAATGAAAAGAGAAGCTCCCCGTCAGACTGAGCCGCTGCGCTTTGGCCAGAAAGGCCTCGCTGCGCCGCAGCTCCTCCTCGGCGCGCTTGCGGTCCTCGATATCGTAGCCGATGCCGTACCAGCGGATGATCTTGCCGGCCTCGTCGCGCAGCGGCACGCGACGCGTCAAGTGCCAGCGATACGTGCCGTCGGCCATGCGCACGCGAAACTCGAGCTCGTATTCCTCCCCACTCGCGACGCACGCACGCCATTTGCTCTCGGCGAGCTCGAGGTCGTCCGGATGGATCGTTCTTTTCCGATCCTCCGCAGTGGTACGATCGGTGTACTCGCTTACCCGCTTGTTGATGTAAAGGCGCGAGCCGTCGGGGCGATAGGTCGCGACCAGCACGGGAATATGGTCGATCGTCCGCTGCAGCTCACGCTCGGCTTCGACCGCCTTCTGCTCGGCGCGCTTGCGGTCCTCGATATCGGCGCCCACGCTGTACCATTTGACAATCTTGCCCGATTCATCGCGAGCGGCTACGCGGTGGATAAGGTGCCATCGATACTCTCCGTCGGCCCGGCGCAGTCGCACCTCGGCCTGGAACGGGACGCCCGTAGCAAGCGACTTCCGCCGTTCCGGTCTGACGCGCTCCGCATCGTCCGGGTGAATAAAGCCGATGCGCTCGGCCTCGGCAACGGATATGGGTGAGAGGCCGCTATAGTCCCGCCACGTCTGATTGATGAAAATTGGCGAGCCACCCGGCCCATAAGTCGCGACCAGGGTCGGAATGCTGTCGATCGTCAGCTGAAGCTCGCGTTCGGCCTTCTTCTGGTCCTCGATATCGATTTGCAGCCGGTACCACAGGGCGACGCGCCCTTGCGCATCGCGCAAGGGGAAGGCGCGCAAGCAGAACCAGCGGTAGACCCCGTCGGCACGGCGGCGGCGGCACTCGATCTCGTAGGGGCGGCCGGCTTCAAGCGCCGCTTTACGGGCTGAGAGGACGCGTTCACGGTCGTCCGGATGCAGGCTGTGGACGGCCTTGCGCGCCTTCAACTCCTCCAGCGTTGCGCCGAAGTAATCCAGATAGTGCCGATTGGCCTGGTCCAGCTCGCCGTCCGGAGTCGCCGTGGAGAGAAGGACCGGAAGACCGTCGACGATCGAACGAAACCGGCGCTCGCTCGCGCGCAGCGCTTCCTCGGCTTGCATTCGTTCCTCGATATCGGTGGCCAATCCGGACCATTTGACGACCGCTCCGGATGCGTCGGCGGAGGGGTGAGCGCAAAACAAGAACCAGCGATATCTGCCGTCCGGCCCGCGCAGGCGCGCTTGCGTTTGAACCGGCACGCGCGACGCGGAATTGGCCTGCCAGCCGGCGAGCAGCCGGGGCAAGTCCTCCAAGTGGACCGCGGCCTGCCAGCCGCGTCCAAGGGACTCATCGACCTCCAGCCCGGTGTAGTCGGACCAGCGCCGATTTAGATAACCAATTCGACCGTCAGGAAATGCGGTCCATACCAATCCCGGGAGCGCATCGACGACGGCGCCCAGCTCGCGCTCCATTGCGGGTCTCTTCGTTGCCACTCCAGTTGCCTAAGCATGCGCCACGACGAGATAAAGGGTCGATGACACTTTAGTGTTAGTTGGCCCCGGTGACGCGCAAATCTTGCACTCGGCCGGTTGCCTACCGCGGCGTTGCGGGTCCGCTGATACCAAGGTATCGGCGATACTATCGTATAATAGAATTTGCCCCACCCTTCTGGTCGGATCGGCCGGTTTTTCCGTAGCGCAGCACGGCCCCGACGGGAGAATGACCATGTCCGCATTGGCTCGCCCTGGAGATACCGTGGCGCCTGATCGGGCCACCGTCCATGTCATCGATGACGACGTGTCGCCACGCGAGGCGCTCAGTCTGCTGTTCCCGTCCGTGGGCCTTGAGGTCCGCACCTACGCGTCGGTTCAGGAGTTTCTCGATGCCGGCGAATGTGAAGCGCTCGGCTGCATCCTTCTCGACGTCCGCCTGCCCGGCATCAGCGGGCTCGATTTTCAATTGCGACGCGATGGTTTCGGCGTCCATCTTCCCATCGTCCTGATGACCGGACACGGCGACGTTCCGATGTCGGTACGCGCCATGAAGGCTGGTGCCGTCGATTTCCTGCCAAAGCCGTTCCGCGAGCAGGACATGATCGATGCGGTGACGGCGGCGATCGAGCGCGACCGGAAGCGACGCGCGACAGACAGCGCCATCGCCGAAATCCGCGATCGCCACGCCGGCCTGTCGCCGCGAGAAATGCAGGTGATGGCGTTGGTGACCAGCGGAAAAATGAACAAGGAGGTTGCCTTTGACCTTGGCCTAAGCGAGATCACGGTCAAGACATATCGCCGCACGATCAAGCAAAAGATGGCAGCGCGGACCTTCGCTGATCTCGTGCGCATGGCGGACGCCCTCGCATTGCGCGGTGCTTCGTAGCGGACCTCATACGAAGGTCCTCGATGATGCACGACCTCATGTGAAAGGCTTTGCGGTGACCTTGGATGGGCGGAGAGCGTTTCGCACCCATTTCTGCTCTCGTTTCTCAGGAAGCCCGCGGGCCGTCTATACCAAAGAGGGTGCTGGCGACCGCAAAGGATCAATTGGTCAAATGCCCCGAAGCGCGCATCTTTTGGGTGCGAGCAGAGGAGGCAGTGGCTAATCCAGGACGTCACGACTCGGCTTCCCGGCCGCGACCATAACGGGAAAGCATAAAATCTCTAACCGACCGGCATTTCCGCGGCAGCAACAGCGCCATACATCAAGGGACGGCCGCGCGAGGGTTTGTGGACATAGCTGTCGACATACATCGTGTGCAAGCTCGGTCCTTTCGGAACGATATTGGTCGTTTTCCGCCAACGCGGCTAACCGTCAAACACGAGAGGTCACCATAGTCATGATCGGATACGCCAAAGCCGGCGGAGAGATGGCGCGGGCATTTCGGTTGCTTGCCGCGACAGTCGGAATGCTCGCCATCTTCTCGATATCCGCTGAGTCCGCCGACGACCTCAAGCTCCCGGCGAGCTTCCGTCACTGGTACCACGTCAACACGATGGTCATCGACAAAGGCAGCCCCCTCTTTGAGGCGATGGGCGGAATGCATAACGTCTATATCAATTCAACCGGAGAGGCCGCGCTCAAGAAAGGCGGGCCATATCCGGACAAGACCGTGCTGTTGGTCGATTTGCACGAATTCAGCATCTCCGATGGCTCCTTCGTGGAAGGCCCACGGAAGGCCACCGCCATCATGCTGAAGGACAAGAAGAAGTATGCCTCTACGGGAGGCTGGGGCTTTCAGGCCTGGGCGGGAGGTGATCCAACAAAGCCAATAGTCACGGATCAAACAAAACAATGATTTGAATGTCATCAACCAAAGCAGAGCCAGGATTATGTCTATTCGACGTACATTCCCTGATCCGGTTGCATTCACGAATTCGACGCATGAGGCACGTCGCGTTGCCGTCGGTGCCGCCTGCTGATTGAACAAAACAAGGAGGCCGAACATGAACCGCGATCAAGCTGCGTCCGGGGTCGCCGACTCCGGCCGATCATCGGCGTCGGGGAGCGGTATCTCCCGCCGCCACAGCCTCGCGCTCGCCGCAGCCGGACTGACCGCGCCGCCGCTGCCGACATTCTCATTGGCCCAAACCATGAAGGAGAGTAGCCCCGTGAGTGCCATCAAGGTTGGACAAGAAAACTCCACGCCCATCGAGCTCTATTACGAAGACCACGGATCGGGCTCGCCGGTCGTGCTGATCCATGGTTGGCCGCTCAACGGTGGCGCCTGGGAAAAGCAGACCGCCGCGCTCTTGGGTGCCGGCCATCGCGTGATCACGTACGATCGCCGCGGCTTCGGCCGCTCGAGCAAGCCGGTGCTCGGCTACAACTACGATACGTTCGCGGCCGATCTCGATGTTCTGTTGAATACCTTGAATCTGACCGATGTGTCGCTGGTCGGACACTCCATGGGCACCGGCGAGATCACGAGATACATCGGCAAATACGGCACCGGGCGGCTTCGCAAGGCCGTGCTGATCGGCACGCTCGGACCTTATCTGGTCAAGGCGCCGGACAATCCTGAGGGCGTCGATGCGAGCGTGTTCGACGGGATCCGCGCCGGGATCAGGGCGGACCGTCCGGTCGCGATGATGGAGTTCTTGAAGAACTTCTACAGTGTCGGCGGCGCCGACGGAAAGCTGGTGAGCGAACGTGTCATTCAGGCCAACTGGAACGTGGCGATCGGAGCGTCGCCGGTTGGTACGTTGGCCTGTGTCGACGCTTGGATAGAAGATTTCCGCAAGGACGTTGCCCGCAACGACTTGCCGACCGTTCTCATACACGGTGATGACGACCGTATCCTGCCGATCGACGCGACGGCAAGACGGCAGGTGAAAATGATCAAGGGCTCGAAGCTCATCGAGATCAAGGGAGGTTCCCACGGCTTGCCCTGGACCCACGGGGAGGAGATCAACGCCGAGCTGGTGAAATTCTTCGCCTAGAAAGCGGCTCTCATCGATAATTGACACCTAGGAGGCAGCGATGGCCATCGAAATTAAGGTCAATGGGAATGCGCACAGCGTCGATGTGGATGGAGACACGCCGCTCCTCTGGGTGTTGCGCGACGTGCTTGGCATGACCGGCACGAAATTCGGCTGCGGGATGGCGCTGTGCGGCGCTTGCACCGTACACATCGACGGAGTCGCGACCCGTTCCTGCATCACCTCGATCGATAGCATCGGCAAATCAGAGATCACGACAATCGAGGCGATCGGCGCGACAGCTGCAGGCGGCAGGATTCAGCGGGCCTGGCTCGATCGCGAGGTGGTTCAATGCGGTTACTGCCAGTCCGGTCAGATCATGTCCGCCTCGGCGTTATTGGCGAGCAACCCGCATCCGAGTGATTCCGACATCGATGCCGCGATGTCCGGCAACATCTGTCGGTGCGGAACCTATTTGCGCATCCGCGAAGCGATCAAGCAGGCCGCGCAATCGACTGAGAGGGGGGTCGCACAATGATCCCGGATCATATCGTGTCCCGAGCCTACGAGGCGGATCAAGCTGTGCCGGCAAATGGTTTCTCCCGGCGCGGCTTTCTGCGGGCCGGAGCGGCCGCTGGCGGCGGCCTGATGCTGAGCCTGAGGTTGCCGTTCGCCGGCGGCCAAGCCGGGGCGGTTGACGCAAATTCCTTCGTGCCGAACGCCTTCATCCGCATCGACGGCGACGGGCAGATCACACTGACCATGCCCTATGTCGAGATGGGCCAGGGCACCTATACGGCGATCCCGATGCTGATCGCCGAAGAGCTCGAGGTGGATTTGAAGCAGGTGCGGCTTGAGCATGCGCCGCCCGACGAGAAGCTTTACGCCAATCCGTTGTTGGGGGTGCAGGCAACCGGTAACTCAAACGCAATACGAGGCGCGTGGCAGCCGATGCGCGAGGCCGGCGCGATCGCGCGGACCATGTTGGTTTCGGCTGCAGCAAAGCGCTGGAATGTCGATCCGGCGTCCTGTCGCGCGCAAGGCAGCGAGGTACTTCATCCGCCGAGCGGCAGGCGGCTCAAATACGGCGATCTGGCCGCCGAAGCCGCCCGCCTGCCGGTCGCCCAAAACGTGGCGCTAACACGCCCGGAAAACTTCAAGCTCATCGGCACTCCGGCGAAGCGCCTGGACACGCCCGCGAAGGTCAACGGTACGGCGGTCTATGGCATCGACGCTCGGCCGCCGGGCGTGAAGATCGCGACCCTTGCACAATCGCCCGTCTTTGGCGGCCGTGTGAGGAGCGTAAATGATGCGGCGGCCAGAGCGGTCAAAGGGGTGCGGCAGATCGTACAGCTCGATGACGCCGTCGCCGTGGTGGCCGACCACATGGGCGCCGCGAAAAAAGGGCTCGCGGCGCTTGTGATCGAATGGGACGACGGGCCGCACGCGACGCTCAACACGGCCGACATTGCGGACGAGCTCGAGAAGGCGACGCTCAATGCGGGACCGGTTGCGCAAAATGTCGGCGACGTCGACAAGGCGATGGCGAGCGCCGCAATCAGGATCGAGGCGACCTACCAGGTTCCGTTCCTTGCGCATGCGGCCATGGAGCCGATGAACTGCACGGTTCATGTCCGTAGCGACGGTTGCGAGGTCTGGGTCGGCAGCCAGGCCCTGGCGCGGGCCCAGGCGGCGGCGGCAAAAGCCGCAGGGCTCTCCTTGGATCAGGTCGTGGTCCACAATCACCTGATCGGTGGTGGTTTTGGGCGCCGGCTTGATGTTGATGGCGTCACCCGTGCCGTTCAGATTGCGATGCATGTGGACGGTCCGGTGAAAGTCGTGTGGACTCGCGAGGAAGACATCCAGCACGACATGTACCGGCCTTACTGGTTCGACCGGTTCTCCGCCGGTCTGGACGAAAATGGCAAGCTGCTCGCTTGGAATCATCGCTACGCCGGTTCCTCGGTCATTGCGCGATGGCTCCCTCCCGGGTTCAAGAACGGTCTCGACCCGGACTCGACCGAGGGTGCGATCAATCTGGCCTATGCGGTTCCAAACATGCATGTCGAGTATTTGCGGGTCGAGCCGCCAGGCATTCCGACCGCGTTCTGGCGCAGCGTCGGGCCCTCGCACACCGTCTTCGTCGTTGAAAGCTTCATGGACGAGCTCGCGGCCGCCGCAAAGCAAGATCCGGTGACCTATCGGCTGGCTCTCCTTGATGATACGCCGCGTGCAAAAGCCGTCCTTGCCCTCGCCGCCGAAAAGGCCGGCTGGGGACAACCGCTGCCTGAAAGAACCGGCCGCGGCGTTTCCCTCCAGAACGTCTTCGGGACCTACCTGGCGCAGGTCGCTGAAGTCGAAGTGTCGAAGGACGGGGCGGTCCGTGTCCGGCGGGTCGTCTGTGCGGTCGATTGCGGCACCGTGATCAATCCCGACACCGTTCAGGCACAGATCCAAAGCGCCGTCATCTTCGGCATCACGGCGGCGCTGCATGGCGAGATCACGCTGAAGAACGGCCGTGTCGAGCAAGCCAACTTCGACACCTACCAAATGCTTCGCATGAACGAGGCGCCCGCCATCGAGGTCCACATCATCGAAAGTTCCGAGCCGCCAGGCGGGATGGGCGAATGCGGGACCTCGGCGATCGTTCCCGCAGTCGCCAACGCTGTCTTTGCAGCAACCGGCAAGCGCTTGCGAAAACTGCCGGTCGATCCTGCCGCGTTGAAGCGGCCGGCCTAACAGCGACCGTTATGATGAACTCGCTCAGGTATGTCGACGTGCGCGGCCGCAAGACAAATGCGCTTTAGGCTGCTTCGGCAACCGGCAACGTGATCAGATAAGGAAGACCACAATGGTTCGATCTCACCAGCCAGACGAAGCCGCCTTCAGATCGGTTCTGCCCGAAGACATCGAGTGGAAGCCGTTCCCGGCTTTCCCGCCTTCGGTCCGCCTCGCCATCGTTGTCGGCAATCCCTCGGAGCCCGGCCCCTACCTCATCAGGGTCAAGGTGCCATTCGGCGTGAAGCTCATGCCGCACAGACATCCCGAGGATCGAATCTACACCGTCATGTCCGGCGTGTTCTACATCGGCCTGGGGGATCAATTCGATGGCGATAAGGTGAAGGCCTATCCGCCCGGGAGTGTCATCGTTCTGCCTGGCGATACGTCCCACTTCCACTGGGCGAAATCCGGCGAGTACGTCACCCAGGTATCTGCCATTGGTCCGCTGGGACTCGAATACCTGGATCCCGGCAACGACCCCCGTCAGCAAGCTCGCCACGACGCGCTCGTGCCGAAGCCCGATCGAGTCCGATCGCGAAGCGATACGCGCCCGACTTCAGAACCAGAATGATAGTTCAAGCATCTCGGGACGAAACACCATTGGGGGATGGCGTAACTCCGCACGCCCGGCGGACAGTCCAAGGGAGAATGGGCCACCGCACATCGCCCGCCGCCTCGTCGAAGCTCCCACATCACGGGCGTCAACCGCGCCTTCGACGGTGGCCGCAATCGGCTCAAGCCCGCGCAATTAGCGTCGAGCGCGAACACTCGCACCGGAGCTGCGGCGCGGAAAGCAAAGTTCACGACACAAAGCAGAGAATCCGATGTCCCCGAACATGAGCGACTCAGCAAATACGAGGCAGATCCGCCTCGCGCGAAGGACTCCATTCTATTGGCGCGTTACGTTCGATCACCCGCCGCTGAATATCTTCGGCCCCGACGCCATGCCGCAATTGAACGAGATCGTCACCGCACTCGAAACCGACACCGATGTAAAAGTCGTTGTCTTCGACAGCGCCGTCGAGGGCTTCTTCCTGACGCACTATGACTTTCTCGCAAAGATGGAAGACACGACGAGCTTGGTACCCGGCCCGACCGGCTTGTCGCCGCTTCCCGACATGCTGGTGCGCCTCAGCCGCGCTCCGGTCGTATCCATCGCCTCGATCCGCGGGCGAGCGACCGGCGTCGGAAGCGAGCTTGCCCTCGCGAGCGACATGCGCTTTGCGAGTCGCGAAAAGGCCATCTTGTCGCAATGGGAGGTTGGCGCCGGCTTGGTTCCGGGTGGCGGACCCATGGCGCGCCTGCCCAGGCTCATGGGCCGGGGAAGGGCGCTGGAAGTGCTGCTCGGCGCCGACGATATGCGCGGCGACTTGGCCGAGTTTTATGGCTACGTCAATCGCGCTTTGCCCGATGCGGAGCTGGATGCCTTTGTGGACGCGCTGGCGATGCGCATCGCTTCGTTCGACAAGCAGGCCATCGCCGAGACAAAAAGGTTCGTCGATATTGCGAGCCTGCCGCCCGACGCGGAAATCGCTCCCGAGTGGGACGCATGTATTGCGTCTATTCAACGCCCCGGCGGCCAGAAGAGAATCAACAAATTGCTGGAGCGCGGATTTCACAAGCCGGGCGATGTTGAAAACCGGCTCGGATATCACGTGGGCCAGCTCGGCAGCTGAGGCGCGCCATCAAGACCGTGCCGAAAAACGGCGGAGCAGACAGTGAGATCCGTCCGCACAGATCGAGGTGAAGGGCCATGATCTACGAATTGCGGGTCTACCGCTGCGTGCCGGGGCGCAAATCGGCGCTGCTGTCGCGGTTCGAGAACGAGACACTGCGGATCTGGGAGAGACACGGCATCCGCCCGGCCGGGTTCTGGACCACGCTGATCGGCAAGAGCAGCGAGGAGATCACCTACATGCTCGCCTGGGACAGCATGGCCGAGCGCGAGAAGCGTTGGGGCGCTTTTCACGCCGATCCCGAATGGGTCGCGGTGGTCGCCAAGACCGAGAAGGATGGCCAGCTCGTCGAGAGCATCAGCAATCAGTTGCTGGCGCCAACCGCGTTTTCTGCCCTGAAGTGAGACTCTGAACGCGCCATCACGGCGGCCTTCAGAACGTCCACCCAGATCGCGCTGTCGTGCACGCCCTCCGCACTCAACATCAGTGCTGGGGTGGTTTCGCCTCCTGCTTGAAATATCGCAAATCCGGCGCTGCCTGGCCCTTCGTGATCGGCATCAACAGGCCTTCGGCGCTGAGGGCGTAGGCGTCCCTGCCGATGCCAACCAACATGCTGCTTTCACCGCAACTGCCGATTATCCAGTTTGGATGCGGATTGGGGTTATGCACATATTTCTTGTCCACCGACCAAGGCCGCGTCAACGCATGGTCGATCACGGTGATCTCGTCGTGAAGGACGTTCGGATCGCTCCTGTCGCGGTAGATCCGTTCCTTGAAGATGGACTGGTTGTCAAAATGCAGTGGTAGGCCCGTGGCATCGTAGACGCGCGGTCCCGTGAAGCCGCGGGTTTCGACGTCGAGCACGTTGTAGTTGCCATCGCCATCCTGGTCGAGCCACCGTCCGATCGAATAACCCGCAAAGGTCGGCTGAATGTTCCTGGGCCAGTCGCGTCCATCGGTGAAAATACGCCGAAAGTACATGTAGTCGGTGGTCAAGATGTAAGTGGTGTCCGGCGTTACGACGAACTCCAACGGAAGGAATGCGGTCATCATCAGCGGCATGCCGTTGGGCAGGCAATGGGCGGCGCGGTCGAAATTGTTGCCCTGACCGCCCTTCGCCTGATCGGCAAGACTGTCCTCCAGCACCTTCTGATACTCCGGCGTGAGCGGGGCTTCCTGTCCGAGTCCCCACGGCTTGGTCTGATCGAACGAAGGCTGGCCGCCGGAGGTGCGAAGACCGGAGGGCGAAATCACGGACTCTTCAGGGACAAACCGCTCCCATGCTCCCTTCCAATCCGGATACCGCGCATTGTCAGCCGCCCGAACGCCGCTCGCTGTCATCGAAGCCGCAATGATTGCGATGGCTCCGATTGATCTTCGACAAAGCATGCTGCACTCCCGCACGTTGAATTATTGGCAAATCGACAGCCACGCAATTCAGTTTCCGCGCCTTCGTTTGCAATGGGAGCGTATCGTGGTCCAACCGGCATGGAAACCCCGTTCATGCGCTTGGCCGCTTGCGGCTCCGTCCGGTCGCCGACTAGGCGCGGCGAATATGCCCCGCGAAAGATAATCGTGCGCGCAGAGCTGCTGCGATCGCGCGAGCCGCGCATGGCCATGGCACATGGCGGTTCTCCCGGGCTGTCATGGGGAGCTCGGCGTGCTCCGCCTCAGTGGCCGCCAATTCAGGCGGCCGCGGGGCTTGCTTCCCCGCGCGCCGGAAAGGGCGTAGCATTATTCGCGAGCCGCAGGGGTGCGCCGAAGTCTCCGACGAGGGACAGGCGGCTCGGGCCGGCATCGCCGCGATGCTGGCCGAACTTTTCGGGCTTTATTTTGCGCCCATCGTTTTGGTGTTGACGGAATTCGGTTTCCAAGAGGTGCGGGCGACGCGCCCGCGATCACCGGGGGGACATCATGAGCATTCGCAACTCGATTGCTGCAACCGCGGTTTGGTCGGCGCTGATGGTGATGGTTTGCGGCATGGCGGCAGCCGAGGATTCCAAATATCCCGACCTGAAGGGCCAATGGCGGCGTGCCGGCGGCACCGGGGGCCTGCTCGCCGGCGGCGCCGGCGGGCTGCGCTATGACGAGAGCAGGCCGCCCACGTCCGCACCCGACCTCGGCCAGGAACCGCCGCTGACGCCTGAATATCGGGCCATCTACGATGCGAACCTCGCCGACATGATGCAGGGCGGGCAGGGCATCGACCCGACCTATGCCTGCATGGCGACCGGCATGCCGCGCTTCATGATCGGCTATTCGTCGTTGGAGTTCGTCGTCACGCCGGAGGTCACCTACATCCTGACCGAGCGCGATCACGACTTCTATCGCCGCATCTATACCGATGGACGCGGCTTTCCCGCCAACATGGACGACAATCCGCAGTTCCTGGGCTTTTCGATCGGCCGCTGGCTCGATCAGGACGGCCGCGGCCGCTACGATACGCTGGTGGTCGAGACCCGCGGCATGAAGGGGCCGCGCGTCTTCGACGCGACCGGCATCCCGCTGCATGCCGACAACCAGACCATTGTCCAAGAGCGCATCTATCTCGATAAAGCCAATCCGAATCTGCTGCACGACGACGTCACCACCATCGATCATGCGCTGACCCGGCCGTGGACGGTCAATCGGGTCTTCCGCCGCATCGTCAGCGACAAGCCGCTCTGGTTCAACTACGGCGTTTGCGCCGAAGGCAATGTTCATGTCGGCATCGGCAAGGAGGTCTATTTCCTCAGTGCGGAGGGCTTCTTGATGCCCGCCAAGAAGGACCAGTCGCCGCCGGACCTGCGCTACTTCACTCGAACGCAGAAGTGAGCTTGGAGCAAAGTCATGCCGTATCAACGTTCTCTTGGCGCGCTCGCGCTCGCGGTTTCGCTGGGCTTGCCCTTGGCCGGCGCGCGGGCCTTCGATGACAATCAATATCCGGACCTCTCTGGCCAATGGCTGCGGACCGATACCGGCACCCCGCGCTACGATCCGAGCAAGCCGCCCGGGCGCGGGCAGCAGGCGCCGCTGACCCCCGAATACCAGGCCATCTTCGCGGCGAGCCTGGCCGACCAGGCCAACGGCGGCCAGGGCAACTGGCAGTCCGGCGCGCGTTGCCTGCCTCCCGGCATGCCGGCGACGATGAACGGTTATAATGCGATGGAGATCGTCACGCTGCCGGAGATCACCTATATCCTGGTCGAGCATGATCTCCCGCTCCATCGCCGCATCTATACCGACGGGCGAGCCTGGCCGAGCAAGATCGAGCCGACCTTTCAGGGCTATTCGATCGGCCGATGGCTCGATACCACCGGCAGCGGCCATTACGATGTGCTCGAGGTCGAGACGCGCGGCTTCAAGGGGCCGCGCTCCCTGGACAACAGCGGCCTTCCGCTGCACGAGGACAATCAAACCGTCATCAAGGAGCGCATTTACTTCGACAAGAGCGATCCCACACTGCTGCATGACGAGATGACGATGACCGACGATGCCCTCACGCGGCCGTGGAGCGCGTTGAAAAGCTATCGGCGCAGCGCGGACAAATATCCGATCTGGCGCGAGGAAAACTGTCCCGCGATCACGCTCCTGACCAAGATCGGCAACGAGATCTATTTCAAGGGCGCCGATGGCAAGCTGATGCCGACGCGCAAGGACCAGCCGCCTCCCGACCTGAGGTATTTCAATCAAGTGCGGCGGTGACGTTTGCCGCGCGCGCCGCTTCCACCGACGCTTGCGCGCTGGCGCCTGAGCCGGTGAACACGGGCGCGTGGCGCGCAGCGGCCGCGCTGACGGCACCATGGTCTTCATAATGCGAGTGCTCTATCTTGGGCGGGTCGCTCTGTGCGTCCGTCAATAAACTGGGAGGACAATATGACACCGTCACGATTTGCCGCCGCCACCGCCGGAACGCTGCTCGTCGCCCTGCTGGGATCGCCGTCCATCGCCGACGTCATCTCCGACTGGAGCACCGCGGTGGCGCCGCCGCCGCCCGAACTCAAGGAGGTCACGGTCGAACCCGCGACCACCGCGCTTCTGTTTCTCGACATCATGAAAGCCGGCTGCAGCGCGCGCCCGCGCTGCATCGCCGCGGTACCGAACATGAAACGGCTGCATGATGAAGCGCGCGCCCACAACATGGTGGTCTGGTACAGCCTGGTCGGATCGAACGGCAAGGCGACGCCCGACGACATCATGGACCCCGCCATCAAGCCGCGGGTCGGCGAATGGTATCGCCAGGGCGGGCCGGACAAATTCCTGGGCTCCACGCTCGAGCCGGTTCTCAAGGAAGCCGGCGTCAAGACCGTGATCGTCTGCGGCAACTCGTTCCAGGGGGCGACCGTCGGCACCGCTTCGGCAGCGGCGCAACGCGGCTACAAGGTCATCGTTCCGGTCGACTGCTCGGCGGGCGAGGACGAATATCACGAGCAATATGCCGCGTTCCATCTGGCGAAGGGAGGTCCCGTGGGCGTCACCAGCCAGGTCACGCTGACGCGCAGCACGATGATCAAATTCTGATCCGCGTCAGCGGGCGCATTCCTTAAAGAGCATGGGTAAAATTGCGCGGCCGCGAGCAATCGCGGTCGCGCGGGCGCCTGCGGTTTTTGTCCTTCCCATGTTGGAGTTGCCCCAATCCGCTGCCATCGGGGCTTCGGTTCACGCAAGCGCTGCCGCCTCTGGATTGACGCCGGGTTGCCGCGGAATCGCCTGCGGGCGGGCGAAGTCAGCTCATAGGACGGGCCGCGGTCCTGCTGCGCTGCGAAGATAAGCGTGACATCCCAGCGCCTTAACCAAGCCTCCAAGCGAGGCGGACGGGGGCGTTGCCGCCTTGCTTGATCGGGCCGCTTCCGTTATCCCGGAACCCGGCGAATGGCGGGCAAGTCTCTGTTGATTCGCGATTAATCCGAGGCTTTGGCCCGTTTCAAGAAAAGGTACCTCATGGCCAATGTGGTCGTGGTTGGCTCCCAATGGGGCGACGAGGGCAAGGGCAAGGTCGTCGATTGGCTGTCCGAGCAAGCCGACATCGTGGTCCGCTTCCAAGGCGGACACAATGCCGGCCATACTTTGGTCATCGACGGGGTTACCTACAAGCTCTCGCTGTTGCCCTCCGGGGTGGTGCGGCAGGGAAAGCTGTCCGTCATCGGCAACGGCGTCGTGCTCGACCCGCAGGCACTCCTCGACGAGATCGATCGGTTGGCCGGACAAGGGGTCAAGGTCACGCCGCAAAGCTTGCGTATCGCAGAGAACGCACCGCTGATCCTGCCGCTGCATCAGGAGCTCGACGCTATTCGCGAATCCTCGAACGCTCTGACCCGCATTGGCACCACCAGACGCGGCATCGGCCCTGCCTATGAGGACAAGGTCGGCCGCCGCGCCATCCGGCTCATGGACTTGGCCGACCTGCCGGCGCTGGGCCCCAAGATCGATCGGCTGCTGGCGCATCACAACGCGCTCCGCCGCGGGCTCGGCCTTGCTGAAGTGAGCAAGCAGACGGTCCGGCATCAGCTTGAAAGCGTTGCTCCGAAGGTCCTGCCCTATATGGATTCGGTCTGGTCGCTGCTCGATCAGAAACGACGTGAAGGAAAGCGCATCCTGTTCGAAGGGGCCCAAGGGGCGCTGCTCGACATCGACCACGGCACCTATCCGTTCGTGACCTCGTCCAACACCGTGGCGGCGCAGGCGTCGACCGGTTCGGGCCTGGGCCCGGCTGCCATCGGTTATGTGCTGGGCATCTGCAAGGCCTATACGACCCGGGTCGGGGAGGGGCCGTTTCCGAGCGAGCAGCTCAACGAGATCGGCCGGCTGCTCGGCGAGCGCGGGCGCGAGTTCGGGGTCGTCACCGGCCGGCCGCGGCGCTGCGGCTGGTTCGATGCCGTCCTGGTGCGGCAGACCGTCCGCACCAGCGGGATCAATGGCCTGGCGCTCACCAAGCTCGATATCCTCGACGGGCTGGGCGACATCCAGGTTTGTGTGGGATATCGTCTGGACGGACGCGAGATCGACTACCTGCCGGCCGGGGAGGGCGCTCAGGCCAGGGTCGAGCCGATCTACGAGACGATCGCAGGCTGGCAGGAGCCGACGGCACGCGCGCGCTCCTGGGCGGAGCTGCCGGCGCCGGCGATCAAATATGTGCGTCGGATTGAAGAATTGGTTGGTTGCCCGGTGGCTTTGCTTTCCACCAGCCCGGAGCGCGAGGACACAATTTTGATGCACAATCCGTTCGAACTCTGAGCATGTCGGAGATTTGAAAGCGCAATCGGTGCGCCAAAGCCCTAAGCTAGACACCATGGCCGACTACTACCCGCTCATTGCCCGTGCAGTTGCCGGTCTTGACAAGAATACCGGCGACGCCCGGCGTGTGCTCTATGAGCGCGCCAGGCAGGCGCTGGTGGCGCAACTGCGCGGTGTGACGCCGGCGCTCGATGAATCGGATGTCACCCGGGAGCGGCTGGCGCTCGAAGAGGCGATCCGCAAGGTGGAGGGGGAATCGGCCCGCCAGTCGACCAGCCGGCGCGAGGCCACCCGAGTAAAGGCGCCCGAATTCCCCCGCTGGACCCCCGAGCCGGAGCCCGAGCCAGAACCTGAGCCCGAACCGGAGCCGGAAGCTCCGAAGCCACCGCCGCGACGGACGCAGGCGGGCGCGCAACAGGATGCACGACCGGCCGGGCGACCGGCCGCTCAAGGTCCTTCCGCCCGCGGCAAGGCGGAGCCCCGCCGCGCCGATCCGGACCCTGACGCATCGATCTCGCCCGAGCCGGCGCGGCAGGAGGCATCGCGCCGACCGCAGCCGGCACCGCGGCCTGAGGGGCGACCGGCCGTTCAGGCTTCCACGGCCCGCGCCAAGGCGGAGCCGCGTTATGTCGATCCGAGCAACGATGACGAGAGCCAACCGGAGGCCGAGCCGCAAGAGCCGCCGCCCCGCAATTCGGCACGTGCCCGGCCGGCCGGCGAGCGATCCGCGCCCGAGCGGCGCTCTTTGCTCAATTCGGGCTTGCGGGACTTCCGCGAGGTCGTCTCCGAGGCGAATGAGCTCGGCGGGGCATCGGCGCGCGCCACCAAGTCCGCGCGCGAAACCCTTGCCGCGGTCCCGCCGGGGGCGGCGCGGGCCAATCGCTCCCAGCCGGCGGCGCCCGCTTCCGACGAAGCCTATCTGACGCTGGACGATATTACCGAGCCGGTGATGCTCGAGCCGTCCTTCGTCGTGGACGAATCGCGCCCGGTGCCGCCGCGCACGCGACAAGCGCCGCCGGCCGCGTCTGAACGGCGGCCGGTGCCGCGGCGCTCATACGGGGACTTGATCCGGATCGCCGTCGCGGTGGTGATGGTCGTCGCGATCGGCAGCCTGTTCGTCTGGCAGTGGCCGAACATGGTTGCGCTCTACGGCATGCTGACGGCGCCGCCGGTCGAGGTGGCGCCCGTCAACCAGCCGGCGTCGAAGCCCAAGATCGAGGATCGGATCGAGCCCGGCGGCAAGCCGAGCCAGCAGCAGGGTTCGCAGGACGCCGCCACCGTGGCCCAGCGCGTGGTGCTTTACGAGGAGGATCCGAGCGATCCCCAGGGCAAGCGCTCGGTCGGATCGGTGATCTGGCGGACCGAGGCGATATCGCCCGGCACCGGCAAGCCGCCCGAGCTTGCGGTGCGGGCCGATATCGAAATTCCCGAGCGCAAGATGAGCATGACCTGGACGCTGCGGCGCGACACCGACCCGAGCCGTTCCACGAGCCATACGATCGAGATCATGTTCAAGCTGCCGCCGGACTTTCCCTCCGGCGGCCATATTCAACGTTCCCGGAATTTGGATGAAGCAGGCCGAGCAGACCCAGGGCACCGCGCTCGCCGGCCTCGCCGTCAAGGTGACGGCCGGATATTTCCTGATCGGGCTTTCGTCCGCTCCAGCCGACAAGGAGCGCAATATCCAGCTGCTTGAAGGAGCGGCCCTGGTTCGACATCCCGATCGTCTACACCAACAACCGGCGCGCGATCCTGGCCATGGAAAAAGGCACGCCCGGCGAGCGTGCCTTCGCAGAGGCCTTCGCGGCCTGGGAGAAACAGTAAGCAGTAAGTAGTAGCCCGCATGAAGCGTAGCGTAATGCGGGAACGGCGGTCCCGGATTACATCCGGGCTACGGGCCTGCTACTGCATCGCGGCTGCGTGCGGGACTTCCATGGCGGCGATGCGGTTCTTCACCGCCTTTTGCACCTTCTCGAAGGCGCGCACCTCGATCTGGCGCACGCGCTCGCGCGAGACGCCGAATTCGTCCGCCAGCTCCTCCAGCGTGATCGGCTCGTCGGCGAGCCGGCGCGCCTCGAAGATGCGGCGCTCGCGCTCGTTCAGCACGCTCAGGGCCTCGCCCAGCGCCTTGCGGCGGTTGTCGGCCTCTTCGCTCTCGGCGAGCCGGGTCTCCTGGCTGACGCTGTCGTCGACCAGCCAGTCCTGCCACTCGCCGGAATCGCCTTCCTCGCGGATCGGCGAGTTGAGCGACACATCGCCGCCCAGCCGGCGGTTCATGTCGACCACGTCCTGCTCGGTCACGCCCAGCCGCTTGGCGATGAGCTTGACCTGGTCGGGGCGCAGGTCGCCCTCCTCGAGCGCGGAGATCCGGCTCTTGGCCTTGCGCAGGTTGAAGAACAGCTTCTTCTGGTTGGCGGTGGTGCCCATCTTCACCAGCGACCACGAGCGCAGGATGTATTCCTGGATCGCCGCCTTGATCCACCACATCGCATAGGTGGCGAGCCGGAAGCCTTTGTCCGGCTCGAAGCGCTTGACCGCCTGCATCAGCCCGACATTGCCTTCCGAGATCACCTCGGAGATCGGCAGGCCGTAGCCGCGATAACCCATGGCGATCTTGGCCACCAGGCGCAGATGGCTGGTGACGAGCCGGTGCGCCGCTTCGCGGTCGCCATGCTCGCGCCAGCTCTTGGCCAGCATGTATTCTTCCTGCGGTTCCAGCATGGGGAACCGCCGAATCTCTTCCAGATAGCGGGTGAGGCCTGATTCCGCCGTTATGATCGGCAAGGCCGCGGCATGGGCCATGGTAGCGCCCTCCAATGTTGTGCCCCCGTTACCGGCGGGCGGATCGCACCGCCGCTTCCTGAGCCGACGGTGCCGTCCAGTCTGTTGCGACCGCGAAATGTGACCGCAGCCGCAACATTACAGGAAAAGATGGGGCGAAAGAAAGATACACCGGAACCAGCCCGTGTCACGTCGCTGTGACCCTTCCGTCTAGCGTCAAGCCTTTGATTTTCAGAGCGTTTTCCGAAGTCAGCCGGTTGCGCTCCGGGCACCGAGGCTGAGACGTAAACGGGCAAGGTCGTCCGGCAGTTCCGAACGGAACTCCAGGTATGCGCCCCGGGATGGATGTTCGACCCCCAACAGATAAGCATGCAGAGCCTGTCTTCCAAGCCCTGCCAGCGCCGGGCGCGCCGGCGGCGGGAGACAGGGCGGTCTTGGTGCGAAAGCCGGATCCATAGGTGTCGTCGCCCAGGAGAGGATGGCCGATCGAGGCCAGATGAACGCGAATCTGGTGCGTGCGCCCGGTCATGAGCCGGCAAGCCAGCAGGCTGGCCACCGGAGCTCCGTCGGAGCCGGGATATGTTTCCAGGACCTCGCCAATGAGTTACGGCTGCGCGGCCGTCCGGATGCACGGCCATTTTGTCGCGGGCCTGGCGGTGACGGCCGATCGGCGCCTCGATGGTGCCCTTGGGCCGGTCCGGCACTCCCCACACGAAGGCCAGATAGGCGCGTTGCATCACCCCGGTGCGGCCGTGATCGGCGAACTGCCGCGACAGCGAGGCGTGGGCCCGGTCGGTCTTGGCCACCACCAGGAGGCCGGTCGTGTCCTTGTCGAGGCGGTGCACGATGCCGGGCCGCCGCACCCCGCCGATGCCCGAAAGGCTGTCGCCGCAATGGGCGACCAGCGCATTGACCAGCGTGCCGGTCCAGTTGCCGGCGGCCGGATGCACCACCAGGCCCTTGGGCTTGTCGATCACGATGATCTCGTCGTCCTCGAACACGATCTTGAGCGGGATGTCCTCGGGCGCGGGCTGCGGCGGCTCCGGCGGCGGCACCTCGACCAGGATGGCGTCGCCGGCGTTGACGTGGTGGCCCGGATCGCGGATCGTGCGCCCGCCGATGGCGACTTCGCCGGCGAGGATCAGCGCCTTGAGCCGCGAGCGCGAGAGGTCCGCGATGCGTGCCGCCAGCACGCGGTCGAGCCGCTCGCCGGCGTCCTCAGCCGCGATGACGACCTTCTCCCGGCGCCGGTGTTGCACTGACATGAACGATCCGCTGACGGACGACGAAAAGTGACGGACGACGAAAAGCCTTTCGATCCCGCCGCCGCCAGCATCGTCGCCAAGGTGCGCTGGCTGATGATCATATCGGGCGTGACCACGCTCGTCGCCATCGCGGCCGTCGTCGGCGTCATCGGCTATCGGGTTTCCCGCACCGAGGGAAGCGGCGCCGGCGCCGACGTCACCGCCGTGCTGCCCAAGGGCGCGCGGGTGATCGCGATCGCGGCGGCGGCAGACCGCCTGGTCGTCACCATCGAGCTTGCCGGCGCGCTCGAAGCCCGCACCTTCGATCTCAAGACGCTGGCGCCGCTCGGGCGCCTGCGCTTCGCCACGGAACCCTAGGTCTGTCCTGGACGCGGTGACTGATGAGAACAAGCAGCAACTACGCACTCCGTCTGCCGGCTTCGCTCAAGCGGGCGGTCGAGGAGCTGGCTCGGGAAGATGGCACGACGCTGAACCAGTTCATCGTCAGCGCTGTCGCCGAAAAGCTCGCCGTACTGAAGACGGCAGATTATTTTGCCAAACGGGCCGCCCGGGCTGACTTTGGTGCGTTCGATCGTTTGATGAGACGAGGGGGCGGCGAAGCTCCCGGCCCGGCGATGAGATGCCGAAGAACGATCGCAAGAAAAACTCCTCAAGACGTTGAGGTCACGTTTCACCGCTTCGCGGTGATCTCGATCTCGACCAATTTGCCGGGCCGCGAAAAACCTTCGACCAGCTCGATCTCGGCATTGTCCAGCGGCACCGGCGCCAGCGCGGCGACGTCGGCCAGGAAGGCGTCGGGTTCCTGGTCGCGGTGCAGGAAGAAGCGAGACGCGCACCACGTTGCGCCAATCGCAGCCGGTCTCGGCCAAGAGCGCACCGGCGCGCGGCAGGATATCGGCGCACTGCGCCTGCAAGGTCGGCTGCGTCTCGCAGGTCATGCCGGCCAGGAAGACCATCGGGCCCCATGCCAGGTGGCGGATGAAGGTCTGCTCCGGCTCGTGCTCGGTCACGTGGCGGGCCGGATTGCCCGCCGGCGCCGCCATGGCGAACAGGTCGAGGCCGACATCGGCCGCGGAAGCGAAATGCGGGACCGAGATGTAGCTCGATCCGGCCGCGCGCGAGCGCCCGACCAGCGCCTGCGTGCGGGCATTGCTGCCGGCGGTGCGGGCAGCGCTGCTGCGCCCGAAGATGCGCGTGCGCACAGTGTTGCGCAGCAGCGACAGATCGAGCGTGGCCAGCTCGGCGCCGGCGCGCGCGAACAAATCGGAAGACTGCTGCGCCAGCGGCTGGCCCGGCTCGCCCTCGAGGCCGAGATAGACGAAGCGCTGCCCTTGCCAGTTGAACAATCGTGTGCGCATGCCCGCCCCCCTCAGCGCGCCCGGCCGGCGACCAGCTCTTTGTAGAGCCCGTCCGCCTTCTTCTCCGCCTCTCCAGCGAGCGCGATCGGGATGACGGTCTTGCCGCGCAACGCATCGAGCACGCCGGGCGGGTTGGTCTCGACGTCGTGGCGCACCGGCAGCCGGCCCCAGGTCGTGGTCTTGCGCTGGCCTTCCTGGCTCAGCATGAAGTTCACCGCCAGCCGTGCGGCGTTGGGATGCGGCGCCTTGGCGTTGGCGCCGATCTCGTGAAAGAACAGGCCGATCGGCTCGAGCGGCCAGAAATCGATCGGCGCACCGCTCAGTTTCACGTTCAGGGTCAGGCTGATATAGTTGTTGAGCGAGGCCCAGTATTCGCCGCCGCCGACCGCGCGCGCGAGCTGCAGATGCCCGCTGATCATGGCGGGCCGAAGCGTTGCCGCCAGATTGCCGATCAGGGCGCGGGCCTTCGCCTCGCCGTAGAAGCTCACCAGCGCGGCGAGCCACTCCGCATCGGTCTCGTTGTTGGCGACGTGACCGGCCCAATCGGCGCGCTTGGCCAGCTCCTCGTAGCTCTGCGGCAGATCGGCCGCCCTGACGAGCTTGGTGTTGTAGGACGGCACGTCGTAATTGGCGCCGATGCCGTACCAGCGATGGTTGGGATCGCGCGCCTCGGGAATGATATGCGCGGCCTCCGGCGGCTCGATCGGCGCCAGCAATTGCTGCGGCAGCTTGTGCACCGCGGTCGAGCTCAGGACATCCCAGGACGGCTTGTCGCCGCGGCTTTCGATCAGGATGCGGGAGACCATCTGCGCGTCGGAGCCGCGGATATACTCGACCTTGAGGCCGGTCGCCGCCTCGAACAATTGCCAGGTCGGCAGCCCCTCCTCCTCGTTGATCGCCGAATAGATGACCAGCGTGCCCTCCGGCTTGGCGGCCTCCAGCAGCTTCTGGTCAAGCCAGGCCGGAGCGTCGGTGGCGCCGGCCGGCGCGCCGCACAGCGTCAGCAGTGCGGCGAGGGCGATGCCGACAGGGCGGAGCGGCCGTGGCGGCCTGGCGACAAGTCTCGGCATGGTGATCCCCGGCGAAAGCGGATGAAGCTGCAAGCTTGATAGCTGTTAATAACAGGAAATAAACAAGCGGGGCAGGGTGGACTGCACCCTGGACTGCACCCCTTGGCTGAGACACGGAAACAAGGAACTGGTTGCGGTGGGCGGCAGCTTTGCCGGGCGGGGCAGGGTCCCCCTCGGCGATATATCCGGCACTTTTTGGCTTGGTTGCGCGGGCATTGAAAATGCCCGGGACGGGTTCGGCCCGGGCACAATCCGTGAGTTTCAATTTTGCGAATAGTCTGATTTGCGTGGTCGGCGCAAGAGAAATCTTTCTCACCGCGGCGCGAGCTTTCTTTCTGCCAGCGCAGCCGGCTTGGGTGGGGCAATCGCAATGGCGGTTCTTGTTCGGAACGACGGCATGCCGATCTCTGGCTTGCCCGAGATCGGCATGATGGAGCGCAAGTCGAGTAAACTCGACTTGCGTGGCTCCACCCTCCCGCCGTTGGTAGGGCTATCACATATGATGAAACCGCCGCGCTCTCGGGGACACCTCCCCCTGCAAGGGGAGGTCGGATCGCGTAGCGATCCGGGCGGGGATCTCGCCACATACGCCGAATTTGCGGAGAGACGAGACCCCCACCCGGCGCCGCTACGCGTCGCCACCCTCCGGAGGGTTGGAGCTTGCGGCTGCGTTGTGCAGCCATCACTCTCCCGCCTTATGCAATCGACCTGCGGCTCGGGGCGGTACGGCGCGCTGTCGTCGCCGAAGAGCAGGGTCGATATTTCATGGTCAGCCTCGGTAACCGACGCCCCGACGTTCGCATTCGTCTGGCGAGAGCAAGGCGGTCCACCCGAGGCGCGCCGGACAGGCACCAAGCGCTGCTTGCGCTGCGGCAGGATCGGGGTTATTTGGGATCCCTTGCCATCCGCTCCCTTCGTCTAGCGGCCCAGGACGTCGCCCTCTCACGGCGAAAACAGGGGTTCGAGTCCCCTAGGGAGCGCCAATCAACAAAATCAATGGCTTAGGCGCAGTCTTTGAAACGGCGCTATTTCATCACGCTTCTCGGTGGCGGGGCCGCAATGTAGCCGCTCGCCGCACGCGCGCAACAGCCAGTGAGAACGTCATCCAACTCACCACGGTCAGGGCGCAATATGTTAGGTTTTTTGCAGGAGCCAGCGAGGCGCGCAGCCTTTGCGGGGAAAGCGGCGATATCTGTCTTGTCGTGGGGATACTCGTGGTGAGCGGACTGCTCGAATGCCCAATACAGGAATGGCGATGCACCGAGGCCTGATGGAATTTATGTCATCGCTGCTTGCCCCGAAGGCAATTGCCGTGGTTGGGGCATCGCAGCGCCGGGGACGCGGGAGCAACGTCATCGCCAACCTGCGGAAGGCGGGCTTCAAGGGTGAGGTTTTTGCGGTCAACCCGCGTTACGATGAAGTCCTCGGCTACAAGTGTTACGCGGCCGTCGCAGACCTCCCCGCAACCGTCAATTGCCTTGTCGTCGCAACGGCAGCCGATACTGCTTGTGACATATTGGAACAAGCCTATGCGCAAGGGATTCGCGCCGCGATCGTGTTGGCCGCGGGCTTCGGCGAAGGTGGTCACGGGCCAGGCCAAGCGCGGGCACTGCGGCTTCGATCCCTCGCAGACAAGGGAATGTGCATCTGCGGGCCGAATTGCATGGGGCTCATCAACGTCAAAGCGGCCACCGCCGCCTTCAGCAGTCAGCTTCCGCAACCGTTGCGTTACGGTAGGGTTGCCCTGGTATCGCAGAGCGGAGGCCTCGGAGCGACCGCCTTCAACCCGTTGATGACCGACCGAGAGCTCGGCTTCGGCTACTTCGTCTCCTGCGGAAATCAGCTCGGGGCCACCATTGAGGATTTTGTCGAGTATTTTGTGCACGAGCCCGACGTCAGCGTCATCGCCATGGTCGTCGAGTCACTGAAAAATCCGCGCAAGTTGCAGCACGTTGCCCGCTTGGCACTTGCGCAACGTAAGTCTCTTGTCCTGTTCCAGGTCGGCCGCTCGGCAGTCGGCCAGATCATGATCCAGTCGCATACGGGCGCATTGGCCGGCAATTCTGAAATCCTTGCCGCGCATTTGCGGCGGTGCGGAATCGTGCAGGTCGAGAATTTCGATGAATTCGTCGAGACGATCGAACTGTTCGCCATGGCGCCGCATGACGAGGATATCGGCGACGACGTGGTGGTCATTTCGGGCAGCGGCGGCGGAGCCGCGAACGCCGCAGATGCGCTTGACCGCGCTGGGATGCGGTTGGCGGACTTGCATGAGTTCGACCAAGCGTCGCATCGCGTCGGTGCTTCCCGAATTCGGCAGCGTGACCAATCCGATCGATGGAACCGGCGCCATCTATGACGATCCGACGCTGCTGCCCAAGATATTCGATGCCATCGTCACCGAGCCTGGCCGTCCGATGATTGCCGCGAGCGTCAGCGCGCGTCCGGTCGGCAGGGAAAATATGCGGCGTCTCGCCCACACGATCGCGGACGCCGCGCGCAAGTCCGACCGCACCTTCGTCGCCTATTCATACAGCCCTCTTGGTGGGCCGCTCGATCCCGAAATCATCAATGCGCTGCATTCAGCCGGCATCCCTTATCTTCTGGGCATCACCAATTCAATGAAGGTGCTCAAGTACCTGCCGTTACGTCGCGACCTTTGGCGCTACGCCACGGTACAGGAGGCAGGGAAGGATGCCGGCAAGGACCTTGGCGGCATCCCGCGCGGCGTCGCGCACAGCTGGGATTTCTTGGCAGCACGCGACGCGCTGCTTGCGAACGGCATCCCCATCGCGGATGTCCGTGCCGCGCACTCCGAGGCGGAAGCGGTGGCGGCCCTGAAACAGGTCGGCGGTCCCGTTGCCGTCAAGGCTGAGGCACCCGGCCTCCTGCACAAGAGCGATCTCGGATGTGTGCGACTTGATTGCTGCAAGGACAGCGAAGTTGCGGAGGCCTATCGGCACGTGATCGAGAATGCCGGCAAGGCAGGATTCGAGACGGCCTGCGCTCTCATTCAGCCGATGGTCACCGGGGTCGCGGAAGTTTATGCGGGTATCATCAACGATCCAGTCTACGGACCCGCGGTCTGCTTCGGCCTCGGCGGCATTTTCATCGAAGTCTTCAAGGACACGACGACAGAAATGGCGCCGCTGACGCACGACGAGGCCTTGCGCGCGATCCACCGCGTCAAAGCTGTTTCGGTGCTGCAGGGCGCCCGCGGCCGCAAGCGTGGCGATATCGAGGCACTCGCGACCCTGTTGGTTCGCCTGGGAGACTTCGCCGTTGCGAATGCCGGTCAATTCCGGGCGCTCGATCTCAACCCGATCATCGTCAAACCGGCAGGCGAGGGCGTCGTCGCCGTCGACATCGCGGTCGAACGCAATAGGCGCGACGAACCCGGCATTGCCGCGAAAGCGGCCGAATAAGACGCCCGATTGAGGAGAAGAGGACGACGGATGAGCTACAAGGACCTGATCTACGGCGTCGACGAACAGATCGCGACGATCACCCTCAATCGTCCGGACCGGATGAACGCGCTCACGCGCAATCTCGAAGACGAAGTTCACCGCGCCTTTGATGAGGCGGATGCCGATCGTGCGGTCAAGGTGATCATCCTCACGGGAAACGGGCGCGCCTTCTGTGCCGGGCGCGACCAAGGAACGTCGACGCCGTCCGGCACGCGGAATTCCGACCCGAAGGGCAAGTCGCACGCGCAATTCATCGAATACTGGCAGCGCAACGATTCCAAGCGCGTCGTACAATGGACGCATATGTGGCGGCTCGGCAAGCCGATCATCGCGGCCGTTAACGGCTGGGCGCTTGGGGCAGGCTTCTGGTATCAGCTCGCAGCCGATATTACGATCGCATCCGATCAGGCGGTTTTCGCGCAACCCGAGATCCGCCATATCTCCGCTACCAGCTTTCTCTTTACGGCACTGTGCGGATGGAAGGCGGCCAACCGGTGGGGGCTGACGGGCGACCATTTCGACGCGCAGGAGGCGTTACGCATTGGGATGGTGAACGAGGTGGTGCCGCACGATAACCTCATGATGGCAACGCGCGCGCTGGCGAAGCGCATGGCGCTCGTGCCTGAGCCGTCGCTGCGCCTCAACAAGGCCATCGCCATGCTCGGGGTTCAAGCCGCTGGGCTCAATTCCGGCCTGCTCTTGGAGGGCACGCTCAGTGCCCTGGTTCATGCCTCGCACAATGAAGAGCGGCAAAGGCTATTTGATATCCAGAGCTCGCAAGGCACCAAGAGCTATCTGGAAGCGCGCGACGGGCCGTTCCAGCCTGAGCCGATGGGGCCGCGCTCCGCAAAGGGACGCCGGCAAAGAGCGAGCCGAATGAAGGAGGCGAACCCCGACGGTTGATTCGCCGAGGAGCGTGAAACCGAGGCGACAATCTCGCAAGGAAAAGCACGCGGGGATGAAACAAGGCACGAAGCGTGTTCCATTTGGCCCCGATGGCTGCTCGTGCTACGCCGCGAGAAGACGGCGCAGAGTTAGCGTCCTTCGTCGCTTCGCACGCACCCTTCATCTTGATTAGATCAGTCCACACGGCCTAGGATCGTGCGCTTGAGCGGCCGGCAAGGTCGCACATTCCAGGAGCGAATAGAGCGAGCCATGAGCACAGGGATCAATCGGCACGAGAACGACCTCCGCGGCTTCATCGAGGAGCTCGACGAGCTCGGCCAGATCAAGCGGTTCAACGGCGCGGACTGGGATTTGGAAATCGGGGCTCTCACTGAGATCATGGCCGACCGCAATGGGCCGGCGCCGCTGTTCGACGACATCAAGGGCTGCGCGCCGGGCTATCGCATCCTGGCCAATCCGGTCGGCGGGCAGACCCGCATGGCGGTGGCGCTTGGATTGTCGCGCGAGCTCCGCGGCATCGATTTGCTCAACCAATGGCGCCAGAAGTTCAAAGATATGAAGCCCATTCCGCCGACCAGGGTGAGCGATGGTCCACTCACGGAGAACGTGGTGGACGGCGATATGGTCGATCTCGGGGCTTATCCGGCGCCGCGGTGGCACGAAGAAGACGGTGGCCGCTACATCGGCACCGGTTGTAGCATCGTCACGCGCGATCCCGACAACGGCAGCGTCAATGTCGGCACCTATCGCTGCATGATTCAAGGCAAGAACACCCTCAGCGTAAAGATGAACAAGGGCAAGCACGGGCGCTTGGCGATGCAGAAATATCATGCTGCCGGGAAGCCCTGTCCGGTCGCCATTTCGCTTGGCCAGAACGTCCAAATCTACATGGCGTCTCAGATGCCGATCCCCCTGGGCACCGACGAATACGCGGTCGCGGGCTGGCTGCAGAACAGGCCGATCGAGGTAATCGAAAGCGGCGCCACTGGGCTGCCGCTGCCGGCGGACGGCGAAATCGTGCTGGAAGGGGAAATCCCGGTCTATCGTGAAGCCGATCTGCCGAAAGAAGGCCCGTTCGGGGAGTGGCCCGGTTACTACGCCGACACAACGACCGGCGAGGTTCCGCTCATGACGGTTAAGCGGGTGTACCACCGTAACCAGCCGATCATCATCGGCGCGCCGCCGCTCAAGCCGCCGAATAATCTCCAGGCGCTCCCGCTCGGGGCATCGATGCTATGGGACCAATTGGAGAAGGCTGGGATCCCGAACGTAACGGGCGTCTGGGGCTATATCTACGGCTCGCAATCCGGCCTCTTCACCGTGGTGTCGATCAAGCAGGCCTATATGGGACATTCCAAACAGGCGTTGCTGGTCGCTGCCGGCGCGCGCGCCGGTGCCTATGGCGGTAAATTCGTGGTCGTAGTCGACCACGACGTCGACATCACAAATCTGGGCGATGTGATCTGGGCGTTGTCGACGCGCTGCACCGGTCAGGAGGCAATCGACATCGTGAAGAACGTCTGGACCTCGCCGGGCGATCCCGCCATCGCCCCTGAGAAGCGCTCCCCCAAGGGCTACACAATGGACCGGATACTGATCGATGCCTGCCGGCCCTACCGCTGGTACGATGAGTTTCCGAAGCCCAACGCCTTCTTGCCCGACGCCAAAAAGCGCTTCGTAGAGAAATGGGGCCTGTGACGACTCCATTGAGTAGTCAAAGCAGATCTTTCCAACATGGCTTTGCGTAACATTCTCCTCGTCGTTTGCGCGCTTTTTGCCATCGGCATGGCGAGCCGCGCGCACGGGGCCGCATACTACGAAGGAAAGACGATCCGGCTGATCGTGGGCAATAATCCGGTCGGCGGCTATGCGGTCTACGCGCGGCTGCTGGCGCAATATCTCGGCAGGCACATTCCGGGCAATCCCAAGATCCAGGTGCAATACATGCCCGGTGCGGGCGGCGTCGTCCTGGGCAATTATATGGCCGCGGTAGCGCCGCGCGACGGCCTCACCATCGGCATGATCCCGCGCAGCGCGCTGTTCGAGCCGCTCCTGGGCAACGGCGCCGCCAAATTCCGCAGCCAGGACTTCACCTGGCTCGGCACCACCAGCAGCTACGCGAATGACGCCTATTGCCTTATCGTGCGCTCCGACACCCCGTACCGCACGCTCGCCGACCTGCAAAAGGCCGGGCGGCCCGCGCCCTTCGGCGGCGAGGCGGCCGGCGGCACCGATACGGATCTCGTCATGATCGCCAAGGACGTCTTCCGTCTGAACATCCAGGTGATCCGCGGCTATCAGGGGCCCGGCGAAATCGGCATGGCGATGGAGAAGGACGAGGTTGTAGGCCGTGCCTTCGGCATGTCGTCGCTGGAAATATTCAGCTCGGACGGGCTTCGCCAGGGAGAGTTCCGCTTCCTGGTGCAGTTCAGCCGCGCGCGCTGGAGCAAACTTCCCGATGTACCGACCGCGCGCGAGCTGACGAAATCGACCGATGATCGGGCGCTGATCGAGCTCGCCGAAGCGCCCCTGCTGCTGGCGCGGCCATATCTGGCGCCGCCGCAAATTCCCGCCGCCGCGGCGGCGATCCTGAAGAAGGCCTTCATGGACACACACGCGGATCCCGACTATCTCGCCGAGAACGCGAAGATGAAGGCCGACATCAGCCCGCTCAGCGGCGACGAGGTCCAGAAGATCGTCAAGCAAATCAGCCAGACCCCACCGGCTTTGATCGAGCGCTATCGGGCAGCGATGGAGGCCAAGTGAGGCTCTACTCGCTCATCGCGCCGATGAGGTCGAACAGAGCAACGGAAAATCATTCCGGTTCGATGGTCCTGATCAGTAACTAGACCCTGGTTGTGTGATAGGCGAGCGTCCCCGCAGCGTTTCTTTTGCAGTGCATGAGTCCGTTGTTGGCCCAACCCAGAAGCCCACGAGGCGGCGGCGAATTTCTGATTACAGATGCAATGCGGACATTCCGCGGCGCTGTTCGCTCCCAGATGTCGAACATTCAATGCGCAGCACATCGAGCTTGCCAATTGAACCGTCGATCGTTCCATCGGATGGCATGTTCCAAGGCCTAGCGCCGGGGCGACGGTTGCGGTTGGCGGGCGTGTGGCTTGGCGTCCCTATGAGGTGGCCTCCAGCACCCGATAGACCGACGCCCGGCCGATCTTGAGCGCCTTCGCGATTTGGGTCGGCCCCATGCCTTCGGCCTTCAATTCGCGCACCCTGGCCGCGTCTATCGAGGCTGGGCGCCAGCTGCGGGCGGCGCTCCACGACAATCATGCGGTGATCATCACAGGCGCTTCCGGAACAGGCAAGACTACGGCCTCGCTCGTGCTGTTGGATGAGCTTCGGGCCGAAGTCCCCGGACTGACTGTCGTTCCCGTCACGCAGGGGCCTCAGCAGGTGCGGACGGACCAGCACCCGTCACGGTGGGCCGCGCCGAATTCGACGCGCTATCCAGTGGGCGGGGCAAGCGAGCATGGGTGACAATTCGCAGAAATGCGACGATGCCGCGAAGACGATGAATATGCCCGAAGCACGAGGCCGATCCGCCGCCGACTTGAATGACTGAGCAGCACTACTACGACACATGCTCGCCATGACGGGAAAGTCGAGCGAGATTGGGAGTCCGCCAGGAAGCGCATCAGTCCCATCCGGCCGTTTGCGATCAGGTCGTCGCGCCCGTGAGCGTTAATGCCATCTTTACGAAGAGCGCCCATATCTCTGGACCATAATAATACTATACGGTATGGTTTGCTTAATTCAGCTCCAGCAGGCTGACAACGACGAGCGCGTGGGTCGAACCAAGGAACTGGAACCGTGGAGCGCGCCGCAACCATAGCCCGACGTGGAACCGGCGGCCGCCCCACCCGTGAGGAGGCCGCGCGTCGTCACCTGCGCTTGCTCGACGTCGCAACAAACCTGTTCATGGAGCGAGGTTTTGAAGGGACATCCATCGACGCGGTCGCTGAGGCGGCCGGCGTGAGCAAGCCGACCGTCTATGCGCGCTACCGCGACAAGCGCGATCTGTTCGCGGCTGTCCTGCGAGGCAGGATTCGACACTGGCTTGCTCCGTTATCAGCGGCCGCAGAGGGCCAGGCCATGGAAGCCAAACCCAAAAACATCGAGACGACGCTTCATGAGCTTAGCCGGCAAGTCCTCGCCCACGCGCTAACACCTGAGGCTGCTACGCTACAGCGAATTGTTGCGGCGCAGGCTGTTCAGTTCCCGGAATTGGCAAAGCTCGCCCATGAAGAAGGTTGGTTGCGAGCGGTCCGAAGCGTGGCAATTCTGCTTCAGGAGTTTGCCACTCGCGGCCAGATCAAGGTGGACGACCCCGAGCTCGCGGCCGAGCTGTTCCTCGAGCTTGTGCTCGGGAACTCCAGGCGCTTGGCCCTCTACGGCATCGCGACCGATCCGAAGATTCAGGAACTACGGAGACAGGCCGCCGTCGAGCTCTTCTTGAATGCCCATAAGAGTTCATCGAATTCAACCACGGAACGATAAAGGGCGCATGAGAGCCGGGAAAGCTAGGAAATAATCATGTGTTCCTTTCGTCAGTTGCTTGCGCGGTCCTTCGCCCTCCTGACGGCAATGTTCATTCTTGCCGGTTGCAGCTCTCTTCCGCGAACACCGTATACAGAGTCCGATGCGGCATCCTCGCGAGTATTGGATACCGACGATCTGCGCAGATATGCAGATGAGCCGGCATCGACGTTTCGCAAGGAAGCAGATCTCAGGTCTCGTGGCGGTCCTCTCACCTATCTTGCGATATCGGGCGGCGGTGCCGACGGTGCTTACGGGGCAGGTGTGCTGAGCGGTTGGACCGCGGCGGGTGAGGTGGGTCCGGTTGTCTGAACATATTTTCCGCGTGGATAAGTGGAGCCTCTGCCGGGGTTAGGCTGCCATGCGGAGAGGCAGCGAGGTGAAGTAGGCGTGATCGGGGGGCATGCCGTCAAGGCTCGAATGCGGCCGACGCCGATTGTAGAACTCGAGGTAGCGTCCGATTGAGGCACGCGCCTCGGACGCGGTGTCGTAGGCTCTGAGATACACTTCCTCATATTTGACGCTGCGCCAGAGCCGCTCGACGAAGACATTGTCGCGCCAGGCGCCCTTGCCATCCATGCTGATGGCGATACCGTTTTTGATCAGCACGCCGGTGAATGCCGCGCCCGTGAACTGGCTGCCTTGGTCCGTGTTGAAGATATCCGGCTTGCCGTGGCGAGAGAGAGCATCCTCCAGCGTCTCGACGCAGAACGCAGCCTCCATGGTGATCGATACGCCCCACGACAGCACGCGACGGCTGAACCAATCGAGCACGACCGCCAGATAGACGAAGCCGCGCTCCATCGGGATGTAGGTGATGTCCATCGCCCACACCTGGTTGGGCCTCGTGATCTCGACGCCGCGCAGTAGATACGGATAGATCTTGTGCCCCGGCTCGGGCTTGGTCGTGCGCGGACGGCGATAGAGCGCTTCTATCCCCATCCGTCGCATTAACGTCTTCACGTGACGGCGGCCGATCTTGCTCCCCTCGGCGGCCAGCAGGCCTTGCAACATCCGCGAGCCGGCGAAAGGAAACTCCAGGTGCAATCGATCGAGCTGACGCATGATCGCGAGGTCGGCTTCCGGAACTGGCCGCGGCAAATAGTAGACGCTGCTACGGCTGATACGCAGAACCTCCGCCTGCTTCGTGAGCGGCAGATCGTGCCCGCGGTCGATCATCGCTTTGCGCTCAGCAAACCCGCCTTGGTGAGCGCGCCTTCTAAAAAATCGTTCTCCAGCGTCAGCTCGCCGATCTTTGCGTGCAGCGACTTCACGTCGACGGCCGGCTGCACCGCTACGTTGCCGCCGGAACCGAAAACATCGGCAGCTCCGCCTCGAGCTGCGCTTTCCACGAGGTAATCTGATTGGGGTGGACGTCGAACTGCTCCGCCAGCTGAGGCAAGGTTCGATCGCCCTTGACGGCGGCAAGCGCCACCTTAGCCTTGAAGGCCGGTGTGTGGTTCCGGCGCGGTCTTCTTGTCATGGTCTCTCCTGATTCGCAGGCACAGCGTGCCCTTTGTCAGGCAGAAACTCCACTTATCGTCCTGTGCAGATTTCCGGGACCAGTTCTGGGTACGCGTCCTGAATTTACGTTCGTGTCAGGGGTAAGCACGGGCGCTTTGATCGCGCCGTTTGCATTTCTTGGCCCCGCCTATGATGCCGAATTGCGGGACGTGTACACCAGTGGCATCGCTGAAAGCCTCCTCGGTACGCCAAATGTCCTGAACGCTTTTTTCGGGTCCGGCCTGTTCGGGAATACGCATCTGCGCGAGTTCGTCGCCCGCTATGTCGATCGGCGCATGCTCACGGCAATCGCCGCCGAACAAGCGAAGGGCAGAGACCTTTTGATCGTGACGACCAATCTCGATTCCCAACGCACAGTGATCTGGAATATGGGTCGCATCGCTGCAATCGGATCACCTCAAGCGTTGAGCTTATTCCGGGATGTGGTGGCTGCATCCGCAAGCATCCCGGTGGTCTTTCCGCCAATGCTGATCGACGCGGAAGCGAACGGTCGTCATTTCCAGGAGATGCATGTGGATGGGGCCGTGATGGCGCCGGTCCTGACGTTGCCGGAAGCATTCCTGTTGCGAAAAGAAGAGTTCGCGCGAGGCCAGCGCTTAAACATCTACATCTTGATCAACAACACGGTTCAGCAGGATTTCCAGCTGGTGCCGGGCGACACGATCGACATCGCCGCCCGAGCTTCGGCTTCGGTCACGAAAACGCAGACCCGCTCCATCCTCTACGAGACCTTCGACTTTGCGCGCCGCAACAATTTCGGATTCAACCTGACCTACATCGACAAAGACCTTCCGTCGCCTAGCGTATCCGGCTTTGAAACGAGCTATATGCGCAGCCTCTACCAATACGGATATGACAAAGCTAAAACCGGCAATTTCTGGGCGAAGGCGCCGCCATCGGATGATCTCTTGGCGAACGGTGTCCGCCACCGAAGATCTGCCACTTTGCAATAAAATGATTTTGCCGCCTTCGCGGCAAGTGTAGCTGCCGGCGCCAAAATCAAGCAGGCCGCCCTAGGTCTTCGTCCAAATCTCACTGGCGGTCTTCGCGATGCCGAGGCGCTATGAAAGTCGGCGGGATCAGTTCCTTTGGAACAATGTCAGGAAAGCACGAATGTAGACGGGTGGAAATATCGATCAAGGATGACATTGATTTACCAATCGAAAGAACAAGATCAGAGTAATCTTGATCCGATAGGTTATTTTTCATGTAATGAGCTATTCCGTCTAAATTGCCTCGGGCGGCAATTAGCATCCCATCAATTCTAATTGCGAGATCTCTGTCCATGACGGCCTCCGATCGTGTTCCTGACCTCTAGATCGCTTTAGAAGGCGATCTCGTTAACCCACCGCTTGAGCAACGGCACTAGAAAGCCCTCGCCGTAGCCTGCGGCAACGGTTCGTCTCTCATGGCCCAACAGTGCCCACCGAATGTCCTCGGGGCAGCCGGCGGCCCGCAAACGATCTTGCGCCCGATGCCGCAGTGAGTGAACCACCCTTTCGCGGGTCCACTATACCGCAGTCATTCAAGAGCCGATTGAGCCACTTTGATGCCGCTGGCGCGCCGCCTCGAATATCTCTGACTTGCTTGGCGGCTTTGGCGTCCGCGCCGCGGTGCTGGAGACGGTCGCAGGTAGCCAGATCCCGCCGCGGCGCAAACAGCACTCGGAGGGAACGGTGCGCGAGATCGTCCTTCGTGGTCACTATTCGCGATGGCGGATGCCTGCTGCGTCAGTTGTGGCCGATCAGATGGAGATCGATCGCCGCGGGTGAGCTTTCGACCGCTTGGGCAGGCCGCAACGAGCGGACCCGAGGAGAACGCGGCCGCGCGCTCGTAGCCGGGACCGCCGAGGCGTTTGCGTCGGCGCCTTGTGTGACGGCCCCTCCGATGTCGCGCAATACGGCACTCATTTGCGCATCATCCGCGAGGGCGGGCGAACTGAACGCGCACACGATGGTAGCGATCACCGCGACATTCTTCATGGCTATCTCCTGTTCCTGACCTGTTTGCGGCTCTTGGCCGGCTGCATTGCCGACCTCATGCCCGCGGACGATGTGGGTATTCCTTGACTTGCCGCCAACGCATCTTTGTCCATACTGCCATGACAGGAGATCATGATGACGTTCGATGGCAGGTTGCTTGGCGGCATTGGCGTCCTGGCCGCGGTGGTGGAGACCGGTAATTTCGTGCGAGCCGCTGAGGCGCTGGGGCTCACTCAATCCGGCATCAGCCGTGCGGTGGCGCGGCTCGAGGCGCGCGTCGGCGTGCGTCTCTTGGACCGCACGCCGCGCGCGGTGTCGCTCACGGACGAAGGCCGCCGCTTCCATGCGCAGGTGGCGCCGCTGCTGGCGGGATTGCAGGAGGCGGCGTCCGACGCGGCCGGCGCTGCGCACGCGGTCCGCGGCCGGCTCAGGGTGAATGTCGATCCGTGGTTTGCCCGATTGGTGCTCGCGCCGCGGCTGTCCGGCTTCCTCGCCGCGCATCCGCAGCTGTCGCTCGATCTCATGGTGCGCGACAGCCTGGGCGATCTCGTGTCCGAGGGCATCGATGTCGCGGTGCGCTTCGGGGAGCCCGAGCCGTCCGGCCTGATCGCGCGCAAGCTCTTAGAGACGCGCATCCTTGCCTGCGCGGCTCCCGCCTACCTCGCGCGCCACGGTCGGCCGCGGCATCCGCGCGATTTGGCACGGCACGAATGCATCCTGTTCCGCGACCCCGTTACCGGCCGGCCCTTTCCGTGGGAATTCCATCGCGCCGGCAAGGTCGTCGGGGTCGAGGTGACCGGCAGGCTCGTCATGAACGATCTGGCGACCAAGCTCACTGCCTGCGCGGCCGGGCATGGGATCGCCCAATCCATCGAATTCGGTCTCGCCCCGCTGTTGGCGAGCGGCGAACTGGTGCAAGTTCTTGCGGATTGGGCGGAGGAGCGCTACCCGCTCTATGCCTATCATCCGTCGCGCCATCTGCCGCCCGCGAAGGTGCGCGCCTTCCTGGACTTCGTGGTTGCCAGCATCGCGCCGACCGCGAAGAAGGATGCGGGCAACTCGTCCAGGAAAGTCCGACAGGGCCGGCGCTGAATTGGTTCGGCCGGATGATGCCACCCGCCCGCGGGTCAGCCAGGGCAATCGCATATGGCGATTTTTGTTCGGAACGCCTCCCCGCGGATTTGGCGCTTGTGGCGGGACCCCCACCCGGATCGCTACGCGATCCGACCCTCGGGTCAAGCCCGAGGGCAGGCTCTCCCCCTTGCAGGGGGAGGTGAAACAGAGAGCGCGGCGGTTTCATCATATGCGATAGCCCGCCCGTTGGCGGGGAGGGTCGAGGCCTCGAACACGGAGTTCGCGTAGTCCCCCCACCCGGCGCCGCTTAAGCGTCGCCACCCTCCCCGCCTCCGGGCGGGAGGGTGGAGCTTGCGGCTGCGTCGTGCAGCGATCACTCTCCCTCCATATGCGATAGCCCTGGATGCGATCGCCGTGGCGGGTCGGCTCGCCCGCTATATCAATGCACCGCCGCCATCCACGGTCAGCACATGGCCGCTGCCGTAGGTCTGGCGCATCAGGTAGAGATAGGCTTCGGCGATCTCTTCGGTCTCGCCGACATGGCCTACGGGCAATTTCTCGGCCGTTTGCCGATAGAGCGCCGTGCGGTCCGCTTCCGGCATCGCGCCCCATAGCGGGCTCTTGACCACGCCCGGGCAGACGATGTTGACGCGGATCGGGGCAAGCTCGACCGCGAGCGCGCGGGTCAGTCCCTCCATGGCCGAGCAAATGCTTGCGCCCAGCGCCCAGCCGGCATGCGGCCGCTGCCCGGCAAGGCCCGAGGTGAAGACGATGGAGCCGCCCGGGCGGATGCTGCCGCTGCCGTATTTCGCCGCCAGAAGAGCTCCCCAGTAGCGCAGATCGAAGAAGCGCCGCGCCGTCTCCACGTCCATGCTCGCCAGGGGGCCCAGCTGCAAGGTCTCCCCGGCAGTGAAGACCAAATGGTCAAAGCCGCCGAGACGTGCGAACAGCGCCCGCACCGCCGCCTCATCGGCGAGGTCGACCACATGGCCTTCCGCCCCGGCCGGCAGCGTGGCCAACGCCCGGTCGACGCTTGCCTTCCGGCTGGAGGCGATCACCACCGAAGCTTGTTCCTTGGCCGCCGCCTGAGCGGTGGCAAGGCCGATGCCGGAGCTACCGCCCAGCACCACGATGCGTTTTCCGCGAAGGGTCATGTCTCAAATCTCCTTTCATTGCGTATGCCGGAGATCTGGCCATTTCCTCAGCGTGCCGCCAGCGCATCTTTATCACTACTATGATGATAAAAAATCATCATAACTTCGACGGCGGCGCTTCTCTCAGTTCTTCGCCTTGAAGTATTTGAGGTCGGGCGGCGTCTGATCCTTCTTGGCCGGCATCAGCAATCCGTCGGGAGCACGGATATAGTTCTCCTTGCCGATGACCACATTCGTGTTGCCGATCGTGCAAAAGTTCTCCAGCCAGTTCGGGCGCGGATCCGGGTTGCGGGTGTATTTGCGGTCGGACGACCATGGCCGCGTCAAGGCGTGGTCGATCACGGTGATCTCGTCGTGCCAGATCGCGGGATCGACTTGATCAAGATGCATGCGCTCCAGAAAGATCGACTGATTGTCGCTCGCAAGCGGCAGGCCGGTCGCATCGAAGGCGCGCGGGCCCTTGAAGCCGCGCGTCTCCACCTCCAGCGTGTCGTAGCGTCCGGAGCCGGTGGTATCGAGCCAGCGGCCGATGGAGTAGCCGGCGAACGACGGCTCGATCGATTCCGGCCAGTCGCGCCCGTCGGTGAAGATGCGGCGCGTGTGATCGACGCCGCCGCCGAGCAGCATATAGGTGGTGTCCGGGGTGATGACGTATTCCTGCAGGCCGAAATAGGTCATGCGCGGCATGCCGCCGGGCAGGCATTGCGCGGGTGGATAGTTGCCGAGCCCGCCCTTGGCCTGATCCGCCATGCTGTCCTCCCAGACCTTCCGATATTCGGGGGTCAGCGGCGCTTGTTGTCCCTCGCCCCAGAGCTTGGTTTGATCGAACGCGCCTTGTCCGCCCAGTCCGGGCGTGAGGTAGCGCCGCCACTGGCCCTTCCAGTTCGGATATTGCGCGTCATCGAAGGCGCGTGCTTGCACGCCCATCAAGACGAGCGCGGCGGCAAGAACAGCGAAGGAAGCTAATCTTCGTCCAAGCATGTCGGTCCCTCCCGATGGGTTCTGCCGCCGGTCTTGCAACGCCGGCTTTTGCCGCGTGGTTTTTTGCAAGAGTGCGCGAGCCGCCCGCCGGGCGCAAGAGGAGGCGGCGCTTGCGTAGCCGCGGTTGCGACGACCCAATGAGGTTCCTGCCATCGGCACCAACTACACGAGACGCTGCACGAGGGTGCGGGATGTTTGTAATTGTTGTGTTTAGTCAAAGACGTAAGCGGACGAAAACAGAGGTTCGCGCCCCTAGGGCGTGTTTACTTCACATACAATCGCCAACCCGCCCTGGATTCTTGTTAGGTCGCATTTGCTGCGGCGAACCGGTTCCCGCTTCGCCTGAAAATGCGTTAGGGCGTTCACGCCGCCGATTTGAGACCAAGGGCCGCATTCGTTCCCGGATGCGGCCCTTTGGGTTGACGGACGGTCCAATCCCTGTTATTTAAGAGATTGCTTAAATATATCGGCGGTTCGGAAACGTGCAGGCTTCTCAATCTCTTACGCAGACGTTTGCCGCGCTTGGCGACCCGACTCGGCTGGCCATCCTGAGCCGCCTGGCGATTCAGGGCGACCTGACGGTGCAGGAGATCGCCGCACCCTTCGCGATGAGCCTGCCGGCCGTGTCGCAACATCTGAAGGTGCTGGAGCGCGCCGGCCTCATCGCGCGCGGACGCGACGGGCAGAAGCGTCCGTGTCGGCTGAATGTCGAGCGTCTCGCCGAGACCGCCCGCTGGTTCGACCATACCCACGCCGCCTGGGAGGCGCGCTTCGACCGTCTGGAACGATTCGTCGCAACGACAGAAACGAAAGGTGACGACCATGAACGCTGACCCCCGCAGAACCTGGGCGCTCGATCGCGAGATCGTGCTCAGCCGTGTGATCGCCGCACCGCGCGAGCGCGTCTTCCAGGCATGGACCGACCCGAAGCAGATCGTGCAGTGGTTCGGGCCCGACGGATTCAAGGTCGAATCGCTGGAGTGCGACGTCCGCGCCGGCGGGCGCTGGCGCTTCGTCTACACCGGGCCCGACGGCACGCGTTACGACAACCGCATGGTGTTCCTGCGGGTGGAAGCGCCGCGGCTGATCGAGATCGAGCACGGCTCCGACAAGGACGAAGACCCCGCGCGCTTCCATGTCATCGTGACGTTCGACGCGCAGAGCGACGGAAAGACCGTGCTGACCATGCGCCAACTCCACCCGACCAAGGAGCAGCGCGATGCGACGATCGGCTTCGGCGCGGTGGAGTTCGGCTATCAGACCCTGGGCAAGCTGGCGCGTCATCTCGGCGCGACCTGACATCAGCGATTGCCATTGAGGCGGCGCGCGACCTCTCTAGACTAACGGCGAGGCGGACGTTTTGTCCCGTTCCATCGGGAGAGATCGAGGGAGCCGCCAAGATGGCGGCGTCAGGCGCACGGTGTCATGTCTGTATGACGATCTCGCATGCGAAGTCCTTCCGCACGCCAATCGAAGCGCATATCGCCGTTCATTTGCTGAATCATGCGCTCGATTATGCGCGTGCCGAAGCCGTGTCGCGTGGGGGGAGTGGCAGGCGGCCCACCTGTTTCGGTCCAACGAAGCACGACTCTGCCGTCGACCGCCCGCGACCACTCGATCAGAACCCTTCCCGTGGGCACCGACAACGCCCCATACTTGGCCGCGTTAGTTGCCAGCTCATGCAAGGTGACGGCAATTGTCTGGGCGGCGTCCGGTTCAAGAGACAGGTTCGGGCCCTCGATCCGCACCCGCGTCTCCCCATCTTGGCCGTAGGGCGAAAGCTCTTGGCTCACAAGACCGTGCAACTCGGCTCCCGCCCAGCGCGATTGCACGAACAGCCGATGGACGTTTGCGAGCGCCTGAATGCGTCCCTCGATTGCGTGCTTGAGGCCTTCGGCCGTGTCGGACTGACTAAGATGGACCGTCGCCTGAACGGTCGCCAACATGTTCTTGGCTCTGTGCTCGGCCTCACGGGCGAGTATGGAGATTTGCTCCTCGCTTCGCTTGCGCTCGGTTATGTCCACGAACATATTGACCGCCCCGATGACGTTGCCCATCGAGTCGCGCAATATCGAGGGGAACGCCATGAACGGCACCCGCGTGCCGTCAGGCCGCTCGACCACGGCTTCGTGTCCGGTCCCGTTGGAGGTTCGCTGCTCCTGCATTGCGATAGCCATCGGGCATTCGTCGTGCGGCAGCGCGGTCCCGTCGGGCCAATACATGCGCCACGAACCGCACCACTTTTCGCTGTTCAGCTCTGGTCGGCGACCCCACATGGCGGCGGCGGTCTCGTTGAAGAATGTGATGCGCCCGGCGGCGTCGGTCGTGTACACGCCGACGGGCAGCGCGTGCAGCAACTCATGGAAATGCCGCTCGCTATCAGCGTCGAGCGCCAATTGGTATTGCCGCAGCGGCTGAGCATCGCGCTGCCGGACCAACTCCGGCTCCAATCGTGACATGCCGTTACCATTTCCCCGTCGGGAACTTTCATCCTGCTGCACGTTCTCTACCTCCCAATTCCAGGATGGCATTCGCTGCGAGCCGCACTGGACTGCTCTTCTTGGTCAACGTATCGGAGGATTATCAACGCAAACGATTTGCGCACAGCCCCGCTGTCATTGATCCGCGTCGAAAGGTATTGGCACACCCTGTCGAGGGCAGTGGTCATGACGACACCATCCCAGGGTCGCAGGTCCAGCTAAGGTGCGGCATGACACGCGTCCGGCGTACAAAATCCCGCGAGGAATTTATTACCGGACGGAATGCCTGTCCAGATGTTCAAAATTGCACTGTCCGTAGCGCGTCATTTGTCCGCCTTTTGTAGCGCGTGAGTTGTCCGCTTTGTTCGCTGCCTGTTCTGGGAGGCAGCGATGCGGCGGACCGAGATGCTATGGGAGGTTTTTGTGACGCGTTTTGAAGAGGCGTTTGGGCAATACCGCCGTCGGCGATTGAACGCGGAGGAAGCGGGTGAGCTTTTGGGTATGTCGGGTCGACATTTTCGCCGGCTGTGTGATCGCTATGAAGAAGAGGGAAGCGAAGGCCTGTGCGATCGGCGGATCGGCAAGGTATCGCCTCGGCGTGCCCCGGCGCGCGAGCTCGAGCGGATGCAGGCTCTCTTCCGGGAGCAGTATAGCGACTTCACGGTGAAGCATTTCCACGAGCAGCTTGTGCGTCGGCATAACTACTGGCTCAGCTATACGGTGACGCGGCTGTCGCTGCAGGCGGCCGGACTGGTGAAGAAAGCCAAGCGGCGCGGCGCTCATCGCAAGAAGCGGGTGCGTCGGCCGCTGCCGGGAATGCTGCTGTTCCAGGACGGCTCGACGCATCGTTGGATTGCGGCGCTGGGGCGCGATCTCGACCTCGTCGTGACGCTCGACGACGCCACCGGGGAGATCTATTCGGCGATCCTGGTGGACCAGGAAGGCACGATGTCGAGTTTCCTGGGACTGGCCGAGACGATCGCCGAACACGGCCTGTTCAGCGCGTTTTATACCGATCGGGGCGGGCATTACTTCATCACCCCCAAGAACAGCCGGAAAGTCGATAAGACGCAGCTGACCCAGGTCGGCCGGGCGCTCTCCCAACTCGGCATCACCCATATCCCGTCCTATTCCCCGCAGGGGCGCGGACGGATGGAGCGGGTGTTCGGCACCCTGCAGAAGCGGCTGCCGCAGGAGCTGCGCCTGGCCCGGATCAAGACCGTGGCGGCCGCCAACCGGTTCCTCAAGGAACGCTTCGTGCCCGACTACAATACCCGCTTCGCGGTGCCCGCAGCCGAGCCTGGCACGGCCTTCGTGCCCTATGAAGGCCGCCCGCTCGTCGACGTGCTGTGCCTGCAGGAGGATCGGGTGGTTGGCGCCGACAATTGTGTCTCCTACTACCGGCGCAGCCTCCAGATTCCAGCCCAGCGCCATCGCCAGCACTATGTCCGCGCGACCGTGCGGGTGCATGAATACCCCGACGGATGGCTTGCCATCTTTGACGGCCCGCGCTGTGTTGCGCGCTTCGACCCCAAAGGAGCCAGTCGTGATGTCTCGCGCGCCGCTTAACTCCGCTCGGCGGCTCGCAAGCCTTGTGGATTTGTGGACAGGCCAAGAAAGCGGCCTGCCCACAAGCTCCACAAGGCCAACAGCAAACGCAGACAGAAGCGGACATATGATGCGCTACAAAGCGCGGACATCTTCACGCGCTACGGACAGATGTTCAAAATTGCACATCAGAAGCCTTGCTGTCGGCTCCCCGCCTGATTTTGGGCTTGTCGTGCAGGATTACGTTGAGCAAGGAATTGTGGACCTTCATGTCTCCGTTGTACTCAACAAAGCCCATCTTCCGAAATTTGTTCATGAAGCCGTTCACGCGCGACCGCGTGGTGCCGATCATTTCGGCAAGCGTCTCTTGGCTGATCTTCGTTATGACCGTCTCGGGTTTCCCTTCCTTGCCGAAATTCGCCATTAGTAGGAGCACCCTCGCCAGACGCTTCTCGCTCGAATTGAAAAGCTGATCCACCAAATCTTCCTCGACGCGAGCGTTCCGAGCCAACAGGAACGACATGAAGGCTTCGGAAAACTTCGGTTGATCGCGGAGCACGTTGACCACGGCCGCCTTGTCGAGCCGCATGATGACGCAATCCGTCCTTGCTATCGCGGTCGCCAAGCGGAGTGGTTGGCCGGCCAGGCAGCCCTCGCCAAAAAATTCGCCCTGTTCCTGGAGGGCAACGACCGCTTCCTTCCCCAACTCGGATATGACGCAGACCTTGATCTTGCCCTCTTGAATGTAAAAGACAGAATCCGCCGGGTCGCCCTGCGAGTAGATTTTTTGCTTCATCTGATAGGCCGACACCGTCCTCCCGTCGTCAACGGTGGTGAGGAAGGTCTTCACGTCGAACGCAAGTTTTTTCTTCGCCTTGGCTATGACGTGCCCTGAGTCCCCCTTCGGTCGGAATGCGTATTTCTAGAGCGAACGGCCCCCGCTTTCCAGGGTTTCCCTCGGGAACGATTGCCGCGCAGGGGTGTTCAATTTTATACAGGGAGGGCATTCAGTACTGCAGGTAGGAACGATCATGCGCCGGAATGGGGCTTTGTTATCGTCTGAAAAAGCCGCCCATAGTGCGCAGGTCCTTGCGTCAATCGGGCGCGGGCTGAGGGAGGGACACGATGCTGCGCAGCCGCTCCCGGAGCGCTTCGCCGACCTCGTGAGGAAAATTGAGCAGTCAACCGGCGACGGGGGCGAAGGGTGAGGGCCGGAAGGGTGAGGGCCGGAAACTTGCTCAAAACCCGATCTTGTCGATCCATTTCGATCCATTGCGTTAGCCACGGCGCCGGAAAGCCCTCGCGGTAGCCTGCAGCAACCGTCTCCGCATGCCCGAGCAATGCGCTCCGCAGGTCACCAGGGCAACACCGACGGTCATCTCGGCGCTTGAATACTCCAAGGGCTTCGAACACACGGATCTCGTCGCCCGCTGAGCGATTTCCGGTCCGAAGCTGTTTGCGTGCCGGCTGCCGCATCGGCTACACCTTTACCCGATCGTCATGATCGGGATGCGCCGCGGAGAGACCCCATGCTGAATCCTGCCTTCGGCGCCGCGGCCATTGTGCTGGCGATGGCGGTCGAGCCGGCTGCCGCGCAGCAGGTCAGGGCCGGAGTGCTGACCTGCGACGTGTCGGCCGGCGTCGGGCTGATCATCACATCCCGCAAGCAGCTGTCCTGCGCATTCGAGCCGGATCGAGCCGGGCTCATGCGCGAGGATTATGACGGCTCGATCACCAAGTTCGGGCTCGACCTCGGGATGATCGGCGGGGGAGTGATGGTCTGGGCGGTGTTCACCGGAACGGTGGCGGGGCCAGGGTTCCTCGCCGGCGACTATGTGGGGGCGAGCGGCGAGGCATCGCTGGGGCCGGGCGTCGGCGCCAACGTGCTGGTCGGCGACTCAAACCGGACGGTGACGCTGCAGCCGGTCTCGGTCGGCGCGCAGATCGGGATCAATGTCGCGGTCGGGGTCGCGGCTCTTCATCTCGGGCTCCCGCGGCGCTGAGGCGTCGGGGGGCCTTGCTTGAACGGCTACTTGGAAGCTGCAACAGGCTTGTATGATGGGACTGGATCATCAAAACGAAACGAGCCCTCCGCCTGCGCCATCTCGTGGGTTGCCGGTTGACGGCCTCCCTCGGGCAACCTCGCCAACAGGTTCTGGACAGTGTCGCGCGCGCCAGCGTTTGGGTGGGGGGTGACTAGAAATACCCCGAATATGCGCGGGAAGTGTCCATGCCACTTCTGTATTCGAGGGTCGCACGCCGAACAAACAGGCGGCAAACCCCGGACGCGATCGGACCAATAACGGCAAAGCGCGCTATCTTCATAGCAGCCGCATTTTCCGCACCGGAACGTTGCCATCGGAGCCTCTCGTCAGTGACCGCGAGCAGCCGCTCTCGTCTGCGCAGTAAACTCCCCGGCGGCGGTTGCGTTCCGGCGCTTTCACCTGAGATTGGCGTAGATCCGGCAAGCCAATACCCATCGCTTTCTTCGATTTGCTCTCGGTCTTTCCCTTATTTGGGCGACCGTCAGGCTCGGTTGGGCGTTTTCGTTGGTAGTTCCGGCCGAGCGAGTCCGGGCAAGCTCCGCGTGGTCCAGGCGACAAGCCATCCGGGCGTGAAGTCCGCGGGCTTGCCGCGCGGTCGTTCCCGGCACAAGATGGGGCCGGCCCAAGGTAGCCCGTGAGGAGGATTTCAATGAACCGTACAGCATCGAAGGTCGGCGTCGCGCTCGCCGTGGCGATGGTCTTCGCCGCACGCTCGGCCGCAGCCGGCGACATCACCACCGAGTGGGACAGCGTGAAGCTGCCGCCGAAGCCCGAGCTCAAGTCCGTAACCGTCGATCCGAAGACCACGGCGCTGCTGGTGCTCGATCTCATGAAGAACAATTGCGGCGAGCGCCCGCGCTGCCTCCCCATCGTGCCCACGGTCAAGAAGCTCCTCGACGAGGCGCGCGCGCACAACATGATGATCGTCTACAACCTGACCGGCGCGTCAAAGCCCGAGGACATGGCCGACCCGAGCGTCATGCCGAAACCCGATGACTTCCTGATCAAGAACGGCAAGGGCGGCGACAAGTTCATACGTTCCAACCTCGATGCGGGCCTGAAGGAGAAAGGCATCAAGACCGTGATCATCACCGGCACCTCGGCCCAGGGGGCGGTCGCCACCACCAGCAATGGCGCTACCGGGCGCGGCTACAAGGTGGTGGTCCCGGTCGACGGCACCGCGTCGGAAGACGCCTTCCGCGAGCTCTACGGCATTTATCAACTCGCCGGCGGCGGCCCCGCCGCCCTGACGCAGAACGTGACGGTGACGCGCAGCGACCTGATCAAGTTCGGCGAGTGAGGCCTCGCGCCGGTTGAGGCGGTTCGGGGACACCTTCCCCTGAAAGGGGGAGGTCGGATCGCGTAGCGATCCGGGTGGGGGTCCCGCCACAAGCGCCGAATTTGCGGGAAGACGAGACCCCCACCCGGCGCCGGAGCCTGTCATCGGGCCGGCCAAAGGCCGGACCCGTTGGGCGTCACCCTCCCCCTTGCAGGGGGAGGGATTCGGCATCGCCGTGCTAAACAAGAAAATTCAAATTCGATTGCCCTGCCGCCAACGGGCGGGAGGGTTGGAGCTTGCGGCTGCGTCGTGCAGCAATCACGCTCCCTCCATTGCAATTGCCCTACCCTTTAGGGGAGGTGTCTCCGAGAGCGCCGCGGTTTCGTCATATGCGATAGCCCTGCCCCGGCTCGGGGCCAGGGGCGGCCCCTCACGGCGTCCATAAGCCACATTGAGAACAGCCCGGGCCTGCGCCAAATGGGTGGAGCGGGCCGGCCGGCACGGCCTCGCGTCAGACAGCCCGCCGGCATTACTTTTCCACAGTCCAAGCTGAACCGAACCCATTTCACGACAGCGCTTCGATCCGAGGTAAGAAGGCGGATGTATTCGCCGGGGCGGCGGGTTTGGCTTGTTGGCTGGCGCCCCCGGGTCGCCGGGAAAGCAGAGGAGGCGGTGTGTTGCGCCGCGGTACCAAAATAGGGGGTCGGCAGGGTTTTGGGGAACTCGATCACGCAACGGGACTTAATGGTCGCCCAAGGCGCTCAACTTCGTGCGGTCCGGAACGACAGGACCTTGATCGCAAGGCCGCTCAGACCTTCTCGGTATGTGGAAAGGGCATCTAGATGGATTGGATTACGGTCAATAATCCGTGGCTTTGGCTGGCTGCTGCTTTGGTCTTCATAGCCTTGTTTGGTGTCCTCCTTTCGCACAATCGCCGACGGTCCAGGATCCAAGCAACACTGCAGGCTCAACAAGGCGGCTGGACGCCGACGGGACGAATTGATTTCATGGGGCCGACCGACGTCGATCCGGAATTGACCGGCAATTTTCTGCTGCAAGCGGAGGATACGCGAATTGTCAACAGCGTCGGCGGCGTGGACCATCGCGAGATCCGTTGGCGCAAAGCTACGCTGAACGAGGCAAAGAAGGTCGTGCTGGCCTACCATGCGCAGCGCAATCTGGCGACGACGACGGCATTGGTCGTCAATGCAGCAAACGGCGACGCGGCCAAACCGGAACCCCGAACCGATCAGCCGGCAGGTTCCGACAGCATCGTGAGTCCCGCCGGCGAAGGGCACCAGGACTAGGATTTGCGCGCCGATCCCGGGATCGATATGGAACTTTTGCGATAAATATTTGTTGTTCACCCGGTTAGAGGAGTTGGCCGACAAAACGAATTCAAGAATGGCGCTTGAGCACGGCGTCGCGGATGTCGATTTGTCCTCTCAGGGAACAACGCGATGGCTAGCGCAAGCGTCGGCCGGACCGAGCGGAATCCCGCCGTCGGTCCGAGCAAATCCCGATTATTGGCGGTGCTGGGTCCGGGCCTGATCACCGGCGCCTCGGACGACGATCCAAGCGGGATCGCCACCTATTCTCAGGCCGGGGCGCAGTTGGGCTTTGCGGTCAGCTGGACAATGCTGTTCAGCTATCCCTTGATGGCGGTGATCCAGGAGATCAGCGGTCGCATTGGACGGGTGACCGGCCGCGGCATCGCTGGGAACATTCGAAGACATTATCCAAATTGGCTGTTGCAGGCGATTGTCCTGCTGCTGTTCGCCGCCAACACGATCAACATCGGAGCCGACCTTGGCGCGATGGGCGATGCGGTCGGACTTCTGGTCGGGGGACCGCACCTGGTCTATGTGGTTCTGTTCGGTGCGGCATGCGCGGTCTTGCAGATCCTCATGCAATACAGCCGCTACGTCTCGGTCCTGAAGTGGTTGACGCTCGCGCTGTTTTCCTATTTCGGGACCTTGATGGTGGTCAAGGTCCCCTGGGGCGAGGTGGCGTGGGGACTTTTCGTGCCGTCATTTTCATCCGACAGTGCATTCTGGACCACGGTCGTGGCAATCCTGGGCACCACGATCAGTCCCTATCTGTTTTTCTGGCAGGCCTCGCAGGAGGTCGAAGACATCAAGGCGGTACCGGAACGCGAGCCGCTGGTGAATAAACCTCGACAGGGGCCGGACGCGTTGGAGCGCATTCGTGTCGATACCTATGTCGGCATGGCGCTCTCCAATCTGGTGGCGTTGTCGATCATCATCACGACCGCCGCGACGCTGCATGCCGCAGGCGTCACCAATATCGAGACGTCAAGCCAGGCCGCGGAGGCGTTGCGGCCGATCGCCGGCGCCTTTGCGTTCACGATCTTCACTCTCGGCATCGTCGGGACGGGCCTCTTGGCCGTTCCGGTGCTGGCCGGCTCGGCGGCCTATGCGGTCGGCGAGGCGCGTCAGTGGCCGGTCGGGCTGGCGCGCCGACCCAAGGAAGCGGTGGCGTTCTATGCAACGATCGCGCTGGCGGCCACGATCGGAGTGCTCATCAACTTTTCGCCCATCGATCCGATCCGGGCGCTGTTCTGGAGTGCCGTGATCAACGGAGTCGTGGCGGTTCCGGTCATGGTCGTCCTGATGCTGATGACCGCCGATGCGAAGGTCATGGGAAAGTTCAAGATCGCCGGTCCGCTGAAGGTGCTCGGCTGGGCCGCCACTTTGGTGATGGCGGGAGCGGCAGTCGGAATGGGCATCACGACGTTCTATTGATCAGGCGGTTCTATTGATCAGGCGGCATTTTCCGAAGCGAGGAAGAAAGCCGACCACAGACGCCCTACCGGCGGGTGACGAGCTCCTCAACCTGTTTCCGATCCTGCAATGCGATGAATTGAACGGCAAATCCTCCGGTAAACAATCGGACGACGCGACCGACGACGCTGCCGACGGCCAGCACGGTTCCGACACTGGGCATGATCTCCGCTGAAACCGCGGCCCCGCCCACCGATATGTCGATGACGAAACAAGGCACCGCCGATCCATCCGCGTGCGTGAGGAGCGAGAACGGATGCTGCGGGACGAAACGAGCGTGCACGCGGTTGTCGACGATCTCGAAGTCTCTGTTTCGTTTTATCCAATCGATCTTGGTCGCAAGCACCTCGCGCTCTTGATCGCTCGCCTCGATGGTCATGGCGAAGCCAAGCTTGAACACGCGAACGATAGAGCCCTTCAGCCTTCCAAGCTGCTCGATATTGGCAAGGACCGCGACCCCCTCCCGGCCGGTGACGGGCGCAGCCACGGCGATCCCATGCGTCGATATATTGACGGCCCGGCAGGCGAACTGAGCGCTTCCGCCACGGACCTTGCCGTGCTCCGCGAGCGTGTATCGTCCGGGAAGGCTTACATAGATGCGCTCGTCCGCCCGGCGGTCCGCTACCGTGTGCTCCTCATGATCGATGACGAGGAGGTCAAGCGGCTCGGCATCCAACATGGTCGAGTCATTCCGCCGGAGGAGTGCACTGGTAGAACTACCGACTTCGCCTTAACAACCTGTTCATGCATTGAAGGACTGTGGAATCCGGGCGGCATTCAATCATTAGCCATAGCGACGGCAAGGAGTCCTCTCGTCACTGTCGCGTCTTGTTGAAATATCTCAGATCGGGCGGGGGCTGGTCCTTGCGGGTGGGCAAGAGCTTGTCGTCGGCGCCCTTGAAATAGACCTCGTTCCCGATTTTGGTCAGCCGCGTGACCCCGGGGCAGTTTTCCTCGCGCCAGACCGGACGCGGGTCGGCGTTGCGGCGATAGGTCTTGGCCACGCTCCACGGCCGCGTGAGAGCATGGTCGATCAGCGTGATGTCGTCGTGCAGCACCGCGGGGTCGCTCTTGTCGAGATAGATGCGCTCCTTGACGATGGACTGATTGTCGACATGGGTGGGGATGCCGGTCGGGTCCAGCGCACGCGGTCCCTTGAAGTAGCGAGTCTCGGCTTCGAGCACGTCGAAGCGGCCCTTGCGCTCGCTGTCGATCCATCGGCCGATCGAAAATCCCTGAAAGGTCGGCTCGACATCGCGCGGCCAGTCGCGCCCGTCGGTATAGATGCGGCGATGGATCGGAAGATCATGCTCGACCAGCACATAGGTGATCTCCGGCAGCACGATGAATTCCAATGAATTGTACCCGTTCATCGTCGCCGGCATGCCGGGCGGCATGCAGCGGTCGCCGGAGTGCCAATTGCCCTGGCCGCCGTTCGCCTGGTCCGCGATGCTCGCCTCCAGGATCGCCTGATATTCGGGCGTGAGCGGCGCCCCTTGCCCGAGCCCCCAGGCCTTGGTCGGGTCGAACGTGATCTGGCCTCCCCTGAACAGGTTGATCCGCAGCCACTGGCCCGCGAGGTCCGGATACATCGCATCGTCGAAGGCGAGGGCGCCGGCCCAGGACCAGCACAGCGTCGCCGCGAGCGCCAGCGCGGCGATGGACCGTCGGTATTGCATGACTATCCCCCTGGTCGCTTCTGGGTCCGATCGAAGTAGCGCAGGTCCGGCGGCTGCTGGTTCTTCTTGGTGGGCATCAGGTAGCCGTCGAAACTGATGAAGTAGTCGTCCTTGCCGACCCAGACATGATGGTTGTCCTCGGAGCAATCGACGAACATCCAGATCGGGTCGGGCTCGCGCCGGAAGATCTTGGCAACCGACCACGGCTGCGTCAGGGCGTGGTCGATGGTCGTGATCTCGAGATGCAAGAGATCCTTGTCGGCCTTGTCGAGATAGAACCGCTCCTTGATGATGCTCTGCTGATCCTCATGCAGCGGGATACCCTGCTGATCGAAATTGCGCGGCCCCTTGAAGGCGCGGGTCTCCACCTCCAGCACGTCGTAGCGACCGTCCCCGCCCTCATCGATCCACCTGCCGATCGAATAACCGTTGAAGGTCCCCTCGATCTGCTTGGGCCAGTCGCGCCCGTCGGTGAAGATGCGGCGCGGCTCGTTGTACTCGCTCAGGATATAGGTGGTCTTCGGCGTGACGACGATTTCCATCGGGTAGATGCCGGTCATCATCTGCGGCAGGCCGTGCGGGACGCACTGGGCCGTGAAGTTGCCGCCCGATCCGCCGTTGGCGCGGTCGACAATCCTGGCCTCGTAGATGGCCTGATATTCCGGCGTCAGCGGCGGGTGCTGGCCGCGCCCGGGGGGCCGCGACAGATCGTACTGGTTGCCGACTCCGTCCGGCTTCTTCCATTGGCCCGACCAGTCCGGGTATCTCGACATGTCCTGCGCCGGCGCGGCGGCGATCGTCGCCAGCAACCCGGTCACGAGCGCGATGACGCCGATCGACATCCGTTCAAGCATGATGGTTTCCCTGGAGCGTCAGAAGCCGGACGCGGCGCGGCAGGCGGCGGCGGCGCGTCATTTTTTTGGTTGGTTGAAATATCGCAAGTCGGGAGGCGGCTGGTCCTTCTTGGCCGGCATCAGGAGCCCGTCGGCGCTGAGCATATAGCCTTGCTTGTCGATCTCGACATGAGGATTGTTCTCGGCGCAGACGCTTTCGTGCCAGACCGGCTGTTGCACGTGACGGTACTTCTTGGTCGCCGTCCAGGGACGCGTCAATGCATGGTCGAGCGTGGTGATCTCGTCATAGAGGATGTTTGGATCGGTCCGATCCTGGAAAATCCGCTCCTTGATGACGGTCTGGTTGTCGGCGTGCAGCGGCAGGCCGCTATTGTCGAAGGTGCGCGGACCCTTGAACCCGCGCGTCTCGATCTCGAGCACATTGTAGCGGCCGGTGTCGCCCTCATCGACCCATTTGCCGATGGAGTAGCCCGCGAAGGTCGGATCGATGTCGTCCGGCCAGTCGCGCCCATCGGTATAGATGCGGCGAAAGTCGTGGATGTGCTCCATCAATACGTGGGTGCTGCGCGGCGTGATGACGAACTCGGCCCCTTCATAATTGTTCATGATCCGCGGCATGCCGGGCGCGATGCAGGTGTAGGTCGGATCGCCGCCTTGTCCGCCGCGGGCCTGGTCGGCCAGGCTCGCCTCCAGGATCGCCTGATATTCGGGGGTCAACGGCGCCTGCTGTCCGCGTCCGGGAGGCTTGCTCGGGTCGTAGCGCGGGGTGCCGGTATCGGTCCGCAGCCACTGGCCCTTCCAGTTGGGATACTTTGATTCATCGAATGCGCGGGCGCTGCCCATCGTCACGCCCAGAGCCATCGCCAGCATGAGCGCGCCGATCGGAATTCGGTGATGCATCGCTATCCTCCCCTGCGACCGCCCCGAGCATCCGCGAAGTGTCGGGAAGCGTCGCCAGAACGTATCAAATGTGAGCGGCCGAGGGAGACCTGAAAAGATCGGTCTCGAGATTCGATGCTTGCCGGCGGCGGCGCGGCTGCCTGTGGCTCCGGTGGGGACTCCGGCATGTCTCCCTGGCAGCTCTCGGACATGCGATGGCCATGTCGATTTCCATGTCGATGTCCATTTCTCACCGTACATTGTCGGGCTGGCGATCGGAAGGGGGACCGGAGTGCAGCGCGGCGGCGATGCCCGGCGCGCCGATGGCGTCGACCGGCCGACGGCCCCAGCCCGATTTGCCGAGTATTCGCAGGAGCGGGGGCGTTGCGGGAGCGCTCTTGCGCGGCGTGGCCGCTCGTCGCCCACGGGTCTCGACCCTCATGGAAAGGTCGCCGAACCGGGCGGTTCGGCGACCTGCGAAGCGGCCGCAGCCTTGCGACGCCTAGGGGAGCATCCACGTGGTGTTGCGTGCCGGGGCGTACCCGACCGGGATCAGAGCGACTTCCTTCAGCGTCTTGATATCGACGACCGAGACGTTGTTGGTGTGCTCATTGGCCACGTAGGCGGTCTTATCGTCAGGCGTGACCGTCAGCCAGCCGGCACCCTTCCCGCCGAGAGCGACGCTGCCCAAGAGCTTCAGGTCCGGCAGCGAGTAGGCGTAGAGGGCGCTGTTGAGCCTGCTGTTGACCAGCAGTGTCTTCTGATCCGAGGTGACGGCGATGCCGTGCGATGCAGCGGGCGGGCCGTGGCGGTTCTGCTGCTCGGGCGGCAGCTCGGGAAGCTTGATCTCATTGATTTTCGCCTGCGTCGCAAAATCCACGACCGCGAATCCGTTGAACCCGCCCAATTGGGCGAATATCCACTTGGTCGAGCCGTCGGGATTCTTCGATATCGCCATCGGCGAGGGAGCCGGATTCATGAGAAGGCTCCAGGCGATCTCATTGCTCCGCGTGTCGATGACGTCCATCATGTTGGCCGGCGGCTTGGCGCCTCGCTCGGCACCGGCAATCACGTACTTGCCGTCCGGGGTGACGTTCAGGTCGTGGATGCCGCCCTTGATCGGGATGGTCTTCACGTTCTGCAGCGAGGCGGTGTCGATCACGTCGACGCCGCCGGTCGCGTCGGCCTTGATCTGCGGAAACGCGGACAAGTCGTCCCACGAAAGGGCGATCGCCACATAGATCCATCGCCCATCGGGAGTTATGTCGATTAGGTTGGGGTTCCCGCTCAGGGGAATTCGCTTGGTCACCTGGAGGGTCTTCCCGTCGACGACCATGAGGGTCTTGTGGGCTTCCTCGCTGACGTAGATTCGACTGCCGTCCGGGGAGACCGCAATCCCATGGTTCGCTTCGATCCCCTTGATCTCACCCACCACCTTGTTGGTGACGGGGTCGATGATGTTGATGTTGTCGCCGGCGAAGTTCGTTTGGATGATCCGAAGCTTCGCTTCCTGCGCGGCCGCCAACGACAAGGACGCCGTGCACAGAACGATCCCGGCCAGAACCGTGAAACCTCCGCGAAACGCTTGGTTGTCCGTCATTTTCGTCATCCTTTCAACGACGAGTTATTCTCCCGAGGCAGATATCAGGAGACAGGTCCGTTCATCAGGAGACAGGGCCGCTGCCGGCCGCTACTTCACTGTCGCTCCCGACACAAATGCCTTCAGTATCAGCCAATCCGGATCCTGCTGCGAGCCGAATTGCTGGCCTCCGCCGTGATGGGGATCGCCCCCCGCCTCTTCGGCGAGCGGATGCTTGATCAGCGGACTCTCCATATAGCCGGGCGCAGCCACCCGCTGGATCAGCTCGAAGTTCTGGCGCGACTGCTGCTCGTCCCAACTCGTGCTCCCGGGCGAGAGCGGCACCAAATGGAACGGCGCGTTGTTGAGCGTATGGCAAGAGACGCATCGCGCGTGGCCAGGACGCTTGTCCAGGAAGACGGACTCCACCTTGGTCTTGAAGAACTCGTAATTCAGCGAGGGCGATGCGGTGGAGGAAGCAGCCGGTTGGCTTTGCGCCTGACTCGACGAGGCGCCTGCCGCCAGGAACAGGCACGCCGCGACGACGCCATGGGCGACGCTACAGGACGAGGCCCTCTTCATTCGAACCTCCCACAAAATTTTCTGGTTAAGAAACATCAAGGCTAGGCCTGAGCGAATGCGCCTGTCAAGAAAACAATGGCCAGCTTGGCAAGCTCCTGTTGCCCTGCTCAGGTAGTGCCGAGTTGTGTGGTTTTGTGCACTGCAGGGCAGGCCGCGCCGGGCGGGACTGCGTTACCGTTGCAATTGATTGAAATATCGCAGATCCGGAGCCGCCTGATTCCTCTTGGTGGGCATCAACAAGCCATCCGTGCGCAGGAAATAGTTCTCCTTGCCGATGACGACATTGGCGTTGCTTTCCTGGCACCAGGTTTCCGGCCACTGCACCACCTTCTCCGAGACGCGCCGATATTGGCGGTCGGAGGTCCATGGCCGCGTCAAGGCATTGTCGATGACCGTGGTGAGATCGTGCAGAATGTTGGGATCGCCCTTGTCGATGAAGAACCGCTCCAGGAATATCGACTGATTGTCGAAGGCCAGCGGCAGCCCGGTCGCGTCGTAGGCGCGAGGACCCTTGAAGTAGCGGGTCTCGGACACGAGGACGTCGTAACGGCCGGTGCCGTCCCGGTCGATCCATCTGCCGATGGAGTAGCCGCCGTAGCTCGGTTGCGGCTTGCGCGGCCAGTCGCGGCCGTCGGTGAAGATTCGGCGCAAGTGGTCCGACCCGCTGAGCAGGATGTAGGTGGTTTCGGGCGTGATGACGTATTCGTGCGACCCGAACGTCATCATGCGCGGCATGCCGCTGGGCAGGCACCGCGCATTGGGGTAATTGCCGAGCCCGCCCTCGGCCTGGTCCTTCATGCTGTCCGCCAGCACCTTTTGGTACTCCGGCGTCAGCGGCGCCTCTTGCTCGATGCCCCAATGCTTGGTCTGATCGAAGCCGCCCTGGAAGACGGCGCCCTCGACCTCGATCTCCGGATGCACGACGCGGATCCACAGGCCCTTCCAAGTGGTCGGGTATTTGGTCTCGTCGAAGGCCTGAGCACACCCGATCGTCATCGCCATCGTCATGGTGAGGGAGACGAGGGCAACCGCAAGCGCGCCGGACGGGTTTCGGTCGAGCATGATCATCTCCCTGAGCTTGCAGCATCTCGCTTGAGTGCGATCGACGCGAACAGGATGGCGGGCTCCTTCGCGCGCGGCTTGTGCCTCACTTCTGCGGTTGCTTGAAATATCTCAAATCGGGCGGCGCCTGATTTTTCTTTGTCGGCATCAAAAGGCCGTCGGCGCTCAGAAAATAGTTTTCCTTCCCGACCGCGATCTGCGCGTTGTCTTCGGTGGTATAGAATTCCCGCCACTCCGGACGTTGATCCGGATTGTGCACGTATCTTTTGTCGACGGTCCACGGGTGCGTCAGCGCATGATCGATGGTGGTGATCTCGTCATGCAGGATGTTTGGATCAGTCTTGTCGCGGTAGATGCGCTCCTTGAAGATCGACTGGTTGTCGAAGTGCAGCGGTAGGCCGGTTTCATCGTAGGCCCGGGGTCCCTTGAAGCCGCGCGTCTCGACTAGGAGCACGTCGTAGCGGCCGCCGCCGCTCTCGTCGATCCATCGTCCGATCGAGTAGCCCGAATAAGTCGGTTCGATTTCGGTCGGCCAGTCGCGTCCGTCGGTGAAGATTCGACGATAGTGGTCATGCCAACCGATCAAGACATAAGTCGTATCGGGGGTGATGATCCATTCCAGCGGACCGAAAGCCATCATCATGTTGGGCATGCCGGCTGCGCGACCCAAGGTGGTCGGGAAATTGCCCAGCCCGCCATTGGCCTGATCCGCGATGCTCGCCGCCAGCACGGCCTGGTACTCCGGCGTCAGCGGCGCCTGTTGTCCAAATCCCCACGGCTTGGTCTGGTCGTGCGACGGCTGGCCGCCAAGCCCACGAACGACGAACCGCTCCCACTGACCGGTCCAGTCGGGATACAGGGCATCATCCGATGCGCGCGCGTCGCCGGTCGGCACTGCTAGCGCCGCCAGCAGGGTTGCGCCGATCAAGCTCCAATTCCAATGAAGCATGGCTGTCCTCGCGCAACATCAGGACTTCGGCACATCCCGCTCACGGCTCGCAGACCATCTCAATCTGCGCGCAAGAATACCTGGTCGGCGCTCCGGTCGAAAGGGGTGTTGCACCTGCAATCTCGGGCGGACTAGGTTCGCGTGCCTGCGGCTCCTGCGGTCGACAAGGATCCCGAATGTCCGCGTTGCGACAAGCCCTCGTCAAAGGCGGCATTGCCGGGCTGCTCGTCGGCATCGTCTTCGCCGTATCGTCGACCGCCGGGGCGGAGCCGGTCGCGGATTTCTACAAGGGCAAGCAACTGCGAATTATCATCAGAGCCGGTCCGGGCGGCAATTACGATCTGTACTCGCGGCTGCTGCTGCGCCACATGGTTCAATACATCCCCGGCCGACCGGTCGGCGTGCCGGTGAACATGCCGGGCGGCAGCGGATTGACGGCGCTCAACTACGTTGCCGAGGTCGCACCCAAGGACGGCACGGTGCTGACGATGGTGACGCAGACATTCCCGCTCGAGCAGGCATTGGGGCTGAACAAGAACCTCAAGCTTGATCTACGAAAGCTCGATTGGCTCGGCAATATGAGCGAGGCCAATACCTTCCTCTTGACGTCGCGCTTCTCGCCGACCAAGACGCTGAACGATGCCAAGCGCCGTGAAACCGTCATGGCGGTGCCGAGCACGGCCGACGTGACGGCATGGCTGGCCGCGCTCCTCAACAACACGCTCGGCACGAAGCTCAAGCTGGTGGCGGGCTATCCCAGCGGGCCGGCGATGAATCTGGCCATGGAGCGCAAGGAGGTCGAAGGTCGCGGCACCACCAATCCGCGCGCGCTACTCATCGCCGGCGGGAGCGGCGACGGTGCGGCTGCCTTCAACTTGCTGCTTCAGTCGGGCTTGAGAAAAGACAAGGATTATCCCGACGTTCCGTTGCTGGGCGACCTTGCGACCAATGACAAGCAACGCCTGGTGTTCGCGTACTTCTCCAAGATGGGGGCGCTCGCACGCCCCATCGCGCTGGCAGGCGGCATCCCGCCGGACCGGCTTGCCGCCTTGCGCGCCGCTTTCAAGGCGACCATGCAGGACGCGGATTTCATCGCCGAGGCGAAGCGGCAGATGATGGAGATCGGCATGATGAGCGGCGACGAGGTGCAGCAGATCGTCGACGATCTCGTCGATATCTCGCCCGACCTTGCCGATCAGGTGAGGCATGCCATCCAGGTGCAAGACGCCGTCCAGTTGGAAGGCGGCGGGGGACCGCAGTAGTTGCTCATTCCCCTTTGATGCCCGCCGCTTTGATGATCGGCCACCACTTTTCGATCTCGGCCTTGTGAAAGCTGCCCAGCGCCTCGGGCGTGTGCTGCTCGGCCGGCAGGATCTCCATGCTCTGATCCGCCAGCTTCCCACGTATCGTCGGGTCGGCCAATGTGGTGACGACCGCGGCATTGAGCGTCGCAATTATGTCCTTGGGGGTTCCCTTGGGCGCCCACAGCCCGAACCACAGCGAAAAGTGGAAGCCGGGCAATCCGGCCTCGTCCACCGTCGGGATCTCGGGCGCCGCCGTCAGGCGCGTCGCCGACATGACCGCATAGCCCTTGATGCGGCCCGCATGCACTTGTGGCAGCGAGGAGGCCGGCGCGTCGAACATCAGGTCGATGCGGCCGGCAATCAGATCCTGCATCGCCGGCGGGGTGCCGCGATAGGGTACGAACTGAAAGCGGGTGCCGGTGATGTTCTGAAAGAAGACGCCGCTGACATGCGCTATGCTGCCGACGCCGGGGATTCCCTGCGAGCCCGTGGTCCGGGTTGGCGCGCAACCAGGCGATCAGACCTGCGAGGTCGTTTGCCGGCAGCGTATTCCTTGCGACGATCAGCTGAGGGAAGCTCGAGATCAGCGCAATCGGCTCGAAATCCTTCAGCAGGTCATACGGGAGCGTATACAGGGCTCCGTTGGCGACCTGGCTGTTCCAGTTTCCCACCAGCAGCGTGTAGCCGTCGGGCGCTGCGCGGGCCACCCGGCCGACGCCGATGTTTCCGTTCGCCCCGCCCACGCTCTCGATGATGACGGGTTGACCGAGCGACACCCGCATCCGCTCGGCCATGAAACGCGCGAACGTATCCATGGCGCCGCCCGCGGCGGTCGGCACCACCATCGTGATCGGGCGGGAAGGATAGGCCTGCGCCCGTGCGCGGCGCGCGGTGGCCGGCAGCGCGGCCGCGCCGACCGCGAGATGCAGGAATTGACGACGTGGAATTTTCATGTGTGCTCCCTGGCGAGGCCGAAGCTATTGGAATTCCCGTGCCGCTGATAGGTTCGCGATCACTGGACGCGTATGCAGATTTTCAGAGTGGATCGGTGTCCCATCGCGGCACCAAAACAGGCGCTGCTTTCGCAACCCCGTGTCCTTAGGTCGCTGGCTCGCCGTGGCCGCCTCATCTATGGTGCGCATGCCCGCCGCGCCCTCATCTCTCAGGCCTCGCCGCATGACTCCACGCCGTCTTGACCCGCCTTTTTCCATTGCCCTTGTCGCCGTGCTCGCATTCGTCCTGCTGCCGGGGCCAGCCCGGGCGCAGGATGCCTCGCGGCTGCCGGACTGGAAGGGTCAATGGATCCGGACCGGCTCGGGCAGCTTCGATCCGAGCAAGCCGCCCGGTCTGCGCCAAGGCGCGCCCCTGACCCCCGAATACCAGGGGCTGCTGGAGGAGACCGCCGCCGCCCAGGCCAACGGCGCCCAAGGCAACGATCCGATGGCGCGCTGCATTCCGCCCGGCATGCCGCGCATGATGATCAACTATGGGCTCGGGATGGAATTCGTCATCACGCCGGAGACCACCTATCTCATGTTCGGCGAGCCGATGCGACAGCTGCGCCGCATCTATACCGACGGCCGCGATTGGCCGGCCGAGATCGTGCCGACCTATTCGGGCTATTCCATCGGCCGCTGGGAAGGCGCCGACACCCGCGGCCAGGCCGACACGCTGGTGGTGGAGACCCGCGGACTGCGCGGGCCGCGCACCTTCGACAGCAACGGCGCCGCGTTGCATGCCGACAACCGCACGATCGTCCAGGAGCGCATGCATCTCGATCCGGGCAAGCCCGACATCCTCTACGACGACATGACGGTGCATGACGACGCCCTGACCCGGCCGTGGAGCGTGCGGCGCACCTACCGGCGCGAGCGTCATCCGGTCTGGCTCGAAACCATCTGCGGCGAGGTCGAGCCGCAGGTGAAGATCGGCAGCGAGGATTATTACGTGACCTATGACGGTCTCCTGATGCCCACCCGCAAGAACCAGCCGCCGCCCGATCTGCGCAACTTCAGGTGAGCGGGCGCGCCGCGAGCTCGGCGCGCTCACCGTCCCACCACAAAGGCGGTCAATTCGATCCCGGCCATGGTGGCGCCGGCCCTGCCGGCCTCCGCTGCCGGCCTGATCGGAGTGGTGCTTGCGAGGCCGAGGTTGCGGCCCTGCTTATTTCGTGCTGAGTGGCTGCCGGGATGGGTTGCGGCGGCGCTTGCGCAGCAAGGATCCGGCATGCGCGGTTCAGTTTTGCGGGTTGCAGTCGTCGGCTTGCTCGTGGCCGCGCCCGGGTCGCGGGCCTCGGCGCAGGACGATGACCCCTGCAATCAACTGGTGCTCCAAGCCGCGAACGAGGAGAAGCTTGCCGACTGCACGCGCGATATCGATTCCGGACTGCGTCAGGGCACCGATCTGGCCGCCGCTTATCTCCATCGGGGCGTTGCTTATGTCACCCGGCACGACGCCGATCATGCCTTTGCGGATTACAGCGAAGCGATCCGTCTCGATCCCAGGAACGTCATGGCCTATACGGGCCGCGGCGGATTGTTCTTGGGCAAGGGAGACGTCGATCGCGCGATCGCCGACTTCGGGCAAGTAATTCAGATCGATCCCACGCTTGCTTTCGCTTTCTACAATCGCGGCAGCGCCTATGCCATCATGCGCGACTACGACCGCGCCATCGTCGATTTCAATGAGGCTATCCGGCTGGATCCGAGCTTCATCATCGCCCACCTCCGCCGCGCCGCCGTGTACAAGGCCAAGGGCGATCTCGCCGGCGCCATCGCCGATTTGACCGAAGTGATCCGGGTCAATCCTGATGACGCCAACGCCTACAACAACCGCGGTGAGATATTTGCCGCCGAGCACGACTACGAACATGCCATCGCGGACTATACCGAGCTGATCCGGCTGGTTCCCGACTACGCGGGCACCTATCACGCCCGCGGCCTTGCCTACTATGCCAAGGGCGACCTCGACCGCGCCATCGCCGACTTCGACGACGCGATCCGGCTCCGGCCCACATTCATCGAGGACTACGGCAGCCGGGCCATAGCTTACGTCGCCAAGGGCGACCTCGACCACGCCATCGCCGATTTCTCCGAAATCATCCGGCTCGATCCCAAACTCGTCCTAGGATACGACAATCGAGGCCTCGCCTATTACGCCAAGCGCGATCTTGACCGCGCCGTCGCCGACTTCAGCCGGGCGATCGAGCTCGACCCCAACTATGCCGGCGCCTACAGCAACCGGGGCAACGCCTACAACGCCGAAGGCGACCATGACCGCGCGATCGCCGACTACAACGAGGCGATCCGGCTCGATGCCATGGACGCCAATGTCTACTTCAATCGCGGCCTTGCCTACTACGCCAAGAGCGACCTTGGTCGCGCCATCGCCGACTTCGATGAAGCAATACGGCGCGATCCCGGGCTTGCCTTTGCCTATCTCAACCGGGGGCGGGCACGACGGGCCCAAGGCGATCTCGCCGGCGGCGATGCCGATGTCGCCAGGGCCGGGCAGTTGAATCCGAACCTGCGCAATTGATGGCCGGCAACCTGTGACGTGACGACGCCTTGATCACATATCGTTTGGGGGGGCGAATGACCGATCTCAGCGAGGTTCCGCAACGGGCGGACGATGTCATTCGGGATCTGGGGAGCTTCATCCGCGCACGGGTCCACCGGCCGGCGGCCGGCGACCTGGGCGAGCTTGATTGCTTTCGCGGCGGCATGCTGAGGTCGCTGAAGAGAATCGCGAGCGGAAATGGCGAGCCGGAGGATCAGGAGCGGCTGCAGCAACAACTCGCCGCGACCGCGCGCGGACTCGACGAGATCATGGAACGGTTGAGAGATGCGCGCGTCAAGCTTTCCGGCCAGGCCGACGCCATCGAATTTTCCGATTGCCTCGGCGAGCTTGTGGATGGTTCGTTTGAGAAGACGAGCATCCTTGAACGGATTGGCGAAGTCATCGGAACCGACTTGAAGAGCTCAGGCCTTCCTGCCTTGGCGCAGGCGGTCTGCAAGGAAATCGATGTCTTTAATCGCCTCGTGATCGAGCTGGCGCGCCTGGCAAAGAAATCGGACGCCCACCCCCTGAGGTCGGTCGTCGAGCGATACCAAAACTGTAGTCTCGAAGCTCTCTACGAGTTCCTGGGCAACGATGCGGATCGCTTCCTTACGGACGCTGATCGTCAGCGCTATGTGCTGGGAATCCCCGACCCAAGCGAACGCGGCAAGCGGATCGTCGACGAGTTCGGCCGCAGAATTTGCGCACCACCAAAGAGGGCCGAGCTGGAAGTGTTGGCGGAACTCAGCGGCGGCCCCGTGCTCGAGCCGATAGCTTGGCTGCTGGCAATTACCCGTTTCATATTCGAGGCCGGAATTCTGAGCGGTTTATCGATAGATGACAAAGATGCCGTGGCCATGGCACTGGGCCGCAGGTGCGGCTGGAACCTGGACAAGCTCTGCGATTGGTAGGTCTTTCAGGTCGATCTGGAACCGGAGCGCACCGGCGCGGCGTGGAGGTGCGCCGGCGGTATGCTTTGGATAAGATGCCGGAGCTTGCCGCCCAATGAAGCGAACCAGGGCGGGGAGGCGAGCATGATCGTGCGGTTGCGGAATTTCCTTCTTTTGGCAACCTTGGCGGCGGCGGGGGCCACCGCCGCCTTGGGGCAGGCGCTCACGCCCGCGGCCGCGCCCGCCGATGCCATCAGCCAAGGCGCCGCCGCGATCCCCGATTTCTCCGGCATCTGGTCGCACCCCTACCTCACCGGCTTCGAGATCCCGTTCTCCGGCCCCGGTCCGGTATTGAACCGGGCACGCTCGCGCAACGGGGTGGCCAACTTCCAGAAGCTGGTCGGCGATTATACCAATCCGATCCTGCAGCCCTGGGCGGCCGAGGTGGTCAAGAAGCACGGCGAGATCTCGTTGGCCGGCAAGGGCTATCCGACGCCGAGCAATCAGTGCTGGCCGGGCGGGGTGCCCTACGTCTTTTGGGATTTCTTGGTGGAGATGTTCCAGCAGCCGGACAGGATCACGATGATTTACCGCCACGGCAATGAAATCCGCCGCGTGCGCATGAACGAGCCGCATCCGGCGCAGCTGACGCCGTCCTGGTATGGGGATTCGGTCGGCCACTACGAAGGCGACACGCTGGTGATCGATACGGTCGGAATCAAGGTCGGGCCCTACGCCATGGTCGACATGTACGGCACGCCGCACACCGAGGCATTGCACGTGGTGGAGCGCTATCGGCTGCTTGACTACGACGACGCCAAGGAGGCCATCGTCCGCAACGACAAGGAGAATTTCCGCGTCAGCCAGGACGGCTTCGATCCCGATTACCGCGGCAAGGTGTTGCAGCTCAGGTTCACCGTCGAGGATCCGGGCGCTTTCACCATGCCGTGGTCGTCGATGATCACGTATCGGCGCGCCTTGGAGGGCTGGACGGACCTGATCTGCGCCGAAAACCCGCATGAATACTATGGGGACAAGGTGTCCGCGGTCCCGACTGCGGACAAGCCGGATTTCTAGGCCGGAGCGAGATGGCGCCGCTCGCCATGTTGTTCAAGCAACGGTCGTCATTTCCGCGTTTGATCGTGAAGTGCTACCGGAGCTTTCGCTTCAGATCGGCGTAGACCTCTTCGACGATCTGGTCGGGACGGATGGGGCCGTTGCCCCATTTGGGATCGAGATCGGCGGTCGGCTTCAAGGCCACCGCTTCCTCCATGCTCTTTCCATCGCGGATCAGCTTGCCGATGCGGTCGCGCAGCGCGGTCATGACGGCGAGATAATCTTCCATGTCCCTTTTCGTCGCCACCCGCCCGCGTCCGGGCACCACCTTCACCTGGTCGTCCAGCGCCGGCAGCAGCTTCTGATAGGCCGTGATCATCCCGTCGAGACTGCCGCCGCGCAGATCGACGCGGGTGTAGTCGCCATTGTTGAACAGGTCGGCGGCGAACAGCACGTCGGCCTGGCGCAGGCGCACGATGACATCGCCGTCGGTATGGCCGCTGGGCACATGGACCACGTCGATATCGTCGCCATTGAAGTGGAGGGTGAGCTGCTCCGCGAAAGTCAACGTCGGCCAGAACGATGGCGGGAATGCCCGCTGCTTGCCGCCGAGCGGGTTGACTTGCTCGGTCATCAGCCGCCGGCGGGTGTTCTCCTGCGCAATGATGACGGCGCCTTGCCGGCGATAGAGCTCGTTTCCGCCCACATGGTCGAAATGCCAATGCGAATCGATCACGATGCGGACCGGCTTGTCGGAGCGCTTGGCGATCTCGGCCTGCAGCCTCGGCACTGCCGGTTCGTCCTGGGCATCGACCAGCAGAATGCCGTCGTCGCCGCTCGACATGCCGACATTGAGCCCCATGGTCCCCCAATTGATGCTGTAGATGCCGTTGCCGAGCACCTGGCTGTGATCTTCCCCTTCACCCGGAGGCGGCCGTTGCGCGAACGCCGGCGCGACCGTGAGGGCCAGCAGGGCTGCCGCAAAGACCGGACGCTTCATCGCCATCCTTCCTGATCGAGCTTTGAACACGGGAGTTCGTTGACGCCATTGTAGATATCCGGTGCTGCAGACGACATCAACCGCGTCCGCGGCTTGCCGCCGTAACGAGCGATGATGCGCGGACCGGCAGCACCGCGGAGGCGGTGCGCGCGAAGCGGCGGGGTCGGAACCGACGCAAGAACCGGCCGCCGCGACGGCGTCCGTCGACTCCGACCCTGTTTCTCAGTACATCACGCGGAGACCTCTCATCACTCGCGCCACGCGATGACGCCGGCGGTCGAGCGCGGACGTACCCGCACCGCATGGTCGTCGTTGCCGCTGATTGCCAGCACGGTTCCGCGGCCCAGGACTTGAATCACCTTGAAGACATGGTGCGGCATCACCCCGATGACGCCGGGCGCGGGGCCGCTTGCGGGCCGGCCCCAATGCGCCCAGTTGCGAGCGAGATTATATTCGGGTCCGGCGCCGCCGCCGACCAGCTGGCGCATCTCCCACCCGCACCACGCGGACGGTCGCCCGTCGGCCGCTCTGTGAGATGAAACATATTGATACGCAATGTGATGGTCATGATGCAAATGATGACGGCCCATGAAAGCCGCACTGGCGCTGCTCCCCGTCGTTATTTGAACGGCCGACGCAAGCAAAAAGATGACGCTTAGTTTCATTACGCTCTCCAAGGCTTTTGAACGGCCTTGCGGCCGTTGTTTGGTTTGACGTCTTTTGTGGGGAAGCGGGCCGTTTGGTAGATCAATGTGGCGACAACAGGGCTTCGCCAACAACTACTTTCGGAATCCGCCGAGGTTCGCGCAACGGGCGGATTGCAACAACCAGGCACGTGTACCGTCGATTGATTCTCTTGCGATCGGACGGCGCGCGCATATCAGGTATGCGATGCCGCGCGGTCCGACGACCGCCACGGTGGCGGTTGGCCGCATCGTTGCGGGCGTAATTATGTCGCTGACGTGATGCTCATGACCGGACCTCTCGATCCGGCGTGCTAAGGTTGGAGATCGCCGATCCTGCGGGAGAGCTCGTCAAGCAAGGGGATCGCCCGATCCCGGAATATGGCTTTCGCGCGGTCGCTGTAGGTTGCAAATACCTGGTTCGTCGGATGGGCGGCCGCCATGCTGGCGATCGCATCCTGCTTCTCCTGCAGGAAGTTCTTGCTCTGCGGCAGCAGTTGTCCATGCATGACATGGGCGATCAGAAGCTGATCGGACGATGATTCCATGTAGATGGAAACGGCGACCAGCATGAATACCGTGTTCAGCCGCTCATGAGCGGCTTCCAGGTTGAGCTCGACATAGGCATAGGATTCGATCTGCTCGGCGTCGCCGGACGGCAGGTCGTGGAGCGCCGAGCTGACGTCGTCTTCAAAGGATTTGATCGCCTCGCTTATCCCAGCCAGCCGCGTCGTGTCGTTTTCCTCAAACCCGGCGGCTCGCGCCGGCAGCGTCGCCAGCACGACCGCGATCATAAGCAGTAAGCAAAATATCGCTTCTGTTGCGATCGGCGCATTGAACCCTTGATTCCGATCCCATCGGGGCCATCGAAATCGGCTTCCAGGCTGTCGATGTCCCTCTGCAAGCATTTTGGTCTCCGCAATTTCAACGATCCGTTCTGTTCGATGAGCCCGTGCTTGAGCGCCAACGGAGATCGATCTCCCTATCGCATGACAGCAAACCGCGTTTCTTCGGTCGGAACAAGGAATGAATTCATTGCTATGCCCTGTCTGAAGGTTGCTTTGGGCTCATGAAACGTCATTCCGTATCCCTCTGACATCGACTAGGATCAAGATCGTCCGATCCAATTTCGCCGAGAGACATTCGGGCCCGACCGGAACCCAGGCGGGGGGCCAGGGTCGCGCTGACCGGTGACATATTTCGCGCGGGAGGCGAGGGAAGCCGGATCTTCATTTGACAAATGCAGCCTCGTCCGCCATCTGCCCTCGGCGAGGATCAGGAAGGGTTTCTTGTGATTCCAGGGTAGGATCGGCTGGCGGGCTCCTTGCCGGGGCGGTCCAGGTCGCAGTCGCTGCTCCCGGTCGGGAGCTGGCGGATTGCCTTGACGGAGAAATGCCATGATCAGCGGGTGCGCAGGCCGTTTGGGGTTCGCACGCATTGTCATCCTGATGCCGCTCCTGGGCCTCCTGCTGTCGGGGTGTGGCGTCAACAACATCCCGACCTATGAGGAGCAGGCCAAGGCCAAATGGTCCGAGGTGCAGAACCAGTATCAGCGGCGTGCCGACCTCATTCCCAATCTGGTCGAGACGGTCAAGGGCTATGCCAAGCAGGAAAGCAGCGTGCTCGAGGCGGTGACCAATGCCCGTGCGCGCGCCACTTCGATTCAGGTCAATGCCGACACGATCACCGATCCCGAGGCATTCAAGAAATTCCAGGATGCGCAGGCGCAGCTGTCCGGCGCGCTCGGCCGTCTGCTTGCGGTCTCTGAGAATTATCCCGATCTCAAATCGAATCAGAACTTCCTGGCCTTGCAATCGCAGCTCGAAGGCACCGAGAACCGCATTGCCGTCGCTCGTCGCGACTACATCGAGGCGGTGCGAATCTACAATACCGAATTGAGGACGTTTCCCGGCGTGATCTGGGCTTCCTTGCTCTACAAGAGCAACAAGCCGATGCAGGAATTCACGGTTGCCGACGACGTCAAGCAGCCGCCGCAAGTCAAGTTCTGAGCGATCGCGCCATGGGGCGGCGCGCGATCCCAGCGGTCATCGCCTGGCTCTGGTTGGTCTGCGCCTGCGCGGCGCAAACATTGAGCTTTCCGGCGCTGACCGGACGGGTGGTCGACGATGCCGGTGTGTTGGATGCTTCCACCACCGCCGCGCTGACGCAATCGCTGGCCGAGCTGGAGCAGAAGACGACCGATCAGCTCGTCGTGGTGACGTTGAAATCGCTGCAAGGCACCTCGATCGAGGATTACGGATATCAGCTCGGACGGCGCTGGCAGATCGGCCAGAAGGACAAGAACAACGGCGTGCTGCTCATTGTGGCGCCGAACGAGCGGAAGGTGCGTATCGAAGTCGGTTATGGGCTTGAAGGCACGCTGACCGACGCCGTCACCAAACTGATCATCGAGAACTCGATCCTGCCGCGGTTCAAGGTCGCGGACTATGCGGGCGGCATCAAGCGCGGCGTCGAGGACATCATCCAGGTGCTCAGCGGCAACGCGCAGGAGTGGCAGAACCGGGCCGCCCAGCAGCTCGCGCCGGACGACGCCCAGCCGGCTCCCGCCGGCGCGGTTTGGCCGGCCATCGTTGTGGTGCTCGCGGGCGTCGGGCTCCTGCTCTATTGCGCGGTCAGGAGCGGCGCCATTTGCCGGGGGATCTTGCAGTTTCTTTTCCTGATGCTGCTTTCCGGTCGCGGCTCGTCCAGCGGAAGCTCCTCGGGCAGCGAGTCTTTCGGCGGAGGCGGCGGCTCCTTCGGTGGCGGCGGCGCCTCGGGCAGCTGGTGAGAAGAGGAATGATCTCGCAATCCGACAAAACCCGCGTGGCTGATGCGATCCGAGCCGCGGAGGCGCGCACCGCCGGGGAAATCTTCTGCGTCATCGCCCGGCATTCGAGCGACTACCGGCTGGTCCCGATCGCCTGGGCGGCCGCGCTCGCCCTGGTGGTGCCGCTGCCGCTTATCTCTCTGACAACGTGGCCGGCGGCGGTCATCTATCTCTGGCAACTGGGCGCTTTCGTCGTCGCGGCACTCGCGCTGTCTCACCCGGGAGTGCGGTTTCTCATCGTGCCGCGGCGGGCCAAGCACGAGCGGGCGCACGCCGAGGCCATGCGCCAATTCTTCGCCCAGGGGCTGGACAAGACCGAGCACCGCACCGGCGTTCTCATTTTTGCCTCGGCCGCCGAGCGCTATGCGGAGATCATCGCCGACGCCGGCATCAATGAAAAAGTCACGCCGCAAGTCTGGAACCAGGCGATCAGCGAGCTCATCGCGGCAATCAAGGCCGGCCGGCCGGCAGACGGGTTCGTGGCCGCGATCGAGCAATGCGGGGCGGTGCTGGCCGCGCACTTTCCCCCCGGCGCATTGCAGCGTGATGAGCTGCCGGACAAGCTCCTGGAAATCTAGTACGAGCGCAACATGCGAAACATCCTCGTCACCGGCGCATTTGGTCAGATCGGCTCCGAGCTCGTCCCCGGTTTGCAGCAGCGCTACGGCGCCGAGCACATCATTGTCTCCGATATCCGCATGGTTCCGTTGCAGGCCCATGCCCGATCCGGGACCGCAGGCAATTACGAGCATGTGGACTGCACGCAGCCGCAGCAAATCCTCGAAGCGGTGCGCCGGCACGACATCGAGCACGATCTATCATCTGGCGGCGTTGCTTTCCGCAACAGCGGAGGAGAGGCCGCACCTGGCCTGGAGCATCAACATGGGCGGCCTCTACAACGTGCTCGAGGCTGCCCGCCAATACCGCTGCCGGGTCTTCTTCCCGAGCTCGATCGGAGCTTTCGGTCCCTCGACACCGCGCGATCATACGCCTCAGGTGACGATCCAGCGGCCGACCACGATGTACGGCGTCACCAAGGCTTCGGGCGAGCTGCTTGGCGATTACTATGCGGCGCGTTTCGGCCTCGATGTCCGCGGCTTGCGCCTGCCGGGTCTCATTTCCTACGTCGCTCCGCCCGGCGGCGGCACCACCGATTATGCGGTCGAGATCTTCTATTCGGCGCTGCGCTACCAGCATTACCGGTGCTTCCTCGGTCCGCACACCCGGCTCGACATGATGTACATGCCGGACGCGATCCGCGCGATGATCGAGCTGATGGAAGCCGACAGCGGACGGCTCAACTATCGCAATGCCTATAATATTACGGCCATGAGCATCTCGCCCGAGGATCTCGCCGCGGAAATCCGCCGGCACATTCCCGGCCTTGCGGTCGACTACCAGGTGGACCCGGTGCGGCAATCAATCGCCGATTCCTGGCCGCGCTCGCTCGACGACAGTGCCGCCCGCAAGGACTGGGGCTGGGCCCCGCGCTTCGATCTTGCGACCATGACGGCCGACATGCTGGCCCGGCTGCGCCCAAAGGTCAGCGGACCGGAACGAGCGAAACCGCGAGGACCGGACCCGCAAGGAGATCATAAGGGAAGCTGAGCCCATGCCGATTCAAGCACTGAGCCAAGCGTTGGCCTCGAAGCTCGACGAGATGAAGCAGGCCGGACGCCTCAAAGGTCGGGAAACCATCATCCGCGGGGTCGTCCCGCCCGGTTCGGGCAAGGGCCGACGCTACCTGCTCGAAGGGGAGGGCGAGAAAGCCTTTCTGCGGATGAACGCCAACAACTATCTCGGCCTTTCATTCCGCCCGGAGGTCGTCGCCGCCGAGGAGGAGGCCGTCCGCCAATTCGGCACCGGCCCCGGCGCGGTTCGCTTCATCAGCGGGAGCTGGTCGCCGCACACGGCTATCGAGCGGCGGCTTGCACAATTCCACGGCCGCGAGGCCGTCATGCTGTTCAGCTCCGCCTATGCCACGGTGATGGGCGTGCTGCCGCCGCTGATCACGGACAAGACCGCGGTGATCAGCGATGCGCTCAATCACAGCTGCATCATCAATGCGATCGCGCTGGCGCGGCCGGCCGAAAAGCATATCTACCGGCATCTCGACATGGCCGAGCTGGAAGCAAGCCTCGCCGCCGCGGCCAAGACCTGCAGCCGCGTCATCATCGTGACCGACGGGATTTTCAGCATGCGCGGCGATCATGCGCCGCTCGAGGCCATCATGGCGCTGGCGCGCCAATACGACGCCGGCTTCCCCGAAAACGTCGTCGTGGTGGTCGACGATTCGCACGGCGTGGGTGCGTTCGGCCAGACCGGACGCGGCACCGAGGAATACACCAAGTCCAGCCCGGCCGACATTCTGGTGGCGACGCTCGGCAAGGCCTTCGGAGTGAACGGCGGCTACGTGACCGGAGCCGACACGATCATTCGATATCTGCGCGAGACATCCCCCTTCTACATCTATTCCAATCCGATCACGCCCGGCGAGGCCGCCGCTGCGCTTGCGGCAGTCGAGCTGGTCGATGGTCCGGTCGGACGCGAGCTTTTGGCCCATCTGCGCGCCATGACGGGACGCTTCAAGGCCGGGCTCACGAAATTGGGTTTCGAAACGCTTGCCGGCGAGCATCCGGTGGTCCCGCTGATGTTGCGTCAATCAGCGCGAACTTCGGCGCTCGTTGCGCATCTGCGGGAGCGTGGCATCCTCGCCACCGGGCTCAGTTATCCGGTCGTGCCCAAGGGCGAGGAGGAGATCCGCTTTCAGATCAGCGCCGACCACGTGCCGGCCGACATCGACGAAGCGCTCGATGCGCTGCGCAGCTTCGGCCGGTAGCATCCGGCCGGTCACGCGATCGTTGCGTTGTAGGCCGCTTCGTCGAGCAGCGCATCGAGCTCGCTCGCATCGGAGATCTTCAGCTTGAAGAGCCAGCCTTCGCCGGTCGGCGCGGAATTGACGAGCGCCGGGTCGCTGCCGACCTTGGGGTTGACCTCGGTCACTTCGCCGCTGACGGGCGCATATACGTCGGAAGCGGCTTTCACCGATTCCACGGTGGCGGCGGCGGCACCCTTCTTGAGCTTCGTCCCGACGCTGGGCAATTCCACGAACACCATATCGCCCAGCTTGTCCTGCGCGAAATTCGTGATCCCGACAGTCGCCACCTCGCCATCGAGGCGGACCCATTCATGATCCGGCGTGAACTTCATCATGGCGATGATCCCTGTTCCCGTGTTTGATCCTACGCGCGCTTGTAGCGCAAGGGTACGAACGGCAATGGGCAGACCTGCAAGGCTTGCCGCCGGCCGCGAAGCTCGGCGAACAGCTGTGTTCCGGGTGTGGCCTGCGCGAGCGGGACGTAACCCATGGCGATCGGCGCGCCCACGCTGACCCCGAAGCCGCCGGATGTCACCGTGCCGATCGGCGCCGCATCGTCCTCACGGCCAAACAGCGCCGCGCCGCCGCGCACCGGCGCGCGACCCGCGGGCGTGAGTCCGACCCGCCGCCGCGCAGCGCCGCGTTCCATCTGCCCCAAGATGATTTCGGCGCCGGGGAATCCGCCGTTGCGCGCTCCGCCCGGGCGACGCGTTCTGGCAATCGACCATTCCAGGGCCGCCTCCACCGGCGTCGTCGCCGCGTCGAGATCGGAACCATAAAGACAGAGCCCGGCTTCCAGCCGCAGGCTGTCGCGGGCGCCGAGCCCAACCGGCATCACCACCTCGTTCTGCAGCAGGGCTTCGCACACGGCCGTGGCCCGATCGGCCTTGATGCTGATCTCGAAACCGTCTTCGCCCGTATAGCCGGAACGGGAAACCACGCAGCTCTCGCCGGCCAAAATCAAATGGCGGACGTCCATGAAACGCATCGACCGGACGCCGGGTGCGAAGGCCGCCAAGACGGTTTCGGCTTTCGGACCTTGCAAGGCGACCAGGGCGTGGTCGGGCAAAGGCTCGATGGTGCATTGCTCCGCAAGGTGCGCGCGAAGATGGGCCTCGTCGGCGACCTTGCGGGCCGCATTGACGACCAGCCGCAGCTGATCGCCGAGATTGGCCACCATCAGGTCGTCGAGGATGCCGCCGGTCGGGTTGGTGAAAAGCGCGTAGCGCTGCCGGCCCTCGGCAAGCTCGAGGACATCGGCGGGGACCAGGTCCTCTAGCGCATGGGCCGCGTCGGCCAAGCGGCCCGAGCGCGGCCGTATGATGATCTGTCCCATATGCGAGACGTCAAACAGGCCGGCAGCCGCGCGGGTGTGCGCGTGCTCCTTGATGATGCCGGTGGGATATTGCACCGGCATCTCGTAGCCGACGAACGGCACCATGCGGGCACCGAGCCTGACATGCAGGTCATGGAGCGGCGTGCGGTTGAGCGGCGGATCCGTTGCTTGCCCCATGTTTTAGACCCGCTTCATCCGGGAGCGGCCTTGGCGCGGTCCGAAAGCACGAGCGCCCGCGCCGCCTTGACCTCGTCGAGCCGCCGGACCGGCGTGCTGTAGGGCGCGCCCTTGACCAGCGCCGGATCGCTTTGCGCTTCGGCCGCGATCGCCTTCATGGCCTCGACAAAGGCGTCCAATGTCGGCTTGCTCTCGGTCTCGGTCGGCTCGATCATCAGCGCCTCGGGCACGATCAGCGGAAAATAGTTGGTCGGCGGATGGAAGCCGTAGTCGAGCAGCCGCTTGCTGATGTCGAGCGCTCGTATGCCGGTGCGCTCGATCGCGCCTTGGCACACGAATTCATGCATGTTCATGCGGTCGAACGGCACCCGGAAGGTGTCGCGCAGCTTGATCCGCAAGTAGTTGGCGTTGAGCACCGCGTGCTCGGAATTCGCCCGCAGGCCCGCGCCGCCATGGTGCCGGATATACGCATAGGCGCGCACGAACATCCCGAAATTGCCGAAGAAGGTCGACACGCGGCCGATCGATTTCTTGGGACTTGCCAGGACGTAGCGCGCGTCGCCAGTCGGACTGTGCGTCGACATCGATCACCGGGCCCGGAAGGAAGTCGGCGAGCCTGGCCGAAACGCCGACCGGCCCCGCGCCCGGCCCGCCGCCGCCGTGCGGCGTCGCAAACGTCTTGTGCAGATTGAAGTGCATCACGTCGAAGCCGAGATCGCCCGGCCGCGCGATGCCGGCGAGCGCGTTCAGGTTGGCGCCGTCGCCATAGACCAGCCCGCCGCAATCACGAACGAGGCGCACCACCTCATCGATGTGCTCCTCGAACAGGCCAAGCGTATTGGGATTGGTCATCATGATGCCGGCGACGGTGCCGTCACAGGCGGCGCGAACCGCATCGAGATCGACATTGCCGCGCGCGTCCGAGGGCAGCTCGACCGCGGTGAAGCCCGCCATCGTGGTCGAGGCCGGATTGGTGCCATGAGCGGAATCGGGAATGAGGATGCGGGTTCGATCAGGCTCGCCGCGGTCGCGATGATAGGCCCGCATCATCAGGAGGCCGGTGAACTCGCCATGCGCTCCGGCCGCAGGCTGCAAGGAAACGCCGGCAAAGCCGCCGATCTCGGCCAGCCATTGCTGCAGGCTGAACATCAATTCGAGATTGCCCTGTACGGATTCGGAGTCCTGCAGCGGATGGGTTTCGGCGAACCCGGCCAGCCGGGCGATCTGCTCGTTGACCTTGGGATTGTACTTCATGGTGCATGAGCCGAGCGGATAGAAGCCGGTGTCGATGCCGAAGTTGCGATGCGAGAGCGCCAGGAAGTGGCGCACCACGTCGAGCTGGGAGAGCTCCGGCAGATCGCAGTCCGCGTGAGCTCGTCCGCCGGCAGCGGAGCCTCCGGCACATCCGGATGCCGGCAGATCGATGCCGCGGCGTCCTTGCACGCTTAGCTCATAGAGCGTCGGGATGACGGAGGCCTTGGGCCGAAATTTGTCTGTAGGCATCGGGCTCGCACCGGGTGGCATTTCGTCGGCGTTTTTCATTTCGTTATCTGACCGAGCGCCGCGACCAACCGGTCGATCGCTGTACGGTTATGAAGCTCGGTCACCGCGATCAGCATGTGTTGCTGCAAATGCGGGTAATCGCGCCCGAGGTCGTAGCCGCCGATGATGCCGAACTCCTGGCGCAGCCGGCGGTTCACCTCCGCGGCCGGCCGCGGCAGCCGGACCACGAATTCCTTGAAGAAGGCCTTGCCGGGCGCCTGCGGATTGACCTCGAAGCCGTCGAGCCCGGCGATCGCGGCGGCGGCGTAGTGGCTCTTGTGGAAGCACCGCTCGGCGATCTGCCGCAGCCCGGTCTTGCCCACGGTCGCCAGATAGGCCGTGGCGGCGAGCGCGCAGGCGGTGGAATTCGTGCAGATATTGCTGGTCGCCTTGGCGCGGCGAATGTGCTGCTCGCGGGTCGCCAGCGTGAGCACATAGCCGCGCCGGCCTTCCAGCGTCGACGGTCTCGCCCACCAGATGTCCCGATAGCCGACGGACTTGCGCCATGCGGGCCGTAAAGATGCCGAGATGCGGGCCGCCGAACGAGGGCGGAATACCCAAGGCTTGGCCATCCGCGACCGCGATGTCGGCCCCGTAGGCGCCGGGCGGACGAAAGCGGCCAAGCGCGATCGGGTCGGTGACCACGATCAGCATGGCGCCGGCCGCGTGAACCGCGGCGGCAAGTCCCTCGACCGCCTCGAACTGTCCGAAGAAGTTCGGGCTCTGAATGACCAGCGCAGCGGTTGATTGATCGAGCTGCGATTTCAGCTGATCGAGGTCGGCACTGCCGTCCTCGTCGCCCGCCACCACGGCCGCATGGGTGCCGCGCAGATAGGTCCTGACCACCGCGCGATATTGCGGATGGACGGCCGGCGAGAGCAGGATCTTGTTGCGCCTTTCCTGCCCCACATTGAGCGCCAGCAGCACCGCCTCGGCGAGCGCGGTGGCCCCGTCGTAGTGGCTCGCATTGCTCACCTCGATGCGCGCTCAGCCGGCACATCATGCTCTGGTATTCGAACATGGCCTGCAGCACGCCCTGGCTCACTTCCGGCTGATAGGGCGTGTAGGCGGTGTAGAACTCGCCGCGCTGCAGCACGTAGTCGACGGTGGCGGGCCGGTAATGATGATAGGCGCCGGCGCCCAGGAAGCTTGCCGATGGATCGATGCCGAAATTGCGGCCGGCCAGCGCCTGCATCTCGCGCTCGATCTCGATTTCCGATGCGGGCGGCGGCAGCTTGAGCTTCGGAAACCGCACATGCGCGGGCACGTCGCCGAACAGACCGTCGGTCCGCTCGACGCCGATCACCGCGAGCATCTCGGCACGTTCGCGTTCGGTGTGCGGCACGTAGGTCATTGCTATCCTTTGGCGACCTGAATCGATGCCGCGCAATATGGGTTGCCCCGACCTGAAACGCCACAGGCCAAGGCCCGAGCGATCAGCCGGCCACTGTCACCCAGGTTGCGACGCCGCGCCCTACGCGGGCCATCCGATTACATCCGGCCTAAGCGGCAAGGCGACCGGTCAGGCGATGGTCGGCGCGGTTTCGTCCGTCCTTGGTTCCGGAAAGCGGGCGAGAGTCTCGATCACTTCCTGGTCCGAGATCTGGCGGAAGTCGCCATAATAGTACCCGATGGCGCCGAAGCTCTCGTAGTCCTCCAGGCACACGATCTCATCCGCCTCCTCGCGCATGGCGGCAAGGCCTGCGGTCGGAGCCACCGGGACCGCAAGCACAAGCCTGCTCGGGTTGCGCGCGCGGGTGGCGCGCAGCGCAGCTCGCGTGGTCGCGCCCGTGGCGATGCCGTCGTCGACCACGATCGCAACCCGATCCGCCACTTCGAAGGGTCGGCGATCGCCCAGGTAACGCCGGCGCCGGCGCTCGATTTCTGCGAGCTCCCGTTGATAGACCGCCTCGAATTCCGACGCATCTATGCCGGTGAACGCAATGACATCTTCGTTGCGCACGATGAGCGGTTGGGGGCCATCGACCACGGCGCCCATGGCCAGCTCCGGTTGGTGCGGCACCCCGATCTTGCGCACCAACACGAGATCGAGCGCAGCCTGGAGCGCCGCCGCGATCTCGGCCGCGACCGGAACCCCGCCGCGCGGCAGCGCCAGCACGACGACCTTATAATGTCTTGTAGCCCGCAAGGGCCGCCGCAAGCTTCTGGCCCGCCTCCCTCCGATCCCGCAGGCTCATCGCCATCCTCCCGGCATAGGGCTTCCAATCTTGAGCCAGCCTGACCACTCAGCGCAATCTTGATCGGGCTTGATGTTGATCGAGCTGAGATCACCCATCCCGTGGCATCCATTTGGGCACGCCTCGGTTGATCTTGATCAAGCCTGGCAGACTCCGGCTCGGTCTTCTCGAGGACCACCGGCCCCAAGGACCGGGGCTCTCCCAGTCTGGGGTTGCTGGCGGGCCAAAGGTCACTATTTAACTAAGCAGGGCTCGCACGACGCGCGAGAACAGGGCGCTGCCAATTCCTCAATGCAGAAAGCTGGAGCATACGATGGGTTCGGATTTCCCGCGTGATTGGATGTGGTCGGAGGCCTGCGCGATGCTGGCGCGCGCCGAGGGACTGCATCGGGAATTGTTCAGGCCGAGCGCGCAGCCGGCGGCCTGGGAACCGCCCGTCGATGTTCTGGAGACCGATCACGAGGTGCTGGTCCTGGTGGCTTTGCCCGGGGTCAACCCCGAGCGGGTCGAGGCCGTCATCGATGGCAGCGATCTGGTGTTTGCCGGGACCCGCGTCATTCCGGGGGAGCTGCGAACCGCGATCATTCACCGCCTGGAGCTTCCGCAGGGCCGGTTCGAGCGGCGCGTGCGGCTTCCGGGCGGGCGCTACAGCGCGGTTCGCCGGTCCGCAGCCGACGGCTGCCTGCTCATCACGCTGCAAAAAGCGGAGGTCTTCCGTGGCTGAGACAACCACTCCTGGCGGATCCGACGCCAACGCAGGTCGCACCGCGCCCCCGCTGCCCCCGGTGCCACCTCTGCCGCCGGATGCCATGATCATCATCCCGGTTCGCAACATGGTGCTTTTTCCCGGCGTCATCCTGCCCATAACGCTGGGGCGCCAGCGCTCGATCGCCGCCGCCCAGCAGGCGGTGCGCGAACAGCGGCAGGTCGGAATTCTGATGCAGCGGAATGCCGAGATGCCGGATCCGGCGCCCATCGACATGCATCGGATGGGGACGATCGCGAATGTGGTGCGCTACATCACCGGGCCCGACGGCACGCACCATCTGGTATGCCAAGGCGAGCAGCGGTTTCAGATCACGGAGTTCATGGGCGGCTGGCCGTTCCTGGTCGCGCGCGTCCTGCGGATTCCGGAGCCGGTGACCCAATCGGACGAGATCGAGGCGCGGATGCTCCACCTGCGGGAGCAGGCCGTCGAGGCCGTCCAGCTCTTGCCGCAGGCGCCGCCGGAATTGCTGGCAGCAGTGCAGGGTGCGCCCACGCCGAGCGCGCTGGCCGATCTGGTCGCGACCTATATGGATGTCTCGCCGGAGGAAAAGCAGGAGATCCTGGAGACGATCGATCTCAGCGCCCGGATGGAAAAGGTCGCGCGCCTGCTTGCGCACCGCATCGAGGTCATGCGGCTTTCGCGCGAGATCGGCCTGCAGACCAAGGCCGCGCTCGACGAGCGCCAGCGCGAGGTGCTTTTGCGCGAGCAGATGGCGGCGATTCAGCGCCAGCTCGGCGAAGGCGACGAGGGCAAGGCCGCGGAGATCGCCGAGCTCGAGGCAGCGATCGCCAAGGCGCAGATGCCCAAGGAGGTCGAGGAGCAGGCCCGCAAGGAGCTGCGGCGCCTGCAGCGGATGCCGGAAGCGGCCGCCGAATACGGCATGGTGCGAACCTATCTGGACTGGTTGATCGAGCTGCCCTGGGCGCTGCCCGAGGAAACCGCAATCGACATCAACGAGGCGCGGCGCATCCTCGACGAGGATCACTACGGCCTCGAGAAGATCAAGCGGCGGATCATCGAATATCTCGCCGTGCGCAAGCTGGCGCCGAACGGCAAGGCGCCGATCCTCTGCTTCGTCGGGCCTCCCGGGGTCGGCAAGACCTCGCTCGGCCAGTCGATCGCGCGCGCCATGAATCGCAAATTCGTGCGCGTGAGCCTGGGCGGCGTGCATGACGAGGCGGAGATCCGCGGTCACCGGCGCACCTATATCGGGGCGCTGCCCGGCAACATCATCCAGGCCATCCGCAAGGCTGGTACGCGCAATTGCGTCATGATGCTCGACGAGATCGACAAGCTCGGCGCCGGCATTCACGGCGACCCCGGCTCGGCGCTGCTGGAGGTGCTCGATCCCGAGCAGAACAACACGTTCCGCGACAACTATCTCGCCGTGCCGTTCGATCTCAGCCGCGTGGTCTTCATCACGACCGCGAACATGCTCGACACCATTCCGGGCCCGCTGCGCGACCGGATGGAGATCATCGGCCTGACCGGCTACACGGCGGAGGAAAAGTTGCAGATCGCCCGCCGGTATCTGGTTCGCCGGCAGCTGGAAGCCAACGGGCTGCGAGCGGACCAGGTCGAGATCACGGATGAAGCGCTGCGCGCCATCATCCAGTCCTATACGCGTGAAGCCGGGGTGCGTAACCTCGAGCGCGAGATCGGCAAGACGCTCCGGAACGCGGCGGTCCGCATCGCCGAAGAGCAGGGCGGCCCGATCCGCATCACCGGCGATGATCTCGCCGCCATTCTGGGCGCACCCCAGTTCGAGAACGAAGTCGCCATGCGCACGAGCGTGCCCGGCGTGGCGACCGGCCTGGCCTGGACGCCGGTCGGCGGCGATATCCTGTTCATCGAGGCGACCCGGATTCCCGGCAACGGCAAATTCATTCTGACCGGTCAGCTCGGCGAGGTGATGCGGGAAAGCGCCCAAGCCGCGCTCAGCATCGTCAAGAACCGGGCCGGATCGATCGGCATCGATGAAAACCGGCTCGCCAAGTCCGACATCCACATCCACATCCCGGCCGGCGCGATCCCGAAGGACGGACCGAGTGCCGGGGTCGCCATGTTCATGGCCCTGGTTTCGCTCCTGACCGAGCGCACCGTGCGCAGCGACACTGCCATGACGGGCGAGATCAGCCTGCGCGGTCTGGTATTGCCGGTCGGCGGGATCAAGGAAAAGGTCATCGCCGCACACCGGGCCGGCATCAAGCGCGTGATGCTGCCGGCGCGGAATCGAAAGGACTTCGAGGACATTCCCGAAGAGGTCCGCCGCGAGCTTGAATTCATCTGGCTCGAACGCGTCGAGGAGGCGATCTCCTCGGCGCTCGAGCCCAAGGCTCTGGAAGCTGAGACGCCGGTGAAGAGTGAACCGTCCGATAAAGCGGTTCGGCAGCTGTCGGGCGTCCATGCATAGACGTGTCCCAAGTCGTTCGGGATTGAGGCGAGGTCCGCGGGCGGCCCGCATTTTTGCAACAGCGCTCGACTCGCGGAACCGGACGTGAATCCCTTGGCCGGCGCGCTGCTTACCGATCTCTATCAGCTCAACATGATCCAGGCCTATCTGGATCATGGCGAGACCAAGCCCGCGGTATTCGAGTTTTTCATGCGCAAGTTGCCGGCGCGCCGCGGGTTTCTCATGGCGGCCGGGCTCGATCAGGCGCTCGAATATTTGGAGCAGCTGCGGTTTTCAGACCGCGAGATCGAATGGCTGGACAAGACCGGGCGCTTCCAGCCGAATTTCCTCGATTATCTGTCGGGCTTACGGTTCACCGGCGATGCTGCACGCCATGCCGGAAGGAACCATATTCTTCGCCGACGAACCGATCCTGCGCGTGACCGCCCCCATGCCGGAGGCCCAGCTGGTCGAGACGCGGCTCATCAACATCCTGCATTTCCAGTCCCTGATCGCCAGCAAGGCGGCGCGTGTGGTTCTGGCGGCTCCGGGCAAGCTGCTGGTCGATTTCGGATTGCGCCGCTCGCACGGTGCCGAGGCCGGTCTCATGGCGGCGCGGGCGAGCTATGTGGCGGGCTTCGCCGGCACTGCCACGGTCGAGGCCGAGCAATTGTGGGGGATCCCGACTTTCGGCACTATGGCGCATTCCTTCATCCAGGCGTTTGACGACGAAGCCGAGGCGTTCGAGAAGTTTGCCCGTTCGCGGCCCGAGAACCTCACCTTTCTCATCGACACCTATGATACCGAGGCGGCGGCCAAAAAGGTCGTCAGGCTGGCGCCGCGCCTCAAGGCCGCAGGCATTGCGATCCGAGCCGTCCGGCTGGACAGCGGTGATTTGACGGCACTCTCCAAGAGCGTTCGACGCATTCTTGACGCCGGCGGTCTCGGGGAGGTCACGATCTTTGCGAGCGGAGGATTCGACGAAGACTCGATTGCCGCCATTGTGGCGGCCGGCGCGCCGATCGACGGCTTCGGGGTCGGCACCAGCCTCACCACCTCTTCGGACGTGCCGGCGCTCGATTGCGCCTACAAGCTCGAGGAATATGCCGGCCTGGCGCGCCGCAAGCGCTCGAGCGGCAAGGCGACGTGGCCAGGCCGCAAGCAGGTCTGGCGTCGTTATGGCGCGGATGGCCGCATGTCCGGCGACGTCATGTCGATCGAGGGCGATGCGCAGGCCGGCGAGCCGCTGCTCGAACCGGTGATGCGGGGCGGACGACGTATCGCACCACGCCCGACGCTTGCGGACAGCCGGGCGCGCGCGGCGCGCGGTCTGGCACGCCTGCCCGAGGCGTTGCGTCGGCTTGAGCCCGGCACCACCTACCCGGTCGAAGTGACAGCGGCGCTTGCCGAGCTCGCCGCCGCGGTCGATCGCCGCATCGCCGGGCGCGAGCAGCAATGCGCTGGGGAGGAGCAACCGTGACCGAGCGCATGACCGTCGGCGATCGCGACATCCTGCTGATTGTCGATGTTCAGAATGATTTCTGCCCCGGCGGCGGGCTTGCGGTCCCGCACGGCGACGAGATCTTACCGCTGGTCAATCGCCTGGCCGCGCGTTTTCAACATGTCGCGCTGACGCAGGATTGGCATCCGCGCGAGCATCTTTCGTTTGCCAGCAGCTATCCGGGCAAAAGGCCGTACGAGACCGTCGAGCTGTCGTACGGGACGCAAGTGCTTTGGCCGGATCATTGCGTGCAGGGAACGCGCGGGGCGGATTTCCACGCCGACCTTGCGGTGCCGCATGCGGAGCTTGTCCTGCGCAAGGGTTATCACCGGGAAATCGATTCCTATTCGGCATTTGTCGAGAACGACCGCAAGACCGCCACCGGCCTTGCGGGCTATCTGCGCGAACGCGGTTTCACGCGGATTTTTGTCGGGGGGCTCGCGTTCGATTTCTGCGTGCGCTATTCGGCCGAGGATGCCCATCGCGAAGGATTCGAGGTGACGGTGGTCGAGGACGCCTGCCGCGGCATCGACGTCGCCGGTTCCATGGCGCAGACGCGGCGCCGCCTGGCTGAGTTGGGCATTCCCTGCATCGACGCCGAGACGGTCGGATAAGCCGATCGATCATCGCCTGATTTTGATCTCGCGCTCGATTTCCTCCAGCGTGTAGGGCGCGGCGTTGGGGTCGTGCGATCTCCATCCTTCCTTCCGGTAGGCAGCGGCTCGCAGCCGTACATTCACCGCGCCGCGATCCAAGATCGCTTCACAGCGAGCTTTGTCGGCCTCCGGAACCCGGGCTGCCACCAAGGTGGCGCCGCGTCGCAGGCTTTCGGCGATCTCGTGCGCCTCTTCGCCGCTGATGCCGGCCTCGGTCAGGACACCAAGCGCGCCGCCCGCCAGACCTCCGGCTGCAGCGCCCGCGGCGGTTGCGGCAAGCCATCCGGTCGCCACCACCGGCCCTATGCCCGGGATGGCGATCAACCCCAGCCCGGTCAGAAGTCCGGCAAGGCCGCCGACCGCCGCACCGATCTCGGCGCCCCTGGCGGCTCCGCTCACTCGGTCGCCGCGCGTGATGACGCTGATATCGTGCTCCGGCACGCCGGTTTTCTTGAGCTCCGAAACCGCATCGGCAGCCAAGTCGTGGTCATCGTATAGACGTACGATCACAACAATCATGTTTCCATTCCTCCACTCTCATCCTGCGCCTTGGCGAGCCGGATATCGTCAATTAACGCTTGGTTCGGGACTTTGATCCGTGTCGATGCCTGCGCGGGGCCGATCGCCACGGATTTTCGCCTCTGTTCGCGCGCCCGCGGACTCATTGGTCTCGAGGACCCTTCGGGAGCGAAAACGAAACCGCTCCGCCAAGTTCTTAGCCCCACAATCCGGCAAGCCCCGAATATACCCCGAATAACACCGATGCCGCGATGACGATCGCGACAAGGGCAGCGTAGACCCCGCTCAGGCGGTGCGGCTCGGGCAGCCGGCGGGCCAGCAGATAGAGGAATCCCAGCACGATCGGCAGCAGCAGGGCATTCATGACCTGCACGCCGACGCTGAGACTGACGAGATTGATGCCGGACATGATGATGAGGGCGCCGGCCACCAGGGTTGCGGTGTAGATGCCGTAGAACCAGGGCGCTTCCTGCGGCTCATGCTCGAGCGAATGCTTGGCGCCCAAAACCTCGCTCAGGGTGCGCGCGGCGGTCAGCGTCACCACGATGGTAGCGACCAGGGCCGAGCCCGAGAGGCCGAGAGCGAACAACAGCTTGCCGGTGGTCTCGCCAAGAAACGGGGTGATGGCTTGGGCAATTTGCTCGACGGTATCGAGCGCGCCGGACCCGGTCTTGCCGCTCAATGTCGCCGCGGTCGCGATCAGGACCGCCGCCATGATGACCTGGGTCAGCACGGCCCCGAAAGCAGTGTCGAGCCGGGCGGCCGGCTGGTCTTCGAGCGTGAGCTTCTTTTCCACTACCGACGATTGCTGGTAGAACACCATCCACGGCATGATCACCGCACCGATATTGGCGGCGACGAGATAGAGATATTTCGGATCGCGCCAGGCGATATCGATCGAGCCGGCGGCGAGATCGGCCAGACCCGGCTGCGCGCGCCAAGCGACCGCCAGGAACACCAGCTCGAACAACCCGACCGCAATCGCGATCCGCTCGACCGCGAGATAGGAGCCGCGATACGCCATGTAGATCAGCGCGGCGACGACCAGCACCATGGTGGCGGGCGCCGGCACGCCGAACAGCAGGCCGACGCCGGCGAGCCCGCTCAGCTCGCTCAGCAGCGCCCCGATGCAGGAGATCACCAGCGTGCCCACCGAGACCCAGGCCCAGCCGCGGCCGAACTGGTCCCCGATCAATTCAGCGTGGCCCTTGCGGGTGATGATGCCGAGCCGCACGGTGAGCTCCTGCACCACGTACAGGATCGGCACCAATATGACCTGCAGCAGCAGGAGCCCATACCCCCACTCGGCTCCGCTTTGCGCCGCCGTGATGATGCTGCCCGCATCCGTATCGGCGAGCATGACCACCAAGCCGGGGCCTGCCACGGCGACAAAATGACGCCAGTTCAGATGGCCGGGACGGCGAGGGGCGGCAGTGGATGGGTTCATGGATGGGTTCATCAGTAACACCTACACGAGCGCGCGCAACATGCATTAGTGCCGTTTGATCCGCAATATTGACGATACATTTTGCTTGATCTTCCCTTGCTCGAAATTATTCCAGAATAGATTGGTTCTAAACTCGGTGCGCCGCCGACCTCGGAGCGAGAATTCCAGCTGCCCCAGGTTGCCCCGTCCCGATGCCGCCGGTACATCCTGCCCAGGCATGCGGCCCCGGAGTGGCGGCTCGGATCGGCTTCAAGGGCCGGCGGCGGCTTCATGCTGCTTAAGCCCGGCTTCGGCATCGCTTTGGAGGGGCTCGAATGTTTGTTTTGACGAGCAAAACCGCCGGTGCGCGGGCGGCCGCACTCGACCTGCGCCGCCTTGCGACGATCGCCGGCGTGATCGTGGCCACCTGTCTGCGTGGCGCTCCGGCCAACGCGCAGGATTGGCCGACCAAGCCGGTTCGCGTCGTTTCGCCGTTCGCCGCCGGCGGAAGCTCCGACACCATGGGGCGCATCGTCGCCGAGAATCTGAGCCAGCGGATGCACCAGCAATTCTACATCGAGAACCGCGGCGGAGCCGGGGGCTTGATCGGATCGGCCGCGGTGGCGAATTCGCCACCCGACGGCTATACGTTCTTGATCTCCAGCATCGGGACCCACGTCATCGCGCCCGCCACCAGCGCAAATCCCGGTTATGACCCGATTGCGAGCTTCACCCATGTGGCGTTCGTGGGCGGTCCGCCGACGGTCCTTGCGGTCAATCCTGCCCTCGGCGTGCGCTCGTTCAAGGAACTGCTGGCGCTCCTCCGGCGCAGAAGCGAGGCCCTGCCTTACGTATCGCCCGGTCCCGGCACGATCGGAAACCTGCTTGCCGAGTACTGGGCCGAGAAGGAATCCGTCAAGCTCCTGCACGTTGCCTACAAGGGCGCCGGGCAGGCCATCAACGACCTGGTCGCCGGCCACGTGCAGATGGGTTCGATCACCTGGACGGCGGCGCTCGGCCAGATGCAGGCCAAGACCATCATCCCATTGGCTGTCTCGTCGGCGCGGCGCATGCCGGAATTCGCCGAGGTTCCGACCTTTCGCGAGCTCGGCTATCCCGAGCTCGCGGTGACCACGTGGTTCGGCTTTGCGGCACCGGCCGGATTGCCGCGGGACATCGCGTTGCGGATGAATCAGGAGATCGGCAACGCCCTCGACACCGCGAGCGTCAAGGATCGCTTGATGGCGGAGGGTTTCGAGCTCCAGAAAATGTCACCCGAGGAGCTCACCGCCTTCATCCGCGACGGGCTCGACCGATGGGGACCGTTGGCAAAGCGGCTGATGTCGGCCGACGCGGGCAAGTGAGCGCGCGACGGCGCCGCCGCGGATTTATAAACAATTGTATAAACTGGAGAAGCGTCGTATTGAGCTGGCAAAACGGGTGGGGCAGCTGCAACCATCAAGGTGCAAGGAGATAGGCCATGCTTAAGGAATACCACCATGACGGAAAGTTTTCTTGGCCCGACAACCAGCGCGTTGCGGTGGCCCTGACGTTCGATTTCCAGGGTGGCGAGGACGTCCGGCCGGGTCCGGATGGAATGATGGACCATGAGGAATACACCCAGGCCGAATACGGTCCGCATACTGCGATCTGGAGGATTTTGAGGGTTCTGGAAGAGGAAGGCGTGAAGGCGACCTTCAATACCTGCGGCGGGATTGCGGAGCGCTACCCGGCCGCCACCAAGGCGATCGTGGCCCAAGGGCATGAAGTTGCCGGGCATGGCTATCATCACGAAGTCGCGCGCGACCTGACCCGGGAGCAGGAAACCGATGTCATGCGGCGGACCACCGCCATGATCCGCAGCGTCACCGGACGAACACCGGTCGGCTGGCGCTCATGCACCCAGAGCCCCAACAGTTTGGAGCTTCTGATGGAGCATGGCTATCTGTTCAACAGCAATTCCTTCTCCCACGATCTGCCGTTCCTGTGGGAAGCGAACGGGCGCGTTCTCGTCGAGCTTCCGCGCCAGCCTTTCGGTGACGGCCGCACCTACCAGCACCGCAACAACGATGCCGGCAATCCGCACGATACGCTCTTGGTCTGGAAGGCGATGTTCGACGAGTTCCACGAGGAATCCAAGCTCGCGCCGGCCTACTGTCCGTTCCAGTTCCATCCCTACATTTCCGGCCGGCCCGGGCGCGCCAAGACCCTGCGCAGCATCATCCAGCACATGAAAAAGGCCGACGGCGTCTGGTTTGCGACCGGCAGCGAGGTTGCCCGCTGGTGCCTCGAGAAAGTGTTCAAAGCGGAGCACGCGAAGGCCGCCCCCCGGATGGCTGCGGTGTCCTAGCTAGCATTTTCGCATTGTCGCATTCTCGGACGGAAAACCGGATTCCGCCCCTGCCTTCGCGAGGGCGGGGCTTTTCCTGAAAATGCTCTAACGGCGTTCGGTCGCTTCGCGCGCTTCCGCCACGACGTCCTTGGGGGTCTGGTAGAGCTCGGTGATCAGCTTCTCGACGTCGGGTCCCGACACCGGATTGATCTCTAGGCCGCGTGTCGCGGCCTCCGCCAGAAACTCCGGATCCTTCATGGTGAGATCGAAGGCGTGGCGGAGCGCCTGCGCGCGGTCCGCCGGGATTCCGGGCGGGCCCGCGAACGGCCGTCCCATGGTCTGCCGGCTGAAGATGAGCTTGAGGATCTGCCGCTGCCGGTCGTTGGTCGCAAGGTCGGTGATCAGCGGCACGTTCGGCAGATCGGCCGCCTTTTCCAGTGCCAGCTGGACGATGAGGTTGAGCTTGTGCTCGGCCAGCCACTGCGCCTTCTCGGCCTTGATGCTGCTCCAGGACCAGCCGCAGCGGCCGTCGATCTCGCCCCGCTCCATGGCCAGCGAGATCTCGGCGCTGCCCGGATAGCCCGAGATCAGCCGATCCTTGACGCCGAAGGCGTTCCTCAGCACGTTGGCAAAGACGTCCGGATCGGAGCCGGAGCCATTGCCCGCAACCGTGAAATCCTTGATCAGCGCGTCATTCCAGTTCTTGACCGGCGAGGTGGCGTAGGTCGCGCACAGGCTGATCTCGTTGGCGGCGCTGCCGATCCAGGTGAGCTTGGTGGCGTCGAACTTCGCATTGGTGCCGCCGATCAGCGGTTCCATCGCCATGCCGCGGGCGAATATCCCGAAGGCGGTGCCGTCCTTCGGACTGACATTGTAGAGATAGTTCACCAGATTGAGCGTTCCGGCTCCCGGCATGTTCTGCGGCACCAGGGACGGATTGCCCGGGATGTAGCGTCCCATATGGCGGGCAAGGACGCGTCCGGCAGCATCGTAGGAGCCGCCGGGGCTATAGCCGATCAGCACCGTGATGGTGCGTCCCTTGTAGAAGTCCTCGACCGAATCCGCATGTGCCGGAGCAGCGACCGCGGCCATGACGATGGCAAGGATGGGGATGAGCTGATTTCGCATGTTGATGGTCGTAGGAGGATGGCGTGGCGAAGTCAATTTCACGAGCGCGGACGATGCAGGCCGAATCCGAGCGCGGAAGCTGCGTCAATGCGACTGACGGATGCGACAATGAGTCGTACGACCGCGCGCCCGGCAACGGCGCGTACGGCAATCAGTCTGCCGGTTTCTGCAAGATGTTGCGGTTGCGGCCGCCGCCGCAATGCGCATTGGCCTGCAGCGGAGCGTGACCGTAAGGCCAGGCTGGGGTGAGATGAGGCAAGCCAGTCCGCGGTGCGGCGGACGTTTACTCGGCGGCCTCGGCTTTGACCTTGGCTTTGACCGAATCCTCGGCGCTCAGTCCCGGCCAGGGATGCTCGGAGATGTCGAACACCACGCCGTCGGGGCCGTGGAACTTGGTCTCGTAGAATCCGGTGTGACCAGGCGGAGGCGTATGCCGGAAGCAGTCGCCGCCCAGTGCCTCGACATGTCGGCGCGCGCTCGCGAGGTCGTCGACCAGGACGCCGAAGTGATGCAGGCCGACATAATCGGTGCCTTTGCCGAGCTGATCGTCGTTGCCGAAATTGAGGATCGCCATGTTGAGCGTGCCGTCGCTGAGATAGACCCCGTAGATTTGGCCGGGCTTGGGATTGGGCGGACCCGCCCGTCCGACCTCTTTCATGTCGAAGGCGGCTTTGTAGAAGTTTGCGACCTTCTCGGGATCCTTGGTCGCCAATGCGATATGCCGGATCTTTGCCATTTGTGTCTCCGTGCTTGTCCCGTGTGTCCCGGCGCTGTCTTAAGGGGAACTCCAGACGGCCGTCGATTTGTAGCATGGAAAATCCGCAAGAGGTAGCGCGTGCCGCGCGCCGGCATGCCGCGCCGGCTGTCGTGCTTGGGAAGGCGCGATCGGGCGATTGGGCGGTTCCTTCCGTGACGCAGTCGCGTTAGGATGAGGTTCCGGCTTCACGGACATGTGCGAAAACGTGTGCGCAGGAGCCGGCACCGATGCTTTAGACATAAGGCCGTATCCGCCGTATTGATTGTGCGCTCTTAATCTGCATCTCGGGCCCTGAGAGGACTTCCATGCCGATCCCGCAGCCGCCTGGATTATTCGCCCAACGCCTGAATTCCTTGGCCCGACGCTCAGTCTGGGCCTTGCTTGCCGTGGGCGTGCTCGCCGCCTCGTGGCAGGTGCGCGTCCATGCCGCCGAGCCCGCCACCATAATCCCGCCGCCCGCCATCGACGCGCCCAAGGCGCAATCCGGCCCAGGCACCCCGGCGTCGCAAACCATTGTGCTCGCCGGCGGCTGCTTCTGGGGCGTCCAGGCGGTCTTCCAGCACGTCAAGGGCGTGACCCAGGCTGTTTCGGGCTATGCGGGCGGCAGCAAGGAAACCGCGATCTACGAGATCGTCAGCACCGGCCGCACCGGCCACGCCGAGTCGGTACAGGTCACCTTCGATCCCCGGCAGATCTCATATGGCCGGATCCTGCAAATCTACTTTTCGGTCGCGCACGATCCCACCGAGCTCAATCGCCAGGGCCCGGATACGGGCACCCAATATCGCTCGGCCATCTTCTACCGGGATGATTCCCAGAAGAGCATCGCGCAAGCCTACATCGCGCAGCTCGACAAGGCCGGCGTGTTCAAGCAGCCGATCGTGACGCAGATCAATCAGCTCGGCGAGTTCTATCCGGCCGAGGCCTATCACCAGGATTACGCCACGCTCCATCCGAGCAGTCCCTATATCGCGTATTACGACCTGCCCAAGGTGGAAAACCTGCAGCATGTCTTTGCCGACCTCTACCGACAGAGCCCGGTCCTGGTCTCGGCCGCAAATCAATCGAATTGAACGATGGCGGATCGCCCCGGCTCGCTGGGGCTCGCCCGGCCTACGTGGCTATCAGCTCGCGCAGACGGCGATTGAACGGCTGCGCGGCCTCGTATTGGACCCAGTGGCCGGCGCCGGGGAAAATGTCGAAGCTGGCCTGCGGCCGAAACTGCCGGAGCTTGTCCGCACGCTCGGCCAGATAGGGGACGGCGGTCGCGTCGAACTCGCCCCAGATCCCTGCCAGCCGTCCCTGGAAGCCCGTCAGGCACTGCGAGAGCGCGCCGGTATGCGAGACATGCTTGCCGCGGATCCGCGATCGCTCGGCATTGGCCTTCTGCACATGGACCGCCAGCGCATCGATCTTGCCGGGATCGTGGATCATCAGGATGCCAAGATTGTGCCGGTGCGTCTCGGTCTTCGCGGCGTCAGTGGCAAGACGGCGCCATGATTTGAGCGGCTCCATCGGGCCGCGCGGCGCGCCGGTCCCGGTGGCGCCGACGAGCACCAGGCATTGCGCGCGCCCGCCTGCGTGACTGACCAGATAGCCGGCGATCAGGCCGCCCATGGAAAATCCCGCCACCGCAAAACCGGTCTGTCGTCCCAGGATGCTTGCCACGCCGCTCGCCAACGTCGCCCCGATGCTGTCCGCGGAGACCGGCGCGGCAGGACTTGCGGATTCGCCGGATCCCGGTATGTCCGGAACCAGGAGCATGAAATCGCGGGCGAGGTCCTCGATATTGCGGATCCAGTGCATCCAGCTGCCGGTGCCGCCGTGCAGTAGAACAAGCGGCGGGCCCTGGCCCCATGTCCGCCACACCACGTCGCCGCCGCCGTCGGGAATGGCGCGGCGCGTGCTCGCGCGATCGAGCGCGGCGATGATGTCGGCAGGTGTCGGACGTGCAATGGTCATGCAATGGCTCGCGCTGCGCCTCGCGTTTCGGACGCGGACGTATCGTTTCCCGACGGCAAGCTCCTGGTGCGGAAGGATCCACGGGCAAGTTGGAACGGCGAATGCAGCCCGGCAGCGTGACCACGGAAACAGATCAACGAGCGATCAGCATGCCAGAGCAATCTTTGAATATCCAGCCGTCCATTAAGCCGATAAATCGCGAACGAGAGGAGTTCCACGCGGGCGCGTTGACGGCTGAGGGGCTTGCGCTGCGGACTCGATGACCTAAATTCTCGGCTCTTGGCCTTTCGTGAGGGGGGGGCGGCAGCTGACAACCCGGAAAAGCAAAACTCATGCCCAGCGAAGTCGCCGTGCAGGCACTCCATATCGATCCGATTCCCGAGGCGCCGTTCTATATTGCGGTCGCGGACTCCGCGGTGCGGGCCCGGTGCACGCTCAAATCCGGCGATACTTTCGTGGTCATGGACAGCCACGGCGATGTCGGCGCCTCGTCCGGCGGACCGGACGGCCTGTTCCATCGCGACACGCGTTATCTCTCGCGGTTCGAATTGACGGTCAACGAGCTGCAGCCGCTGCTGCTCGGCTCGAATCTGCGTGACGACAACGCGCTGCTGACGGTCGATCTGACCAATCCGGATATTTTCTCCGACCAGCGGATCGTATTGCAGAAGGACACCCTGCACATCGTGCGCACGTTCTTCCTTTGGCGGGGAACGGCGTATCAAAGGCTCGGTCTGCGCAATTTCGGCGACCGCGCGGCGGATCTGCGCCTCGTGATTCTGTTCGACGCCGATTTTGCCGACGTTTTCGAGGTGCGCGGCTTGCGTCGCGACCGTCGAGGCCTCATGACCCGCGGGCTCATCGGCCCCGATCAGGTCCTGTTGAGCTATCGCGGGCTCGACGGCGTGAACCGGCGCACCAGGCTCACCTTCGATCCGCCGCCGACCAAGCTCGCCGTGAACGCTGCCTCCTATCAGATTCATATCCCACCCGGGACCGTGCAGCCGCTGTTCGTTGCGGCGGCGTGCGACCAAGCGGACGAACGCCCGATGCCCTTCGGGCGCGGCTTGCTGGCGGCCCGCCGCGAGCTGCGGGCGGCCACGAACGGCGGCACCACGGTCGAGAGCTCGAATGACCTCTTCAACGAGATCCTGTGCCGCTCCGCGGCGGATCTCTCCATGCTGATGACCGATACGCCGCAAGGGCGCTACCCCTATGCCGGCATTCCCTGGTATTCGACCACGTTCGGTCGCGACGGCCTGATCACCGCGCTGCAGATGCTGTGGTGGAATCCGAGCGTGGCGCGCGGCGTGCTGCGCCGCCTTGCCGCCTACCAGGCGAAGGAGACCGACCCGGAGTCCGATGCACAACCGGGAAAGATCCTGCATGAGATGCGCGCCGGCGAGATGGCCGCGCTGCAAGAAGTGCCCTTCGGCCTCTACTATGGCAGTGTCGATTCGACTCCGCTCTTCGTGCTGCTGGCCGGCGCCTATGTGGAACGCACCGGCGACGAAGAGACGCTGGCGGAGCTGTGGCCCGCGATCGAGGCTGCGCTGGGCTGGATCGACGGGCCGGGCGATCCGGATCGCGACGGCTTTGTCGAATACTGGCGCTCGACCGAGCAGGGCTTGGCCAATCAGGGCTGGAAGGATTCGTACGACGCCATCTTCCACGCGGACGGACGCCTGGCGGAGGGTCCCATCACGCTCGCCGAGGTCCAGGGCTACGTCTTCGCGGCCAAGCGCCTGCTGGCCCGCTGTGCGCGGCGGCTCGGGCATAATGCGCTTGCCGGCCGGCTCGAGAGCGAAGCGGCGCGCCTGGCCGAGCGTTTCGAGGCGGCGTTCTGGTGCCCGGAGATCGAAACCTACGCGCTGGCGCTCGACGGGAGCAAGCGGCCGTGCCGCGTACGCACGTCGAACGCCGGACAGGTGCTGTTTGCCGGCATTGCGAGACCCGAACGGGCCGAGCTGGTGGCGCGCGGTCTCATGGAAACCAGGTTCAATTCCGGCTGGGGCATTCGCACCGTGGCCAAAGGAGAAGCTCGCTACAATCCGATGTCCTATCACAACGGCTCGATCTGGCCGCACGACAATTCCCTGATCGCGCTCGGCTTTGCCCGCTATGGATTTGCCTCCTCGGTCGAGCAGCTGTTCAAGGGCCTGTTCCGGGCCGCCACCTACATGGATTTGCGGCGGCTGCCGGAATTGTATTGCGGCTTCCAGCGCCAACGGGGCCGCGGCCCGACGCTCTATCCGGTCGCCTGCTCGCCGCAGGCCTGGGCGAGTGCCACGCCGTTCGCGCTGCTCGAAGCCTCGCTCGGGCTCGAGTTCGATCCGGGCAAGAGCGAAATTCGGTTGCGCAATCCCCGGCTGCCGTCGTTCCTGGAGGAAGTGACGCTGCGCAATCTGCGGCTTGGACCCGCGTGCGTCGATCTCAGGGTGCGCCGCCACAAGGAGGTGGTCTCGCTCGATATCCTGCGCACCTGGGGCAATATCCAAGTCTCCGTCGTCTGCTCGTCGAGGACCCTTGAAGAGCCCAAGCGGTAATCCGCTGCCGGCGTTCTTCCCAGGGAACTCTCCTGGGCGTAGCGGCTTGGTGATCTGAGCACGAAGGCGGCCCCAATGCGCAAGTATCATCCAGCGGCTGCGGCAGCGATCGCGCTGATCGCCTTTGTTGCCGCGACCCTGTCATCGCTTGCGCAAGACGCGGGAGCACCGGTGCCGGCTGCGCCGGTGCCGGCCGCTCAGCCCGACACCGGCGGGCCGGCAAAACCGCCGGATGTGCCGCCCGCAGTACCAATTCTCCAGAGTCAGGATCTGCAAGGAATCCTCGGCAAAGAGGTTCTCAGCGTCTCCGGCGAAAACATGGGTCGGATCGTCGATGTCGTGGTCGATCGGACAGGAAAGGTCCGTGCGGCAATCATCGATTTCGGCGGTTTCCTCGGGGTGGGCAGTCGCAAGATCGCGGTCGACTGGAATGCATTGAGCTTTCCGCGGCCCGGCGACAAGGCCGGCCGCGTCACCCTCGAATTCACGCGCGACCAGGTGAAGGCCGGGCCCGAATATCAAGAAGGCAAGCCGGTGGTCGTGCTGGGTGCCCAAGGCAAGCTCGAGCCATTCTCATTTCAATAAGCTGCTGATCCGGGAGACGTGCCCTGCCCGCGGAACGAACATGGCGCCATGGCGACAGGCCGGGCGATAGCAGCATCAATGGCGAGCCGCCGGAGCCGAACAAACGCCCGCCAGCTCCCTCACGCGGCACTTTGCGCGGCTTCGATTGGTTCATCTTCTTCGTGGCCGATGTGCAGACCGGCTTCGGGCCTTTCGTGTCGGTTTATCTCACTGCGCAAAAATGGCCGCAGGTCGACATCGGCCTGGTCCTGTCCGTGGGCGGGCTGGTCGCCCTGGCGGGGCAGATCCCGGGCGGAGCCCTGGTCGATTTTGCCCGCTCGGAGCGGCTGGTGGCCGGCCTTGCGGTCGCGGCGATCAGCGTCAGTGCGCTCGGCTATGCGGCTTGGCCGATCTTGCCGATCGTCCTCTCCGCCGCCGTGTTGCACGCCGGTGCCAGTTGCGTGCTCGGCCCGGCAATTGCCGCCATCAGCCTCGGCCTGGTCGGGCACGCCGCCGTCGGTGAACGGCTCGGCCGCAACGCCCGTTTCGCGTCCATTGGCAACGGGCTGGCGGCCGCCGCCATGGGCGCCTGCGGCTACTTTCTCTCGGCCCGGGCGGTGTTCTTCGTCACCGCGCTCCTGCTCGTGCCGGCACTGTTGGCGCTTCGGACGATGTCGGCGAACGAAATCGATCCCGAGCGGGCGCACGGCGGGGTGGTGCGAGGGCGAGGCAACCGCCCGCCGCCGAACATCGCCGACCTGATACGCCTGCGTCCGCTGCTGATCTTGGCCGGCTGCGTCATGCTGTTTCATCTCGCCAATGCGGCCATGCTCCCGCTGATGGGCAGCGTGCTGACGATGCGCTCGAGTCAATGGGCGACGGTATTGATCGCCGCATGCATCGTGGTGCCGCAGGCGGTGGTCGCCGCGCTGTCGCCGTGGGTCGGACGACGAGCCCAAAGCTGGGGACGGCGGCCTTTGTTGCTGCTCGGCTTTGCCGCATTGCCGGTGCGCGGTATCCTGTTTGCCACCGTCAACGATCCGAACCTGCTGGTCGCGGTCCAGTTGCTCGACGGTCTGACCGCATCCGTGTTCGGAGTGATGGTGCCGCTCATCATCGCCGACCTTACGCGCGGCACCGGCCATTTCAATCTCGGCCAGGGCATCGTGGGCGCCACCACCGGGATCGGCGCTTCGCTCAGCACCACGCTCGCGGGCTATACCAGCGACCACTTCGGCAGTGAGCTTGCCTTCCTGGGCCTGGCGAGCGTGGCCGCGCTCGGTTTGGCCGCGGTCTGGTTCCTGCTGCCGGAAACGCGGCCGATCCCGGAATGATCGGAAATCTCGGACGGTCGCGGCTCAAGGCCGCGACCGGTCCGGAGCCGCTCAGTGCCCTTCGGCCGCCACCTGCAGCGGCGGTGCTTCGTCGACCACCAGCCGCAGACGCGAAGATGCGCCATCGATCAGGCTCCGGTAGACGGCGAGATAATCCTGCGCCATGCGCCGCGCCGTGAATCGCTCCTCGAACCGCTCGCGGATCTTCGCGCGCGGCAATTGCGACAATCGATCGACCGCACCGATGGCGCCGATTTCGTCCTCGACGATGAAGCCGGTCAACCCGTCCTCCACCACCTCGGGCACCGAGCCGCGATTGAATGCAATGACGGGCGTGGCGCACGCCATCGCCTCGATCATGACCAGGCCGAACGGCTCGGGCCAATCGATGGGCACGAGCAAGGCAATTGCACCGCTGAGAAAGGCCGGTTTCTCGCCGTCGCTGATCTCGCCCACATATTCGATATTGGCGGCGTCGAGGAGCGGCCGAATCTTGTCCTGGTAATAGTCGCGATCGACATTGTCGACCTTCGCGGCGATCTTGAGCGGTATGCCGCAATGCTGCGCGATCCGGATGGCGCGGTCGAGCCCCTTCTCGGGGGCGATGCGTCCGAGAAACGCGAAATAGCTCGGCGTGACCGGCTGCGGCGTGAGCAGCCGCTCCGGCAGGCCGTGGTGGATGGTGCGTACCCAGCGCGCCTGCGGAAGCGGCCGCCGTTGCGCATTGGAGATCGAGACCACCGGCACCGAGGAGAACGTGGTGAAGACCGGTTGGTGCTCCGGCAGGTCCAGCCGCCCGTGCAATGTCGTGACGAAGGGCGTCGACTGGCGTGAGAACAGCGAGAACGGATAGTAGTCCAAATGGAAATGCAGGAAATCGTATTCGCCGTGCCGGCGGCGCACGCGCTCCAGCATCAGCATATGCAGTGCATTGGCATCGCGCACGGAGCCATCCAGCCGCAGCGCGCGCGGCCAGCACGCTTCAAGCTTTGCCGAGGTGATCGAGTTGCCGCTCGCATAGAGGGTGACTTCGTGACCCAATCCAACCAACTCTTCGGTCAGCCAGTGAACCACGCGCTCGGTTCCGCCATAAAGCTTTGGCGGGATCGCTTCCGTTAACGGTGCGACTTGGGCAATGCGCATAAAAACGCTCCTGTCGAGCTGCAGAATGCCCCTCCAGCCCTGATCCAACGTGGAACTGAACAACCAAGAAGGCCGCATAATTTGCAGGTTGGCAACCGACTTTTTTTTCCTCTGTCGAGGAACTTTTATTGCGATGCGAAGTCGAAGCTGAATGCACGGCGGCGCAGCGGCACCGCAGTTCCGGCATCGCACTCCGCAGCCGGAATCCGACCACCAAGTTACCGCACGGCTTCAAATTTATGCTTTTCCGGCCCCGCTCACGCGGGGCTGACCGGTGACGGAAAGGGGCGAGCCGGTTGAAGGAGGGGCGGCCGGTCGCAAGGGAGGTTAATCAGAAATGGATGATTTTTGCCGCTACGCCCGCCACCCATTGGCCTTCATGTTTCGCTATGTTCGGCTGCGGTCGGGATCCCATCTGTTCATCCTGACTGCGGTTGTGGCAGCCGTTGCCTGTTCGGTGGGCACTCAATATGGCGTAAAGTTCCTCGTCGATACATTGTCGGGAACTCACGCCGCCAATGACGTATGGCTGGCCTTCCTTCTGCTGGTTTCGCTGATCGCGGCGGATAATATTTTATGGCGGGTGGCAAGCTGGGTCGCGAACTTCACCTTCGTGGGCGTCACCGGCGACTTGCGGCGGGATCTGTTCCGCCATCTGACCGGTCATTCGCCGAGCTATTTCGCGGACCGCATGCCCGGGACATTGACCAGTCGCGTGACGGCGACGTCGAACGCCGTTTTCACCGTGGAAAACATGGCGATGTGGAACGTCTTGCCGCCCTGCGCGGCAACCATCGCGGCGATCGGGTTCGTGCTGACGATCAGCGTTCCGATGGGCGCCAGCTTGGCGGTGGTCGGAGGCCTGACCGTGGCAACGATGTTTCACCTGGCGGCCGCCGGCCGGCCGCTGCATCACGATTTTGCCGACAAGACGGCCGCGGTCGACGGCGAGATGGTCGACGTGGTCACCAACATGCAACTGGTGCTGGCGTTTTGCGGCTTGAGCCGGGAGCATCGCCGCTTCGATGCGACAATCGATCGCGAGATGACGGCGCGGCGGCGCAGCCTGCTGTATCTCGAAAAGTTGCGCATCATGCACGCCCTGGTGACCATCGTGCTGACGCTCGGATTGCTCGCCTGGGCGATCGTGCTCTGGCAGCGCGGCCTCGCCACGACCGGCGACGTGGTCATGGCATGCACGCTGGGAATATCTGTTCTTCACGCCACGCGGGACCTGGCGGTAGCGCTGGTCGATGTGACCCAGCACATTGCTCGGCTGTCGGAGGCGCTGGCGATGCTGCTGATCCCGCATGAGCTGCGCGATCATCCCAAGGCGCAGCCGCTGATCAAGCGCGGCGCCAGCGTGGCATTCGAGAGTGTGGGCTTCCGCTATCCCGACGGAAGCCGGGTCTTCGAAGATTTGAAGCTCACGCTTGATCCGGGTCAGCGCGTCGGTCTGGTCGGTCAATCGGGCGGCGGCAAGTCTACGCTGCTGGCTCTGCTGCAGCGGTTCTACGACCCGCAGGAGGGACAGATCCTGATCGACGGCCAGGACATATCGCGGGTGACGCAGGAGAGCCTGCGCGGCGCCATTGCGGTCGTGCCGCAGGACATCTCGCTCTTCCACCGCACCGTCATCGAGAACATCCGCTACGGCAGACCGGATGCGACGGACTCGGAGGTGCTCGAAGCGGCGATCTCGGCGCGCTGCGGCGACTTCATTGAAGCCTTGCCGGACGGTCTGCACACCACCGTCGGCGAGCGCGGTCTCAAGCTCTCGGGCGGCCAGCGCCAACGCATCGCGATCGCGCGGGCATTCTTGAAAGACGCTCCGCTTCTCCTGCTGGACGAGGCCACCTCCGCGCTCGATGGTGATTCCGAAGAGGCCATCCGCGAAGCGCTGGCTCGCCTGATGCAAGGACGAACGGTGATCGCGATCGCCCACCGGCTATCGACGCTGCGCCATTTCGACCGGGTCATTGTCTTGCAGGCCGGACAAGTGCTGCAGGATGGTCCGCCGGACCTGTTGGTGCGACGCAAGGGATTGTATCGAAACCTCGTTCAGCGGGAGATGAGCCGTCTCGGACAGGCCGCCTGAAGCGCGGCCGCGGGACCTTCGACCGCCCAGGTTCTTTGACAGCCATCAGGTCTTCGACCGATCGCCACTCCCGGGCGATACGGAGAAAGAACGACCGCACCGACAGAGGACAGCATGACTGGACGACTTGAAGGCAAGGTCGCGCTCGTTACCGCGGCCGGGCAGGGGATCGGCCGCGCCATCGCCGAGGCCTTCGTGGCGGAAGGCGCCAAGGTGATCGCCACCGATCTGGAGCGCTCGAAGCTCGAGGGTCTCGCCGGCGCCGAGCTCTACAAGCTCGATGTCCGCTCGACCAGCGAGGTCGCCGCATTGGCAGCGACGCTCGCAAAGGCGGGCCTCCGGCCGAATGTCCTGGTGAATTGCGCGGGTTATGTGCACGACGGCAGCGTGCTGGCCTGCTCCGATGACGACTGGAATTTTTCCTTCGACCTCAACGTCACATCGATGCACCGCACGCTTCGTGCCGTCCTGCCCGGCATGCTCAAGAACGGCGGCGGCTCGATCATCAATATCTCCTCGGCGGTTTCCTCGCTTCGCGGCGTGCCCAACCGATATGCCTATGGGACGACCAAAGCCGCGGTCATCGGGCTGACCAAGGCGGTGGCCGCCGATTTCATCAAGCAGGGCATCCGGGCGAACGCGATCTGCCCGGGCACCATCCAATCGCCCTCGCTCGATCAACGCATTGCGGCGCTGGCGCGTCAGACCGGCCGCTCACCGGAGGAGGTCCGCGGGGACTTTGTCGACCGCCAGCCCATGGGCCGGCTCGGGACAGCCGCCGAGGTGGCCGCGCTGGCGGTTTTCCTCGCGTCCGACGAGTTCGAGCTTCATCACCGGCCAGCCGCATCTGGTCGACGGCGGGATGGCGCTCTGACAGGTTGCGATTTATGGCCGGAGCCGGCAGCAGCCGGCCGGAGCGCGCTTCAGCCAGCCGGCGCCGGCTTCAGCGCGTCTGTGCGATGCTTCGCTCTTCCCGACCAAAGGGCGTCGCCGCGAAGGCGCGCGCGGGAACCGGCACGGGCGGCCGCTGCACCTCGTCAAGCGCGCGCACGAAGTCGGAGAACCAGCCCTGAACGGATGTCGAGCGCAGCTTTTCGATCATCGCGCTCCAGCGCTCGCGCCTCTCCTCCAGCGGCATGCTCAGCGCCGCCGAGATCTTCTGCGCCATGCCGTCGATGTCATGCGGATTGACCAATACGGCGGCGTCGAGCTCCCTGGCGGCGCCGGCGAATTCGGACAGGACCAGAACTCCGGGATCGACAGGATTTTGTGCGGCCACATATTCCTTGGCGACCAGATTCATGCCGTCCTGCAACGGCGTCACCAAGCCCACCTGCGCGGTGCGGTAGAAGCCCGCCAAGGTCGACTGCGCGAAACCTTTGTTGAGGTAGCGTATCGGCATCCAATCCACGTCCGCATGCCGTCCGTTGACCTCGCCGACCAGGGTTGCGAGCTCCGTCTTCAGCCGACGATAGGCATCGATCTGTCCGCGGGTGGGGACGGCAATCTGCAAGAGCGAGACTTGGCGCTTCAAGCCCGGCTCGGCCACCAGCATGCGGTCCAAGGCCCGAATCCGGTTGGCAATGCCCTTGGAATAATCGAGGCGGTCCACCCCCAGCAGCAGTTTCGTGCTCTGCAGGCTCGCCCGCAAGCGGGCGACATCCGGGCGCGCGGCCGACTTGGCGGCACGCGCGGCGAAATCGTCGACGCTGATACCGATCGGAAACGTTGCGAGGCGCGAGCGACCGAGGTTTGACACGACGGTGTCGTCGGCAACCGCCAGGCCAAGCTCATACTTGATATAATCCCTGAAGTTTTGCCGGTCCTCGTCGGTCTGAAAGCCGATCAGATCAAAGGCCAGCATCGCCATAACGAGCTCGCGATGGTGCGGGACGCTGTGCATTATGGTCCGTGCCGGCCACGGCGTGTGCAGGAAGAAGCCGATCGGTTGCTCGACCCCGAGCCGGCGCAATTCCGAACCCAACGTGAGGAAGTGATAATCTTGAATCCAGAACGTGGCGTCGGACCGGTTGAATCGCAGCAGCGCGCGCGCCATGAAGGCGTTGACTTCCCGATAGGACCTGTAGTCCTGCACCGTCACCTGGATGAGATCGGCGCGCGAATGCAGCGCCGGCCACAGTCCGGAATTGGCGAAGCCTTCATAATAGCCTTGATAATGCGCGGCCGGCAGATCGACGGTCGCCAACGCTCCCGCGCCGAGCGCCTCGATCTCCGCAAATGAATCCTTCCCGGACGCCTCGCGTACCCGGCCGCTCGAGCCGACCCAAATGGCTCCTGAATTCTTTACCACCGGCAACAACGCCGAAGCGAGGCCGCCGGTAACCGGCTCGTCCGCCTGCAACCGGGCCACGCGGTTGGAAACTACAACGATCACTATCCGATCTCCTGATCTTTCAGCCTGACAACGGCGAATTGCGCTATTTGGTTCCCGCGCCGCACCATCAGGGATGTCCGCCATGCGAAACGCGCGTGAGTTTGGCGTCTTCCACCTAGGGCGGAGGACGAGCTGATCATCGCCCGAAGCTGCACGGCTCTCTTGCGAATGCCGATGCCGATCATGCCTCCGCATAAGCGATCGTCGACAACAAGCTCACTTCCGCGCACCGCGAATCGAGCCGCGTATGCTGGACGATGATCGGCACATCCGATTCGAATACCGATGCGTAGTCGGTGTCGCGCGGGATGGGCTGCGGATCATCGAGATCGTTGAAGCGCAAATGCAACGTGCGGCGCGCCGCGACGGTGACGCGATACGGACCGACAGGGTCGCGATCGGCAAAGAAGATCGTGATCGCGACATGCGCGTCCCGCTGGCCGGCATTCAGGATGCATGCTGTCTCATGAGAAATCAGTGCGGGGTCGGAAAAGGAGCTTTGGGAGGGAATATATCCTTCTGCGATGGACCATCGCTTTTGACCGATCGCATCCATCTGAATGACCTCCGGGGTTTTTAACGCCCAAGCGGCCCGCGGGTTTCACTCGTGATGACAATTAAGAAGGGATGAGCCGATCGGAACCCTTGGGCGGCTCGCGCGTTGAGGCCGTGCCGGAGTTTCCTGCGCCCCGATTGCGATCCGGACTAAGCGGATCAGACACGGGGATTTCACCGCCGTGTCGGACACCATACATGCGCGCGCTGACCACTGCGCCGGGGGTTCCCAATTCGGCTAGAGTTGAGGAGATCGCGGAACCGCCCCTGTCGGACGGTGCCGTATTGGTCCAAACCCTGGCGCTCGGCGTGTGCGGAACCGACCGGGAAATCCTCGCCGGCCAATATGGCTGGGCGCCGCCCGGGCAGCATCGTCTTGTTCTCGGTCACGAATCGCTGGGCTTGGTTCAGCAGGCGCCGCAGGGTTGCGGCTTGGTGCCGGGCGATCTCGTCGTCGGGATCGTGCGCCGTCCCGATCCGGTCCCGTGCGTGGCCTGCGCGGCGGGCGAATGGGACATGTGCCGCAACGGCCGCTATACCGAGCGCGGCATCAAGGAGCGGAACGGTTACGGCGCGGAGCGATTTCGCGTCGAGCCGGGATTTGTCGTCAAGCTCGATCCGAGCTTGGGCCTGCTCGGGGTCTTGCTGGAGCCCACCAGCATCCTGGCCAAGGCCTGGGATCACACCTGGCGCATCGGACAACGCTCGAAATCGTGGCAGCCCCGCACGCTGCTGGTTACCGGCGCGGGGCCGATCGGCCTGCTCGCGGCCCTCATGGGGGCACAGCGCGGCCTCGACGTGCATGTCCTCGATCATCAAGCGGACGAAAACAAGGCCGATCTGGTGCGCCAGCTCGGCGGCACCTATCACACGGGCGGAATCGAGATCGTCGATCGCGTGCCTCCCGACGTCTTGATGGAGTGCACGGGCGTGCCGGCGCTCATCGCGGAAATTCTCGGGCGCACGGCGCCGGCCGGGATCGTTTGCCTGGTCGGGGTTACGGCGCCGGGCCATGAATTCAAGCTGGATATCGGCCGCATCAATCGAACATTGGTGCTCGACAACGACACCGTGTTCGGCGTGGTCAATGCCAACCGCGAGCACTATGAGATGGCGGCCGATGCGCTCAAGCGGGCCGACCGAAGCTGGCTCGATCGACTGATCACGCGCCGGGTGCCGGTTGATGAGTGGACGCAAGCGGTGCAGCGCCGCCCGGACGACATCAAGGTCATCATCGATTTTGGTTTTGACCGGCCCCGATAATCATCAGCGCCAGTAGCGATCCTCCCAGCTGCGCGACAACCGCATGGCGGTGAGGATGAGGCCGGCCATGGAATAGGTCTGCGGAAAATTTCCCCATAATGTGCCGGTTTGCGGGTCGATGTCCTCCGACAATAGTCCGTAGCGATTGCGATGCTCCAAGGCGTCGGTGAAGAGGTTGCGCGCATCCTCGTGCCGGCCCAGCGACCACCAGGCGTCGACCAGCCAGAAGCGGCAGATCAGAAAGGCCGTGACCGGCAGGCCGAAGTCGTCCGCGCCGGCATAGCGCATGACATGCGTCTCGCGCAAAAGCTCGCGCTCCAGGGCCGAGACCGTGCTCTTGAAGCGCGGGTCATCGGCTTCGATGACGCCGAGGTCAGGCAGCAACAGCACGCTGGCGTCGAGATCGTCGGACCCGAAGGCCGCGGTGAAGGCGCCCCGCTTCTCGTTCCAGGCGCGATCAAGGAGCTCGGCATGAAGCGGATCGGAGATGCCGTTCCAATATTGGGCGCGATCCGCCAGACCAAGGCGGGAGGCGATCGCGGCCAGCCGGTGGCAGCCGGCCCAGCACATCGCGGTCGAATGGGTATGGATACGTTGGCGACCGCGATATTCCCAAATTCCGGCATCGGGTTTCAGCGCCGATCTCGCGGCGTGGCTGCCGAGCGATTCGAGCAGGCGGAACAATCCCTCGTCGGCGGGACGCGGCAGGCGGCGATCGAAGAACATCGGCATGGCGGCGAGAATGATGCTGCCATACGTGTCGTTCTGGACTTGGATCCCGGCAGCGTTGCCGACGCGGACCGGTCCGTCGCCGCGATAGCCCTGCAGGTCCGGGGCTATACGCTCCTCGAGCGGAATGGTCGGCACGATGCCGTAGACCGGCCGCAGCGCCTCATCGGGATTGGCGGCGATGCTCAGGATGAAGGAGATGAAATCCTCCATCGTCTGGGTCGCGCCGATGCGATTGAGCGCCTTCACGACGAAATAGGCGTCGCGCAGCCAGCAATAGCGATAGTCCCAGGTGCGGCCGGATGCCGGCGATTCCGGGATCGAGGTGGTGTGCGCGGCGATGACGCCGCCGGTCTCCTCGAAACTGCTCAGCTTGAGCGTGATGGCGGCGCGGATGACGGCCTCTTGCCAATCATAGGAGATCGACAGCCCGCGCACCCACCCCATCCAGTAGTCGCGCGTCCGATCGCTGAACTCCCGGCTGGTCGTGGCCAGGGCGGCGGTGAGGGGTTCATCGGGCCCGAACACGCAATGGACGGGATGTGTGAGGACAAAAGGCGATTCATGCTCGATGAGCGAAAGCGGAGCATCGGTGGTCAAGCGGATGACCGTCCCCTCGTCAAGGTAACGGATATGATTGCTGCCGATGGAATGACGGGGAAATCGCCGGCCGTAGCCGTGCGTCGGCCTCACTCGAAGCGTGATGCGCGGGAGCCCCGAGATCGGCTCGATGATGCGAAACAGTTGCGGCGGCCGAAAGATGCGCCCGAACTGCTGGAAGCGCGGAGCAAAGTCCGTGATCCGCACCGCACCGCCTCGCCGGTCGGTGAGGACCGTCGATACGATGGCGGTGTTGCGCAGGTACTCGGACTGAAAATCGACCATGTCGTCGAGCACGACGTCCGAGAAACCCTTCTCTTCGTTGCCGGACAGCAGCCGGCTGAAGATCGGGTCGCCGTCGAAGGTCGGGAAGCACCACCACACGATGCGGGAGCAGGGGTCGACCAGCGCAGCCGTGCGACCGTTGCCGATGACGGCAAGGTCAAGTCCATGATCCGTCATGGCGCGAGGCTTTCGCCTTCATCCGCCGCTATTCGGGCGAGCCAGCCGCGCACGGCTTCCGGCTTTTCGAAGTGCCCGCTGACGCCCTCGACCATCCTGCCCACCGAAAAGGCCAGACCGTCGAACTCCGAGATGATGTCGAACACCAACTCGTCGGTGACGTCGTCGCCGATGAAGATCGGGTGGCGGGCGGCGAACGGAGGATGGCGCATCAGCTCGCGCACGCCGGTGCCCTTGTTGAATCCGGTCTGCTTGATCTCCAGCACCGACTTGCCGTGCAGGACCTCGATCGGCGCCAGCGGACTTTCTGCGCAGATCTGCGCGACCGCGCCCTTTACGACCTCTGCCAAGCCGGGAGCCAGACGATAGTGCAAAGCGATCGAGTACCCCTTGTCCTCGATGACGATACCGGGCCCGATCTCGGCCACGCTGGCGAATTTGCGCTTGAGCGCGGAGTCGAGCGGCACCGTGCGCCGGAATTCCAGCTCGCCGCCGGCCTGGAGTCGAAACTCCGCACCATGGCCGCCGACCGCCGGCAGCTGCAACGGCGAAAACAACAGATCGAGATCGTTCAGCGAACGGCCGCTCACCAGGGCGACCGCCCCGCCGGTGCGCTCGCTCAACCGCATTATGTCGTGCCGCAGCGAGGGCGGAACCCAGACTTCCCGCGGCGTCGCAGCCAGATCGAGAATTGTCCCGTCGACGTCGAGCAGGATTGCGCATTCTTGCAGGCTCGGAATCAAGGACGGCGCAGCAATATCCATTAGTTCTTCCTCGGATTAAGGCGGCGTTGCGGGTGGGTCGCCCGGTGATCTTATTCGACGAAGCCGAGCGGTCGAGAGACCGTTTCGAGCGACTTTCTCTCGGCGGCGATGCCCCAGCGCCATTCAATCAAAGCGGCGACGATCATCAAGGCCGAACCGAGAAAATAGCCGCCCGCCACGCTGGAGCGCGCCCCCGTATCGATCAGCGTGCCGAACAGCCACGGCCCCGCCGCGCCGCCGATCCCGGTGCCGATCGCGTAGAAGAACGCGATCGCCAGCGCGCGAATCTCGAGCGGGAAGGTCTCGCTCACTGTCAGATAGGCGGAGCTGGCCGCCGCCGAGGCAAAGAAGAAGATGATCATCCAGGCGATGGTCTGGCTTTCCGCCGACAACCAGCCCTGGCTGAAGAGATATCCGGTGCCGGCCAGCAGGATGCCGGAGACCGCGTAGGTCATGCCGATCATGGTTTTGCGGCCGACGGTGTCGAACAGTCGGCCAAGCAAGAGCGGACCGCAGAAGTTTCCCGCCGCGAACGGCAGGATGTACCAGCCCACCCGGTCGGCGGGCACGCCGTAGAAATCGGTCAGGATCAGCGCATAGGTGAAAAAGATCGCATTGTAGAAGAAGGCCTGGGCAGCCATCAGGCTCAGCCCGACGAAAGTTCGCCGCGGATAGGTCAGGAACAGCGTCCGTGCGACTTCGATCAGCGGCGTATGGGTGCGCGTCCGCAGTTTCACTTTGGGGAGGCCCGCTCCCGCGCCAACGCAGGGCGACCCCGATTGCCGCTCGATTTGGGCCACGATGACCTCGGCGTGTTGCGATTGTCCGTGCGTTGCCAACCAGCGCGGGCTCTCCGGAATCCACATGCGCATGACGAAGACGATCATTCCCAGTGCGGCTCCGATCAGGAACGCCAGACGCCAACCGATCGCCGGATCGATGACGGCCGGATCGAGCAAGACGATGGAGCCGGCGGCGCCCAGCGCGGCTCCGACCCAGAAGCTGCCGTTGATGGCAAGATCGGTTCGGCCACGGAATCGAGCCGGAACGAGTTCCTGGATGGTCGAATTGATCGCCGTATACTCGCCACCGATGCCTGCCCCGGTCAAGAAGCGAAATGCCGCAAAGCTCCAGAAATTCCACGACAGGGCCGTCGCGGCGGTGGCCGTGAGGTAAACGGCGATTGTAATGAAAAAGAGCTTCTTGCGGCCGAGCCGGTCCGTCAGCCACCCGAAGAACAGCGCCCCCAGCACTGCTCCACCCAGATAAGCGCTGCCGGCACGACCGATCTCGGAATTGCTCAGGGCCAAGGTGGAGCTCTCTTTCAGGATTCCGGACAACGTGCCCGTCAAGGTGACTTCAAGACCGTCCAGGATCCAAGTGATGCCGAGAGCCAACACCACCAGGGTGTGAAAGCGGCTCCACGGCAGGCAATCGAGGCGGGCCGCAATGTCCGTCTCGATGATCGCGACCGAGGGTCGCTGCTGCCCTACTGGTTGCGCGGGCGAAGCAGCGCGCACATCCGGTCCTGACCAAGATTGCGGGGATTCGGCGATGGGCTCGGGCGGTTCTCTCAGCGATGGTGATGGTTTCATCGTTTTGCCGCCGTCCAAACCGACAAAGCCTTGTGACAACGCCCCTGCAACTTCGATGGTTCCGGCACGGCGATCGAAGACAAACGACGACGGTCCGTTCGCCAATTTGGCGGGCGGTCGACGCAATACAGCTGGGCGCGGGGAAAGAGCAGGCTGTATCTCGATGTCCTCCCGGCCGCTCTGACTGCGGCCGGGTTGCGAAGGTGGGGCTTGGATGAGACCTCGGACTTGGTCCACAGCGACTTGGGTCACAGCGGCGAGGCCGGTTAACCCCGCGTTTACCTGAGATGATGTCGGTCAACCCGCACGGGGCCGGATCGATCAACGCGCCGTTTGACCTGGACTCGGATATCCACTAATAGAAACAAATGCTTATTGCCAAATCGCGGGGCCAAAAACTGCGCCGGTTGTGCTCCCGCAAAAATGATAAAAAACGAGTGCCGCGGCTGGAACCAACGGAACTTGCCCGCGTTTGGGGCGTTCCCTGCCTAGTGCCAATCGGCCTTTCTTGGGGGGCCGTCATGGGAGGGCGATATCGGCCGCGATCTCCGCAATTTGCATGTTGCGCCGTATGAAGCTGCGGGATTGACCGGCCGCAGGCAAAGCTCCTGCGTTGCCCAACCCGAGACCCGCCGGCACGCCGCAACGGTTCCAAACCGAAGTCCTTGCCCGCATCAGCCACAATGCTGTCGAGACCTGACCCTGCCGTCGAGACCTGACCTTTTCCGTCGTCTGGAGCGAAGCTATGCAGCCGAAGAGTGAAACCGTCGGCGACCCCAAGCCCAACGGGTCCCCCGCCGGTTCGTCGCCCGCCCCCATGAGCGAGCTCAATGGAGGCTCACCGAGCGAGATTCATGAATTGCTGCATGCCCTGCAGGCGGTGCGGGTGGGCGACTTCTCGGTGCGGATGGCGGGCAATCAGGTCGGGATCATCGGCAAGATCGCCGACACGTTCAACGAGATCGTGGCCGCCAACCAGCGCATGGCCCAGCAGCTCGAACGCGTGGGCGAGGTCGTCGGCCGCCAAGGCAAGACCCGCCAGCGCGTGCGGTTCGGGCTCGGCAGCGGCGCCTGGGGCGAGATGGAAAGCTCGGTCAACGCGCTGATCGACGACCTGCTGTGGCCGACCACCGAGGTCACCCGCGCGATCGCGGCGGTCGCCCAGGGCGATCTGCTGCAGACCGTGCGGCTCGATGTCGACGGGCGCCCGCTGAAGGGCGAGTTCCTGCGCTCGGCCGAGATCGTCAACACGATGATCAAGCAGCTCAACGTGTTCACCTCGGAAGTGACGCGCGTGGCGCGCGAGGTCGGCACCGAGGGCAAGCTCGGCGGCCAGGCCCAGGTGATCGAGGTCAGCGGCGTCTGGAAGGACCTGACCGAGAGCGTCAACTCGATGGCCTCCAACCTGACCGCGCAGGTGCGCAACATCGCCGAGGTGACCATCGCGGTCGCCAACGGCGACCTGTCGAAGAAGATCACGGTCGACGTGCGCGGCGAGATCCTCCAGCTCAAGGAAGCCATCAACACGATGGTGGACCAATTGCGCTCGTTCGCCTCGGAGGTGACGCGCGTGGCGCGCGAGGTCGGCACCGACGGCAAGCTCGGCGGCCAGGCGATCGTCCCCGGCGTCGCCGGGACCTGGAAGGACCTGACCGATTCGGTGAACGCCATGTGCGGCAATCTCACCGATCAGGTGCGCAACATCGCGCAGGTCACCACCGCGGTCGCGCGCGGCGACCTTTCGCGCAAGATCACCGTCGATGTCCGCGGCGAGATCCTCGAGCTCAAGGACACCATGAACACGATGGTGGACCAGCTCAATGCGTTCGCCTCGGAGGTGACGCGCGTGGCGCGCGAGGTCGGCACCGAAGGCAAGCTCGGCGGCCAGGCGCAGGTGCCCGGCATCGCCGGCACCTGGAAGGACCTCACCGACAACGTGAATTTCATGGCGTCGAACCTGACCGCCCAGGTCCGCAACATCGCCGACGTGGCGACGGCCATCGCCGGCGGCGACCTTTCCAAGAAGATCACCGTCAACGTGAGCGGCGAAATCCTGCAGCTCAAGGAAACCATCAATACGATGGTCGATCAGCTCAACGCGTTTGCCGGCGAGGTGACGCGCGTGGCGCGCGAGGTCGGCACCGACGGGCGGCTGGGCGGCCAGGCCAACGTGCTCGGCGTCGCCGGCACCTGGAAGGACCTGACCGATTCGGTCAACTCGATGGCTTCCAACCTGACCGCGCAGGTCCGCAACATCGCCGAGGTGTCGACCGCCATCGCCAGCGGCGATCTTTCCAAGAAGATCACCGTGGACGTGCGCGGCGAGATCCTCGAGCTCAAGGACACCATCAACACGATGGTGGACCAGCTCAACGCGTTCGCCTCCGAGGTGACGCGCGTGGCGCGCGAGGTCGGCACCGAAGGCAAGCTCGGCGGCCAGGCGCTGGTGCGCGGCGTCGCCGGCACCTGGAAGGACCTGACCGACAGCGTCAATTCCATGGCCTCGAACCTCACCGGCCAGGTCCGCAACATCGCCGAGGTCGCCACCGCGGTGGCGCAGGGCGACCTGTCGAAGAAGATCACCGTGAACGTGAGCGGCGAGATCCTTCAGCTGAAGGAGACGCTCAACACGATGGTGGACCAGCTCAACGCCTTCGCGGCCGAAGTGACGCGCGTGGCGCGCGAGGTCGGCACCGAAGGCAAGCTCGGCGGCCAGGCGGAGGTGCCCGGCGTGGCCGGCACCTGGAAGGACCTGACCGACAGCGTCAACTCGATGGCCGGCAATCTCACCGGCCAGGTCCGCAACATCGCCGAAGTGGCCACCGCCATCGCGGGCGGCGACCTTTCGCGCAAGATCACGGTCGACGTGCGCGGCGAGATCCTTCAGCTGAAGGAGACGCTCAACACGATGGTGGACCAGCTCAACCGCTTTGCCGGCGAGGTGACGCGCGTGGCGCGCGAGGTCGGCACCGAGGGCCGGCTTGCGGGTCAGGCCAACGTGCCGGGGGTGGCCGGCACCTGGAAGGATCTGACCGACAGCGTCAACTCGATGGCCGGCAACCTGACCGCGCAGGTGCGCAACATCGCCGAGGTGACCACCGCGGTCGCGCGCGGCGATCTTTCGCGCAAGATCACGGTCGACGTGAAGGGCGAGATCCTCGAGCTCAAGAACACCATCAACACGATGGTGGACCAGCTCAACGCGTTCGCCTCCGAGGTCACGCGCGTGGCGCGCGAGGTCGGCACCGAAGGCAAGCTCGGCGGCCAGGCGCAGGTGCCGGGCGTCGCCGGGACCTGGAAGGACCTCACCGACAACGTGAATTTCATGGCCTCGAACCTGACCGCCCAGGTCCGCAACATCGCCGAGGTCGCCACCGCCATCGCCAGCGGCGACCTGTCCAAGAAGATCACCGTCGACGTGCGCGGCGAGATCCTGCTGCTCAAGGAGACGCTCAACACGATGGTGGAGCAGCTGCGCTCGTTCGCCGCCGAGGTGACGCGCGTCGCGCGCGAGGTGGGAACCGACGGTCGGCTGGGCGGCCAGGCGGTGGTGCCGGGCGTCGGCGGGACCTGGAAGGACTTGACCGACAACGTCAACCTGCTCGCCGCCAACCTGACGACGCAAGTGCGCAACATCGCCGAGGTGACCACCGCGGTGGCGCGCGGCGATCTTTCGCGCAAGATCACGGTCGACGTGAAGGGCGAGATCCTCGAGCTCAAGAACACCATCAACACGATGGTGGACCAGCTCAACGCGTTCGCCTCCGAGGTCACGCGCGTGGCGCGCGAGGTCGGCACCGAGGGCCGGCTCGGCGGCCAGGCGCAGGTGCCGGGCGTCGCCGGGACCTGGAAGGATCTCACCGATACCGTGAACGTGATGGCCGCCAACCTGACCGAGCAGGTGCGCGGCATCGTGAAGGTGGTGACCGCGGTGGCCAACGGCGATCTCAAGCAGAACCTGGCGGTGAAGTCGAAGGGCGAGGTCGCGGCGCTGGCCGAAACCATCAACAACATGACCCAGACCCTGGCCACCTTCGCCGATCAGGTCACCAGCGTGGCGCGCGAAGTGGGCGTCGAAGGGCGTCTGGGCGGCCAGGCCAACGTGCCGGGCGCCGCCGGCACCTGGAAGGATCTTACCGGCAACGTCAACCTGCTGGCGGCGAACCTCACCACCCAGGTGCGGGCGATCGCCGAGGTCGCCACCGCGGTGACCAAGGGCGACCTGACCCGCTCGATCCAGGTCGAGGCGCGCGGCGAGGTGGCCGAGCTCAAGGACAACATCAATACGATGATCGGCAACTTGCGGCTCACCACCGATCGCAATACCGAGCAGGACTGGCTCAAGACCAACCTGGCCAAGTTCACCAACATGCTGCAGGGGCAGCGCGACCTCGTCACCGTCGGCCGGCTGCTGCTCACCGAGCTGACCCCGCTGGTGAACGCCCAGCAGGGCGTGATCTATCAGATGGAGGGCGAGGAAACGCCGCGGCTGAAGCTGTTGTCGGCCTATGCGGACGACGGGATGAACGGTCATCAGCCCAGCTTGCGGCTGGGCGAGGGATTGATCGGCCAGTGCGCGGCCGACAAGCGGCGCATGCTGATCACCGAGATGCCGCCGGATGCGATCCCGATCGGCTCGGCCTTGTTCAAGGTGGCGCCGCACAACATCATCGTGCTGCCGGTGCTGTTCGAAAATCAGGCCAAGGCCGTGATCGAGCTCGCCTCGATCAGCGCATTCACGACGCTGCAGATCACCTTCCTGGAGCAATTGACCACCAGCATCGGCATCGTGCTCAACAGCATCGAGGCCACGATGCAGACCGAAGGCCTGCTCAAGCAATCGCAGCAGCTCGCCGGCGAGCTGCAGGCCCAGCAGAGGGAGCTGCAGCAGACCAACGAGCAGCTGGAGCAGAAGGCCCAGCAGCTCGCCGAACGCAACGTCGAGGTGGAGCGCAAGAACCAGGAGATCGAGCAGGCCCGCCGCGCCGTCGAGGAGAAGGCCACCGAGCTGGCGCTGACGTCGAGGTACAAATCGGAATTCCTGGCCAACATGTCGCATGAGCTGCGCACGCCGCTCAACAGCATCTTGATTCTCGGCCAGCAGCTCACCGAGAATCCGGAAGGCAATCTGACGGCGAAGCAAGTCGAGTTCGCGCGCACGATTCACGGCGCCGGCACCGACCTGTTGAATCTGATCAGCGACATCCTCGATCTCTCGAAGATCGAATCCGGAACCGTCACGGTCGAGGCCGAGGACATCCTGTTCTCCAATCTGCTCGACATGGTCGCGCGTCCGTTCCGGCACGAGGCCGAGAACCGGCAGCTTTCGTTCGACGTGCACCTCGATACGCAATCTCGGCCGCAGCATCGTCACCGACTCCAAGCGGCTGCAGCAGGTGCTCAAGAACCTGCTCTCCAACGCCTTCAAGTTCACCGCGCAGGGCGGCGTGCGGCTCAACGTCTCGGCGGCCGTGGGCGGTTGGACCGCGGAACATCCGGTTCTCAACCAGGCGCCGGCGGTGGTCTCCTTCGAGGTCGCGGATACCGGCATCGGCATTCCGGTCGAGAAGCAGAAGATCATCTTCGAGGCGTTTCAGCAGGCCGATGCCAGCACGAGCCGGAAATACGGCGGCACCGGCCTCGGGCTCGCCATCAGCCGCGAGCTGTCCAATCTCCTGGGCGGCGAAATCCATCTGCGCAGCACGCCCGGCGTGGGGAGCGCCTTCACGCTCTATCTGCCGTTGCGCTATGTCGGTCCATCGAGCGCGATCCGCACGGCGGCGGAGGCGCCGGCCAGGGCCGCGCCGGCCTCCGGGTTCCCGATCATGACGCCGGAACGTGCGATCGAGCAAATTCCGGACGATCGGCTCGACATCCAGCCGGGCGACGTCATCCTGCTCATCGTGGAGGACGATCCGCACTATGCGCCGCATCATGCTCGAGCTCGCGCGCAGCAATGGCTTCAAGACCTTACTGGCGATGCGCGGGGACGATGCGCTGGAGCTGGCCAAGCAATATCAGCCGACCGCAGTGTCGCTGGACGTCTTCCTGCCCGACATGCTCGGCTGGAACGTGCTGAGCCAGCTCAAGCAGAATCCCTTGACCCGGCACATTCCGGTCCAGATCATAACGCTCGACGAGGATCGCCAGCACGGTTTGGCGCGCGGCGCCTTTTCGTTCATCGTCAAGCCGACGTCGCCCGAGGGCGTTGCCGACGCTCTGTCCCGGATCAAGGAATTCGCCAAGCCGCGCCGCAAGCGCCTCTTGATCGTAGAGGACAACAAGGCCGAGCAGATGAGCATCGGCGAGCTCCTTGGCTACGACGATATCGAGATTCTGACCGCCGCCACCGGCGTCGAGGCTCTGTCCTCGATGCACAGGGAGCCGTGCGACTGCGTGGTGCTCGACCTGCGGTTGCCGGACATGTCCGGCTTCGAAGTCCTGGAGCGGATGCGCGGCGACGCCAGCCTCGCCGACGTCCCGGTCGTGGTCTTCACCGGCAGGGAATTGTCGGCGGAGGAGGACGCGCAGCTCCACACCATGGCGCGCAGCATCGTGGTCAAGGGGGTGGAATCGCCGGAACGGCTGCTCGACGAAACGGCCTTGTTCCTGCATCGCGTCATCACCGATCTGCCGCCGGAAAAGCAGCGCATGCTCGAACGGCTCAACAGCTCGGACGAGGATCTGGTGGGCCGCAAGGTGCTGCTGGTCGACGACGATTCGCGCAACATTTTCGCGCTCTCGAGCGTGCTCGAGCGGCGCGGGATGCAGGTGCTGACGTCGACCACGGGGAGGGAGGCGATCGAGCTGATCAATTCCACGCCCGACCTCGCCATCGTGCTGATGGACATCATGATGCCTGAAATGGACGGCTATCAGACCATCGAGAAGATCAGGAAGAGCCCGGCCTATCGTCGCCTGCCCATTATCGCGCTCACCGCGAAGGCCATGAAGGGGGATCGCGAAAAATGCCTGCAGGCGGGCGCGTCCGACTATCTGGCCAAGCCGGTCAATACCGAGCAGCTGCTATCCTCGCTGCGGATGTGGCTCCACCGCTGAACCGGACAAGACCATGATTTCTACCGACAGGGTCAACGTTCTCCTGGTGGACGATCAGCCGGCCAAGCTGCTGTCCTATGAGGTCATCCTGCAGGAGCTCGGAGAGAATCTGGTCAAGACCGCTTCCGCCCGGGAGGCCTTTGAATTCCTGCTGAAGAACGATGTCGCGGTCGTTCTCGTCGATGTGTGCATGCCGGAGCTGGACGGGTTCCAGCTGGCGGCGATGATCCGCGAGCATCCGCGGTTCCAGAAGACGGCGATCATCTTCATCTCCGCCATCCATTTGACCGATGTCGACCGCCTGCGCGGCTACGAGATGGGGGCGGTGGACTATGTTCCGGTTCCGGTCGTGCCCGAGGTCCTGCGCGCCAAGGTCAAGGTTTTTGCCGAGCTTTTTCGTAAAACCCGCCAGCTCGAGCAGTTGAATCTCGAGCTGGAGCGGCGCGTGGCGGACCGGACCGCGGAATTGAAATCATCGACCGAGCGCCTGCTGCAAAGCGAGCAGCTTCGCAGCCTGGCGCTGGCCGCCGGGCAAATGGGGTCGTGGGATTGGGATGCCGTCAGCGGCGAGTTCTCCTGGGACGAGGGGCAGTACCGCATCTTCGGCGTCGATCCGAAGAGCTTCTCGATGACGGCGGATAATGTCCGTGCGCTGATCCATCCGGAGGATTGGGAGCGGTTGCGGGCGGCGCTTGAAAGCGTCACCGAGCATGGGCAGACCTTCCAGGGCGAATTTCGTGTCCACCGTCCGCATGGAGAGTTGCGCTGGTGCATCGGGGCGGCCGCCGCCAGCATCGATGCCAACCGCCGGGTCGTCGGCCTCAGCGGCGTGACCGTCGATATCACCGAGCGAAAGAGCGCCGAGGAACGCCAGACCCTGCTGGTGCGCGAGGTCGATCACCGCGCGCGCAACGCGCTGGCGGTGGTGCAATCGATCATCCGCCTCACCCGCGCGGAGTCCAAGGAGGCCTATATCGCCGCCGTCGAGGGGCGCATCACGGCTCTGTCGCGCGCCCACGTGCTGTTGTCGCAGTCCAGATGGCAGGGCGCCAATTTGAGCAGAATCCTGGATGAGGAGCTGGCGCCCTATCGCAGGAGCGACGTCGATAAGATCGCGACCAGCGGCCCGGAGGTTTTCCTCGAGCCCGCGACGGCCCAGATCCTCGCCCTCGCGTTGCACGAGCTGGCGACCAATGCGGCCAAATACGGGGCCCTGTCATCGACCTTCGGCAGGGTGAACCTGTCCTGGGACCTCGGCCCGGACCATCTGGTCCTGCAGTGGGCCGAGAGCGGCGGCCCGAGCGTCCGCCCACCCTCTTCGGAAGGCTACGGCACCCGCGTCATCGGCGCGAGCGTGGAGCGCCAGCTGGATGGCAGCGCCACATTCGACTGGCATCCCGACGGCTTGCGTTTCAGCATGTCGATTCCGCTCGGCGAGAAGGCGAAGGCGGAGGCGGAGGAGAACGGATCGCGCGATGGCCGGGCCTCCGCCCAAGGCAACGGCGCGGCCGCGCGCCGGGTGCCGCCGGGCAATCGGCTCCTGCTGGTCGAGGACGAGGCGCTGACCGGCATGATGATGAGCGACATGCTGACCGAGCTCGGTTTTGATGTGATCGGTCCCTTCGGTCGATTGGCGGACGCCCTTGCCGCGGTCGGGCGGGAGGACTTCCAGGCAGCGGTTCTCGACGTCAATCTTGATGGAGAAATGGTTTACCCGGTTGCCGACGCGGTGTTGGCCCTAGGCGTGCCGTTCGTGTTCGTCACCGGATATAGCGCCGAAGGGATCGATCGGCGGTTTGCCCAGGTCCCGGTGTTGCAAAAGCCGATCGAGCGGCAAATGCTCCAGAGCATATTTGTCGATGCCGGCCGCCGGCTCGCCGAAGCCATGGATAGCCTGGGAACAGCCTGAGCCGGGCCGGTCGGCTCCCCTCATCGCAAGTAGCCGGCCGCCCGGAACCAGGAAATAGCATCGACGATGCCCTCGCGATAAGGCCGCGAGACGTAGCCGAGATCCCGTCGCGCCTTGGCGTCGGAAAAGAACATGTGGTGACGCGCCATCCGCAGGCCGTCCCGGGTGGCGAATGGTTCCCGCCCGCTGCATCGGGCCCAGAGCTCGGCGCCAAGCGCAAAGGGATAGACCGCCGCAATGGGAAGCCGCAGCCGCGGCGGCCGCCGCCCGACGATTTGCGCGATGTCCGACAGCATCGCGCCCAGATGCACATTTTCTCCGCCGAGGATATATCGCTCGCCGATCCGGCCCTGGTGCAGCGCCGCCAGATGGCCCGCCGCCGCATCGTCGACATGGACCAGGTTGAGGCCGGTATCGACGAAGGCCGGCATGCGTCCGCAGGCAGCCTCCACGATGATGCGCCCGGTCGGCGTCGGCCTGACGTCGCGGGGGCCGATCGGGGTCGACGGGTTGACGATCACCGCGGGAAGCCCGGCGTGACCGACCATCTCCTCGACCAGGCGCTCGGCCAGCACCTTGCTCTTCTTGTAGGCGCCGATCGCCTTGGCGGCTGGAAGCGGCGAGGTCTCATCGGCCGGATCGCCCGCGCGCAACCCCAATGTCGCCACGCTGCTCGTATACACGATACGCTCGACACCGGCGCGCAGCGCCTCTTCCATCAAGGTCCGGGTCCCGTCCACATTGTTGCGCAGGATCTCGTCGGGGGAGGGTGCCCAAAGGCGATAATCGGCGGCGGCATGGATCAGGTAGCGAACGCCGCGCAGTGCGGCGGTCACCGAGGCGCGGTCGCGCAGATCGCCGACCGCGACCTCGTCGCGGCGATCGATATTGGTGCGCGGGCTCGAGGTGCGCACCAGCACCCGAATCGGATACCCGGCCGCGCGTGCGCTGTTGGCGATCGCCGCGCCCAGAAATCCGCTGGCGCCGGTGATCAGGACCGGATCACGTCCGCCGGTATCCGGTTCCCCCATCATCGAATCCTGACTTATTCCCGTTGGATGTCGAAACCGGATTGCACTTTTCTTGAAAATGCGTCTACTGCGATGTGTGGGGAAGTCTGGGATTCATCGGCAGCCGTGGCATGGGAAATGCTTCCTCGGAACGGGGAATGCGCCGATCATGACGGGGATGGGGAATGGGGTGCGGTGACCAGCTGATCGCCGTCGTGGGATTGGCGTTTGAAGCTCGAATCGCCGCAGGGCCGGGTGTCCGAGTCATTTGCAGCGGCAACGGCGAGCATTTGGCGGCTTCGCTGTCGAGGGCGATTGCGGAGGGCGCCACCGGCGTGGTGAGCTTTGGGGTGGCCGGCGGGTTGTCTCCAGCCCTCCAACCCGGGACCTGTATCATCGGATCGGCGATCCTGTTCGAGACCGACCGGATAAACCGCATAGATACCAACGATGACTGGTCACAGAAGCTGCTGCAGACGATCCCAGGGGCGGTACGCGGCATGCTGTTCGGGGTTCCGAGCCCGGTCACCCATCCGGGGGCCAAGGCCGCGCTGTATGTGAAAACGGGCGCCATCGCGGTCGACATGGAATCCCACATTGTGGGCGGGGTGGCGGCCGCCCATGGGTTGCCCATGGCCGCGATCCGGGTCATCGCCGATCCGGCCGCCCGCGCGATACCGCCTTCGGCGCTCGCCGCGATGCGTCCCAACGGCACCACCGACATTGCCGCAATGATCTGGTCGATGCTCAAGCGGCCGCGCGATTTTCCCGCCGTCGTGCGGACCGCGCTGGATGCGCGGGCTGCGCGCGCCACGCTGCTGCGTGGCCGGCATTTGCTGAAGCCCGGCTTGGCTCTGGCCGCCTTTCAAAAGGCCTGAATGCCCGAAAGTGGCGCCTGCGTCATCGTCGGCTGCCTCTTTTCGCGGCGCAAGCGCGGATTGCAAGCCATATCAGGCCGGCCTTTGACGGTTTTTGATCACGTTCTCGCCCTGCTTCAGGCCGGTAACGTCAGGACCGCCTCCACCGCCTTTGCCAGGTCATGCCTGCGGTAGGGCTTGCTCAGCAGCACGTCCCCCTCTTCGAACCTTGTTCCCGGGCCGCTAGATGTGCCCGGAAAACCCGAGGTGAACAGCACCTTCAGGTCGGGCCGCTTGCTGCGGGCTTGGGTGGCAAGCTCCTTGCCGTTGAGTCCTCCCGGCATGACGATGTCGGTGAACAGCAAGTCGATCCTGTCCGTGCCATCGAGGATCTCCAGCGCGCCGCGTGCGCTGTCCGCCTCGCGTACGCGGTAGCCGAGGCCCTGCAGCTGCACGACCACGGTTGCCCGGACGTGCGGATTGTCGTCCACCGCCAGGATCACGGCGTCGCCGGAAGGCCCGGCGGCTTGCTCCGTGGTCTGTTCCGGCCCGGGGGCTTGCGACTCCGCCGGCCGTGCAACCGGCAGAATCAGCTTGAACACCGTTCCCTCGCCTACCTCGCTGTGGACGCTGATGTGGCCCTGGGATTGCTTGATCAAGCCGTAGACCATGCTCAAGCCGAGGCCGCTGCCCGTCCCCACCGCCTTGGTGGTGAAGAACGGCTCGAAGATGTGCTCGACGATCTCGGGTGGCATGCCGATTCCGGTGTCCGCGATCTCGATCTGGACATAGGTCCCGGGCGTCACCCCCGGATGCAGCGCCGCGTAGTCGGCGTCAAGCTCCGCGCCGCGGGTGGTGACGGTGAGCGTTCCGCCTCCCGGCATTGCGTCGCGGGCATTGATCGCGATGTTGAGCAATGCCGTCTCCAGCTGGGATTCGTCGACCAGGGCGGGTTCCAGGTCGGTCGCCGGCCGAAGCTCGATGGAGATGTCCTCGCCCAGCGTCCGGTTGAGCAGGGACGTGGTCTGGCGAATGAGCTTGTTGACGTCGACGGCCCGCGCTTGCAGCGGCTGGCGGCGCGAGAACGCCAGCATGAGCCGCGTCAATTCGGCCCCGCGCTCGCTCGCCTCTAGGATCGTCTCGATCTTGCTCTCGGCTTCCTGGTTGCCCGCAATGTCCTCCTGCAGCAGGTCGAGATTGCCGATGATGATGGTCAAGAGGTTGTTGAAATCGTGCGCGAGGCCGCCGGTCAGGCGGCCGACCGCCTCCATTTTCTGCGCCTGCCGAAGCTGATCTTCGACGCTCTTGCGCTCGGTCATGTCTTCGCTGACGCCGAGCAGGTATTGCATCTCGCCGTTCTGATCGCGCACGCAGATGCGGTTGGAGGTGACCAGGCGCACGCCGTTGCGTGGCGTATTGATCGAATGCTCCGGCACGTAGATTTCCGGATTCGAATGCAGCATTTCCCGATCGTGCTCGACGATGGTGTCGGCCGTCTCCTTGTCGAAGATCTCGTGCGGGGTCTTTCCGACCAACTGATCGCGCGGCAGGCCCAAGAGGGTTTCGCCGGCCCGATTGATCAGAATGTATCGCAGGCTGTGCGCGTCCTTGACGAACACGGTCACCGGAATGTTGTCGATTATCCGATCGAGAAAGTCGCGATTGCGATCACGTTCCTGCTCGGCGCGCCGGCGGTCGGTGATGTCTTCGTGAGTGGTCACGCGAAACCCGCCTTCGATCACGCCGCCGATGACGGAGATCGTTCGCCCGTCGGTGGTCTCCACCGTCCGGCTATGAGACGCCTTCCTGGCGGCGCTCATATATTGCTCGGGGTCGCCGGCCATGCGGCCGGTCGCGAAGTGGTGCTTGATCAATTCCCACCGGCTCGAGCCGCGTGCCACCATGTTGGCGGGCACCCCGTAGATTTCCATGTATCGCTTGTTGCAGAGAATCACGCGATCCTGCGCATCGCACAGCAACAATCCTTGCGACATGTTGTTGAGCGCGATGTCGAGCTGCAGCTTCTGTCCACGCACGCGCTCGCGCGAGCGACGGATTCCCTGCATCAGCTTGCGCACGATGAGAAGGATGAAGCCGCCGATCGACAAGCCGGCCAAGCCGACCGCGCCGATGATGGTCTTCGCGTCCCACGTCCACTGCGCGAGCGCGGCAGACGCGGTCGTCGAGACCGAGACCACCAGCGGATAATGCGTCAATGCCTGCAGGGAGGCCAGCTGGTCCTCGCCCTCGGGGCCCGACCAGATGTCCAGGAATGGAATTGTCTGGGCGCCCTTTTGCCCGATCGCCGCCTCGCTATGGGGACTGCGGCCAAGCAGGATCCCGTCGCTGCGGAACAAGTCGATTGCAACCTTGTCTCCAATCGAGATCGAGTTCGAAGAACTGCTCGACATTACGCAGCTCCATGACCGCCACGATGATGCCGAATTCGCCGTCGGGGCCGACGAGCCTGCGCGCGAGATAAGTCGTCCAGGCGCCGGTGCGGCGACTGTGCTCGGGCTTGCTGAGGAACAAGGCCAGGCTATCGTCCGACGCGAGCGCCTTGAAGTATTCCCGATCGTTCTCCGCGAGCTCCGGCGTCGGCCAGGTGCGGGAGGAGCTGACTACCATTCCGCGCGGGTTGACCAGCCGCAGCGCGGTGAGCTGCGGTACGCCGCTCACCATGTCCCTGAGCATCAAGTGAGTCGCGTGATCCGACATGCGGCGGTCGAGATCGTCGCTCGAGGCGATCCCGAAGGATTGCATCCGTTCGATAACGTTCCTCTGGACCAGCTCGACCGATTGAAACGTGCCCTCGAGATGCTCGGCGATGATGTAGGCGGTCGTGTTCAGGACGTGTTTGGTATCGGTCAGCGCGCGATCCCGTAGATTGGAAACCAGGACGGCGGTGCCGAATGCGAGCGCGGCGACCAGCACCAGCCCCAACGCGACGATCCACCAGACGCTGCGGTCGCGGCCACGCCTTGACGTGTCGCCCGCCTCGATGGCGATGCTGCGCTGGAGGCCCTGCGCTTCGGAAGCAGCTTTCGTCGTCTGCTGGCCGCCAGCGCGGGATTGCTGCAACGAAAAATGACGCATCTGCCGGCGTCCTCGATCGGGCTGGAATTTGAACAGGGGCGGGCGCCTGCGCCCCCTCAACAAATGTACCTACACAATGACCGGAACCAATCGGGACTTGGCCGCACCCTAGCCGAGGAGCAATAAGCAAATGCTAAGGACTTGCGCGCGCCGTGCTTCAATCCCGGCCGGCACGCAATTCGACTGCTCTCGTTCCGGAATTTTCGGCCGACGTGGTGAACTCGGCGCTAATCGCGTCCGGCCGGAGCGGGATCACTCATCGGCCTTGATGTTGTTGGCGCGGACCACGGCGCCCCAGATGCGCGCCTGCTCGCTGGCAAAACTACGTAGTTCCTCGGGTCCGGACAGAACGAGGCTCATCTGCTGCGTCTCGGTGAGCTGCTTGGCGACCCGTTCGTCGCGCAGGCTTTCCACCAGGGCGGCGCGGAAGCGCTCGATGATCGGCTTGGGGGTTCCGGCCGGCGCATAGAGACCCCACCAGGCATTCGCCTGGACGCCCGGATATCCGCTCTCCGCGATGGTCGGAACGTCGGGCAGGGCGCGCAAGCGCGCTTTTCCCAGCTGGACCACCGGCGAGATCGCGCCCGGCTCGATTTGCGGCATGAGCTGCGCCGCGCTGGCAATGATCAGATCCACATGACCCGCCACGGCGTCGTTGAGCGCCGGCGCGCCGCCCCGGTAGGGCACATGAATGAGATCGATGCCGGCCTCCTTGCCGAGGAGCTCGAGCGCCAGATGGCCGATGCTGCCGCTGCCGACCGAGGCATAGCTGATGCTCCCGGGTTTTTCCTTGGCGGCGCGGATCAGCTCGCCGAGATTCCTGTACGGACGCGACGGGTGGCGAGCCACCACATAGGGGGCGGTGGCAATCAGGGAGACGGGGTCGAGATCCTTGTCGTTGTCGAACGGGAAGTTCGGCAGCAGGCTCGGATTGACCGCATGGGTATCGAACACGATCAACCAGGTATTGCCGTCGGGCGGGGACTTGGCCACCACCGCGCTGCCGGTGCTGCCGGATGCGCCGGCGCGGTTCTCGATCACGATGCTCACGCCCAGGCGCTGCGCCAGACCGGCCTGGGCGAGGCGCGCCACGGCATCGACCGAGCCGCCCGGAGGGAACGGAACGATGATCCGGATCGGCCCCGACGGCCAGCTCTGCGCCTGCGCGGCCAGGGGCGCCAAAAGCGACGCCGTGGCGGCGGCGAGCACGATCCAGCGCCTTGTCGGTCCCGACATCAAGCTTCTCCCGGATTGCTTGCGACCAGCGGCCGCCGGCGGACTGGCCACCAGCGCGCGGCGGCCAGTATATTGAGGTCCAGGGCGACTTTGGAGTCGCTCGCCGTGCCGCCGCGACGATGCAGATGAAACATATCATGCCATGATTTTGGGCGCTTGGAAGCAAGATGAAGGACGAACGGATCATCGAGATCGCATTTGCATCCGACCTCATGCGGGACGCGTTTGAATTGCGCTACGAGGTGTTCGTGGACGAGCAGGGAGTGCCGCGCGAGCTCGAGGCGGACGAGTTCGATGCCGGCGCCATCCATCTGGTCGCCATTCGTCACGATCAGGTCGTCGGCACGCTTCGCATGCTGGAGCATGACGGAACCGCAAAGATCGGTCGCGTCGCGGTGCGCGCTGCCGCGCGGCACGGCGGTATCGGGGCTCGCCTCATGGATCGCGCCGCCGCCATCGCGTGCGAGCGCGGTTTTGCGGAAATCGTCCTGCATGCCCAGGTCACGGTGGCGGGCTTCTATCGGCGGCTCGGTTATGTCGAGCAAGGCGATCGGTTCGACGAGGCCGGAATTCCGCATATCGCGATGCGAAAGCAGATCCGGTGAAACAAGCTGCTCCGGCATTTCGGCGTTGATCGGCAAGATCGCCCGGCTCTTCGTCCGTTCTCGGCATCGCGACGGGGCAGCGCTGGTCGTCTCCGCATCGCCCGACTACTATCGTCCTCGGCAAGCAGCCCGCCTCACAGGAACGATCATGCCGATCTTGAAGCTTGAAGACGTCGATCTGCACTACAAGGTTTTCGGTGCCGGACCGGCATTCCTGTTCATTGCCGCGACCGCGTGGCCCGGAGCGCCGTGGGAGCTGCATCAAGCGCCCGAATTTTCGCGCGACCACCGGGTGATCATCTATGACCAGCGCGGGACGGGCAGCTCGCGGACGAGCAGCAAGGATTACTCGACTCGTCGCCTGGCACAGGATGCGGTCGCGTTGCTCGATCATTTGGGCATCGATCGCGCCATCGTCTGCGGCCATTCCAACGGCGGCCGTGTGGCGCAGCTTCTGGCCATCGACTTCCCGGACCGCGTCGGCAAATTGATCCTGGCGTCGGCCGGAGCAACGCACAGCAGCAAGGGCATCCCGCTCAATTTGTGCTTGGAACTGGTGGAGCAAGGCTACGAGCGCCATATCCGGAATTCGGCAATTCGGACCGGCTGCACGAAGGAGTTCCATGCCGCCCATCCGGACCGGGTAGAGGCCTTCCTCGCAATCCGAACCGCAAACCTGCCATCCCTCGAAACCTATCTGGGCTATGTCATCGGCAGAGCCAACTCCGATACCAGCGCGCGGCTCGACCAGATACGCTCGCCGACATTGGTCCTGGTGGGCGAGGACGAGGACCATGGCTCCGACAGCGGCGACACCCACCTTTACTTCGCCAGGATCCTTGCGCGCGATATTCCAAACGCCCGCTTCGTCATGCTGCCGGGTGAAGGGCATCACTATCTGTTCTACTCTCCGGAAAAAACCAACACTGTCATTCGCGAATTTCTGAGCAACAACTGATCAGCGCGCACAAACGAGCCCCGCCGGCAAGACACGATGAAAATCACGAAGGTTGAGCCGATCTTCGTCGGCATCCCCTACGACCATGGGGCGCCGAGGCCGATGCGCCAGGGATTCGGCGATTGGGACGTCCAGCCCATCCTGCTCGTTCGGGTCGAGACCGACGCCGGCATCACCGGCTGGGGCGAAGCTTTCAGCCATGCCTCGACGCCGGTCACCATGACGGCGATCACCGAGGTCGTGGCCAGGCTCGCGATCGGACGCGATGCCGAACGCATCGGCGAGACCATGCGCGATCTCACGCGCCGGACGCAGAGCATGGCGCGCAGCGGCCCCGTGCAATTCGCATTGTCGGGACTGGACATCGCGCTCTGGGACATCGCCGGCAAGGCGGCAGGACAGCCGGTGTGGCGGCTTCTGGGCGGCAAGGAGACGAGGGCGAGCATCCCCGCCTATGCGAGCCTGTTCCGGCTCGGTGCGCCCGACCATGTGGCCCGCGTCGCCGCCAAGGCGGTGGAACGCGGTTACCGGCACATCAAGCTTCATGAGCACAGCGTGGAGACGGTCGCGGCGGCCCGTCGCGCGATCGGACCGGATGTTTCGCTCATGGTCGACACCAACTGCCATTGGGACAAGCCTGACGACGTCATCGCGATCTGCAACGACCTCGAGCAATACGACATTGCCTGGCTCGAGGAGCCGCTTTATCCGGCCGATGACTATGATGTCATGGCGCAAATTCGCCGTACCGTGCGGGTGCCGATCGCCGCCGGCGAGAACCTCGGCAACTACAATGACGTGCGCTGGCTCGCCGATGCAGAAGCCGTCGACATCATGCAGCCGAGCGTCGCCAAATTGGGCGGCATCACCGCCATGCTCAAGGCCATGTCCTATGGCGAGAGCGGCGGCATGCGGGTGGTGCCGCATTCGCCCTTTCTGGGCCCCGCCCTGATGGCGACCATTCAGCTCATCGCCGCAATGCCACGGCCGGCCCTGTGCGAGCACCGCTTCTGCGATCTCGAGCAGAGCCCATTGGGTGAGGCGGTGATCTCGGAGCGCGGTTGTCTCGCGGTGCCTGATCGGCCCGGCCTCGGCTTCGAGGTCGACCAGGCAGTGGTGGAAAAATACCGCGCGCCATAGCACCGCGCTATCGGCCGATGCGCGCCGCCCCCCGGTCGACCTGTGGATAGCGTGCACAACCGAGCCGGGGTGGAAACGATCGCCGGGGTCGCGCATTGCCCTCGGCACAGATCGAGGAGCTTTCCATGGCACGAGCCTCCAGGCGCCTGCCCGAGCGCTTTCCCGTCGGGTCGAAATACGTGGTCGAAAGCCACGGCCGGGTCGTCAGCCGCTACGTTGAATTTCCGAACGGGCAGAGGGTCGTTCTCGCCAAACGAACGGCCTTGTCGTGCACGCAGGCGAGCGCGCGCGGCCATTCCCGCGGTCATTCCCATCGCGCATCCGTTTCCGCCTGACGCGATCGCGGCTATGGATCGTTGTCGGGATAGCGGCCGGCGGGTCCGCGACGAGCGCTGGCGGTCCGCCATGACGTGCTCCCGAGATGCGGCACCACGACCAGGCGGTCGACCTCGCCTCGCAGATACGCGTGCAGGAATGCCGGGTAATCCTTGAAGGACACACATCCATTGGATTGGCCGTTGGCGCCCAGCATGTAGGAATGCGCCAGGATGCCGTCTCGACCAAACATATGGTCGCCGCCGACCGGAATGAGGCGAAGCGCCCGGACCTCGTGGAAAAGCTCCTCTCGCAACGCGAGATCGTAGACATTCGGCGGCGTCGGTCCGCGATCCTTGACGCTGACATAGCGAGGATCATCCAACTTGTCGCCCAGCCCCGAATGCGCCTCCAGCTTCTCTCCGTTGGGCAAATAGACCGTATGGGCCGCGATGTCGTACACCGCCGTGTGCCCGTCGGGCTCCGGCGGCGGTGCGGGCTTGATTTGCGCCTGCGCCTGCGGCGGCGGCACGCGCTTCTCCGGGGTGACGGCCGCGAGTTGCTGCGCGGGCGGACCGGCCGGCCTGCGCGAAGCGACCGAAACCGGCGGCTCGACGAAATGCTGCGGCACGACCGCCACGGCGGCCATGCTGGCGGAATCGAGTGCTATTGCGCCGGCCCATCGGTCCCCGAAGGTCGGGGCATCGGCCGGATCGCTCGGGACGGAATCGTTCGAAGCTTCGATCGAGCCGGTAATATCCGCCGCGCTCGCCACTACGAGCTCGTGCTCGACCAGCGCGATCCCCGCCGGGCCGATCAGCCCGCTTGCGCTGAGACGAGGATGGGTGGCGAAAGCGGTGTTGAGGATCCAGGCGGCCGCCACGGTGACGGTCGCAACCAGTGCGCATGCGGCGGCCACGGACCCGAAGCCGAAGAGGACGCCGTCAGCAAGAAACCGGATAGCCCGGCGACATACGCCGTGACGAGGAGCGCGACCATCGAAGCAAGTGACGTGATAGAACGCCGCGGCCGTATCCGTCATCGTCTACGCTACTCGGACTTGAACGCTTACACTGACGCTGTCGCCGGTCGCGCAAGCGAAAGCGCGCGCCGACTGGAGTGAATCGCTTGAAAGGAGCTTGCCCCCTCGTCCCCACGCGTCGCTCGGATGCGACCCGAAAAACTATGCCTGGATTAACGTTAAGCGGCAGTAAACGGGCGTTTGCCGGCGCCAAATCGTGGCTCGTCACCGCAGGTGGACCGCTGGTCAACGCTCGTTGGAGCCGGAGGCAAAATGCATCGGCTCGCTGTAGCACCCGTAGGGCGCAATCGCTTTATTGCGCCGCTTGGCGCGGCCGATGGCGCAATAAAGCGATTGCGCCCTACGGGTGAGTTGCTGCATTCGCGCTTCACCTGTCCCGGCCTTGAGCCGGGACCGTCCGAGACTTTGAGGTTGGTACGGTCCCGGCCGGGACAAGCGAGCCGCGGCGAGATTGGCTGGCCTCCTAATACTCCTTCAGGAAGCGATAGCCCCTGGCTTTCATGCAGCGCTTGACGGGGTTGTCCAGCGTCCAGCCGTCGCCGGCCTGCGCCCTGCATTGTGCGAGGTCGCGCGCGAGCTTGGGAGTCGGAACCGCTTCCAGGCTGACCACGTCGGGCACGCATCCGCCAAGGCCGGCCGCCGCGAGCAGAAAGAGGACGAGCGTGACAGCCGGAACGCGCATGATTTTCCCCCCAGCCCCGTCGCCATCATCCGACAACGCTGCCCGGAAGGCAATGCTCAGCCTCCCGCCGCCATCCGCACATCGACCGCACGAACGCCCTCGCCCTTGGACAACACGATCAAGGGATTGACCTCGAAGTCGGTCAACAGGTGGCGGTGATCGAGATAGAAATCGGACAGGCCGCAAATGGCCGCGACCAGTGCCTCGATATCGGCCGCCGGCCGGCCGCGAAAGCCGGCGAGCAGGCTGGCCACTTTCAGCTCGCCGATCATGTTGCGGACGTCCTGCGGCTCGACCGGCAAGAGCCGGCACGCCACATCCTTGACCAACTCGACCAGGACGCCGCCGGCCCCCACCACGATCATCGGGCCGAACAGAGGATCGCGATGGGCGCCGACAATGATCTCGATGCCCTCGACCATCTGCTGCAACAGGAAGCCCTCGAGCGGCGCGCCCGGCGCGAGCTTGCTCAGCGCTGCGGCGAGCGCCGCGGCTTCGCGCTCGACCTCCTGCGGCGATTTGAGGTTGAGGCGCACGCCGCCGACCTCGGTCTTGTGGCTGATCTGCGCCGAGGCGATCTTAAGCGCGACCGGGAAGCCGATGGCGGCCGCGGCTTGCGCCGCCTCGCTCGGCGAAGCCGCAACCGCGCTCTTGGGCGGCGTCAATCCGTGGCTCGCCAGTGCGGCCGCGAAAGCCGATCCCTGCAGCGTCTCGGCGCGCCCGCGCGGCGGCGGGAGCGGCGCGATCCGGCGTCCTTTCCGCGCCCCATAGAAGGTGAGCGCGGCGAGCGCCCGCACGGTCTCCGGCAAACCTTGCAGATACGGGAAGCCGACCTGCTCCTGAAACTCCACGGCGGGCTTGTCGACCGGAAAGTTCATCCGCACGAAGGCGATCACCGGCTTGTCGGTGCTCTCCACCACGCTGCGCAGGAGAGCGGGGTCGCGCGCTCGCTGGCCGCTCGGCAAGGTGCTGCCCCAGGCCAGCATGTCGACATTGGGATCGGCCGCGATGGCGCGGCACAATTGCGCCGACTGCGCCTCGCCGGCCGGGTTGCCGGCGTCGAGCGGATTTTTCAGCGCAAGCTCGGGCGATACCAGCGGGCGGATCGTCTGTTTGGTGGCGGCGTCGAAATCGGGCGTCGTGGTGCCGCCGATCTCGTCCAGATAATCGTACAGCAGATCGACCGTGCCGCCCGATGTGGTCACCCAGCCGACCCGCGGACCTTTCGGCAGACGTCCGCTCTGGAACGCGAGCGTCATCTCCACCATGTCGTCGAGCGTCGGGCACACCACGATGCCGTAGCGCTCGCACATGGCCGCGAAGGCGGCGTAGTCGCCGGAGATCGCGCCGGTGTGGGAGCGCGCGCTGTCGCGCGACTTCTGCGACTTGCCGGTCTTGATGGCGATGATCGGCTTGCCGGCCGCCAATGCCTTGGCGGCCGCCGCCACGAACGCTTGCGGGCGCCTGATGCCTTCGATGAACAACGAGATCACGCGGGTCCGCGCATCCTCGACCAGGAAGTTGACATAGTCGGCGAGGTCGAGATTGATCTCGTTGCCGCTCGAGATCATGTAGTTGAACTTCACCCCGCGCGCCGCTCCGACCTGGCCGAGATATTGCAGCGTGCCGCCCGATTGCGTGACCATGGCGACCGCGCCCGGCGTCAGCTGGCACAACTCGGTGTTGGGATAGCCGAAATACCGTTCGCGCAGCGCATTGGCGCCCATGCAATTGGGCCCGCAGACGATTAGGCCGCTCGCCTCGATCAGCGCCTTGAGCGCGGTGCCGCGCGTCACGATCTCGGGATCTTCGCCTTCGCCGATCTGGCTCGCATAGATGGTGGCGCTCTTGAGCCCGGCTCCGACCCCGGTCTCCAGCACCGACTGCACCGCCGGCGCCGGGACGATCACCATGGCATGCTGCGGCGGCTCCGGCAGCGAGGCGAGATCGGGATAGCAGGCGCTGCCCCACACCTGTGTGAGGCGCGGATTGACCGGATAGATCTTGCCCGGATAGCCGTACGTGCGCAGGTTATGGAAGATTTGCGTCGCCCACTTGCCGCGCTCCGACGCGCCCACGATGGCGATGGAGGGCGGATTAAGCAGCGGCAGCGGCGACCGGAACGACGAATCTGCGACGACGTGATCCTGCAAGCGCTTGATCCTGGAATGGGCTGTTGTCGGGAAGGTGAGAGAGCCGCAGGATTGCCCATGCGGGCGCCCAAATCAATCAAGATTGGTTCCTCCACCCGCTCGTCCCCGCGTCCGAGCGTGTGGAGGAATTGCCACAGCCGCTCATTCCCGCCCCCGCTTTCGCGAGGGTGAACTCCCGCGGGAAACCAGACTTTGCCAAATTGCATGGACGTTCAATGGGGCAAAGCCTGGATCCCCGCGTCCGCGGGGACGAGCCGGTTGAGGCGCCTCATTCCTTCGGCAGTCTTCTTTACACGCGCGTCCGCGGGAATGAGCGGATGTGGCGATTCCTTCATACGCTCTTCCGCGGGGAAGAGGCGACGAGCTACCGCCGCAAGCGCGCACGGAACGCGTTGGCGATCAGCGCACCGGCGATGAGCAGGCCGACCACCGGGATGGCGATCAAGAGCGCGCCCAGCATGATCGCCAGGATCGCCCCGGTGAACAGGCCGATCAGCAGCACGATGCCGATCAGGCTCCAGGGCCCGACCCGGGCGACAAATATGCGGCTGCTGCCGCCCTCCCGCGGGGCAAACCAATCCGGGCCGGCCTGATAGGCCTGCGTGCGGCCGCGCGACGGCGGAATGATCTCCGGCTCGCAGCGGGGTTGCTCGGGCGTGATGGGTTTTTGGCGGGGCATGGGACCCTCGTGGTTGGTGGCGGATAGCGAGTGGCGAATGGCGAATAGTAGTGCGAACAATGCTGGAAGTGTGACCCGCCACTCTCTATTCGCTATTCGCTATTCGCCATTCGCTACTCGCTTGTTTCGCTATTCGCCCGTTTCACGCGCCAGATCGTGCCGTTGCCGTCTTCCGAGAAGAGGAGCGAGCCGTCCTTGGCCTGCGCTATCCCGACCGGCCGGCCCCAGACCGATGCATCGTTGATCACAAAGCCGGTGACGAAGTCCTCGTATTCGCCGGTGGGCGCGCCGTCCTTCATGATCGCGCGGATGATCTTGTAGCCGGTGCGCGTCGTCCGGTTCCAGGAGCCGTGCTCGGCCGCAAACGCGCTGCCCTTGAACTCGTCCGGGAACTGGTCCCCGGTATAGAACATCATTTGGAGCGACGCTGAATGAGGCTGGACCAGCACGTCCGGAACGGTGACCCTGTCCTTGAGATCGGGACGCTCGCCACGGTGCCGGGGATCCTGATGCGCCCCCATATAGTACCACGGCCAACCGTAGAAGCCGCCCTCGCGCACGCGCGTCAGGTAATCGGGCGGAAGATTGTCGCCGAGCCCGTCGCGTTCGTTGGTCGAGCACCACAGATCGCCGGCCGAGGGATTGATCGCCAAGCCGACGCAATTGCGGATGCCGGTGGCGAAAACCCGCCGGCCGTTGCCCTGCGGATCGAATACCAGCACGTCGGCGCGATCGGTCTCGTCGCCCCAGGCGGCGCCCGCCGGCTTGTCCTGCTTCCATTTGCGCATGGCGGAGGGATCGAGCCTCCCCATGCCCTCCGCATCATTGGAGGCTGAGCCGACCGAGACGAACATTTTCGATCCGTCCTGGGAGAAGACCACGTCGCGCGTCGAATGACCGCCGGTCGGCAACCTCGCCACGATGGTCTCGGGCGCGCCGCGCGCCTTCATGTCGCCCGCCCGATAGGCAAAGCGCACGACCGAATCCGTATTGCCCACATAGACCCATTCGGGATTGTCGGCCGGATAGAACGCGATGCCGAACGGATCGTGCAGGCCGCTGGCGAAGATCTCGTTCTGGCTCGCCGCCGTGCCGGTCTGGTCCGGCCGCAGCACGCGAATGCGGCCGGCCGCGGTCTCGGCGACGAAGATATCGCCGTTCGGCGCGACCCGCAGCAGGCGCGGCTCCGCCAGGCCGGCGGCGAATTGCTTGACCTCGAAGCCTCCCGGCACCTTTAGCTGGGCGCCCGCCGGCGCCCGCACCACCCTGACGGTGTTGCCGGCCGAAGGCGACGCATAAGGCGGCGGGAGCGCATCCGCGCTGATGTGCCGCCGCTTACCGGGCGCATCGTCGTGCCATGAGCCAAACGCGGCCGCCCCGGTCAGCACGGGGATCGATCCATTCTGGGCGTGCGCCAGGTTGGCGAGAGCGCAATCGGCGACGCCCAGGCAAGCACCGATCAGCGCGATCGCGGCAACTGGTGGCATCGGCATGCTGGTCTCCTGGGGCCGGCTTCGACAGCCCAATTCTACGCGAACCCGAAGGTTCCTCCGGTCACAAGGGCGTGGCTGCCCATCGCGGTCATAACGAACCGGATTTCGGAAGCAGCCGCCGGCAACAAAAAGGGGCGGGCATCAAGCCCGCCCCCGAGTTTCCGGATCGAAGCACCGGGAGGAAGCGCGGTCGATCCGGTAGTTAACCGATCAGCCGGTCGCGAGCGGCAGCGCGACGTAGTGCGTGCCTTCGCCCGACTTCACCCGCATCAGCACCGAATGCTTGCCGGCCTTCTGCAGCTGGGCGAGCTGCTTTTGCACGTCGCTCGGAGTGGAAACCGACGTTCCACCCACGTTGGTGATCACGTCACCTTCCTTGATGCCGTGATCGGCAGCCGGACCGTTGGGATCGACTGCGGTCACCACCACGCCTTGATTGCCGGCGCCCTCGGCGCGGGCGGGCGCGAGCGTGAGCCCGAGCCGAGGCGTCGATTGCGACTGATCCTGCTGCTCGGAGCCGGCTTGCGCCTGCTGCTGGTTCGGCATCTGGGCGAGCGTGACATTGATGGTCTGCTGGTTGCCATCGCGGATGATGCCGAGCTCCACCGATGAGCCGGGGCTCATGGTTCCGACCTTCTGGGCGAGCTCGCGCGAGTCCTTGATGTTGGTACCGTCGACCGAGGTGATGACGTCACCCGCCTTCACGCCCGCCTTGGCGGCCGGGCTGCCGGATTGCGGCTCCGCGACCAGCGCGCCGCCCGCCTGCTTGAGGCCGAGCGCATCCGCCACGTCGGACGTCACCGGCTGGATCTGGACGCCAAGCCACCCGCGGGTGACATGGCCCTTGTCCTTGAGCTGCGCGATGACGTTCTTGGCGGTTGCGGCCGGAATGTCGAAGCCGATGCCGACCGAGCCGCCGGAGGGCGAGAAGATGGCGGTGTTGACGCCCATCACGTTGCCCTCGGTGTCGAAGGTCGGGCCACCGGAATTGCCGCGATTGATCGGGGCATCGATCTGGATGTAATCGTCGGTGCCTCTGCCGATATCGCGACCGGTGGCCGATACGATGCCGGCCGTGACGGTGCCGCCGAGCCCGAACGGGTTGCCGACCGCGACCGCCCACTCGCCGATGCGAGGCGCATGATCGGCGAACTTCACATACGAGAAGTTGCCGCCCTCGACCTTGATGAGCGCGAGGTCGCTCCTCGGATCGGTGCCGACCACGGTGGCATTGTGGATCTTGCCGTCGTCAGTGGTGACCGTGACGGTCTTGGCATGATCGACTACGTGGTTGTTGGTCACCGCATAACCGTCGGCGGAGATGAAGAAGCCGGAGCCTTCACCGGTCACCGCGCGGCGTTGCTGTTGCTGTTGACCCTGGCCGAATTGCTGACCGAATTCCTGGCCGCCGAACTGACGGAAGAACTTCTCCATCGGCGAGCCGGGCTGCAGCGGAAGCGCCTCGTCGGTGGAGCTCGAGTCCTGCGCCTCCATCTTGACGCGCACCGACATGACGGCCGGCTTCACCTTGGCGATGAGATCGGCGAAGTCGGCAGGATGCTGCACGGATTCGGCCGCCTGCACCTGGTTGGACCAGGACGGTAGCGGGATTTGCTTGAAGCCGCTCGGCCCGCCCAGCAAGACTGCGACCGCAACGGCGGCGACTGAGCCCATCAGCGCAAGGCGACGCGGGGAGATGCGTCGGCCCTGGCCCGGGCCCGAAGGATTGGATTCATTCATGATTCGTCTCCTGGAACTTTCTGTTGCATCCAAGCGTGCCGCTCTGCACCACGCGTGCCGGTCGGGCGCCGCCTGCATCCATAATTGGAGAGCGAATCTTTCCGTCTCCCGTCGAGGAAATTAATCCTTGTTAATGTGACCGCTGGGGGCGCCGATCTGCCCACCAAGGCGGCAAATCTCGCTGTTGAAGAGGGCGGTGCGACAAATTGCCGAATCCGGCATCGGCGCGAATGCGAAGGCCTTGGACGAACATCCGGCGGCGGAACTCCCATTCCGCATGCAGGCAACGGTGCCTGCGCGATTGCGCCTCAGCGGAAATCTGGCGGCGAGCGGATGACGCAAGCAGTTGCGTGCGCCGCAGCCGCACAAAAAAACCCCGCCACAAGGGCGGGGTTTAAAGAAAGTCTCAAACAGTCTACCCGGTCGCGGGCGGCGGGGGCACCCTGGCCCGCCCCGGGGACTGCCGTTTTCGTATCGGCGGGTGGGCGCGAACGCAAATTAACATGTTGTAAAAAACACGCCGCTCGGCGAACGCTTTATCGCGCCGCTTGGCGAACCCGATGGGATTGCACCTTTTGGCGAGGCTTACGGCGCAATAAAGCGATTGCGCCCTACGAAAAGCCGGCCTCTCGCCGTTCAGACCCCGCCGGGTGCGACGTAGCAGTACACCTGTCCTTGATTGCCGATGAAAATGATTCCGTGACCGGTCGGGTTGCCGCGGTCCCATTTCATCTTCTGGTTCGGGACATTGATGCGGGTGCCGCTCGGCAGCACGCCCTTACCGTCGGTGATGACGGCCACATAGTGATCGCCATCGACCTCGAAGGTATCGGCCTCGAAGGCATCAGCCTCGCCGCAGCACGACATGTAGGGATTATCGGGCTGCATCAGGCTCTGGAACCACTCGCGCACGTTGATCGGCGAGTTGCCCCATTGCCCGTTGTCTCTCGCCAACGCGGTACTGGAAAGCAGCAGCAAAAGTGCCACGTAGCGCATAGTCGACCTCCTCGATGTTACGGATATTGCGGTGCAATATCCGTACCAGGTTGAGGTTGCGTAGCTCGGATGCACATCGATCCCATGCGGTCGGGGCATAGGTGTTGCGTTTCGGCAACAGATCGGCGAGACGCCACCGCTAAAGACTGGCTCGCCCAGCGGTGGTAGCCTACCCGGAGGTTACCAGGATGGTGGCGCGCGCGATGCAGTGCTTCATTTGCGGCGAGCAGATGCGAGTGGTGATGGTCGAGCCCCATGTGATCGACATGCAAGGGTTCGAGCTGCGGACTTTTCAATGCGTCGGCTGCGGCGACGTGGAAAAGCATCCGGTCTTCGACAGCACGCGATCGCAGGCCGCTGTCCCCGAGGCCGTTGAAGCGCCGGAAGCGAAGCCGCCGGTGACGATCAGCAAAGTGAAGACAATCCTCGGAGCTCTGGTCAGATTGCGTGGCGGTACGCCCAATCCGTAATCACGCCGTTGTCCCGGCCACACTTGTCCCGGCCTTGAGCCGGGACCGTCCGAAACTCTGAGCTTGTAACGGTCCCGGCTCATGGCGCGGCGAAGACGCGCGTAAACGCGCTGATGCCCGGGACAAGTGATGTTGTTGGAGCCGCGCCTTACCGGCGCCGCCACATCACTTCGGCGGCCAGCGCGGGAATGGCGTGAAGCCGTCGCGATTGGGCATCTTTACGTTCGGCAGCGACTGCGCGTCGAGCACCTCGTCCTGCCCGATCACGCCGTTGAGATAGAGCACGTAGGCGGCGACCGAGTAGACTTCCTCGTCGCTCAGCGATTTCGGCCGGTCCCACGGCATCGCGCGCCGGACATAATCGAACAGCGTGGTCGCATAGGGCCAATAGCTGCCGACGGTCTTCACCGGCGCCTTGCCGGCCGCGATGGTGCCGGCGCCGCCGACCAGCCGGTCGTTGGGACTGCCCGCGCCCTTCTCCCCGTGGCACGCTTGGCACTTGTCAGCAAAGACCTTCTCGCCTTGCGCGACGGTCCCCTTGCCGGGCGGCAGCCCGGCGCCGTCCGGTCCGATGCTGATGTCCCAGGCCGCGATGTCGGCCTGCGTCACCGGGTGGCCGAAATGCGGCTCGTCGGCCGCCGTCGCGGTCGTGGATGGTGCGGACGCGATCGCGACCAGCGCGCAGCAGACGGCGAGGCGTTCAAGCAAACACATTGCTCGCCTCCCCGGCTTGATCGATCTTCCAGCTGGCGACCGCATTGTAGTGGAAGTTGCCGCGCAAGCCCCGCTCGGCGACGAATTGCGCGCGCGAGGGCTGCACCATGCCGGTGTCGTCGGTGGCGCGGCTCTGCAGCACGGCCAGATCACCATTCCATTGCCAGGCGGCGCGGAAGCGCGTGAGCGCCTTCGGCAGGACCGGCTCCTGCAGCGCCGCCGGCGCAAAGCTTTGCCCGCCGTCGGCCGACACCTCGACCTGCCGGATGCGGCCATTGCCGGACCAGGCGAGGCCCGAGATCTCGTAGAAGCCGGGCCCCTTCAGGGTGAGGCCGGGCGAGGGCCGGGTGATGATCGATTTCACCTCGATCGGGAATACGAACTGCCAGGCCTTATCCTCCTTGAGCAGGATCGTGTATTTGGAAGTCTCGTCCTTGGTCATGATCGGCGCATCGGTGAGCTTGAGCCGGCGCAGCCATTTCACGTTCATGTTGCCCTCGAAGCCGGGCAGCAGCAGCCGCAGCGGATAGCCGTTCGAGGGCCGCACCCGCTCGCCGTTCTGATAGAGGCACACCATCGCGTCATCCAACGCCTTGGCGAGCGGGAAGCTGCGGCTCATGCCGGAGGAATCGGCGCCTTCGGCCAGCACCCACTTGGCGCGCGGATCGATGCCGGCTTCATCGAGCAGGGTCGAGAGCTTGACGCCGGTCCAGTCCGAGCAGGACAGGAGCCCGTGGATCGCCTGGACGTTGAGCGGCTGTGCCTGCGCCGTGTAGAGCGCGCCGCTGTTGCCGGCGCATTCCAGAAACGAGATCCGCGATGTCCGCGGATAACGCGACAGGTCCTCGAGCGAGAACACCAACGGCTGCCGCACCAGCCCGTGGATGACGAGGCGATGCTGCTCGGGATCGATGTCCGGCACGCCCGAATGGCTGCGCTCGTAGTGCAGCCCGCTCGGCGTGATGGTGCCGTCGAGGAACTGGTGCGGCGTGCGCGAGCTGCCGATGCCCGGCGTCGCCGGATTGTTGGGCGCCGCCCAGGTCCGCGCCACCTTGCCCTCGTAATGCGAGGGCTGCCCATAGGCGGTGAAGTTTCCGCCCGGCTCCTTCGACCAGCGCGGCACCGTGAGTGGCTCGGCCAAGGCGCCGGTCGTGCCCACACCAACGCCGGCCGCGCCCGCCATCAGGGTGCGCTCGAGGAAAATGCGGCGGTTGAGAATGCCGTTGCCGGCCGCCGGCTCGGCCGCCGGGGCGTCCTTGCGTCTCCTGGCCATGGATGCCCTCCTTGGGCAGGGTTGTTGGTTCACAGTCCCGGGCAGCGTAGCCCGAATGAGGCGCGAGCGAAATCGGGGTCATCGGGCTGTTTCGTCATGCGGCCCGCGCTGCCGGCCGGCCTCGACCGCCCGCCCGAAATCTGTTAGCCGCTCTCTTGGTGTTTTCGCGCCGGAGTCTTCATGAAAATCACCGGACAGGTCAGGGTCAAGGCGCCGCGCGCGAGAGTGTTCGCGGCGCTGCGCGACGCGCGCTTTTTTGCCTCCTGCGTCGAGGGCGTGCGCGATCTCAACGAGATCGCGCCCGATCGCTACGAAGCCGTGCTGGAGACCAAGGTCGCCTACATGTCGTTCAAGTTCAAGGTGACGGTCGAATTGGTGCGGGCCGAGCCGCCGCGCGAGATCGAGGCCAAGGTCGAAGGAACCCCGCTCGGCATCGTCGGCCGGCTGACCGCGAGCGCGCTCACCGCTTTGAGCGAGGCCGGCGAGGAGACCCATATCGATTACAGCGTCGACGCGAACCTGACCGGCAAGCTCGGCAGCCTCGGGCAACCGGTGCTGCGCTCCAAGGCCAAGGAGATGGAGCGCCAGTTCGCGGCGCGGCTGCAGGCGGCCTTCGACCGCACCGGCGCCGAGGCGATGCCATGATCCCGTTCGAGCTGGCCGAGCCGGCTACGCTGGCCGAGGCGATCAAGCTGCTCGATCCGGATGATGCCGCGGTGCGTCCGATCGCCGGCGGCACTGCCCTGATGCTGATGATGAAGGCGGGCGTGTTTCGTCCCGATCCGGCTCGTCAGCCTGCGCGCCATCCTGGAGCTCTCCGCTATCGAGACGCGGTCCGACGGCGCGCTCAAGATCGGCGCCATGACGCCGCTGTCCGTGCTCGAGCGCGACCCCGCGGTCCGCGCCCATGCGCCGGTGATCACGCGACGCCTGCGCACGCTCTCCAATGTGCGGGTGCGCAACGTCGCGACCGTCGGCGGACATCTCGCCCATGCCGACCCGCACATGGATCTGCCGCCGGTGCTGATCGCGCTCGGCGCTCACATTGCGGTGGCGGGCCCCGCCGGCGAGCGCACGATCGCGGTCGAGGATTTGTTCGCCGGCTATTACGAGACCGTGCTGCGGCGCGACGAGCTGATCACCGAGCTGGTGGTGCCGGCGCAGGGCGGCAGTCGCGCCGCCTATCTCAAATGCACGACCCGCTCGGCCGACGACTGGCCGGCACTCGGGGTCGCGGTGTCGCTCGAGCGTGATGGAGCCACCGTCCGCGACGCAAAAATCGTGGTCAGCGCCGCGACCGAGAAGCCGATCCGGTTGCCGGGCGCGGAAGCGGCCGTGCGCGGCACGCAGCCTCGACGACGCCGCTTTGCGGCGCGCCGGCGATGCCGCGGCCGCGGAGGCGGAGACCATCAGCGACGGACAGGGCTCGGCCGCCTACAAGCGGGAGCTGGTGCGCGTCTATGTGGTCGCGCGCGCTCTCGGCGGCGCTCGGGCGCACCGGAGCAACGCACTGATGGCAACCAAGACGATCGGCAGCGGACAGGTCGGGCGCTCGGTGCCGCGCCTCGAAGGCGCGCGACAAGGTCACCGGCCGCGCCGAGTACATCCACAATCTGCGCCTGCCCGGGCATGCTGTACGGCAAGATCGTGCGCAGCACGGTCGCCCACGGCCGCATCCGTTCGATCGACGTCGAGCGCCGCGCGCGCGCTGCCCGGCGTGCACCGCGTGGTCACCATCGACGGACGTCCTCACGGTCGTGCCCGACGCCGTATCTACGGGCCGGCCTTCCACGATCAGCCGATCCTCGCGATCGACAAGGTGCACTATGTCGGCGAGCCGGTCGCGGTGGTGCTGGCGGCCGATCCGCATGTCGCCGAGGCGGCGGCGCAGCTGGTCGTCGCCGACTACGAGGAGCTGCCGGCCGTCTTCGACGAGGTCGAGGCCATGACCTCGGCCGCGATCGTGCACGACGAGCTCAAGCCGGCCGGCACCTTCGCGGATCTCAAGCATCTCAAGGGCCGCCGCGACACCAACGTCGCGCTCGATTTCCATCTCCGGCGCGGCGAGTCCGGCGCGCGGCTTCGCGCAAGCCGACCACGTCTTCGAGCACACCTTCCGCACCCAGCAGGTGCTGCACACGCCGCTCGAGCCGTTCGTCTCGGTGGCCGAGGCCACCGGCAGCGGCAATGACGGCAGGCTCACGATCCACACCGCCTCGCAGACGCCCGTCGTTCGTGCGCATCGAGATCGCGCGGCTGCTCGGCTGGCCGGAGAACCGCGTGCGCGTGAAGGTGCCGTTTCTCGGCGGCGGCTTCGGCGCCAAGCTCTACATCAAGCTCGAAGCGCTGGTCGCGGCGCTGGCGCTGATCGTGCGGCGGCCGGTCAAGATCGCGCTCACCATGGAGGAGCAGTTCTACACCATCACCAAGCATGCCAGCGACGTTCCGCATCAAGAGCGGCGTCGAAGGACGGCCGCATCACGGCGCGGCAATGCGAGGTGTGGTGGAACGGCGGCGCCTACGCCGATATCGGGCCGCGCGTGACGCAGAAGTCGGGCTTCACCGCGCGCCGGCCCCTACGACATCGAGAACGTCGCGCATCGATTCCTATGCGCTCTACACCAACCTGCCGCCGGCCGGCGCGTTGCGCGGCTTCGGCATCCCGCAGCTGGTGTGGGCCTATGAGAGCCACACCGACATGATCGCGCGCGCGCTCGGCATCGATCCGGTCGAGTTCCGCGCGCAGAACATCCTGCGCGACGGCGCGCCCGCACGCGACCGGCACGCTGATGCAAGACGCCGCCATCGAGGCGGTGCTCGATCGCGCTCGCCGCGCGGATGAACTGGGAGCAAGCCATTCGATCGCGGCAGCGGCACGATCCGGCGCGGCCGCGGCATCGCCATCGGCTTCAAGGCCTCGATCTCGCCGACCACCTCGGTCGCGATCGTCAATGTCGCGGCCGACGGCAGCGCACGCTCTATTGCGGCACCGTCGACATGGGCCAGGGCTCCGACACCGCCGATGGCGCAGATCGTCGGCCGAGGTGCTCAACATCCAGGCCGAGCGAGTCACGGTCGTGCACCCCGACACCGACGTGACGCCCTACGACATGGCGACGCTCGGCTCGCGCTCCACCTACCACATGGGCAATGCCGTGCGGCTCGCCGCCGAGGACGCGCGCGACAAGATCGCGGCGCTGGCGCGCGAGCTCGGCCTGCCGGCAGGCACCAATGTGCCGGTCGCCGAGCTGTTCCAGAAGAAATACGGCATGCAGGCCGGCAACATCATCGGCGTCGGCAGCTACATCCCGGCCTATGCGCCGCCCGATCACGACACCGGCCAGACCCCCAACGTGACGCCGTTCTGGATGATCGGCGCCACCGGCGCCGAGATCGAGGTCGACACCGAGACCGGGCATGTGCGGGTCACGCGGCTGGTCAACGTCGCCGACGTCGGCCGCGCGATCAATCCGCGCATCGTCGAGACCCAGCTCTCCGGCGCCGCGATCATGCAGCTCGGCTTCACCATGCAGGAGAAGATCGAGCTCGACGACGGCCAGATCATCAACGCGTCGCTCGCCGACTACAAGATCCCGAGCCTCCTCGATATTCCGCCCGACATCGGACAGCGAGGTGGTCGAGGCCGAACAGCATTCCGGCCCGTTCGGCGCCAAGGGCGTCGGCGAGAGCGGCACCTTCGGGGTCTCGCCGGCGATCGCCAACGCCATCGACGACGCGGTCGGCGTGCGGCTGACCGAGCTGCCGCTGACCGCCGAGACGCTCTACCGCGCGCTGCGCGCCGCGGCGAACGATCCGCTGGAGGAGTAAGCGTGGAAACACCGACCCGTAGGGCGCAATCGCTTTATTGCGCCGGTTGGCGAGGCCGATGGCGCAATAAAGCGATTGCGCCCTACGGGGGAGAGATGCCGTGAGCCGCACCATCCGTTTCACCCTCAACGGCGAGCCGGTGGCGGCCGAGATCGCGCCGCACCAGAACCTGGTCGAGGTGCTGCAGCAGCGCTTCGATCTGTTCGGCGCGCGCGAGAGCTGCGCGCAAGGGCTGTGCGGCTGCTGCACCGTCCTGGTCGACGGCCGCGCCGTGTCGGGCTGCCTGTTTCTCGCGGCGTTCGCCGACGGCAGCGCGGTCGAGACGATCGAGCATCTCGACGCTCGCCGGCAAGCTCGACCCGATCCAGCAGGCCTTCATCGAATGCGGCGCCTTCCAGTGCGGCTTCTGCACGCCCGGCTTCATCCTGATGACGGGCCAGCTGCTCGCCGCCCATCCCGATCCCAACGACGACGAGATCCGCCACTATCTCGCCGGCAATCTGTGCCGCTGCGCCGCCTATCCGGAAATCATCCAGGCCGTGAAGCTCGCCGCGCGCAATATGCGCAAGGGCGTGTAATCTCCTGTCTGGTCATGGCCGGACTTCTTCCGGCCGTCGCGATGGAGATGGCACGCAAGCCTCCTCATCGCGACCGCCGGGACAAGACCCGCGGTGACGGCCAAAAATCGAAGGGGGGACGCAACCATGCAAAGCATCGCCGCTGCCGCGCAGATTCCCTGGTACGCCACGCTGACCCGCATCCAGTGGAAGACGCTCTTCGCCGCCAATCTGGGCTGGATGTTCGACGGCTACGAGACCTTCGCGCTGATCCTCACCGTCGGGGTGGCGCTGCGGCAACTTCTTGATCCCGGCCAGTTCGCGCAAATTCCGGCCTATGCGGGCACCATCATTGCGATCACGTTGTTCGGCTGGGGCATCGGCGGCATCCTGGGCGGCGTTCTCGCCGACTATATCGGCCGCCGCCGCACCATGATCTACGCCATCCTGGCGTATTCGCTGGTCACCGGCTTGAGCGCGCTGTCCTTCGACTGGATCTCGTTTGCGCTGCTGCGTTTCCTGGTCGGCATCGCCATCGGCTCGGAATGGGCGACCGGCGCCTCGATCACCGCCGAGGTGTGGCCCGATCATGCCCGCGGCAAGGGCGCCGGACTGATGCAATGCGGCCTTGGCATCGGGTTCTTCCTCGCCTCCTTGGTCTGGCTGTTCGTGGGCGCGCTCGGCCCCGGCGCCTGGCGCGTCATGTTCGTGCTCGGCGTGCTGCCGGGGCTGTTCGTGCTCTGGGTCCGCAGCGGCATTCCGGAATCGGAGCCTTGGGAGCGCACCAATGAAAGCCGCAGCCGCGCCCGCGCGCGCCAGCAGGAGGGCGCGAAGCTCGGCGCCGAAGAGCAGGCGCTTGCGCGCTTCACCCTGGTGGACCTGTTCGTCGATCCGCAGAATCGCCGCCGCGCCCTGCTGGTGTTCCTGCTGTCGTTGACCACCACGCTCGCCTGGTGGGGCATCTCCACCTGGGTCCCGCCCTATATCGGATCGGTGGCAGCCAAGGCCGGCCTGCCGGCACAGCAATGGGCGAGCTATGCCGGCATGACCTACAATCTTGGCGCCATCCTCGGCTATGCGAGCTTCGGCTTTCTGGCCGATCGCTTCGGCCGCAAGCCGATCACGCTCCTCTATCTCGCCATGGCGCTGCTGCTGACTCCGGTCCTGTTCCTGTGGACGCAGGATGCGGGGCTTCTGCTGCTGGTGGCGGCGATCAACGGCTATTTCAGCCTCGGCCAATATTCCTGGATGCCGGTCTGGCTGCCCGAACTGTTTCCCACCCGCATCCGCGCCACCGCCATGGCGTTTGCCTTCAACGCACCGCGCTTCGTCGCCTTCCTCGGCCCGCTGCTGGCCGGCAACCTGATCGTCTATTTCGGCGGCTTCGGCGCCGCGGCCACCATCGTGGCCTTGATCTATCTGCTCGGCCTGGCGGTCGCGCCGTTCCTGCCGGAAACGAGGGGAAAGCCGCTGCCGGCGTGAAGACATTCGAAATGGCTTGACGGCACGCCCTGAATGCGGTGCAGCAACATCGGGGCAACGCTTGGGCACGGCCCCGAAGCTTTTCCCGGGCTTGACCCGGGATCGTTCCAAATACAAAGCCTGGAACTATCCCCGCTTTCGCGCTACGGCGTGCACGCATCCCACCGGGAATGTGAGGTGGGCACGGCGTTTGACTCCCTCGCCATCACAAGTCAGGCTTGCCTGACTTGTGCACTATTGGTGGCGAAATCGGGTAAACCCGATTTCGCATGGGGAGAGGGTGGGGTGAGGGGTGACGATGTTTCCGTATCGCACCCCCCGAGCCCCCTCATCCCACCTTCTTCCCCACGGGGAGAAGGAGTCAAACACCGTGCGTCCCTAACCAACATGCCGCTCGCTCTCGAGAGGTACGTGCCCCGGCGTTTCTCGCGGGTAGGGCGACTTGAAGAAGGTGACGAATGATCAAACGCAAGCCGGCCGTATTCGGGGATCTGCGCGGATGGATCGCGGCGCTCAAGGCGCACGACGAGCTTGCCGAGATCGATGCCGAGGTGGATTGGAACATCGAGCTCGGCACCATCATGCGGCTGGCGCAGGGCCCCGGCACCGGGCGCGCGATGCTGTTCAACAACATCAAGGACTACAACAAGCCGAACAGCCGCTGCCGGCGCGTGTTCGGCTCCGCGCTCAACAACTATCGGCGCATCGCCATCATGCTCGGCCTGCCGCCCGACACCCATCCGCGCGAGCTGGTCAAGATCAGCCGCAACGTTCTGGAAGGCACCATCGCGCCGAGGATCGTCAACACCGGCCCCGTGAAGGAGAACATCGTCACCGGCAAGGACGTCGATCTCTACGAGTTCCCGGTGCCGTACTGGAACCGGCTCGACGGCGGCCGCTATCTCATCACCTATGCGGGCGTGGTGTCGAAGGACCCGACGACCGGCGTCATGAATGTCGGCGTCTATCGCGGCATGCTGGCGGAGCGCGACAAGATTCCGATCCTGATGTGGCGCGCCCAGCATATCGGCCATCACGTCACCGCGTGGCTCGCGGCCGGCCACAAGGAGATGCCGATCGCGGTCGCCATCGGCTGGGAGCCTTCGCTCGGCTTCTGCGCCGGCTCGCCGGTGCCCAAGGGGATCTGCGAGTACGACGTGATGGGGGCGCTGCGCGGCGAGCCGGTCGAGCTCGTCAAATGCGAGACCGTCGATCTCCATGTGCCGGCCGCCGCCGAGATCGTGATCGAGGGCTATCTGGGGCTCGAGCCCGAGAGCTACATGATGGAAGGCCCGTACGCCGAGTTCACCGGCTATCTCGCCAGCGAGCGCTCGCCCAAGCCGACCATCCGGGTGACCGCCATCACCCACCGCCACGATCCGATCCTGCGCGGCACCATCGAAGGCTGCCTGCCCGGCAGCTATTCGGAGAACGCGGTCGGCTCCTCCATCATGCGCGCCGCCACCGCCTGGAACGTGCTCGACCGCTCCGGCGTGCCCGGCATCACCGACGTGTGGTGCCCGCCGGTGCAGGCCGGCATCAACTGCCTGGTGCGCATGCAGCAGAGCTATCGCGGCCAGGCCAAGCAGGCCGCCAACGCGCTGTGGGGCTCGACCGCCGCGCATGTGCGCTACAAGCATGTCACCGTGGTCGACGACGACATCGACATCCACGATTATGCGGCGGTCGATTGGGCGATCGCGCACCGGGTCAATGCCGGCGAGAACGACATCGTCATCATGCCGGGGACGTTCGGGCTCGGGCTTGATCCCTCGACGCGGCGCCGCGACCGCAACCCGGCTTTGTTCGGCACCGGCAAATGGAACCGGGTGCTGATCGACGCCACCCAGAACCTCGATTACGATCCCGACCCCGATTTGGGCGGCGCCCGCTTCCCGCCCACGGTGTGGCCGAACGAAGATGACGTACAATCCGTGAAGGCGCGCTGGAGCGAGCTGGGATTGGACAAGTTGAAGCGGTGAGCTCTGTAGCCCGGATGGAGCCATCAGGGCGTTTACGCCCGTCTTCGACGGGCTATGCGAAATCCGGGACAGCCTTTCAGCAAGTGCTGACGGTGCAACTCCTTCGGCTCGGCTGCTCCCGGATTACGCTACGCTCCATCCAGGCTACAGGAAAACGGCACCGCCATGACAATCCGCATCGGCACCTCGGAACGGGACGGCACCTTTCACAGCCAGGGCCGCGCGCTGGCAGCGATCCTGGAGCAGGCGCAAGTCGGGCCCGTTGAGGTGCTGGAATCCAAGTCCGCGAGCGTCGACAACGCCAAGCGCCTTGAGGCCGGCGAGATCGACTTCGGTTTCATGGCCTCGAACTGGATCGGCCGCGCCAAGCGCGGCGAGGCGCCGTTCGGTGCGCCGGTCGATCTGCGCATGGCGGCGCCCATGAATGCGGGCCCGCTGTTCTTCATCGCGCTTGCCCGCTCGCCAATCCGCGCGGTGAGCGACCTGCGCGGCTCCCGCCTCGCGGTCGGCTTGCGCACCAGCGGGATGGTGCAGCACGTGCATGCCATCTTCGGCGTGCTCGGCTTGCGCTTCACCGACTTCACGCCGGTCTATCTCGATTTCGCCGCCGGCGCGGATGCGCTTGCGGCCGGCGAGGTCGATGCCCAGTTCCAATGCCCGATCCCCAACCAGGTGATGACCGATCTGGCGGCGCGCGTCGCCCTGCGGGTGCTGGCCTATGGGCCGGGCCAGATCGAGACCGTGCTGCGGGCGGTGCCCGACTATCGCGCGAGCCTGATGCGCAGGCAGGCGATCCGCGGCCTCGATGCGGATGTGGCGCAGCTCGCCGTGGTGAATGTTCTCGCCACCCATGCGCGCGTGCCGGAGCCGGTGGTCCGCGACATGGTCGCTGCGGTGATCAGCCAGGCCGACGCGCTTGGCCGCATCAACCCGTTGTTTGCCGGTCTGCCCGATCTGTTTGCACCGCTGCGCCAACAGGGCTCCGCCGCCCTCGAATTCGGTGACGTGCCGCTCCACCCGGGCGCGCTGCGCGCTTATCGGGACACCGGGTTGCTTTCGGGGCTCTGATTTTCGTCTGCGCAGGAGAACTCCCTCGCCCGAAGGGAAGCGTTAGCGCAATGCGGGAGCGGCGTTCCCGGATTCCGCCCTTCGCTTCAACCGGGAGAAGGAGTGAGAGGTCGTGCGTCCTGACTAGAACGCCGTCCTCAATCACTGCGGTTCGATCTTCGCCTGCTTGATCACCTGGCTCCAGAGCGCGGTCTCTTCGGCGAAGAATTTGGCGGTGTCGGCGCGCGTGGTGGCGCCCGGATCGAGCGAGAGGTCGTGCAACCTGTCGCCGATCTCGCGGGTCGCGAGCACGTCGACGACGTCATGATTGATCCGCTCGGCGAGCGCGTCTGCGGTGCCGGGCGGCGCCACCAGGCCGAACCAGGTGATCGAGCGGAAGCCCCGCAGTCCTGCCTCCGAGAAGGTCGGCACCTCCGGCAGCGCGGGCGTGCGTTTGATGTCGGCAACCGCCAAGATCTTGATCATCTTGTTGCGGTAGAGCGGCACCGAGGTGGTGGGCGTGTCGAAGAACAGATCGACATTGCCGGCCATCACGTCGGTGAGTGCGGGCTGCGCGCCCCGATAGGGCACATGCACCATCTTGATGCCGGCCAGCGCTTCGAGCTGGCTTGCCGACAGATGCGCGGTCGAGCCGACGCCCTGCGACGCATAGGAGAGCCGGCCCGGATTGGCCTTGGCGTAGGCGATCAGCTCCGCCAGCGATGCCACCGGCAAACTGTTGCGGACCACCAGGATGTTGGGAATCTTCGCCAGCAGGGTGATCGGAACAAACAGGCTCGGCCGGTAGCCGAGGTCTCGGTAGAGGAGATCATTGAAGGTGAGCGGGGCCGGCGGCGCCACCATCAAGGTCGCGCCGTCGGGTGCCGCGCGCGCCACCACCGCGGCGCCTGTATTCATGGCGCCACCCGCCACGTTCTCGACGATCACCGATTTCCCCCATTTGCGGGCGAGCTGGTCGGAAACGATCCGCGCCAAGGTGTCGGTGGTCGAGCCGGGCGCGGACGGCACCACGATCCGCACCGTGCGGGCCGGATACTCCTGGGCGCGGCCAGGCTGGCACCAAATCGCGCCGAGCGTCGCCAGGATGGCCGCATATCCGAGCGCGCGCAACAGGCCGGGCTTTGGCATGGTTCCTCCGGCCGTATCGTAGCCTTGACGGCCGGATGCGTAAATTTGAGATTTGGGCTATCAAGCACCGACGGGCACGGAGAAAAAGGAGACCACAATGGCCTATACGCTCGAGCAATTCTGCACCGACACCCATGCGATCTTGAAATCGAAGCCGCTGGCGAGCGCGCTGACGCAGGTCGCCGATCGGCTGGCACGCCTGCTCGCCAATCCGGACTTCGTGGCCGAGACCTTCAAGGACGACATGCCGCCGGGCAAGCGCGTGCTGCATCACGACGGCGAGCTCGACTTTTACGTGATGGCGCACGTGCAGGAAGGCGGCAAGGCCGGCAAGCCGCACAGCCACGGCTCCTCATGGGCGATCTACGGCAATGCACTTGCCTCGACGGAGATGACCGAGTGGCGGCGCACCAATCCGGAGAGCGAGGACCATGCCGAGCTGGCGGCGGTGAGCAGATACAGCCTCGGCCCGGGCCAGACGCGGGCCTATGGGCCCAATGTCATCCACTCGACCGCACATCCGCAAAAAGCCTGGGTGATCCGCATCACCGGCACCGATCTCGACAAGCTGCCGCGCTACCACTTCGGCAAGAAGGACAGGATTCTGGAGAGCGCCTGAGGGGAACCCGAAATGGGGCAAGACGCCTCACGCGAATTAGCGTGGGAAGGAATTGCCACATCCGCTCATTCCCGCGGATTCGGGAATCCAGACTTTGCCAAATTGCATGGACATTCCGTGGGGCAAAGCCTCGATCCCCGCGTCCGCGGGGATGAGCGGGTGGAGAGGCTCGTCCTTCATCAGTTTTCTTCAGACGCGCGTCCGCGGGAATGAGTGGGTGTGGCAATTCCTACTTCTTCTCCGATACGATGGCGGTGTAGCGCGCGATGACGTCCTTTGGCGTGGCCGCGGTGGCGGTCAGAAGCTTCAGGATTCCGGCGCCGTCGATCGGGCTCATGTCGATGCCGATCTTTTCGGCCTCGGCCACGAACTCCTGGTCGCGGCTCATGTCCATGAAGGCGGTCTGCAGCGCCTTGGCGCGGTCGGCGGGGATGCCGGGAGGGGCGGCAAACGGCAAAGCCATGAAGAACGGCAGCTCGGCGAAGCTGATGAGCGAAAGCGCGCTCAGATCGCTGGTCATCTCGCGGCCGATCGGGATGCTGGGAAACTCCGGGTGTCGGGTGGTGCGGCCGAACGCCATCAGCGGCCGGAACGCGCCCTTGCTCCACAGGTCGCGCTGGCCGCTCCTGATCGAGCTCAGGCCGACGAACTGGCCGTCGAGCTCGCCGCCCTGCATCGCCAGGAACAGGCTGGCGGCCCCCGTATAGCCGCGGATCACCTTCACGTTGAGGCCGAGGACCTCCTTGGCGATGACCGCGAAGATCTGGTTCGAGGAAGCCGAATTGTCGGAGCCGAGGGTGATCGGCGCGCCGCTGCCGCGCAGCTCGTCGACGCTCTTCACCCGGTTGTTGGCATTGACCAGCAGCAGATAGGCGTCGTTGGCGTAGGACGACAGGCTGCCGAGCCAGACGAACCTGGTGGAATCGAACTGGGCGTTGGGGTCGCCCTGGATCTGGAGCTGCGGCACGGCGCGCTCGAACTTGGCGAGCACGGAACCGTCCTTTTCGGCATTGTTGTAGAGCTTGTTGGCGGTGATCAGGCCGCCGGCGCCCGGATTGTTCTGCACCACGATGTTCGGATTGCCGGGGATGAAGCGGCCGAGATGCTTGGCCACCAGGCGGGCCGATATGTCGTTGATGCCCCCCGGCGCGGTGCCGACCAGCATGGTGACGGCGCGGCCCTTGTAGAACTGCTCGACCGTTTGCGCCTGCGCGGGCTGCATTGCCAGCAAGAACAGGCTCAATCCGAGACCCAGCCCGTGTTGCAAAATTCCGGTCATCGATCCAGCTCCCGCTTCAATCCCCGCACGCCCTGCACAACCCGACGTCTCCAATCACGACATGTAGGGGCGGCCCTTGTGGCCGCCCTCTCGGCATCGCGGGCGCCCACAAGGAGCGCCCCTACGGCAGCGTCTCCAACAGATAGCCGTAGCCAGTGCGCGGCTCGCGCACATGCAGCCGCTTCTGAAACTCCCACACCCGCGCCGGCACCGGATGCACCACCGGGACCTGCAAATCCTGCTCCAGGAGCTTGATGATGTCGAGCGTGCGCCAGCCCGAGCCCAGCATGTAGATGGCATCGGCGCCCTTGGTCTTGAGGAAATTGCGCTTGATATGGGCATAGACCTGCTCGCCCGAGAGCTCCTGCACCTTGTCGAACGGCACCTCGATGCCGGTCATGTCGCGCACCGTGAAGCCGGCGTCCTTGAAATACTTGGCGAAGATCGCGTTGAGCTTGGGCGGGAAATAGGTGGCGCCGACGATGCTCTTGGCCTTGAGCGCCTTGAGGGCGCGGACATGGTTCTGCGCCACGCTCATGATCGGGGTTTTGAACTTCTTCTCCCAGGCCGCCACGATGCGGGCCTCGCCCTTGAAGCCATGCACCATGAAGGGCGGCGCGCCGTGCGGATGGATCAGGTCGCACTTCTGCTCGGCCAAGAGCGCGATCGCCTTCTCGTAGTGCGGCATCATGGTCTCGAACTCGTCCTCGGTGCCGCGCCGGATGTTCAAGAAGATCGGAATGAGCCCGATGCCGTCGGGCAACAGGCGAATGACCTCCTCGGTCACGCCCGGCCGCATGGTCGGATTGATCATCCCGACCACGCCGCGCCAACTGGAAAATGCCATGTCCAATCTCCCGCGCTTGCGTAGCCCGGATGGAGCTCTTCAGGGCGTTTACGCCCGTCTTCGACGCGCTATGCGTAATCCGGGACCGCCGCTCCCGCATTGCGCGGAGTTTATCATCGGGCGGCGCTTCGCGCCGACCCGTTGGCTCCATGCGGGCTACAAGAATTATCCCTCGTAATCCTTCTTAGCCGCGTCGGCGCTCACATAGCCTTCGGCCAAATCGCTCGCAAGCGCGGCGCCGTCGCGGCGGCGCGGATCGCCGTAGCCGCCGCCGCCGGCGCTCTGCAGGAGGAAGCGCTCGCCCGCCTTCATCTCGACGCGGGCCGAAGCCTTGGCCTCGAATTCTTGGCGGGTGCCGAGCCGCACCACGAAGCGGGCGCGGCCGCCGGGCTTGCCGCCGGCGAGGCCCAGCGGCGGAAAGCGGGTCTTGTCGAAGCGGCGGATCACGACGGCATCCTCCAGCAGTTCGTATTCGCGCTGCATCGCCAGGCCGCCGCGCCATCGCCCGGCGCCGCCGGAATCCGGCACCAGATCGAAGCGCGTGATGCGGCACGGAAACTCGGATTCGAGGATCTCGATCGGCGTGATGTGCAGGTTGCTCAGATGCGTCGCGGTCGCCGTCAGCGCCGTCATGGCCGATGCCGGCCCCATAGGCGGAGCCGACGATCTCGTATTGCATGGCGGACTGGCCGGGCGCGGCCGCGGCTCCAGGCGATGCCGAGCGCGCTCGAGGAGCCCGAATGCGCGATGGCGCGGCCGGGATTGAGCTTGGCCAAGCGCCTCCAGGATCACGTCGACCAGCTTCAGGTTGACCATCTGATAGTTGGAGACCGGGGCAGGGGGCTCCGCATTGGTGACGGTGCGCGGCGCGAAGGTCGAGGCGCACCACGTCGCGCATGCCGTCGTTGAAATGCAGGTTCGGGCCGAGGCTGCCGATCAGGCAATAGAACACGCAGGCCTCCACCATCGAGGGACGCAGATTGACCGGGCCCTTGGCCTGCGGATCGCTGGCGGAGAAGTCGAAGGTCGCGACGCCCGCCGGCGATCGTGATGGTGACGGCGAGCTTGACCGGCTGCGTCCACCACGACGCCGTCGCTGTCGAGAAAGCCTTCCGCCGATGCGCGTGCCCTCCGGCAGCTTGGCGATGGCGCCGCGCAAGCTCGTCGGCCGCGCCCGTCGAGGATGGCGGCGAAGGCCTGCGTGAGCGTGCCGGCGCCGAAGCGGTCGCGCGAGCTCCTTGACGCGGGCCGCGCCCATCCGGGTGACGGCGATCTGCGCCTGCATGTCGCCGCGCACCAGCTCCGGCTGGCGGCTGTTGGCGAGGATCAGCCGCTCGATGTCGGGCAGTGCGCGCCCCGCCTCCCAGATCTTGATCGGCGGCATCAGCACGCCCTCGTGGAACATCTCGGTGGCATTGGCCGAGGTCGAGCCCGCGACCGTGCCGCCGAGATCGGCCTTGTGGGCGATCGAGCCCGCGAAGGCGACGATCGCGCCGTCGGCGAAGACCGGCGCCACGAACGCCATGTCGGAGACGTGCGGCAGGCCGCCCTCATAGGGATGGTTGGAGACGAACACGTCGCCGTCGCGGATCGCGCCCGTCGGCCGGCGTAGAGCTCCAGGATGCGGCCGACCAGATGGCGATAGACCGGCGCATGGAAGAACATCGGCGGCGCCACGATCAGGCGGCCGTCGCGGTCGAGGATCACGCAGCTGAAGTCGCGCAACTCGCGGATGATGGTCGAATAGCCGGAGCGATAGAAATGATAATGCATCTCATCGACCAGGCTGGCGATCTTGTTGCGCAGGATCTGGATGGTGATGGCGTCCATGGCTCAAGCGCCCCTTGCCGCTGCGCCGCCGCACGCGCAGTCGAGCTTGGTATGAACAAACGAGCCGCAGGTGGCTCCTTCTCCCCGAGGGGGAGAAGGATGGGATGAGGGGGCTCCGGCGGTGCGATACGGAAATATCGTAACCCCCTCACCCCAACCCTCTCCCCTTCGGGGCGAGGGAGCTCGCTGCGGCGAGTTGACTTGCCGAGTATCCATCATTCGCTCAGCAAGAGAGGTAATGGCTCGCGTATCCATCAATCGCTCCGCAGGATCAGGTTGCGGTAGGCATCGACCGTGGCGCTCCAGCCGGGCGGGATCACGGTGGTGGCGTCGAACTGCTCGACGATGGCGGGGCCGTTGAGGGCGGCGCCGATGTCGAGCCGGTCGCGCTCGTAGAGCACCGCATGGACCGAGCCGCCGCCCTTGGCTCCCCCGCTTGCGCGGGCGGGTCCGGTGGGAGACGAATCCGGCGCCGGCCCTTGACGGCGGTCTCGACCGGGCGCGGCGAGGGCGGCGCGTCTCCGGCACGCGGCTGGTATTTGGGCACGGTCACGCGCACCCGCAGGCGGTAGCTCACGATCTCCACCGGGCCGCTCCTTGGCGGCATGGCCGTGGATCTGGGCATGGCGCTCGTCGAAGCGCGTGCGCACGCGCGGCGAGCGAAGCGCCGTCAGGCGCTCGCCAAACAGGCCGTCGAGCGGCGTGCGCAACTCATAGCCCTGGCCGGCGTAGCGCAGATCAAGCTCGCGCGCGAAGCTGGCCGTCGGCCGGCGTCGATGCCCTCGGCCTGCAAGCTCCGTCGCGCGCCTTGTCTTCGAGCTCGACGAAAATCGCCTCGGCATGGTCGGCGCGTGACCTCGACCAGGGGCTTGAGCTCGGAGCGGATATAGTCGTGCACCACGTCGGTGCAGAGCAGGCCGAGCGCCGAGAACGCGCCCGGCCGCGGCGGCACCAGGATGCGCCGCATGCCGAGCTCGTCGGCGACCGCGGCCGCGTGCACGGCGCCGGCGCCGCCGAACGGCAGCAGCGTGAAGGCGGAGAGATCGACGCCGCGCTTGGCGGCGAACACCCGCACCTCGTCGGCCATGCGCATGTCGACGATGCGCTGGATGCCGGCGGCGGCTTCCAGCACGTCCATCTTGAGCGGCTCGGCGATCTGGCGCGCGAGCGCGCGCGCGCGCGGCCTCGATATCGAGCATCTGCGCGCCGCCGAGGAAATAATCCGGATTGAGGAAGCCGCACGACCAGATCGGCGTCGGTGACGGTCGGCCGCGTGCCGCCGCGGCCGTAGCAGGCCGGGCCCGGATCGGCGCCGGCGCTCTGCGGCCCGACATTGAGAAAGCCGCCGCCGTCGATCCAGGCGATCGAGCCGCCGCCGGCCGAGATCGAGGTCATGTCGAGCGCCGGCACGTCGATCTGCCGGCGCGCGATGGTGCCCTCGGTCACCTCGAGCGGCACGCCGCCCTCGATGAAGGCGATGTCGGCGCTGGTGCCGCCCATGTCGAGGGTGACGAGCCCGCGCCTCGCCTCGTCGCGCGGCCAGATGCGCGCTCGCCTGGGCGCCGGCGGCGGGACCGGAGAACAGCGTGTGCACGGTCGTGCCGCCCGCGATCGCGGCCGAGAACGGCATCACGCCGCCGTTCGATTGCATCAGGAAGCGCTGGCCGGCGCGCGACGCCGGCCTGCGTCGAGGCCGCGGTTGAGATGGTCGATATAGCGCACCAGCACCGGCTCCAGATAGGCGTTGACCAGCGTGGTCGACAGGCGCGGCCATTCGCGGATGCGCGGCAGCACCTCGCTCGACAGCGAGACATGGCAGCCGCGGACATTCGGCCTGGATGAGCGCGCGGGTTTCCTGCTCGTGCGCCGGGTTCATGAACGAGAACAGGTAGCAGACCGCGATCGAACTCGACGCCGGCCGCGTCGAGCTCGCGCGCCGCGCGCCGCACCGCATCGCGATCGAGCGGCATGAGCACGTGGCCCTGGTAGTCGCAGCGCTCGGGGATCTCCCGGGTCAGGCTTTGCGGCGCGATCGGGAGGCGGCTTGGCGTAGAAATAGTCGAACAGGTTGCCGTCGCGCGCCTGGTTCTGGATTTCCTGCACGGCGCGGAAACCCTGCGTGATCAGGAGGCCGACCTTGGCGCCGCGCATCTCGAGCAGCGCATTGGTGGTGATGGTGGTGCCGTGGGCGAAGAACTCGATGCTCGCCGGATCGATGCCGCGCGCCGCGCAAGCGCGCCACCCCGTCGAGCACGCCGAGCGCGGGATTCCTCGGCGTGCTCGCGACCTTCTCGACCATGACGTGCGCCGGTCGCGGGATCGAGCAGCACCAGATCCGTATGGGTGCCGCCGACATCGACGCCGAGCCGGTAGCTGCGGCGTGCTCGTATTCATGATCGATCCCGGTAGCTGCTGTTGTCGATGCCCGGCGCCAGCAGGGAATGTCCGTGAGCCCGTGGTCTTGGCCGGAAACCCGGTCTTGCGCAATAACCAATCGCGGACAGGCCCGAGATGGGCGCGCCACGCGTCAGCTGCAGTTCCCCGACTGCATCGTGTTGATCGATCGAGCCAAGCGTGCTTCGTTTAGGCGGATGGATCTGCAATTCAAGCTTGGCGACCCCGCCGTTGCGGCACCGGCGTTTGACCGAACGCGCTATCGCGGACCGCTGGCGCTCGCGTTTGCGACGAGCGTTGCGGTCAGCGGCGGCGCCTCGCTGCTCTACCCGGTGCTGCCCGTTCTTGCCGCCGACCTTGCGGTCCAGCCGACCCGGATCGGCCTCGCCATGGCGGCGTTCACCGCGCCGGCGGTGGTGCTGGCGCCGCTGTTCGGCATGATCGCCGATCTCCGCGGGCGCCGGTGGATCCTGATCTTCGGACTGGCGCTGTTCGGTCTGGCGGGCAGCTTGGCCGGCCTCATGCCGTCTTATTCATGGCTGCTCGCGCTGCGCGCCCTGCAGGGCGTGGGAATGAGCGCGCTGAGCCCGCTCACCATCGTGCTGATCAGCGATCTGGTCCCCGAGAACCGCGAGATTCACAGCCAAGGCCACAAGGTCGTCATCGACCGCCTGGCCATGATCCTGCTGCCGATCGTGGGCGGGGTCCTGGCGGGCATCTCCTGGCGGGCGGCCTTCGCGCCGTTCTTCCTCACCGTTCCGCTGGCGATCGCGGCCTTTCTCTGGATGCCGGAGACCAACCATTCCGAGCCCGACACCATCGGCTCCTATCTGCGGCGGACGCTGCGGGTCATTCGCGAGCCGCGGTTTGCGGTCGCTTTCGGTACCGGATTCCTGCGCTTCTTCCTCGACTACGGGCTCTACACCTACCTGCCGCTCCTGCTCGCGCTGCGCTACGGCGCGGCCCCCACGGTGGCGGGTTGGTTGATCGCGATGTCGGCTGCCGGCTCCATTCTCACGGCCATGAGCATCGGCCGCCTCCACGTGCACTTGTCGGCCGAGCGCTTTCTCGTCGTGGCGTTCCTGGCGAGCGCGCTCGGGCTCGCGGTCATCGCGCTCGATGCGCGATTGTGGCTGGTCGCGGTTGCGGCCTTCGTGTTCGGTTTGGGCAACGGGTTGATCTCGCCGTTGCAGAAAAGCCTGCTGACGCGGCGTACCCATCCGGGCCTGCGCGGCGGCGTGATCTCGGTCGACCGCATGATCCAGCAGATCGCCAAGTCGCTGGCCCCGAGCCTGATGGGTCTTCTCCTGGTCGTGGCGCAACTGGAAGCAGTGTTCTGGACGCTGAGCGGGCTGAGCATCCTCGGCGCCGGCGCGCTGGCATGGAAGGACCTGAAGCGACTTCCGTAGCGGTGTCCCTTTGGGTGCCCGCAAACCAGCACGCTCTGGGTCGGCAGCCAACAGCGCCACGATCATCAAGGTCGAGCGGTTCAGCGCTCGCCGGCGTCCCCCGGTTTCTTGGCTTTCGAACGGTGCCAGAGCGTTCGGCCGCGCGCCCAAAACGCGCGTACGCGCGGGATCAGCGCCGGGCCGGCAAATCCGCGCCAGCCCGGGAACGACAGCTTGATCAGCTCGCCCAGAAGCAGCTTGAGAATCCAGGCCAGAAACAGTGCGCCGAGCAGGCCGATCGACAATGACCAAAGCGATTCGGGCAAATCGCCGACCGCAAAAACCGACAAGAAGAGGAAATCGAACAGTATTCCGCCAACGAACAAGATGTAGAAGACGTACCAAAAGATATCGCGGCGACGCAGGCGCCCTTCGAGCTTGCTCACCCAGACGGGATCGATGCGATCCTTGAGCCAGGCCTCATGGGTTCGGTATTGCGCGAGGGAGATTCGCAGCGCGGCCTTGTCGACACGCGGCTGCCAATGCCGCCCGATGCGCCCGAGCACGAGGCGCGCGATCTTGGCCCGGCGGCGCGCGCTGCGGCCTTTCCGCTGCCCCGCCGTGGCCAGCAGATCGTCGTACCAATCCTCCGCGCGAAGACGCGCCAGCACGCGCTGGCGCAGCTCGCCGTCGACCAGCGCGCGCGAGCGCGAGGCGTCCAGGCCGGCGGCTCGCACCAGAGGACGAAAGACGGCGCCCTTGAGCGTCGGGTCGTCGACCGCGACGTCGAGCAGCCGCAAGATCACGTCGGGCGCGCGCTCCAGCGACAATGCCCCGGTGGCGGCCGCCCGATAGTAGAGCACGGTCGCCTCGTTCGCGTCGCGCCGGCGCAGCGCCGCATCGAGCGCTATGAGCAAAGCGCTGTCGCGGATGTCGTCGGGATCGGATGGCGGCGCCGATGGCTGCAGCTCGGGCTCGTGCGCGCCGTCCGCGGCCGGCGCCGAAGGCTGCTCAGCGGCCGGATCGGCGCGATCGGGCTCCGCTTGCGAGCGGGGATCCGTGCGCACATCGTCCGCGGCCGGTTCAGCATCGTGGTCCGCGGCGGGTTCAGCGGCGTGATGCGCGTCATGACCCGGCCGCGCGGATCGCTGCTCGGCCTCTTCGCCGGCGCTGTCCAGTGCCCATTCGAAGGCGCCGCGCAGGCGCGCAAAAGCTTCAGGATCGCGGTCCGGGTCGAGCTTCTTCAGGCGTGCCGCATAAGCGCGGCGGATCGCCTTCGGATCCTGGCAGGGCGCAATGCCCAGCTCATCCCACATTCGGCCCCTGCCTAGACGAGGAAATCATGGTCGAATTGATCGAGCACGGCGGACAGCGCACTGCTGGCTGCCTCGATCTGCTCGGGCTCCTGGCGATCCAGCGCCGCATTCAATTCTCCGAGCGCATGCCCGATGATGGCTCTGGTTTCGCCCAGGCGTTCCTCGTAGAGCCGCGCCGCCCGGGCCACCAAGGCCCGCATCTTCATGTCGTCGCGGGGATGAATCTTGAGCTTCGCCAGCGCCGCCAGGCGGCGCGCGATCTCGTCCGGCTTCATGAAGCCCGGATTGCCTTCGATCACCAGCTTCTCGATCCGGCCGCTGCTCAGGATGGTGGCCTGGACCTCCAGGAGGCCGCTGGTGTCGTAGGTGAAGCGGACATCGACCTTCTCCTTGGTGGCCGGGCCGGGGGGCAGCCTGATGGTGAGCTCGCCCAGCAGCACATTGTCCTTCACCGCCGGCGCCTCTCCCTGAAACGCCCGCAGCGCCAAGTTTCTCTGCTTGTCCTCGATCGGGGAGACGATCTTGCTGCGGCTCGCCGGAATGATCGTGTTGCGCTCGATGATCGGCATGAATTGGCCGTGGATGCGCTGGCCGCCCTCGCCGTGCTGCTCGGAGATCTCGATGCCGAGCGTGAACGGGGCCACGTCGGTCATCACCATCTCTTCGAGCCCGGTCCCGCGCGCCAGCATGCCGGCGCGCACCGCGGCACCGCGCGCCACCACCTCTTCGGGATTGAGCTGGTAGACCGGCAGGCGGCGGAACAGCCGCGCGATCAGGCGGCGGAACATCGGCATCTGCGAGGCGCCGCCGGCCAGGATGATCCGGGACAACGCGTCCGGGTCGACGCGCGCGTCGCGCAGCGCCCGTTCCATCGGGGCGCGCAGCCGCGCTAGCAGCGGCTCGCTCAAGAGCTCGAACTGCTCGCGCCCGAGCCGCCATTCGATCGGCTTGCCCTCATGCACCACCGCGATGGTGGCGGAATCCTGCGAGCTCAGGGCGCGCTTGGCCATCTCGGCCTGGCGGCGCAGCGCGCCGATGATCGGCGCGCCCGAAGACGCCGGCGGCAGCTCGGCCGCCGCGCCGGGGCCGGCCATGAAGGCGGCCACGATCGCATCGACAAAGTCCTCGCCGCCGAGCCAGCTGTCGCCGGCGGTCGCGCGCACCTCGACCACGCCCTCGAAGCGATGCAGCAGCGACACATCGAAGGTGCCGCCGCCGAGATCGACCACCAGCAGAAGCTCGTCGTCCTCCTGCGCGGTGAGCCCATAGGCCAATGCGGCCGCGGTCGGCTCGGTCAGCAGCCGCTCGACCTTGAGGCCGGCGAGCGCGCCCGCCGCCTTGGTGGCCTTGCGCTGCAGGTCGTTGAAATAAGCCGGCACCGTGATCACCGCCTCGGTCACCGGGGTCGCCCAGAAAGGCTTCGGCGTCGGCCTTGAGCGAGCCGCAGGACGAGCGCCGAAAGCTCCTCCGGCCGATAGCCGCGATCGCCGACGAACATGAGGCGATCGGTGCCCATGTAGCGCTTGAACGCGGTCGCGGTCTGGGCCGGATGGGTCGCCAGCCGCTCGCGGGCCGCCAGCCCGACCAGGATCGAGCGGTCGTCGCCGAGCCCCACCGCCGAGGGGGTCAGCAGATGGCCGAGCGAATTGGGGATGAGCGTCGCGGCGCCGTCGCGCCAGATGCCGACGAGGCTGTTGGTCGTGCCGAGGTCGATGCCGACGATCATGGGCTGCCTCACCCATACGCCTTGAGCACGTGGCGGGCGATGACCATCTTCATGACCTCGCTGGCGCCTTCGGTGATCCGGTAGCTGCGCTGCTGGCGCCACAGCTTCTCGATCGGCAGGTCGGTGGTGAGCCCGATGCCGCCATGGATCTGCATGCATTGGTCGGCGGCGCGGAACGCCATCTCGTCGGCGAAATACTTGCACACATAGGCGTCCTCGCGCGCGTCCTCGCCTTTGTCGAGCCGGGTCGCGGCCTTGTAGACCAGGAGCCGCGCCGCCTGCAGCTCGATGAAGATGTCGGCGAGCTTCCATTGGATCGCCTGCCGGTCGGCCAGCGGCCGGCCGAAGGTCGAGCGCTGCTTGGCATAGGAGGTGGCCATCTCCAGGCAGCGCTCGGCGACGCCGAGCGCGCGCGCGCCATGCTTGACGCGGCCGGCGCCCAGCCACTTCTGGGCAAGCCCGAAGCCGCCGCCCTCCTCGCCGACCCGGTGGCTCGCCGGCACCCGCACATTGTCGAGCACGATCTCCCACGGCCGGTCGCCCATCATGGTCTGATAGGAGGTGGTGAGCTTCACGCCGGGCGTGCTCATGTCCACCAGGAAGCAGGAGATGCCGCCATGGGAGCCCTTGGCGCGGTCGGTGGCGACCATCAGCTGCATGAAGTCGGCCTTGCTGGCGCCGCTGATGAAGCGCTTGACGCCGTTGATGACGTAGACGTCGCCGTCGCGCACCGCGGTGGTGCGCATGCCGCCCGGATCGGAGCCGGCATCGGGCTCGGTCTGGGCGAAGCAGGCGCGCTTCTCGCCGCGCAGCACCGGCATCAGATACTTTTCCTTCATCTCGCCCGAGAGCGTGTAGAGGATGCCGCGCACGGTCGGGCCGGTGATGCCTTCGCCGCGCGCCGGCAGCGCGATCGAGCGCGAGAGCTCCTCGGTGACGATGCTGCGCGCCAACAGCGACAGGCCGCCGCCGCCGTATTCCTCCGGCACCTCCATCATCCAGATGCCGAGCGCCTTGGCGCTGGCGATGAAGCGCTCGCGATACTGCGGCTTGAGCTCCTCGCCCTCAAGCGTGTCGCGCTCGACCGGGATGAGCTCGGTATTGACGAACCGCCGCAGCAATTCCTTGAACAGGCGCAGCTCCTCGGGCAGCTCGAAATCCATGTGATGCTCTCCTCAAGAGGTCTCTCGCCACAGGACCCGCACGTCGACCGCCACCGCGCCCTTGCGCCCGATCATCAGCGGATTGATCTCGATATCGTCGATGCGGGCGCGATGATCGAGATAGAATTGCGCGAGCGCGAGCGCGGTCTCCTCGAGGGCGGCGCGGTCGGCGGCGGCGCGCCCGCGATAGCCGGTCCAGCAGCTGCTTGAGCTTGAGCGCGTCGACCATGGCGCCGACCTCGCGCGCTCCGACCGGAAGCAGCCGCAAGGCCACGTCGCGGGCGAGCTCGACCAGCACGCCGCCGGCGCCGATCAGCAGCAAGCGGTCCGTAGAGCGGATCGCTGCGCGCGCCGACGATCGCCTCGACGCCGGACGCCATCTCCTGCACCAGCAAGCCTTCGATGCGCGCATCCGGATGTGTGGCGCGCGCGGCCGCCATGAGCGCGGCGGCGGCCGCGCCGACCTCCGCGCCGCTGCGCAGATCGAGCATGACGCCGCCGGCTTCGGTCTTGTGCAGGATGTCGGGCGAGCGGATCTTGAGCGCGACCGGAAACCCGATCGCCTGCGCGGCCGCCTCGGCCTCGGCCGCCGTCGCCACCGCGCGGCTCGCCGGCAGCGCAATGCCGTAGCGCGCGAGGCTCGCGTCGAGGTTCGCGGGCGAAAGATTGCTCGCCGGCGCCGGCGGCAGCGTCGCCGGCAAGCGGCCGGTCCGCTGCGCGTAGAACCACAAGGCGTTCATGGCCCGCAGCGTCGGCTCCAGCCCCTGCAGGAACGGAAAGCCGGCCGCCTCCTGGGCGGCGACCAATTCGGGTTGCATCTGATAGCTCATGCGGCCAAAGCCGATGACCGGCTTGTCGGTCAGGCTCAGGAGACCGTGCAGCGCCGCGACCCCGTCCCAGGCGCCTTTCTTGCTCGGCAGCATGGCGGCCCAGGCCACCATGTCGACATTCGGATCGCGCGCCACCACCTCGCACACCTTGGCGGCGTGCTGCGAGCGTCGAGGGAATGCCGAGATCGAGCGGGTTCTTCGGCACGATGCTGTCCTGCAGGAACGGCAGCAGCGCCGTGTTGGTGGCGGCGGTGAATTCGGGAATGACGGCGCCCTCGCTCTCCGCGTAGTCGAACAGGAGATCGACGGTGCCGCCCGAGGTGGTGACGAAACCGATGCGCGGACCTTTCGGCAGGCGCTCGCCCTGGAAGGCGAGCGCGGTCTCCACCATGTCGTCGAGCGAGCGGCAATTGCAGATGCCGTAGCGCTCGCACATGGCCAGATAGGCCGCGTAATCGCCGCCGATGACGCCGGTGTGCGACGCGGCCGCCGCTTGCGACTTCGCGGTGGCGCCGGTCTTGATCGCCAGGATCGGCTTGCCGGCGGCAAGCGCGCGCGCGGCCGCGTCCATGAAGGCGGCGGGCCGCCGGATGCCTTCGATGAACAGCGCGATGATGCCGGTGTGCGGATCCTCGACCAGGAAGTTCAGATAATCGGCGAGATCGAGATCGGCTTCGTTCCCCGACGTGATGCCGTAGGAGAAGCGCAAGCCGCGGTCGGCGCCGGTCCGCAGCCAGAACTGCAAGGTGCCGCCCGACTGGAACACGCAGCCGACCGAGCCGGGCGGAACGCGGCACAATTCCGAATTCGGATAGGCGAACAGGCGCTCCCGGTAGCTGTGCGCGCCCATGCAATTGGGCCCCGCCAGCCGCAGCTCGGCCTGCGCCAGAAAGCTCTTGAGCCAAGCGCCGCGCTGCTTTGATTCCGGATCCTCGCCGTCGCCGACCGCGCCCGCATAGACGGTCGCCGATTTCAGCCCGGCGGCCTGCGCATCGGCGAGCACGGCCGCCACGCCCGCCGCCGGGACGATCATGATCGCATGGTCGACCGGCTCGGGCAGCTCGCGCAGCGAGGGGAAGCAGCGCTCGCCGTAGACTTGCGCCTGGCGCGGATTGACCAGGAAGACGCGGCCCGCATAGCCGAACGAGCGCAGATTATCGAAGATCAGTCGCGGCCACTTGCCGCGCTCGGAGGCGCCCACCAGGGCAACCGAGGACGCCTGCAGCACGCTTGCCGGCGACCGGAACACGATGTCGTCCGCACCCACCCCGTCAACTCCCGGCCAGCCTGCCAATCCGATGCATCAGCCTCTCTTATGATCTCGCCGCCCCCCGGTCAAAGCCCGCACGCCCGGTCGTAGGTTGGATTGGCGCGCTCGCGAGGGCCTCGGACATGATCGAATGCCTCGATGCGCGCGTAATCCGACATCGGCGCCGAATGTCGGGTTACGCGCGGGAGACACGCTATGCCAAACGAGACGCCTCGGCCGCGCTAACCCGACCTACGGTTCTGCCCGTCAAATCGACCCTAACGGGACGGCCGCTCCCGCATTGCGCTGCGCTCCATGCGGGCTACTATTGCGTCCGATCAGCCTTGGGAGCCATGTCCATGAAAGTCGTGCAATTCGAAGACGTCACGCCGGTGCGCGGTCTCGAGCATCGCGGCGGCACGTTCCACTCGCGCACCACCGCGGCGGGCGCGCCCGGCACGCCAGGCAATTTCAAGTTCTCCATCAGCGAGCTCGGCACCGATTATTCGGGCCCGCGGCACCGGCACAATTTCGACCAGTATCGCTTCATGCTGGAGGGTGAGTCCGACTACGGTCAGGACGGGCCGCTCAAGGCCGGGATGCTCGGCTATTATCCGGAAGGCGTGCCGTACGGGCCGCAGGTCAACAAGACTTCCATCGTATGCGCGGTGCTGCAGTTCGGCGGCGCCAGCGGCAGCGGCTATCTGCAGCCGCGCGAGGTCAAGGCCGGCATGGAGGAGCTCAAGACATTCGGCGAGTTCAAGGATGGCGTGTTCCATCGCCGCGAAGGCGTTCCGGGCAAGCGCAACATGGACGCCTATCAGGCCATCTGGGAGCACGTGCATGGCCGCGACATGATCTATCCGAAGGGCCGCTACGACGCCCCCATCATGATGGATGCGGCAAACTACCAATGGGCGCCGATCAGGAACGCGCCCGGCGCGAGCGAAAAGCTGTTCGGGGTCTTCACCGAGCGGCGCACGCAGGCGCGGCTGGTCAAGCTCGCTCCCGGCGCAAGCTGCGAGGTCGAGGGACGCGGCGTGTATCTGGTCCTGTCCGGCGGCGGCGAAGCGGGCGGCCAGCCGCTGCGGAAGTTCAGCACCGTCTTTCTCGACACCGATGAGACCGGCACGCTGCGGGCGAGCGAGACGACCGAGCTGCTCCACTACGGCCTGCCGGATCTTTCGGATCTCGAGGTCGGTGTTCCGGATGCGGCCGTGCAGGCGGCCGAGTAGGTCGGGCACGCTCCGAATGGTGCGGCCGGTCTCGCGCAGGAACGTGGTGTGGGGCGCCGGCGCGCTGGCCGCGGGTCTTCTCACGCTCTCATGGCGCGACGCGCGGGCGGCCGATTTCTATCGCGGCAAGACCGTGACGCTGATCGTGGGCTTCGCGCCCGGCGGCGGCGTCGATACCCAGGCGCGCACCATCGCGCGCCATCTGGTGCGTTTCATTCCCGGGCAGCCGAGCGTGATCGTCCAGAACATGGAGGGCGCGGCGGGAGCCTTGTCGGCCAATTTCCTCAATCGCGCCACGCCCGATGGCCTCACGATCTCGACGCCCGGCCGCTCCTGGTTCGTGGACGGGATCGTGAAGGGGGCGAGCATCGGGTTTGATCCGGCCAAGTTCACCTATATCGGCAGCGCCGGCGGGTCGAACTCGGTGGTCTATGTGCGCGCCTCGACCGGCATCAAGACGCTCGCCGATCTCAGATCGTCGCGCCAGACGGTGACCTTCGGATCGCTCGCCAGCACCACCCCGACCGCCATGGTGCCGCAGATGCTGGCCGGCCTCGGCATGCCGGTCCGGGTCGTGGTCGGTTATGTGTCGACTGCGCGCGTCCTGGTGGCGCTCGAGCAGGGCGAGATCGACGCCGTGTTCACGGTTTCGGACTCCTTTGCCCGCCGGCAGGACCTGATCGCCAAGGGCATCGTGGTTCCGATCCTGCAATCCAAGGGCGGCCTGCCGGACCTTCCCCTGGTGCGTGACGTTTTGCCGCCGAGCCAGGGCGCGCTGCTCACCCTGGTGATGGGGACCGACAATTTCGGCCTGCCGTTGGTCGGTCCGCCCGGCATGGCGGGCGAGCCGACCGAGATCCTGCGCCGGGCCTTCCTCGACATGGTCGCCGACAAGGACTACCGGGCCGATGCGGAGAAGGCCGATCTGCCGGTGGGCGCACCGCTCGACGGCGCCGAACTCGCCGCCATGATCAACGAGATCGCCGCCACGGCGACCCCCGAGATCGTCGCCGCCTATCGGCGCCTGGCGTCCTCCAAGTAGCCCGGATGGAGCTCTTGCGTAATCCAGGACCGCTGTCCCCGCATTGCGCATAGCCCGCGAAGAGCATCAGGGCGTTTACGCCCGTCTTCGCGGGCTATGGCGTGAACGCCCTTATGGGCTTCATGCGGGCTACAAGAGAAACCCGCCGAAACATATTGAATTCCTCGCGGGCCCCGGCTACGCGACTGGAGCGCTGAGTTCGCGTTGGCCGGAGAGGATTGCAAATGCTGCTGTTGGATAAGCCTGAAGGAAAGCCCGACGACAAGGTTGCCTGGGGCAGCGACATCGCGGCCCAGATGCTGCGCCGTTGCGGCATCCGCTATCTCAGCCTCAATCCGGGTGCGAGCTATCGCGGGCTGCATGACAGCCTGGTCAATCACCTGGGCAATGAAAATCCCGGCATTCTCCTGTGCCTGCACGAGGACCATTCGGTGGCGATCGCGCACGGCTACGCCAAGGCGGCCGGCGAGCCCATGGGCTGCGTGCTGCACAGCAATGTCGGGCTGCTGCACGGCATGATGGGCCTGTTCAATGCCTGGTGCGACCGGGTGCCCATGATGGTGCTCGGCGCCACCGGCCCGGTCGATGCCGAGAAGCGCCGGCCCTGGATCGACTGGATCCACACCTCGCGCGATCAGGGCGCCTTCATCCGCTCCATCATCAAATGGGACGACCAGCCGACCTCGCCGCAGGCGCTGGTGGAATCGATGACGCGCGCCAATCTGGCCACGCGCTCGTTCCCGACCGCGCCGGTCTATATCTGCCTCGACGCCGGCTTCCAGGAATCGCGGCTCGACAAGGAGCCCGAATGGCCGGATCTCGCGCGCTTCAAGCCGCCGGCGGCGCCGCGGCCGTCCAAGGCGGCGGTCGATGAGGCGGTGGCGCTGCTGTCGCGGGCCGAGCGACCGCTGATCATGTTCGGTCGCGGATCGCGCAAGGGGGAACTTTGGCAGCCGCGCATCGCTCTCGCCGAGCGCCTGGGCGCCGTCGTGCTGACCGATCTCAAGCAGGGCGCCGTGTTCCCGAGCAATCACCCGGCGCATTACATGCCGCCCTTCAACGTGCTCCCCAAGCCGGCGCGCGAGCTTTTGTGCGAGGCCGACGTCATCCTGGCGCTCGACTGGGCCGACCTCGGCGGCGCGCTGCGCCAAGCCCGCAACGTCGGCAAGGTCAGCGCCAAGGTCATCAGCGCGACGCTGGATCAGAACCTGCATACCGGCGCCAACATGGAATATCAGGCGCTGCCGACCGTGGACGTGGCGATGCCGACGACCGGCGATGCGGTGGTCGCCGAATTGACGGAAGCGCTCGGGCGCGGCGCCGCGAAGGCGCCCTGGAAGGCGCGCGAGCCCGCCAAAACCAAGGGCGCGAGCGACGGCGCCATCACCATGGAGCAGATCGCCTCGACGCTGCGCGCGAGCTTCAACGATCCCGACAAGGTCAGCTTCTGCACGCTCGGCCGCGGTTGGCCGTTCGATGTCTGGCCGATCGAGAGCGGCATGACCTATCTGGGCAAGGACGGCGGCGGCGGGCTCGGTTCGGGTCCCGGTCTCTCGGTCGGCGCCGCGGTGGCGCTGCACGATCAGGGCCGCTACGCCATCGCGATGCTGGGCGACGGCGATTTCTGCATGGGCGCGACCGCGATCTGGACCGCCGCGCGCCATCGCATTCCGCTCCTGATCCTGATCAACAACAATCGCTCCTATTTCAATGACGAGCTGCATCAGGACACGGTCGCGCGCACGCGCGGGCGCGAGCCCAAGAACCGCTGGATCGGGCTGCGCATGGAGAACCCCTCGCCCGACATCGCCAAGCTCGCCGAGGCGCAGGGCGCGGTCGGCATCGGTCCGGTGACCAAGGCCGCCGACGTGAAAGCGGCGCTGGAGAAGGGCGTCGCCATCCTCAAGCAAGGCGGCGTCTGTGTGATCGATTTCCATGTCGATCCGCCGCCGGAGCGGGCCGCCATCTCGGCGCTGGGGCACCGCGAGACGGGGTATTGAGGGCTGGTAGCGGGTAGCCCGGATGGAGCGCAGCGCAATCCGGGATCGCGGCTCCCGCATTTCGCATAGCCCGCGAAGACGGGCGTAAACGCCCTAATGCGCTCCATGCGGGCTACAACGGAGCCATCCCATGACCGACGTTTCATCGCCCTGGCCGACGGAACTGCGGCTGCACAAGGACCGCAAGACGCTCGCCATCGCTTTCGACGATGGCGAGAGCTTCGATCTCCCCGCCGAGTACCTGCGGGTCCGCAGCCCGAGCGCCGAGGTGCAGGGCCACTCGCCGAGCGAGCGCAAGACGGTGGCGGGCAAGCGCGAGGTCGCCATCCTCGAGCTCAAATCCATCGGCAATTACGCGGTGCGCCTGGTGTTCGACGACCTGCATTCGACCGGCATCTACAGCTGGGACTATTTGCTGAACCTCGGCCGCAACCGCGCTTCCTATTGGCAGGACTATCTCGACGAGCTCGCCGCCAAAGGGCTGACGCGCTGAATTCCCGGAACGGTCACCGGATCAAACCCGGCACCAGGGGACGCGAAACGGCCGCGTAAAACTTGTTTATTCGCGCAGATAACCCAGGCTCATCGCGGATCAATTGGGGCAATGGTCGCAAGATTTCCGGTCATTGGCTTCGACAAACCTGACCGTTGCGGCATACAATGGGCAAGACCAGCGACCGCCGGACACGCTGCAACGACAGGAACGCTACGCGAGCAACCGTAGCAATTCGCTGATTTCAACGTTATCCACCCACCGCACGAAATGGATGATCGCAGCGCAAGCTCCCCCCGCAAGGCCGCGTCCGCTCCGTCGCCTGAGAGACCGGCGCCGGGGTCGCGTTGGCGATTGATCGCAGGCGTCGTCGTCGGTCTCTTGCTCGTCGGTGCCGTGATATGGTGGATCGCCAACCGGCCAGCCGAGCAGCCTGCCGGCGGTCGCGGCGGCGCCGGCGGTCCGATGTCGGTCGTGGCGGCGACGGTCGTCAAGGGCGACCTCGATATCGCGCTCAACGCGCTCGGCACGGTGACGTCGCTTTCGACCGTCACGGTGCGCTCGCAGATCCCCGGCCAGCTGGTCAAGATCGATTTTGTCGAGGGCCAGGACGTCAAGACAGGCGATCCGCTCGCCGAGATCGATTCGCGTCCCTATGAGCTTGCGTTGCAGCAGGCGCAGGGACAGCTGATGCGCGACCAGGCGCTGCTCAGCGATGCGCAGCTTGATTTGGATCGCTTCAAGTCCCTGATCGCAACCAACGCCCTCCCCAGGCAGCAATATGACACGCAGGCCTCGCTGGTCCAGCAACTCCAGGGCACGGTCGTATCCGATCAGGCGCAGATCGATACCGCCAAGCTCAACATCGCCTATTGCCATATCGTGGCGCCGGGGAGCGGACGCGTCGGGCTTCGCCAGGTCGATCAGGGCAACTATGTCACCCCGACCGATACCAACGGCATCGTCCTGCTGACCCAGCTGCAGCCGATCACCGTGATCTTCACGCTGCCCGAGGACAATCTGCCCGCGGTTCGCGCCCGCATCCAGGCCGGAGCGACCCTGTCGACTACGGCCTATGATCGCAGCGCCACCACGCAGCTCGCCGTCGGCACGTTGATGACGATCGACAACCAGATCGACACGACCACCGGCACGGTGAAGCTGCGGGCGCAATTCACCAACGAAGCCGCAAATCTCTTCCCCAACCAGTTCGTCAATATCAAGCTTCTGGTCGATGTCATGCATGACGCGACGGTGGCGCCAACCAGCGCGGTCCAGCGCGGGTCGCCGGGAACCTACGTTTATCTGGTCAACCCCGACGACAGCGTGTCGATGCGGGTGATCGAGCTGGGTCCGGCCGACGGCGAGCGCCAATCGGTCCGCAGCGGCCTCTCGCCGGGGGATCGCGTGGTGGTCGACGGCGCCGACAAATTGCGCGACGGCGCCAAGGTGGTCCTGCGCGACAGCACCGCCACGCCGGCGCCGGCCACTACCGGCGCCCGGCCCAGCGCGGCACCCGGCGCCCAGCCCGGCGCCGCGCCCGGCACCCAGCCCGGCGGCAGCCAGGCCCCGCCCGGCACCCCGAACAGGAAATGACCGTCATAGACAACAACCGCATGGGCAATGATCGTCCGCGCGACGATTGCAGAGAGTAGAGGTCGCCGATGAGCCCGTCGCGCCCCTTCATTCTGCGGCCGGTCGCGACTTCGCTGCTGATGCTGGCGATTCTGCTTGTCGGGCATCCTCGCCTATCAATTCCTGCCGCTCTCCGCGCTGCCGGAGGTCGATTACCCCACCATCCAGGTGCAGACGTTCTATCCGGGCGCGAGCCCCGACGTGATGACCTCCTCGGTCACGGCGCCGCTCGAGGTCCAATTCGGCCAGATGCCGGGCCTGAACCAGATGAGGTCGGTGAGCTCGGCCGGCGCGTCGGTCATCACGCTGCAGTTCAGCCTCGAGCTCAGCCTCGACGTCGCCGAGCAGGAGGTCCAGGCGGCGATCAATGCGGCCGGCAATCTGCTGCCGTCGGACCTGCCGGCGCCGCCGATCTACGCCAAGGTCAATCCGGCCGACGCGCCGGTGATCGACGCTGGCGCTGACCTCCAAGACGTTGCCGCTGCCCCAGGTCGAGGATCTCGCCGACACGCGGCTCGGCCAGAAGATCTCCCAGCTTGCCCGGCGTCGGGTTGGTCAGCATCAGCGGCGGTCAGCGGCCGGCGGTGCGCGTCCAGGCCGACAACCGCAAGCTCGCGGCCTACGGCCTCAATATCGACGATCTGCGCACCACGATCGCGCAACGCCAATGTCAACACGCCCAAGGGCAATTTCGACGGCGCCACGCGCTCCTACACGATCAACGCCAATGATCAGCTGCAGGACGCCGACGCCTACAGGAACCTCGTGATCGCCTACAAGAACGGCTCGCCGGTGCGCCTCAGCGATGTCGGCAGCGTCATCGACGGCGCCGAGAACACCAAGCTCGCCGCCTGGATGAACACGGTGCCGGCCGTCATCCTCAATATCCAGCGCCAGCCCGGCACCAACGTCATCGAGGTGGTCGACCGCATCAAGGCCCTGCTGCCGCAGCTGCAGGCCTCGCTGCCCGCCGCGATCGACGTCGCCGTGCTCAGCGACCGCACCGTGACCATCCGCGCTTCGGTGCGCGGACGTGGAGTTCGAGCTGATGCTCGCCGTCGTCCTGGTGGTGCTGGTGATCTTCGTCTTCCTGCGCAGCACCCGCGCGACCATCATTCCGAGCCTGTCGGTGCCGCTGTCGCTGGTCGGCACCTTCGGCGCCATGTATCTGTTCGGCTTCAGCCTCGACAATCTGTCGCTGATGGCGCTGACCATCTCGTCGGGCTTCGTGGTCGACGACGCCATCGTGGTGATCGAGAACATCTCCCGCTACATCGAGGAGGGCGAATCGCCGCTGGAGGCCGCGCTGCGCGGCTCCGAGCAGGTCGGCTTCACCATCATTTCGCTGACCATCTCGCTGATCGCGGTGCTGATCCCGCTGCTGTTCATGGGCGACGTGGTCGGCCGGCTGTTCCGCGAATTCGCCATCACGCTGGCGGTGACGATCCTGATCTCGGCGGTGGTGTCGCTGACGCTGGTGCCGATGGCCTGCGCCAAGCTGCTGCGCCCGGCGGCGGCACGTGCGCGAGACCGCCGTCGCAGCGCCGCAGCCGCGAATGGTTCGAGCGGCTGATCGACGGCTATGGCCGCGTTGCTGACCTGGGTGCTCGACCGCCAGACCGCGACGCTGCTGGTCGCGCTCGGCACGCTCGCGCTCACCGCCTGCGCTCTACATCGTCATCCCCAAGGGCTTCTTTCCGGTGCAGGACACCGGCCTCATCCAGGGCATCTCCGAGGCGCCGCAATCGATCTCCTTCGCCGCCATGGCGGAGCGCCAGCAGGCGCTGGCCGCAGGCCATCCTGCAAGGACCCGACGTGGAGAGCCTGTCCTCCTTCATCGGCGTCGACGGCACCAACACCACGCTCAACAGCGGCCGGTTCCTGATCAATCTCAAGCCGCACGAGGCGCGCAACGCCGACGTCACCGACGGTCATCGCGCGCCTGCGGCAGGAGACCGCGCCGGTGACCGGCATCACGCTCTACATGCAGCCGGTGCAGGATCTGACCATCGAGGATACGGTCAGCCGGACGCAGTACCAGTTCGTGCTGGAGGATGCCAATCCGGACGAGCTCGCCGCCTGGGCGCCGCGGCTGGTGGACAAGCTCAACTCAGCTGCCGCAGCTCGCCGACGTCATCGAGCGACATCGCAGGCGCAGGGCCTGTCCGCCTATATCGACATCGACCGCGACACCGCCGGCCGCTTCGGCATCACGCCGGCGACGATCGACAACGCGCTCTACGATTCCTTCGGCCAGCGCATCGTCTCGACGATCTTCACGCAATTCGAACCAGTACCGCGTGATCCTGGAGAGCCGATCCGGCGCTGCAGTCCTCGCTCGATTCGCTCGGCATCGATCTATCTGCCCTCGTCGACGGGAACCGGCCAGGTGCCGCTGTCCGCGGTCGCGCATGTGCGCGAGCAGACCGCGCCGCTGCAGATCGACCATCTCGGCCAGTTCCCGGCGGCCACCATCTCGTTCAACCTCGCGCCCGGCGCTTCGCTGGGCGAGGCGGTGACGGCGATCAAGCAGGCGCGAGCCGACATCGGGCTTGCCGGCCAGCGCGATCACCAGCTTCCAGGGCGCGGCGCTGGCGTTCCAGTCGTCGCTCGGCAACGAGCTGTTGCTGATCCTGGCGGCGATCGTCACCGTCTACATCGTGCTGGGCGTGCTGTACGAAAGCTTCATCCATCCGGTCACGATTCTCTCGACGCTGCCGTCGGCCGGCATCGGCGCGCTGCTGGCGCTGATCGTGGCCCGCGACGACCTCACCGTCATCGCCATCATCGGCATCATCCTGCTGATCGGCATCGTCAAGAAGAACGCCATCATGATGATCGACTTCGCGCTCGATGCCGAGCGCAACGAGGGCAAGCCGCCGCGCGAGGCGATCTATCCAGGCCTGCCTGCTGCGCTTCCGCCCGATCCTGATGACCACGATGGCGGCGGTGCTCGGCGCCCTGCCGCTGATGCTGGGCACCGGCATCGGCTCGGAGCTGCGCCATCCGCTCGGCATCTCGATCGTCGGCGGCCTGCTGGTCAGCCAGGTGCTGACGCTGTTCACGACGCCGGTGATCTATCTCTGGTTCGACCGCCTGTCGCGCTCCGGTTTGCCGGCGTGCTCGACGATGGCGAGGAGAGCCCCGCGCCATGAGCCTGTCGACCCCGTTCATCCGCCGGCCGGTCGCGACGACGCTGCTGACGCTCGGGGTGGCGGCGCGCCGGCGCGGTCGCGTTTTTCCAGCTGCCGGTGTCGCCGCTGCCGCAGGTCGACTTCCCCACCATCTCGGTGCAGGCGCAGCTGCCCGGCGCCAGCCCGGAGGTGGTGGCGACCAGCGTCGCGACGCCGCTCGAGCGCCATCTCGGCCAGATCGCCGACGTCACCGAGATGACCTCGACCAGCACGGTCGGCTCGACCCGCATCACCCTGCAGTTCGGCCTCGACCGCGACATCAACGGCGCGGCGCGCGACGTGCAGGCGGCGATCAACGCGGCGCGCGCCGACCTGCCGGCGAGCCTGCGCTCCAATCCGACCTACCGCAAGGTCAATCCGGCCGACGCGCCGATCCTGATCCTGGCGCTGACCTCCAACACGCTGACGCCGCGGCCAGATCTACGACGCCGCCTCGACCGTCCTGGCGCAGAAGCTGTCGCAGGTCGACGGCGTCGGCGAGGTCACGGTGAGCGGCAGCTCGCTGCCGGCGGTGCGCGTCGAGCTCAATCCGCAGCGCGCTGTTCAAATACGGCATCGGCCTCGAGGACGTGCGCGCGGCGCTCTCCTCCGCCAATGCCCACAGCCCCAAGGGCGCCATCGACGTGGAGGACCGCCACTATCAGATCTACGACAACGATCAGGCGAGCCTGGCCGCGCAATATCGCACCCTGATCGTCGCCTATCGCAACGGCGCGGCGGTCCGCCTGACCGACGTCGGCGAGGTCGTCGGATTCGGTCGAGAATATCGCGCAATGCCGGCCTCGCCAACGGCAAGCCGTCGGTCCTGGTCATCCTCTATCGCCAGCCGAGCGCCAATATCATCGACACGGTCGACCGGGTGACCGCGACTGCTGCCGGAGCTGCAGGCCTCGATCTCGCCCGCCATCGACATCACCGTGGCGGTCGACCGCTCGACCACCATCCGCGCCTCGCTGCGCGAGGTCGAGCGGACGCTGATGATCTCCGTCGGCCTGGTGATCCTGGTGGTGTTCCTGTTCCTGCGCAACGCCGCGCGCCACCTGGTGCCGAGCGTCGCGGTGCCGGTCTCGCTGATCGGCACCTTCGGCGGTCATGTATCTGCTCGGCTACAGCCTCGACAATCTGTCGCTGATGGCGCTGACCATCGCCACCGGCTTTGTGGTCGACGACGCGATCGTGGTGCTGGAGAACATCACGCGCCACATCGAGGCCGGGATGCCGCGCATGCAGGCGGCGATCGTCGGCGCCGGCGAGGTCGGCTTCACCGTGCTGTCGATGAGCATCTCGCTGATCGCCGTGTTCATTCCGATCCTGCTGATGGGCGGCATCGTCGGCCGGCTGTTCCGCGAATTCGCCGTGACGCTGTCGGTCGCCATCCTGGTGTCGCTGGTGGTCTCGCTGACCACCACGCCGATGATGTGCGCGCTGCCTGCTGCGCCGGGAACGCGGCGCGCCGCACGGGCGGCTCTATCGGGCGAGCGAGCGCGTCTTCGACGGCCTGCATGCGCCGCTACGAGCGCACGCTCGGCTGGGCGCTCGACCATCCGCGCTCGATCGTCGCGATCCTGCTGGCGACGCTCGTGCCTCAACGTCTATCTCTACATCATCGTCCCGAAGGGCTTCTTTCCGCAGCAGGACACCGGCCGCCTGATCGGCGGCATCCAGGCCGACCAGAGCATCTCGTTCCAGCTCATGCAGCAGAAGCTGACGCAGTTCATCTCGATCGTGCAGGACGATCCGGCGGTCGACTACCGTGGTCGGCTTCACCGGCGGCGGCCAGACCAATTCCGGCTTCGTCTTCATCTCGCTGAAGCCGCTGCGCGAGCGCAAGCTCTCGGCCGACCAGGTGATTGCGCCGGCTGCGCCGCGCAGCTCGCGCAGGTGCCGGGCGCGACGCTGTTCCTGCAGGCGGTGCAGGATATCCGCGTCGGCGGCGCGCCAGAGCAACGCGCAGTACCAATACACGCTGCAGGCCGACACGACTTCGACGACCTCTACACCTGGGCGCCGAAGATCCTGACCGCGCTGCAGACGCTACCCGAGCTCGACCGACGTCAATACCGACCAGCAGAACAAGGGCCTGGAAACCGACCTCGCGATCGACCGCGACACCGCGGCGCGCCTCGGCATCAACGCCAGCCAGATCGACAACACGCTCTACGACGCCTTCGGCCAGCGCCAGGTCTCGACCATCTACAATGCGCTCAACCAGTATCACGTGGTCATGGAGGTGGCGCCGCAATACTGGCAGAGCCCGGAGACCCTCAAGGACATCTATGTCAGCACCGCCGGCGGCACGGTCGGCGGCACGCAGTCGACCAATGCGGTCGCCGGCACCGTGGTCGGGAGCCGGTCAGGCCTCGTCGGCCGCCGCGGTCGCGGCCGACACCGCCCGCAATCTCGCCCCCAATTCGATCGCGCAATACCGGCCACGGGGTCGCCTCGACCGGCGCCGCGGTCAGCACGAGCACCGAAACCATGGTGCCGCTCGCCGCCTTCAGCCATTACGGCCCGGGCAGCACGCCGCTCGCGGTCAACCACCAGGGCCTGTTCGTCGCCACCACGATCTCCTTCAACCTGGCGTCCGGCGCCTCGCTCAGCGACGCGGTGAGCGCCATCAACGCTGCGATGAAGCGGCTCGGCGTGCCGGCCTCCATCCACGGCAGCTTCCAGGGCACCGCGCAGGTCTTTCAGCAATCGCTCGACAACGAGCCGTTCCTGATCCTCGCCGCGCTCATCGCGGTCTACATCGTGCTCGGCGTTCTCTACGAGAGCTACGTCCATCCGCTCACGATCCTGTCGACGCTGCCTTCCGCCGGCGTCGGCGCGGTGCTGGCCTTGATGGTCTTCCACACGGAATTCAGCATCATGGCGCTGATCGGCGTCATCCTGCTCATCGGCATCGTCAAGAAGAACGCCATCATGATGATCGATTTCGCGCTCGATGCCGAGCGCACGCGCGGGCTGAATTCGCGCCAGGCGATCTTCGAGGCCTGCCTGCTGCGCTTTCGGCCGATCATGATGACCACCATGGCGGCGATGTTCGGCGCGGTGCCGCTCGCGCTCGGCCTCGGCGATGGCGGCGAATTGCGGCGACCGCTCGGCATCTCGATCGTCGGCGGCCTGATCGTCAGCCAGGTGCTGACGCTCTATACGACGCCGGTGATCTATCTCTACCTTGATCGCTTCCGGCTGTGGTGTCGCCAACTGTGGGGTTCCTCCGGTCCCGAAGTCGTTCCCGGTCGCGGCGGTCTCCTGCCCGGCGAATGAGGGTAGCCGGCTACGTCCGGCCGCAGGACCGGTGAATACCCATTGCCTGCCGGCGAATTTGACCGCAAAGTCGACCTGGGGGGTGCTGCCGCGGGGCTCGGCGGCGTGATTGCGGACTGCGTGAGGGGGAATTCGTCAAATGCGTCGGGATTGCCCGGATTCTGCGTGGCATCGTGTCATGCCGAGTTGCGTCATGGGACATCGGGCGCTCGGCAGGGCCCGTTTGGCGGCGCCGATGGTCGGCGTTTTGTGCGTTATCCACAGCTTGTCGGGCTGCACGCTGGAGGACGAGAAACCCGACCTCGCTCTTGACACGCCCGGCAAATACCGCACCGCTCACGGCTCGGCGGAGGCGGCGGTGCCGAAGCTCGATTGGTGGCGCGGCTTCCATTCGCGCGAGCTGGTCGGCCTGATCGAGGACGCCCAGGCTCACAATTTCGATATCGCGATCGCGGTCGCCCAGATTTAGCAGGCCGACGCGCAGGCGCGGATCGCCGGTGCCCCGTTGTTTCCCACGATCGACTTCAATGCCAGCGCATCGGCCTCCAAGTCATCGGCCCAGACCGGCGGCTCCGGTTCCGGCGGCAGCGGCGCGGGCGGCAACAACCAGCTCTATTCGACCTCCTTGAGCGCAAGCTACGTTCTCGACTTCTGGGGCAAGAACCAGTCGACCCTGGTCGCGGCCGAGGAGAGTGCGGTCGCCAGCCGCTACAATCGCGAGGTCGTCGCCCTCACCACCATCAGCACCGTCGCGACGACCTATTTTCAGATCCTGGGCGCCCAGGACAGCCTGAAAATCCTGCACAAGGATGTCGACGATTCGAACCGGATCCTCGATCTGATCAAACAGCAGTTCGGTGCCGGGACGGCGTCGCAGATCAACGTGGCCCAGCAGCAGAGCCTGGTGTCTTCCCTGCAGGCGCAAATTCCCCCGGTCGAGGTGACGCTGCAGCAGAGTAAGGCCGCGCTCGCGGTGCTGGTCGGGCGCGCGCCCGAACGTTTCGGGGCCCGCGGCGGCAGCATGATGCAGGTTACGGTTCCGCGCGTGACACCCGGTCTGCCGTCCGAGCTGCTCAACCAGCGGCCGGACCTGCGGCAGGCCGAGGCGCTGCTCTCCGCCGCCAACTACGATGTCAAGGCCGCGCGCGCCGCCTTCTTCCCCAGCATACAGCTGACCGCCGAGGCCGGATATCAGAGCGCGGCCCTGAAAACGCTGTTTGGTCCCGGCGCCTGGTTCTACACCGCCGCCGCCAGCCTGACGCAGCCGGTCTTCGACGGTTTCCTGCTGGAAGGCCAGCTCCAGCAGCAGCTTGCCCTGCGCCAGCAGGCCCTGCAGACCTATCGCAAGGACGTGCTCTCGGCCTTCGCCGATGTGGAGAAGGCCCTGATCGCCCTGCAGCAGACGAGCTTGCAGGAGAAATATCTGCGCGAGGACGTGCTCGCCTCGCAAATGGCGTTCTACCTCTCCGAGCAGCAGCTGCGCGAGGGCACCGTCAACCTGGTCACCCTGCTGCAGACCGAGCAGACCTTGTTCCAGGCCGAGAGCTCATTGGTGCAGGTGCAGCTCAACCGGCTGCTGGCCGGCGTCAGCCTGTTCCAGGCGCTCGGCGGCGGCTGGTCGCCGGAGGAAAAGGTCGCCCTCGCCGCGACCCCGCCCAAGCACTGAGCTTTCAAGTTCTCATGGCCGGGATAGGCGCGGCCATGACAACGTCGCCGAAAGCCTGCCCTCCATCAACTCAACTCTATTTCTGCCAGCCCAGCAGTTGCGCGGTGCGATCCAGCACCGGTTTCGGCACGCCCGCGGCTTGCTTGATGAGGGCGGCGATCTCCGCGCCGGTCTGCGGGCGAATCATCATGTCGTGCTTGCCCGCCTCCTCGAGGAACGCCTTGTCCTGCATGGTCGCCGCATAGGCGTCGCGCAGAACCTTCATCCGGCCGGCCGGGACCTCGGGCGCGAGCCAGTCGGTGTAACCGAGCGCGGTCGGCAGTGTCACCACCGTGGCGATCTGCTTCTCCTCCGATGTCTTCACCAGATCGACGAGCAGCGGCACTTGGGTGATCTCGGGCTCCGGTTTGAAGCCGATCTGAAGCAGCAGGTTGACCTTCTTCTGCTCGACCCAATCCTGATTGCTGCTGGTCAGGCTCGCCCAGGTGTTGCCGCCGCGGCCCATCACCTCGCCCCGCTCCATCGCCAGATGAATTTCCTTGGTGCCGGCATAGCCGTTGATCACCTTGAAGCGGGTGCCCAACAAGCCGTTGGCGAGCGTCGGATAGATGTAGGAATCGGAGGTCGTGCCGACGCCGCCGAGCAGCACCTCGCGCGATTTGGCGTCCGCCAGCGTCTTGATGCCGGACTGATACCACGTGTAGAGCGTGCCGTTGGAATAGGCCATGCTGCCGAGCCAATTGACCTGCGCCGGATCGAACTGCGCCCCGGCGCCGCCGAGCATCTGGTACATCGGCATGTTCTGATTGACCGCCGCGATCACGGTGCCGTCCTTCGGCGCCACCGCGTAGACGTAATTCGCGGCGCGCACGCTGCCGGCGCCCTCCATGTTCTGCACCACGACGTTGGGCGCTCCCGCAATGTGATTGCCGAGATAGTGGGCCAGCAGCCGCGCATAGAGGTCGTAGCCGCCGCCCGCCCCGAAGCCGACGATGACGCTGATGGTCTTGCCGCGATAGAAGTCGGCGGCTTCATCGGCGGCAGCGGCCGGGCGCAGGGCCATGAGCAGCGTGCCGGTGAGCGCGACCAAGAGAGCCTTTGCGGCTGTGCCCAACATGGATGCTCCTGCGGGCGATCGGTGCGCAGTGGCAGCAGCCCGACCGCAGCATTGCCTGCAGCATGAAGCCGGCGAGACCGGTTGCGACGCGGGTCTTGTGGACATCGCTCGCCTTGCAGTTATGCAGTGCTTCAAATAAGGCGGCAACCGCGTTGACGGGCGCCCGTGCCGGTTCGCGCGGGCTTGGGGGCTCTACCGCAGTGCAGCGTAGCGTGCTTCACCGGAAAGTGACTTGGCGCGGGCGCGGTTCCGCTCGCCAAAGGGGCAAACCGGTTTGTAAAAGTTCCCCGGGAACCCGCTGGCGGAGCCGGCTGGCCTATTTCGGCCACCGGCCAAAGTGTCTATATCTACAGTGACGCAAAGTGCCCTATATCCGAAACCAACAATATAATAGGTAGGACACGTATGAGGTGGGTGATCGCACTGTTTGTTGCGCTGTTGTCGGTACCGGTGGTCCAGGTCGCGGCGGATGCCTGGAGCGGCAGGCCTGGCCCGAATTTTACCGCTATCGCACCGCCGCGCCATGCCGGCGCCGGTCCCGATCTCGCGGTCACGCGGCATCGGCATTATCGGCTGTATGATCCTCTTGCTCCGTGGATCCCCAGCCATGCCAAGGCCGGTTGAGATCGCGAGCCGCTCTGGCTTCGAGAGAAGCTCCGGCTTCGAGAGAACCTGACAAAGCCGACATGGCTAATCTCAATGGTTCGGGTGCAGCGCGAGGTCGGCGTTTGATCGTGGCTGCGCTTTTGGCGCTCGGACTCGTCGCCGGCGTAACGGCGTTTGTGTTTTGGGACGATTTGGCCGGGTTCGTCCAGTCCGTTGCCATGGGAAAGCTTGACCGCGCCCAGGGTCACATTCGTTATTGAAGAGCTGCTCTGCCCGAACTCCAAAAAGCGTTAGACAGAACCATTGATCAGGTCTAACCGTTCTTTCTTCATTGCATGATCAGTTATCCTGATGGAGCGATGCCGTGGGCAACGTGACGCTGCGCCAATTGCGCTACTTCGATGCACTCGCCCAGAGCCTCCATTTCGGCCGTGCCGCGGAGCAATGCGCGGTTACGCAGCCGGCGCTGTCGATGCAGATCCAGGAGCTGGAGCGAGAGATCGGCGTCCCGCTGATCGAGCGCACGCGCGCGGGCGCGCAATTGACCGACGAGGGCAGGGAGATCGCGCGCCGGGTCGGCCGCATTCTTTCCGAGGTCCGCGATCTCGTGGACCATGCCCGCCACAATCAACGGCTGCTGTGCGGCGGCTTGCGGCTCGGCGTCATCCCGACCATCGCGCCTTATCTGCTGCCGCCGCTGCTGGCGATGCTGCGCGCCGACCACCCCGAGCTGGAGCTCAGCTTGCGTGAGACCCAGACCCAGCATCTCCTGAACGAGCTCCTCGCCGGCAAGCTCGACCTGGTGCTGCTGGCGCTGCCGGTCGAGCATGCCGACATCGAGACGGCCCCGTTGTTCACCGATCGCTTCCTGCTGGCATTCCCGAGCTCGCGGCGGATGCCGGCCAAGATGCTGGCCACGCCCGATCTCATGTTGCGCGACCGGCTGCTCCTGCTCGAGGAGGGCCACTGCCTGCGCGACCAGGCGCTCGACGTCTGCAATCTGAGGCAGCCGCAGAGCGTCGACACCTACGGCGCCTCCAGCCTGTCGACGATCGTGCAGATGGTCGCCAACGGCTACGGCATCACGCTGTTGCCGGAGATCAGCGTCGAGCTTGAATCCAGGAACGGGCTCTTGCGGCTCATGCGTTTCGCCGAGCCCGAGCCGCATCGGATCGTGGGCCTCGGCTGGCGCCGATCGTCCCCGCGCAAGCGCGATTTCATCGCGCTCGGAAACCTGATCACCGCCATCCACGAGAAGAATCGCGCGTAGGGCGCAATCGCTTTATTGCGCCAACGGCCTCGCCAAGTGACGCAATAAAGCGATTGCGCCCTACGGTTATCAGCGCAGGATTTGGTAACCGGCGATCGCCAGCTCGACCGCGATCAGGACCACGATGACGATCTCCAGCCGCAGCGAACGCCTTGTGTCGATGATGTCGGTGAGCACCTCGGCGGTCTCGGCGATGACCGAGAGCTTGCGGGTCAGGGCCTCGGCGCGTTCCTTGAGCTCGTATTCGTCCTCCAGCCGGGCATAGAGCCGGTCCAGGTCGGGTCGATCCCACACCACGTCGGGCTTTTCGGCGACCGCGACGCGGCCCGAGACCCGGTGCTGCACCAAGAGCGCGTTGCCGATGTGCTTGAGGATGGCGCGCCGGCCGCTGGTGGTGCGGCCCTTCTCGGCCAGCTGGCGGGCGAACGGCTCGACCAGCTCGAAGACCGCGGCCACCTCGCGCTCGTCGCGTGCCAGCACCACGCTCTTCGACAACGCATCCGCGATGACGACCAGATGCTCGGGCGTGCACGTCTTGAGGGCAACCGGACCGCCCGGGAGGATCTGCTCGTCCCGGTCGAACGCGACCACGATATACGCGATCTCCTCCTCGCGCGGCTCGACCGGACGGATGAGCCGCGTCGAGAGGCTCTGCAGCACCTCGTCCTCTTCCGCCGGCGCAAGCCCGATCAGGACCGCCACGCCATAGCGAAACACCGTCACCAGCCCGTCTTTTCCATACCGGTAGGTCAACGGAACCGTTGCAACCACGCCATCGCGCTCGAGAATCGAGCGCTCGAGGTTCGACGTGTCGATGCGATCGCTCAGCAGGAGAGCTCTGACCCTGGTCCTGCCGCCGGGCGCTTGCGCAGCTTCACTCATCGCTCGGGCCGCGCTCCGGCGGCCGCCTCCCGCTGCCGGCCGCGCCTACAGGCCGAACACGTACAGCATGGACGCGGTCGAGGTGTATTTGAGCTCGGGCGCGTTCGCCATCACCGCGTTGGGCTGCTTGGAGCCGACCAGGACCGCGACATACTGCTTGCCGTTGACCGAATAGGTGATCGGCGGCGCATTGATTCCGGTGCCCACGTTGAAGCTCCACACCTCGGCCAGGGTCTTGGAGTCATGGGCCGAGAGCGTGCCGTCGGGCTCGCCGATGAAGACCAGGTTGCCGGCGGTCGCGAGCGCGCCGCTGTAGTTGGGATAATCGAGCCTCAGGTTGGCCTTGATCTCGCCGGTGGTCGGATCGACCGCCTTCAGGCTGCCGTAGAGACGCTCAGGCGTCTTGATGCCGCCGCCGGAGAAGCGCTCGCGCGGCTTGACCGTGCCGCCCTGATCGACAAAGTCCTTTTGCTCGACCGTGCCGAGCTGATTGCAGCCTTCGGTCGACGGAATATAGAGCAGGTTGAGCTGCGGATTGTAGGCCGTGGGCTCCCAGTTCTTGCCGCCGAAATGCGACGGGCACAGGCGCCCGCCTTGCGGGTTGGCACGCGAGCCGTGGCTGCCCGCCGCATAGACCTGCACGTCCTTGTTCGGATCGTAGTTGAGCGGCTTGCCGGTCTTGGGATCGAGGCCGGGCGCCCAATTGAGCTCGTCGACATATTGCTTGCCCGCCACGAATGCGCCGTTGGTGCGGTCAAGCGCATAATAGAAGCCGTTGCGGGCGGCGTGCACCACGAGCTTGCGATCCTCGCCGTTGACCTTGGCGTCGATGATCGGATGCTCGGAGATCTCGTCGAAGTCATAGGGATCATTCGGGGTGTACTGGAAGCCCCATTTGATCTGGCCGGTGGCGGGATTGAGCGCCAGCACGCTGGCCGCCCATTTGTTGTCGCCCGGGCGGTATTCGGGATCCCAATCGGGTCCGGCATTGCCGACCCCCTGATAGAACGTGTCGCTCTCGGCGTCGTAGGTGGCGGTTTCCCAGACCGAGCCGCCGCCGTGCTCCCAATGGTCCTTGCCGTCCTTCCAGGTCTCGTTGCCGGGCTCGCCCTTGCCGGGGATGGTGTAGGTCCGCCACAGCGGCTTGCCGGTGTTGAGGTCGGTCGCATCGACAAAGCCGCGGATGCCGTATTCGCCGCCGGCCGCGCCGACGATCGCGGTATCGCGGATGACCAGCGGGGCGAGCGTGAGCACCTCGGCCAGCGCCGGGTCCGCGACCTTGCGCTCCCACACCTTCTCCCCGGTCGCCTTGTTGATGGCGAACAGCCGGCCGTCGAGCGAGACCGAGATCACCTTGTCCTTCCACAAGGCGACGCCGCGGTTGTTGACCCCGCAGCAGGCGACGTCGCCGGCCCAGGCCTTGTCGGTGCCCGGATCGAACTTCCAGCGGATCGTGCCCTTCTTGCCGCTCGATACGTCGACCGCATAGACGGTGCCCCAGCCGTCGGGGAAATACATCACGCCGTCCTCGACGATCGGAGTGGCTTCCAGATCGCCGAACTTGTAGCGGGTGCCGGCGCCTTCGAAGCCGCCCAGCCCGACCGTGAACGCGACCTTGAGATTCTTCACCGTATCGGTGTTGATCTGCGTGAGCCGCGAGAACCGGTGGCCCTGATAGTTGCCGTGGTGCAGCAGCCAGTTCTGCGGTTCCTTGTCGGCGTTCATCGCCCGCTCGAACGTCATGTCGGCTGCGCGCGCGGGCGTCAGCGCGGTGACCGCGAGCAGTGAACCCATCAGGGCCGTGGCGAGAGATACGCTTCGCATGGATTGGTTCCTCCCTTGGCGCAGACTGGTTGCAATCAGGATCTCGGGCGAGATGAGGCCGGTTGTTTGATCGACGGTTGCCGGCTCGGCGCCCCTCTAAGTCCATCGGATGGAAGCTCGGCTGCGGAGCGCAGGTTAGCAATGCGCGGCAGCCGGCGAAAGCGCCTTCGTGCCCTCGATTCTCGGCGGCCAATAGCGTGCCAACCTATTCGAGGAAATGGCGGGCACGGCTCGCCACGTCCTTGGGCGTGCTCACCACCTGCTCCACGATGCGTTGCAACGCTTCCCCGCCGATCGGGGCGACATCGAGATTGAGCGCCGCCGCCTCGCCGAGGAAATCCGGATCCTGCATCACCGCGTCGAATGCCGCGCGCAGCGCGGTTACGCGTTCCGGCGGAACGCCGGGTGGGGCCGCAAACGGGCGACCGAGCTGCCCGCCGGAGAGGACCAGCTCGACGATCCGCCGTTCATCGGCGTTCTCGACCATGTCGGTGAGCGCGGGCGCTGCAAGATCGGGCACGAAGGGACCGAAGCGCGCAAGAACAGTGATCTTATGCTCCTTCACCCAATCGGGCTTGGTCGCCTTCCAACTGGCCCAGGAATTGTCGCGGCCATCGACCTCGCCCCGTTCCATAGCCAGGTTGATCTGAGTACCGCTGGCATAGCCGGTGACGATCTTGAACCTGGCGCCCAGGAATTCCTTCATCATCGCCGGGAATCCGTAGGTGTTGGAGCCCTTGGCGGTGGCGCCGATGACGATATCGCGCTCGCGCGCGTCCTCGATGGTCTTCACGCCGCTCGTGTGCCACACCACCAGGGTCTCGACCGCGGGCGCGATGGTGCCGAGCCAATTCAGCTTTTCGGCGGCGTATTGCACGCCCGGCAGTCCGACCGCTTGGGCGGCCGGCAAGGCGGGCTGCACCAGCACGATGGCGGTGCCGTCGCGGGGCGCTTGGTTGTAGAGATAGTTCAGCACCTTCATGCCGCTGGCCCCGACCATGTTCTGGGTCACGGTCGATGGATTGCCGGGAATATGCCGGCCGATATATTTCGCCAACAGCCGCGTCACCAGATCGAACTCGCCGCCGACGCCCACGCCGACCAGCAGGCTCAGCGTCTTGCCGCGATAGAAATCGGCGATCGGTTGCGCGCGCGCCTGGGGTGCTCCGCCCAGGACAACGATGACCAGCGACAAGATGACCGGCGGCACGATGGCGAGCGACACGATAGCGAGCGACACGGTGCGGAGCACGCCGATCGGCACGCGCGAACGCCAGGGCAGGAGCGACATGATCCGTCCTTTTGCCGGGACCGCGCGGCGGCTATCCTCCGGCTTGCAGGCGTACATCTGCGCAGGCGCTTTAGCGCATGAGCGCATCGTCGGCGCATTATATGCCGCGCGCGCGTCCCGCCGACAATCCGCCGATTGAGGAGCCGATGCAGGATTTTGATCTGGTGGTCATTGGCGCCGGCGTGGCCGGGCTCACGGCCGCGACGTTCGCGGCCCGCCACGGGCTCAAGGTCGCCGTGGTCGAACGGATGGCCGCCGGCGGCCAGATCGTCAATGCCGAGAGCATCGAGAACTTTCCCGGATTTCCTGCGGGCATCGCCGGTCATGAGCTCGGGCCCCTCCTGCACGAGCAGGCCGAGGCCGCCGGTGCCGAGCTCGGGCTCGATAGCGTCGAGGCGATCGAGCTTTCCGGCGCGCATTGGGTCGTGCGGGGCGCGGCGGACGTGTGGCGCGCGCGGACGGTGATTGTCGCGGCCGGCTCGACCCCACGAGCGCTCGGGATTCCGGGCGAGGCGCGACTGCACGGCCGCGGCGTGTCGCACTGCGCCACATGCGACGGGCCCTTGTTCGCCGGACAGGAGGTCTGCGTCGTCGGTGGCGGCGACTCCGCGCTCGACGAAGCGCTGGTGCTTGCCCGCCACGCCGCCCGGGTCACGGTCTTTCACCGTGATGCGAGCTTCGACGCCCAGCAGGCACTGGTGGACAAGGCCGTCGCCTCGCCCAGGATCGAGCTTGCCCTCGAGACGTCGATCGAAGAGATCCTCGGCGAGGATGCGGTCTCGGGCGTGCGCCTGCGCGCCTGCGGCATCAACGCGAGCCGCGTCCACAACGTCCGGGGCGTCTTCGTCCATGTCGGGCTTGCGCCCAACACCGCATTCCTGCGCGGCCTGCTGGCGCTCGACGCGACCGGCCACATCGAGACCGACATCGCGCTGCGGACCTCGGTTGAAGGAATCTTCGCGGCCGGCGATATCCGCAAGCACTCGGTCGCCCAGCTGGCGGCCGCAGCCGGCGATGGCGCCACCGCGGCGATCTCGGCCGTCCGCTATCTCAAGCGGCGCGGATGAGGCCATGACGGTTCCAGCCTGCATGAACCTTTGCCGCGTGGTCCTGAACCCTCTCGGCTGCGGACGCCGATGATGCCCTTATGGGGCTGCTCCCTCGCTCGCCAAGCCAATCCGCACGCAAGCTCCAGCTCGATCCAGCCGACGTTGCGGTGTGGAGCAGAGATTCGTGGACGCAACGACCGATCGCTTAAATTCAAGTTTAGCTTTCTCAAGGGATTGTTACTGGTGTCGGCGGGCCATCCGCTTACGCCATACCTACCAAGCTCGGCTTCAAGAACCCGAAATACATCGCAGCGATGGCGGTGACCAACGACTGCCCGGGCGGATATTGGGAAGACCGAGGCCATGATTGGTTCAGCCGCCTCTGATTTGAAATAATCGTTGAGCCGAAGCCGAGCTGCATTCTTCCGCAATAAATCAAGACCCGCTCATCGTCCGCAACGGCATGTCTGCCCGTCGCTTGCGCGATGAGGCTTTTGGTCGCGTACGGTCTCGCAAACTCAGGACTACGTCTCAACGAGTGGTCATCGATCGGCTTCGCGCAATCAAACGAACGGTCGTGATCTTGTCTGAAGTCAGAGTGCCTGCAATCAAAATGGACGCGATCGCGTCCGAAGGAGTATTCCAATGTTACGTAAAACGGTGATCGTGTTGGCGGCGGCTGCCGCTCTCACAGGAGGACTGACCGCTGACGCGCTTGCACGTGGTGGTGGTGGCGGCGGCCACATGGGCGGCGGATTTGGTGGCGGCCATATGGGGGGCGGCTTTGGCGGGGGCCATGTCGGCGGATTTGGCGGCGGCCATGTGGGCGGATTTGGTGGTGGTCACATTGGCGGCTTTGGTGGCGGTCATGTGGGCGGCATCGGTCGCGGAATTGCCGGTCAGCACTTTGCCGGCGCGCGCGGCCGCTTCGATCACGACCGGCGTTTCCTTGGTTTCGGAGGGGGCGACTACGGGTACTATGACTACGGATGCGGTTACGGCTATCCCTACCCCTATTACAGCTACAATAACTATCCATACAGCTGCTATCCGTCCGCGTACTGATATCCGCCGACGTCAGCAAATTCCGTCACGATGGCGCCAGGTGGCAAACAGGCCCCGAATCGTTCTTGCGGGGCCTGTTTTGCGGGGCCGGATCGGTCGGGCTTGGCGCCAGCGGACTTGAGCACTTCGGCCCACTTCTCCGGGCCCACTTCTCCACTGCCCCGCCTATACTCGCCACCAGCGCGGTCCTATACTTGTCCCCTGCATCGATCGACGATCAGGGAAACCCGCGATGAACATCGTCACCACGCCGAATGACCTGAGCAAGCTCGACGTTCTGGACCGGTCCGGGGAGAAGATCGCCGTCCTCAACCCGACGGGCTTTCCGCCCAAGGTCGCCCGGAAGACCGCCGCGCCCCGGCTCGAGAGCCTCGATGGCAAGACCATCTATCTGGTCGATTGCCGGTTCGACGATTCGATCGAGCTGCTCAAGCAGGTGCAGGCCTGGTTCGCGGAGCATATGCCCGGCGTCAATACGCGCATCGTCTCGCTTTCGGCGACCTACCAACACGACGATCCCAAGACCTGGGAGGCGATCAAGGCCGACGGCGATGCCGCCATCGTCGGGGTCGGCCATTGCAGCAACTGCTCGCCGGCGGTCGCCACCCACGCCATCACGCTGGAGACCAAGTACGCGGTGCCCACCGTCGCGCTGCATACCGACAAGTTCGACCGGGTGGTGGCGTCGGTGACCAAGATGGCGGGCCTGCCGCAGGCGGCGCGCGCCTTCGTGCCGCAGCCGGTCATGGGCAAGACGGCCGCGCAGCTCAAGGCCTATGTGCACGGCAAGGACCCCATCACCGGCCGTCCGGTGATGCAGGAAATCGTCGAGGCGCTCACCGGCGCGCTCGACGACGCCCGCTCGGGCGTGTGACGTGGCCGACATGTCGTTGTTCGACACCACCAGGCCGCGCCTGGTCGAGCCCGATACCGAAGAGAACCTGCAGCGGCTGTTCCTCGAGAACGATTGGACCGACAAGCTTCCGATCGTTCTGCCGACCGAGAAGCGCGTCGCCGCGATGCTGGCGCATACCAGCCACGCCGCGGACGAGATCGTCGGCCACATGCAGCCGGCCAAGTTTCGCGTGGCGTGGGAATATACGGTCGAGAAGGTGGCGGTGAATGCCGTCATGGCCGGCGCCAAGCCGGAATATTTTCCGGTCATTCTCGCGCTCGCGGCTTCGCAGGTATCGGCGCGCGGCAGCACGTCGAGCTCGGCCTCGGCCATGGTGGTGGTGAACGGGCCGATCCGGGACGAGATCGGCATGAACTCCGGCATCGGCGCGATGGGTCCCTACAATCACGCCAACGCCACCATCGGGCGGGCCTACGGCCTGCTCTCGCAGAACCTGCAGGGCGGCTCGGTGCCCGGCGAGACCTTCATGGGCTCGCAGGGCAACAACTATACCTACAACAACCTCACCTTCGCGGAGAACGAGGAGCGCAGCCCCTGGGAGCCGCTGCACGTGCAAAAGGGCTTCAAGCCGGCCGACAGCACGGTGAGCATCTTCTACGGCTGCCGCTCGACCACGTTCTGCCTGGGGCTGCGCGAGAAATATTGGCGCGAGCACGTGCGCGACATGCTCACCGGCATCGACGGCCATTCGTCGCCGTGCCTGTTGCTCGATCCGATCACCGCCAGGCAGTTCATCGACCGCGGCGGGTTCGACAGCAAGGAAAAGCTGATCCGGTTGATTCACGAGACCGGAGAGATGCCGGCAGGCCGCTATTGGGATCTGCAGCTGGTGCAGAACTACGTCTATCCGCTGGCGACGTTCGGCGAGGAGCCGATGGCCACCTGGCTCAAGGCCGCACCCGACGAACTGATCCGGATCTTTCCGGAGGAGGACATCAATGTGGTGGTTGTCGGCGGCGAAGCCAACGGCTACTGGCGCATCATGGGCTGCAAATACCGCAAGACCGTCTCGATCGACGATTGGCGATAGCGCTGCGGGTCTTGGGTTCGTTTCGTACCCCTCCCATGTGCAGGGCCCACCTCTCCCCGCAAGCGGGGAGAGGTCGACGCGCGAAGCGCGGCGGGTGAGGGGGCCTATCCGCGAGTCTGAGCCCGTGGAAACGCCCCCTCACCCGGCCGAGTTTGGGTTTTCCGCCGTGCCGTGGACCCCTCTCCCCGCAAGCGGGGCGAGGGAAGCCGTGCCACTCGGCAATCGCAGCAAGCAGAAGCGGCACACCGGAGCAATCCCGTCGAGTGGCGCATCCGTGCGTCTTCTGCTCGCGGCGCTGGTTGCGGTCGCGCTCGGTGCGTTCGATCTCCGCGCGGCGCGGGCCGCGGACGATTTCTATCGCGGCAAGACCGTGACGCTGTTTGCCGGCCAGCCTCCCGGCGGCGGCATCGATAGCGAGATGCGGCTGGTCGCCCGCTTCCTCGGCAAGTTCATTCCGGGCGAGCCGAGCATCCTGCCGATGAACATGCAGGGTGCCGGCGGCATCATCCTGGGCAACCATCTCTACGGCGTCGCCAAGCCCGATGGACTGACGCTCGGCATGCCGGGCCGGACCGGATTTGCGCTTGCTCCGGTCATCAGCGCCGCCGACACCAAATATGACTTGCGACGATTCACCTGGATCGGCAGCTCCGCCAGCAGCAACTTCGTGCTCTGGATGCGGCGCGACGCGAACGTGCGCAGCTTCGAGGATCTGCGGAACGCCCAGCGGCCGCTCGTCATCGCCAGCAGCGGCAGCACCACCGCGAACTCGATCATGCCGGAGGTTTTGGCCCGCTACGAAAAGCTGCCGCTCAAGGTCGTGCGCGGCTATCCGGGGATCAATGACGCGGTCCTGGCGGTGGAGCGCGGCGAGGCGGACGGCGTGCTGTGCCAGAGGGCGAGCCTGCGCGGCGACATGATCGCCGCCGGCGCGGTGGTGCCGGTCTTCCAGGTGATGGCGCTCGAGCCTGGCGTGGCGGTGCTCGACGGCCTCGTTACCGACGAGCGGGAAAAGGCGCTGCTTGAAATGCTGAGCGCGCCGCAGCGTCTCGGACTGCCGGTGATCGGCCCGCCCGGCATGCAGGACGAGCGCACAAAAATCCTGCGCCGGTCCTATCTGAGCATGGTGGCGAGCGTCGATTATCAGGTCGAAGCGATGAAACGCGGCCTCGACATCGGGCCGCCGAACACCGGCGAGGAACTCGCCCAATTCGTCGCCACCAAGCTCGCGGCGTTCTCCCCCGAGACCATCGCGGAATACCGCCGTTACGTCGAGCGCCAATAGCGCCGAGCTCTCGTGCCATCCAACAATCCGGAGCCAGGACATGCTGGAGCTCTATCACGCCGGACTGTCGCAAGCGTCGGTCAAGGTGCGCACGACCTTGAAGGAGAAGGGGCTCGGGTACAAGAGCCATTATCTGCGCTTGCCGGAGGGCGAGCATCTCTCGCCCGATTATCTCGCGATCAACCCGGACGGCCAGGTTCCGGCGCTCCTCCATGACGGCGCGGTCGTCACCGAGACGTCGGTCATCAACGAATATCTCGACGATGCATTTCCGGATCCGCCGCTGCGGCCGGCGAGCCCGCTCGAGCGCGCCCGCATGCGCCGCTGGAGCCAGATCGTCGACGAGCATCTGTTTCACGCCATCGCCACCATCGGCTGGGCGTTCGGCATCGGTCCGATCCTGCGCGAGCGCGGCCTGGCCGAATTCGAACGCTCGCTCGCGCGCATTAGGCTGCATTCCAAGCGGCAAAAATGGTTGAAGGCCTATCACGGCTTTCCGCAGCAGGACATCGACGAGGCGCGCGACAAGATCGTGTACGCGGTCGAGCGGATGGAGCGCGCGCTCGCGCAGCATCCTCATCTCGCCGGATCAAGCTACTCGCTCGCCGACATCAACGTGCTGTCCTCGGCCGAGCGGATGCCGCGCTGGGCGCCCGAGCTCATGAACGAGAAAGTCTCGCCGCGCAGCTGGGACTGGCTGCAGCGAATGCTGTCGCGGCCGGCCGTCAAGGCCACCTATTGCGTGTCCGACGAGGCGCCGCCGCGCTCGACGGAGCTGCGGGCGCAGCGATCCGCGTCAGATGGCGGCGGCTGACCGCTGACCGGCTCGCTCGGCGGATGTGATGGTATTGACCATCAGCATCGTCACCGTCATGGGCCCGACGCCGCCCGGCACCGGCGTGATGTAGGAGGCTTTCTGCCGGACGCCCTCGAAATCCACATCCCCGACCAGCTTTCCATTCGGCAGCCGATTGATTCCCACGTCGATGACTACGGCCCCGGTCCGCACCATTTGGGGCAGGATCAATTTGGGCTGCCCGGCCGCCACCACCAGCACATCCGCGAGCAGCGTGAACTGCGCAAGGTCGCGGGTCTTGGCGTGGCAGATGCAGACGGTGGCGTCGCGCTGCATGAGCATGAGCGCCATCGGCTTGCCGACGATATTGCTCGCCCCCACGACGACGACGTTCTTGCCTTCGAGCGCGATGCCTTCGTGCTCCAGGATCTTGACCACCCCATAGGGCGTGCAGGGCGGGAACACGGTATCGCCCAGGACCAGCCCGCCGACATTGTAGAGATGAAAGCCGTCGACATCCTTGTCGATCGATATGGCCTCGAGAATCCGCATGAGGTCGAACGAAGTCGGCAGCGGAAGCTGGACCAGAATCCCGTGCACTTCGGGATCCTCGTTCAGGGCCTTGATCCGCTGCACCACGGCCGCCTGGTCGACCGAGACCGGAAAGTCGAATTTGTACGAGCGAATGCCGATCTCCGCGCAGGCCCGCAGCTTGTTGCGGACGTAGAGCACCGAGGCGGGATTTTCGCCGACGAGGATGACGGCCAATCCCGGCACCACACCCGATTTGGCCTTGAGCGCCGCAACGCGGCTGCGGCACTCCTCGCGAATCTTGCGCGCGACCGCCACGCCGTCGATGATTTTCGCTGTCACCGGGGACTCTCGATTCCAGATCTATTGCAGTGGAACCTGGATCAGCTCCTTGAGCTGGTTTTGCGTCAGCGGCGACGCGATATATTTCAGCTTCACCGCATCCGGCATGATCTCGTCCATGCCGGCGATGCGATCGGGATCGGTCGCCTCCTTGGGCAGGAACTCGCTGCGCACCCGGGCGGTGACGGCCTCGCCGATCTTGGAGACCTCGGCGAGCGTCTTGAGCCCGGCCGGATCGTCATAGATCCAGGCCGTGATCTCGCGCACCGCCTTCATATAGCGCACGATCGCATCGCGATTGCTGGCGAGCGCGTCGGCATTGGCGACGATCATGCGGACGGTCTGGTTGCGCAGCCGCTCCACCTCGCCCGGACGAGCGATGATCCTGATCTTGCCCTCCTGCAGCGCATCGATGTAAGGCGCGGTCGACCAGCCGACGTCGATCTGGCCGGTCATCACCTGGGTCAGAGTCACCGCCGGACCGCCGGTGGCGACTGGCTTGGCGGTCTTGACGCCGTACAGTTCCATGAGGGCAAGCACCGCGATCTGGGTCGAGGAGCCCGGCGTCGAGAAGGCGATGGTCTTGCCCTCGGTGTCCTTGAACGAGCGGATCGGCGAATCGGCGCGCACATACCAGAATTGATCGGTGACGCCCGTCATGGTCGCGCCGATCACCCGCAGCGGCGCCCCTTTCGCATAGGCCGACAGCACCCCGAAAGTGCCGGCCGCGATCGCCACCTGGACGCTTCCGGAGAGGACCGCCTGCAAGCTCTCGGCGCTGCCCTGGGTGTAGAGCGGCTCGACCGCGAGGCCGTATTTCTTGAAGGTCCCGAGCCGATTGCCGATCTCGGGAACCATGTCCTGCAACGGACCGATGTCGCCGCAGGCGACCTTGATGCGATCCTCCGCGAATGCGGGTCCGGCCAGCCACAGGCCGAGCAAGACGCCATGGATGAGATATTTCAGCATTGCGGCTCCTTGCTGCTTGTTCGCTATATTTTGACGGACCAGGTTGGTTTGACGTACCACGGATGTGTCGCGTTGGAGATGCGCCCAATACCAGCCGCGACCTTCGCCAAATCCCGATCAGGATAGAATCAATTCGTCCCCGAGACCAGTTTCGCAAGATTCGCCGGCTCCACGCTTGCACCGGCTGTGCGAATTGACGCGCGCAAGAGCCGCAATCTCCTCCCGTGCCCCATAGGGCAGGGCTATTGCACATGGAGTGATTGCTGCACAACGCAGCCGCAAGCTCCAACCCTCCCGCCCGTTGGCGGGGAGGGTGGCGACGCGTAGCGGCGCCGGGTGGGGGGACTACGCGAACTCCGCGTTCACCCCCGTTGCCACGCGGCTGCCGCAACGAGCGCCTGATGGATTGATGTCGTCCTTGTGCGTCTGGCCACGTGTGCCACCGCGGAGTTTGGGCGGCCCTCGACATCACCGCAATGTCACGGTTTGCGTAGTCCCCCCACCCCGCCGCCTCGCTGCGCGAGGCGTCGACCCTCCCCGCCAATGGGCGGGAGGGTGGAGCTCGCGGTACTGTCGTTCCGAAAAAGGAACCGCCGCATGCGATTGCCGTGCTTCATGGGGGAGGGGGGATGGGGTGGAGGCGGCTCAGTGGTATAATCCGGGTAGATATCCGACAATTTAGACCGGGATGATTGTCGACAGGTCAAGCTGCATCGGAGGGGGGACCACCGATGCCGTTTACAGAGACCTGTGCCATGGAAGAGCGCATTCGAATGCTGGTGGACTATGACACCGGGAACTGGAGCGTATCGGAGCTGTGCGCCCGTTATGGGGTCTGCCGCGATACGTTTTATGCCTGGCGGAAGCGGCGGGAGAGCGGCGCAGGGGACTGGTTTATGGACCACTCGCATGCTCCGTTGCATTGTTCGCACGCGACCGCAGCCGCGCTCAAAGATGAGGTCGTTTCGCTGCGCCGGCGGTTTCCGCACTTGGGGCCCCGCAAGCTGTTGGTGATACTCGGCCGCCGAGCTCCCGAGGTGCGTTGGCCGGCTGCCTCCACGATCGGCGACATTCTCAAGGAGGCCGGGCTGATTGCGCCGGTGAAGCGCCGGCGCAGAGCGATTGATCAGCGACGCCCATTTGCGAGTGTGGCGGCTCCCAACGACGAGTGGGCGACCGACTTCAAGGGCTGGTTCCGTACCGCCGATCAGAGCAAGATCGATCCCCTGACGTTGACCGACAGCCATAGCCGCTTTCTGCTTGACGTTCGGATCACGCAGTCGACGATCGAGGGTGTTCAACCGGCCTTCACGGCGGCCTTTCGAGCCTACGGGCTGCCGCTTTCGATCCGCTGCGATAATGGAGCACCGTTCGGGGCGACCAGTGCGGGGGGGCTGACCCGGCTGTCGGCCTGGTGGCTCAAGCTCGGCATCAAACCGCACTTCATCCTTCCCGCTTCTCCGCAGGAGAATGGGCGGCACGAGCGCATGCATCGCACCCTGAAGAAACAGACGACCCGCCCACCGGCCGCCAACGCAGCCGAACAGCAGGTCCGCTTCGATGACTTTCGCCGGCATTACAACCAGGAGCGTCCGCACGAGGCGCTCGGGCAACGGCCGCCGGCGGATCTTTACACCCCCTCGCAGCGCCCCATGCCCGACCGGGTCGAGGATCCCTGGTATGATGCCGATCATCAGGTTCGCCGCATCCGCAACGCAGGTGAGATCAAGTGGCAAGGCGAACTCGTCTTCGTCAGCCAGGCCCTGGTCGGAGAACTCATCGGCATCGCCGAGCTCGAAACCGGGGACCACGTGGTTCGGTTCTGCGATCTCGATATCGGCCTTATCGATCGCCGGGGCAGGTTCAGCCGGTTCGCTCCACTTCGTGATGGGTTCCGCAAACCGGCTGAACCTGCCCCAAACCCGAAACTGTCGACAATCATCCCGGTCCAAAACGTCGACCATCAACCCGGTTGAACACAGTCGGTCAAGATCGAGCGACACAGCCATTCCGCGTTGCCGGCCCAAGCGCTTGGGGGAAACTTGCGGGTCATCTGCTTCAGCCGCCTAATGTCTGGGGAAAAATTCTGTTTGGCCTTGGCCGGGCGTGGTGCATGCGCGGTTGATCCATGACAATGCCTTGCTTCTGCGTTAAGCCCGCGGCGCGTGAACCTGCGGCAGGCGCGTCGGCGCGACCCCACGAAGCGTGACGCCCGGCACCAAGGAATTCTGCGGCGGCTTTGAAGGAGAACGAACGATGCTTCATGCGGTGGCGGGTCCCCAGGCGGTCCTCTCCAACGAGAAGGAGCGCCTGCGTGCGATCATCAAGGAGCGATCGTTCCTGACCAAAGGGGGCCCCTTCAAGCTCGCTTCCGGCGCCATGAGCGACTACTACCTGGACATGAAGCCGACGATGTTCTCGCCGGAAGGGCTGAGCCTCATCGCCGATATCGCCTTCGCCCTGCTGCGTGACGATCAGAGCGTCGCCTCCATCGGCGGCCTTGAGCTGGGGGCCGTTCCGATCGTCTGTGCGGTCAGCATGCGCAGCCACAATGCACGTCCGATCGACGCGTTCGTGGTCCGCAAGGACAAGAAGGGTCACGGCACCGACAAGAAGATCGACGGGAACTTTCGGCCGAATTCCACAGTAGTATTGTTCGAGGATGTGACGACGCGCGGCGGCTCGGTGATGGAGGCGGTGCGCGCGGTGCGGGCCCAAGGCGCCACCGTCAAGAAGGTCATCAGCGTGGTCGATCGTCTCGAGGGCGCGGCCGAGAACCTCAAGAAAGAGGGGATCGAGCTGGTGGCGATGTTCACGACCGACGATCTGCGCCGATAGCGGAAGGTGGCGCCGGCCGCTAGCATCTGCATTTTATTGGAGTTATGCAGACGCGGGCGTGCGCGGCCTTCAGGACGGCATCAACCAATCTGAGCGCGCGGAGGCGCTTGCCCGTGGGCGCGCGCCTGATGGCGGAGCAGAACCGCTGTTCGTCTAGCGGCCCGCGGCCTTCAGCGTGGTGTTATAATCGCCGATCGCATCCAGGATATCCCAGGCCGCGAACACGACCGGAATCCCCTTGGCGGCTCCGGTCGCGAGCTTGGACATCTGACCGGCCTTGGCGAGATTCGCGGTTTCGCGCGCGGCCTGGGCCTGGGAGGCTGCGAGAATGCTGGTGGCCTTGCGGATCTGGGCCTTGCGCAGGTGCTCCTGGGCGAGGCGTGCGGACATCTTGCGGATCTGGCCTTCGGCCGATTTGATGATCTGAGCGGAACGCTCGGACTGAGCCAGCGCCGTGCCGATGTAGTGGCCGCTGACGTGACCGCCGATTTCGTTGGCGGCGTACTTGCCGGTATCGACCGCGACTGCCGCGATCTTGGCCTCGGGTGCCTGTTCCCAGGTCTTGATGACGGTGCTGATCGCCGAATAGCCAAAGCCGGTGGCGCCGAATTGTGCCGCGCCGGTGCCGGCTTCGATGCCGAACACGGTGACGCCGGTCGCACCGGCGGCGCCTGCCGCCACGAACGCGATGCCGGCGGCCGCGCCGATCACTGCGACGCCGACGGTGGCGGCCAGACGGATGCGCGCCAGCGCGACGATGGCGTCCCGGGTCTGGCTGGCGACCTCATTGTTGATCTGCGCCGCGTCGTGGAACAGCTCGTTGAGGAAGTCGCGGGCGGAGTCACGCAGCTGCGTCATATGGCTGACATAGGTATTGGCCGCCGCCGGCCCGTCGCTGCAAAGCCGGCTGAGCCACGCCATCAGGTACTGCAAATGCAACTCGTCGGTGGTGCGCTGGACGACGGCGGTGTCCGCCGTGTGGATCTCGGCTGTGCCGGGCGCTCCCTTCCAGAACAGCACCGCGTAGACCGCGTTCAGCACCTGGCTGTCGCGATAATTGACCCACTCGATCGTTGTGTAGCGCTGGAGCGCGATCGCCATGGCGACCGAGCGGAAGAAGCGGCTGACAGCCGCGAGGTCGTAGCAGATCAGCGAAGGGGCGGTCGGCTGCATGGCTGAATGCTCCGGGCGGGGTGTGGTACGGGAATGCCAGTCTAACCAACCGGCCGAACCGCGTCAGCGGGAATAGCGATGCGCCCCGGCGTCTTGGGGCCTCCTCGCAAAACGGGAAACGGCGCCCAGCTTCCCCCCGGGCGCGTGGACCAATTCGGCCGAGCCGAGGGGAGGCCTTGAGCGCAACCGTCAGAGCGGCGCCGGCGCGATGTTGACCACGTCGGTGCCGGGCCCCTCCTTGGGGGCGGGCTTGGCCCAGCGGATATTGCCCCGCAGATTGTCGGTGGCGGTCCCCGCCTGGGTCAGCGTGATGCCGAGCTTCTCTTGCTCCTTGGGCGCGCTGCGCGGCAATTTCCAAACCGCCACATTGGCTTTGGCTTTCTCGTCGGCGTGAACGCCCTGGTAGCCGGCGCCGGTCGCCGTCACCACCTGGGCGTCGGCCGGAATATCGAGCGTGACCGTCACGCCTTCGGCGACCACGCCTTTGCCGGCAAGGCCGCCGTTCACCACGGTGACCGCGTAGGTGACGCCGGTCGGGCCGCTCTCGCCCTTGGCGATGCGAGCCTGCAGGGGCGGGCGGAAGCCGATCTCGTCGCGGGCCCAGAAGTAGATTTGCCGCAACGTGCCTTCCGGCAGACGCGTCCTGGAATAATTGCCCATGTCGATGTTGGTGGCGTTCACTCCGAGCAGCGCCCGGTGCTGCGGCAGCGCGGTCGTGTGGTTGTAGACGAGGTTGGCGAAGTAATCGAAATCCGCGTTGACGGCGCCCAGATTGCCGCGCGGCCCGTCGAGGTCGACGCCATGACATTGGCCGCAACCGATATTGATCAGGGTGGCCTGTCCGGGCGGCGCGTTGGCCGGAACCTCGAACCGCCATTTGCCGGGCTCCGCCACCTTCGGCAAGCTCGCGAAATAGGCGGCGAGGTCGGCGGCCTGCTGATCGCTCAGCTGGCTTTCCACGAAGGCCGGCATGATGCCCCACGGCGTGCGCACCGCGCGCAGGACCTGCGCGGCGTTCAGTCCGCGGCCGGCGAGATCCGGCCCAAACGCGCCCTGCCCCTGGAGGCCGTGGCAATTCCGGCATGCCGTGACGTTGGGCGCCTCGCGCTCCCAATACGCCTTGCCGGCTGCGGGATCGCCCGCCGCGGTCTGCGCTGAGGCTCCGCCCTGGGCCAATGGAAGCAGGAGCATCGCGACGAAGAGTCTATTCATAGGTTTGATTCCTTCCTGACAGGCATCCACGTTGGGGCGGATGGCTTGCCGGACATTCTAACACCGCGGCCCTTGCCAACGGAACGCCGAGCCGAACCGAGCGCCGATCCAAGCTGACGAGGCAAGCCCCAGCTCAGCTGGGCGCCACTCGGGCATCTGCCGTCGTTTACTTCGACCACCGAAAACGCCGGCCGCCAGTATCGGCCTCATCGATTGCCGGGAACGTTTCTTTATGAACGGGGCCCGCGGGCTATTGGCGCCGCCGGAAGTCGATCACGAAGGGCAGCGTGCTGACCACGAGCGCGCTCAACCCGATCGGCACGAACGACACCGCCGCGATCCCGCTCGCATCCCAGGCCAGGCCGCCGATGATCGGGATCGCCACCGCGCAGCTGTAGCTGATCGTGAACATGCCGGCGGCGGTGCGGTGGGCGTCGTCGGGTGCGCTCAGGAGCGGCGGCAGTGCCAGGATCAGGACGAACGCGACGGCATCGGCGAAGCCGATGAGCCCGGCCCAGAAGACCACCCAGGCTCCGCTCATGAGCAACATGCCGAACACGCTTGCGAGGCAAAGCAGCCCGGCCGCCACATAGGCGAAAGGGCGCCCCAGCAATCGCCCGGTCAGGCCGAGCATCATGAGGGAGGCGGGGAGCTGACCGAAATTGAGCGCGGTGAGCGCGCTGCCGATGAGCTCGGGCGTGCCCCGATAGGTGAGATACTCGGGCAGGAAGCCATTGGTCGTGAAATAGATGCTGTTGAGGCCGCCGAACAGAAAGCCGAGCTGCCAGGTGCGCGCATCGCCCCAGTCGGGCCACCAGCGGCGCCGAACCGCCTCAGCCGCCGGCACCGCGCTCCGCCGCGGCCCCAGCAGCGCCACCAGGAGCGCGATGAGGACCACGGGCAGGCCCCACAGCGCGATGGCGACGCGCCAGCTGCCGCCGGCGAGCGGCAGCACCAGCGGCAGCGTCAGGCTGACGGCGAGAATCTCGCCGAGCAACAGCCCGTTGGTATAGACCGCGGTGGCAAAGCCGATGCGGTCGGGCAGCCATGCGCGCACGATCGGCGGCAGTGCCGGCTGCATGACGGCGATGCCGCCGCTCATGACGATGGTGGCGGCAAACAGCACCGCCACATTGCCGGCTGCCGCGCGCGCCGCCGATGCGAGCGCGGCGACGATGAGGCCCGCGATCAGCGTGCGCCGGGCCCCGAAGCGCGCGATGATGAGCGAGCCGGGCACGGCGGCCGCGGCAAACAAGAGCGCCGGCAGCCCTGCCAGGATGCCGATCTCGGTCTCGGACAGACCGAGGTCGCGATGGATCAGCGGCAGCAGCGGCGGCACCGCCAGCACCGTCATGCGCAAGCACGCGCCGGTGAGCCAGAGCAGGCCGAGCGAGGTCAGGAGCCGCCGCAGCGGTGGCGCCGGGTGGATCAGGCAACCTCCAGCAGGATTTCCGCCAGGCGCTCCGGCATGTCGATCATGACCTCGTGCCCGCACGGGACCTCGAAGGTCCGCCAGCTTGGATCGGATTTGACCTTGGCATAGTAGGATTCGAAATTCGGATTGTCGTAGCCTTTGGCGCGGATATAGGCCTTCTTGGGAACGCGGTCGCGGGCGCCGGTGAGCTTGATGGGGGTGAACGCAACGCCGATCGGCTGGGCGGTGAATTTCTCGTTGACCCAGGCTTGATCGTTCTCGTTCACCTTCCACAGCGCGGCCGGAGGGGCAGGCCGTGATACCTCCGCCCGCCGCGAAGCCTCCTCGATTTCGGCGCGGCTGCGCGGCGAATTCGTATCGAGCACCTTCTGCCCGTTCTCCGGCATGAAAGCATCGAGAAAGACGATCGAGGAAATCTTTCCCTCGAGGCGCTCGGCCGCGCCGGAGACCGGCCAGCCCCCGTAGGAGTGTCCGACCAGCACGAAGTTCTCCAGGCTTTCCCATTTGACGACGTTGACGACGTCGGTGATGTGGGTCTCGAGCGTGATCTGGCCGCTCATGAGGTGCGAGCGCTCGCCAAGCCCGGTCAGCGTGGGCGTAAAGACCTTGTGGCCGTGGCCTTCCAGGAGATCGGCCAAGCGGCGCCAGCACCAGCCGCCGGCCGATGAGCCATGCACCAGCACAAAGGTCTTCCGCTCGGTCGGCATCTGTGCCCGCGCGACCGCTCCGCCGAGCAGCGTGCCGGTTGCCCCGGCTGTGGCCGCCACGCCGGCGATGATCGTGCGTCGTGTCGGAGCTCGGTTTGCCTCTTGCGCCATTGGTTCCTCCAGTGTTCTTGAGCATGATTGGGGAGCCGGTTTCCCGGCGCAAGCGAAGAATCTGCCGGGTCGGGAGCCGGCGTCACGCCGACGGCGAGGAGCACCAAATGGAAACGCGCAACCTGGGGACATCGGGGCTGCGGGTCTCGGTCGTCGGATTGGGCTGCAATAACTTCGGCGGCCGTATCGGCTTGGAGGAGTCGCGCGCCGTCATCCACGAGGCGCTCGATCTTGGGATCACGCTGTTCGATACGGCCGACACCTATGGCAACCGCGGCGGCTCCGAGGACATCCTGGGCCAGGTTCTGCGCGAACGGCGCAGCGACATCGTCCTGGCCACCAAGTTCGGCATGCCGATGGACGAGGCAAAGGCGTTGCGCGGCGCCTCGCGGCGCTACATCATGAGGGCCGCGGAGGCATCGCTGCGGCGGCTCAAGACCGATTGGATCGATCTCTACCAGCTGCATAGACCGGATGGTTCGACGCCGATCGAGGAGACGTTGCGGGCATTGGATGATCTGATCCGCCAAGGCAAGGTCCGCTATGCGGGAAACTCCAACTTCGCGTCCTGGCAGGCCGTCGATGCCCACTGGAGCGCCCGGCATCTCAACCTCAGCCGCTTCGTCTCGTGCCAGAACGAGTACAGCCTGCTCGATCGCGACATCGAGGCCGAGCTGGTGCCCGCGATGCAGGCCTGCGGCCTGGGGCTGCTGCCGTACTTTCCGCTCGCCGGCGGTCTCCTCACCGGCAAGTACAAGCGCCAGGCAGCGCCGCCGGAAGGCACGCGCTTTGCCCACATGCAGGGCATGGCGAACCGCTATCTGAACCCGGCGAACTGGACCAAGGTCGAGCGCCTGGAGGATTTCTGCGCACGGCGCGGGCATGGCCTGCTCGAGCTTGCCTTCAGCTGGCTCCTGGCGCGCCCGCCGGTCGCGAGCGTGATCGCCGGAGCGACCAGGCCCGAGCAGTTGGAGCAGAACGTCAATGCGGCGAGCTGGGCATTGACGCCCGCGGACCTGGCGGAGATCGACCGGCTGACCACGTCTGTTTGATCAGCCGGCCAGCATTCCCGGCAAGCCCGCATTGGGGCGCAGCCGGGCGCCGCGGCCATTGCGGTTGGGGCGATAGGAGCGCGCCTCGAATTCCTGCCCGATATGGCGGGCGAGCTCGACCGCGATCTCGCTCTGGCGCGCCGGCGGCAGGTACATGTTGATGAAGAATTTCGGCAGCCGCGGCAGCCGGCGGTCGCGCTCGATCGCCTGCAGGTAATGCGGGATGGTGGTGCGCAGGAGCGGCGCGATGGCCAGATCCGCCTCGATCGAAGCCAATAGCGGCTCCATGCTGCTGACCTCGCACACCGGCCGCCAATCGCGCCCGGCGGCGCGCAGCGCCTTGAGCACGACGGCGCGAAACTCGCACTTCTCGTCGCCGAGCGAGATCGGCAGCGGGTCGCGGCCGTGGGCGGCGCCGTTGGTGGCGCCGACCCAGACCAGGTCGTCCTCCAGCAGCGTCTTGCCGCCGGCGCCGCAGCGTTGCTCGGTGGTCAAGGTGAGGTCGATGTCGCCCTTGCGCATGAGCTCGAGCAGCTGCGGGGTGGTGGTGCACTTGAGCGACACGCGCACCCGCGGCCAAGCCTGGTCGAAACGCCTGAGGATGGGCGGCAGATAGGGTCCCACGATGTCATGGGGGACGCCGAGCCGCACCTCGCCCTCATAGGCCGGAGCGCTCATCGCGCCAAAGACCTCGTCGTTGAGCGCGATCAGCTTGTGGGCATGGGCCAGCAGCCGCTCGCCGTTCGGGCACAACGCCAGCCGCCGGTGATGACGCTCGAACAGCTGGGTGCCGAACAGCTCCTCGAGCCGCTTGAGCTGCTGGCTGATCGCGGCCTGCGTCAGGTTGAGGAGCGCGGCTGCGCCCGTCACGCTGCCGGTCTCGACCACGGCCACGAAGGCGCGCAGGAGCGCGGTGTCGATGTCGCGGTGCATGGCATGCCTCACGGTTAAGACTTTCTTATGCAAGATATAAACAACATTCGATTTAGTTATGCAAGCGGAGCACCTAGATGGTGGCCTGCGGCCCGGCTGGGTCGCCCAACACGGAGCATCGCCATGTCGCGCAGGCCACCCGAGATCCCATGCCTTCCCGGGGAGCGCGCGCCCGCCGGAAAGCGGATCGCGCGTCTCCTCGGCGCGATCGAGCTCGCCCTGCAGGTGCGTCGGGAGCGGCGGATCCTGCTCGCCATGGACGATCGCACGCTCAAGGATCTGGGGTTGAACGGCAGCGTCGCCTATGCGGAAGCCAGCCGACCGTTCTGGGATGTGCCGGCCGAGCGTTTGCGCTCTCACAAGCCGTGCACAGCAGCGCAGCGGCGGTGAATCGCCAACAAATCGAAGGCTTTGTCGCTAAAGCGACAGTAAATACGCCGTCGCTTCTCGTGTGGGCTTGTATGGGCGCCACGCCGGTCGACCCTTCATCTTGAGATCAAACACTGCAATCGGCCATTGGCATTGCGCCCTCTTGCAGCTATTCTTGATCGTCAACCAGGAGATCGATCAATGGCGCGCGGCACCGTGAAGTGGTTCAATTCGCAAAAGGGCTACGGATTTATTCAGCCCCAGGCGGGGGGAAAAGATGTGTTTGTCCATATCTCTGCGGTCGAGAAGGCAGGCCTCAGCAGTTTGAACGAGGGACAGGTCGTCGAGTACGAAGAAGTCCCCAACAAGGGCAAGACATCGGCCGAGAATCTGAAGGTTCAACGCTGACAAGTTTGCGGCTCGCGGCGATCCGGGGCTTATCTCGGATGCCGCCTTTTAGTGAAGCGTGATGCCGGCGAGATGTCGAGGCGAACCCGCCGGCGCGCCGGCATATTTGATTGCGTGTCTGGCTGCGGCTCCGGTAGCTGACGTCGCGAAAATCCGCCGGCCGGCGCGAGCGCCGCGAGGCTGCGGCTATCGCCGCGGCTTTTGAAATCCAGCTGTTCCCAAAGCGTCAACTGATCCGAGCGCGAACGGTCTTATTGGCCGCCGGCTGTTGTTGCCGGCCGCGATGATGTCGCGCTGGTCGAGGCGGTCGATCGCGTAATGCGGTCGTCTTGGAGTCGGGGAAAAATGCTCGGCCACCCGGAGATCGAGGTCGTCCAAACGAGCGGGCCGCCGATACGATTGGACCGCTCAAGCGCTGCTCATTAAAGGAGCAAGCGCCCTTTAAATTTCGATATCTGGTTAACAAAACCCTTGTTTCGGCCGGCTCGCGGATGGTAATTTGCAGAGGTAATTGGTGCTGACCTAAAGGCCCGAAATCGAGGCCGTCTTATCGAGGGCGACAGCGCGTCACGGGTTTGGCAGGGGCAGAGTAGCAGGTCATGAGGGTCCGATTTGCGCGCACCGCTCTGGGCGGCGGAGCGGTGGTGTTGTTGACTGTCGTTCTCAGCCTCACGGCGGCCGCGCAGGCGCCGGCCAGGAAGAACGCCCCCCCCACCCCCTGCAGCCGCCGCGGTCTCCGCGCCCACACCCGCCGCGGCAGAACCCGGCGGTGATGCAAAGAGCATTCCGGGCAACTCGGCCGCCGCTCCGGCTCTCAGCGTCGCGGGTTTTCGTTCCGCCAAGTTCGGCATGGCCGAAGCCGAGGTGCGGGCCGCGATCGAAAAGGACTTCGCCGTCAAGCCGGACCAGATCCGCTCGGAAGAGAATCTGGCCGAGCAAACGCATGTGCTGGGCGTGCGGGTACCCGACCTGCTCGCTGGCGGCGGTACCGCCGAGGTCTCCTATGTGTTCGGTTACAAGACCAAGAAGCTGATCGAGGTCACAAGTCTCTGGTCGAAGGCCACCGACGACAAGATGACGCCCGAGCGGCTGTTCTCCAACGGCAACATCTTGCGGGCGCATTTCGCCAGTGAGGGATATCAGCCCGAATCGATCGTCACCAACGGTGTGATGAACAATGGCATCGTGATGTTCCGCGGCAGTGACGCCGAGGGCCGCACGACCGTGCTGGTCCTGGAAGGGACCACGTCCGAGGGCGCCGAGAAGCAGCGCGTCCTGACCCCGACCTCGCTTCTGCTGTTCTACCTGGCCGACGCCAAGAATCCCGACGTGTTCAAGCTGCCCCCCGGACAATTCTAGCCGCTTCGGCCGCACTGCGTCCGCCGCGCGGTAAGGCCTGCTTACGACCCCCCACGGCGGAAGCGGTGTGCAAATGTCTCAGCGTGCCAGGCCCAAGGCGACGTTGTTCGTCCGCCGAATGGCGCTCCTGTCGTCCTGCCTCATACCGCTGTGCCCCAGCCTTGCATGGGCGCAGGCGCAATCGCCCGGCAACAACATCGTCGCCAACGGCCGTACCCAGACCAGCATCCAGGTCCAGGGCACCACCACCAACATCACGACCAGCACGATCCAAGGCGGCAATGCCTACAATTCGTTCTCGAGCTTCAAGGAAGGCGCCGGAAACACCGTCAATCTCCAGGTTCCGAACTCCAGCCGCAATCTCATCAACATCGTGCGCGACAGCGCCGTCACCATCGACGGGACGCTCAACGCCTATAAGAACGGCAGCATCGGCGGCAATGTCTATTTCGCCGATCCTTACGGGATGGTGGTCGGCAAGTCCGGGTCGATCAATGTCGGCACGCTCGGCGTCACCACCCCGACCAAGGATTTCCTCGATGGCATGATCGACGCCAAGGGCAACATCAACGACGCCGCGGCGGCGCAGCTGATGCGCGGCGACGTTCCGATCTCATCCAGGGGCGCGGTCGTCATCCACGGCGTGATCAATGCCCGCTACGGCGTCAATATCATGGGCCAGAAAGTCGTGGTCTCGGGCCCCAGCCGCGGCGCGACGCCCCACGATGTCGCGTTCGCCGCCACCGTGAACACCGGCAAGCTCGCCCGCGGCGGCAGCATCGTCGCCCGCAATGGCTCGATCTCGATCGCGGCCGCCTCCAGCGTCAACATCGGCGGCACTCTGTATGCGGGCGGCAGCAAGCATCGGGCCGGGCAGGTCGACATCGCGGCCGGGGGCGATACGACGGTCGGGACCCCGGCGCGGATCACCGCGGCTTCCAAGCCGGGAGCGGGCACGCCCGCGGCGGCCGCGGACACCGGCGGGTCAACCGCGAGCGGGCCGGTCGTTGCGATCAATGCGGGCGGGACGACGGCGATCGCCGGCAGCCTGTCGGCTTTGACCGCCGCCGGCGGCACGCCTGGCCAGATCACGGTCACGGCGCAGGAGATCTCCGTCGCCGCGACCGCCAAGCTCGCGGCCGTGGGGGTCGGCGCGATCGACGGCGGCCATATCTCGCTCAAATCGACCGACACGACGACGGTCGCCGCCGGCGCCTCGTTTGCGGCCAATGCTTTGGGAACGGGCAACGGCGGCCTGATCGAGCTCAGCGGCAAGATCGACAAGATCGACACCGGCATCCTGATCAATCTCGGCTCGGCCGGCGGCAAGGCCGGGACGCTGCTCTTCGATCCCGACCAATTGATCATCGGTGGGATCACCTCGGGCACCAGCGTCAACGATGACGCCGTCGTCGGTGCTTCCGGAATTGCCAGCCTCTACACCAACGGCGCCAACGTCGAATTGGACGCCAACAGCTCGATCACCATCAACGGCGTTATCGATACGCGCGCCTATGCGAACGATCTGACCGCTCCGGTCACCGGTCTCCTCTCCGCCAGCAGCGTCACCTCCACCGGCAATTCCGGCTCGATCACGCTGGTCGCCCCGACCATCACCATCGCCAGCGCCGGCGCCCTCTACGCCGATGCCAACGGCACCGGGAAGACGGCTGGCGCCGTCACGCTGACGGCGAGCACGACCAACAACATCGCCATCGGCTATGCGACCGCCGACAGCGAGATCACGATCAACGGCACGATCACCGGCGCGTCGATCACCGCCCAGGCGACCGCTCAGGCGGAGTCCGTCTATGCGCTGAATTCCAACAATACCACTCCGGGCAACATGGCGACGACGCTCGGCCTCGCCACGCTGCTCAATCTTAGTCCGCTGAGTCTCTCGCCCGGTTACGTGCAATCGAGCGGAACCGCCAAGGTGACGGTCGGCGGGACCGCGACGCTGACCGCCCAGTCGGGCAGCACGGGCAACATCAGCCTCACCGCCCATACGATCGACGTCTCGTCGGATCCGGCTCTTGGTCTCAGCGCCGCCGCTTCCTTCGTTGCCGGCGGCGTCGTGGTCGGATCGACCAATGCGAACGCAAAGGTCGAGATTCAAAACGGCGCGCACGTCTCGGGCGGCGGAACCCTTAGCGTCGCGGCGACCAACGACGCCACGCTCGCCATCAAGACGGCGACAATTACCGGCTTCGGCGGCTTTCAGGGGGCACCGGTCGTCTTCTCGGTCGCCTATGGGGACAGCAGCGTCAACGCCTCGGCGCTCATCGATGCGGGCGCCAGCATCGCCATGACCGGCGCCGGCAGCGCCGTCAGCGTCTTGGCCCGCAACGACAATTCGTTCAGCGTCGGGGCGCTGTCCTATGCCCGCACCGGCGGCGCGGTGGGCATGGCGGTCGCGATCAGCGACTTCAACAGCAATGCCACGGCCCACGTCGGCGCCAATATCGGGACTTCCGGGGCGCAGGTGGGGAACGTGACGGTCTCGGCGCAGGACGAGACCGCGACCAATCAGACCAGCGCGTCGGGCACCGTCGGTGCCGGCGCCTTTGCCGATTTTCTCACCTTGTTGTCCCAAGGCGGCGGCATTGTGAGCCAGGCTATCGGGGGCGGCGGCGTGACCCCGCCGAATGTCGGCATCGCCAGCACGCTGTTTGCTTTGAGCCCCGCCGGCAAGTCGTTGCAGACGGTCAGCTCTTCGCTGCCGCAATTCGCCGGCGCGGTGGCGTTGTCGTTCGGAACCCAGACGGCGGCGTCCAGCGTCTCGGCGGACGCCGGCGCCAGCGCCCCCGCGATCCATGCCAGCGGCAATGTCGCGATCACCAGCGACGTCACCAACTCGGCGTTCCTCAATTTGGGGACCAGCGCCGTCAACGTCTCCAAGGACCCCACGACGGTCAATCCCTCGGCCTCGTTGGCGCTTTCGGTGGGGGTCGCTTACGCGGACATCACGCATAATTCCTCGGCCGTCGTCGGCCCCAACGTGACGATCGACGCGGGCCAGATCGGCGTCGCGGCTTCGTCGTCGATTCCCTCGCCCATAGAGAATATCGACTGGAACGATTTCAACTCGGTTTTCAACGGGGTGCTGGCCAACAAAGCCATCGTCACGACGGGCTCGAACGCGGCCTCGGCCTCGAGCGGCCTGGGCCTCGCCGGCTCGTTCAACTTCGCCAACTTCACGACCAACACCACCGCCTGGGTGGGCGATGGCGCGACGCTCAATGCGACCTCTACGTCCAGCGGCACCACCTGGACGGCGGATCTATCGAGCCTGGATCCCAAGTCGAGCGGGCCGGACATCCCGACCACCTTCAGCAACGTCGTCTCGGTGGTTGCGACCACCCTGCATGAGACGATCAACGTCGATGGCAATGCGGGCCTGCTCGGCGGCAATGTGGCGAACGGAGCCGCCGCCATCGGCGGTTCGTTCAGCATGGTGACCGACAACGCCAATACCTATGCGGGCATAGCCCAGGGCGCGTCGATCACCAGCGGCAACCAGGTCTACGTCAACGCGCAGTCTTTTGCCCGCATCGTCAACGCCTCGCCCACCAATGGCGCCGGCGACGGCATCAACATCAGCGGACTGATCGACCTGTTCTTCTTGAACGACGATACCAGCGCCTCGATCAGCAACAAGGCGCAGGTCACGTCCAACTCGGTGACGGTCAACGCCGCCGAGACGCTGGGCGTCTATTCGGTCGCGGGTGACATCACGATCAGCGGTTCGTCGGGCTTCGGCGTCGCCATCACCTATGTGGACCTCGCCGCCAATACCCACGCCTTTATCGGCGACAACTCGACGGTGGTGGGAACCGACATCGACCCCAACCGCGCCATCGTGCCGAGCGCCGCCGGCTATGTCGACACCGGAATGCTCGACGTTCTCGCCAAAACCAGCGGCAACGTCATCAACGCTTCGCTGGTGTCGGAAAACGTCGATAGCGGCGCGCCCAATACCCCACCTCCCATTCCCTCGGGCTCGCCCGCCGCCGCCATCCTGGGGGTCGCCCAGCAAGCCGTCACCGCCAGCGTCGCCATCTCCCTGGCGGGCGCCTCGGCGGTGACCAATTCGGCGCTCGACACCGAGGCCTATATCAATGGCGCGACGGTGAACTTTCACGGCTCGTCGTCGTCGCCCTCGGTCGAGGTCCAGGCCGCCGACGACGCGTTGATCGTCAGTGGCAGCGGCGGAGCCGCCATCACGCTGCAAGGTTCGCCGCGCCCCACGTCCGGTGCCTTGTCGGGCGCCATATCGGTCGAAGCGAGCAGCAACACCACGCTCGCCTATATCGAGTCCTCGACGGTGAGCATCGGCTCGGTCGACGTCGCGGCCTTGACCGGCGGGCTGAACGTGGTCGTCGGCCTCGGCCTGTCGGTCAACGCGACCTTCGGCGGAGCGTCCGGCAGCCTGGCCGGATCCGTGTCGGTCGCCAAGATCACCGACCGGGTAGCGGGCTATATCGACAACTCGACCGTTTCGGGCAGCGGCGACGCGATCGTGCTGGCCGAGCAGGACACCGAGGTCGGCATCGGCGGCGGCGCCTTCTTCCTCGGCGGCAAGGCCGGCTTCGGCCTTGCCCTCACCTATCTGGACGTCCAGAACCCGAGCGCCGGGCCCGCCACCGACGCCCACATATCCAACTCGGCCGTCACCGGCTTCACCGACATCGACGTCATCGCCACGGCGCCGCAAATCATCTATTCGGGCGCCGCCACGGGCGGCACCAACATTTCGGCGAGCCTGGGCGGCTCGTTCATCTTCAACACTTTGGACGCCACCACCTCGGCGACGATCTCGAATTCCGGCGCGACCGCTCCCGCGATCACGGCAAACCAGAACGTCAGCGTCATCGCCTCGACGGACCCGAACAATATTGCCACCCAGGCCAACCAGGTCTTCCTGAGCAGCAACTCGCAATCCTCGATCTTCAAGGCCAATTTCGCCGCCGATCCCAACAATTCGTCGGCCTCCGACCAGACCGACGGCGCGCTCCTGGCCGGCCAGTCGGCGGCAATCGTATCCATCGCCGGCATTATCGAAGCCGGCGCGGGCACGGCCGTCGGCGTCTCCGTGATCGACAACACCATCGACAACTCGCATGTGGCGAGCGTCAGCGGCGTTACGGTCTCGGCGCAGAACGCAATGCTGGTGGCGGCCAACGACTCCAGCACGATCCTGGCGGTGGCGGTGGGCATCGGCGCCTCCACCGGCGGCTATGCGGGCGAGGGCGCTGCCGTCACCAACACGATCACCGGCGGCGCCAGCGCCTCGGTCGGCGCCACCGGGCTCGCGGCCGCGACCACGATCGGCGGCACGGCAGCGGGCGCCGCGGTCGGCGCGCTCACCGTCAGCGCGACCAACTCCTCGAAGATCACCGGCATTGCGCTCACCGGAAGCTTCTCGGAGAACGGTTCCGCCGGCGTCGCGGTTTCGCTCAACGATATTGAGACGACGACCTCGGCATCGATCGAGTCGGCGAACGTCCGCACCACCTACAATTCGATCGAAAGCTTTGCCACCGGCGACGTCATCGTCGAAAGCGCCTCGACCGGCAGCATCTTGTCGGTCGCTGCCGGCGTCGCCGCCGCCGCCAGCGGCTTCGGGGGTGACGGTTCGGTCGCGACCAATACGGAAAAGAGCAACGTCACGGCGTCGGTCGACAACTCGACGCTGTTTGCCACCAACAACGCCGCCGTGCTGGCCGGAAGCGACAATGCGGTCAACGCGATCTCCGGCGCCGCCGGCATCGGGCTTTCCACCGCCGGCATCGGCATTGCGGTGACCGTCAATACGATCGGAGGGACGCGAACGGACGGCGGCGCCGGCGGCAAGACCACGGCGACGATCACCTCCAGCACCGTCGACGCCGAGGCGCAGGGACAGGACACGCTGGAGATCGTCGACGGCGTGCTGGTCGGCGATATCGTGGTGGGCGTTTCGCCGACGCTGACGTCCTCGGCGCCGGAATCGCCGTCGAGCTCGGTCGCCCCGAGCACGCTGCCGAATCTCGGCCGGAACGTTCGGCTCGACCAGGGCATCGCCGACGTCGCCGCCTCGATCGATACGTCCGTCGTGACCGCGGTGACGCTCGGCGTCAGCACGGGCTTGGCGGCCGGGGTCAATTCCGTGACCACCACGATGGGCGGCGACACCGAGGCGACGGTCAGCGGCTCCCATCTCGATATGAATCTGCCGAGCTCGATCGCCGCGGCCGGGATCGACGTGTCGGCGCACAGCGTGTCCTTCGCCAATAATTTCGCCTATGCGGTCGCGCTCTCCACCGGCAACCTCGCCGGCGCCGTCACTCTCGTCATCAACTCGATGAACCGGACGACGAATGCCGCGATCACCACGACCAATATCGGCAACTCCGCGACGACGCCGGACGGCGTCACGACGCTCTATGCGGCTGGGCCCATAACGGTCGAAGCCAGCGGCTGGGAGGCGACGGCGGGCGAGGCGATCGGGGCCGCCGGATCCTCCTCGGGCGGCGCCGCCGGCTCGGCCTTGAGCAACACCTTCACCGCGAGCACGACGGCTTCCCTCGATCACGGCTCGATCATCGCGCAGAGCCTTGCGGTGACCGCCAACGGCACCGACGGATTCTTTGGCGCGACCGGAGCGGGCGCCGCCGGCGAAACCGCCGGTATCGGCGCCAGCGTGCTTGTCACGACCAGCAAGGCGACGACACAGGCGAGCGTCGGCGATACCAGCCCGACGAGCGCGGCCACCACGCTCACGCTCAGCGGACCGCTGACCGTCGCGGCGGCGACCACGACCGATGTGACGAGCTACGTGATCGTCGGCGCCATCGGAGGCACCGCCGGCATTGCCGCCCAGTTCTCCGGCGTCATCGTCGGGAACACGACCGAGGCCGCGCTCGACAATACCAGCGTCACGATCGCCAACGCGCTCGCCGCCAACGCCGCCGTCAACGTCGCGTCGCAAGAGACCGACGACATCGATCCGGTCGTCGGCGGCGGCGCGGCGGGGGGCTCGGCCGGCATCGGGGCCAGCGTCAATCTCGTGATGCTCAAGAGCGACGACCAGGCCTGGATGGTTGGAGACACTGTCTCCACGCCGGGCGCGGTCAACGTGACATCGCTGTCGACGCGCGACGTCAATCCGATCGCCGTCACCGCGGGTCTTGGCGGCCAGGTCGGGACTCTCCGGCACGGTCGGCGTCGTCCTGGTCGGTTCCGGCGCCAGCAGCGCCGAGCTTGGTGTGCTGAACGCCGGCGGCACGCTGAGCAGCGCCGACGGCTCGGCATCAACCGATCTGGTGACCGAGGTCGCCGGCGGCGTCGACGGCATTTCAGCCGAAATTGTGGCTGGCAGCGTGACTGCCGGCTCGGTCGATGTCGCCGCGACCAGCAAGCTGGCGGTCAGGAATATCGTCGGCGCGCTCGGCATCGGCGTCGGCACCGCCGGCGTCGGCGCCGGCATCGGTTACACGGACGTCAAGCAAAACATCACCGCCGAGGCCGATAGCGGCAGCATCACGGCGCCGGCGGTGACGATCAGCGCGCTGGCGCAGGATCATTCCGGCGGCGACGCCTCGCGGACGCTGGGCGCCGCCGGCGGCGGCGGACTTTACTTCGGGGCCGGCGCGGCGGTTGCGGTCTCGACCCTCAACAACACCATCGTCGCGGAATTGAGCTCGCGGACGGACGGCGGCTCGACCGGCGCCGCCTCGGGCACGATCGCGATCGGCGCCAGCGACAGCTCGACGGTCGAGTCCGATGCCTATGGGGCCGCCGGCGGGGCGGTGGGATTGGGCGCCGCCGTCGGTACGGCGACCAAGACCAGCACGATCACCGCCGACATCGCGTCCTCCACGACCGTGACGAATTTCGCCAGCGTCATGGTGATGGCGGGGGGAACCGGTACCGTCACGTCGAGCGCGATCGCCGGCGCGGCCGGCTTAATCGGGGGTTCGGGCGCCGCCGCCACCTCGACCGATACCGAGACGGTGACCGCGGATGTCGGGAGCAGCTCCAGCATTTCTGCGGATGGCGCCGGCGTGCTCGTCTCCGCGGCCTCAACGCCGCAGCTTTCCTCGTCTGCCATCGGCGTGGCCGTCGGCGCCGGCATCGGCATGGGCGCCTCGGTGGCGATGTCGAACGCTACCGTCCAGGTCACGGCCGATGTCGGCAACAACGCCACGATCTCGGGCGGCGCTCTCACCATCAGCGCGCTCGCCGCCGTCCCGGCGTCCGGCAACACCACCTATGCGTCGTCGATCGCGGCCGGCGGCGGCCTGCTCTATGGCCTCCAGGCCACCTATTCGCAGGCGTCCGAAGATGCCACCGTCAACGCCTACGGGGGCACGGGCCTGACGCTGCCCTCGGCCAATGTCACGATCGCGGCCGAAAACGACAGCAGCCAGGACGCGACGGCGACCGGCGTCGCGGTCGGTTACATCGGCGCCGGCGCAACCGTTACGCAGACCTCGTCCGACGCCCATACGGCTGCCTATCTGGGTGCGGGCGCGATCACGGTCGCATCGAATCTCGGCGTTCTGTCGATCACCGCGACCGGCAACGACAGCAACACGGCCAGCTCAACAGCGGGCTCGGGCGGGGTCATCGCCGGCGCCGCGGCCGTGGCGACCACCAGCACCACCAGCACCACGACCGCGACCCTCTACGGCAACGGAACCACGGATACCCTCTATTTCGGCGGTTTGGGCATCAATGCAACGCATACCACCAACTATTCGGACAATGGCGACGCCTATCAGGCTTCCGCCGTCGGGGCGAGCGGCGGCAACGGGACCAATACGGTGGTCTCGAACGTCACCGCCGAGGTGGGCACCAATTTGATCGTCAATTCGGCCGCCGGCGACATGAACGTGATCGCGTCCGACTACGTCATCGAGACCAGCGGCGGCGCGCGCGCGGGATCGGGAGGCATCGCGGCCGGCGCCGCAACGCTGAGCGACTCGACCGTCACGCAAAACGTCACCGTGAACATCGACAGCGGGACGATCTTCAGCCTCAACGACGATCCGTCGTCCTCGACGGCCAAGATCAACATCGAGGCCTATAACAGCCTCCAGACCGTCGACACGGTGAGCCTTACCGCGGCCGGCTTGTTCGCCGGCGGCGGGGCCCAATCCGACCTGACGGCGACCGCCAACGTCGCGATCAATATCTCGGCCAGCGAGCTCTTCAGCGCCGGCGATCTCGATATCGGCACCGCATCCCAGATGCTGGCCGCCAACGACGCCAACGCCAATCTCTACGGCCTCGTCTCCGGCGCCGGCGCCAGCACCAACACCTCGCTGACCGCCAACCAGAACGTGAGCATCGGCGCCTCGACCCTCGAGGCCTGGGGCCTGATCAATATCTATGCCGGCCAAAGCGGCGACGGCGACAATGCCAATGGCATCAATACCAGCACCCTGACCGCCGACGCGACCACCACCGTCTACAACTACGCCCTCATCCCGATCTCGGCGAAATACAAGGGCTCGGCCACGGCTGACGATTATACCACCCTTACATTGGCGACCGGCTCGCAGGTTCTCGGCGTGAACAATGTGTTCATCGGGGCGACGCAGGGCTCCGTGACCGCCAACGGCAAGGGGACGAACTACAATCCCTATCTCTCGCTCTTCAGCACCGAGAACCACGACGACAACAGCAGCACCGACGGCAGCGGCAATGTCGTCCTCAACGGCGTGGTGGCGGCCGGCATCCATAATCAAGAGCTGGTCACGATCGCCCTCAACGGCACGGTGTCGTTGTCGTCCGGCGGCTCGCCCTACGGGCTCGCCCTCGAGCTGGTCAACAGCCCGTCCGATTTCAGCCCGATCGTGAGCTACAACCACCAGAAGGTTCAATACGCGAACATCGGCAGCTTCAATCCCTATCAGGAAATCCTGACGGAGATTTCCCAGCTGAGCGGATTGACGACGGCACAGGTCGACGCCCAGCTGCAGAGCGGCAGCCCGACCATAACGGCGATCAACGATGACGCGGCCGGCGACGTCCAACGGCAGATCAACACGCTGATCCAGCAGGCTCCCTTCGCCGCCAATGCGTCGGGCTCGGCCTATGCTTTCGGCGACATCCTGGTTTCCGCGGGCAACGTCTCGATATTGGCCCAGACGCTGAGCGGAGCGATCGTCAACCATGTGACGCCCTCCGTCACCGCGAGAGATTCCGCGAAGATCGACTTTGAGAACCAGGGCTTGCAATTCCTCGACCTGTCGAACCTGACGGTGACGGGCGTCTCCGGCGGTCACATCACCTTCACGGGCAGCGCCTCCAGCTCCAGCGTCACGCAGTCCTCGACCCAGGGAATCACCTTCTCGGAGGATCTTTCGGGGTTGATTCCTTCGATCATCGTGAATGCGAGCTATAACCGCGTGAACAATGCTGGCCAGGGCATCGACCAGAATGGCAATCTGCTGCAGACGACGCCCGACATCTATTTCAACGGCGCCGTCGAGAATATCAACGGCCTGCTCAATATCACCAACCAGCTCGGCAATGTGGTCGCGACCCAGACATTCGACGCGGCGACGATCCAGATGCTGGTTCCCAACGGCAGCTTCACCTTCAACGGCGGCGCCGGCAGCATCTACAGCACCAACAACGCCGTGGCCTCGCAGTGGAGCCACACCGAGTATCGGCCGACCGATCTTACCACCGCGGTCGACGCGGTAGCGACTTGGCTGGGGACCTACGGCGATCTGATGGAGAACGGCGGCAATGCTTATACCCAGTATTGGGATTGCTGCAGCAACAGCGGAGGCAATCTCGTCAACGCCACGGTTACCAACTATGGCTCGAACGCGAGCACCGTTTTCACGGCGCGGCTCATAAACGAGTATTACGATGGTGGCGGCCAGGTGGTTTCGGCGATCTTCCTGCCGATGGGCTATGTCAACAACGACACCAGCGCCAACACCGTCGGCAACGAGCCCTGGGAGCGCGGCAACTATGAAGGCCAAGCCTATTCGGCCCATGATTCGGGCCCGTTCAATTGCAGCGGCTGCGGCGTATTCTTCACGACTATCAATATCCAGAACCAGGCGATCAACGGCGTCACGGCCACCGCCGCCGTCAACCCGCCCGCGAGCGTTCCCGTAATCGAGGGCAAGGCGATCATTCTTTCCGCCTCGGTTCTCAATATCAACGGGACGATCCAGAGCGGCCACAGCAGCAATTTCTCGGTCAATATCGGGGCCAACGCCCAGAACGTGATCAACTTCGTCCTCGACAATGCGCCGGTGCTCGCCGCCGCAAAGCGAAACGCGGCCAGCGGGAACTACCTCGATCTGAGCCCCTACATCACGACCGTGGGTGCCGGCGACACGCAAATCGACGCCAAGTACGACGCGCTCACCAACCAGATCCTGTTGAACAATGTGGTGCAGGGCTCGGGCGGCTATGTCTACCTGAACGGCAAGATCATCAGCACCTCGACCAGCGGGAGTGCGCAGGGAAGCATCATCGTCAATGGCGGGGCCGGCACCGTCACCGTCAACAACAGCACCGGCGTCGAGCTCGTCACCAACACCATCAACACCGGCGTCAGCGCCGCCAGCGTCGTCGAGATCGTCGACCAGAACAAGAACCTGACGACGTGGTACGTCTATAACGCCGGCGCGAGCGCCAATCAGCAGGTCAGCGTCTATACCGAGGCCGGGGTCAGCAACACCAGCTACAAATCGGCCAATCTGCAGAGCACCGGAGCCAACTCGGGTCTGTCGTACGCTCCGATGGCCAACCAGCTCTACCAATGGGTCGACACGACCACGCTGACCCGCTCGGTCGGGGACAATCCCGCGGCGTTCGGCTGGAACTTCAGCGGCGTGTCGGCCAATGCACCGACCTACCCCTACAGCGAGACCACGAGCCTGACGACGGGGTCGCAGTCGACCAACTACCAGGAGACGGTGAGCGCGACCGGCAGCTACACGCAGTATGACGTCGGCACTGGCAGCCACAAGTGTTGCGGCTCCGACTTCAACGGCGACTGGTATCAACGGATCTACAACGACCTGACCTTGACCCTGACGAATTCCGTCAAGGCCTCCTACCCGATCAGCATCTCCTTCAACGGCGGCGGCACCAGCACCGTCAGCGTCACCTCCAATGCCAGCGTCCTGGTCAATGGATCGATCAACAATCTGCAGGGCGCCACGAGCATCAACGCGACCGGCGCCGGCTCCGCGATCCTGAACGGCGCCAACCCCTTGGTGTCCGGCACTTCGGTCACGCTCAACGCGCCCGGCGGCATTGCCGCGATCGGCGCCCCCTTGCCGGTGCAGGTCTATGGCGGCACGCTTTCGGCGACCTCGGTCGACAACGACATCGCCATCGCGGCGACGGGCAGTCTTTCCATCATCCAGGTGAAGGCCAATCCGGCGACGCCGGGGAATGCGCCGCAGGGGAATATCTTCATATCGGCGACCGGCGACATCACGTCGGCCTCCGCCTACAACGTCGGCACCCCGATCGTGGTCGGCAAGTCGATCGAGATCGATTCCTCGGGCGGCGCCGTCGGAGCGGTGTCGAGCACCGACAGCCACGGCTCGCCCATCCTCACCAATATCAATCCGCTGGTGATCGAGGCGACGCCGACGCTGCTCGCCAACGGTACGCTCGATGGCGGCCTGCTCAACAGCAGCTCCTCGACCGGCGCCTATATCGTGCAATCGACCGGCGATCTGCGGCTCGGCGCGATCACCTCCAGCGGGCCGGTCTTCCTCGCAGCGGCCGCATCGGATGGCCAAACGGCCAACATCCTCAACGGCCAAGCGATCGGCGGCCTGACGGCGGCGCAGACCGCCTATCTGAAGAATGTCTGGAACAGCCTCGACCTGCTGTCCGGCTCGGGCGCCGCCGCCGTGAGCGCCTACGAGTCGGTGATCAACGGCGCCTACAACGACTATTGGCAGTTGCGCAACCTCGCCTTCGGCGATGGCCAGGACTACAGCATCACCGCGCAGGGGTCGGCCGTGATCGCGGCGCAACTCGCCGCCGAGACCGGCGCTGATCCGAGCACGATTTCGCCGGCGCAAATCCAGGCGGAAGCGACCACGCGCTTCCAGAAGGACGAATATCTGCTCGGCCTCCAGACGCCGGCCCAGCTCGGCGTTTCGCTCGACACGCTGTTCGGCACCGCCGCCGGTCAGACGAGCCAATTCCAGCCCGCCGTGTCGACACCGGCACTGACGACGGCGCTGGGGACGTATAGCTCGAGCTTCAGCTATCAATTGCCGACCGGGCCGCTCTACACGAGCCTGACCTCGGGCTCGCAATGGAGCTTGGATCAGCTCACCTACACGGTCAGCGCCAGCGCCAATCCCGCCAACGCCGCGCCGCCGCCGTCGATCCAGGGACTGCCGCTCAACATCAGCGCGCGGCAGGTCATGCTGTATGCGCCGACCGGCGCGATCGGCAGCCTGGCGGCGCCGCAGACCTTCTCCTTCACCAGCGTGGATGATTCCTCGCTCACCAGCGCCGATAAGGCGCTGCTGGCTTCGGCCGGCCCAGGGCAATTGTCGGTCACGACCACGACGGTCAACAACATCCAGGAATATACGGTGAGCGTGGCGCAGGCGAGCCTGATCATCGTCAGCCCGCTCGGGCCGGTGTCGGCCAAGGCGCAATCGCAGATCTATCTCGGCAGCGCCACCGACATGCTGCTTGGCGGAATCGCCAACGCCACGTTTGGACCGATCACGGCGGCCATCTCGGCCGGGGTGCAGACCACCTCCGGCGGCAACATCCGTCTCGACGCCGTGGGCAGCATTCTCGGCGGCGTCGCCAATCAGGTGGCGATCTCCGGCAATGTCGCGGATCTGACCTTGATCGCCGAGACCGGCAGCATCGGCCAGGCGCCGGCGGCCGGAACGAATCCCGCGACAAATCCCAACGCGCTGCTGCTGGCTCTGTCCGGCTCGCCGGTCGGCCAGCTCGATCAAGCCGTGTCGGCGCAGGGCATCTACCTCAATCAGACGACCGGCGACCTCATACTCGGCAACATCAACGGCGGCAGCGGCTCCGCCGGCATCGTCCAGCTGGCGGCTTACGGCAGCATCTATGCGGAGCCGCAGTTCACCGACCGCAGCTCCGTGCATATCATCGGCTCGGCGCTCGATTTGCGCGCCGGCGGCAGCGTCAGCTTCAACGGCGCCACGTTCCAGCCGCTGCAAGTCCAGATTTCGGGCGCGGTCACCGGCAGCGCCGGCGGCGCTATGACCATCCTGAGCCCGGCCAGCGATCTCACGGTCGGGCAGGCGGGCACCTACGGGGTGCTCACGTCCGGCGGCGCCCTGACCCTGGATACGCCCCCCGGCGCGCTCACCATCTATGCCGACGTGACCAGCACCGGTGCGCTGCAGCTGCTCGCCAATGGGGCGGCGACTTTCGCGGCCGGGACCAGCGGGGCGCCGATCGTCGCATCCTCGACGTCCGGCTCCGTCACCCTGGCCGCGGGGACGCTTTCCATGGGTGCCTATTCGGGCATCGATGCTGCCGGCACGATCTCCATAACGACCACGGGCGACGCGACGCTCGGTCAGCTCGACTCCTCCGACGCTCCGGCGACGGCGCATACGACCGTGATCAGCGTCGCCGCGGGCGGCGTCGGCAGCGCCGGCGGCATTCTCAGCAACGGCGATGGTCGAATCAACATCCTCGCCAGCGCGCCCAATGCGGCGGTCAGCCTGCAGGCCGGTGGCGGCATCGGCTCGACGTCGCTGCTGACGACCGGGACCACCGCAACTGCGCTCGGGGTCGAGACGCCGTGGCTGGCGGTCAATGCCGACCAGATGACCACTGCTCCAAATACATACGCGCTCGGCGACGTGTCGCTGACCCTCACCGGCACGACCCATATCCCGACTTTGGCGGTGCCGGGCGGCAGCGCCACCGTGCTGGGCAACTTGGCGATCACGATCGACAGCTTGACCGCGGCCACCACGGTCGGCGTGACGTCGACCGGCGGGGCGCTGACATTGGGCACCTTCACCAGCGCCGGCACGCAGACGATCGAAGGCAAGGGCAACGTCAGCTTCACGACCCTGACCACGACCGGGACCGGCGATGTGGATGTGACTTCCGATACCGGCTCGATCATGGGCGGCACCATCCTGGCGGCCGGCAGCTCGACCCTCAAGGCAACCGCGAGCGGCCAAAGCATCAGCGGCGCGGCGGTGACCGCCACCGCGGGCCTGATCAGCATGCAGGCGGGCGGCGCCATCACCTGGACGGGTGCGCTTGCGGCCGGCACCACGGTCGGGGTCACCTCGACCGGCGGGGTGGTGACATTGAACAGCGTCATGAGCCCCGGCACACAGACGATCGAGGGCAACGGCAACGTGACGTTCACGAGACTGACCACGACCGGGACCGGCGACGTGGACGTGACTTCCGATACGGGCTCCATCATCGGCGGAACCGTCGACGCGGCCGGCAGCTCGACCTTGAAGGCACTGACGGCCAGCCAAAGCATCGGCGGCACGGCGGTCATCGCCACCGCGGGCCTGATCAGCATGAAGGCGGGCGGCGCCATCACCTGGACCGGCGTGCTTGCGGCCGACACCACGGTCGGCCTGACCTCGACCGGCGGCGCGATCACGCTCGACATCGTCACCAGCGGCGGCACCCAGACGATCGAGGCCAACAACGACGTCGGCTTCACCAAGCTCAAGGCCACCGGCATCCTGGGCGACGCCGGCGACATCGACGTCACGGCCGATACCGGGTCCGTCATCGGCGGCACCATCTTCGCCGCCGGCGGCTCGACCTTGAAGGCAGTGTCGGCCGGCCAAAGCATCACCGGCGCGGCGGTCAACGCCACCACGGGCCTGATCAGCATGCAGGCGGGCGGCGCCATCACCTGGACCGGCGCGCTTCAAGCCGGCACTACGGTCGGCCTGACCTCGACCGGCGGCGCGATCACGCTCGACACCGTCACCAGCGGCGGCACCCAGACGATCGAGGCCAAGAACGACGTCGACTTCACCACGCTGAAGGCCATCGGCATCCAGGGTGACGCCGGCGACATCGACGTCACGGCCGATACCGGCTCCATCATCGGCGGCACCATCCTGGCCGCCGGCGGCTCGACCTTGAAGGCAATGACGGCCGGCCAAAGCATCACCGGCGCGGCGGTGACCGCCACCAACGGCTTGATCAGCATGCAGGCAGGCGACGCCATCACCTGGACCGGCGCGCTCCAAGCCGGCACCACGGTCGGCCTGACCTCGAGCGGCGGCACGATCACGCTCAACACCGTCACCAGCGCCGGCACCCAGACGATCGAAGGCAACGGCGACGTGACGTTCACGACCCTGACCACGACCGGCACGGGCGACGTGGACGTGACTTCCGATACCGGCTCGGTCATCGGCGGCACCATCCTGGCCGCCGGCGGCTCGACGCTGCGGGCAACCGCGAGCCGCCAAAGCATCACCGGCGCGGCAGTGACCGCCACCGCCGGCTTGATCAGCATGCAGGCGGGCGGTGCCATCACCTGGACCGGCGCGCTTCAAGCCGGCACCACGGCCGGCCTGACCTCGAGCGGCGGCACGATCACGCTCGACACCGTCACCAGCGGCGGCACCCAGACCATCGAGGCCAAGAACGACGTCGACTTCACCACGCTGAAGGCCACCGGCATCCTGGGCGACCCCGGCGACATCGACGTCACGGCCGATACCGGCTCCGTCATCGGCGGCACCATCCTGGCGGCCGGCGGCTCGACGCTCAAGGCGACCGCAAGCGGCCAAAGCATCACCGGCGCGGCGGTCACCGCCACCAACGGCCTGATCAGCATGCAGGCAGGGGGCGCCATCACCTGGACCGGCGCGCTTCAAGCCGGCACCACGGTCGGGGTGACCTCGACCGGCGGCACGATCACGGTCAACACAATCACCAGCGGCGGCACCCAGACCATCGAGGCCAAGAACGACGTCGACTTCACCACGCTGAAGGCCACCGGCATCCTGGCAGATCCCGGCGACATCGACGTCACGGCCGATACCGGCTCGGTCATCGGCGGCACCATCCTGGCCGCCGGCGGCTCGACCTTGAAGGCAATGACGGCCGGCCAAAGCATCACCGGCGCGGCGGTCACCGCCACCAACGGCTTGATCAGCATGCAGGCGGGCGGCGCCATCACCTGGACCGGCGCGCTCCAGGCCGGCACCACGGTCGGCCTGACCTCGAGCGGCGGCACGATCACGCTCAACACCGTCACCAGCGCCGGCACCCAGACGATCGAAGGCAACGGCGACGTGACGTTCACGACCTTGACCACGACCGGCACGGGCGACGTGGACGTGACTTCCGATACCGGCTCGGTCATCGGCGGCACCATCCTGGCGGCCGGCGGCTCGACGCTGCGGGCAACCGCGAGCGGCCAAAGCATCACCGGCGAGGCGGTCACCGCCACCGCGGGCCTGATCAGCATGCAGGCGGGCGGCGCCATCACCTGGACCGGCGCGCTTCAAGCCGGCACCACCGTCGGCCTGACCTCGACCGGCGGCACGATCACGGTCAATACCGTCACCAGCGGCGGCAGCCAGACGCTCGAGGCCAAGAACGACGTCGACTTCACCACGCTGAAGGCCATCGGCATCCAGGGCGGCGATGCCGGCAATATCGACCTCACGGCCGATACCGGCGCGATCGCGGGCCGCACCACCGGGCCCAATCCTGACGGCTCGATCAACGCGCACGGCAGCAGCACGCTCAGCGCCGTCTCCGGCAGCATCACGGGCAACGCCGTCACGGCGAGCACCGGTTCGCTCGGCATGCAGGCCGGCGGCGCCATCACCTGGGGTGCGCTCCAGGCCGGCACCACGGTCGGGGTGACCTCGACCGGCGGCACGATCACGCTCAACACCGTCACCAGCGGCGGCACCCAGACGATCGAAGCCAAGACCGACGTCGACTTCACCACGCTGACCGCGACCGGCATCCAGGGCGATGCCGGCGACATCGACGTCACGGCCGATGCGGGCTCCGTCACCGGCGGCACCATCCTGGCGGCCGGCGGCTCGACCCTGCGGGCGACCGCGAGCGGCCAAAGCATCACCGGCGCGGCGGTCACCGCCACCAACGGCCTGATCAGCATGAAGGCGGGCGGCGCCATCACCTGGACGGGCGCGCTTCAAGCCGGCACCACGGTCGGCGTGACCTCGACCGGCGGCACGATCACGGTCAACACAATCACCAGCGGCGGCACCCAGACGCTGGAGGCCAAAAACGACGTCGACTTCACCACGCTGACGGCGAGCGGCATCCCGGGCGATGCCGGCAACATCGACCTCACGGCCGACACCGGCTCGATCATGGGCACCACGATCACGGCCGCCGCGCAGGCGACGCTCACCGCATTCAAGGTCATCAATGGGCAGAGCCTCGCGACCGGCACCTTCGCCAAGCTCACGGCGGGCGGCGCCATCAATTGGGCGAGCATCGAGGCCGGCACGACCGTAACGGCGACCTCGACCGGCGGCACGATCACGCTCGGCACCGTCACCAGCGGCGGCACTCAGACCATCGAGGCCAAGAACGACGTCGACTTCACCACGCTGACGGCCACCGGCATTCCGGGCGATGCCGGCAATATCGAGGTCACGGCCGACACCGGCTCGATCATGGGCACCACGGTCACGGCCGCCGCGCAGGCGACGCTCACCGCATTCAAGGTCATCAATGGGCAGAGCCTCACGACCGGCACCTTCGCCAAGCTCACGGCGGGCAGCGCGCTCAATTGGACGAGCATCGGGGCCGGCACGACCGTAACGGCGACCTCGACCGGCGGCACGATCACGCTCGGCACCGTCACCAGCGGCGGCAGCCAGACGCTCGAGGCCAAGAACGACGTCGACTTCACCACGCTGACCGCGACCGGCATCCCGGGCGACGCCGGCAATATCGACGTCACGGCCGACACCGGCTCGATCATGGGCACCACGGTCACGGCCGCCGCGCAGGCGACGCTCACCGCATTCCAGATCATCAATGGGCAGAGCCTCACGACCGGCACTTTCGCCAAGCTCACGGCGGGCGGCACGCTCGACTGGTCGAGCATCCAGGCCGGCACCACGGTGCAGGCTCATTCGACCGGCGGGAGCGCGACCTTCGGCACCGTCGTCAGCGGCGGCACCCAGACGCTGCGGGCCGCCAACGACCTCGTCTTCACGCAGCTCACCACCACCGGCATTGCAGGCGATGCGGGCGACGTGAACCTCACCTCGGACCAGGGCGCCGTCCGCGGCGGCTCGATCAGCGCCAACGGCAACGTGAACGAGACCGGCAACGGCCTGTTCTTCGATGCGATCGGCGCCGGCGCGAACGTGACCTTGATCTCGCTCGGATCGATCCAGGGCCAGCTGGTCAACGCCGCCGGGTCGCTGCTGGTGACCGCCACCGGCCCGGGCGCGTCGGTGCAGATCGCCAACATGAGCGCGAGCCAGACGACGCTGCAATCGCAAGGGCTATTGTCGTTCGCCAACATGAATGTCGGCAGCAGCGCCAATCTGGGCGCCGACCAGATCGTCGGCAACATCACCCATGCGGGCACTACGCCGCTGTCGCTCAATATCACCGGCTGGCAGGGCGGCGTCGCCACCCTGGTGATGCTGAACATCGATCCGCTCGCCGCGCTCAACTTTGGCACGCTGTGGGCCGTGGATGCCACGGTGGTCACGGATGCCCCGATCGTGACCATCGCCAACGGCTTTGTTCCGGGCAGCATGACGTTGACGATGGCGGAGAAGACGCTGTTCCTCAACGACCGGACCTCGCTGCCGACGTCGGGCTCGAACGTGCAAATGTTCACCCTGCAGGACGCCTTCACGCTCGTCCAGGACGGCACCGCCACCTGGACCAATGCCTATGTGGTCCAGTTCCAGCCGGGCTCCTCCATAACCGCCTATCTGGGGCCCGATGTGCTGCTCGGCACCAGCCTGGTCGACGATCTTCCGCGCGCCGCCCGCGACGGCGATCCCGACCTGCTCACCGCCGATGCACAGAGCACCGCGCAGACCTCGCAGAGCGACGCGGACGGCTTCGAGCACCCGCACCGGCGCCCCGCGGTCGAGAAGCTCGGCAACGGTCCGGCTGTAGAATCTCGGCCCGGGCCCCTTGAAGAAGAAGCGGGCGCAACGATAAGCTCAGTCAGCTGGGGTGGGGTTTGAGTGGGGGAAGTGGTGAGGCGACTTGGCGGCGGCACGCATCATTGCGCCGGTCCTTCGCCGGACCGCAGCCGAGTACGACTCGGTCGCGGTGCGGCAAGTCCGCGCGATGCCGACGGGCTGGTTGCTGGCGCTGCTGACGGTTTTCCCGGGATCGATTTGGCCCGGCGCGGCGCAGACCTCCATGGCGCCGGCGCTTGTCCCGAATGCGGTGCTGCAGGAAAATCAGCGCGCCCAGGAGCTCATGGAGCGCGCGACCGCGCCGCCGCGGCTGCAGGGCCCCGCGGTCGTGCAGCATGGGAAGTCCCCGCCGGTTCGATTGCCACCACCGACACCGCATCGTCATCCACGACATCGCGAGCGCTGATCGGTGCGATTACGCGGCTACAGGCCTTCGCGGTCGCCACAGCCCTGCTGACGGCGGCAAGCGGGGTTCTCACGTCCTCCGCGTGGGCGCAGACTTCGCCGGCAACCGTTCCCAGCGGGGTGCTCGAGCAGAACCGCCGCAACCAGGAGCGGATCGAGCAGCAGCAGGCCCCCCCGCCGCAGAAAGGGCCGGCCGTGACGGCGCCAGCACCGCCGCTGAGCGAGGTGTCGCCGCCGGGCGGTCCCAAATTCCTGCTCAAGAGCGTCGAATTCGATCCGTCCGCCTTCCTGAGCAAGGCCGAATTGGATGCGATCGCGGCTCCCTACGTGGGACACAAGGTCGACCTTTCGGCGGTGCAGAGCATCGTCAAGGCGGTCAACGACCTTTACGACAGTCGCGGCATCGTTACCGCGAGCGCCGTGCTGCCGCCGCAGAATTTGCAGGACGGAACCCTCCATATCAACCTCGTCGAGGGCAAGCTCGGCGAGATCAAGGTGGACGGCGCCAAGATCAATTCGCCCGATTACATCAAGGGCAGCATCGGCCAGAAGCCTGGCGAGGTGCTCGACGACAACATGCTCAAGCAGCGCGTCGCGGCGTTCAACTGGACAAACGACGCGCAGATCCGCGCGCTGCTGCAGCCGGGTGCTCAATTCGGCCAGACCGACGTCGTGCTCGGCGTGACCGAGCCGGCGAGCGACACGCTGCAGGTCTTCGCCGACAACCAGGGCGTGGCATCCACGGGCGCGGTCGAAGGCGGCGTCTACTACCGCAAATACGGGCTGTTCGGCGTCGACGACCGCCTCACCTTCTACGGCACTCACTCGGAGGACAACGGCAGCGATGCCGGCAACCTCTCCTACAATTTCCCGGTCGACCATAGCGGCGGCCGGATCGGCGTGAGCTATTCGGGTTCGGTGATCAAGATCATCGAAGGGCCGTTCCAGCCGCTCGACGTCACCGGCACCTCCCAGATCAGCACTGCCAGTTTCAGCCACCCGCTGTGGGCTGACGACATCTGGCTCCTGCTCGGCAATTTCTCCGAGTCCTACGGGCTCTCGACCTCCGACCAAGGCCCGGTGTCGATCCTGAACGATCGCACCTGGAAGGAGACGCCAGGCATCACGTTCGCGCGGCGGGCGGAAGATGTCTCCTTTTCGATCACGCCCGCGGTGTCGTTCGCTCATTCGATGCTCGCCAGCACCGGCGGCATCCAGGACTACGTGCTCTACAACGGCACCGGCAACGGCAGCGTGCAGCTGCCGCATGATTTCTTCGCAACGTTCAGCGGCGCCTACCAAATGGCCACGCAGCAAGTCCTGCCCGGCGACCAGCTGTTCCAGATCGGCGGGCCGACCACCGTGCGCGGCTATCCGACCAACTCGGCCGCCGGCTACAGCGGCTATTATGTAAATCTGGAGCTGCACCGGGCGTGGTCAGGCCCGCTCGCCGGCTTGGACACTTTCGCGCTGCTCGACGCCGGCAGCGTCTGGGCGGTGGATCCGCGCGTCACCACCATGACCTCGGCCGGCGTCGGCGTGCGCTGGACCATGGCGAACCGCCTCACCAGCGAGGTGACCGCCGCCTTTCCGCTGCGCCAATCCGTCGATCCGCAGTCGTATTACGCGCTCTATTTCAAGGTCACCGGACACCTGCTGGGGCCGTGAGCGGCAGCAACCTCGAATGGCGGCTTGGCGGGTCGGTCTTGTTGTGGCGAAAGGCGTCCCCCTTCGGCTTGCGCGGAAGGGGGACAAGCGAGGATGCGAGGCTTATTGCGGGCCCGCCTCTGCCTTGAGTCCCTGCAGATCGGCTTCGCTGCGCAACGTCATGACCGCGACCTTGCGGCCGCGGAAATAGGGCAGCACCACCTGGGTCGGCTGGCCGTCGCGCTCCAGTAGCGACACGTAGCGCGGCTCGGCGCCGCGCGTCGGCAGATCGAACGCCGTCCAAGTCGCGGTCTTGGGATCGTAGCGCATCACCCGGTCCGCGCCCCAGATGTTGGTCCAGGCGTCGTGGTTGCGGTCGACCGCCACATGATAGGGCTGCTGCTGGCCGGGCAGCGGCACGTAGGTCGTGGCATGCGTATGGGTGTCGATGCGGGCCAAGTTGGCGCCCCAGGAATTGCCGACCCACAGCACGTCCGCGTTCTTGTCGGTGCCCATGCGGCGCGGCCCCTGCGCCCACGGCAGCGGCGAGTTGAAATCGGGCTGGCTGTAGGTCTCGTAGAACTTGCGCTCGTCCGCGGTGAGGCGATCGGCCTCGCTCTGGATCGGGGCCAGCTTGATCTCCGACGCCTTTCCGGTCGCGCCGTTGCCGACCCCGACGGTGTCGAGCACCATCTCGGCCCAATAGCCGTTGCCGTCACGATCGGCTGCGGCCCCGTAGGTCACGCCGGTGCCGTTCGGCGTCTTGTAGGTGACCGACTTGAACTCGGCGAATGTTTGCGTCTTCGGATCGAAGCGCAGCGCGCCGTCCGGCGACGACGACCAGATCATGCCCTTGCCGTCGTAGTCGACAGTGGTGGCCCCGCCGGTCGGCGACATTCCGGTCGGCGGCAGGAACACGTCGATCTTCTCGGTCTTGGGATCGAGCCGGCCGAGGCCGCCGCGGCCCGGATTGACGTTGAACCAGATGATGCCGTCGGGATCGCGCGTCATGCCATGAGCGCCGGCCGCAAGGCCGTTGGAGCCGGGCACCTTGAGGAGCCTGACCTCGCCGGTCTTGCTGTCGATCCTGCCGATGGTGGTGCGCTTGTTGGGAATGTTGCAGGTGAACCAGACGTTGCCGGACAGGTCGAGCCAGGCGTCATGCACGCCCCAGCCGGGGATCAGGATCGAGGGCGTGCCGAGCGACCAATCGCTGCCGTCGTTCTGGACGAAGTTGGCCGGCAGGGCGACGTCCGGATCGAGCGGCATGTCGTATTCCCGCACCACGGCGCGCGCGGGTTCGCCGGTCGGGCGCGGCTCGAGCTTGACCTGCATGGAGCTCTGGCCCGGGCCGCGCGCCCGCGCCAGATAGGCCGCGAGCTCCTTCTGGTGGAAGTCGAGGATGCCGGATGGCGGGCGTTCCTTGCCGACATAGACGCCGTAGACGTTGACGTTCTTCATCAGCTCGATGATGGCGTTCCAGCCCGCTTCGTCGAACCGGTGCTGCAGCGGAAAGCTCGCCGTGTGGCAACCGGTGCAGACGGTGCGCACGATCCGCTTCATGCGCGCCTCGTCCTGCGTCGCCTCGGGCAGGGCTGCGAGCACCAGATTGCCCGGAAGCTGCCTGAAGGTCTCTTCGGGGTCGCTCATGGGGGCAAGCGCGAAGTCCTGCTTGCGGTTGGCCGCAAGATCGACCTTGCCCTTGGCGGTCTGGTAGCTCAGCGCCTGCGCCCATACCCGATATTTGCCGGCCGGCAGCGGCGGAAAGTAGTAGTTGCCGGTTTCGTCGCTGAACACGGTCGTGGTGACGGTGCCGCCTTCGGGCTTGGCCGACACGGTGACGCCGCTCATGGCCGCGCCGGCCAAGGATTTGATCATGCCGCTCAAGTTCTGGTCCGCGGCGCGCGCCGGCATCACGGCGGCCAGCGCCACGACCGCGACGGCGGCAAGACGATTGACCGAATGATTACCCAATGTGAGACCCTGTGCGTATCGCATGGCGTTTCTCCGTTGGTCCGATCGCTGACGACTTTCTATTGCGCGGATGCCGAGGGTGCCGGCACCGTCTTGAGATAGGCGACGATCGCGTCGATCTCGGCGGGCGCGAATGAGTATTTGAAACCCGGCATCCGCGGCGTGCCGTTGGCGATGAAATCGTGCAAGGCGCGGTCATCGCCGCCGAGCGACTGCTTGGACAGGACCGGGCCGTATTGCGGGCTCGTCAGCAGCGGCTTGGTGTGGCAAACGCGGCAGTGCTGGTTGAACAGCCCCATCCCCTGCGTCTGCTGGTCGCCCGCGCTCTGGGCCGATGCCGCGAGCGGCAAGCCCGCGCACAGCGTTCCGGCGAGCAGCATGGCGGCACGCTTCACCGCGCTCCTCATGACGTCCTCCGCGGTCGTTGATGCCTTGGTGGCTTCTTCCCGCCAGAATGTGCCTTTTCGACGTTGCGGGCAAGGCGGGCGGCCACCCGCGAAGGTTGCCAGTGGAGTGCGGCGTGTGTTCCGCCGAGCGCTTTCCGGGCTCTGCTCGGTGTGCCGCGTATAATTTGCGTAAATCGACAGGGCCTGTGGGCGAGCTCCGTGAACGCATCCAATCATCAAACCGCAAGGCGCGAAAATATTTGGCGGGCGAAGCCTGCATTTTGGGCTATGAAACTTGCGTGGCAGGGATACTCCTACGGGGCTACCAAGCTTGGAAAAAATTGGCTCTTATGCGCGGTCGGGCGGGGTGATCACGACGATCAACCAAGGTGCACTGCGTGCCGATGGCGGCCGATCCGCCGCGGCGGCCACCCTCGGGGGGAAATTATCAGGTGAATATCTCGCAGCCGTTTATTGAGCGTCCGATCGCCACGTCGTTGCTGATGGCGGCGATGGCGTTCGTCGGACTGGTTGCGTTTCCGTTTCTGCCGGTCGCGCCTTTGCCGCAGGTCGACTTTCCGACCATCCAGGTGAACGCGACCTGCAGGGCGCCAGCGCCGAGACCATGGCGGCTTCGGTCGCGGCGCCGCTGGAGCGCCAATTCGGGCAGATTCCCGGCGTCTACCCAGCTGACCTCGGTGAGCGCGCTCGACTCGACCTCGATCACGATCCAGTTCGATCTCAACCGCAATATCGATTCCGCCGCCCAGGACGTGCAGGCGGCGATCACGGTCGCCGGCAGGCAGCTGCCGCAGCAGATGTCGATCGCCGCCGAGCTACAAGAAGGTCAATCCGGCCGATTCGCCCGATCATGATTCTCGGCGCGCAGTCCGATACGCTGCCGCTCACCACCGTCGACGACTATGCCGACAATTTTCTCGCCCAGCAGATCTCGCAGGTGCCCGGCGTCGCCCAGGCCATGATCGGCGGCGAGCAGAAGCCGGCGATCCGCATCCAGGTCGATCCGGCCAAGCTCGCCTCCAGCGGTCTGACGCTGGAGGATGTCCGCAGCAGCCTCGTCAACTCGACCACGATCGCCGCCAAGGGCACGGTCAACACCGCCAAGACCAGCTTCACCATCGCGGCCAACGATCAGATCATCGATGCGGAGCCGTTCAACGACATCATTCTCGCCTATCGCAATGGCGGCCCGATCCGGGTTCGCGACGTCGGCCAGGCGGTCGCCGGCCCACGGACCGGACGCTCGCCGCCTTCGCAGAACAACGAGCACGGCATCCTGCTGCTGGTCTACAAGCAGCCCGGCGCCAACGTCATCGACACGGTCGACCAGATCAAGGCGCAGCTGCCGCGCCTGACCGAGAACATTCCGCCGGCCATCAAGGTCGACGTCATTCTCGACCGCACCGACGACGATCCGCGCCTCGGTGCAGGACGTCGAGTTCACGCTCGCGCTGACCATCGTGCTGGTGGTGCTGGTGATCTTGCTGTTCCTGCGCAATTTCTGGGCGACGCTCATTCCCGGCGTCACGGTGCCGCTGGCGTTGCTCGGCTCGTTCGCCGCGATGTATCTGCTCAATTTCAGCCTCGACAATCTGTCGCTGATGGCGCTCACCATCGCGGTCGGCTTCGTGGTCGACGACGCCATCGTGGTGGTGGAGAACATTCACCGCCATATCGAGGACGGCGAAGACGCCGTTCGAGGCGGCGCTCAACGGCTCGCGCGAGATCGGCTTCACGGTGCTGTCGATCAGCTTCTCGCTGATCGCGGTGTTCATCCCGCTGCTGCTGATGGGCGGCATCATCGGGCGGCTGTTCCGCGAATTCGCCCTGACGGTCACCGCCTCGATCGCGGTGTCGGCGCTGGTCTCGCTGACGCTTGCGCCGATGCTGTGCTCGCGCTTCATGCGGCCCGAATCGCACAGTCACGGCCGCTTCTACCGCGTCATCGAAAGCGGGCTTCGACGCGATGCTGTCGTTCTATCGGCGCACGCTCGACGTCGTGCTGCGCCACCAGGCGATCACGCTCGGCGTGTTCTTCGCCACCATGGCGCTGACCGGCGTGCATGATGTACTACACGCCGAAGGGCTTCTTCCCGATCCAGGACATCGGCCTGATCAACGGCATATCGGAGGCGGCCCAGGACATCTCGCCCGCAGGAGATGATGCGCCTGCAGCGGCGAGCTCGACGACGTCATCCTGCGCGATCCGGACGTCGACGGCGTTGGCTCGCAGATCGGCTCGACCTTCGGCGCGCAGACCGCCAACACCGGCCGCTTCATCGTCGTGCTCAAGCCGCGCGAGGAGCGCGAGCTGCGACGCCTCGCAGGTCATCGACCGGCTGCGGCCGCAGCTCGCCAAGGTCACCGGCGCGACGCCTGTTCCTGCAGCCGGCGCAGGACATCACGGTCGGCGGCCGCATCGCGCGCGCGGCAGCTTCCAGTACACGCTGCAGGATCCGAACATCGCCGAGCTGACCGAATGGTCGCAGAAGATGCTCGACAAGATGAAGACGCTGCCGGAGATCGTCGACGTCGAGCCGATCTCCTGTCCAATGCGCCGCAGCTCAAGGTCACCATCAATCGCGACCAGGCCGTCGCGCTTCGGCATTTCCGCCGCAGACGATCGACGACACGCTCAACGATGCCTATGGGCAGCGCCAGATCACGCAGTATTTCACCCAGCTCAACACCTATTGGATCATTCTGGAGATCATGCCGGAGCTGCAGCGACCTCGCTCGACTCGCTCGATCGCATCTACGTGAAATCGCCGCTGACCGGCGCCGCCGTGCCGCTGTCGGCCCTGGTCGACGTCGATTCCAACAAGGTCGGGCCGCTGCCGATCATCCATCAGGGCGCAGTTCCCGGCCGCGACGCTGACGTTCAACCTGCGCGCCGGGGTGGCGCTCGGCGAGGCGGTCGACGCCATCACGGAGGCGGCGCGCGAGATCGGCATGCCGACCTCGGTCATCGGCACCTTCCAGGGCAACGCCCAGGCGTTCCAGATCGTCGTTGTCGAGCGAGCCGGCGCTGATCGCGCGCGGCGCTCGTCGTCGTCTACATCATTCTCGGCATGCTCTATGAGAGCTTCATCCATCCGCTGACCATCCTGTCGACGCTGCCGTCGGCCGGCGTCGGCGCGCTGCTCGCGCTCAATCTCGGGCACATGGACCTGTCGGTGATCGGCATCATCGGCATCATCCTGCTGATCGGCATCGTCAAGAAGAACGGCATCATGCTGGTCGACTTCGCCATCGTGGCGGAGCGCGACCGCAACATGCCGCCGATCGCCGCGATCCGCGAAGCCTGCCTGCTGCGGTTCCGGCCGATCCTGATGACGACGGCGGCGGCGATGCTCGCCGGCCTGCCGATGATGTTCGGCCACGGCACCGGCTCGGAACTGCGCCAGCCGCTCGGCTATGCCATGGTCGGCGGGCTTGCGCTGAGCCAGCTGCTCACGCTCTATACGACGCCCGGTCGTCTATCTCTATCTCGACCGCCTGCAGGTCTGGCTGCGCGGCGGCAAGCGAAGCGCGAGCGGGGAGGGCGAGGAGATCGCCGCGATCGCGGCGGAGTGATGCGGGTCCGCGACCCAGGTGGCTGCGGGAGCTTTCTTCACCGCCGCTGTGCGCCGATAAGGGTGCTCCGGTTTCGGCCGCTCGCTCCAACTGGGCCGCACGCTCGCGCCTAGCATGCGGCATTTGGTGCAGGCGCTTTCGCCTTCGGCGACAAGACTTGCTTGCGCGGGCAGTGACCGAACTTCGTATAAATTCGAATTTAGTTCCCTGAACGGGAATTTAATGGTCCCCGCCGCCGGGCCGCATACTTATTCATTGTCGAGGGCGATATCGCCCGAACAACTTGAAAAACTTGGAGATTCCCAATGAAAGCTCTCAGCGTAATCACCGTCGCGATCCTTCTCGGCCTCAGCGGTGCCGCCCTGGCCGGCGGCGACAGCGAAAGCCAGCAAAGCTACACGAATGCGACCGGCCCGAATCCCTTCATGCCTGAGTTCAGCACGCCTGCTTCCGGGTCCTCGGCATTCGCGCAGTATCCGGTGCAGCATCACGTCGTGCACCATCAAGCCAAGAGGTAACTCTTGGGTCCGACTACAGCCAGGGAGGGTCGCATGCTGGGCAGTTATCCAGTGCGCCCCGCCCGGCTGTTCGGGCGCGTTGCGCTCTCCCCACCACAGAGACGAAGCTACTTGAGGTAGCCGACTTCACGATAATAGCGCTCGGCGCCGGAGTGCAGCGGCACCGGCGGCAGGCTGGTCACAAGCCGCGGGTCGTAGGTGAACGGCACGTGCGTCCAGCGGAACAGATCGCGATGCTCGTCGAGCGATTTCGCGATCGTGTAGGTGAAATCGGCGGACAAGTCCGCTTTCGCGTAAATTGCACGCGACGACGTACCAACGCTCGGGACGGGAGCGTCCACGCCGCGGAACAGCGCGGTCGGGATATCGACAAGCTCCCCGCCCAGGTCTTTGGCCATGCTCTCGCGCAGATCCTGCGGCATCGGCAAGAAGCGCATGTCGTATCTCGCGGTGATCAGATAATACGGCCGCATTTCCGGCGCGCCGCCGAGATAGAGATTGCTCATGATGACGACATCGAAGGCGTCGGGATCTTCCGGCAACGTGCCGACAAAGTGCACGAAGGACCCGCCCCAGGATTCCAGCTCCCTCTTGGTGATGCCGTAATATTTCAGGATCGGCATGTTGCCGCTGCTCTCGGTGGTGATGATCCGCACCGGCAGACGTCTTTCCTTGATCTGGCGCAGGTCGGTGATGCCGGTTGACGCCTTCACCATCATCACCGCGTAGTTGGCGACGTCGACGCGGGCGATCAGCCGAAGCTCCTTATGACCCCCGTCCTTGGCATAATCGTGCGAGCCCTCGTACATCCATTGGACGCTCGACCCCGAGGTGATGCCGAATTCAATCGGATGGTTGGGGGGCGGCGGCGAGCCCTCGGGATCGGTCTGCGGCGGCTGCATCGTGCCGACGACGTAGCGCGGATTGTTGCCGCGCGAGCAGGTATAGCAAATCTGCAGGTCGTAGCCTTGCGGCTTCAACGACTCCTTCAGCACGTCGGCGATCGCGCCCCACGGGCACAGTTTGCACGCCGCGGCCACAACCGGCTTTTTCGCCCCCAGACCAAGCTCTTGCGCGGCCGAGGAAGCGGAGCCGCCGAGCCCAAACGACAAAAGAAGCGCGAAGCCGACTACAAATCCAAACAGGGTGCGGTTTCGAATAACCATCTGAATGCTCCCTCGTGCAGGGCCTCCAGAGATTGCCCGGCGTCTCCGGATCGCCAGATGCCCAGAAGGGTGCGCCCACACCATCGCAAGCGCAACCCTGAAAGGAGCCGCTGTCGATGGCGCGACTGGTATCTGGCCAATGCCATTGCTTGCCAGCGATCAAAGCCCCGCACAATCCATCGTGTCGGGTCGACGTGTTCGCGTCCCGTTGCGTCACGGAAGGTCAGAGGGGATTTTTGTAGGGTGCGCAAAAGCCCGATCGATCACAGGCTTTTATCGATCGCAGGCTTTTAATGGTGGGCGCTGTAGGGATTGAACCTACGACCTCTCCCGTGTGAAGGGAACGCTCTCCCGCTGAGCTAAGCGCCCGTCTTGAGGCAGCGAGGATTTACGGCAGGGGCGGAATAAATCAAGCGACGTGGGGCATTTGGAGCGGGATGCGGCGGGCTCATGGCCGCATCTTGCGCACGCGGTGTCAGCGGGGCTGCTACCGTGGCGGCGACAGGCCGACGTTGCCGCCGGCCCGCGACACGACCGGCCGCTGAACAGCCAACTCCTGCCCACGATGCGCGGGATTTCTTACCAGCCCAGCGCGCCCTCTTGTGCTAGTTATCCTGCATGAGCACTCCGCGCGACCATCATTTTCTCCCCGTCTTCTACTTGAAACGATGGGTGTCGGTGTTCGATCGGAAGTTGTCTGAGTACACGATCAAACATGGAAGGTTCATTTCGAAGCGCATCGGTCCGCGCGCGACCGGATACGAAACCGACTTGTACTCATTTCCCGAACTTCCTCAGGACGCCTCCCAATATTTGGAAAGAGTTGTCTTTCAGGCCTCTGACAATCGGGCATCCATTGCACTCGCAAGGCACTTGAAGATGGAGATGGACCCGTGGCCCGCGACACTCAGAAGCGCATGGTCGGAGTTTATCATGAGCATGATATTGCGGCATCCCGATGTAATGAAAGAACTTCGAGTAGCGGCCAAGTCGCTTTGGGATAAGGGTAGTGGTGCAACTCAGCGCGGCTATGAGGCCATTCGAAAGCCGACTGATCCCGAGACTTTTGAAGAATATATGGCCGAGGTAGACCCACTCATCGAGGTCAAGGCTAGACTGAACATGATAATCCGCGCTCTGAATAATGCCATTATTGGCACGCATCTAAATCAGATGAAATGGGCCGTCGTCGATGTAACCGCGTCGCCGAACGTTCTGCTGACGTCAGACCGTCCAGTGATAATTTATCGGCTTAGGGACCCAGACGGCTCCCTCTTTCTTCCGATAAGTCCCATAAAGCTCTTTGTCGCTGCGAACGAGCATAAGACCATAGATCAACTAGCCAACTCTAGCCCTAGCGATATTGTTAAGAAGGCCAACGAACTTGTCGTTCAACGTGCCCGCCGCTACGTTTTCTCGCGCGACACGCGACAAGAAGAGTTTATCAAGAAAAACATGTCTACTAACATGGAGGCGACGCCGCTTTTTCCCAATTTGGACCGTTCGGACGATGATCAACTCTCCGCATAGTTATTGAATAGATGTCGACAGCCGTTAATCGCCACGCCGTAGCGTCACGGGCAACTGCGATCAGCAAGCGATCTGCTTCGCTCCGAAAGCGAGAAATGCTGCATTGCCGCGAATGACGCGACGGGGCTAGCAGCGTAGACTAAATGGGTTGACTTCGCTTTGATGGACCTTCGCCTGAAAGAGCGTGAAAATTCGGTTGTGCGTTAGCAGGATTGCTTTCCAGGGGACGCGATCGATGACGCTCGTCGTAGCAGGCGTGATTGCCGGAAAAGGTTGGATTGTCTCGGATACCCTCATAACGGGCGGCACCATCCAATTGCGGGATCGAGAGTATCAAATAAAATGCCTTTCTGCGTACGATCGGCGTTCTCTTGTCGCCTTTTCAGGTGACGCAGAAAATGGCGCCGATCTAATCGAGCAAGCTGCTGCCATGCCAAGCGGCCAAAATGCGATCGACGTTTTGTGCGGGGCACAAGCCGAAAATCCGAGGATCGATTTCATTTATATATTCTTGGACGAAGGCACCCCGCGCCTTTTCAAAATATCCGACGGCAGGGCTCAGGAAGCGCCTGCGACCTACATAGGGGAGAAGAGCGCATTCGAACAATTTCAAAGCATTCGCCACGCAACTGAAATAGATCCGGTTCCAAAGTCTTTCGAGACCTTCATGTTTGGCAGTAGAGCGCCGAGCGAAATTCCGGACGTCATATCGACAGTGACGATTTCGATGCTTCGAATGTTCCTACAGCGAACTGAACGTGATGTTGGAGGATGGGCGGTGCCTTATGTCCTTGTCCCCGAAGGCGCTTATATGTGTGATTACGCACACGCAGTTTCTGATCCGATCTTGGACAAAGTGAGGCCAGGTGCGGTTGTCCCTCACGGAACCGCAGAAGCCGGGGGTTATGGTTTGTCCGTGACGGGGTTTGTGGACCCCGAGGGTATGGTCGTCTACCGCCGCCAGACGCCGGGCGGATTGATTTTAATCCGAGAAGAGGACGGCTACAGAACAGTTCGGATTGATGGCGCACCCGCCGAGTTTCGGGCTAAAGCTTCCGATCTGCTTGGGAAGCCGGTTGACATATTCTTCGGCGAGAATACTTCGGTCGGGTTGCCGGATAGCATAACCATCCTCCGTGATCAGGACGGTCAACCGGCTGCCGCGATTGCAAGGCGGGGCAACAATCTCTCGTTTTCGGTCTTAAACGTTGCAACAGCGTTCAGAACGAAGGCGAAGCTCGATTTGAGCGGCGAGCAGAAAGGACCGGAACCGGTGACTGTACAAAATCTAACTCTAACGCTTGCGGACGACAGGAACCACGTAAATTTGCAGTTGCTGAACGACGGTAAAGTCGTCGGGCAATCGACACTAAGTGCGGATGAAATCGATGTCGTGATCACTGGCCTCGGACGATTTCGCGCTATGTTAAACCAACCGGTGCGCCCAGAGCCAGACCAAAGCGGCGGTGCGCAGGAATTTCTTGTGGTCGATCCAGCTTGGCGTACTGTGCAATCTCCACATGCAGAAGTAGATGGAATTGTAATGCGCTTGAGACATCTCGGCCTTGGGTGGGTTTCATTCCTTCTGCCGCGCCAAGAGGGCCGCGCATTAGGTAAGTGGCTTGCGGATAGCTGTGCGGAGCCCGCTAAACCGGAATAACGATCAGACGAAGCGCGCCACAAACCTCAATCCAAGCGAAGTTTGCCTTGGGTCAAACCGATCCAGCCGGTTTTGCCTGCCGGTCCATGTCGGCTTTCCTTTTGGCTTCATAAGAGGCCCGGCTCCGATGTGTCGGGGGTGCGGGTTAACCGCGCCGCCCTTTCGTCCAAAAGATCAAGAGGTGGCAAGGCCGTACATGTTGTCGTGGCGTCCGGGGCGGGGATCAGTCCCGAGATCGTCACGACAAGATCGCGGATTAGGCTGTACAAATATCAGGTTTTATTATCTTTCGCGGGTGTAGCTCAATGTTAGAGCAACAGCCTTCCAAGCACCAAGCTCAAACGACCGAGGCCGTGGAGGCGACCTCGGTCATGCTTTTACTCAGCAACTCCGCCATGCCAAGAGCACAGAGCTGTGACTGTTCAACCATCCTTGCGCCTGGTGCAATTCGCTCTCACGGCGACCAGAGTGACGGCTAGGGGCTATGGCGATACCAGCACCGACTATCAATTCCGTAGGTCAGTCTACTTCTGAGAAAAGCGACATCATTTCTGATTCTCTGGGGCGTTGTCACTCGATAGCTTGCCGCTGTCACGGCAATGCACCGCCCGCGAGCAAAAGGAACACCACGGATTTTCCATGGGTCGAGGCGTCGTTTTCGCGCTTCGTTCCGGTACGAACCGTCGGACGGAAAATGTAAATGCAAAGAAGCGCTGAAACCAAAGGGTTAACTGGTGGGCGCTGTAGGGATTGAACCTACGACCTCTCCCGTGTGAAGGGAACGCTCTCCCGCTGAGCTAAGCGCCCGTCTTGAGGCAGCGAGGATTTACGGCAGAGGGGGAATAAGTCAAGCGACGTGGGGCGTTTGGGCCGGATTTGGCTGCCGTGGGGTGCAATCGCGTTATTGTCGGGTTTGGCGAGGCCGTAGGCGCAATAAAGCGATTGCGCCCTACGTCAGCCTGATTGCGCCACGCGCGCCCGGCGGTTCTGCAAGGCGCGGATGCGGTCGGCGAGCGAGCCCTTCTGGCCGCCGCCATTGATCGCGCCGATGAGCTTGTCGCCGCCGCCCGCCGTTCCGTTGGCGCCCGCCAGGATGGCCTCGATGGGCGAGCTCGGCCCTTCCAGCATGGCGGTGAGCCGCGCCACCTCGGCGGCCACGTCGTTGATGCGTTCGCGCATGACGGCGGTCTCCATGCGCTCGGCGGCCCAGGCGTTCTCGGCCTCCTGCTTCATGGCGACGATGTCGCGTTGCAGCTGGTCGCGCTCCTGATGCGCCAGCTTGAGCTGCTCCTCGGCGAAGGTCTTCTCGGCGCCCAGCGTCTCGGCGGTGATCCGGTGCCGGTCTTGGTGCTCGGTCAGCTCGGCGCGCAGGCCCGCTTCGCTGGTCGCCGCCGTCGCGAGCCGGTTGCGGTATTGCTCGGCCGACAATTCGCGCTCGGCCGCCAGGCGCTCGTGCTCGTCGACCCGCGCCAACAGCTCCTGCACGCGCCGGCTCAGGATCTCGCCTTCGGTCGTCTGCACCTTGAGCTGGTTCTCGATCTCCTTGATGCTGGCGCCCAGCATCTCGGTCTTGCCGCGCTCCTCGGCGAGCTGCCGGCTTGCCGTCTCGGTATTGGCGGTTTGCGTCTCCAGCCGCCCCTGCAGGCTCTTGATCTCCTGCGCGTAGCCTTCGATCTGGCCCTTGAGCGCCTCCGCCTGTGCCTGCAGGCTGAGGAGCTCGACCCGCTGGCTGTCCGCCTTCATGGCGCCGTCGTTCAATTGCACCGTCGTTCTGGCCAGCTCGGCCGTGGTGTTGGCGAGCGCGCTCTCGGTCTCCTGCAACACGCGGACCTTGCCGGCGAGCTCGTTCTGGGTGTTCTGCAATTCCTCCGTCAGCGAGTTCACCCGCGCCTCGGCCCCCAGCAGCGCCGCCGCCTTCTCGCCGAGCTCGAGCTTGAGGCGGCCGACCGCCTCGCTCTTCTTGCCGATCTCGGCGAGCTGGGAGGTCGTCTTGGCCTTCATCTGATCGACGCTCATCTCCAGCCGACGCGTCGACATGGCGAATTCAGCGCGCAGCTGATCCTTGTCGGCGTGGATTTCCGCCATCGACATCGGGGTCATGGCTTCCAGGCGGCGCTGCGTCAGCCGCACCGCGCGCGCATGCACCATGGGAATGACCCCGATGACCAGCAGCCCCGCGACCAGAAACCCGATCCCGATATACATGATCGGCTCGATCATGGACTACGCTCCTACCCGCCTTTGATTTTCGAGAATGCTCCCCACCTTGCCACGGCACCCGCGCGGGTGCCAGCTTCACCAGGCGTTAACCTAAACCGGCGCGCCGTCGAAGGGCGAGGCGACACGATTGACGATGAATTCGCGCCGCCGGGCGGCCACCAAAACAAGGTCAGAACGGGTTCCAGGTCGCATTCGGGGTGAATTTCAGGTAGCCGATATTGGCGCCGAGCCGCAGCCCGACACCCGATCGGATCGGAACCACCACGATATTGTTCGCGGTCAGCGCCGTCATCCCGAACCCGCCGATGAAATAGGCGGAGCCGTCGATGCCGGCGAAGCGCTGATAGACCGCGTCGGTGCTGGGCAGGTTGTAGACCAGCATCATGGTGCGCGCACCGTCGCCGCCCCAGTCGAACCCGACCGAGGGGCCCTGCCAGTAGACCGGCAGGTCGCCGGCATTCTTGGTGTAAAGCGTGCCGTCGCCGTAGCGCAGCCCCGCCACGATGGCGCCGCCGGCCTCCTGGCCCAGGACGTAGCCGTTGGGCTGGCCCCAGTTGCTCACCGCCTTTTCGATGACGGTGGCAAGCCCCTGCGAGATCGTGCCGAAGAATTGATGCCCCGCATTGATGAGCTCGTTGGGGGAATATTTCTGGTCACGGGCCGGGTCCGCCGGCTGCGCGGCCAATGGGCCGAGCCCGCAGCCGATCAGTGCGACAGCAAAGGCAATGGTCCGCAAAACCGTGCGCATCGGATGCTCCATGGAAATACGCGGGCGGGATTAACCCCTCGCTCACGAGCCTATCTTAACTTTAAGGCGCCAACGCAACCAAATCGCCACAGGATAGGCAATACTATGACCGCGGCGCGGCAGCGGGCGAAGCCCTCTTTTTGCCCCAGGACCAGGCTGGAGACCAAGCTGGCGGCGAGGCTCGTGATGGGGCTCGTCCTGATGGCAGCCGCCGGGCTCGGCCTTGCCGGCTCGCTCGCGGCGGCGACCACCGAGCGGCTCGTGGTCGACCGCAACAGCGGCCTTGCGATCAGCGGCTTCGATCCGGTGGCCTATTTCACCGACACGCAGGCGCTGCCCGGAAAAGGCGAGTACGAACAGGAGTTTGCCGGGGCGGTATGGCGGTTCCGGAATGCCGGAAACCGGGCTGCCTTCCTGGCCGATCCGGACGTCTACATGCCGCGCTTCGGCGGCTATGATCCGGTCGACGTCGCCCGCGGTGTGGCGGTGGCGGGCAATCCCCTGCTTTGGATCATCAGCGGCGAACGGCTTTACCTGTTCTATGCGGCTGAAACGCGGGATGAATTTGCCGGCGACAGCGGCCGCATCGTTGCAACTGCAGATAGCGCATGGCCGTCGCTCACCCGAATGCTGGTGCGGTGAGCGAGGAAATCTTGGCAGGTCGCGCCGCCGCAGTGTATCAGGGCGCACCGGCGCCGGAGCGCTGAGTCGCGCCTTCACAAGCCTCAAGCTTAGCTTTCGCCCTGCTTGCCCACCGGAGACATCGCATGTCCGGCCAAGTCGCCCTTGATGCCCTCGACCTTGCCGCGCTCCTGTGCTCGCGCGTCTGTCACGATCTGATCAGCCCGACCGGCGCCATCGTCAACGGGCTCGAAGTCTTCGAGGAGAAGGACAGCGACGAGGAGACCAAGACCTTCGCGCTCGACCTGATCAAGAAAAGCGCCAAGACCGCGTCAGCGCGGCTGCAGTTCTGCCGGCTGGCGTTCGGGGCCGCCGGCTCGAGCGCCGCGCAAATCGATCTGGGCGACGCGGAAGGCATGGCGCGCGGCTTCCTGGACGATGACAAGACCAAGCTCACCTGGCACCTGCCGAGGGTTTTGCTGCCGAAGAATTGCGTGAAGCTCCTCTTGAACATGCTGATCATCGCCAGCCAGACGATTCCCCGCGGCGGCATGCTGACCGTCGATGCGATCGGCGAAGGGGAGACCATGAGCTTCCGCATCACCGCGGCGGGCCTCAATGCGCGCATTCCGCAAGCCCTGGCAGGCCTGCTCGAAGGCAGGTCGGAAAGCGGCACGGTCGATGCCCATGCGATTCAGCCGTTCTATACCGGCTTGCTCGCCCGCGCCTGCGGGATGGGGGTAAGCCTTGCGACCGAGAACGACCAGATCGTGGTGACGGCGCAGTAGATGGGCGAATAGCGAGGAGCGAGTAGCGAGTAGCGAGTAGAAAGAAGCGAAGGGCCGAGCGGCGCGCTCCGCTATTCGCCATTCGCTATTCGCCCCTCCATTTCCTAACGACAAATTAATGCCCTGCGCCAGTCGCTGGCGCCGCAACCAAAATTAAACCCTTTAGCAACACAGTGATACTGGTGCCGAAACGCGTCGGGACGGTGGGGTCTGCGCGTTGCGTTGAAAGCGTTTTCCATGGACGAGCTGCTGCGGGACTTCCTGACCGAGACGAACGAGAGCATCGACGTCGTGGATGTCGAGCTTGTTCGTTTCGAGCACGACCCGAACAACGCCAAGATTCTCGATAACATCTTTCGTCTCGTCCACACCATCAAGGGGACCTGCGGCTTTCTCGGCCTGCCGCGGCTCGAAGCGCTCACCCATGCGGCCGAGGCGCTGATGGGAAACTTTCGCGACGGCGCGTCGGTCACCAGCGATGCCGTCACCCTCATCCTGGCGACCATCGATCGGATCAAGATGCTGCTTGATCGGCTCGAGCGCAGTCAAGCCGAAGAGGCCGGTGACGATCACGATCTGATCGTCCAGCTGAGCCGCATGGCCGCGGCCCATGCCGGCGGACAGCATGGCGGCGCGGCGAAATCCGCCCCCCATCCGACCCTCGTTCAGCACAGCCCAGCGGCCGCGGCTCGGCTCGGCCGGGCTTCGCCGGATGAGCTCGCGCCCGCCCCCGGCCGGGCGCCGGCGGCAGCCGCCGCGCCCAAATCGATCGCGCCGGAGAATGCGGGCGAGGGGGCGGACGCCGAGGACCGGTCGAGCGACAAGATCGCCACCAAGTCGATCCGGGTGCATGTCGATACGCTCGAGCACCTGATGACCATGGTCTCCGAGCTCGTTCTCACCCGCAATCAGCTGCTCGAGATCGTGCGCCGCCACGAGGATTTGGAATTCAAGGCGCCCCTGCAACGGCTTTCGAACGTCACCGCGGAGCTGCAGGAAGGCGTCATGAAGACGCGCATGCAGCAGATCGGCGTCGCCTGGCAGAAGTTGCCGCGGATCGTGCGCGACCTGTCGACCGAGCTCGGCAAGCCCATCGAGCTCGAGATGCATGGCGCCGAAACCGAGCTCGACCGCCAGGTGCTCGAGCTGATCAAGGACCCGCTCACCCACATGGTTCGCAATTCCGCCGACCATGGCCTGGAAATGCCGGCCGTGCGGCGCGCCTGCGGCAAGCCCGAAAAAGGCACCATCCGTCTCAGCGCCCGCCACGAAGGCGGACACATCGTGATCGACGTCTCCGACGACGGCGCCGGCTTGAGCACCGAGCGGATCAAGGCGGCCGCGATTGCACGCGGTCTCGCCACCCAGGCTCAAGTCGAGAAGATGTCGGAAGCGCAGATTCAAAAATTCATCTTTCTGCCAGGCTTCTCGACCGCCGAAAAGTTGACCAGCGTCTCCGGCCGCGGCATCGGCATGGATGTGGTGCGCGCGAACATCGACGAGATCGGCGGCACCATCGACGTCAAATCGGTGCTCGGCCAGGGCACCCGCTTCAGCGTCAAGATCCCCCTTACGCTCGCGATCGTCTCCGCCCTGATCGTGGAATCGGCCGGCGATCGCTTCGCCATCCCCCAGCTCGCCGTGGTCGAGCTGGTGCGCGTGCACAGCAACTCGGAGTATCGCATCGAGCATATCAAGGATGCGGCGGTCCTGCGTTTGCGCAACAAGCTGCTTCCGCTCGTCCACCTGAAGGTCCTGCTCAAGATCGACGGTGGTGCCGATTGCCAGGCCGAGAACGGCTTCATCGTGGTCACCCAGGTCGGCAGCCAGACCTTCGGCATCGTGGTCGACGCCGTCTTCCACACCGAGGAGATCGTGGTGAAGCCGATGTCGAGCAAGCTTCGCCACATCCCCTTGTTCGCCGGCAATACGATCCTGGGCGACGGCTCGGTCATCATGATCATCGAGCCGAACGGCATCGCCCCGTCGATCGGAAACGTGGCCGTCGAGCGCGATGCCGCGGCGGCGGAGCGGGAGAGCGACCCGCGCGATGACGAATCCGGCATCGCCTCGATGCTGGTGTTCCGCGCCGGCTCTCCGCAGCCGCGGGCGGTGCTGCTGTCGCTGGTGACCCGGCTCGAGGAAATCGACGTCCGCAAGATCGAGTCCTCGAACGGCCGCTCGCTGGTGCAGTATCGCGGCCAGTTGATGCCGCTCATTCCGGTCAACGACGATGTGCGCATCAAGAGCACGGGCAAGCAGCCGCTGCTGGTCTTCTCCGACGAGGGCCGCTCCATGGCGCTGGTGGTCGACGAGATCGTCGATATCGTCGAGCAGAGATTGGACATCGAGCTGCTCAGCCAGCAGCCAGGCGTGCTGGGTTCGGCGCTGATCAGGGGCCAGGCGACGGAAGTCATCGATGTCGGTCATTACCTGCCGCTGGCATTCGACGATTGGCAGCATTGGCGGGAACGCCGGGTAGTCTCGGCCCGCCACCGCGTGCTCCTGGTCGACGATTCCCATTTCTTCCGCAGCATGCTGGCGCCGCTATTGAATGCGGCTGGATTTTCCGTCACCAGCGCGGCTTCGGCCGACGAGGCGCTGACCGTGCTGCGCGACGGCGCGCGCGTCGATGTCGTCATCACCGATATCGACATGCCCGGCAAGGACGGCTTCGAGCTGACCTCGGCGGTGCGCCGCGATCCGCGCACCGCCTCGATACCGGTCATCGGGCTTTCTTCGCTGGTGTCCGCGGAGTTGGTCGAGCGCGGACGCCAGGTCGGTCTGCACGATTACGTGGCCAAGTTCGACCGCCACGGTCTGATCGCGGCGCTCAAGGAGCAGACCGCCGACGTGGACCGCGCGGCCTGAAGGGAAATGGCTTGATTGGCATGCTGGAAACCATGACCGAATATGTCACCGCGACGGTCGGGGGCCAATTGTTCGGCCTCCCGATCGCGCGCGTGCAGGACGTTTTCGTGCTCGACCGGCTGACGCGGGTGCCGCTTGCGGCGCCCGAGATCGCCGGCGTGCTCAATCTGCGCGGTCGGATCGTGACCGCCATCGACATGCGCCGGCGGTTGGGGCTGGCGCCGCTGGCCGAGGCTGGCAAGCGAATGGCGATCGGCATCGAATGCAAGGGCGAATCCTATGGCCTGCTGATCGACGCGATCGGCGAAGTGCTGAGCCTGCCGTCGAGCGGTCGCGAAGGCAATCCGGTCAATCTCGAGGCGCGGCTGGCGCGGGTGTCGGCCGGCGTTCATCGGCTCGAAGACCGGCTGCTGCTGGTGCTCGACGTGGATCGCGTGCTCGAGGTCGGCCCGCAGGCGGAAGCGGCATGAATCTTTACAGAACGTTAGCAGTATCGGGTGAACGGTGGAACTGGCGGGCACCCCCGCAGAACGAAGAGAGGCTGCCATGAAGACCTGCTTGGTCGCGGACGATTCGAGCGTCATTCGCAAGGTGGCGCGGCGGATTCTCGAGAAGCTGAACTTCCAGATCGTCGAGGCCGAGGACGGCGAGCAGGCGCTGGAAGCCTGCCGCATGTCCATGCCCGACGCCGTGCTGCTCGACTGGAACATGCCGAAGATGGACGGCTACGAGTTCCTGCGAAACCTGCGTCGCCTGCCGGATGGCGACCGGCCGAAGGTCGTGTTCTGCACCACCGAGAACGACGTCGCGCACATCGCCCGCGCGCTGCATGCGGGCGCCAACGAGTACATCATGAAGCCGTTCGACAAGGAGATCGTCGAGGCCAAGTTCCAAGAGGTCGGGTTGCTCTGATCTCTTGTCTTCCCGTTGTCCGTGCTCCGCTGCTTCAACATGAGTATTGCGTCCCGCGATGAGCATCGCCGATCCCAACCTGCATCCGAGATTAGCGAGCGGACATGATTCGATCCGGGTGATGATCGTGGATGACGCGATCGTCGTCCGCGGCCTGTTGGTGCGCTGGATCGAGGCGGAAGCCGGACTGCAAGTGGTGGCTTCGCTGCGCAGCGGCCGCGAAGCGATCGAGCAGGTGGAGCGGACCGACCCCGATGTCGTCATCCTCGATGTCGACATGCCGGACATCGACGGGATCACCGCCTTGCCAATCCTGTTCGAGAAGAAGCGCGATCTCGTCGTCATCATGTCCTCGACGCTGACCCGCCGCAACGCGGAGGTGAGCCTGCGGGCTCTTGCGCTCGGAGCGACCGACTATATCCCCAAGCCGGAATCGACCCGCGAGATGGCCGGCTCCGACTCGTTTCGCCGCGATCTGGTCGAAAAGATTCGTGCCCTTGGCGCGCGCCGCAAGCAGCGCCTGAACAGTGCTCGGGTGCTGCCGTTGGCGGTGGTGCCCGCGCGCCGCCCGAAACCGGTCGGCGATCGCGCGCCTGCCGCCTGGCGCCACGTCGACAGCCCCGGGACCGTGCCGGTGGCCGACCCCGTCCCCTTCAAGCTGCGATCCTTGCCGTCGGCGCCGCCGCGCATTCTGCTGATCGGCTCATCGACCGGCGGGCCCCAGGCTTTGGGGGCCATTGTGGGCCGCATCGGCGGCATCATCGATCAGGCTCCGGTCCTGATCACCCAGCACATGCCGCCGACCTTCACGACCATTCTGGCCGAGATCCTCGAGCGCGCCAGCGGCCGGCCGGTGCACGAGGCGGTTGACGGGGAAGCGCTGCGCGCCGGTGCGATCTACATCGCGCCGGGCGGCCGCCACCTGCGGGTGGTCCGCCGCGATGGCTCGCCGTCGGTGGCGCTCGATGACGGTGCGCAGATCAATTTCTGCAAGCCGGCCGTCGATCCGATGTTTTCTTCGGCCGCTGAAACGTGGGGCAGCTGGAATCTGGCCCTGGTCCTCACCGGCATGGGCTGCGACGGAACCCGCGGCGCCGCCGACATTGTGGCGGCCGGCGGCAGCGTCATTGCGCAGGACGAGGAAACCAGCGTGGTGTGGGGCATGCCGGGCTCGGTGACCAAAGCCGGTCTGTGCTGCGCCGTCCTGCCCATCGATCAAATCGCCGCCAAGCTGACCCATCTGTTTTGCGGGAGTTGGTCATGACGCCCGCCGATTACGACTATCTTCGCAGGCTGCTGAAGGAGCGTTCCGGCCTCGTGCTGTCCGCCGACAAGCAATATCTGGTCGAGAGCCGGTTGCTGCCGGTCGCGCACCGCGCGGGTGTCGAAACCTTGGCGCAACTGGTGCAGAAGCTCAGGGGCATGAAGAACGAGCCGCTCGTCACCGAGGTCGCCGAGGCGATGACCACCAACGAATCGTTCTTCTTCCGCGACAAGCTTCCGTTCCAGCACTTTCGCGACATGATGATGCCGGCCCTGCTGGCAGCCCGGGCGTCGCACCGGCGCATTCGCATCTGGTGCGCCGCGGCCGCGACCGGTCAGGAGCCCTATTCGCTGGCCATGAGCCTGAAGGAGATGGGCGAGACGGTCGCCGGCCGGCAAATCGAGATCGTCGCCACCGAGTTCTCCAGCCAGGTGCTGGAAAAGGCCAAGTCGGGAATCTTCAGCCAGTTCGAGGTCCAGCGCGGGCTGCCGATCCAACTCCTCATCAAGTACTTCGATCAGGTCGGCGACTGCTGGCAGATCAATCCCGATGTCCGCGCCATGGTGCAGTTCCGGTCGTTCAACCTGCTGCACGAATTCACTCACCTGGGGCATTTCGACTTGGTGTTCTGCCGGAACGTGTTGATCTATTTCGATCAGGAGACCAAGACCCAAGTGCTCGATCGCATCGCACGGATCATGGAGCAGGACGGCTATCTGGTGCTCGGCGCCGCCGAAACGGTGGTCGGACTCACCGAAAGTTTCAAGCCGCTGCCCGACCGCCGCGGCGTCTACGCCCCGAATCCGGCGGCCAAGGGCAGGAGCGTCTGCGAAGTCAGGCCGGGACTGCATCTGGCCGCGGTTGCGAGCGCGCGGTGAGGTCGCGGTGCTGGCTCGATGCGAGACGTCCGATGGCCGGATTGCGCGTCAATAAAACATTCCAGCCGCCAACGCCGCGACCGGCCGACCGCCTTGCTGTCGGACGCTCGGGTCCAAGCGATAGCGGTATTGGGTTCCGGATACGGTCGCGTCAATCTACATGTCGCGACCGCTTGTTGCTCCCGCGCATCGCCTTCCAAGGAATGACATCGGGGGGCCCCCAATAGGGTTGTTTCAAGCCGCCTTGATGCGATAGAACGGCCCTGATTGGTGTGATTTACGGCGAAATCTTGGGAAAGATCGAAGGAACGGCCTTATGTCGAGCATTGTCGGCAACATATTGAGGGGCAGCAAGCGAGTGGGCGGCAAGCGGACGTTCGTCGTCGGCGCCGCCTTGGCCGTGGTTTCCACTTGCGCGCTGGCGGACGGCGATTTTCCGATTGAAGGCATCTTCACGCAGAACGAGCTCTGTCGCGGCGATGGCAGCCAGCAGGTATTCCTGCGCGTCAAGGTGACGGCGCAAGACGTGTCCTATTCGGGCGGCGTATGCTCGATCGATAGCAAGCAGCAGGACGGCGACCATCTCGCAATGCGGGTCACTTGCAAATTCAGCTCCGGCGCCGTTTTGGCGAGTGCCGTCACCTTCACCAAGAAGGACAACAACACCTTCGACATGGCGCAGAACGAAGGCACCTACAAGGCCGTTCTCCATCGCTGTCCCGGTTAGCGGTTTCGGCACCGCAGGGCGCGATCGCTTTATTGCGCCATCGACATTTCCAATCGAGCAATCCATCGGTTGCGCGGGCGGCGCAACAAAGCGATTGTTATTGCGGGCGCAGATCGTGATTTTTGAGCGGCAGCGAACGGATGCGCCGGCCGGTTGCCGCGAAGACGGCATTGCAGAGGGCCGGCGCGAGCGGGGCGACCGGCGGCTCGCCGACACCGCCCCAAATCTCGCCGCTTGAATTTGTCTCGCCGCCTGATTCCGCGGTCGGGACCAGGACCGTCTCCACCCGCGGCATGTCGCTCATCCGCAACATTTCGTAATCGTGGAAGTTGCTCTGCTGCACGCGGCCATCCGCGATGGTGATCTCGTCGTAGAGCGCCGCCGTCAGTGCGAACACGATCGCGCCTTGGGTCTGCAGCTCGACCGTCAGCGGATTGACCACGTGGCCGCAATCGATCGCCGAGACCACGCGATGGACGCACACGGCGCCGGTGTCGCTGACCGAAGCCTCCACCACTTGCGCGCAGACGCTGCCGCAGGCCTCGTTGAGGGCAATGCCGCGGAAGACGCCCGGCGGCGCCGCCGTCTGCCAGCCCGCCCGCATGGCGGCGGCGTCGAGCACGGCGAGATGCCTCGGCTTGCCGGCGAGGAGCACGCGGCGGAGCCGGTAGGGATCCCGGCCTCCCGCATGCGCCATCTCGTCGATGAAGCTCTCCTTGAAGAAGGCGTTCTGGGAATAGTAGATGCTGCGCCAGATGCCGACCGGCACATGAGTGCTGCGCACCGCATAGTCGACCAGATAGTTCGGGATGCCGTAGGGCATGTCTTCGAGGAAGTTCTGCAGGAAGTTCCGGTCGACAACGCTGTTCATCTCGGGAATGACCGAGGCGAGGATCGAGAGCCCGGCGACCCGGACGTGCCAGGCGGTCGGCATTCCGGCCGCATCGAGGCCGGCGGCCAGCCGCGCGAGCGCCATCGGCCGATAGAAGGCCCGGCCGATATCCTCCTCCCGGCTCCAGATGAGCTTCACCGGGACGCCGACCTCCTTTGCGATCAGCACCGCTTGCCGCACGAAATCCTGGATCGCCCCGCGCCGGCCGAAGCCGCCGCCTGGCATCGTGCGGTGGACCACCACGTTGCTGCGCGGCAGGCCGGCGGCATCGGCCGCGGTCGCCAGCGCCGTCTCGCCGTCCTGGGTCGGCGCCCAGATCTCGACCCGGTTGGCCCCGACATGGGCGGTGCAGTTCTGCGGCTCCATGGTGGCATGGGCGAGGAACGGAACCCGGTATTCGGCCTCGATGCGCCGCGCCGAGGCCTCCAGCGCCGCGCTGACGTCGCCGTTGCGGCGGCCGACGCCGTCGGGTCGCGCCAGTCCCTCGCGCAACGCTCCTTCAATGGTGTCGTTCGAAACCTGCCCGTTGCCGCCGAAGTCCCAGGTCACCGGCAGCGCTTCGATCGCCTGTTGCGCCTGCCACCAGCTCTCCGCCACGACCGCGACCGCGTCCGCGAGCCTGACGATGCGCCGCACGCCCTTGCGGCCCACGAGCTTGCTTTCATCGACCGAGCGCAAGCTGCCTTTGAACACCGGGCACTGCCGGATCGCCGCGTAGAGCATATCGGGCAGACGCACGTCGATCCCATAGATCGGCCGCGCCGTGATCTTGTCCAGGACATCGAAGCGTTTGCGCGGCGTGCCGATGAGCTTCCAGTCCTTGGGTTCCTTCAGCCTGACATGCGCGGGCGGCGCGACGGCGGCGGCCGCCTCGGCAACCTCGCCGAACCGGAGGCTGCGTCCGCTCGGGAGATGGGTGATGGTGCTGTTTTCGGCCCGGCATTCGCCCGCCGGCACCTCCCAGCGTGCTGCCGCGGCGGCGATCAGCATTTCCCGGGCGGCGGCGCCGGCTTGGCGCAGGATCCGCTGCGATGCGCTCACCGAGCGGCTCGCATTGGTCGACATGTCGCCCCAGACGCGGTGGCGGCTGAGGTTCTCGGCCGGCGAGACATATTGCGGATTGACCTTGCCCCAGTCGCATTCGAGCTCCTCGGCGACCAGCATGGGGAGCGCCGTGAAGATGCCTTGGCCCATCTCCGAGCGGCTGACGCGAATGACCACCGTATCGTCGGCTGCGATGACGATCCAGGCATTGACCTCGGGCGCCTCGTCGCCCGCTCGCGCCGGCTCGCAGCCGCCCGGCAGCTCGAAGCCGAGCACCAAGCTGCCGCCGCTCGCGGCCACGCTGATCAGAAAGGAACGCCGGCTCAACCGGTCTGCCGAGGTCATGCTTCGGAGCTCCGGGCTGGATTTTGCGGCAGCGCGCCGGCCCGCACAAGCGTTCCGCGCGGATTCCATTCGCTATCCGGGGCCTACGCTGGTGCATCCCCGAAGTGGGTAATACTATCGGCATCCGACGGTGCGTCCGAATGCACCTGAAATGCAAAAACCCCGCCGATGAGCGGGGTTTTTGCACGTGTCGGGTTGCAAGAGAAGAGCCTGCCGACAGCTCGCCCGTCAAGCGGAGATCTTGGCTTCGTCGTCGCTCGGCTCGCGCAGCACATAGCCGCGGCCCCACACGGTCTCGATATAGTTCTTGCCGCTCGAGGCATTGGCGAGCTTCTTGCGCAGCTTGCAGATGAAAACGTCGATGATCTTGAGCTCGGGTTCGTCCATGCCGCCGTAAAGGTGATTGAGGAACATTTCCTTGGTCAGCGTGGTGCCTTTGCGCAGGCTCAGGAGCTCCAGCATCTGGTACTCCTTGCCGGTCAGGTGCACGCGCGCGCCAGTGACCTCGACGGTCTTGGTGTCCAGGTTGACGATGAGATCGCCGGTCTGGATGACCGATTGGGCATGGCCCTTGGATCGGCGCACGATGGCGTGAATGCGCGCCACCAATTCGTCCTTATGGAACGGCTTGGTCATGTAGTCGTCGGCTCCGAAGCCGAGACCTTTGCACTTGTCCTCGATGCCGGCGAGGCCGGACAGGATCAAGATCGGCGTCTTCACCTTGGAGACGCGCAAAGAGCGGAGAACCTCGAACCCCGACATGTCGGGAAGATTTAGATCCAGCAGGATGATGTCGTAATCGTACAGCTTGCCGAGGTCGACACCCTCCTCGCCCAAATCCGTCGTGTAGACATTGAAGCTCTCGGATTTAAGCATCAGCTCGATAGATTGAGCGGTGGCGCTGTCATCCTCGATCAGCAATACGCGCATGCCAGTCCCCTTCCTCGCCGCTACCGGCTTAAGGTCGGCACGCCGCAGCGGCGGCCCATGCAAACGCTTTGGAACAAACAGACTTGAAACACTATTCGCGCATGGTTAACAAAACCTGATTCCAGTGCGCCGCAATTCCCTGGGCAAGAGCCCGCGAATCGCCGTAAGATATTGCACAGGGTTGGTTTTTTAGCCAAGCGATAGTTCATGTTCCACATTAGGAACCGACAACAGCCGATTCATAAGCCTCGCCCCGCCGTTCTGGCCTGGCGAGTCTGCCCGACATGTCCCTCAGACGGTGACGCAATGATTAACGACCCGGGTAAACACGAAGTTAAGAATCAGCCCCTAACCGGGTACCGAGCCGGGGGAATTGCATGAAAGCGCTGGCCGAGCAGATCGAGGAGCTCGACAGCGCCGAGGTCTATGGCCGGGTGGTCGGCGTGCGCGGCCTGATGGTGGAGGTGGCAGGGCCCATCCATGCCATGCCGGTCGGCGCCCGCGTGCTGGTCGAGACCGGGCGCGACCGCGCGATACCGTGCGAGGTGGTGGGGTTTTCCAACGCCAATGCGCTGCTGATGCCGTTTGCGGCGCTGGAAGGTGTTCGCCGTGGCTGCCGTGCGATCGTCACCGGCGTGGCCGCGGCGGTTCGGCCCTGCCCGGCCTGGCTCGGGCGGGTGGTGGATGGCATGGGCGAGCCGATCGACGGCAAGGGTCCGTTACGGCTGGGGGCTTCGCCCTATCCGTTCCGCAATTCGCCGCCGCCGGCGCATTCGCGCCAACGCGTCGGTGGCCCGCTCGACCTCGGAGTACGGGCCCTGAACACGTTCGTGACGTGCTGCCGGGGCCAGCGCATGGGCATCTTTTCGGGCTCCGGCGTCGGCAAATCGATCCTCTTGTCCATGCTGGCCCGCAATGTGGCCGCCAATGTCTCGGTCATCGGCTTGGTCGGCGAACGTGGGCGGGAGGTGCAGGAATTCCTCCAGGACGATCTCGGGCCCGACGGCCTCAGCCGGTCGGTGGTGGTCGTTTCCACCTCCGACCAGCCGGCGCTGATGCGCCGCCAGGCTGGATACTTGACGCTCGCCATCGCGGAATGTTTCCGCGACGAAGGCCAGGACGTGCTGGTGCTGATGGATTCGGTGACCCGGTTTGCCATGGCGCAGCGCGAGATCGGGCTCTCGGCCGGCGAGCCGCCCACCGCCAAGGGCTATACCCCGACCGTCTTCACCGAGCTCCCGCGCTTGCTGGAACGCGCCGGTCCGGGCGCCGAGCGCGGCACGATCACCGGCATTTTCACCGTCCTGGTGGACGGCGATGACCACAATGAACCGGTCGCGGACGCGGTCCGCGGCATCCTTGACGGCCATATCGTCATGGAGCGCTCGATCGCGGAGCGGGGCCGTTATCCGGCCATCAACATCCTCAAATCGGTGTCGCGCACCATGCCGCGGGCGGCCGATCCGGCCTATTTGCCGCTCGTCAACCGGGCCCGCCAGGTCATGGCGACCTACGCGGACATGGAGGAGCTGATCAGGCTCGGCGCCTACCGGAGCGGTTCGAGCCCCGAGGTCGACGAGGCCATCCGCCTGCACCAGCCGTTGGAGGACTTCCTGGGCCAGAGGAAGGAAGACGCCACTGCCCTGGGGCAGGGCTATCAACGCCTTGAGCAAATCCTGCGCGATATGGAAACCGAAAACTAACGTTGTGGCGCCACAGTGCCGGTTGGCCGGGACTGTGGCGACTTGTTCCACCGCCCGTATCCGCGCCACCGGTTGCGGTTTCGGGATTCCCGGATCGCAAGATTCCGGGCTTCGGGGGAGTAAGAGTCGATGAAGTCACGCGAAACGCTCATTCGCCTCAAGAAGTTTCAGGTCGACGAGAAGCGTCGGAAAGTGGCGCAGATCGAGGGCATGATCGCCGAGTTCGAGCGCATGGCCGGCGACCTTGAACGCGAGATCAAGTCCGAGCAGGACCGCGCCGGAATTCACGATCCGGGGCATTTCGCCTATCCGACCTACGCCAAGGCGGCGATGCAGCGGCGCGAGAACCTGCAGCGCTCGGCGGATGATCTCAGGGTTCAGCTGGAGAGTGCCACCAGCGCCCTGGCCGAGGCGTTCGAGGAGATGAAAAAGATCGAATTGCTCGACGAACGCGACCAGATGCGCGAGCGCGAGGAGGAGAATGCGCGCGCGCAGGCCGAGCTCGACGCCATCGGCCTGATGCGCACCGGCGCCCGCGCCTAGCTGGTGGGCGGGCGGCGACCCTCGAACCCACGCACGCAGGCTTTCTCCTGACTGTGCTCTAAGGGCGCCCCGGCGCGTGCGCGGCAAGTCCCGGGCCCCCGGGTTGCGCGGCCCTCACGTCCGCCGCCCGAGCGCCCGGTACCGACCCGGAGCCGGACGACCTCCGCAAAATATCACCCGCTCGAGCCCGGCTTGTGCAATTCATTGCATTGCCGTCTCGACGAGCGGCCGGTTCGGCGGCGATAATCGGAACCCTGCACGGCAATGCCGCCGGAGGGTAGCGGAGCAGATGTTGACGCCCGTTGAAATCACTTGGCTTCTTGCTGCCATCGCGCGCGGCGATGCGACGGCCTTCGAACGCCTCTATGCCACCACCCGCGCCAAGATCTATGGGGTCGTGCTGCGCATCTTGCGGCGGCATGATCTGGCGGCCGATGTCATGGAGGAGACCTATCTGCAGGTCTGGCACAGCGTAGGCGAGTTCGATCCGGCCCTCTCCAACCCGGTCGCCTGGATGGTCGCGATTGCCCGCCGCAAGGCCATCGATCTCGCCCGCAAGCCCGGCACCGGCGCCGACGACGGCGAGCCCATGCTGGCGGAGGCGGAAAGCCCGGGCGTGCTGCCGCGCCGCGAAATGCCGGACGAGCTCAAGCGTCTGCTCACCTGTATTGGCCGGCTCGAGCCCGACCGCCAGCGCATGCTGTTGCTCGCCTATTACGGGGCGTTCAGCCGCGACCAGCTGGCCACCAAGCTCAATATGCCGGCCAATTTGCTCAAGGCCTCACTCCGGCGCAGCCTGTTCGAGCTCCAGCAATGTCTAACTTCCTGATCGATGAGGACACGGATCTGGTCGCGGCCGAGTTCGTGCTCGGCACGCTGGATTCCGAGGAGCGGGCGAACGCTCAGTCCCTGCTGCGCATGGATCATGGCTTCATCGCCATGGTCCGCATCTGGGAGCGGCGGTTCGGCGAGCTCCATCTCATGGTCGAGCCGGTCGAGCCCGGGGCCAAGATCTGGGAGCGGATCAAAGCCAAGATCCCGGTCGTCGCTGCAAGCGAGCCGGCCGCCGACGGCACGGCCCCGACAGAGGTGAGCCCAGGCGCGCCGCTCCCGGAGACAGCCGGCGTATCGGCGGACGTCCCCGCGGCGGCGGACATGGCAACCAGTGGGGAGGCGCCAAAGCCCCAGGATGTTCTGGCAAGCGGGGCAGCGCCCAAGCCCCAGGATGTTCCGGCAAGCGAGGCAGCGCCCAAGCCCGACGAGGATCCTGCAAGGGAGACGGCGGCGACAGGAGAAACCGGCCAGCTGCCCGTGACCCCGCCGGATGCAGTGGTACCGCCCCCCGAAGGGACCCCGGCTGCCGCAGAACCCCAACCCGAGACGCCCGCCAAGGCCGAGCTTCCAGCTCCGCCACCGCTTCCGCCCCCACCGCTCAAAGTTCCAGACAAGCTTCCCGAGCAGGATCGGCGTCCCGGTCGAGTTCCGGACGTTTCGGGTGCCGTGATTCGCAGCCGCGGCCGTTGGCGCGCGTTCGCGGTTTGCATGACCCTCTTGGTCGTGGCGCTGGCGGCGCTGCTGGCGGCCTGGAGATTCGCGCCCGCGCGTCTGCCGGCCCGGCTGCGACCCGCGGAGCTCCTGAAATCCATTGGGATTCAAACGGTCTCGACGTCGGCGCCCGTGGCCAAGCCGGTCCCGCCCGAACCCCAGTTCGACGAATAACAAAGGCTCAAAAAAGTTGCGCGCCCAACCGGGCGCGCGTCCAACTCGGCACTGGTGAAGACGTGCTTCAGCAAATCGAGGTTCCATCGGTGGTCGAGGCCGTTACCGGCTTGCCGACCGTGATGACGCCGGCCTCCATGCGCCCATTGGGTGCGCTGACGCGGGCCGCGATGCCGATGCCGGCGACGACCGTCGCGCAAATAAGCGAGACGACCACGATCTTCAGGTGGGTCCCACGGTCCGCGGTAAACATCGAGGAGTTGTTCATGGCATCCTCCCAGGCCTCGGACATTTGTCGTCTCGACCGAGAAAAAGGTTCATGGACGGTTACGAAACGCACACCCAAAAAGACGCCACCTCGTGCCCTTGCAGGCACGACCCCACCCTCCCCGTTGCCCTTGATGGAGGTATAAGTGGTGAGGCCGCCGCCGGTTCCCAGGCGTTTCACGAAATATTGAAATTTCAGAGCAATTCAGACTCTTGGCCGCGCTTTTCGGGGCAGACCCGGCGTTTTCGGCTCGCCGGCGTCAGATGCTGCCGACCGTCCGCAACCTGGCCCGGGGGTGAATCTCTGATTGGGACAGGACCGGGGTCTGGGCGCGGAAGCGCTCGACCACGCCCCGCACGAACGGCCGGGCCGCCGCCGAGGTCACCAGGACCGGCGCCTCGCCCGCCCTGCCGGCCTCATCGAAGCGGTCGCGCACCAGCGTGATGAACTCGGTCAACCTCGAGGGCTGCATCGCGAGCGTGCGCTCGTCGCCTTGGCCGACGATGGATTCGGCAAAGGCCTGCTCCCATTTCGCCGTCAGCGCGATGAGCGGCAGGTGGCCGGCTGGAGTCGTGTGCTGGGCGCAGAGCTGGCGCGACAGGCGCGTCCGCACATGCTCGGCCAGCGTCGAGGGGCTGCGCGAGGACGGCAGCGCCTCGGCGATGCCCTCCAGGATGGTCGCCAGGTCGCGGATCGAAACCCGCTCGGCCAGCAGGTTCTGCAGCACGCGCTGGATGCCCGAGATCGAGATCTGGGAGGGGACCATGTCCTTGACCAGCTCGCCCTGCTCCTTGGGCAGGTCCTTGATCAGCTTGCTGACCTCCGCGTAGGACAAAAGCTCCGACACATTGATCTTGATGAGCTCGGTCAGATGGGTCGAGAGCACGGTCGCGGCATCGACTACGGTGTAGCCCTTGATGGCGGCTTCCTCCTTGAGCCCGGGATCGATCCAGGTCGCCGGCAATCCGAAGGTGGGCTCGGCGGTATGAATGCCGGGCAGGCTCACCGGCAGCCCGGAGGGGTCCATCACCATTTGCTGTCCGGGCCATATCCGGCCGGTGCCGGCCTCCACTTCCTTGATCTTGATGACGTAGGTGTTGGCGTCGAGCTGGACGTTGTCGAGCAGGCGCACGGGCGGCATGACGAAGCCCATCTCGATCGCCAGCGAACGGCGCAGCGCCTTGATCTGCTCGGTCAGCCGATCGCTGCCGTCAGGCGAGTTCACCAGCGGCAAGAGCGCGTAGCCGAGCTCGATCTTGACGTCGTCGATCTTGAGCGAAGCCGAGATCGGCTCCTCGGCGGGGGGCGCCTTGGCTTCGTCCGCCTTCTTGGTCTCGGCGACGACCTGCTGCTTCTGTCCTCGGTCCGTAATGTAGGCCAGGAAGCCCGCCCCGCCTCCGAGCACCAGAAACGGCAGCATCGGGATGCCGGGCAACAGCGCCATCACCACCATGGCGGCGGCCGACATGCCGAGCGCCTTGGGATAGCTGGAGAGCTGGCGGACCAGCGCCTTGTCGGCGGCGCCCGAGACGCCGGCCTTGGCGACCAGCAGGCCCGCCGCGGTCGAGACGATGAGGGCCGGGATCTGCGTCACCAGGCCGTCGCCGACAGTGAGCGACGTATAGGTGCGCACCGCCTCCGAGAAGGCGAGCCCCTGCTGGGCGATGCCCACGATCATGCCGCCGATGACGTTGATGAAGACCACCAGCAGGCCGGCGACGGCGTCGCCGCGCACGAATTTGGAGGCGCCGTCCATGGCGCCGAAGAAGCCGCTCTCGTCCTCCAGGTTCCGCCGCCGCCGGCGCGCCTCGGATTCGTCGATCAGGCCGGCCGAGAGATCGGCGTCGATCGCCATCTGCTTGCCCGGCATCGCGTCGAGGTGGAAGCGCGCGGCGACCTCGGCGATGCGCCCCGAGCCCTTGGTGATGACCACGAAGTTCACGATCACCAGGATGGTGAAGACGATGATGCCGATGACGAAATTGCCGCCCATCACGAAATTGCCGAAGGCCTGGATCACGTGGCCGGCGGCATCGGTGCCCTCGTGCCCGCGTGCCAGGATGAGGCGGGTCGAGGCGAGATTGAGCGCCAGCCGCAGCATGGTGGCGATCAAGAGCACGGTCGGAAACGATGAGAATTCGAGCGGGGCCTGGATGAACAGCGCCGTCATCAGGATCAGCACCGACAGGATGATCGAGGTGGCGAGCGCCAGGTCGAGCAGCGGCGCCGGCAGCGGCAGGATGAGGACGACCAGGATCGCCATCACCCCGACGGCGAGCCCGATATCGCCGCGCCTCAGCATGGCGCCGATCTCGCCGATGCCCGGCAGGGCAAAATTTCCGGTGGCTGCCCTGGCTCCGGCCGTGTCGGTCATGGGCGCCGATCCGTCTCGTCTTGAGCGGTCATGGGTATGGAACGGCTGCACGGCGGCCGTCATGCCGCCCGCCCGTACGAGAGGAACCGCGCCCGCCTCCAAGGTCCGCCCCAGGTTCGACGCGTTAAGGGGATGATGACGCCCCCCCGGCAAGATTTGCCTGGTCGATGGTTAGCGACTAGTTAACGGGCGGCCAAAACGGCCGCCCAGGCGAAAGAAATTCGGAGCCCACGATGAATCCTGCGGTTCTTGCCGGCCAGCGGGCGATGGCGCTGGTGCTGCTCGCTCTGCTGAGCAGCCCGATCGCCCGCGCCGACGGCCTGCAACCCGGGCTCTGGCGGATTCTCAGCCGGCCCGTCATCGACGGAGTGGCGGGGCGCGAGCAGCAGAACACGCGCTGCCTGACGGCCGCCGACGTGGCGGACCCTGACAAGACCTTCAGCCCGGTCGGCAGCACCGTCAATTCGACCTGCGAGATGGTCGAGCACGAGCTGACGCCCCAGCGGCTGAAATGGCACCTGCAATGCACCGGCCAGCTCGACATGGATTTGACCGGCGAGTTCCTGTTCGATGCGCCGGAGCACTACTCCGCCACGATCACGACCGCGTCGTCGATGGCCGGCCACCCGCTCCAGGGCGGACATATGACGCTCGAAGCGCAACGTATAGGCGAATGCAAGTGAAGCCGGTGTCTCCATTGCGGGTGCTCATTGAGGCGCTCGGGCGCTCATGTCGCTGCGCCTGATCTTCATGGGCACGCCTGATTTCGCCGTGCCGACGCTCGTCGAGATCGCCCAGCGCCATGAGGTCGTGGTGGTCTATACGCGGGCCCCCAAGCCCGCCGGCCGCCGTGGCCTCGAGCTGACGCCGAGCCCGGTCGCGCGCGAGGCGAGCCGCTTAGGACTGCCGGTGCTCACGCCACGGACGCTGCGCGATGCGGCGGCGGCGGAGGCATGGCGGGCGCATCGGGCGGATGCCGCGGTGGTGGTGGCCTATGGGCTCATCCTGCCCAGGCCTATTCTCGAAGCGGTGCCGCTCGGATGCTTCAATGGGCACGCCTCGCTGCTGCCGCGCTGGCGCGGTGCCGCGCCGATCAATCGTGCCATCATGGCCGGAGACGCCGAGACCGGCGTCACGGTGATGAAGATGGACGAGGGGCTCGATACCGGTCCGGTCGTCGCCGTCGAGAAAGTGCCGCTGATGGAGCGGGTTCCGATCGCGCCTGATGCGACCGCCGGCGACCTGCATGACCGGCTTGCCAGCCTCGGCGCCGGCCTCGTGGGACGCGCGCTGGGCGCGCTCGAAGGCGGCACTTTGAGCTTGCAGCCGCAGCCCGAAGCCGGCGTCACCTACGCGCACAAGATCGATTCCGCCGAGGCGCGCATCGATTGGCGGCAGTCGTGGCGCGAAGTGCACAATCATGTCCGCGGGCTCTCGCCGTTTCCGGGCGCCTGGTTTGAATTGGCGGCCGACGGCAAGCCGATCCGGGTCAAGGTCTTGCGCACGACCGCGGCGCCGGGCACCGGCGAGGCCGGCGTCGTGCTCGACGATCGTTTCACCATTGCGTGCCGGCAAGGCGCCGTCCGCATCGTGGAATTGCAGCGGGCCGGCGGGCGGGCCATGGGTGCGGAGGAATTCCTGCGCGGCATGCCGCTCAAGCCCGGCACGCGGCTCGGCTGAGGCCCGCATGCCCCGCTACAAGCTGCTGATCGAATACGACGGAACGCCTTTCGTGGGCTGGCAGCTGCAGGATCGCGGCCTTTCGGTGCAGGGCCTCCTCATGGACGCGGCGCAGGCGTTTTGCGGCGAGCGCGTGAAGGTCCAGGGCGCCGGGCGCACCGATGCCGGCGTGCATGCGCTCGGCCAAGTCGCCCATGTCGACCTCGCCAAGGATTGGGAAAGCGACACCGTGCGCGATGCGCTGACCGCGCATCTGCGGCCGCACCCGATCGTGGTGCTGGCGGCCGAGCCAGTGCCTGACGGTTTCGATGCCAGGTTCTCGGCGCGCCAGCGCCACTATCGCTACCGCATCGTCAACCGCCGCCCGGATCTGGCGCTCGAGCGCGGGCGGGCTTGGCGGGTGCCGCACCGGCTTGACGAGGCCGCCATGGCGGCTGCCGCGCAAAACCTCGTCGGCCGGCACGATTTCACGACCTTCCGTCACATCGATTGCCAGGCCAAATCGCCGGTCAAGACGCTCGATCGAACTCGATGTGGAGCGTTTTGGCGACGAGGTGCGGATCACGGCGGCGGCCCGCTCGTTCCTGCATTCGCAGGTGCGTTCGATGGTCGGCGCGCTGGTCTTGGTGGGCGGAGGCCGTTGGACGGCCGACGATCTTGCGGCCGCGCGCGACGCGCGCAACCGCGCCGCCTGCGCCCCGGTGGCGCCGCCCGAGGGACTTTATCTGGTGAAGGTGGATTATTGAGGTTGCGGCTCGCCGCCGAGCCGGTTCCCGGCGCTACGGGGCGGTCGAGCACTAAACCTAGGTATGCGTCCCTTAAACGGAAATGGGGCGTGCGGCTCGACCTCCGTACCATGGAGCGGTTGATCTCAACGATTATCTTTTGTGTAAGAGCAGCCGAACGGCAGGAAAGGACACGCCATGCCAATTCTCATCTGGATTGCGGCTATCGCCTGCATGTTGGAGATCACGTCCGGCCACGCGCATGAGCAGGGCCACAAGGATGTGTCGGCTCGGAGCGAGAAGGATTCGGATCGGTAGAGCAGAGGGTGGCGAACGCCACCGCGTCGGCCGCGGCTGTTGAAGCGCTTGAGAAATCCGAGGTGGCAGGGGAGTCCAAACAGGAGCGACCCATGTTGCGCAAACCCATCCATGTCAGTGCGGGTGAACCGTCGTTCTTCTATCTCATGATGGCGCGGAGTTGCTTTCGACGAGCGGCCAGCACGCGCCATCCCAAGGCTGGCGGCACGCTGCTGGAGATCGGGCGCGATTTTCTGGCGAAGTCGACCGCCGTGACCTCGGTGCTCGAATCCAAATCCGCGCAATTGCCTTGCAGCACGGCGCATTGAGACATAAGCGGACACGTGCTGATGGGTCCAAGCTTCCTCTGGCCGGCCGAACGCCCGACCTGTTCGCGGAAGATGATCCAGGTGGGCACGTTTCACCCGAAATACCGCTCCAGGATTCCGCGATAGACCGCGGTAAGCTTGGCGAGATCGGCGAGCGTCGTGCATTCGTCGGTCTGGTGCATGGTCCGTCCCACCAGGCCGAGCTCGAGCACCGGGCAATAGTTCTTGATGAAGCGCGCGTCCGATGTGCCCCCGGTGGTGGAGAGCTGCGGGGTGCGGCCGGTGACCTGCGCGATGGCGCCGACCACTAGGTCCAGGAACGGCCCGGGCGCCGCCAGGAACGCGTCGGCATTCGACCTCTCCCAATCGATGCGCCAACGCACCGGCGCGGGCGCCGCCGCCTGCACGCGCGTCTCGATCAAGGTCTTCAGCGTCGCCTGGCTGTGGCAGTCGTTGAAGCGGATGTTGAAGCGCGCGCGCGCCTCGCCCGGGATCAGGTTGACCACCGGATTGCCCACATCGACCGACGTGAATTCGAGGTTGGACGGTTGGAAGTGGGCGCTGCCGCTGTCTAGCGGCTCTGCCATCAGTGCCGTCATCAGCGCGGTCAGGGCGCGGATCGGATTTTCGGCGAGTTGCGGGTAGGCGACGTGGCCCTGCCGGCCGATGACCGTGAGGGTGCCGTTGAGCGAGCCGCGACGGCCGACCTTGATGGTGTCGCCGACCTCGGCGGCGCCGGAGGGCTCGCCCAGGATGCAGTGATCGAAGCGCTCGCCCCGGTCGGCGGCCCATTGCAACAGCTTGGTGGTGCCGTTGACCGCGATGCCTTCCTCGTCGCCGGTGATGAGAAAGGAGATCGAGCCTGCCGGCTCGCCGTTGCGGGCGCCGACATGATCGAGCGCCGCCGCCAGCGCGCAGGCGATGCCGCCCTTCATGTCGACGGCGCCGCGGCCATAGAGCGCGTCGCCCGCGATCTCGCCCGCGAACGGAGGATGCGACCATCGGGCCTCGTCGCCGGGCGGCACCACATCGGTGTGGCCGGCGAAAACGAGATGCGGCGCGCTCCGGCCCAGCCGCGCGTAGAGGTTCTCGACCGGCGCCGTGCCGGGCTCCGCGAAGGTCATGCGCGCGACGGTGAAACCCGCGCCGGCGAGCAGGCTCTCGATCATGCCGAGCGCGCCGCCTTCGGCCGGCGTCACCGAGCGGCAGCGCACCAGATCGCGGGCAATCGTGACGGGGTCGGCGGATGTGCTCATGTGGGTTTGTCAGGCTTTGCCGGACAGCGGATCGGGTCCGAAGCGATTGGGTCCGCTGGTGCCGGGCCGAAAGCCGAGCTCGACGATCAGGACCACGCCCAGCAGGGCAAACGGAACGAGGATCAAGTTGTTGATCGGATTGGCGGTGTCGATCTCGCCGTTCAACAGCGTGAAAAGATCGAGCGCGACGTTGCTGGCAAAGAACAGGGCGACCACCCACGGCGATAGATTGCGGTCATTGGCCCGCTTCACGGCGAGCGCGAATTCCGGATAGGTGAACGCCAGGTCCAGGATGGTGCCCAGGGTATCGCCGCCGACCCGGGAGGCGAACCACTGCGTGGCGATCTCGATCGCGGCCAGGATCCCGCAGGCGATCCAGAACGGCTCGCGGTTGATCCGCCCGTGAAAGCTCGTGAACAGGTAGATCCAATAGCTCGGATTCATCGCGGCTTGCCTTGCGCTCTCGGAGCTCGATCCTGGAGACGAAAGTCTCCAGGATTCTGTGTTGTCGCATTTGTCGGAATGGAAAACCGGATTTTCCTGAAAAATGCTCCCTCGCTTTAGTCCCGCAGCAACTCGTTGATGCTGGTCTTGGCGCGGGTCTTCTCGTCCACGCGCTTGACGATCACTGCGCAACTGAGGGCGGGACCGGGGCTGCCATCGGGCAGCGGCTTGCCCGGCATGGCGCCCGGCACCACCACCGAATAGGCGGGGACCTCGCCCAGAAAGGTCTCGCCGGTGGCGCGGTCGATGATGCGGGTCGAGGCGCCGATGAACACCCCCATGGCCAGCACGGCGCCCTCGCGCACGATCGCGCCTTCGGCTACCTCCGAGCGCGCGCCGATGAAGCAGCGGTCCTCGATGATCACCGGTCCGGCTTGCAGCGGCTCGAGCACCCCGCCGATGCCGGTGCCGCCGGAGATGTGGCAGCTCCTGCCGATCTGCGCGCAGGAACCGACGGTGGCCCAGGTGTCGATCATGGTGCCCTCGCCCACATGGGCGCCGAGATTGACGAAGGAGGGCATCAGCACCACGCCGGGCGCGATATAGGCGGAGCGGCGCACCACCGCGCCCGGCACGGCGCGGAAGCCGGCCGCGCGAAAGCGCGCTTCGTCCCAGCCGTCGAATTTGGAGGCGACCTTGTCCCACCAGACCGCATCGCCCGGGCCGCCCGTAATGACGGCGAGATCGTTGAGACGGAACGACAGCAGCACCGCCTTCTTGAGCCACTGGTTGACCCGCCAGTCGCCGTTGCCGGATTTTTCGGCGACGCGCGCCTCTCCGGCATCGAGGAGATCGAGCGCGGCCTCCACCGCTTGCCGCACGGCGCCTTTGGTCGCGGGCCCGATCCCCTCGCGCTGCTCGAACGCGTCGTCGATGGTCTTGGCAAGCTCGGCATGCGACATCGGCAGTCCCTTACACTCCGGCCCGCCCTCACGCTTGCGGAGGGAACGGGACGGGGTTGCGTTGTCGGGGGAACCGGGAGGGTCTGTCAAGAGATGCGCTCATTCGCGCCGGCGCCGATCGTTGACGCAGCCGCACGCAAGCCCCATCGTTGCGCCCGCGGCGCATTTGCCCAAGATCGACTGCCCAAGATCGACCGGAAGCCTCAGAACAATGCGGAAGGGTTTTTGCAGATCCCGCTTGCCCCGCGCCATCGCCGGCGCCGCGCTCTTTTGCCTGGCTTTGGCTGCCGCCGGGCTCGCTGATTTTCCATCCTTGGCGCAGACCAACAACAGCGTGAAGGTCGCCTCCGCCGGCATCGCCAGCGATATTGGGTTCTTCATCGCCGACAAGAAGGGCTATTTCCGCGCCGAGGGACTCGACGTCTCGCTCACCACGCTTCCCAATTCTCCGCAGATGATCGGTCCGCTCGGCATGGGCCAATTGGATGTCGGTGCCGGCACCGTCGCGGCCAGCCTCTACAATGCGGTCGCCCAGAACATCACGATCCGCGCCGTCGCCGACAAGGGCTCGATGCGCCCGGGCTATGGCTTCTCGGGACTCCTGGTGCGCAAGGACCTGGTCGACAGCGGCCGCTTCAAGAGTTTCAAGGACCTCAAGGGCATGACGATCGCGGTCGGCACCTTCGGCAGCGCCAATTCGTCGGCCGTCAACGAAGCGCTCAAGCGCGGCGGCTTGACCTGGGACGACGCCAAGATGGTCGCGCTCACGTTTCCGCAGCACCTGGCCGCCTTTGCCAACAAGGCGATCGACGCCAGCATGACCAACGAGCCGACCGCCTCGGAGGCCGTCAAGGACGGGTTGGCGGTGCGGATCGCCGGCAATGACGAGATCTATCCCGACCAGCAGACCGCGGTCGTTCTCTATTCGGAGGTCTTCACCCGCCAGCGGCCGCAGCTCGCGCAGCGATTCATGCGCGCCTATATCCGGGCGGTGCGCGAATACAATGATGCGCTCAAGGGCGGAAAGATCGCCGGGCCGAACGCCGACGAGGTGATCTCGATCCTGACCGACTACACCTTCATCAAGGATCCGCAGATTCACCGTGCCATCACGCCCGCCGCCATCGATCCGGACGGGCGCATGAATCTCGACGGGCTGCGCAACGACTTGCAGTTCTTCAAGGAACGCAAGCTGATCCAGGATCCCACGATCACCGTCGAGAAGATCGTCGATCCGAGCTTCGCCGCGGCGGCGGTCAAGGAGCTCGGCCCCTACAAGCCATAGCGGCTCGTAGCCCGCATGGAGCGTGAGCGCAATGCGGGAACGTCGGTCCCGGATTGCGCCACGGGGGGGCGCTTCGCGCCGACCCGTCGGCTTCATCCAGGCTACGCATCCCGCCCGACCGCGACTCGCTCTAGAAACCCCGCCAGATCGTCGGTGACGTGGTCGACGTGCGCGGCGTCGCGGCCTTCGAGCTCCCAATCCTCGCGGAAGACCTCGCGGGTGCTTTCGGGCACGACCAGGACCGTGGTCATGCCGAGGCTGTGGGGCACCGCCAGATTGCGCGCCAGATCCTCGAACATGGCGGCCTTGGTCGGATCGACCGCATGGGTGCGCAGGAACCGCGCATAGGTCTGCGGCGAGGGCTTGGGCTCAAGCTCGGCCGCCACGATGTCGAACACGTCCTCGAAGTGATGCGCGAGCTCAAGCCGCGTCAACACGGCTTGCGCATGGCGGCGCGTCCCGTTGGTGAGGATGAGCTTGCGGCCGCGCAGCTGCTCGATGGCCTGCCCGAGCGCCGCGTTCGCCTGCAGCGGCGAATGATCGATCTGATGGACGAAATCGAGGAAATCGTCGGGCTTCATGCCGTGCTCGGTCATGAGCCCGCGCATCGAGGTGCCGTAGCGCCGGTAATAGTCCTTTTGTACGCGGAACGCCTCATCCCGCGGGATCCTGAGAAAGCCAGCGATGTAGTCGCGGATGCGCTCGTCCACCTGTTGCCAGAGGTTGACGTGGTGCGGATAGAGCGTGTTGTCGAGGTCGAAGACCCAGGTCTCGACGTGCTTAAAGCCCTCGACGTGCCCAAAGCCCTCGACGTGCCGGAAGTCGCGCACGGTCACCGGCGCATCAGCGTGCCGGCGCCGTGATCGGTGAGCAGCTCGAGCAGGACCGCGTGCGGCACCCGTCCGTCCAGGATCACGACGCCCTCGACCCCCTGCTCGAGCGCATAGAGACAGGTCTCGACCTTGGGAATCATGCCGCCCGAGACGGTGCCGTCGGCGATCAGCCGGCGGGCATCGTCCGCCGACAGCTCGCGGATCAGGCTCTTCGACTTGTCGAGCACGCCGGGCACGTCGGTCAGGAGCAGCAGCCGCTTGGCCTTGAGCGCGCCCGCGATCGCTCCGGCGAAGGTGTCGGCGTTGATGTTGTAGGTGACCCCATCCCGCGAGGTGGCGATCGGCGCCAGCACCGGAATGAGGTCGCGGCCGAGGATTTGATTGAGCACCGTGACGTCGACCTTCTCGGGCTCGCCGACATAGCCGAGATCGACGATCTTCTCGATATGCGAATCCGGATCCACCATGCTGCGGTTGATCTTGTGGGCGACCACCATGTTGCCGTCCTTGCCGCAGAGTCCGACCGCCCGGCCGCCCGCCCCGTTGATGAAGCCCACGATCTGCTTGTTGATGGAGCCGGCAAGCACCATCTCGACGATCTCGATGGTGGCGGCGTCGGTGATGCGCAGCCCGGCCGCGAACTGCGACTTGATGCCCAGCCGGTTGAGCATCTCGCCGATCTGCGGGCCGCCGCCGTGCACGACCACCGGATTGATGGCGGTCTGCTCCATCAGCACGATGTCGCGGGCGAAGCTCTTGGCCATCTCCTCCTCGCCCATGGCGTGCCCGCCATATTTCACCACGACGATCTCCTCGTCGTAGCGCTGCATATGCGGCAGGGCTTCGGACAGAACGTGGGCGATGTCGTGGGGCGAGACGGTCATGGCATCCATCGTGGGTCGGCGACCTTTTAGCGGATTTGATCGGCCGGGCGAAAGGGGCAGAAATTCTTGTTTTCGCGAAATGCATGCTTGCCCTGACGGGACGCGGGGGTTGACGCCGGTGCGCGTAGAGCCGATCAGTCGATCGCCAGGCCGCTCCCCGGAAACCATGCAGACTCCGCCAGCACAACCTGCTCCCTCGCGACCTCCGGCCGGCGATCTGCCGGGCTGGGCGATTGCGCTCGCGTTCATCGCAGTGACGGTCGCGGTCGCGATTCCGGTCATCACCCACCCGCTGCCGCCGTTGTCCGACTACATCAACCATCTGGCGACCGCCCATGTGGTCGACGCCATCGCCAGCGATCGCGACCTCGAGCGCTTCTACCGCATCGAATGGGAGCCGATCCCCAATCTGATGATGGACCTGGTGGTGCCGGTGCTGCACCGGTTCATGGGCATCTATCCGGCGGGGCAGGTTTTCACGATCTCGATCTTTGTCGTCATCCTGTCCGGCACGATGGCGGTCAACCGCGCGCTCATGGGCCGCTGGTCGGCGCTGCCGCTCATCGCCGCTCCGCTCCTCTACAGCGGCGTGCTCTTGGTCGGCGTCATGAACTATATGTTCGGCATCGGCCTGGCGCTGTGGGCCTTTGCGGCCTGGATCGCGCTGCGCGAACGGCCCTGGCCGTGGCGGTTCGCGGTCTCCACGCTGTTCGTGCTGGCGCTGTTCTTCTGCCACCTGTTCGCGCTCGGCCTCTACGGCCTCGAGCTGCTGGCGTTCGAGACGCATCGGCTGTGGGCGCGGGCCCCCAAGCTCGCCAAAGGGGAGGGGGCCGCAAGCTTGCTCGATTTCGTCGCCACCGGGGCGCCGTTTCTGCCGGCCTTGCTGCTCCTGGTCACCGGCCCGACCTGGGAATCGGCCGGCGTGCCCGCCTACTGGGACCTGGCGGGGAAGATCGACGGCGTGACGCTGGCGATCAGCATCTACTATCCGTGGGTCGCCTATGGGCTGGTCGCCCTCCTGGCGCTGGCGGCACTGCTGGCTTGGCGCCGCGGGATCTTGCATTTCCATCCGGTCGGCTGGGCGCTCCTGGGGATCGGCGCGCGTCATCTATCTGGCGCTGCCGCGCGTCCTGTTCGCCGCCCACCTGGCCGACCAGCGGCTGCCGATCGCGCTCGCCTTCATGCTGCTCGCCTGCATCAGCGTCGACCTGGAAGATCGCCGCCTGCGGGCGGGATTTGTCGCCCTGCTGGCCGTTCTGCTGGCCGCGCGCCTGACCGAGGTCCAGATCGTGTGGAACGATCTGTCGCGCGGTCCCGACGAAGCCTTGCGGGCGGTGAAGTCGATCGCGCGCGGAGCGCGGGTGCTGGTCGTCCACGGCGACCGCTCGTCGACCGGATTGATCAGCGACCTCGGCCTCGTTCACATCGCCTCGCTCGCGACCATCGAGCGCTCGGCGCTGGTCTCGACCGCGTTCACCGTGGAAGGCAAGCATATCCTGCAGGTACGCGACGAGTTCCGCCCCTATGTCGACACCCGCGACGGCACGCCGCCATCGCTACCTTATTTCCTCGACGCCGCCATCGGCCCGGGTCCGTACTATTTCAGCGATTGGCCGCAGCACTTCGATTATGTCTTCGTCCTGTTCACCAATCCGGGCGCCCCCAATCCGGACCCGACCCGGCTGGCGGTGGTCGACGAGGGCCGGCACTTCCAGCTCTATCAGGTGATCGCGCACCGGTTCGCGGAGTTGGCGAGTAGCGAGTAGCAAGAACGCCGGCTTTTCCGATCCGCTATTCGCTGCTCGCCATTCGCTATTCGCCATTCCCAATTCGCCGGCGCTACGCCGTGGCGCGTTCGACACGGAGGCGCGCGATGGCGGCGCGCAATTCGGGCAGGCCGATGCCGTCGCGGGCGGAGGTCGCGAGCACGTGCGGGAAGGCGGCCGGATGTTGGGTGAGCGCCGCCTGGGTGGCGGCGATGCGGCCGGCGAGCTCCGCCTTGCCGACCGCGTCGGTCTTGGTCAGCACGATCTGATAGTTCACGGCCGCGCGGTCGAGCACGTCGAAAACCTTGTCGTCGGTGGGCTTGAGGCCGTGGCGGGCGTCGATCAGCACATAGACCCGCGCCAGGTTGGCGCGGCCGGACAGGTAGGCGTGGATCAGGTCTGTCCAGGCCGTGATCTTGGCTTTGGAAGCGGCCGCATAGCCGTAGCCCGGCATGTCGACGAGCACGAGGTCGGCGGTGCCGGCGAAGAACACGAGCTGCTGGGTGCGGCCGGGCGTGCGCGAGGTGCGGGCGAGCGCCTTGCGCCCGGCCAGCGCATTGATCAGGCTGGACTTGCCGACATTGGAGCGGCCGACGAACGCGATCTCGAGGCCGCGCATCGGCGGCAGCGCCGCGAGCGAATCGCTGGCGGCGATGAACTGCCATTCGCCGGTGAACAGCCGGCGGCCGGCTTCGATTTCCTGCGCGGTGAAAGGTGTGCCGGCGCCGTGCCCGTCCTGCGCCGCGACGGGCGGGCGGTCGTCCGCGCTCACCTCTTCTCCAGCGGAAGCTTCTCCGGCGGCTTCTTGCTCCGGAACAACGCCATGATGTTGTCCCACAGCGTGATCTTGGCGCCGTGCCGGTGCATGATGAAGCTCTGCTGGGCGACCGAAAGCGAGTTGTTCCAGGCCCAGTAGATCACCAGGCCGGACGAGAAGTTCGCCAGCATGAAGGTGAAGATGACCGGCATCCAGTTGAAGATCACCTGCTGCGCCGGGTCCGGCGGCGGCGGGTTGAGCTTCATCTGCAGGAACATGGTGATGCCCATGATCAGCGGCCACAGGCCGAGATGCAGGAAGGAGCCGACCACCGGCAGGGTCGTCGGATCGAAAGGGATCAGGCCGAACAGGTTGAACACGTTGGTCGGATCGGGCGCCGAAAGGTCCTTGATCCAGCCGAAGAACGGCGCGTGGCGCATCTCGATGGTGACGAACAGCACCTTGTAGAGCGAGAAGAAGACCGGGATCTGGATCGCGATCGGCAGGCAGCCGGCGACCGGATTGATCTTGTCGCGCTTGTAGAGCTCCATCATGGCCTGCTGCTGCTTCACCTTGTCGTCGGCGAAGCGCGTGCGGATGGCGGTCATCTCCGGCTGCACCGCCTTCATCTTGGCCATCGAGGCGTAGGATTTGTTGGCGAGCGGCAGGAACAGGCCCTTGATGATCAACGTGATCATCAGGATCGCGAGGCCGAAATTGCCGACCAGATGGAAGAAGAAATCGATCGCCAGGAACATCGGCTTGGTGATGAAGAAGAACCAGCCCCAGTCGATCAGCAGGTCGAATTTGTTGAGGTGGAGCTGTTGGTTGTATCCGCCGAAGCCGCCGATCGGAAAGTTGATGCCGACGGTCGCGACCTCCTTGGCGCCGGCGAACAGCCGCGCGTCCGCCGAACCGGTGCCGCCGGGCGCGATGGTCTGCGGATCGAGCAGGTAGTCGGTCTGGTAGGTCTTGGTCTGGCCGATCAGCCCGAAGGAGAACTTGGCATGGACGCGGGCGTCGGTCTCGGGCAGCAGCGCCGCCGCCCAATACTTGTCGGTGAAGCCGAGCCAGGCATCGGTCACGTCGAAGGTGCTCGGGGTCTTCTGGTCCTCGATCTTCTTGTAGGTCAGCTCCTGCAGGCCCTGCTCGCCCATCACGCCGATCAGGCCCTCGTGCAGGATGTAATAGCCGAGCGTCGGCGGCGTGCCGTGACGCGAGATCAGCGCATAGGGATAGAGCGTCACCGCGGCCGTGCCGCTGTTGGCCACCTCGTCCTTGATGGTGAAGAGGTACTTGTCGTCGACGCTGACGGTGCGGCGGAACTGCAGGCCTTCGCCGTTGTCGTAGACGAGCGTGACCGGGTGGTCGACGCTCAGCGCGCCGCCGCCCTCTTGGCGCCACAGCGTGTCCGGCCCCGGCAGCTTGGCCGAGGTCGCCGGCCGCCCCGGTCCAGCCGAACTCGGCATAGTACGGGTGGGGGCTGCCGGAGGGCGCCAGCAGCACGATCGGCGGCGAGTTGGGATCGACGGTCTCGCGGTACTGCACCAGCGCCAGATCGTCGATGCGGCCGCCCGTCAGCGCGATCGAGCCGCTCAGGCGCGGGGTGTCGATGCGAATGCGCGGCGAGGCCGCAAGCGCCGCCTCGCGCGTCAGCGCCGGCTCGGCGTTCGACAGGCCGGGCGCTTGCGGCAGCGAGCCGGGCTGGGGATTGGGCGGCGGCTGCTGCGTTTGCGACTGCTGCTGCTGTTGCTGCGCGATCTGCTTCTGCTTCTCCAGCTGCGGGACGGCGAAGAAGTATTGCCATCCGATCAGCACGATGCCGGTCAGCACGATGGCAAGCAGCAGGTTTTTTTGATCGTCCATTTCAATGACCCATATCGGAACGCCGGAGCCGTTTCGCATGACCTGGAAACAGAAACCGCTCCATTAATTTGCATTTCGCATTTTTCAGATGGAGAACCGGATGCCAACTTTCGCGCGGCCGGGCGTTTTGCCAAAAATGCTCTAGCCTTGCGCCGGGCGCGGCTCCAACCGCCGCAGCGCTGCCTTGAATTCCTCGACCAAGAAATCGAACGGCAGCCGCAAGGCGGCGCGCCGGCCGATCAGCACGTAATCATGACCTGACCGCAGCCGCCCGGCGGCTGAACGCTTTACGACATCCTTGAGCCGCCGTCGCACCCGGTTGCGCTCGACCGCCGTGCCGACCTTTTTCGACACGGTGAATCCGACGCGGATCGGGCCATTGTCGGCACGTCCAAGCGCTTGCAGCACGAAAGCCGCGGTCGCCACCTTGCGCCCGCCCGCCGCCGCCACAAAATCGGCCCGCCGCCGCAGTCGCTCCATGGCCATCCGCCGTCCGGCGGCAGGCGTCAGGCACTCAGTCGCTTGCGACCGCGCGCGCGCCGGGCCGCGACCACCTTGCGGCCGCCCGTGGTTGCCATGCGGGCGCGGAAACCGTGTCGGCGTTTGCGCACCAATTTGCTCGGTTGATAGGTCCGCTTCACGGTTGTTCTGTCTCCGCAAGCCGCAGGTGGCTGGTTTCAAAGTCACGCGGCTTATACGGGAGGCAGGGCTTGCCCGTCAATGCGAGCCGCGATCTCGTGAAGATTGTGAAAATCGGCCTCAAGGAGGGGTGAACCGGCTTGCGGCGGCTCGGTTCCGGTCGACAGATCGACGCGCTCCGGACACTCTGGACATCCGGCCCCGAGTCTTGCGGGCAAAGGCTCGGGGGCAAGGTCTCGGGGGCAAAACCGCGCCCCCGCCCAAGCCAGCGCCGGGCGGCCGCCCGGATCGGGGGAAGCGGAGCAGGACATGCCGGAGACAATAAGACCCGACATTTGCGTCATCGGCACCGGGGCCGGCGGCTTGCAGGTTGCGGTGCAGGCCGCTGCCTTCGGGGTGGGGGTCGTGCTGGTTGACGTGCATCGGGGTGAGGGAACCCAAACGGGTCCCGCTGCGCTGCGGGCCGGTCGCCTGGCATTGAGCGCGCTGATCGGCGCCGCCCGGCACGCCCATGCGGTGGCGCAAGCGCCCGGCTTCGGGATCGAGGTCAAATCGAGCCGGGTCGATTTCGGCCGCGTGCGCGGCCATGTGCAAGGCGTCATTGCGGCGCGCGCGCCGAATGTCGCACGCGAGCGGCTGGCCGGGCTCGGCGTCAGGGTGATCGAAGGCGCCGCCCGCTTCAAGGACGCGAGCACGCTCGCCCTCGCAGGCGACATCGAGATCGCCGCCCGCCGCTTCGTCGTCGCCACCGGCTCTTCGCCGGCGCTGCCGCCCATTGCGGGACTCGCGGCAGTGCCGTACCTGACGGTCGAGACCGCGTTCGACCTCGCCGTCTGTCCCGAGCGCCTCATCGTGATCGGGGCCGGCTCGATCGGCCTGGAATTTGCCCAGGCCTTCCGCCGGCTGGGCGCCGAGGTGACGGTCGTGGACACCGCCCAGCCGCTCGGCGAGGACGATCCCGAATGCGCCGCGGTCGTGCTGGACCAGTTCGTGCGCGAGGGTATTCGGATCCGCCGGGGCGCAGCCGTCCGGATCGCGCAGGCACACTGGCCGGCAGTACGCGATACCGAGCTTCAGCTCCTGCTTCAGGGGCCCGACGGCGAGGAGACGGTCGCGGGCAGCCACCTCCTGCTGGCGAGCGGACGCTGGGCCAATGTGGTCGGTCTCGGGCTTGAGGCTGCCGGAATCAAATACGACGAGCATGGCATCAGGGTCGACAGGGGTCTGAAGACGGCCAACCGCCGCGTCTATGCCATCGGCGATGTCGCGGGCGGCCGGCACGGGGCCCAAGCGGCCGACCATCAGGCCGGCCTGGTGGTCCGCAACGCGCTCTTCCGGCTGCCGATCCGGTTCGATCCCGACGCTATTGCGCGCGCGACCTTCACCGATCCGGAGCTTGCCCAGACCGGCCTGACCGAGGCCATGGCGCGCCGCCGCGGCTACCGGATTCGCGTGCTGCGCTGGCCCTACCGCGAGAACGATCGCGCCCATGCGGAGGGGGAACCGAGAGGGCATATCAAGGTCGTCACCAGCGCCCGCGGCCGCATTCTCGGCGTGACCATCGTGGGTGCCGGCGCCGGCGAGCTGATCAGCGCCTGGACGCCGGCAATCGGCCGGGGTGCTGATATCCGCGCCTTTGCCGGTATCGCGATGCCGTATCCGACCCTGTCGGAGATTGGAAAATGGGCGGCGACCACTTATCTCATGTCCGGTTTGACGAGTTCAGGGGTGCGGCGCATCATCGCTTTTCTACGCCGTCTCGGCTGAATCGTCGCAAAGCCGATAGTGGCGCGCAGCAGCTTGGTTGTACGCACGATCCCCGAAAGGTCTGCGCCCCCGCGGTTGCCGGGGGAGGCTTTCGGGATCGTGCTCGAAGGTTCCATCGATGACGGATCAACCCGCCGCGGCGGATGGATCGGCCTGCAAGCCGCCCTACAAACCGAGCCTCGGGCTATCGGGCAAGCTTCTCATCCTCACGATCCTGTTCGTGATGATCGCGGAAGTGCTGATCTATGTCCCCTCGATCGCGACCTTTCGGCGCAACTGGCTCAACGACCGCCTGTCGGCGGCCTATACGGCGGCGCTGGTGCTCGAGGCGGCGCCCGGCTCGATGGTGCCGGACAGCCTGGCCCGCCAGATCCTCGACAGCATCGACGCGCGCGCGGTGGCCATCAAGATGGGGACGCAGCGCCGCCTGCTGGCGGCCTCCGACAAGCCGCCGACCGTCGATTACGACATCGACATGCGCAACATGTCGCTGTTCCGCGAGATCTTCGACGCATTCGGCACATTGTTCGACAGCGGCACCGTGACGCTGCGAGTGATGGGGCCGGCGCCTGCGGGCGGCGAGTTCGTCGAGATCGTCATCGACGAGGCGCCGTTGCGCAGCGCGATGCTGCGGTATTCGGTCACGATCCTGCTGTTGTCGCTTTTGGTTTCCGGCATTGCCGCCATGCTGGTCTATCTCTCGCTGCATCATCTGTTCGTGCGGCCGCTGCGCCGGATCACCGCCAACATGATGGCGTTCCACGGCGATCCGGAGAATCCCGCGCGCATCATCGTCGCCTCCGGGCGCCAGGACGAGATCGGCACCGCCGAGCGCGAGCTTGCCGCCATGCAGAGCGATCTCGCCTCGATGCTGCAGCAAAAGAACCGGCTGGCCGCGCTCGGGCTTGCGGTCTCCAAGATCAACCATGATCTGCGCAACCTGCTGGCTTCGGCGCAGCTGTTCTCGGACCGTCTGTCGAGCCTGCCCGATCCGCACGTCCAGCGCTTCGCCCCCAAGCTGATGCGGGCGCTCGAGCGGGCCATCGCGTTTTGCCAGTCGACGCTGTCCTATGGCCGTGCTCAGGAGCCGCCGCCCGATCGCCGGCCGACCGAGGTGCAGCACTGCGTCGAGGAGGTGCGCGACACGCTGGGGCTCGAGCCGGACGCGCGCATCCGCTGGATCAGCGCGATCGAGCGCGGCCTCACGGTCGATGCCGATCCCGACCAGCTGTTTCGCGTCCTGCTCAATCTGGCCCGCAACGCCATGCAGGCGCTCGAGACCCGCTCCCTGCTCGACCCCAACCGCGACCACGTCCGCATCACCGGCCGGCGCGAGGGGGCGGTGGTGGTGATCGAGGTGTCCGACACCGGACCGGGCATCGCCGAGGCGGCGCGCGCGCATTTGTTCGAGGCGTTCCAGGGCTCGACCCGCACCGGCGGCTCGGGCCTGGGGCTTGCGATCGCCGCCGAGCTGGTGCGCGCCCATGGCGGCGAGATCAGATTGGTCGAAGGAACGATCGGAGCGACCTTCCGGGTCACCATCCCGGATCGCGCGGTCGACCTCAAGGCCCGGCGCGGCGAGCGCGCGCATGCCTGAGCGATGCCGGCGCGCGCGTCATCGCATCTAAATGTGATGCTTTTTGTGCTCGCCATCGTCGCCGGAATCGACTAACCTTCCAAAACTAAAAGGGGATGGGGTCCCCCAAAACCGCCGATGAGGCTGATGACTCCTGCCGCCACGCGAGCGAGCGGGAGATCGTATGTGCCTGTTGGATTGGGCGGTTTCGCCTAGCACTTTTATGCACAGGTCCGGAGCCGTCGAAGACGACGTCGCGCAGGCATCTTCAGCGCCGCCATTGTCGACGCCTGAATTCTCCCTCCGGCGGCGGCGTGCGTCATGACCGGCGTCTGGGCATTGGCGGCCCTATGGCTTGGCCTCGCGCTTGTTGCGAGCCTGCTTTCGATATGGTTCCGCATCTCCACGGCGTTGTCCGAGATCGTCGTCGGCACCATCGCTCAATTGATTATTGGCGCAGTTGTCGGCTCCGCCGTCCTCGGGACCAACGAGTCCTGGGTCCAATTCCTATCCGGCATCGGGGCTATCGTTCTGACCTTTCTGGCGGGCGCGGAGCTCGATCCGGTCGTGTTCAAGCTCAAGTGGAAGGAAGCGACCGCCGTCGGACTTGCCAGCTTCTTTTTTCCGTTTTTGGGCTGTGCGGCGGCAGCCCGCTATTTGCTCGGATGGGAGGTCATGCCGAGCTGGCTAGCGGGCGTCGCCATGTCCACCACCTCGGTCGCCGTGGTTTACGCTGTCATGCTGGAATTCGGCTTCAACCGTACGGAATACGGCAAGACGATTCTCGCCGCCTGTTTCGTCACCGATCTCGGGACGGTCGTGGCGCTCGGTCTTATCTTCGCTCCGTTCACCTCGAAGACGTTGATCTTTCTTGGTGTCGGCGTCGTGGTGTTCGTGATCCTGCCATGGGTTACGCCGCGTTTCTTCAAGCTGTATGGAGATCGACCTTCCGAGCTGGAAACCAAATTCTTGCTCCTTTGCCTGCTTGGCATGGGAGCTCTCGCTTCTTGGGCCGACAGTGAAGCGGTGCTTCCGGCCTATCTGATCGGAATGGTCCTCGCGGGAACCGTCGGCAAGGATCACGCCCTGGTCAGGCGCTTGCGAACCTTGACATTCGGGCTGCTCACGCCCTTCTATTTCATCCGTGCGGGCTCGTTCGTGTCGATACCGGCGTTGATTGCGGCGCCGACCGCGTTCCTGCTTTTCCTCGTCGTCAAGATCGGCAGCAAAATCGTCGGCGTGTATCCGGTGACCAAGCTCTACGGTTCGCCCAACAAGGAGGCGATGTATACGACGCTACTGATGTCCACGGGACTTACTTTCGGAACGATCTCATCCTTGTTCGGACTGTCGCATGGAATCATCGATCAGGACCAATATTCGGCGCTCGTTGCCACCGTCATCGCGAGTGCGGTGATCCCGACCGTGATCGCCAATGCGTTCTATCTGCCATTTCATCTCCTGCCGAAGGCGGCGCCGGAAAAACCCGCACTGGAGCATGGAGGGGTCGCGCCGGCTCCGCAGCTTACGAGGAACGCCGAATGACTGGCGAGCGGGCTAAGTTCAGCAGGATCTTGCACGCCAACGACGGCTCCGAGGCTGCGTTCCACGCGCTTTCCTACGCGCTCGCGTGGACATAGATCTTGGGGGCACGACTACAATGACGTAGCGGATGTCGCTCGTCGCAGGGGGCCGCTATGGAGCGTCGTCCAGCCTGCAAAAGCGGAGATCAAAGACTCTATGGAAAACTATTTTTGGATTGCGGTCGGTGGCGCGCTCGGGACAGCCGGGCGCTACTGGCTATCGGGCGTGGTTGCGCGGCTGATCGGCGAGACGTTTCCGTGGGGTACGCTCATCATCAACGTGACGGGCTCCTTCGTCATCGGGTTTTTCGCCACGCTCACCGGTCCGGATGGGCGGGTCTTCGTCGGCTCGACCGCGCGGCAATTCGTCATGATCGGCATTTGCGGCGGCTACACGACGTTTTCCTCGTTCAGCCTGCAGACACTCAACCTCATGAACGATGGTGAATGGTTCAAGGCAGGCGGCAATATGGGCCTGTCGGTGGCACTGTGCTTGATCGCGGTTTGGGCGGGCCAAGTGCTCGCCTCGACGCTCAATGCGATGAAGTGGACCTGACCATGCAGATTCCGCGCGATGCCGTCCTGCTTCGGATATTCTTCGGCGAGGACGACAAGTTTCAGCACCTCCCGCTCTACGAGGCGATCGTGCTGAAGGCCCGGGAAATGAATTTGGGAGGCACGACGGTGCTGCGAGGGCACCTGGGATTCGGGCATTCAAGCCACATTCACACGACCAAGATCCTTCGCCTGTCGCAAGACTTGCCGGTCGTCGTCGAGATCGTCGACTTGCAGGAAAAGATAGACGCGTTCCTGCCGGTGCTCGACACCATGATGTCGAGCGGTCTCGTGACCATCGAAAAAGTTCAGGTGCTCCACTACGGTCCCGGCTCCGTCCCTCCACAGCAGCCGCCGCCAATATGAAATATGGATTCGCCTAAACTCCCGGGAGGAACTCGATGTCCAAAACAGAAATCGGCGTGTTCGTTGTTGCCGCCGCGATCGCCCTGGCGGGCCCCGCCGGCGCCAAGGGGCCGAAGCCCAAGGCCGCGGCCGAGACTCCGACCTACAAGATCGCTCCGAGCTGATTTCCTTGTCGGCAACAAAACGGATGGCGGCTCGGGACGGCAACCGCATCGGAGCGAAGCTGTTAGCCTGGGGTCGCCAAAATCTGCGACGGCTGCGATGACGAAAATCATTCTTGTCCGCCACGGTCACGTCGAGGGTATCGAGCCGCCGCGCTTTCGTGGCCGCACCGAGATCCCGCTCACCGAGCTCGGAATCCGGCAGGCGCGCCGGACCGCTCGGCGCATCGGCGCCGGCTGGAGACCGGCGGCGGTCTACACGAGCCCCATGGGACGCTGCGTGGCGACCGGAGAGGCGATCGCGCAGGAGGTCGGCGTCGGCCGCCAAACGCTCGCGGGTCTCAACGATCTCGACTACGGCGCCTGGCAGTGGCGAACGTACGACGAGATCGAGACGCAAGCGCCGCAGTTGCTGGCGGTTTGGCGCACGGCCCCGCATCTGTTCCGATTCCCCGACGGCGAATTGTTACAGGATCTCGTCGCGCGCGCCGCGGACTGCCTGCGTCTCGTTCTCGATCGTCATGCGGGGCAGGTCGTCGTCATGGTCGGCCACGACAGCGTCAATCGCGCCCTTCTGCTCCAGTTGCTCGATCAGCCGCTTTCGGCCTATTGGCGCCTTGCCCAGGACCCGTGCGGAATTTCCGAGATCGACGTCGCCGAGGCCCGACCGCATGTGCTGCGGGTGAACGAGACCCAGCACCTCGCCGGCGAAGAACCATGACGGGTCTGGTGCAAGGATTTGGCCCCCGACGCGCGCCGCACGCCCATTCCATCTCGTCAGTCCGCCGCTTGCCGCGTGCCGATTTCTTTGCTGATATGAGTACGGATCGCGGCCTGGAGCAGCAGCCAAGGCGCGATTGGCATACAAATAATCATTGGGGGGAAACACATGTCGCATCGAACGATCTCGCTCGCGATCGCCATCGCGGGCGCGTTGACGGTTGCCGGCTCGGCGCACGCCGCCTCGGTCAAGTTGCTCGCGATGATCCCGGTGCCGGGCGAGCCGATCAGAGTCCTACGACATCGGCACTGTCGATGAGAAAACCCACCTCTACTACCAGACCGACCGGTCCAACAAATCGATCGACATTTTCAATGCCGCCAAGAACGTGTTTGTCGGCCGCGTACCGGGCTTTGTCGGCTTCACCGGCAACGGCAACACCTCGGGCGGCAACGGCGTCAGCCTGGTCAACAACGGCACCGAGCTGTGGTCCGGCGACGGCGACAGTACCGTCAAGGTGATCGACCTGAAGGCGAGGAAGATCGTCGATACGATCTCGACCGGCGGCAAGAAGCGCGCCAACGAGACGGACTACGATCCGGTCGAGCAAATATTCCTGGTCGGCAACGACGGCGCCGAAGGCGTCGAGCCCTCCTTCGTCACGCTGATCTCGACCAAGCCCGGCCACAAGATCCTGGCCAGGATTCCGATCGAGCGGGCCCGGCAGATCGACGCGCCCCGTTACAATCCGAAAAACGGGCTGTTCTACGTGTCGCTGCCGGTGATCGACAAGACCGACGCCAAGGGCGGCATCGCGGTGATCGATCCGCGCGAAGCCAAGGTGCTGCGGATCATCGAGGTGATGGACTGCGCGCCGCAGGGCTTGGCATTGGGCGCCGACGACCACATGATCATCGGCTGCAACGCCGGCTCATCGGGCTCCAGGATTCCCCCGCTCACCGCGGTATTCGACATCAAGACCGAGAAGGTGATCGCGTCGACGCCCAAGATGGGCGGCTCCGACATGGCGGGCTATGTGGAGAAGCTCGGGCTCTATGTGGTCGGCGGCCGCGAGGCGCCGGGCGGCTCCTCGATCGGCCTCATCGACGCCAGCACCAACGAATGGATCCAGAACATTCCGGCGCCGCCGAATGCGCACTCGGTCGTCATCAGCCACTCCAACGGCCATATCCTGGTGCCGAGCGGCAAGACGGGCGGGTTCTGTGGCGGCTGCATCCTGGTGTTTGGCGAGAAGTAGCGAGGCCGAGTGACGCCCGTCGCGCGGACGAGGGCGATTTGTCCTCGTCCCGTAAAATTCACATAAACATAACGCGCGCTATCTTTCAGCACGGCCTTCGGATTCGGCCGGCCACTTGTGCGTCGGGACGATTGCGCGTCAAATTGTCGTAACGGCGTCCCTGCCGGGGAACAGGGGGAATGTCGCATGAAGCGCCTTGTGCTGGCCGCACTGCTCGCGGTTCTGCTTGCCGGCGGCTATTACTACCGCGGCTTTTTTTGGGGGGCCGCAACGGAGACAAGGTCGGCGCGTCCCGCGCCGGCGCAGCTCGTCGTCGCCGACGTCGCCACCCAATCGCCGACGCCGATCCTGGTGACCGCGATCGGCAGCGTGCAGTCGATCGCGACCGTGATGATCAAGTCGCGCATCGACGGAGAGATCGCCCAGGTCAATTTCGAGGAAGGCCAGGAGGTCAAGGAGGGCGACGTCCTGTTCACCCTCGATGACCGTGCGGTCCGCGCTCAGCTCCTGCAAGCGCAAGCCAATCTCGAGCGCGACCGGGCGCAGCTCGAGCGCAATCGGCTGGAGGTGACGCGCCAGACCGAGCTCGCACGCCGCGGCGTTGCGCCGGCGCAAAAGCTCGAGGACGTGAACACGAGCGTGGCGGTTTTCGAGGCGACAGTCCGCGCCGACGAGGCGACGGTCGAGAACGCCCGCGTCAACCTGAACTACACGACCATCCGGGCTCCCATCGCGGGGCAGACCGGCTCGGTCGCCCTCAAGCGCGGCAATGTGGTCAAGGCGGTCGACACCACGCCCACGGTCGCCCCGCTGGTCACCATCACGCAGCTGCGGCCGATCTATGTGACCTTTACCGTGCCCGAGCAGCATCTCGCCGATCTTCGCGCCGCCCGCGCGGAGGGGCAGGTGCCGGTGGTCGTCACCATCCCGTCCCAACCGCAGACGCCCATTACGGGCACGCTGACCTTCATCGACAATCAGGTCGACGTGGCGACCGGGACCATCTCGCTGAAAGCGAAGTTTCCCAACGATGACGACCGGTTATGGCCCGGCCAGTTCGTCAACGTCACCTTGACGCTCGGAATCCAGGCCAATGCCATCGTGGCGCCGAGCGTTGCGATCCAGGTCGGGCCGAACGGCCCCTACGTGTTCGTGATTCGGCCGGACTCGACCGTGGAGCTTCGCCTGGTCAAGCCCGACCGGATCGTCGGCGACAAGACGGTCATCGCGGCGGGACTGGCGGCCGGCGAACGGGTCGTCGTCGACGGCCAGCTGCGGCTCGGCAACGGCACCCGCGTCAACGCACAGGCGCCGCAGGGCGCTCCGTCCAAGGCGCAGCCCACCCCGGTCGCGGAGCGCACGCCGTGACGCTCCCCACCCTGTGCATCGAACGTCCGGTCATGACGACGCTGCTGACCTCGGCCATCCTCATGGTCGGCGGGGTCGGCTATGCCTTCCTGCCGGTTGCGGCGCTGCCGCAGGTCGACTTTCCGACCATCGCGGTCACCACCACGCTCCCGGGCGCCAGCCCGGAAACGATGGCGTCCTCGATCGCGACGCCGCTCGAGCGCGAGTTTTCGGCGATTGCGGGCGTCGAATTCGATCACCTCGACCAGCGGACTGGGCAACGGCCGCATCACGATCCAGTTCATCCTCACGCGCAATATCGATGCCGCCGCCCAGGACGTCCAGGCGGCGATCGCCAACGCGGCCAAGAAGATGCCGGTCGAGATGACGACCCCGCCCTCCTACCGGAAGGTCAATCCCGGCTCGGCGGCGGTGCTGCAGATGACGCTTACGTCGGACACGCTGCCGCTGTCGACCGTCGACGAATATGCCGAGGTCAATATCGGGCAGCGGCTCTCCACCCTCGACGGCGTGGCGCAGGTCAACATCTTCGGTCCGCAGAAATATGCCGTTCGGGTCCAGGTCGATCCCGAGCTCCTCGCGGCCCGCGGCATCGGGCTCGACGAGGTGCAAAAGGCATTGGAGGCCGCAAGCTCCACCACGCCGGTGGGTGCGCTCAGCGGGCCGCGCAAAGCCGCAACCCTGCAGGCCAATACCCAGCTCACCAAGGCGGTGATGTACGAGCCCCTGATCATCGCCTATCGCAACGGGGCCCCGGTGCGGCTGCGCGACGTCGCCCGCGTCATCGACGGCGTCGAGCTCAACAAGAACGGGAACTGGTACAACGGCAAGCGCGCCATCACGGTCGCGGTCTCCCGCCAGCCGGACGCCAACACCGTCCAGGTCGTGGACCAGGTCAAGGCCTTGATCCCGGTGTTTCGCGCCGAGCTGCCGGGCGCCGTCCAGATCAACGTGCTCAACGACCGCGCCGCGCCGATCAAGGCGGCGGTCGACGACGTGCAGTACACGCTCGGCCTCACCGTGTTCCTCGTGATCATGGTGATCTTCCTGTTCGTCCGGCGGGCCTCGGCCACGATCATTCCCGCGCTCGCGCTGCCGGTATCGATCGTCGGCACTTTCGCGGCCATGTATCTCGGCGGCTATTCGCTCAACAACGTGTCGTTGATGGCGCTCACGCTGGCGGTCGGATTCGTGGTCGACGATGCGATCGTGATGCTGGAGAACATCGTGCGCCACACCGAGAGCGGCCTCTCCAGCATGGAGGCCGCGCTCAAGGGCTCGCGCGAGATCACCTTCACCATCATCTCGATGACGCTGTCGCTGGTGGCGGTCTTCATCCCGGTGTTCTTCATGGGGGGCGTCGTCGGCCGCGTGTTCCATGAATTCGCGATCGTCATCGGCATGGCCATCCTGGTCTCGGGCTTCGTGTCGCTGACCTTGACGCCGATGCTGTGCAGCCGGTTCCTGCAGCCGGCGAACGCGCATGCCGACACCGGCCTGTTCGCGCGCGCGCTCGAGCGCGGGTTCGCCGCGATGCTGCGGGCCTATGAATGGTCGCTGGGATGGGTTCTGCGCCATTCGCGTTTCACCCTGGCGGTGACGCTCCTCACCATCGCGCTCACCGGCTATGCTTTCTACACGATCAAGAAGGGCTTTTTCCCGATCGAGGACACCGGGTTCATCGTGGGCGGGACCGAGACCGCGGAGGACACGTCCTATGACGGCATGGTGGACAAGCAGCTTCAGGTCGACCGCATCATCCGCGCCAATCCCTATGTGGTGGCCTACAACATGGAGGTCGGCATCGGCGGGTCCCGATTTGGGATCAACAGCGGCGACCTCTACATCGAGCTCAAGCCGCGCAATCAGCGGCCGCCCATCGGCGAGGTGATCCAGCAGCTGCGCCGCGAGGTCGGCGCCGTCACCGGCATCAATGTCTTCCTCAATCCGGTTCAGAACCTCAATATCGGCGCGCGTCCGAGCAAGAGCCTCTACCAGTACACCCTGCAGGCGGGCAATCTGGACGAGCTGTTCCGCTTCGCGCCGGTGGTCGATGCGGCCATTCGCAAGCTGCCCGGCTTGCAGGACATATCATCCGATCTGCAGATCAAGAGCCCGCAGGCCGTGCTCGACATCGATCAGCAGAAGGCGGCGAGCCTGGGCCTGACCGCGGAGCAGATCCGCACGACCCTTTATGACTCGTTCGGATCGCGACAGGTCGCGACCATCTATACGGCCAGCAACGACTATGCGGTCATTCTGGAGCTCGATCCGAAATACCAGGAGAATGCGGGAGAGCTATCGAAGACGTTCGTCCGCTCGACCGGCGGCCAGCTGGTGCCGCTTTCCACCGTGGCGATGGTGACCCAGGCGGCGGGCCCGCTCACCGTGAACCACCAGGGCCAGCTGCCGGCGGTGACCATCTCGTTCAATCTGGCGCCCGGCGTATCGCTCGGCGAAGCGATCAGTCAGGTCCAGGACATGGAGCGGCAGCTGGTCTTTCCGCCGACCATCACGGCCGGGTTCGCCGGCACCGCGCAGGTCTTCCAGCAATCGCTGCATGGCCAGGGCTGGCTGCTGCTGGCGACCGTGATCGTCATCTACATCGTGCTCGGCATTTTGTACGAGAGCTTCATCCATCCGATCACCATTCTTTCCGGCCTGCCGGCCGCCGGCTTCGGTGCGTTGCTGACGCTGCAGTTGCTCGGCATGGACTTGAGCGTGATCGCGATCATCGGCGTCATCATGCTGGTCGGCATCGTCAAGAAGAACGCCATCATGATGATCGATTTCGCGATCGACGCTCAGCGCAACTTCGGGGAGCCGCCCGAGCGGGCGATCTATCAGGCCTGTATCCTGCGCTTCCGTCCGATCATGATGACGACCATGGCGGCGATCATGGGAACCCTGCCGATCGCGCTTGGGCTGGGAGCGGGCGCCGAGCTGCGCCAGCCGCTGGGGGTCGCGGTCGTCGGCGGCCTCCTCACCTCGCAGCTGCTCACGCTGTTCATCACGCCGGTCATCTATCTGTCGCTCGAGGATGCCCGGCGCAAGGTCCTGGGCGCGCCCGTCCGGGTGCCCGCGCTGCAGCCGATGTCGAGCCAGGCGGCGGAATAGGAAGAGCATTTTCAGAAAAAGGCCCGCGAAGGCCAGCGCAGGAGCCGCAATCCCACCTCGCCGCAAGCGGGAGGTGGAGAACGCGGCATCGCTCCACCAAAATCCGGCTTTCCGTCCGAAAACGCGATAAAGCTGGAGCGGTTTCTGTTTTCCGGTCAGCGAACCGCGGACACCGTTGGGGCGCCGGTAGATGCCGGGGTCGTGGTCCGGAGCGGTGGTGGTTTCCTGCAGGTGGCTGATGGCATCGCCGGCGATCGTGCCGAATTGGCCGGTCCAGAGCTCGCGCTTGACCGGCAGGCACTGCGCGACCGGAGTCCCGCGCGGCAGGATTCCCTGGAACGCGGGATCCCGCCACCGCGCCGGGAAGTTGATGAAATCACCCTTGTAGAGATCGGTATCGACGAGCCCGGTCAAGGTGGTGAACGGAAGATCGAATCGATTGACCGGGTGCGTGACGAGCAGGGAATAACCGGGCGGCGTCTCGATCGTCCAGAAGTTGTTGAACTTGACGATGAACCTGTCCTCGTCGAACAGCGGGGTGCCCACCACCTGGTTGCTGTCGTGGAAATCGAGCGGCGAGCGCGGGTAGCTCGTGATGGCGCCGCCGGGAAAATCGAGCTGCCAGGTGAAGGTCTCGTTCTCGACCTGAAGGTCGGCCACCAGCGGAATGAGAAATCCGAAGGTCATCGCGTCGATGAAGGGCGGGCATTTCTTGACGGTCATCTGCTCGGCCTGCACGATGTCGCTGAAGGCCTTCGCCGGCATGCTCTTGAACCAGTCCGGGATGCCCATCACCGCCGGGATCGGTCGCGGCAGGATCGCCTCTAGCTCGGGCGGACAGCGGAACGTGATCGTCGGCGATTCCGCTTCGTTTGCGGTCGCGGAAGTCATCGGCGTTGCGGTTTCAGGCGACCCGGCTTCAGGCGACCCCGCTTCAGGCACTACGGCTTGGTTTGTCATCGCGGCAATCGCTCCGGCGGAGAGGCTTCTAGAGCATTTTCAGGAAAAGTGGAATCCGGTTTTCCGTCCGAAAATGCGATAATGCAAAAATGCTAGAGCGGTTCTGCTTCCGGTCTGTGTGAAACCGCTCTAGGCGTCGGCATTGAAGAATTGGGCGGCCGCGCTTCGGCGCATCCAGAACCGACCGTGGCCGGCGGACGCCAAGGCTTTCACCGCCTTGCCGTAATGTTGCGGCGCGGAGCGGACCATCGCGCGCAGGCTGGCGACGGCATCGTCGGAACGACCGAGCTGCAGCAGGCAGTGCGCGAGGTCGAGCTGCGCGCTGAGGTGGCCCGGCTGGATCGCCAGAACCTGACGAAAGCGCTCGACCGCGCGCTCGATGTCTCCGTCATACAAAAGGGCGGCGCCCAGGCCATGCAGTGCGCGCGGATCGCGCGGAGTGTTGGCGAGCACGCGCGCGAACGCGATCTTGGCATTCTTCGCATCGGCGCGGGAAAGAAAGAACCTGCCCAGATCCAGCGACAATTCCACCGATGTGGGCTCGGCCTCCAGCCCGCGCTTGAGGACGGCTTCCGCCTCGTCAAACCGGCGCATCGAGCAAAGCAGCATGCCCAGCTCCTGAAACGCGGCCACGAAATGCGGCCGGCATTCGATCGCGCGCCGCAGTCGCGTCAGGGCCTCGCTGTCGCGCCCCGATTCCACCAGCGCCTTGCCCAGGTGGGTCTCGATGTGGGCGCTGGTCCGCTTGCTGGCGGCCTGCTCGAGCGGCGCGACCGCCTCGCGGGCACGGTTTTGCACGAGCAGGGCGACCCCCAGGAGATGCAACGCGCCAGGGTGCTGGGAATCCCGCGCGAGAGCCTCGCGCGCCAGACGCTCGGCGTCGGCCCCTTGTTGCGCCTCGAGCGCTTTTCCGCCAAGCCGGAGAATGTCATCGATCGCCGCCCCGCGGTCGCGGCTCCTTGAAAGTTCAGACGGCTTTTTCATCCGCATTTCTTCCCGGCAGTGACCGCGCCGCATGAGCCGAATGGCGGGCCCCGATGAAAGACGAGTACTAGCATGTTTCAGCTCAAAAAATGGCTTCATCAAACCGTCCCGCCGAATGCGGCGGGCCGACGCCCCGGGCGGCGCCTTACGGAGGGTTCGCGCGCAAGCGCCTGAGAAGGAAACTGATGAAGGACGAACTCCTCCCCCCGCTCGTCCCCGCGGACGCGGGGACCCAGTCTTTGCCTTATTGAAAGTCCATGCAGTTTGGCAAAGCCTGGATTCCCGCGTCCGCGGGAACGAGCGGATGTGGCAATTCCTTCACAAACTCCTCCGCGCGAAATGTGCGGATGTGGCAATTCCTTCATACACTCCGATCGCCCGGCCGGCGGTATAATCGGCGTCCGCGACGGGCGGCACCAAAGCTGCCGCTTCGCGATGCGGTTTTCGAGCGGCCCGGGATCGGCTATCATCTATCGGGTCGTCAAGCCGGAAGGGGGGACCGACTCAGCCCGCGACCTGGGGCGCCGCGGGCAACTTATGCGGGAGAGAAATATGCGAAGTGCGTTGTGCCTTGCGGCCGCCTTGGCGGCGATGGCGTTGCTGCCGGCGGGACCGGCGGCGAGCCAAACCGGCGGCCTCCTTAAGTCGCTTGTTCCCGGGATGGGGGGCGAAGAAAGCCCCGCAGTGTGGAAAGTGTGCGAGGGCGAGGACGGCGCGACGCCGGACAAGCAAATCGAGGCTTGCAGCGTGGTGATCGATGCCGGGGGCGAGACCGACGTGGTCATGGCCGGCGCCTACGTCAATCGCGGCAATGCGCTGAGCGACAGCGGCAACTCGGATAAGGCCATCCAGGACTTCAATAAGGCGATCTCGCTTGATTCGAAGCTTGCCGCCGCCTATGCGGGCCGTGGCGCGGTGTTCGTCGCCAAGGGCCAGCTCGATTTCGCCATCCTCGACTACAACCAGGCGATCAAGCTCAGTCCGAAGAATGTCGACACCTATTATTTCAATCGCGGCACCACGTATTCGATCCAGGGCCAGTACGACAAGGCCATCCAGGACTTCGACCAGGTGATCCGCATCAATCCCAAGCAGTCGGCGGCCTTCAACAACCGCTGCTTCGCGCGCGCCAAGGCCGGCCAGGCGCAAGCGGCGCTGCCCGATTGCGAGGAGGCCCTGCAGCTGCGACCTTATGATGCAGACTATCTCGACACCCGCGGCTTCGTGAATCTGAAGCTCGGCCAGCTCGACCGGGCGATGGCCGATTATAGCGACGCGCTCGATATCAATCCGAAGCTGCCGAGCTCGCTCTACGGCCGCGGCATGGCGCGGCTGAAGAAAGGCGACCGTCGCGGCGGCGCCGATATCGCGGCCGCCAAGGCGATCAACGCCGACATTGCCGCGGAGTTCGCGCGCTACGGCGTCAAATGATTTACCACCGTTAAAGGGCCTCATCCAAAGGAGGCCCACGCTGTTCGCGCGGCTGTCGCGAAGCATGCTTGATCCGCCCGCGGTGACATGACCTGATCTCGAAGTCGGCGGCGCGGAAGCAAAGCGGATTGCAAACAAAGAGGTTGTGACCGCCTTGCCGGCGGGCTAATGTTGGAGGGGGTGTGCCAAGCACTCTTCAATTAGCAAATCAGCGACGACCGGAGGAAATCAATGCGTATCGTCTCTCAACTCCTGCTCTCGGCCGCAGTCGGCATGTCGGCGTTCGCCGGCGCCGCCAATGCCGCCGAGCTGAGGCAGATCGGCACCATCTCCATACCCGGAGAGCCTTTGAACTCGTTCGACATCAGCTTCATCGACCAGGCCAGCGGCCTCTATTTCCTGGCCGACCGCAGCAACAAGGGGGTCGATATCGTCGATACCAAGAAGGGTACCTTTATCGGCCGCGTTTCCGGCATGGTCGGCCCGGTCATGAAGAAGGACGGGACTTGCTGCAACAACAACTCCTCCGGCCCGAACGGCGTGCTGGTGGCCGGCAAGGAAATATGGGCCGGCGACGGCGACAGCACCGTGAAGGTCGCCGACCTCAAGACCATGAAGATCATCGATACGATCAAGACCGGCGGCATGGCCCGCGCCGACGAGCTCGGCTACGATCCCAAGGACAAGATCATCGCCATCGCCAACAATGCCGACGAGCCGCCGTTCCTGAGCCTCATCTCCACCAAGCCGGGCCACAAGATCCTCGGCAAGCTGGTGATGGAGCATTTCAGCGACGGCATGGAGCAGACCGCCTACAATCCGGCCGACGGGATGTTCTACACCGACGTCCCCGAGCTCGACAAAGACAAGACCAAGGGCGGCTTGATGATCACCGATCCGAAGACCGCCAAGGTCGTGAAGATGATCCCGGTCGAGAGCTGCATCCCGCACGGGATCGCGTTCGGGACCGGCGGCATGGTCTTCCTCGGATGCAATGTCGGTCCTACGCGCCTGGGTCTGCCTGCCAAGCAGGTGGTGGTCGATGTCAAGTCCGGCAAGACCGTGGCCGAGATCCCCGGCGTCGGCGGATCGGACGAATCGGCCGTCAACAACAAGCTCGGGCAGTACTACGGCGCCCTGAACGGCAATCCCGATGGCCCCATCCTGGCGGTGATCGACGCCAAGACCAACAAGCTCCTGCAGAAGATCCCGACCGGCCCGGGCGCGCATTCGGTTGCCGCCAACGAGTCCAACGGCCGCGTCTATGTCCCGATCGCGGTCGAGGCCAACGGCCTCAAGGGCGGCTGCGGCTGCATCACGGTCTACGGCGCGGAGTAATCCGTCTCGCTTGCGAGGTGGTTGCGATGCGCGGGCCGTGCCCGCGCATCGTCGTTTTGGCGGCCCGCCGTTGCAATCCGCCTGACCGAAGCGAGCCGCAACCGCCAGGGCGGCTGCCGCGCGGCGCGACGGGCTTGATCGCCCGGTGCAGGTATGCACCATGGCGCCGATGACGAGCATCGCACGGCCCGGGGACTCTGCCATGGAATGGATGATCGCGCCGTCGGCGGACGAGCGCGCTCGCGGCCAACTGCTCCCCGAATCCCTGAGCGCGGCGCACGCCGCTTTCCGCAAGCATGGCTGCCTGCTGCTGCCGGGCGCGCTTCCGGTCTCGCTGGTCGAAGCCATGCACCAGGAATATGTCGCGCGCTACGGCGCGCTCGACGCGCGCGGGATGCTCGAGCAGGCGCGGCGCCCGCCGCCCAATCCGATCGATCCGCGCGGCGATGCCCGCTTCGAGATCACGGTGCGGATGAGCGGCGCATTCGCCAGGCCGGAAGGGTTCGCAAACCCGCTGCTGCGTGGAGTTCTCGGTCCGCTGCTCGGCGCCGACATGCAGCTGAACAGCTTCTCGATCGTCGTTTCCTATCCGGGCGCATCGATGCAGCAGATCCACCGCGACCACGGGCATCTGTTCGCCAGCGAGCCCGATATCGGCCCGAATTTACCCGGTCTACGCCGTCAACGTGGGCGTGCCGCTCGTCGACGTCGACCTGGAGACCGGGCCGACCGGCGTTTGGCCCGGTTCGCACCGATGGCCGCCCGGCATCGAGGCGGAGCCCGAGGCCGTGACGGTGTGTCCGATCCGGCGCGGCGATTGCATTTTGCTGGACTACCGCACCTTCCACACCGGCATGCCCAACCGCAGCACGCGCCCGCGGCCCATCCTGTATATCGTCTATGCGCGCGGCTGGTTCAGCGACGAGGGGACCCATTTCGGCGTCAACTCGCCGGACATGCCGCTCGATGATTACAATAAGGTTCCCGAAGCGGCGCGCATGCCGCTCTACCGGGCGTTGTCGCAGGCGATGCGCAACCGGGGGGGCGGGGCGCAGCGCGATGCGCCCGGGCGCGGCCCCCTGCGCGCTGCCGACGATCCGTCGAGTTGGGGCAAGGTCGGGCGCAACGACCCCTGCCCCTGCGGTTCGGGCCGGAAATACAAGCAGTGCCATGGGCGGGCGGCTTAGGGCATCTGCCGGGAACAGCCCGCCCTGCTATTGATGCGGGCTCGCCTGGGGAGTTGCGGATGGATTGGATCGTTGTCGTTTCGGCGAGCGAGCGGGCCGAGGGCAAGCTTGCGCCCGCGACCGAGGCCGCCGCCCTTGCGGCCTTGGATCAGCACGGCTGCATCCTGCTGCGCGGAGCGTTCGCGCCCGCCACCATCGAGGCCATGCATGGCGAATATCTCGCGCAATTCGGCAGCATGGATATGGCCGCAATGTCGGCCGCGACGCTCAAGCCGGCGCCGAACCGCCACATCATGGTGGGGCCGGGGCGCTACGACACCACGCTGCGCATGATCGGCGCCTTCGGTCGCACGGAGGTGTTCGCCAACGATGTGCTGCTTCGGTTTCTTCGTCCGCTGCTCGGCAAGGACATGCGACTGAACAGCTTCACGGCGGTCGCTTCCTACCCCGGCGCCGCCGGGCAGCAGCCGCATCGCGACCATGACCATCTGTATCCCCAGCCCGGCGTCGCCGCGAATCTGCCGATCTACGCGGTCAACGTGGCGGTGCCGCTCATCGACGTCGATCTCGCCACCGGGCCGACCGGGGTCTGGCTCGGCTCGCACCGGTCGGGACGGCTTGTCGCCGTCCAGGGCAAGGACATGGTGGCGAGCCCCTTGGAGCGCGGCGACTGCATGTTGCTGGACTATCGCACGCTGCACGCGGGCATGCCCAATCGCGGCGGCCAGGTGCGGCCGATCGTGTACATGGTCTACGGCCGCCGATGGTTCTTCGACGACGTGAACTACGTCAACCGGATCCCCTTGGACATGCCGCTCGAGCGCTACCATGAGCTCCCCGAGACCGTCCGGCCGCTGCTGGTGCGGGCGTTCTCCTACGCGATGCTGACGCGTTGGCGCGAAGCCGAGCTGCCCGGAGCGGCCTCGATGATCCCCAACGCCTGATTGCCCGCCGTCCGTGCAGGAGCTGTCGATGGATTGGATTGTTCAAGTCCCGGCCGAGGAGGTCGCGGCCGGGAAGCTTGCTCCCGAAACCGAGGCGGCGGCGCATGCCGCCTTCCACGAGCACGGCTGCGTCCTGCTGCGCGGGATGTTCCCGCCCGCCGCCATCGAGGCGATGCATCGCGAATATCTCGCGCAATTCGGCACGCTCGATATGGTCGCGATGGGGATCGAGGCGGACCGACCGGCGCCGAACCGGTTTTTCGGCGTAGGCGGTGCACGCTGCGATATCACGCTGCCGATGACGGGCGGCTTTGCCCAGCCGGATGTGTTCGCCAATCCTCGCCTGCTCAAATTTCTGGGTCCGCTGCTCGGCGATGATTTCCATCTGACCAATTTCACGGCCGTCGTATCGCATCCGGGCGCGCCAATTCAGCATGTTCATCGCGACCTGTCGCATTTGTTCCCCGACGGCCTCGGCCCGAGCTTGCCGGTCTATGCGATCAACGCGGCGGTGCCGCTGATCGACGTCGACACCAGGACCGGGCCGACCGGGGTCTGGCTCGGCTCGCACCGCTGGCCGCATGCCGCGGCGCGGATCGAGGACATGACGGTGGCCGCGTTGCAGCGCGGCGATTGCATGCTGCTGGACTACCGCACCCTGCATGCCGGCCTGCCCAATGCCGGCCGGCAGGCGCGACCGATCGTCTACATGGTCTATGCCCGCCCATGGTTCTTCGACAACTCGAACCATATCAGCCGAATCCCGTTGGACATGTCGGTCGAGCATTACAATCAGCTTCCCGCGTCCCTTCGTCCGCTCATGGTCCGGGCATTCTCCTACGCGGTGCGCGCGCGCTGGAGCGAGGTCGACGCTCGCAGGCCCGCCGGCCGCCGCCCCGCCCCGTCCGCCGCGCAGGGCCAGCCGCGGCTAGCGGCCAAGCCGATCGCTCGGCCGAGCCCGCCGCCGGCGATCCGGCAAGCTCCGGCAAGGTCGGCCGCAACGATCCCTGCCCGTGCGGCTCGGGCCAGAAGTACAAGCATTGCCACGGACGCTTGGCCTAGCCCCGCGCGCCGCCCGCCCTTCTTCGCGAACGCGGGATCCGAAAGTCCGCAATCTTGGCAAAGCCTGGGTTCCCGCGTTCGAGCGTGTGAAGGAATTGCCACATCCGCTCATTCCCGCGGACGCGGGAACCCAGAATTTGCCAAACCGCATGGACGTTCAATGGGGCAAAGGCTGGTTCCCCGCGTCCGCGGGGATGAGCGGGTGGAGAAGCTCGTCCTTCATCAGGTTTCTTCACACGCTCATCCACGGGAATGAGCGGATGGAAACCTTCAGCTCGAGGCCTGGCCGCCGCCCCTCCCGTGGTCTCGCGCCGGCCATAGAGCAGCGTGATGTTGATGCGCCGGTTGAGATAACCTTCCTTGAAAGCGATCCGGTCGGTCTCGTGAAAGAGATCGGAGTCGAAGATGACCGCCCGGTTGGCCCGGTACGGAATGGTGACCGGACGGGCGCCGGCCCGCGTGAGGAAATCCCGCGCCGCCGGAGCGTCGTCGTTGTACTTGGCAAAGTCCCAGCCCAACGGCGCCGGCGCGTCCCAAACCACCAATCCGCCGCCATCGGGATCGAGATTGGCCTCGTCCGGCGTGATCCAGAAGTTGACGTTCACGGCGGCGAAATCGGCATGGATGTTGATCCCGCTGAGCCGGCTGTCGTATTTGAACCCCCAGAGCTGCAGCAGCGGCTGCCGCTCCAGGATGGCCGGATAGGCGCTGCGCAGCTCCTCGGCGATCTGCGCCAGCAGCGGACAGGCGAATCCGTGCTCCGGCATGGCGCCGAGATAGCCACCGCGATAGGCCTTGCGCCAGATCGTCGAGCCCCAGCAGAAGCGCCGCAGCCTGGCCAGCGCCTCGTCGGTCAGGAGATTGTCGATCACGGCGATCTGCGGCCGGCTCGTCTGCCAGCGCGCCGCGATCTCGCCGCCGGAAGTATCCGGATTGACCGCGTGGCCGTCGACGCGGCCGCCCTCTTCGAGGCGGAACTTCACCGGCGCGGCAGCGGCGCTGCCGCCGTTGAGGTAGTCCTGTTGCTCGCGGTCGTGCTGGAGCTTGGACGGCGGGTCGGGCGGCTGCGGCGGGAGCGGGGCGCCACGGCTGCGCGAGGCCTTCGAGCCCATAGGCCAGCTCGGCATGGCGGCGGAACGACGTCATGCCCTCCGCCAGCCGATCGCTTTCGCACAGGATCGTGCCGAGGTTCCGGTGCGCCAGGATCATGTCCGGCCGCAGCGCAATGGCCCGCCGATAGCAGGCCGCGGCCTGCTCAAGCTTGCCCTGCAACCGCAGCACATTGCCGAGATTGCACTGTGCCATGGCGTCGTCGGGCTTGACCACGAGCACCCGCTGGAACGTCGCTGCCGCCTCCACCAGCTTGCCCTGGTCCTTGAGGACGAGGCCGAGATTGTTGCTGACGCCGGGGTGATCCGGCCGGGCCTGCAGGATGCTGCGATACAGGCGTTCCGCCTCGGAAAATCGCCCGGCGCGATGATGGACGGAAGCCTGCTGCAGCGCCGCCTCGAGCGCGGCCGGTTGCGGGGCGAGCGGGGTCATGGAGCTACCTTTTGGATTCTTCACGCAGTATCGGGATGGGGCTGAAATTTACGGAAAGAAGGCGCGGGACTCAACCCAAGAGACTGCGGGTTTCTGAGGCTTTGCGCCGTGCGCCACCGATTCTGCTCCCTCGGTTCAACGCGCTGCTGCAGGTTTCCAATCGACCGGGACGACCTCGTTGCCCATTTGCCGGTTGAAATCGTCGGCATGCTGGCGCATGGCGCGGACCGTCGGCTCGTCGGGGCCGGTGGGGCATTGGACGCTGTCGTGCCGGCGATTTGAACGGACGAGAGCCTGATCAAAGCCGTGTTCCATCGCCTCCATCGGGGTGGCGGCGAGGAACGGCGCCGTGATGTAGATTTTGCGCTCCGCATTGGCAGGAGCGATGCAGAATCGCCACTCGGCGGCCGCTGCTGCTTGCATTGCGGCGATATTGATGACCAGGCCGGCGCCGGCAAGCTGCAATACCTTCATTGGCGATCCTCTGGATGAAAGCTTCGCTGTGCCCGGGTCTATCCCGGCGCGCCGCGATTTCGTAGGCCCTTGACGCCGAGCCGGCTGGCTTTGCTTTCGGGCGCGCCGTCGGCGGCGGCCGAGAATACCGTTTTCAATGGGAGGGCTGCGTGGCATTATGGCGATCAGGACCCAACGGTCGCTTGATTGGCCGCAGATTGCGGCAATAGCCGGGGATGTCACCTTGACCGACGAGCTGCAGAACGATTTTGCCGAAATCCCGCTCGAGGACCTTTACGAATCCGAGAACCCGCTGGTTCCGGGCCGCACCTGCGGGACCTGCATGCTTTGCTGCAAGGTCATGCGCGTCGACGAATTGAACAAGGCGGCCGGCGTCCTGTGCAGTTATGCGGTTACGGGCAGCGGCTGCACCATTCGCGACCAGCGGCCCCGTTCCTGCCGCCGGTTTTTCTGCGGCTGGCGTCTCGATCCCAATATCGACTCGCTTTGGAAACCGAGCATATCCGGCTTTGTCCTGACGATCTCGCTGCGCTATGCCGCGATGCTCGTGATGGTCGATCCGGCCAGGCCGCTCGCTTGGCGAGCGCAGCCCTATATTGGTCGCTTCAGGGAGTGGTCCCAACGCGCCTTTGCCGAGGACAAGCGGATCGTCGCGGTCGTGGCCGGCGGCGAGGCGACCGTCATCTTGCCCGATCGCGACGTGCCGATCGGCGTGCTCAGAACCAACGACGAGATCATCCTTTCGAGGAACGCGAACGGCTACAATGCCGAGCGACGCCCCAAATCGCCGAGCGCCCCCGTTAGTCCTTCGATTCCGTGAAACTCGCTGTAGGGTGGGCAAAGGCGGCCGAGGCACCGCCGCGTTCGCACGACGCGCGTTCCGCTGTGCCCACGCGGGCGAGTTCGCAGCTCCTTCGGCGCAGGGCGTGGGCACGGCGGAAACCGCGCCACAAAATAGATCGAAGTGCCGGGGCCGCCTTTGCCCACCCTACGGCAGCTCGCGATGTGATTTGAATTCTGGAAACGCGCTAATCGCGCGCCGCCGCGGCGTGCTTGACGAACAGATCCGCCAGGGTCTCGGCGACGTCCGGCGAGAGAGCGAGCAGCAGCTCGGTGTCCAGCCCGCGGTCGAGCATCAGCACCAACATTCCGTTGTCCAAGGGGGCGACGCTCCAAGTCTGCACCGGCAGCACCGAGTCGTGACTGACCGGTATCGATTGCGCGGCGGGATCGGCCGGAGATACGGTTTTACGATGCAGCGCCATCTCGCGGCGGCGACCGTCAGCTGCCAGGGTCAGCAGGGCCCCGATCGGAATCGCGACCGATGTCTCCGGATCGTCGCCGTGCACCGTCAAGCAGAACATGCCCTCGACGAACTGCCATTTGTGGCCGCGGGCTCTGGTCGGATTGGTCATGGCGGGATTCCCTCTTGGATCGAGCCGTCAGCACCACAACACGGGTGATCCGTCAACTTCGAGTCGTTATCTTGCCCCTGCGTGGGCCCGGATGGGGACATCCAAGGCGTCGGCCGAGGCCGTTCTTTCGGGCTGGGCGAGGCTCCGCGGTCGGCGGCTCAGGGTGCGGGGAAGGCCAGAAATCCTGCATGAAATGGGCCTTTCCTCGATCAGGCAGGGTGACTTATACCCACTTCCTATATGTGGTTTTTATGTAACAGGCGCGGAGAAAAGCGCGCTCGGTGGCGAAAATCTGGGCTTTGCGCTTTCCTTTTAAACCTCGTTAAGCATACTGGCCGCGATCGAATGCTCAACGGGGGGTAACCATGACTTCGACAAGGAAGATGTTGCTGGGTACTGCCGCCGCGACCATCGCGGTGACGGCAGGAGGAGTAGATAACGGGGCACGGGCGGCTGACGCCATGCTCAAAAAGGCCCCGCCGATTCAATACGTGAGAATCTGCGATCGCTACGGCGCGGGCTTCTTTCAAATCCCGGGCAGCGCCATCTGCTTGCAGCTGCGCGGCCAGGTCCAGTCCGATAACGACATTCAGACGACGCGAGACTCGATGTTCGTGAATTCGAGCAAGACCACCGGCTCCTACGGTACGACGGCCGCAACCGGCGCCGCCGCGAACGGCCAGATGGTGTTCAAGAACCAGCAAGACAACTGGGGCTACGAAGTCACCATCAAGCCGAGGTTCGATGCCCGAACCGAGACCTCGATGGGCACGATGCGCGCCTATGCCGAAATCAAGATCCAGTTCGATAGCGGTGCGTTCGCCGGTGGCCCCCTGGGCAGCGTGGGCGGCAACACCGACTTCGGCTCTGGCAACAAGTCGGAGAACTATCGGGCCTACCTGCAATGGGCCGGATGGACGATCGGCAACGCCGATTCGCTCTTCTCGGCCGGTAACTTCAAGGACGGCGACATCGCCGACGTCATCCCGACCGACAAGGATTCCCAGTGGACGGTGTTCTATACCTGGACGCCCACCGGGCCGGGCGTGCCACCGGTGAAGGGATCGGCTCCGGTGCCTGACGGATGGTCGTTCGCCTTCGGGGTGGAAACTCCCACCAAGAACACCGCCAAGAACCAGATCGGCGGCCAGTGCCTGTACAACGACCTCGCTCTGTCGGCTGGCTCCACGGCCGGTCTCGGCACCGTGTGCGCGTCCCAAGGGCCGTTGAGCATTCCGGACTTCGTGGCCAGGATCCACTACGAGGCCGACCCTCCCGGCAAGGACGATCAACATAACGATCAGTTCGGGATCGGCAGCTTCAACGTTGCCGGGCTGTACCACCAGATCTCGCAAATCGCGGTGGGCGGCAGCAACGGCATCTTCCCCGACTCTGCGTTGAACAGCGCTGGCTGCGGTATCTTTACCTGTAACGCCGGTCCGGTGGTACACGATCACGGCTGGGGCGCCACGAGCTTCCTGAAGTTCTTCGTGCCGATGTGGTCCGGCACCAAGCTCGGTGCAAACCGCGCTTCGTCTGCGGACAATATCCAGCTCAACTTCAACTACTGCGTTGCCGCGATCTTGCCCTGCGGCATCGGCGGCACGGCCGGCAGCTTGTGGGCTGGTGACGCCTACTGGACGGGCGGCTTCGAGGCCGACTATACGGACGCGAGGGTCATCAATAACGGCGTTGGCGGCTACTACAACGACAAGACGACCGCCTTGGTCTTCAACGCTCAGTATCATTCGATCCTGACCGATTGTACCGATCCGGTGCATTGCTTGGCGTTGACCCTCGAATACAACTTTACCCGCGCGACTCCTGGCGCGATCAGCCAGAATGTCGACTGGACCGAAGGCGGCCTTGGCATCGCCAATCTGAACGCCTTCACCGCCGAGCTCTCCTGGGGCATAAGCCGGAACGGCACGACCAGGCCCACGTGGTGGCGGCTGGACTCCGAAGTCCAGTATCGGATGATCAACCAGAATCTGCCGAACAATTGTAACGCCAGTTCTGTGTGTGTTGCCCCCACGGCACTACCATCCAATATCGCTCTGAACCCCAACAGCTGGGTCTTCCGCGATACCATAACGTTCGATTGGTAGGCATGGGCTGAGCTACGACCTCCGGCGCCAGGCTGGAGACGAGTTGGGAGCGGCGCCTTCGCAAGAAGGCGCCGCTTTCTTTGGTGCCTGATTGCCGTTTGGCCGGCTCGTGTCCCGGATGCCGGTAAGGTGCGAAGTTTCGCGGAGCGGCGCCGCTGGTCGGGGATCGTTCCAAATGCTAAAATTCGCGACAATCGGCGGTCGCACCACGCCAAGGTGCCCGCTGCGCCAGGGCCAAGAGACGGGTACCAGAGACGCCAACAGAGACGGGCATAAGAACGAACGCCGGAATTGGAGCGCTTGGCTCTGCACGCTTGGAGCTCGGCCGCGCCAGCGTTGGAGGAATATGACTTGAGGGCCGAAAGCCAGGGCGGCACCGAGTTGCGTGCTGCGGACGTCCCGGGTCCGACGCCTCAGGCGGCCGAGCCAGGCCGCAGCTGCGGCACCTGCAGCCTCTGCTGCAAGGTCCTGCCGGTCGGCGAATTGAGCAAGCCGGCCGGGCAGTGGTGCGTTCATTGCGTGCCCGGATCTGGTTGTGCCGTTCACGCCGACCGCCCGCAGGCCTGCCGCCTCTTCTTCTGCTCTTGGCGGCTCGATCCGAATCTGGGACCGGAGTGGAAGCCGGAGGCGTGCCGCTTCGTGCTGTCGGGGGATCCCGCCCATAAGGCCCTGAGGGTGACGGTCGATCCCGGGATGCCGCTCGCTTGGAAGCGGGAGCCCTATTATTCACGCCTGAAGCAATTTTCCGAAATCTCCTTTCGGCAGGACCGAAAGATCCTGGTCGATCTGCGCGGCAATATCACGGTCATATTGCCAGACCGCGAAGTGCCTCTCGGCATGGTGGCGCCGGGAGAGGAAATCCTCGTCTGGCGGGAGGGCTCCGCCTATGGGGCCAGGGTGCGGCGGGGTCCGGAGCCGGCCCGAGCGCCTGCACCTGCGTCCCAAGCGGGATTCGAGTTGCCGCCCGTTCGGACGCGAGCAGGAACGGCTGCCGGCGCGCTGTCGGTCGACGATCCGGGCTTTCTCGAATCGGTCTTCCGGGAGGCGTTCGAGAAGACCTGCGGGTTGCTCGACGACCCGGGTATCGACGACCTTCGGACATTGACGTTGAGCCTGCGCGGCCGCAACAAGGTCCTGGACGAGACCGCCGAGACCTACGCCAAGGCGGCGGGGGCGGAATGCCGGCCTGGATGCGTGTCCTGCTGTTACCTGATGGTCACCGGCACGCCATTCGAGGTGCTGTCGATCGCCCGGCACGTCCTGCAGACCAGGACTGCGGCCGAGATCGAGGCCCTCAAGGGCCGGTTGCGTGTGGTGGCGGAGGTGCCGCTCGATCCGGTCCTGCGCGTCAAGGCCAGGATTCCGTGCGCGCTGCTCGAGAACGATCGCTGCTCGACCTATGAGCTGCGCCCCTCCGGATGTCGCATGGCGCTGTCGCAGTCGCGCGCGGCCTGCGACGCCTGTCTGATGGGGGCGGGCGACTCCATTCCCTATATCGAGCAGCCCTCGAAGGTCGCCGACGTCATGCAGATGGGCATCGATTATGCGCTCATCTCGCGGCGCAAGCTGTCGACCGAAGGCGCCGAGCTCAGTCGCGCCCTGTTGGTCGCGCTCGGCGATTACGAAGGTGCGCTGACGAGCTGGCTGGAAGGCAAGGACCCGTTTCCGGGCACCCATATTGAGCGTTCCGGGGGTCTGTCCAGCAATGACAGAGCGATCGCCGCGGCCCGGCGCCTCGGAATCGCCTGACTTGGCTGTTGAGCCTCCGGACGGTTCGACCCTATGATGCCGCGCCAGAGCATTTTCAGGAAAAGTGGAATCCGGTTTTCCGTCCGAAAGTGCGATAATGCAAAAATGCTAGAGCGGTTTCTGCTTCCGGTCTATGTGAAACCGCTCTAGCGGCAGGCGGCGGCGGGCGCGCGTTGGAGGGATGCGAGGTGACGGGCGAAAACCGAGACGGCGCGGACCTCCATGCTCCGGCCCCGTCAGATCCGATCCCCCGGTTTGTCGAGCCCACGCTTGTTCCCGGCCGCGGCTGCGGCTCCTGCACCATGTGCTGCAAGGTTTATTTGATCAGGGAATTGAGCAAGCCGGCCGGGCAGTGGTGCGCTCATTGCCTGCGGGGATCGGGTTGCGGCATTCACGCCGGCCGGCCGCGCTCCTGCCGCGAGTTCTTCTGCTCCTGGCTGGTCGATCCCAATCTCGGACCGGAGTGGAAGCCAGAGGTCTCCCGCTTCGTCCTGTCGGCCGATGCCACCCACAGGGCCATCATGGTGACGGTCGATCCCGGCATGCCGCTCGCCTGGAAGCGGGAGCCCTACTACGCGATGCTAAAACGGTTTTCCGAGATCTTTTTTCGGATCAACCAGAAGGTGCTGGTGAATCTCAACGGCCATATCACGGTCATATTGCCCGACCGCGACGTGCCGCTCGGCAGGATCATGGCGGGAGACGAAATCGTCCTGTCGCGCGAAGGCTCGGCCTGTGGCGCGATGTTGCGGCGTGGCGCGGAGCTCGCCAAGGGGGCGTCCGAGGGTCTGCGTCCCGGATCGATGTAGCAGCGCAGTCAACATAGCAACTGTTGGAACCGTCAGGATGGGCGAGGCGAAACGAAGAAAAGCAGAGCGTGCCGCGACACCGGCTGCGGCTGCATCGGAATTTTTCGGCGAGGATTGGAATGCGGCTTCCAGGCCGGCCACCGTCCCCGGCAAGTCTTGCGGCTCATGCACGAAATGCTGCACCGTCATGGGCATACCCGAGCTCAAGAAGCGGCCCTGGGACGAGTGCGTCCACGTCGCGGCCGGCTGCGGCTGCAAGATCTATCCGGACCGGCCGCGCAGCTGCCGGGTCTTCATCTGCGGCTGGCTTTTGGACCCCTATATGGGGCCCGATTTGAAGCCGGAAAATTGCCACGTCGTGTTCTACCAGCGCGGCGAGAATCACATCGTGGGTACCTGCGACGCAGCTTATCCGGATGCCTGGCGCGCGCCCAACGTCATCGAGTTCCTTCACCGGTTGGCGAAGGCGAACGCGCCTGCCCGCAAGGTCATCGTGCTGGAAAAGGGCCGAACCTGGTTCGTCACCGAAAACGCCGTCGTGCCCGCCGACACCGGCTGAGCCATTTCGGCCGGCGCCGTGGTCTTAGGGCGTGTGAAGAAAACCGGCCGAAGGATTATGAGGCGCCTCCACACCCGCTCATCCCCGCGGACGCGGGGAACCAGCCTTTGCTCCATCGAACGTCCATGCAATTTGGCAAAGTCTGTTGGATTCCTGCGGGAGTTTACCCCCGCGAAAGCGGAGGCGGGAATGAGCGGATGGGCAATTCCTCCACAGGCACTTACGGGCGAATTTATACCATAGTTACTTGAGCGGCAGCTGAGGCCCCTCTTAGGCTGCGGGGCCTCCGGGCGGCAATCGCCATAACAACATTCGGAGGCGCGAAGCAAAACGCAGAAGGGCAGAGCGCGCCGGCGCATCGCCCCGACACGATCGGCATATCCGGCGCGGACTGGAAACCGGCGTCGATGCCATCGATAGTCCCCGGAAAATCCTGCGGCTCATGCACGAAGTGCTGCACGATCATGGGCGTGCCTGAACTCAGGAAGCGGCCGTGGGAGCAATGTCCCCACGTCGCGGCGGGCACCGGTTGCACGATCTACGCGCAACGGCCGGCGGGTTGTCGGAAGTTCGTCTGCGGCTGGCTCTTGGATCCGCAAATGGGGCCGGATCTCAAGCCGGAGAATTGCCACGTCATTTTCGACCAGAAGGACGAGCACAACATCTTCGCCACCTGCGATGCCGATTATCCCGACGCTTGGCGGGCCCCCAACGTGCTCGAATTCCTCCATCACTTGGCCCGCTCGATCGGACCCGAGCGCAAGGTCATCCTGCTGGAGAAGGGTAAAACCTGGTTCGTCACCGAAAACGCCGTCGTGCCGGTCGACTCGGGCTAGTGCCGGGGGCAGGGGGTTTAATTCGCCACCCGCGCCAACCCACGCTATGCAGAGCCAAATGGACTTCCCTCCGTTTGTTTGGCAGGGCGGTGCCGTACCCTCCCCCTAAAAGGGGGAGGGTGGCGCCGAAGGCGCCGGGTGGGGGTCCCGCCTACCCACGGATTCGGAGCTTCTGGCGTGACCCCACCCGGATCGCTCCGCGATCCAACTTCCCCCTTGCAGGGCCTTGCAGGGGGAGGTGTCGCGGAGAGCACGGTGGTTATCTTGGCGTCTTTGCGCGGGCAGACCCGGTAATGCACGATCTGTCGTTATTCGATCAGGCCGCCGACTTGCATCGCAAGGGGCAGCTCGCCGCCGCCGAGACCCTGTATCTGAAGCTGCTCAAGGCGCAGGCCGACCATTTCGATGCGCTGCGCATGCTCGGCTTCCTGCGTTATCAGCAAGGCCGGTTTCCGGAGGCGCTGTCGTTGATCGACAAGGCACTGGCGATCAAGCCGGGGCACGCCGAGACCTTCAATAGCCGCGCCCTGGTATTGCTGGGCCTGCGCCGGCCGGCGGAAGCGCTCGCCAGCTTCGATGAGGCGCTGGCGGCTCGGCCTGACTACGTGACGGCGCTCAACAATCGCGGCAACGTATTGCAGGAGCTAAAGCGCCCCACCGAGTCGCTCGCGAGCTACGAGCGCGCGTTGGCGATCCAGCCCGCCCACGTCCAGGCGCTCTATAACCGCGGCATCGTGCTGCGTGAGCTGCAGCGCCCGACCGAGGCGCTCGCAAGCTTCGACCGGGTGCTGGCGATCAAGCCGGACCATGTCGACGCGCTCAACAATCGGGGCGTCGTGCTGCGGGAGCTCAAACGGCCGGCCGAGGCGGTCGCAAGCTATGAGCGGGCGCTGGCGGTAAGGCCGCATTACGTCGAAGCACTCAACAACCGCGGCAGCGCGTTGCGGGATTTGCAGCGCCTGCCCGAAGCGCTCGCGAGCCATGACCAGGCTCTGGCGCTCGACCCGGCCAACGCCGATACGCTTTATAATCGCGGCGTGGTGCTGCGCGACCTCAAGCGCTTCGCCGAGGCGCTCGCAAGCTTCGAGCAGGCGCTGGCCATCGACCCCGGCCACCGTTATGCGTTTGCCGGAATGGCTTATGCCGCCCCTGCCGTCTGTGATTGGGCGCGGACCGCGATCATCGCCGGCGAGCTTGCAGCGCGCATCGCGCAGCGCAGCTCCATCATTCCCCCGTTCACGCTGCTGAGCTACGGTGTCGATCCGGCGCTGCAATTGGAATGCGCGAGGATATGCATCGAGGATGCGATCCGCGTCCCCGCGCAGCCGCTGGCGACCAAAACCGGCCGCCACGACGGCAAGCTGCGGATCGCCTATCTGTCGGCGGATTTCCGCCAGCATCCGGTGGCCTCCCTGATCGCGCAGCTGATCGAGCTGCACGATCGCGCGCGCTTCGAGATCGTGGGCGTTTCCTTCGGCCCCGACGACCGCAGCGACATGCGCGCCCGTCTGGCGCGGGCGTTCGACGCCTTCCACGATGTCCGGTCGCAAGGCGACCGTGAGGTTGCGGAGCTGCTGAGCCGTATGCAGGTCGACATCGCCGTCGACCTGGGCGGCCATACCCAGGACGCTCGTCTCGGTATCCTCGCCCATCGCCCGGCGCCCGTGCAGGTGAACTATCTCGGCTATGCCGGAACCACCGGCGCCGGCTTCATCGATTACGTGATCGCCGACCAGACAGTGCTGCCGCTCGACCAGCAGCCGTTCTATACCGAACGGATCGTCCACCTGCCGGATTGCTTCCTGGTCAACGATTCCACCCGCAAGATCGCGGCCCGGACGCCGACGCGACGCGAAGCCGGCCTGCCGGAAGAAGGATTCGTCTTCTGCAGCTTCAACAACAACAATAAGATCACGCAGCCCGTGTTCGAGGCGTGGATGCGGCTCCTGCGCGCGGTCGAGGGCAGCGTGCTGTGGCTGTCGCAGGATAACGTCGATGCCAGGGAAAACTTGCGCGGTGCGGCCGCGGCGCGCGGGATCGAGCCGGCGCGCCTGGTATTCGCGCTGCGGCTTAACCTTTATGAGGAGCATCTGGCCCGCCATCGGCTGGCGGACCTGTTCCTGGATACGCTGCCCTACAACGCGCATGCGACCGCGAGCGATGCGTTGTGGGCCGGGCTTCCGCTGCTGACCTGCCGCGGCGCTTCCTTTGCGGGCCGGGTGGCGACGAGCTTGCTCGATGCCGCGGGTCTGCCCGAGCTCGTCACCGACGACCTCGGCGCCTACGAAGCCTTGGCGCTGCGGCTCGCGACCGATGCATCGCTCCTGCGCGGCTTCCGGCAGCGGCTCGCGCAAAACCGGGCAACCTGCCCGTTGTTCGACACTGACCGGTTCCGCCGCCATATCGAGCGCGCCTACACCACGATGTGGGAGCTGCAACAGCGCGGAGAGCGCCCGGCAAGCTTCAGCGTCGAGCCGGTGCGGTGAGTTCAAGTCCTAAGCCCATGCCGGCGGTCCTGACCTCTTTCGCCGGCGATCTTTGACCGCAGCTCTTGCACATGTGCTATCGTCTGCTGTGTTGGTGGCGGCCGGCTGTGGGCCCGCAATAGCCGCATCGCGGCGGATGCCGCGTCCGGCTCGATCAGCTCGGCAAAGCATGAATCAGGCAAAGCGCGAAGTGGTTCGCTTGCGATGAAGCCCCCAGGATCCTCCCATGCGGCCGCCGGCAAGGCGTGCGGAAGCTGCATGATGTGCTGCAAGCTGCCGCTCATCAAAGAACTGGAAAAGCCACCCGACCGATGGTGCCGTCATGCGGTGATCGGCAAAGGTTGCGGGATTTATGAAAATCGGCCGCCGGTCTGCCAAAGCTTCTTTTGCCTGTGGATCGTCGACCCGCGGTTGGGCCCTGAATGGAAGCCCGAGAAGGCGAAATTCATCCTCTACGTCGATCGGGAGAAGGAGGAAGTCTTCCATGTCGCGGTCGATCCGGCCTTTCCGGATGCATGGACCAAACCGCCATTCTTTGCAGCGATCAAGAATTGGGTGTCGGAGGGCGCAGATCTTGGCCGTTTTGTGATCGTGCGCGTCGGTAAGCGCTGGAGCGCCGTGCTGCCCGATCGCATCGTCGAATTGGGAAATGTCGAGCAGGGTTTCGTGCTGGATCGCACGCGCGGCCCCACCGGCAAGACGATCGAGCTGCGGGTCAGGCCGCCTTCTCGGCCACAAGCCACGGCCCTGCCGCAGCAGCCGGATTCCGAAATGCGCGACTGAGCGCCCGCCAGCCGCGTCTCCTCCGGCAAAAGTACCGCGGCTTGTTGGGCCGCAGCCGCGCTGCATCGATCTTGCGGGCAGGCGGCAAAACGCAGTATCGGGGGGCTTGGCTACTTCGTCGCTGGCCGGGGGAATGGCTGATGGACTGGGTTGTTACGGTTTCGCCAAACGAGACCGCCAACGGTGAGCTCGCTCCGGAAACCGACAAGGCGGCAAAGGCCGCCTTCGAGGAGAACGGCTGCGTCCTGCTGCGTGGAGCGTTTCCGCTGGCCACCATCGAGGCCATGCAGCGCGATTACATCGCACAGTTCGGCGCGCTCGATTTGGCCGCGATGCGAGCCGAGGCGGCGAAGCCGCCGCCGAACCGGTTTCTCGAGGTAGGCGGCGCGCGCTACGACATAACGCTGCGCATGACCGACGCCTTCGGCGCGCCGGAGGCGTTCGCAAACAGTCTCCTGATCAAGTTTCTCCACCCGCTGCTGGGCCAGGACATGCGGCTCAGCAATTTCACGCTCGTGGTGGCGCATCCGGGCGCGCCGGAACAACACGCTCATCGTGACCATGGCCATTTGTTCTTCCGGCCGGGCGTCGGTCCCAACCTGCCGGTCTATGCGGTCAACGTGGCGGTGCCGCTTGTCGACGTCGACATCGAGAACGGGCCGACCGGGGTTTGGCTCGGCTCGCATCGATCGGAGCGAAATACCGCGGAGCGCAGGGCCCTGACGGCATGCAGCTGGCAGCGCGGCGATTGCGTGCTGCTGGACTACCGCACGATGCACGCGGGCCTGGCCAACTTCAGCCAACGGCCAAGGCCAGTCGTTTACATCGTCTATGCGTGTCCATGGTTCTTCGACGACGTGAATCACATCAATCGAATCTCCCTCGATATGCCGCTCGAGCACTACAACGAGCTTCCCGAATCCGTTCGCCCGCTGCTGCGCCGGGCATTCTCCTACGCGACGCGCGCGCGTTGGCACGAGGCCGACGCGCGCGGGCGCATGACGGAGCGCAAACCCATTTCGGCCACTCGGAGCAAGGTCGCGCGCAATGACCCGTGCCCCTGCGGCTCGGGCAAGAAGTTCAAGCAATGCCACGGGCGGAGCCCCTAGTGCATGTTCGCATGAGACGCGGGGACTCGTTCAGTTCGTGCGCGCGAAGAAGCCGGTAGCCATTGATGCACGATCCGTCTCAGCTGCTCGCTCAGGCCGTCGATTTCCATCGCAAGGGGGATCTTGCTCAAGCCGAACGGCTGTACCTGCAGTTGCTGCAGGCGCGCTCCGATCATTTCGACGCGCTGCAGATGCTCGGCGTTCTGCGCTCCCAGCAGGGCCGCCATCTCGACGCCCTGTCGTTGATCGGCGCGGCGCTCAGGGTAAATCCTAGCGCACCCGCGGCGCGGTTGAACCAGGGACTCGTGCTGGCCGCGCTCGGGCGTCCCGAGCAGGCGCTTGCGAGCTACGACAAGGCGCTGGCGCTGCAGCCGGCCTCTGCCGAGGCGCACCACAATCGCGGCGTTGCGCTGCGCAGCCTCAAGCGCCCTGTCGAGGCGCTCGCGAGCTTCGAGCGCGCTCTATCGCTCAGGCCGGATTACGTCGAGGCGCTCAATCATCGCGGCTACGTGCTGCAGGACTTGAACCGTCCTGCCGAGGCGCTGGCCAGCTACGAGCGGGCGCTGGCGATCCAACCGGACCATGCGGTGGCGCTCTACAATCGCGGTAGCGCCCTGCGCGACCTCAACCGCTCCGCCGAAGCGGTCGCGAGCTACGACAAGGCGCTGGCGATCAAGCCGGACTACGTGGAAGCCCTCAACAACCGCGGGCTTGCGCTCCTGGACCTGCGGAGTCCGGCCGAGGCGCTGGCAAGCTTCGAGCGCGCGCTGGGCATCCGGCCGGGCCACGCCAGGGCGCTCAACAATCGCGGCAGCGTGCTGCGCGGCCTCGATCGCCCGGCCGAGGCGCTCGCCAGCTTCGACAAGGCGCTGGCTGTGCAGCCCGACAATGCCGAGACGCTGTACAATCGGGGCATCGTGCTGCGCGACCTCATGCGGCCCGCCGAGGCGCTGGCAAGCTTCGACCAAGCGCTGTCGATCAAGGCGGACCACGTCGACGCGCTCAACAATCGGGGCCTTCTGCTGCGCGATCTGGATCGTCCCCGCGAAGCGCTCGCAAGCTATGACCGGGCGCTGTCGATCGAGCCGGACAATGCCGAAACGCATTCGAATCGAAGCTGCCTTCGGCTGCTTCTGGGCGACCTCGAGCGCGGCTTCGAGGAGTTCGAGTGGCGTTGGCGGGTGCCGGATTTCGCGCCCTGGCGACGGGATTTCGCGCGGCCGCTCTGGCGCGGCGGGGAATCGCTCCAAGGCCGGACGATCCTGCTGCATGCCGAGCAGGGGTTCGGCGATGCCGTCCAGTTCGTGCGCTATGCGCCCCTGGTCGCCGCCCGCGGCGCCAGGGTTGTCCTGGAGGTGCCGCCTCCGCTCACGGCCTTGTTCGCGAGCGTGCCGGGCACGGCGCTGGTCGTCGCCCGCGGCGAAAAGCTGCCCGACTTCGATTGTCATTGCCCGCTGCTCAGCCTGCCGCTGGCGTTCAAGACCGGGCTCGAGACGATTCCCGCAGCCATTCCGTATCTGTCGGCTCCACCCGACCACGTCGCCAAATGGCGGCAACGGCTGCCGCAGAAGCGCGGCCGGCGGATCGGCATCGCCTGGGCCGGCAACCCGAATTTCAAGGGCGATCAAACCCGCTCCCCGGGGCTCGCCCGTATCTTGCCCTTGTTCTCGCTCGGCGGCGTCGAATTCCTCGGCCTGCAAAAGGATCTGCGCGAGGCGGATCGCGACACCCTGCGCGACATTCCTCAGGTTCTCTGTCTGGGCGACAACATCGAGGACTTCGCCGACACCGCCGCCATCATGTCCCTGGTCGATCTGGTCATCTCGTCGGATACATCGGTCGCCCATCTGGCGGGCGCATTGGGCAAGCCGGTGTGGATCCTGTTGCAACACGTCGCCGATTGGCGCTGGTTGCTCGACCGCGGCGACAGTCCCTGGTACCCGACGGCGCGGCTTTTCAGGCAGCCCGCAAGCGGCGACTGGGAGGGTGTGATCCGGCAGGTCACGGCGGCGCTCGCGGCGGGGTGAGGCCGGGCGGTTCCGCACGCGTCGGCGGCTCGAGATCCAGCCGGAATCTATGTCTGTTCCCCGATTTGACTTCCCGAATTGCGTCATCGATAAGGGGGCCAAGCGCCCGTAGCTCAGCTGGATAGAGCACCAGACTACGAATCTGGGGGTCAGGAGTTCGAATCTCTTCGGGCGCGCCAAATTGATTTGGAATCAACAGCTTAGGATTTGATGAGCCGTCGGCTCAAGTATTTGAGGATGCCGCGGTCCAGAGAGCGGGCATAGCCGCCGACCAGGGCGTAATCTTGCAACAGGGCGTCGGCCTGCCGCCGGTTACATTCCGAGTGGTATTCGAGCATGACCACATCGAAACTGATTGACTTGAGACCGGATAGAATCTCGATCTCGCAGCCTTCCGTATCCATTTTCAGAATTTGAGCGGGAGGCAGGACGCTTGGCGCCCGCGTCGTGACCTCCATCGTGATCCCTTGCTGCTCGCCGAGGTCGAAAAAACCGGATTCACCGCAATTGTTGAGACCAAGAAACATCTTGGTGTGCGTCGGGTCGCCGACCGCGAAGTTGTTGATGTGGATCGGGTTGGCAATGCCGGCGCTCCTGAGGATACCCACGTTCGCCTTCAACATCGCGAAATTATCGGGCATCGGCTCATAGCAATGGATTTCGCATGTCGGCCAGCGCCGGCACGCCCAAATCGCGAAACCACCAACATTTGCTCCGACGTCAAGAACGACCGGGCGCGGATGATTGTAGGAAAGGTCGTATTCGCCCTTCTTGATCAAATCGAGATGGGGAACCATGGACGCCGGGCATGCAAATTTGAGCTGCATGGTTGGCAACCCTAGATTGCTCCCGATCTTCCAGGACTTTCACGGCATCGGCAACCCCTATTGTGAGGCTCTTGGTCCCCGGCGCGGATCCGGCGGCCACGGCGCGGGTTGGCCGCCGGCTCGAAATCCAGGCGGATTCCAGCTCTGTTCCCTGAATTGACTTCGCGAATTCCGTCATCGATAAGGAAGCCAGAGCGCCCTAGCTCAGCTCGATCGAGCATCTCTTCGGGCGCGCGATTTCGCTACCGGCCTGGGCACGCCAAACCCATGCAAGAGTTCGCCACGACCGGCGGCAGCATGGTCGAAACCGAGCCCGTGACGCGGCTTCCGAAACTGATTGGGCGAGGCGGATGAGCGGCGAGGGACCGTACCTGCAACGGGTCGAGCTGCGCGGCGGCGCCTGGTTTGCCAGGTTGGCCGGCGCCCAGCAGCCGGCCGCTGCCGAAGCCCTCGTCAGGCAAGGCAACACGCTGCGGCAACAGCGCAGATACGATGAGGCGCTGGCAAGCTACGAGCAGGCGCTCGCGCTCGCGCCGGATTATGCCGAAGCTTTCGTCAGCCGCGGCAACGTGCTCCACGAGCTGCGGCGCTTCGAGGCGGCGCTGGCGAGCTACGACCGGGCGCTCTCGCTGCGGCCGGACCACGCCGACGCCCATTACAACCGCGGCATAGTTCTCATGCGGCTCGATCGCCACGAGGAGGCGCTGGCGAGCTACGACAACGCGATCGCGTTCAGGCCGGATCACCTGCGCGCCTACAACAATCGAGGCAATGTCCTTCAAGTCATGAGGCGCTTCAAGGAGGCGCTGGCGAGCTACGACCAGGCGATCGACCGCAAGCCGGATTATGTCGATGCGCTCTACAACCGAGGCATGGTGCTGCGGGCGCTCGGGAGCTTCCCGGAGGCGCTGGCGAGCTATGACCGGATCATTGCGCTTTCGCCGGGCTACGCCGAGGTCTTCAACGATCGCGGCGCCGTGCTTGGCGAACTCGATCGGCTCGATGACGCGCTGGCGAGCTTCGACCAGGCGATCGCCCTCAAGCCGAGCTACGCCGAGGCCTTCAGCAACCGGGCCAACGCGCTGCGGATGCTCGATCGCTTCGAGGAGGCCCTGACCAGCTTCGACCATGCGATTGCCATCAAGCCGGACAGTCCGGAAGCCTTCACCAATCGCGGCAATGCCCTGCAGGAGCTGGGGCGATACCAGGAGGCGCTGGCGAGCTACGAACGGGCGATTGCGCTCAAGCCGGACTATGCCGAGGCCTACTACAACCGGGCCGTCGCGCTGCAGAAGCTCGAGCGGTTCGAGGAGGCGCTGGCGAGCTGCGACCGGGCGGTCGCCATCAGGCCGGACTATCCGGAAGCCCTCAACAACCGGGGCCATTTGCTCAAGGACGAGGGCCGCCAAGCCGAGGCGCTGATCAGCTTCAGGCGGGCGCTGGCCCTCAAGCCCGACTATGCGGATGCAAAATTCGGCTTATGCATGGGGCAGCTGTCCATCCTCTACGAGCACGAGCCGGAGATCGCCGCGCGGCGCGCGGACTATCGCAAGGCTCTCGAAGCGATGCGCGATGATGTCGAGCGGCGAAAAATGCCGCGCGAATGGGCGGACGCGGCGGCGTCGACCCAGCCGTTCTTCCTCGCCTATCAGGGGCTCAACAATCGTGATCTCGCGAGCATTTACGGCTCTCTCATGTGCCGGATCATGGCCGAGCGCTACCCGCCGGTTGCTCTCGCTCCCCCGCCGCGGCCCGACGAGCGCATTCGGCTTGGCATCGTCAGCGGCTTCTTCTGGGGACATTCGGTTTGGAAAATTCCGATCCGAGGCTGGCTCAGCCAGATCGACCGCCGGCGGTTTCAAATCTTCGGTTATTACACCGGGGTCAAGCAGGATGCCGCAACCAAGGAGGCGGCGAGCCTCTGCGATCGCTTCGTGCAGGGGCCGCTCTCGATCGACCGTTGGCGCCAGGAGATCCTGGACGACGCGCCTCACGTCCTCATTCATCCCGACATCGGCATGAACGCGGTCTCGGCTCGGCTCGCCGCACAACGCCTGGCCGCCGTCCAATGCAACTCCTGGGGTCATCCCGACACCAGCGGATTTCCGACGATCGATTACTATCTTAGCAGCGATCTGATGGAGCCGCCCGACGCCCAGGACCATTACACGGAGCGGCTGGTCCGCCTGCCCAATCTGTCGATCTACTATGAGCCGTCCGATCCGCAGCCGGTCGCGCTCGATCGGGCGAAGCTGGGACTGCGTCCGAACGCTACGGTCTTCTGGTGCGGCCAGTCGCTGTTCAAGTATCTGCCGCAGTACGACGAGGTCTTTGCTCGCATCGCGCGCGAAGTGGGCGATTGCCAATTCGCGTTCATCCGCTACGGGCAGGGGACGCATCTCGATGAGCTGTTCTTCCGGCGCCTCGAGCGGGCATTCGCCAGCGTCGGCCTCAAGGCCGCGGACTATTGCGTCTTGTTGCCCCGTCTCAGCCAGCATCGGTTCGTGGCGGCCATCGGGCAGTGCGACATCGTGCTGGACAGCATCGGCTGGTCGGGATGCAACTCGACGTTGGAGGGCCTGCACCACAATCTGCCCGTCGTGACCATGCGAGGATCCCTGATGCGCGGGCGGCACACCATGGCGATCTTCAAGCGAATGGAGGTCGAGGACACCATCACGGACACGGTGGATGACTACGTTGCCACCGCGGTCCGCCTGGCGCGCGATCTGCCCTGGCGCCTCGCCATCAAGGACAAGATCGCCCGCAACAAGCATCGTCTTTATCACGACACCACTTGCGTTACGGCGCTGGAGACGTTTCTGGATGACGCAGTGCGTCGCGCGACCTGAATTGCCGCTCGCCGACTCTCAATCAAGCCAGTTCTTAACTTTCAGGGGCTTCATTGTCTTGAGCAAGGCGATCAGTCCGCGCTTGCGGACCGGCTCGATCACCAGACGATCCCCCTCGCGTTTGCATGATGACTTCATCGCCCGGGAACTCGAACTCCACGGGAATGCGGACCGCTTGGTTACGGCCGTTTCGGAACAATTTGACGTGCCGCCGTTCAGACATGAGCTGACCTCCCGGGCATGGCGCAACGACATATGCCGCGGTGCAATTGAGCTCAAGCGCGCGGCCTCGGCCCGAGCGGCAGCGACGCCGCTTTTACGGCGCGTAATCACATAATTTATGCTCAATTACTATTCTTTATATGTGCAAGGGCGGCGGCGCGCCGATAGCTTGAGCGCGCGGTCTCGCTCCAGCTCCTAGGCCAAACAATCGAGACCAAGCTGCCAACGTCCAATCCGGCATGGGGAGATGCCGAGGTCGCCTTGCGGGGCGCGGTCGCAAAAAAAAGGGATCAATCCCGATGACCGTTTTCGATTTCAACGAGCGCCCAGCCGCCCGGACCCGGCGGACCGGTTCGCGAGAAGGCAACCTGCCGGCGCGGGCAAGCGGCTGCGCCACCGCCGCGCAGAACCTCCATGCCGCGGTGGCGCTGCATCGGCACGGCAGGTTGCGCGAGGCCGAGCGTCTCTATCGGGCCGTTCTGGAGGTCAATCAATCCGACTTCGATTGTCTGCACAATCTGGGCCTGCTGCATGCCCAGGAGGGCCGCTTCGATGACGCCGTCGGGCTCTTGCGCGCCGGCGCCCGGCAGGATCCGCATTCGGTCGAGGCGCACAACAATCTTGCCAATGTGCTTGCGATCCTGAAGCGCCACGATGAAGCCGTCGCCGGGTTCGAAGTCGCCATCGCGCTCAAGCCCGACTTTGCCGAGGCGCACAACAATCTTGGAAATGCGCTGTCGGTGCAGGGCAAGGCGGACGAAGCGATCGGGCACTACGCGCAGGCATTGGCGCTGCGGCCTGATTATGCCGATGCGCACGTCAATCTGGGCAATGCTCTCGCCGAGCAAAGCCGGCTCGAGGAAGCCGTGGCCCACTACAGGCAAGCGCTGGCCATCAATCCGAGCCTGGCCGAGACCCACTTCCGCCTCGGCAACGCGCTGAGAAGGCAACGCAAGGCCGACGAGGCCGCGGCCTCCTACCAGCGCGCGCTGGCGCTGCGGCCAGACCATGCCGAGGCGCATTGCCGGCTCGGGGCCGTTCTGCTCGAGCGGCGCCAGCTCGAGGCGGCGGCCTGCTTCGAACGCGCGCTGGCGCTCAAGCCCGGCCTTGCCGAGGCGTGGCTCGGTCTTGGCCATGCGCTCCACCAGGCCCGCCGCTATGACGACGCGCTTGCCGCGTTCGGCAGGGCGCCCGAATTGGCCGAGGCGTGGCTTGGTCGCGCCCGCACGCTGCGACGCTTGCGGCGCATGGAGGAAGCCATCGGCGCCTATCGGCAGGCGCTCGCACAAGGCGGCGATGGCGAGGTCATTCGCTACTACCTGGCGTCGCTGGGTGCCGAAACGGCCCCGGCGGCCGCTCCCAGGCGGCTCGTCAGCACGGTCTTCGACGGCTATTCCGACCGCTATGATCAGCACGTGCTCGGCGCGTTGCGATATCAGACCCCGGATTTGTTGTTTGCTGCGACGGTCCGATTGCTGCCGGCACGCAAGCTGGACGTCCTGGACCTGGGCTGCGGCACCGGTCTTCTGGGCGTGCGGTTTCATCCGTTCGCCCGCGCGCTGACCGGCGTCGATATCTCCGCGAACATGATCAAGCTCGCCCGCCGGCGCCAGATCTATCACGATCTGTCCTGCGGCGAGCTGATCGAGTTCCTGCAGGGGCGATCCGGTGAGCTCGATCTTGCGGTCGCCGCCGATGTCCTCGTTTATTTCGGGGATCTGGCGCCGGTGTTTCGCGAGGTCCGGCGCAGCCTGCGCGACGGAGGGCTTTTTGCCTTCTCGGTCGAGGCCGGCGAGCAGGGGGACTTCGTGCTGAGATCAACGCTGCGCTATGCGCATTCGGCCGCCTATCTGCGCCAGCTGTCGCAGGATCACGGATTTGCCGTGGAAAAGATCGACACCAAGGTCCTGCGCCAGGAGGATGGCAACGACGTGGTCGGCCACCTCGCCGTCCTGCGGCGCGTGTAGCGCATGGAAGCCGCTCGCTTTCAGCAGCGCGAGCACTGGCTGGCGCTGGCCCCGGGCCTGCACATCGAGGACCGCTCGCTGCTCGAGAACGTCGCCTATCTCGAATTGGCCCCCGGCGTGGCGGCTCGATTCAGGGATGACGGCTACCTGCAGGGAAGCGCCGATTGGGGCCTCGACGTCAAATTGATGGCCGACACCGTGCGCGCGCTCTCGGCCGCGAACCTGTCTCCGCTGTTCGCCTATGTGTATGACGAGTTCTGGTATCCGTTTTTCAAGCTGCACCTGCTTCACGCTGCGCTCCTCGGCGGCGGATATTGCTTGCTGCCGGACTTCTGGATCCTCGATGTCGACCCGAAGAAGGGGGGCGCCGGCTGGCGGCCGCATCGGGACAAGGGCCGGCGGTCGTTGTTCGACGACGGTTCGCCGAAATCGCTGACGACCTGGATACCGCTGTCGACCGCGACGCCGCTCAACGGATGTCTCTACGTCGTGCCGGCGCAGCACGATCCGACCTACGCGACGGCGGAAGAGACCGAGATGAAATTCGAATATCAGAGCATCCGCGCCCTGCCCGCCAACCCCGGCGACTTCGTTATTTGGAACCAGGCGATCTTTCATTGGGGCGGCAAGACGTCGCCGCAGGCGGCCGAATCCCGCGTCAGCATGGCGTTCCAGTTCCAGCGCGCCGATGTGCCGCCGTTCAACGCTCCGCTGATCGAGCCGCTCGCGGTCCTGCCGTTCGCGGCACGCCTTAAGCTGATCGCCCGGCAGCTGTACCGCTATCGGCACCTCTACGAGCTTGATCCCAAGCTCGCCCAGATGGCATCCGAGCCGTTCGCCGAAGCAAGCCCACCGCCGGCGCTGACCGGCGTGCGCCACTCCCGCGATCCGTCGGGCTGGGGCAAGGTCGGGCGCAACGAGCCTTGTCCCTGCGGCTCGGGCAAGCGGTACAAGCAATGCCACGGCGCGCTCGGCTGAGGCTGCCGCGTCCTCTCGGCTCACCGCCGGCATAAGGCCGCATCCCTTTCGGGGGACTCCCTCTTGGCAGCGCCCGGCGCTAACGTTGCCATCTCTACCTTTTGTGTTGCAAGTCTCGCGGGAGGAAATCACATGACGCTTCGGGCGAGTGTCTTTGCCGCCGCATTGACGATCGCAGCGACCTCGGTGCAGGCGCAGCCGGCCGCCGATTATCCCAATCGGCCGGTCAGGATCATCGTCAACGTCACCCCCAGCGGCGGCGTCGACATCGCGACCCGGCTGGTGGCGCAAAAGCTCAGCGAACGGCTGGGGCAGACCTTCGTGGTGGAGAACCGCGCCGGCGCCGCCGGAAATGCCGGCGCGGAGGCGGTCTATCGTGCGGCTCCGGACGGCTACACGCTGCTGGCATCCTTCAACTCGACGGTGTCGATCAGCGATTATCTTTTCAAGGGGTTGAACTACGACCCCTTGGGCTTCGAGCCGGTCGCGGTCCTGACCCAGATTCCGCTGGCGCTGGTGGTCCGGCCGGACTTTCCGGCCGCCGATGCCGGTGCGTTCATCGCCTACGCCAAAGCCAATCCCGGCAAATTGACCTATGCGTCGAACGGCGTCGGCACGGCCGGACACCTGACCGCCGAGTTCTTCATGGCGCTGACCGGAACCAAGATGACGCATGTTCCCTACAAGGGAACCGCTCCGGTGCTCACCGATCTGATCGCCGGGAATGTCGATCTCACCTTCATCCAGTACTCGGCCTTCTACGAGCTGCACAAAGCCGGCCGGGTGCGGATTCTCGCCACCGCATCAGAGAAGCGCCTCGACACCCTGCCCGATATTCCCACCATGGGAGAGCTCGGCCTGCCCGAGATCATCTCCAAGACCTGGAACGTCATCAGCGCGCCGCCGAAGACCCCGCCGGCCGTGCTCGCCAAGCTCAACAAGCTGATCGACGAGATTCTGCATTCGCCCGACGTGCAGGCGCGCTTTGCCGAGACGCACGCCATCACGGAAGGCGGCTCGCTCGAATACGCCAAGAAATATGTTCTGGAGGATCGCGCGCGCTGGAGCAAGGTGATCGCGGCCGCCGGGATCCAGCCCGAATAGCGCTACAGCCGGTCGTCGGCCTCGGCCCGGCGCATCTCGCGTTGCACGCGACGCTTCCACAGGTCCCAGGGCCGGCCGGCGACGGCCTGCATGACCTTGTCGGTGGTCTCGCACTCGCCGGCGTTCATATAGACCACGTCGTCGGGTCCCAGGATCATGGCGTTGAGCTGCTGGCGCGCGTTGATCTCGGTGTAGTAGGCGCGAAAAACGGCGATTTGGATGGTGGGGCCCACCACCACATTGCCATGGCCACGCAACAAGACGACGTCGGCGGTCGGCCCCAGCGCCTCGGCCAAGGCCTTGCCCAGCGCGGCGGTGCTGATCATCAGATCGGAATTGGGAACGAAGTTCCGGATCTCGAACACGGGCGTGCCAAAGCCGAGGAACGAGGCGTTGTGCAGGATCGGGCGCAGCGGCGCCTTGGTGGAGGCGAACGGCACCACGGTCGGCGAATGGCTGTGCACGATGGCGTTGACCTCCGGCCGTGCCTTGTAGATCTCGCCATGGATCCAGCGCTCGTAATAGAGCGCCTGCCCCGTCTCATGCGTGGGTTTGTTGTCGAGGTCGTGCTGCACGATGTCGGCCGCGGTGACCAATGCGGGCGCCAGCGAACGGGACATCAGATAGCACGCCCGATCGCGCGGATCGCGAATGCTGACATGGCCAAATCCGTCGAGGACACCCTCCGCGGCCAGAATGCGATTGGCCACCACGAGGTCGGCAACCGCGGCGGCGAAGGGCGTTTCTTCCTGCGGCATGGTGGTCACGCGTCGGCGGAGTTGCGAAATGCTGCGGCGTCGCGGGTCCGCTCGTTGCGCGAGCGGATTGCCTCGCCGAGCGCTATGCGCGCGCCAGGCCAGCACGCGGTCGCGGCGGATTGGTGCTAACAATTTAATTTGTTGTCAACAGCATTATATGCAATATTTTTTGACGCCCCGCCGCGGCTCTTCGGCCCGGCTTCGTCGCTGTCGCCCTCCGACGCTCCCATCGCGGAAAGTCTGGCGGATCGGCATTGCAGCTCCAAATTCAACCGATCGTCGCGAGAGAACCTTATGCCGCAAGATGGGATCGATGTTGCCCCCGAAGTGCTTGACGACCTCGTGGCCGCCAACCGCATCCTTGCCGACCAGGGGATCTTGGACGCCTTCGGGCACGTGAGCATTCGCCATCCCAACAACCCCGCTCACTATCTCATGTCCCGCTGGCTGGCACCGGCGCTGGTCGCCGCCGAGGACATCGTCGAGTACGATCTGGAAAGCGTTGCGCTCACGCATCCGGGCCTGCAGCTCTACTCCGAGCGCTACATTCACAGCGAAATCTACAAGGTGCGGCCGGACGTGCATGCGATCGTGCACAGCCATTCGCCGACGGTGGTTCCGTTCGGCGTCACCCATGCGTCGTTCCGGCCCATCCTTCACAACGCGGCCTTCCTCGGCGATTTCGTCCCGGTGTTCGATATCCGCGAGAAATTCGGGCCGACCGACATGCTGGTCAATCGCAAGGAGCGCGGCACCGAGCTGGCGCGCGTGCTGGCCAAGCATACGACCGCGTTGATGCGCGGCCATGGCGACGTCGTGGTCGGAAGCAATATCCAGAACGTGGTATGGCGCGCCTACTATACCGAGATCAATGCGCGCATGCTGGCGCAGGCGATCGCCATCGGCGGCGGTCCGGTCATGTATCTTTCCGCCGAGGAGGCGGTGCTGACCGACGCCTCCATGCAGCGCGTGGAGGCGCGGCCATGGAAGCTTTGGAAGCAAAAGGCGCTCGGCCGCTAGGGTCCCGTAGGGTGGGCAAAATTGCCGGCACTGCGATGATGGTGCCGCGGAGTTGCGCAATTTTGCCCACACGGGTTCACGGCAAAGCCGGACGCGTGGGCAACGCGCCGCTAGGCCGTGCTATTATTCGCCGCTGCGGTCTGGCGCGTTGCCCACCCTACAGAAGCAAAACAACGGAGAGGTGAGATGACCAGAGGAACAGCCGCCGGGCTCATTGGATTGCTGTTGTTGAGCGCCGCCGCTCCGGCCGCCGCCCAGCCCGCCGCCGGCGCGTTCGCCGGAAAGACCTTCCGAATGATCATCGGCTTCGGGGTCGGGGGCGGATACGATTTGTGGGCGCGCGCCGTTGCCGCCCACATGGGCAAGCACCTGCCGGGCAATCCGACCCTGGTGCCGCAGAACATGCCGGCGGGCGGCAGCGTGGCGGCGGCCAACTACCTCTACGAGGTGGCGCCGAAGGACGGCACCGTGTTCGGCCTCATCGGCCGCGACGTGCCGCTCGCCCCGATCACCGGCGTGCCGGGCGCGCGCTTCGATCCAACCAAGATGTCCTGGCTCGGCACGCCCACCACGGAGACCAATATCTGCATTGCCTACAAGACTGCTCCGGTGAAGACGGTGCAGGACCTCTTTGACAAGGAGCTGGTGATGGGCGACGTCGGCCCCGGTTCCGGCACCCGCGCCTATCCGAAGGCGCTGGCGGCGCTGCTCGGCATGAAGTTCAAGCTGGTCAGCGGCTATCCGTCCTCGGCGGATATCTTTCTGGCGATGGAGCGCGGCGAGGTTCAGGGCATCTGCGAAAGCCTCGACAGCGTGGAAAGCCGGCGGCCGGACTGGATTTCATCCAGGCAGGTCACGGTCTTGTTCCAGGGGGCGCCGGAGGCCAATCCGGAGCTCAAGGGCGTGCCGCTGGCGCGCGATCTCGCGCGCAACGACGAGGAACGCCAGGCCATCGATTTTCTGTATGCCGGGCAGGGCATCGGACGGCCGTTCGCGGCCCCGCCGAACCTACCGCCCGACGTGCTGAAAATGCTGCGCGACGCGTTCGAGGCGACCATGCGGGATCCGGAATTCATCGCCGACGTGAAGAAGCAGAAATTCGCTCTCGATCCCGAGAACGGCGAGGTCTTGGCGGGCCTCATCAACAAGATCTATTCCACCCCCAAGCCCATCGTCGAGAAGGTCACCGCGCTGGTGAATTGATCCGCAGATGTCGACGCTGAATTCCCCCGCCGTTTCCGCGTTGCTTGACCGCCTGTTTGCCGCCGCGGACCAGAACGATCCCGAAGGCTTCGAGCGCGCCCGCGACGCGATGGCGCGGCTTGGCGACGCGCCGAGCGACCGGCAGCGCGCAGAGCTGATGCGGGACATCTACATGCCGATCTCGCCCGAGGTCGGTCGCCTCATCTATCTGCTGGCGCGCGGGCGGAATGCGCAGACCATCGTCGAATTCGGGACCTCGTATGGAATCTCCGGGATTCATCTCGCGGCCGCCTTGCGGGATGCGGGGCAAGGCCGCCTCATCACCACCGAGCTTGATCCCGTCAAGGCCGGACGAGCCCTGGAGAATTTCCGCGCCGCCGGGCTCGCCGATCTCATCGAGATCCGGATCGGGGACGCGTTCGAGACGCTCAAGGCCGGCCTCGAGGGCGGCATCGATGTGCTGCTGCTCGATGGCTGGAAGCCGCGCTATCTGCCGATGCTGAAATTCCTGGAGCCGCGGCTGACGCCCGGCGCCCTGGTCATCGCCGATGATCTCGCGGTCGCGCCGGATGCGCTGGCGTCGTATGTCGGCTATGTGCGCGATGCGCACAACGGCTACGTGTCGGTCGAGGTCCCGCTCGGCGATCGCATCGAGATCTCGGTGCGCGTCGCATGAGGTTCGAGCAGTGCCGGCAAGCCGGAAATCGTGCCGCCAGATATCGGCCCGTCAGATGTAGAGAGCGAGAAATCCGGCCAGCACAAAGCCGACCACGAGCATCGACCAGTCTGCCAAGTCCAATCCAAGAAATCGACCGTCGTCCGTGATGCGCGCCTTCATGACACTCTCTACTGTAATCGATGCTTGCATGGCGGACGCGGTGGCCCGCATTAAATCGCTGAGCGCCCGAGAAAAGGCGCTCCGGTCAGGAGATGCAGCGTCCGGGCGTCTGCGCCAGCGACGATCGCGTCATCGCGCTCACGCTCGCTTCGCAGCCATCGGGCAGCTTCGGATTTGTCCGCGGCGCCCGCCGGCTCTGCAGATCGGACGGATTGGCGTTGGTGCCGCTCAGGATCGAGGGCAGGCGATCGCCCTTGAGGACGCGGTTGATGTCGGTTGCCGGAGACTGCGGCGATGCCGCAACGGACGGCACCTGCAAGCCGGCCACCAAGGCCAGGATGGGGAGAGCCAAGCCGACGCCGAAAAGATATGCACTGTGTGGACGCATGATACCGCTCCGGTCATGAGACGCTGCGGCGGGGCGAAAGGTTCAATGCGGACGTCGGTCCTGCCCCTTCGCGGAGCGGCGGCTGGCCCCACAAGGCGAGCGGGGCGAAATCCTTAAAGCGTTCGGATCACGGCGAAATCGGCTCGGACGGCCGCCCCGGCGGGTGCGGCACCCGGCCGCGGATATGCAAAAACCTTAGGACTGCAAGAATCAGGAGGCATGTGAGAATGACGGCCGGTCGGATTGCCCTCGAGGAGCATTTTTGGACGCCGGAGCTGCACGCGCTGCGACGCGGCCATGACGTGCTGTCCGATCCGGAGCTTGGCCGGCGGCTGTCGGATCTGGGCGAGCTGCGGATTGCCGAGATGGACGAGGCCGGCATCGACCTGCAGGTCATCTCCCACGTGGAGCCGGCCACCCAGAATTTCGAGCCCGCCGAGGCCGTGCGCCTGGCCATTGCCGCCAACGATGTGCTGCATCAGGCGATCCGCGCGCACCCGACCCGTTTCGCCGGCTTTGCGGCCTTGCCGACGCCTGATCCGGCGGCGGCGGCGCGCGAGCTCGAACGCGCGGTCACCGAGCTCGGCTTCAAGGGCGCCATGGTGCACGGGCTCACCCGCGGCGCCTTTTTGGACGAAAGGCCGTTCTGGCCGATCCTGGAAGCCGCGCAGCGGCTCGATGTGCCGATCTATCTGCATCCGGCGACGCCGCATCCGGATGTGATCGAGGCCTATTATGCCGGCTATCCGTCGATGGTGCGGGTTGGGCACGGCTTCACCAGCGAGATGTCGGCCGCCGCGATCCGGCTGGTGCTCAGCGAGGTGTTCGACGTCTTTCCCCGGTTGCAGATCATCCTGGGACATCTGGGCGAAGCGCTGCCCTTTCTCATGCCGCGCGTCGACCGCTATGTGTCGCGGCAGATGAAGGGGCGAACCTTTCACGACAGCATGCGCCGGAACTTCCATTTCACCACCGGCGGCAAGTTCACCCACACCGCGCTGCAATGCACGATCGAGGAGATCGGCATCGAGCGTCTCATGTTCGCGGTCGACTGGCCGTTCCATTCCAACCTCGACGGCACCGCCTTCATCGCGACCGCCCCCATCGGCGACGACGCCAAGGCGATGATCTTCGGCGCCAACGCGCGCGCGCTGCTGCGGCTGTAGCTCGTCGGCAATTCGCCGTTAGGGAAGCACGGCGTTCAACTCCCTCGCCCCGAAGGGGAAAGGGTGCGGTGAGCGGGTTACGATGTTTCCGTATCGCACCGCCCGAGCCCCCTCATCCCGCCCTTCTCCCCCTTGGGGAGAAGGAGTGAGAGGCACTGCGTCCCTAACTAACTAACCAACTAACTAACGTGGGCGACTCTGCGGCCAACGTTCGAAGATGCAGTATTCATCACTGGCCGTCGCGAGAGCGTGCCTTTCCTAAAAAATGATCCACCTCACCCGCGCTTGCGCCCGTGCTGTGGCGGCTTGGTCGGGGGTGCCTGGAAGGCCCGCGTCATGAAGGGCACCAGCTCCTTGATCACCGCTTCGGTGTCGCCCGGATCGCAGCGGCCGTTCGAGAAGGCATGAATGCGGTGCGGCCCGGCGGCCGTGTAATAGACGGTCCCGAGCAGGAAATGGAAGCGCCAGCAGACGTCGGTGCGCGAAAGATGCGGCAGGCAATCGCACAGCGCATCGATGAAAGCGGAGCTCGACTGGTCGAAATTGTCGGCCACCAGCTTCTCCAGGAGCTCGGAATTCTCCCCCGACAGCACCGCGCGCAATCGGATGAAGGTCTCGCCTCCCTCCACGTTCACTTGCGCCAGCGCGGGTCGCACGAAGGCCTCGATGATGGCGGCAACGCGCGCGCTGCCGGCGAGGCGCACGGCTGCCGTGAGCCCGCGCAGGCGCTCTTCGATCATCGGCTCGCAATGCCGGCGATAGACCTCGGCCAGCAGACCCTCCTTGCTGCGGAAGTGATAGCCGATGCTGGCAATATTGACCTTGGCGGCGGCCGCCAGCGCGCGCACCGAAACGCCGTTGAACCCGCGCTCGGCGAACAAGCGCTCGGCGGTCGTGAGGATGCGCTTGCGCGTCCCGTCCTCCGCGTCCGCCCCGGCCGAGGGCGCGGGAGGCCGGTCGGCCGCGCGCTTCACGTTGGTCCTGTCCATCTCGTCCCCTTCCTCATTCCGTCCCGGCGCGATCGGAAATGTCAATCGTTCCTGTGGCAAGACCGCGCGGGCCGCGCCTTGACAGGCGGCGGGGTGCTATTTAAACACTTGTTTGACAGCCCCATGGTTGCACGCGGAGAACCGGGATGAAATCGACGCGTGGCACATTTGCGCTCGGCTTGACCCTCGGCTTGGCGCTGCTGGTCTCGACCGCGCTGCCGTCGCAGGCGCAGGACGCCGCGGCCTATCCGACCCGCGCGATCCGACTGATTGTGCCCACGGCCCCGGGCGGCACCATGGACATCGTTGCGCGCACGCTGGCCCAGGTGCTGGGGCCCGCCATCGGCGCCCAGGTGTTCATCGAGAACAAGCCGGGCGGCAACAACAATATCGGGGCCTCCTATGTGGCGCGCGCGGCCCCCGACGGCTACACGCTGCTGGTCCATTCCAACTCGTTCACCTCCAATGCCAGCGTGTTCAAGGATCCGGGTTACGATGCGCTGACCAGCTTCGAGCCGATCTCCATGCTCGCCAAGGCGCCCGGCGCGCTGGCGGTGCGCACCGATCTCGGCCTCGCGACCCTGGACGACTTCGTCGCCTATTCGAAAAGCAAGGGCAAGGCCCTGATGGTGGCATCGACCGGGATCGGGACGGTGAGCCACCTGACCGGCATCATGTTCCAGCAGCGCATGGGGCTGCCGCCCTGGACCGACGTGCCCTATCCGGGCGCCGCCAAGGCGGTGACCGACGTCATCGGGCATCACGTGGATTCGATCTTCGTGATGGTGGCGCCGCTGGTGCCGTTCGACCAGAGCGGCGACCTGAAGATCCTGGCGGTCACCACCGCGGCGCGCTCGCCGGCCGTGCCCGACGTGCCGACTGTCGCCGAGAAGACCGACCTCAAGGACTTCAACGTCGCCAACTGGGTGGCGCTGTTCGCCCCGGCCGGCACGCCCAAGCCGATCGTGGACAAGCTCGCCAAGGACGTCGCGGCCGCATTGAAGGAGCCGGCAGTGGCCGGCAGCCTCGCGCAGCTCGGCCTCGACGTCGCCGGCGACGGGCCGGAGCCGCTCGCGAACGAGGTCCGCTCGAAGGTCGCGCAATGGCGTGAGGTCATTGCGCGCGCCGGGCTCAAGGTCGAATGAAGGCCGGGCAGGGTCTGTCGAGCGGACACTGCGGGCGAAACCGGAGCGACAATCGGATCCATCGGAAAGCCATCGGAAGCGTGAGGACACCATGAGCGCCAGCCAGAAAAAGACCTTGCTGATCCGCAACGGCACCCTGATCGACGGATCGGGATCTCCGGCCGGGCGCAACGATGCCATCGTGGTCGAAGGCAATCGCATCAAGAGCGTTGGGGCGCTCCCGCCGGACCTCCATCCGGAGGATCACAAGAACGTGGAGGTGATCGATGCCGCAGGCCTTTGGATCATGCCGGGCCTGATCGATGCGCATTGCCATGTGTCGTACGGCTATCCGTCGGTCAAGGGCGAGGGCAAAGGCAAGGGCCCGACCCGTCCGGAATTCTCCACCTTGCGGTCGGCCCGCAGCGTGCAGAAGGTGCTGCGCTCCGGCGTGACCGGCATCTCGGTGCCGGGCGGCACCTGGTTCACCGATGTGGGCGTGCGCGACGCCATCAAGCTTGGCCTGATGGAAGGGCCGCGCATGTATGTGGCGGGCCGCATGATCGTCACCTATGGCTGCATCGAGGACGACGAGCCGTCGTGGGAAGGCACCCCCGATCATTCGATCGGCAAGCTCTGCAACTCGGCCGCCGAGATGGTCACCGAGGTCCGCCGCCAGGGCAAGCACGGCGTCAACTTCATCAAGATGGCCGACAGCCGCTCGGGCGAGTCGCAGATGCTGGCCGGCGACGAGATCGCGGCCGTGGTCGGCGAGGCGCATCGGCGCAACCTGCGGGTCGCCATCCATTCGCGCGGCGCCGGCTCGACGCGCGCGGCCGCCGAAGCCGGCGTCGATTGGATCATCCATGCGGATCTCGCCACCGACCGGGACTTGGACGCGGTCGCCAAGGCCGGCATGCCGATCCTGCCGACCGCGACCTTCCTGGCGACCGTGATCGAACTCGGCAAGAAGATCGGCGCCGAGAAGGTCCAGCTCGACCTCAATCGCATGCAGCGGCACTACGAGCTGCTCGGCCAGCTGATGCACAAGGCGCGCAAGCTCGGCATCCGGCTGCTGGTGGGCACCGATACCGGCAACAATTCGTTCACGCCCTACGGCGACCTGCACGCCAAGGAGCTGGAGATCTTCGTCAACCACGGCGGCTTCACGCCCATGGAGGCGATCGTCGCGGCCACCAAGCACAACGCCTATGCGCTCGGCCTCGAAGGCGAGCTCGGCGAGATCGCGCCCGGCAAGCTCGCCGACATCATCGTGCTCAAGAAGGACCCGATCGCCGACATCACCATCCTGCAAGGCGGCCGCCACCTGTCCTACGTGATCAAGGACGGCAAGATCGTCGACCTCGGCGCCCCCGAGGACCTGCTGACCTTCCAGCAGGCCGCCGAGTAAATGGACGTTCCTTGTCCCGGGCTTGACCCGGGACCGTACCAACCACGGAGTTCGTAACGGTCCCGGCTCATTAGCGCGTTTGCGCGCGTCTTCCACGCGCTATGGCCGGGACAAGTAGGCCGAGAACACCAATGATCAACCAACGCGCACTGCTGCTTGCCCTCGTGGGCCTCGGCCTCTTGGCCGCCGCCGGGGAGGGCCATGCGCAAGCTTGGCCCACCAAGCCGGTCAAGTTCATCGCGCCGTTCGCGGCCGGCGGCACCTCCGACACGCTCGGCCGCATCGCGGCCCAGCATCTCGAGGACAAGCTGCACCAGCAGTTCTATGTCGAGAATCGCGCCGGCGCCGGTGGCATGGTCGGCTCCCGCGAGGTCGCCGTGGCGGAGCCTGACGGCTATACATTCGTGATTTCTGGGATTGCCTCGCACGTGATCGCGCCGGCCTTCAGCCGCAATCCGCCCTATGACGGGCTGCGCGATTTCACCCATGTGGCCTATCTGGGCGGGCCGCCGGTGGTGCTGGTGGTGCATCCTTCGCTCGGCGTGCACTCCTTCAAGGATTTTCTCGATCTCGCCCGGCGCACGCCCGAAGGCCTCAACTACGTGTCGTCGGGGGTGGGTACCCACGGCTTCCTGTTCGCCGAGGACATGGCGCGCCGCGAGCATTTCAAGCTCACCCACGTGCCCTACAAGGGCTCCAATCCGGCCATGCTCGACTTGATCGCCGGCCACGTGAAGATCGGCGCCATGGCCTGGTCGTCCGCGGTCGAGCAGATCCGCGCCGGCAACGTGCAGGCGCTCGGTGTGTCCTCGGAAAGGCGGCTGGCAGGCTTTCCCGACGTGCCGACCTTCCGCGAGCTCGGCTACCCGGACCTCGTCGCCGCCACCTGGTTCTCCCTCTCGGGCCCGGCCAAGCTGCCGTCCGAGATCAGCCATCGCCTCAATGCCGCGGTCGTCGACGTCATGCAGGAGCCCGACGTGCAGAAGCAATTGGCGCAGGACGGCATCGAGTTCAAACCCCTGACGCCCGAAGCGTTCACCGCATTCGTCGAAGCCGAAACCGCCCGCTGGGCCCCGATCGCCAAGGCGATCGGCCCACTGGATGGCGATTGATTCCTGTCAGGGACGCATGGCCTAATCCCTCCCCCTTTCAGGCAGGGCTATCGCATTGAATTTTGTTGTTTGGCACGGCGGTGCTTCTTCCCTCCCCCTGAAAGGGGGAGGGTGGCGCCGAAGGCGCCGGGTGGGGGTCTCGTCTCCCCGCAGAATTCTGCGCTTGTGGCGGGACCCCCACCCGGATCGCTACGCGATCCGACCTCCCCCTTGCAGGGGGAGGTACACCGAACGTGTGGCGATTTACGCTTTCCCCGGCAGTTGCGGCAGCACATCATGCGCGAGCCGCGCCATGAAATCCTCGGTCGTCTGGCCGTCCTTCGGGAATGGCCAGATGACCACCTCCTCGATGCCGGCGGCCTCCAGCATGCGCAGGCGCTCGACGATCTGCTCGGCCGTGCCGACCACCGCCAGGCTGTCGATGATGCCGCGCGGAATGAGCCGGCGCAGCTCGGCCATGACCGGCGGCGACCATTCGTGCGGCGCCTCGCGGATGAACCTGCGGAATTCTCCCGAGATGTCGGGCGCGAGCGCGTCGGCCATCTCGGTCAGCACCTTGCGGCTGCTCCAGAACGCGAAGCTGACGCCGCGCCTGATGCCGTCGGGGACCGGCTCATCCTCGCGGTCGAGCACCGAGACGTAGAGCCAGGAGCACAGCCGGATGTCGCTCCAGCCGCGCTTGGCGGCCGCAAGCCCCGGCAGAATGTGCTGCTTGGCGTATTCGATGCCAGGCCTGGTGGCGAAGCTGCCGATCAGGATGCCGTCGGCGATCTCGCCCGCGAGCCGGAGGATCTGCGGCCCGCGGCTGGCGATATAGAGGGGAGGGGCGCTCGCCGGCTTCCAGTCCAGCGCGCCGTCCTTGAACTTGACGACTTGGCCATCCAGCGTGAGCTTTTCGCCGGCCCACAGCGCCCGCATCAACTGCGTTGCTTCGCGCAGCGCGGCGACCGGCTTGCCGTTGCCGTAGCCGGGCAGCGTCTCGAAATGGCTGCCCGAGCCCATCACCACCCGCAGCCGGCCGGGCGCGAGCTCCTCCAGCGTCGCGCATGCCTGCGCCATCACGGCAGGATGGCGCGTGAAGGGATCGATGACGCTGGTGCCGAGCCCGATGCGCGAGGTCGCCTGCGTGGCCGCGCCCAGGCGCGAGAAGAGGTCGCGCGCCCACTTCTTGTCGTTGTGGAAGAAGGCGTGGAAGCCCAGCCGCTCGGCGAGCCTCACCTGCTCGAGATAGCGCGGCCCCGGCTCGGCGCCCAGTGATGCGATCGACGCTTCATGTGATGTCATCGGTCGGATGCCGGGCGGGCCGATCGCGACTGGTGACTGGCTTGACAGTAGCCCGCGGACGTGCCCGGTTCCGGGCTACAGCCGTTTGATAAAGCCAGCCGCGGCTCAGCGTTGATGTTGAGGCGGCTCCCGGCCGCTCGATCGGATAGTTGTGCCAGCGGTGCGCCAGGATGCCGTTGCCGATATCCGCCAGGGTGAGCTCTGCGCCGCAGAGGTAGCGGCGGCTCGCAATGAAGCCGTCCACGATGGTCCAGCAGCGGATCGCCTCCTTGCGGGCGGCTTCGAGCGCGGCGGCGTCGCGCTGGTGCGGCGGCGTGCGGTAGTAGCCGAGCAGCATCGTGGTCATGGGCGGATTGAGGCTCGCCAGCTGCCAATCCATCCAGCGCTCCACCTCGCTGCGGCGATAGGGATCGGCCGGATGCAGGCGCGCGCCGCCGTAGACGGCGCAGAGGTAGCGCAGGATCGAGTTCGATTCCCACACGATGTTGGCGCCGTCCTCGATGGTGGGAACGCGCCCGTTGGGATTCATCTTGAGGTAGGCTGGATCGTCGTTGCCGCCGAACGGCCCCGCCCAATCGATGCGCTCGAACGCGATGCCGAGCTCGACGCAGCACCACAGGACCTTCTGCACGTTCAACGGAAGTGCTGCGCCCCCAAATCCTGATCATGCCCACCTCCAGTTGTCATGGCCGGACTTGTTCCGGCCATCTCGATAAGATTGCACCGCGCTCTCCTTATCGAGATCGCCGGGACGAGCCCGGCGATGACACTCATAGTTTGATCTCAGCACCACTTCATGCCGTCGCCGCGGCTTCCTTGTCCATGTCGGCGAAGATCTGGGCGGCGAGCTGGAAGGCGCCGAAGGCGGCCGGGACCCCGGCATAGATGGCGGCGTGCATCATGATCTCCTTGACCTCGTCGCGGCTCACTCCGGTATTGGCGGTGGCGCGGATGTGGAGCTTGAGCTCGTCGAGCCGTCCCATGGCGACCAGCATGGCGATCGTGATCATGCTGCGGGTCTTGTGATCGAGGCCCGGACGCGCCCAGATCGAGCCCCAGGCATATTCCATCAGGAAATCCTGGAACTCCGCGTTGAAGGGCGTGCGGTTCTTGGCCGTGCGCGCCACATGGGCGCTGCCCAGGACGGCCGCGCGGACTTTTTTGCCGTGCTCGAAGCGTTCGTTGTCGGTCACCATGCGCCTCCCGTTCTACTTGTCCCGGCCTTGGGCCGGGACCGTACCAAACTCAGAGTTTGTAAGGGTCCCGGCGCCATAAGCGCATTCCGCGCGTCTTTGACGCGCTAAGTGCCAGCGCAAGGTTTGCAACCGTGTGCCGCAGGGTTCGGCCTCACCCTTTCAGCAGCGTGCGGAGCGCTTCGACGATCGGCTTGGGCAGGTTCATGGTGTCCTGATTGATGGCATCCATGTCCTCGCCCTTGGCGGGATCGAGCATCAGGTTGCGCTTGGCGCAGGCGGCGAGGAAATCCGGGTCCTTGAGCATGTCCTGGAAGGCGGTGCGCAACGCCGCCAGCCGGTCCGGCGGAACCCCGGGCGTGGTCAGGATCGAGCGGCCGATCTCGGCCATGCCGGCGACCACGCGGGCCACCGTGTGTCCTTCGTCGGTCAGCATCAGCTCAGACAGGGTGGGGACCTGCGGCAGCTCGTGGAACCGCTTGAGCGCGTTCTGATAGAGGATCGCGGCGGTGCCCTGATGGACCCAATCGGGATGCTGGACCAGCACGGCCGGCAGCGAGAACGAGCCGTTGATGTCGACCTCGCCGCGCTCGGCCGCGAGCTGGATGTCGGCCGACCCGATATAGCCTTTCACGATCTTGAGCTTGGCGCCCCCATAGGTGTTCAGCGCCTGGGCGTAGATCAGCGACATCGAGCCGTTCTCCGCGCCGACCACGACCTGGCGCTTGCGCGCATCCTCGAAGCTCTTGAGGCCGGACTGCGGCAGCGCGACCCCGACATCGATGTTGGAGGTGAAGCGGCCGATATAGTGAAGGCGCGCCACGTCCATGGTGTTCTTCTCGTCGGTGACCGCGTTCGCCGCCAGCTGCTGCGACACGCTGCCCAGATAGGTGCCGTCCTGCGGCGCGACCTGATAGAGATAGAGGATCGCCTTGACGCTGCCACCGCCCGGCATGTTCTCCGGGACGATGGTCGGGTTGCCGGGAATGTGGCGGCCGAGGAATTCCGCGGCCAGCCGGCCGTAGAGATCGTAACCGCCGCCCGGACCGAAGCCGATGATCACCTTCATGGTCTTGCCGCGATAGAAATCGGCGACCGGATCGGCCCGCAGGGCGGGCGCGAGCGCCATGAGCGCGGCCAGCACGACCGCCGACCAGATCATTCGACGAGCAATGCGCATGTGTTTCCTCCGTTGTTTTTTGGCGCGTGCAGGCCGGCAGCGCGAATCCGGCACGCAAGCTTTAGCCCGCTCCGACCTGCTTTCGCCACATGTCCCAGGGGCGATCGACGTTCTGGCTCTTGGCCTGCTCGTAGCGATTGAGGAAGTTGATCGGGCCGCCGAGCGCGACCGCCTGCATCTGCAGCCGGGCATTGACCTCGGTATAGATGGCGCGGAAGACGGTGGTCTTGAGGTCGGGGCCGGCGACCGCGTCGCCATGCCCGCGCATCAGGACCACCGAGCCGCTGCCCAGCGTCTGCGCCAGCGATTGGCCGAGCTCGCTGGTATTGACCAGCATGCCGTTCTTCTCGCCGGCCGCCTTGCGGATCTCCCAGACCGGCGTGCCCTCGCCGAGGAAATGGCCGTTGTGGAAAATGGCGCGCAGCGGCTGCTCGGTCACCCCGAACGGGATGACCCCGGGCGAATGACTGTGCACGACGGCATTGACGTCCGGCCGCACCTTGTAGATCTCGCCGTGAATGAAACGCTCGCGATAGACCGGGCGGCCGCGCGCATTGATCGCATTGCTGTCGAGATCGAAGGTGATGAGATCGCTCGCGCTCACGTCGCGCGGCGCGATCGCCTGCATCTGCAGATAGCGGTGCGGATTGCGCGGGTCGCGAATGCTGACATGTCCGAACGAGTCGAGAACGCCGTTGTGAGCCAGGATGTGGTTGGCGGCCACCAGGTCAACGATGAGCTCGGGATCGAGATCGGCGTAATCCGGATCGAGCGGCGGCGGCTCGGCCGCGGCCTGCAGCTGCGCCAGGATCGCGGCCTCGCTACCGCCCATCCCGACCGCCGCGCCGGCGGTCGCCAGATCGGCATAGAACGCACGTCGGCAGATGACGGGAACCTTGGAGATCTGCACCATAACTTCGTCCACCCTCCGGGATTGCTTGATTGCGCCTCGAATATTGCGCCTCGATCGACGCGTCCTGTGACGATCCGGGCTGCCGAAAAAGTATGCGCCGGCAAGGCCGCGCCAGCAATAGACCTTTCTGCCGCGCCTTGACAGCAACTATTTTTGTTGCAAATTTGCAAAATGCAAGAGAGCGGTGCGGCATCATTGTTGGCATTGCTTTGACTTTCGCCAGCACGGCGCTTGTTGCATCCTCCACGTTTTGATGAGCTTCTCCGGTCGCGACAAACCAGACAAGGTGCGGGAGGCTGCAAAGATGCAGATCGGAGTGATCGGGCTTGGCCGGATGGGTGCCAACATCGTGCGCCGCCTGCAGCGCGGCGGGCACGCCTGCGTCGCCTATGACGTGGATGCCGCGACCGTCGAACGGCTGGCGGCGCAGGGCATGACCACGGCGCCAAGCCTGGGCGATTTTCTGGCGCAGCTCAAGCCGCCGCGGGTGGTATGGGTCATGGTGCCGGCCGGCGCGCCGACGCAGGAAACAATTGCGAGGCTCGGCGAATTGTTGCAGCCGGACGACGTGATCATCGACGGCGGCAACACGTTCTATCAAGACGATATCGCGCGCGCGGCCGCGTTGCGCCCGAAAGGCATCCATTATCTCGACGTCGGAACCAGCGGCGGCGTCTTCGGCCTGGAGCGCGGCTTCTGCCTGATGATCGGCGGCGAGCGCGCGGTGGCGCAGCGGCTCGATCCGATCTTCGCCACGCTGGCGCCGGGCGACGACGGGCTCGCCCGCACGCCCGGGCGCGACGGCCGCGACCGCCGTGCCGAGCGCGGCTATGCGTATTGCGGACCGGCCGGCGCCGGCCACTTCGTCAAGATGATCCACAATGGCATCGAATACGGAATGATGCAGGCCTATGCGGAAGGCTTCGACATCCTGCGCAGCGCATCGCAGGCGAGCCTGCCGCCGGAACGGCGGTACGAGCTCGATCTCGCCGAGATCGCCGAGGTCTGGCGTCACGGCAGCGTAATCAGCTCATGGCTGCTCGACCTCACCGCGGCGGCGCTGGCCGAGAACGCGACCCTGTCGAGCTATTCGGGCGTGGTCCAGGATTCCGGCGAGGGCCGCTGGACCGTCAATGCCGCGATCGAGGAAGCGGTGCCGGCCGAGGTGCTCACGGCCGCGCTCTATGCACGCTTCCGCTCCCGGCAGGAGCACACTTTCGCCGAGCGCGTTCTGTCCGCCATGCGGTTCAAGTTCGGCGGCCATGTCGAGCCCGGCCACAAGCCCTGACCATCGGCGCATGGTGGCCACCGAAGCCGCCGCCCAGCGACGAAATAAAAAAAGAGGCCGCGACGTGCGGCCTCTCTATATCTCCCTCGTGTCTGGAGCTACCAGCCCCACCCCCACCGGCGCTCGTGCCGGTAGGGCGCGCGGTACCCAGGCACGAAAGCGAAGGCGCCGCCGCCGTATCGATATCGGCTGTGGTACACCGGGTTGGCTCCGCCGAAATGCTGCCCCATCGGGCCGACGCGATACCCACCCGTTTCGTTGCCGCCGTCATTCTCGTTCGCCGCCTGAACGGCAGACGCGGCGCCAAAGATCAGGGCGGCGGCAACAGCAATCTTCGTCTTGGTGAACATGGGGGGAATCTCCATTGTTGTTTTCTCTCCCCTAACAACAAAGTGCGGCCCTCTTCGTTCCCCAACATTACGGATCGGTAACGGAGGCCCTCCCTGCGTCAGATCAGGTGCCGCCGTAGACCGGTACGAACAGGTCGTCGACCGGGATCGGCTTGGCGATCATGGATTGATCGACCAGATATTGCACCAGCGCTTCCAGCGCGCGCCGGTTGGGCTCGACCCCGTAGGGCCAGGGGTCGCCGCCGAAAACCTCTTCGATCTCGTCGAGGTCGGCCGTCATCCACGGCAGCATGTAACGCAGCGTTCCGAGATAGCGCATCTTCTTGAACGCCCGCGCCTTCGACTCGCAGAATGCCTGATAGAGGCTGGTCGCTGCAAACGGGTGCCGCTCGTGGAAATCGCGCCGCAGCACGATGAGATGCATGATCGGGAAGATCCGGGTCTGCCGGTAATAGTCCTTCTCGGCGGCGCGGAAGTCCGGGAACAGCCGCGCCACGTTCGGGCTCTTGCCGTAGGCGGAGGGCAGGTCGGCCCCGATGGTGGCCGCGATCTCGCCGTCCTCCAGCAAACGGCTGAGCGACTTGCCGCTCGCATTGGGCACGATCGAGACCGGCTTCAACGGCGGCAGGACGGTCGGGCTGCCGTGCCGGGTCGGCGTCTCCATGGCGCCCTCGACCCACTGGATGGTGGACAGGTCGACGCCGTACTGATGTTGCAGCAATCCGCGGATCCAGATCGCCGCCGTCATGGTGTAGAGCTGGACCCCGATCCGCTTGCCCTCGAGATCCTTGGGGGCGCGGACCTGGCGGCTGTCGACCGCGATGAAGCCGTGCCGGAACACCCGCGAGGCGAACACCGGCAGCGCCACGAACGGACAGTCGCCGGCCGCGAAGCGGCTGACATATTCGGAGCTCGACATTTCCGAGGCATCGAACTCGAGCTTGCCGACCATGCGGTCGAACAGCTCGCGCGGATTGTCGACATTGATGAAATTGAGGTCGATGCCCTCGGGCTGCACGTCCCCAGTGCGCAGCGCGATCATGCGGTCGTAAAGACCGCAGGCAAACGTCATGGAAAGCTTGGACAAACGAATCCTCCATTGCGATCTGTAGGGTGGGCAACGCGCCTGCTCAATGCTGCATCATGTGGCACAGCCTGGCGGCGCGTTGCCCACGCGCCGGCGGCGCTGCAAGCGCGTGGGCAAAATTGCGCGACGCCGTGCCAATCACGATCGCGCTGCCCGGCAATTTCGCCCATCCTACGGACGCGGCGGCGGAATCTGGAACAGCGTCTTGAGCTTGTCGTCGGGGATCGAGGCGGCAAGGTATTTCAGCGTCACCGCGGCCGGCATGATGATGTCCATGCCGATGACCTTGTCGGGCATCAGCATCTCCTTGGTGAAGAACTCGTCGCGCACGCGCTTGGCCAGGCTCTCGGGGACCGAGGCGATCTCGGCGTAATATTTGAGCGCCATGGGATCGGAATACATGTAGGCGACGGTCTCCCGGTAGGCGTCCATGTAGCGGTCGATCGCCGCCTTGCGGCGCTCCAGCACCGAGGCGCTGGTGATCAGGAGCCGGTTGGTCTGGTTGCGGATCTCGGGGATGTCGTTGCCGCGGGCGATGATCCTGATCTTGCCCTCTTCGAGCGCCTGGATGCCGAAAGGCGGCGTCGCCCAGCCGACATCGATCTGGCCGGACATGACCTGCGTGAAGGTGGCGGGCGGACCGCCGGTGGCGACCGGCTTGGCGGCGTTGAGGCCGTATTCCTTGATGATGGCCAGCACGATCGCCTGCGTCGAGGAGCCGTTGGTCGAATACGCCATGGTGGCGCCGTCGGCCTCCTTGATGCTCTTGATCCGCGAGCTTGCGGGCACATACCAATAATCGCCGGCGCTGTTGATCTCGGTGCCGATCACGCGGATCGGCGCGCCCTTCTCGAACGCGCCCAGCACGCCCATGACGCCGCCGCCGATGCCGACATCGACGCTGCTCGAGATGGTGGCTTGCTGGGTCTCGCCCGCCCCCTGCGTGAACAGAAGATCGAGATCGAGGCCGTGCTTCTTGAAGATGCCGGCCTTCTGGCCGAGTTCGGAGACCGAAGTGTCCCAGCTGCCGCGCTGGCCGACCGCGATCTTGAGCGTATCGTCCGCCTTGGCGGCGAGCGTCGAGAGCGCCAGCATGCCGAGCCCGAGCGCGGCAGCGGTTCGAAACCGGAGCCTCATTGTTGTCCTCCCTGGTGGGCGGGGCTTTGCCCTTTGTTGCTTTGTTGTTGCTTGATGCTGGTGCGGCGGCGCGTGCTAGAGGCCGGCGGCCGCGCGCGCGCTGCTCTTCTGTGGCTCGCGCTCGTAGCGATGTGCCGGCGTGAGGATGGGGGCCGCGAGCGGCGCGGCTGCAAACGAGGCCGCGCGGCGTTCCGCCGCGACGTCCTCATAGAGCGTGGTCCGCTGCGCGGGCTCGCGCCCGATCGATCGGATCAGCGCTTCCATCTCGGCCGGCGGCACCTCCTCGCCGTGCACGGCGCCGGCCGCGCGGGTGATGCTTTCGTTCATCAGCGTGCCGCCAAGGTCGTTGGCGCCGGCGCGCAGGCAGGCCTTGACGCCGTCCGGGCCCATCTTGACCCACGAGGCCTGGATGTTGACCACATGCGGGTGCAGCACCAGCCGCGCCACCGCATGCATCAGGATCGCCTCCCGGTAGGTCGGGCCGCTGCGGGCGCGGCCGTGCAGATAGATCGGCGTCTCCATGGGCACGAACGGCAGCGGCACGAATTCGGTGAGGCCCCCGCTGCGCAGCTGCAGCGCCCGCAGCCGCAGCAGATGCCGCGCCCAATGCTCCAGGCCCTCGACATGGCCGTACATGACGGTCGCGGTGGTGCGCAGGCCGATTGAATGGGCGGTCTCCACCACATCGAGCCATTGTTGCGTATTGATCTTGTCGGGGCAGATGACGCGGCGCACCTCGTCGTCGAGGATCTCGGCCGCCGTGCCCGGCAGCGTGCCGAGCCCGGCCGCCTTGAGCTCGGTGAGAAACGCCGCCACCGACAGTCCCAGCGTGTGCGCGCCCTGCGTCACCTCGAGCGGCGAGAAGGCATGGATGTGGATGTCCGGGGTGACCGCCTTGATGGCACGGCAGACAGAGAGGTAGGTCGCGCCCGTATAGTCGGGATGGATGCCGCCCTGCAGGCAGACCTCGGTGGCGCCGCGGTCCCAGGCCTCGATGCAGCGGCGTTGGATTTCCTCGAGCGCCAGGTCATAGGGGCGGCCGCGCAGGTTGGCGGAGAGCTTGCCTTTCGAGAAGGCGCAGAACTGGCAGCGGAAATAGCAGACATTGGTGTAGTTGATGTTGCGGTTGACCACATAGGCGACACGCTCGCCGTTGACGGCTGCCCGCAGCGCATCCGCGCTCGCGCATACCCGCTCGAAGTCGGCCCCGCGCGCCGCAAACAGCGCCACCACATCGCCCTCGCCAAGCTCCTCGCCGGCCCGCGCGCTATCAAGAATGCGCGCCAGCCGATCCGGGCCGTTGCGACGCGAGCGTTGGATTGCAGCCGACGCCTGCCCGCCCTCCCCATCAATGGCGGAGATGAGCGAATTCTGATTCTTCGTTTGTCTCCCCGTTAGGCGGGCACGGCGGTTGACTCCCTCTCCCTGTGGGGGAGAGGGTTGGGGTGAGGGGGCTACGATATCTCCGTATCGCTCGGCCGGAGCCCCCTCATCCCACCCTTCTCCCCCCTGGGGAGAAGGAGTGAGAGGCCGTGCCTCCCTAACATCAATCAAGCGACGTCCATGCGTGCCATCGCTCGAATGCGAGGGGCCGGCAGCGCCAAGACCTGGCACCGGATGACCTGCGCCCGCGATCCAGCCATCGGCGCGGCCAAAACCCTCGGCGTCGCAAGCGCGCAGCACCGGGCTGCGCAAGGCCGGATCGAGCCAGCGCTCCACCGCGCGGATGTAGACCGGATAGATCGCCAGCCGCTCCACCAGGACCTTGCCGGCTTGCGCGGTGCGCTCGGCGAGGGTCGCGAGCGCCGGCCAGGGAGCCTCGGGATTGACGTGATCCGGCGTCACCGGCGAGACGCCGCCCCAATCGTTGATGCCGGCTGCGATCACGTCCGCGAGCGGGCCGCCGCTCAGATTGGGCGGCGCCTGGATATTCATGGTCGGCCCGAAGATGATGCGCGCCACCGCGATGGTCCACAGATGATCGGCCGCGTCCGGCTCCGGCGCCTGCGCCATGCGGGTCTCCGGCTTGGCGCGGAAATTCTGGATGATGATCTCCTGGATGTGCCCGTACCGCCGATGCAGCTCGCGCAGCGCCAGCAGCGCCTCGATGCGCTCGGCCCGGGTCTCGCCGATGCCGATCAGGATGCCGGAGGTGAACGGCACCGCGGCCTCGCCGGCGGCCGCGATGGTGGCGAGCCGCACCGCCGGCACCTTGTCGGGCGAGCCGAAATGCGGGCCGCCCTTGCGGGCCAGCCGATCCGCGGCGGTCTCCAGCATGATCCCTTGCGAGACCGAGACGCGGCGCAGGCGCCTCACGTCGTCGAGGCTCATGACGCCGGGATTGAGGTGGGGCAGGAGCCCGGTCTCCTTGGCGACCAGCTCCGCCGTGGCGGCCAGGTAGTCGAGCGTGCTGGCGAAGCCGAGCTTGGCGAGCCCGTCGCGGGCCGCGGCATAGCGCAGCTCCGGCTTGTCGCCGAGCGTGAACAGCGCCTCGCGGCAGCCGGCCTGCGCGCCCGCGCGCGCGATCGCCAGCACGTCATCGGGCGAGAGATAGGCGGCGGCCGCGCGGCGGGGCGGCTGCGCGAAGGTGCAGTAGTGGCAGGAATCGCGGCACAGCTTGGTGAGCGGGATGAACACCTTGCGCGAATACGAGATGTTGCCGCCATGCCCGCGATCGCGCAGCGCCGCGGCCGTCGTCATCAGCGTGGCAACATCCTCGCAGCCCGAGAGTGCCAGCGCCTCCGCGTCGGTCGGGGCATGATCCGCGCGCACGGCGGCGAGCAGATCGTGAAACGATGATTGCAGCTTTGAGCTCATGCGACCGCCCCGTTCGGCGCGCGATCGTGCTGCGTGAGGCCATGCCGCTCGAGGTAGGCCTGGGCGCGCGTGTGCGAGCGCAACTTCGCGAAATCCCGGATATCGTCCGGCCGGTCGATGTCGAGGCCGATGCCATGCTGGCGCACGATCAAGGGCTTGATGCCGCAGGCCTGCGCGGCCCGCAGGTGCGGGTAGAAGCTGTCGTCCCCGAAGGTCAGCGGCACCGCGGCCGGCGGGCAGACCAGGACCGCGTTCGATCCGAAATCGTCATGCGAAGGCGCGATGGTGAACGACGGTGCGGCGCGCCGCAGGGCCAGGAGGAGCGAGATCTCGTCCGCGCGCACCAGCGGGATGTCGCCCGGCATCTGCAGCATGCCGCCGCGGCCTTCCTGCGCCAAGGTGCGGGCGGCGGCAGCCACCGCGGCGGTATGGCCGCCGCGGGCGTCGTCGGTCAGGATGCGGGCGCCATAGCGCTGCGCCAGCGCCCGCGCCTCGGGGTCGAGCGTCACGACCGCGATGCCGGCGAGCCCGCGCGCACCGTGCTGCAAAGCCTGCGTCACCGCGGCCAGCACGTCCTCCAGCATCGCCAGCGCCAAGCCCGGCCGCAGGTGACGCGGCACCGCATCACCCAGGCGCCCCTTGGCGGCCGTGGTTTCCTTGACCGGAATGACAGCCCAGATATCCGGCTCGCCGTTCAACTGCATCCTCCGCTCATCCGTGTCCGCTCACCCATTTCGGCTCATCCGTTTCCGTTCATCCGTTTCCGTTCATCCGTTTCCGTTCATGCGTTTCGCGGCCCGCCCGGCGAGGCGCCCGGCAAAATCGAGCACCGCGCGTGCCAGGGCCTCGCGGTCGGCGAGACTTTGCATCAGGGTGCCGGTGGTCTCAACCGGCAGATCGAGCATCGCAGCCATTTGGGAATCGGCATCGTCCATCACATAGCCGTCGATGATGCCTTGGTAATGCGCCGCGACCGTCAGCGGATCCACCGCCAGACCCAGCTCGGTCATCATTTTCGCGGTCGGCCCTTTGACGGCGCGGCCCGCGATGATGGGCGAGACGGCGATGACCGGCGCCGCGGCGGCGGCGAGCGCCGCCCGCAGGGCGGGCAGCGCCAAAATGGGATCGATGCTGATGAAGGGATTGGACGGGCAGATGATCACGGCGCGCAAGCCGGGATGGCGGAGCGCCGCCATGACATCCGGATGCGGCAGCGCCTGCTCGGCGCCTTCGAAGACAAAGCCGGTGACCTCGGGCGCGCACTGCCGGCCGACGAAGTAGTCCTGGAAGTCGAGCACGCCCTCGCGGGTCCTGACGCGCGTGCGCACCTTGTCGTCGGTCATCGGCAGGATGCGGCTTGCGATGCCGAGCCGGTGCGCCAAGTCGGCGGTGACGCCCGACAGGGTCTCGCCGGCCCTGAGCCGGCGGGTGCGCTCCACATGCATGGCGAGGTCGCGGTCGCCCAGCCTGAACCAGGTCTCGCCGCCGAGCTCCTGGAGCGCGGCCATGAACGACCAGGTCTCGTCGCGGCGTCCCCAGCCGGTTTGCGGGTTGTCGAGACCGGCCAGCACATAGGTCAGGGTGTCGAGGTCGGGAGCCACGTGCAGGCCGAGATGCTCGAAATCATCCCCGGTATTGGCCACGACCGTGAAGTTGCCCGGCGGCAGCACGCGCGTGAGGCCGAGCGCGAGCTTGGCGCCGCCGATGCCGCCCGACAGCGCGAGCACCGGACGCTCATCGGTCGGTCGCAGCGGGGCTACGGTCGGCGCCATGATCCCATTGCCCTTAGCGGAACAGATCCTCGGCCGCGGGCCGGATCAGGGCGCGCGCCGCGATCGGCGTGTCGGTCAGCGCGAAGCCGGAGACCAGCACGACCGGATGCCCTTCGTCGGCCTGCCCCATGATGAGCGAGGCCGCCGCCGCGACCTCATCGGCAAAGCCGGTCTCGGTGAACTGCAGCGGGCGCCCGTGCAGATCGGGCTTGCCGCGCAGGTCCTGCAGCGCCGGGATGCCGGCGGCGCCGAGCGCAATGCCGACGGTGCCGCGCCGCCAGGGCCGCCCGAAGCTGTCGCTGACGATGACGCCGAGCCGCTTCCCGAAATGCTGAGACAAGGTCGCGCACAGCGCTTCGGCGGTGGCATCGGCGTCGATCGGCAGCAGCAGCACCGGCTCGCCGCCGCCCGCCGCGGCATTGGATTGGTCGACGCCCGCATTGGCCATGATGCAGCCGGAGCGATGCTCGACGATCAGCACATTGGGGGCCTTGCGCACGATGCGGACCGATTCCGCAAGGATGACCTCGACCAGGCGCGGATCCTTGTTCACCTCGACGGCGACCTCGCGGGCGTGCCACGACGGCGTTATGCTGGCGAGATCGACGTAGCGGCCCTGCGCCTTCGACACCGCCTTCTGCGCCACCACCACGATATCGCCGTCGTCCACGGCGAGCCCCGCTTTGCCGATCGCCGCGACCATGATGGCGCCGAGGTCGTCGCCCGGCTGCAGCAGCGGGATGCCGGGAACGACGGTCAGCGTCAGGCGCTCGGGTGTCTTCATCGTGCTTTGGCCCAATGCCTTCTAGCCCAATGCCTTGCGCAGCCGCGGCAGGACCTGCTCGCCGTAGAGGCGCAGAAACCGCTTCTGGTCCGGTCCCGGGGCGTGGAACACGAGATGGCAGAAGCCGAGATCCGCATAGGCCTTGATCCGCTCCACATGCTCGTCGGGATCGGTCGAGACGATCCAGCGCTTGGCGGTGCGCTCGACCGGCAACGCATCGGCAAGCTTCTCCATCGCGATCGGATCCTCGACCGACACTTTCTCTTCCGGCGAGAGCGCCAGCGCCGCCCAATGCTTGGTGTCGTCGAGCGCGCGCTGCCGGTCGGTGTCGAACGAGACCTTCATCTCGATCATGCGATCGAGCGTTCCGGAGGCGCGGCCGGCAGCCTTGAGACCGGCATCGACATTGGGCAGCAGCGTCTGGGTGTAGAGCTCGGGCGCCTTGCCGCTGGTGCAGATATAGCCCTCGGCGATCTCGCCCGCCATCTTGGCCACGGTCGGGCCGGAGGCCGCGACATAGATCGGAACCGGCGTCGCCGGCCGATCGTAGATCGTCGCCTTCTCGGTCTTGTAGTATTGGCCCTCGAATGTCACGCGCTCCTCGCTCCACAGCCGGCGCATCAGCTCGATCGATTCGCGCAAGCGGCCCTGCCGCTCCTTGAACGGCGGCCACTTGATGCCGAGTGCCGGCACGTCGTTGAGCGACTCGCCGCTGCCGACCCCGAGCACGACCCGGTCCGGGAACATCACCCCGAGCGTGGCGAAGGCCTGCGCCACCACCGAAGGGTGATAGCGGAAGGTCGGCGTCATCACGCTGGTGCCGATGATCACGCGCTTGGTGCGCGCGCCGAGCGCTCCGAGCCAGGCGATCGAGGCCGGCGCATGGCCGTCGGTGTGCTTCCACGGCTGAAAGTGGTCGCTGATGAACACGGAGTCGAACCCGACCTCTTCCGCGGTGCAGGAAAAGTCGAGCAACTCGTTGGGGCCGAACTGCTCCGCCGATGCCTTGTATCCGATCCTCAGCAATCTACGCTCCTGTCAGTTTTGATTTTATTGGGACTCGTCTCGTTCCGCCTTGATTCACGCCGTGTCAACCACCTCGAACACCGGCACGACCAGATCCTCGGCGCGCTGTTCGAACGCCACCTTGACCTTCTGGCCCACCCGCAACGCCTCGTTCGGCGTGCCCACGATGTTGGAGAACATGCGCAGGCCCTCCTCGAGCTCGATGAAGGCGACATTGTAGGGCACGCGCTGCGCCCAATAGGGATGATAGCCGCGGTGGATGACGATGTAGGAGAACAGCTCGCCGCGGCCCGTGAGCTCGCGCCATTCGTAAGCCCGCCGACAGGCAGTTCGGGCAGATCGCGGCCGCCGGATAGCGGCGCTCCTGGCAGTGGGTGCATTGCTGCGCCAGGAGCTTGCCGGCGCGGCAGCCCTCCCAGAACGGCTTGTTGATCTCGCTGATCGCCGGCTTGATCGGCAGCGGATCGGCGGCGGTCGCAACGCTGGCAGGCTGGTTCATGGTCATTGTCCCAGGATCATTGCGCTGGCGGTGTTGAGCGTCATGCCGCGGCCGGTGACGAGGCAGATCTCGGCGTCCTTGACCTGGCGCGCGCCGCATTCGCCGCGCACCTGGCGCACGCCTTCGACCACGTGCAGCCAGCCTTGCATATAAGACTCCGACAGGTTGCCGCCCGCGGTATTTATCGGGACGCCGTCGCCGCCGAGCGCGATGCGGCTGCCGCCCTCCACATAGGGCCCGGCCTCGCCCTGTTGGCAGAAGCCGGCATGCTCCAGCCAGAACAGCACCGCGACCGTGAAGTTGTCATAGAACTGTGCCACGTCGATGTCGCCCGGACCGACGCCGGCCATCTTGTAGGCGTCGGCGATGCAGCGCGCCTGATGCGGCAGATACCACCAGTCGCGCGTGCGCAGGTTCTCCATGGTGTGGCCCTGGCCCATGCCGAGGATCGATACCGGTTTTTTCCGGCAGTCGCGCGCGCGTTCGGGCGAGGTCACCAAGATGCAGACGGCGCCGTCGGAGATCAGGCAGCAGTCGAGCATGTGCAGGGGATCGACGATCAGCCGCGATTTCTGATGGTCCTCGAGCGTGATCGGCTCGCGCATCACGGCGTTGGGGTTCATGGTGGCGTGCTTGCGGCAGGTGACTGCGATCCAGCCGAGCTGGTCGCTGCGGGTGCCGTAGAGCGCCATGTGCCGGCGGAAGCCGAGCGCGCTGTTGGCGGCATTGCCGAGCATGCCCCACACCGCCCAGGTGTCCTCGCCGCCGGCGGCGGCGCCGAACTTGTTGCCGGCGGTGCGGGCGGTATCGGCGAAGATGCAGGCCACCACATTGGCCATGCCGTTCTGCACCGCCATGGCGGCGATCTCGACGCAGGCGCCCGCGGTGGCGCCGCCCATGACCAGGCTGCCGGTGAAGCGTGGATTGATGCCCAGCCGCTCGCCCAGCACCAGGTAGTTCTTGGCGGCTTCCGGCGAGGAGGTGCCCGGCAAGGTGAGCAGACCGTCGATCTCGCTCTTGTCGATGCCGGAATCCGCAAGCGCGTTGCGCAGCGCTTCCGCCGCCAAGGTGACCGGCGTCTCGTCCGGCAGCTTGCCCTGCCGGGATTGTCCGACGCCGCAGATCGAAGCCTTGCGCCACGCCATCCTATTTCCCCTGAAAGCTTGGTTTGCGTTTTTCGCGGAAGGCCTTGCGGCCTTCCTCGCGATCCTGTGTCGCCGTCAGCGCGCCGTAGAGCGCGCGCTCGAGCTCGAAGCCGGCGGCGAGCGGCAGGTCGGTCGCCGCGCGCAGCGCCTTCTTGATGGCGACGAGCGACAGCGGCGCGTTCTCCGCGATGGTCCTGGCGAGCGCGAAGGCGCGGCCCATGAGGGCATCGGGCGCGTGCAGCTCGGAGACGAGACCGGCCGCGAGCGCCTGCTCGGCCGAGACCAGCTCGCCGGTGAACAGCATCTGGGCCGCGAAGGTGCGGCCGACCGCGCCCACCAGTCGCTGCGTGCCGCCGCTGCCCGGCAGGCTGCCGATCTTGGCTTCGGTGAGCCCGAAGCGCGCGCCGGTGGCGGCGATGCGGATATCGCAGGCGAGCGCCAGCTCGAGCCCGCCGCCGACCGCGACGCCATTGAGCGCGGCGATCACCGGCTTGCTGAAAGCGTCGAGCGGCGCGGTGAGGCGCGGGCGGGTCACGATCGGGCTTGCCGCCATGCTCGAATGCACCGGCACATTGCCCTGCGTGGTGAGATCGACGCCGGCGCAGAATGCGCCGCCGGCGCCGGTCAGGATCACCGCGCGGATCGCGATATCGTTGTCGAGGCCGGCCAACGTCTCCGCGAGCACGTCGCGCGTGGCGTCGTCGATGGCGTTGCGCTTGTCCGGGCGGTTGAGGGTGAGGCAGGCGACGCCGCCCTCGCGGGTGATCTCAAGACTGCTCACCACAGCACCTGTTCGTTCATGAGCCGCGTGCACTCGCTCTCGGAGAGCCCCAGCAAGGTGGTGGCGATCTCCCGGGTCTGCTCGCCCAGCAGCGGCGGCGGCGCCGGCTCGCGCTTGCGCCCTTCCTCGGCCGCGAAGAACGGCGGCACATTGACGGTGATGCGGCCCATCTCGGCATGATCGATCTCGCGCCAGTAGCCGCGCGCGTTGAGCTGGCGGTCTTCCATGACGTCGCGGCTGGTCTCCACCACTGAGCTCGCGACGCCGCGTGCCTGCAGCGCCGCAACGAGCGCATCGGCTTGCAAGCGGCGCGTTTCCTGGGCGAGCTTTTTCTCGACGGCGTCGATCGTCGGCGCTGCGCCCCATCAGGGTGCCGAGGCGCGGATCGGCCATCCATCGCGGACGCCCCAGCGTGTCGGCAAGCGCCTGCCATCCGGCATCGTTCTCGACCTCGATCGCGCACCAGACGTCCTCGCCCGCGCAGGGGAACACCCCGCATGGCGCCGAGCCGTTGCGCCGATTGCCGTTGCGGCGCGGCAGTGCGCCGGACGCCGAGTAGCGCAGGATGCCCGGACCCATGAGGTTGACTGTCGATTCGAGTTGCGCCAGCTCGATATATTGGCCTTCGCCGGTGCGGGCGCGATGGAAGATGGCGGCCAAGAGCCCGACCAGCGCATGGCCCGGATTGGGCACATGGTCCGGATAGTGCGTGCCGGTGCCGATCGGCGCCCGCTCCGGCGAGCCGGACATCTCGACCAGCCCGGAGATCGCCGCGATGGTCGAGCCGAAGCCGATATAGCTCTTGTTGGGGCCGGAGCTGCCCTGCATCGGCATCGACAGATAGATCAACGAAGGATCGGCGGCCGCCAGCTCCTCGTAGCCGAGCCCCCAGCGCTCCATGATGCCGGGCCGGAAATTGTTGGTGACGACCGAGCACTTGCGCGCCAGCTGTTTGGCGAGCGCGCGCGCCTCCGGACGGCCCATGTTGAGCGCGATGCTTTTCTTGTTGGTGTTGCGCGAGGCGAAATAGCCGGAGCCTTCAAGAGGCCTGGCGCCGGCCCTGTGGGGCCCGGACAGCCGCAGGTTGTCGGGATGGGCGCGCGACTCGACCTTGATCACGTCGGCGCCGAGATCGGCGAGCAGGCGGGTCACGAAGGCGCCGGCGCCGACCCAGCAGAAATCCAGCACGCGCAGATCGGAGAAACGCATCTCACACCACCCCGGCGCCGGCGAGCGCGCAGAGATCGCCCTCGCTCAAGCCGAGCTCGTCCACATAGACGGCGCGGTTGTGCGCCCCGCTCGCGGGCGCTGAGCTGCGCAGCGTGGCGGGCGTGCGCGCCAGCCGGTAGGGCGGGCCGGGCAGCGTCACGTCGCGGCCGAGCGCGTCGTCATGCAGGGAGCGGAAAAAACCGTTGGCGTTGAGCTGCGGATCGTCGACGATATCGGCCACCGAATTGACCGGCGCGATCGCGATCTGGCGCGCCTGGCCTTCGCGATAGAGCTCCTGCTTGCTGCGCGAGGCGCAAAAGGCGGCGAAGATCTCGGCAAAGCGGGCGATGCCCTGCGGGCTCTGGCGGAACTTGAAGTCCTGCCAGCGCTCGTCCAGCAACTCCTCGCCGCCGGGCGTCCCGCTCTCGGCGATCCACTGCACCAGCGTCTTGAACGCCTTGGCGGTGCCGAGCCGGCCCGCCACCATGCTGATATAGCCGTCCCGGCAGGGATAGACGCCGGTGCCGGCCTCGCGCGCCTGGTCGCCGGTGCGGCGGCGGATGTTGTGGCTCAGGTACCATTCCGGGATCGCATCCTCGAGCGCGAAGGCGATGCATTCCTGGCCGGAGACGTCCAGCCACTGGCCGTGATCGGTGCCTTCGCGCTCCAGCAGCGCCTTGAGGGTCGCGACCGCCCCGAAGATCGCCGCCGCCAGATGGCCTTGCTCGCCGGCGACCGCGACCGGCCCGATCTCCGGATAGCCGCCGAGCGACAGGAGCCCGCCGGCCGCCAGCAGCGTCAGGTCGGTGGCATGGAATTTCGCGCAAGGCCCGCTCTGGCCGTAGGGCGTGACCGAGACCAGGATGATGCCGGGATTGCGCTCCTTCATGGTCTCGTAGCCGATGCCCCAGGCCGAGAGCGTCCCGGGCGCGAAGGTCTCGATCACGACATCGCTCTTGGCCACCAGCTCGCCGAACAGGCGGCGGCCGTCGGCACAGCCGAGATCGAGCGTGATGGCCTTCTTGTTGGCATTCCAGAACGCGTGCGCGCAGCTCACCACGCCGTCCGCCGTGACCGCGAGCGGAGCGGCGCGCCGCAGCGCGCTGCCCGGCGGCGGCTCGATGCGAATGACCTCGGCGCCCAGATCGGCCAGCAGGCGACTCGCATAGGCGACCGCGTTGTCGGCCAGGTCGAGCACGCGGATGCCGGAGAGCGCCGCGCGGCCCGTTGCATCCGGACTGCTACTCGGCATCGTCGGCCTTCAGCAAAAACGCGTCGAGCCGCCCCAGCACCTTGGCGAGGCGGCTGTAGCGGTCGAGGGTCTGCTCGCTGTTGGCGGCCGCAACGCCGTTGAGCAGCGCATTGGCGATCGCCATGGAGGCGACGAACGAGTTCTGCAAGCCGGCGCCCGTCGAGGCCGCCGCCAGGATGACGTCGGCGATCTGGCCGACCGCCGAGATCGGCGTGTCGGTGACGGCGATCACCTTGGCGCGCGCCTCCTTGGCCAGCAGTGCCGCGCGCTGGGTCGACACCGCATAGGGCGCCGAGGTGAAGGCGATCAGGCAATCATCGGGTCCGAGCCCGAGCGATTGCGACGCCTGCAGCGTCATGTCGCCGCTCCACACCGTGGTATTGCCGCGGATGCGATCGAGCGCCAGGCCAAGGAAGAAGGCCACGCTGTAGGCATTGAACGAGCCGACCACGAAGACCTGGCGGGCGGCCGCGATGATGTCGCTTGCCCGCTGCAGGTCGTCGGCCTTGAGCGCCGAGATGGTGCGGCGGAGATTCTGCAGGTCCTGCCCGAGCGAGGTGCCGAACGCGGTGCCCTCGAGATGCACCAGCACCGAATTCTCGTTGACGATCTCGCTTGCCGCCGAGAGCTGCCCGCGCACCAGCTGGCGGGTGCGCTCCTGCAGGTCGGGAAAGCCTTTGAGACCGAGCCGGTAGGTGAAACGTACGATGGTGGAGGGATTGACCCCGAGCTGGCCCGCCATCTGATCGACGGTCGAGAACGCCACCCGGTCGGGATGGTCGACGATATATTCGGCAATCCGCTTCTGCGACTGGGTCAGGCGGTCGTATTGGCGGCGCAGCTCGTCGATGACGTCTTCCGAGCCGCCCGCCCGCCGCTTGGCCATCCGGCCCGCGCGCTCCGACCGCTTCGCGTTAATCGACAAGCCGGTAGGCCTCCCGTTTCGGCCGCTCCGCCACATGCGGCAGGACCTCGTGGCCGAGCTGGATCAGCAGGTCCTCGACCTCCTGGCCGGGCTTGGGGAACGGCCACATGATGGTTTCCTGGATGCCGACTGCCGCGAGCGATTGCAAGCGCGCGATCACCTGCTTGGCGGTGCCGACCACCGACATGGTGTTGAAGATGCTGCGTGGCATCAGCCGTCGCAGCTCCGCCATCACCTCGGGCGACCATTCGTGCGGCGCATCGTGCAGGAACTTGCGGAATTGCGGCGTCACGTCGTCGTCGCTGAGCTTGTCGACCATCTCGGTCATGGTCTTGCGGCTGCTCCAGAAGGCGTGGCTCATGCCGCGCTTGATGTTGTCGGGGATCTCCTCGTCCTCGCGGTCGAGGATGGTGACATAGACCCAGGAGCAGAGCTGGATGTCCTTCCAGGTCCGGTTGGCGCGCGTGAGGCCGGTCTGGATGTGGCCCTTGGCATATTCGATGCCGGGCGCGGTGGCAAAGCTGCCGATCAGCACGCCCTCGCCGATCTCGCCGCCGAGCGCCAGGATGAGCGGACTGCGGCTGGCGATGTACATTTCGGGGATCGCCTGCGGATCGAAATCAAGCTTGCCGGCCTTGAACTTGATCAGCTCGCCGTCGAGCGTCACGCGCTCGCCCTTCCACAGCTGCCGCATCAGGCCCATGCCTTCGCGGATGCCCTTCACGGGCTTCGGATTGCTGATGGTGGGCAGCGTCTCGAAATGGCTGCCCGCCCCCATGACGACGCGCAGCCGGCCGGGGCAGAGCTCGGCCAGCGTGGCGCAGGCCTGCGCCGAGAGTGCAGGGTGGCGCGTATAGGGATCGGTCACGCAGAAGCCGAAGCCGATGCGCGAGGTCATGCGGGTGGCGGCCGCGATCCGCACATAGGGATCGCGCGTCCATTTCTCGTCCGCATGCATGAAGGCATGAAAGCCGAGCTGTTCGGCAAGCTTCACCTGCTCGAGAAAGCGGACATTGGTTTCCTCGCCAAGCGAGCAGACGGATATTTTCATGCGTTAAGCCCCACAGAAAGCATAGTTGTGCGTAGACGCGGCAGCGGTGATTGCGGCGTCCCTCGCCCCGCTTGCGGGGAGAGGGCAACACGGCAGACGGAAAACCAGAGCTCGGCCCGGTGAGGGGGCGTTTCCACAAGCTCAGACTCGCGGAAGCGCCCCCTCACCCGCCGCGCTTCGCGCGTCGATGTCTCCCCGCAAGCGGGGAGAGGTGCAGAGAGGCCGTGCCCCCGCGTCTTGGCGATGGCCGGCTTCCACTGAAGATTTTGCGACGTCATCATTTCTTGTCGACGTGGTGCAGGCCGCCGTAGGACGGATAGGTTTTGGCCCATTCGCTCGGATAGGCGCGGTCGATACCCTTGGTGAAGTAGGAGCCGACGGTGAGGTCGATCGGCACGTCGATGATCCAGGGCCGGCGGCTGGCGATGGCCTTGCGCAGTGTGGGGCCGAGCAGCTCCGGGTCCTCGATGCGCGCGCCCTCGGCGCCGTAGGCATGCGCGAGCATGACGTAATCGGGATTGTAGCGCTCGCCGGTGTCCTTGCGGGTGAAGGTGCACCAGGGATGGGCGCGTTGGTAGGAGCGCTCCATGCCCTTGCGCTCGATGCCGAACTCGTAATTGTTGAGGATCACCCAGATGGCCGGCAGATTGTACTCGACCGCGGTGCAGACCGCCTGGTTGACCAGGTTGAACGCGCCGTCGCCGGTGAGCACCACCGCGGGCCGCGACGGATCGGCCGCCACGCCGCCCACCACGCCCGAGGCGGCCCACCCCATCTCGGCCATGCCGGGGCTGATCTGCCAGGCCCCCGGCCGCCGGATGCGCATATAGGCCTCGGCGTATTGGGTGACGTCGCCGATATCGATATAGGCGACGCCGTTCTCCCCGATCGCCTCGCCCACCTCATAGACCAGCCGCGCCGGATGCACGGGCGCGGTCTTGGCGTGCAGCAGCGGCTCGATCTCCTTGAGCCAGGCCTCGCGATAGTCGCGCGATCGCTTGATCCAGTCCTGATGGTTGGGATTGGGGCGGCTGGCGGCGGCAAGATCCTCGAGGAACAGCCGCGCGTCGCTGACCAGGCCGAGCTCGACCGGGAAGTTGCGGCCGATCTCGCTGCCGTCGACGTCGACCTGCACGATCTTGGTTTGGCTGACGTCGTAGATCGAGCCCTTGCGCCAATTGGCGGTGTGATTGTCGGAGAAGCGCGCCCCCACCCCGACGATGAGATCGGCTTCGCGCGAGGCCTCCGCGGCGCTGGCCCAGCCGGAGCGGCCGAGCGTGCCGAGCGAGAGCGGGTGCTCTTCCGAGATCTGGCCCTTGGCGGGCAGCGTGGTGGCGACCGGAATCTGCAGCTTCTCGACCGCGGCGCGCAGCGCCTCGGCGCCCTGCGCGCGGATCACGCCGCCGCCGGCGAGCAGCAGCGGGCGCTGCGCCTGCGCGATCATGTCGGCGACTTTGCGCACGCTGTCCTGGTCGGCACGCGCGCGGCCGAGCGTCGGACCGCGCCGGAGCGGCGGCTCGATCTCGCCCTCCACCTCGGCGAGTTGGATATCGTAGGGCAGCTGCACGAACACCGGCCCCGGCCGCCCGGAGGTCGCGACCTTGACGGCGGTGTTGAGCACCTCGATGGCGCTGTCGGGCCGGATGATCAGCCAGCAGCCCTTGGTCACCGGCCGGAACACGCTCAGCGCGTCCTCGTGCCCGTGATAGAAGATCTCCTGCATGCCGGCCTTGCCCATGAAATGGGTGGTGCCGGAGCCGGCGATGATCAGCACCGGGGCGGAATCGTGCATGGCGCTGGCGGCGGCGCCGACCGCATTGAGGAGGCCCGGGCCCTTGTTGATGATGACGGGCGCGATCCTGCCGGTCAGGCGGTAGTACATGTCGGCCATGTGGACCGCATGCGCCTCGTGCTTGGCCTGGATGCCTTCCAGCGTATTGGTTTTCGGCGTCAGGGCATCCATGAACGGCCAGATCGAGCCGCCCGCATAGCCAAAATACGTATGGAAACCAGCGATTTCGAACCATTCGGCAATGGCGTCTACGACACGCACGGCAGCTCCGATCCTACTGGCAGGGGCATCTCGGCCTGACGTTTTGCAACAATTTTCGTTGCTGTCAACCGATCATTTGGCAACAAAAAATTGTTCGCGGGGGCAGGGAAGGGTGCGGAAACAGCCTTCCTGGAAGTACGTATGCCCAGCTTTTGGGCCGCTCGGCGGGCGCACGCCGCAACCGCGCGCGCCGGCAGGGATGGCAACGAAAATGGCCGCAGCTGGAGCAAATGCAACTAATGTTGTTGCGATATCGGTTCCGTGCGTTAAGATCGCGGCAGTATGCGGCGACCGGGAGCATGCACATGAGCGAGGGATTGCGCGGGACCACGTTCGCGATCATGGCGGCGGCGTCACTTGTCCTTCCTGGCGGGCCGGCGGCGCTGGCCCAAGCCGAGGACCCCAACCTCTATCCGAGCCGGCCGATCCACATCGTGGCGGCCGCGGCGGCCGGCGGCACCATGGACGTGGTGGCGCGGCTGATCGGCCAGAAGCTCAGCGAGGCCTTCGGTCAGCCGGTCATTGTCGACAACCGGCCCGGCGCCTCGACCATCGTGGGCACCGAATATGTGGCCCACGCGCCGCCCGACGGCTACACGCTGCTCAGCGCTCCGCTTGCCTCCATCGTGGTGAACCCCGCCGTCTATCCCAAGCTGCGCTACGGCGCGCACGACTTCACCCCGATCTCCATGGTCGGGTCGTATCCGTTCATCCTGGCGGTCACCAATTCGGCCCCCGTCCACAGCGTGCGCGAGCTGATCGATTACACCAAGGCGCATCCGGAGAAGGCCAATGCGGGCGGCGGGACGGTCTCCTTCCAGCTCATGACCGAGCTGTTCAAGCAGCGCACCGGCGCGCCCATTCAATACATCCCCTACAAGGGGATGAGCGAGGTCACGGTGGCGTTGATCTCGGGCGAGCTCTTGATGTCGTTCGTCACCGCGACCACGGCCTCGCAGATCAAGGGCGGAAATATCCGCGCGCTGGCGGTGGCGGCGCCGACCCGCATTGCGTCGTTCCCGGATCTGCCGACCCTGACGGAAGCGGGCGTTGCCGACATGTCGGCGGTGAGCTGGGCCGGCATCGTGGCTCCCGCCCACACGCCGGACGAGATCGTCAAGAAGCTCGAACGCGAGATCGTCCGCATCGTCAAGCTGCCGGACATCCAGGCGAAGCTGCGCCTCGAAGAGCTCGATCCTGTCGGCAACACGTCGGCCGAGTTCGCCCGCGTCATCGCCAGCGACACGGTGACCTGGTCGGCGGTCGCCAAGGCCGCCAATATCAGTCTCGAGCCTTAAGGCCGATTCCGGCACGCCGTGCCCGACCGAAGACCGAGTTATGATGTCGGATGCATCGATCTACGCCGCTTGAGCGACAGAACAAACAAATAAACCCGAGGAGAGCTGAATGAGCCGCGTTGCCGATGTCACGCCCGATATGTACACGCCGGACCAGAAGCGCGTCGCCGACGAGATCGGCAAGCTGCGGCGCGGTCTTGCCCGCGGCCCCTATGCGGTCTGGATCCGCATCCCCGAGGTGGCCGAGCTCGCCAGCAAGCTCGGCAACATGATCCGCCTCAAGAGCAAGCTGGAGCGGGGCCTGTTCGAGCTGATGGTGCTGATCGTGGCGCGCACCTGGTCGGCGCAGTTCGAGTGGTTCGCGCACGAGCCCTACGGGCACGAGTTCGGCATCGATGCCGCGATCATCGAGGACCTTCGTAACGGACGCGTTCCGACCTTTAGGCGCGAGGAGGAGCAGGTCGTCTACGACACCATCAACGAGCTGCAGGCCAAGCGCTCGCTGAGCCAGGCGAGCTATGATCGGGCGCTCGCCAAGCTCGGCCTGCAGCAGCTGATCGAGCTGATCGCCGGCGCCGGCTACGCCACCATGCTGGCGATGACGCTTCGGTCCTTCGAGGTGCCGGCGCCCGACGGAAAGCAGCCGCTGCCGCCATTGCGGTGACGGCGCCGCCGTCGCGGTCGCGCTCAGTCGTTTTTCTCGCAGACACGGATCGGGGACAGGATGCCGTCAACTGGCCGAATTCGACGTCCACTTTCACACTATTCCGCCATTCTATCAGGAGCTGGTCATCGCCGCCGGCCTCGGCCCCACCCGCCGCAGCGGCTACCCGCCATGCTCGCCGCAGGCCGCGCTCGAGATGATGGATGCAAACGGCATCGATTATGCCATCGCCTCGGTGTCGATGCCGGGGGTGCAGTTCCTGGAGGCCGAGAAGGCGAGGGCCCTGGCGCGCAGGCTCAACGAGCACGCGGCCGAGCAGAAAGCCCGTTGGCCGAAACGCTTCGGCGGCTTTGCCATCGTTCCGATGAAGAACGTCGACGACGCCATCGCCGAGATCGCCTATGCGCTCGACGTCCTGAAGCTCGAAGGCGTTTGTCTCTTCACCAACTATGACGGGGTCTATCTCGGAGATCCCGCGTTCGATCCGGTGCTGGAGGCGATCAACCGCCACGGCGCGGTGCTTTACACGCACCCGACCATCCATCCGTCGAGCCGTGCCATTCCGTTGAAGTATCCCGGCTTCTTGATGGAGTACCCGTTCGACACGACCCGGATGGCGGTCCATCTCATGTTGACCGGCGCGCTCGACCGCTTCCCGCGCATCAAGATCATCCTCTCCCACGGCGGGGGGACCTTGCCCTATATCCGATGGCGGATTGCCTCCGGTCCCGGCATCGACGAGGGCCTGCCGCAATGGTCGCGCGAGAAGTTTGCCGACTATTTCGGCCGGTTCTGGTACGACAACGCGATCGCCTGCGATCCGCCGGCCACCGCCACGATCAAGAGCATCGCCGGGCCGGAGAAATTGCTGTTCGGCACCGACTGGCCGTTCATTCCCGCGCGCCAGATCGCCGAGGAGGTCGCCGTGCACGTGCTGCCTTCCACGCATAGCGACAGCGAACGGGCCGCGATCGATCGCGGCAATGCCCTCAAGCTATGGCCGCATCTGGCCGCGGTCGGTACGCAGTGATCGCAAGCGCGATGTCGATTGGGGTGAACGCAATGGCTGATTCCGACGTATTGCTTTTCATCGACGGCGCCTGGTGCCGCGGCGAGGCCGGGGCGACGCTCGCCGTGCTCAATCCGGCGACCGGCGAGCCGATCGGCAGCGTGGCGCATCGCCGAGCCGGCCGATCTCGATCGCGCGCTCGCGGCCGCCGACAAGGGCTTCAAGACCTGGCGCAAGGTCTCGGCCTACGAGCGCTACAAGCTCATGCGCAAGGCCGCCGACATCCTGCGCGCCCGCGCCGACGCGATCGCGACGATGATGACGCTGCGAGCAGGGCAAGCCGCTGGTCGAGGCCAAGGGCGAGACGCTGGCCGGCGCCGACGTCATCGACTGGTTCGCCGAGGAGGCGCGCCGCACCTATGGCCGGATCGTCCCGGCGCGCGCCGACGGCGTCCAGCAGCTCGTGGTGAAGGAGCCGGTCGGACCGGTCGCCGCCTTCACGCCGTGGAACTTTCCCGATCAACCAGGCGGTGCGCAAGATCTCGGCCGCGCTGGCGCGCCGGCTGCTCGATCATCATCAAGGGACCGGAGGAGACGCCCGCGAGCTGCGCCGCGCTGGTCGCAGGCCTTTGCCGATGCCGGCCTGCCGGCGGGCGTGCATCAATCTCGTCTTCGGCGTGCCGGCGGAGATCTCCGGAATATCTCATCCCGCATCCGATCATCCGCAAGATCTCGTTCACCGGCTCGACCGCGGTCGGCAAGCATCTCGCCGCGCTCGCCGGCCGCCACATGAAGCGCGTCACCATGGAACTCGGCGGCCATGCGCCGGCGATCGTGTTCGAGGACGCCGACCTCGACGTCGCGGTCAAGATTCTCGCCGCCAACAAGTACCGCAATGCCGGCCAGGTCTGCGTCTCGCCGACCCGCTTCCTGGTGCAGGAGCAGCGTCTACGAGCCGTTCGTCGACAAGTTCGTCGCCGCCGCCAAGGCGGTGAAGGTCGGCGACGGACTCGACGGAAGGCGACGCGCATGGGGCCGCTCGCGCACGCGCGCCGGGTCGAGGCGATGGAAGGCTTCGTCGCCGATGCGGTCGCCAAGGGCGCCAGGCTCGAGACCGGCGGCCAGCGCATCGGCAACAAGGGCTATTTCTTCGAGCCCACGGTGCTGACCGACGTGCCGATCGAGGCGCGCATCATGAACGAGGAGCCGTTCGGCCCGCTCGCCATCGATGCGTGCCGTTCGACAGCTTCGACGAAGCGGTCGACCGAGGCCAACCGCCTGCCCTACGGGCTTGCGGCCTACGCCTATACGCGCTCGACCAAGACCGCGGCCGCGGTCGGCGACGGCGATCGAGAGCGGCATGGTGTCGATCAACCATCACGGCCTCGCCCTGCCCGAGAGTGCCGTTCGGCGGCGTCAAGGATTCCGGCTACGGCTCCGAAGGCGGCGCCGAGGCGATCGAGGCCTATCTGGTCACCAAGTTCGTGACCCAAACCGGGCTGTGACGATCATGGCGCCGCACGCGGGCTTTCTCGACGGCACTGCGCATGCGGAGATCCGCGACGGCGTCCGCAAGCTGTGCGCCGCTTTCCCGGGCGAGTATTGGCGCGCGCTCGACCGCGAGTCCGCCTATCCGACGGAGTTCGTCGCCGCGCTCACGCAGGCCGGTTATCTCTCGGCTCTCATCCCGGAGCCGTATGGGGGCTCCGGCCTGCCGCTGTCGGCCGCCGCGGCGATTCTGGAAGAGATCCATCACTGCGGCTGCAACGCTGCCGCATGCCACGCGCAAATGTACATCATGGGGACGTTGCTGCGGCATGGCAGCGACGCGCAAAAGCAGAGCTACCTGCCCGGCATCGCCAGCGGCGAGCTCCGGCTGCAGGCTTTCGGGGTGACCGAGCCGTCGAGCGGGAGCGACACCACCGCGATCAAGACGTTCGCGCGCCGCGATGGCGAGGCCTACGTCGTCAACGGCCAGAAGATCTGGACGTCGCGGGCCGAGCATTCGGACTTGATGCTGTTGCTTGCCCGCACGACGCCGCGCGATCAGGTGGCCAAGCGCACCGAGGGTCTGTCGGTCTTCCTGGTGGACATCCGGGCGGCGAAGCAGAACGGGCTCTCCATCCGACCCATCCGCACGATGATGAATCACTCCACGACCGAAGTGTTCTTCGACAACGTGCGGGTGCCGGCGGACGGTCTCATCGGGGAGGAGGGCCGGGGATTTCGCTATATCCTTTCGGGCATGAATGCCGAACGCGTGCTGATCGGCGCGGAATGCATCGGCGATGCCAAATGGTTCATCGACCGCGCAACCGCCTATGCGCGCGAGCGCTCGGTCTTCGGCCGCCCGATCGGGCAGAACCAGGGCATTCAGTTCCCCATTGCCAAGGCCTACGCGCAGATGCGGGCGGCCGAGCTCATGGTGTACGGCGCGGCCGCCTTGTTCGAGGCGGGCCAGGACTGCGCCGCCGAGGCCAACATGGCCAAGATGCTGGCCGCCGAAGCCTCCTGGGCGGCGGCGGAAGCTTGCTTGCAGACGCACGGGGGATTTGGTTTTGCGGCGGATTACGACGTCGAGCGCAAGTTCCGCGAGGCGAGGCTCTATCAGGTAGCGCCGATCTCGACCAATCTCATACTGTCCTATCTGGCCGAGCACGTGCTCGGCCTCCCGAGATCTTTTTGAAACGCATCGGCAACGACAGAGCCCGGCCAAACTTGTCCCGGGCTTGACCCCATCGACGCTAAGTTAAGGCGCAACGGCGCCGAGAATGCTCACCTCCTCCTTGTGGGTAGGGCAATCGCATGTTGAGAGAGCCGCACTCTCCACCTCGCCCCGCTTGCGGGGAGAGGTCGGCGCGGAGCGCCGGGTGAGGGGGCCTATCCGCAGAGTCTGAGCTTGTGGAAACGCCCCCTCACCCGGATCGCTTCGCGATCCGACCTCTCCCCGCAAGCGGGGCGAGGTGGAGAACGCGGCACCGCTCCGTCACATGCGATAGCCCAGCGGGAAGAAGTCCAACGAGGCTCCGCCGCAGCTTAACTTAGCGAGTTCTCAGCTCAGGGGGACAAGTTTGCTGCGCGTTTGCGCGGCGGTTGCCGCCGATGTTTTCAATCCGAGCCGCTGCATGCTACGCACACCCGCAAGCCTGCAATCAGGACAACATCAAATGTCAGCGACAGACGTGTGGCCGGGCGGGAAGCGCATCGCCGTGCTGGTCAGCATTCTTTTCGAGACTTGGTCGCAGGACAAAGGGCCGAGCTATTTTCCGCGCACATCGCCGTTGAAGCCGGGCACGGTGGACCGCGGCGCGATCCAGTGGGCGCAGTTCGGCGGCAACGAGGGCCTATGGCGGATCATCCGCACGCTCGACCGCCATTCGGTGCCCGCCACCGTCTTCTGCAGCGGCAGGGCGGCCGAGCTTTACCCCGAGGTGATCGCGCAGGCGGCGCGCTCCGGGCACGACATCGCGGGCCACGGCTACACGCAGGACGGCATGTTCGTCTATATGACGCCGGACGAGGAACGCGCGGCGATCCGCAAGACCGTCGATCTGCTCGAGCAGGCTTCCGGCATCCGGGCGCAGGGCTGGGTCACGCCGGCCTATAGCTGGACCGAGCACACGTTCGATCTCCTGGTCCAGGAAGGCTTGCGCTGGTACGGCGATGCGCTCGACATCAGCCTGCCGCGCCGGCAGAAGACCAAGAGCGGCGACATCGTCGCGTTTCCGTGGAGCGATTTCGTCGACAATCGGGTGCTGCACAGCCAGCCGCGCGGCTACTACGAGGTCTACAAGGATACGTTCGACTATCTCCATGAGCACGAGCCCATGGGGCTGATCCATGTCGCCTTTCACAGCCATTTCGGCGGCCGGCCGCTGATGACCGCGATGTTCGACAAATTGCTGAAGTTCTTCGCGAGCCATCCGGATGTCTGGTTTCCCGGCCACAACAGGATCGCGCAGTGGGTGTTGGAGCAGGAGCACGACCAACTCACCTACGCCAAGCGGTTCTTTTCGAAAATCGCGCCGTGATTGCCCGGACCATGCTGGCCGTGCTCGCGGCCCGCTCGCTTTCGGTGGGTTGACGGGTTTCGTACCATTGGTCTATGGTTAGACCAATGACGGACATCGCCTCACCCACCGCACCCGTGTTCCAGAGCCTCGGGCGGCGCAGCGCCTATCTGGAGGTGGCGGACCGCATTCGTGCGACCATCTTCGAGGACAAGCTGGCGCTGTTCCAGCGCATGCCGTCCGAGCGCGACTTGGCGGCGCAGTTCGGAGTGAGCCGCGTGGTGGTGCGCGAGGCGATCCGCACGCTCGAATTGAGCGGCCTGGTGACCGTCAAGAAGGGCCCCAAGGGCGGCATCTTCGTCGCCCAGGACTACGAGCGGCCGATCGTCGACACCGTCACCAACCTGCTGGCCGGCGGCGACGCCACGCTCGACAACCTGTTCGAGATCAGGCTCCTGATCGAGCCCTACGCGGCCGCGCGGGTGGCCGAGAGCGGCAGCGCGGCCGACTTCGCCCTGCTGGAAGGCAGGATCGTGGCGGCCGAGCGCGAGCATGGCGCCGACCACAGCGTGCGCCACCGCTACATCGATTTCCATCGCCAGATCATCCGGCTCGCCGGCAATCCGCTGCTCGCCATCGTGGGCGAGACCGTGCTGCTCGTGCTCTACGACCGCGTCAAAGCCGTCTTGAGCGCGCAGACCACCGAGGTCGGATTGATCATGCACCGGCAGCTCATCGACGCCTGCCGCCATCGCCAGCCCGAAAAGGCGCGCCAAATCATGGCGCAGGACATCGAGATCCTCAGCCGCCGCTTCGCCGAATTTTCCGCCGGCGCGCAGGAGCTCAAGAAACGCTCGCCTTCAAAACGGAAGGCCGGCGGCGCAACGCCCTCGTCAGGTCGCGATCGCCGATCACTCAAGTCAACCAACAACGCCGATCAAGAACGCCCATAAGGAGGACCCAGATGGTCAAGCACTTCGATCCCAGCTGCCCCAAATGCAAGCAGAAATTCCACGTCCATCACGAGGACCTGCGCTATGCCGGCGTCAAGCTCCTGTGCCCGTATTGCCAGACCGAATTCTTCGTCGATGAATGCGAGACCCTGGTCGAGCACGACGGCACGGTCACGCACCCGAACCAAAAGGCCGCGGCCCACCACTGACGCGTCGCCTGCGACATTCGGCTCCTGCTGTTGTTATCGCCCACCGAAATCTCACTAAAGCGGGTCCCTATGAAATGGATGCAAAGCCGTGCCACAGATTCGGCGCGCTCCCTCTCCCCAGTGGGGAGAGGGTTGGGGTGAGGGGCCACGGACTCTCGATAGGCCCGAACCCCCTCACCCGGATTGCTTCGCAATCCGACCTCTCCCCTCTGGGGAGAGGTGAAGCCAGCAGCGCCGCCATCCTCAATTTGAGCGGGACGCGCTGTAGCAACATATCCTTGCCTACGCCTTGATCCCGATCACCACCGGCGCCCCGACGGCCGCCAACGCATTCAGAGGTCAGCCATGAACGTCCCGGTCAAGCCCGAAACCCCGGCCACCACCCGCAAGCCAAGCGAGCTGCGCGATTTCATCGCCATGATCGAGCGCGATCACCCCAAGGAGATCTTGCGCATCTCCGAGGAGATCGACCCGGCCAAGTTCGAGGCCACCGCCATCCTGGCCAATCTCGAGGAGAAGCGCATCAACCCGATGGTGCTGTTCGAGCGGCCGATCAATCAGCTCGGCAAGGTCTCGCCGTTCCCGCTGATCACCAACATCTATTCGTCGCGCCGGCGCGACGCGCTGGCGCTTGGGCTCAAGGCCGACCAGGACCGCATCGATCTCAGCCTCGAATATTCCCGCCGCGAGGCGCGCCGCGTGCCGCCGGTGCGCATGGCGAGCGCCGACGCGCCCGTCAAGCAGGTGGTCAAGAAGGGCGCCGACGTCGACCTGCGCGAATTGCCGATCGTGCGCCATCACCGCATGGACCCGGCGCCCTATATCGACATGGCGCCGATCATGCGCGATCCCGAGATGGGCCATTACAACATCGCGTTCCTGCGCATGATGTACAAAGGCCCGCGCAAGCTCGGCATCCACATGTCGCCGCGCCATAACTGGCAGATGTGCCGCAAGAACGAGCTCAAGAACCAGCCGACCCCGACCGCCATCATCGTCAGCCACCATCCGGCCTTCTTCCTCGGCTCGCTCAACGTGGCGCCGTTCGGCGTCGACGACTACGAGGTGCTGGGCGCCATGATGAACGAGCCGATCCGGCTGGTGCCCTCGGAGACCTGGGGCGAGGACTTCATGGTCCCGGCCGACGCCGAGATGATCATCGAGGGCGAGATCCCGCCCAACGTGCGCGAGGTCGAAGGGCCGTTCGGCGAGTTCCCCGGCACCTACGGGCCGCAGCGCCTGCGCTGGGTGATCGACGTCAAGGCCATGACCCACCGCAAGAACGCCATCTACCAGGACATCTTCGTCGGCCATGCCGACGACTGGGTGATGGGCGCGATCCCCAAGGAAGGCGCGCTGTTCAACCGCATCAAGGGCGTGGTTCCGGGCGTCAAGGCGGTGCACCTGCCCAATTCCGGCGTCGGCCGCTTCAACTGCTACATCTCGATCGACAAGCGGGTCGACGGCGAGAGCAAGCAGGCCGCCTTCATCGCGCTCGGCGAGGTCGACTTCGTCAAGAACGTCATCGTGGTCGACGGCGACATCGATCCCTACAACGAGCAGGATGTCATGTACGCGGTCGCCACCCGCACCCAGGCCAACGAGGACGTCGACATAATCAAGAACTCCAAGGGCAACACCCTCGACCCCTCGCAGGTCGACGACATCATGACCGCCAAGATGATCATCGACGCCACCCGCCCGATGAAGCGCCCCTGGGCCACCCGCCTCGACGTGCCGGCCGAGGTGCGGGCAAGGTTCCCGATCGAGAAGTATTTCAAGTAGGACAGGGAACGCGAAGCGCGATTCCGTGAACGCTTAGGCTCATCGCGAGGCTGATTTATTAGGGCGGCTTCCGGTCGATTGGGTTCGCCGCCCGCGCCGACCAAAGCCGGCACCGCGGGCTTGACCCGCGGGTCCATCGCCTTCGCATAGAGCATCTTGCGGATCATTAGAGACGCGGGATGACACGCACCCATTCATCCAGGCGAGCACGTGGTCCAAGAGTTCGAGACGCTGAAGATGTTCGCCGCAGAGCTTGCGCGGCAAATCGACGTGCCGGTGAACCGGGTCACCGAGATCATCATTGGACAGCGCAGAGTTACGGTGGATACCGCGATACGTCTCGCCCACCGATTTAGCACAAGCCCGGAATTTTGTCTAAACCTGCAGACGCTCTACAAGCGGCCCGTCGCGCAGGAAGAAATCGGCAAGCACGTCGTCAAGCTCGCGTGCGACTGCATTGGCGTCCGACTTGTAATGGACGATGAGGGCCTCGCGCCGATACCAACGAGAGAGGCATAGGGTCCGAAGTTGATCGTCCAGACTGCAACCCTTGCTTGGTCACCATACTTGAACTGCGCCTGCTCACAGTGCCGGCGATAGTCCTTCTGCTTGCAGCGGTTCACATTGCAAAAGTGGCGTCTGATCTTGTCGAAAATCGCCGGGGTGAATTGGCCTTTCGCGACCATGGCGCGGACGAAACCGGGATGTTGCGCAAAATGGCACATACGACAGATGGTTCGCAGCCCCACCAGGTGCGCCATCGAAGCGTCCATGTCATAGACCCATTCCTCATGCACATGTCTGGCGGCCCCGATGGGGTTTGATCCGCAAAATTCGCAATTTGGTGCTCTTGCGAACTGGATCGCCCGAAGCTTGTTCCAGTTTCCACGAGTAAGATGTTTGCGAAGATTCTCGCCCCAGAGCGCCCGCGGCACCATCGAAATGCTGAGCTTGTATTCTGACATCGACTGTCTCCTCGGATCGTGGCGGCCCATCCGCCTGCCTATCCATAGCGAGCCGTCGGATCCCGCTTGCGCGGAAGAATGGCTTTTGTAAAAATAGCCGGATGGTCGGCCTTGCCGAACTTTGCGCCGAGATGGAGCGCTCACAGCGCCGCCTGACGCCTCGGGCCGCCCGAGACTGGTGGACGAAGGGTTTGCTGCCGCGCCCGCAACGTCGTGGACTGGGCCGCCAAAAAGGAACCGAGACATTCTGGGTCGAAACTCGGGTAATAGCGCAGGCCAAGGCAACACACGACTTGCTGGCGCGGCATAGCCGCACCTACACAGCGCTCGTAGGCCTGTGGCTCTCAGGCTTTCCGATTGAGCTCAAGCTTGTCCGTCTCGCGTGGCTGAAGCTCATATTACGCAACCGACCACGACGTACGAGTGTCCACAACGTCCCCCTTATCGAAGCCGTGGGAGGGTTTGCTGCAAAGGCTGCTCGCGGATTGCTGCGGCCTGAATCACCTGCAGATATCCAGCATGCCGCAACAGATTTTCTCAACGAAATCCTTTCCGCGTTCTACGGTGTTGACGATGAGCCTGAGGCTCATGGACTTGCTGAGTTGCTAGCTGCAACGGTTCCGTACTGGTCAAAAGGGCATCCCCAACCGATGCCGTTCGACGACACACATTTCGAATGGCTCATCGTGCACGTGCGGAACTGGGCTTCGTTGCCCAAGCAGCGCGAGACCTTGCGATCGGCAAGGAACTACGAATTCACCCGCGCCCGGCGGATCATCCATGTCGTGATCGGAATCTTCAAGCGTGCCGCCCGACGCGTACCAGAAGGTCAACGCGAAGGGCTCGAAGAATTCGGGCGCGCCGCTCTCATCATTTTCGGCCGCGCAGCGTTATTGCCATTAATCGTGATCTTGAGAGACCCGTCGGGACGTCCCATCATCTCCATGCTCCTCCGTTTCAGTCGCAGCATGAAGCAACAGTTCTGACTTATTGCAGAGCCTTTAGGGCGGGGGCGGGTCTGAAAAGGAGGCGCGCAACCGCAAGGCAAGCTGACCGCCGCTTCGATGGAGGTGATTCCACACGCGGGCGTCGCCGATTTCGGCAGCCCGCGCATCTGCAATTTATCGCGATTGTTAGCGCGGAGGTTCGCGGGCACTCTGTTCGAGCCGTTTGTAACGGCCAAGTCTGAAGTACGGCCTAGAAGCCCAGTATTTACGTGGCTTTTCGCGAAAATAGAAGCTTCAGCCGAGGCTTGGCGGATACGGCTTATACGGAGGCAGACATAAAAAGGGCCTCGGACCGCCCGTCGCGCCCGGAGCCGTACTGTGGATTTTAATGCCGGGGGGAATACTGGCAGTTGCCGCCCGCAAGCCCTTCGTGCTTCAATCGGTCTCGGGGAGCGGGGGAAAAGAGATGTTTGCCGGTTTTAAGTACGAAGGTGTGCCGCTTAAAGACATCGCACTCGACGATCGCAATCCTCGCATTGTCTCGCAAACTACCCTTTCCAGCCAAGACGAAATTCTATCCTATCTGTACGAAAATGAAGACCTGGAAGCTTTCGTCAAGAAGATCGCGTCGGAGGGTAAGAATCACGGAGCCGAACGACCTTACGTCGTGAAGAAAGGTACCGGTTATGTCGTCATCGAGGGCAACACCCGGATCGCCGCCTACAAGCTTCTGACTGGGCTGGTAAAACCGCCCAGTGATCACGCTGGGACGGTGCCTCATATCTCGGACGCAATCAAAAAGAATTTGCAGCACATCGACTGCAGCATCGCTCCTGATCGCGACGCACTTATGCCAATCATGGCAAGCGCTCACTTTGGTACCGGCGACAAGTCCAAATGGGGATATCTGGGTAGCCGCAAGGCCGTTTATGACGAATGGAAAGGCGGCAAAACTCTGCCGAAGCTCGCCAAATTGTTCAAGGTGACGCAGGGCGAGATTAAGGAGCTGATCCTCGAGTACCAGCTTTACCGGAAAGCGCTCAGCCTCCCTTGGACGCACACAGAAAAGGACATTCTCTTAAAGCCCAATCTCGCATTCAACCCGCCAGTCCGTTTCCTGCAGACGAGCGGCCACAAAGACAAGATGGGCATCAGCTACGATAGCGTCAATCTAAAAGTCGTCATGGGCAAGGGCGCCGACAAAAAATTCAAATATCTGCTTAGTAAGCTTGTGATCAATCCGGTTAAGGGGCTTGGAGCAACCGCGAGCTATGATGCTGTCTTCTCGGATTTCGGAACTTCCCCTTCGAAGTCTAAGGGTGGTAGCTCGAAAAGCGGCGGCTCTACGAGCGGCGGCAGCGCCGGTGGTGGCGGTATGGGCGGTGGCGGATCATCAGGCGGTGGCGGATCATCAGGCGGTGGGACAGGAGCGAGTGGCGGCTTGTCTGCAACTGGAGGCGCGGCGGCCAAACCAGGAACGTTGTTCGCTTACCCGGTGACGATGAACAGCGGCCTGATTAAGCAACTTATGAAGGAAGCAAAGGACCTCAAGTTGGCCTGCTGCCGGTTCGGTTGACACCCGCTTAAGCTAATTCGGCCTTCATCTCGAACTCCACGGGGCTCATATAGCCGATTGTCGAGTGCCTGCGTTTAGCATTGTAGAAGCGTTCGATGTAGTCGAACACGTCAGCCTTGGCCTCGTCGCGCGTCCGATATGTTTTGCGCGCTGTGCGCTCCGTTTTCAGCGAGGAGAAGAAGCTCTCCATCGCCGCATTGTCCCAGACGTTGCCCGAACGGCTCATCGAGCAGACGACCCCGTGATCGGCTATCAGTCGCTGGAACTGCTCGCTGGTGTATTGACTGCCGCGATCGGAGTGATGCAGCAGCGCGTCGGGTTTGCCCCTGCGCCAGATCGCCATCAGCAGCGCGTCGGTGACGAGTTGTGCCGTCATCGCGGCGTTCATCGACCAGCCCACCACACGCCGGGAGAAGAGATCGACGACCGCAGCCACGTAGAGCCAACCTTCCGCTGTCCAGATATACGTGAAGTCAGCGATCCATTTGCGGTTGGGAGCGGGCGCTTCGAAGGTGCGGTCGAGCACGTTGAGAGCGACGGCGGCGATCTGCCGCTCACCCATATCGGGCGGCAGTCGACGCCGTCGCGGACGTGCTCTGAGAGCCTGTAGCCGCATCAATCGCTCGATCCGATGCAGTCCACAAGATACTCCTTCGGCAAGAAGGTCGTGCCACACCCGCCTGGCGCCGTAGGTTCGATCGCTGGCGAGGAAGCTGGCCCGGACCTTCACGCCGAGCTCCTCGTCGTTCCGGCTGCGCCGACTGCGCGGTCGTGTCAGCCAGGCATAGAACCCACCCCGCGAGACACCGAGCGCCCCGCACAACCATGCCGCCGGCCAGATCCCCCGGTGCTTCGCGATGAAGGCGAACTTCACATCGACTCCCTCGCGAAGTAGGCCGCGGCTTTTTTTAGGATGTCTCGCTCGGCCTTCAGCTTGTTCACCTCGCGCTTCAGCCGCGCGATCTCCAGCTGCTCGGGCTTCATCTGGCCATGGCCGGGAAACGAATGCTGCGGATCGTCCGCCAACGCCTTCACCCAGGTGCGCAGCTGCGACTGATGAACACCCAGGTCGTGCGAAGCCCGCGCATACGAGACGCCTCGTTCTTTGATCAGCCGGACCGCCTCAAGCTTGAACTCGCGTGTAAACTTCCGTCTCTCCATGATCCACCTCCGGCTCCATCAAAACACCTAACTCGGTGTCCGTGGAACCGGCAGCAGGCCAAGTGCAACAGGTTTCCGGCTGCCGCGACCTTCCTTTTGCGCAACATCGTTGAGGCCATCCTCAAGCACATTATTGATGACCAGAAGGCGAATAAGAGCGAAAAAACGCTCGATCTCGAAGGCTGTCTAAATCTGTGTGCGACGCAGCTGGTAAATCTGCCGGTCACCGATAAGAAGATCTTAAGCGAATTCAGGAAAGATCATCTTTCATTTCTCAATCTTGGTGCGCATGGGAACTTAATCCCCCATGAGATCCGGGTGATGCAAGCGCGCGATACCATCGACCAGTTTGTAAAGAAGCATGTGTAATGATTGCGTCCCCTCTGCGCTACCCGGGTGGAAAGGCTAAGCTCTTTCCCTACTTCGCGGAGTTAATCCGAACGAACAAGCTCTTTGGTGTGGAGTATTGTGAGCCTTATGCGGGAGGGGCTGGGCTGGCGATTAAGCTTCTTACAAATGGTTTTGTTGATGGTATCTGGATCAACGATATAGACCAGTCAATTTACGCCTTCTGGATGTCCGCAATATTCGACACGGAGCGATTTTGCCGAATGATCCAGAGGACGCCGGCCGACATCGACCAGTGGTATCGCCAGCAAGAAATTTGGGAGATGTCGGATTTCGACAACAAGCTAAAGCTCGGCTTCTCGGCTTACTTTCTCAATCGGACAAATCGATCCGGAATCATCGAAGGGGCTGGTCCCATTGGTGGGTATGCGCAAAAGGGAAATTGGAAGATCGATGTTCGCTTGGTCAAAGAGAAGCAGATCGAAAATCTGAAAGCCCTTTCCAGGTACGCTAATCAGATCAAAGTCACCAACCTGGATGCGTTCGATTATCTCCAGCAAACTGTAGGCGCAGACAATTCTTTGGTCTATCTGGACCCTCCGTATTTTGTTAAAGGGCACAAGCTCTACAAGAATTTTTATCAACCGGCCGATCACCTCAAGATTGCCGCCGAGCTTGAACGAAGGAGGAAATCGAAGTGGGTTGTTTCTTATGATGATGTGCCCGAAATACGTGATGCTTACTGTTCATTCTCGCCCATCACATATCTTCTAAATTACAGTGCTGGCGAAAAATCGGTTGGTTCGGAAGTAATATTTTTGAGCGATGCTCTCCATGCGCCAAAGCTTCAGGGATTTAGCATTCACCACGTCAGGCGGACCGCTCGGAACAAGCGCGCGAAAAATTCTGTCTCTCGACCGAAGCAGGTCGGGCGCCGCATAGCGCGCCAGCGCACTTAGTTACTCCAATCGATGCCCAGGAATTGTCGATGCTGCCGGCTGGGTCGAGGGGCGCTAATTCCATAGGCGCGAAGCGACCTTCGTCCTTCGTCCGCTGCGGGCCAACGAGGACGTCGACATCATCAAGGACTTCGAGGGCACTACCCTCGACCCCTCGTGGATTGACGAGATCATGACCGCCAAGATGATCATCGACGCCACCCGCCCGATGAAACGCTCCTGAGGCGGCTTCCGGTCGATTGGGATCGCCGGCCGCGCCAACCAAAGCTGTCACCCGCGGGCTTGACCCGCGGGTCCATCACCTTCGCTTTGGCATCTTGCGAAGCAGATGGATTGCCGGGTCAAGCCCGCAATGACGATGAGTTCAATTTGATCAAAATCGTATTTGATTCCTCCTTGCAGTCCATGCGAGACGCAGGATGGCGCGCACCCCACGCCGCCCGACGCTCACAGAGGATGCAAGCGGGCTGCAGCGGGCCTCGGGCAAGGTCCGGACAATTCGTCGCCCGGCATTAATTGAATGATTGCAATGTTCGTGCCCGTCCGGATTTCCACCTAGCCGAGGACGCGGATTTAATTCGTCGGAAAGAATTGGCGCGCAGCCTGTTGCTTGCGCGCGCAATCGATGAATTGACCGCGCCCGCAAGGTAAGCAAGCCGGCCAACCGTAGCTTCGAAAATGAATTAAGTTTCCATCCTTTCGGACTCGCCGGATACCGCCGGAATCATCGGCCGTGAGCTGGCCGGAATGTTCGAGGCGCAGCCGGTTCTGCGCCAGGACCTGGCTCGCACCAAGCCCGCGCAGTCCGTCGTGGCCGACATCGACCTGTCTGACAGCTCGTATTTCTCCGATCTGAAACTCTGGCTGATGCTCCGGCCCAAGCACGGCAAGGCGATATTCGCCGTCGAGAAAGGAGTGCGGCATCAGATCGTGCAAGCCCATGCGGTGGGGGCGACCGATCTTTTGGAACGCCCGCTCGTTCGCAAATCGCTGGTCACCGCGTTGCTGGGCGACATCGGGGCTTTGGCCACCGATCCGGCGACGCTCGGGGTCGACCATCCGGAAGGCATCCTGGCGGGCGCCGGGGCGCTTGAGGATATCTTCGATGCGGTGGTGTCGGGAGCCTCGATCGAGTGGGACGAGGTCTATCAAGCCGGCAGCACCCTGGTGCGGAATATCGATGCGGAGGGGCTCGGGCCTTGGATCGACATGGTCCGCCAGCATCACAGCCAGACCTATCAGCACTGCCTGCTGGTGACCGGCGTGGCGGTGGCGTTCGGACGCCATCTCGGCTTTTCGACCGCTGACACGGAACGGCTGGCATTTGCCGGCCTCATTCACGATCTCGGCAAGGCCGGGATTCCGGTCGCCATCCTGGAAAAGCCGGGTCCGCTGGTCGGAGACGAGATCGCCATGATGCGGCGGCATCCGGAGCTCGGCTTCGAAGCGGCGCGCGGGATGTACGGCCTCGATTTGGCGATGCTCGACATGGTGATCCACCACCACGAATATCTGGATGGTTCCGGCTATCCGCACGGACTTAAAGCCGATCAAATATCCGACCTCGTGCGGATCATGACCATCGCGGACATCTTCGGGGCGCTTATCGAGCGGCGATCCTACCGGGCGCCAATGACGTGCGAGCAGGCCTATCAGGTCCTCGAGGAGATGGGCCCCAAGCTGGACGTCGACCTCGTCCGCGAGTTTCGATCCTTCGCGACATCGCAGGCGCGATAGGACGAGACGCGTCGGGTCTTTCCCGGGCTGTCCAAGCAGAAGCACCCGAGAGGGCTCGACGTCGGGAGCTTTCGCTCAAATATCTTCCGTGAAAGTCTCGACGACCACTTCGAACGTCATGATCTTGCGCCATGCGGCCCGGCTCGCGGCTGTCGTTTCGCTGGAGACCATGGTGATCGAGAATTCCCGCCCGCTTGCGTCCTTGAACTGGTGCGCCGGAGAATCCCATTGGCAGCAGGACCGGTTCAGTCGATTGAGTTCGACAGACTTGATGAGGTCGGCTTCCGTGCTGGCCGCGAAGCGGCCGCTCACATGGTAGACCGCGCGCAGCGGCTTGCCCTGCCGATCCGGCAAATAGCTGCAACCGATATAGGTCAGGTGGGCAGGCTTCTTATCCATCTGAGCGAGAAAGTCGCCGCAACCGGGCGGGGCCGGCTCGGACGTGCCCGCGAACACGAGACCGCCGAGCGCCGGCATCAAGACCAGGCAGAACAAAAGGCATGCCGAGACGAGAGCGGAGGCCTGTTTCATTTGCGTACCACCAGCGAACCAATGCGTTTGCCGGCCGACCCCGGGTCTCGATGCGATATCAGAAACTCGTACAGCGCGGACCATTTTTCCAATTGATGCACGGTCACGCAACCATCGGACAAGTGCCCGACGTGGATATACCGGCTGCTGTTGGTCATTGCCCCAAAGAGCCCGATAGGAAACCAGACGTCATTTCCGATCATGCCGGAAGTTGCCGCGGCATAACCGGCCGTGGAAATAGCTTTATGCGAATAGTCCGGCGCGAGGATCGCGTGCGTTCCAGGGGCAATGGGTTGAAAACGGCCATTCCAAACGCTGTTCAGCGTCACGGTCGCGGTCTGCCCGCTGAAGGACAGATTAGCCCATTGCTGTTTCAGCCTGCCTTTGAACGGCGAAACCTCCTCGGTCGGCGCGCCCGCATATGTGACCGTAACCGTCACCGGACCGCCGGGCCCCACCGTCGATAGATATTTTGCGGCATTCGCCGTGGCGAGCGACGCCTCTTCGGCGACCGCGATAAATCCATCGGCGATGGTGAAGTAAGTTCGTCCATCGGCTTCACGGCCGACGTTCACCCGGGTGTATTCGCACAGAGACGTGAGCTGTCCGCTACGGCTCAGGCGCACCGAAAGCCAGCCGGATGCTTCGGCTCGTCGAGTGAATTTGTCCATCGACCAATCTCCACGATGTGTCGCTTTTTCCGAAATCCGTACCTTCCGCTCCGTGACCCACCCGAGCCGCCCGCGGTCACCTTCCCCTAGCACGCCGATGGGTGCTCATCGAGCGTGGATTTATTCACGCGGAGGATCAGCCATTTTCTGAAGGCTCAAATCGTCTCAGAAAATCTATCGGCTGACCAATGTAGGCAAGCTCACTCGAGTCGAGCGGGAAGCTCATGGGTGACATCCAGCCTGAAGTGTCGCGCGTGTTCAGAGGTCGGTTCATTTTTTTCACCAGTTTCGACTCGTGACGTTGAGATCGTGGTACGGCTTCAAAGGCTGGAATGGAGGAGCGGATTACCTTCAGCCCGACGGCGGGGTGAACATGGTGCTCAGGGGAGCAAACCAGTGGACATAGGAGATGGGCCATCGGTGGTCGCGCCGAGCTTGTCGAGATTGGATGTTGACATCACCCCGGAAATCAGTTTATTCGTCAAATCGAAAATGAATTGGTGTGCCCGGGCGGGACACCGCGCCGGGCTTATTCAATCGGTTGGGGTGCAGTCCAACCCCAGCAACAGTCCAATCCCAGCACTTGTATTTTTCCTGTTATTAACAAGCCGCCCCATTGATTTTGCGGGCGAATTTTGGCGCGGCAAATTTCGGTCGGCGTTGGAGTGCTTTGGTCAGGATTCCCCCGGCTCTTGCCCCGCCTGCGCCAGCCCGATCCGCTCCGCCCGGTAGCCGCGGTCAAGGATCGATTGCCACCACGGCCGGTTGTCGAGGTACCAGCGCACGGTCTTGCGCAGACCGCTCTCGAACGTCTCGGCGGCGCCCCAGCCGAGCTCGCGCTCGATCTTCGATGGATCGATGGCGTAGCGCCGGTCATGGCCGGGCCGGTCGGCAACGAACGTGATCAGCCGCGCGCGCGGGCCGGCCGGCGAGGGCGCGACCTCGTCGATGAGCGCGCAGATCGAGCGCACCACCTCGATGTTGCTGCGCTCGTTGCGGGCCCCGATATTGTAGGTCTCGCCGACCGCGCCGCGCGCGAGCACCAACGCCAACGCGGCAGCATGGTCGTCCACATGGAGCCAGTCGCGCACATTGGCGCCGTCGCCGTAGACCGGCAGCGACTGCTCCTTGAGGCATCTGATGATGATGTGGGGAATGAGCTTTTCCGGGAAATGATACGGTCCGTAATTGTTGGAGCAGTTGGTGACCACGGTGGGCAGCCCGTAGGTCTCGTGCCAGGCGCGCACCAGGTGATCGGACGCGGCCTTGGAAGCCGCATAGGGCGAGCGCGGCGCGCACGGGCTCTCCTCGGCGAACAGGCCCTGCGGTCCGAGCGAGCCATAGACCTCGTCGGTCGAGACATGATGGAGGCGAAAGCGCGCCTGGCCGCCACTGTCGAGCGCGCGCCAGTGCCGCAACGCCTCCTGCAACAGCACGAAGGTGCCCACGATGTTGGTCTGGATGAACGCCGCCGGACCGTCGATCGAGCGATCCACATGGCTCTCCGCCGCCAGGTTCATCACATGGCTGGGCTTGAATTGCTCGAACAGCCGCCGCAGCGCGGGACCATCGCAGATATCGGTCTGCGCGAAACGATAGCGCGGATGGCCGTCAGCCTGCGGGATGGAGTCGAGGCTCGACGCATAGGTGAGCTTGTCGATGTTGACCACGAAGGCTTGGGTCGTATCCAGCATGTGGCGCACGACCGCCGAGCCGATGAAGCCGGCGCCACCGGTCACGAACACAACGGCATCGTCCAGCAACATGGATCAGCGCCCCACGAGAGCAGGTTTTGGTCGAATTGACCCGCCTTGATCGTCACCCGCGGGCATAGCCCGCGAAGACGGGCGTAAACGCCCTTTTGACCCGCGGCTCCATTACCTTCGCATACTGCATCTTGCGAAGGTAATGGATTGCCGGCTCAAGCCCGACAATGACGCCGAATCCGATGGAAGCGATCGGCTCATTCCGCAGGCTCGCGGCCCCAGGCGATGAATCCCGCGTTCTTGAACCCTGCATCGCTCTTTCCGTAGCGCAGCGGCGATCCGTCAAGGCCGAGCACGCAGCCGCCGGCGGCATTGAGGACGGCATGACCGGCGGCCGTATCCCATTCCATGGTGGGAGCGAGGCGAGGATAGACATCGACATTGCCGCGGGCAATCAAGCAGAACTTGAGCGACGAGCCGGTGCGTTGCAGCTCGGCGATCCGGTGTTGGCGCAGCCACGCTTCGCTCTGCGGGTCGAGATGCGATCGGCTGGTGAGCGCGCGCATGCCCGCACCCGGAACCGGGCTGGTGGCGATGACCCTCATGGCGTCGGGGCCGGGAAACGTGCCGCCCGCAAGGTCCGCCGTAAACGCGGTCGCGCCCGCCAGGTAGACTTGCTCGAGCGCCGGCGCGCAAACGGCTCCGACGATCGGGTCGCCGTTATCGATCAGCGCGATATTGACGGTGAAATCCGGGTGCCCGGCCAGAAATTCGCGGGTGCCGTCGAGCGGATCGACCAGGAAGAACCGCTGCGGCGCCGGCGCGCGATGGGGCGCAAACGATTCCTCCGCGATGATGGCCACGCCGGGCATGATGCCGGCCAGCCGCGCCAGGATGAGCCGCTCGGCCTCCAGGTCGGCCGCGGTGACCGGCGACCCGTCAGGCTTGCGCCGGGCCTCGATCCCGGCCGCGCGCGCCACCATGATGGCCCTGCCGGCCTCGGCCACGACAGTGCCGAGCGCAATGGCGAGCTCGTCGCGCGCTTTCACGTCCATGAAGGGTCCAACGTCTTGCACGCTCGCAGCATAGATTGATTTGGCCATCGAAGCATCTCGCGCCACATTCACCGTGAGAGGAGGGGAATGGCAATCGCATTGGACAAAACCAGCGGCCTCCCTGCGACACCTCTCCCTGCAAGGTACCTCGGTCGGGGCACGGCGTTTCGGCCACACCTCCCCCTGCAGGGGGAGGTCGGATCGCGCAGCGATCCGGGTGGGGGTCCTGCCACAAGCACTGAATCTGTTGGAACGCGGGACCCCCACCCGGCGCCTTCGGCGCCACCCTCCCCCTTACAGGGGGAGGGAATCGGTGCCGCTCTGCCACATGCGATAGTCAGCATGCAGAATCGGCGGCTGGGCTGGCGCGGATCCGGGCTGGCGTGCTCCGCGGTGGACGATTAGATCAGCGGCGCCCGAGGCTCGGCTCGGACGCGCAGCAAAATTGACGGAGCCACCATGATCGACCTGCATTACTGGACCACGCCGAACGGCCACAAGATCACGATCTTCCTGGAGGAGACCGGGCTTGCCTACCGGATCATCCCGGTGAACATCGGCAAGGGCCAGCAGTTTGCGCGCGAGTTCCTGGCGATCTCGCCCAACAATCGCATCCCGGCGATCGTCGATCACGATCCCGCCGACGGCGGCAAGCCGATCGAGATGTTCGAATCCGGCGCCATCCTGCTCTATCTCGCCGACAAGACCGGCCGCTTTATTCCCAGCGATCTGCGCGGCCGCCTCGACACCATCCAGTGGCTGTTCTGGCAGATGGGCAATCTCGGTCCCATGGCGCGGGCAGAACAATCATTTCAGCAACTACGCCACCGACAAGATCCCCTACGCGATGGATCGCTATCGCAACGAGGTCAATCGGCTGTACGGGGTGCTGGACCGGCGCCTGGCCGATCGTCCCTATATCGCGGGCGACTATTCGATCGCCGACATGGCGAGCTATCCCTGGATCGCGCCGCATGAGCGCCAGGGCCAGAAGATCGACGACTTTCCGCATCTCAAGCGCTGGTTCGAGTCGGTGCGCGGCCGGTCCGCGGTGGTGCGGGCCTACGACAAGGCCAAGGAGATCAACCCCAATCCGCCCGGGGTTCGGACCGCCGAACAGCGCGCGATCCTGTTCGGCCAGACGGCAGCATCGGTCGCCAATGCCGCCCGCTGATACCGCACTGGCGGAGCTCAAGGCGCGGCTGCTCGAGATCAGCGATCTCGCCGGGACGGCCGCCATCCTGTCCTGGGATCAGTCCACCTACATGCCGAGCGGCGGCGCGGCCGCGCGCGGCCGGCAAAGCGCGCTGATGAGCCGGCTCCTGCATGAGCGCAGGACCGATCCGCAGCTCGGCCGGCTGATCGAGCAGCTCACGCCGCAGGCGGCGAGCCTGCCGCCCGACAGCGACGACGCGGCGCTCATCCGCGTGACGGCGCGCGATTTTGCCAAGGCCGTCCGGGTGCCGACGAGCTTCGTCGAGCGGCTGAGCGCCCATTCGTCCGCCTCCTACGATGCCTGGACGCGGGCGCGGCAGAACAACGACTTCGCCGGCATGCGGCCGTTCCTGGAGCGCACGCTTGATCTCAGCTGCGAATACGCCGGAGTTCTTTGCGCCCTACCAGCATGTGATCGATCCGCTGATCGACGACGCGGACGAGGGCATGACCTGCGCGTCGGTGCGCGCGCTCCTGGCCGAGCTTCGCGCGCGAGCTGCTGCCGCTGGTGCGCGCGATCTGCGATCAGCCCCCGGCCGACGACAGCTGCCTGCATGGCGCCTTCGCCGAAGGGCCGCAGCTCGACTTCGGGCTCGGCATCGCCACCGCCTATGGGTACGACCTCAAGCGCGGCCGGCTCGACCGCACCCACCACCCGTTCTGCACCCGATTCTCCGGCGGCGACGTGCGCATCACCACGCGGGTCTATCCGGACGACGTGACCCAGGCCCTGTTCTCCACGCTGCACGAAGCCGGCCACGGGCTCTACGAGCAGGGCGTCGCGCCCGCGCTCGACGGCACGCCGCTCGGATCGGGCACCTCGGCGGGCGTGCACGAAAGCCAGTCGCGGCTGTGGGAGAACGTGGTCGGCCGCAGCCTCGGCCTGTGGGGGCATTTCTATCCGCAATTGCGCGCGACCTTCCCGGAGCGGCTGGGCAACGTACCGCTGGAGACTTTCTATCGCGCCATCAACAAGGTCGAGCGCTCGTTGATCAGGACCGAAGCCGACGAGGTGACCTACAATCTGCACATCATCCTGCGCTTCGACCTCGAGCTCGAATTGCTGGAGCGCCGGCTTGCCGTCAAGGATCTGCCCGAGGCATGGCGGGCGCGCTATCAGTCCGACCTCGGCGTCAGCCCGCCCGACGACCGGGACGGCTGCCTGCAGGACGTGCACTGGTTCAGCGGCTGCATCGGCGGCGCCTTCCACAGCTACACCATCGGCAATGTGCTGAGCGCGCAGTTCTATGCGGCGGCGCTGCGCGCTCATCCGGAAATCGCGGGCGAGATCGGCGAGGGCCGGTTCGGTACGCTCAAAGACTGGCTCGACGCGGAATCTCTACCGCCATGGCCGCAAGTTCAAAGCCGACGAGATCGTGCGGCGTGCCACCGGCGATCCGATGACCATCCGCCCCTACATGGATTACCTGCGGCACAAGTACGGCGAGCTCTACGACCTGCGGGAAACGCAATCGGCGGCTGCGCCGCTCGACGTCGCGCAGGCCTGAACCCGTCAGGTGACTTGCCAGACGACCTGCGCCGAACGAGACTCTTGCGGCGCAGGACATCTGCGGGACGCTGCCGTGAAGGTCCGACGAGGGAGACGATGTCCGCGGCGGCGTCTGCCCAGCACTCGGTTCAAACAAATTCTGCAAGATTTTATGGATCGCTTCTGGCGTCGCGCGGCGTGAATCACTGTGCGCAGGCTCCCATTAACCAAAGCGGTGGCATGATCCAACCGATACGGGGATTCGGAACGATGTCGGAATGGCGGGCGGAGAGAAACCGGCGGGCGCTGGCGCGCCTTGAGAAGGCATTGCCCGGGGTCTTTCCGGCGCAAGTCCTGAGCCGCGCGTTGAGCCGTCCGTTCATCCCGCCGACGCCGCGGCTCGCGATCGACGGCTACTGGCGCGCCCACCCGGTTCGGGCCGACCGGCTGGCGCGCGCGCTGGCCGCCCGCGGCGGCACGCCGGCCGGATGGACGTGGCGCCTGGCGGGTGGCCGCAGCAAGGGCTTGCCGGCGACGTTTCGGGCGCCGCCGGCGCCGTACCGGGAGCGCGCCTTCGCGCGCGGTCCGGGCGCGTGTTGCGTCTGCGGGCAGCCGGTCTACCGGTTCGGCTGGCACGCCGATCTCTGGGACGTCGGCCCGAACCGGAAGGCCGGCTGGCACGCCGCCTGCGTGATCGCCTGGCAATTGTGGAGCGCGCCGAGCGGCTTTGTCCGCGTCTTGAAGCAATTGCAGGCGCGGCGTTGCGCGCACAGCGGCAAGCGCCTGCTCAAGTCCGCGGAGGTCGACCATCGGGTGCCGCTCTACCAGGTATGGGGCGAGCATCGCGACATGGATTGGCCGCAACTGCTGTCGTTCTGGGGGGTGCCGAATTTGCAGGTGATCAATCGCGAAGCCCACGCCGCCAAATGTGCGAGCGAGGCCAACCACCGGCGCACAAATGCGGGCGTCGACGATGCGGCGCGACAGCAGGCGGCCATAAGCGCCGCGGCTGCATCGAAGACACATTTGTAGGGGCGCCCCTTGTGGGCGCCCACCTCGCCGTCGGCGAGAAAGCGGCCCCGGATGCCCCCTTTCCTTGTGGGCGACCGAGGGGTAAGCTTCAAAAAAAAGATCATTAGGAGGAAGCTCGATGAAACACGCTGCTTGGTTGCTCCTATTCGTGTTCGCCGCAGGCCCGCAATACGCGTCCGCCCAGCAGACCGGCGATGGTCTCAACGACACCCAACGACACGGCCGCCAGCTGTTGGCGCAGTCATGCGGCATCTGCCACCTTCCGCCCGAGATGGGGGCCCGAACCTATGGTCCGGCTCTGAACAAGACCGCGGGCGGCGGCGACGACGACATCATGCGCGAATACATCATGAACGGCACCCCCCGCATGCCGTCCTTCAAGAGCTATCTGAAGAGCTCGGATATCGACGCGATCATCTCGTATGTGCGCACCGTGCCGGTTCCGGCAGCCGCACCGGCGGCGCGTTGAACGGCCGGCTCAAATCCTTTCGCGTTCACGACTCTGCAAGTTCACCACTCTGCAAGCTCAAGACTTTGGCAATCAACTCTCATAGGGAGAAGCTCTCATGACCAACGTGCGAAGCATGCTACTGGCGAGCGCGGCGAGCCTGGTCATTGCCGGCTTGGCGACACCCACGATGGCGGCCGATCAAATATTGACCGGCGCGATCTCCTCGGCCGCGGGCGAGAAGCTCGGACGGCGTGACGGTGTCCGCCAAGAAGGACGGCTCGACCATCACCACCAGCGTCTACACGGACCAGAACGGCGACTATTATCTTCCCGCCGCTGCCGGACGGCAAATACCAGGTCTGGGCGCAGGCGCTGGGCTTCGAGACCGCCAAGGGCGCGGTCGACCTCACCGCCACCAGCGCATCAGGACTTCAAGCTCGCGCCGATCACCGATCCGGAGCAGCGATTCGCCAGCTGCCGCCCGAAATGCTGGCGGCGGCGTTGCCGGAGGATACCGAGGCCGATGCCCACATCAAGCGCATCTTCCACAATCAGTGCACCGGCTGCCACACGCCGGGCTATCCGCTGCAGTTCAAGTTCGACGAAGCGGGCTGGAACAAGATCATCAACCTGATGAAGGTCATTCCGGGCACCGGCGTCTATCCGGGCCCGAACGCCAAGCCGAACGGCATCATCGACTACAACCAGAAGGAACTCGCGGCCTATCTGGCGCGCGCGCGCGGGCCGGGCGAGACCTCGATGAAGTTCAAGGACCGTCCGCGGCCGACCGGCGAAGCCGCCCGCGTGGTGTGGACGACCTATGACGCTGCCGCTCAATCCGGATGCCGGCATCGGCACCTCGGCGTGAAGTACAACCCCAATGACGGCATCCGATTGGATCCTCGGCACCACCTCCAAGCTCGGCCAGCTGCCCCATGACGGCGGCATGGGCCTCGACGGCAACCTCTATTACACCGTCAACAATCCCAACACGCTCGTCACCGTCGGCAAGGTCGACGCCAAGACCGGCGAGGTGAAATACCTCAAGGTGGACGGTCGCGACGGCCAGTCGCCGCGACCGCCCACGGCCTGACCCGCGACGGCAATGGCAACTTCTGGTTCGACGTCAATCCCGGGCCGCCGCAGCCTCGGCAAGCTCGAGGCCAAGACCGAGAAGATCAGCGTCTACGAGACGCCGCCACCGCATGTCGCCGCTCGGCGGCGCCGTGACCATGGACGTCGACGGCAAGGGCAAGATCTGGGCCTCGGCGCCGGATGGCGTCGTGCGGTTCGATCCGGTGACCGAGAAGTTCACCGACTTCAAGTCGATGACGCCGTTCAAGAACGCCAAGGGCACCAACAGCACCTACGGCGCCGCCGGCGATCGCGACGGCAACGGCTGGTGGGCGCAGATGGCGTTCGACACCATCGGCAAGGCCGACATCACGACCGGCAAGACGTCGGAAGTCGCGCTGCCCTCGCTCAAGGACGAGATGGCTCGCCTGCCGCCGCAGCCGAAGGCGTTCTACGACAGCTTCAACGAGCGTCACCAACAACAACCCGCTGCCGTGGTCGGAAGGCCCGCGCCGCATGGGCACCGACAAGAATGCCGACGTGCTGTGGGTCGGCAATTCCTGGGGTGCGAGCGCTCGCCCGCATCGACACCAAGACGCTGCAGACGACGATCATCCCGTTCCCGGATCCGACCTATCAGCCCTACCACATCGCGGTCGACCAGAACCACAATGTGTGGGGCAATCTGTGGACGTCGGATCGAATCGTCAGGCTACGATCCGGCCACCAGCAAGTGGACCATGTTCGACCTGCCGGTGCGCGGCACCGAAATCCGCCACATCTCGCTGCTGGAGCACGACGGCAAGTCACCAAGGTGATCGTGCCGATCTATCGCGACAGCAAGATGGGCGTCATGACGCTGCGCAGCGAGGCCGAGATCGCCGCCCTCAAGGCGCAGGCGAAGTAGCTCGGGTTCGTGGCGCCGCCCGCAACGGCGCCACTAACGAAAAGCGGGCGGTTCCGGCTCCAGGCGAGCAGGCCCGCCCGTCGCTTTTTGGGGCTGTCGCCAGGCCTGCGGGCCCCCTCAATGCGCGCGTCACATATTTCCTCTATGAGGGGCCCGCCACTCCAGCGGTGACGGGAAGTCCGTGCTGTCCGAAGAGCTCAGCTATGTGTCGTGGCGCGACCCGTTGTGGAAACGCTGGACCATGCGCGCCATCGAGAATCTCTCCGGCCGCCGCCGCCTGCTGCCGATCTATCACCGCTGGCGGGCGACGGTTGTGGGGACCGACCCTCGTATGATGGGGGCACTGCTCGGCATGCTCGGCACCAGGCTCGACGTGCAGGCACCGGCTTGGCCGATTGCGGTGCCGTCCGAGATCCCCCTGGTGCTCATCGCCAACCACCCGTTCGGCATCGGCGACGGCATCGCAGTGCTGGCGCTGGCCGAAGAGCTCGGCCGCCCGTACCGGATTCTCATCAACAGCGACTTCATGAAGCTGCCGGAGATCAGGCCCTATGCGCTGCCGATCGATTTCTCGGCCAGCCGCGAGGCGATTGCGACCAACATCAAGAGCCGGACCGATGCACGGCGCCTGCTCAAGCAGGGCGTCACCATCGTGGTGTTCCCGGCCGGCGGCGTCGCCACCGCGGAACGGCCCGCCGGTAAGGCCGAGGAGCTGCCCTGGAAGGCGTTCACGGCGCGGCTCATCCAACAGGCGCAAGCGGCAGTGCTGCCGGTCTATTTCGAGGGGCAGAACAGCGCGCTCTTTCACCTGATCAGCCGCTACAGCCTGATGCTGCGGCTGTCGCTCCTGGTGTCCGAGTTCCGGCACTTCGTGGGCGCGACCGTGCGGGTGCATGTGGGCGCCCTTGTGCCGTTCACCGAGCTCGCCTGCCGGGCCGACCGCAGCGCGCTTACCGACGAGCTTTATGCCCTGGTGCATCGGCTGGCACCCGAGGCCGCGGCGCTCGGTCCCGAGCACCTGCGGCCACGGCCGGCGGCAGCGCGGCGGCGCTACCCATGGGATCCGCCCCGCAAGGTCAAGCCGCAGCTGAGCCCGCAATCAGGCTGACCACGGGAGCGGGCGTTTGCGCTGTGGGATGCAATAGAACTGTCGCATGTCGGGTTTAACCCTGTGCGTTCGAGTCTTTGGAACAGGTCCCTTCGGGACGAGGTCCTGGAAACCACGTTCCGGTCGCGAGGGAAGCCGCGATGCTGGCCGAGACGCTCATAGCCGAAACCCTCATCGGGACCGGCGCATTTGCCACCGGCGGCTTTGTCTACGCCAAGTCCCGGCGCGCGCGACTTTACCGGCAGCTGGCGAATAGGGTCGCGGACATCACGCGCGTTCGCAAGCCGGAGCTGACGGCGCTTGCCTCGCGCAGCCTGCCCGGCTTCGCGGACCGCCTCGCCGTGGTGCCGGACTTCCTGCCGGCTGCGGTCTTCGCGGCGCTCGCCGGCGAGGCGGAGCGCTTGGCGGCGCCCGAGCGCAGCTTCGTGCCCGCCCACAAGCAGGGCGGAACGGTGGCCTACGAGACCCTGATCGCGGAAGCGCCCGCGATCGTGGCCTGCTATCACTCAAGGGCCTGCGCCACATCGTCTCGCACTTGGTCGGCGCGCCCGTTCAACCGACGCCGATCCACGACCAGAGCTCGCTGTCGGTCTTGGTCTACAACAAGCCGGGCGACCATATCGGCTGGCACTACGATCACAACTTCTACCGTGGCCGGCATTTCACGGTGCTGCTCGCCATCCACAATGCGGGACAGCGCCGACGGCTTGAGCCACGCGGTGCTCATGGCGCGCCCGCCCGGACGCGAGATCGCGATCAGCACGGCGCCCAACACGCTGGTGGTGTTCGAGGGCGCGCGGGTCCGCCACAAGGTGACGCCGATCCGCGAGGGCGAGCGACGCATCGTGCTGAGCATGACCTATTGCACCGATCCGAGGTCTGCCTGGTGGCAAGGCTGCTCGCGCCGGCTCAAGGACACCGCCTTCTTTGGCGTGCGGGCGCTGTGGACGTGAGGGACGAAAGGTTCACTTGTCCCGGCCTTGAGCCGGGACCGTACCAAACTCAGAGGTTGGTAAGGTCCCGGCTCAAGGCCGGGACAAGGTCGGCGCAACTCACGGCAAATGCATCAATCTCTGACCGACCCGGACGGTGGCGCCCTCGTGCACGCCCTCGCACAGGCTGAAGCCGTCAGGCGCGAACACGATGATGGTCGAGCCGTGCTGGAACCAGCCCATCTCCTCGCCCTTGCGGAACGCCGCATTGCATGACATGACGCGCGGCCCCTGATGCTTGAGGCTGAGCAAGGTATCGAGGAAATGCAGCCGGATGCTGGCGACCAGCACGGCGGCGACCGGCACCAGGGTCACGATGTGGCCGCTCGCGGCGAGCCGGGTCCGCAGCACCGCGCGCTCGTTCTTGCAGAACAGCTTCTCGATGCGCTTGAGCGCGATCGGGTTGACGTTCCAGGTGTCGCCCGCGATGTAGGTGACCTCTTCGACGCGGCAGTCGTGGGGCGCATGGAAGCGGTGATACATGGCGGAGGTCAGCCGCAGCGTGACATAGCGACCGTTGCGGTTGGCGTCGACCAGGCCGGCGTCGCCCAGCAGATCCTCGAGCCGGTAGGGACATCCCTTGATCTGGAACAGCTCCGTGCCGCGGACCGTGCCGGACGCGCCGACGATCGCATCGCAGGGGCTGACCAGCACGGCCGCCTCGCTATCGATCGGCCGCGCACCCGGCTTGAGCTCCCGGATGAAGCAGTCGTGCATGCTGCGAAACTGAGTGGTCCTCGCCTCGCTGAGGTCGAGACCGGAGAAGAAGCGCCAGATCCCGATCGACAGGTCGCGCACCATCGGCTGCTCGATCTGGCTGAACCAGCCCATGAACTGCGTCAGCAGGCGGCGCGGAATCCGGTTGGTCAGCAGGAAATTGAGCTCCTCCTGCTGCAAAAACCTTGCAATCGAGGTTCGGACCGTCATGGTTTGGTCAACCGGCCTGGATAAACACTGATTCGATGGGAATCGAGCCTGCGACTCTTGCCTTCTACGCGCTGGGCGCCGTCGCGCTGGCGTTGTTGTTGCTGAAGCTCAAGACGCGCCTGGAGCTCTCGCTGGCGAAGCACCGGTCGCTGACCGGGCATGTGCGGATGGCGCGGCGGATTGCGGCGCTGATCCCGTTCTACGACTACGACGAGGCACATTTCTTTTCCTGCGACGATGCGCCCGACGCGATCGCCGCGCGCCGTCGCGCCGGCTTCATGCGGCTCACGGCAACTCTACCGGGAGCGTTTCGCGCAGACGATCCGGCGAACCGCGGAGGTCGCGCCGGGCATTTCCGACCTGCAGTTCACCGGTGCCTACCGGGTGCCGTTCCAGTTCAGCCGGTTCGTGCGCGCGCACCTCACCGCCGGCGCCTTCGTGCAGTCGTCGGACGGCGTCACCCTGACGGACCTCGACGGCAATCGTCTGTACGACCTGACCGGCTCCTACGGCGTCAACGTGCTCGGTTACGACTTCTACAAGGATTGCATGGAGCGCGGCCAGGAGAAGGTGCGCGAACTCGGGCCGGTGCTCGGCGCCTACCATCCGGTCATCGCCGACAACGTCGCACGGCTCAAGCAGATTTCCGGGCTCGACGAAGTATCGTTTCACATGTCCGGGACCGAGGCGGTCATGCAGGCGGTGCGGCTGGCGCGTTATCACACGCGCCGCTCCCACCTGGTGCGGTTTTGCGGCGCCTATCACGGCTGGTGGGGCGACGTGGCGCCGGGCGTCGGCAATCCGCTGCCGGCGCACGAAACCTATACGCTGCAGGAGATGTCGGACGCCACGCTGCGGGTCCTGCGCGGCCGCCGCGACATCGCCTGCGTGCTGGTCAATCCGCTGCAGGCCCTGCATCCCAATGCGCCCGCGCCGGCGGATTCGGGCCTCGTGGACAGTGCCCGGACCGCGCATTTCGACCGCGCCGCCTACGCGGATTGGCTCCGGCGGCTGCGCGCCGTCTGCACCGAGCGCAAGATCGTGCTGATCTTCGATGAGGTCTTCGTCGGCTTCCGCATCGCCGCCGGCGGGGCGCAGGAATATTTCGGGGTCGCGGCCGATCTGGTGACCTACGGCAAGACCTTGGGCGGCGGCCTTCCGATCGGGGTGCTCTGCGGCCGGGCGCGAGCTCATGAAGCGCTTCCGCGACGACCGGCCGGTCGACGTCTGCTTTGCCCGCGGCACCTTCAACTCGCACCCTTACGTGATGGCCGCCATGCATGAGTTCCTTGAGCGGCTGGCGACGCCGGAGATCCGGGCGCTCTACCGCGACCTCGACGCGGTCTGGGATCGGCGCGCGCAAAGGCTCAATCAACGGCTGCGGGAGGAACGCTTGCCGGTCGAGGTGGCGAACCTGTCCTCGATCTGGACGGTCAGCTACACGCAGCCGTCGCGCTACAACTGGATGCTGCAATATTACCTGCGCGCCGAGGGCCTGGCGCTGAGCTGGGTCGGGACCGGGCGCCTGATCTTCAGCCTCAACTACACGGAAGCCGACTTCGAGGCCGTGGCGGATGCCTTCGTGGCCGCCGCCAGGGCGATGCGCGAGGACGGCTGGTGGTGGTCCGACGCCAAGGCGACCAACAAATCCATCAAGCAGCGGATCCTGCGGGAGATCATCGCCCACCGCTGGTCGCCGGCGCGCGGCCAAGAGAAGGCGTCTTGAAATCTAGCCGTGCGGCTTCGGCGTCATCGTGTCGAACAGCTCGCCGCGCAAGAGGTAGATCGGCGCCTTGTGGTAGAGCTTGATGTCGTGGAACGGATCGGTGAGGATCTTGGTCGCCCAAACCAGCCCGGTCTGCACGTCCTTGAGGTAGAACAGGTGCACGGTCCGGAACATCAGCCCGCCGAGGCCGATCATCAGCCAGATCAGCGCCACATGGCGCAGGAACTCGCCGGCGCCGGTGTGCGGCTGGAACAGGCCGAACAGGGAAGGGTCGAGATAAAGCGGCAGCGGCGACAGCGCCCAGATCGTCATCAGGACGACCTTGCGCTTGAGATTGTAGCCGACCTTGACCTCTTCCTTGTACTCGTGCGTCGCCTGATTGACCTCGTCATAGTCCTTCGGCTCGAAGAAGAAGTGGCCCGCTTGCCGGCTGGTCATACCGACGAGCCAACCCACCAGCGCCGCCGCGGCCGGGTTGGTGAAGGCCAGCGCATAGGCACAGACGAAGCTCGATGCGCTGAGCAGGTGGAGCGCCTGATTGATCCGGCTGTGATGATAGTAGCGGTGATCGTCCCAGCGTTGCACCTTGAGCGCCTGAAGGAAGCCGTCCATCGATGTCCCCGTTTTTCCCTGATCATCATTCTTATAAACGACACATGACATTTGCAAGACTCCGCCTAAGTCATTGAAGGCGAATCACAACAAATCGCCGGCCAGATCCGTCATGCACCGGCGCGCGCCTCCCGGCGATGGGCGAGCGCGGCGGTTTCGCGTTCCTTGACAAAACGGATGAGCGAGAAATGGCCGAACGGCGGCATCGCCCGGCGCTCGATCAGCCGCACCCCATGGGTGCGTTCCACCCAGTTCGTGTACCGCGACCACGGGAATTCCAGCCGCCAGCCCAGCCAGTGCGTCAGCGGCGCGAAGCACTGCTCGAAGGCGCCGCGCAGGCCGGTCTCGGCGCCGACCCGGCTCACCAGCACGATCTCGCCGCCCGGCTTGAGCACGCGCGCGAACTCATCGAGCGTCGCCTCCGGTTGCGGCACCGTGGTGACCACATATTGGGCCACGATGACGTCGAAGCTGTCATCCGGAAAGGCCAACCGCTCGGCATCCATGAGGGCGAGCCCCTCGACATTGCCCAGTGCGAGCTCGCTCACGCGCTTTTGCGCCTTGCGCAGCATCGGCTCGGAAAGATCGACGCCGACCAGCCGGCTCGCCTTGCTGTAGTCGGGCAGCGAGATTCCGGTGCCGACCCCGACCTCGAGGATGCGGCCGCCGATGCGTTCGGCCGCCCGGATCGCGGCGTGCCGGCCCTGCTCGAACACCGCGCCGAAAACCAGATCGTAGAACGGGGCCCAGCACGCATAGGCCTGCGCGATCGTGTGCTTGTCGAGTTCCGCCGCCATCGCTTCTATTTGATCCCCTCTCGGCTACCTTCTACGCAGCACGGGGCTTGCGGGCATCGCCGATCACCACTTGATTGATGTGCCCGATGAACTGCCGCGCGCTCCGCTCCCAGGAGCGGCTCAGAGCAAAGTTGCGACAGGCCTCCCGCGACATCTGCAGGGCGCCCAGGCAGGCGGCCCGCAGGTCCTCGTCGACGACCCCGATGGGATTGTCGGCGATGACATCGCGCGGGCCGGTCACCGGAAAGGCTGCGATCGGCACCCCGCAAGCCAGCGCTTCAAGCTGGACCACGCCGAACGTGTCGGTGCGGCTTGGAAACACGAACACATCGGCGGCCGCCAGATGGGCCGCCAAGGCGGCGTCCTCCAGCAGGCCGAGGAACTTTGCGTCCGGGAACCGGCGCTGCAGGGCGGCCTCCTGCGGTCCCTGCCCGATGACCACCTTGGTGCCGGGCAGGTCGAGGGAAAGAAACGCTTCGAGGTTCTTCTCGACCGCGATGCGCCCGACGCTGACGAAGATCGGGCGCGGAAGATCGAGCGCGATCGCGTGCTCGGGCGCGAACAGCTCGGTGTCGACGCCGCGCGTCCACATGCCGAGATTCTTGAAGCCCCGCTCGCTGAACTCGGCCATCAGCGAGGGCGTCGACACCATCGTGACGGTGGCGGCGGAATGGAACCAGCGCAGCACCGCGTAGCTCCAGGCCTCCGGGACCGAGAGGCGGGCCGAGATGTATTCCGGAAAGCGCGTCGTATAGCTGGTCGTGAAGGGCAGGCGGCGATTGACGCAGAAGCGGCGCACCATGTGGCCGATCGGCCCCTCGGTCGCGATATGGATGGCGTCCGGAGAGGCTTGCTCGATGCGGCGCGCAATCCGCGTCGGGCTCGGCAGCGCCAGTCGCAAGCCCGGATAGGTCGGCACCTGTATCGAGGGAAATCCCTCCGGCGTGAGGAAGTCGATGGCGACGCCGAGCTTGAGCGCGCTGCGCTGCAGCGACGTCAGTGTGCGGACCACGCCGTTGACCTGCGGGTGCCAGGCATCGGTGGCGATGAGGACGCGCATCAGGCCGCCCGCCCCGCAGCCGCGAAGGTGGGACGGAACCGGATCCCAACCCAAGGCCGCCAGTGGCTTTCAATCGCTTTGTCGAATCGCATGCGCACGACAATTGCGATTTCGTGTCTCAGCTTTATGACAATTCGAATGCGACGTTACGAATTTGTCTTGCGATTGATTGATCGGTCCTAGCCGTCACGGAACTGTCGCACGGCGTCGCCGCGCGAATCCCCACCGATCGGGAACCGCGCGGCGGGTTACGCGCTGCTCGGCGCCGACCAAACCCTGCGTCCGGGCCGCACCTATTGGGCCGAGGCGGTCTGGCGGAACTGGGCTTGCCATTTGGCCGCCATGGCGGCGCGGGGAATTTCCTGTCCGCGCAGGTAGACTTTGTTGATCCGCCGCGTGTTGGAAATGCTTTCGAGCGGATTGGCGTTGAGCACGATGAAATCGGCTTGCCTGCCGGACGCCACCAAGCCGGAGTTGAAGTGTCCGATCGCGGCCGCATCGCTCGTTGCGGCGACGATCGTCTCCATCGGCGTCATGCCGATCGCCACCATGCTCTCCAAATCCAGGAGGTTGAAATATCCGATCAGGAATTGGATTTGCCCGGTATCGGTGCCGGTGACGATTTTCATGCCGGCGGCCCGCAGCCGCATGGCGTTCTGCCCGAGCAGCTCGAAATCGTGGGCGATGTAGCGGTTGAGAATGCCTTGCTTGCGCGACTGACCCCAATAAGCCTCGACCTGAGCCGGCGCATAGGTCTCGCGCAGCAGCGGGTCGTCGAGCCACGCGGGCCGCTGGCCGTCGGGGGTGGTCGCCCAGGATGCGTTCATCCAGGCGGTTATCAGGGCCGGCGTCATCCACATCACCGGCCGATCGTTGTTGGCGATCCGCTGCTTGACGATCGAGATCAGCTCGTCGTCCACCGCCTCGCCGCCGCGCACCGGCACGTGCAGCCATCCCTCCATGCCGTGCCGCATCATCTCCTTGGCGTCTTTCAGAGTGATGTTATGGACCCCGACCGGCACATTGTATTTATGCGCTTCGTCGAGGATCGCGTCATAGAGCTCGGGCGTCAGGGTCATCTTGGTGTGGTTGCGGTCGTCGACCCAGATCTTGATGAATTCAGGCTTCATCTTGACGTAGTCGGCGACGGCGGCGCGAACCTCCGCGACCGTGGTGACCGGATACGAAACGTCGGCGCGCGACGCATGGCCTTGGGCGCCGGCTCCCGGCCAGGACATCCCGACGCCGGCGGTGTGGAACAACGCCGCATTCGGAATGACCTCCTCGCGCACGCGCAACGGGACGTCGCCCCAATTGGTGCGGCCGCCGTGCAGATTGGAACGATCCAAGAGATCGCCGATGCCGACCACGGCCCCGACCCCGTGATAGGCAAGGCGCTGGAGGTGATCGATCAGATTTTCGCGGGTGAAGGTCTCCTTCGACATGGTCCCTTCGGGCACGTTCTGGAATCCGAAATGCCCGTGGAGGTCGGTCAACGTCGGCATCACGGTCTTGCCGCTCAGGTCCACATGCGCAGCGTCGGCCGGCACTGCCAGCTCACCGTGCCGACCGACGTGGGTGAACACGCCGTTCTCGACCAGGAAGGCCGAGTCCTCGATCGGGGCGCTGCCATCGCCGGTGATCAGGCGGGCGCCTTCGAACACCGTTACCCCCGCCGATCCGGGGGATTGGCCCCGCACCGTGGAGGAGCCGCCCGCCACGCCGATGAGACAGGCGACCAGAAGCGGATACAACATGTTCCTAGCTTGGCGCATGCAAGCCTCCCTCCGACATCCCGGTTGGCGATCAGTCGACGCTGAGCCCGATGCTTTTCGCGGTTTGGCCAAGCCGCACGTATTCGTCGCGCAGGAGCTTTGCCATCTCGGCCGGGCTGCTGCTGGCGGCCTCGGTGCCTTGCTCCTCGAACTGTTGCTTGACCTCCGGCAAGGTGACGACCTTGGCGATGGTGGCGGCGAGCTTGTCGATGATCGGCTGCGGCGTGCCGTTGGGCACGAAGATCGCGCCCCAGCCGACGGCGTCATAGCCTGGGTATCCGGATTCGGCGACGGTCGGCACGTCCGGCAGCAAGGCGAGCCGCGTCGGGCTGCCGATCGCCAGTGCCTTGAGCTTGCCGCTACGCACCTGCGGCAGCCGACCGCCGATCGGGGCCACGGTCCATTGCGAGTCGCCGCTGACGACGCCTTCGATCGCCGGTCCGCCGCCGTTGTAGTGCACCACCTCCGGCTTGACGCCCGCCATGGCGATGAACATCTCGCCGGCGAAATGACCGGCCGTCCCGGCGCCGGCAGTCGACATCCGCAGCTTGCCGGGGTTCTGTTTCATCATGGCGACCAGCTCGGCCAGATTTTTGACCGGTAACGCCGCATTGGCCGCGATCAGGGTCGGCTGGACCACGAAGCGCGCCACTGGCGTCAGGTCCTTCAACGGATCGAACGAGACCTTCTTGACATGCGGCAGCAGCGCCAGGTTGCCGGACGATCCGTAGATCAGCGTATAGCCATCGGGAGTGGATTTGATGCCCTTCTCCACGCCGGCTTCCAGGAACAGATTCTCGAACGTCACCGGCTGGCCGAACGCCTCGCCGATCCGCTGGCCGATGATCCGCGACATGAGATCGGCGGCCGAGCCGACGACTTCGGGAACGATGAGCCGGATCGGCTTGCTCGGATAGGCCTCCTGCGCGGGCGCCGCGAGCGCCGATCCCAGCAGCGATGCGGCGACCGTCATTGCGTTCAGCAACGGATGTCTCATGGGTGTCGATCTCCCTGGTTCAGGTTGGCGTCACGGCTGCGCTTGCTTGAAATATCTCAAATCCGGCGGCGCTTGATTCTTCTTGGTGGGCATCAAGATGCCGTCCGAGCGCAGCAGATAGTTCTCCTTGCCGATGACGACGTTCTGGTTGCCTTCCTGGCACCAGGTTTCGGGCCACTGTACCACTGTTTCCGAGACGCGCCGGTACTGCCGGTCGGAGGTCCATGGCCGCGTCAGCGCATTGTCGATCACGGTGGTGAGGTCATGAATGATGTCGGGGTTTTGCTTGTCGATGAAGAACCGTTCCTTGAAGACCGACTGATTGTCGAAGGCGAGCGGCAGCCCGCTGGCGTCGAAGGCGCGCGGGCCCTTGAAGTACCTGGTTTCGGACTCGAGCACGTCGAAGCGGCCGCCGCCGTCCTCGTCGATCCATCGACCGATGGAGTAGCCCCCGTAGGTCGGCTGCGGATTCTTGGGCCAATCGCGTCCGTCGGTGAAGATTCGGCGCAGGTGGTCCGAGTTGCTGAGCAGGATGAAGGTGGTTTCCGGCGTGATGACATATTCCTGCGTCCCGAATGTCATCATGCGCGGCATGCCGCTGGGCAGGCAGTGGGAGGTGGGATAGTTGCCGAGCCCGCCGCTGGCCTGGTCGGCCATGCTGTCGGCCAGGACCTTGCGGTACTCAGGCGTCAGCGGGGCGTCCTGTCCGAGCCCCCAGGGCTTGGTCTGATCGAAGGCGCCCTGGACCTCGACCTCCCGGTGGATGACGCGGGTCCATTGGCCCTTCCAGTTGGTGGGGTACTTTCCGTCGTCGGCCGCCCGAACGGCGCCGATCGTCATCATCATCGCGGTCGACGTCGCCAGCGCGCAGGCAAGCGCAGCCGCGCCGGTTGACCTTCGGTTCGACATCATCCTTCTCCCGGAATTTCGAGCTGTTTGCCTGTGCGCGATTGGTTTCATGTTGCTTCGGTGCTTCATGTCACTTCGGCAGTTGCTTGAAATATCGCAGATCGGGCGGCGGCTCATCCTTTCGGGTCGGCATGAGAATGCCCTCCTCGTTCAGGCGATAGGTTTCGTTGCCGAGGAGGATGCGGTCGTTGCTGACGTGGCAATAGTATTCGGGCCAGTCTGGCTGTGGGTCCGCGTTGCGCCGGAACGTCTTGTCCACCGTCCAGGGGCGCGTCAACGCATGATCGAGCACCGTGATGACGTCATGCAGCAGGTTTGAGTCGGCGTGGTCGACGAAGAAGCGCTCCGTGAAGGTCGACAGATTGTCCACGTGCAGCGGAAGCCCGGTCGGGTCGTAAGCGCGTGGCCCCTTGAACGGGCCGCGGGTCTCGGCTTCGAGCACGTCGTAGCTGCCGTCACCCTTGCTGTCGACCCAATGGCCGATCGAATAACCCTGGTAGGTCGGATTGATTTTCGCAGGCCAGTCGCGGCCGTCGGTGAAGATCCGGCGAAGATTATCGTCGCCGCCGAGCATGATGTAGGTGACTTCCGGCGTGACGACGTATTCCTGCGCCTGGTAGGCCATCATGCGCGGCATGCCGGCGGCGTAGCATTGCCCGGTCGGGTCATTGCCCAGCCCGCCATTGGCCTGAGCGGCCAGGCTCTCCTGCAGGATCTTCTGATATTCAGGCGTCAGCGGGGCTTGCTGTCCGGGCCCCGCCGGCTTGGTCGGATCAAAGCTCTGCGCCCCCGCCCCGGCGGCGTGCACCGGAACCCACTGGCCCTTCCAGCTCGGATACTTTTCATCGGCGGCCGCGGCGCTGCCTATGCTTGCCGTGAGCGCCGCGGTGACCGCGAGCGCAACCGCAACCGCACGGATCGACTCCCGGTCCGACATGATGCTCCTCCCTGCGTTTCGGCTAGCTTGCTTCTTCTTGCAGACGGATTGCCCCGCTGATGCAGCGCCTGCAGCCCCGCGAGCTTCACCGCGCCAACAGCTCCGATTTCAAGTATCCGCGCTCGCGGTAATAGCGCTCGGCGCCAGGATGAAGCGGCACGCCGCCGCCGTCCGCCACCGTCGCCGGATCGTAGGAGAACGGCACGACTGCCCATTTGAGCAGACCGTGCTGCTCGTCCAGGCCCTTGGCGACGTCGTAGGCGAACTGATCGGGAAGATCGTCACGGCCATAAACGGCCTCTCCCGAAGTGCCGACGGTCGGAACCGGAGTGTCGCCCACGCCGCGCATGTAGCGAAATGGAATTTCCACCAGCTGCGCCCCGTCTTCCTTCGCCAGCTTCTGGCGCAGATCTTCGGGAAGCGGAAGGAACACAAGATCCTTCTTCATCGACATCTCGTACCACATATTGCCTTCGGGATTGTTTGCGAGCACGCCGCTGCCGATGATGACATCGAAGTTGGAGTTCTTGAGGAGGGCATTGCCGGCGTAGATGGATCCGCCCAGGGCCTCGACGTCCTTCGGGGTCAGGTCGTAGTAGGCGAGCACCGGCGCCACCAAGGCGCCGAACTTCCGCCAGGATGCGGACCGGAATCTTGCGCGCGCGCACCTGCTTGAGGTCGGTGATGCCCGACTCTTTGGTCACCGCCACCATCAGGTAGGCCGGATCCTCGATCCTGGCGATCACCCGGAGATTTCTGAATGCGCCTTCGGGAAAATTGGCCGTGCCGTCGTAAGCGCGGCGAACCGCATCCGCGCCGGTCACGCCGAAATCGATGGGGCCATCCGGGTTCACCAGAGTGCCTTCCGCGAACTGCCGATCGGTGATCTCCGGCGGGTAGAGCCGCCTGGCGACGATCCGCGGCGCCTCTCGACCGGAGCATGAACGGCAAACCTGCACGTCATAGCCATACGACGACATGATCTTCTTGACGATGTTGCCGAGCGCTCCCCAGGGACAATGGTCGCAGGCCGCCTGCAGCACCGGTCGCTTCGAGGCCGCGCCGGTCGCCGGCGTGCCTTGCTGGGCGTGGACGGCGGGTGCCGGCAGCATGCTGGCGCCGCCTATCACGGCCGCGAGCAGCAACAGCGCCGCGATTTTCGTCTTGATGCCGCATCCGGTCATCTCTGCCTCCCTGTTGCGCCCTTTGAGGCGCTTACCCGCATTATAGAGCAGTTTCGGCCTGAGGATGATAGGAGGTCGGGCGCTGGCGTCGGCCGAGCGTCTTGTGTACTCATCGTCTCGACCCTGAGGGCGTTACGCGCGTTCTCGACACGTCATAGGCCGGGACGCGTAGCGATCCCGCTATCTGGAATACCGCTTCGCATAGTCCCGCGCCGCGCCGGCGCGGCAGAAGGCCTCGAACGACCGGTACATCGTTCCCGACTGCTTGGCGTATTTTCGATCGCAGACCGCCAATTGCTTTCGATAGGCGCTTCTCTTGGCGCTATCGAGCCCGGCGAGAAAATCGGCCTCGCATTTCTCCTGCACCGTGGCGCCGAGCGGGACGTCGCCGCTCGCGCCCAGCGCGCAGTCTTCGAACAACCGATAGGCCGCAAGGCAGGAAGGCGCCTGCCGCAAGGCGTCATCCAGCGCGTCCCGCTCGATTGTGCATTCCGCGGCCCATGCCGACGCCGTCACGCTGAGCGCCGCGGCGGTGGAGAGGGCGATGCGGCCGATGCGCATCATTGGCTGTTCTCCTTCATCGTCTAAAGAAATCCGATCGAGAGCCACGGAAACAGCGCCACGATCACCAGCGCGGCGAGGACGGCGGCCAGATAGGGCCATACCCGCCCCATGGCGGCTTCGGGCGCAACGCGGCCGATGGCGCAAGCGGCGTAGAAGCCAAGCCCGAACGGCGGCGCGAACAACCCGATGCCCATGGCCAGGATCACCACCATGGCATAGTGCACGTCGTGCAGGCCGAGCGCGCGCGCGGCCGGAAACAGGAGCGGTCCGAACAGCACGATCGCCGGGATGCCTTCGAGCACGCTGCCCAGGATCATGAAGGCCAGGATCGAGACGGCGAGGAAGCCGAGCCGTCCGCCCGGCATTTGCGCCATGGCGGCCACCAGCTGGTGCGAGAAGCCCGATTGGGTGAGCGCCCAGGCCATGGCGGTCGCCGTGCCGATGATGAACAGGATGGCGCCCGAGAGTGACGCGGTCTCCACCAACATGGGATAGAGCCGGCGCCAATCGAAGCGGCGATAGAACAGGAGGCCGGCCAGCGCCGTATAGACCACCCCGACGGTCGAGACCTCGGTGGCGGTGGCGACGCCCTCGATCACGGCGCTGCGGATGAGGAAGGGCAGCGCCAGCGCCGGCAGCGCCACCAGGAAGCTTGCTCCGACCTGGCGCAAAGACGCGCGCGTGACCCCGCTGAGATCATCGGTGCGGGAGCGGAAGTGACAGACCACGACCAGCACCAGCGCGGCCACCAAAGCGGGCAGCAGACCGCCGGTGAACAGGCCCTGGATCGAGACATTGGCGACCGAGCCGATGGTGATCAGCACCAGGCTCGGCGGGATCGTCTCCGACATGGCGCCCGAGGCCGCCAGCAGCGCCACCAGCTCGCCCGGCTTGGCGCCGCGCCGTTTCATCTCCGGGAACAGGACCGGCGCCACCGCCGCCATGTCGGCGGCCTTGGAGCCGGAGATGCCCGAGACCAGATACATGGCGCCGAGCAGCACATAGGCGAGCCCGCCGCGGACATGGCCGAGCAGCGCGGCAATGAAATCGACCAGCGCGCGCGCCAGACCCGCCATCTCCATCATCAGGCCGAGAAACACGAACAGCGGCACCGCCAGCAGGATGAGGCCGGACATGCCCGCGTCCATGCGGCTGATCACGATGGTGAGCGGGATCTGGGTGGTGAAGGCGAGATAGGCGAGCGTCGCGAGGCCGAACGCAAAGGCGATCGGCACCCCGAGCGCGACCAGGATGGCCACGATCGCCACGAAGAAGATCAGCAGATTGTAGTTTCCCATCGCCAGCAGCGCCGGCGCGCGCGAGCCACAACGCGCGCCGCCACGGCGCCCACGATGGCGAGCGCGGTCAGGAAGGGGCCGATGCGGGCGCGCTCGATCAGGCGTGCCGCCGCGATGAGGAGCATGAGGCCGGCGCCGACCGCGATCGCGGCGACCCGATAGGCGTCCGGGATCTCGAGCGCCGGCGTGGTGATCATTCGCTGGAACGCCACATAGTCGAGCGCCGGCAGGATGATGGCGACCACGAATAGCAGCGACCACCGTGGTGGCGAGCGTCTCGATCCAGGCGCGCAACCGCGGCGGCGCCAGCGACACCAGAAAGCCGAGCCGCATATGCTCGGCGCGCCGCAGCGCGATGACGGCGCCGAGCATCGCGAGCCACAGGAACAGGATGGAGGCGAGCTCGTCCGACCAGGTCAGCGGCCGATTGAAGACGTAGCGCGAGATCACGCCCGCCAGCAGCACCAGGATCTCGACCGCGACCAGGATGCGCGGCCGGGATCTCGGTGACGCGCGCCAGCAACCGATCGAGACGGGCGAAGGCCTTGCTGGCGGCATCAGCTGAGCGCACCGACCTGGCTCTCCAGCACGGCCCAGGCCTGCGCGCCGTATTTCTCCTTCCACTCGGCGTAGAAGCCGGCGCTGCGCAGCGCGGCGCGGAAGTTCTGCGCCTCGGTCGCGTTGAAGGCCATGCCCTTGGCGGCTGAGCTCGCCCTGCAGCGAATCGTTGAGGGCGTGCACGTCGTCGCGCTCCTTGAGCTTGCGGCGCACGTTGAGGTTGCGCTCGACGATGTCCTGCAGGTCCTTCGGCAGCGACGCCCAGGCCCGGCCGTTCGCCAGCGTCCAGAACCCGTCCCACATATGGTTGGTGACGGAGACGTACTTCTGCACCTCGTAGAACTTGTAGAGATCGATCAGCGCCAGCGGGTTCTCCTGGCCCTCGACGATCCTGGTCTGCATGCGCCGAATAGGCTTCGTTGATGTTGATGCTGGCCGGCGCGGCGCCGAACGCCTTGAACATCGAGGTCCAGAGCGGGCTCACCGGCACGCGGATCTTGAAGCCCATCGAGATCGTCGGGCGCATTGATCGGATGCGTGCTGCTGGTGATCTGCCGATAGCCGTTGTCCCACATCGAGGCGAAGGCATAGAGGCCGGACTTTGCGATCGCGGCGCGGATGAAGGCGCCGAGCGCGCCGTCCATGGCGCCCCACACCTGGTCGTAGTCCTTGAACGCGAAGCCGATGCCGTTGATGGAGGCGAGCGGCACGAAGGTCGAGAGGATGAGGCCGGACAGGTTGAACAGCTGGATCGCGCCGGTGCGCAATTGCGACAGCATGTCGGTATCGCCGCCGAGCTGGCTGTTGGGAAAGACCTGGATGTCCACCCGTCCGCCCGACTGCTCGCGGATGAGGTCGACCGCCTCGCGCAGCCGCACATTCATCGGGTGCTGCGCGACATTGTTGTTGGCATAGCGCCAGCTGAACTCGGCCGCATCGCCGCGGCGGGTCAAGATGCCGAACGCGGCCATGCCGCCGGCCGCGGCGGTGCCGGCACGCAGGAAGCTACGGCGATTGATGGTGCGCATGGACCCCTCGACGCTCCGATCCGAACCGAATGCGCGCCACTATAGCAGTTTTCCGGCCGGCGGGTTGACGATGATTTGTTTCGCGGCGCCCGATGGCGGCACCGCGGTGAGCGGCTGCGTACCCGTAGGGCGCAATCGCTTTATTGCGCCAATCGGCGCCTCAGCGCCGTACTCCATTGGATTTAGCGCGATCGACTTGGCCGATTGGCGCAATAAAGCGATTGCGCCCTACAGTGGCCGATTCGCGGGGCCAACGCTTGGGGGCTTGCTAATAACAGAAAAAAACAAGCGCTCATTCGTTGGCACACAAAAAAGGCCCGAGCAGCGCTTCGGCCCGGGCACATTTCGTCAGTTTCAATTTCCGCAATAGTCTGATTTGCATCTGAAGTCAACATCCTAATCGTCTCATTCGCCCCGTATCCCGGCGGCCTTGATGATGGGGCCCCATTTCTCGTAGTCGGAGCGGATCAGGGCGGCGAATTCGTCGGGCGTGCTGCCGATCGGGGTGGCGCCGAGCGCCAGCAGGCGCGCCTTCACGGTTGGCGTGTTGACCGCTTCGCTGCAATCCTTGGCGAGCTTCGCCTTGATGTCGGGTGCAAGGCCGGCGGGGCCGAGCAGGCCCCACCAGACCCCGGTGTCGAATCCGGGAAGGCCCGCTTCCGCGATCGTGGGCACGTCCGGCAGGACCGGGGAGCGGATCGCGGTCGTCACCCCGAGCGGCCGCACCGTGCCGGCGCTGATCTGCGCGATCGATTCCGGAATGTTGTTGAAGGTCATCGGGATGTGGCCGCCGATCAGGTCGGTCAATGCCGGCGCGCCGCCCTTGTAGGGGACCGGCGTGATGTCGATCTTGGCCATGTATTTGAGCAACTCGCCCGCCAGATGCGACGAGGTGCCGTTGCCGGCATGGCCGTAGGACAATTGCCCGGGCCGCGCGCGCGCCGCTGCGATCAGGTCGGCGAGCGTCCGGATCGGGGAATCGGCGCGCACCAACAGCATGTTGGGTGAGGTGCCGATCAGCGACAGCGGCGTGAAGTCGTTGAACGAGTCGTAGGGCAGCTTGGCATAGAGATGCGGGTTGAGCGCGTGGCCGGTCGCCACGATGATGAGCGTATAGCCGTCGGGTGCCGCCTTGGCGGCCGCCTCGGAAGCCACCACGCCGCCGGCGCCGGGGCGGTTCTCCACCACGACCGACTGATGCCAGCGGCTCGACAATTCATCGCCGAGCGTGCGCGCCACGATGTCGACCGCGCCGCCGGGCGCGAACGGCACCAGCAGATGCACCGGCCGTGACGGATAGGCGTCCTGGGCGGCAGCCGTCGCCGCGCCGGCGAGGAGCGGGAGGACGGAGACGAGCAGTCGAAGCCATCTGATCATCGCCCTACGCCATCTGTTGTAGGGTGGGTAACGCGCCGGCATACCGATCTCGCATGAAATCGTACGGCGTAGCGGCGCGTTGCCCACGCGGGCCATGCCTCGTGGCACGACCGCGTGGGCAAAATTGCGCGAAGCCGCGCAAACCAATGAGGGTAGTGCCGGGCAATTTTGCCCACCCTACTTTATCTACTTGATCTGGTAGACGCCGATGCAGCCGTTGGCGCAGGCCGGATTGGGCGTCGTCAGCGGCACGAAGATCGCGTTGGTCTTGGAATCCGCCGCCACCGAATGGGCGTTCTCGCCGGTGGCGATGCTTTCCACGAAGGTGTCGGTGTCGGCATTGATCACGCCCAGGACCGGGCCGGACGGGAAGTCGCGCGAGGCGGTGTAATACTGGTGAGCGCCCGGATTGTACCAGACCTCGTCCTGGCCGCCGAGCTCGTGGATCACCTTCACCACTTTCTCGGCCGCCACATCGATGATCACCGTGGCGGGGTTGGGCAGCTCGGGCGTGCGGGTCTTCGAGCCGGCGCCGCATCCCACGATCACCTTGCTGCCCGGACCGTGCGCCAAGCCGAACGGCATGCAATCGTCGATCGGGATCAGCTTGGTCATCTTGAGCGTCTTGGGGTCGAACACCGCCAGACCGCCGTGCTTCTTGTCTTCCTTCCAGATCGGCACCGAAGCGTAGAACATTCCGGTCTCTTGCACGTAGAGCGGCTGGTCGATGCCGTCGCTGGCATCCGGCATCTCGACCTTTGCCAGGATGGCATGGTCGGGCTTGGTCGAGATGAAGGTCACATAGGACGGCTTGTCGGCATTGTTGCCGACCAGCACCAGTCCATCCTTGGTGTCGATGCCAAGCTCATCGGCGCGCTTCTGGCCGCCGGTGCTGATGCTGGCGATGATCTTCGGCGGATCGGACGCGACATCGATCACCTTCACGGTGCTGTCGCCGTCGGCGGCCCACAGTTGCTTCTTTTCCGGATCGAAGGCGATGCCGTTGGGACCGCTCAGCACGATCGCGGGCCGCTTGTCGGGGTTGTATTTGAGCCCGACGAAGCCGCCGACACGCCCCACATAGGTCATCTTGCGGGTGTCGAAAATGTCGACTCCGGCGTTCGAGCGGTCGGCGACGTAGTAACGCCCGGCCTCCGAATCGACGTAGCCGATGTCGAATTGCTCGAGCTTGTTGCCCGGTATGTCGATCACGGCGATGCGGGTGAGGCTGGCCGCATAGGCGGTGGCGCCGATCGCCGCGACCGCGCCGGCGGCCAGAATCGAGATTTGGACTCGCTTGGACAGTATCATTGTTCTCTCCCTGACGAAGCCGCTCACGCGGCCCCGATTGTTGTTGTTTCGCGCCGCGTCGACCGCGATCTGATTATTTGAGCACGTCGCTCGCTTCCGCCGCGGCGACCAGCTTCTTCTGGTCGGCCTCGAGCAGGAAACCTTCCGCCACCGCGTGGCGGGCGGCCGCCTCGACCGCCGCCACGTAGCCGGCGTGGTCGACATAGCGCTCCTCGAGCGAGGGGCGCGGGTCTTCCTTGGCCAGCCGCTCGGCCTTGGTCGTGGCGAACGGGATCATGCCGCCGGCATAGTTGCAGATCTGGCCCTTGTGGAAGCCGGCCGCGGTGATGTTCCAGCCCAGATAGGTGCCGAGCGGCGCATCGCGCAGCACCACCGGCACGCCGCCCTGCTCGTTGCCGTCGGCATCGACCTTGGGCACCTTCATCGCAATGACGTGCTTGATGCGGGGCGGCATCACCGTCTGCACGCCCGAGCCGTCCACGTAATTGAAGTCGGGGCCGAAATCGTAATCGAGGATCGGATTGACGAGACCGGTGGGCGTTCCCGCCGGCAGGCCCGGAATCGCCGGAAAGCCCATGGCGGTGCTGGTGGCATCGACCAGCGTGCCGTCGGCGAGATTGGGATAGCGGCTCGGCGGCGGCGCCACACCCTTCATGACCCAGTCGCGGAAATGCGCACGGATGGCATTCACCGTCTCGGTATGGGGCACAGGATCGTCGGCCAGCAAGCCTCGGCCATAGCCGGTGCTCGGGCAGAGCGGCGGCGGCAGCAGGCTGGTGCTGAAGCCGCCCTTGCCGCCGCCGTGCTGGGTGCCCGGGATGTAGTAGCGCCGCACATTGTCCGGCAGCGGGATGTCGGCATCGCCGCGGTGCCGACCCATTCGGGCGTGAGCTTGAGACCCCATACTTCGGCGGAGCCGAAATGCTCGATGATCTTCGGACAGGTATGGCTGGCGCTGCAGCGATCGAGGATGCCGGCGGCCGGCAGGCCGCGCACCGGATCGGGCCAGGGCGTCCACCATTGCGGGCCTTCGCTGCCCGGCTCGTAGAGCTTGAGCACGCCGTCCGGCATGGCGAAGCGGAAATTGAGCGCAATCCGCCGGCCGGCGATGATCGGCCAGGCGCCGTCATAGACCTGCCGCCCGGCCTCGTCCTGGTTGAAGCCGAGATGGATGAAGCCGCGGATGAAATTGCCGGATTGGGAAACACCACGCGTGATCGCCCAGCGCACGCCGTTGGCGACCGGATTGGGCGTGCCGGCGTCGTCCTGCGCGGCATTGCGGAAGAAGGAGCCGACATCGCGGAAGGCGGCAAAGCCGATGCCCAGCACCGGCGGGTCCTTGGCGGTGAACACCACTTGATAGAGCAGCTTGGGATCGAAGCCGTTCCTCAGGCAGATCTGGGTCGGATCCGGCGTGCCGGGAAACGGATTCTCGGCGGTGCAGTTGGCGAAGGCCCAGTCGGCGGGTGCGATCTCGGCGGTCGCGCCGATCTTGCCGTCGATGGTCTCGGAGGCATGGGTCGTGAGAGTGGCTTGGCCGGTGTCGAGGCTGGCGGGCCGATAGGGCACCGGATTGGAGTGCACGATCATCGGCTGCGAATTCGCCCCGGCGGCGTTGAGGATGCGCGCCATGACACGGCCGGTGATCGGGGAGCCATCGGGATTCTTCGCCACCGGCACGATGACGTAATCATTGTCGGGCCCCGGAACCGTGCGGCCCGAGTTGTCGCCCTGCCAGCCGCTGGAGAGGCCGATATCGCCGGTCGCGCGCTCGAGCGGTCCGATGGTGATGCGGCCGCCGCGATTGGGCACGTCGTGCCACATCAGCCGGCTCGATCTCGACATGTCGATCGGCTTCACGAGCTGGAACGAAGCCGTGTACTCGACCATGCCCCGCCCATTGCGCGGCGCGAGCTTGATGTCCTGGATGATCGCATTGTGCGGATCGTTCGGATCGAGCTCGCCGAAGGCACGGCCGGCCAGCGTCTCGTACGGACCGGCGCTTCCGAAGCTGGCGCCGTTGAAGGCCGGCGAGACCTGCGTGTCGATGACGATCTTCGTCACCCGCGCCTGCGCGGGGATCGTGAGCGTCGCCAACATGGCGCCGGCAGCGAGCGCCAAAGCCGGCGTGGCGGCACGCTTGTTAGCGCTCTTGGGAGCATCTTTAGCGCTCTTGGCGACACGCTTGGCGGCAAGCTTGCGCAGTCCTGTTCCAGCCCCGATCATGTGCACCTCCCGGCGTGTTGCGGTGTGGCGATACCGCGGGCGACAGGGGAACAATATCCGAAATCGCCCATGGCATGCCACTACGGCGTGCTATGGTTGGGGCAGGGGATCCGCAGCCGCATTGACGCCAAGAGATCGCCGTCGGGGCCGGCCCGGAGACGGAATTCAGACGGTTTCGGTGTTTGGGTCACCGGGCTTCATTCACCCAGGGTCGGTCGCCGATGGATTGGTCAGAACGAGGCATGCGCGCCTGCATCGGCATATCGGTCGCCATTCACGCGGCCTTTGTGCTGTGGCTGGTGCTCGGGCCCGGCGCCAGGACATTGAGCCCGGCCAGCGCGGAGGCGATCATGGTCGATCTCGTGCCGCCGCAAGAGGCTCCGCCCGACGCACAAAGCGAGGCGTCCAAATCGGAGGAGAGCAAAGCGCAGGAGGCCAAATCGGAAGAAGCCAAATCCGAGCAGCCCAAGACCGCGCTCCCGCCGACCGCGCCGCCCAAGCCCGCGCCGCCGAAGCCCGAACCGTCAAAGTCCGCGTCGTCCAAGCCTGAGCCGTTAAAGTCCGCATCGTCCAAGCCCGAGCCGCCCAAGCCTGAACCGTCCAAGCCTGAACCGTCAAAGCCTGAACCGTCAAAGCCTGAGCCGCCGCAGCAAGCCAACCAAAGGCCACAGCCAAAGAACGACGCCACGAGCGCGGCCGAGGAACAGGCGGCGGCCGCCGCGCGGATCGCATGGATGCTCAACCTGCCCACCGACACCGAGGCCAGCCTCGCGGCGCCCCCGAGCGAAGACAAATCGAATCTTTCCAAGGATGAGATCGCGGATTTCAAGGCGCAGATCAGCAAGTGCTGGACGGTGCCGGACGGCGTGCCGAGCACGCCTGGATTCAATGTCCTGGTCCGCATCGCTTTCAATCCCGACGGCACGCTCGGGGCCAAGCCTCAGCTGATCCGCGCGCCCGCGTCCGATGCCGGACCGCCGCTGGTGGAGAGCGCCAAGCAGGCGTTGCAGCAGTGCCAACCTTACGGTGGGCTGCCGGTTGCCAAGTACCGGGACTGGAAGATTCTCGACCTGACCTTCACGGCCCAAGGTCCATACGGCCTCGCGGGCCCGGAGGGCCGCCGGGCCTCGACCAAACCGTGAGGAGCATCTCGATATGTTGACGCTGTATTTCACGCCCGGGGCCTGCTCGTTGGCGCCCCATATCGTGCTCGAGGAGAGCGGCGAGACGTACGAGAAGCAGCTTGTCGACCTCGCCAAGGGCGAGCAGCGGTCGCAGCCCTATCTCAAGATCAACCCGCATGGACGGGTGCCGGCGTTGCGTCTCGACAATGGCGAGGCGCTGACCGAGAACAGCGCCATCCTGCCTTTTCTCGGCAAGCGTTTCGGGCTGTGGCCGACCGATCCGATGGGTGAGGCCAAGGCGCTCTCCGTGATCGGCTTCTTTGCCGCCAGCGTGCATCCCGCCCACGCTCATATCGGCCGGCCGGAGCGATACGCCACCGATCCGGCCGCTTACCCGACCATCAGGGAAGCCGGCCTCAAGTCGTTTCACGGCTGCTTGAAAGAGATCGACGCCATGCTGGCGGGACGGGAGTGGTTGTCGGAGCGCTACTCGGTCCTCGATGCCTACGCTCTGGTGTTCTATGCCTGGGGCTTCCGTCGCGAGCTGCCCATGGCGGAGCTTGAAAATTACACGGCATTCAAGGATCGGATGCTGCAGCGTCCGGCGGTGCGCCGCGTGGCGGTGGAGGAGAAGCTCGCGATAGCGCGCGAGCTTCCGGAAAGCGCGGTGGCGCAATAGGGCGTAGGGCGCAATCGCTTTATTGCGCCAGCGGCCTCGCGGAGGCGGCTCTGAAGCCGTTTCGCATTTCGCGCCGAGCTTGCAGCGGTCCCGGCTCAAGGCCGGGACAGGCGCCAGGGCCGCAGCTCCGAGGGCGCAATAAAGCGATTGCGCCCTACGGCAACAGCGCGTCCGAATGGCCAAACGGCGCCCTACGCGGTTGCTGTCAGCTCGTAGATGATGAACGACTCGATGAAGATCGAATATTCGTGCGCGAGCTTGGCGCGGAAGCCGGCCTTGTCGATCCGCTTGCCCAACAGGTCGAGGTCGGAATCCGAGGAGACCATGACATAGATCCGGCCGTCCGGCTTCAATCGCGCGCGCGCCTGGTCGAAGAGATCGGCCACGTCGCGAAAGGCCGGCCCCGCGTGCCAGCCGCGATCGGTCAGATCGCGCGGCTCACCCGCATGCTTGGGTGGGCTCGAGAGGATCACATCGAAGAGCGGACGCGGCGCGAGCGCCGCCAGGAGATTGGAGCACAGGCCCATGACGCGGCCGCCCAAGCCGTTGGCGCGCGCGTTCTCGTTGGCATTGAGGGCGGCGTTGGGGTTGATGTCGGCCGCCACGACCTCCTGCGCGCCGGCGCGCGCCGCCGCCAGCGCCAAAATGCCGGTCCCGGTGCCGACGTCGAGCACTCGCTTGCCCGTGAGGTCGAGGCCGTCGATGAACGCGGCGAACCGCTCGCTGCTGACGAAGAAGCGCGGGTGAAACACCGTCGGACGCACGGTCAGGCGAAAGCCGGCCGCCTGCACCGTGCGGATGCTCTTGCGGGAGAGAACCACGTGGTAGGAGAACAAGAAAATAAAACCGCGCATCAATCGGCGCAGCAGGCCCTGCGGCGAACTGGCGCGGCCGAGACCGCCGGCGACTTCCGGGGAGGTTATTTGATCCATGATCGATACTGACTCCTCAACACAAATTGAAAGAACCGGGGCGAATTGGACCGTCACAAATGGCTGTTTTCCCGGGCGTCCGGCGCCTGCGTCTGCGCTCGCGCCTGGCGGGTGCGCTCCAACAGAATTTGCAGGAGGTGCCACAGCGAGCGGCTATGCGCCGGCTGCACGTGGACGTGACCCTCCGCAAGGCTCGGCTCGGTCAACAGGCCGCGCAGCTTGATCATCTGCCAGGCCAGCGGATTCCAGTCGCGCCAGGCTTGCTGGGCCTCACGCGCCAGCACGCCGCTCACGACTTCCGGCACGGCCGCGAACACCTGCGCCATGCGGGCCGACATGTCGTCGTCGCGCAAGATGTTCCACTTCGAGAACCCGCCCATGACCGGAGAGCTCAGCGCATAGACCACCCGGCCGATCCACGCCTCCCGAATGCAATAGGAGCACATCGCGCACGGCTCGATATTGGTATAGAGCGTGTAATGGCGAAGCTGTGCCCGCCCGATCGCCTTCTGCGCGTGCGAGAGGGCGATGACCTCGGCGTGACGCGTCACGTCGCCGTCGCGTACGGTGTGGTTGATCGCCTCCGCCACGATTTGCCCGTCGAGCGCGATCACCGTGCCGAACGGATATTCGCCCTTGGCCACCGCGATGCGCGACAGCTCGATGCAGCGCGCCATCATCGCCTTGTCGGTCGTTTCGCGCGATGATTCCATGGCGGCGGCGCTGCATGTGTTGGATGCAATCAACCCCGGGCTAGCGGCGGTTGGTCGATTTCAGGGACGGTGCAAATCGCAAACTGGCAATATCATCCCATTTTGCAATTCACAGCATAAATATTCGCGTGCAAGCCCGCGCGGCTTCGCGAATGGCGCGCGGCCCGCGATTGCCGGCATGGCAGGAGCTGAAGCAACATACCGGCTTGAGCGCCCGGGTGACAATCGAGATTGTGCCCCTTTTTGCGCGGAAGGTTACCTGCGCCGAGCAGCATTTTGCGGCATGGTCCGGCTCTGCTGGCATTGGGCAGCCCGGTTCGGCGTAGTCGCTGGGCTGTCGCGGGGCGCAAGGCTCGTTCGGCTTGACCGCGTGATCGAGGGTAGCCGAGCCATGGTACAGCCGCAGCCAAAGGCGGCCTTTAGCCCCAACAAAGGCGGCGATTTGCGACCGATTGCGTTGAATTTGGTAAATTTGGGGCACTTCGGCGCGAAAGTTCCGCGTTCGACGGGTAAAATCAAGCGGAGGGTTATCAAATTCTCTATGCAAGCGAACCGGGAATTATTATAGATGTGACAGGAAAAACAGGGATTCCGTCCGATTCTCGCGAGTTCCATTCGAGGGTCCCCGAGCTCGCGCTGGATTTCTCCACTCTGGCTGAGGTTCTTGGCCGGCACGCGGACCGGTGACCGGCGAAAACCGAAACACGAAAGTTTGCGGATCATGCGCAAGACTTCCCTCATTCTGCTCGGTGCAGCCGCGGGCGCGGCCTTGACGTTGATGACGACCCAGCCGCGGATCGTGTTCGAGGGTTCGAGCGCGAAGGCGGCGGCGGCGGACGCCTATAAGCAGCTCAGCCTGTTCGGCGACGTGTTCGAGCGGGTGCGCTCCGACTATGTGGAGAAGCCGGACGACGGCAAGCTGATCGAATTGGCGATCAACGGCATGCTGACCGGGCTCGATCCGCATTCGAGCTACATGGATGCCAAGAGCTTCCGCGACATGCAGGTGCAGACGCGCGGCGAGTTCGGCGGGCTGGGCATCGAGGTCACCATGGAGGACGGCGTGATCAAGGTGGTGGCGCCGATCGACGAGACCCCGGCCGCCAAGGCCGGCGTCCTGGCGAACGACTACATCACCCATATCGACGACGAGCCGGTGCAGGGGCTTACCCTCAACCAGGCGGTCGACAAGATGCGCGGCCCGGTCAACACCAAGATCAAGCTGCGGATCATGCGCAAGGGCCAGGACAAGCCGGTCGAGATGACGCTCACCCGCGACGTCATCCGGGTGCTCTCGGTGCGCTCGCATTCGGAGGGCGACGACGTCGGCTATATCCGCATCACCCAGTTCAACGAGCAGGCCACGACCGGCTTGAAGAAGGCGATCGCCGACTTGAGCGCGCAGGACGGCGACAAGCTCAAGGGCTTCATCCTCGATCTGCGCAACAATCCGGGCGGCCTGCTCGACCAGGCGATCTCGGTCTCGAATGCCTTCCTCAACCGCGGCGAGATCGTCTCGACGCGCGGCCGCAATGCCGACGAGACCCAGCGCTTCACCGCGCGCCCCGGCGATCTCACCAAGGGCAAGCCGGTGATCGTGCTGATCAACGGCGGCTCGGCCTCGGCCTCCGAGATCGTGGCCGGCGCCCTGCAGGATCACAAGCGCGCCATCATGGTCGGCACGCGCTCGTTCGGCAAAGGCTCGGTGCAGACCATCATCCCGCTCGGCTCCGGCAACGGGGCGCTGCGGCTGACCACCGCGCGCTACTTCACGCCGTCGGGCCGCTCGATCCAGGCCAAGGGCATCGTGCCCGACATCGAGGTGATGCAGGACGTGCCGGAAGAGCTCAAGGCACGCGCCGATACGACCAGCGAAGCGACCTTGCGCGGCCACCTCTCGGCCGAAGGCCAGGAGCAGACCGGATCGCAATCCTACGTGCCGCCGGATCCCAAGAACGACAAGGCCCTGCACATGGCGGTGGACCTCATCCGCGGCACGCAGACCAACCCGGCCTATCCGCCGAAGGCCAACCAGGCCGCCGCGAACTAGCGCTTGCCGATCTGCACAACGCAGCCGCAAGCTCCAACCCTCCCGCCCGTTGGCAGGGAGGGTGGCGCCGCGTAGGGGCGCCGGGTGGGGGGACTACGCGAACTCCGTGTTCGCCCCGTCGCCACCCGGCTGCCGTAATGAGCGCCTGATGGATTGATGTTGTCCTCGTGCGTCTGGCCATGTGTGCCACCGCGGAGTTTGGGCGGCTTCGCTATCACCGCAATGTCACAGTTCGTGTAGTCCCCCCACCCCGCCGCCTCGTTGCGCGAGGCATCGACCCTCCCCGCCAATGGGCGGGAGGGTAGAGCCCGCGGCGCCGTGGTTCCGAAACAAGAACCGCCACATGCGATTGCCCTGCCGCAATTGGGGAGAGGTGGAGAATGCGGCTCCCTCACATGCGATTGCCCTGCCCATAACGGGGCGGTGAGCATTCCCGGCATCGGCTGCTGGTTGACAGGTCCGGCGCTCGGATTGAATGTGCCGCCGGGCAGTTGGGGCGCACGAGCGTGACCGCGGGCGAAAGACGGAAAGACAGCGGCATCGCCGAGACCGGGCGCGTCATTGTCCAGGCTTTCGTCATCGCCCTCGTGTTCCGCACCTTCCTGTTCCAGCCTTTCAACATCCCCTCCGGCTCGATGAAAGAGACGCTGCTGGTCGGCGACTATCTGTTCGTGTCGAAATATTCCTACGGCTTCACCCACTATTCGTTTCCGTTCTCGCCGCCCTGGTTCTCCGGCCGGGTGTGGGCGTCCGAGCCGGCCCGCGGCGACATCGTCGTGTTCCGGCTGCCGACCGACGACTCGATCGACTACATCAAGCGGGTGATCGGGCTTCCGGGCGACCGTATCCAGATGATCGACGGCGCACTTTACATCAACGAGCAGCCGGTGCTGCGCGAGCGCATCGCGGATTTCGTCGAGAGCGAGGGCGACGGCCCGCCCACGCGCAGCCGGCGCTTTCGGGAAACGCTGCCGAACGGGGTGAGCTATACGACCCTGAACCTCCCCGGCAACGGGCCCTACTCCAATACGCCGGTCTATCAGGTGCCGCCCGGACACTATTTCATGATGGGCGACAACCGCGACAATTCGGCCGATAGCCGCGTCCTGAGCCAAGTCGGCTACGTGCCGTTCGAGAATCTCATCGGTCGCGCCCAGGTGATCTTCTTCTCGGTCAGCGAGGGCGCGCATGCCTGGGAGGTGTGGCGCTGGCCAGCGGTGGTGCGTTGGGGCCGGCTGCTCACGATGACGCGGTAACTCTCAGGCGAACCAGCCCAGCTCCAAGCCCACCAGCAAGAGCACGCCAAGCAGGCCGCGATAGATCACGAACGGCCAAGCCGAGTAGCGCTCCAGCACCCGCATCAGCGCCCAGATGGCGACGAAGGCCGAGATCGAGGCGACCACCAGGCCGACCAGGAGGATCGACCATCCGTGCGCGTCGAGGTGGGCCTTGTGCAGCTCCCACAGCTCCTTGAATCCGGCGAGCGCGATCGCGGGCAGCCCGAGCAGGAACGAGAAGCGCGCCGCTTCCGCGCGCCGGAAGCCGAGCGCGAGCGCGGCCGTCAAAGTCGAGCCGGAGCGCGACACGCCGGGGATCAGCGCGCCGACCTGGGCGATGCCGACCATGAGCGCGTCGGCGAGCGTGACGTCGTCGATGGTGCGCGTGTGCCGCGCGCGCAGCTCGGCGATCGCGAGCAGCACCGCCATCACGATGCAGGCCCAGCCGATCACGCTGAGGCTGCGCAGCGGCGAATTGCAGGTGTTCAGCACGCCGGCCAGCGCCAAGCCGGCGATCCCGATCGGGATCGTCGCGAGCACGATCCATACCGCCAGCCGGAAATATTGGTCCTTGAAGTCGCGGCGCACCAGCGCGGCGAGCGAGCTCAAGGCAAGGTGCCTGACATCGCTCCAGAAATAGCTGACCACGGCCGCCAGGGCCGCGAGCTGCATGGCGGCGGAAAATGCCGAGCCGGGATCCTGCCATCCGACCACCGCCGGCAGGATCCGCATATGCGCGGTCGAGGAGATCGGCATCAGCTCGGTGATGCCCTGCAGCACGCCCAGTGCCGCAACCTTGCCATAACCCAATGCCACGAAGCCGGTGTCGATCCCCTGGCTGCAGACGTCGGCCATGCGATGCGGTCCCCTCTGTTGCGGGACATTTACCTGCGGGCCGGACGTGCTTTCAAGGGTCTTGGCGCTGATCACCGCCGGCGGCGCGGACGGAACCAAGCACGACGGCGGCGTTCAGCGAACGGAACCGGCGCACTGCCGGTACTCCCGGAGCTCGGAGGTCATCCAGCCGTCGCATAAGTGTTGAGCCGCTGTCAGACGACGCAGGCACTTTCCCGGCGATTCGAAGGCGCCGGCCGCGATCGTCGATGCGGAACCCGAGCCGCGGGCCGAGCTTCCGGCTCGCTTGGCGCGTGGCTCGAAGCGTTGGCGCGTGCTCGAAGCGTCTGCGTCCGTGCCGCTCTTCCATGACTGCGGAGGTGAGACGTTGGAGAACGAGCGATTGGTCACGCGCCGCGATGTGGTGCGTTGCGGCAGTGCGGCTATAACGCTGGCGACAGCGAAATCGTCAATCGGAATGGCGTTTGCAATGAATGACGAGCAATGGGCGACGGGCATCGTCTTCGAGGACCGCTCGGGCACCGGCCGGCGGCAGCCCGGCGATCCGGGGATCGCTGGCGTCCTGGTGTCCAACGGGCGCGAGGTGGTGCAGACCGACAGCAACGGCCGCTATGCGCTGCCGGTCGACGACGAGACGATCATTTTCGTGATCAAGCCTACCGGCTACGCGGTGCCGGTCGAGCGCGGCGTGATGCTGCCGCGCTTCTATTACGTTCATCAGCCCGCCGGCACGCCGGCGCATCTCAATCTGCGCTATCGCGGCATCGAGCCGACCGGAGCGCTGCCTCAATCGCTCGATTTCGCCCTACGGAAGGTCGACGAGCCGACCCGCTTCAACGTGCTCATGTTCGCCGATCCGCATGCGGGCGGCCCGGCCGAGGCCGGCTTCATCCGCGACGACGTCGTGAACGCCCTGATCGGCACCAAGGCCGCCTTCGGGATGACGATCGGGGACATCGTGTCCGATGACCTCTCCCTCTACCAACGCTACAACCGCATCATCGGGCAGGTCGGCGTGCCCTGGTACAATCTGATTGGCAATCATGACCTGAACCTGGACGCGCCGGGCGGGAAATATTCCCGCGAGACATTCAAGCAGACCTACGGCCCAAGCTATTACGCCTTCGAGCATGGCGGCGCCCTGTTCCTGATGCTCGACAATGTCGATTACTTCGGCGCGCAAGCGAGCAAGCCCGGCAACGATTGCGATTACGCCGGCCGCTTCGGCGAGCGGCAGCTCGCCTTCGTGGCCAATGTGCTCAGAGAGACGCCGGCGGAGCGGCTGGTGGTGGCCGCCATGCATATTCCGCTGCGCACCTATCTCGATCCCGAAGACCCGGCCAGCAACACCGCGGATCGCGCCGCGCTGCTCACGCTTTTGGCCGGCCGCCGCACGGTAAGTTTTTCGGGTCACATGCATACGACCGAGCATCATTACCTGGACGGCGAAGACGGCAATCCGGGACCCGCGCCGCACCATCATCACGTGATAACGGCCTTGTCCGGCTCATGGTGGAGCGGTCCCTACGATCACCGCGGCGTGGCGGTTGCGGACAGTCATGACGGCAGCCCCAACGGCTTTCATGTCCTGAGCATCGACGGCGATCGCTACACCACGCGCTACCAGCCGGCCAAGGAGCCGAACGCGCGGCAAGTCCGCATCATGCTCGACAGCGAGCTTCATCGTTCCCGGCAGGAGATCGACCGCGACTTCCACATGGGCCGGCTATTCGGCTCGCCGATCGCCCAGGACAATGTCGGCGCCACCGACCTCATGGTCAACGTCTTCGACGGCGGCCCGCGCACCAGCGTCGAGTACCGGATCGGCGAGCGGGCGCCGGTGCCGATGGAGCGCGAGCGGCGGACCGACCCGTTCGTCAAAGAGGTGTTCGCGCGCAACCAGGCTACCAAGAAATCGTGGGTCAAGGCCGAGCCGTGCTCGCATCTGTGGGTCGCGCGCTTGCCGGCCGACCTCGCCGTCGGCACCCACTGCATCGGGGTGCGCGTCACCGACGAGTATGGCCGCGAGCATCGCGATCATCTGGTGCTGGAAGTGACCGGCACGCAGGCCGCCAGCGTGCTGCCGGGCTGATTTTGGCGGTAGCGAGTGCCCCGGCGTCACTTCGGTGCCGGGCCGAAATTGCGCAACTGCGGCGGCGGCTGGTCCTTCTTGGTGGGCATGAGATTGCCGTCGGCGCCCACGAAATAGGTCTCCTTGCCGAGGAACACGTAATTGTTGTTCTCGCCGCACGTGTCCTCGGTCCAAGTCGGGTTGGGCACCCGATGGTAGGTCTTGATCACCGTCCAGGGCCGGGTCAGGGCATGATCGAAGGTCGTGATCTCGTCATGAAATGTTTCGGGATCGGCCCGGTCGAGAGACAATCGCTCCTTGACGATGGTCTGGTTGTCCTTGTGCAGCGGAATTCCGCTCGGATCGAGGATGCGCGGGCCGCGCAGCGCGCGGGTCTCGACCTCGAGCGTATCGAAAGCGCCGTTCGTTGAAATCCAACGGCCGATCGAGTAGCCCGAGAAGGTCGGCTTGATGGTCGCGGGCCAATCGCGTCCGTCGGTGTAGACGCGGCGGAACTCGTGAAAGAACGCGACATGAATGTAGGTGATCTCGGGAGTGATGATGATTTCGATGGGCTGATAGGCGGTCATCATGCGCGGCATCCCGCTGGGGAGGCAGTGCACCTGGGTGTTGTAGCTCTGCCCGCCGGACGCTTCCTCGGCCATGTTGGCTTCCCAGACGGCCTGGTATTCGGCGGTCAAAGGCGGCTGCTGGCCCCGGCCCGGGCGCTTGTTCGGATCATATGAACCGTTGCCGATCCGCTCCCACTGGCCCGACCAGTCGGGATACTTGGCTTGATCAAACGCGCGGGCGCCCGCGGTTGCCGTCAGCAGGATCCCAACGAACGCGAGGGTGCCGATCGAGCATCGGTAGCGCATGAAAATTCTCCCATCAGCGGTCCGATCCGAGAGGCGTGATGCCCTCGCACCGACCCTCGTCCCGGGTCGCTTCCAGGCCGCCCAGGATCACGCCACAAGTTCGAAACATAGCACAACCGTCGGTTTGGCGGGCAGCGGCATTGCTGTGCCTTCATCGCGGGCGAAACCTATATCCGCGGCCCGCGGGGCAAGCTGACGCCCACGCGACCGGGCCGGCCGCCGCCGGACCCGCGGCATTTCAGCTAATCGCGCGAGTGCCGACGATGCCTGGTTGCTTGCAAATTTAGCGAATTTCTCCATGGATCGTTGAAGCGATCCGCATAGCATGCGGACGGGACCAAAGCCCGGAGGCTGCATGCGCTTGGCAATCCTGGTCGTCGGCGGATTGGCGACCGGCGCCCTGTCGGTAGGTGCCGCTTGCACGGTCGTCCCGCAAAACGCCCAGATGTTCCAGGCCGTGCGCGCCCTCGGCGGCGATGTTGCCGGCTTCAAGATCGCCGACATCAATCCGCTCAAGGCCTACGAAGACGTCAAGCATCGGATCGCTTCGGGCAACCTCGGCGGGCCAATCAATCTCGGATCGGCAACCCCCGTCTTGCTCCCCAAGCTCGGCGAGCTATCGTTGGGCAATACGATTCATATCGACGATGCGGCGATACGGCGGGCGATCGCGGCCGGCATCAACAATCGCGTTCAGCAGGATATTCGCCGCGGGCAGGACCTGCAGGCCTATGGCCGAAACCCGATGGCCTGGCACGGCGCGCCGCCGCATTAGCTTGCGCGACGGTTCAATCGAGCGTCCAGGAGGCGCCCGTGTGGTAGGTCGCGTCGTAACACATGATTTACAATACCGGCGTACCATCGTGCAGTTCGCCGTCACACCACCGTACCGCTGTGCAGATTTCCGGACCAACAAGATTCCCGATCGCTCGATCGAACCCGACAATTTCGCCACACTTCGCGATTACCGATTCATCAGTGGGGGAGCATCTTGGCGTCAAACTCGATACTGTTGGTTGATGCTTGATCGGTGCCGCAGGCGCGACTCCGAAACAAACAGGTACCGCATGATGGGGAGAGCGTGATGATTACACGACGAAACCTGCTCGAGGCGGCAGGCGTGGGAACGATGCTGGCGGCGTCGGGCTCGGCCGTGCCGCCATTGCTTGCAACCGAAGCCGACGCCGAAGTCGCGCCCAGCCTTTCGCCGCTGTTGCCCCAGGGGACGCGTGCGGAAGCCGTATTGGACACGTTGCCGGGCAAGAAGCCGCTCATCAAGCTGTCCTACCGGCCCCCGAACTACGAAGCGCCGATCGAATATCTGCGCACCAATATCACGCCCAACGACGAGTTTTTCGTGCGCTACCATCTCTCGGATATTCCCCAGGTGGATGCCAAGGCCTGGAAGCTGACGATCGGCGGGGATGGAGCGAGTGACGAGATCCAGCTCGGGCTGGATGATTTGAAGCAATTCACGCCCATCGAGCTGGTGGCGGTCTGTCAATGCTCCGGCAACCGCCGCGGCCTGTTTCAGCCGCACGTGGCGGGCGTGGAATGGGGCTATGGCGCCATGGGCTGCGCGCGCTGGAAGGGCGTCCGGCTCAAGGACCTGCTCGACAAGGCCGGCCTCAAGAAGGAAGCCATCGAGATCGTCCTCGACGGTGCCGACAAGGGCGTCAGCGACAAGACGCCGAAATTCACCAAGAGCCTGCCGTTGTGGAAGGCGGTCGAGGACACGACTCTCATCGCCTACGAGATGAACGGCCAGCCGCTGCCGCACTGGAACGGCTTTCCGGCGCGCGTCGTGGTTCCGGGCTGGACCGGCACCTACTGGATGAAGCACGTGACCTCGCTCAAGGCCGTGACCAAGCCGTTCGAAGGCTTCTGGATGAAGTCGGCCTACCGCATCCCGCTCGGAAAATTCCCGATCTTGGCGCGATTTCCCTCGCAGGAGACGGCGATCAATACCCCGATCACCGACATGGTGATCAACTCGCTGATCACCAGCCATGCCGACGGCGCCATGGTGAAGGTCGGCAGCCCGGTCACGGTCGCCGGAATCGCCTGGGATGGCGGCTACGGCATGAACTCGGTGGAGGTCTCCGTCGACGGCGGCAAGACTTGGACAACCGCGGCGCTGGGCAAGGACCATGGCCCGTTTGCGCTGCGTTCCTGGAGCCTGCATTTCGTGCCCAAGGCGCCCGGCAAGCATGTGGTCATGGCGCGCGCCAGCAACGCGATCGGCCAGAGCCAGGCTACCGCCCTGATCCCCAATCCGGCCGGCTATCACCATAACCTCGTCCAAGCCTTGACCTTGGTCGCAGCATGAGGAGGGGAACCATGCGCTCCATCGCGATTGCCGCCGCCATGACCGCCATTGCGCTCGGATCAGCCACCGCCGACGAGAAGCCCGTTGCGCTCAAGCCGGGGCCCGGGCTCGACCGGGTCGAGGGCAATTGCGCCGGCTGCCACAGCCTCGACTACGTGCCGATGAACTCGCCGTTCCTCAACGCGGCCGGGTGGGATGCGGAAGTCGCCAAGATGATCAACGCCTTCGGCGCTCCCATCGACCAGGCCGATGCCAAGATCATCGCCGACTATCTCAAGAGCAACTACGGAACCTGATCCGCCGTCGCGTCGATCCGCTCCCCCTGCTAGGCCAAGCCTATCGCATATGGAGGGAGAGTGATTGCTGCACAACGCAGCCGCAAGCTCCAACCCTCCCGCCCGTTGGCGGGGAGGGTGGCGACGCGAAGCGGCGCCGGGTGGGGGGACTCGCGAACTCCGTGTTCGCCCCATTGCCACGCGGCTGCCGCAATGAGCTCCTGACGGATTGATGTTGTCCTTGCGCGTCTGGCCACGTGTGCCGCCGCGGAGTTTGGCCGGCCCTCGATATCACCGCAATGTCACAGTTCGCGTAGTCCCCCCACCCCGCCGCCTCGCTGCGCGAGGCGTCGACCTTCCCCGCCAACGGGCGGGAGGGTGGAGCCCGCGGTGCCGTCGTTCCGAACAAGAACCGTCATATGCGATTGCCCCGCCCTGGAAGGGGAGGGTGGCGCCACGCAAGTCGCGCTTACTCGACTTGCAGCTCCATCATGCCGATCTCGGGCAAGCCCGAGATCGGTGCGCCGGATGGGGGTCTCCCGCAGATGCGGAATTTTCAAATATCAATGCCCGGCACCGGCCGGGCATTGACGATGCATCAGCAAACGCGATCTATCGGGCCGCCGACGGCGAGGTGATCTGCGACTGCAGGAATTGCTGAAACTTGACGAACAGCAATTCCCGATCGTGGTCCGACAGTCCCCTCGGGTTCAACGCCGCGGCATTGTTCTGCACGAACTGATCGAATGCCGGCTTGAGCGCCACGCTCTGGTGCTCCGCCAGCCAGTCGGCCGCGGGCTTGAACCGGATCCAGCCCGGCATCTCGGCCGCCAGATTGATCTCGGCCCACTTCGGATGGCGCGATCCGTCATGGAACTGATCGATCTTGCCGAAGAACTCGCGCACGAACTTGGCGATCCTGTTGTAGCGCGCGGAGCCTTCCGGCCAGGCATAGCTGACCAGCAGCGAGCGGACGCCGACCGTCGAGACCGTCTGCCCTTCCGGAATCAAGGCCGGATACTCCTCGTGCGTGAGCTCGATCGGCAGGTACTTGGCAAACACCGGATGCAGGTCGTGATTGGGCAAGCTGCGCTCGTCGAGCGACAGCAAATGAAGGTTGTCCTCCTTCGCCACCTTGAGCACCGCCGCCTGCGGGGCGCCGGACAGGATGATCATCGCCGAGATCTCGCCGTCGCGCAGCTTCTTGAGCGCGAGGTCGTTGTCGTAGTTCACGCGCTGGACGCCGTCGATCTTCAGCATGTCGAAGATGACCTGGGAGGTGACCTCGGTCTGGCTGTCCTTGAGATTGAAGCTCACCTTCTTGCCGCGCAGGTCGTCGAAGCTGTTGATGTCGCTGCGCGCCAGGACATGGTACTCGGAGTTGTAGAGCTTGGTGATGTATTGGACGCTCTGCTCGATATTGGCGTAGAGCTGCGGATCGCGCTTCTTCAGGAGCAGGAGGTTGTCCTCGTCGACCACGCCCATGTCGATGCCCTTGAGGAACAGCACGTCGTTGAGGTTCTGCAGGCCGCCCATGCCCGAGATCGGAAGCACGCGGATACCGTCCGGCCTGAGATCGTTGACGACATTGCGGATGTCCTCGGCGAACCGGGCGCAGGTGCAGGTGATCCCGGACGTTATGATGGAAACCGCAATGTCGTTTGTCTGCTTCTTCTTCTCTTCGTAGCGGACCGAAGCCTTCTGAGCTTGAGCCGCAACCGGCAGCGACGGCAGCACGAGGCCCAGGCAGAAGATCGCGGAAAGAAGTCTCGCAGTCGTTATGGAGATACTCATTAACACGCCCCTCCAATGTGATGGACAGCGCGCAAGCTTGCTTCCCAATATGACTTAATTTGGTTCGCTGCCGGCTGATTCTGCGGCGCGCGCGCTTCGGTTCGCGAATACCGCCGGTTGTTTGTTGCGGCGGTATCATGATGGCGCGGAAATGACGCATCTCACCGCTCGCGTTGATGTTGAATTAACGAGAACGACGGTTGCCGCCGAAGCCCTGAATTAGTTTCGTGAATTGTTTGGATGATGTGCCCGCGCAACCGCGGTACGCCGATAAGGTGCGGCGGCCGCGTACCCGCTCGAGGTCGCGGCCGCTGCAAAGATTGCGGTTCCGGATTACCGCGGGGCCTTGATCTCGTCCGGCGCTCCGGCCGGCACCGGGAAGCGATCGACTGCGAACAGCATGCTGAGCATGTGGAAGTGGCCCATGAGGCCGATCGTCTCGACCACGCCGCGCTCGCCGAAGTGATCCACCATGTTCTTGAAATTGGCGTCGCTCACCTGCCGGGTCTGCAACAGCTCGCTGGCGAAGTCGTAGACCGCGGCCTCGTCGCCGCTCATGCTTGCCGGCCGCTCGCCGGCCGCCATGGCGCTGATGAAGGCCGGCGCCAGCCCGGCGTCGAGCGCCTGCTGGCGGTGCGAATACCACACATATTGGCCGCCCCAGAACCGTGCCGTGAGCATCACCGCGATCTCCTTGAGCTTGCGCTGCATCGGCGCCTTGAAGCGCAGATACTCGGTCACCGGCCGCTCCAGGTCGGCCATTTCGGGGCTGCGCAGATTGATGTTGGACGGCCCGCCGGGACCCGGCGTGCGCCCGGCGGCGATCTCGCGATCGACATAGGCCTTCTGGTCCGCGTCAAGCTCCGCATAGGTCAGCGGCTTGAAGCGGCCGCCGCGCAGGTTGAGCTCCGGAGCGGCGGCGGCAACGACCGCGGCCCCGACCAGCGCGCCGACGGTTGCGGCAATGATCAGCTTCCCAAGCATGACATGTCCTCCCTGTTTGTTCGGTTCAATGCGCGAGCGGATTGGGGCGCAGCTGAAAGTTGCACCACCAGCGGGCTCGAGAGCGTGGCCGTGGTCGCGCCGGGCGCGCCCGGCGAGCGGCGCATCGATGCCCTCGATATGGGCGGGCGTACGGTTGCCGGACGTCACCCATAGGCCGCGGCCTTTCCAGCCGGCATTGCGCATCGTCGATGCGGCCGTCGAGCCCCTTGGCGAAGAAGCCCATCGGATAGGGAACACGCAGCTCGATCGACGCTGGCCGTTCACCAGGGCGTGCGAGCGAATCCGAACTGGTTGCCGGTGGCGATCGGCGTGTTGGCGCCGAGCCCGAGGATGTCGTGCTGGTCGACCCAGAGGTAATACGGGATTCTCGGCGGCGCCGGAAGTCGCCCTGGAAGCCCGGGCCGGGAATTGGATAGAAGGCCAAGCCTTCCGGACATTTGTCGCCGAGCTCGGCGCCCGGACCATTGAGCGGGCCCTTGCACTTGCGCCGGTCGAAGCTGGCGATGTGGCCGCTGTCGAGCGGCGATCCAGACGACGCCGTTGCGGTCGATGTCCAGGCCGCGGATGCCGAAGCCGGGCAGCGGAATCGCGATAGATCTCCGCCAGCGCGGTATCGGGCGGATTGGAGCCCGGATCGCAGCACGGATCAGGTAGCCCGGATGCGCGAGGTTCGAGCCCCAGATCGAGCCGTCGAGCGGCGATCCAGGAGATGCCGTACATGCCGAAAGCGATGCCTGGTGTCCTTGCTCGGATCGCCCGGCTTGCCGGGCTCGTTGTAGCCTTCGTCGCGCTTGCCGTTGCCGTTGGTGTCGACGATCAACGGCGTCCAGCCCTGCGACTTTCGCCGCGTCGCCGGTCTCCCAATACATCTTGGTGTTGATCCAGCCGACCAGCGGCGAGATTGCCCTGGCTGTTGTTGCTCAGCCACAGCGTGTTGTTGGCGTCCTCGGCAAAATTGAGATGATGGGTGCCGAAGCAGGTGTCGATGAACGAGAACTTCTTGGTCTTGGGATCATAGACGGTGATCTGGCGCGCATTCTGCACGAAACCGTCGGGCGTTCCGGCGAGCGGATAGAGCTGGGCCGAGCGCAGCGGCGAATCGCTGCTTGCAATAATCCGGCGGGTCCTTGGGCGAGCGCTGCTGCGCGGTGAAATAGACCCTGCCGTCCTGGTCCATCATCGGATTGTGGGCGTTGACCTGGGTGTCCCAGATCTGCTCGGTGCCCCAATAGGGCGACGGCGCCAGCACCGGATTGGCCAAGCGCCGAGCTCGGCGTGTTCTTGGGATCGCGCACCGGCACCTTCATGACGGTCTTGGTGTTGTGGACCGGATCGAGGATCGGCAGGTTGTCGGTGGACAGCTCGGCCGCCCCGTAGATCAGGCCGTAGCCGTTGACGGTCGGCTTGCGCTTGTCGGTGAGCGTGAGGTCGTGCAGATAATGCTTGGGGTCGGACCAGTCCCGCACCGTGACCACGAGGTTGCGCTCGATGCCGGTCGGCCGCGGCGGCGTCGCGCTCGGCAGCTCGCCGGCCTTGATGCGATCGGTCCAATCGGCGAGCGCCGCCAGGTGGCCGCCGTCGGGCGTCAGCATCGGCGCGCCATGGTGCTGACCATGTTGCAGGCCGGCGGGCCCGGACTGCAGCCGCCGCGCCCATGCCGCGATCGACGAATCGAAATGGCCGAGCGCTCGGCGAAATGGTGCGCGTCGCATAGTTGCCGATCTGGTGGCAATTGCCGCAGCCATTGGTCTTGATCGTAGTTCAGCCATTGCTCCTGGGTCTTGAAGGTCGACCGGGATGCCGTTGCCGTCGGGACCGGTGCCCGGGAACCGGCTGCTTGTCCGGAATCCTGATCATCGAAAACCAGTAGATCGCCGGATAATATTGCGCGGCGGCGGCGAGACTCGGCGCCACCACGGCGGTCAGGTCGAGAATCTTGCCGGGCTCGCTCGTGACCTTCGGGGAATCGACCAGGCCGTAGCCGCGCACCCATACTCGGTAGGTCGCCTTGGGCAGGTCGGGCAGCACATAGCGGCCGCGCTCGTCGGTGACCACCATCTTGGCAAAGCGGGTTCCGAGATCGCCGGTCTCGGCAATCACCCACACGCCGGCTTCCGGCTCCGAACCGGCTGGTCACGACGCCGCCGATCGCCTGATCGTCGATCTCGACCGCCGCGGCGGCGCCTTGCGGGGGCTGCTGGGCCTGCAGGCGGGTGGGCGGGCCCGCTGCCAGCAAGGCAATGCCGGTCGCCGCCGCCAGCAAAAGACGCTTGTGGTTGATGATGTGGCTCATGATCTGATCTCCCATCGCGGAATTCCATCCGCCACCGCGAGCATCAAGGGAACCCCGGCCTGCTTTGAGGATTTTCGCGCCGGAAGCTTCACCGAACCCCATCGGATCAGCGCGCCAAGGACCGGCATTTGGAGCGGCCGGTATTTTCCTGCTAGCCTTATCACCGCCAGCCGGGAAGGAGAACCCATATGCGCTTTCGAATCCGCCGCACCGCCAAGATGGCGCTCTTGCGGACCGCCGCACTGGTCGCGCTGACGTGCTGCTGCGCCGATCCGGGTCGCGCCGCCGGCGATGCCGCCAAGGGCAGGAGCGCGTTCGTCCGGCAGTGCGCGCTCTGCCACAGCGTCGAGCAGGGCGGCCCCAATCGGTTCGGCCCCAACTTGTTCGGCGTCCTGCACCGCAAGGCCGGCACCGTGATGGGGTTCAACTATTCGCGTGCCTTCAAGGCAGCGGCGACGTGGGACTGGAACGAGGATCTGGTGGCTGGCTGGATCGGGGCGCCCGGCGTGATGGTGCCCGGCACCGCCATGGGGGTGTTCCAGGGCGTCGCACAGAGCGACCGCGACGATATCGTGGCCTATCTGGCGACCCAGCAGTAGGCTTGCGCACCCAGCTCCGAGGGTCGAGCATGTCAGCGCAATGCCTCTGCTCGCGTATCGTGCGCCGCGTCCTGACCGCCGCGGTCATGGCCGCGTTGCCCACGATGGCGCTTGGCCAGCCGGCGGAGGATTTTTTCAGGACTGCGTCGTTGTCCATGTATGTGGGCTCCGGCAGCGGCGGCGGTTACGATGCCATTGCGCGGCTCGTCGCCCGCCACATGACGCGTTACCTCCCCGGCAATCCGAATTTCGTCGTCAAGAACATGCCGACGGCGGCGGGCGTGGCGAGCGCGAACTTTATCTACAATTCCGCGCCGCGGGACGGCTCGGCCATCCTGGCGGCCCAGAACGCGTCCCTGATGCTGCCGCTCTACGATTCCCCGGTCGCCCATTACGACCCGCGCAAGCTGGAATGGATCGGCAGCACGGACAAGCAGCAGGCCGTCTGCACCACCTGGGTCGATAGCCCGATCAAGACGCTGGCGGATGCGACCAAGCGCGACGTCCCAGTGGCTGCGACCGGCGTGAGCGCGGGCCCCGGCGTCTACCCGAAAATCCTCAACGCGCTGTTCGGGACCAGGTTCAAGGTCATCAGCGGCTATGACACCGGCAGCATGCGATTGGCGGTGGAGAAAGGCGAGGTCGACGGCATCTGCGGCCTGGCCTGGCAGACCTACAAGGCCATCAGCTTCGACTGGATCGAGAACAGGAAGCTCAACGTCCTGGTGCAGCTGGGGCTTACGAAGAACGCCGAGCTGCCGCAGGTGCCGCTTGCCATCGATCTCCTGAAGGATCCGGATGACCGCAAGGTGCTCGAATTGATCGTGCTGCCGCAGGAATTCGGCCGTCCCTTCGTGGCGCCGCCCGGCGTGCCGGCCGACCGCATGGCGATCTACCGCAAAGCCTTCCAGGCCGTCCTCAAGGACGAGCAGTTCCGCGCCGAATCAGCCCAGCAGCATTTGAGCATCGATCCATTGGACGACATGCAGATCAAGGCCTTGCTGGACCGGGCCTATGGGGCGCCCAAGGCGATCCACAACCGCGCCGCGATTTTTTCCGCGGAAATGAATTGAAAGGCTTGCGCGGTGGCGTGGAGGCTCGCTCACAAGCGATTGAGACAGAACGAAAATTCGGATCTCTGAGAGCCCAGGACTTGACCCGCAAGCAGGCCGGCCAAGTTACGATTTTGGCAGATCGTTGCCAAAATGGCACAGCCAAGCGCCTCGCTGCGGGGTATATTGGTCATAATTCATCACAAGAGGGGCTGGTCATGAGGAATTCCATTACAGGCGCATTGGTCACGGGCGCGATGCTTGGCGCGTTTGTTGCCAGCAATGCCATGGCGGCGGATATGCCGACCAAGGCGCCGTACCTGAAGGCCCCGCCGCCGCCCGCCGTCAGCTGGACCGGTTGCTACCTCGACGCCGGCGGCGGTTACGGTCTGTGGAATCAAGATCACCAGCTCTTTTTTACTCCTGCCATTGCGGGCCTGAATTCCACATCAACGACCCATGATGGCGGCCGCGGCTGGCTCGGAAAATTCGGTGGCGGATGCGACTATCAGACCTCGATCCTCGGCGGCCGAATCGTCATTGGTGCCCTCGCGGATTACTCTCCGATGAGCCTGAAAGGCAGCAATTCGCCAAGCGAGGTTTTTGGCTTTGGCGGCGCGATCGGGACCACTCCCATAACGGCGAACGAAACGGAGACGAACGCTTGGTACGTGGGCGGACGCTTGGGATATCTCATCAATCCTTCCTTCCTCAGCTATGTCGACGGCGGCTATACCCAAACGAAGTTCACGCAGTCCGGCGAATTTTCGACTTTGTCGGGTGCGCCCATTGCGTTCGGGTTCCCGGGCTTCACCGATTCCGGTTGGTTCCTCGGCAGCGGTTTCGAATATGCTTTGGACTTGATTCCAATCCATGGCCTGTACTTGCAGACCGAATACCGGTTCTCGCAGTATCAATCGCGCAATCTGGTCGAGGCGAGCCTCACGACCGGGGCGCCAACCGGGAACCTGGAGAATACCAAGCCCTACGTGCAGACGGTGACGACCGCGCTTGTGTGGCGCTTCAACTGGACTGGGCACTGATCACGGGGCTTCATGCGATGAGGCGAGCCCGGAACGAAAGTTCCGGGCTTTTTCTTTGCGCGGGTTCCGCGACCAGCGCCTGCGCTTTGCTGTCTTAGGACCGCGTCGACCAGCCCAGCATCAACAATCCGGTCGCGGCGATCCAGCTGCCCGAGATGCGCACCGCCAGGCGCGCCCACTGCGCCTGCACCACCGCGACTTGCCCGGCCACCAGCGACACGACCGCAAACAGCGAGCATGCGATCCCGGCGATCGCCAGGAGGCCGCCGGTGGCGGCGACGAGATCACGGCCATTGCCGTAGCCATGCAGCGCCCCCAGCGCTGCCGCCACGGCGGTCACCGCGGCAAGCGGCAAGCGCAGGTCGGCAGCCACCAGCGCGCCGATGAACGTCGTCACCACCGCGATGAGCCATGCCGGAGCGGCCGGCAACCCGACCGCCCATCCGGCCAGCATGCCCACGAGCCATGCGCCCGGCAGCGCTGCCAGCACGAAGCGGCCCTGCCGGGCGCCGCCCAGGCCGGCGAGCAGCGTCATCGCCACGGCGGGCAGCAGGTCCTCGGGCGAGAGCAGCGGATGCGCCAGGCCGTCGTAGAACGGCCCAAAGCCGCTGTTCATCAGATGCGCCTGCGCGGGGGTGGCGAGCACGAAACTGGCAAACAGCAATGCGGCTTTGCGCGCTATGCCCGTGCGGCGCATTGGCGGGCCCCCGCCTTCAGGAACCGGCCAGGGCCAGGAACCAGCCGCCGGTCGCCGCCACTCCCGCATGAATGAGGGTCAGGAGATCGGATTCACCGCCGGCCAGGAACCAGCCGCCGGCCGCCGCCACTCCCGCGCCTCCAAGGCGGAGAATCATCTGCCCGGACGGCCAGCGATGGATCAGCCCGATGGCGATGCCGGTGAGGTGGAGGAGCCCGGTCGCGATCACGAATCCCATGCTGTAGAGCACGCCGCTTTCGTCCGGCGGAAGCTCGGTGCCGTGGGCATGGCCGTGGAAGATCGCGAAGATCCCGACCAGCACGGCGGCGACCCAGAGCGGCGGCCGCGCCTCGGTCGCCACCATGGCGCCGAGCGCGACGGCCGACAGCGCGATGCCGATCTCGGTGCCCGGAAGCGGCACCCCCATGAGGCCGAGCATTCCGCCGAACGCCATCACGATCGGAAACGTCACCGGCAGCAGCCAGATCGCCGGCGCTCCCAGCTGCGCGCCCCATAATCCGACCGAGACCATTGCCACGATGTGATCGAGCCCCGAGATGGGATGCTCGAAGCCGCTGACAAAGCCGCCGGCCTGGTCGCCGGTGATATGCGCGGACGCGCTGGTCGGCCAAAGCAGCAACAACCACGGCAGGAGGATGATCGAGGACCGCAGCCGCATTGCACCGCTCCTCGTTGCGCCACTCTTCATTGCATCACTCCGAGCAGGATGGCGGTTCTTTGGAAGGTCCAGAACGCTCCGGCCGATCCGATCAAGTAGCCCGGCGCCCGCGCCAACCACGGCGGCCAGCTGATCTCCAGCTGGCGAAACGAGCGTTCCAGCAGCACGACCAGGAGCACGAAGGCGATCTGCCCGATCTCGACTCCCATATTAAAGGTCAATAATGCGACCGCAAGATCGGCGCGCGGCAAGCCGGCACCGGTCAGCGCGCCGGCGAAGCCGAAGCCGTGCAGCAGCCCGAAGATGAACGCCACCAGCCAGGGACGGCGGATGGTCAGGCTGCTCTCGCCGCGCCAGATGCGCGCGATCTCGGGGCCCAGGAACAGGATGCTCAACGCAATCGCCGCGTTGAGCGGCTCGACCGGCGCGGAGGCGAAGCCCAGCGTCGCCACCGCCAGCGTGATGCTGTGCGCCACCGTGAACGACGTGATGGTCTTCACCAGCGCCCACCGGTTGCCCACGATCAAGAGCAGGCCGAGCACGAACAGAAGGTGGTCGACGCCGAACCAGATATGCTGGATCCCGTAGAGGATGTAGTTGCGCGCCAGCGCGAGCGTGGTCTGGCGCTCCGGCACCACCAGCGTGGGCGAGCTCGGCTGCAGCACGTTGATGGCGACGGTGCCGTCGAGAAACTGGATGCGCGTGAGCACGTCGGTGACGGTGTGCTCCAGGCCGCGGATGCTCAGCGTCTGCCCGCGCAAAGCGGGGGCACGCAGCGTCCAGCGCTGGACCGACATCGGCTGCGAGCCGCCGGCGCCGGCCTCCGTGGTGACCGGCGACAAGGGGGTTGCGTCACCGGAGAATTCCGGCTCCAGGCCGAGCCGCACATCGCCGACCATCGGGGTTTGCCACAGCACGTCGAACTCGCCGGGCCGCACCTCGCGCAATTCGAGATAGGCCGGCCGAATCTCGTCCGCCGACACCGCCGATGCGGCCCAGATCATGAGCGCCCATGTGCAGGCGCAGCAGCCGGCCAGCAGCACCGCGGCGCCAAGGAGCCAGCCGGTGGTGCGATCCCTCATGCGCGATGCCTCATGGCCTGGTGTTTTGGGACGCAACACTTTTTGCCGCGGTTCCCGGGTCCGCGAGCGCCGCATCAAGGAGCGCCTTCACGCTGTCGTCGCCCACCACCTGGTACTTCTTCAGAAGCCCGGCAAAGTAGCGCTCTTCGCTCTCGCGCTGGTTTTGCTCCCGCCACATCCCGGCAAGCTCGTCCTTGATCTCGTCGAAGGGCCGCAGCTGCGCCGGCAAGCGCTCGGTGATGCGCACCAGATGGACCCCTTGGAGCGACTCGATCGGGCCCTGCCACGGGCCGGGCTCAAGCTCGAAGATCCTGGCGGCGAATTTGGGTCCGAATTGGTTCGCCACCGCCCGCTCGTCGGCATTGCGAAACTCCGACTTGATGGAAGCGTGATCGCCCAGGGCGGCGGCCCGTGCGGCGCCGTCAGGTTGCGACAATTCCTGCAGCGCTTGCCGGGCATCCGACGCGGCGTCCGCGCGCTGGTCGCGGCTGAAGAAAATCTGCTTGAACGAGATCCTCGGCCGCGTCAGCAGGGTCGCGGGTCCGCTCTGGGCCTGCTTGCTCTGGCTGTCCTGGAGCTGGGTGCGTTGCGCTTCATAGAGGCGGTGGAGATCGTCATCGCTCGGGGTGGCGCGGCTCGAATTGTCCTGCAGCAGGAACGTCATTTTCTGGGCGAGCCGCCGGCGCACCACGATGTCGTCCTTGTCGAGGCCGAGCTCCTGCGCTTGCCGCGCCAGCAGCGTTTCCTTGACGAAATCGCGCACCAGGCCGCGCAGCTCCTGCTCGTTCGGCTGGCGCTGCTCCTCCTGCGCAAAGTTGTCCTTGAGCCAGCCCACGTCGCTCGCGGCCAGGTGAACTTGCTGAACCCCGGCATTGTTGCCGTCGCGATTGAGCCATGCATAGACGCCGAACAAAACGGCGCCGATGACCAGAAAATGCAGCAATGGTTCCTTGAGAAACTGTCGGATCATTTCTTGCCGATACGCGTCAGCCCCGGCCGCACGTTCATCGCAATCTCCGTGATCATCTTTTTCAGGATGGCATCGGCGAAAGTATTGAAATCGTTCGCCACGATCATGAAGGCGCCGGGACCGCCGATCACGTTCGCCTTGTAATACTGGTCGAGATAGGGCTCCCAGGCCAGGATCGGCAGGCCATTGATGTTGACCTCGGCGGCGACCGCCTCGTCGCGGGCGCGGGTGACCGAGCGGCCGTTGCTGTTGGAGCCGTCGCCCGAAACGTCGATGACGCGCCGCTCGCCCTTGAACGGGCTGCGGGGAAACCAGCGCATGGCATAGTCGATGGCGCCCGAGATCGAGGTGCCGCCGCCGAAGATCCGCCGCGGCGTGGTCTCGATCAGCGAGGCCACGCTGTTGGCGGACGCTTCATCCTTGATCTGGGTCCAGGGCACGATCTCGGCCTGCAGCAGCGGTCCGGTCCACTGAAACATGGCGACCGCGATCGATTGGTTCTCGCCGCCGCGAATGGCCTCCAGCACCTGCGGATTGCGGAAGGCCGCCACATAGCCGCGCTTCTGCAGCTCGAAGCGGGTATAGTCGACGCTGCCCGAGCAATCGACCGCGAGGATGAGATGGAGATCGACCGCGACCTGGGCATTCGCGGGTCCGCCGGCGCCGAGCGCAAGCAGCAGCAGCGCGCCGCAGCAACCGCGCCAGCTCGCTCCCCGTTGACGACGTGGATCAAAGCGCCAGCTCATCGAAAGACCTCCCATGCACACCGCCTAAAATCGGCTTCAGGGACCCGATCATGGCTGTTGTCGTTCCACCCGTAAAGATATCCCGGTTGGACGGCGCGGGCAGGCGGATTGCGCAAAGCCGCCGCAAGGGCGAGAATAACGCCCGGCGCCCCGACCCATGGTTTGGAATCGAATATTAGTGGAGGGTGGGGCGACGCGCCAGCGCGGCTCGGCACCCGGGCGAGCCGCGAATGGCGATCCGCGGCCGCAGAGCGCACGCGAACAACAAGAATGCCAAAGGGAGGACTTGAGCCATGGCGACCGAAAAGACCGATGTGGTCATCGTCGGCGTGGGCGCGGCCGGCGCGGTGCTGGCGACCGAGCTTGCCAAGGCCGGCATGAAGGTGATCGCGCTCGAGCGCGGGCCGCGGCTGAGCACCGCCGATTTCAAGCCGCGCGACGAGTTGCGCTTCTTTCAGCGTCAGGACCTGCGGCCCGATCCCAAGCGCCAGCCCGTCACCTGGCGGCCCAACGCGAAGGCGCGCGCGAACCCGCTGCGCAGCCTCAGCTACGGCAACCAGGCGGGCGGCGGCACCGTCCATTACGGCGCGGTCTCATGGCGCTTTCACGAAGACGACTTCCGCGCTCGCTCGGCGACCATCGAGCGCTATGGGGCGGCCGCGATCCCGGACGATTGCTCGCTCGCCGACTGGCCGTTGAGCTACCAGGATCTCGAGCCGTTCTACGAGCGTGCCGAATACGAGATCGGCGTCTCCGGCAAGGCCGGCAATCTCCAGGGCCGCAAGGTCGCCGGCGGCAATCCGTTCGAAGCGCCGCGCCAGCGCGAATACCCGCTGCCGCCGCTGCAGACCGACCAATCGGGCGCACTGTTCGACGAGGCCGCCCGCAAGCTCGGCTATCACCCGTTCTCGCCGCCCCATGCGATCATCTCGCAGGACTATCGCGGCCGGCCGGGATGCACCTATTGCGGCTTTTGCCAGGCCTTCGGCTGCCACGTCGGGGCCAAGTCGAGCACGCTCGTCAGTCTTTTGCCGCAGGCCGACGCCACCGGCAACTTCAAGCTTGTCACCGGCGCCATGTGCCACCGCGTCAACAGCGACAATAGCGGGCGCGCCACCGGCGTGTCGTATTACGGGCCGGACAGGTCCGACAACACCATCGAGGCCGATCTCGTCATCCTGTCGCCGTTCATCTACGACAATACCCGCCTCTTGCTCCTCTCCAAGACCGCGAAGTTTCCCGACGGCCTCGCCAATTCGAGCGGGCAGGTGGGCAAGCACATCATGGCCCATATCGGGGCCAAGGCGTACGCCGCCTTCGACAGCCGCTATGTCAACAACTACATGGGACCCAACGCCCAGAAGCACAGCCTCGACGATTTCAATGCCGACAACCACGACCATGGCGGGCTCGGCTTCATCCGCGGCTCGCAGGTGGCGATCGCGACCGCCAACCAGGAGGGCGGCCCGATCGGCACCGCCATGGGCATGGAGCCGCCGCCCGGCGTGCCGCGCTGGGGCGCCGCCTATCGCGACTTCTTCGCGAAATATTTCGCCCGCCATACGGTGATCATCTCGGAGACCGAGAACCTGCCCTATGCGGACCACACCATCGATCTCGATCCGGACGTGCGCGATGCCTGGGGCCTGCCGGCGCCGCGCATCACCTACGATTGGCGGCGCCCGAACGAGCGCAAGGCCGTCGCCTTCATCCAGGACAAGCTCGAGGAGCTCGGCCACGCCATGGGGGCAACCCATGTGTGGCGCGCGCCGCTGAGCCAGGGCGCGCCCGGCCCGCACACCCAGGGCGGCACCCGCATGGGCAGCGATCCGAAGACCTCGGTGGTGAACCGCTACAGCCAGAGCTGGGATATCCCCAACCTGTTCATCGTCGGCAGCTCGACCCACCCCTCGATGAGCGGCTTCAATCCCACTTTGACGATCCAGGCGGTGGCCTATATGAGCGCTGATGCGATCGTCAATCGCTACCGGAAGAACCCCGGCCCGCTGGCATAGGTGGCGATGGTTTCGCTTGCCGAAACCCATGATTTTTTCGTTGTCATTGCCGGGGTTGTCCCGGCAATCTCCGCAACGAAGGCAGGACGGTGCCAATCCGAGCGGGATGGCCGGGACAAGCCCGGCCATGACAAGTGCGTGGCGCGGCTCCGTTGCCAATCCGTGTGATGCAGTGTGGTCAACCCGAAGCAGAAATAGGAACCTTACGTGGACGTCAAAACGACAGAGAGCCAAGCCACCAAGTATCCGCTGGGCGCCATGGTCGCCGAGGGCAAGACCAAGCGGATTCATGCGGTCCAGGGCGTCAACCAAGGCGGCGCCGACCTGGTGACCGTGGTCTCCAAGGACGACATCACCGCCGGCGACGGCGCCAAGCATGACGTCATCGCGGACAAGGGCCGGCTTGCCACCGCCACCACATGCAACGTCTTCCGCCTGCTCAAGGCCTGCGGGGTGCCGGTAGCCTTCGAGGAGCAGGACAGCGCGACCTCGTTCGTTGCTCCGAGCTGCCGGATGCTGCCCTACGAGGTGGTGGTGCGGCGCGAGGCGCACGGCTCCTATCTCAAGCGCAACCCGCATTTCTCCAAAGGCCAGCTGTTTCCGCAGCTGGTGGTCGAATTCTTCCTCAAGACCAAGGATCGGAACTGGAACGGGAAGCCGCTCATCTGCGACGATCCGCTGATGCTTCATGCCAAGGGCGACGCCAAGATCGCGCTGTTCAATCCGGCCAAGCCGATCCATGGCCAGGAGCCGTTTCTGGTCCTGGCGGAATTGGACGTGTTCAGCCGCGCAAACGAATCGGAGCTTTTTCCCGAGATGGGCCGCATCGCCCGGCAAACCTTTCTCGTGCTCGAGAAGGCCTGGCAGCTCGAAGGCGGCACGCTGGTCGATCTCAAGGTCGAGTTCGGCTTCGACTCGAAGGACAACCTGCTGCTGGCCGACGTCATCGACAACGACTCGTGGCGGGTGGTCGAGAGCGGCTCCTATATCGACAAGCAGGTCTATCGCGACGGCGGCGCGCTCGACGACGTTGTCGCCAAGTATCGGCGCGTGGCGGAGATCACCGGCCGCTTTGCGCTGCCGCGCCAGCGCATCATCCTGTGGCGCGGCTCGGCCTCGGACAAGACCGAAGCTTTCTCGCAGGCGCTCGGGGCGCTGGCGGACCTGATGACCGTGGTCACCTGCTCGGTGCACAAGCAACCGGTGGCGGCCGCCGGCATTCTCTATCGCATGGCGCAGGAGGTCCCCGACTCGGTCGTGATCGCCTATATCGGGCGCTCCAACGGCGCCGGTCCGACGCTCTCGGCCATCACCAACGTTCCGGTCATCACGGTGCCGGCCAGCGTCAAGGATTTTCCCGAGGATGTGTGGTCCTCGTTGCGGGCGCCGAGCAACGTTCCGGTCATGACGGTCCTGGAGCCCGCCAACGCGGCGCTGGCCGCCCTCCAGATTCTCGCCGCGCGCAATCCGCGCCTCTACGCCCATGTGCGCGGCGAGATCGAGAACCGGACGGTCAACACCCTCGAGATCTGAGCGGCTTGTCAGGCGCCGCGAAGGCGCAGGGCTATCGCAAACCACCGTGCTCTCCGCGATACCTCTCCCTGAAAGGGCAGAGCAATTGCATATGGAGGGAGAGTGATTGCTGCACGACGCAGCCGCAAGCTCCAACCCTCCCGCCCGTTGGCGGGGAGGGTGGCGACGCGTAGCGGCGCCGGGTGGGGGGACTACGCGAACTCCGTGTTCGCCCGTCGTCACGCGGTTGCCGCGACGAGCGCCTGATGGATTGATGTTGTCCTTGTGGGTCTGGCCACATCGGCCACCGAGGAGTTTGGGCGGCCCTCGACATCACCGCAATGTCACAGTTCGCGTAGTCCCCCCACCCCGCCGCCTCGCTGCGCGAGGCGTCGACCCTCCCCGCCAACGGGCGGGAGGGTGGAGCCCGCGGGGCCGTCGTTCCGGCAAGAAACGCCATATGCGATTGCCCTGCCCTGAAAGGGGAAGAGGCTGCCCTCGGGCTCGACCCGAGGGTCGGATCGCGCAGCGCCGGGCGGCTTCGCGACGATTGAAATCCCCGGATTCACGCCGCTGAAACTTCTCCGCTCTAGCGTGCGGGGCAGCCGATCCGGCCGCCACCGAGACGCCCATGTCGATGAGCCGCTCCGATGCCCCGCTCGCCCTGGAGGTGCGGGGGTTAAGAAAAGCTTTCGACCGGCCCGCCGTCGACGGTCTCGATCTCGCGGTGCGGGCCGGGGAATTCTATGCGCTGCTGGGGCCCAATGGGGCGGGCAAGACCACCACATTGCGGATGGTGGTCGGCCTGCTGCGACCCGATGCCGGTTCGATCTGCGTGCTGGGCATGGATGCGCTTAAGGACCCGGTTGCCGCCAAGCGGGTCATGGCCTGGGTCTCCGACGAGCCGATGATCTACGACAAGCTGACGCCGCTCGAATATCTGGAATTCGTCGGCGGCCTGTGGGGCATCGATGCGGCGCGCGCGCAGGCGCGGGCCCGCGATCTCATCGACTGGCTGAGTCTCGCGCCGCACGCCAATGAACGCTGCGAAGGCTTCTCGAAAGGCATGCGCCAGAAAGTGGCGCTGGCCGGCGCGCTGGTGCACGAGCCCAAGCTCATCGTCCTCGACGAGCCGTTCACCGGCCTGGATGCCGGCTCCGCCCGCCAGGTCAAGACCGTGCTGCGCGAGCACGTCCAAGCCGGCCGCACCGTCATCATGACCACGCATATCCTGGAGGTCGCCGAGCGCATGGCCGATCGCATCGGCGTCATCGCCGGCGGCCGGCTCATCGCGCAAGGCACGCTGGACGAATTGCGCCGGCAAGTCAGTAAACAATCCGGCAAACAAGCCGGAACGCCGGACAGCAACGGCAGCTCCAGCCTGGAGGACACCTTCCTGGCGCTCCTCGCCGAGGAGGCCGCTGCAGCGTGAGCGAGCCCGGCACGATCGGCTGGTTCGCACGCCACGAGCTGCGCCTGGCGTGGCGGGACTGGCTTGGCATGATGACGGCCGGCGGCCGCACCCGCGCCCGGACCCTTGCGGTCGTGCTGGTCGGCTTGGCGGCGTTAATGCATGCGGTGGCGTTCTCCATGGTGGCGCGCTTCGCCGAGGCGGCGCTCGTTCCCGACAAGACCACGCTGGTCGTGGTCACCGGCAGCGCGCTGTTGTCCTGCTCGCTGATCCTGTCGCAGGGGATGGAATCGGTGACGCGCGCCTTCTACACGCGCTCCGATCTCGACCTGCTGCTGTCCTCGCCGATTGCCGCCGCCAAGGCTTTCGCGGTCCGGATCGCGGCCACCGCGATCTCGGTGACGTCGATGTCGCTGCTGCTGGCGGCGCCGTTCATCAATGTCCTGGCGCTGCGGGGCGGGCCGCGCTGGCTCATGGCCTACATCGCGGTCGTGGCCATGGCGGCGGCCGCGGTCGCGCTCGCCGCCCTCATGACCACCGCGCTGTTCCAGCTGATCGGCCCGAAGCGGACGCGGCTGGTGGCCCAGATCGTGGCTGCGGTGATCGGCGCCGGCTTCGTGATCGGCTTGCAGCTTGCCGCCATCGTGTCGCACGGCACGCTGTCGCGGCTGGCCGTGCTCGCCTCCGAGCCGGTCGTCGGCATCGCGCCCGCCGCCGACAGCCTGCTGTGGTGGCCGGCCCGCGCTCTGCTCGGCGATCCGGCCGCAGTCGCTTGCGTGCTGGCGGCCGGCATCCTGCTTCTGGGCGCTTCCGTCGCGATCGTGGCGCCCCGCTTCGCCGACTGCGCGATCGCGGCCGCCGGCGCCGTTCCGACGCGCGCGCGGCAGCATCGCTCGCCGCCTCGCCTGCGTGGCGCGTCACCCAGTGCCCTGCTGCGGCGAAAGGAATGGACGCTGCTGCGGCGGGACCCCTGGCTGGTCTCGCAAACGCTCATGCAATTGCTGTATCTGCTGCCGCCGGCGTTTCTGCTATGGCGCGGTTTCGGCGGGCGACGGCGGCAGCCAAGTGCTGTTGGTTCCGGTCCTGGTCATGGCGGCCGGACAGCTCGCCGGCGGGCTCGCCTGGCTCGCTATCTCGGGCGAGGATGCGCCCGAGCTGGTCGCGACCGCGCCGCTGACCGCGCCCACCATCGTGCGCGCCAAGGTCGAGGCCGTCCTGGGCAGCATTCTGATGGTCTTCGCGCCGTTCATCATCGCGCTCGCGCTGATCTCACCATTTTGCGCTCTGGTGGCCGGCATCGGGATCGCGATCGCGGCCGCCTCGGCGACCAAGATCCAGCTCTGCTTTCGCGCCCAGGCCAAGCGCAGCCATTTCCGCCGCCGGCAGACCTCATCCCGGGTGGCGACCTTCGCCGAAGCCTTCGTCTCCATCGCCTGGGCGGCCACTGCCGCGCTCGCCGCCGCCGGCACTGCGCTGGCCGCGATGCCGGGCATGGTCGCGGTCGGCATTCTGGCGGGCGCTCACCTGTTCAATCCGCAGAAGGCGTGAGCCGAGACCTCATCCCGAGAGAGCGTGAAGGAATTGCACATCCGCTCGTTCGCGCGGGCGGGGGAAACCAGACTTTGCCAAATTGCATCGGCGTTCAATGGGGCAAAGCCTGGATCCCCGCGTCCGCGGGGATGAGCGGGTGGAGAAGCTCGTCCTTCATCAGCGCGCGGCGTGAGAGATAGTGCCTTCCTCAGCGCGATCTTGAGCGTAGCGGCTCTCATCCTCGTACTATAAAATGCAAGGAGCAGAAGTACCGGTTGAGCTTCTCGTCCCGCGGCCAGCGGCAATCCTTCGGGAATGCGGCTCAACCGGTCACCATAAGCCGCATATGGGAGGAGACCTTCATGATCGACCGCCGAGGATTTGCAACGCTGTTGGCGGGCGCTGTCGCGGCGCCGCGCCTGTCGTGGAGCGAGGGCGCCGCCGGCAAGACGGTCCTCTATGCCAGCATCGGTCCAGACCTGACCTTGTACGATCTCGACGGCGATGCGCTCATCAAGCGGATCACCGTCACGGTGCCGGCCAATATCCAATATGCCTGGCCGCATCCGTCGCGAAAGTATGTCTACATCGTCTCCAGCAATGGCGGTCCGGGCGTGGCCGGCGACAAGCATTACGCCAACGCGTTCCGGATCGATCCGTCGGGCGCGCTGACGCCCCATGGCCAACCGCAAATGCTGCCGGCGCGGCCGATCCACACCAGCGTCGACCAGGCCGGCCAATATTTGTTGATCGCCTACAACGATCCGAGCTCGGTCACGGTCAATCGTCTCAACGCGGACGGCACCATAGGCGAGCCGGTGCGCCAGCCCGGCAAGCTCGACACCGGCATCTATGCACACCAGATTCGCGCCATCCCGTCCAACCAGACCGTCATCCTGATCACGCGCGGCAACAATGCCGAGCCCGGCAAGCCGGAGGATCCGGGCGCCATCAAGACCTTCAGCTTCAAGGACGGCATCCTGACCAATCTCGCCTCGATCGCACCGGGCGGAAACGGCCTCGGCTTCGGGCCGCGCCATCTCGACTTCCATCCGACGCAGCCGTGGGTGTTCGTGTCGATCGAGCGGCAGAGCCAGCTCCAGGTCTACAAGCTCGATCCCACGACCGGCCTCACGCGCGAGGCGCTGTTCGTCAAGAGCACGCTCTCCGATCCCGGGACGCACTTCCCGCAGGCCGCCGGTCCGATCCATGTGCATCCCAACGGGCGGTTCGTGTACCAGACCAATCGTTCCTCCCCGCTCACTGATTTCGACGGCCAGAAGGTGCTGGCCGGTGGCGAGAACAGCGTCGCGGTCTTCGCCGTCGACCAGACGACCGGCGAGCCCACGCTGATCCAGAATATCGATGGGCACGGCGTCCAGCTGCGCACCTTCGGCATCGATCCGGGAGGACGCATGCTGGTGGCGGCGAGCGTCGTGCCGATCAAGGTGCGCGACGGATCGCGCGTCGGCACGCTCAGCGCCGGCCTTTCGGTCTATCGCGTCGGCGGCGACGGCAAGCTCGACTTCGCGCGCAAATACGACGTCGAGGCCACCAACCAGAATCAGCAGTTCTGGAGCGGCATGGTCACGCTGGCCTAGCGGTCATCATCAACAATCCATCATGTCACAGGAGGACAATATGCTAGCGCTTCGACAGTCATGGTTGCGTGCAATCCCGATCTTGGTCCTGCTTCTGGCGCCCGGGCTGAGCCGCCCTGGTTTCGCGCAGTCGCCGCCGCCGGCGCTGCCGGCGCAGCTCATTTCCATCGCGGAAGCCCATGCCATCATCGAAGGCGCCTACGCCTATGCGCGCGAGAAGAATATTCGGTTGGGCGTCGCGGTCGTGGACACCGCGGGAGAGCTGATGGCGGGCGAGCACATGGACGGCGCGCTCGCCCGCAATATCCTGCTTGCCGAAGGCAAGGCGTTCGCCTCGGTCATGTACCGGACGACTTCGCAGGCCATGGGGGATCTCTACAAGACCAGTCCCGACCGCTACTTCGGGATCATGAACGTGTATGGCAGCAAAATCTACCTGGTCGGCGGCGGCGTCCCGCTCTCCGCCGACGGCAAGCTGGTCGGGGCGGTCGGGGTCGCCGGGTCCAACCAGGACGAGGCAGCCGCTAGGGCGGGGATCGCGGCCTGGGAAAAGATGCGCGCGAGCCTGCAGAAATAGAGCGGCCAGAAGGCCGTCCCTGGGGTTTAATCAGCGCCGCCCCGCTTAGGGGCGCGCTGGTGCGCGCCCGCAGGCGGTTCAGGTGACCCGCGCGCTTATTTCGCGGTTTGTGGCTCGAGCCCGGCCGCCTTCCAGCGCTCGGCCGAGCCGGCGCTCGCCAGCATCTTCACGAAGGCCGCGGCCGGCTCCGACGCCTTGGTGGTCACCGCCGCCTCGTAGGTCGTGTATTTCTGCAGCGGCGCCGGCACCGGACCGACATATTTCACGTAGGGACGCACTTCGCTGATGTTGAAGAAGCCGAGCTCCATCTCGCCTTTGGAGATCGCCTCCTGGCCGGGATCGAGCCCGATCACCTTCACCTTGGGCTTGATCGCATCCATGACGCCGGCCTCGTCGAGGATGCGCTGGGTCAGCGCGCCGCTGGCATTGGGCATGGCCGGATCGGTCACCACGATCGAGCTCGCCGCCATCAACGTCTTCTTGAAAGCCTCCGGGGTCGACACGTCGGGGACGGAGGCGCCCTGGCGCACCGCCATGCCGATGCCGCCGCGCACCACCGCCACGCGGGTGTCGGCCTTCACCGCGCCCGCCTTGACGGCATCCTCCATCGCCGGCGCCGACTGCACCACCACGTCGTAGGTCTCGGTGAGAATCTTCTGCGCCACCATGGGCGGCGAGCCGGCGGTGAATTTCACCTGGTTGCCGGTCTCCTTGGTGTAGTCGGCGATGATCTTGTCGAGCGCCACCTTCACGCCGCCGACCGCGATGAGCCGTATTTCCGCGGCCGATGCCGCGCCGGCCGATAACATGAGCGCGAGCGCGCAGAATGACATCTTGTGGACAATGGCACGCATCCTATCCTCCCGGTTTTGTTGCACGAGCCTGGTTGCTTGATGGCGGTCAGGCCCTTGCGGCTGCCCGCAAGGACAGCCTTCGAAATTGATTCCAGTATTCTGTCGCAGGAGAGTATCCTATGGCAGGCAAGCACCTCTTGGAAGGGCTTGGCCCGGACGCTTGGCCTGAACGCAGCATGCCGGGCTCAACACGCCGGCCGCAAACTGGGCAAACCAACAGAACAACCAAACCTGGGAGGCACGTTTGGGTGTAAAACGTCTGATCGTTCTCAGCCTTGCGGGTTTCCTGCTTGCGGGAGCGGGCGCCGCGCGCGCCGCCGATCCTTATCCTACGCGACCGGTGCACTGGGTCGTGCCGTTTCCGCCCGGCGGCGCCACCGATGTGGTGGCACGGATCATGAGCCAGTGGTTGTCGGATCATCTCGGCCAGCAGGTGGTGATCGATAACCGCGGCGGGGCCGGCGGCAATATCGCGACCCAGTCGGTGATCAATGCGGCGCCCGATGGATACACGATCATGCTGGTGCCGACCTCGAGCGCCATCAATGCGACCCTCTATGAATCGCTGCCCTACAACTTCCTGAGAGACATCGCACCGGTCGCCGGGCTGGTACAGTCGCCGAATGTCATGGAGGTGAATCTCGCGGTGCCGGCCAAGAGCGTGGCCGAATTCATCGCCTTGGCCAAGGCCAATCCGCGCAAGATCAACATGGCCTCGCCGGGCATCGGCACCTCGGTCCATCTGGCGGGCGAACTGTTCATGATGATGGCCGGGGTGCAGCTGACCCACGTGCCCTATCGGGGCGGCGCGCCCGCGCTCGCCGACCTGATCGGCGGCCAAGTGCAGGTGATGTTCGACGTGCTGCCGGGATCGCTCGCCCATGTCCGGGCCGGGGACGTGCGGGCGCTGGCGGTGACCACGCGTGCTCGGGCGCAGGCCCTGCCCGATGTGCCGGCGATCGCCGAGACGGTTCCGGGATACGACGCCAGCACTTGGTTCGGGGTCGGCGCGCCCAAGGGCACGCCGCCCGAGATCGTCGGCAAGCTCAATTCCGTGATCAATGCCGGGCTCGCCGACCCGACCATCCGGGCGCGGCTCGCCGATGTGGGCAGCGACCCGATGCCGCTCAGCGCCGCCGAGTTCGGCGCGCTGGTGGCGGCCGAGACCGAGAAATGGGCCAAGGTGGTCAAGGCCGCCGGCATCAAGGCGGAGTGAGGGGGAGCGGAGCACGGGCGGTGGTCTTTTCCCGGACGCGGTGCAGCGCGAAGCGATGCACCGCAGAGCCGGGATCGTTCCAAAATCGGAGCCCTGTACGGTCCCGGGTCTGCAGCGCACCACGAAGAGTGCTGCGCTGCGCCCGGGACAAGTGCCCCACCCTCATGGGCTGGCGTGATTGATGAATTTCTCGCTTGGCCTTGCGGGCGGTGCCCGAAAAGGGGCAGCCTTCGGCATGATCGGCGCAAGAGGGCGGCATGGACTATAGAGACACCGCGCCAGGCATTCCGCAGCCGGACGTCCATATCGCGCCGGAGGAGCCGCATCCGCCCCATCCGACGGGCGGCTCGTTCTTGCTGGGCGAATTGCCCTTTGTGGTGGTGCTGGTCCTGACCCTGTTCGGCGTCGCCTATGCGAGCTTTTCCCGGAAACCGCTGGTCGGCTACTGGGAGTTCCTGGCGCCGGTGATCGGCCTCCTCTGCATCGTCATCGCCTGGCCGCACGCGCCCGACCGGGCAGCGCGCGTGCGGCTGGTCTGGACCCAGGCGCTGCACTGGCTGGCGTTCCTGGTGGCGATGAACGTCTTGTTGCTGAGCGGCGTCGCAAGCCTGCTCGGCGGCGACGCGATCGGGCTCACGATCCTCACCCTGCTGGCGCTCGGCACCTTCGTGGCCGGCGTGCATATCCAGTCCTGGCAGATTTGCCTGCTCGGCATGATCATGGCGCTCGGCGTTCCGGCGATTGCCTGGATCGAGCGCTCGGCGCTGTTGCTGCTGCTGGTCGTGGTTGCGCTGGCCGCCATCGGCGCGGCGTTATGGTGGGGCATGCGCGGGAAGCGAGCTTAGATCGCAGCAGGGCGCCCGCGATCTGCCATCCCGCCTCAGCCGAACCAGCGGTCGAACAGGACGCCGATTGCGACACCGGCCAATGCAGCCGCAATGCCGATCGCGACGGTCTCCGCGACCGTGCGTGCCACGCTGCGTTTTGCGATCCGTGCCCGCCCGACGCCGAGCCCGACCAGCAGCGCCAGCGTGACCGCACCGGAGACGAACCTGGCCGGGGCGATCGGCAACAAGACAAACGGCAGGATCGGTACCGCCGCCGACAGAAAATCCACCAGCAACATCCACAGCGCCTGCTCCCGGGGATCGAGCGGCTCCTTCAGGTCGGCTTGCAGCGCAAGCCAAAGGCCCGCGCGCGCCTCGGGATCGTGCTGCACGGCGGCAACGAGCGCGGCGGTTCGCGCGGGCGTCAAGCCGGCCGCCGCCAGCCGGTTCGACAGCAGCGCGTCGGCGGAGGCCGCGGAGAGCGCCGTGTCGGACGGCGGAGGCGCCTGGTTGGCCGCCATCTGGTCGCGGCTGGTCTCGACATCGAGATAGGCGCCCGCCATCATGGAAACAGCGGCGGCGGCAGCTCCCGAGGCGCCCGCGATCAGCACCGTCGCGGTGCTTGTCGTGGTGGCGGCGACGCCGAAGATCAAGCCGAAGATGGAGACCGTGCCGTCCATCATTCCGAACACGATGGTGCCGGCGGAGGCGCGCAGCGACCGATAGAGCCGCTGCGGAATCGGGGCGTCCGTCGTCGCTCGTGCCATCGCTTGTCCCTCCCTACCTTTCTTCCGGTATGACGTCGTGAAACTTGCCGTAGTCGAGGATCAATCGGCCGTCGTCCGCGCTCGATGCGATATCGACGTAGTGGTGTCGCCAGCGAATAAGGTCTTGCGAATAGCTGCGGCGGGCGTTGAGCTGCTGCGCGGAGTTGTCGTCGAGGCCGCTGATGGTCAGCACCAGCAAGCTCTCGTTTCGCGCCAGGTCGTCCGGGCTCGCGCCATACAGCGGGCTTGCTTCATCGATGACGTGAAAGAGAATCCAGCTCAGGACGAAGACCGGATTTTCGTCGCGCTGCAGGTCGAGCTCATGATAGCGGCGAAAGGTCCGGCCCTCGGCGGTTTGCTCCGCCCGAATGAGCCACAGCCGCGCCCGCGCCCCGGAGATGGTGTTGTGGCGGGCGTTCGCCACCCGGATCATGAGCGTGGGCCGCCCCTCGTACTCCGCCACGATCGGGTATCTGGCGAAGATGAAGCGCGCGCGCGGGCGCGAGAAGCGGGAGAAGACCAGTCCGGTCATCACCGCCAGGAAAGACATGCCGGTGAAGATCTCCACGGTCGCGACCAGATGCCCGTAATCGGTCTGCGGATGCATGTCGCCATAGCCCACGGTCGCCAGCGTCTCGATGGAGAAATAGAGAAGATCCAGGAAGCGCCCCGGGACCGCGTTGGCAATCGGGCGCTCGCCGAGGAAGTAGACGAAAGCAAAGCCGCCGTTGAGAACGAGAAAGATCGCCGCCGCGCCCGCGAAGAAGGCCGGCCAGGAGACCGTCATGGAGCGGTAGTAAAGATCGGACCAGAAGCCGCCGGCCAGGCCGCGGGCCTCGATCTCGCGGTTGCCCAATCTGAGATGCTGCGGCTTCGGCTCGGCGCGATTGCGAAGAAATGGCCGCATGACGAGCTTGCGTAAGGATTGCACGGCCATCCTGCCTACCGTTCCATCCCATGCGCCGTGATGGCGGGCGTGGCGGCCGGCGAGGCCAGGAACTCGATCAATGCGGCGGCGGCCTGCGGCGCGCGGGCATTGGTCGGGACGCCCGCGGAGATCACCACATCGCTGCCGAGCTCCTTCGGCAGCGGGCCGACGATCTCGATGCCGCCCGGCAATGGGATGAGATCATTGGTTGGCGCTGCCCCGATGGCAGCCGTTCCGGCCGCGACGGCGGCGACGACCTGCGATCCGAGGCCCTGGATCGACTTGCTCTTGGCCTTGAGCTGATCGGCGATGCCGAGCCGGTCGAGCGCATCGGCGAAGGCGCGACCCGCCAAAGCGCCGCGGCCCGGATCCGTGAAGGCGATCGAGGAGGCGGCCAGGAGAGTTCTGCTTCAGCGCCGCGACCGAGCTGATGTCCGGCTTGGGCGTGCCCGCGCGCACGAACAGGCGAATGGAGATGCGGGCCAGCTCCCGGATGCTGCCGCTGCCGAGGCGATCAAGTTTCGCCAGGTCCTCGAGCGCCGATCGCGATGCGATCACCACGTCGGCGGCCTCGCCGTCCGCAATCCGGCCGCGCATGGAATTGACCGAGTCGATATTCGAGGGTCAGCCGGTTCCCGGTCATGCGTTCGAATGCGGGCGCGAGCTCGGCAAGGATCGGGCGCAGGCTCAAGAAGCCGAGCACCTTGATCTCCGCGGCCTGCGCTTGGGCGCCAGGCACCGCCAGACAAAGGACCGCCGCGAGACAAGCAGCGAGTCGGAGGGCCGCCGCAGTCGTGACCATGGCCCCGGTTTGTCATTCCTTCGCTGCGCGATCAAGCGCGCTCTTGGCGCCCGATCCGCCGACCCGTGGCATCCGGCGCGGCCGTATGATAGCTTCCGCGCCAACACAACAGATCGTTGGCAAACGGATCGCCCGCGGACGGAGATGTTTCATACCGGTGCAGAAGTGCCGAACGCCACCAGGCTGAACGACTTCAAGCAATCACCAGAGTGACCAACGTTACAGAACGAACAATGGAGGACCCCATGACCCACGACCCATCGAACGCGACCGAGCCGGCGCTCGCCCGCCGCACGCTCCTCAAAGCCGCCGGGCTCGGCATCGGCGTCGGAATGCTGTCCGGCTTGGCGTCGGCGGCGCAGGCCGAAGGCGCTGCCCCGGCAGCCGCCGGCGAGATCTGGAGCGCCGAGTATTGGACCAAGAAGGGCGAGGTCGACCTCAACATCTATCGCAAGCGCGTCGGCGCGCCGGCGGCCGGCGAGAAGCCGCGCCCGATCCTGTTCATGGTGCACGGCTCGTCGAATTCCTCGCGCACCTCCTACGATCTGCAGGTGCCGGGCAAAGGCGAATATTCGATGATGGACGTGTTCGCGCGCGACGGCTTCGACGTCTGGACCATGGACCACGAAGGCTACGGCAAGTCCTCGCGCAGCGCCGGCAATTCCGACATCAAGAGCGGCGTCGAGGACCTGAAGCTTGCAGCCGAGGTGGTGAAGCGCGAGACCGGACAGAGCAAGGTGCATTTCTTCGGCACGTCCTCGGGCGCGATCCGCGCCGGCGCCTATGCGCAGGCGCAGCCCGACCGGGTCGAACGGCTGGTGCTCAGCGCCTTCACCTACAAGGGTGAAGGCTCGCCGACGCTCGCCGACCGCGCCAAGCAGCTCGATTACTACCGCACCCACAATACGCGCCTGCGCGATCGCGCCATGATCCGCTCGATCTTCACCCGCGATGCGCTCGCCTCGAGCTACGATCCGGCCATGATCGATGCGATGGCGGACGAGGAGCTCAAATACGGCGATCAGGTGCCGACCGGCACCTATCTGGACATGACCGCGAATCTGCCGCTGGTCGATCCGCTCAAGGTGCAGGCGCCGGTGTTGCTGATCCGCGGCGACCATGACGGCATTGCGACGGTCGACGACCTGTTCGATTTCTTCCGGCAGCTGCCCAACGGCGACCGTCAGTTCGCGATCGTGCCGCAGACGGCGCACAATCCGATGTTCGGCAAGAACCGCGCCCTGTTCTGGCACGCCGTCAACGCGTTCCTCACCATGCCGACCGCGGTGGCGTGAGGTTTGGCTTCCCTCCCCCTGAAAGGACAGGGCTATCGGATATGATCAAACTGCCGCGCTCTCGGGGACACCTCTCCCTGCAAGGGGGAGGTCGGATCGCGTAGCGATCCGGGTGGGGGTCCCGCCACAAGCGCGGAGTCCGCGGGGAGACGAGACCCCCACCCGGCGCCTTCGGCGCCACCCTCCCCCTTTCAGGGGGAGGGGAAAAGGCACCGCCGTGCCAAACAACAAAATTCCGTGATGCCGATCTCGGGCAGGCTCGAGATCGGTGCGCCGGGGGAGGTAAGACGCGCCCGGATGACACGCCTCAGAAAAACGCCAGGGTGCGGATCTCGATGCTCTCGCGCGGGCGCGCGCCGGGTGGCGAGGTCGGGTCGTCGAAGGCGGTATGGGCGGTCCAACGCGCCACGCCGTCCTTGACCGAATCGTAGACCTTGAAGACCAGCGCCTCCTCGCGCCGCATGCGCGGGAACCAGTACCAGCGGTGCGCCGGATTGTAGGTGATCGCATAGGTCTGGCCGATGCGGCCGGGATAGCGGCGCTCCGACACGACCAGATCGGCGGGCGCGAGGCTCCTCGCATCGCAGATGCCGAGCGGGAAGGTCTCGACCGGGTGGCGGATCGGCCGCCACACCTGCACGATGGCGAAGCGCCGGCGCAGCAAGGCCTCGGCCTCCTGCGGCAGCACATCGCGCAGGCGCTGCGGGCCGGACCATTCGGTGTAATCGTTGTGCACGCGGCGGACCACCTCGCGGATCTTGCGCGCCGCGCGCGCCTCGTCGTCGGCGGTGCGCAGCGTATGATCGAACACGACCACGCGGGATGCGCCGCTCTGCGCCTTCACCAGCGCTTCCATCTCCGGGTAATAGGTTGCGCGCAGATCGGCCTCGTCGAAGAAGTCCGCGACCTTGGTGTCATGCGCAACGAAACGGAAGCCGTTGCGATCGAGGGTGAAGTCCGAAGCTTCCCGCCGCCCGTTGCGGATGGCGACCCGGCGCGGGTCCTGGCCGCCGCCGGTGCGCACATCCAGCGAGCCGGGCCCGCCCGTGTAGGTGAACGGCTGCTCGCCCGTATCCTTGAAATAGTTGAGCGTGGCCTCGATCGATTCGATCGCGGTCTCCGGTTCGGCGATCCCAACCATGGCGCCTCCTTGGGGCCCGTATGCGGTGCCCTGCGCTCATTGAAGATAGGTTGAGGCCGCGGTCGCCACAACGCGCGTAGGGCGCAATCGCTTTATTGCGCCATCGGCCTCGCCGCGGGGCGCCGCCGATGGATTGTGCCGCGGGGCGCCGCCGATGGCGCAATAAAGCGATTGCGCCCTACGGTCCGGGACAAGATGCGGGTGGAACGATATATTTCGCTGACGAACCGGCCCGCCTCGGGCCCAGGGGCAAGCATGCGCAGACGGATCATCGCGGCACTCATGGTCGGTGCTCTCGGCTTGCTTGCGGGGCGCGTGCCGGCGCGCGCGCAGGAGAACTGGCCGAGCCGGCCGCTCACCATGGTGGTGCCGTTCGCGGCCGGCGGGCCGGTCGATCTGCTCGGCCGCATTGTCGGGCAATATCTCGGCGCGCAGCTCGGCGTGCCGGTGGTGATCGAGAATTTCCCGGGCGCCGGCGGCATGCCGGGCTCGCAGCGGGTCGAGCGCGCCAATCCGGACGGCTACACGTTCCTGCTCGGTTCGATCGGCACCCATGCTCTGAACCAGTCGCTCTACAAGCATCCGCTCTACGACGCGGCGACCGACTTCGCCCCCGTCGTGCTCATCGCCCAGGTCCCGCTGGTGCTGATCACGCGCAAGGATTTTCCGGCGGGCGATCTTGCGCAATTCATCGCCTATGCCAAGGCGCAGCAGTCGCACCTGCAATTCGGCTCCGCCGGCGCCGGCACCTCCACCCATATCGGCTGCGTGCTGCTCAACCAGGTGATCGGCATCGACGTCATCCACGTGCCCTATCGGGGCGGCGAGGCGGCGCTGCTCGATCTGATCGGTGGGCGGCTCGATTACATGTGCAGCATCCTCTCGACCGCCGCGCAGCCGATCCGGGACAAGAGCGTGAAGGCGATCGCGATGCTGTCGCGCGCGCGCTCCCCGGTGATGCCGGATCTGCCGACCGCCCACGAGCAGGGCCTCAAGGACTTCGACATCTATTCGTGGAACGCGGTCTTCCTGCCGAAGGCGACTTCGCCCGAGATCGTCGACAAGCTCAATGCCGCGCTGTCGAAAGTGATGGACAATCCGGCGCTGCGCGGCAAGCTCGAGGAGCTCGGCCTCTACGTGGTGGCGTCGCAAGAGCGCAGCCCCGGCCACCTTGCGCAATTCGTCAAGAGCGAGATCGAGAAATGGGCGGCTCCGATCCGAGCCAGCGGCGCGGTCGGGGAGTAGCAAGGCATTCGAGAAATGTTGATGTTAGGTGCTCACGGTGTTTGGGGAGGCTGAGGAATGCAAAATGATATTTGTGTTAGGAGGGCACGGCGTTTGACTCCCTCGCCATCGCAAGTCGAGCCTGCTCGACTTGCGCACTATTGGTGGCGAAGTCGGGTAGACCCGACTTCGCATGGGGAGAGGGTGGGGTGAGGGGGCTACGATCTTTCAGTATCGCACCGCCCGAGCCCCCTCATCCCCCCCTTCTCCCCGACGGGGAGAAGGAGTGAGAGGCCCTGCGTCCCTAACGATGATCAATCCTGAAGACGCATGCAAACTCTGACGGAACTTATTGAGGTGGGGATTGAAAGCAAAGCGGGGTATGTGAAATGACTTCCAAGGGGGACCGCATAAGCAAGTTTTTGTCGGGCGCGGCCAGCGCGGCGCCTGGCGATCCGTTTGTGCTCAAGGATCCGCTGGTGGTCATGTTTCAGCAGGACGGCCAAGTCGTCTGCCATATCCATCCGGCGGAGGGTTTCGACCACAAGCATTATGGTCTCGTGATCTGCGATCTCGTCCGCCATGTGGCGCGTGCATTCCATGTCGAAAACGAAGTCTGGAAATGGGTCGATAAGGAGCGGCGGCGACCCACGACCGGCATCGCGCAACCATCCTGATCTCATTGGCACGGCGAGGAGCGTTTCTTGCAAGTACTGAACGAACAGCGGCACCATCAAAAGCTGAACCAGCTCATTGGCGGCAACGACTTGATCGTAGCGCCGGTGGCGCTCAATCCGATCATGGCGCGGCTGGCCGAGGAGGCCGGTTTCAAGGCTGTTTATCTGAGCGGTGGGTCGCTCGGCTGGGTCAAATGCGTGACCGAGGCGAACCTGGCGCTGCCGGAGCTGGCCGAGGTGGCGGTCGACATGCGCGCGGCTTGCAAGCTGCCGATCGTGCTCGATGCCGGCGGCGGCTGGGGCGATCCGGTGCATGTGCACCGGACCATCGCGCTGTCCGAGGCCGCCGGCTTTGCCGCCATCGAGATCGAGGATCAGCTGCTGCCGCGCCGCGTGGAGCATCACGTCGGCATCGATCATCTGGTTCCGACCGAGCTCATGCTGAAAAAGATCGCGGCCGCGCGCGACGCGCGCACCGATCCCGATCTGGTCATCATCGCCCGCACCAATGCGCGCCGCGTCGGCGGCCTCGACGAGGCGATGCGGCGGGCGGAGGCCTTTCACAAGGCCGGCGCCGACATGCTGTTCTGCTACACGCGCGACGCCGACGAGCTGCGCATGATGGGCGAGCGGCTGCCGCCGCCACTGATGATGTTCGCGCCGCCCGACGGTTTTGCCACCTTCGCGCTGTCGGAGCGCGATCTGGCCGCGCTTGGCTACCGGCTTGCCGCCTCCTCGGGCACCGCCTTCGCCGCCATGGTCAAGGCCGTGCGCCAGTCGTACGAATGCCTGGCGCAGGGCCGCATGGATCCGTTCCTCGGGCCCGGCGGCGCCGACAAGGAGATGAAGGCCGCGCAGGCGACCTGCGGGCTCGGCCGCCTGCTGCAGATCGAGCGCAGCACCATGAAGGATGCCTGAAATTCGTAATTCAAGATCGTTCGGGAGGATAACATGAAGATCGCGACCCTCTGCCTCGTCGTTTCTGCTTTCTCCGCCAGCTCCGCGCTGGCCCAGACCGAGATCGTCAACCCGGCGGCCGCCGCCAAGGTCGGCGGCATCCCGCAATTCCTGGTCGACCCGTTCTGGCCGAAGCCGCTGCCGAACAATTGGGTCCTGGGGCAGGTCGCCGGCATCCGGGTCGACCGCTTCGATCACATCTGGGTGGTGCAGCGGCCGGGCTCGCTGACCAAGCGCGATCGCGCCGCCGAGCAGAACCCGCCGCAGGCCAAGTGCTGCGTGGCGGCGCCGCCGGTGCTGGTGTTCGATACTTCCGGCAATCTGATCCGCCATTGGGGCGGCCCCGGCCAAGGCTACGATTGGCCCAAGAGCGAGCACAGCGTCTATATCGACGACAATGATTTCATCTGGCTCGCCGGCAACGACAAGACCGACGGCCAGCTGCTCAAGTTCACCATGGACGGCAAGTTCGTGCTGCAGATCGGCAAGCCGATCACCGGCGCCGACAGCAACTCGACCGAGCGGCTCGGCTCGCCGGCCGACATCGCGGTCGATGTCGCCGCCAAGGAGGTTTATGCGGCCGACGGCTACACCAATCGGCGCGTGGTGGTGTTCGATTCGGAGACCGGCGCCTACAAGCGCCACTGGGGCGCCTACGGCAACCGGCCGAGCGACGACAAGACGCCGCCCTACGATCCGGCCAAGCCGGTGTCGCAGCAGTTCGGCAACCCGGTGCACTGCGTGCGCATCTCCAACGACGGCCTGGTCTATGTGTGCGACCGCATCAACGATCGCTACCAGATCTTCCACAAGGACGGCACCTTCGTGTCCGAACATTTCTTCGAGCGCAATACGCGGCTCAACGGCTCGGTCTACGAGATCGCCTTCTCGCCCGACAAGGCGCAGAAGTTCATCTACATGGTGGACGGCTCGAACGGCGAGGTGCGCATCGTCGATCGCGCCACCAACGAGACGCTCGGCCGTTTCGGCCGGGTCGGACGCCAGGCCGGCGAGTTCGTCGCCGCCCACAACATCACGGTCGATCTCGAAGGCAACATCTACACGGCCGAGGTAGCGGATGGAGAGCGAGTGCAGAAATTCCGCCGGATCGACCTGCAGAACTGATCATCGGATCTCGAAGGAGAACCACCATGCCTCGAAAGTTGATCGTCGCCGGCGCGCTGGTCGCGCTGGCGGGAGCGGCGGCGTCCGTCTGGGCGGCGCCGGAATTCCATCTGCGCGGCGGCCGCTTTCGGCCGCTCGCCTATGACGAGCTCAATCCGGCCCAGAAGGTGATGGCCGACGCGGCGCTGGCGAGCGGGCGCGGCTCGTTCGACGGCCCGCTCAACATCAACCTGCGCAGCCCCGAAATGGCCAAGCTCGCGGCTCCGCTCACCGACTATCTGCGCTTCAAATCGACCGCCATCCCGCCCAAGCTCAAGCAGATCGGCATCATGCTGACGGCACGGTTCTGGGGCGGCCAATATGTCTGGTACTCGCATCGCCAGCAGGCGCTCGACGCCGGCCTGAGCGCGGCCTTCATCGATGCCATGGCGGCCGGCGAGCGCCCCGCCAACATGACGGCGGACGAAGCCATCGTGTTTGATTTCTGCCAGCAATTGCTGGCGACCCGGCAGGTGGACGACGCCAATTTCAAGGCCATGGCCGATCGCTTCGGCGAGCGCGGCATCGTCGAGCTGGTCGGCCTGATGGGGCAGTATCATACGCTGAGCATGCTGTTCGCCATCGACCGTTATCCGTTGCCCGATGGCGCCCGGGAGGAGATCGACAGGCCGAAATAAGAGACGCACGCGGTTTGGGGAACAGGCAGATGCGCACGCGGCGCGCAGCCCTCATGCCGAGACGGGTCGGGCTCGCGCTGGCGTTGGGGCTGGGCCTCGCGGCGCATGGCCCCGATGGCGGAAGCAGTTTGGCGCAAAGCTTCCCCGAGAGGCCGGTGCGGATCATCGTGCCGTTCGCGGCCGGCGGCGCGGTCGATGATCTCGCCCGCATCATCGGCGCCAAGCTCGGCGCGGCGTTCCACCAGCCGGTGGTGGTGGAAAACCATGCCGGCGTCGGCGGCAATCTGGGCGCCGATGTGGTCGCCAAGTCCGCGCCCGACGGTTATACGATCCTGCAGACCACCAACGGCCAGGCCATCAGCCCGGCGCTCTATCGCGCGCTGCCGTTCGATGCGGTCGCGGATTTCGTTCCGGTGACCCAGCTGGTGGCCTCGACCCTGGTGCTGGTGGCGGGACCCGGCCTGCCGGTCAAGTCGACGCGCGAGCTGATCGCGCTCGCCAGGTCGCGGCCCGGAAAATTGAACTACGGCTCGAGCGGCGTCGGCAATCCGCTGCACCTGACCATGGAGATGATCAAGTTCGCGGCCGGCATCGAGATCGAGCCGGTTCCCTATCGGGGCGATGCCCAGATCGACACCGCCCTGATGGCGGGCGAGGTCGAGGTCGCGGTGGTGCCGTTGGCGACCAGCCTGCCGTTGATCGCGGCCGGCAAGCTGCGCGCGCTCGGGGTGACCAGCGCGCACCGCATAGCCGCGCTGCCCGACGTGCCCACGATCGCGGAAAGCGGCGTGCCAGGCTTTGCGTCATCGAGCTGGCAAGGCTTCTTCGTCCCGGCCCGCACGCCACGCGATATCGTCGACCTGATCCAGCGGGAAACCGCCGATGTCCTGCAGGAGCCCGATATGCGCGAGCGGCTCGCCGCCTTGAGCTACGAGCCGGTCGGCAGCACGCCGCAGGAGTTCGAAGCCTATTTCAAATCCGAGCTCGCGCGCTTTGCGGGCGTGGTCAGGCAGGCCCACATCCCGCCGCAGGATTGAGTTGCTTCGAGCGCCCCATCGTCAGCGGGCAACGTCTCAGTTCGTTCCCGCTTTGCCGATGGCCCGATAGGTCTTGGAAAAGCCGTTGCGCGTGTTGGTCACCGTGAAGGTCCCGTCCTTTTGCGCGCTGACCTTGATCCAGTAGGCCGGCCCGTTGTGCGCCGGCGGCGGCGGCGCATTGGAGCCGAACGGCGGCGCCGCGATCGGCGCCAGCGGCATGGCGGTCTGCGGATCGTCCGTCATGTTGGCGATGAAGATGCCCGGCACCGTGTATTCCTGCCCGCTGAGCTGCGAGAAGTGCATCTGCCACAGGTCTTCGAGGCCGGGCGAGGTGTGCAGCACCCGCATGGTCTCGGGCTCGCCGCCCTTGCGCGTGCCGTTGTTCATGATGGCGACGCGCGGATGGGTGGCGTGGACCATGACCTCCGAGTTCGACGTCTCCTGCCCGTGATGCAGGCCGAGCAGCAGATCGATGGCGCCGATGCGGTTGTTCGGGCACATCAGCTCGAATTCCTTGTTCCGCGTCAGGTCGCCCAGGTGGACCGTGCGGAACTTTCCGAACTTGACATAGACGCCGACCGACATCGGGTCCTCGGCATTGTTCTCGCCCGGCTTGAAGCTCGCGCAATAGGGATTAGGCGTGCCGGCGCCCGGCAGCGGGGCCTTGATGGTCTCGCCGGCTGCGGTCACTACCCGCACCTCAAGGCCCGCAACCGTGATCTTGTCGCCCGGCTTGACCACCGTATGCCGCGCCTTGGCGTAGAGCTCGGGATAGACGTTGGCCAGAAAATTATCGGCGGCGGGCGCCGGCTGCACGTTGGCGCCATGATCGATGAAATGCCGGATCGGAATGCGCTTGGCGAGCTCGGCGAGGCCGCCGAAATGATCGCCGTGCCAGTGCGTGACGATCAGATGGTCGATCTGGGTCAAATGGGCATCGTCGATGGCCGCCATGATGCGCTCGGAATCCCTGATCGCCGCCTCGGGCGCGACATTGCCGGTATCGATCAGCAAGGATTCGCCGGACGGCGGAACCAGCAGCGTGGCGTTGCCGCCTTCGACGTCGATCACGTAGATGTCCAAGGTGGTGCGGGTCTGCGCCGCGGCGCCATCGAGTCCCAACTGGACCAGCAGCGCGGTCAGACCGGCGAGCGCCGTGAGCGACATCGTTCCGAACCATGGCAATCCCCCCAGTTGATCCGATCGTTGCCTGTCGGCCGCCGGAACCGCGCTGATGGTAGCAAGCTGTCCAAGCGCCGGAAAGGTCGTCTGCTTCGATCAATGCCTGCCGATGCCGATCAGGCTGCCGAGCAGGTCGGGGGCTTCGAGCAATGTCCGGCTGGCTCCGGAAAAAACCACCGCGCCGCGATCGAGGATGAGGGCGTCTTCGGCGAGCTCGAGCGCGAGCCGCGCATGCTGCTCGACCAGGAGCAGCGCCAGCTCGTCCTCCCGCTTCAGGCGGTCGAGACCCGACAGCAGCGCGTCGACGATGACGGGCGCCAGCCCCTCGAGCGGCTCGTCCATCAAGATGAGGAGCGGGTTGCCCATCAGGGCGCGTCCGATGGCCAGCATCTGCTGCTCGCCGCCGGACAGTTGGTTGCCGCGGTTGCGCCGCCGCTCGGCCAGCCGCGGAAAGAAATCGTAGACGCGCGCGAGCGTCCAGCGGCCGGGCCGCGCCGCCACCGTCAGGTTCTCCTCCAGCGTCAAGGAGGGAAAGATCTCGCGCTCCTGCGGCACCAGGCCGATGCCGTTGCGGCAGCGCGCATAGGCAGGCAGCGCCGTGATGTCCTCGCCGCGGAAACGGATGGCGCCGCCGCGCAAGGTCGTATGACCCATGATGGTCGACAGCAGCGTGGTCTTGCCTACTCCATTGCGGCCGAGCACCGCCAGGGTCGACCCGCTGCGCAGCGACAGCGAGACGCCGTCCAGCACGACGGTGCGGCCGTAGCCGGCGCGCACCGCCGCGAGCGTGAGATCGGCATCCCGGCGCATGGTGCTCATCGCGCGTTCCGCTCGCCGAGATAGACCTGCCGCACCTGCGCATCCGCGGCGATGTCCTGCGGCGAGCCCTCGACCAGGATGCTGCCGTCGACCAGCACCGTGATGCGATTGGCCAAACGGAAGACCAGCTCCATGTCGTGCTCGATGATCAGGAGCGCGATGTCGGCAGGCAGCCGCTCGATCATGTCGACGATGGCGCCGCTCTCGCCCGAGGGGACGCCGGCGGCCGGCTCGTCGAGCAGCAGCACCTTGGGTTTGAGGCCGAGCGAAACCGCGATATCGGCCAGCCGCTGGCGTCCATAAGCGAGCTCGTAGACCGGTCGTAGCGCGTCGGCGGCAAGCCCCAGCGTTTCCAGCAGCGCATAGGCCTCATCGATCGCCGTGCGGTATCGCCCGGCGGGGCGGATGAGATCGCCGGCCGCGCCCTCGCGCTCGCAGATCGCCAGCGTGACGTTCTCGATGAGGCTCAGACGGCGGAACAAGGCGCTGATCTGGAAGGTGCGGACGAGCCCGCGCTTCACGCGCGCGGCCTGCGAGAGATGCGTGATGTCCTCGCCGCAGAGCAATATGCGCCCGCGGCTCGGCTCGAGCAGGCCGGTGACCAGATTGACGAAGCTGGTCTTGCCGGCGCCGTTGGGCCCGATCAGCGCATGGCGGGCGCCGGTCTCGAGCCGGAAGTCGATGTCGCTTGCCACCGGCAGCGCGCCGAAGCTCTTGCACAGACCTCGCGTCTCGAGCCCGGCGTTGCTCATATGCGCCTGCGGATTTGCCGCCGCGCCCGCTCGATCAGGCCGAGCACGCCGCCGCGCGCGAAGATCACCACGAAGATCATGAACAGGCCGATCCAGAAATACCAGTAGACCGGATCGATGGCGGAAAAACGATCCTGCGCGATCATGTAGAGCGTGACGCCGATGAACGCGCCGTAGAGCTGTCCGACCCCGCCGATGATGAGCATGATCAGCACGGTGCCGGAGCGCTCCAGGCCGAGCGCGCCGAGCCCTACGAATTGCGCCGTTTGCGCGATCAGCGCGCCGGAAATGCCCGCCAGCGCCGCCGATATCGTGTAGGCGATGAGCTTGCGGCTGCGCACCGGCGCTCCCACCGCATGCATGCGCAGGACGTTCTCGCGGATGCCGGTCAGCGAACGCCCGAACGGCGAATAGACGATCGATCGCACCAGCAGCCAGCCGATCATGAGCACGACCGCGCAATAGATATAGGCGGTGCGGCCGAACAGATCGAAACGGAACGTGCCGAAGATCGGCCACACCTCCATGCCCTGCAGCCCGTCGGCGCCGCCGGTGATCGAGGTCGCCTTGTTGGCGAGCTCGCCCAGCATGGCGGCGACCACCAGGGTCTGCATGAGCAGCGTAAGTCCGGTGGTGCGCAGGATGATGGCGCCGGTCAAGAACCCGACCGCCCCGGCGGTCAATCCGGCGGCGAGAAGGCCGCTGATCGGCTCGCCCCAGCCGTTGGCTGCCAGGATGCCGGCCGTATAGGCGCCGGTGCCGAAGAAGGCGGCATGGCCGAGGGTGACGATGCCCGCATAGCCCAGCACCAGATCGAGCGAGAGCGCGAACAGGATGGTGGCGAGGATCTGCGCGCCCAGCGCCAGATAGTCGGGAAAGACGAAATAGGCCGCGATGGTCACCAGCCAGGGCAGGGCCTCGAACGCCCGCACGCGGTGCCGGCTGGCAAAGGCATCGAGCATGCGGGACGAGGCGGAGGGCTCGGCGGCGGCCATCAGGCATGCCCGAACAGGCCGCGCGGCCGCCACAGCAGGACCGCCATGGTGAGCGCGTAGATGAAGAAGGCGCCGAGCTCGGGAGCGATATATTTGAACGCGGTATCGGCCATGCCGAGCAGGAGCGCGGCAACGAAAGGCCCGCGGATGCTGCCGAGCCCGCCGACCGCCACCACGATCAGGAAGTAGACCAGGTTGCCGAGCGCATAGCCCGGAACGATCGGAAGGAAGTCGGCACCAAGCGCGCCGCCGAGCGCCGCCAGCCCGCTGCCGAGCGCGAAGGTAAGCGCGAACAGCCGCGACGTGTTGATGCCGATCGATTGGGCCATGCGCAGATTGTCGACGGCGGCACGGACCTGGGCCCCGAAGCGCGTGCGCTCGAGCCCCAGCCAGAGGCCCGTCACCAGCACCACGCCGCAGAGGATGAGGAAGCTGCGGTAGGTGGGAAATTCCCGCCCGCCCAGCTGGATCTGGCCGCTGAGCAACTCCGGCGGCTGAACCGACTGCGCCACCGGTCCCCAGAAATAGGTGGCGGCGCCGACCGTCATGAAGATCAACCCCATGGTCATCAGCACCTGGTCGAGCTCATCGCCCCCATAGAGGCGACGATAGAGCAGCCGCTCCAGCACGAAGCTCGCGAGCACCACGATGGCGATCGCCGCCAGGAGCGCCGGCACAAAGGGCAGCTGGAAACGGCTCATCAGGGTGGCGATCCCATAGCCGCCCGCCATGGCGAACGCGCCATGCGCCAGGTTGACGAATCCCATCAGCCCCATGGTCACGGAGAGCCCGACCGAGATCAGATAGAGCACCATCGCCAAGGCCAGGCCATGGAACGCGATGCTGATCGCAGCGGAGAGGAGGTCGCCCATGATTCAAGCCGCGCTGCGCTCGCCCTTCACGAAAATGATGTTTTCGCCCATCTTGTCGTCTCGGCCGAAGAGCCGGGACCTCTGCGCTGCAGCTAATCCGGCGCTATCGAGCGTGTGAAGGAATTGCCCCATCCGCTCATTCCCGCGGACGCGCGTGTGAAGAAAACGGATGAAGGAAGAGGTCTCTCCACCGCTCGTCCCCGCCCCCGCTTTCGCGGGGGCAGGAATGAGCGGACGTGGCAATTCCCCCGGGTGTGCATGCTGTGGGCGCCAGCTCACTTCGGCGGGTTCTGCTCCTTCCACGGATCCTTGACGTTCGGGATCGTGTCGAACTCAACGTTGGCGAGCTTGCCGTCCTTCATCTCGGTCTTGCGCATATAGACGTTCTGCACGATGTCGCGGGTGGCGGGATCGATCGAGATCGGGCCGCGCGGACTGTCGGCGGTCTTCCAGTTCGCCAGGAACTTGATCGCCTCGTCGCCCGTGAACTTGCCCTTGGTCTGCTTGATGAGGTCGAAGACGGCCGACATGCCGTCCCAACCATCCACCGAGAGGAAATCCGGCGTGGCCTTGCCGGCATATTCCTTGTTCCAGGCCGCCAGAAAGGCCTTGTTGGCCGGCCGGTCGGCCGCGACCGAATAGGTGCCGGCCGTCACCAGGCCGATCGCGATGTCGCCGATATTGGGCAGATCCTCCTCAGGAGCGAGATCCTGGGTCGAGATGACGTTGACGCCGGCCTGCCGCAGGCCGAGGTCGCGGACTGCCTTGAGGACCGTGGTCGCCTGCTCGCCGGCCGGCGGCCAGATCAGGGCGACATCCGGCTTGGCGTCCTTGATGCGCTGCACGAACGGAGCAAAATCCGGATTGGTGGTCGGGAAACGCACCGAGCCCAGCATTTTCAGGCCGGCATCGGTCCAGCCCTTGGTGAAGGCCGCCTCGGCGTCGTGGCCGGGGATGAAATCGCTCACCGCCGTGTAGGCGGTCTTCCAGTTCTGCTTGGCGGCCCATTGGCCGAGCGGATAGGCCTCCTGCCACAGCGTGAACGAAAAACGCACCACATAGGGCGAGATGCGCGGTATGGCGGAGCCCGCCGCATTGGTGATGACCAGCGGGATCTTCGCCTCCTGGGTGAGCGGCGCGATGGCGGCGGCGATCGGCGATCCGACCACGCCCAGCAGGAGCTGGACGTGATCGCGCGTGATCAGCTCCTGGGCGACGCGCTTGCCGGTCTCGGGCGCGGCGGCGTCATCGCGCTTGATGATCTCGATCTTGACGCCGGGCGGCAGATCCTTCTCGTGCTCCTTGACGTAGAGGTCGATGCCCTTCTGCATCTGGTCGCCGGCCTGGGCGAGAAATCCCGAATAGCTGTTGATCAGGCCGATCTTGATGGTCTGCGCCGATGCGGTAGCGGTGCTGGCGGTGACCCCGAGCAAGGCAATTGCGGCGCCCGTCAAAGTCGTGCGCATATGTGCTGGTCCGATCATCGCGTTCCTCCCAGAATTTCTTGCTGTCGAGCCATCGAGCGGGGGATGGTCGAGCAAGGCGGCAGTATATCGAGGAAGATCGCGACCGGGCAATGATTCTGGGCGTCCGTGCTCGGCTTTGTTTGCTTGAGGATTTGCTGCGCCGCGCCAACCGGGAGTTCGGGATGCAGGGAAAGATCGGGCTTGAAGAGCACTTCGCGATCGCCGAAACGCTGGCGGATTCGGCCGCGTTCGCGCCGGACCGCTGCTGGGGCGAATTGAGCACCCGTCTCATCGATGTGCACGACGAGCGCATCGCCGTGATGGACGCTCACGGCATGGAGATGATGATCCTGTCGCTCAACGCTCCCGCCGTTCAGGGCTTGCCCGATCCCGCTCGCGCCAATGCGGTCGCGCGGGCCGCCAACGATGTGCTGGCCGCGGCGGTGGCGCGGCGGCCCGATCGTTTGGCGGCGCTGGCCGCGTTGCCCATGCAGGACGTCGAGCTGGCGGCGTGCGAGCTGGAGCGGTGCGTCAAGGAGCTCAAGTTTTGCGGCGCGCTGGTCAACGGCTTCTCGCAGACCGACGATCCCAACAAAGCGCTCTATTACGACACCGCGGACTATTGGTCGTTCTGGGAGACGGTCGAACGCCTCGACGTGCCGTTCTATCTGCACCCGCGCAATCCCCTGGCGAGCTGGGCGCGGATCTACGAGGGGCATTCCTGGTTGCTGGGCCCGACCTGGGGGTTCGGCGTGGAGGCGGCCACCCATGCGCTGCGGCTGATGGGATCGGGCCTGTTCGATCGCTGTCCGCGCCTCAACATCATTCTCGGGCATCTGGGCGAAGGCCTGCCCTACAGCATGTGGCGGGTCGACAACCGCAACAACTGGGCCAAGGCCCCCCATCGGTGTCCGGCCAAGAAACCGATGGGCGACTATTTCCGGGCCAATTTCCATCTCACCACCGCTGGTAATTTCCGCAGCCAGACGCTGATCGACGCCATGCTGGAGATCGGCGCCGACCGCATCATGTTCTCGACCGATTATCCGTTCGAGGCGGTCGGCGATGCGGCCGACTGGTTCGATGCCGCGCCCATCAGCGAGCCCGACCGGTTGAAGATCGGGCGCCAGAACGCCATCCGGCTGTTCAAGCTGGCGCTGAGGTGAAGGAAGCGAGCGCCTTATCCCGGCCCTGAGCCGGGACCGTCCCAAACTCGGAATTTTAACGGTCCCGGCTCATTAGCGCGTTTACGCGCGTCTTCCACGCGCTATGGCCGGGACAAGTGAAGGAGCGGTGCTGGGAGCGGTGCTGGGACTTTTCGGCCGCGGCGGAGTGCACTAGGATCGCTGGCACGGGTGGCTGTCGGCTCCGTCCGATCGCAGAACAGGATGATGCCTTGGTGTCGGATTTTCTTACCCATCACTTGAAGGAACGCCTTCCCGCCGCTCCCATGCAGCCGGTGGTCGACCCCGCGGACTGGTGCGCGCAATCGCTGGGGCCGGTCGACGATTGGGCCTACCGGATCACCGAAGAGGACCAGGATGAGCTGCTGGCTGCGGTCGCTCATTTCCGCAAGCTTGCGCTGCCGTTGCCGGCGATCACGGCGGAGAGCTTTCCGCTGCGCAAGCTCAAGCACGTGCTCGCCGATATCCGCGGAGAGCTCATCGACGGGCGCGGGATCGTGATGGTGCGCGACTTTCCCATCGATCGGCTCGATCGGGAGGGCGTTGCGCTCGCCTATATGGGCTTCGGCTCCTATCTCGGCGACAAGATGATGCAGAACAAGCACGGCCACGTGCTTGGTCATGTGAAGGACCTGGGCGAGACCTACGGCACGACCGGCCGCAGCTACAACACCAATGCACAGGTCCGCTTTCATTCGGATGCGTGCGACTATGTCGGGCTGTTGTGCCTGCATCCGGCCAGGAGGGGCGGCGACAGCCGGGTCGCGAGCTCGGTGACCCTCTACAACAAGATGCTAGAGCGACGGCCGGATCTCGTCGAGGTGCTGACCAAGGATTTCTATCGATCCCACAATGGCGAGATGACGCCCGGAACGTCGCCTTGGTACAAGCAGCCGATCTTTTGCTTTACCGAAGGATATTTCAGCGCCATCGGCGCGGGGTCGACGATCGAGAAGGCACTGCGGCTTCCCGGCGTGCCGCCGCTCACGCCGGAGCAGCAGGAAGCGATTGCGCTCTATCGCAGCATCGTCGATGAATTCGCCGTCGACATCGAGTTCAAGGCCGGCGACATTCAGTTTCTCGCCAACCAGGTCACGCTGCACAGCCGCCGCGCTTTCGAGGACTGGCCGGAGCCGCATCGCAGGCGGCACCTGCTGCGGCTTTGGCTGCGCGATCCGGCCGGTCGGCCGCTGCCGCAGGAACAGCGTGGGACCAGGCGCGACAAGGGAGTCCAGATCGAGGGGCTCCAGATGGTGGCTCCGCTTGATGTGGAAGTCGCGGCGGCGTGAACCGCCCAACCGTGCTGGCCCGGCGCGGAGGCGCTCGCTTTCCGGGCTTGGCGGCGCAAGCGCAGCGGAGTTGGCGGATGATGCGGAATCTCCCTCGACAAGCTCTGGCCGCCTTCGCGCTGATCGGCGCATCGAGCGTCGCGGTCCAAGCACAACCTGATGGGTCGCTTGAAGCCTTCTACAAAGGCAGCCAGATCAGGTTGATCTCGGAGGCAGGGCCGGGCAGCGGGTATACGGCCTGGGCGCGGCTCATCGGCCAATATCTCGGTCGCCACCTGCCGGGAGAGCCCGGCATCGTCGTCCAAAGCATGATCGGCGCCGGCGGCCTGGTCGCCTCCAACTATATGTATTCGGTTGCCGGCCGGGACGGCCGCGAGATCGCGGCGCTGTCGCGCGAGGCCCCGGTCCTGTCGCTGATGGGCGCGCCCGGCGTCCGCTATGACTCACTGCGGTTCAACTGGCTGGGCAGTCCCACGAGCGAGACCAATGTCTGCTTCGTCGACAAGGATGCGCCGGTGCGCACGGTGGAGGATCTGCGCAGCAAGGAGCTCGTGCTCGGCACCGACGGGGCCGGCAGCGGCATGCATATCTATCCGACGGCGCTCAACGCGCTGGTCAATACCAGGCTTCGGACCATCGACGGCTACACCGATACGGGCAGCGTGCTGCTGGCGATCGATCGCGGCGAGGTTCAAGGGGCATGCCTCAGCGCAACGACGGTTTTCCAAACTCGGGGCGATGCATTGCGCTCGGGCCGCCTGCGCTTGATCCTGCAAGGCGGTCTGGCGCCCGACCCGCGCTACGCCGGCGTGCCATTCATGCTCGATCTGGCGACCAACGACGAGCAAAGGCAGGCGCTGCGCTTTCTCTACTCCTCGGAGGGGTTCGGACGTCCCTATGTGGCGCCGCCCGGTGTCCGGCCGGAGCGGGTGGCGGCGCTGCGCAAGGCATTCCAGGATACATTTGCGGATGGCGAGTTCCTCGCCGACGCCGCGCGGCAGGGCTTCGACACGCGGCCGATCTCGGGCGTCGACATGACGGCCCTGATCGAGGAGATGGCGCGCACGCCGAAGCCGGTTATCGACCGCGTCGCAGCCCTCATGCGGCCGCCGGGTGCCAAGTAGCTACTTCGCCTTCATGCCGCGCACGATCGGTTGGCCGATGCCGAGCGGCTTGGAGTCGAGCAGCACGAAGGCGGCGCGTGCGGTCTCTTTGCCGCGATTGACCCAGGCATGGTTGGTGGCGCGCTGGACCAGGACGTCGCCGGCCTTGAGCCGCACGGTTGAATCGTCCATGTCCATGTCGAGTTCGCCGCAGATCACCACCACATAGTCGATGGTCTCGGTGCGGTGCATGCGGCCCGGATTGCCGGGCGGAAACTCGATGACCGCGAAGCGGGTGCCGTTCTCGGGCGGCGGGGTGCCGAGGATGCGGGCACCGAGATCCTCGATGTCCGCGCCGATCGCGCAGTCCGCCGGCGCCTGGTCGGTCGACCAGATCAGCGTCGAGGTGGCGCCCGAGGCGCTCTGCTTGGCGTTGGTCGCCGGACCATCGATGATGACCTTGGCCACATTGTTGCGATCGTGGCCGGTGACGACCCGCCGGATCGGCGGCAGCTTCGACGGAGTGCTCATGCTTTTTCCTCATCGCGTGTTGGTCGGGCATCGGTGCCGCAGCTATGTAGCCTGGATGGAGCGAAGCGCAATCCGGGACGGCCGTTCCCGCATTCCGCTCGCGCTTCATGCGGGCTACACACCTCCAGCGAGTTCCCCAAAGGAGTCCTCATGCCGAACGACCTCGACGAAGCCTGCTATCAGCTGGCGCTGGCCAACCGTATCGTCGCCCATGAGGGCGTGCTCGACGGCTTCGGCCATATCAGCCTTCGCCATCCGGCCGATCCGGGACGCTATCTGCTGGCGCGCTCGCGCAGCCCGGAGCTGATCGAGCCGTCCGACATATTGGAGTTCTCGCTCGATTCCAAATTGCTCACGCCGACCAGCGAGCTGCCCTATGGGGAATGCGTGATCCATGGCTCCATCTATCAGCTGCGTCCGGACGTGAACGCGGTGTGCCATCATCATTCCATGGCGATCCTGCCGTTCTGCGTCACCGGCGTGGCGCTACGTCCGCTCAATGGTCTCGGCGCCACCATGGGGGGCACGGTGCCGTTCTGGGACAGCCGCGATGAGTTCGGCGACACCCCGATGGTCGTCACCACGCCCGAGCACGGGCTTTCGCTGGCGCGGGCGCTGGGTTCGAACGCCATGGTGCTGATGCGGCGCCATGGCGCGACCGTGGTGGGCGCCAGCCTGCAGGAGACGGTGTTCCGGACGATCTTCTCCCATCGCAACGCCGAGCTGCAGCTGCGCGCCCAGGCGCTGGGAGAGATTTCGCCGCTCACCCCCGGCGAAGCCGAGCTTGCCGGATCCTACAGCCTGCGCGCGCGGCCGATGGGCCGGGCCTGGGAATATTGGACGACGCGGCTCGCCAAGGCCGGCGAGCTGCCGCCCAAAGCTCACACCTCGTAGATCTTCTGCTCGGCCTTGTGCATGTGCTCGGCCGAGCCGTCGGCATGGATCAGGAAATTGTCGCAGATGAAGACGAAATTGGTCTTGGTGAAAAAGCCCGGATGGACCGCCATGCACATGTCGGCGGCAAGCGGCATCGGCTCGTCGGCGCGCAACAGCGGCCGCTCGACCATGTCGTAGCCTTGGCTGTGGCCGTAGAGCCGCTGCTCGGGTGGCGCGCCCCGACCTTGCATGAAGGCGTTGTGGGCCGCGTAGATGTCGGCGCAGGAGGCGCCCGGCTTGAGCTTGCCGGCGGTGTATGTCTGCGCCTCGCACACGACCGCGAAGGCGTCGCGCAGCTCGGAGGACGCCTTGCCCAGCACCATGGTGCGGGCGAGCTCGGTGTAATAGCCGCCGTGTCCGTTGTTCTCGATCAGGAGCGAGATGTAGTCGCCTTTCTGCAGCACCCGGTCCTGGAAATGGCGGCCGCGCAGGATCGCCGGGCGGCCGAGCGGCTCCGACGAGCCGCGGAAGATGCCCTGCTCGCTGCCGAGGAGCTGCCCCTCGTATTGGGCGATGGCGCCAAGATCGCAGTCGCGCATGCCCGGCTTGATGGCAGCCACCACCTTGGCGAAGACGGCGTCCTGCATGGCGGCGGTCGATCGCAGCAGCGCGATCTCCTCCGCGCTCTTGACGGCTTTGATGGCGTCGACGAGGTCGCTGGCATCGACCAGCGTGGCGGAGACGGTGTTGCGGATGGCGTCGACCAGGCCGGAGGGCAGCGCGCCGCGGCCGACGAGCCCGATGGTCTTGTAGCCGCGATGCTTGAGCTCGCCGGCCACCAAGGCGGGATCGTAATCGTGCGTATAGGCGATGGAGAAGAAGGAAGGGCTGTAGATGATCTCGCCGATGCCGGGATTGTTCACGTCCTGGCCGCCGAGCTTGTCGCGCCGGCCGGTGGCGCCCATCTCGACCAGGGTCATCAGATCGTCGCGATGAAAGATGACGGTGCGCGGATAATCGTTGTGGGCGGGCACGTCGGTGAACCATTTGACGTAGCCGCCGAGCCAATCGCTGGCATTCTGCATCACCAACGCATCGATCCCACGCGCCGCCATCTCGCGGCGGACCGCGGCCCAGCGCCGTTCGAGCTCGGTTGCCGAAATGCGGGTGGCGACGCGTTCGATGTCGGTCATGTCGGGTCCTTCGGGAGTGGCGGATGGCAGCGGCGAGCTACGCCTTCTCGTCCACGATCCGGCTGCGCAACGTGCCGATGCCCGTGATCTCCACCTCCAGCACGTCGCCGGGCTTCATCCAAAGCTGCGGCGTGCGGCGGTGGCCGACGCCTTCGGGCGTGCCGGTGGCGATCACGTCGCCGGGCGACAGCGGGGTGAAGTCGGAGCAGAAGGCGATGATCCGCGGGATCGAGTAGATCAGAAGATCGGTGCCCGAGCGTTGCATCTCGATGCCGTTGAGGCGCGTGGTCAGCACCAGGCGGGTCGGATCGGGGATTTCATCGCTGGTCACGATCCAGGGTCCGAGCGGCCCGGTGCCGGGGAAATTCTTGCCGGAGGTGACCGAATATTTCTGGTAGTCGCGCACGCTGCCGTCGACGAAGCAGGTATAGCCGGCGACATGATCGAGCGCCCGCTCGGCCGCGATGTGCCGCCCGCCGCGGCCGATCACGACCGCGAGCTCGCCCTCGAAATCGAAATGGCTCGATACGCTGGGACGGATCATCTCGCCGTCGTGCCCGACGAGTGTATTGGCGCGCCGGATGAACATGCTCGGCTGCTTGGGGATGTCGCGCCCGGTTTCGCTGGCATGGGAGCGATAGTTGATGCCGGCGCAGGCGATCAGCTCCGGATCCGGAATGGCGGGCAGGAATTTGATCTCGGCGAGCTTGTGGTCGGGCTTGGCCGTGGCGGCCGCTTGCGCGATTTGCGGCAGGAGGCCGGCCGCCAGCGCCTCCTTGAGGCTCGTGGCACGCCCGCCCAGCCGCTCGTTCATGGTGATGACGCCATCGCTGGTCACCACCCCGAAGACGGCGCGTCCGTCCGCCAGATAACTTGCGAGTTTCATTGCTCAGGCTTTCTGTGGGGCGATAGTCGTGGCTCAATCGAGACCGAAGGTGGGAGCGAACAGGTTCTCGACCGGAAGGGGGGCCGCGATCAAGCCCTGCTCGGCCATATATTGCACCAGTGCCTCGAGCGTCGCCCGGTTGGGCTCGACCCCGTAGGGCCAAGGATCGCCGCCGAAGACCGCGTCGATCTCCTCGATCTCGGACCCCATCCAGGGCAGCATGTAGCGCAACGTGCCGGGGTAGCGCATCCTTTGCAGCGCCAGGTCCTTGGCCTGGCAGAATGCCCGGTAGAGGCTGGTCGCGACGAACGGATGGCGCTCGTAGACCTCCCGGCGCACGACCACCAGATGCATGATCGGAAAGATCCGCGTGCGGCGATAATAGTCCTTCTCCTGCTCATGGTGATCCGGAAACAGCCGCCGAATGTCCGGATTGCGACGCATGGCGCTCGGCAAGCTCGTCCCGATGGTGGCCGCGATCTCGCCCGCCGCGATGAGATCGCTGAGCGACATGCCGCTGGTATTGGCCTCGATGGAGATCGGCTTGGCGAGCTTGAGCCTGGTCGGATGGCCGTGGGGCTTGGCCTCGTTCATGGCGCCTTCGATCCAGCGCACCTGCGTGAGGTCGACCCCATGATCGTGCTGCAGCAGGCCGCGCATGAAAATGGCGGCCGTCATCGTATAAAGCGGAACGCCGATGCGCTTGCCGGCAAGATCCGCTGGCGAGCGGACCGTTGCGGCGTTGACCGCGATATAGCCATGCCGGAACACGCGTGAAGGAAACACCGGCAGCGCCACGAACGGACAGTCGCCGGCGGCCAAGCGGGCGACGAACTCCGAGCTCGACATCTCGGAAGCATCGAACTCCTGCGCGCCCGACATGCGATCGAAAATCTCGCGCGGACTGTCGATGGCAAGGAAGTTGAGATCGATCCCGTCCGGACGCACCTCCTTGGTGTAGAGCGGCAGCATGCGGTCGTAGAGGCCGCAGGCGAAGGTGATCTGAATGTTTGACATCGTCTCGGGTTTCCTCGCCTGGACCGGGACCATTTGAAGCTCGGCATCGTAGGGCGCAATCGCTTTATCGCGCCATCGGCGTTGCGGACCCGCGCCATAAAGCGGCCCCGCCAAGCGGCGCAATAAAGCGGTTGCGCCCTACGTCGTCAGCCCCCGTTCGTTCCACGGAACGGCATCTTCGCCATCTATCCATTTACCTGCAACAGCCGCTATAAGCCGCGATCGTCGCGCTTGGGAGGAGAACATCGATGACGCAGCGTTCGGCCCGCCGCGATTTCCGCGGCTTGCTCACGCCGGGCGCGGCGGCGGTGCTGCCGGGCGTCAGCAATGCGCTGGCGGCCCGGGTGGTGGCCGATCTCGGATTTGCCGCCGCCTATGTGACCGGTGCCGGCATCGCCAACTCCTTCCTCGGCATTCCGGACAACGGCTTGGTCACGCTGACGGAGCTTGCCGATCATGTGGCCGCCATCCGCGACGTCTTTCCGGGACCCCTGATGGTCGATGCCGATACCGGCTTCGGCAATGCGGTCAACCTCGTGCGCACCGTCAAGCTGTTGGAGCGCGCCGGCGCTGACGCGATCCAGATCGAGGACCAGGTGTTCCCCAAGCGGTGCGGGCATTTCGACGGCAAGGCGGTCGTTCCGCAAGCCGAGATGGTCGCCAAGATCAAGGCCGCGGTCGACACACGCAGCGATCCGGATCTGCTGATCGTGGCGCGCACCGACGCCATCGCGACGCACGGCTTTCAGGCGGCGATCGAGCGCGCCGCCGCCTATCGGGAGGCGGGCGCGGATGTGGGTTTCGTCGAGGCGCCGCAAACTTTGGACGAGATCGGCCAAATTCCACGCCTGCTGCCCTGGCCCCAGATCATCAATATCGTGCTCGGCGGGCGCACCCCCGAGCTGCCGAACGAAAAGCTGCGCGCGCTTGGTTTCGCCGGGGTCCTTTACGCCAATGTTGCACTGCAATCGGCGCTGCGCGGGATGCAGGAGGCGCTCTCGGTGCTGCGCAAGGACGGCCGGATGGGCGATGCGGCGAAGCTTGCGGTCGACTTCGCCGAGCGCCAGCGGCTGGTCGGCAAGGCCGAATTCGATGCGCTCGAGCGAAAATACAAGGCCGACTAGGACGTGGACGCATTGACGCGCGGCCATGGTTGTATGGATGCGAGTTGGACAAATGGAGGTGGTTCTCCGGCTTGAGCCGGGCAGGGCGGCCGCATTTCCGTCTTTGCGGGCGTAAATGCGGTGTAAAAAAAAGCTTTCGCATCGTCGGCGATCCGGCTAATGGTAGATTGCTGGCGGGCCCTCCAAGGGAGAGGCGTATGCGGATATCAGCGGCGGTTCTCGGCGTCGTCATCGTGGTGGCTGCCGTCTCGCCTGGTTTGTCAGCCGTGCGGATTACGAGTGATCCCGGCGGTCAAATCGGGCCGTACATGGCCAAGCTCGATGCGCTGCGAAATTCCGGCCAGAGCGTCATCATCGATGGCTCGTGCCTGTCAGCTTGCACCATGGTGCTCGGCGTGATCCCGCGGGACCGCCTCTGTGTCACTCCCCGAGCACGCCTGGGATTCCACGCAGCTTGGCGGCTCGAGGCCGGTCGCCAGGTTACCAGCCCAGATGGGACCGAGTTGCTGATGTCCGCCTACCCACAGCCGGTTCGGGATTGGATCGCGCGCCGTGGCGGCCTTTCGCCTCGTCTAATGTACCTGTCGGGTAATGAGCTTGCGTCAATGTACCCGGTCTGCCAGCGGGATCAGAATGTTGCCGCGCGCGGTGAGTCTGGTCCCAAGCGTGTTCTCTGGGACCCGTCTGCTTCGGCCTTCGCTTCAGGCGGCAAGTCGCCGCGCAGACACCTCCATCCCTGAACTCCTGTCCGTCCATATGCGCCGGCGCAGCGCCCGTACGAAAGCTGGGCGTGGGCGTCTCGACGCGGTGCTCCCCTCTCCGAAACCATCGTGCGCGCGGCAGCGCACTGAGATTTCGCCGTCCTGGAATTTCCGGCGCGCCTCGGGATTGAGCACCCCTGATGCCCTACGCTTCCGACTTTGCGTCGCGCATCCGGCTTGCTAATATCGCGCGTAGCCTGCTCCGCCGGCGTCGGTGCGACGTTGTCGCAACCTCCATAAGAACCATCATAGGAAGGCTTGCCGATGTTTGCCAGAATCGAATCATTTGGCCATCTGCACCACGAATTACGCCATCAATGCCCGTTTTTATCAGGCGATTTTCGGAATGAAGGCGGCCAACACGCAGCGTCCCGCGCGCGCGGCTCCGGTTGGCGACGGCCAGATCGGCCTTAACAATATCCCGCTTCGCGACGGAAGACGCAGCGGCCTCGATCATTTCGGTTTCGAGGTCGAAAGCATTCCGCTTGCCATTGAGCGGATGAAAAAATTCGATCCCAATCTGCCGTTAGTCCAGCGTCCCGCGGTCCGTCCGAACGCGGCATGGAGCGCGGCCGATCACGACATGATCATCTACGACCTGGCCGAACGGGATTCCGGAAAGGCGCAGGACATCTTCGCCGAGAACAAAGGCGGCGAGCTGCCGCAGCGCTACATCAATCATATCGTATTGCGGGCCACCAATCCGGAGCGCAGCGCCGAATTCTACTCGACGGTTTACGAGCTACCGGTCTCCAACGAGTGCGGCGACGGGAATTACCGTCTCAGCGACGGCCGCGTCACGCTTCTTATCATGCAGTGGCGGATGGAAAACTTCATCGGCACCGATCCGGAGCCACCGCGGCTCGAGCATTTCGGTTTCAAGGTCGAAAGCGTAGAGGCGGTCAAGCGCGACCTGGACGAGATCATCGGCTCCAATCCCCTGATGGTGACGAAGCCGCTCGGGCATGGGTCGGAAGGCAAGGCGCGGCTGGATGTTTTCAGGCAGTGCCCGATCGGCCAATTCCATCTCACCGATCTCGAAGGTGTCTATATCGACGTCGCTGCTTGATTTCGCGCGGCGCGATTGTGCTGTGGCAGCTTGGCGGAGGGAGCGGATATCAGGCGCGCTCTGGTCCCGGCGCCCCGATTTATCAGTACACGGACCAGACGAGAGCGCTACGCCGCGCGCACGCGCGTGATGAAGGCGTCGGCCGCCGTGCGCAGCGCATCGCCCTCCTTGGTCAGGTCCACCGCCGCCTGCAGGATGTCGTTGGAGGCTCGGCCGGTATCGGCGGCGGCCTGGCTCACGCTGCCGATGTTCAGGAAAACCTCGCGCGAGCCTTGGGCAACCTGGTCGGCATTGCGCGCGATCTCGGCCGTGGTGGCATTCTGCTCCTCGACCGCCGAGGCAATGGCGGCGGAAATCCGGTTGATCTCTCCGATGGTCCCGCGATTCATCTGGATGGCGGCGACCACCTCGTTGGTTCCGCCTTGAATCGCATTGATCTGGGAGGTGATCTCCTCGGTTGCCTTCGCGGTCTGCGACGCCAGGCCTTTCACCTCGGCCGCCACCACGGCGAATCCGCGGCCGGCCTCGCCGGCACGCGCGGCCTCGATGGTCGCGTTGAGCGCCAAGAGGTTGGTCTGCGAAGCGATGGCGCCGATCAGCTCGATGACCTGGCCGATGCGATCGACCGCGGTGGCGAGCTTCTGCACCATCTCGCTGGTCGCGCTGGCCTGCGCCACCGCCTGGGCGGTGATCTTGGTGGCGGCGCTGGCCTGCTGACCGATCTCTTCGATCGAGGTCGACAGGTCCTCGGCCGCGTTGGCGACCGTGCGGACATTGCCGATCGCCTGCTCGGCCGCAGCGGCCACCAGCTTCGACTGCCGGTCGGTTTCGCCGGCGACCGTGTTCATCAAGTTGGCGTTCTGCTCAAGCTGCGCGGCCGCATCCACGACCGTGCGCACCACGCCCAGCACCTCCGCCTCGAAGGCATCGGCGAGCTGGCGAAGTGCGGCTTGCTTCTCGGCCGCCGTGCGCTCCTCCTGCTGATTCGCTCCGCCCCGAGACTTTGCACCGCGATCGCATTCTGCTTGAAGGCTTCGACCGCCCGCGCCATGACGCCGATCTCGTCGGATCGGTCGCGTCCAGGCACGCCGACCGAGAGCTGGCCATTGGCGAGCCTGTGCATGACCTGGCTCAATTCGCCAAGCAGGCCGCGAACCACCTGTATCATCCAGCGGCTGATGGCCATCACCAGGACAATCCCAAGCACGCACAGGGCGACATAGAGACCGAGGTGCCAGCGGGTATTGTCCCGCAGCGCCTGGGTGGTGGCGGTCAGCTCCTCGAGGGTGGCTGCAACCGCGTCGGACCAGATGCGATTGCGCGCCGCCATGGCATCGCGCCAGCGCTTGGCATCCGCATCGCTCACCTTGCCGCCCTCGTTGATCGCCAGGATGGCGGGACGCAAGGCCTCGATCGTGCGGCTCTGCGGCCCGGCCGCGAACTCGCGCAGCTGATCGCGCACCCGAGCGGGGCCGAAATCGTCGAATTCCTTGCCGAAGATCGCTTGCTTCGACAATCCGAGCATCAGGTTCTGAAAAATCGCCGGATCGAATCTGCCAGTCTGCAGCGCGGTCTCCGACCGGCCCGCTTCAGTTCTCTGTCCATCGTTCATCTGGATGATGGCGTGCAGCCCCAGCAGGAGCTCGCGCAGGTGAGGATGCTCGAGCAGGACCGCGATGCGGTGGAAGAGATCGGCGACGCCGCCGGTGATCGGCTGCAGCAGATCGCCCGCCTCCCGGTTTTGCAGCGTCCGCGCATCCGCCCGGGCGCGAAATCCCGCCAGACCCTCCAGGCGCTGCTCGATCTCGCTCACGAGCTTGACCGCCTCGGGATCGGAAAGCCCGGACGACAGCGCCGTCTCCTTGAACAAGCGGACGGCGTCATCCGAGCCCTGCCGGGCAGCGTTCATCTCCGCCCGCTCGGCCTCCGATCCGGAGAGAACATAGGACTTCGTCACGGTCAATTCCTGGTTGAGCGCCGTGATCACCAGGCGGCCAGCGGCCGACATGAATTGCACCATCGACGACAGGCGGTCGATCTGGCGATAGGCGCTCAACGCATCGACGATCAGCACGCCCCCGAAGGTGGCTGCTCCCAACAGCGGCAACAGCACGAGAAGCTGGAGAAGGCGGCCGAGGCTGAGATTTCGCATGGCGATCATCCAATATTGCCGGTCTTGCCCCGAGCGGAGACGGTCCGATCAGACGCTATAATGAACAGACTTTACCGACTGGTTGCGTCCTGGTTCAAAACGGCCAAAAAGGGCAAAACGGGCTGGGGCCCATCGCATTACTTACGTGGACCTACTTGGTCTTGGAGACAGAGATTATTAATCTTTGGCAGAAGCCTTGATGTTTTGCGCCGGCGGAAGGCTCCCGGCGCGGTCGCGAGAGCTGACGGATGAGCGAGCACATACCGGTCTTGATCGTCGGCGCGGGGCCGGTCGGCCTCGCGCTCGCGGGCGATCTCGGCTGGCGCGGCGTGCCCTGCACGGTGATCGAGCAGGGCGACGGCCGCATCGAGCAGCCCAAGATGGACTTGATCGGCGTGCGCACCATGGAGTTTTGCCGCCGCTGGGGCATCGCCGATTGGGTGCGCGACGCCCCCTATCCGGGCGATTACCCGCAGGATTGCGTCTTCGTCACCGGGCTCAACGGCTTCGAGCTCGGACGCGAGCGGTTTCCGGGACGCGCCTTCGAGGCCTGCCCGCCGCAAAGCCCGCAGAAGCGGGAACGCGCTCCCCAGGACATGTTCGATCCGATCCTCAAGCGCTTTGCGGAGAGCTTCGATTGCGTCACCCTGCAGTACCAGACCGCACTGGTCTCGTTTGCGGACGGGCCGGACCGGGTCGAGGCCACCGTGCGCGACACGCGCAGCGGGGCGACCCGTACCTTGACGGCCGATTACCTGGTCGGCGCCGACGGCGCGTCCAGCGCGGTGCGCGAGGGCGCCGGCATCGCCATGAGCGGAAATCCGGCGCTCACCTACACCACCAATGGGCTGTTCCGCTGCGCCGACTTCCCCTCCCTGCACCGCATGGGCAAGGCCTACCGCTTCATCTTCATCGGGCCGGAAGGCACTTGGCTCACCATCGTCGCCATCAACGGCGGCGATCGCTTCCGCATGTCGATCGTCGGCACGCCCGACAAGGTCAATCACAGCGAGGCCGACATCCGCTCCGCGCTGCGCCGCGCCATGGGCAGGGAGTTCGATTATCGAGATTCTCTCGGTCATGCGCTGGGTGCGGCGGGAGCTGGTCGCCGACCGCTATGGGGTGGGCCGCGTCTTCATCGCCGGCGATTCCGCGCATCTGATGTCGCCGACCGGCGCGCTCGGCATGAACACTGGCATCCAGGATGCGGTCGATCTCGGCTGGAAGCTGGATGCGGTGCTGCGCGGCTGGGGCGGGGCGGGGTTGCTGGACAGCTACGGGAGCGAGCGGCGGCCGGTGGCGCTGCGCAATGTCGCGGCCTCGACCGAGAATCTCGGACGCATGCTCTCGACCCGCGATCGCAAGCCGCCGCCGGAGGTTTTCGCGGACACCCCGCAGGCGGACGCGATCCGCGCCGACTATGGGGCGTGGTTCACGCAGACCATGCGGCACGAATGGTTCATGAACGGCTTCCATCTCGGCTATCGCTATGACAATTCGCCGATCGTATGGCCGGACGGCACGCCCGCACCCCCGCTTGAGACGAGCACCTATACGCAGACCGCGCGGCCGGGCGCCCGCGCCCCCCATGTGGTTTTGCCCGACGGGAGCTCGACGCTCGATCTCTTCGGGCGCGGCTTTACGCTGCTGCGTCTCGGCCCCGATGCTCCGGGCGGGGAGGGCGTGCTGCGCGCAGCCGCGGCTGCCGGCGTCCCCATTCGGGTGGTCCCGCTCGACCTGCCGGAGGTCCGCGCGGCCTACCAGCGGGCGCTTGTCCTGGTGCGGCCCGATGGCCATGTGGCCTGGAGGGCCGATACCGAGCCGCGGCAGCCGCAGGCCGTCATCGATGCGATGCGGGGCGCAGCGTCCGCGCGCGAGGTACGTTCGCAGCTTGAGGCGGCCTCGTGAAGCAAGTAGGAACCGGGCCCGGGAGAACAAAATCATGAAGCACGACACGCTTGCTTCCTATTACTCCGAGCTCGGCCGGTTGCATTATTCCCCGGGCTGGGCGCGGCCCGAGCCGTCGATGTGGCCGGCCCCGAAGCCGAAGTTCAGGCCGGCGGTCTGGCGGTTTGCGGCGGCCAGAGCCGCGCTCGATCAGGCCGGCGAGTTCGTGCCGGTCGAGCAGGCGGAGCGGCGCAACCTGATCATGGTCAATCCGATCGAGGGCAACCTCTACGCCACGACCCGCAACCTGGTGGCGGCCTATCAATGCGTGAAAGGCGGCGAGAGCGCGCGCACGCATCGTCACACGCCGGCCGCGCTGCGGTTGGTGCTGGAAGCCAAGCCCGGGACCTTCACGGTGGTGAACGGCGCCCGGGTCGAGATGCTGCCCGGCGACGTGGTGCTCACGCCCTCCTGGAGCTGGCACGGGCACGTCAACCAGACCGATCAGACGAGCTTCTGGATCGATTTTCTCGATATTCCGTTCGTGCAGCTCACCGAGGCGATGTTCTTCGAGCAATATCCGGGCGGTGGTATCGAGCCGATCACGAGCAGCGGGCCCACGCCGTTTCGCATCCCGTCCACGGAGGCGCTCGGAGCCGGCCGCGACGCCAAGCTGGTCGAGATCGCCAAGGGCATCATGCCCACCATCGCGCTGCACTTGATGCGCCAGCCTGCCGGGTCCCATGTGGACGTCGCCAGGACCACGACCAACAACATTTATGCGGTGGTCAGCGGGCGGGCCCGCTTCACCGCCGAAGGCGGGCTTGCCGAAACGCTCGGGCCCGGGGACGTGATCGCGCTTCCGTGCTGGCACGAGCACGCCGTGGATGCACCCGAGGATACGATCGTCTTTCGCGTGTCCGACGAACCGCTCTTGGCCAAGCTGGGCCTGGCCAGGACCGCAGCCCATTGAGCTCAAGATGGGCAAGCGAGCCACGGTAGTGGATTTTGAAGAAGAAGTTGCCCGGCTGACGCTCGCCCAACTCAATCGGCAGATCGCCGTAGTCGAGTGGCGCTTCCAGAACGTGGGCAATTCGCAATTGCGGAAAACAGCCTTCAAGCAGTTGGTTTGGTTCGAACGCCAGCGCGAATCCCTGCACGGCATTCCGGCACCTGCTCGTCGTCCCCATCGCCGGAGTTCAGACTAGGGCACCAGCCGCTCGTCAGTGGCCTTGCTTGATGCGAGGCGGCGCGCTTAGGTGCGCGCGCGGGATCTTAAGGATGCAATTGGAAGGTGCCATGACGGATCAGCTTCGAGAGACGCTTACCAATGCGGGCCGGGTGCTGGTCAGCGAGGACCAGGGCGACTATGTGGCCGGCCACATCACGGTACGCCTGCCTGGCGACCAGGAGCGCTTCCTGATGAAGCCGGCCGGCATCGGGCTCGACGAGATGTCGCCCGAGAACATCATCACGGTCGATCTCGAGGGCCGCAAGGTCGGCGGCACCATGCCGCGGCACAACGAGGTCTTCATTCATTCCGAGGTGCTGCGCGCGCGCCCCGACATCAATTCGGTGATCCACACTCACGCCACCCATGCGGTGGCTTTTTCGTCGCTCGGGCGTCCGCTCCTGCCGGTCGGCAATGACGGCTCGGTATTCGGCGACGGCGGCGTGCCGATCTTTTCCGAGACCACCGATCTTATCATCAACCAGGAGCGGGGCCGGGCGGTGGCCCGCTGCCTCGCGGGGCATCCGGCCCTCATCCTGCGCAACCACGGCATCGTGACGGCCGGCCATTGCATCGAGGAGGCGGTCTGGCTCGCCTTGAAGCTCGAGCGCGCCTGCCGGGTGCAACTGCTGACCGAAGCCGCCGGCGGCCCGAAGCTCCTGGCCGCGGGCGAGGACCTGAAGAAGAAAAGCGGCCGCGCCAATCGCAGCGATCTGCACACCAACGTGTTCAACTATCTGGTGCGGCGCTGGACTTGCACCCATTGCGGCGGCGAGGTCAAATCGCCCACCGAGGTCACCACCTACGAAATGCCGCCCGAATGATCGCTTGAGCAGGCTTCGGTCGAATAGATTTAACTCTTTGGTCGCCCGGCAGTGACGCCGAGCTAGAGGGATCTGACCGGAATCCGCTTTAATCACCAAACCACCGAGGAGTGCAATTCGTGCGCTACATCGACGCCTACAATCATTTTTTCCCGAAGCGATATTACGATGCGCTGCTTGACACGCCCGCCGGCGCCAAGGATCTGGGGAAACGCGTGCGCGGCATCCCGGCGCTTTCCAATCTCGACGAGCGGCGCCGCGTGGTCGAGATGTTCGACGACTATACCCAGCTGCTCTCGCTTGGATTGCCGGCGGTGGAACGCCTGTGGGGGCCCGAGCGGTCGCCCGAAATGGCGCGCCTGGGAAATGACGGCCTGGCCGAGATCGTCGCCAAGCATGCGGACCGGTTCGTAGGTTACTCGGCGCTGCTGCCGATGAATGCGCCGGAGGCCGCGGTCACGGAAGCCGAACGGACATTGAAGAACGGCGCCAATGCCATCCAGCTCGCCAGCAATGTCAACGGCGTCGCGCTCGACGAACCGCAGTTCTGGCCGGTCTTCGAGGTCATCGCCAAGTCCGGGAAGCCGATCCTGCTGCATCCCGCCCGCACCCGCGACATGGCCGATTACCCGACCGAAAAGCATTCCAAATACGAGATCTGCAGCGTTCTGGGCTGGCCCTACGAGACCGGGGTGACGCTCGCGCGCCTGGTGTTCTCCGGGATCATGGACCGGTTTCCCGACCTCAAGGTGATCGCGCATCACCTGGGCGGCGTCATCCCGTATCTCGAGGGACGCGTCGGCCACAGCTGGGATCAGCTGGGCTCGCGCACCTCGGACGAGGATTACACATCGCTGTTGAAGAAACTGAAGAAGCGTCCCTACGACTATTTCAAGGACTTCTACGGCGACACCGCGGTCGAGGGAGCGCGCGCCGCCACCGCCTGCGGCATCGATTTCTTCGGCGCCGGCCATGTGCTGTTTGCTTCCGACTGTCCGTTCGACAAGGAGAAGGGCCCCGGCTACATCCGCTCGACCATCGCGGTCATCCAATCGCTTGGCCTGCCGCCGGCCGACCAGGAGCGCATCTGCCATGGCAACGCGGAGCGCATGTTCGGGCTCGCTCCGGCCAAATGAAGTGCGCCCGCACCATCGGCGAAGCGGCGCGTGAACCCGCGAGAGCCTCATGACATCGGCGCGCCGGATCGATTTTCATTTCCATCTCATCCCCAAGTTCTACCGGGACGCGGTCTACCAAGCCGGCACCGGCCCGCAGATCGGGCGCTATCCGGAGTGGTCGCCGGAGCGGGCGCTGGACCTGATGGACGCGCACTCGATCGAGGTCGCGCTCACCTCGCTGGCGCAGCCCGGCGTGCAGTTCGGCGATCCGGATCGGGCGCCCGCGCTGGCGCGCCGGTGCAACGACTATGCGGCCGAGCTCATTACGCGTTGGCCCGCTCGCTTCGGCGCCTTTGCGACGGTTCCGATGTGGGAGATCCGCGACGCCATCGACGAAGTCGGTTACGCGCTCGATGGGCTCAAGCTGCAGGGTGTTTGCCTGTTCGCCAGCTATGGCGAAAGGTTTCTCGGCGATGCGTACTTCGATCCGCTGCTGGCGGAGCTCGATCGGCGCCAAGCCGTGGTCTTCGTCCATCCGGCCCTGCATCCTTCGAGCCGCGAGCTGGCGCTGCCCTGGCCGGGCTTCATGATGGAATATCTGTTCGACACCACGCGGGCCGCGGTCAATCTCGTCTTTGGCGGGGCGACCGAGAGGTTTCCGCGCATCCGCTTCGTCCTGGCCCATGCGGGCGGACTGGTGCCCTATTTCGCCTGGCGGCTGTCGGTCTCGCCGATGATCGATCCGCGGCTGCCGCAAGTGCCGCCCGAGCAGATCCTCGCTCGCCTGGGGCACTTCTGGTATGACACGGCCTTGTCTCCCACGCCGCAAACCATGGCGTGCCTGGCCGGGGTTGCGCGGCCCGGGCAGATCGTATTCGGCACCGACTGGCCGTTCGCAAATGCCAAGGTGGTCGCCGAGGCATTCAAGCTTCACGACACCGCCGCGTCGGTCGCGGGCCTGCAGCGCGACGCCATCGACCGCGGCAACGCGCTGTCGCTCTTTCCGCAATTCGGTTGACCTCATATATTCCTGCACGAGGCCCGTCATGACCCAGATTCGCCCGCTAGCGCAGCCGGTGCGCCGCCGTCCGGGAGAGCTCGGCGTGCACTCGCTCGACCGGTTCAATTTCGCGGTGCCCGACCTTGCGGCCGCGCGAAGTTTCTATTCGTGCTTTGGCCTCGACGTCCGGGAAACGGGCAACGCCCTCGACATTCGTACCCACGGCCATCCGCATCGCTGGGGATCGGTGACGGAAGGGCCGCGCAAGAAGCTGCAGTTCATCTCCTTCGGCGCGTTCGAGGAGGACCTGCCGCGCTTTGCCGAGCGTCTGGAGCGGTTGCGGATCGAGCGGCTCGACCCGCCGGCGGGGGTCGAATTGAACGGCCTCTGGCTGCGCGATTCCGACGGCACCGCCATCGAGATCGCGGTGGCGGAGAAGACCTCGCCGGACGCGAAGTCGTCCTTCCACAATGCCTCGGCCGGCCCCGGGGTGCAGAGCGCTCCCAGCCGCAGCCAGGTTCATCTGGTGCAGCCGCGCCGGCTGGCGCACATGCTGGTCTTCACCCGCGATATTCCGCAAGCCATCAAGTTCTACGGCGAGGTTCTGGGACTGCGGTTGTCGGACCGCTCGGGCGACATGATCGCATTCATGCACGGCATTCATGGCAGCGATCATCACATGATTGCCTTCGTGAAGTCGGAGGGCCCCGGGCTTCATCACTTGAGCTGGGACGTCCCCTCGATCAACGAGATCGGCATCGGCGCCATGCAGATGGCCGACAAAGGCTTTGCGGCCGGCTGGGGACTGGGCCGGCACGTGCTCGGATCGAACTACTTCCACTATGTGCGCGATCCCTGGGGAAGCTATGCCGAGTACTCCTCCGACATCGACTACATTCCGGTCGACCACGATTGGAAAGCGGGCGATCACCCGCCCGAGGATTCCTTCTACGTCTGGGGACCGACACCGCCGCCGGACTTCGCGTTCAACCACGAGGCGGCGGCGTAGGGCGGTGAGCGTCAGGCGGCGGGCGAATCGAGCGGTGCCGGCGGCCCGTCGGAGGGTGAAGGGAGGGGGGCGCCCGGCCATCGCTCGTGGGTGAGCGGAATGGTCAGCTTGGCCTCCATTCCTTTCGGTCCGAAGGACTGCTCAACCTTGCCGTTGAGCTGGCGTTCGATCACCGTGTGGATGAGCTTGGAGCCGAAGCCGGGTCGTCGGTTGCGCTTGTGCGGAGGGCCGTTGCGCTCCTTCCAATCAAACAGCAAGGTCAGCCCCAGCTCGGTTCTCTGCACCGACCAGATCACATCGACCCGGCCCGAGCGCGCCGACAGGCTGCCGTATTTGCTGGCATTGGTCGCGAGCTCGTGCACTGCCGCGCTCAGGCCGAAGGTCGGATCAGGCTCGAGGAAAACCTCCGGTCCGGTCAGCGATATCCGGTCGAGATAGGGCGCCAGCAGCGGATTGAGGATTTCGGTCAACGACGCCGATCGCCAGCCGCTCTCGGTGATGAGCCGGTGCGCGTTGGCCAATGCCAATACTCTGGCCTCGAATTTCGGTACCAGCTCGGCAATGTTCTTCGAGTTCTTGGCGGTCTGCGAGAGCAGCGCCAGCAGCTGCGCAAACAGGTTGCCGGAACGGTGACGCAGCTCGCGGATCATCAGCTCATGGCGTTGATCCAGCTGGCGGCGCTGGATCGCGCCGGCGATCATATTGGCGACCGCAGCCAGAAACGAGACATCGTTCTCGCTGAAACTCCGCCGCTTGGTGGTGTGAACCCCGATCACCCCATAGGTGCGGCCGTCGCGTCCGGCGATCGGAAGGGTAAGCCCGCTGACGACGCCATGCTGATGCAGCAGCGACTGTGCGGTAAATCTTGTTTCCGAGGCGAGATCATTGACGATCACCGGACCGCCGGAGGCAAGCGTGAAGCCGGCTTGCGAATCGCGATCGGTCGACACCAGCGCGGTCCCCACCAGTCCCGGTATCCATCCAGTCCCCGCCCGCAACAGGAGCTCGGCGTCTCCGGGCACGAGCTCCAGGATCGTTACCAGCTCGACATCGAGGGTCTCGGCGATGGTCGTGACGGAATCATCGAAGAACCGTTGCAGCCCGAGCTCGGTCAGCGCCTGGGCGCCGAGCCGCGCCACCACTTCCTGCTGCTTGGCGCGGATGCGAAGCTCGCGATGCACCTGGGCGCGGTCGGTCACGTCGCGGCAGGTGCCAAGCAATATTGCCGCCTTGCCGCCTTCGACAATGACGGTCGCCAGCGTTTCGATCCAGCGCTCTTCGGCGCCGGGCTTCGGCAGCAGCCGATACTGCACCCGCCGCGGGCTCAGCGTCTGCAGGGCTTCCTGCATGGCCGCGACCAGAGCGGGGCGATCCTCGGGATGGACGGCATCCTCGATGCCCGTCTTGGTCGCTTCCATGCTGCCCGGCGAAAGACCGCAGATCTCCTCGAGATTGCTCGACCGGGTCACCCGCTTGGAGCGGATGTCCCACGACCAGATTCCGATCCGGCCGGCTTCGAGCACGCTGCAGATCAGCTCGGCATCGGGAAAGAAAGACGGCCGCGGGCTCGCTTCCGGCGGCGAGCCAGCGGTGTCGCTGCCGTCTTCGCACTGCAGAGATTCAACTGCCGTCATAGGAACCGTGCCCGTTTGCCCCCTCAATATAAGCCAAAGGCGGGGGCGACGGGACCGGTCTCGGTGAATATTCGGCTCGATCCAGCCGGCGCGATCTGGGGCGGCGCGGGCTGGGGCGACGCGATTTGGCGACGCTCTAGGCGATTGTCCCCGCGCGCGACTTCATTATTGTTCAGGCGCGGCGACGTCTCCGGCAGCACGACGACCTTGGTGCCGAGACTGGTGCGGCCGTAGAGGTCGATCACGTCCTCGTTCGTCAGCCGAACGCATCCGCTCGAGACTTTCTTGCCGATGGTGGTCGGGTCGTTGGTGCCGTGAATGCGATATTGAGTCTCGCCCAGGTACATGGCGCGCGCGCCCAGCGGATTGCCCGGACCGCCGGCGACCCAGCGCGGAAGGTATTGCTGCCTCTTGATCATCTCGGGCGGAGGAACCCAATCGGGCCACTCCGCCTTGCGCGCCACCTTTTGCACGCCCGACCAGGTAAAGCCCTCGCGTCCGACCCCGATCCCGTAGCGGATCGCCCTGCCGCCGCCGAGAACGTAATAGAGGTAGGTATGCGGCGTATCGATCACGATGGTTCCGGCCGCCTCGTGCGTCGGATAGGCGACCACCTGGCGACGCAGCTCTGCTGGCAGCGATGCGCTGTCGTCCGCCGCATCGACTGGATCCTGATCACGCAAGGCCTGATCGAAGATAGTCGGCGCCGGACGGTCCGGATCGATCATCGCGAGCGGCGCGCTTGATGCGACCGCTGGACAAAAGCCGACCGCCATGCCGAGCCAAATGGCGCAAGCCGCGCTACCGAAAGTCCTGCCTGTCATGACCAGCCTCCGTCGCCAGACCGCGCCCGGCAGTACAAGCACTCGGCTCCGGCAAAAGTTCCATGCCGGGCCGTTGATGGGCTGAACAGCGCTAGTTTGGGAGGCACACCATGGAGCTCGACCGGAGACCAGCCAGCTCCTGACCTAGCATCGCGCTCAGGTCACGCAGCTCTGCGCCAGACTGGCCGCCGAAGATTGATCGATCGGACCGAAGGCGGATTCGCATCCGTCCAAGGATTTCGGCGGCGCCGGCGCCGGACCCTGCACCTCGAACGGCGCCGCGCCAGGCGGGCGGACTATCATCCTTAGTCGGTCGCCCTTGGACGCACGATTGACCGTGTCGGAAATCCCGGGGTCGAGGACTGAATCGGATCTGGCGCCCGCGCTTCCCGGCGGGATCGCAAGCGCGGCCGCGAAGCACAGCGCCCCGGTCGTGGCGCCGAGGATGCTGATGCTGACGAGATACGTCGGATGAAAATGCATGGTACTTGCCCAAAAACCAGACCTGCCCCATGCCCGACTGATTAACGTTCCTTACGTGGTTATGTTCCCGACGCTGACCGCGAGCGGCGCGGCTCAATAATTAGGCAGTCGTGGGCGCTGCCGACGCTGTCGTGGGCCGCGCCCGCTTTATGCCCCTGATTTGATGTCCCGGTGGGATTGTTCCCCGGACGGCGGCATTTGTGGCGGTCCCGGCTCAAGGCCGGGACACGCAGAAATAACCGAACCGGGGTGGAGGCGGTGGCGCGCAGCCTAAGCCGTCGAGGCCGGCACGGACCGCTCGCGCCGCCTGGCATTGCGCTCGAAGAACAGCGCCTGGCTGGCGATCGCCGACACCATTGCGGGTTGGAACGGCTTGGCGATCAGGAAAGCCGGCTCGGGGCGCTCGCCGGTGAGGAAGCGCTCCGGAAAAGCGGTAATGAAGATCACCGGCACCTCGAACGAGCGCAACAATTCGTTCACCGCATCAAGGCCCGAACTGCCGTCGGCAAGCTGGATGTCGGAGAGGATCAGCCCCGGCTTCTTGTTCTTCATCAGAGCGATCGCTTCGCTGTGCGTGCTGGCCACGCCGATGACCCGGTGGCCGAGGCTCTCGATCAAGCCTTCGAGCTCCATGGCGATGAACGGCTCGTCTTCGATGATCAGCACATCGGTGGCGATCTGGGCGGCGAGATCCCTGCCGGACTCCTCGATCAGCCGGCGCAAGGTCAGCACGTCGACATCGAGGATCCGGGCCGCATCGGCTTCGTCGAAGCCTTCAAGGGCGACCAGCAGAAAAGCTTGGCGCGGCAACGGCATCAGGTGGCCCAATTTCTGCTCGCCGGGCCGCAAAGGCTCTTCCGGAAGGGCGGTCGCGTTGACCGAAAGCGAGTTCCAGATTTTGGTGAACAGCCGAAACAGCGCGACGCGCGCGCCGCAATCGTCGTCGAGGATCGACGGGTCGGCGATCACGGCCTCCAGAGTGGCCGTCACGTAAGCATCACCTGAAGTTTGGCTACCGCTCAGGGCGCGCGCATAGCGGCGGAGAAACGGCAAATCTTGGGTAACAAGTTGTGCTTTCGACACGTCCCCTCCGGAGCTGAACCATTCAGCGACCCACTGAAACGCCGTGCCTGGCGGAAAGTTCCATCGTGGCTGAAAAGGCCGCTGCCGGGAACGGAACGATTTGCCTGGAGTTATGTTTCGATGAACGCAGAGGTAGTCCGCTGATCCTACCCTTTTGGACGCGGGAAAGAGCAAATGAAGAAGCGCAGGACATTTGGCCCCGTATTGGTCGCCCAGAATGAGCCGAGGGCGGAGGCGGCGGAGCATGGCGGGGTCGGGCGGGACGAACGAAACCCGCTTCGATCCTCGGCCACGGGGCCCCCGTCTTCACGGTCGGGCTTGTCGATGAGGATGTCGCCTCGGGCGAAGACGCGCGGCCGGCTCAATCGCGCTGTTCTGGCCCTGCTCGGCAAGGGCCTCGAGGATTGCTTCGAGGAAGTCCGCAAGCAGGAGGTACCGGAACGATTCAAACTGCTGCTGCAGCGATTTTGACGGGCTGAAGGACAAAGGATCCCGCCGATGACCCTGGCCCCGTCGCTCCGTGAGGCGATGCTTGGCGTGGTTCCGAGCCTGCGTGCATTTGCGATGTCGTTGTGCGGGAATGTCGACCGGGCGGACGATCTGGTGCAAGAGACGCTGCTGCGCGCGATCGCCAACATCAATTCCTTCGAGCCGGGTACGAACATGTCGGCCTGGCTGTTTACCATCCTGCGCAACCTGTTCCGTTCGGAATATCGCAAGCGCCGCCGCGAAGTCGAGGACGGCGACGGCAGGTATGCGGACAGCTTGAAATCACATCCCGAACAGCCGGGACGGATAGAATTCGAGGAGCTGCGCACGGCTCTTGCCAAGCTGCCGCCGGATCAGCGCGAGGCGCTCATTCTGGTGGGCGCGTCGGGCTTCTCCTATGAGGAGGCGGCGGCGATCTGCGATTGCGCGGTCGGAACGATCAAGAGCCGAGTCAATCGCGCGCGGACGCGGCTGGCGGAGCAGCTCGCGATCGACAGCGCCGATGATTTCGGCCCCGATCGCATGACCCGCGCCATCCTCAGCGCCGGCGGACGAGGATGAATCAGGGATCAGTAATCAGGAGTCAGTAATCAGGAAAGACCGGAACCCTGATTAGTGACTCCTGATCACTGTCCCCTGGTCTTCACGGGTGCACATCCTCGGTGAACCAGTCGGTCGGCAGCTCGTGGCCCACGCCGCTCGCCTTGGCCTTGCGATACACCACCGAGCCGGCAGCGGCGAATTGATAGCCGAGTCCGATATTGTTCATGAAACAGGTGACCTCTTCCTCGGACTTGCGGCCTGCGACCTGGCCGGCGATCAGCTCGGGCAGGGTCGGAAGCTTCTGGAAATCCAGGTCCACCACCGTCGACCAGCCGCGCTCCTTTTCCGCAAATGCGAGATCGCGGGTCGTGACGTGGAGTGGGCTTTCGTCATGGGAATGAAGAACGACCCGATCGGCGCGCTTGAGCGCCTTCAGCTCGATCTCCGGCCGCTTGATGGAGCTCAAGTGCAGCCCCGGCCTGATCCAACGCTCGAAGAAGATGTTGTCGAGCGTATTGGTGGCGCACATGACGATGTCGGCGCCCTCGATGGCGTCCTCGGTCTGATCGACCGGGATGACCTCGACGCCGAGCAGCGCGCTCATCTCCTTGGCGAAGGCGATGCGGTTCGCGGGGTTGGGGCTGAAGCAGCGGATCGCGGTGATCGACCGCACGGCGCACACCGCCATCAGCTGCGTGCCAGCCTGCCAACCTGAGCCCAGAATGCCGACCGTCCTGGCATCCTTGCGCGCCAGGTATTTGACGCCCAGGCCATTGGCGGCGCCCACGCGCATGCGCTGCATGACGCCGTCGGGCAGGATCGCCAGCGGCTCGCCGTTCTCGGTGGAGAACAGCAGCACCAGCCCGCAATAGCGTCCATTCGGGGCGGCCGGCACCTTTTCGCGCCGGATATTGTTGCCGCGCTTGGGAAAGGTAACGATATCGGAATTGATGCGGATCGCGCCGATGCCAAGCTTGGGAATGACCCCGTCCATCGATTTGAGGCCATAGACCGCATCCGGCCGCGAGGTCGGGGTGATGCAGTCGGAACGCGTGCGCGAGACGCCGCGGCCCTCGGCCAGCTCCACATAGGCCTCTTCCAGCACGTCGATGCACTCCGGCATCGTGAGCAGCTTCTCGACATCCTGGTTGGATAGGATCAAAGTCATGTCTGTTGCCATTCAATGAGGGGTGCCGCGTTCGATGGTGCGGACCAAAAAGTTGTAGACCAAGAGTTGCGGGCGGGGGTGCCTGGCAAGCTTTGGCAGACGCGGGGGAAGGAAGCAAGCGACGATGAGCGTACAACAGATGACAAGGCTGCGCGCGGCGCTGGGTGACTATGCGCATACCCTCGCGCTGAAGAACAAGCAGATCGCCTCGCCTTCGGTCGCCTTCGACTTCACCGAGATCAAGCCGGTCTACAAGGCCTTCGGCGCCATGGTGCGGGAGCAGGCGTTCGACGTCAGCGAGATGGCGATCGTCAGCTATCTGCAGGCGAAATCCCATGGCAAACCTTTGGTGCTGTTGCCGGCGGTGATGATGGGACGATTCCAGCACCACTGCATGCTCTATAATGTCGAGCTGGGCCGCATCACGCCGTCCGACCTGCCCGGCCGGCGGGTGGGGGTACGCTCGTTTGCGCAGACGACCGGGGTATGGCTGCGCGGCCACCTGCAGAACGACTATGGTGTCGATATCGGGCGCGTGCGCTGGGTTACCTTCGAGGATGCGCATGTCCACGAATTCCGCGATCCCCCGGGCGTCGAGCGCGCCGGCGCCGACAAGAATCTCGGCAAGATGGTGCTCGAGGGCGAGCTCGCTGCCGGCATCTACGGGGCCGAGCTGCCCGTCGACAAGCGGCTCCAAAGCGTGATTCCGGATCCCGAAGCGGCGGCCCGGCAATGGCATGCCAAGCACGGCGTCGTGCCGATCAATCATATGGTGGTGGTCACGCAGGCCTTGGCGAAATCGCAGCCCGAAACCGTGCAGGAGGTATATCGGATGCTGCTGGCGAGCAAGCAGGCTGCCGGGCGGCGCGATCCAGGCGGCCTCGACCTGCAACCGTTCGGCTTTGCCGCCTGCCGCCCCGCGTTGAGGATGATCATCGACTATTGCGTGCAGCAGCAGCTTATTCCCAGGCGTTTCGAGCCTGAGGAGCTGTTCGACGATACCACCCGGGCACTCGGTGCCTGAAGGCCGGCCCCGCAGCGGGCGGCTTTCATCAAGTATTTTTATTTGTCTGTGAAACTTCGGTCTGAGCGAGCGGATTGAGGCACGGCGACAGTGCTGTCCTGCGGACAAGGCTGTCGACTTTACCCTGATGCAACCCTTATCCTGTATATAGCGACGTCGGATGCTGATGGCTGGTATCCACAGCCTCTGTGGAACGGTTGGGAGAATTCCTTGGCGAGATCTGTTGGATCAAGGCCGGCGTCAATGGCTCGGTGCCGGGACGCGGGATCGTTCGTGCGCTGCGCCCTGCTGGCGAGCGTCGCCCTCGCCGTGATGGCTGGCGGGTCGTTGACGAGCCTGCCTGCCGCCGCCGCGATGCCCGGTTTCAGCCCCTATTACTACCCCGACCCGTACGACGATCTCTACGAGCCGCCCAATCCTATCCTCAGATCCCGCCCGCGGCCTCAGCCCGAGCCGAAATCCGCTCCCAAGGCCGCCCCGAAGAGCGCTCTCAAGCCGGAGCCGGCAAAAGACGTCGCCGCCGCGCCGAAGGGGCCGCTCCAGATCGTGGTTTCGATCGCTGATCAACACGTCACGCTCTACGCCAATGGGTTGCGGGTTGCGGAAAGCCCGGTTTCCACGGGCGTGCCGGGCCGTCCCACCCCGACCGGCGTGTTCAGCATCATCCAAAAGGATCGCTTCCACCATTCCAATCTCTATAGCAACGCGCCCATGCCCTACATGGAGCGCATCACCTGGTCGGGCGTCGCGCTGCACGAAGGGCCGCTGCCGGGCTATCCGGCCTCGCACGGATGCATCCGGTTGACCCATGATTTTGCCGCCCGGCTTTGGCAGATCGCCAGGCTCGGGGTGCGCGTGATCGTGGCTCGCAACGATGTGGTCCCGGTCGATTTCGTCCATCCGCGCCTGTTCGTGCCGAAAGCCAAGCCGTCCGAGCCTGTCGCCGCAGGAAACGATCCCGACAAGCGTGTCGACGCGACCTCGCCGATCAATTTCGCTCAGGCGTCGATCGCAGGCCCGGCGAGCGCCAGCGGCCTCAAGGCGATCGAGGTTGCTGCACCCTCGTCCACAACCGCAGCCGCAAGCCCGAAGACCGCGGACGCGTTGCGCGGCACGGTCGAAATGGGCAGCCCTGCCGTGGTCCAGAGCACGGCGCCAGCCCCGGCGCCCGCAGCTACCGGCGTGCCGGCTCCGACCGTCGCCGATCCGGCCAAGCCTTCCTCCGACGTGCTCGACCCGGACAAGGCTGTCCCGCTGCCCGCGCTACCCAAGGCCGGGTCGCATGAGCAGCCGGTCAGGCACACCGGGACGGTCGCAGTCTTCATCAGCCGCAGAGACAAAAAGTTGTTCGTACGCCAGGGGATGGAGCCGCTGTTCGATCTGCCGGTCGAGATTGACCGTCCCGAGCAACCGCTGGGGACGCACGTCTTCACCGCCCTGGGATTTACCGGCGATGGCGCCCACATGCGTTGGAATGTGATGAGCATGGCGGGCGAGCCGCCGCGTCGGCTGATTCCCGCCAAGATCGGCCCGAAGGCCCAGGCGGTTTCGGCCCCGGTGGAAGATCGCCTGCCGTCGACCGCCGCACAAGCGCTCGATCGCATCCAGATTCCGCAGGAGGCGCTCGACCGGATCGGCGAGATTTTATCGCCGGGCGCCTCGCTGGTGATCTCCGACCAGGGTCTGGGGCCGGAAACCGGCGAGGGAACGGATTTCATCGTGCTCACGCACTGAGCGTAACCGTATGTTCGAGGGATTTACCCGCACCGAGATCAAGGCCGGCGGCGCGCGCATCGTCGCGGTGATCGGCGGCAAGGGCCCTCCGCTGTTGCTGATGCACGGCAACCCGTTCACCCATGTCTCCTGGCACAGGATCGCGCCGCGCCTGGCCAGCGAGTTCACCGTGATTGCCACCGATCTGCGCGGCTATGGGGATTCCGAGAAGCCGCCGGGCGGCCCCGATCATTCCGGCTATTCGTTTCGCGCCATGGCGCAGGATCAGGTCGACGTCATGGCGGCGCTCGGCTTCGATCGATTCCACGCGGCCGGCCACGATCGCGGCGCCCGCGTGCTCCATCGCATGTGCCTCGATCATCCCGAAAAGGTGCAAAGCGCCGCCATCCTCGACATCATTCCGCAGCATTACCTGCTCAACAATATCACCCGCGCCTGGGGCACCTTCTCCTGGCACTGGTTCTTCAACATCCAGCCCTATGATCTGCCCGAGCGGCTGATGGGCGCGGATCCGGACTATTTCATTCGCAAGAAGCTGGCAAAGACCGAGCAGGGATTGAGCTTTTTCGATCCGGCGGCGCTGGCCGAATATGTCCGCTGCTTCCGCGACCCGGCCACCATCCATGCCATCTGCGAGGATTACCGCGCCACCTTCGGGGTCGACCTCGACATGGACACCGCCGACTTCGAGGCCGGCCGCCGGATCGGCTGCCCGGTGCTGCTGCTGTGGGGGGCAACCGGCGGCGTCGGTCGCAATCAGCGCTCCATGGAGATCTGGCCGCGCTATGCCGCCGACATCCGGCGCGCCCAGGCGCTGCCCTGCGGGCATTATCTCTCCGAAGAGGCGCCCGACGAAACCTATGCCGAGCTGCGCGCCTTTTTTGCCGCGGAGCCGGGGTCGCCGGGCGCGATCCGATCGGCATAGCTTCAGCCTGCGACAATTGATCCGATGAAGGCGCCGTGCGGTGCGGTCATTATCCTTGCATAGCAGGAGCAAGCCGCTGCAATGACGCATCGCGGCAAATCCGAGCCGTGGCATCGCAACGGAATCCATGTGAAGCAAATGCCGTTGCCATCACCAGGCCGGGGCGAGGCGGCGCTCAACATGCTGCGAAGCGCGGCGCGGTTCTGCGACGAGAGGCTGCGCTGGAGCCGGATCGGATTCCTGTTGAGCGTCACCATCATCGCGATCGCGGCGGTGGCGCTCGTTCACATCCTGCGCCACATCAGGGTCGCGCGCGTGATCGACGCCATGCTGGCGGCCCAGGCATCCGACATCGTTTGGGCATCGCTGTTCGTGGCCGGCGGCTACTTCACCTTGACGTTCTACGATCTGTTCGCGCTGCGCACGATCGGGTGGGCGAGTATTCCCTACCGGGTCGCGATGCTGGCGAGCTTCACCAGCTATTCGATCGGCCACAATGTGGGGGCGAGCGTGCTGACCGGCGGCGCGGTGCGCTACCGGATCTATTCGGCCTGGGGCCTTGACGCGATTGCGGTCACCAAGCTCTGCTTCGTGGCCGGACTGACCTTCTGGCTCGGCAATGCCACCGTGCTCGGCCTGGGTATCGCCTATGTGCCCAATGCCGCATCCGCAATCGATCAATTGCCCGCATGGTTCAATCGCGACTTGGCGCTGGTGATCCTGACGGTGCTGGGTTCCTATATCGTCTGGGTATGGCGGCGTCCGCGCGTCATCGGCCGCCACGGCTGGAAAGTGACCCTGCCGGACGGACCGCTGACCCTCCTGCAAATCGGCATCGGCATCGTCGATCTGGCTTGCTGCGCGCTCGCCATGTTCATGCTGTTGCCGCTCGAACCCAATATCGGTTTCGTCACCTTGGCGGTGATCTTCGTCTCTGCGACCCTGCTCGGCTTTGCCAGCCATGCCCCCGGCGGTATCGGCGTGTTCGACGCGGCCATGCTGGTGGCGCTGTGGCAATTCGACAAACCGAAGCTGCTGGCGGGTCTGCTGCTGTTTCGTCTGCTCTATTATGTCGTGCCGCTCGTGCTTTCGCTGATGATCCTGGGAGGTCGTGAGCTCCTCCTGGGCCTGCCGGGGCGTGCCGGCGTGCGACCGCATCCGGCCGAGCGGCCGGCGCTCGCCCCGATCGCGGACGCGGACATGCGAGACCGCTAAAGCGGCTTCGCGCTGCGAAACGATTTGCCGCCGCCGACGCGAAACCGCTATGAACCCTGACGCCCTCCCGCGTGCGCGTGCGGGAGAGCCATGCAGGCGAGCGCGGCGGCAATCTCGGACGCGGCAAACGGATGACGGCGATCCACGATGGCGGACGAGGCACGCGCCTGCGTCCATGGTTCGATCGGCTCAGGCGTGCGCGGCTTGTGCTGATCGTCGCGGCGGCGGTGTTTGCGGTGCTGTGGGAAAGCGGAACGCTCGCCACGCAGCCGGCGCTAGCCTCTTTTGCCATCCTCGCGGTTGCGGTCCTGATAGGAGCCGCCGGCGGCGAAGCCGCGCGCCCCACCCTGCCGCGCGCCGACTCGCCGGCACTGCGCGTCGGCGATCCGCTGGTCGAGGCCGTGCTCGCCGGACTGCCGGATCCGGTCGTGGCGCTCGATCGCCACGGCAACGTGGTCGCCCTCAATGCGCGCGCGAGCGCGATGGCGCCGGCGCTTCGGCGCGGAGAGCCGGTCTCGCTTGCATTGCGCGTCCCCGAGGTCCTGGATTCGATCCGCCGCGCGGTTGCCACCGGCAGCTCCCAGCGAGTTCGAGTTCTTCGAGCGCGTGCCGGTGGACCGCTGGTACGAGGCGATCGTGACGCCGATCGCGCTTTCCGGCACCGCCTCCCCCGGTCTCGTGCTGGTGGCCTTCCACGATCTTACGCCGTTGCGGCGTGTCGAGGAGATGCGTGCCGACTTCATCGCCAATGCGAGTCACGAGCTGCGCACTCCGCTCGCCGCGCTCGCCGGCTTCATCGAGACCTTGCAAGGGCCGGCGCGTGACGATACGGCGGCGCGCCTGCGCTTCCTGCCCATCATGCAGGCGCAGGCAACCCGCATGGCCCGGCTGATCGATGACCTGCTGTCGCTCTCCCGCATCGAGCTCAACGCTCATTTGCGCCCGGACAAGCAGGTCGATCTCATCGCCATCATGCGCCAGGTGGCCGACAGCCTGCAGACGCTCGCGCGCGATCGGGGCGTGGAGATCAGCGTAAAGGCGGCCGCCAACCGTCTTCTGGTGCTCGGCGACCGCGACGAATTGATGCGCGTGTTCGAGAACCTCATCGAGAACGCGCTCAAATACGCCGCCTCCGGCAAGAAGATCGATATCGCGCTTTCGATCGGGGACGGCGGCAAGAATGCGCGCGAAGCTTCCGTCAAGGTGCGCGACTACGGCCCCGGCATCGCCCCCGAGCATCTGCCGCGGTTGACCGAACGCTTCTATCGGGTCGACGTGACCGAAAGCCGTGCGCAGGGCGGCACCGGCTTGGGCCTGGCGCTGGTCAAGCACATCCTCAACCGGCACGGCGGCCGCTTGACGATCGAGAGCGTGGCGGGTCAGGGCGCGACCTTCACCGCCCATCTGCCGGTGGCGGGACCCGAGCCCGGGGGCGCGGCGAGCTAGGGCAGTCTCGGACCGCCCCGCGCTCGCGCATGTCGCAGAGCGCCTATCGTGCGAGGTATTTCATGCGGCTCTATTGAGCCATATCGCTATCCGTAGCGACGGTGGAGTCGGATGCAGCTTTTTACCCAACGGCTGATCCTCCGATCATGGGAGGATTCAGACAGGCAGCCCTTTGCCGCAATGTCTGAAGATGCCGACGTGATGAAATATCTGCGCCCGCTCTCCACGCGAGACGCATGCAACGCCTGGATCGATTTCCAGATCAGCCATCAATCCTCGCACGGCTTCTGCCTGTGGGCCCTGGAATCAAGGGCATCCGGCATTTTCATGGGGGCTGCCGGATTGTTGAACGTCGGCTTTGCGGCCCGCTTCACGCCTGCCGTCGAGGTTGGTTGGCGGTTGGCACGGCCGCTCTGGGGACAAGGATTCGCCCGGGAGGCGGTGCGAGCAGCGCTTGAATTTGGCTTCGAACAGATTTGCCTCACGCAGGTCGTGGCGCATGCGAGCGTCCGCAACGCTCGGTCCCGACGGCTGATGGCGAAGCTCGGGATGTCTCACGATTGCACGGAGGATTTTGACCGCCCTGGGGTCCCGGAAAGCGACCCTCTGCGGCGACAGGTTCTTTATCGACTGACCCGAGACGCCTGGTTGTCTCAGCGCGATGTGATTTGAGCAAACATCCGGTGCATTCCGAAGATGCCAGTCGAGCGACAACCGCCCCGCTGCTTCCAGCGCGCGGTTCGGTACCATAACGGTTTTGCGACAGGCTCGACCTGTGTGTTGTCACCGTTTCGTCATCGAGTGACACACGGGTGTCACGGCAAGCCGATATGCCACCAAAGATCCGACCGCCTGACCCCGTGCACGTGCAGGCGAGTCGATTCGTACGAACCGGTACGGAGGAGGGGCGTCATGACAAGATTGACTGCGCTGGCGGCGGCCGTCGGCATCGGCATCGTGAACCTGCTCGCAATCCCCGTGCAGGCCGCGGCACCCGATTGTCCAAACGGCGGCACGGTTCGCTTCGGCGTCGAGCCCTACGAGGCCGCCGCGAAGCTCATACCGATCTACGACAAGATCGGTGCGATCCTGGCCAAGGCGCTCGACTGCCAAGTCCAGATGCTGATCACGACCAACTACACCGCCGAGGTCGAGGCGATGCGCGCCGGCAAGCTGGAAATCGGCGAATTCAGCCCGTTCAGCTATGTCATGGCCCATGAGATCGCCAAGGCCAATGTCGTGGCGACGGTCAGCGGTACGGATGGCAAGCCGGACACCTACACCGCCGGCATCGTCACTTGGCCCGGCTCGGGCATCAAGACGCTCAAGGAGGTTGCCGGCCATACCTTCGGCTATTCCGACCCGGCCTCCAATTCCGGCCATCTGTTCCCGGCCTATGCCTTGAAGAAGGCCGGCATCGATCCGGACACGGGCGTGCGGCCGCTTTATTCGGGGAGCCACACCGCAAGCTTCGAGGCGCTGCGCAATCACAAGGTGGCGGCGGCCGAGCTCAACAGCCAGCAGATCATCTCCTCGACGGAAGCCGGCGCCTACAAGCCGGACGACTACATCGAGCTCTGGCGTTCCGACCCCATTCCGGTTGATCCGATCGTCGTGCGCGGCGATCTCGATCCGGCCTTCAAGGCGCGGCTGACGCACGTGCTGCAAACCCTCGATTTCTCCTCGCTTCCAGCCGCCGATCTCAAGAACCTCGGCAACGGTCGCCTCATTCCGCAGACCGATGCCTCCTACGACGTGATCCGCGATTTGGTGCACGTGCTCAATATCGATCTCAGCAAGCTCGAGGACTAGGTCGTGAGCTTGATCGAGGTCACCGGCGTCACGGTGCGGTATCCCACCGGCTGCCTGGCACTCGAAGATGCGAGCCTTTCGATTGCGCCCGGGGAGCTGGTCGTCGTCCTCGGGGCGAACGGCAGTGGCAAATCAACCTTGCTGCGCTGCATCGCCGGCATGCTGCGGCCCAGTTGCGGCGGAGTCCAGGTTGCCGGACGGAAGATCACCGACCTGTCCGGACGGGCGCTGGCCGAGGCGCGCATGGCGCTGGGGATGGTGTTCCAGCAGCCCCACCTCATCCGCCGGCGCAGCGTCCTCGCCAACGTCCTGACCGGTACGCTCGGTCGACACCGTAGCCTGCTTGTTTCCCTGGGCCGGCTTCCCAGGAGCGAGGTGCCGCTGGCATTGGACAGTCTCGATCAGGTTGGGCTGCGTGCTTTTGCCACGCAGCGGGCCGGGACCCTGTCGGGCGGACAGGCGCAGCGCGTCTCGATTGCGCGCGCACTGTCCCAGCAGCCGAAGGCGTTGCTGGCTGACGAGCCGATCGCAAGCCTTGATCCCGAGGCGGCCGAGGAGGTGATGAGGCTGCTGCGCCGGCTTTCCGAGAAGAGCGGCTTGGCGGTGCTCTGCGTGCTGCATCAGCCCGATCTGGCGCGGCGCTATGCCGACCGCATCCTGGGCCTCAACCGCGGTCGATTGGTTTTTGCGGGACAGCCGGCGCGGATCGGCGGCCGCGAGATCGCCTCCCTCTATGATGCCGCGGCCGCATGAAGCCGCCTCCTGATCCGAGCCTCCCGAAGACCGGCGCGGTTCACATGCTGGCGGCCTTCGCCGCCATCGTCCTGCTGGCGCAAGCCGCGCTGGTCGCACAAGCCCGCCCGCAAGACTTGGTTACGGGGGTCAGCGGCATGGCCGATATCCTGCGCCGCGCCTGGCCGCCCGACTTCTCCAAGCTTCCCCATATGCTGTGGCCGACCCTTGAGACGTTGGACATCGCGCTCTTCGGCACGGCGGTTGCGTTGGTGCTGGCGACGCCGCTTGCGCTCTTGGCCGCCCGCAATACGACGCCCGCGCGCCCGCTCTACTTCGCGGCGCGCGGTTTGATCGCCTTCGCGCGGACGGTGCCCGACCTGGTCTGGGCCCTGCTGTTCGTGACGGCGGTCGGCCTGGGGCCGTTTCCGGGCGCGCTGGCGATCTCGGTTCATTCGGTCGGCATGTTGGGACGGCTGTTCGCCGAGGTCATCGAGGACATGGACATGGGACCCGTGGAGGCGCTGACCATGACGGGCGCCAGCCGGCTTGCCGTGTTCACCCACGCGGTGGTGCCGAGCGTTCTTCCCTCGCTCTTGGGCATTGCGCTCTACCGCCTCGACGAGAACATCCGCAGCTCGCTTGTCCTCGGCTTCGTCGGCGCCGGCGGGATCGGGTTCGAGCTGCTGACCGCGATGAACTTGTTCCAGTATCACACCGTGCTGTTGTTGCTGCTCATCACCTTCGTCGTCGTGATGTGCGCCGAGCGCCTTTCGGCGGCATTGCGCCAGCAACTCGCTTGAAGCAGCGCGGTTGACGGCTTCGAAGCTTGCGGCGGTGACCCTTTGCTCAGGCCGTCAGTCCTTGCCTACGGGCGGGGGAAGAGCGCTCCGGCGACTCTCCAGGCGAAGCCGGCTCCAATCAATTCCGCCACGATGAACGCCGGAACGTGATTGATGGCAATGCCCGCGAACGTCGTCGTGAAACCGCGCGCGAGCGTCACCGCAGGGTTCGCAAAGGAGGTCGAGGCCGTGAACCAATAGGCGGCCGTGATGGTCAATCCTACCAGCCACGGGACTGCGTTCGGCGCGTAGCGCACGCCCCCCAGGATGGTCAGCACCAGCGTGAAGGTGGCAACCGCCTCCGAAAACCACTGGGAAATACCGCTGCGCGAGGTCGTCCCGATTGTGAAGGGAGCAAGGTCGAACATGAGATGCGCGACGGCGGTCCCTGCGATCCCGCCGAGACATTGGGCAATGACGTAGGGGAGAACCTCACCCCATCGAAATTTTCCTTGCAGGGCAAACACCGCCGTTACCGCCGGATTGAAATGTGCGCCCGAGATCGGGCCCAGTATGGTGATGAGCACGACGAGAATCGCACCGGTCGGGATGGTGTTGCCAAGAAGCGCGATGGCTTGATTTCCGCCGGCCAGGCGCTCGGCCATGATGCCCGAGCCGACGACCGTTGCCACCAGGATGCCGGTGCCCAAAGCTTCCGCCAGAAGACGCCGCGTAAGGGGAGCAGGCGTCTCGCTCATTCGGCGGCGGTTGCGGAACCGGGTCCCGCATCCTTTGACTTGCCGATCGCGTCCAGCTGCTTTTGCAGGCTGAGAAGGTCGAGCGATTTCATCGGCAGACTGACGAAAATATTGATGCGGTTGGTGAGCATGCGCATCGCGTCGGCAAATGCGAGCCGAACTTCCGGCTCGTTGCCGGTCGCGGCAGCGGGATCCGGCAAACCCCAATGCGCGGTCATTGGCTGTCCCGGCCAGACCGGGCACGTCTCCGCAGCCGCGTCGTCGCAGAGCGTGAAAGCGAAATCGAGCTTGGGTGCACCCGGGCCGGTGAATTCTTTCCAGCTCTTCGACCTGGCGGCGCTCACATCGAAATGCAATCGTCGCAAAAGATCGAGGGCGTAGGGATGCACGTGCCCTTTCGGTTGGCTGCCCGCCGAATACGCCCGAAATCGGCCCTGTCCGGCGCGGTTGAGCACCGCTTCGGCCATGATCGAGCGCGCCGAGTTCCCGGTACATATGAACAAGACGTTGAAGACCTTCTTGTCGACTGCTTCCACCATGCGCTGTCCTTGTCTGCGGGGCCGCCCGCTTCAGCTTGTCGCGACGCGATGCCCGGCTTTATCGACCACCAGTTCGCATTCTTTGCGAAACTCACCGCGTTGAGGAACCGGAATCAAATCGAGCACGGTTTCAGAAGGTCGACATAGCTTGACCCCGAGAGGAGTCACGACGATGGGGCGATTGATCAGGATTGGATGCGCCATCATCGCATCGAGCAGTTGATCGTCGCTGAGGCCGGCATTGCCAAGCCCAAGCTCGTCGTATGGCGTGCCTTTCACGCGCACCGCCTCACGCGCCGATAGTCCGGCGCGAGCGATGAGCGATGCAAGCAAGTCGCGGGTCGGCGGACATTTCAAATACTCGATGATATGCGGCTCAATCGCGGCATTTCGTATCAGCCCGAGGGTGTTGCGCGAGGTGCCGCAAGCCGGATTGTGGTAGATGATCACGTCGATCATAGCGTTCCATTCCGGTTCAACTCAGGGCTTACCTGCCTTGTGTTGATCCATGCTGTGTTTCACGAACCCGACGATCAAAGTCAAAATGGCACCCGCCGCAAGGCCGGTCAGAGCCTGCAAAATCACCCTCGAGACCGGATCCGGATTGGACTTATTTTTGGCGCCCGCGCCGTCGACCAACGTGCCGGCAAGCGTTTGCAGAAAATAACCGCTGAAAGCGCCGCCGAGCGCGCCGGCAACGATATGGCCGATGGTCCTGAAACTGTGTTCCTTCGCGAGGGCTGCCGCGCCGAGTTCGCCGAGGATGCCGGCGATCAATTCAATCAAGAGATTTGTCGCGGTCCAGGTCATTGTGGTGCCCCTCAGGTAATCCGGTTCATGTCGGCGCCGCGCATGTGATTATTTTTTTCGCCGGGTGCCTTTGGGTGCCGGCGGGCAGCAGCCGGTATCGCGCAACGCATCCCGCAGGTCGCAAAGCTCCGGATGCCCGTCGCAACAATCGTTCACCAGGAATGCAATGAGGGCCTGCATCCCTTCAATGTTGGCGCGGTAGATGATCGATCGTCCGTCGCGCGTGCCGTGCACCAGGCCGGAGCGTGCGAGGATGCTGAGATGCGACGAAAGCGTGTTGTGCGGACAGCCGACGGTCTCAGCAATCATCCCGGCTGGCAGGCCATCGGGCTCACGCCGCATGAGAAGCCGGAAAATCTCAAGCCGGCTCGGCTGCCCGAGCGCAGCCAGAGCGGCGAGCGCGTGCGGGACTGACATTTTGTCGCCGCGCGCGACCGGGCCGATGTGGCCGACGACCGCTAACGTATCCCTTTGCATCAGCCTCACTCTGCCTTTCCATTCTCCGGCGCGGGAACGCCGATGTCGGGAACTCCGGATGACACGTTACGTAAATTCGAGTATAATACGTGTCTGGAACTATCGACATGTTCTTACATAGCGCGATGACGTTTCCATGACAACCCAAATCTCATCGTCGTTGCTTCCGCCCGTGCGACTAGGCGCTGCCCAGATGGGGCGGACCGAAAGCAGGGTCGGACGGAAGCTCGACAAATCTTGAGGAGGAGCCCATGAAGGCGTGCCCGAAGATGGTCGATGCCGGACGGCGTAAGTTTCTGTCCGGCGCCAGCCTTGCCGCGGTCGGCGCGGCAGCAGCGTCCGTTATCCCCCAGGAAGCCAAAGCGGCTCCGGCTGCGGCCCGGGTCGACTACCCGTCGAACCGACTGGCGAACATCCGCGACCTCAAGCCCAACGTTCCGCTCACGGTGGCCTATCCCGATAGCGCCGCACCTGGGGTCCTGCTCAAGCTCGGCAAACGCGTGCCCGGTGGCGCAGGTTCCGATCAAGACATCGTCGGCTTCTCGACGATCTGCCCACATAAGGGCTTTCCTCTCGCCTACAATGCAAGCGACCGCAGCTTGAACTGCCCCGGCCACTATTCGCGTTTCGACTGCGAGGCGGGCGGACAGGAAATCTGGGGGCACGCGACCCAAAACCTTCCGCAATACGTGCTGCGGGTCGATGCCGGCGGCGACATTTATGCCGAAGGTGTCGATGAGCTGTTGTACGGCCGCCTGTCAAACGTGCTCTGAGGGAGGGACCAAATGGCTTACAAGCGTCAGATCGACCGCCTCCCGATCGTCCCCAAGGACGCCAAGGAGTTCAACGTCACATGCCACTTCTGCATCGTTGGCTGCGGCTATAAGGCCTACACGTGGCCCGCCAATCGACAGGGCGGCACCGCGCCGGATCAGAACAAATTCGGCGTCGATCTCGGCAAGCAGCAAGCGGCCGAGACCGGCGCCTGGTACGCGCCCTCTATGTACAACATCGTGCGGCAGAACGGGGAGGACGTTCATATCGTCATCAAGCCCGACAAAGATTGCGTGGTGAATTCCGGGCTCGGCTCCGTGCGCGGCGCACGCATGGCCGAAATGAGCTACTCACGGGTGCGCAACACGCAGCTGCAGCGACTCACGGATCCGATGGTCTGGCGATATGGCCAGATGCAGCCGACGAGCTGGGACGACGCACTCGATCTGGTTGCGCGCGTCACGGTCGCGGTGATCAACGACAAGGGCGAGGACGGCCTGTTCGTCTCGGCCTACGACCACGGCGGCGCCGGCGGCGGCTACGAGAACACCTGGGGCACCGGAAAGCTCTATTTCGGTGCCATGAAGGTGAGGAACATCCGGATTCACAACCGTCCGGCCTACAATTCCGAGGTTCACGCCACCCGCGACATGGGCGTGGGCGAGCTCAATAACTGCTATGAGGACGCCGAACTCGCCGACACGATCGTTGCCGTCGGCACCAACGCCCTTGAAACGCAGACCAATTACTTCCTCAATCATTGGGTGCCCAATCTGCGCGGCACTTCGGCGGACAAGAAGAAGGTTGAATTCGGCTCCGAGCCGATCGAGCCGAGCCGCATCGTCATAGTCGACCCACGCCGCACCGTTACGGTCAATGCCTGCGAGACTGAGGCCGGCAAGGATCGCGTGATGCACCTGGCGATCAATTCCGGCAGCGACCTCGCTCTATTCAACGCGTGGCTCACCTACATTGCCGACAAGGGCTGGGTCGACAAGCCGTTTATTGACGCCTCGACCAAGGACTTCGACAAGGTGGTTGCCGCCAACAAGACGAGCCTTGAAGACGCCGCGCGCATTACCGGGCTCACCGCGGACCAGATCCGTCAATCGGCTGAATGGATCGCGCAGCCGAAGCAAGGGGGCGCCCGGCGACGCTCGATGTTCGCTTACGAGAAAGGTCTGATCTGGGGCAACGACAATTACCGGACCAACGGCGCGCTCGTGAACGTCGCCTTGGCCACCGGCAATATCGGCCGCCCCGGCGGCGGTTGCGTGCGCATGGGCGGACACCAGGAGGGCTATTCGCGGCCCGACTATCCGGGCCCGCGTCCGGCTTTCTATGTCGACAAGCTCCTGATCGAGGGTGAAGGCGGCGTGCATCACATTTGGGGCTGCGATCACTACAAGACCACCTTGAACGCCCTGAAATTCAAGCAGGTCTACAAGAAGCGCACCGATCTGGTGAAGGACGCCATGTCGGCGGTGCCGTATGGCGACCGCACGGCGATGGTCGAGGCCATCGCCGGCGCCATCAAACAAGGGGGGCTGTTCGCGGTCGATGTGGACATCGTGCCGACCAAGATTGGCCAAGCCTGTCATGTCTGGCTGCCGGCGGCGACTTCCGGCGAGGCCAACCTCACCTCGATGAACGGCGAGCGCCGCATGCGGCTGACCGAACGGTACATGGACCCGCCAGGCCAGGCGATGCCCGACTCCTTGATCGCCGCGCGTATAGCCAACCACATGGAACGCGTGCTGCGTGAGCAAGGGAAGGCGCAATATGCGGACCAGTTCAAAGGGTTCGACTGGAAAACAGAAGAGGACGCCTTCGCGGATGGCTATCGTGGCCATGAAAAGGGCGGGGAATTCGTAACCTACGAGCGGCTGCGCGCCATGGGGACAAATGGTTTCCAGGAACCGGCTGTCGGCTTCCAGGACGGGAAGATCATCGGCACCAAACGCCTGTTTGCCGACGGCAAGTTCAATAGCTCGGATGGCAAGGCGACCTTCATGACCACCGAATGGCGCGGTCTGCAGGCCCCCGGCAAGGAAGCCGAAAGGACGAAATTTCCGTTCCTCATCAACAATGGCCGCACGAACACCGTGTGGCAGAATGCCTATCTGGACCAGGACAACGAGTTTGTCATGGATCGCGTCCCCTATCCGTTCTTGCAGATGAACCCCCAAGACATGGCGGAACTGGGCCTCAAGGAAGGGGACTTGGTCGAGGTCTACAACGACAATGGCTCGACCCAAGCGATGGTCTACCCAACGCCGACGGCCAAGCGCAAGCAGACCTTCATGCTGTTTGCCAATCCGATGGGGGTTCAGGGAAACGTAGTCTCGCCGGGCGTGAACGAGCTCGTCATCCCGAACTACAAGCAGACGTGGGGCGCGATCCGGAAAATTGCCGATGCTCCGGAGGGCGTCCGCCACCTGACATTCAAGTCGCTGGAATACGCGGTCGGCTGATCGACGAACCTGAAAGCTGCGGGGTCCCCTGGGGCCCTCGCAGCTTGGTCCATGCTCCCGGCGACAACCGCTATCCTCTGATCAGAACCGCGGTTTCGGGAGCGCGATGTCACGCCTGTGCTGCTCTTACACACCGCAGCAGGCGGAATCGGAGGCCGGCGACGCGGCGGTCTGCGGCGCACAGCATGGTTTGGCGCGCGCCACGCGCGCCTCGTTTTCGCCGGTCCCGTCACCGTAATCCGTGCTCTCGCCGGTCGTGTGGAACGTCTCCCAGGCAACGATCGGCCCTCGCGGCGAACGCTCACCAGTCCTGCTTGCCGCAGCCGATCAAACCGAACCCTCGATCCCAAAAGAGCCGGGATGGCAGGTCTCGGCCCTCCGGGTGACATGGGGTGATGGCGGCTGGTCGTGCCAAGGGCACTCCGAAGTGCTCACCTGACCGTTCCATCGATTCGGCCAGGAGGCACCCCATGACGCACACGACGGCGACATATGCCGGTCTCGACGTATCGTTGAAGGAGACCGCGATCTGCAGCATCGACGAAACCGGCAAGGTTCTCTTCGAGGGCAAGGTCGCGACTGATCCGCAGGTCATTGCTCAATGTCTGGCGAAGCGCGCGCCCGGGCTCAGCCGTGTCGGGCTCGAAAGCGGTCCCACGTCTGCCTGGCTCTGGCGCGAGCTGCGTCAACTCGGGCTTCCGGTCATCTGTCTCGACAGTCGCCACGCGCATCGCGTGCTATCCATGAAGCGCAACAAGAACGATCGCAATGATGCACGGGGACTCGCCGAGCTCGTGCGTATGGGTTGGTATCGAGAGGCCCGCGTCAGATCGATAGATGCGCAGTATGTCCGGGCACTGCTGCAGTCCCGCCAGCAGTTGCTGCAAGCCCGCCGTAATATCGAAAAACCAGATTCGCGGGACGCTCAAAGCGCTCGGTGTCATGACCGGTCCCAGCAAGGGGCGAGGCTTTGTACCACGCGTCGTCGAGTTGCGCGCCCAGAAACACCTGGCTCGCACCGCTCCTCGATCCAATGCTGACCATCCATGCCTCGCTGGCCAATCAGTTGAAGACCATTACGCAGAGCGCGCTTGATACCGCGCGCGAGGACGCCGACGTTCGCCGCATGATGACAGTGCCCGGCATCGGATCGATCACCGCGCTTGCGTTCAAGGCCGCTCTTGATGATCCGAAGCGCTTCTCGTCATCGTCCAAGGTCGGTCCATACCTCGGACTGACGCCACGGCAATATCAATCGGGCGATAGCGAATGGATCGGCGGCATCGGCCAGACCAACGATCCGCTCCTGCGCAGTTATCTCTATGAGGCCGCCGGGGTGCTCATGACGCGCGTTCGGCGATCTTCCCCGCTCAAAGACTGGGCTGTCCGGCTTGCCAAGCGCATCGGCTGGAAGCGTGCCTCGATTGCCGTCGCGCGCAAGCTTGCCGTGATCCTGCACGCCATCTGGCGCGACGGAACGGTTTTTGAGTGGCAAGTCGAGAAGGTGAAAGCGGCCTGATCTATCGACACGACAACAGAGGATTTCAAAGCTTCCGCGCAAGCGGAAGGCGTCCCTGCCGGGACGACGGGCGGATGACCTCGAAGGGATCGTCGCGGGCCTAGTCGCACCGCGCGGGTGACAATGAGGCGTTCACTCGACGAAGCCCATCTTGAGGCGGGCAAACCGACCTCGCAAAGAACCTTGCGCCCGGCACCGGCCGCTGTGAGTGACGTAAGAGGACTTTCAATGAAGTGAGCTCTTGGGTGGCCCCTCCCTCGGCTCGGCAGCCGAGGTCGGTCACGCTCTATCGCGCGGCTGGGCTTGGCCGCGCGACCGAGCCCCGCTTGCGATATAAGCGCGGGTCTCGACCCATGCGGGTTGCGATCGTTGGCGCCTCAGTTCAAGTGCGTTTTCCCGGAAATGTATTTCTCGTTTTCCAACCCCTTGGAGGACGAGCAGGTACCTTTGCGCCTCTCTACAAATAATCGATCAGAGTTTGCGGTCCGTGCTCTTGACACGACCACCCGCCATCAAAGAACGATCCCGCGCAAGCGATATGGCACCCCTCTCGTGTTTGCGGTCGAGGGTTTGGGATGGACAAGATCGGCGCGTTGAAGAAACATGAGCGCAACAGCCGCGACGACAGAATTAACATTTATTACAATGGCTTAGCTGCGTCATTTATCTGTCATCCAATCATCATACAACGATGACATGCGGCGCGTAGATATCCTAGCGGCCTCGGAAAGCACCAGGGGACGAACGCGTCCCGGACCGGTCGCCAGAGGCGCGTGGGTACCGCGTAGAAAAGAACACCAACCAGAGCCGGAAGTCTGCGGCCGCGAGTTCAAGCTCGCGACGGCTGAGCTTTTTTGGCGACATCAACAGGAGAGAGCATGAAACTGTTTCAGACCCTGACGGCCGCCGGCCTGCTTGCCACGGCCGCCGCCGCGCCGGCCGCGGCCATTGATCTCACGGGCGCCGGCTCCACTTTCGTCTATCCGGTTCTCGCCTCTTGGGCGGATGCCTACAAGAAAGCGACAGGAGTTGGCTTGAACTACCAGTCGATCGGCTCCGGCGGCGGTATCAAGCAAATCCAGAACAAGACCGTGACGTTCGGCGCCAGCGACATGCCGCTGACGGCCGAAGATGTGACGAAGAACGGATTCGTCCAGTTCCCGGTGATCAACGGCGCCGTTGTCCCGGCCGTCACTCTGCCGGGCATCAAGCCGGGCGAATTGACGCTCGACGGCCCGACGCTCGCCAATATCTATCTGGGCAAGATCACCAAGTGGAACGACCCGGCGATCGCGAAGCTCAATCCGAACGCGAAGCTGCCGGCTACGGCAATCGTCGTCGTCCACCGCTCGGATGGTTCCGGCACGACCTTCATCTGGACCGATTACCTTTCCAAGATCAGCCCGGAATGGAAGGATAAGGTCGGCGAGAGCACGGCTGTCGAATGGCCGGTCGGGATCGGCGCCAAGGGTAACGAGGGCGTCGCCAACAATACCGTCAACACCGTCGGCGCGATCGGCTACGTGGAATACGCGTACGCCAAGCAGAACAAGATGACATACGCCAAGATGATCAATGCGGCCGGCAAGACGGTCGACCCCAACTCCGACACGTTCGAGGCGGCCGCCGCAGGCGCGCCGTGGAGCACGGCCAGGATTTTTACGTGATCCTGACCAATGCGCCGGGCGACAAGTCGTGGCCGATCGCCGGCTCGACCTTCATCCTGATGTACGCCAAGCCGCAGGATGTGGCGACGTCGGCTGAAGCCCTCAAGTTCTTCGACTGGGGGTATAAGAACGGCAAGAAGCTGGCCGGCGACCTGGACTACGTTCCGATGCCTGACAACGTCGTCACGCTGATCGAAAAGACCTGGACCGATCAGATCAAGGGCGCTGACGGCAAGCCCGTTTACGCCATGTCCAAATAGCCTGCCCTCGCGTGGAAAGGGCGCCAGGCCGGCGCCCTTTCTCCTTTGCCTTATGTAGCTTTCAACCCAAGACTTGTGCGGCCGCGTAAAGACCGCTTAAGTCGGCTCTTCCAAAACGATCGGCAGGGAGGGCCGCAATGCAATCCGCCGGGAGGCGACCCGTGGTCGATGCCGTGTTGAATGCCGATGCCGGAATGAGCGAGGTTCCGACACGGGCCAAGATGCTCGATCGGCTGCGCTTGCGCGATGCGATCTTCCACCAGCTCACGCGGGCCGCCGCGGCCGGGGTCCTGATCCTTCTCGGCGCCGTGATCATCTCCCTGATCATTGGCTCGCTGCCGGCCTGGCAGGCATTCGGCCTCGGCTTTCTCATCGACGAGCGCTGGAACCCGGTCACCGAGAAGTTCGGCGCGCTGCCGGCCATCTACGGCACGGTCGTCACCTCGTTCCTGGCGATGCTGATCGCGGTGCCGGTCGGCCTGCTGATCTCCGTGTTCCTCACCGAGCTCTGTCCGCTGTGGCTGCGCCGGCCGATCGGGATCGCGATCGAGCTGCTGGCGGGCATCCCGAGCATCATCTACGGCATCTGGGGCCTGTTCGTATTCGCCCCGTTCGTGCAGCAATGGGTGCAGCCGTTCCTGATCGACTTCTTCGGCCCGGTGCCCGTCCTGTCGTCGCTGTTCGCCGGCCCGCCCTACGGGATCGGCATTCTCACCGCTGGCTTGATCCTGGCCATCATGGTGCTGCCGTTCATCACCTCGATCTCGCGCGACGTTTTCGAGACGGTGCCGCCGGTGCTCAAGGAGGCGGCCTACGGGGTCGGCTGCACCACCTGGGAGGTGGTGCGTTATGTCGTGCTGCCCTATACGCGGGTTGGCGTGATCGGCGGCGTCATGCTCGGCCTCGGGCGCGCGCTGGGCGAGACCATGGCGGTGACCTTCGTCATCGGCAACGCGCACCGGATATCGGCGTCGATCCTCGCCCCCGGCACCACCATATCGGCGACCATCGCCAACGAATTCACCGAGGCGGTCGGCGATCTCTACACCTCGTCGCTGATCGCGCTCGGTCTCGTCCTCTTCGGCATCACCTTCATCGTGCTTGCAGCGGCGCGCTACTTGCTGATGCGCATCGAGCGAAGGATCGGTTAGCGCCATGAACAAGCTTTATGCCACCCGCCGCCGCCGCAACGGAATAGCGTTGGTTCTGTCCGTGTCCGCCACCGTGTTCGGCCTGGGTTGGCTGGCATTGATCCTCGGCGTGCTGCTGTGGGAAGGGCTGAGCGGGCTTTCGCTCAGCATATTCACCGAGATGACGCCGCCGCCCGGGGCCGCTGGCGGGCTGCTCAATCCGATCATGGGAAGCCTGATCCTGACGGTCCTGGCCGTGCTCATCGGCACCCCGATCGGCATCCTGGCCGGCACCTATATGGCCGAATATGGCCGCTATTCCCCGCTGACCTCGATCGTGCGCTTCATCAACGACATCCTGTTGAGCGCCCCCTCGATCGTCATCGGCCTGTTCGTCTACGAGATCGCGGTGGCTCCCGTGGGGCACTTCTCCGGGCTGGCCGGATCGGTGGCGCTCGCCATCCTCGTCATTCCGGTGGTGGTGCGCACCACCGAGGATATGCTGCTGCTGGTTCCCAACCCGCTGCGGGAGGCGGCCGCCGCGCTCGGCCTGCCGCGCGCGGTGGTGATCGCCCGCGTCTGCTACCGGGCCGCCCAGGCCGGCATGATCACCGGCGTGCTGCTGGCGGTTGCCCGCATCACCGGCGAGACGGCTCCGCTCCTGTTCACGGCGCTCAACAACCAGTTCTGGAGCCTCAATCTCAACGCACCGATGGCGAGCCTGCCGGTGGTCATCTTCCAGTTCGCGCTCAGCCCCTACAAGGAATGGCAGCAGCTCGCCTGGACCGGCGCGCTGATCGTCACCTTCACCGTGCTCGCACTCAGCATCTTTGCGCGCACGCTTGCTGCATCGAGAAAACAGTCATGAATGTTGCAACCTCCACCGTTCCCACCGTCACTCACGCCGCGGTCGACGCCGCGACATTGTCGAAAAAGGTCTCGATCCAGAGCCTTAATTTCTACTACGGTCAGAGCAAGGCTCTCAAGGATATCAACCTGCCGCTCTACACCGGCAAGGTCATGGCGTTCATCGGGCCATCGGGCTGCGGAAAATCGACCCTGCTGCGCATCCTCAACCGGATGTACGACCTCTATCCCAACCAGCGCGCCGAGGGCGAGGTCCTGCTCGACGGCGAGGACATCCTGTCGCCCAAGCAGGATCTCAACCTGCTGCGGGCCCGCATCGGCATGGTGTTCCAGAAACCGACGCCGTTTCCGATGTCGATCTACGAGAACATCGCGTTCGGCATCCGGCTCTATGAAAAGCTGCCCAAGTCGGAGCTCGATGGGCGCGTCGAGAACTCGTTGCGTCGGGCTGCGCTCTGGGACGAGGTGAAGGACAAGCTCAACACCAACGGCTTGAGCCTCTCCGGCGGGCAGCAGCAACGGCTGTGCATCGCGCGCACCGTGGCGATCAAGCCGGAAGTGATCCTGTTCGACGAGCCCTGCTCGGCGCTCGATCCGATCTCCACGGCCAAGATCGAGGAGCTGATCGACGAGCTCAAGGAGGACTATACGATCGCGATCGTCACCCACAACATGCAGCAGGCGGCCCGGGTCTCCGACTTCACCGCCTTCATGTATCTCGGCGAGATGATCGAGTTCGACACCACCAGCAAGATATTCACCGCGCCGCACGACCGGCGGACCCAGGACTACATCACCGGTCGTTTCGGCTGAGGCCGCATGCCTCTGCGACGGCGAGGACAAGAGCAATGATGATGAACGAGCATACCGCCAAGGCTTTCGACGTCGATCTTCAGGAGCTCAACCGCCTGGTGGCGGAGATGGGCGGTCTGGTCGAGAAGCAGATCGCCAATTCGGTCGATGCGCTGGTCAAGCGCAACCCCGAGCAGGCCAGCGGCGTTCTGGCCGTCGATGCCGGCATCGACAGCCTGCAGCACGAGATCGAGGACAAGGCGGTGCTCACCATAGCGCGCCGCCAGCCGGTGGCGATCGATCTGCGCGAGATCGTGGGCGCGCTGCGCCTGGCCAATGACCTCGAGCGGATCGGCGATCTCGCCAAGAACATCGCCAAGCGCGTGAGTGCGATCAGCGGCGACTTCCATCCGCAAAAGCTTCTGCGCGGCGTCCAGCACATGGCGGCGTTGGTGCTGGGGCAGCTCAAGCAGGTGCTCGACAGCTACGCGAGTCATGACCTCAACAAGGCGCTCGCGGTCTGGAAGGGCGACGAAGAGGTCGACGCCATGTGCACCTCGCTGTTCCGCGAGCTGCTGACCTACATGATGGAAGACCCGCGCAACATCACCTTCTGTATCCACCTCATGTTCTGCGCCAAGAACATCGAACGCATGGGCGATCACGCGACCAACATCGCCGAGACGGTGCATTACATGATCGAGGGCCGGCCGATGGCGGACGAACGCCCGAAGGGCGATACCACATCCGTTTTTTCGACGGCCGAGAAGTAGCAGGAGCCCCAGCGGATGAATGCCAGCATCCTGATCGTAGAGGACGAGGACGCACTGACGCTGTTGCTGCGCTATAACCTCGAAACGCAGGGCTACGAGGTCGAGACGCTCGCGCGCGGCGACGAAGCCGACACCAGGCTCAAGGAAGGCACTCCCGATCTCGTCATACTCGATTGGATGCTGCCGGGCCTGTCCGGGATCGAGCTGTGCCGTCGGCTGCGGGCGCGTCCGGAAACGCGACAGCTGCCGATCATCATGTTGACGGCGCGCGGGGAGGAAAGCGAGCGGGTACGCGGACTGTCGACCGGCGCCGACGATTATATCGTCAAGCCGTTCTCGGTTCCGGAGCTGCTCGCCCGCGTCAACGCGCTCCTGCGCCGCGCCTCGCCCGAGCGCGTGGCCGACGTGCTCAGCTTCGGGGATATCGCGATCGACCGGGAAAAAAAGCGGGTCTCCCGCTCCGGCAACGCGATCGATCTCGGACCGACCGAGTACCGCTTGCTCGAATTCCTGATGGAGCGGCCCGGCCGCGTCTTTTCACGCGAGCAGCTTCTCGACGGCGTCTGGGGCAGCGACATCTACATCGACGAACGCACCGTCGATGTCCATGTCGGCCGGTTGCGCAAGGCGCTCAACCGTGGCCACAACAACGACCCGATCCGCACCGTTCGCGGTGCCGGCTACGCGCTTGACGACCGGTTCGGAAAGACCGCGTAGGTCCACACTTTGTCCCGGCCATAGCGCGTGGAAGACGCGCGTAAACGCGCTAATGAGCCGGGACCTTACCAATCTCAAAGTTTGGAACTATCCCGGCTCAAGGCCGGGCCAAGGTTTCCGCGCTAGCCCCGGAACGGGCGGCGATCACGGCGGCGGTCGCCGCTCGGCTGGTAGGCGACCCGCGAGTGGAAGGTGCAGTAGGGCATGCCGGTTCCCGCCTGACCGCCGCAGAAGAAGAAGTCGGTGCTGCCCGGGTCTCCGATCGGCCAGCGGCAGGTTTCCTCCGTGAGCTCCAGGATCGTACGCCGCTGGCCGAGCGGTATGACATTGTCGATCGGCTCTGGCTCTGGCTCCGGCTCGAAATCATAGGCATGCGCGAGCGCCGTATTCCCGCGTACCGAGGACCGCGCGACCCGCATCAAATGGCCGTGGGTGCGGGCCTTGCGCGGACGCGGCGCCGACGCTGACGGGCTCTTGGCGCGTCCCGACAGTCCGAGGCGGTGAACCTTGCCGATCACCGCATTGCGGGTAATGCCGCCAAGCTCGGCGGCAATCTGGCTTGCCGACAGTCCCTCACCCCACAACTTCTTCAGATTCTCGACGCGCTCGTCGGTCCAGGTCATGCGTCTTCCCCCAGTGGTGAGGCGGCGACCAGTCGCGACAAATCCATCCTCGGCCCCGGTCAGCCCTAAGCCGACCAAACTCGTACTCCCTGCCACCGATGAACTCAGAAACCTGTCCGCCGCACGAAATGTCGTACCTGACGGGGGGGAAGCTACAATATGGCGGGAGTCCGGTGCAAGAGTCTGGATGGCCGCGTCCACACCTTCCGATTTGGGAATGTGCCGACATCCACATCTATCTGCAGGAATCGGGGCCATCGCATCGCCGGGTATCTTTTGGGCAGCGCCTGCTCTTGACGTTGACAGACGGGCGGGCCGCAATAGAATGCAATCTTGGTGCCGCCCGCAGAGGCGGCACATTTCATTTCGAACGATTGCCGGACCGTAAGAGCGGGCACATGAGCGGGGCTCCAATATCGCATTTGTTGCCGACCTATGCGCGCGTCGACCTCGCGTTCGAGCGCGGGGAAGGGGTGTGGCTGCTCGCAACCAACGGCGACCGCTATCTTGACCTGACCTCGGGCGTGGCGGTGAATGCGCTCGGCCATGCCCATCCTCATCTGGTCGCCGCGCTCACCGAGCAGGCCGGCAAGGTCTGGCACGTCTCAAATCTCTACCGGATTCCGGAGGCCGAACGGCTGGCGGCGCGGCTTTGCGAAGCCAGCTTCGCGGATACCGTGTTCTTCGCGAATTCCGGCGCTGAAGCCATGGAATGCGCGATCAAGATGGCGCGCAAATACCAATCGGCCAGCGGCCAGCCCGATCGCTTTCGCATCGTAACCTTCGAAGGCGCGTTTCATGGGCGCACGCTGGCCACGCTCGCGGCCGGCGGTCAGAAGAAATATCTCGAAGGCTTCGGTCCGGTGGTGGAAGGCTTCGACCAGGTGCCTTTCTGCGATCTCGATGCGACCAAGCAGGCGATCGGGCCGGCCACCGGCGCGATCCTGATCGAGCCGATCATGGGTGAGGGCGGTGTGCGGGTGGTGCCGCCCGAATTCCTCAGGGCATTGCGGCGCCTGTGCGACGCCAGCGGCCTGCTGCTGATCTTCGACGAGGTGCAGACCGGGATGGGGCGCACAGGCGATCTTTTCGCCCACCAGCGCTATGGGATCGCTCCCGACATCATGGCGCTCGCCAAGGCGTTGGGCGGCGGGTTTCCGGTCGGCGCCTGCCTCGCCACCGCTGAGGCCGCCAAGGGCATGACCGCCGGCACGCACGGCTCGACCTTTGGGGGAAATCCGCTCGCCATGGCGGCCGGCAATGCCGTGCTCGACGTGATGCTGGCGCCGGATTTTTTGGAGCGCGTGCGCCGAACCGGGCTCTTGTTCAAGCAGAAGCTTGCCGAGATCAAGGACCTCTATCCCACCGTCATCGCCGAGGTGCGCGGGGAAGGACTGCTGGTCGGTCTGCGCCTGCTCGTGCCGAATGCAGAAATGGTCGACGAATTGCGCGCCGAGAAGACGATTGTGGCTGCGGCCGGCGACAATGTGGTGCGGCTCCTGCCCCCGCTGATCGTGAGCGAGGAGGAGATTGCCGAGGCGGTCAGGCGCATCGAGCGCGCCTGCGGCCGCTTGGCCAAAGCGCACAAAGGAGCGCGCCAGGAGGCGGTCGGATGAGCGCCAACGGCATCCGCCACTTCCTCGACCTCACGGATATTTCCAAAGCCGCGTTGCGCGGAATGATCGACGCAAGTCGCGCGATGAAAGCCAGGCGCAAGAACGCAGTCCAGCGCAAGGGCACGGCCGAACGCCCGCTCGCCGGCAAGACGCTGGCGATGATCTTCGACAAGCCTTCGACCCGCACCCGCGTCTCGTTCGAGGTCGCGATGCGGCAGCTCGGAGGCGACGCCATCACGCTCACCGGCCAGGAGATGCAGCTCGGCCGCGGCGAGTCGCTGGCCGACACCGCGTGCGTGCTCTCGCGCTATGTCGACATCATCATGATCCGCATCCTCGACCCCGACGCACTGGCCGAGCTTGCCCGCCACGCCACCGTACCGGTCATCAACGGCCTCACGCGGCGCTCGCATCCGTGCCAGGTGCTCGCCGACGTCATGACATTCGAGGAGCACCGCGGCCAGATCCGGGGCAAGACCGTGGCCTGGTCCGGCGACTCCAACAATGTGCTTGCGTCCTGGATGCACGCCGCACAGCGCTTCGATTTCCGGCTGCAGGTCGCCACCCCGCCGGAGCTCGCACCCAAGAAATGGCTGGCCGATTGGGTCAAGGCCTCCGGCGCCGATATCGTCATCGGCAGCGATCCCGATGAGGCGGTCAAGGGGGCGGACTGCGTCGTCACCGACACCTGGGTATCGATGGGCGACAAGGACGGGCAGCGTCGTCACAATCTGCTCAAGCGCTATCAGATCAATGCGCGGATCATGGCGCGGGCAAAGCCTGATGCATTGTTCATGCATTGCCTGCCCGCGCATCGCGGCGAGGAGGTCACCGACGAGGTGATCGATGGGCCGCAGTCGGTCGTGTTCGACGAGGCGGAGAACCGGCTGCATGCCCAAAAGGGCATTTTGGCTTGGTGCCTGGACGCCGGTTCGCCATAACGGCAGGCCGTCCCCATATTAGTCCCCGACGCTTGCGACGCGCTTGCGGGGGTCGAGGGAAGCCGGCAGCGGTGGCTGCTCGGCCGAGCAATGCAACCAAACAATGCAGGATAGGGGCAGGATGAACGATCCCCGCGTCGATATTCCCGTCCGCGCACCGGCGGCCACGTCGGCGGACGACACGATTCTGCCGTTCGAGGTTGCCGCCCTCGACCTGCGCGGCCGCGTGGCCCGCCTGGGACCCGCGGTCGACGAGATCTTGAACGCCCACGACTATCCGGCACCGGTCGCCAAGCTGCTGGGCGAGGCGATCGTGCTCACGGTGCTGCTCGGCTCGGCGCTGAAGATCGAAGGCCGCTTCATCCTGCAGACTCAGAGCGACGGTCCGGTGCGCATGCTGGTCGTGGACTTCACCACGCCCGGCAAGGTGCGGGCCTGCGCGCGCTTCGACGCGGCGCGCGTCGCCGCCGCCATGGCGTCGAACCAGGATGCCGCCGGCGCGCTGCTTGGCCGCGGGCATCTGGCCATGACCATCGACCAGGGACCGGACATGAGCCGCTACCAGGGCCTGGTCGCGCTCGAAGGCCATGACCTCGAGCATGCGGCGCACGAGTATTTCTTGCGCTCCGAGCAAATTCCCACACGCATCCGCATGGCGGTCGGCGAGGAATTCTCCGCCGGCCGCGGTGGCGCCCGCCATCGTTGGCGGGCCGGCGGCATCCTGCTGCAATTCCTGCCGAAGGCGCCGGAACGGGCGCGCCAGGCCGATCTTGACCCGGGCGACGCGCCGCCAGGCGCGCCACTCCATCAGGTGCCCGAGGATGATGCCTGGGTAGAGGGTCGCTCCCTGTTCGCGACCGTCGAGGATGTCGAGCTGATCGACCCCGCCGTCTCGGCCGAGCGTCTGGTCTATCGCCTCTTCCACGAGCGCGGCGTGCGCGTCTTTCGCAGCACGGCGGTCACCGCCCAATGCTCGTGCTCGCGCGCGGGCGTGGCCGACATGCTCAGAAGCTTTTCGCAGGACGATCGCGACCACATGATCGAGAACGGGGTCATCACGGTCACCTGCGAGTTCTGCAATTCAAGCTACGTGTTCCAGGGGTCGGAAGTCAGTGATCAGGAATCAGGAAACAAGAAAGAGTAACCAGACAATCGGGCTGTTCCTGACCCCTGGCTAGTGACCCCTGGCTACCGGCCCCTGATTACTGTCACCTGGCATCAGTTGATCGTGCGCCCGCCTTGAGGCGTATCGAGCGAAAAGGCCGGGATGTCGATTTCGAACGGCTCGCCTGCCTCCGTCACCATGCCATAGGTCCCAGTCATGAACCCGGAGGGGGTCTGCAGCGGCACGCCGCTGGTGTATTCGAAATCCTCGCCCGGCCGCAGCACCGGCTCCTTGCCGACGACGCCGGGGCCGCGCACCTCCTGCAGCCGTCCGAGCGCGTCGGTGATGCGCCAATGGCGGGTCTTGAGCTGGACCGTCTCCCGGCTGAGATTGGTGAGGGTGATGGTGTAGGCCCAGAAGTAGCCGGTCTCGGGAGACGACCGGTCGGGCAGGAAGCGCGGCGTCACCTTGACCTCGATTCCGCGGGATACGGTGCGATACATGATTGAGCTTTCAGCCTAATTGTGGGCACTTTGACCCGTGATGGTCGCCCGGTGAACGGCCGCGCGGGAGACTTGAACTTGTCGTGATGACCTCATTTCCAAGCTGCCGCCGGTCCCAGCCGCAATTTATGCTGTTCCGTGGTCGCAAGAAAGATCGTTAGGAATGCATGCCCCCACGGTGACGACCGGACGCGACCTGCGGCTCGACCTGTTCCGCGGGATCGCTCTCTGGCTCATTTATCTCGATCATATCCCGTCCAACGTCGTGAGCTGGATCACGATCCGCAACTACGGCTTCAGCGACGCAACCGAAATCTTCATCTTCATCTCCGGCTATACCGCAGCTTTCGTCTACGGCAGAGCCATGCGCGAGCGCGGCTTTGTGGTCGCCGGCGCCCGCATCCTGCGCCGGGCCTGGCAGATCTATGTCGCCCACATCTTCCTGTTCGCCATCTATATGGCGGAAATCTCCTACGTTGCCACCAGCTTCGACAACCCGCTCTATGCCGAGGAAATGAACATCCTCGATTTTCTGAAGCAGCCCGACATGACCATCGTCCAGGCGATGCTGCTCAAGTTCAAGCCGGTGAACATGGACATATTGCCACTGTACATCATCCTTCTGCTCCTGTTCCCGCCGATCCTATGGCTCCTGCTGCGCTGGCCGATGCTGGCACTGGGCGGCTCGCTCGCACTTTACGTGCTGGCCTGGCAATTCGACTGGAATCTCGCCGCTTATCCGGACGGCACCTGGTATTTCAATCCATTCGCCTGGCAGCTCCTGTTCGTGTTCGGTGCGTGGTGCGCGCTTGGCGGAGCAAAGCGGCTGGCGCCCGTGCTGGCCTGGCGGCTCACCATGGTGCTCGCAATCCTCTATTTGCTGTTCGCGTTCGTCATTGCCTTGTCGTGGTATCTGCCCGAGCCGATCCACATCGTGCCGCATTGGCTCGAGGACCTGATCTACCCGATCGACAAGACCAATCTCGACGTCTTGCGGTTCGTGCATTTCCTGGCGCTCGCGGTCCTGACGGTCAGGTTCGTGCCGCGCACCTGGCCGATGCTGAACTCGTGGATCTTCTACCCGGCAATCCTGTGCGGACAGCATTCGCTCGAGATCTTCTGCCTGGGCGTGTTCCTGTCCTTCGCTGGGCATTTTGCCCTAGTGGAGATATCGGGCGCCTTCTGGATGCAGGTGGTGATCAGCGTATTAGGCATCGCTGCTATGATCGCAACCGCGGCGCTGATAACATGGTACAAGGATCTAGAAGGACGAAGTCCCGGATCGCGTTCGAAATCTCCGAATGCGGATCTCGCTGGAGGGGAGGCATGAGGACGTTCATTGCGGTCATTGTGGCCGCGTCTGCGCTGGCCGGACAGGCTCTCGCCCTGGATCCGCCCTCCTGTGCGGTGCCGGACAATTTATTGTTTGTCAACAACGACTTGAACCGGGTCACGACGGCGGTCGGCAAGCTCCACCAGCTGGCGATCGCGGTGTTCGGCACCGGGTCGTCGACGCTCGCCGGCGCGAACGGCCCGAGCCTTGCCTATCCGGCGAGACTCGAGGCGGTCCTCAACCAGAAGCTGTCCAATATCATGGTCAGGGTCGCAACCAGGACCAAGGGCGGCCAAACCGCCGACAGCATGCGCCGCAACATGAAGGACTTGCTGGTCGACGAGAAGCCCAACCTGGTGATATGGCAGACCGGAACCGTGGATGCCATTCGCAGGGTCGAGGTCGACGAGTTCAGGGCCGCGCTCGAGGCCGGCGTAGAGACCTTGCAAGCCGGCGGCGCCGACGTCATGTTGATGAACATGCAATACAGCCCGCGCACCGAATCCATCATTTCAGTGGGTCCTTACGTGGACGAGATGCGCGGCGTGGCCCAGCAGCGGGAAATTCCCTTGTTCGATCGCTTCGCCATCATGCGCTACTGGTCCGACGAAGGCGCCTTCGATCTCTATGCGGCCGGCAAGGACAATGGCCTGGCGCAACGCGTCCATGATTGTCTCGGCCGGGCGATCGGGGCGCTCGTGATCGAGGACGGACATCTGCAGTCGTTCGTGAGCAAAGCGAGTCAATAAGATAGAAAAATAGAAATAGGGACATGGAAACGCATCCACGGGAGCTGTCGCCGGGCATGATCAAAAAAAGACTACGACGCTCGACCGCCCTGATTTTCGCTGCGGCGGTGACCGCGGCGCTCGGGCTTGCCCTCACCCCGCTGCTGGTCCCGGGGCAGATGCGAACGGCCGCCGCGACGCCGGCCGTTCCGAGCGGGGCCCCGGCCGTCGCGGTGGCGGATGCGCGTCCCGCCTGCAGGGTCGTCGCCAGCCAGGACCGCCTGGACTATCCGCTCGTGCGCGTAGCGCGCCATCTCGAGAGCGACCGCTCGATCAAGATCGTGGCGATCGGTTCCTCGTCGACCGCCGGAGCCGGCGCCAGCGCGCCCGAGGCTGCCTATCCGAGCCGTCTGGAAGCCGAGCTCACGCAGCATTTCCTATGGCAGGACATCACCGTCCTGAACCGCGGCACCAATGGTGAAGAGGTCGGCGACATGGTGGCGCGCTTCGACAGCAACGTGATCGCCGAAAAGCCTGATCTCGTCATCTGGCAGATGGGAACCAACTCGGTGCTGCGCGACCATCCGCTCGACCCCAAGGCTACGTTGCTGCATCAAGGTTTGGCGCGCCTGAAAGCCATCCGCGCCGACGTGATCCTGGTCGATCCGCAATACGCCCCGAAAGTTATCGCCAAGCCCGAAGCGGAAGGCATGGTGACGCAGATCGCGGCCACCGCCAAGGAGCAGAACGTCGATCTGTTTCGCCGTTTTGCCTTGATGAGGCGCTGGTACCAAAACGATCATATGCCGTTCGACGCGTTCGTTTCCCCGGACGGGTTGCATATGAACGATTGGAGCTATGACTGCCTGGCCAAGTGGCTCGGCACCGCCATCGTGGAGGCGGCCACGCGCCCGACCACGACCGCGAGCCGGCCCGGACGTTGAGCTTGTCCTGAACGCCCGCCCGCGCTGGACGTGCTTGGACACGACGCGATCTCCGCCCGGCCCACATGCGCCGGCTTAGCCTTGCCAATAATATTCGATCGGCTTACGAGCTTACGGTCGTCCGTCCGGCGGGAGACGCGGCAGGAGGAAATCGCCATGGGCACATTGAAATCGAGCGCACGCGCAGCCCTGGCCGGCCTGCTCGGTCTCTCTGCTCTGGGCCTCGCCGATATCCGTGACGTCGCGGCGCAAGCGCCTGCGCCGGCCTGGGCCGACCCCGATCTGGTGCAGGCCGCCCGCGCCGAGGCCGGCAGCCTCACGGTCTATTCCTCCGTGAACGAGCAGGAGGCATTGCCGTTCTGGAAGCTGTTCGAGGATGCGACCGGCATCAAGGTCGAGTATGTGCGCGCCAGCGATGTGGTGCTGCTCGGCCGCATCGCCATCGAAGAGCGCGCGCGCCAGCGTTCGTGGGATCTGTTGCTGAGCCCCGCGGTTGGCCGGTTGCCGCGCGATTTCATGCAGCCGATCGATCCTTCGGAGGCGAAGAACATCATGCCGCAGGCGCGCGATCCCGACCGTCGCTGGTACGGGGTCTACGCCAACTACGACGTTCCCTCCTACAACAGCAAGCTCGTCAATCAATCCGATCTGCCGGCGAGCTATGAGGATTTCCTCAAGCACAAGGAGTGGGCCGGCCGGATCGCGGTCGAGCAGACCGACGTGCAGTGGCTGAGCGCCCTGTTCACCTATTATGGCGAGGAGCGCGCCCGCAAGCTCGTGAGCGACATCGTCACGACCCTCAAGCCTGTTGTCATCGACGGCCATCTGGCGCTGGCGCGCTCCGTCGCCGCCGGGGAATACGCGGTGACGCTGAACAACTACCTCAATCTGACCGTGAACATGCGGCTGACCGGCGCTCCCACCGACTATTGGGGACTCGACCCGGTGGCGGTCTTCTTCGGCTCGGTCGCCGTCAACTCGCTGGCACCGCATCCCAAGACGGCGGCGCTGGCGGCCAATTTCGCGCTCAGCAAGGAAGCGCAGCACATGTTGACCACGGCCGGGCGCCTGCCGGTGCGTGCGGACGTGATGCCGAATCCGCCCGACGCGATCACCCGGCTCGGGCAACGGAAGATCATCGTGGTGGACTTCCCCGGCGATGAAGAGAAGAAATGGCAGCGGACGTTCCAGGATCTGTTCAAGTCGCGGTAGGCAATCCACATCACCGATCGTAGGAGCGGCCCTCGTGGCCGCGGTTGCGGTCCCCGTTCGCGGGCGCCCAGGAGGGTCGTCCCCCACAATCGCGTCGCCCCGAAGCCAGTTCGCAGGCGCGCTCGCAAGGAGGAAACATAGATGAGGCTTTGTCGATTTGGCGAGGACCGGCTCGGCGTGGTGATCGGTGACCAGGTCCATGACGTCACCGAGGCGCAGAAGGAGATCAGGGCAGGCGCACGCTATGACATGAAGGGCGACGCCGTGATCGCGGCGCTGCCGGCCTGGCGCAAGCGCATCGAGGAGATGGCCGCCAAGGCGCCCGGGATCCCGCTCGCGCAGGTCAGCCTGATCTCGCCGGTGGCACGGCCCTCCAAGGCCATGGCGGCGCCCACCAACTACGGCAAGCATATCGAGGAAATGTCGGCGCGCCGCGACATCCCGGATGCCGCCAAGCGGCCCTCGCCCAAGATCGGCCAGGCCGGCATCTTTCTCAAATCGAGCTCGGCGATCGTCGGCCCCTCGGAGGGAATTCCGCTCCGGTTCCTCGACCGGCTCAACGAGCACGAGGTGGAGCTCGTCCTCATCATCGGCAAGCAGGGCAGCGACATTCCGCGCGACAAGGCCAAGGACTACATCGCCGGCTATACGCTCGGCCTCGACATGACGGTGCGTGGCCCGGAGGACCGCAGCTTCCGCAAATCGGTCGACGGCTATGCGGTGCTGGGTCCCTGGATGGTGACCGCCGACGAGATCTCCGACCCCGACGACGTGACGATCACGCTTCACAACAACAACGAGCTCAAGCAGACCGCCGACACCAAGGATCTGATCTACGATATCGGCCGGCTGATCGAGTTCGCCTCGTCGTTCTACACGCTCTATCCGGGCGACGTGTACTACACCGGCACCCCGCACGGGGTCGGCCCGGTGAAGCCGGGCGACGTGCTGCGGATCGCTTCGGCTCCGATCGGAGCCTTCGAGATCAAGGTCAGGGCGCACAAGCTTGGCGGCTGACGTGTAATCCATGAGCACGGACGTCATCGTTGTCGGCGCCGGACAGGCGGGCGCGCAACTCTGCCTGAGCTTGCGCGCCGGCGGGTTGCGCGACCGCATCCTGATGGTCGGGGCCGAGCGCTTTGCGCCCTATCAGCGCCCGCCGCTGTCGAAGAAGTTCCTGACCGAGCGCCGCGCGCCCGAGACGCTGCTGCTGCGGCCGGAAACGCTCTGGCGCGACCAGGGCGTCGAGCTCATGCTCGGCACCAGGGCGGCTGCGCTGGACCTGCAGCGACGCGTCCTGTCGACCGTCGACCCGCAAGGGCAGGCCCGGGAGCTGGCGTACGGCACGCTCGTGTTGGCGACCGGCACGCGCGCGCGCGATGTGACCATTCCGGGCGGATCGCTGGCCGGCGTATTCTCGTTGCGCGCGATCGATGACGTCCACCGCCTGCGTCCTGCTCTCGACGCGGCCCGCCGCATCGTCATCGTCGGCGGCGGATATATCGGCCTCGAGGTCGCTGCCGTCATGCGCCAGGAAGGCCGCGACGTGATGGTGCTGGAGGCCGAGGACCGCGTCCTCAAGCGGGTGACCGGCACCGAAATGTCGACCTTCTTCGATACGCTGCATCGCGAGCGGGGCGTCGACATTCGCCTGGGCGCGCGACTGGCGGCGGTGACCGGGGAGGGCGCCGTTTCGGGTGTCCGCCTGGCGGACGGAACCGAGCTTGCGGCCGACGTGGTTCTGCTCGCGATCGGAGCGCAGGCCAATGATGACCTTGCCCGCAGCGCCGGAATCCCGTGCCGCGACGGCATCCTGGTAGACGCGCTGGCGCGCACCCCGGTGCCGGACGTCTATGCCATCGGGGATTGCACCCGTTTCCCGAGCGGCCGCTTCGACCGGCAGATCCGTCTGGAAAGCGTGCAGAACGCCATCGATCAGGCCAAGGCCGCCGCCGGCACCATTCTCGGCACGCCACGGCCCTACGACCCGGTGCCCTGGTTCTGGTCGGATCAGTACGAGATCAAGCTGCAGATGGCCGGGTTGTCGGACGGCTACGAGGGCGCCGACCTGGTCGGCGAGCGCGCCACGCCCCGGTTTTCCGTGGAGTATCGGCGGAGCGGAAGATTGGTCGCCGTCGATGCCGTGAACGATGCCCGCGCCCACATGACGGCCCGCCGCCGCATTGCCGAGGAATGCGCGCCGGTCGCGGCCTCGGAACCGGCGCAGCCTTGAGCGCCGCACCGCACTTTCTCCAATGGCCGCTGAGAGCGAGATGTGCGAGAATTCCGCCGGAGCGGGCGCCGGCGCGTTCCGTGCCCGCCCGGTCAGGCGCTTGGTTCAATCTCGCGATTCAATCACGCGGTTCAATCATGATGGAGGCGGTCATGCTTTTCCGGAGCTCGATCGGTTCAATCGTGCTGGTGGCGGCGATGCTGGCGACGATCGCGGGCGCGCGCGCCTTGGATGATGCACGGTATCCGGACTGGCGCGGGCAGTGGACCCGCATCAACATCGCCCCCGGCCCGGCTTCGTTCGATCCGACCAAGACCGTCGGCCCCGGGCAACAGGCTCCGCTGACGTCCGAATACCAGGCCATCCATGCCGCCAGCCTGGCCGACATGGCGGCCGGCGGCTTCGGCGACGATCGGACCAATTCCTGCTTCTCGCCCGGCATGCCGCGGATCATGAACGTGTATACGCCGATGGAGATCCTGGTCACCCCGGAGGCCATCCATATCCTGATCAACAATATCCGCGACAACCGCCGAATCTACACCGACGGCCGCGACTGGCCGGACGACATCGATCCATCTTTCGCGGGCTATTCGATCGGCAGGTGGAGCGATACGACCGGGGCCGGCCGCTACGACGTGCTCGAGATCGAGACCCGCGGCTTCAAGGGCCCCCGCTTCTACGACGATACCGGCCTGCCGCTGCACCGCGACAACCAGACCATCGTCAAGGAGCGGATTTACAGCGACCGCGCCGATGTCAACGTTTTGCATGACGACATCACCGTCATCGATCACGCCTTGACGCGTCCCTGGTCGGCGACCAAGAATTACCGCCGCGGCCAGCAGGCGCGCCCGCTGTGGCCGGAGAACAGCTGCGTCGAGGAGAACCAGCACGTCCGCATCGGCAAGGAGAGCTATATGCTGAGCGCGGATGGCCTGCTGATGCCGGTCGAGAAGGGCCAGCCGCCGCCGGATTTGCGATATTTCAAGCCGTCGCGATGATACGCTACCTCGGCGCTCCCGGTAGGGCCGTTGTCAAAAAACAAGGATAGAGACATGATCAAAGTCAGAAGGCTCGGCCATGCTACGCTGGCGACACCCGACCTCGAGCAGCAGGTCGATTACTACAGCCGGATTCTCGGGCTGAGCATCATCGAGAAGGGCAAGGATCGGGTCTTCCTCGGCAGCAAGCAGGGTTTCGAGGCCATCGAGCTGGTGCGCGGCGACGCCGGCGCTCTCGAGCGGATGTCGTTTCAGATCGCCCCCGGCAGCGACCTCGGCGACGTCGTCAAGCAATTGCAAAAGGACGGGATCAAGTGCGAGCGCCGCAAAGGCGTCTCGCCGGGCATCGCGGAGGCGGTGACGTTCGAGGACCCCAAGGGGACGCCGATCGACCTTTACGCCGAGTACCAGTTCGCCAAGCCCGACGGCATCCCGAACCTCTTCAACATCCTCAAGCTCGGCCATGTCGCCTACCGCGTCCTCGACGTGCAGAAGGTCGTCAAGTTCTACTGCGACGTCCTTGGCTTCCGGGTGTCCGACTGGCGCGGCGATTTCTTCGTGTTCCTGCGCTGCAACACCGATCATCACACGCTCAACTTCATCATCGACGACAAGCCGCAGCTGCACCACATCGCCTTCGAGGTCCTCGATTGGTCGGAGATCCACAAGGCGGTCGACTATCTGGCTCACAACAAGGTCCACCTGGTGTGGGGGCCCGGCCGCCATGTCATCGGCCACAACGTGGCGACCTATCACCGCAACGCCGACCTGGTGCGGGTGGAGATCTTCACCGAGATGGATCAGATGAAGGATGAGGAGCTGGGCTATTTCGATCCGCGGCCCTGGCACCAGGAATTTCCGCTCTATCCGAAGATGCACGGCCCCGAGACCCTGCGGAACTACTGGGGCTATGGATCGGAGCGGATCATTCGCGGCTATCAGACCAACGAGATTCCGAGCTACGAGCCGATCCGATCGTAAGGCGCGACGGAAGCATCAATCATCTGGATCCTGCTTGGGCAGGTCGGACGCCGCCTGCGTGGTCGAGGCCTCCGGCAGTACCTCGACATGAGCCCAGCGACAGGACCCTGCGAGGGATTGGATCTTGAAGACTCCATGCGTGTTCGGATCCCACACCGCCCAACCACGCTCACGTCCCCACTCCCAATCGGGCGCCAGGGCCTCTGTCAGGCGCCGCAAGGCATCGCCCGGGTCGCCGACTTGCAGCACGATCACGACGTGGAAGTACCGATCGATTTTCCAGTAGCGATCGATTTCCAGAGCCATGGGATCGCCAAAGCCGGCGAGGGCCGTGCACAGCGTTCCCGCGGCGGCAGCCGCCGAGGCAAGATCGGGCGTCTCTACCATCACCCGGACGGAAACCCGCAGCGTCACGATCTTCTCCGATCCGCGTCGGTGGAGGTCACGACCTCACATGTCCAAAGTGGGGTCGAGCACGATCTTGCCGGTGACCTCGCCCGACTCGATCAGCCGGTGCGCTTCCACCGCGCGCGAGAGCGGCAGCAGCTTCTCGATCTGGGCCTTGATCTTGCCTTCCGCCGCGGCCGCGAAGCATTTGTCGCGGTCGGGCGGATGATAGCCGGGTCGCCCCTTGATGGTGATCCGCTGGTGGTAGAGATGGGAAAAGTCGATGGTCACGTTGGGGCCCGCATGGGCTCCGGCGGTCACCAGGCGCCCGCTGTAGCCGATGGCGGTGAACGCCTGCGGCAGCACCTTGGGGTTGGCGATATTGTCATAGAGCACGTCGACCCCCTTGCCGCCGGTGAATTTCATCGCCTCGGCGCGGATGTCGCTGGTGTTGTAGTTGATGCCGAAGTCGGCGCCGAGCGCGAGGCCCTGCCGGACCCGCTCGTCCGAGCCGGCGGCCGCGATGACTTTGGCGCCGATCACGTTCTTGGCGATCTGGATGCCGGTCAGCCCCAGATTGCCGCCGGCCCCCATGATGAGAACGGTCTCGCCCCGCTCGAGCTTGGCGGTATTGACCAGCAAGTTCCAGGCGGTGGGAGCATGCCGCATGATCACGGCGGCGTCGTGAAAGCCAAGGCCTGCGGGCACCACGACCGCCATGCAGGCCGGCACCGCCACCAGCTGCGCAAAGCCGCCCGGCCGCTTGATGCCCATCATGCCGGTCGGTCCGGCGTAATCGTCGCAGTCCTCCGGGCAGGGGTCGAGCGGCATGGTGCCGGCGGCCGCCACCCGGGCGCCAACTTGCCAGCGCGTCACCCCCGGCCCGACCGCGTCCACGATGCCGGCGCAATCGACGCCCGGGATCAACGGCAACACCGGCTGCCGGCGCGGCTCCTTGCCGGCCCGCAGGCTCACGTCGAGGACGCGGTTGACGGTGGCGGCATGAACCCGTACGCGGATCTCGCCCAGGCGCGGAACCGGATCCGGAACGTCCTCGTATCTGAGGACCTCGGGCGGCCCGAAATTGTGGATCACGATCGCCTTCATGCGCAACCTGTCTCCGCTGCTGTCGCGGCCATCACTCACTCGAATGATTTGGCAAGTCAATGCGGGCGCCGCGCGCGACAATCGCCGCCGGAAGCCTTGAGCCGACCGCACGGCGCGCTAAATTGGTCGCCCATTCCACTCTTTGACCGAGGACCCCGTTCCATGACGATTTCCATGTACAAGGTATCGGTGCCGATCTTCGTGCAGCACTTGACCGCGCTCTCGGGCGTGCTCGGCAAGGCGGACGCCCATGCGCAGGCCAAGCAGATCGATCCCGCATTCCTGCTCGGCATGCGGCTTTATCCCGACATGTACCCGCTGGTGCGGCAGGTGCAGCAGGCGACCGCCCACCCGATCCGCCTCTGCAGCGCGCTCGCCGGCAAGGAGCCGCTCAGCCTGCCCAACACGGACACGAGCTTTGCCGAGCTCGAGAGCCGCCTGGCCAATACCATCGAGTACATCAAGGGATTCAAACCGGGCGAGATCGACGGCACCGAGGACAAGGAGCTCACGCTCAAATTCGGCTCAGGCGAGCGCAAGTTCACCGGGCAGGGGCTGCTGCTAGGTCATGTGCTGCCGAATTTCTATTTCCATTGCACCACCGCCTACGACATCCTGCGCCACTGCGGCGTCGAGCTCGGCAAGCGCGACTTCATGGGAACGCCGGCGAATTTGTAGGGCGTATTGTCAGTCGCTGATTTTTTGCTTGTAGGGGCGCCCCTTGTGGGCGCCCGCGATGGGGGCGGGCGGCCATAGGAGCCGTCCCTACTGCAGCCCGGCGGCCTTGAGGTATTGCAGGTCGACGAAGCGCTCGGCGGCGGGCAGCGGGGGCTTGAGCTCGCCGGTACGGCCCAGGAGCTCGATCACCTTGGCGACCCCGGCCATGTCGATCTCGCCCTGCTTGGGCATCACACCGCGGTCGGGCTCGTAATAGAAGGCGAGCACCGCCTGCATCACGTCGAGCGGCGCGCCGGTGATGTCGGCCGCGAGCTTGGCGACCTCGTCGCGATTGGCCTTGTCGCGCATGAATTTGTAGGCACCGCCGATGGCGCGGGTGAGCCGCATGACGGCATCGCGGTTCTCCTGCGCCCAATCGCGGCGCGCCGCGATGACGCTGAACTGCAGGTCCGGGATCACCTCGAGCGAGTCGCCGAGCTTGTTGTAGCCCCTGCGCAGGAACAGGATGTCGTCGGGCTGGCCGAGCGGAACCGCGTCGCATTCGCCCTTGCTCAGGCAGTCGGCGCGCACCGGCGTGCCGACCAGCTCCTTGGTGCGGTAGGCGCCCTCCGGCAGGCCGTGCTTCTCGAGCAGCATGCGCGATCCGATCGAGATGGTGTCGACCGCAAGCGACATTCCGACCATCTTGCCCTTGAGGTCGTCGAACGACTTGATCTCCGGCTTGGCGATCAGGCTATAGACCTGGTTGGCAGGCCCGCCCACGATCCCGACCGAATTGGAGCCCTTGAGCACCGCCTGGATCAGGTAGGGCATCGCCGTGTTGACGACCTCGACATCGCCCTTGTCCAGCGCCGCGACCTGGAAGCTGGTGCCGCGCAGCCCCACCACCTTGAAGTCGATGCCTTCGCGTTCGAAGAAGCCCTTGCGCTGCGCGATACTGATCCCCACCGTGGAAATGCCGCGCGCCGAATTGGCGATCTCGCCGTAGCGCAATGTGATCTTGTCCTCGCTGCGCGCGGACGTGAGCGACCCGATGCATAAGACGGCCGCGGCGGCGGCTAGCAGGCGAACCCTCATCGACATCTCCTTCGTGCTATTGCCCGGCATAATGCGCGGCTTGCTCCACCAGCTCCCTGGGGGTGGCAACCGCGGCAGCGACGATCTTCTGCACCTCCTCGCCGCTCAACGGCTCGACGCCGAGATTGCGCTTGTGCATGTCGGCGACGAATTCGGGGTCTTCCATCGTTTCCGTGAATGCCTTGCGCAAGGCGGCGGCGCGTTCGCCCGGGATGCCGGGCTCGGCCGCGAGCGAACGCCCGATATCGGGCCCGCCGCCCATGAGGCCGAGAATCCTGCGCGATTTCTCGTCGACCGCCAAGTCAAGCAGACCCGGAACATCGGGCAGATCCTTGATCCGGTGAGCGCTGTGCGTATAGAGGCCTTTGGCCTTCTTGTCGGCGAGCCAGTCCGGCTTGGTCAACTGGATCGCCTCCCAGCTCATGCCGCCGATGGCATCGACCTCGCCGCGCTCCATCGCCAGCGCCATCGGGGGCGATCCCGGGAAGCCGCGCACGATCTTGAACTTGGTGCCGATGAGATCGTTGAGGGCGGTCGGAATGAACGATGAGCTGTTGGACGGCACGCTGGCCGCGATGATGATCGGCCGCTGCTTGGCCTCCTCGATCGATTGCACCGCGGCGGTGTGCCAGACCACGGCGATCGTCGCGGTCGAGACGATGCGTCCGATCCACACCAGCTTGACCGGATCGAACTCGCCCGGTCCGCCCAGCACCTTGCCGAGCGTCAACGTATCGAGGAACAGGCCGAGCGAGGTTCCGTCCTGCGGCGTGACGGTCGAGATATAGCCGGCCGCCTTGACGCCGCTGCCGCCCTCCATGTTCTTGATCACGATGGCGGGATTGCCGGGGATGTGGCGCGTGAAATACGGCACCAGGACGCGCGCATAGATGTCGTAGCCGCCACCGGGCGGAAAGCTGACATAAAGATTGATGGTCTTGTTGTGGTAGAAATCGGCAATGGCATCGGCCATGGCGGCTGCCGGCGCGAAGAGCGCCGCGCAGGCGAAAACGATCCGCCAGATGTGCCGCAAGAATGTCATTGCACGTCCTGCCTCCGACGCCGCAACGCGGGCCGAGCTTGTTTATCCGTGATGCCGTGTGGCCATCTTCCCGCAATCCCCGGATGAAGTCCGGGAGGGCGAGGGAAGCCGCACTGCTCCGCGATCGCCCGGGAAAAGAGGTATCACATCTTGGCCGGGTGCGCGCGCAATACGGCTTCGTCGATGTCGGTTCCCCAGCCGGGGCCGGCGGGCGGCACGAAGGCGCCGTTCTCGATCCGGGGCGGATTGGTGAGGAGCTTGCCCTTCCACGGCACCTCGTCGACATCCAATTCCATGATGCGGAAATTCGGCACCACCGACGCGAACTGCGCCGCGATCACTGCCGACAAGGGACCGCTGAAATTATGCGGGGCGACATTGACCTCGTAGGCATCCGCCATCGCGGCCATGCGGATCGCTTCCGGGAAGCCGTTGTATTGCGGATCGATGATGGCGACGTCGACGCAATGTTGGTCGAGATAGGGCTTGAGCGCGCGGCGGCCGAGGATGGTCTCCAGCGAACCGATCGGCGTCGTGGTCGACTGCCGGATCAGGCGCAAGGCGGTTGGCTCGTAGAGATCCATCTCGAGCCACATCAGCTCGAACGGCTCGAGCTTCTTGGCCAGCCGCCGCAAGCCTTCCGGCTTGTAGTTGAAGTTGACGTCGACGATGAGGCGGACCTGCGGCCCGGCGCCCTCGCGCAGCGCCGTGAGCTGGGCGACCAGCGCCTCGACGATTGCTTCCGGAAGGTTGAGCTCCGGGTGGCCGTCGCCGCGCGCCGAGCCCGGGGTGTATTGGCGGCCGCCCCGCTCATCGAAGACGAGCGCATTGGTCTTGAGCGCGCGAAAGCCGCGCTCGAACGCCTCGCGGCCGGCTGCCTTGAGATCGTCGAGCGAGCGCACCGCCGGCGCGTCGATCACGTTGCCGTCGAAGAAGGATGCCCAGCGCGCACGCATGACGCCGCAGCGCGACCAGTACACGGGGATGCGGTCGCGCAGCGCGCCGCCGTAAAGCTCGTGCACCGGCACGCCCAGTGCCTTGCCCTTGAGGTCGAGGCAGGCATTGAGGATGGCGCCGACCGCGTTCGATTGCAGTCCGCCCGTGGTGGTGCGGATATGCGAGTAGAGCGCGGCGTCGATGCGGCCGATGGCGCGCGGATCCTCGCCGATCAGGCTTGCGCCCAGGCCATGGATCAAGGCGCCGAGGCCGCGGCGCCGGCTTTCCTTGAATTCCGCCCAGCCGCAGAGGCCCTGGTCGGTGCTGACCTTGAGGAACGAATAGATGTCCCAGCCGCCGTCGACATGGAAATCCTCGAGTTTCGTGATCTTCATTTTGTTGCTCTGGGGCGCCCGCGGATGGTTGCCGCATCGTGCCACTTCTCGCGTCCGGCTTCACGCCCTTCTGATTGCGGCGAGGGCGGCCCCGACCGATCGAGGCAACCCGGCAAATGATCTAGGGGTCGTCAACGGTGTGGCGCGAAGCCGCGCTGCTTCTGTCGCTGCAACCCCGGTTGCCTTCCGAGCGTTGTCTTTTCGGGAGTAAAAAACCTTACGGAGGACCCGAACATGAAGCGAACTCTATTGGCTATTTGCGCTGCGGCAGCGTTGGCCATTGCGGCCCTGCCGAACGCGGCAGAGGCCCGGCCGTTCGGTGGCCATTTCGGTCATTTCGGCCATTTCGGTCACTTTGGTTGGGGCGGCCCTGGGATCGTCTTGGGGCTTGGCGTGGCCCCGTATGCCTACGGTTACGGTTACGGTTATGGGCCGGCCTGCTACCGCGTTCACCGCGTTTGGACGCGGTTTGGCTGGCACCTGCGACGCGTGTGGGTTTGCTGACCGCACTGCTGACGGACGTGTAGACGAGCCGTCGGGCCCGACCCGGCGGCTCTTCTTGTCGAAGAGCGGCTCTTCTTGTCGAAGGAGAGGCGAGGGAACGGCCGGAAGCGGATTTCCGCGGGCGCAGCAAGCCCTGCCGCTGTGTCGCAGCGGTTTCCCCGAGCTACGGAGCGCAATATGGTAGCCGTGAGCTAAACCGAAGTTGCCTCAGAGGGGAGGGCCGATGATCATCGATTTCCACGTGCATGTGCTGCCGCCGGAGGACATGCCGGCCTTCACCGGAACCGGATTCCACCGCAACATCGGCGCCGTCCGCAAGGGCAGCATCCCGACCACGATCGAGAACGCACTCGAGGCGGCCAAGATCGGCGGGGTGGATATCACCGTCATCTCCAATCCGTTGCACAATCTGCGCGACATGGATCGTCAGCAGCAGCTCGAACGCTGCCAACGCCAAAATCGCTTCAACGCGGCCCAACAGGCCAAATATCCCTCCATCGTCGGGATGGCCTCGACGGTCCCGTACGGGGGCGATGTGTTCCTGCGCGAGTTCGAGCGCGCCATCAAGGAGGACGGGCTCAAGGGCGCCTGGATCACTTCGAGCCTCAAGGGCAGCTATCCGGACGACGACGACGCCATGCCGTTCTTCCAGCTGGCCTGCGAGCTCGATGTGCCGGTGGTGATCCATCCGCCTTCGGTCGGCTTCGGCGAGGAGCGGATGCGGGATTATCGGCTGGCTTCCAGCGTGGGGCGTCCGATGGACAATGCGCTGGCGCTGGCGCGGCTGATCGTGCGCGGCATCTTCGAGAAGCTTCCCACCCTCAAGCTGGTCGGCACCCACCTGGGCGGCGGCATCTGCGAGATGATCGGCCGCATGGATTATGCCTATCGGCTGCAGGACGAGGCCTATTTCCTCGGCTCCTACGAGCCGATGCTGATCAAGCATCCGCCCAGCCACTACCTCAAGATGATGTACCTGGAATCGACCTGCTATCATCCGCCGGCGGCGCGCTGCGCGATCGATACGGTGGGGATCGATCATTTCGTGTTCGGCACCGATTCGCCCCCGCTCTTCGTCCTCAAGCGCGAGGGCGTCGACCTCATCAACAAGATCGGCCTGTCGGGCGAGGAAAAGAACAAGGTCTATTATGAGAATGCCAGGAAGCTTCTGAAGCTGTGACAGTTCATCGCTGTAGCCCGGATGGAGCATTAGCGTAATCCGGGACCGCCGCTCCCGCATTTCGCAAGCGCTCCATGCGGGCTACAAGAGAGGCCGCATGGACGAGCTTTTTGACAAGACCCGGGGGGCGCCGCGATGAACCGACGTGAGGCGCTGGCGGCGGGATTGGCCGCGACCACGTTATTGGGCTCGCGCGCCGCGCGGGCCAACTATCCGGAGCGGCCGATCCGGCTCATCGTTCCGTTCTCGGCCGGGGGCGCGGCCGATGTGGTCGGCCGCCTATGGGCGCAGAAGATCACGCCCGATCTCGGCACCGTCGTGGTCGAGAACAAGGCCAGCGGCGGCGGCGCGCTCGGCGCCAGCGAGGTCGCGCGCGCGCAGTCGGACGGCTACACGTTCCTGTTCGGCAATACCAGCACGCAGGTGCTGCTGCCGCTGCTGATGCGCCGGCCGCCCTACGATCCGCTCAGGGATTTTGCGTCGATCTACATCCTCTGCACCGCCCCCATCGTCATCGTGGTGCACCAATCCGTGCCGGCGCACACGTTGGGCGAGCTCATCGCCTATGCCAAGGCCAATCCGGGCAAGCTGTCCTACGGCTCGGCCGGGGCCGGCACATTGACCAACCTGGCCGGCGAGCTGTTCAAGCAGCTCATCGGCGCCCCTGACATCGTGCATATTCCCTACAAGGGCTCCGCCCCCGGTCTCACCGACCTGGCGAGCGGTCATATTCCGATGATGACGCCCAATATCGGGGGGCCGCTCATCGACTTTCACCGCACCGGCAAGGTGCGGATCCTGGCGGTGGCGGCGGAGACCAGGCTGCGCGCGGCTCCCGACATCCCGACCACGGCCGAAGCCGGGCTGCCCGGGATGGTGGCCGCCAACTTCAACGGCTTGTTCGCGCCGGCCGGGCTGCCGGGCGCGATCGTCGATCAGCTCGCGGGCGCGACCCGCAAGTTGATGGCCGAGGAGGCCTTCGACAAGCTGCTGGTGCAGTCGGGCTTCGAGCCCACCGCGACATCCGGTCCGCGCGAGGCGCAGCGGCTGGTCGCCGACGAGGTCGCCCGCTGGACCCCGATCATGCAATCCATCAACTTCAAGCTGGAATGAACCAATCATGGCCCGCGTACCCCTGATCGACGAGAAGGACCACCCCGAGTTCGGCGAGCTGGTCGAGAAGTTCCGGACCGGACGCCGCGGCCGGCTGATCAACATCTACCGCATGTTGCTCAACAGCCCGGCGCTGGCCGAGAGCTGGTTCAACCATTCCAATGCAGTGCGCTGGAAAACGACGCTGGACGGACGGCTGCGCGAGATCATCATCATCCGCTTGGGCCATCTCACCAAATCGCAATACGTGCTGCGCCAGCACGTTCCGGCCCTGGCGCTGGCCGACGGGCTCTCGGTTGCCGAATGCGATGCGCTGGCCGATTGGCCGGACACGCCATTTTTCAGCCCGCGCGAGCGGGCGGCGCTCGCTTATGCGGACGTCATGACGCGGCAGGTCGTGGTCCCCGACGACATCTTTGCCGAGGTCGCGCGTCATTTCGACAGCCGCCAGATCGTCGAGCTGACCGTGCTGATCGGCACCTACAACATGAATGCGCGCGTGCTGCAGGCGCTCGAGCTCGACCTCGAGCCGGTGACCGGTTGATGCCAGACGGGATCTTCGTAGCCCGCATGGAGCGCAGCGCAATGCGGGACCGCCGCTCCCGCATTACGCAAGAGCTCCATGCGGGCTACGATCAAAGAATGAATAAGCGGGACGCCCGCGGCCCGGCGGCCGCAGGCGTCCAAAGCGCTCAGTGGGCTTCGACCGCCGCGTGCTGCTGATCCGGATGGAGCAGCAGCTTCTGAACGCGCCAGTTCAGGATTTCGGACACATAGAGCTCGTTCTCGGACGGACAGGCCATTTCGTGGATCCATCCGAATTGCTTGAGCTGCTTGCCACCCTTGCCGAGCATGCCCAGGACCTTGCCGTCGAGGCTGAGCTTGTAGATGCGGCCCGGGAACGAATCGGCGCTGTAGAGCACCTGGTTCGGCGGCGGCGTGATGCAGATCGCCCACGGCGCGCCCGGCGTCATGGTGCCGCCGGTCTTCAGGTAGTCGGTCAGGTTGGGCATGTTGCCGATGGCGGGGCGGGCGTCCGGCGGCGGCGGCACGTCGATCCTGATCTCGCGCTTGAAGTTGCCGTCGGTGTCGAACACCTGGATGCGGCGGTTGTTGCGGTCGCCCACATAGATGTTGTCCTGCGCATCGGTCGCGATGGTGTGGAGCAGGTTGAACTCGCCCGGGCCGTTGCCGTGCTTGCCCCAGGACTTGATCCAGTCGCCGTCCTTGCTGAGCTTGGCGACGCGAGCATTGATGTAGCCGTCGCTGATATAGGTGTTGCCGGCGGAATCCCAGGTGACGTCGGTCGGCTGGCGGAAGCGGCCGTCCTCGAAGGGCTTGGGCGGATTGACGCGCTCGTGCGGCTCGGTCTTTTCCGAGGCTTCCTGCTTGCGCCCGATCACCATCTGGACGCGGCCTTCGGGGTTGAACTTGATGATCATGTCCGAGCCCTTGTCGGTGGCCCAGATGTTGTCGTCCTTGTCGATGCGCACCGTATGGGCGAACGACCAGGCATAGAGATTCTTGCCGATCTCGCGCAGGAAGGTCCCGTCGTGATCGAACTCGAGCAGCTGCGCGGCGGTGTTTCCGAAGGCCGGGCCATGGCTGCTGCCGCCGCGGCTGAAGACGAAAATATGGCCTTTGGAATTGACCGCCACGCCGGCGGCCTCGCCGAGATACATGTCGGGCGGCAGCTTCAGCAGGTTCGCGACCGAGTCGAACGGGATTTCGGGCGGCAGCTGTTGCGCGAATGCGGACGGGCTCAATAGCATGAGCGCGCCGACGAGCCACGGTTTCATGGGATCCTCCCTTGTGTTTGTGTCGACTGTGTTTTGAGTTCGACGCCTTGCGGCAAGTATACAAACAGGTGACGCTGTAAGACAATCGGGCCACCGAGCCGATTTCGAAGCCAGGGAAGCGGGCCGGCTCCCTGTGGTGCGGAGGTAGCGATGGGAATGCTCAGGATTGCGGCGGCCGCGGTCGTGCTGGCGCTCGCTGGCGCGCCCGCGCAGGCGGACGGGGTCGCGGATTTCTACAAGGGCAAGGTCGTCAATCTGGTGGTCGGGTATGGGTCGGGCGGCGGCTATGACGTGTACGGGCGGCTGGTCGCTACCCACCTCGGCAAATACATTCCGGGCAATCCGACCGTGGTGATCCAGAACATGCCGGGTGCCGGCAGCCTGCGCTCGGTCAATTATCTCTACAACACCGCCCCCAAGGACGGCACTACGATCGCCACCTTTGCGCGCGACATGCCGCTCCTGGGGCTCATCGGCAACAATCCCAATGTCCGGTTCGATCCGCGCAAGTTCACCTGGCTCGGCTCGTCGTCGAGCTACGGCAACGACGCCTACTTGCTGATAACCCGCAAGGATGCGGCGGTGAAATCGATCGCGGACGCGCGCCGCCCCGGTGGGCCGCCGCTCGTGCTGGGCGGCACCGCCGAGGGCGCCACCGGCAACGACATATCGACGGTGCTGCGCGATGCGCTCGGACTCAACATCCGGATCATCGTCGGCTATCCGGACAGCAACGCGCTCTTCCTGGCGGCAGACCGCAAGGAAACGGACGGCCGCTTCGTCGGCCTTTCGGCGGTCTCGTCCTCGCATCCCGAATGGCTGCGGCCCGACAGCGGCATGCAGATCCTGCTTCAGTTCGCGCGGCTGACGCGACATCCGCGATTTCCCGACGTGCCGACCGCCCGCGAACTCGCGACCAATGACCGCGCGCGCGCCCTGATCGCGCTTGCCGAGCTGCCCTATCGCCTGTCGCGCCCCTTTGCGGCTCCGCCCGGCCTGCCGGCCGATCGCGCCGAGGCGCTGCAGGCGGCGTTCCTGGCGGTGCACCAGGATCCCGAATACCTGGACGAAGCCCAAAAGCTCATGGTGGACGTGAGCCCGATCGGCGGCGAGGAGGTGCTGCATGCGATCGAGGCAATCGCCGACGCACCGCCCGACCTGCTCGACCACATGAAGAAGCTCCTGTCCGAGAGCAAGTGACCGCCGGACACGCTTGATTCGATGGGGAAACGGCTTAACACAGGCGGCACATAAGCGGAGCGAGACGAAACACCCCAAAACTTCGCCACCCAGGAGGTCTCCCATGCACGATACCCCGGAACATACCCATTGGCACGAACCCAAGGCCGGAGAGAATGCCGGTTTCGGCACGTTCAAGCGCAAGCCGATGCCTTATGACGTCTTCATGGAAGCCGAGGGGGTGCCGGTCTATCGCGGCATCGGGGTGCGCCGGGTGCAGGACTTGCCGATGACGCCGTGGAAGCGGCTGGGCGGTCGCGGCAGCTATATCCAGCTCTATGGCACCGAAGGCCTGTGGGGCGCCTATGTGATCGAGATTCCCGGCGCCGGCGCCCTCAATGTGGAACGCCACCTCTACGAGAAGGTGGTGCTGGTGGTGGAGGGCCGCGGTTCCACCGAGGTCTGGCAGGAGGGCCAGACCAAACGGCATGTGTTCGAATGGCAGAAGGGCTCGCTGTTCACCATTCCGCTCAATGCGTTTCACCGCTTCATCAATGCGGGGAGCGCGCCGGCGCTGCTCTTGTGCGGAACCACGGCCCCCAACGTGATGAACCTGATCGACAATCCCAAATTCATCTTCGATTGCCCGCACAGCTTCACCGAGCGTTTCTCGGGGGCGGACGACTTCTTCAAGCCGAACGACGACCTCGAGCCGGATCCCATTCGCGGCCTCGCCATGCGTCGCACCAATCTCATTCCCGACATCGTCAACACCGAGCTGCCGCTCGATAACCGCCGCTCGCCCGGCTACCGGCGCGTGGAGCCCTCGATGGCCGGCAATCGGTTCTATCTGTGGATCGGCCAGCACGAGACCGGGCGCTATTCGAAGGCGCACAAGCATGCTTCAGCCGCGGTGCTTATCTGCGTCAAGGGCAAGGGCTACACCTATACGTGGCCGGAAGCGCTCGGCACCACGCCTTGGAAGAACGGCCAGGCCGACAAGATCCTGCGGCAGGATTACGAGCCGGTCGGCATGGTCTCGGCCGCGCCGATGAGCGGGGACTGGTTCCACCAGCATTTCGGCGTCGGCAAGGACGGACTGCGGATCACCGCCTGGCACGGCCCCAACAATCAGCGCGCCCGCAAGGCGGGCCGGCCGGGCGAGCAGCTGATGGACTACGGCGCCATCGATCTCAGCAAGGGCGGCAGCGCCATCCCCTATCACCAGGAGGATCCGGCAATCCGCGAGGAGTTCAAGGAGACGCTTGCGCGCGCCGGCGTCGCCAGCCGGATGAACCCGGAATTCTACGAACGCCCGCCCGCCGAGGGCGAGGAGGTGATGGGCGACGTGATGTAGGCTTGGCCGCCGCGCCAGCCGGGCATCCGATCGGCGCGGCACCTGCTATTCACGCGAGGCCGGTCGGTGGAGCTTTGCGACAGCAATCAAAATGAAAATGGCCGGGACATAGTTGCCCCGGCCATGCGCAGGATTGCAGGTGGCCCGCCGGATCTATCCGTTGCCGCCGGTAAGAAGCGGCGTGATCCGCCGCACCGTCACCCGCCGGTTCTGCCGATTGGCGTCCGGCGTCTGGATCTTGAGGAAGTGGGCGCCGTAGCCCTGGGTGGTGAGATTCTCCGGCGGGATCTGGAAGTTCTCGGTCAGGATGCCGGCGACGGTCTCGGCCCGCCGGTCCGACAGCGACAGATTGTCCACGTCCTGGCCGACCGCGTCGGTATGGCCCTCGATCAGGAACACCTCGTTCGGATTGCGTGCGACGATGTCCTGGATCGCCTGGGCCACGAGCTGCAGTCGCGCGACCTGATCGGGCGTCACCTCCCATGAGCCGAAGTCGAAGTTGATGGTGTCCACGTCGATGCGGCGCATGCGGTCGCGCAACGCCACATTGTAGCGGATCTCGTCGAGCGAGTAGGGACGCTCGATCGGCACCAGCGGCGGCGCCTCCAGGGTTTGATAGATGAACGGCTCCGGCGCCACCGCGGTGTCGACGATATACTGATCCTGCGGAATGCCGATGATCGGCACCGGCAGGTTGAGGAAGATCGGCTCGTCGCGCGGACGCCGGTTGTCGATGAGGATGTCTTCGCGGCCGTCGCGCTCGCGGCGGAAGCGGCGGATGAGGCGGCCATCGTCGTCGGTCACGGTGATGATCTCGTCGCCGTCCGGCCGAACGATGATCGAATAGTTCCCGTCCGCGCGCCGCTCGCGGCGCCCTTGCCCGAACGCGAACAGCCGCTCGTTCTCGTCATGGCGGACGAAGACCTGCCCGCCCTCGCGCACGATTTGCCGATGATCGGGCTCCTCGATGACGACCCCGCCGCCCGGTTCCGTGCGCTCGTGCCGTTGGGCGCGCAGATCCTGGACATTTGCAAAGGCAGGGGTGGCGGGCTGGCCCGGCCTTCCGGGCGGGGGCTGGACACGCTGGAAGGTTTGCTTGGGCTGGGGCTGGCCGGGCTGCGGTTGTGCAGGTTGGCCCTGGGCCGGCTGGATGCGCTGCTGGCCGGGCGGCGGTGGCCGCAGGCCCTGCTGGGGTTGCAGGCCCTGCTGGGGTTGCCCCGCGGGGGGCTGCTGCACCACCGGCCTGTGCTCCTCCTGCTTGAACTGCGGTTGCCCTGCGGGAGGCTGCTGCACCACCGGCCTGTGCTCCTCCTGCTTGAGCTGCGGCTGCCCTGCGGGGGGCTGCTGCACCACCGGCCTGTGCTCCTCCTGCTTGAGCTGCGGTTGCCCTGCCGGGGGCTGCTGCACCACCGGCCTGTGTTCCTCCTGCTTGAGCTGCGGCTGGCCCGCGGGGGGTTGTTGCACCACGGGCTTACGCTCGATCTGGGGCTCCTGCTTGGGTTGCGCCTGCCTGGGCGGCGGTGGAGGCGGCGGCTGTTGCGGCTGGGCCTGCGGCCTTGGGGGCGGGGCCTGCGGCCTTGGGGGCTGGGGAGGCGGCTGTGCCGGGGCTTTGGGGGCCGGCTGCGGCGCGGCCTTGGGGCAGGGATGCTGCGGGTCTTGGCCGCACTTGGGCGGCGGGTTCTGGGCGACGATGAACGAGCCCGGGGCGGCCGCGGCCGGGACGCTTTCGGAGGCCAGGAACCATTGCGCCACGGCCAGCACGGACAGTGCGGCGACCGACAGCAGGGCGTTCTTTCGTGACGTCTCTCTGTGCAAGACCTTAGGCAAGCTCCCCTCCTGGGCGTTGCGGCGCCATTGCGGCGGGCGCGCGCGATAAATCGCAAGGCATAGCGATTAGCCGCATATTAAGGCCGCACTTTGATGTTGCGGAACAACAAGAAATGCGGTGCCGGTGAAGATGCGGCAGTGCAGTGATCGGTCGCCGTTTAGCGTGAACGAGGGTTGATTCCAACCGCGATTTTGGCGACTGCACTTCGCGAGCCGAGGCCGCGATCGTTTCACGCTCGATGGCATCGCACAAGTGCCCGCGGCGGGGCGCGAGCTTGGTCGGTATGCCGCGGTTGACATGCCGGTTCGGCTGGTCGAAATCCTTGATCAGACCTCGCCCGGCGACAAGATCGGCCAAAGGCACGCGGCGCTTGCCGCAGGAGAGCAGCTGATGGAGCTGACCGAAGACGACGTGCTCGAAATCCTCAAACTGTTCGAGCAGTCCAAGTTCGAATTCCTTCAATTGGAGCAGGGCGAGCGCAAGATCACGGTCAGCAAGGGCGGCTATACGTCCGCCAGGATCGGCGCTCCGCCCGCTGCCGCGCCGCCCGCCGCCGCCGTGCCGCTCCCCGCCGTGGCCGGGCCGCAAGCCGCGCCGGCTCAGGGCGCGGCACCCGCCGAGGCGGGGCTGGTGCCGGTCGTAGCCCCCATGGTGGGCAAGTTCTACGCGGCGCCGTCGCCCGCGGATCCGCCCTTCGTGACACCGGGGACCAACGTGGCGGCCGGCGCCACGGTCGGGCTCATCGAGGTGATGAAGGTGTTCGCCAGTATCAAGACCGAAACCGCCGGCGTGATCGAGCGCGTCCTGGTGTCGAACGGGGAGTTCGTCGAGTTCGGCCAGACCCTGTTCTGGCTCAGGCCCGACCCGCCGCCGGGCGCTTAGGTCGCGCTAAAACCGCCCCTTGGGATGTAGCCGCCATGGACGAGATTCGGTTTGTCGACACCACCATCCGGGACGGCCATCAGAGCCTGTGGGCCGAGCGGATGTCGACCGGCATGATGCTGCCGATCGCCAAGCGGCTCGACCAGGCGGGCTTCCTGGCGATCGAGCTGCTTTCCGGCTCGCACATCAAGAAGGCGGTGCGCGAGCTGCGCGAGGATCCGTGGGAGCGCATCCGGCGGGTCGCCGAGCTGGCGCCCCACACGCCGCTGCGCCTGATCGCCGGGCGGGTCAACACGTTCGGCTTCGATCCGCCGTGCATGTATGAGCTCTTCATCGAGCGCATGGCCGCCAACGGCATCCGCCAGGCCCGCATATCGGAGCCATGGAACGATCTCCCGGGCTGGAAGTACCGGGTGTCGGTCGCGCGCCGGTTCGGGCTCGATCCGATCGTCAACCTGATCTATTCGGTCTCGCCCGTTCATACCGACGACTACTACGCCGAGCGTTGCCGCCAGGCCGTTTCGCTCTCACCCTTCCGTCTCTGTCTCAAGGATCCGGGCGGGCTGCTGACGCCGGAGCGTGTCCGCACGCTGGTGCCGGTCGTGCTCGCCAACAGCGGCGGCATCCCGGTCGAGCTGCACAGCCATTGCACCACCGGGCTCGGGCCGCTCGTTGCGCTCGAGGCCGTCCGGCTCGGCATCCGCATCGTCAATACCGGCGTGCCGCCGCTCGCCGACGGCGCCGCGCTGCCCTCGATCTTCAACGTGGCGCACAATCTGCGCGCCATCGGCTACCAGCCGGTGATCGACGAGGAAGTGCTGCGCCCGGTCACCGAGCACTTCACGGTCGTTGCCAAGCGCGAAGGCTTTCCGATGGGCGTGCCGGCCGAGTACGACTTCGCCACCTACCAGCATCAGGTGCCGGGCGGCATGATCTCCAATCTCGGCCACCAGCTGCGCCAGGTGGGCAAGGAAGCGCAGCTGCAGCAGGCCCTGGAGGAGACCGGCCGGGTGCGCGTCGAGTTCGGCCATCCGATCATGGTGACGCCGCTGTCGCAGTTCGTCGGCAGCCAGGCGGCGATCAACGTCATCCTCGGCGAGCGCTACAAGGAGGTGACCGACCAGGTCATCCGCTACGCGCTCGGCCAGTTCGGCGAGGAAGCCGTGACCGCCATGGACCAGGAGGTGCGTGGCCGCATCCTCGATCGGCCGCGAGCGCGCGAGATCATGAGTCAAGCGCGCCCGCAGCCGACGCTCGCCGAGATGCGCAGCGAGCTCGGCGGGCCCGGCGTGTCCGATGAGGAGCTGTTGCTGCGCTGGCTCCTGAACAAGGAGGACATCGCGGCGATGCGCGCGGCCGGCCCGGCCAAGGAATATGTCACCGCGCGGCACCCGCTGGTGCGGCTGATGGCGGAGCTGACGCAGCATCCCGAATGCAACCTGATCCAGGTGAGCAAGCCGGGCTTTGCATTGACGCTGGAAAAGAACGCGTAGGGCGCAATCGCTTTATTGCGCCGCTTGGCCAAGCCGACAGATTGGGTCGCCTGGTGGCGCCGAGGGCGCAATAAAGCGATTGCGCCCTACGCAGGATCGATTGGAGGCGCCTCGCTAAGCTTACCTCGTCGTCCGCAGCCGGTTGAGCAGGTCCGCGGTCGGCCACGAATCGGCCGGCAGGCTGAACTTGATCTGCATCTCGCGCACCGCGCTGCGGCTCTTGAGGCCGAGGATGCCGTCGGTGCGGCCGATGTCGTAGCCGCGCTTCTCCAGGATCTGCTGCAGCTCGCGGGTCTCCTCGAAGCTGAGCTTGGGAATGTCGCCGCCGCGATGCATGGCCGGCGCGCCGTCGAGGCGGGTGGCGTAATAGGCGGCCGTGAGCGCATACATCAGCGACTGGTTCCACTTCAGGTAGACCTGGAAGTTGTCGTAGGCCAGGAAGGTCGGGCCGAAGCGTCCCATCGGCAGCACCAGCGAGGCCGGCAGGTTGTCGGACGGCAGCGGCCTGCCGTCCGCATAGGTCACCCCCGAGGCGGCCCATTGCGAACGCGGGTGCTGGATCGATAGATCGGCCTGATCCCAGCGGAAATTGGCGGGCGCGCGCACCTCCTGCAGCCAGGGCTCGCCGCGCTTCCAGCCGAGAAAGACCAGGTATTTTCCGGTCGAGCCGATCACGTTGGGCGCGCTATGGATCAAATCGCGCCGTCCGCTGCCGTCATAGATCACCGCGTCCCGATAGTATTCCGACGGCATCATCTGGGTCTGCCCGAGCTCGCCCGCCCACGAGCCGATCATCTCCTCCGGCCGCAGGTCGCCGCGCTCGATCATGCGCAGCGCGTCGAACAGATGGCCGCGGAACATGTCGCTGCGGCGGCAGTCATAGGCCAGCGTGGTGAGCGACTTGAGCGCCTGGTCCTTGCCCTGGCCGGCGCCGAAATCGCTCTCCAGCCCCCAGAACGCGGTGATGACCGCGGCCGGCACGCCGAACTCCTTCTCCTCGCGCGCAAACACGCCCTGGTACTTCCTGATCTGGGCGGCGCCCTGCTGCAGCCGGTAGCCGGCCAGCATCTTGTCGGAGAATTCGAGGAAGTTCTGCGAGAAGAAGCGCTGCCCGCGGTCGATATTGATGATGCGCTGGTCGAGCACGAGGTAGGGCGAGGCGGCATTGATGGCGGCGGCCGAGATGCCTTGCGTGGCGGCCTCCTTCTTGAAATCGGCAAGCCAGCGGTCGAAGCTGCCGGTATTGCGGCAATTGGCGTTCTGGGCCGAAGCGGGTGCCGGTGCCAAGGCCAAAAGACCCGCGATGAGGCCGGCACCAAGGCCCATGATTCGGATCCTGATCGCGGCGCCCGCACCATCGGTCCGGGCAAGAACCTTGCTTCGCATCGGATTGTCCGCTGTTGTGGATGATTCCGTCATCCTGGAGGGGCTCGATTGTCACTGCCGAAACGCCAGCCCGCAAGCCCTGCTTGCTGATCTTGCGGCAAGTCGCCTATCCTGATCGGGGTTGGCCGGGGCGATCGTCACAGACGACGAATTTTCGACCAGATGATGACGGCTTCCGGCACGCGCCGCAGTGGGAGATCGATATGCGAATTACTGCCCTTACGACCTTGGCGACCGTGGCAAGGCTTCTTGGCGTCTGCGCGGCCGGCGTCTGCCTGCTTGGCGTCTGCGCGCAGGCGCAGCAGTCCTCGCCGGCCGAGCCTGCCGGACGGCCGGTCGCCCTGCCGGCTTCGCCGCCGCCCGAATATGGTCCGCCGCTCAGCAACGAGCAGGCCAAGGCGGCGGCCGATGGCGCCGTCACGGAAGCAAAAAAGAACAATTGGCGCATGGCGATCTCGGTGGTCGGGCCGGAAGGCGAGCTGATCTATTTCGAGAGGATGGACGGCGCCCAGAGCTCCGCGGCCGCGCTGGCGCAGGCCAAGGCGCGCACGTCGGCCATGTTCCGCCGGCCGAGCAAGGTCTTTGCCGATCAATTCTCGGCCGGCAATGTCGCCTTCATGACCTTTCCGGACGGGGTGCGGCCGATCGCGTCCGAAGGCGGCGTCCCCATCATCCTGAATGGCAAGCTCGTCGGCGCCATCGGGGTCAGCGGCGGCACCGCCCCGCAGGACAGCGTGGCCGCAACCTCCGGGGTCAATGCGGTAAGGCCATAGAACCGTCCTTCGGCAAGGGCCGAGCAGGTTGCTTGAGAAAATCATATAAGCCACTGGAATATCGCAATTTTACGGCTTGGCTCCGGGTCCGGGCGGGCTCGGAACAAATCCCTGATCGCGCCGCCCCAAAGCCACCGGCCTGCGATAAACTCTCCGCGAGCATGGGTGACCAGTCGTCGGCCGGTCACCTATCATAAGGAGGAACCATTCGGTTGGGCCGGTTGTTTTTCATTTTCTTGACCTGAGCAGTTTGTCGATTCCTCCAAACCCGGGATTGGGGATGCCGCCAGCGACTTCGTTATCCGTCCTCCGTCGCCGCGACGGCGAGCGTCATGGCGCAACCACCAGCCCGATCGGGCGCGCGCCGGGATCGAATGATCCCCGGCTGGCGTGGCGCGACGCCTTTCGGGCGGTGCGCGCCGAGACCGAAAGGCGCGCGGCGCCGCTCGGCCCCGAGGATCAAGTCGTGCAATCGATGGCCGATGCCAGTCCCACCAAGTGGCACCGGGCGCACACGACTTGGTTCTTCGAGCAGTTTCTGCTGGTGCCGTGGCTTGCCCGCTATGACGTCTTCGACCCCGCCTTCGGCTACCTGTTCAATTCCTACTACGTGGCGGCCGGTCCCCGTCATGCGCGCCCGCTGCGCGGCCTTCTGACCCGGCCGGACTGCGCCGAGGTGACCGCCTATCGGGACCATGTCGACCAGGCGGTGGAGCGTTTGCTGGCAAGTGCCGACGAGGCGAACCTCGCCGAGGTGCTGCGCGTCCTGGAGATCGGCCTGCACCACGAGCAGCAGCATCAGGAATTGATCCTCACCGACATTCTGCATGCCTTCGCGCAGAATACGATCGCGCCCGCCTATGATGCGAATTGGCACGAGCCGGCAGCCGCGAACGCGCGGGGTTTCGCCGAGCTCCCGTCCGGCGTTCACCGCATCGGCTGGACCGGCGAGGGCTATTGCTTCGACAACGAATGCCCGGCGCACGACGTGTTCCTGCCGCCGGCGCGGATCGCGCGCGGCCTGGTGACCAACGCGCAGTGGCTCGAGTTCATCGCCGACGGCGGTTACACGACGCCGTCGCTGTGGCTCTCCGACGGCTGGGCGGCGGTCGCGGCCGAAGGCTGGCAGGCGCCCGGCTATTGGCGCGAGCGCGATGGCGCCTGGTTCGCGCTGACGCTCGCCGGCCTCAAGCCGCTCGATCCGCACGCGCCGGTTCGCCATGTTGGCTACTACGAGGCCGATGCGTTTGCGCGCTGGGCCGGCAAGGACCTGCCGACCGAAGCGCAGTGGGAAGCGGCGGCCGCCGGCGGCCTTATCGACGACGCCTCCGGCATCGTCTGGCAATGGACACGCAGTGCCTATTCGCCCTATCCGGGCTACCGGGCGGCGGAGGGTGCGCTCGGCGAGTACAACGGCAAGTTCATGATCAATCAGATGGTCCTGCGCGGGTCTTCGCACGCGACCCCGAGCGGTCATGCGCGCGCGAGCTACCGCAATTTCTTCCCGCCGTCGGCACGCTGGCAATTCAGCGGCGTCCGTCTGGCGGAATATCCGGATTGAGGTGCGCGCTCCATCCCGTCCGGCTCCGCTTGTGCGGAGCGCGGGGAAGGGGCGCGACAATCAATGGAGTTGGTCATGAGCGTCCCCTCGGTCGTCGACCGTCAGCCATCGGAGGAGATTCATTCCTCCTTCGCACGCGACGTGATCGAGGGGCTGACGGCGCGGCCCAAGCGGCTGCCGCCGAAGTATTTCTACGACGAGACCGGCTCGCGCCTGTTCGAAGAGATCACCGAGCTGCCGGAATATTATCCGACCCGTTGCGAGCTTGCGATCCTGCGCGAGCATGCGGCCGCCATGGCGCGCCTGCTGCCGCCCAAGACCGCATTGATCGAGTTCGGCAGCGGCTCGAGCAAGAAGGTGCGGCTTCTCATCGACGCCGCGCCGGCGATTGCGGCCTATGTGCCGGTCGACATTTCCGCGCAGTGGCTCAGCGAGGAAGCCGCCCGGCTGCGGCACGACTATCCGCTCCTCACGGTGCTGCCGGTCGCGGCCGATTTCACCCAGGCCTTCCGGCTGCCGCGCTCGCTTGCGGCGCTTGCGCGCGCCGGGTTCTTTCCCGGATCGACCATCGGCAATTTCGAAGCCCATCAGGCCTGCGCCTTTCTGCAGCACGCCGCCCGCATCCTGGGCGAGGATGCGATCCTGATCGTCGGCATCGATCTGGTGAAGGATCCCAAGATCCTCAATGCCGCCTATAATGATGCCGCCGGCGTCACCGCGAAGTTCAATCTCAATCTGCTGGCCCGCATCAATCGCGAGCTCGGGGCCGACTTCGATCTGGCAAGCTTCTGCCACCAGGCCTTCTACAATCGCGAACGCCAGCGCATCGAGATGCACCTCGCCAGCCGCGTTCGCCAGCAGGTCGCCGTCTGCGGTCGCACGATCGAGTTCCGCGCCGGCGAGACCATCCACACCGAGAACAGCTACAAATACACCGTTGAATCGTTCGGGGCGCTGGCGCGCGGTTGCGGCTGGACGCCGGTCGATGCCTGGACCGATGCGGACGGATACTTCTCGGTGCAGGCGCTGCGGGCCGCGAAATAGCCGTTCGGCGCGACGCGACTGTTCTTGCGCGATCGTCGAACAGGAGAGTGGCGAATGCTCTGGCCTGTCGTTGTCGCCTGGATCCATTACATCGGCATCATGCTGCTGCTCGCAAGCCTCCTCGGTGAGCATCTCGTCTTGAAGCAGGAAATGGCAATGTCGGAAGCCAGGACCCTGCAGCGTCTGGATATCATCTATGGCGGCTCGGCGCTGCTGGTTCTGGTGACCGGAATCATGCGGATGTATCTGGAAAAAGGCACGACCTATTACCTCCATAACGGAGCGTTCCACGCTCTCATCAGCCTGTTCGTGGTGGTGGCACTGATCTCGATCTTTCCGACGGTTGTTTTTCTGCGCTGGCGCGGCGATACCCGCGCCGGCCGCGGGCAGCGGTTGGCGCCAGGCCAATTCAAGCGCCTGCAGATGATCGTGCGTTCGGAAATGGCGCTGCTGCTGCTCGCGCCGTTGTTTGCGACCTGGATGGCGCACGGGCCTCTGTAGCTTCGCGTGCGGCGGTTGATCAGGGATCGCCCAAGCCGGCGGCGCGGGCGAGAAAGCGGGCGGCCTCGTGCGGGGTGGCCTTGTCGGTGTCGCGATCGACCATGAGGTTGGCCTCCCGCATGTGCTCGACCGAGATCTTGCCGATCAGGGGCGTGAGCGCGCGGCGGAGGATCATGTCCTGGGCGCGCCGGGGCGAGATCAGCAGGACGGCGTCGTAGGACGGAATTGCGTGCTTGGGATCGCCGAGCACGATCAGCCCCTGCGCGGCGATGCGCCCGTCACTGGAGAAGGCCGTGATGACGTCCACGTCTGCGCTGTCGATCGCCCGATACATGAAGGTCGGGGTGTAGGACCGCTGCTCCCGGAAATTGAGCCCGTAGGCATCCCGCAGCGTCGTCCATTCCGGCCGGCTCAGGAATTCCAGATCGGTGCCCAAGGTCAGCTCGCCCGCATGGCGCGCGAGATCCGCGATGGTGCTGATGCCGAGCGCCGCCGCCCGCTCGCGCCGCATCGCCAGCGCATAGGCGTTCTCGAATCCGAGCGGACCCAGCAGCACCACGCCGAAGCGCTGCGCCAGCGCGGTGGAGAGCTCGCTCAGCATGGCGGCGCTTTCCGGCGTGTCGCTGCGGGCGAGCACGTTTGCCCACAGGGTGCCCGAATAATCCACATAGACGTCGATGTCGGAGCCGGCGAGCGCCCGGAAAGCGATCGCGGAACCAAGCCCCTCCTTGCGCTCGACGCGAAACGCCCTCGCCGGCCAGTCGCTCCGAGATGAGCTCGGCCAGGATGAATTGCTCGCTGAAGTTCTTGGCGCCCACCAGGTAGCCGCGCGATCCGCTGGCCAGGAGCGGCGTCATGAGCGGCAGCAGCGCGGCCGCCACGCCTGCCGCCATAAGCCCGGCGCCGAGCCAGATGCGCCTGCCGTCGCGCAACGTCGCGCCCGCCTCGATCAGGCCGAGAACCTGATCGACCGCGAGTGCAAACGCGGCCGCGACCGCGCAGCCGAACAGCACGAAGATCCAGTTCTCGGTCTGCAGGCCGGTGAAGATGTAGTTGCCGAGGCTGGTCTGGCCGACCGAGGTGGAGAGCGTCGCGGCTCCGATGGTCCAGACCGCGGCGGTGCGGATTCCCGCCATCACGACCGGCGCCGCCAGCGGCACTTCGACGCGGAAGAGCCGTTGCCGCGACGTCATGCCGACCGCGCTTGCCGCTTCCATCACGGCCGGATCGAGGCCGGTCAGGCCGGCGACGCCGTTGCGCAGGATCGGCAGCATCGAATAGAGCGTGAGCGCCAGCAGCGAGGGCAGGAAGCCGAGCGCCGGCACGGCGAAGCCGAACAGCCGATCGGTGAACGTCGAAAGCCCGAGCAGCAGCGGATAGAACAGCGCCAGCAGCGCCAGTCCCGGAATGGTCTGGACGAAGCTCGCCACCGCCAGCGCCGGCCAGCGCAGGCGCGGACGGCGCACCAGCCAGATCGCCGAGCGGCAGGCCGATCACGATGCCGAGCGCGAGCGCGCGAGGCGCTGAGCAGGACGTGCCGCGCCAGATAGTCCGGGCAGCAGTCGCAGCGCGCTCTGGATGCCGCTCATCCATGCGGAGCCTCCCCGCCGTTGCGCTGCAGGATCGCGGCAATGCGCTCGGCCTGACGCCGAGGCATCGCCATCAGCGCCGCCACCGTCGGGATCGGCCGCGTCCGACATGAGGGCTGCCGGCGTGCCGTGCGCCAGGATGCGGCCGGCGCTCATGACCACGATCCGGTCGGCGAGCAGCACGGCCTCCTGCACGTCGTGGGTCACCATGACGGTGGTGAGGCCGAGCCGCTCGTGCAGCTCCCGATAGGCCGATGCCGAGCGTGTCGCGGGTCACCGGATCGAGCGCGCCGAACGGCTCGTCCATCAGCACGATCGCGCGGCCGCGCCGCGAGCGCTCGCGCCACGCTGACGCGCTGGGCCTGGCCGCCGGACAGCGCGCCCGGAAACCGCGTCGCATAGCTGCGCGGCAAGCCGACGAGATCCAGAAGCTCATCGATGCGCGCGGCAATCTCCGTCCGCGGCCAGCCCAGGAGCTGCGGGGTGATGCCGATATTCTCGCCCACCCGTCATGTGCGGAAACAGGCCGATGCCCTGGAACACATAGCCGATCCGCCGGCGCAGCGTCGGCGCATCGATGCTGCCGACCCGCTCGCCCTCGATCCGCACCTCGCCGCCGTCGGGCTCGACCAGCCGGTTGATGAATTTCAGCGTGGTCGTCTTGCCGGAGCCGGACGTGCCCACGACCGCGATGAAGCTGCCGGCATCGATCGCGATGGTCGCGTCGCGGACCGCGAAGGTGCGCCCGCCGTCAAAGGACTTGCGGACCTTGTCGATCTCGATCAACGCAGGCGGGGTCGAGCCTGGACTTGCCAAGCCTGAATTTGCAATGTCGGAATGCGCCAAATCCGGGTTCGCCATGAGCCCCGCCCCGCTCCCCCAACCATAGCGCAGCGCGCGAGATTTGACGACTGCACGAGGCCCGCAGAGGGCGAGCCATCACTCATCGGCACCAGTGCCCGCTCGGAGTGCCGGGCCCCGGTAGACGCAAGCTTTCGCATCGAATATGAACCCTGCGAGGTTCCGCCCTGGGGACCTGCCTCATCTGACTAGGAGTGCTTGGAGCCATGAAGATCGTCGGTTTTCGGACAAATGAAGGGTTGCGTCTCGGCGTGGTCGAGGGCGAAGAGGTGATCGACCTGCAGGCGGTCGACCGGAACGCGCCGAACGATCTCGGCGAATGGCTCCGGCGCGACAATGGGGACCTGAGCCCGCTCAGGGATCTGGCCAGGCGCGCGCCGGCCACGGCCCGCCGGCCGCTCAAGGGCCTCAAATATGCGCTGCCGGTGGCGCGGCCCGGCAAGATCATCTGCCTCGGGCAAAATTATCTGGAGCACGTCAAGGAGCAGGCCGCCAACGTTGCGAAATTTCCCACGGTCTTCATGCGCTGCCAGACCTCGCTCTTGGCGCACGACGAGCCCATGATTCGCCCGCTGGTGACCGAGACCCTCGATTGGGAGGCCGAGATGGTGGTGGTCGTGGGCAAGCGCGCCAAGCATCTCGACGTCTCCAACGCGACCTCCTGCATCGCCGGCTATTCCTGCTTCAACGAGGGTTCGGTGCGCGAGTTTCAGCGCAAGACCAGTCAATGGGACATGGGCAAGAATTTCGATTCGACCGGCGCCTTCGGCCCCTGGATGGTGACGGCGGACGAATTGCCGCCCGGCGGCAAGGGGCTGAAAATCCAGACCCGCCTCAACGGGGAGGTCATGCAGTCGGACAATACCGACAACATGATGTTTCCGGTGCCGGAGACCATCGCCTACATCACCCAGGGCATGACGCTCGAGCCCGGCGACATCATCGTGACCGGCACGCCCTCCGGGGTCGGCTGCTGGCGCAAGCCGCCGATCTGGATGAAGGACGGCGACAACTGCGAGATCGAGATCGAGCGGATCGGCGTGCTGTCGAACCCGATCAAGGACGAGAAGAAGTAATACCGCTGACCTTCTGGCAAGCCAGGCCAATCGCCTATGGCGGTTCTTGTTTGGAACGACGGCACACCGATCTCGGGCTTGCCCGAAATCGGCATGATGGAGCGCAAGTCGAGTAAACTCGACTTGCGTGGCTCCACCCTCCCGCCCGTTGGCGGGGTGGGGGGACTACGCGAACTGTGACATCGCAGTGATGTCGAGGCCGGCCAAAGTCCGCGGTGGCACACGTGGTCAGACGCACAAGGACAACATCAATCCATCAGGTGCTCGTTGCGGCACCCGCGTGGGAATGGGGCGAGCACGGAGTTCGCGTAGTCCCCACACCCGGCGCCGCTACGCGTCGCCACCCTCCCCGCCAACGGGCGGGAGGGTTGGAGCTTGCGGCTGCGTTGTGCAGCAGTTGCCCTGCCGCGAAACCGGGGACTCCAAGGGCCAGAGACTGAGGAGTCCGGACAACTGGCCCTAGAGTTGGCAGGTCACAAATGCCTCAAATAACCTGCGCCACGATCGCGCGGAATTCCTGGTCCGTCACCAGCCGCTTTTCCGCCGTTCCCTTCGATTTGACCTTCTCCAGAATGGCGGCGTGCTTTTGGGCAGGCGCATCGAGACCGAGCTCGTCGAGCTTGATCTTGATGTTGGCAAGTCCGCTCTTCTTGCCCAGTGCGATCTTGCGGTCCGCGCCAACGACAGTGGCCGAATAAGGTTCGATCGCCGAGGGCATATGGAACTGGCTGGCGACGCCTCCGCTTTCGCGCGTGAAGATGAACTCCCCGACGACGGGCTTCCAGCTGTCGACGGTGTAGTTCCCGCACTTCTGCACCAACCGGGAAACCTCGCGCGCCTTTCTCAAATCCAATTCCACCGGAACGTGGTAGAGGTACTGCAAGGCGAGGGCGACTTCGCAAATATCGGCGTTGCCGGCCCGCTCGCCCATGCCGTTGATGGTGCCTTGGATCCAGTCGGCGCCGCCCCGGACTGCGCCGATGGCCGCGGCCGTAGCCAAACCCATGTCATTGTGGCCGTGCCAGTGGATGGGCACGGATGGTCCCACCCATGACCTGACCTGGCGCATCAGATATTCGGCGGTTTCCGGCGCGCACACGCCGATCGTATCGACCATGGAGACTTCATCGGCTCCCGCTTCCAGGGCCTTTCCGTAGACATCGCGCAAGAATCCCAAATCGCTGCGCGTGCTGTCCACGGCAAAGAAATTGACGCGTTCGATTCCCTTGTCTTTTGCATATTTGACGGAATCGACGACGCTGTTCACGACCTTTTCGCGGGTAAAGCCAAAGGCCTTCATCTTCATGTCGCTGGTTGTTATTTCGAGCAGGGTATAGCGTGTGCCGAGCTCGACATGAGCGTCGATGTCGCCCCGAACGCAGCGCGCAAAGCCCCAGATTTCAGAGCTCAGATTTGCCGCGAGAATGCGCTTGACGGCCTCCGTGTCTTCCTCGGAAACACGGGGAAAGCCCGATTCGATGCGTCCAACCCCGAGCTCGGCGAGCTTACCGGCGATTTCGAACTTGTCCTTGGCGGAAAAGCAGATGCCGGTGGACTGCTCGCCGTCGCGAAGCGTCGTGTCGTAAAAACGAACGGTCTTGCTGCGGTCGAATCCCTTCTGAACGTCATTCATCTCGTTGAGCGGGGTCGTCCAAATCTGGTCTGCCTGCATGTTGTTCATGCTCATTCTCCTGCTGGCCTCGGCACCCAACAGAAAGCCGGAGCCGTCCATATTTGTGTTTGATGCGCCCGATTCCAGTGTGCCAACCGGGTCAGCTCGGGCCTCCTTATACCTCGTCCCGGCCAATGTCCACAGGACCCGGATTCCCGCTTGCGCGCATGTGAAGGAATTGCCACACCCGCTCATTCCCGCGGACGAGCGCGTGAAGGAAAACTGAGGAATGACGAGTTTCTCCACCCGCTCGTCCGCGCCCCCGCTTTCGCGGGGGTAAACTCCCGCGGGGACTTGGTCTTTGCCCCATTGAAAGTCCATGCAGTTTGGCAAAGGCTGGTTGCCCGCGTCCGCGGGGATGAGCGGGTTGAGGCGGCTCATATCCTTCATCGGTTTTCTTCACGCGCTCTTGCGCGGGAATGAGCGGAGGGTGCAATTCTCCGACACGTTCTCAGGATGACGTCATTGAATGATGCGAGGAGGCCACCATGCCCGGCAAAAGTCTGAACGTGATCAGCATCTGCGGGTCGCTCCGCAAGGGTTCCTACAATGCCATCGTGCAGCGGGCACTTCCGGCGCTCGCGCCCGAGGGCCTTGCGGTCCGGCCGGCCCCGTCGTTCGCGGAGTTTCCGCTTTACAATGCGGACGTCCAGGCGGCGAGCGGCTTTCCGGCTCCGGTCAATGCGCTCGCGGACGCGATCCGTGCCGCCGATGGCGTGATCATCGTCACGCCCGAGTATAATTTCTCGATCCCGGGCGGCCTCAAGAACGCCATGGACTGGGTCTCGCGGCTGCCGAACCAGCCGTTCGCCGGCAAGCCGATCGCGCTCCAATCGGCATCGCCCGGGCCGCTCGGCGGCGGGCGCGTGCAATACGACCTGCGCCGCGCGATGGTGTTTCTCGATGCGTTCGTCCTCAACAAGCCGGAGATCTTCATCGGCTCCTGCGCGTCCAAGCTCGATGAGAAGACCGGCGAGATCACGGATGAGAGCACGCGCAATTTCATCAAGCAGCAGCTCGCCGCCTTCGCAAACTTCATCGTCCATCTGGCCGCCAAGGACTAATTCTGTATTGTCATGCGCGGGCTTGTCCCGCGCGTCTCGATCATGCCGGCGCGACAGTGCCTCGCTGATCGGGATGGCCGGGACCATAGGGGCGTTTACGCCATAGCCGGCGAAGACGGACGTAGACGCCTTATGCTCTTCGCCGGCTATGGCCCGTCCATGACACAGCAGGGAGCGTCGACCTACCATGACTGACAAGCAACTCGATGTGCTGGTGATCTGCGGCTCGCTACGCAGGGGCTCCTACAATGCCGCGTTGGCGCGGACCCTGCCGGCGCTGGCGCCGCCCGGCATGGCGCTGCGCGCCGCACCGTCCTTTGCCGGGCTGCCGGTCTACAATTTCGACGAGCACCAGGCGGGCGGCATCCATCCGATTGCGACCGCCTGGGCCGAGGCCATCCGCAGCGCCGACGCGGTGGTGATCGTCTCGCCCGAATACAACTGGTCGATCCCGGGCGGGCTCAAGAACGCCATCGACTGGGCGTCGCGGCTGAAGGACCAGCCGTTCGCCGGCAAGCCGGTCGCCCTGCAATCGGCGGCGACCGGGCTGCTGGGCGGCTCCCGCATGCAATATCACCTGCGGCAGTCGCTGACCTCGATCGATGCGCTGCTGTTTCCCAAGCCCGAAGTGGTCGTCACGTTCGCGGCCAAGAAATTCGACGAGAAAACGCTCGAGCTGACCGACCAGCCAACCCGCGACATGATCAAGCTGCAGCTCGAAACGTTCGAGAAATTCGTCCGCCGCGTCAGCCCCAAGGGCTGGGTCGACCCGTCCCCGCCTTGAGCCTGGACCGCTCCAGACTGGTCCCGGCGAAATCGGGCATCGTCTCCGACTCCGAGCCTGGAGCCATTTCTGAGTCAAGCCCGGGACAAAGCGCGCAGTGTGCGGCGAATACCTGACATGCAAGGGAAAACCGCCTGCTTGGCGCTTCTTTCGGCAAGATAGTTGCATTATATACTATTTCTCGAGCGCGGATTATCCTGGTCCCACGCCCATCGAACAGGGCCGGAATCACGGCCGATCCGAAGCGCTGCACTCAAGGAGGACGCCATGGCGAGCACGACGGCGGGCAAGCGGGCTCAAGGCAAGGGCAATGGCGGTCCGAACCCCAAGCACAACGTCGACGCGGTCCGCGAAGCCTATTACGAGCGCATCTCGAAATTCGACATGGCGCCGCTCTGGAAGGTCATGAAATCGGTCGTGACCAAGGAGCCGGTGACGAGATGCGCGCCGGTCATCTGGCACTACGACGACGTGAGATCGCTGGTGATGGAATCCGGCGGCTTGATCTCGGCCGAGGAGGCCCAGCGCCGGGTGCTGATCCTGGAGAATCCCGCCATGCGCGGCGAGTTGCGCGCCACCAACACGTTGTTCGCCGGCATCCAGATGATCATGCCGGGCGAGGTCGCGCCGGTCCACCGCCATGTGTCTTCGGCCATCCGTTTCGTGCTCGACGGCGAGGGCGCCTATACGGCGGTCGAGGGCGAAAAGGCGTTCATGTCTCCGGGCGATTTCGTGATCACCGCGAACTGGGCCCCGCACGACCACGGCAATCCCTCGGACAAGCCGATGCTGTGGCTCGACGTGCTCGATTTCCCGGCGGTCAATTTCTACGAGGCCTCGTTCGCGGACTATTTCGAGGAGGGCATGCAGAACACCACCCGGCAGGATGGCGATTTGCTGACCTTCTACGGCTCCGGCGTGCTGCCCGACGGCGCCCCAGTCGCGCTCAATCGCAGCCCGGTGATCAACTACACCTATGCGCGCACGCGGCCGATTCTCGAACGCCTGAGAAAATCCGGCGAGCTCGATCCGCGCCATGGCGCGCGCGTGCACTACGTCAATCCGATCAATGGCGGACCGGTGCTGCCCACCATGGGGGCTTCGCTCGCGCTGTTGCCGAAGGGCTTCAAGGGCGAGGACTACCGTTCGACCGACGGCACCATCTTCGTCTGCGTCGAAGGGCAGGGGACCACGCGGGTCGGCGAGCAGGTCTTCGAATGGGGCCCGAACGATATCTTCGTGGCGCCGCCCTGGAAGCATTACGCGCACGGGGCGGGCAAGGACTCGGTGCTGTTCTCGATCTCGGACCGTCCGGCGCAGCAGGCGCTCGGCATCTGGCGCGAGGACAAGTCCGCCAAGGATCTGGTCGCGAAGTAAAGCCTGCTCCGGGTTTCGTTGCGGCCAGCGGAACGATCGCGCCGTTACGCCATCGGGGTGCCGCGCTTCTTGTTGTAGCCGTGAATTTGCACCGTCTCCCACACGTGATTGACGTGATAGGGATCGCTGCGGGTGAATGCATCGACGGCGGCACGGTTCTGGGCATCGACCACGAAGACGCTGCCCACCGGCGTCTCGCCGTCGTCCGCCACCAACGTGCCGGCGGTCACCACGCCGACATTGTGGTCTTCCGCCCTGTCGAGGTGGATGCGATGGGCACGATAGAACTTGGCGCGGGTGGTCAGTGCATCCTTCTTGTCCGTCGCATGAACCACGTACAGCATGTCGGTTTCCCTTGCGGATGTTCACAAGTCGCAACGGGACCATCCTAGCGCATCTGACTTTGGGGTTCGAGCCGGCGCCGCGCTTGCGCTGCCTGCATCGGTTTGATCTGTTGGCGGCCTGCCACGCCAGCAGGCCGGGCAAAGGTTCGAATTGAGGCGGCGCCGGCTCGACCGCGGCCGTATCTTTTGCTAACGCGGCTGCATGCCCCGGTTCGCCGCCAATCTCGCCTATCTGTTCACCGAGCGGCCGTTCATGGAGCGGTTCGCTGCGGCCGCTGCGGCCGGCTTCAAGGCGGTCGAGCTGCAGTTCCCCTATGAATTCGCGCCGTCCACCGTGCGGGCCGAGCTCGAGCGGCACGGCCTCGCCATGCTCGGCATCAACACTTCGCCCGGACGCCGGGAGGCCGGCGAATTCGGCTTGGCCGCGGTGGCAGGGCGCGAGGCCGACTTTGCCGCCCTGTTTCGTCAGGCGCTCGATTACGTGGTTGCCATCGGGGGCCGACAGATCCATTGCCTCGCCGGCAAGATGCCCCCTGAGGCGCGGCCAGCGGCCGAAAAGGTCTTCATCGGCAATCTTGCCCGCGCGGCCGATGCGGCCGCCGCGCACGACATCACGCTGTTGATCGAGCCGATCAATCCGCGCGACCGGCCGGACTATTTCCTGGCGCATGCCGAGCACGCCGCCGACATCGTTGCCAAGGTCGAGCGCCCCAATGTGCGCATCCAGTTCGACTTCTATCACGCGCAGATCGTGGGCGGTGATCTCATCCGCCGCTTCGAGAAATGCCTGCCGGCGATCGGTCACGTCCAGATCGCCGCGGTGCCCTCGCGCCACGAGCCGGACGAAGGCGAGGTGAGTTATCCCGCCATCTTTGCCGCCCTCGATCGGCTCGGCTATGGGGGCTGGATCGGCTGCGAATACAATCCGCGCGCGAGAACCGAGGACGGGCTCGCCTGGGCGGGGCCGTTCGGCGTCTCGCCGCCGAATTATTGAGCTGGTCGAGGCCGCCCGTCCGCCCGCCCCGAGCCGGCCCGGCTCAGCGCTGCGGTCCGGGCCATCCGGAAAATTGTCGAGGCAAATTGCCGGCGGCTTTGCGCGGGCTGCGGCGCTTGCTAATCTGAGTCGCATGTGGGGACGTAAACGCCAGGCTGCCCAAGAGGCCAAGCCTGAGGAACCGCGGCCGCAGCGCCTCAAGGACGCTTTACGCAAGGCGCGCGTCGAATCGGCCGAGCGCTCCGGCATCGTGGTCGATCTGCATGATGCGGAAGTCGCTCGGTTGGAACTCCTGAACGAGGCCGTCGAGCCGCTGTTTCGCGAGATTCCCGCGGAGGTGGACCTGTTCGACCTCGGCATCAGCCGCGGCGAGACGCCAAAGCTGTGGATCGATGCCATCGCGCACGTCGCCATGGGGCGCGACAAGCGGGTCTACCGCTTGGTGCAGGATACCCGCTACGGCCGCAAGCTGCTGGCCGAGAGCGTGCACATTCCCGAAATTGTCCAGGCGGTGACCAAATACCTGGCGCAACGGCTGGTCGAACGGGAGCGCGCGCTCGCCGGCAGCGGCACGCCCCTGGTCGGGGATTGGCGGCGAGAAGCCAAATTCGAGCGCCGAAGACGCCGCCGGCACGCCGCCGAGATTTTCCTGCTCGGCCTCCTCGCAGGTGCCGCGGCCCTGATCGCCGCCGCGCTGCTGCTCGGTCCCTGAGCCGAATAGATATCGGGCGCAAAAGAGTACGGCCCCGATCGGTGTGGTCGATCAGGGCCGTTGGAATGCTCAGAAGCCGCCTCAGGAGGCAACGTTTAGCGTTGCGCATCCGGCACAAGCAATTCGTACCTATACGTATGGTTCCAAAGGTGGGCTTGATCCGGCATCTTTGATCAGGCCTATCGTTAACAAGACCTTTCGCCATGACCTCCCACGGACGAACGGCCGCCGCGGCGGTCGCGGTCACGAGCTGCCGATGATGATGCCGGCGATGAACACCAGCACCCCACCCACCACGACTTGAAACGCCGCCGCCAGCAATGGCGTGTCCATGAATTGATGGCGGATGTAGGAGATGATGCCGAGCTCAAGCGCGACGACGCAACCGGCCACGATGAGGGCGAGGGTGAAGTCAGGAATGAGAAACGGCAGCGTGTGGCCCAAGCCGCCGATGGCCGTCATCGCGCCGGTGACCGACCCGCGCAGCACGGGCGCGCCCCGACCGGTGAGCGAGCCGTCGTCCGACAGCGCCTCGGCGAAGGCCATGGAGATCCCGGCCCCGACCGAGGCGGCGAGACCGACCAGGAAGGTCTCCCATGTGTTGTGGGTGGCGAAGGCCGCGGCGAACAGCGGCGCCAGCGTCGAGACCGATCCGTCCATCAGCCCGGCCAGCCCCGGTTGTATGTATTGCAGGACGAACATGCGGCGTGCGGTCTCGTCCTCATGCTCGCGCGCGGTCCTGGTCAGGATGCTGTGGCCGAGCTTCTGGGCCAGGTTCTCGTGCACGTCTTCGGCCTCGGCCAGCTTGTCCAGCAGCTCCCGGATCGAAGCATCGCGAGCCGACTGCGCCGCCTTGCGATAAAAGCGCGCCGTCTCGTACTCCATGGTCTCGGCGTATTTGCGCACCTCGTCGAGGAACAGCGGGCGCACCAGCCACAACGGCCTGGTATGCTGCACGAAGCCCTTGACGTCCTGGCGGCGGATCAGCGGCAGGTAGTCGCCGAACTTCGAGCGATAGAGATCGAACAGCATGGTGCGATGCTGTACCTCCTCCTCCGCCATCTCGTCGAAGACCTTGGCCGAAGCCGAATATTGCCCGCGCAGGCCTTCGGCAAAGCCGCGGTAGATGCGGCTGTCCTCCTCCTCGTTGGAGATGGCGAGCGCAAGGATCTCCTGCTCAGTGAGCTCGGCAAAGCGTTTCACGTCGGCCCCATCGTCCGGATTTGCGGCCCGGGTCTACCAACCATGTGGACGGACCAAGGCAATGATTAGAAGCATTCTAAATAGCAATCGTGTAGCTTTGACAACCCGCTCGATCGCATCGCGGGAGAATTCGGCAGGCGGGCCACGGGGCTGCGAGGCAGGGATGATCGGGACCTATTTGCAGGCTCTGCGGCGGTCGATCGAGATGAGCCTGCAACGGATGGCGGACGTGGTCGGCCGCCTGACCCGCGGCATGACGCTGGGCGTGCGCGCGCTGGTGATCGATCCGGACGGCCGCATCTTCCTGGTCAAGCACAGCTATGTGAGCGGTTGGCATCTGCCCGGGGGCGGGGTCGAGCCGGGCGAGACCCTGATCGACGCGCTCGTCCGCGAGCTGCGCGAGGAGGGCAATCTCGAGCCCACCGCGGAGCCCTTGCTGCATGGCATGTTCTTCAACGACAGCCTCTCGCCGCGCAACCACGTGGCGGTTTTCGTGGTCCGGGATTTCCGGCAACTCGGCGAGCCGGTGCCGGATCTCGAGATCATCGCGCACGGATTCTTCGGTCTCGATGAGCTGCCGAACGATACCACCGCGGCGACGCGCGCCCGCATCATCGAGGTCGTCGGCGGAGCGCCGCTCAGGGAGCGGTGGTAGCGGTGCCCGCAGGCAATGGACCTCGCGCCGACCAAATGCTAATCGGCGCCGGCGCTCCCGGACCTGTGGCGGTCGGCTGGCGATTGAGGCAATGACCGAACCTTCCATCACGATCCGGCCCGAGACCGCGGACGATGCGGCGGCCATCGAGCGGCTGCTCGAGCGCACCTTCGGTCCCGGCCGGCTCGCCAAGACCGCCTATCGGCTGCGTGAAGGGGCCGAGCATCGGCTGGAGCTCTCATTCACCGCGCGCATCGGCACGCTCATGATCGGTTCGGTGCGGCTGACCCCCGTCCGCATCGGCGACGCCAAGGCGCTGCTGCTCGGTCCGCTCACGGTCGAGCCGCCGTTCCGTGCGCGCGGCATCGGCGGAGCGCTGATCGCGCGGGCGCTGGCCGAAGCCAAGGCCAGGGGTCACCAATTGGTCGTCCTGGTGGGAGACGAACCCTATTACGGACGGAACGGTTTCAAGCGCGTTCCCGTGGGACGGGCCGTCATGCCGGGACCGGTCGATCCGGACCGTGTTCTGGTTTGCGAGCTCCAAGACGGCGCGTTTGCAAACGTCTCCGGACCGATCCGACCCGACTTCGACGCGCAGTAAACGATCACCGACTGCCTACTTTATGGTCGGCGTCCCTCAGCGTCCCTCCCTCGCCCACGTCGCGGCCAGACTGCCGACCAAGAGCAGGAGGCCGATCAGCCCGGCGAAGACCGGCAGCACGCCGATGCCGCGCACCACGCTGGCCTCGCGCAGCTTCAGGCCGATCCAATCATCGCCGTGAAAGCTGTCATTGGCGCGCACGCCGACAACACGCGGCAGATGAATGCCGGCGCCGTCCTCGATGCGCACAGTGTCGCCGCCCGTGGCGCTGGTCAGCGGGGTGAGCCAGTCGGTGGTCGAGGTGACCTCGTCGAACTCGCGCGGATTGGCCGGGCCGACATTGGCCAGCGCGTTGAGCTTGCCGTCGCTCGCGCGCCACAGGCCAAGCTCTTTCGCCTCGATGGTCGTGCGCCACACTCCCGGCTCGGCTTGATTGAGCGTCACTGTTTGCGACTTTCCCGACGGCAGGGTCAGCGTCACCGGGTCGGCGCTGTCCGCCATGGTCTGCCGCTGCACCGTGAGATCGTGCCCGCGCACCGACAGCCGCAGCGCCTCCTCCTCGAGATCGGGCTCCTTCATCAGCCAGTGCGACAAACGCCGCAGCAGGTCGATATGCGGGCCGCCGCCTTCGAAGCCGCGCGCCCACAGCCAGATGTGATCCGACAAGAGCAGCGCGACGCGGCCCTCGCCTTCGCGCGAGAGCTGCAGCAGCGGCTTGTCGTCGGGGCCCACCATCAGGGTGGTGCCCTTCTCGGCCCGAGCATCGACCAGCCGGAACCAATGGCTCCAGTGCGGCGGATCTTCCGCCGAGCCCTCGAGCCCGCGGGTCACCGGGTGGCGCTTGCCCAGATCGGAGAGGCGCGGCAGGTAGGGCGTCTCGGTGGTCTGGCCGCTCGGCTCGGCCGGAAGCACCGATACGAGCGGGGTGCGCCAGAGGCTGGTCGGGCTCGCATAGTCGCGCCCGGCCGCCACCAGGACGGCGCCGCCCTGGCGCACGTAGCGCACGATGTTGTCGAAATAGATCGACTGCAGCACGCCCTGGCGCGCGTAACGGTCGAAGATGATGAGCTGGAACTCGTTGATCTTCTGCTGGAACAGCTCGCGCGTCGGAAAGGCGATGAGCGAGAGCTCGTTGATCGGCGTGCCGTCCTGCTTCTCCGGCGGGCGCAAGATGGTGAAATGCACCAGGTCGACGCTGGGGTCGGATTTGAGGAGATTGCGCCAGGTCCGCTCGCCGGCATGGGGCTCGCCCGACACCAGCAGCACGCGCAGTTTGTCGCGCACCCCGTCGATCACCACCACGGCGCGGTTGTTGACGGCCGTCAGCTGGCCATCGAGCGGCGCCGCCTCGATCTCGATGATATTCTGGCCGGCGTGCTGGATCGGCACATCGACATCGACCGGCTGGCCCACGCGCACGTTGCGCGTCTCCAAGGTCTCGCCGTCGCGCCGGATCGTCACCGGCACGTTGCCGGGCGGAACGCCCGTATCGCGGACGCTGAAGGTGATGGTCTGCGACTGCCCGACAATGCCGAAGCGCGGTGCGGTGACCAGCGCCACCCGGCGTTCGCGCTCGTTCTTATGGCCGGTGATCAGGGCATGCACGGGCGCATTGAAACCGAGCGCCGCGGCGTCGGCCGGAACGTCGTGCACGCGCCCGTCGGTGATCATGATCGCGCCCGCCACTCGGTCGCGCGGCACATCCGACAGGGCGGAGCTGAGCGCGCCGAACAATCGCGTGCCGTCGGTTTCGCCGTCCGACTGGCCAGCTTCGACGAAGCGCACTTCGAGCCCGGGAATGTGACCAAGTCGCTCCGCCAGCTGGGCGCGCGCCGCCTCGGTCTGCTCGGTGCGGTCGCCGAACTCCTGGCTCGGGCTCTTGTCGATGATCACGGCGGCGACCGAAGTGAGCGGATCGCGGTCCTCGCGCGTCAGCGATGGATTGGCGAGCGCCAGCACGAACAGAGCGAGCGCGGCGATGCGGATCGGGGCGCCGCGGCTGCGTGCCAGCACCAGCATCACGGCGATCACCAGCGTCACCGCGAGCGCCCCCCACAGCACATAGGTCGGCACAAGCGGCGAGAATGCGATGCCGTAATTCATCGGTGTGTGGTCTCCTACTGTCCCAGCCGCTCGAGCAGCGCCGGGATATGGACCTGATCGGCCTTGTAGTTGCCGGTCAGCGTGTACATCACGATGTTGACGCCGGCCCGGAAGGCAAATTCGCGCTGGCGCGGCTCGCCCGCGACCAGCGGCAGCATGGCTTGGCCATCGGGCCGCATGGCCCAGGCGCCGGCAAGATCATTCGACGTGATGATGATGGAGGAAACGCCATCGCCGGCGCGCGCCGGGCGATTGGATTCATCCTCTTCGCTGTCGGCGGGCAGCGCCTCGACCCACAGCTGGCCGGTGCTGAAGCGGCCCGGAAAATCCTTCAGGAGATAAAACGTCTTGGTCAGAACGTGATCGCGCGACACCGGTTCGAGTTCGGGAATATCCAGCGACGACAGAATGTTTCGGAGTGCCAGCATGCCCGGCCCGCGCGCCTCGCCGCCCGGTCCCGCCGGCGCTTCGATCGCGTCGCGGGTGTCGAACAGGACCGTGCCGCCCTGCTTCATATAGGCGTCGATATGCTGCAGCGCCTCGGGCGAAGGCTTGGCCGCGCCCGGCGCGATCGGCCAGTAGATCAACGGATAGAAGGCGAGCTCGTCGCGCGCCGGATCAAGTCCCATCGGCTCGGCGGCTTCGAGCGCGGTGCGCTGCGCCAGGAACAGCGTGAGGCCCTGCAGCCCGGCCTTGCTGATGCGGTCGACCTCTTGGTCGCCGGTGATGACATAGGCAAGCCGGGTTTCCAGCGCCGCCTTCCAGGGCGCATCGCCGCCGGCCTGGGCCTGCGCCTGCGGCGCCGCCAGCAACGCCGCGCCGAAGATCGCGAAGGCCGCGAGGACGGCCGCCACCCGGCGCCGCGGCCGCATCACCTGCTTGACCCCGCCGGCGAGCCAGAACACCACCAAAGCGTCGAGCGCGAGGAGCGCGAGCGCGACCAGCAGGATCGGCCCGCGCAGGTCGCGCGGCTCGCTGACGCGATATTCCTCCTGGCGGGCATTGAGGCCCGAGACGTTGAGGGGCGCAAGCTGGTCGGCGGGCGCGAGTGCATTCACGGCCAACAATCCTTCGGGTGGACCATAGAAACCGGGCGGGTGCTCGGGGGTGGCGCGGCCGGAAAATCCGGCCGGCACCGGGCGCGCGCTTGGCGGCGGCGGCACGAACACGCCGAAGCCGTCGAGCACGCGGCTGGGCGGTACCGCTTCCTGGGTCTCGTGTCCGCTGCTCGTGCCGCCGTCGGGGGTGGCGGTGGTACCGGCCTGCGCCACGATGCGCTTGAGCATGTCGACGAACGCACCCGACAGCGGCAGATCCGACCAGCGGGTATCGGCGGTGACGTGAAATAAGACGATCAATCCCTTGCCGCGATGCTCGGCGGTGACCAGCGGGGTACCGTCGGCGAGCGTGGCCCAGGTGCGGTCGGTCAGGGTCGCGTCGGGTTCGGCCAGCACCTGGCGGCTCACCGTGACATCGGTCGGCACCGTCATGTCGAAGAAGGGCCCATCGTGCGCATAAGCGCCGAGTTGCTGGGGTTGTTCCCAGGACAGGCTGCCGCCCAGGATGCGGCCGCCGCGACGCAGCCGCACCGGCACCAGGTCGTCGTCGCTGGCGGCGAGCCGCGGCCCGGCGAAGCGCACTAGGACGCCGCCGTCCTCGACCCAGCGCGCGAGCGGATCGTGCACCTCGGCGACGATATTGCCGACATCGGCCAGGATCATCATCGGCAGGTGCTGGGCGAGGAATTGCGTCACCGCCTCGGCGGGCGAGCCTGAAATCCGCGGTCCGCACGTCCGCGAACGGAGCCAGCGCGCGGGTCAGGTAATAGGTCGGGGCGAGCAGCGGCTGGGCGGTATCGGCGGTCGAGCCGGTAACGATGCCGACGCTGCGGCGGCGCCAGCGCTTGTCGAGCAGCTGCACCGCGCCGGCCGAGTGCTCGGCGGTGATCTCGAGCCGGGCGATGTCGTTGCGGATCTCGACCGGCAGCGTGAGATCGGCTTCGGTCTCGGTCTCTTCCGGCTTGAAGGCGAACGGAGCGTCGCCAAGCGGCAGGCCCTTGAGATCGAGGCCCTGCACGGTTCCGCTTTCCGCCGTCCCGGTTGCCGCGCGCAGGACCTTGACGGTGAGCGCGCCGGCCGTGTTGTCGGCCGAGCTCAGCGCATGCGCGGGCGGGAGCCCGTCCTTGATCACGGTAAGCTGCCGGTTCCCGATCAGCCGGGCGAAGGCGGCGACGAATTCGGCGCCGCCGCCGAGATCGACCCCGTCGGAGAGCCAGACGATCTCGGCGTCGGGCGTGGCATCAAGGAAGCGGCCGAGCGCCGGCAGCGCGTCCGCGCGCTCGACCGCGTAGGGCTGCGGCCGCACCTGCTTGAGCCGCACGCGGGCCGCGGCCGGGGTCTCGAGCGAGATGTCGCGCGTGGGCTCCGACAAGCGCACCAGGGCCACGCCGCGATCGTCCGCCTCCGCCTGCGCCAACAGATCGTCGGCGGTGCGCATGCGCGCATCCCAGCTTCCGGCGGCCGGATAGCCGTCGTCGATGATGAGCGCCAGCGGCGCCTTGGAGGCAGCGGTTTCGAGCGGCGGACGCCAAAGCGGTCCGGCGGCCGCGATGATGACGAGAGCGGCCAGCGTCAGGCGCAGCAGGGTGAGCCACCACGGCGTGCGTCGCGGGGTCTCTTCCTTGGGGGCGAGGTCGAACAGGAGCCGGGTCGGCGGGAAATCGATGCGGCGCGGCTGCGGCGGAATAAGCCGCAATAGCCACCACAGGATCGGCAGGCTGAGCAAGCCGAGCAGCACCAGCGGCTCGGCGAAGGCGAGCGGCAGGCCCAGCAATCCCATCATGGGTGCCTCCCGGCTTGATGATGCCCGGGCGTGCCCAGGCGGCCGCTGACCGCGGCGCCAGGCGGCGGGGCGCCCATGCGGGCGTGCAAAGCGAGCATGAGATCGGTCGCCGGATGGTCGGTCCGGTGGATGGCAAAGCTCCATCCGAGCCGGTCGGTCTCGGCCCGGATTTCGGCCCGGTGGCGCGCGATCCGCGCCTCATAGTCGGTTTTCCAGGCCTCCGCGCGTCCGACCGTGATCTCGCCGCCGCCCTCCGGCTCGACGAACTCGACGCGGCCCGAATAGGGGAAGGTCTCTTCGGCGGGATCGACGACCTGGACCATGTGGCCATGCGCGCCGGTGACCGAGAGCTGCGCCAACGTCCTGCGCAGCTCCGCCATCGGGCTCCAAAAGTCGGACACGACCACGATCTCGGCCAGCCCCGATGGCGCAAAGGACGGCGGCAAGCTCGCGCGCTCGGTCACGTCATGCACGATCGCGTTGGCCATTTTGTCGAGCACGTTGCGGCTGCCGGTCGGACGCATGAGGCCCGGCATGCCGACGCGCTCGCCGGCCTGCACCAGGACCTCGGCCAGCGCGAAGCCGATCACCAGGGTCCGATCGAGCTTGGATTCCTGCGCCATCGTCGAACGGAACACCATGGAGGGCGAGCGGTCCGCCCAGATCCACACCGTATGGGCGGCTTCCCATTCCTGCTCGCGCACATAGAGGTTGTCGTCGCGGGCGGAGCGGCGCCAGTCCACGCGCCGCGCCGGCTCGCCCGAGAGGAAGCGGCGGTATTGCCAGAAATTCTCGCCCGGTCCCGCCCGCCGGCGTCCGTGCAGCCCGTGAATGACGGTCGCCGCGATGCGGCGCGCCTCCAGGATGAGACGCGGCATCGATTCCGCCAGCGAGCGCGCCTGGCCTTCGGCGTGCTGGGTGGCCTTGATCTCGTGCCCCGCCGCTCGTCGTGGTGCCGCCATCAGACTATCCGACGCGCGACTTGAGCTTGCCCACCACGGCTTCAATGGTCTCGCCGTCGGCGCGCGCCGCGAAGGTAAGCGCCATGCGGTGCTTGAGGATCGGCTCGGCCATGTCCATGACGTCGTCGATCGAGGGCGACAGCCGGCCGTCGATGAGCGCGCGGGCGCGCACCACCAGCATCAGGGCCTGGCTCGCGCGCGGGCTCGGCCCCCATGAGATCAGCTTGCCGAGATCGCCGGTTTCGGGACCCGGACGGGCCGAGCGCACGAGGTTGAGGATCGCTTCCACCACCAATTCGCCGACCGGCAGCCGGCGCACCAGGCGCTGCGCCGCGATGAGCTCGTCGGCGGTCATGGTCGGCTTCGGCTTGCTCTCCTCGGTGCCGGTCGTATCGAAGATGATCTTGCGCTCGTTGGCGTGGTCCGGATAGCCGACGTCGATCTGCATCAGGAAGCGGTCGAGCTGCGCCTCGGGCAGCGGATAGGTGCCTTCCTGCTCGATCGGATTCTGCGTCGCCAGCACGTGAAAGGGATGCGGCACGTCGTGCCGATTGCCGGCGACCGTCACGTGGTGCTCCTGCATCGCCTGCAGCAGGGCCGACTGGGTGCGCGGGCTGGCGCGGTTGATCTCGTCCGCCATCAGCAACTGGGCAAAGATCGGACCGCCGATGAAGCGGAAGCTGCGCTTGCCGCCGACGCTCTCGTCGAGGACCTCGCTGCCGACGATGTCGGACGGCATGAGATCCGGGGTGAACTGAATGCGGCGAGCTTCGAGCCCGAGCACCGTGCCCATGGTCTCGATCAGCTTGGTCTTGGCAAGGCCGGGAAGACCGATCAGCAGCGCGTGTCCGCCGCAGAGCACGGTGATCAGGGCCTGCTCGACCACCTTCTCCTGCCCGAAGATGACCCGGCCGATCGCTTCCTTGGCGGCCGCCACCTGCGCACCCGTGGCCTCCGCTTGGCGCACGATCATGTCATCGAGCTTTTCGAGCACTTCTCCGCCGGCTGCCGCCATCACCTGTCTCTCCTGCCGTTTAGCGCCTGGACTGCTGGACTATCCGTAGCACGGACTTGTCGTCGTTCGCCTGTTAGTGTTCGCCCTGTTAGCATCCGCCGGATATTGTCGGCCTTGTCGCCGCAATGAGCAATGCTAATCAAGCCACCTTAGCAATGCGACATTTGCGGTCGATACGACATTTTTACGTCCCGCGAAAAGCACAACCTGCAACAATAACGTTCCGCAAGGCTGCAATATTCACGCCATGTGGCTTATCCGGCCGTACCCCGAATCTCGGCCGTTTCCTCTCGGTTGGGCGGAGAATACGCTAGTTTCCGGGGGACGCGATGCCGCGCCTGCAATCCGGGCATGCGCAAGCCTTCATTCTTGCGCCCAACGGGATGGTGCGGTCTTGGTCTTGGCGTCGCTGGATCTTAGTCCTTGCCGTGGCCTTGCGCCTTTCGGGTCCTCCCCCAAGCTGTGGGCCTGTGGGAGACAAAGCCGAGCTTCGATGCACAAGCAGGATTGCGGGAAACAATGGCGAAGGAAGGGCAGGGACGAACAATCGGGCTCGAGGCGCTCGCGGGCGCTGTGGGCAACGCGATGCCCAAGGGCGCGCCACCGGTTCATCTGTGGAACCCGCCGTTCTGCGGCGACCTCGACATGCGGATCGCGGCCGATGGCACCTGGTATTATCTCAAGACCCCGATCGGGCGGCCGGCACTGGTGAAGCTGTTCGCCTCGGTGCTCAAGCGGGAAGGAGACAAATACTATCTGGTGACCCCGGTGGAGAAATGCGGGATCGTGGTCGAGGATGCGCCATTCCTCGCCGTGGAGCTCAAGGTCGAGACCGGGGCAAGCCGCCGGATTCTGCACTTTCGCACCAATGTCGACGACTGGGTCGCCTGCGGGCTGCAGCATGCGTTGCGGTTCGAGCCGGAACCGGAGCCGGGCGGGCTGCGGCCCTACCTGCATGTGCGGGCCGACCTGTGGGCCAAGGTGACGCGGGCCCTGTTGTACGATCTGGTTGAGCTCGGCGAGGAGCGCGACGTCGGCGGACAGTGCATGTTCGGCATCGCTTCGGACCAGGAGTTCTTCGCCATGCAGCCGGCGGCGGCCCTGAAGGACCTCACGTGATGGACGGCCTGCTTTCGAGCGACGGGCACGCGATCGGCGATGATTTCTTCAAGCGCGCCCGCGCGCGGCTTACGCTCGACGTGCCGCCGGCATTGACCGATGGCGGGCTGACGAGCGCGCGCGGCGATCTCGATCTTGATCCCTCCCTGTGGGAGCGTGCCGGCGTCGCGGCGACGCGGCCGGCCGCCGTGCTGGTGGGCATCGTCGAGCGTCCGGAGCCCGCCGTCCTGCTCACGCTGCGCAACGCGGCGCTGGAGAGCCATGCCGGACAGATCGCGTTTCCGGGCGGCAAGATCGAGGCGGACGATGCCTCGCCGGCCGCCGCCGCGCTGCGCGAGGCGGCGGAGGAGATCGGCCTCGACCGCGGCCTGGTCGATCCGATCGGATATCTCGATCTCTACCTGACCTTTAGCGGTTTTCGCATCCTGCCGACGGTGGCGCGGATCGATCCCAGCCATCGGCTCACGCTCAACCGCTCGGAGGTCGAGGAAGCCTTCGAGGTGCCGCTTGCCTTCCTGATGGACGTGCAGAACCACGCGCTACACAGCCGCGACTGGAAAGGCGTGATCCGCCGCTACTACGCCATGCCGTTCGGCGAGCGCTACATTTGGGGCGTGACTGCCGGTATCTTGCGCAACCTCTACGAACGAACTCTATCTCGGCTGACCACAGAACCCTGAAGGGAATTGCCCGCATGATCCGTCCGGTCTTCACCGAGGTGGCGCTGTTCCTGATCCCATTCGTGGTCTACGCCGTCTTCCTGTGGGCGACGCGCGCGGGCGTGCTCGATCCCTCGTCATGGTCGCTGGCGCGGCTGGCCTGGCTGCTGATCGCCGCCCTGTCGCTGATGGTGGGCAGCTTCGTGATGCTGGCCCAGTTCGGCGGCGCGCCGGCGGGCTCGACCTATGTGCCGGCGCATGTCGACGACGGCACGCTGCGGCCGGGAGTCATCAAATGAACGCGGGGCCGCAGCGGCTCGACGCCGAATGGTTGGCCGAGGGCGCGCTCGCGACGCTGCTGGCGCTGCTCGATTCCGACGGCGAACAGGCCCGCGTGGTCGGCGGTGCGGTGCGCAACACGCTGCTCGCGGAGCCGGTCGGCGACATCGACATCGCCACGACCGCGCGGCCCGATGAGGTTATCCGGCGGGTCGAGGGGGCCGGCTTCAAGGCGGTGCCGACCGGCATCGAGCATGGCACCGTCACGGTGGTGGCCGAAGGCCGCCCGCACGAAGTCACCACCTTGCGCGAGGACGTGGAGACCGACGGGCGTCGCGCCAAGGTCGCGTTCGGCCGTGACTGGCGGCGCGATGCCGAACGCCGCGACTTCACCATGAACGCGCTTTCGGTCGCCCGCGACGGCACGATCCACGATTATGTCGGGGGCCTCGCCGACCTCGCCGCCAGGCGCGTGCGCTTCATCGGCGAGCCGGCAACGCGCATCGCCGAGGATTATCTGCGGATCCTGCGGTTCTTCCGCTTCCATGCCGCGTATGGCCGGGGCGGGCCGGATGCGGCGGGCCTTGCCGCCTGCATCGCGGCGCGCGATCACCTCGACCGGTTGTCGCGCGAACGGGTGCGGATGGAGATGCTCAAGCTCCTGGTCGCTCTCCATGCCGTGCCGGTGCTGGCCGTTATGAGCGAGGCCGGCCTGCTGCTGGCGGTGCTGGGCGGAGTGCCGCTGCTCGCGAGCTTGAGCAACATCGTCAAGCTCGAATCGGCGCTCGACCTCAGGCCCGATCCGATCCGCCGGCTGGGCGCGCTGGCTTTGTTCATCGTCGACGACGCCGAGCGGCTGCGCGAGCGCCTGCGGCTGGCCAATGCGGAGCATGAGCGCTTGCACGCCATGGCGGACGGCTGGTGGCGCATCTCGACTGAGAACGCCGAGCAGGACGGGCACGCCGCGCTCTACCGGTGGGGCCGCGAGCGGTTCACCGACCGGGTCTTGCTGGCATGGAGCCGTTCGCCGGCCAGCGCCACCGACACGGCATGGCATGATCTCGCGCGGCTGCCGGAACGCTGGACGGCGCCGGATTTCCCCCTCAAGGCCGCCGACTTCGTCAGGCGCGGCCTTGCCAAGGGGCCGGCGCTCGGAGCGGCGCTGCGCGCTGCCGAGCAGGTCTGGATCGCCGCGGATTTTCCGACCGAAGCAGCGGACATCTCGGCGATTGCGGACGCCGCGGCGCGGCATGTGCTTGCCGGCGCATGAGACGGCCGTGATCCGTACTCGACTCGCATCGCGCCTGGTGCGGTGCTAAATTGCCGGTCGAGGTAGATCATGACTCCTGTTCGTCGTCCCGCTGATATTGCCCGCCGCTCGGGCGCGCTCATCGCCCAGCGCACGGGGGCGCGCGCAGACGCGTTCCGGCGGGAAACGTTCGCGTTGCGGCGGGGCGGAGGCGCGCGAGCTGTTCCGGCGCTTCCCCAAGGCCGCCTATCAGACCGAGATCGAGACCTGGCGCGTGCTGCCCGGAGATCGCATCGAGTTCACCGTCCGCCGCTTGCCCAGCGCCGACTGAACGAGTTCAGCTCTGTAGCCCGGATGGAGGCGCGTAGCGCCGCAATCCGGGACGCCGTTCCCGCATTGCGCAAGAGCTCCATGCGGGCTACAGCGGTCCCAACCTCACGGCCACTTCACCAGCGGCGGCAGCGACGACAGGATCGACTCGACATTGCCGCCGGTCTTGAGCCCGAAGATGGTGCCGCGGTCGTAGAGCAGGTTGAACTCGACATAACGGCCGCGCCGGATGAGCTGCTCCTCGCGATCGGCCGCGGTCCAGGGCGCGCCGAAATTGCGGCGCACTAGCTCGGGATAGATGGCGCGGAAGCCGCGGCCCACCTCCTGGGTGAAGGCGAAATCGGCTTCCCAGTCGCCGCCGTCGAGATAGTCGTAGAAGATGCCGCCGATGCCGCGCATCTCCGCCCGGTGCTTGAGATAGAAATAGTCGTCGCACCACTGCTTGTATTTCGGGTAGGGCGCCGCATGGGCGTCGCAGGCCGCCCGCATGGCCGCGTGAAACGCAAGCGTGTCGGGATCGTCCTGATTTCGCCGCCGATCGAGCACCGGCGTGAGGTCCGCCCCGCCGCCGAACCACGCTTTTGTGGTCACCACGAAGCGGGTGTTCATATGGACCGCCGGCACATTGGGATTGTGCAGATGGGCGATGAGCGAGATGCCCGACGCCCAGAACCGCGGATCGGCATCGGCGCCCGGAATATCCTTACGGAACTCGGGCGCGAACTCGCCGAACACGGTCGAGACGTGCACCCCGACCTTCTCGAACACGCGCCCCTTGAGGATGGACATGACGCCACCGCCGCCCGGCGCTCCGCTATGGTCGGTGCGCGCCCAGGGCGTGCGCACGAAACGACCCACCGCGTCGGTGGTGCGCGGCGCGCCCGCGGGCAATGCGTCCTCGAGCCCCTCGAACGCCGCGCAGATGTCGTCGCGCAGCTGCTCGAACCAGGCGCGGGCGCGAGTCTTGCGGGCCTCCAGCTGTCCGGCGTCCATGCGGTTCTCCGAAGCAGGGGACAGTAATCAGTATTCAGTGATCAGATATCATGTGTCGGGCGTCCAGGGTGACCTGCTCCTGATTACTGACTTCTGATTACTGATCCCTGATAGCTGCAGGATTCCTGGCAGCTGTCGCGCAGCACGGTGACGCGGGTGACGTTTCCTGCCTCCTGCACGTGGTCCCAGATGAAGCGCGCCAGATGCTCCAGGGTCGGTGCCCCGAGCGCGCCGATCTTGTTGAGGTGCTTGTGATCGAGCCGGCCGCGAATGTCCTCAAGCCGCTTCTCCAGCACGCCCAGGTCCACGATCATTCCGGTGGCCGGATCGGGAATGCCGCGGATGGTGATCTCGGCCCGATAGGAATGGCCGTGGATTTCCTCGCTGACGGCGCCCAGCGTCGTGCCGGGGATCGAATGGGCGGCCTCGAACCGGAATGACTTGGTGAGTTCCCACATCAGCGGATTCCGATCGCCTTATGGGTTTGCAGGCTGAGCCGCCATTGCGGGTGGCGCAGGCAGTAGTCGATGGCGCGCGCCGTGTTGTCGGCGAGTTGCGGCCCATCCATGGGCTGCAGCGAGAAACGCTCGAAGTCGAGGCCGGCGAAGGCCTCGGGCGGCGCCTCGGCTTGCGGGAAGACCAGTTTCATCTCATGCCCTGATCTGATGCGCAGCCGGGTTCCCGCCTTCGGGCTCACGCAGATCCAGTCGAGCCCCGCCGGCGGATCGATCGTCCCATTGGTCTCGACCGCGATCGCAAAGCCGCGCTCGTGCAAGGCGGCGAGCAGCGCATCGTCGATCTGCAGGAGCGGCTCGCCGCCGGTGACGACCACATAGCGGTGCTCTTGCCCGCCGCCCCATTCGGCTTCGATCTGGTCGGCGAGAGCACGCGCGCTCGCATAGGAGCCGCCGCGCGTGCCGTCGGTGCCCAAAAAGTCGGTATCGCAGAAACGGCACCGGGCGGCGGCGCGGTCGACTTCCCGCCCGGACCACAGATTGCAGCCGGCGAACCGGCAGAACACCGCGGTCCGACCGGCCTGGGCGCCTTCGCCCTGCAGGGTCAGAAAGATTTCCTTGACTGCGTAAGCCACGAGCGTCCTCCGGTTCGGTCCCGCCAGTACCCGCAATATCTGGGGAAAATCCTCGATCTCCTCAAGCGGGTCCTTGTTGCGGGCCGGGGGCCGCGCGCGGGAAGCCGCCGGTTTGCCGCAGAGCTTCGCCGACCGCCATGGCGGCCGCCATCGCCACATTGAGGGAACGAAAGCCCGGCCGCATGGGAATGACCAGCCGCGCCTGCGCGGCCGCGTGCACCGTTTCCGGCACGCCGGCTGATTCCCGGCCGAACAGCAGCACGTCGTCGCTGCGGAACGCATGATCGAGATAGGAGGTTCCCCCGCGGGTCGTGAGCAGCACCAGGCGGACGCCGGTCTGCGCCCGCCAGGCCGCGAAGGCCTCCCAGCTCGCATGCCGCAGGATGGTCACCTGGTCGAGATAATCCATCCCGGCACGGCGGAAGGCGCGGTCGGAGACCGGGAAGCCGGCCGGCTCGATGATATGGGCGGCGAGGCCGAGACAGGCTGCCAAGCGGAGAATCGTACCGGTGTTCTGGGGAATGTCGGGCTCATAGAGCGCGATCCGCATTGGCCTGATCCGTGGTGGCCCGATCCGTTTTGGCCCGCGCTCGCATTTGGATAAGGCTGGGCAGGGCGTGTGGCTGCGATCAACGTCTGCCGCGACTTCCCATGCGCCTCCTGAGCATCGGGCGAATGGCGCACTTGCGCTCCTGCGTCAAGGGTGCCAATAGAACGCCGCTGGGTCGTGCCGCTTGGCCTCCTGTCCCCGGGACGGAAAGCGGCAGGTTCGCCCGCTACTGCCGGGTGGCGCCCTTTTCGGGCGTGGAGGGAGCCAAGGCGGTGCGCATGGGTGGGCTTGAGGGATAAGAAAGGGATCGCAAACGTGACAACGATGTCTTCGGCCGAGCCGACGCGTCGCGATTTTCTCTATATCGCGACCGGTTCCGTCGCTGCGCTGGGAACAGCGGCCGCGCTGGTGCCGCTCATTGCGCAGATGAACCCGGACGCCTCCACCATCGCGGCCGGTGCGCCGGTGGAGATCGATCTGAGCCCGATCGCCGCCGGGCAGATCGTCAAGGTGTTCTGGCGCAGCCAGCCGATCTTCATCAGCCACCGCACCCAGAAGGAGATCGACGAGGCGCGCGCCGTCGACGTCAACAGCCTGCGCGATCCGCAATCCGACGAGGCGCGCGTCAAGCCGGGCCACGACCAATGGCTGGTCGTCATCGGCATCTGCACCCATCTCGGCTGCATCCCGCTCCCGCATGAAGGCGCCTATGACGGCTGGTTCTGCCCCTGCCACGGATCGCAATACGATTCCTCGGGCCGCATCCGCCAGGGTCCCGCGCCCTTGAATCTGTACATCCCGCCCTACCTGTTCCTTTCCGACAGCAAGATTCAAATCGGCGAAACCGAGACTGCCCACACTTAAGGTTGCACCCATGAGCGGAACTTCGACCTATCAGCCGCAGAGCGCGTTCATGCGGTGGCTCGAGCGGCGGCTGCCGATCGGCGGACTGATCCATTCCTCCTTCATCGTCTATCCGACGCCGCGCAACCTGAACTATTGGTGGACCTTCGGCGGCATTCTGAGCTTCATGCTGGGGCTGCAGATCGTCACCGGCGTGGTGCTGGCGATGCACTACACCCCGAATGTCGACCTGGCTTTCAACTCGATCGAAAGCATCATGCGCGACGTGCCCTTCGGCTGGCTGCTGCGTTATGTGCACAGCAACGGCGCCTCGATGTTCTTCGTCGCCGCCTACATCCACATGTTCCGCGGCATGTATTACGGCTCCTACAAGGAGCCGCGCGAGGTGCTGTGGATTCTCGGCGTGATCCTGCTCCTGCTCATGATCATGGCCGGCTTCATGGGCTACGTGCTGGTGTGGGGCCAGATGAGCTTCTGGGCGGCGACCGTCATCACCAACCTGTTCTCCGCCATCCCGGTCTTCGGCGAATCGATCGTCACCTGGCTGTGGGGCGGCTACGCGGTCGGCAATCCGACGCTCAACCGCTTCTACTCGCTGCACTACCTCCTGCCCTTCGTCATCGCCGGCGTGGTCGTGCTGCATATCTGGGCGCTGCACGTGGCCGGGCAGAATAATCCGGACGGCATCGAGCCGAAGTCGGAGAAGGATACGCTCGCCTTCACGCCCTATGCCACCATCAAGGATGCGTTCATGTTGATCGTGTTCTGCATCGTGTTCGGCTGGTTCGTGTTCTACGTTCCGAACTACCTCGGTCATTCCGACAACTACATCCCGGCCAATCCGGCGGTGACGCCGTCCGAGATCGTGCCCGAATGGTACTATCTGCCGTTCTACGCGATCCTGCGGGCGATCCCCAACAAGCTCCTGGGCGTCACAGCGCTCGCGGCCTCGATTGTCATCCTCGCCTTCCTGCCTTGGCTCGATACCTCGCCGGTGCGCTCGGCGCGCTACCGGCCGCTGTACAAGCAGTTCTTCTGGGTCTTCGTCTTCGTCTGCATCGGGCTCGGCTATCTCGGATCGAACCCGCCGGAGGGCTGGTACGTGGTCTTCGCCCGCCTGTTCACCATCTATTATTTCGCTTACTTCCTCGTCATCCTGCCGGTGCTGGGTCTGGTCGAGAAGACCAAGCCGCTGCCCAGGTCGATCTCCGAATCAATTCTGGGCGCGGCCGAGCCGACCGGGGCGAAGGCTTGAAGAGGCGAGGAGGAATGTCATGACCCTTAAGCGCAAGCTCCTCGCCCTCATGCTCGCCGGCGCCTGCGTGGCGCTGGTCAAGCCTGCCGCCGCCCAGGAGGCCGCAGCCGCCACGCCGCCCAAGCTCAGTTGGCCGTTCGCGGGCGCCTTCGGGACCTATGATCCGGGGCAGCTCCAGCGCGGCCTCAAGATCTATCACGACGTCTGCTCGAATTGTCACAGCATGTCGCTGGTGACGTTCCGCAACCTCGCCGATCCCGGAGGCCCGGGCTATTCGCCGGCGCAGGCGGCGGCGCTCGCCGCCACCTACAAATTGACCGCGGCCGATCACTTCCCGTCCCCCAACGAGGCCGTGATCAGCGCCTTTCCGGTGAAGCCGCCCGATATGTCGGTCCTCGCCAAGGCGCGCAGCTATCCGCGCGGCTTCCCCGGCTTCGTGTTCGATCTGTTCACGCAGTATCAAGAGCAGGGCGTCGATTACATCGCGGCGGTGCTCAAGGGCTACGACAACCCGCCCGCGGGCGTCACCGTTCCGCCCGGCACGTTCTACAACAAATACTACCCCGGCCATAACATCGCGATGCCGCAGCCGCTGTTCCCGGGCCAGGTCACCTTCGACGACGGCGCGCCGCAGACCCTGGAGCAATACAGCCAGGACGTCGCCGCCTTCCTGATGTGGGCGGCCGAGCCGCATCTTGACCAGCGCAAGCGGCTCGGCTTCCAGGTGATGATCTATCTCATCGTGCTGGCGGGGCTGCTCTACCTCACCAAGAAGAAGATCTGGCGCGAGGCTGAGCTGCATCCTTAAGCGAGGCGCCGGGGCGCACCGCCGGCGGCGGCTGGATCATCCGCTGGCGCGGATGACGACCGCCGAGGACGCGACGCATGACCAAGACCATCCTCGGCGTCATCGGCGGATCGGGCATCTACGATCTGCCGGGGCTCGAAGCGGTGCGCGAAGAGCGCTTCGATTGCCCCTGGGGCGAGCCCTCGGCGGCCGCTGCGCATCGGCGAGATCGCCGGACTGCCGGTGGTCTTCCTGCTCGCGCCACGACCGCGGGCACCGGCTGTCGCCTTCCGACATCAACTATCGGGCCAATATCGACGTGCTCAAGCGCGCCGGCGTGACCGACCTGGTCTCGCTCTCCGCCTGCGGCTCGTTCAAGGAGGAGCTGCCGCCCGGCACCTTCGTGCTGGTCGACCAGTTCGTCGACCGCACCCACAGGCGCGAAAGCTCGTTCTTCGGCAAGGGCTGCGTGGCGCATGTCTCGATGGCGCATCCGGTGTCGCCGCGGCTGCGCCTTCACCTGGCGGCGGCGGCCGAGGCGGAAGGCATCACGGTCGCGCGCGGCGGCACCTATGTGTGCATGGAGGGACCGCAATTCTCGACCCTGGCCGAGAGCCTGACCTACAAGCAGCCTGGGCTATGCGGTGATCGGCATGACCAACATGCCGGAAGCCAAGCTCGCCCGCGAGGCGGAGATTTGCTACGCGACCGTCGCCATGGTGACGGACTTCGACTGCTGGCATCCCGACCACGACGCCGTCACGGTGCAGGACATCATCAAGGTGCTCACCGCTCAATGCCGACAAGGCCAAGCGCCTGGTCGCCCGCCTGGCCAGGGATTTTCCGCGCGAGCACGAGCCCTGCCCGATCGGCTCCGACCGCGCGCTCGACAGCGCGCTGATCACCGCGCCGGAAGCGCGCGACCCGGCGCTGCTGGCAAGAAGCTCGACGCGGTCGCCGGCCGCGTGCTCGGCAAGCGGTCGTAGGCCAACGGCGGCTGCGCCAGGCATGCTTTTTTGCCGAAAATGATCTAACGAAAATCCTACGACGCCCCGCTCATCGCGAGACTCTCATGATCAGCACCGAGTTGGAATACGATCTCAAGGCCTCGATCCGCACCATTCCGGACTATCCCAAGCCCGGCATCATGTTCCGCGACATCACCACGCTGCTCGGCGATGCGCGCGCGTTCCGCCGCGCCGTCGACGAGCTGGTGCAGCCCTGGGCCGGGATGAAGATCGACAAGGTCGCCGGCATCGAGGCGCGCGGCTTCATCCTGGGCGGCGCGGTCGCCCACCAGGTCTCGGCCGGGTTCATTCCGATCCGCAAGAAGGGCAAGCTGCCGCACAAGCGGGTCAGCATCGCCTATTCGCTCGAATACGGGCTCGACGAGATGGAGATGCACGAGGACGCGGTGACGAACGGCGACCGCGTGATCGTGATCGACGACCTGATCGCCACCGGCGGCACCGCGGAAGGCGCCGTCAAGCTGCTTGCGCCAGATGGGCGCCGTCGTGCTGGCGGCCTGCTTCATCATCGACCTGCCCGATCTCGGCGGCGCCGACAAGCTGCGCAAGCTCGACGTGCCGGTGCGCACGCTCCTGACCTTCGAGGGGCACTGAGTCGGCTGCGGGCGCCCATCTGGGCGGCGAGAGCGCGGGCAGCGTGAGACGTCATGCATCGCGCCGGACCGACACCTCTTTGGTGCCGCCGGGCGAGACGTAGGGGCGAAATGTCGTCTTCTCGGTCCCGCAGTCCGGACAACGCCATGATGCCGGCAAGGTAGCGAACGGAGTGCCGGGCCCGATCGCCTGCTGCGGCAGACCGAGGATTTCCTCGTAAATGAAGTAGCAGCCGCGGCAGATGAATCGGCGGGAGTCGCCGCTCAGCGCGCGTTCCGCCGCGCCGTGTGCATGGTGTGCTAAATCGGAGTGCGGCACGGCGACCGTATCGCCGACGGTGAGTTGTCCGCCCTCGCGCGTCATTAGATAAATGCCCAGATCCTTGTGCCCGAAGGCAGCGCGCAACGAGCCCGGGATATCGAGGTCACGCCGTCCGGTCGCCGGATTGACGTTGGTCGCACCGCATCGCCCGTTGCGGCGGCTGACCCGGCAAAGCGCGTCGCCGAGACGTAAGTCGCGCCCGACCCAGTCGAATTCCTCCCAGGGGCGCGCACCATCGATGTAGATATTGGCGCGAAACCGCAGCGGATCGATCTCAAAGCCCCATTGCTCTTCCAGGCTGCGCACGGTGGCGAGATTGATCAGCGAGATCACATTGTCGGGCTTGTCCATGAAATGCCCGTCCTGCGCCCGTACCAGCGTGGGCGCCCCAGGCAGCGCGGGTACCAGCCGATGGAAGAATTCTTCAACTTCGCCGCGCTGGACCTCGTCCCCGAGGTCGGCCGCCAGGACTTGCTGATTGCCGTTCATGATGGTCAGCTCGAGCGTGTCGACGTCGAGGCGCGTCTTCACCTGCGCCAGGGTCTCGTCGAGCATGAGCATGACGAACAGCGCTTTTTTGGCCCAACGTGGCGCGTTGCGATCAATCGGCGCGCTGGGTCGCGCCAATGCGAAAATGCGATCGTGCGGGAACGGCTTCTTGGCCTCCAGCAAGACGGTCGAAAGCGGCTGCGCGCTCAGCCCCTTGATCGGGTAGCGATAGATATGACGGACCACGGGCATCGGGCTGCCATCCTCTCGCGTGTTGCTCCCGACCGATCTTGCCCGACGTCGTGCGGCGCCACCTAGAGCCGGTTGCTGAAGATTTCTTGAATCCAGATGTGCGGATGCGCGCGCCGGCGGCGGCACCTCGCAGGCGAACAACCGATTGACGTCGGCGTGGGGATCATCGATCGCCTCATCGATCGCATCGGACAGCCGCGCAATGCCCTGTTCGATCTGATTTGGGGTTAGCGATGCATAACCGAGAATGATCCCGCGCCACGTCAGGTTTGAGGAGCGCGAACTCATGGACGCCGCCCGACGCCAACGGATAAACGCCGACGCGAGCCCGGCGCGCCACCAGCTCCACGATCGCCGCATCCGGCACGCCGGCCGGCAAGCGCCACAACAAATGCAGGCCGCCGCAATGCCCGCTCACCTCGACCTGGCCGAAGTGTCGTTGGAGCGAACCCAAGAGGGCGTCACGGCTCTCCTTGTAGCGCGCCCGGATACGCATCAAATGGGCGTCATAGCTGCCACAGCGGATCATCTCCGCGAGCGTCGCCTGGTCCAGCCAGGCGTTGCCGTTGTTGAGCAGGGTCTTGAGGGTACGCGTCGCGGCGGCGAGCGGCGGCGGCACCACCATGTAGCCGAGCCGCAAACCCGCGCCAAGCGATTTGGAGAAGGTGCCGAGATAGATCGTGCAATCCGGGGCCATTGCAGCCACCGCGGGCAGCGGGGAGCCCTCGTAGCGGAAATCGCCGTCGTAATCGTCTTCAACTATATAACAACCTTGGCTTCGCGCCCACGCGACGATTTCATGCCGGCGCGCCGGCGCAAGCGTGTGGCCGGTCGGATACTGATGCGACGGCGTCACGTAAAGGAGCGAAGTCGGGCGTTGCGGCAGCTCGTCGGCGACCAGTCCCGATTCGTCGACCGGCACGTTCACAATATCCGCGCCGGTCGCTTCAAACGCGAACGCGGCCCCCTGATAGCAGGGCTCTTCGAGGGCGCCAAGCCGCCCAGGCCCGAGGAACAAGCGTGCAACGATGCTGAGGCCTTCTTGAATTCCCCCGACGATCAAAATTCGGCTTGGATCAGCGACGATGCCACGTACGGCGCCGAGATGAGCGGCGATCGCGGAGCGCAACACGATCAGCCCAGCCGGATCGCTGTATTGCGACAGCCCGACGGCGCCGCCATGCGACAAGACGCTTTGCAAGATGCGGCGCCATGTCTTGATCGGGAACAGCCCGGCGTTCGGCCGGCCTGGAAAGAAATCGAACGATAGACGAGCGCGGTTCTGATGCACGAGATTTTGCGCGCGCGCATCGCGCAATGGCAAAGGCATCTGCACTGCCAGATCGTCGGCCTGTGCAATGTCGTTCGACGGCGAATGCACGGAACCTTCGGGTGGCCGCATCGCGACGAACATGCCGGATGCCGGCCGCGATTCGATCTGGCCCTCGATCGATAATTCTTCGTAAGCGCGCACCACGGTGTTGCGAGAAACGTCGAGCTGCTCCGCCAATCGGCGTGACGATGGCAATTTTGCGCCCGGCGCGATCAGCGTACGACGAATGGCTTCGCGTAATTGCTCGACCAACTGGTTGGTGAGCGAGTTGGGGCGGGAGCGATCGAGAAGAACCGGGATCTGCATATGCGTCGTCGCAAGTCGTCGTCCAACCAGTCGGCACTTTGCCGAGATGCGAACGCCCGGCGGAGCATGCTCCACATCCGCAAGTTCACCTTCACTTTAGGCGCGCAAATCGCTTTCGCCAAGCACGCCGCGATCTACTCCAGCCAATTGTCCGCATCGATGTAAACTGGCTCCTCAAAAGCGAAAGCAGCTGGACCCATGACTGCCGGCGGCTCGCGATTGCTGCCCAGCCGCGCGCCAAACTGCGATCAAACGCGAGAAAATAGGCCATATTCTGGGCATTCGCCGGCGTAACGGGGGGCGTCACCGCCGGTGGGCTGGCCCCATTCCATTTTCGAATTGTGGCTCTCGGCGGAGTCGCCATCTTCGTGCACGCTTGGTCATGTCGGGAGCAACCTGGGGGAGCCGCGCATGCCGCCGCAGCTCTTGCCTCGCACCACGTCACCAAAGGAGATTCCATGAATACCGCGCGACGTTCCTGGCTCTATGCCATCGCCGCTTCCATTGCCGTACTCGGCGGGGGAGGGCAAAACGTATATGCTGAAGACACCATCAAGATCGGTATTCTGCATTCGTTGTCGGGCACGATGGCGATCAGCGAGTCGATCCTGAAGGATCTCATGCTGATGCAGGTCGCGGATCAGAACGCCAAGGGCGGATTGCTCGGCAAGAAGATCGAGCCGGTGGTGGTCGATCCGGCATCGGACTGGCCGCTGTTCGCCGAGAAGGCGCGCGAGCTGCTGAGCAAAGACAAGGTCGCGGCCGTGTTCGGGTGCTGGACCTCGGTATCGCGCAAGTCGGTCCTGCCGGTGTTCGAGGAATTGAACGGCCTGCTATTCTATCCGCTGGAATACGAAGGCGAGGAATCGTCCTACAACATCTTCTATGGCAGCTCGGTGCCGGACAACAAGGCGATCCCGGCGGTTGAATATCTGATGAGCAAGGACGGAGGCGGCGTCACGCGCTTTGTGCTCGAGGGCACTGACTATGTCTATCCTCGCACCAGCAATAAGATTATCCGGGCCTTCCTCGAATCCAAAGGCGTCAAGGACGAGGATATCCGCGAGAACTATACGCCGTTCGGGTTCACCGATTGGCAGACCGAAGTCGCCGAGATAAAGAAGTTCGGCTCCTCCGGCAAGAAGACGGCCGTCATCTCCACCGTGAACGGCGACGCCAACGTTCCGTTCTACAAGGAGCTGGGCAATCAGGGCGTCAAAGCGACCGCCATCCCGGTGATCGCGTTTTCAGTCGGCGAGGAGGAGCTCGCCGGCGTCGATACCAAGCCGCTGGTCGGGCATCTCGCGGCGTGGAGCTACTTCGAGTCGGTCAACACGCCTGAGAACAAGGCCTTTATCGAGAAGTGGCGCGCCTACACCAAGGATCCGAAAAGGGTGACCAATGACCCGATGGAGTCCGCCTACATCCTGTTCCACATGTGGGTTCAGGCGGTCCAGCAGGCGGGCACGACCGACGTTGATGCGGTGCGCCAAGCCATGATCGGACAGAAGGTGAAGTCGCCGTCGGGATTCGAGGTCACCATGGGCAGCAACCACCACATGGCGAAGCCGGTGATGATCGGTGAGGTCCGGGCCGACGGCCAGTTCAACATCGTCTACAAGACCAAGGCGCTGCCGCCGAAAGCCTGGAGCCCCTATGTGGAGGCGAACAAGGGCAAGGTTGCCGATTGGACTTGGCCGTGGGTCTGCGGCGGGTGCACCGCGCCAAAGTACGTGACCAACTGATCTCTCGTATCACTTCGGCCACGTCGAGCCGCGCGTTCGGTGTCTCGGTGACGGTGAGCGGTACGCTCGCCGTCACCGGAGCGGTGGGCGAGTGCTGGCTGCCAGGTTTCGGAGAAACGCGATGATGGCCAAGGTAACCTTCGTTTGCCCTGCCGGGCATCGTCGGGAGATTGCTGCGCCGCTCGGCATGAATCTGATGAAAATCGCTATCACCAATGGAATCGATGAGATTTTGGCCGAATGCGGCGGCTCGGCAGTTTGCGGCACCTGTCACGTCTACGTCGAGACGCCAATGCTCGCTTTGCTGCCGCCGATGATGCAAGCCGAAGACGATATGCTCGCGGCCACCGCAAGCGAACGGCGGCCCAACAGCCGGTTGTGCTGTCAGCTCGTCATAACGGAGGAACTTGACGGGCTGGTCCTCCATCTTCCGCCAAGCCAAGCGTGAAATATGGACTACACGGTCCCGCTTTTCCCTGCCAACGCAACGCCGCGGCAACGGCAAATCGCCTGAATTCCAGCAGCGGCAATATCTGCGGCTCTCCTATCAGCGGCGGCGCGGTCGGCAACGCGCTGCCCGATTCGATAAGAGCCCCGAGGGCACCTCGCCGTGACGTCGTGTCCGTGACCAACCCGTGCTTGACCGGTTGATGGCAGATCGTGTCCGGACTGGTGTCGGTCGCACTTGAAAGGCCGCGCCATAGGCAACGGCCTCAACGTTTTATCCGCCTTCACATCGACGGAAGACCTCAGCCTATATATACGCGACGCGTTTTTGGGCTTCCGTCTCAGCCGCAGTTGCGGGCCGCGCCGGAAGTTGAAGTACCGTTGCCTCCTGGCCTTCACTAAGCTCCGTCAGGAGGACCATCTGCCCGTCTGGAAATTCCAGCGCGTCATGGTGCATCCCCGGTCTGTCCTTGTTGACTTGCCGGAAGATTGACGTCGTGTGACCCAGCGTTACCACCTTCCAGCCGAGCAAGCCGCCTCTTGGAACAGTAATCTCTCTGGAAAACGCAAGCTCGGTGCCGGGAAGAACGCAAACAGCAACGGTGCAATCTTCGGGGGCTGCGAAGCCTCGTGTGCCAGTACCGAAGTTGCGTGTGGTGAGTTTGTCGCCGACCTTCGCAGGACGCGACAGGGTGCTTTGCAAGCTATAGTCGCACATGTCCAGGAACTCCTCTGTTGAGGCCCCGGCAAGCAAGAAAGACTATCACAACGTACTGCTTCAACCAGCCGCCGCTACATTAAATTTTTAGCGGGGGCGTGGCCCCTGCCGTCACCACCGCGCTTTATCCTCGCCCAGAGTGCACACTATAGGTGCTCGACAAGCGTGCTGTTCAAGCTACAGTTCCCGAAGCACAAAATATGCTCGCCGAGGCCCATGCCACAAGTTATTTGCCCCCGCTGTGAGGGTGCAAAGGAAGTTATGTGCCCGAATTGCAAAGGCCTCGGCGAGCGTTTCGGCTTGCTGTGCGAGCGATGCATCGGCCGATGTGAAATCATCTGTCCGCGATGCAAGGGCAAAGGCATCGTTCCAAAGCGCTATAAGGTCCCCAAGCAATCACCGTAACCAACCCCCGCGAGCGGCTCAAGCCAGCTCTGCAAGGCCTCCCCCTCCAAATCGGTTACGTAGATTTAATGTGCTCCGGACCGCAGCGCCCCGGCGCCCGTCTGAGGCGGCCAAAAAGAAGTAACGCCAAAGCACAAACTTAGGACACGGTGAGCAAAATTAGGACAGCGTGCAAGCGGGCCACCGGGCCCATACTGCGCGAATGCCCGACCAAGCAAGAGCTGTCTTGGTTCTGAATTGCCCGAGATGCGGCCGAAGCGGAGAGGCGGCAATTTCGGAGGATGTTAGTCCGCCTGCGGAGCATCCTGAGATTGTGGTGCACACGATCTCTCCCGAATTTAAGGTCATTAAGCCATCCATCTATTGGAACCGAATTATGATTCGTTGCGCGTGCGAAGAGGTGTTTAGTGTCATTCGGCGTCCGAGATCCGCGCCGTGAAATTCGCGTTCAAGCGATCGTGTCACGCAGGCTGGAGGGATCAATCCTACGCCGCCTGCTGCGCCTCCTTGGCGAGAAATTTCAGGATCTCCGCCTGCGGCTGCGCCTTGCTGAACAGATAGCCCTGGCCTTCGTGGCAGCCCGCCGCCTGCAGGCAGGCGAGTTCCGCGTCGGTCTCGACGCCCTCCGCCGTGATGGTGATACCGAGGTTCGATCCGAGCGAGAGGATCGCGCCCACGATCGCCTGCCCTTCCGCGTTGGACCCGAGATCGTGCACGAACGAGCGGTCGATCTTGATCTTGTCAAATGGAAAGCTGCGCAAATAGCTCAGTGACGAGTAACCCGTGCCAAAATCGTCCATCGAGATGCCGACGCCGAGCGCGCGGAGCGCGTGCAAGGTCGCGAGCACGTAATCGGCCTTCTCCAACAACAGGGTCTCGGTGATCTCGAGCTCAAGGCGCTTGGGCGAGAGGCCCGTCTGCTCAAGCGCCTGCTTCACTGCCACGAACAGGTTGCCGGTGCGGAACTGCACGGGAGAGAGATTGACCGCGACCTTGACGTGCTCCGGCCATTTGCACGCATCGGAGCAGGCCTGTGTAAGCACATGGGCGCCAAGCGACACGATGAGACCGGTTTCCTCGGCGATCGGAATGAATTCCGACGGCGGGACGAAACCTCGCTCGGGATGCGGCCAGCGCAACAGCGCTTCGAGAGCCGAAACCTTTCCGCTCTCAAGCTGGACAAGGGGCTGATAGTGTACCTCGAGCGCGCCGGCGAGCATCGCCTTGCGCAAATCCATCTCCAGCCGTCGGCGCGTCTGCGCGCGGGCGTCCATCTCGGCCTCGAAGAAGCGGAATGTTCCCTTGCCGTCGGCCTTTGCGCGGTAGAGCGCCAGGTCCGCGTTCTTCAAAACACGATCCGCGTCGTCGCCATCGCCTGGCGCGAGTGCGATTCCCACGCTAGCGCCGATCAATACTTGGTGCCCCATGACGTCGAACGGCTCGCCGATCTCGGCGAGGAATCTGCGGGCAAGTGCGACGACCTCCGCCGGTTCGGCGATGTTGGCCTGCAGAATGGCAAATTCGTCGCCGCCGAGACGCGCCGCAGTGTCTTCATCGCGTATCATACCCCGGATGCGCTCCGCAATGCGCTGCAGCAGATGGTCGCCGCAGGGGTGCCCGAGCGTGTCATTGACCGATTTGAAATTGTCCAGGTCGATGCAAAGCATGGCAACGCCCTTGCCGGTACGACGAAGGCGGGCAAGCGCTTCCTCCATACGCAGCCGCAGGAGCACTCGGTTCGGCAACCCGGTCAGGCCATCGTGGTGCGCCATGTGGGCGACGTGCGCCTCCGCACGTTTGCGCTCCGTGATGTCGATGGCAGCGACCAGCCCAGCTGACGTTTTTTCGTGCACGAGCGCACGCGCGAAGATCGCAACGTCGATCCGGCTTCCGTCGGCCTTGAGGTGCTGCCATGTTCGTCCGATCTGCTGCTCGGATAGCACGCCACCCACGCTCTCCAGCTGTTCGTAGGAATCGCAGTCGTGTATGTGGCGCAGGCTCATGGAGAGGAACTGCGCCCGGGTGTAGCCGTAGTGCTGCACCGCGGCGTCATTGACCCCCAGAATCCGTTGGCTCTCGCGGCTGTAGACAAGCATCGGTACCGGATTTCCGTCGAACAGCAGTCGAAACGAGGATTCGCGCTGCTTCATCTCGGTGATATCGACACGCAGGCCGATGATGCCGCCGTCGCTGGTGCGGCGTTCCTCGATCAGGATGCAGCGGCCGTCCGCCAGGGTCTGCTCATGGCGGCCACGGGGGTTGCGGAGCTTGGCGAGACGCTCGGCGATCCATTCCTCCTCGCGACCGGCGGCCTCGGGATAGTCCCCGCGCGCGACGCCGATGCGCAACGTGTCCTGCAGGCGTGCGCCCGGCTTGAACAAGTCGGCGCTGCGTTTGTAGATGTCGGTGTACTGCTGATTCCAGAGAATATAGCGGCCGTCGGCGTCGAGAAATACGAGGCCGTTGGGAAGGATGTCGATGGCATCGCGCAAGCGGGCGTGCGCCTGGTGGGCCTCCTCCGAGACTCGGCGGCGCTCGGTGATGTCCTCGTGGGTAACAACCCATCCACCGTCAGGCAGCGGTTGATGGACCATCTCGATGCAGCGGCCGTCGGCCAGCTCGGTGACGAGCACCAGGGTCTTTTCTTGCGAGTTGTGCTCCAGAATATTGCGACAGTATTCCTCGGGATCGTCTTGAAGGAGACCGGCGGCTTGCCGGTGACCGATCAGCTCACGCAGCGTGCATCCCGGCCTCACCACATCCGCAGACAAATTGTACATCTGCAGATAACGCTGGTTGAAGACCACCAGACGCTGGGACGAGTTGAACATGCACACGCCCTGCGAGATGTTGTTGAGGACGATGTCGAGCTGATGCTCTTGCTTCGCAACCACGCGGCTGAAAAACGTCTTGAGCGAGCGCAACGGTGCCGCCAACGCCTTTGAATGACGCTTGGTCTTGCTCATGGAGTCTCCAGGAATTCAGCCGCATGCGGGGCCCATCATCGTTCCCCTGGCGACGTCATTCTGAACGAGCAGGCTTAAGAAGTAAGTAATGGAGCCTGATTTGTCCGGGCGCGTTGCCGGTCACGACCCGCGATTGCCGCAATGCGCGTTTCGAGGCCCGCGGATGCTTACCGCGCGATAACAGATATGAGATTTCGGATTTATTGACCAAAAACTCGGGGGCGGACGCGAGCAGCCGCTGCCGACATGGCAAATCAGCATAAAAAATAGTTCATTGCACAGAAACTCGGCGAGCAGAGGCCGTCGCATATTCGGGTTTTGCCTGCGCGGCGACCCGAATGAGCATCTTTTTTAGGCGCGACTTCGTCGACTTGGCTGATGTCTCTTCGTGTCGCCATGAGACATCGTCCGCGCGAATGGTCAATGTCTGGCCCAAATCTTAAATCCTCGAAGCTCGGGAAGTCGCGCGCGCAGTCGCCTTGGGATGGAATCGATGTTGAACGCGGACCTTGCGGCCGCTCCGTCGCGTTCTCACGCCGTGGTGGTCGCTGCAAACGGCTCTTCGCCCAAACACGGTAACGGAGCCAAGTCGGCGCATCGCAACAGCAATAGCTGGTTCCTGGCACTTACCGCCCTCGGCATCGTATATGGCGACATCGGCACCAGCCCGCTTTATACCTTCTCGGTCGCGCTCAATGCCACCGGTCATGCGGTGCCGACAGCAAGCGACGTCCTCGGGATCGTGTCGCTGACCTTCTGGGCGCTGCTGCTGATGGTGTCGCTGAAATATGTCATTTTGGTCCTGCGCGCCGACAATGACGGCGAGGGTGGGATTCTGGCCTTGCTGGCGCTGGTGGCGTCCGACAAGATTGCCGACGGAGTGCGGGTCTCGGTTCTGGTTCTCCTCGGCGTGGCAGGCGCGGCGCTGCTCTATGGCGACGGCGTCATCACGCCCGCCATTTCGGTTCTCTCGGCAATGGAGGGACTGAAGCTCGCCGCGCCGGCCTTCGCGGGCTTCATCGTACCGGTCACGCTCGCGATCCTGGTTGCGTTGTTCGCTATCCAGCGGCGTGGAACTGCGAGCATCGGCCGGCTGTTCGGACCCATCATGGTGGTCTGGTTCGCCACCATCGGGGTGCTCGGCCTGGTCAATATCTGGCGCGCGCCGGTCATCGTGAAGGCGCTCAATCCGTTGGCGGCGGCGCGCTTCCTGGCGGCCGATCCCATCATCTCGGTCGCTGTCGTCGGCGCCGTGTTTCTGGCACTGACCGGCGGCGAGGCGCTCTACGCCGACATGGGCCATGTCGGCGCTCCCGCGATACGCCGGGCATGGTTTGGCTTGGTGCTGCCGGCCCTGCTGCTGTGCTATTTCGGCCAGGGCGCGCTGGTCCTGCTCGATCCCGGCGCGATCGAAAGTCCGTTCTACAGCATGGCGCCCGGCTGGGCTCTCATTCCACTGATCGCGCTCGCGGCGGCCGCCACCATCATTGCCTCGCAATCGCTCATTTCCGGCGTGTTCTCGTTGACCCGGCAAGCAATGCAGCTCGGGCTCTGCCCGCGCGCCCGCATCGTGCCGACCTCGAGCGAGGAGGCCGGTCAAGTCTACGTGCCGACCGCGAACTGGCTGCTGATGACCGGCACGCTCGTGATCGTGCTCCTGTTCAAGACATCGGACAATCTGGCTGGCGCCTACGGCATCGCGGTCTCCGGCACCATGCTGGCCACCACCATCCTGCTCTTTCAGGTCGCGATCGGCCGCTGGAATTGGAAACCAGCGCTGGCCGTTCCGGTCATCGCGTTCTTCGCCACCATCGATTCAAGCTTCCTGGCGGCCAATTCCCTCAAGATCACGGATGGCGGCTGGTTCCCTATCACGGTCGGCGGTGGGATCGCGATCCTGATGCTGTGCTGGCGCGAAGGTGCGTCCGCGGTCAGGCATCGGCTTGATGCCATGTCGATGCCGCTCAAGGAATTCGTCGATCACATCGACGAGCGGGTCATCGGTCGTGCCCCCGGGGTCGGGGTCTGGCTCACCAAGGTGGCCCATGGCGCCTCCCCGATGTTGCTGCACCAGGTCCGGCACAACAGCGTGATGCACAAGTCCGTGGTACTCATGACCTTCCTGCCAGACCGCCGGCCGCGCGTACCGTTCGAAGAGCGTCACGCGGTGGAGCGATTGGGCCACGGCTTCTTCCACATCCAGGTGAAGCTCGGATTCATGCAGACGCCAGACGTTCCGCTGACGCTCAGGAACTGCGAGTTGCTCGGCTTCGAGGTCGATTTCGATCATATCCATTATTACATCGGCCACGAGATCGTCATCCGTCGCGCCAAGGATTCGGCGATGGGGCCTGTTTCGTTCGCGATCTTCGCCTTCTTGACGAAGATCGCGAGCCGCGCTCCCGACTTTTTCAGAATCCCCCATGCGGACTTGTCGGAGGTCGGGTTCCGCGTTGAGATCTAAGGCTGCGGGCTCCGCCTGGCTGGGCTTGGGCGTCGCACGGATTCAGGGACCGCTCATCTCGACGTTGCCAGGGCACGGGCTGTGAATATCTCCGCGATGGTCAAGCCATCCGGCTCTCTCTGCAAGCGGTACCAATGGTCGAGGCGTTGCTCCTCCCGCCGGAACTGCAGGAGGCTCACGGCCACGCGCTCGCCGGGGTCGATATTGCGGCGATAGATGATGTCGCGTCGGCGGGTTGTCGGCCACGGCGCTTGGGTGCGGAAGAAAGCCCACTCCGCGCGATCCACGAATGCCTGAAAGCTCGCGAAATACAGGAAATCCGCGCCATTGAAATCCTGTCCGGGGCACGGATCGACGATGAAGCGGTCGAGGACGGCCGCCTTGCGGCGCTCGAAACCCAGATGTGCGTCCCAACGGCCCGAGCGCAGGAGCGCGGTTTCCGCCGCGCACGCGACCGATTGCGGATCGAGCTCGACCCCGCGCAGGGCCGGTACCTCAACCCGCGCGATGGTGTGATTGTTTCCCTTCTCGGCGCGTCGGACGAAGGCCGAAGTCATCGCGATCTCGCCGACCCGGCCGCCGGCAACGGCGAGCTGGTGGACGCTCATGAAGCGCGTGCGCGATATCCGCGTGAGCCGGGACCGGAAGACGAGCTCGTCGTGCTCGTGCACGGTCTCGAATGCGGCATGGCGGATCGACACGCTGAGGAAGGCGGCATAGATCGGCCCGCCGGCCGGGTCGCGAAAATCAGGCGTGGCAAGATCCGCAGCCTCGGCGAGCAGGAACCAATGGCGGTGACCGCACTCCTTGAGCAGCCAAGTCTCCGATAATCCAAGCATGCACAGATGGGGCATTCCCAGCACGACCGCAGCCGGCAGCCTCGAGGAGGCCACGCCCCAGCTTTGCAGGCGCTTCACCTCGCGCGGAGAAAGGAGACTGTTCATGATGCTTGCGACCTTTCTTACGATCCGATAGCGGCTTCGTTGACGGCGCCCTGGCTGTCGGCGGGTGCCAGTCCGAGCCTTGCCTTGATGTGCTCCGCCACGTGCTCCGCGTCCCGTGCCACGCCTGAAAATCGGCCCGAACCCCAGGTGTAAAGCCACGGCAGCCCCAGGAAATAGACGCCCGGGATCGGAGCCACGCCGCGCATATGACTGGGTTGACCGCGTCCGTTGAAGACCGGCAGGTCGATCCAGCTGTAGTCGGTGCGAAAGCCGATGCACCAGACGATCGATGCGATGCCGGCCATCCGATAGTCGAGCGCGGGACGTTCCTGCTTCGGAACCCAGAGCGGGCGATAGCGAGGCTCCTCCGGCGCGCTGATCGCGTTCTTGCCGATGAAACCGTCGATACTGGTCTTGATGCTTTCGGAAACCTGATCGGCCTGGTCGAGGCACAGCGCGAGATCGTCGTCGAGAACCAGGCTGTCGCCCTTGACGTCCAGCAGGCGCCCGTAGAGCTCCATGCCTTCGAGCGCGCGCTGGCGCAGGTCGATGTCGCGCCCGCCGTCACGCCCGGTCACGTAGTGGTTGGTCTTGTCGCGCACGCCCTCGCGCAGCGGATGCTCATGCACCGGCAGATCGTAATATCCCATCAGGTGCAGCCACTCGACCACGTCCTTCCCGCGATAGCGCCGTGCCACCCTGGGGGCATCGCCGACGCAGAGATGGACCTTGCGGCCTGCGAGATGCAGATCCTCGGCGATCTGGCAGCCAGATTGGCCGCTGCCGACCACCAGCACGGCACCGGGAGGCAACTGATCCGGATTGCGATAGTCCGAGGAATGAATCTGCACCATATCGCCCGGGAGCCGTTCGGCGCAGCGCGGGACAATGGGGATCTGATAACCGCCGGCCGCGATCACCACCTGGTCCGCGCTGTGAAGCCCGTCGGTCGCCTCCAGCATGAATCCGTGCTGGGCGTTGGCGCGCAGGTTCCGCACCGCGACGCCTTCCCGCAGCGGCGGATTGAAGGATGACACGAAGGCGTCGACATATGCGATGATCTGGTCGCGCAGCATGAAGCCGTGCGGGTCCGGGCCCTGATAGGGGAAACCCGGCAATTGGCATTGCCAGTTCGGCGTCACCAGGCAGAACGAATCCCAGCGCTCGGCCCGCCAGGCATGGGCCGCGCGATGCTTTTCGAAGACGACGTGGTCGATCCCGCTGCGCGCGAGATGCCAGCTGACCGAGAGGCCGGCTTGGCCGCCGCCGATCACGGCGACGGCGTGGTGGGCGACCGGAGCTGGTTGGCGGATCGACATGACACCACCTCATTCCTCGAACGAATCGACGATCACGCAGGCGTCCGGGAGATGCGAGAATGCCTTGGCGGCGGTCTCGATCCGCGCCAGCTGGTCCATAGCGCTCGAGCAGGCAAAGCCGTATTTGGTCTTGACCCGTGCGCTTGCGATGTTGAGCGCGGTGCGGCTCCTCCCGACGAAGTCGGCGAGCCGATAGGTTGCCCCCGGCGCCAGGTAGTCCTTCACCACCAGCGAGGGCGAATAGCAGGTCTCCGCCCTGCCATCCGGCCACCGGATGAGAAAGCGCATTTCAGGCATCGGTCGCCTCCAGGGCCTGCTCTCCCAGCCTGCGATAGCCCGGGAGATGGGCTTGCGCGGTGCGCAGCCAATCGTGTCGCCTCGCGATCCGGAAGCCGCGCGCGGTTCGATCCGGCCGGCGCGCAGCGATCGAGCGATGCCGTCATGGCGCCGGCGATCGAAGCGGTGTCGAGCGGGTCGCACCACAGGACGTCGTCGTCGCCGAGATATTCGGTGAACGGCGCGATGCGCGATGTCACCACCGGCACGCCGCTCGCCATCGCCTCCAGCACCACGAGGCCGAACCCTTCCTTGGTCGACGGAAACACCAGCGCGGTCGCAGCGCGATAGAGCGCCGGCATCAGCTCCTGCGGCCATGGTCCGGTTCGGATCACGGCACCCGCGGGCAGGCCGCTTTGTGCCAGCAATGTGGGCAAATCGCCCCTGGTAGGCGTCGTGGTCGAGGAGCGAGGCGCCGCCGGCGATCAGGAGGCGGCACGACGGCTGCCGCGACTGCAGCATGTGGAAGGCTTCGAGAAGCCTGATCGTGTTCTTGCGTTCCTCGACGCCGCCGACCGCCAGGAAGACGGCGGCGCCGGCCGGCAGGCTCAGCCGCGCACTGCAGCGCGGCGTCGGTCGCATCTCGTGCCGGCGAGAAACGCGTTGTGTCGACGCCATTGCCGACATGGCCTGCATCCACACCGAACTCGCGCGCCAGCCGGTCGACGCCAGACGCCGCTGACGACGAACAAACGGTCGGCTGCCGTGATCGGCACGCAATTGCAGGCGCGCGAGGCGTTCATCGGCGAACGTATCGACGTGGTGCACGGTGCGGGCAAAGCCTCGCGATCAGGCCGCGCGCCTTGAGCGTCGCCAAGCGCATTTCCCGAGATCCCGTCCTGCGCGTGCCAGATGTCGAAGCCGCGATGTTTGGCCATTTCGAAATGACGGACGTAGTCGGCGATCCGGGTTTCGACCATGGCGGTCACGTCGCGTCCGACCGGCGACGCCGGCGACGCTCGACGGTGCGGCAAGCGTGCGGCGGAAAGAAGCCGGCGCCGGTCGCGTCCGGGGCGTGCACCGTCACATCGTGACCGAGCCGGCACAGCGCGTCGCCAAGCTCAAGCGCGTGGACGACCCCGCCGCGCGGATTGGTCGAATGGGTGAGGATCGCGATGCGCGGCGCGTTTCTCATGCAAGGGCTCATGCGAACGATGCTGCAAGCACTTGAGCTTGCCTGCAGCCGATGAGCGGTTCGCGCGCAAGGTCCCAGATGGTCTCGGCTGCGGCGCCGTCGCGGATGGCGACACGCAGTGATCCGCCGTCATGGTTCCGATGTCCGCTGCCGCGATGCCGCGCTCATGGAAACGCGTCAGCACGGCCGGCAAGTTCGCGGGTGCAACCGCCAGCAGATAGCCGTAGCTCGGAAAGGTCAGCAGCCAGCGCTCGAGCGGCACGCCCGCCGGCCTGCGGTACCCGCCCGACATCGATCGTAGCGCCGACGCCGGAGCATTCCGCCAGCATCATCGCGGTGCCGACGATCCCGCCCTGGGAGATGTCCTTGGCGGCTGCCGCCAATCCGGCCTCGGCGATCGCGGGCAGCACGTCCGAGGTCGGCGCGCAGCCGCGCCGCGGGCGCGGTCGTGGCAGCTTCCCAATTCGAGAACGGCTCGCGATAGCGGCCGCGCAGGTCGATCGCCGCAACCAGGCGGTCGCCGGGCCGTCGCGTCGAACGAGGTGAGCAGACGCTTGGCGCGGCCGAGGATCGCGACCGACAGTTGGCCGCGGTCGGTGCGGGTATTGGTGTGCCCGCCGACCACCGGGCACGCCGAACGCTGCCGAGGCCGCGCGCATGCCGGCCAGCACCGGTGCTGCGTCGGCCTCGCCCGCCGCCCAGACGGCATCGACCACGGCGATCGGCCGTCCGCCCATGGCGGCGATGTCGGAGACGTTGACCATGACGCCGCACCAGCCGGCGAACCATGGATCGCCGCGCCACGAACTCGTTCATGAAGCCTTCGATCGCGAGCAGCAGAAAGCCGTCGCCGTCCGGGATTGCCGCACAGTCATCGCCCGCCGGGACCGCGCTTGCGGCCGACAATCCGAGCTGTCCGACGACTGCGGCAATGTCGTGCTTCGCCGCAAGGCCGCGGCTCGACCGCAGCTTGGCGGCAAGGTCGGTGAGGGCGACGGCGCCGAGCATCAGGCGGCCTTCTTCGGCAACGACAGAAATCCGATCTCGGCATCAGCGATCGGCGGGTAGTAGGCGAGATCGGCCTGCATGAAATGATGCGGACGGCCGTGGATGGTGACCTCCGCGAGCGTGGCCCAGCGCAGCCGCCGGAACAGCAGCGCGTTCTGGCTCTGCACATGCGCAAGGAAGCGTCGGCAGCCCCTGGCATGGGCCGACGACACCGCGAGGCGGATCAGCGAAGTGCCGAGCGCTCCGATCTTGCGGTAGTCGGCGGCAACCGCGAGGCGCGATCCCCACCACACGCCCGGCTCGGCCTCATGGATGCGGACCGTGCCGACGACCTCTTGCGAAACGACGCCGAAGCGAGGAGATGGCAACGATCGGGATCGCCACCTCGTCGATCGCGTCGCGATCGTCGCCCGAGAATATGCCCTGCTCCTCGCAAAAGACCCGGCGCCGCAGCGCGGCGGCCTCGCGGCGCTCCCATCCGTCGGTCGCGAACTTGACTCGATATTCCGATGGCAGGAAGGCGGGAAACGGATCGAAGATCATGGCGTCGCCTCCCGCTCATAGGTCGACAGGGCCGAGCAGGCGCCGCATTTGCCGCAGCCGGCCTTGATGTCGGTTGCCCGCAATCCGCCGGCCCGCAGCATCCGCGCCAGCGATCCGCAGAATCTCGTGCATGAAAGCCGGCGATGGCGCCGGATGGCTTTCCAAGCGGCGTGCCCGAGATCGGCACGAACGGCACGACGAACGGATAGACCCCGAGCGCGATCAGCTGCTCGCAGGTGGTCGAGGATCGTTTCCTTGGTATCGCCCAGCCCGGCCAGGATATAGGTCGACACCTGTCCGCGTCCGAACACCGGAACGGCCGCTGCGAAGGCCTCCAGATAGCGCGTCGACGGGTACCTGCGCCTTGCCGGGCATGATCCGTGCGCGCAGCCCGGGCGTGATCACCTCGAGATGCATGCCGAGCGCGTCGATGCCGGCGTCGTGCATGCGCGCGAACCAGATGTCCTCGTCCGGCGGCTCGCATTGCCCCTGGATCGGCAGGTCGACCTTGGCCTTCACGGCCGCCGCGCTCTCGGCCAGGATCGCAGCGCCGCGATCGCGCCCGGACGGCGTGCCGGTCGTCATGACCATGTGCTTGACGCCGTCGAGCTCGACGGCGGCGGCGGCGACCTCGGCCAGCTGCGCGGGCGTCTTGCGCTCGATGGTCCGGCCGGCCGCGAGCGACTGGCCGATGGCGCAGAACTGGCAGGTCTTGGTCCGGCTCTGATAGCGAATGCAGGTCTGCAGCACCGTGGTCGCGAGCACGTCGCGGCCATGCAGCACGGCGATCTTCCAGTAGGGGATCCCGTCCGCGGTGCTGCGGTCGTAGAAGCGCGGGCGCAGCGGGAAGCTTACCTCCCCCAGCACCATGCCGTCGCGACGGATATGGCTGCGGCCGGATGCGTCCGGCTTCTCGACCACATACGGGACTCTCGAAGGCCGGCGCCGTGTGCACCGGCACCATGACGGTCATGCCGTCGACGGTCATGGCCTTGTGGTCGGAGGGACCCGCGCCGCCGCGGCGGCTCTCGTGGCCGGCCCTCGGATCAACGAGTCGAACCCCGAAGGACTGCAACTCGTTGATCAACTGCTCGGTCGGCATGGCCGTTCGTGTCGTCGGCTTCATCGGACGCACTCTGGTTCAATAATTCATGGTTCGATAATTCATGCAGGGGGCTCGACCGGGCCGCGCTCTCGATCTCCATCGGCCGCGCCGGGCGGTTGTCGAGCACGAGCTTGAGCAGCTCGGGACGTGCGTAATGGCCGACCGAATCCATCATCCGCTTGCGCTTGACGATGAGGCTCATGTCGAGATCGGCCGTGAGAATTCCCTCGCCCTGGGTGAGCGGCGGCACCAGATGCGCGCCCTCCGGCGAGACGATTGCGGTCATGCAGCCGCCGCGCAACGCCTTGCGCAGCTTCTCGTCGGGCGAGATCCTGGCGATCTGCTCCTCGCTGAGCCAGCCGGTCGCGTTCACCACGAAGCAGCCGCTCTCGAGCGCATGGTGGCGGATCGTCACCTCGATCTGCTCGGCGAAGATCGGCCCGACCATCGAGCCGGGAAATTGCGCGACATGAATTTCTTCATGCTGCGCCATGAGGGCATAGCGGGCGAGCGGATTGTAGTGCTCCCAGCAGGCCAGCGCGCCGATGCGCCCGACCGCGGTCGGAACGACCGTGAGGCCGGCGCCGTCGCCCTGGCCCCAGATCATGCGCTCGTGGAAGGTGGGGGTGATCTTGCGGCGTCTGAGCGCGAGCCGGCCGTCAGCGTCGAACACCAGCTGCGTGTTGTAGAGCGATCCGTGATCGCGCTCGTTGACGCCGAGCACGACCACGATCGCATGGCGCTTTGCCAGCGCGCCAACCGCTTCCGTGACCGGTCCGGGAACCACCACCGCGTTCTCGTAGAGGCGGACATGCTCCGCCCCGGTGAGCACCGGCGGTTGGACGAAGGAGAAGTACGGGTACCAGGGCACGAAGGTCTCGGGGAAGACCACGAGCCGCGCACCTTTGTCCGCCGCCTCGGCGATCGCGGCGAGAACCTTCGACACGGTCCCGCCGGAGGTTTCGAGGTCCGGCGCCATCTGAACCGCCGCGATACGAACCAAGGCTTTCTCGGCCATGCCGCTTTCCTCCGCGATGCTTGAGCGCGCGCGGCCTCACACCGTCCAGGTGTGGAGCATGAAGGCGTTGTCGCGGCGGTGCAGAAGTATGAGATCGAGGACGTCGAGCGGACTGATCGGACGGATGCCGGGGATCAACGAGGGTTCGCCGTGACCGTAGAGCATCTGGAGCGCGAAGCGGCAGGCGAAGACCTCGCCGCCTTCGCTCATGAACTTGGCAAGCTGATTGTTGAAGTTCTGAGCACCCGGGAAAGGCTCGTCGCCCAATTTGGGAAAGCCGCGTTGCACGCCGAGCGTCACACCCGGTCCGTAAAGCAGGATCGTCGTCTTGAACCCCTTGCGCTGGAGCCGCAGCGCTTGAAGGATGTTCACCAGGCCGATGGAGCCTTCGAAGGCAACGGTGTGGAAGGTCACGAGCGCCTTCTCGCCCGGTTCGGCTTTGACGTCCTCGAAGACCTTCTCTTCGTAATCGACCAGGTAGTCGCCCTTCTTGTGGGCAGGCATGGTCACGGCAGGCATGGTCCACTCCTTGCTAGACGAACTTTTTGCTAGACGAACTTTGGCGCCCGTGCGGGTCGGCCACAGTCGCAAGGCTTTGCAAGCCATGTGCCAGGTGTAAGGATGCACATCCATTCATCAAAACCAGTCAAATACATTCAGTCTTGCAGTCAATATTGGCTACTGTGAGGTCAGGTAGGTGGGTTCGAATGGAAAGGCACTGGGAAAAATCAGGCAGCATTCTGCCGTATTTCCGTGCACGATCCCGCATGCATCGGTTCGTGTGTTGCGCGTTCCAGTTCAGTCTGGCGCGGTGTCGTGCAACAAGATACAGTCAATTAGAACGCTGCGCGGTATCTTGGCCTGCGCCTTTGCGCGCGGTGCGGATCGTGACCGAGGAGCCTTGATCGACAATGGGGGACTGGTGGCCCGACCTTTCCGAGATCGATAAGCCGCGTTATCTCGCGATCGCCGACGCGATCGATGAGGACATTCGCAGCGGCCGGCTGTCGCCGTCCGATCGCCTGCCGCCGCAACGCAAGCTCGCGCGCCGGCTCGACATCGATTTCACCACTGTCGCCCGCGGCTATGTCGAGGCGCAGAAGCGCGGGCTGATCGAGTCCCGGGTGGGACGCGGCACCTTCGTGCGCGCCACGGCGAGGCGGCGTCATGGTCCGATGGCACGACATCCCGAGATTGTCGATCTGTCGATGAACCTGCCGCCGGAGCCCGACGATCCCGAATTGCTCGATCGCATGCAGGACGGCTTGGAGGCGCTCGGGCGCGACCTCGTTTATCTGATGCGCTATCAGGGCTTCGGCGGAGTGCAAGGCGACAAGGACGCGGCCTTGAGCTGGTTGAGCCGCCGCGGGCTCGCGCCGCAGCAGGATCGGCTGTTCATTACGCCGGGGGCACATCCCGCGCTGCTCGGCATTCTCGGGCTGTTGGCGAAGGCCGGCGACGTCGTCTTGTCGGAGGTGCTGACCTATCCCGGGGCTCGCTCGATTGCCGCCCAGCTCGGACTCAAGCTCGTCGGTCTGCCGATGGACGATCACGGCGTCGATGTCGATGCGTTCGCCGAGGCCTGCCGCCGCTTGAGGCCCAAGGCCCTCTATCTCAATCCGACATTGCTCAATCCCACCACGCACACGATCTCGCAGGCGCGCCGCATGGTGATCGCCGAGGTCGCTCGCCGCTTCGGCGTCCCTATCGTCGAGGATGATCCTTACGGCTTTCTGCCGACCGGCGGACCGCCGCCGTTCGCGGCGATCGCACCCGATATCACTTGGTATGTCGGCGGGCTCGCCAAGTGTCTGGGCGCAGGCCTTCGGATCGCCTATGTGGTGGTGCCCGATGCCCGCTCGGGCTGGCTTTTCGTATCATCAGTGCGGACCGCGACCGTGATGGCGTCGCCCGTCACCGTTGCGCTCGCAACCCGCTGGATCGCGGATGGCACCGCCGATGCGTTGCTTGCGGCCGTGCGCCAGGAATCGATCGAGCGACAGCGGCTCGCCGCCGCAATCCTTCCCGGAGGCAGCTTCCGGGCCGATCCGGTCGGCTTTCATCTCTGGGTATCGTTGCCCGAATCGTGGACCCGGTCGGCGTTTGTCGGCCACATGCGCTCGACCGGCGTCGGCGTGGTCGCGAGCGATGCGTTTGCGACCGACGGCGCGCCGCCCGAGGCGGTGCGCGTCTGCCTGGGCGGACCGGCCGACCGCTCTGCCGTGCGCGGCGCGCTCGAGTTCATGGCGCATGCCCTGACCGAGTCGCCGACGCTCGCCTCCACATTCCTGTGAAATTCAATTCTGATTGTGCGGTCCCCAGGGGCCGGGCTCGTCGGCACCCGGGCCGGCGTTGCCGGGCCCCGGCAGGAACGGCTTTTGCAGCGACGGCTGTTGCCAAGGACCTGCGCCCGGTGCGGCTTCGCCGGAAGCATTGCCCCAGGGACCGGCGGAGGCAGGCTCCTGCGCCTCGACTGATGCGGGGCCGGTCTCGTCCGGCAGCGCCAGCGGGCCGGGATCGTGGCCGCCGGCGAACTTGATGATCGCCTGGATGCGCTGTTCGATCGGCGGATGGGTGGCGAACAGATCGGAGAACTCCTCGCGCGGATTGTCCACGCACATCTCCATGACCGCCGAGGTGGCGCCCGCAAGCTCGCCGCGCCCCTCGATCTTGCGCAGCGCCGAGATCATGGCGTCCGGGTTCTTGGTCAGCTCGACCGAGCCCGCATCGGCAAGCAATTCGCGCGAGCGCGAAAGCGCGAAGCGGATTACCAGCGACAGCACCCAGGCGACCGCGATGAGCGCGATGGCGATGACGATCGCAACTCCGGCGCCGCCACCCTTGCGGTCGTCGCCGCGCCGGAAGCCGATGCCGCCCTGGAAGAAAAGGCGGAACACCAGCTCGGCAAAGAACGAGATCGCGCCCGCGATGATGACGGCGATCACCAGCATGCGGACGTCGCCGTTGCGGATGTGGGTCAGCTCGTGACCGAGCACCAATTCGACCTCGGCGTCGTCGAGACGCGCGAGCAGCCCGGAGGTGACCGTGATGGCGTATTGCTTCTCGTTCATGCCGGTCGCGAAAGCGTTGAGCGCCGGATCGTCCGCTATCTTGAGCTTGGGCATGGTGATGCCGCGCGAGATGCAGAGATTTTCCAAGAGATTGTAGAGCCGCGGCTCTTCCGCCCGGGTGACCTCGCGCCCGCCGGTCAGCGCGTCGATCATGGACTGGTGGAACCAGTAGGCGATGAAGATCCAGGCGATCGTGCCGAGCGTGGCCCACGGCAGCGCGTTGATGGTGTCGAGCCGGGCGCGGCGCAGGATCACGTCGAGCGGCGCATTGATGCTGAGCGCTTCGCCGACCACGGCGCCGGCATAGACCAGGATATAGACCAGCAGGAACAGGCCGATCAGCAGCGCGATCGAGCGCCGCTTGTTCGATTGGATATGGCTGTAGAGACCGTAGGCCGCCATGCTGGATGCCTCAGTTCGTCAGGCCTTCCGCGCTCGAGCGAGTGAAGGAATTTCCACATTCGCTCATTTTCGCGGTGGTAAACTCCCGCGGGAATCCAGACTTTGCCAAATCGCGCGAACGTTCTATGAGGCAAAGGCTGGTTCCCCGCGTCCGCGGGGATGAGCGGGTGGATAAGCTCGTGTCCTTCATCAGTTTTCTTCGCACGCTCGCTCACCGGGAAAAACCGGAGCAAGATCAGAACTTCACCTGCGGCGCCTCGGCCACGGTTTGACGCTCGGCGCCGAGATCGAAGAACTGCTTTTCGGTAAAGCCGAGCGCGCCGGCAAACAGCGCGGCCGGGAACCGCTGGATGCCGGTATTGTATTCCTGGACCGCATTGTTGAAGAAGCGTCGCGAGGCCGCGATCTTGTTCTCCAGATCGGTGAGCTCCATCTGCAGCTGCTGGAAATTCTCGTTGGCCTTCAGGTTGGGATAGGCCTCCGACAGCGCGAACACCTGACGCAACGCGCCCGTCAACGCGTTTTCGGCCGCTGCCTGCTGCGCCGGACCCTGGGCCGTCATGGCGGTGTTGCGGGCCTGGATCACGGCTTCGAGCGTGCCGCTCTCATGGGCCGCATAGCCCTTAACGGTCTCGACCAGATTCGGGATGAGGTCGTGGCGCTGCTTGAGCTGCACATCGACGTCCGCGAACGACTGGTTGACCCGCTGCCGCAGCGTCACCAGGCCGTTGTAGGTCGTGATGACGAACAGCAGGACGACGACAATGACGCCGAGTATGATCCAGGTGGAGGTCGACATGACGGGCTCCCGCGGGTGGCTGGACGGTGATATAAGGCCGGTGGCGGCCGCAGACTAGCGCAGATTGACGCGCCGAGGCAGCAGCAAATCGGGCCGCGCCCTTACACAGCCTCGCGCAACTTCACGGCGCCTTCGAGATCGACCGAGACCAGTTGGGAGATGCCGCGCTCCGCCATGGTGACGCCGTAGAGGCGGTTCATCCGGGCCATGGTGATCGGATTGTGCGTGATGATGACGAAGCGGGTGGCGGTCAGCCGCGTCATCTCGTCAAGCAGGTCGCAGAAGCGCTCGATGTTGTGATCGTCGAGCGGAGCGTCGACCTCGTCGAGCACGCAGATCGGCGCCGGATTGGTCAGGAACACCGCGAAGATGAGCGCCATCGCGGTCAGCGCCTGCTCGCCGCCCGACAATAGCGACAAGGTCGCCGGTTTCTTGCCGGGGGGCTTGGCGACGATCTCCAGGCCGGCCTCGAGCGGATCTTCGTGCTCGATCAGCTGCAGCTCGGCGGTGCCGCCGCCGAACAACTCGGTGAACAGCCGCTTGAAGTGGTTGTTGACCACCTCGAAGGAGCCGAGCAGCCGCTCGCGCGCCTCGCGATTGAGGCTCTGGATGCCCTGGCGCAGGCGCTTGATCGCCTCGACCAGGTCGTCGCGCTCGGTGGTCAGAGTCGCGTGCTGGGCTTGCACCTCGTTCAGCTCTTCCTCGGCGCGCAGGTTGACGGCGCCCAGCCGCTCGCGTTCGCGGCGCAGCCGATCGAGCCGCCCCTCCACCTCGGCGGTCTCCGGAAGCTCGGTCCCGGGCTTGATCTGGGCCAGCTCGCCAACCGCGTCGGGGTCCACTTCCAGCATCTCGCGGATCTCGCGGGCGACATCCGCAAGCCGCCGCTTGGCGCCCTCGAACCGCTCCTCGGCGCGCGCCGCCTCTTCGCGCGCGGCGCCGGTCGCCTCGAGCGCGGCGCGCGCGTCGCGATCGGCGGCGGCGAGGGCATTTTCGGCCTGCGCGAGGCGATCGGCGGCGGCGCGGCGCGCTGCCTCTGCCACCTCGATCTCGCTGATCAGCGCCACGCGCTTCTCGGCGAAGGCCTGCGGGGCATCGGCGAGGCTTAGGCGCTCGGCTCTGGCCTCCTGCACCCGTCCTTCGAGCGTGGTGATTTGGGCGGCGGCACCCTCGCGACGCTCGGCCCAGCCGGCGCGCTCGGCCACGATCGCCTGCAGCCGGCGTTGCGCCAGCTCCGCCTCGCGCGCCAGCGCTTGCGCCTGCGCGCGCAGCTCCGCGAGCCGGGCGCGACGCTCCTCGACCTCGGCGCGCACGCCCGCAAGCTTGCTCTCCACCTCGGCCGCGGGCGGCAAGTCCGCCAGCAGGCACTCGGCTTCGCGGGCGGCCGCCAGGGACTCCTCGCGGCTTGCCGTCAGCCTCGCGCTGGCCTCGGCCAGCGCTGACATGCGCGCGGTCTTGCGCCCGACCTCGCGTTCGCCGGCGGCATGCAGCTCGCGCGCGGCAAGCGCGGAGCGCTGGCAGTCGCGCCAACGCTCGCGCGCGGCCGCATCGGCTGCGGCCGCTGCAGTCACTTCGGCCTCGGCGGCGCTTGCGACCGCGCGCTTGGCCTCGACATCCTCGCGCAAGGTCTTGAGCTCGGCCTCGATGTCGGCGAGCCGGTTCTTGCCGGCCAGCCGCCGCGCGGCGCCGGTCGGGGCATTGGCGGCGACCGCGAAGCCATCCCACCGCCAGAGATCGCCGTCGGGCGAAACCAGCCGCTGGCCCGGCTTGAGCAAGGGGACAAGGCGCGGCGCTTCCTCACGCATGATCACGCCGATCTGCGCCAGCCTGCGGGCAAGCTCGGCCGGTGCGCGCACATGTTGCGGCCAGCGGCTCGACGCCGGCCGGCAACAGCGAATCGGTGGGCTCGATGGCGGCGCCGGCCCAGCGCATGGGCGCCGAGGGATCGACCGGAGCTTCGAGATCGTCGCCGAGCGCGGCTCCAAGCGCGGCTTCGAAGCCTTTGTCGACCCCGAGGCTGTCGATGACGCCGGGCCAGAGATTCTTGGTATCGACATGCAGCAGCCGGGCGAGGGTCTTGGCTTCGGTGTCGATACGCTGCACGCGCCGCTCGGCCTCGAGCAGCGGCGGGCGGGCGACGTCGAGCGCCTGGCGGGCGGCGGAATGCGCCGCCTCGGAGCGGACCGCGGCGGCTTCGGCTTCGGCCACCGCCGCTTGCGCTGCTTCGACCGCGGCGGCGAGCGCGGCGAGATCGGGCCCGCCCTGCGGATTGAGCGTAGCGAGCTCGGCCGCGACGGCGGCGGTCTCGGCTTCGAGCCGGCTTGCCCGCTCGGCGTGCTCGCGCACCGCGCGGGTGAGCTGGTTGCGCCGGGCCGTGAGGTCGGCAAGGGTGCCGGTCAACTCCGCGAAGGTCTTTTCCGCCGCCGCCAGCACCTCGTCGTCGGCGACGACGCGCGCATCGGCACCGGCGCGCTCGAGCGCATTCGTCTCCGACTCGCGCTGCAGCGCTTCCTCCTCGGCGGCAAGTCGCCCGAGCGCCGTCTGCGCGTCATTGGCAAGCCCGCGCTCGCGCTCGATATCCGCGTCGAGCTGGACGAGGCGCTGGTCGAGCTCGGCGATGCGCTCCTTGGCGCGCAATTCCTCGCGCTCGAGCGTTTCGCGGGCAACCACCAATCGCTGCAGGGCGGCCGCTGCGCCGACCTCGGCATCGCGCAAGGCCGGAAGCTCGGCGGCAGCCTCGACCTGACGCCTGGACGCCTCGGCCTGCTCGCCGGTGCGCGCCGCCACCACGCGGACCGCGAGATCCTTGGCGTGCTCGGCTTCCCCGTTCTCGCGATTGGCCGCCACCCAGCGCAAGTGAAACAAGGTCGCTTCGGCCTTGCGGACTTGCTCGGCGACCACGCGATAGCGAATCGCCTGCTTGGCTTGGCGCTTGAGCGCTTCGATCTGGGCGGCAAGCTGGTTGATGACATCCTCGAGCCGCGTCAGGTTGTTTTCGGCCGCCCGCAGCCGCAGCTCCGCCTCGTGCCGCCGCGCGTGCAGGCCGGCGATGCCGGCGGCTTCCTCGAGTACGCGCCGGCGCTGTTCGGGCTTGGCCTGGATGATCTCGCCGATGCGGCCCTGGTGGACGAGCGCGGGCGAGCGTGAGCCGGTCGATGCGTCGGCCAGCAGGATCTGCACGTCGCGGGCGCGCACCTCGCGGCCGTTGATGCGATAGGTCGAGCCGGATTCCCGTTCGATGCGGCGCGACACGTCGAGGGTTTCATGATCGTTGAATTGCGCCGGCGCGGTGCGGTCGGCATTGTCAATCGCGATGGCGACCTCGGCATTGTTGCGGGCCGGCCGATTGTTGGTGCCGGCAAAGATCACGTCGTCCATGTCAGCCGCGCGCATCGCCTTATGGGACGATTCGCCCATGACCCAGCGCAGCGCTTCGACCAGATTCGATTTGCCGCAGCCGTTCGGTCCGACCACGCCGGTCAGCCCGGGCTCGATCAGGAAATCGGTCGGCTCGACGAACGACTTGAAGCCGAGCAGGCGCAATCGCGTCAGTTTCATGGGCAGGTTGATCCGAGCTCGGAAGTTCTGGCTTGCGGCGGCGCGATTGCCCGCTTCCCGGGCCGGCCGGGGACTGCGAGAATCGCACAAATCACGCGCCCGCAACGCGAATCGAGGGGAGGGTGCCGCATCTGCGGGAGAATAAATCGGCAAGCCTGATTCTGCAACAGGGAGGCGACGGTGTTCGCCTCCTTAGGATAAACGCCTGTGCGTAAGCTCGCTTGCGGCCAGCAATTCCCAACTTGTCCCGGTCTGGCGCCAGAGCCGTTGCAGGCCCTGATTTTGGAACGGTCCCGGGCGCCAAGCCGGGACAAGTCTTGAACCGGACTTTGAACCGGACCTTGAACCCGATCCTGGACCGAAAAAACCGCTGGTCAGCTCTTGAGATAGGGGGCGAATTCCTTCTCCATCTCCTCGATCGAGAGGTCGCCGCTCAGGCGTTTGCCGTTGACGAAGAACGTCGGCGTGGCGTTGACCCCGAACTTCTCGGAGGCTTGATTGCGCACCTTCTCCAGGCCGTCGAGCATCTGCCGATTGTCCAGGCAGGCCTCGAATGCCTCCTGGGTCAAGCCGGCCTGCTTGGCGATCGCCATCAGCGGCGCGAGCGGTTTTTGCACCACCCAGTCCCGTTGCGAGGCGAACAGGGTCTCGATCAGCGGGAAATATTTGTCGGGGCCGGCGCAGCGCGCCAGGATGAATCCAGCTGCGGCCAGCTGGTCGAGGGGAAATTCCCGGAACATGAAGCGAACCTTGCCGGTATCGATGTAGCGCTTCTTCAATTCCGGAAACGTCGTCGCGGAGAAGTGGGCGCAGTGCGGACACGTCATCGATGCATATTCGATGACGGTGATCGGCGCCTTCTCATCCCCCAAGGCCATCTCGCCCAGGGGGTTCGGCTGCATCAGCTCGGCCAGCGGCGGGTCGTCGGCGCGGGCCGGACGCACGAAGTCGAGGCCGAGTTGCGGGAAACGGTCGAGGGCAGCAACGGCGCCGCCAAGCGCCAGCGCAGCCGTGCCCAAGGCAAAACCGCCCCAGGCAAATTCGCGACGGGTGATCTTCACTGGAGGACTCCCAAGGTTATCCGCGGGCTCCGCTCTGCCTGCTCTGGCCGGACCGCCGTCGTTGCTCCCGGCAACTGGCTATCCCGAAACCGCAATGGTAGCAATGGCGGCCGGCGCCGCCAAGCTCCGGCGCCGAGTCACGTCTCATTGATATCGCCGCCGCCGGCCAAGCATCGAGCGCAATGTAAAGCACGGTCCAGGCCGGGGACAGAGCCTGCGGCCAATTGCGTCACAAATCTTCGCGTCCGGTTGCATCGTTCTCCATGGCGGCGCCGAGCCGCGCCAGCGCTTGGCGCAGCTTCTCGTCCCTGATCTCGGGCAGGGTGGCGGCGATGCGCTCGGTGGCGGCGGGATCAGGCATGGGATGCGGCCGCGGCTTGGCGCGGCGCGCGAGCGGCGCCTGCCGCAGCCGCATCCCGGCGACCGCCTGCCAGCCGAAGAATTGATTGACCCGCTGCAGAATGACGTCCGACAGATGCTGGATCTCCACCGCCGCGGGGCCCTCCACGCGCAGCAGCAAGGTCCCAGGCTCCGGCGCGTTTGCGGCCTGCGGGGTGCGCGGCCATTGGATCTTCTCCGGCTGCGAATGCGCCGCGATCTCGGCCCCGACGATCTCCGGCCAGCGGGTGACAAGCTCGACCGACGCAAAACCCTGCTTGGCGAACGCCTCGGCCAGCGTCTTGTGCAGTACCTCGGCGAGCCGACGCGGCTGCGACGGTCCGGGCTTGTTCATGAGGCGTGCCTCTGTCACAGATCAATCATGACGCTAGCAGGCGCCAAGGCCGCACGAAAGGCGAACGCATCGCTGCCGCTTAAGAAAGCCCGCGCCAGCGGCCGGGAACCGGACCAGGGGCCTGCGGCGTCAGATCTGCTCGATTGGTATGACCGCAACCGTCGCGATCTGCCGTGGCGCGCCGCCCGCGGGGCCACGCCCGATCCCTACCGGGTTTGGCTGTCGGAGATCATGCTGCAGCAGACCACGGTCACGGCCGCGGCGCCGTATTTTGCCCGCTTCACCGCGCGCTGGCCGAACGTGCAGGCGCTGGCGCAAGCCTCGCTCGAGGACGTGCTGAAGTCTTGGGCCGGGCTCGGCTACTACGCGCGCGCCCGCAACCTGCATGCCTGCGCCCGCACGGTGGTGCAGCAGTACCGCGGAAGCTTCCCGTCGGCCGAGACGGAGCTCGCCGAATTGCCCGGGATCGGGCCCTACACGGCCGCCGCCATCGCGGCCATTGCGTTCGGGGCGCGGACCGCGGCCGTCGACGGCAATGTGGAACGGGTCGTGGCAAGGCTGTTCGCGCTCGAGCAGGCATTGCCCGCCGCCAAGCCGGAAATCCGGACTCTTGCGTCGGGCCTCCTGCCGCTCCGCCGGGCCGGCGACTTCGCCCAGGCCATGATGGATTTGGGCGCCACCATCTGCACGCCCAAGCGGCCGGCCTGCGCGATCTGTCCGTGGATGGGAGCCTGCGGGGCGCGCCGCCGCGGCGATCAGGAGACTTTTCCGCGGCGGGCACGCAAGCGCGCAGGCCTGCTGCGGCGCGGCGCTGCGTTCGTGGCGCTGCGCGCCGACGGCCGCCTGCTCGTGCGCTCGCGTCCGCTCAAGGGACTCCTCGGCGGCATGACTGAGGTGCCGACCACGCCATGGCTGCACGATTTCGATGCCGACAAGGAGGCGCTGCTTCAGGCGCCCCTCTTAAGACGCGCGCAGCCGAACTGGCGGCGCCTGCCGGGCGTGGTCAGCCACGCCTTCACGCACTTCCCGCTCGAGCTCGTGGTGTATCGCGCCCGGCTGCCGGCCCGCACCAGCGCGCCCGCAGGGGCGCGCTGGATTGCGCTCGCGGGACTCGACGGCGAAGCATTGCCGAGCCTGATGCGCAAGGTGGTGGCGCATGCGGTCGGCGACCGTCCATGAGGCTATGAGTGCTCAAGCCGGCTGCCACCGGCCCTCCTGCAACCCAAACGACAGGATGCGGTCTTCACAGAATCCGCGGCCCGCTAGCCGTGCCATCACGGTTACGGCCAGATGATTCCCGGCGACACTGAGCAAATTATATGAATTGCCCTCGTTGCCGCGAACGCGCGTGGAGATCGCCGTCCCGGCGTGCAGGATGAGGACGGATCCTCGGGCGCCGGTGCCGATCTCCCTCTCGCCGCTCAATGCCCGATGGTGGTGTCCCGACATCAACAGGTGAACGCCTGCCGCAGCGATTGCTTCGAGGGCCGGCTCAGACCGACCGGCCAGCTCGCGCGGCCGCTCGCCGCGCGGAAAGCCGAGCGGATGGTGGGTCGCTACCGCCTTGAAAAGCTCGGGAGGCGCATCCGCAAAGGTGCGCCGGATCTGCGCGATCTGATCCATTGAAATTCGCCCGCTCTTGTGGGTGAGCCGACGGGCGGTATTGAGGCCGAGCACCGCGATCTCTTCATCGCGGAACAGGTCACCGGTCAGGCCGACGGGCGAAATGTAGGCATGGTACCTGGCGAGCGGAGTTGTCAATCGGCGGAACAAATTATACAGCGGCATGTCGTGATTGCCCGGCACCACCAATTTGGGCTGTGCAATCTGATTGAGGAAATGCCGCGCCTGGATGAATTCGGCGCTGCGCGCGCGCTGCGTAAAATCACCGCTGACCACGACCAGATCGGGACCAGCCGCCCGCAAGCTGGCCAGGAGATCCTCGGCGGCAGCAGGACTATGCCGGCCAAAATGCAAGTCGGAAATTTGAGCGATCGTGCGCATGCGGCGGCGGGTTCATCGGTTGCCGGGAGCGGGAGCAAAGACCCGCAACGCTTCCGGCCGGCTCCGATATTGCAGCGGCGAACGCATGGTCGCGATCTCCCCGTCGGTCGCTACCAGCAGCCAGTGCCGGCGTGTGCCGATTTCGGCAGTGCCGGCTTTGAGGATGCGCAGGTCACGCTCTTGGTCGACGGAGCCGAGGATGCAGCGACAGCCGAGCCAGATGAGCGAGAGCCGGTTCTGGGCCTTCGCGGCATAGAGGCAAAGCTCGCCGCGATCGAGCCTCCCGCGCCGGCCGAACGACGGCAGTCCGAGCTGATACTGGTTGTTGCCGACGAAGAGGCAGGGGCTGCGGACGAGCTCGCTCACGCCCTCGACTTGAATCCGGAGCCGGAACAAAGGCAGATGGCGCAGCACGCGCAATCCGGCGAGCATCATCCTCGCCCATTTCGACAGCCGCTTTCGCTCTCTTTGGCGCTCACGCTCGAACACCATGTAGGGATAGACCCCGATCGAGGAATTGTTGATGAAGATCTGGCCGTTCACCTCTCCCAGGTCGACCGAAAGCGCCGCTTTGGTTGCAATCACCCGCACGGCTCCTTCCACGCTGGTGGGAATCCCGAGATCCTTGGCGAAGTGATTTAGGGTGCCGAGCGGGAGGATCCCGAGCGGGACGCCGCTTCCGGCAAGGACGCTCGCGACGCTCTGGATGCTGCCGTCGCCGCCGCCGACGATGACGGCATCGAGTTGCCGATCCAGAACCTGCCTCATCGCACGTTCGGCTGCGCGGCGGAGCTCCGCGCCCGGCAGGATTTCCAGGTCGGCCGCGATGCTATGCTCGCGGAACGCGGCGATCACCATGGCGCGGACCGAGGCTTCGCCCTCCCGCGCGATGGTGCCCGCGGACCCGTTCAGCAGGACGGCAACTCTCTTTGGCTGCAAGGTCGGCATCGATCACCCCCGTTCAAGCTATCCGCAGCTTCAGGGCGGCTCCTCAATTCGGCCTCGCCCTGAACGGCCAATCGATCACTCCGGCGCAGAACAAGGCCCACCGCACCAGGACCGGCTGCAATGCCAGCCGCGGTCCATGATACCACCAGCTATCGGGGACCGGCGGGAGATGGATGCCGTCCAACGCGTGCCTGACGTTCGCGGGGAAGACGCAGACCGCGTAGAGCGCGAGCATGATTCCGGCCGCCCGCCGCAGCCGCGTCCCGGCGAGCGCGACGCTGCCGGCGATCTCGCAGATCCCGGTCAACAGCACCACCGCGTGCGCAAACGGCACCCAGTCCGGCACGATCAACACGAACTTTTCGGTCAGCGTGAGGTGCGCGATGCCGGCCAGCATGTAAAAAGCTGTCATGATCCAGCGCATGACCAAGCGCGCGCCCGGAGGCGATGACATGTTGTTCGGTCCGGCCTGCATCGGCGTTCAATAAGGCGTTTGAGGCGGCAGCGGCCAGGCCTCAGCTCGTCGCCATCCCGGCCCTGACCTCGGCCCGCAGGACGTCGATCGAGACCAGGCCCTTGGGGGTTTCCACATGCCAGAAGGCCCAGCCGTTGCAAGCGTCGAGGCCTTGCGCCAGCGCGCCGATGCGATGGATCGAGCCGACGCTTTGGCCATGAGGGCGTTCACGCCCGTCTTCGCCGGCTATGAGCGTGATGGCGCCGTCGGCGCGTACCAGGGCGCGGTGGCGGCGCTTGGCGTCGACCAGGCGGGCGCCGGCCGCGAGCAGGCCGCGCTCGATCAGCGATGCGAACGGGACCCGCGGCGCCTCGCGCGCGGTCACGAACGGGGCGAGGCTCTCGGCCGCCAGCGGCTCGGTCGCGGCGATGCGCTCATCGGCCGCCGCCGCATAATCCGCATCGCGCTCCACGCCGACGAAGCGGCGGCGCAGACGCTTGGCGACGGCGCCGGTCGTGCCGGTGCCGCAGAACGGATCAAGCACCAGATCGTCGGGGCGCGACGACGAGAGGATGACGCGCGCCAGCAGCGACTTCGGGCTTCTGGGTCGGGTGCAGCTTCTTGCCGTCCGCGGTTTTTAGCCGCTCCTCGCCGGTGCACAGCGGCAACGTCCAGTCGGAGCGCATCTGCACATCGTCGTTGCCGGCCTTCAGTGCCTCGTAGTTGAACGTGTAGGCTTTGGCGTGCGCGCCGCGCGCCGCCCAGATCATGGTCTCGTGCGCATTGGTGAAGCGGCGGCCGCGAAAGTTCGGCATCGGATTTGACTTGCGCCAGATAACGTCGTTGAGGATCCAGAAGCCGATGTCCTGCAGGATCGCTCCCACCCGAAAGATGTTGTGATAGGAGCCGATCACCCAGAGCGTGGCGGCGGGCTTCATCACGCGCCGGCAGGCCAAGAGCCAGGCGCGGGTGAAGTCGTCATAGGCCGCAAAGCTCGAGAACTTGTCCCAGTCGTCGTCGACCGCATCGACGCGGGAATTGTCGGGACGCTTGAGGTCGCCGCGCAATTGCAGATTATAGGGCGGGTCCGCGAATACCAGATCGACGCTCTCGGCCGCCAGCTTCGACATCGCCGCGACGCAATCGCCGACCACGATGCGGTGACGATCGGCGGACTTCGGAAACTGCGCGGGGCGCCCTATCGGACGCCCCGCGACGCGATACAACCATGACCCAGAACTCTGACTCAGGCGACGCTGTCGGCGACGCGGGACCTACAACCGACGAAGCTCATCATGGCCGCCCAAGGTAAAAATCGGCTTAACCCAGCTGCGGTTTGCGCTAGGCAATGTTTGCCGAGCACCTATATCGAAGGACGCTGCCGCTGGGCACGCCGAGCCAGGAGATGACGCATGCGGTTGGATGACCTTCCGGAAAGCAGCAATATCGAGGACCGGCGCGAGGAGGGCGGAGGCGGCTTTGGCGGCATGCCGGTCGGTCGCGGCGGGCTTGGCATCGGCACCATCGTCGTGCTCGGCCTGGTCGGCTGGGCGCTCGGCATCGACCCGCGGCTGCTCATCGGCGGCGCCGAGCTGATCTCGGACTCGGGCGATCAGACACAAATCCAATCGCCCGCGCGCCCGCGCGAGACCGGCGTGCCCCGCGACGAGACCGGGCGCGATGTGTCGAGGATCCTCGGCAGCACCGAGGTCGTGTGGAAGGACATTTTTGCCAAGGACGGCAAGACCTATCGGGCACCGACCCTGGTCATGTACAGCGGCGCGACCGGGGCACGCTGCGGCCCGGCGCAGAGCGCCATGGGCCCGTTCTATTGTCCGCTCGACGAGAAAGTGTATCTCGATACTTCGTTCTTCCGCGAGCTGCAGACCCGCTTCCGCGGTTGCGACGCCGGCAGCCGATCGTGCCTGTTCGCGCAAGGCTACGTGATCGCCCACGAGGTCGGTCATCACGTGCAGAAGCTGCTCGGCGTTTTGCCGCGGGTGGAGCAGCAGCAGCAGGCGGCGCAGAGCAAGGCGCAGGCCAACCACCTGCAGGTCCAGGTCGAGCTGCAAGCTGATTGCTTCGCCGGCGTCTGGGCGAACCGTTCGAACGAGCGATGGAACGACCTGGAGCCCGGCGATGTCGAGGCGGCGTTGCGCACCGCCTCGGCGATTGGCGACGACACGCTGCAGCGGCAGGCGCAGGGCCGCGTGGTGCCGGACTCGTTCACCCACGGCACCTCCGAGCAGCGCCAGCGTTGGTTCAATGCCGGTTTCAAGGGCGGCACGGTGGCCAGCTGCAACACATTCGGGGCGAACCCGCTGTAGCCCGCATGAAACGCGGGAATGTCAGCTGGTTGGGTAGGGCGCAATCGCTTTATTGCGCCGGCGTGATAGCTCGGGTTTGATAGCTCCGGCTTGGCGAGGCCGATTGGCGCAATAAAGCGATTGCGCCCTACGAACGGGGGGCTTGGGCGCCATGGCCGGGATCGACGAGAGCAGACAGTTCTTGCCGCTGCGGATTGCGGTGCTGACGGTGTCGGATACCCGCGAGCTCGCCGACGACAAGTCGGGCGCCACCCTGTCGGAGCGCATCAAGGCGGCCGGTCACGTGGTCGCCGAGCGCACCATCGTTCCCGACGATGTCGGCGCCATCCGGGGCCGCGTCAAGGAATGGATCGAAGCGCCCGCCGTCGACGTGATCATCACCACCGGCGGTACCGGCTTCACCGGCCGCGACGTGACGCCCGAGGCGGTCGAGCCGCTGTTCGAGAAACGCATGGAGGCGTTTGCGGCGCTCTTCATGATGGTGAGCTTCCGCAAGATCGGCGCGTCGGCGATCCAGACGCGCGCGACCGCGGGCGTGGCGGGCGCGACCTACATCTTCTGCCTGCCGGGCTCGCCCGGCGCCTGCAAGGATGCCTGGGACGAAATTCTCGTCCATCAGCTCGACTACCGCTATCGTCCCTGCAATTTTGTCGAGATCATGCCGCGGCTGGACGAGCATCTGCGCCGTTCCAAGGCGTAAAGGATGCGAATGGCGTAGGGCGCAATCGCTTTATTGCGCCATGGACGTCGCCGTCCGCCAAGTGGCGCAATGTCGCCAAGTGGCGGAATGTCGCCAAGTGGCGCAATAAAGCGATTGCGCCCTACGGTGAGGTGGCCATCATCGTGCGGCTGCGCAGCATGACGATGCGGCGGCGGCCGAGGCGGCGGAGGAGTTTCCCTTCCGGATCGGCGTCCGCGTCGTGGCCGCCAAGCTGCTCATAAAGTGTCTTCGAGATCAGCAAGCCCTGTTGCGGGCGCGGCTGCGTCCCCAATGCGGCGGCGATCAGTGCCAGTCCTTCCAGGATGCTCGAGCCGAACGTGTCGGCCTCGGGTGTCCGGCGGAAAGCGGCTGCTCGCGCGTCCGCCCGGCCGCACGTCTCGGCCTGCTCGATGAAGCGCCGCGTTTCCTCGATCCAGCTCCAATCCGGCACCGCTCCGGCCCGCAGGAATAGAAGCCACGCCGCCCGCGCGCTGGCCGCCGCCTGCCGCAATCGATGGCCGAGCGGTCCCGGCAGCACATCGATGCGGCAGCCGGCCGAGTTGGCGATCATCGCGGTCGCGTCGTGCGAGCCGGCATCCGCCAAGATCACCTCGCGCACGACGCCGGCGGTCGCGCCCGGCACCAACGCGGCCAGCGTCGGCACCAGGATGCGCTCCGCGTTCTCCGTGGCTATGACCACGCTCAGCATCAGGACTGGCCCCGGATTCCCCCGATCACGCTACCACGTCGGCGCCGTTGGGGAGGCCTGTTCGGCGGAAATTGCGGCGGCGCGACCTTGGATGTTCTTGATTTGTTCGCGCGGGTACCCTACATTGGCGTCATGCCCCGAGCTTCTGCAGCCCTCCGCCATCCAAGGCCGCCCGCGGCCCCTGCGGCCGCGCCCGCCGACCAAATCGGGGAAGCGGCGGTCACGGCCGAGCGGCGCCGGGGCCGCGGCGCGCATTCCAATGCGAGCGGCCGTTACGAGCCGCTGGCCCGCGTCGCCTTCGACGACGGTTGGCAAATGCTCGATGAGCTGCCGGTATTCAAGACCAGCGTGACCGTCGATGCCACCCGCACCATCATCACGCGCAATGACTCCCCCGATATTTCCTTCGACCGCTCCATCAATCCCTATCGCGGCTGCGAGCACGGCTGCGTCTACTGTTTCGCGCGTCCGACTCACGCCTTTCTGGGGCTTTCGCCCGGGCTGGATTTTGAATCCAAGCTGTTCGCCAAGCCGGATGCTCCGCGCCTGCTCGAGCGCGAATTGTCGGCATCGGGCTACCAGCCGCGCACCATCGCGATCGGCACCAATACCGATCCCTATCAACCGATCGAGCGCGAATACCGGGTGATGCGAGGCATCCTCGAAGTGCTCGAGCGCTATGGCCATCCGGTCGGGATCGTCACCAAATCGGCGTTGATCCTGCGCGATCTCGATATCCTGGCGCGCATGGCGGAGCGCAACCTGGTCAAGGTCGCCTTGTCGGTGACGACGCTTGATCCCAAGCTCGCCCGCGTGATGGAGCCGCGCGCCGCGACGCCGGCGCGGCGCCTCGAAGCGCTGCGGCGATTGGCGGCCGCCGGCGTGCCCACGTCGGTGATGGTGGCGCCGGTCATTCCGGCGCTCAACGACAGCGAGATCGAACGCATCCTCGACACCGCCGCCGCGCTCGGCGTGAAGGGGGCCGGCTATGTGCTGTTGCGGCTCCCGCTCGAGGTGCGCGATATCTTTCGGGAGTGGCTGGTGGCGAACTTCCCCGACCGCTATCGGCATGTCTTCAAGCTCATTCGCGACATGCGCGGCGGCAAGGATTACGATTCCACCTTCGGCAAGCGCATGACCGGATCGGGGCCGATCGCCTGGATGATCGGGCGGCGATTCGAAGCCGCCTGCGAGAAGCTGGGATTGAACGCCGCCACGACCAGGCTCACCACCGAGCACTTCGCGCCCCCGCACCGTGCGGCCAAGCAGCTCAGCCTGTTTTGAGTACGGCAGGCCGCAGGCAGCCTCGCTCCGCCTCGTTTCCAGCTTGCGGCGAACATCGCGGTTGACTAGCCCGCTCCGGCGCGCACCATCGCGCCGGGAGCCGTGCCATGAGTCGCAATCCTGAGAATAGCAAAGCCGCGAGTCGCAAACCCGGGCCTGTGATCCGTACCGTCCGCCTTCCGCTCGGGGAGGACGATGTCCGTCCGACCTTCCGGCGCGAGCGCGCCGCGCTCAAGCGCGGCGTCTGGCCGGTTGCGGGCTGCGACGAAGCGGGCCGCGGGCCGTTGGCCGGACCGGTGGTTGCCGCCGCGGTCATCCTCGATCCCAAGCGGGTGCCCCGCGGTCTCGACGATTCCAAGAGGCTCAGCCCGCTGCAGCGCGAAAAGCTCTATGCGGTGATCTGCGGCAGCGCCCATGTGGCGGTGGCCTTCGCGCCGCCGGCGCGCATCGACCGGGACAATATCCTGCGGGCCTCGCTCTGGGCCCTGGCGCGCGCGGTCGCGGCGCTGCCGATCGTGCCGCGGCTCGTCCTGGTCGACGGCCGCGACCGGATCGTCGCCCCATGCGACTGCGAAGCGGTGGTGCACGGCGACGCCATCGTGGCCTCCATCGCGGCGGCTTCGATCGTCGCCAAGGTGACGCGCGACCGGCTGATGGCGCAGCTCGGCTTGGCGCATCCCGGCTATGGCTTCGAGCGTCACATGGGCTACAGCGTTCCCGAGCACTTCGATGCTCTCGAGCGGCTGGGGCCGACCATCCATCATCGCCGCACCTTCGCGCCGGTCGCCGCCCATTATGCCGACCTCGGCGCGCAGCTACCGGAAATTCAGCCGAGCTTGTTGCCTCCCGACCTCAGCGCCTAGTCTGCGCGCGTCAAGACAACGGACCTCGCCGGGCTGATGCTTTACGTTTCCATCATCGTGGAGCTGTTGCGCTCGCGCCCGGCATTGGCGGTGTGGACCGCCGCCGGCGCGCAGGCGCTGGTCTGGACACTGGTACCGGGCTGGTTTTACACCGGGCCGCCCGGGAACCTGCCGATCGTGCTGGCGGTCGGGCATGAGTTCCAGCTCGGCACCTATCTCGGTCCTCCGCTTGCCTTCTGGCTGGCGGAAGTCGTCTTCCGGATCACCGGCCGCAGCCTGTTTGCGGTTTATGCCCTGTCCCAGATCTGCGTCGCCTTGACCTATTGGGCCGTCTTTCGTCTCGGTCGCGCTATCGTCGGCGCCCAACAGGCTGCGCTCGCGGTGATGCTTATGATCGGCATCTCGACCTTTACGGTGGCGACGCCGGATTTCGGTCCCGTGATCCTCACCATGCCGCTGTGGGCGATGGCCCTGCTGCACTATCGGCTGGCGATCGAGCAGAAACGGCCCCGAGACGCGATTGCGCTCGCGATCGATGTCGGGCTCATCCTGCTCACCAGCTATGCGGCCGTCGTGCTGATCGGCCTTCTGGTCGTGTTCACCGCTGCGAACGCACGCACGCGGGCAATGCTGCGTTCCTTCAATCTTTGGCCGGCCGGCATCGTCGCCGCCGTGCTGCTGATCCCGAACCTCTACTGGATGGCGACGAGCAATGGCGAGCTTATTCCGGTGCTCGCCCGGCTGCGCGCTCCGGATTCGGTTCCCGGCAATTTGACCGCCTGGCTGCGGCAGCTCGCCCTGCTCGTCGGCAGCCATGCCGGGCTCATCGTCCTCGTCGGCATCGTGATCGGATTTCCGTGGGCAAAAAACGAGCCGGCGCCCGTGATCGCGGGGCGGCCGGTCGAGCCATTTGCCAGGCGGTTCGTCTATTTCTTCGCGACCCTCCCGGCTTTGCTCGCCACTGTCGCAGGCGTGGTCATCGGATCGAGCACGCCGGTCGGCGGGATTGCGCCATTGGTCGTGCTCTCCGGTCTTGCGGTCGTGATTGCGGCCGGCGATGCAATCGCGCTCAGCCGGCAGCGCTATGCCATTGCCGCCTGGTTCGGCCTCCTGCTCATCCCGCCGGCGGTGGCCGTCGGCGCGCTGTTGACGTTGCCCTGGTTCGGCATCGATCTCGCCATCAATCAGCCGGTTGCCGTCATGGCCCCGTTCTTTGCCGACAGCTTTGCGCGCCGCGTCGGCAAGGAATTGCCGATCGTGGCCGGCGATCCGCGCACCGCCGCCCTGATCGGGCTCGGCGCGGCGAGCCGCCCCAGCCTGTTTCTGGAGGCAACGCCCCAGCGCTCGCCCTGGGTCTCGATGCGCGATGTCATGGCCAAGGGCGCCATCGTGGTCTGGCCGACCACCGATACCTCGGGCACGCCGCCGGCGGACATCAGGCAGGACTTCCCCGACCTCGTGCCCGAGGTTCCGCGTACATTCGAGCGCGCCGTGCAGGGGCGCTTGCCGCTCCTGCGTATCGGTTGGGGGATGATCCGGCCGCAGCCGCCGCCAGGCGGGGCGGGCGCGGCGGAAGCTCCCAAACCAGAGTCCAAGTGATAGTCTCGGCGCCGATAATCTTGCGGTGGACAAGTCGCCGCCGGGGAGGATCGGCGTGCGGCGTGGGTTAATTTCGCCGCAGACCCGATGGGCGGGGGGCCAGATGAGCGAGATCGCCAAACCACACGCAACCGACGCCGAGCGACCTCGTTCCGCCGGCGCCGTGTCGTTGCTCGAACGCAGTTTCGAGCTGGCGCAGCACGGCACCGATGTCCGCACCGAGCTCGTTGCCGGCCTGACCACGTTCCTCACGATGGTCTACATCGTGTTCGTGAACCCGACGATCCTCGGCAATGCCGGCATGGACAAGGGCGCCGTGTTCGTCGCCACCTGCGTGGCGGCGGCGGCGTCGACCCTGGTCATGGCGCTCTATGCCAACTACCCGATCGCGCTCGCGCCCGGCATGGGACTCAACGCCTTCTTCGCCTTCACCGTGGTGCTGACCTACAAATATACCTGGCAGCAGGCGCTCGCCGGCGTGTTCTGCTCGGGCGTGATCTTCTTCCTGATCTCGGTGTTCCGCATCCGCGAATACGTCATCAACGCGATCCCGCGGAACCTGAAGCTCGCGATCTCGGCCGGGGTGGGCCTGTTCCTCGGGATCATTGCGCTTGAGGAATCCAAGATCGTGGTGGCGAGCCCGGCGACCCTGGTGACGCTCGGCGATCTCAAGCAATGGCCGGCGCTCTTGTGCTTGCTCGGCTTCGTCCTGATCGCGGCGCTCAATGCCCGCAAGATCATCGGCGGCACGCTCATCGGCATCGTGATCGTGAGCCTCGCCGGGATCCCGCTCGGGCTCGCGAGCTTCGGCGGCATCATATCGGCGCCGCCCTCGCTCGCGCCGACGCTGCTCAAGCTCGACTTCTCGCGCGCGCTCGAGCCGACTTTCCTGATCGTCGTGTTCAGCTTCCTGATCGTCGACGTGTTCGACAATGCCGGTACCCTGATCGGCGTGACGCACCGCGCCGGCCTGCTCGATGCCGATGGCAATCTGCCGCGCATGCGCCAAGCGCTGATTGCCGACAGCTTCGCCGCCATGTTCGGCGCCCTGATCGGCACCTCGACCACGACCAGCTATATCGAGAGCGCGGCCGGGGTGGCGGCCGGCGGCCGCACCGGCCTCACAGCCTGCTTTGTCGCGATCTTCTTCCTGCTGGCTTTGTTGTTCTCGCCGCTCGCCGGAATGATCCCGGCCTATGCGTCGGCGGCGGCGCTGCTCTATGTGGCTTGCGTGATGACGCGGGGACTGGCGGAGATCGACTGGGACGACATCACCGAGTCCGCCCCGGCGGTGATCGCGGCGGTGACCATGCCGCTCACCTATTCGATCGCGACCGGCATCGGGCTCGGCTTCATCACCTACGCGCTCGGCAAGATCATCTCCGGCCGGTTCGCGGAGGCCAAGCCGGCCGTGCTGGGGCTGGCCTTGCTGTTCGCCCTCAAGTTCGCGCTGCCGGGCTGATTTGTAGCCTGGATGAAGGCGCGTAGCGCCGCAATCCAGGGAACGCCGTTCCCGCTTTACGTTTGCGCCCCATGCGGGCTACGAACCCAACGCCTTCTTGATCGCCAAGAAATCCCGCCAGGCCAGCCGCTTCTGCAGCGGCTGACGCAGCAGATAAGCCGGGTGCAGGGTGGCGGTGGCGCGAATCTCGCGCCTGCCGGTTTGAAACTTGAACCAGCGGCCGCGGGTCTTGAGGATCCCCTCGCGGCTGCCAAGCAATGTCTGCGCCGACGGGCCGCCGAGACAGACCAGCAGATCGGGATCGACCAGCTCGATCTGGCGCAGCGTGAACGGCAGGCAGATTGCCGATTCCTGCGGCGTCGGGGTGCGGTTGCCCGGCGGGCGCCACGGTACGATGTTGGCGATATAGGCATCGGCGCGGGTGAGCCCGATCGCCGCCATCATGCGATCGAGCAGCTGGCCGGAGCGCCCCACGAACGGCAGTCCAGCGATATCTTCGTCGCGACCGGGGGCCTCGCCCACGAACATCACGCGCGCCTGCGGATTGCCGTCGGCAAAGACCAGCCTCGTGGCGGTCGCGCGCAGCGTGCAGCCGGTGAAGCCGTCCAGGATCGAGCGCAGCTCGTCGAGCGTCTTGGCATTTTTTGCCTCCTCGCGTGCCGCCATGACGGCAGTGTCGGGAGAGAGCGGGATCGGCGCTGCAGCGGGGAGCGAAGCCGCCGGCCGGGCCGGGTCCAAGGCGGGGCGGTTGGCGGGTCGCGGCTCGCTGGTGCGGGACGCTTCCTCCGGCGGGCGCCCGATCGCGATCCGCGTCGGGACCTCGGCCGTATCGGCGAAGCGATCGACCGCGGTTTCGCCCAGCACGGCATCGACCCCGGCCTCGAGATAGAAGGCCAGGAGCTCGCGGGCAGCTTGGTTGCGATCAGCGTTCATCGATGACTAGAGGGTGCCGCCCTTTTCAACAGCTCGAAACCATCGTCGGTATCACGCGGCTCCGGATGAAATGGAAGCAAAGCCGGACTCTCGATAGGCCCGAACCCCCACCCCGGATTGCTTCGAAATCCGAACTCTTCCCTTCGGCAAGAGGCGAACCTACGGCGCCGCCATGTCTCAATTTGAGTGGAACGCGCTATAGTGAAACCAAGTGAGACCATAGGCTCCTTCGTTGCTTAACTGAAGGGCGCAAGCTCCGATACGGAGACGGCCGGATGGCAAAGAATGAACCGGCGGACAGCCGCGGCCGCAGGCGACGGATCGCGGGCGCCGTTCTCGCCGCAGTGGCGTTGGCGGCGGCGTATGTTGCCTTTCCTCGCCATGCCGACCTGACCCAATTCGATCCACGCGTGATGGCGCGGCTCGAGACTGCGATGTGGCGCCATTATTACGAGAAGCGATATCCTGCCTTGTTTATCGACCTCTACGGCGTCGGCCGCAGCCAATACGGCTTTTCCCCGCTCGACAGCCTGCAGCTTGCGCTGGCGGCGGCCACCGCCGCCAAAGCGTTCCAGCCGTCGATCTCGCGGGCCGAAGCGGAAGCGGCGCTGCCGGCCCTGGTCAGCTATTTCCGCATCCTGTCGGGCGCCGCGCCGGCGGCCTTCGAAGTCGAGGATGCGGCCCGCACCGAGCTCGCCTGGTGGCAGGCGCGGCGCGAGGCAGTCACCCCCGAGGAATACGGACCGATCATCGCCCGCGTCGCCACGCTGGTTTACGGGGTCGATGGCGACGACCTGCGCCAGTCCGGAGCGGTGCGGGCGCAGGCCATGGCCTATCGCGATGCCCATGATGCAAACATGACCGAGACCGACTGGTCGCTCATCGCCGATCGGCTCGAGCTGGCATACGGCTTGCTCAAAAAAGCGCTATCGCCTCCCGTTCACGAGTAGAATGGCGGATGCCCATGAGTGCCTCGACTTCATCCGCGCCAGAATTGCCCGCTCGCGAGGCGATGGAATTCGACGTGGTGGTGGTGGGGGCAGGCCCCGCCGGGCTTGCCGCCGCGATCCGCCTCAAGCAGCTCGCGCCGGAGGCCACCGTGGTCGTGGTGGAGAAGGGTTCCGAGGTCGGGGCCCATATCCTCTCCGGCGCCGTGATCGACCCGATCGGCATTGACCGGTTGCTGCCGGATTGGCGGGGGGAGGACAGCCCGCTCAAGACGCAGGTGAGCGAGGACCGCTTCTATTGGCTCTCAAGCTCGCGCGCGCTGCAGGTGCCGAACCTGCTGATGCCACCGCTCATGAGCAATCACGGCAACTACGTGGTTTCGCTCGGGAATGTGTGCCGCTGGCTGGCCGCCAAGGCGGAGGGCCTGGGGGTCGAGATCTATCCGGGCTTTGCTGCGGTCGAGGTGCTGTTCGATGCCAACGGCGCGGTCGCCGGCGTGGCCACCGGCGACATGGGTATCGCCAAGGACGGCCATCACAAGGACTCGTTCACGCGCGGCATGGAGCTGCGCGCCAAATACACCTTGTTTGCCGAAGGCGCGCGCGGCAGCCTCACCAAGACCCTGCTTGAGCGCTTCGGTCTAGACGCGGAACGCGAGCCGCAGAAATTCGGCATCGGCCTCAAGGAGCTTTGGGAGGTTGCGCCGGAACGGCACCGGCCCGGCCTGGTGCAGCACAGTTTCGGCTGGCCGCTCGACAACCGCACCGGCGGCGGCTCGTTCCTCTATCATTTCGACGACCGCCTGGTTTCGGTGGGATTCGTCGTGCATCTCAATTACCGCAACCCCTACCTTTCGCCGTTCGAGGAGTTCCAGCGTTTCAAGACCCACCCGCTGGTGCGCGACACTTTCGCGGGCGGCAAGCGCCTCTCCTACGGGGCGCGCGCCATCACCGAAGGCGGCTACCAGTCGGTACCGAAGCTGACCTTTCCGGGCGGTACCCTGATCGGCTGCGCCGCCGGATTCCTCAACGTGCCGCGCATCAAGGGCAGTCACAATGCCATGCTCTCGGGCATCCTGGCCGCGGAGCATGTCGCGAATGCGGTTGCGGCCGGACGCGCCAATGACGAGCTTGCGAGCTATGAGCAAGCTTGGCGGACCTCCGAGATCGGCCGCGATCTCTGGCCCGTGCGCAACGTCAAGCCGTTGTGGTCGCGCTTGGGCACGCTGGGGGGCATCGCGCTGGGCGGCCTCGACATGTGGTCGAACACATTGGGTTTCTCGGCGTTGGGAACCCTACGCCACGGCAAGCCCGATTGGCAGGGCCTACAGCCGGCCGCGCAATCCGAGCCGATTGCCTATCCCAAGCCCGACGGCAAGCTGACCTTCGACCGGCTGTCCTCGGTCTTCCTGTCCAATACCAATCATGAGGAGGACCAGCCGGCGCACCTGAAGGTCGCCGATCCGGCGCTTCAGGTCGCCTCCGAGCACGATGTCTTCGGCGGGCCCTCGGCGCGCTATTGTCCGGCCGGGGTCTACGAATGGGTGGACGAGGCGGGCGGCGCGCGCTTCGTGATCAACGCGCAGAACTGCGTCCACTGCAAAACCTGTGACATCAAGGACCCGAATCAAAATATTACATGGGTGCCGCCGGAGGGCGGCGGCGGTCCCAATTACCCAAATATGTGATCGGTCAGGTCACGATGCTGCCATATCAGACCTTCCAATAAGCCGGGACTTGCTCTAAATGGGGCCGTTCTTGCGGCTTTTGGCCCGATGGGCCATCCTGGCCCTGCCGAGGCCATGCTGGTCCCTGAATGCGGTCCTGCAATATGGTCCTGCAATGCGGTCCCGCCGAATGTGGGGTCCGCCAGATGGAGTCAACCCAATCGTGATGCTTTCGCCCACCATCCGGCGCGCGGTCCTGGCCGCCTTTGCCGCCACGACCTTCACCATGACCTGGTCCGCCCCGCGCCCCGCTTTTGCGCAGGCGCCGTCGGCCAGCTCTCACGTATCCGCCTCCGGCAGCTTTCTTGCCGCCCTGCACGCCAGCCGCGAGCGCGATGCCGGCGCGGCCTCGACCTTCTATCGCTCGGCGCTGCGCAGCGACCCGCGCAACAATGATCTGCTCGAGCGCACCTTCCTGTCGGTGCTTCTCGACGGCGATGTCGAGGAGGCGGTCCGTCTCGCCGACCGCGTCTTGCAGGTCGAAAAGGACGATCGCATCGCGCGGCTGGTGCTGGGCGTGCGCGCCATCAAGCAGAAGCAATACCAGGTCGCCCGTCAGCAGATCGCGCAATCGGTGCGCGGCCCGATCACCGATCTCGCCGCGGCGCTGCTGACGGCGTGGACGCAGGCCACCCCGGCCGAGAGCAAGGCGGCGGTGGATGCCATCGACAAGCTCTCCGGGCCCGATTGGTACGGCATCTTCAAGGACCTGCATGCTGGCATGATCCTGGACGCGGCCGGCCAGAAGAAGGATGCCGGCAAACGGCTGGAGCACGCCTACCAGCTCGACGCGACCGCGTTGCGTGTGGTGCAGGCCTATGGGAGCTATCAGTCGCGCAATGGCAGCAAGGATGACGCGCTCAAGACATTCAAGGCTTTCGACGATCAGCTGCCGCGCCATCCCTTGATCACGGAGGCCATCGCCGATCTCAATGCCGGCAAGAAGCTGCCGATTCTGGTCAACTCGCCGCAGGCCGGCGCCGCCGAGGTGCTCTATGGTCTGGGCGCGGCGCTGGGCCACCGCGGCGGCGAGGATCTGGGCCTGATCTATCTGCAACTCTCGCTTTATCTCGTCCCCTCGCATCAGCTGGCGCTGCTGTCGCTGGCGGATCTCTACGAGGGGCTGAAAAAGCCCGAGCTCGCCATCAAGACCTATGAACGGATATCGCCCAGCTCGCCGCTGGAGCGCAGCGCACTGATCCAGCGCGCCATCGACCTGGATGGTTCCGATCGCAGCGACGAAGCCAAGGCGGACCTGGAGAAGCTGATCGCGACGGCGCCGACCGACCTCGATGCCATCATGGCGCTCGGGAACGTATTGCGCGGGCGCAAGGAATTCGCCGAATGCGCTGACGCCTATTCCAAGGGCATCGCCACCATGCCGATGCCCGACAAGTCGGCCTGGACCTGGTTCTATTTCCGCGGCATCTGCTACGAGCGCTCCAAGGATTGGCCCAAGGCCGAGGCCGATCTCAAAAAGGCGCTCGAGCTGTTTCCCGATCAGCCGCACGTGCTCAACTATCTCGGCTATTCGTGGGTCGACAAGGGCATGAACCTGGACGAGGGCATGCGCATGATCACGCGCGCCGTCGAGCAACGCGCCGACGACGGCTATATCGTGGACTCGCTCGGCTGGGCCAATTACCGGATCGGCAAATATGAGGAGGCGGTCAAGCAGCTCGACCGCGCGGTCGAGCTCAAGCCCGAGGACCCGACCATCAACGACCACCTTGGCGATGCCTATTGGAAGGTCGGCCGCATGGTCGAGGCGCGGTTTCAATGGGCCCATGCACGCGATCTCGGGCCCGATCCCGAGGACTTGCCGGCAATCGAGGCGAAGCTGAAGTCCGGCCTGCAAGACGACGCCTCCTCGGCGGCCACGGCCAAGGCCAAGAAGCCCGACGGCGGCGGCTGAGCCGAGCGCCCAAGGCCTTCCATGCCGACCTCGGGCGCGCCGGCTGCGGTCGCATCGGTTGCGCGCGTCGAGCCGGCGCCCGCCAAGGTCAATCTCACGCTGCGCGTGCTTGGCCGCCGCTCCGACGGCTATCACGAGCTCGAGAGCTTGGTGGTGTTCGCGGCGGTCGGCGACACCTTGGCGTTCACGCCCGGCCCCGGCCTCTCCCTGACGGTGCGCGGCCCGACCGCGGTCGCGGCCGGGGAGGTCGCCGACAATCTCGTGCTCAAGGCGGTGCGCGCGCTCGCTGAGCGCATCGAGGGCCTCGAGCTTGGCTCCTTCGTGCTGTCGAAGCGGCTGCCGGTGGCGGCCGGCCTCGGCGGCGGCTCGACCGACGCCGCCGCGGCGCTGCGGCTCATCGCCCGCCACAACCGCATCGCCCCCGACGATCCCCGCCTGATGGCGGCGGCACGCGCGACCGGCGCCGATGTCCCGGTCTGCCTCGATCCGCGCCCGCGCCTGATGCGCGGGATCGGCGAGCTGCTGTCGGAGCCCCTGACGTTGCCCGGCCTGCCGGCGCTCCTGATCAATCCGCGCGTGAGCGCCGCCACCAAGGATGTGTTCGCGGCGCTGAATGCGCCCCCGGTCGCGGAGCGCACGTCTGCCTCGGCGGATGCGGAATGGTCGGGAGGGGACAGGCAGGCCCTGATCGACTTCGTAGCGCGCCACGGCAACGATCTCGAGCCGCCGGCGATTTCGCTCCACCCCGCCATCGCGCAGGCGCTCGCGGCATTGCGCATGCTCGACGGCTGCCGGCTGGCGCGCATGTCGGGTTCCGGCGCCAGTTGCTTCGCCCTGTTCGATTCCCATCGCGCCGCCGCCTCCGCGGCGCGCGCCCTGCGCGTCGCGCGTCCGCAATGGTGGATCAGGCCGACGGTACTGGGCGAGTAGTTGGGAACAACCTGATTGTTGATTGAGCAGTCCGGCGCCGTTGCAGAACTCCGGCACGCGTAGGGCGCAATCGCTTTTATTGCGCCGTTCCGCCCCCTCTGTTCTCCTGAGACTCAAGGATTATTGGACGCGTGATTGGCGCAATAAAGCGATTGCGCCCTACAGTGCTTCGTCGGCTCTATCGGAACTGAATGGCTCCGCTGCCTTGTTTGGCGTCCCTACAACGTCGATTACCAATTCGGGGGCGATGAGGAAGTACGGGTCATCGCGACACGCGACCGGAGTCGCGGCGACAGAAGGGCGGGCGCCCGACAATTCCTGCGCTTGTGGTCATTGTATGTTCCCTCGGGTGACCTTGAAGGGGAATGACCCGTTCCGCGCTTCAGGGCCAAGAGTTCCTTTGTGACGACAGGCTAACGTTAACTGCTCGCAGCCACAGGCAGCGTAAATTGAACGGTCGCGCCGGTGCCCGCGGTGCGCGGGGCCAATATCCGCCCCCCGTGGGCTTCGACGATCGAACGGCAGATCGACAGCCCCATGCCCATGCCGCCGGACTTGGTCGTGTAGAATGGGTCGAAGAGGCGGTCAAAGCTCTCCGGGTTCAGTCCCGGGCCGGAATCCTGGACGGTTAAGAGCAGCGCGCCCGATGCATCTTTCCCGGTGCCGATGAGCAACTCTCGCGACCCCTCGCTGACGGCGCTCATGGCCTCGATGGCGTTGACAATCAAGTTGATGATTACTTGTTGCAGTTGGACTCGATCTCCTTGAACGAGCGGCAAGCCCGGCGCGAGTTGTGTCCGCAACGAGACGCCGTTCTTCGCCAATTCGCCATGGGTGAGGGCAATGACCTCAAGGATCGCTTCGTTGATCTTCAAATCGTCCTTGCGTGGGGGCGCCTTCTTGATGAGGGCGCGGATGCGGCCGATCACCTCGCCGGCCTGCTGGCCTGCCTTGATGACACGATCGAGGGCATCCCGGACCTCCTCAAGCTCAGGCGGTTGAGCGGCAAGCCACAATAATCCGGCATTCGCGTTGGTGACGATCGCCGTGATCGGTTGGTTGACTTCATGGGCAATCGAGGCTGCCAGCTGCCCCATCGTCGTGACGCGGTTGACGTGAGCGAGTTCCGCCTGCGCCTGACGAAGCGCTTCTTCGGCGCGGTTCCGCTCGAGCAGGGAGGTAACCGAGGCGAAAGCCAGAATGCTAAACGTAATGCCGGCAACCGCCAGGGCCAGATTGGTTTGATCGACGCTTCCGCCTGCCTGGACCCCGTAAGCCGGGCCGTGAATAGTAAAAATGGCCGCTCTCATCCCGGTATAGTGCATTCCGGAAACGGCCAGCCCCATGACCACCGCGGCAGCGAGCTTCTGCCCGAGGCCTGTGGTGCGGAATGCCAGCCATAGCGCCACCGTCGACGCGCCGATCGCAATGACCACGGAGAGGGCGACGAATAGCGGGTCGTAGCTGAGGTCTGCGTGGCCTCGCATTGCCGCCATGCCGGTGTAATGCATGGCGGCAATGCCAACTCCCATGAAGATGCCACTGAGAACGAGTCGAAGCGGCGATACGCTGTGGCCACTTATGACGTGAAAGCCGACGCCGGTTACGAAGATTGCCACCAGGAGCGAAAGGGCGGTCAACCCGATGTCGTAGGACATCGGTGTCGGCATGATGAAGGCGAGCATGGCGACAAAGTGCATCGACCATATTCCGCCCCCATTGTGATCGCGGCAGCTGCCAGCCACATGCGACGCACACGTCCTCGCGTTGGCGGCACGTGCCCACTGAGATCGAGGGCGGTGTAAGACGCGAAGCAGGCGACCAGAATGGACAGAGCGACGAGATACGGATTGTGAGTTCCAGAAACGACCATCAGGATTTGCCCCAAATGGTGCCAAGAAACCAACACGCGAGGAATCCGGCCGGCCGACCTGCAAATGCGGCCGGCAACGCCATTGGGCGTCCCCTTGGGGCCGATGTTGGCCGATGTCGCAAGATGGCCTCGTTCGCGAGCCTCAAAGTGCTCTTTTGGCGCTTTGTTGGCAAGATAGATGACGAGGGAGGCGTTATGACCCCTCAACAGCAGCTTTGAGCTTGCACGGTCCTGCTCGGTGCTGCTTTTTGGGGGCAGAACTCCGACGCGCGTAGGGCGCAATCGCTTTATTGCGCCGTTCCGCCCCTTCTGTTCTCCTGAGAACTCAAGGATTATTGGACGCGTGATTGGCGCAATAAAGCGATTGCGCCCTACCTTTGGCCTCGGGGGCGGAAAAGAAGTATTCGCATTTCCAGCCCGACGCTGCGGCGGTTTTTTTCAAGCGAGCCCCAGGCAGCAATACTGCAGCTCACTCAAAACCGCGTGGCCGTGGTACGGAGTAACCCTACTCTTTCGTCAGCTTCCCGCCCAGCGTCCTAATCGCTTCCTCGACGCTGTGGAAGATATGATCGGCGCCGAGCAGATCCACCAGCCCGAAATCTCTGGAACGCTCCTTGGGCGCGGACGGATTCAAGTCGTGCCACCGCGAAATCGACGCCGCCGGCGCGGCACTTGCGGATCACGTCGGAGAGCACGTCGGCGGCCGTGTAGTCGATGGCCGCGATGCTGCCCGCCTCCAGCACCACCAGGCGCACGTTGCGGCCGCACTGCGCCATGGCGTCCAGGATGCCGCGGCGGAAGTCGTAGGCGTTGAGGAAGGACAGCGGCGCCTGGAATCCCATCACCAGGACGCCGTCCTCCTTTTCGCCCTGCACGGTTGCGTCGGGCGGCCACCAGACCGTCGTGCCCGGCACGCGCATGAACTCGATCGGTTGGGCGCGGGTGATGATGAAGACGCCGTGCAGCAGGGAAAGAAAGATGCCGATGACGACTCCGGTCTCGATCGGCAGCACGACGATGGCCGTCATGGTGGCCAGGATGAGCACAAACTCGCCGGGCGCGCGCCGATAGACTTCCACGAAGGTGTGCAGCCGAAAAATGCGCTGCGCCACGAACAGGAGCATGCCGGCGAGCGCGGCTTCGGGCACGTGAGCCAGAAGCGGCGTGCCGAAGGCCAACAGCGCCACGATGATGGCGACCGCCGACAGCCCCGCCAGCTGCGAGCGCGCGCCGCTTTCCGCCACGATGGCGGTGCGCGGCGGGCTGATATTGACCGGAAAAGCGCCGAACAGGCCACCCAGCACGCTGCCGGCGCCCGCCCCGATGAAATCGCGATCGACGTCCGGCGGCTCGCCTGCGGCGGGAAACGAGCGTGTCGTCGCCGCCGTTTGCATCATGACGACGAGGCTGATCACGATCGCGAGCGGGACGAGGGCGTAGACCTGCGCATGATCAACGGCCGGGATCGCCAGGCGCGGCAGCCCGGCCGGAACGTCGCCGAGCACCGCCACGCCGAATTTCTCCAGGCCGAAAACCGCAACCGCTGCGGTCGCCGCCACGAAGGCGATCAAGGCGCCGGGCAGGCGCGGGCTCCATTTCTCGCAGCCGAACGCGGCCGCGGCGACGCCAAGCCCGAGCGCCAGCGCGAGCGGATTGGCCGCATCGAGGTGGCTCGCGAGCGACGCCATGCGTTGGTAGACGCTGCCGCCCGTGCTCGGCAGCCCCAGAACGGCAGGCGCCTGCGATAGCACGATATGGACCGAAATGCCGGCCAGAAAGCCGGTGATGACCGGGGTCGACAACAGATCGGCGATCCAGCCGAAGCGAATGAGGCCGCCGATGACCAGGATGACGCCGACCATGAGCGACAGCGTGCTGGCGAGCGCGGCGTAATCCTGCGATCCGGACGCTGCCAGCAGCGCCAGGCTGCCGGCAAATATAGGCGTGATGGTGGAATCTGCCCCGACCGACAGGAGGCGGCTCGATCCGAAGATGGCGAAGGCAAGCGTGCCGGCGATGAAGGCGAAGAACCCGACCTGCGGCGGAAACCCGCCCAGCCGCGCGGTCGCCATCTGCTCCGGGATGGCGATGGCGGCGAGCGTCAATCCGGCCGCGATCTCTCGGCTCAAGTCCGCCGCCGTCAGTTCGCGCAACGTCCGAAACAGGGGCCAGTAGGCACGCATCGGCAGCCTGATCACTGCTCGATCCTGGCGCCCGCCAGCTTGACGATCGCCGCCCATTTCGGCAGCTCGGCGGCGATGAGCGCGGCGAATTGCTGCGGCGATCCTGTCTGCGCGATGGCGTTGAAGTGCGCCAAGCCGGCCTGCGCCTCGGGCGATGCCAGGCTTTCGTTGACCGTTCGGTTGAGCAGGTCGACGATCGCCGCCGGCGTGCCGGCGGGCGCGACAACGCCGGTCCAGGCGTCGACGGTGAAATCCGCAAAGCCGCTCTCGACCAGCGTCGGCACGTCCGGCAGCTGCGGCCAGCGTTGCGCGCGCCCGACCGCGAGCGGCCGCAGCCGGCCGTCCTGGATCAGCGGATAAAGGCCGGTCAAGCCATCGATGGTGAATTGCGTCTCGCCGGCGAGGAGATCGGTCACCGAGGCGGCCGAACCCTTGTAGGGCACATAGACCACATCGATCCCGGCCTCGGTCTTGAACAAGGTCGAGAGCAGGTGCGGGGGCGTGCCGATCGAGGCGCCGTAGTTGAGCTTGCCCGGATTGGCCTTGGCATAGGCGATGAACTCGCCGACCGTCTTGGCCGGGACCGATGGGTTGACCACCAGGATGTGAGGCAGCAGCGCGACCTCGCCGATCGGCACGAAGGCCTTGCGGATGTCGAGATCGAAATTGGAATAGAGCGCGGGCGAGACCGCGAGCGAGCCCGACGATCCGAACAGCAACGTGTAGCCGTCCGGCTCGGCGCCGGCGGCGGCCTTGCCGCCGAGCAACGAGCCGGCGCCCGGACGGTTGTCGATCACCACCTGCTGCCCGAGCCGCTCCGACAATTGCCGGCCGAGCAGGCGCGCCATCGTGTCGATCGGGCCGGCCGGCGGGTAGGGCACGATCATCTTGATCGATCGGGTCGGATAGGCTTGCGCCGACGCGGACGCCAGCGCGCCGGCGGCGAAGGCCCCCGCCAGCGGCACGGCCAGGACGCTGCGTCTGGTCAACATGGTTCGGAGCCCAAATGCAGCGAATAGCCAATGGCGAGTAGCGAATGGGGGATTTTCAGCCGCTGCCACTTCCCTACTCGCTATTCGCCATTCGCTATTCGCCACTAATTCGACCGCGCGATGCAGAACTCGACCGTTTCCTCGAGCGCCTCCTTCATGGGCGAAGCCGGAAACAGCGCCAGCGCATCCTTGGCGATCGCCCCATAATGGCGCGCACGCTGGATCGTGTCCTCCAGCGCCCGATGCTTGGCCATCAGGCCGATCGCATGCTCGAGGTCGAGCTCGCTCACGTCGCCCTGCTCGAGCGCGCGGCGCCAGAACGCACGTTCGTCCTCGCCGCCGCGTCGGAAGGACAGCACCACCGGCAACGTGATCTTGCCTTCGCGAAAATCGTCGCCGACATTCTTGCCGAGCTTGGCGGCCTTGCCGCCATAATCAAGCGCGTCGTCAACGAGCTGGAAGGCGATCCCGAGATTCATGCCGAAGGAGCGGCAGGCCGACTGCTCGGCCTTGGGGCGCGAGTTCAGCGCCGGGCCGACCTCGCAAGCGGCCGCGAACAGCTCGGCGGTCTTGCCGCGGATCACCGACAGGTACTCGTCCTCGGTGGTGGCGGTGTTCTTGGCGGCGGCGAGCTGCATCACCTCGCCCTCGGCGATGATTGCGGCGGCCGACGAGAGGATCTCGAGCGCGCGCAGCGAACCGACCTCGACCATCATCTTGAAGGCCTGGCCGAGCAGGAAGTCGCCGACCAGCACGCTCGCCTCGTTGCCCCAGACCTTGCGGGCGGCGAGCCGGCCGCGGCGCATCTCGCTCTCGTCGACCACATCGTCATGCAGCAGCGTCGCGGTGTGCATGAACTCAACCGCGGCGGCGAGCTTGACGTGGCCGCGGCCGTCATAGCCGGCGAGCTGGGCCATCGCCAGCGTGAGCATCGGGCGCAACCGCTTGCCCCCCAACTCGATCAGGTGCTTGGCGATCTCCGGGATCATCGTCACCTCCGATCCGGTCCGCGACAGGATGGTGGTGTTGACCCGCTCCATATCGGCGGTCACGAGCTGGACCAGCGGGCCGATAGAGGGCGGGGAGGGGCTTTCGAAGGGGACGATGACGGCCAAAGCGGCGCTCCGCATGGAGGGACGCGCAAGCATAGAAACGCTATGGTAAGGGAGCAAGTACGCAAAATGTTCCTAAAACGAGTCGCCGAGGACCGATGTTCAAAGCCGAGGGGATGCCGGCGGTTGCGGCGGGGCGCGATCTGGGCAGCCAGCGGATCGCGGTCCTGGTGCCCTGCTTCAATGAAGAGGTCGCCATCGCCAAGGTGGTGGCGGATTTCCGGGCCGCGCTGCCGGAAGCCACGATCTACGTTTACGACAACAACTCCACCGATGCCACCGTCGAGGTCGCCCGCCGCGCCGGCGCGGTGGTCGGCCGCGAGCGGCATCAGGGCAAAGGCAATGTGGTGCGGCGGATGTTCGCCGATGTGGATGCCGACGTGATCGTCCTGGTGGACGGCGATGCCACTTATGATGCGGGCAGCGTCCGCAACTTGATCGCGAGGCTCATCGAGGACCGGCTCGACATGGTGGTCGCGGCCCGAATTCATCGCGACGAGTCGGCCTATCGGGTGGGGCATCGGCTCGGGAACCGGCTGTTCTCGACGGCTGTCGATTGGGTCTTCGACGCGACCTTCGCCGACATCCTGTCCGGCTACCGCGTGTTCTCGCGGCGGTTCGTCAAGTCGTTCCCGGTCCTGTCGCGCGGCTTCGAGATCGAGATCGAGCTTGCCGTCCATGCGCTTGAGCTCGAGCTGCCGACGGCCGAGATCCCGACCCCGTATTACGCGCGGCCCGCGGGCTCGGCGTCGAAGCTCAGCACCTGGCGCGACGGGTTTCGCATCCTCTCGACCATCATCAACCTCTACCGCAGCGAGCGGCCGCTGGGATTCTTCTGCGTCTTGGGCGTCATGCTTGCGGTCGCCTCGATTGTCCTCGCAATACCGGTGTTTGCGACCTATCTGGTGCAGGGCGTGGTGCCGCGCGTTCCAACCGCGATCCTCTCGACCGGCCTGATGCTGCTGGCCTTTCTTTTTGTGGTCGCGGGCCTCATTCTTGATACGGTGACCAGGGGGCGGCGCGAGATGAAGCTGCTCGCCTATCTGGCACAGCGGGCGCCCGGCCAAGATCACGACCGCCGGGCGCCGTGAGGGGAGGCGGACTTGCGCGAGCTGGTGCGTACCAATGATGCGGTCCTGGTCTCCGCGGTCGCGGCGCTGCTCGATGGTGCCGCCATCCCCCACCTGGTTTTCGATCAGAACATGAGCGTGCTCGAAGGCTCGATCGGAATTCTGCCGCGTCGGGTCCTGGTCGCCGAGGAGGACGCGCCCGCCGCGCGCCGGCTCCTGGAAGCGGCGGGGCTCGGGCACGAGCTGCGGCCCGATGCACGCTGAGGCGCGCATGATGCAGGAGAGCCTGATGGAAAGCCTCGGTGCCTTGACCGAGGACGCGGTGCTGGGCGGCGCTCTGCGCTTGCGCCAGCCCCGACGCGGGCATCGGGTCGGTCATGATGCGGTTCTGCTGGCGGCGGCATGCCCCGCGCTTGCAGGCGAGCACGTGGTCGACCTCGGGGCCGGCGTCGGTGCCGCCGGGCTGGCGCTAGCGGCGCGGGCCCCGGATACCGCGGTCACGCTGGTCGAGGTCGATCCGGGCCTCGCGGCGCTCGCCGCCGAAAATGCAGAGCTCAATGGATGGGCAGCGCGGGTGAAATCCCTCACCCTCGATGCGGCGGCCCCGGCCAGCGCCTTTACGGCGGCAGGGCTTCCCGCGGGCTCGGCGGCCCGGGTGCTGATGAACCCGCCCTTCAACGATGCGGTGCGGCACAGACCCTCGCCGGACCGCCGCCGCCGCCTCGCCCATGCGGCGCCGCGCGCGACCTTGGCCGGCTGGATCGCGACCGCGGCGCGGCTTTTGCGCCCGCGCGGCACGCTCACCTTGATATTTCGGGCGGATGGCCTGGCCGATCTCGCCCGGGCGCTCGACCCGGCGTTTGGGGCGCTCGCGATCCTGCCAGTCTATCCCAAACCGGATCAGGCCGCGATCCGCATCCTGGTGCGCGCCACCAAGGCCAGCCGGGCGCCCCTCGCCCTATTGCCTGGCCTCGTCCTCAATGATGCCCGGGGGCATCCAACTGCCCAGGCCGAGGCCGTGCTGCGGACAGGGGCCGTGCTCCCGCTCGCCCAAATCTGAACCTATCGGGGGCAAATCACATTCCAACCGTGAGCAAATGGTAACTTGAGCGCCCCCGAGGCGAGGCCTATCTGGGCAGGATGGGTGAGACTGGCATGTCCGAACGTTTCCTGAAGCCCGCCCGCAGGATGCTGCGGCCGCTTATTCCGAAGCGATTCCGCACCGATATCCCGGTCGTGCCGGTGGTGCGCCTGAGCGGCGTGATCGGGTTTTCGACCCCGCTCAAGTCCGGCGTCACCGTCGCCAACATGGCGCGGCCGCTCGAGCGGGCGTTCGCCATGCGAAACGCCCGTGCGGTCGCCTTGGTGATCAATTCGCCCGGCGGTTCGCCGGTGCAGTCGCATTTGATCTACCGTCGCGTTCGCCAGCTTGCCGAGGAGAAGAAGCGGCCGGTGCTCGCCTTCGTGGAGGACGTCGGTGCGTCAGGCGGCTACATGGTGGCCTGCGCGGCCGACGAGATCATCTGCGATCTCTCCTCCATCGTCGGCTCGATCGGGGTGGTAGGAGGCTCCTTCGGTTTCCCCAAGCTGATCGAGCGGCTCGGCATCGAGCGGCGGCTCTACACCGCCGGCGAGCACAAGGCCTCGCTCGATCCCTTCCTGCCGGAAAATCCCGAGGACGTTGAGCGGCTCAAGGCGCTGCAGAAGGAAATTCACCAGAGCTTCATCGACCTCGTGAAGCAGAGCCGCGGCGGGCGGCTCAAGGGCCCCGAAAAAACCCTGTTTTCCGGCGAATATTGGTCCGGGGCCAAGGCGATAGAGCTCGGCCTCGCGGACGGTATCGGAGACATGCGCTCGACCTTGCGGACGCGCTTCGGCGACGGAGTGATGACCCCGCTGGTCGCCGCCGAACGCAACCTGTTCGGGCGGGTGCGGCCGGGAATTGGGATGCCGGGTATCGATGGAGATCCGCTGTCGTACGGTGCGGAGCTCGCGGGCGGGATCATCTCGGCGCTGGAAGCACGCGCGCTCTGGGCGCGTTACGGATTGTAGGGCCAAACAAGAAGGAGACCACCGATGCCGCCGCTCGTCATTCCGCCGTTGGTCAAATTCGGACTTGGAGCCGCCGGCGCCGCCGCGCTCGTGCACTGGGCCGTGAGGGAAGCGCGCCGCTTCGGCCAAGAGCTCGACCGGATCAAGGTCAGGGCGGTCGATCCGTTCCGGCGCGAGGCTCTCCCTACGCTGCGGCGCGATCCCGCGACCGGCGAATGGCGGGTGATGTGACCCCGTGATTTGACCGGCGCCCGCCGCTGGCGCGGCGGGCATTGCAGGTCACGAACTCTTGGCTTGGGCCAAGTCTGAGACGGCTGAGTTCCGCGCCGGCAACATCCGCAGCAGGACCGTGTCGTGGCTGACGAAGTGGTGCCACAGCGCCGCGATCGCGTGGCCGCCCACCAGCGCCAGCAGCCCATAGGTGAGCCAGAGGTGGATATCCTCGGCCTCATGGAAGACCGGACTGTTGACCTTGACGCCAAAATCAATCGAGAACAGCCCGAAATCGAAGACCCGGCCGTGCCACACGAAGGCGACGATCCCGACCACCGGTGTGACCAGCATCAAAACGTAGATCAGAAGATGAGCCGGATGCGAGACGCGGCGCGAGATCTCGCTCACCTCCGGCGGCAATTCCGGCGGCGTATGGGTGCGACGCCACCATATCCGTGCCAGCAACAGCACCAGGACCAGCAGCCCGACCTGCGCATGGATATTGATCATGAACAGCTTGCTGGCCTTCGGCCAACCATCGAGAAAAAAGCCCAGAATCGCCGAGAACAGGATGAGCACGGCCATGGTCCAGTGCAGCCAGACGGCGACCGGGCTGTAGCGGCGAATAGCCGATGGAGCGGTCGGCGTCACGGGAGCCGTAGTTCGGGAGTCGAGCATCATCAATCAATGTCCCTTGTTCATCGTTTTGCTGTTGCTTCGCCTTGCTGGTGCGACTTCGATTAACGGCCTATCGCCACACCCTATCGAGTCCGATACGTTGGCCCGGAAGGCAAATTAAACTTAGGTAATATCAGGAGAAATCGACGACCCGCGGCCACCCTCCAAGCACCATCCCGAGGTGCATCTACGGCGAGAGCGCCTCATCCCACAAGCTTCTGTTGAAGCTCAGTCCTCGGGCTTGATCACGATTCCCTTCTCGCGGATCAGCTTGTCCCATTTCGCGATCTCGCTGCGGAGGAGCTGGCCGAGCTCTTCGGACGAGCTCGGCGACGCCGAGATGGCGTTCTCGGCGAACTTGCTGCGCATGTCCGGCTCGTTCACCGTGGAAGTGAACGCCGCATTGAGCTTGGCGATGACCTCCGGCGGAGTCTTGGCCGGGGCGAACAGAGCGGTCCAGTTCTCCGCCACGGCGCCCGGATAGCCCTGCTCCACCAGGGTCGGAATGTCAGGGACTAGGTCGGAGCGGACCGCCGAGGTGGTCCCCAGCGGCGTGACCTTGCCGGCCTTGATATGCTCGAGCATGACCGAGACATCGATCATGATTCCGTTGACGTGCCCGCCGAGAAGATCGGCCAGCGCCGGCCCGGAGCCGCGGAACGGAACATGGACGAACTTCACATCGGCAGTGGACTCGAACAATTCGAGCGCCATGTGGGAGATCGCGCCGACGCCGGTCATGCCCAGGCTGACCGTGTTGGGTTTTTGCTTGGCGAGCGCCACCAGTTCGGGCGCGGATTTGATCCCGAGCGCGGGGTCGACCGCGAGCACCGGCGCGGCTCGGCCGATCAGGGCGACCGGGGCAAAATCCTTCACCGGATCGTAGGGCAGGTCCTTGCGGAAGGCGGGATTGATCGCGACCGCGCCGACGGTGGTGAAGAACAGCGTGTAGCCGTCGGGCGTTGCCTTTGCCACGGTGTCGGCCGCGATGGCGCCGTTGGCGCCGCCGCGGTTGTCGACGAAGACTCTTTGGCCGAGCGGCCCTTGCACCTTGTCAGCGACGATGCGGGCAATGAGATCGGTGTTTCCGCCAGGCGCGAATCCGACCACCAGCCGGATCGGATGGCTCGGAAAGGTCTGCGCGCCCGCTGTGCCCGGGGCCAGCAGGGCGCCGGCGATCAATCCCGCGGCGATGAGGGCATTCAGTCGGCGTGAGCGTCCCACGGGGTTCCTCCGAGGCTTTGCATCAAGTCTGCGTTCGGCGCAGATTAGCCCGGCGCGCGCCCTTGAGCCATGGTGTTGGGCCAAGGCGCCGGCCTCGCGGCGTGCGCTCATGTCGCAACCGAGCAGGTGGGGAGGGGTCGCCCGCCGACGGGTTTCTTGACCCCTCCCGGCCCCCCCGATAGGGTCCGCGCCCATTCCTCTGAAATTGAAATCGCGCGATGGCCGCTGCCGATTTGCCTCTTCGCACGCACCCGGATCACGGGAATCTTGGTCACATGGATCCGCGGCGCTCGTTCCAGGGGCTGATCCTGGCGCTCGAGCGCTATTGGGCGGACTACGGCTGCGTGATCCTGCAGCCCTACGACATGGAGGTGGGGGCCGGCACCTTTCATCCCGCCACCACGCTGCGCTCGCTCGGGCCCAGGCCCTGGAACGCCGCCTATGTGCAGCCCTCGCGCCGGCCCAAGGACGGCCGCTACGGCGAGAACCCCAACCGCCTGCAGCACTACTATCAGTTCCAGGTGATCCTCAAGCCGTCGCCGGAGGACCTCCAGGAGCTCTATCTCAAGTCGCTCGCCGCAATCGGGGTCGATGCCGGGCTCCACGACATCCGCTTTGTCGAGGACGATTGGGAAAGCCCGACCTTGGGCGCCTGGGGGCTGGGCTGGGAGTGCTGGTGCGACGGCATGGAAGTGTCGCAGTTCACCTATTTCCAGCAGGTCGCCGGCTTCGAGTGCGCTCCGGTCTCCGGCGAGCTCACCTATGGGCTCGAGCGGCTCGCCATGTATGTGCAGGGCGTCGACCGCGTCTACGATCTCAACTTCAACGGCCGCGACGACGCCAAGCGGGTGACCTACGGGGACGTGTTCCTGCAGGCCGAGAAGGAATATTCGCGGCATAATTTCGAGATCGCCGACACCGACATGCTGTTCGAGCAATTCAAGATGGCGGAAGCGGCCTGCCGAAAATACCTGGCCGCCGGTTGGGACACGAAAAGCAATGTACGCCGCCACCTGCTCGCGCTGCCGGCCTATGACCAATGCATCAAGGCGAGCCATGTGTTCAATCTGCTCGATGCGCGCGGGGTGATTTCCGTGACCGAGCGGCAAAGCTATATTCTGCGCGTGCGCGAGCTCGCCAAGGCCTGCGGCGAAGCCTGGCTCGCGACCGAAGCCGGAGGGGGACCAGCATGAGCAGCGAACCGAAGATCGGAGGCCGCGAGCCGGTCCTGGTCGAGCTCGTGGCCGGCGAGACCTATTGGTGGTGCCGCTGCGGTCGCTCGCAGAGCCAGCCGTTCTGCGACGGCTCCCACGAGGGCACCGGCATCGAGCCGCTGGAATGGAAGGTGGAGCGCAACCGGCGCGCCTTGCTGTGCACTTGCAAGCGGACCAAGACACCGCCGATTTGCGACAACAGCCACCTGACGCTGTGAGAACTCGATGCCCGATCTGCTGCTCGAACTGTTCTCCGAGGAAATCCCCGCCCGCATGCAGGCGCGCGCGGCCGACGACCTGAAGAAGCTCGTCACCGACCGGCTGGTGGCGGCCGGGCTCGTCTATGAGGGCGCCAAGGCGTTCGTGACGCCGCGCCGCCTGACGCTCGCGGTGCAAGGGGTGCCGGCGCGCCAGCCCGACCAGAAAGAGGAGAAGAAAGGCCCGCGCGTCGGTTCGCCGGAGGGCGCCATCCGCGGCTTCCTCAAGGCGACCGGGCTGGCCTCGATCGATCTGGCCAAGATCGAGAAGGATGCCAAGAAGGGCGACTTCTACCTGGCGGTGATCGAGCGACCGGGCCGGCCGGCGATCGAGGTGATCGGCGAGATCGTGCCCGAGGTGATCAAGAGCTTCCCATGGCCGAAATCCATGCGCTGGGGCGAGGGCAGGCTCACCTGGGTGCGGCCGCTGCATTCCATCGTGGCGACCTTCGGCCCGGAGACCGAGGAGCCCGACATCGTGGCTTTCTCGGTCGACGGGATCGCGGCCGGCGACGAAACGCGCGGCCACCGCTTTCTGGCGCCGGCGCCGTTCCGGGTGAGGCGCTTCGACGATTATGCGGCCAAGCTCCTCAAGGCCAAGGTCGTGCTCGATCCTGAGCGGCGCCGCGACATGATCCTGCATGACGCCAAGAACCTCGCGTTCGCGCAGGGCTACGAGCTGGTGGAGGATGCGGGCCTCTTGGCCGAGGTCGCCGGCCTGGTCGAATGGCCGGTCGTGCTCATGGGCGCGTTCGATCCGGCCTTCCTTGCGATCCCGCCCGAGGTGATCCGGACCACCATCCGCAACAACCAGAAATGCTTCGTGCTGCGCGACCCGCAGACCGGCCAGCTCGCGAGCAAGTTCATCCTGGTCGCCAACACGGAGGCAGCAGGACGGCGGCGCAGCGATCATCGCCGGCAACGAGCGCGTCATCCGGGCACGGCTCTCGGATGCGAAGTTCTTCTACGAGACCGATTTGAAGGACCCGGCTTGAGGACCGGCTGCCGAAGTTCAAGGACATCATCTTTCACGAGAAGCTAGGCACGCAATGGCGGAGCGCATTGAACGCATTACGGCAATGGCCGGAAGTTGGCATCCAAGCTGAAGATAGACGAGGAGATAGTCCGTCGGGCGGCACACTTCTGCAAGGCCGATCTTCTGACGGAGGTTGTTGGGCGAATTCCCTGAGTTGCAGGGCCTGATGGGGAAATACTTGGCAGAGGCGCAGGGCGAGGACGAAGCCGTCGCTCATGCCTGTGAGGATCACTACAAGCCCAAGGGGCCGGACGATCTTGTGCCGCTGATCCGGTCTCGGTTGCCGTCGCGCTCGCGGACAAGATCGATACGCTAGTTGGCTTCTGGGTGATCTATGAGAAGCCGACAGGATCGAAGGATCCGTATGCTCTGCGAAGGGCGGCGCATGGGAGTCATCCGCATAATTCTCGAAAATCAAATTCGGGTGCCTTTGGCTCGCGCGCTAATATTTCCGCTGCGCTTTGCGTCGCTACACAGTAACATTGCCAATCAAAGGCAATTAGAAGGTGAATTGGCGCGTAACAATCCGGAGCTTGCGGGTTTGTTCGCAGAACTTAGCGTTAAAAATCGTGAGCTCGAGGCGCGATTTCGCCTAAATGCGGCAATTCAATTGGACGAAGTGCCGACCAATTGACTCTGCTCTTGCCTTCTTCGCCGATCGCCTGAAAGTCCAGCTGCGCGAGCAGGGCGCGCGCCACGATCTGGTCGATGCCGTATTCGCGCTCGAGGGTCAGGACGATCTGGTGCTGATCGTGCGTCGCGTTGAGGCGCTCGGAAAATTCCTCGACAGCGAGGACGGCAAGAACCTGCTGGCGGGCTACAAGCGCGCCACCAACATCATCCGCATCGAGGAGAAGAAGGACGCGCGCCAATATGTCGGCAAGCCGGACCCGCAGTTCTACCGGCAGGCCGAGGAATGGGAGCTGGCGGGGGCCATCGATGTCGCCCGCGAGGAGGCGGACGCAGCGGTCGGCCACGAGGACTTCGCCGCCGCCATGCTGGCGATGGCGAAGCTGCGGCCGCATGTCGATGCCTTTTTCGACAAGGTCACGGTCAATGTCGACGAGGCGCCCTTGCGCGAGAACCGGCTGCGGCTGCTCAACGAGATCCGCGCCACCACCCGCGCGGTCGCGGATTTTTCCAAGATCGAAGGATCCTGAGCCTCAGGCCGGCGCCGCCTGCAATGCGAGGTCTTCGAGCGCGACGCCGGTTGCTTCGGCCGCGGCGGTCGATTCCTCGATGATCCTGGCGACCGTCTGGGCGAGCGACTGCTTGACCAGCTCGACGTCGGAAAACTCGCGGACGGCTTGCTCATCGATCGCGTCGCCTGCTCCCACCACCGAAACCACGATGAACGCGGTCGGGGCCTTTCGGCGCAAGCGCCGGATCGCGTAGCGGATTTGCGCCGACGTCGCATTCTCGATGTAGCAGAGGCAGATCAGCGCGACATCCTTGGTATCCAGGCTGAAGACACGCGACATCGACAACGCGTCGGCCGGCTCGGCGCGGGCCTTGAGACCCTGCCTTTCGACGAGCTGGGCGACCATCAGGGCAATGGTTTCGTCGAGCAGGCCCAGGCCCGGGATGCAAAGCACCGGTTGGTGCGTGCGCCATTGCTCGCGCATCGAAGGGCTGGGCGATCGCTCGGCCTTGTCGAGCTGCGCCAGCGGCGTCGCCTCGTCCGCGCCGTCAAGCGCGGGGGGCACCGCGATTTCATCCTTGTGATCGCCCAGGTCGTCCACGATCTCCGCGACGGCGTCCCGGATGCGCTGCTTGACCTCGTTGTCGAGCAGGCCGCGCTCGGCGTCGGCTTGTGCCAGCCGCAGGCCCTCGACCAGGACCTCGTCGTAGTAGGCGATCAACGGCTTGTCCTTGAGGAATTTCTGCGCCTCTTCGGCCGCCTCCATCGGGTCGCGCGCCAGCAATCGTTGGTAGACCAGCTCGGCCGGCGAGAGCGCCGGCTCGTCCCCGAACATCACATCGAGGAACGACAGCCGCTCCACGTGGCGGCCGAGCACGACCAGGCAAATCGTCAAAGGCGTGGCCAGGATCAACCCGACCGGGCCCCACAACCAGGTCCAGAATGTCGCCGAGGCGATCACCGCGACCGGCGAAAGGCCCGTGCTGTGGCCGAACAGCAAGGGTTCGATGACCTGCCCGACGACCGGCTCCAGCACCAGGAACAGAGCTCCGGTCCACAGCGCCATTGTCCAGTCGGGCCCGACCGCGGCGGCGAGAATGAGCGGAAAGATGGCCGATATGATCGCCCCGATATAGGGCACGAAGCGCAAGATCATTGCCAGCATCCCCCACAACGGGGCGCTCGGGACGCCGATGAGCAACAAGGCCACGCCGACCACCACCCCGTAAGCGGCATTGAGGCCGAGCTGGGTGAGAAACAGTCGGCTGAGCCGTTGGCCGGCGTCATCGAGGGCGGCGGTGGTGCGCTTGAGATCCTGGGAGCCGGCAAGCCGCACCAGCCGATTCCGCAAGTCCTGCCTTTGCATCAGGATGAAGATGACGAAGATGACCACGATGCCGGTGGTGGCGAGCGGATGAATGAGCGGCGTGATAAGCGCAACCAATGTCTGCAATGCGCCGGGATCCGGCTGCTTGACCTCGACCGGGATCGGTTTGTCGATGGCCACACCGGTGCTCGGCACGCCGACGGCGGGACGGTCCGGTGCCGGCTTGTCGAGCTCGCTGCTCAAATCCTGCAGGACCTGCGAGGCGCGTTCAAGCGTGCCGGTGCCGGCCGCCGCGCCGCGCAGGCTTTGAATCTTTTCGCGCAACGTGGATTGGTAGCGCGGCAGCGCGCCGGCAAGATCGTTGACCTGCGAAACCATCATGGCGCCGAGGCTGAAGATGCCGGCAAACGCGGCGAGCACCACCAGGATGACGGCAAACGTGCGGGGGACGTGCCAGCCTTGCAGGATCCGCACCGGGGGCGCCAGCGCGAAGCTCAAAAGCAGCGCCAGCGCGATCGGGACCAGAACCTCGCGGCCGAAATAGAGCGCCGATACGATCACCACGATGAACAGCATGGTGGTCGGCGCGGAAGCCGGCAGCTCGGCGCGAATCGGGCGCCAAGACTGAGCCGGCCCTGGTTCGGGCATATAGACACTCATCGCTTGGGGTCGCCGCGAGCGGCGCTCACCGGAAAAATTCGCTTCACCGGCGGTGGCGTGCAGAGGCACGTTGCCGCCGGCGCCTCATCGCTCGGCACACAACCGAAGGCCCGATTTGCGAGCCGGGCTTTTGCGCCACCGCATCAGAAGGGGCGGTGCGATCTTCCGATCAGCCAGCCGATGCCGAGCGCGATGGCGGCGGTCGTGTAGGGATTGGTTTCGATATAGTGGCGGATCGAGTTCGTCTACCGATCCGGGCATCTGCTTGACCGCCTCGATCGTATCGCCGGCCGAGTCGACGGCTTTGCCATAGAGATCCTGAATGCTGCCTTCAACCTGCCGCGCCTGCCCTTGAGCCCTCGTCTTGGCGTCGCCGGTGGCGCGGCCAAAGCCCTCTTCCACCTTTCCCGCAAGATTCTTGGCGGTGCCGCTCACGCGATTCTCGTCCATGGTCACTGCTCCGACGAACTTGTTATGGTTGATTTGATAGTTGGCTAACCCCTCAAGGGCGCATTGGTTCCCAAAATGGAACCGATCAGGCGGGTCGGCGTTGTCGCTTCGACATAGCAAGCCGGTATGAGCTGAGATTGCCTCCAGCGTCAGACCGCGCAATCCTACCGTCATCGCACCGAAGGGATGTGTTTCATGTTTCACCAGCGCTCATCTGCATTCGACCGCAACATTTCCGCCCTTGAAGGCCGCTTGCACGCGATCGAGACCGAGATCCAGAAACTCGGGCGAAAGACCGGCCGGCAGGCTTCCGAGGGCATGTCGGCGGCGGGCGACCAGATCGGCGACGCCATCGCGGTCGCGGTCAACGAGATCGTCAGCCGCTTTCGCAGCGGCCGGCGCATGGCCGAAGGCGAGGCTGTCCGTTTCGGACGCGATGCGGCCAAGTTCGGCGCCAAGGTCGGCAACGATGCGCTGGAGCGGGTGGCGAGCGAGGTCGAGCACCGTCCGCTGATTACGCTCGCGGTCGCCATCGGGGTCGGTATCCTGATCGGTATGGTTGGCGGCGTCGCCAGACGCGGCAATTGAGCCTGCGGCGCATGGTGCTCAACTCATGGTCCGGATCACGCGCGGCCGGGAGGAAGTCTTGTCCTGTCCGCATTGCGGAACGCAGTATCGGGTCAGCGTAAGCCTGCCCGCCCGCGACAGCGGCTCTGCGACTTGCGAGGTCTGCCATCAGGTGATGGCAAAATGGACCGATGCAGCCATTCCTACTTACAAAATGAAGATGCCGGCGGATAATGATTAGAAGCTCAACCGGAATCTCCCGGTGGGTAGGGTGCTCTTGGTGCCATGCCCGTGTGAAGCTCTCGGCAGACAAGCAGCACAACGTGGCATCGCGATCCTCGCGTGATGCATTTCCTGAATGAGTGTTCATCGCGGCCTGAATGGGCGTTCAGATTCGCGCCAGTTCAGCTTTTCTGATCTTCTTTTGTGCATTCGGAGGAACAAATTGCTGCTTTCCGGCTTTCCCGCTCGCGTACCAAAAGACATTCACGTTTGGCGGTGGCGCAAGCAAGAAAATCACTCCAAGAGGAGAAGCACATGTACAAACTAGCATTTATCGCGGGCATGCTCGCGATCGTGAGCGCGCCGGCGCTAGCAGCGTCGGCAACGAGCGAGAAGCCGATGGTGGTCGCGGACGCAGGCGTCTCCGTCAGTGTCGGCGATCGCGACCATGATCGGGATCACGATCGCGACCATCATCGCAAGGTCGTCGTGGTTCATCATAAGGACGATGATCATCACCGTGTGGTGATCAGTCATGACCACGATCACGACCATGACCATGACCACGACTCACATTGAGCGATAGGCGACCTGAGGCCCCGCCCGTGAGCAATCGGGTGGGGCCTTCGCATAACAGGAGACCCAAATGGCAGCGTTCGCATCGTGCTTCTCCAGGCCGTTGGGGCGAAAGCCCGATGCAGGGAGGATTTGTTTGCTGCGGGCGTGTTGCGTGGCCGCAGGTATGGCCGTGCTCGCGGCGAACACTCATGCTGCGACCATGGTCCCAAAGCAGGTCGAGTACAAAGCCAGCGTTAACGAGGATCCGGCCGCGAAGGTTTGCCAGCTCGGCTTGGCGATGCGAAACACCCCCGCCGGCGGGGGCGTGAACTTTCAGCTCATCGTCGCACAGATGAAGCAGGGAGGCGTCCTGGCGGGCCCGCTCGTCACCGCCTTCACCGTCGATAGCCCTTCGTTGCAATTCACGTCGCGCTTTAGCCGACAGGCCAAGCTTGCCTCGGTGGCCTTCGTGTCGGAGCGTTACAACTCGGTGGCCCTCCCCAAGAGCGCGCCGTTTCAAGACGGCAGCGTAGCGGCCTCCACCCTGGACTTCGAAGAGGGCAGGGAGCTGATCACCGCGGTCCTGCGGGCCGATTACGAGCTGTCGTTCACGCGGGCGGATTCCAGTACCGTCGAATCATACCGGGTCGGCTCTCCGCCCCCCGCCGACGTGCTCTCCCAATTCTCGACCTGCGTCGGCAGCTTGGCCTCATCGTAAGATTGCCTTTAGCTCAGGACGTCGTAGCCACTGCTGGCCTGTCGATCGCGTCCGATTTAAATTGCGTGTCCTGAAGACCGCGGGACAGCGTCTTGTGGTCGCAAGGCGGGACATTTGATGAGCACACTGTTCAGCAGCTACCGGGTCGGCTCGCTCGCGTTGCGCAATCGCATCGTGATCGCACCCATGTGCCAATATTCGGCCGACGAAGGCCGGGCGACGGATTGGCACGTCATTCACTTGGGCCATCTCGCGCTTTCCGGCGCTGCGCTCCTCGTGATCGAGGCCACGGCCGTGCTTGCGGAAGGACGTATCAGTCCCGACGATCTCGGTCTGTGGTCTGACGAAACCGAAGAGGCGCTAGCCCTGGCGCTGGAAAAGATACGGCGTTATTCGGACATGCCGATCGGCATTCAGCTCGCCCATGCCGGGCGCAAGGCCTCGACCCGGGTGCCATGGGAGGGCGGAGCGCAGATCCCGCCGGGGGAGCGGCGCGGCTGGCAAACGGTTGCCCCCTCGCCGATTCCATTCAAGGAAGGCGAGAACCCGCCCAACGTCCTTGATCGTGAGGGGCTGGCCGCCATCCTGAAGGCGTTCGCCGACGCGGCCAAGCGGGCGGCACGGATTGGATTGGACGCTGTTCAGATCCACGGTGCCCACGGCTATCTGCTGCACCAGTTTCTTTCGCCCTTGTCGAACCGGCGAGAGGATGAATATGGCGGCAGCTTGGAAAACCGGATGCGGTTTCCGCTCGCCGTATTTGATGCCGTGCGCCAGGCCTTTCCAAGCGACCGGCCGGTCAGCATGCGCGTCTCCGGGACCGACTGGGCGGCAGACGGGTGGGACATTGAGCAGACAATCGCCTTTGCGAAGGCGCTCGAGGCCCGTGGCTGCAGCGCCATCCATGTATCGAGCGGCGGCCTCACTCCGGCACAGCGGATCCCCGCCGGGCCGAGCTACCAGGTGCCGCTTGCGCGCGCCGTCAAGGCCGCGACGCATCTGCCCACGATCGCGGTCGGCCTGATTACCGCTTATGATCAGGCCGAGGCGATTGTCAGCACCGGCGATGCCGACCTCGTGGCGCTGGCGCGCGCCATGCTCTACGATCCGCGGTGGCCCTGGCATGCGGCCGCCCATTTCGGCGTAACCGTGAAAGCTCCCAAGCAGTATCTGCGCTCCCAGCCCGGCCGCTATCCGCGACTGCTCGAGGGTTGAGCAGCTACGGTTTGCGAAAACATCCGCGCTCCAAGTAGTTCAGTGCGGCGGAAATGGCCCGGTGGCTGTGGCGGAGCCGATCGCTTTCCCGTCCCGGTCCAGAGCCTGCATGGTCCATTCATAGATATGTTGCTGGCCGGACGGCGGGCAGGGTCCCTTGAAGGAGAACGCTCCAGCCGGAATCTCGCTTTGGCCGTGGTATGCAACGGTCCCGCCGCCGTGCGGGTAGCTTGGTAGGTCTCTGTCGATCATCTTGAACGCAAGCCGCGCGGTTTCGGCCGGTACATCCGACACGCTGAATGCCGGGGATCGTGAGCTGCAGGCCCGATACCCAGCCCAGGAAAATTTGACCGACATCGCTGCTGCGTCGGATGCCAGAATACCGAGAGCCGCTATCGCGATCAGAACCCTGGAAAGCATCTTCTTTCCTTTTCGAGTCGGGGGCACGACATACGCGCTCGGCCACCGCGCAGCGTGCCGCTTTCCGATCTATCTCCAAGCGCGCGGGGTTGGGCCGACCACCAACAATAATAGCACGTCGGGGCATCGCGGTCCGGGGTTCCGCGGATGGCCAACATGGCCGGAGCGGCCGGGAATTGGGCCGGTCCGCCGTCACATCGGGAAGCCGGCTGCGGCCCCCTGACTGCGGATATCGTTTTGAGTAAGATGCGACGCGGGTCCGCCACCGGGCGGCGCCTGGGTCCCCTTCAACGGAGCCAAATCGTGGTCCATCGACGCTTGATTTTCTCGATCGCTCTTCTGACCGTGGTCGGCACGGCAAGCCTGCCGGCAGCGGCCCAGTGGAGATATCCGGACTGGTCCGGCCGATGGACCGACCTCAATACCAATCGCTGGGACCCGAGCAAGCCGCCCAATGCCGGACAGCAAGCGCCGTTGACCGCGGAATATCAGGCCAAGCTCGTGGCCGCCATGGCGGACCGCGCCGAAGGCGGGCGCGGCAACACTCCCACGATCAGCTGCGGCCACACCGGCATGCCGCGCGCCATGCTGGTCTACGAAACCATGGAGATCGTCATCAAGCCGGACGTTACCTACATGCTGTTCGATTTCCTGGATCCGCTGCGGCGCGTCTTTACCGACGGCCGCGACTGGCCCGCCGCAGTCGACCCGACCTGGGTTGGCTATTCGATCGGCCATTGGGAGGGCAGGGGCGACGGCGGCAAATTCGACACGCTCGTGATCGAGACCCGCAATTTCAAGGGGCCGCGCATCATCGACGGCAGCGGCATTCCGCTGCATGAGGACAACCAGACGATCATCCGGGAACGAATGTCGCTCGACAAGGACAACGCCGACAAGCTGCTCGATGAAATCACGCTGGTCGATCACGCCTTCACGCGGCCGTGGACGGTGACGCGCAGCTACAAGCGGCAGCGCAATCCGACCTGGGCCGAATTTGATTGCCACGAGAACAACGAGCACGTCATCGTCGGCAGCGAAGCCTATCTCATCAGTGCGGACGGCTATTTGATGCCGACGCGCAAGGACCAGCCGCCACCGGACGCGCGCTATTTCAAGAGGTCGACGCCCTAGCCAGGCAGGAGAGCAACCTGCCTCGCCACTTCGGAGAAGCGGCAAGGCAGGTCACGTGCTTGTTGTAGTGGCCGTCTACTTGACCCACTTCCAGGCGAGCTCGGCGTGCGGCGCGCCGTCCGAGGGCGTGGGATTGGTCCAGGTCACCACATCGTCCTGGTTAAGGGCTGTGATCGTTCGCTTCTGCGTGGTCCCGTCCCAGTTCGGGAATGAGCTGCCCTCGATGCGAAAGGTGAGGGTCTTGTCCGCCTCGTTGACCGTATAGGTGCCGAAGTGCGAGATCATTCCCTGGATGGCGGTCTTGTTCTCGTCTGCGGTTCCCTTCGTCCGGCTGTTGGCGGCGAACTTGGGACGTGCCGCGCGCATGATCTGCAGCGAGTAATGGCCATCGGCCCCGAACATGGCGATGCCCATCGCATTCGGACCAAACTCCGGCGCGTGGGTGCCGTCTGCATTGACGTCGTCGGCGATGAGAAGGCTCCAGCTGCCGACCAGCGCGTCCTTCAGTGATTTCGGCTGGGCTGGAGCCGCCGCCTTCGGCGCGGCATTGGCGGCGGCCGGCGGCCGCTGCTGAGCATTTTGGGCCTGGCCGGAGACTGGCAGTAGCGCCAGCCCGAATGCTGTCAAGGCCAGGATACTGAACAGGCTTCGCCGATTCATTGTCTTCCTCCCTTTTTGAGTTGGCGTACCCGAAATCGGAGCACTCGGCCGGCGCTGTCGCCTATTTCAGCCACTTCCACGCAACCTCGCCGTGCGTGTCGGGATTGCTCCAGGTCAGCTCGTCGTCCGCGGTCAGCGAAGTGATCGTCCGCTTCTGCGTCGTCCCTTCCAGGTTCGGGTAGGTGGAGCCCTCGATGCGCATGGTCAGGGTCTTGTCCGCCTCGTTGAGCGAGTAGCTCCCGAAAAACGCGTTCGCGCCCGCCATCGCCGCCTTGTTCTCGTCCGCGGTCCCGGTGGCCCTGCTGTTGGAGGCGAATTTAGGACGCCCGGCGCGCGCGATCGTCACCGAAAAATGACCATCGGGGCCGAACATGGCGATGCCATTCGGGTTGGGCCCGAAGTTGGGCGCATGCGTGCCATCGGGCTTCACGGCGTCGTCGATGAGAAGGGCCCAGCTGCCGACCAGCGCCTCCTTCATTGACTTCGGCGGCCCCTTCGGCGCGGCATTGGCAGCAGCCGCCGGCCGCTGTTGGGCGTTTTGGGCATGTCCGGGGACCGGCAGCACCAGTACCAGCGCCACCGCCATCATGCCTAGCGTGCTATGTCGATTTATCGTTTTTCCTCCCTCTGCTGATCGGTGCGCGCCGGCGTACTATGACAGTTACTCGACACACACAAATAGGCGCCAACTTTGCCGCGCCGTATCGGCTTGTGTCAATTCCCACCCCGCCTTCATCCTGCCGGCATGGTTATGCACGCTCGACACATTCCGGGAGGCGGGGGAGCACTCTGGGCGAAGAGCCGGCACGCCGGTATGGTGGCCCTGATCGATCTGGTCGGCCGCAAGTGATCGGGCTGCCGGGCCGGCGCCCACACCTCGGGCCGTGTCGTGGCGGGCGCAACGGAGGTCTGAGTTGAGCCTGTTGCTGGGGTTGGCTCCGTTTCTCGCGTTCTTCGTGGTGATGCGGGTGGTCTCGCCGTTGGCCGGGCTCATCGCCGCCGCGACCGTTTCGACGCTGCTGTGCATCCGGATGTATCGCCAAGGCAAGGCGATCAAGATTCTTGAAATCGGCAGCTTGCTCCTCTTCGCGTCGCTTGTTCTTTATACCTGGATCGCGATGCCCACATGGACCGTGGCCACCGTCCGGCTTGCGGTCGACGGCGGCCTCCTGGCAATCGTGCTTGTCTCGCTCGCGATCGGCAATCCCTTCACGATGCAATACGCGCGCGAGCAGGTGCCGAAGGAATATTGGGATAGACCGCAGTTTCTTGCCGCCAATCGCGTGATCACCGCCGCATGGGCAGGCGCCTTCGCCGTCATGGCCGGAGCGGATGCCGCTGCCGAATACATGCCGGCGATGCCGCTATGGATCGATGTCAGCCTGTCGGTCGCAGCGTTCGCGGCGGCGACAGGATTTACGATCTGGTATCCCGCGGTCGTGCGCAGGAGGGCGCAATCGAATGCGGTTCGATCCGGCGAATCCAGATCCTGACGTCTCCTCAGAACCGCGTGGTCAGGTCGGTGAGCCATTGTGGGGAAGCCTCCACCAGCGCGGTCTCGATTTGCCTGTCGGCGCCCGTCACGATCGATGCGCCGATCACTACGAAGGCTATGCCGAGCGCGGCTTTGAGGTATTGGCCGGCAGGCAGCAGGCGGTCGCGGGCCTTTGACATCACCTCGCGGGACACGATCCCGACCAGGAGCAGCGGCGAGGATGCGCCAAGGCCGAACAGGAGCATTGTTGCGGCTACCCGCGGCAGGTCTTTCGCCTGGCTCGCCAGCAGAGAGGCGGCGCCCAGCGTCGGTCCCACGCAGGGGCTCCACGCCACCCCGAGCAACACGCCGACGCCGAACTGGCCCGCGAGCCCGGCGGTGGGAAAGCCGGCGAGCTTCTGGCCGGCCCAATGGCTCATCGGTGCGGCGGCCAGCGCGAGACGCGACTGAAACAACGGGACGATCAGCACGGCGCCGACCGCAATCATGAGCGCGGCGGCAACAAGCCGAAAGACATCGGCGTCGATACCGAGCGAGAATCCGATCGTGGCCACGAACAGGCCGACAATCACGAAGGCGCTCGCAAGTCCGAGCGCCAGGGCAACCGGCCCGAAACGATGCGCGGATGCCGCCGAACCGAGGACGAGCGGCAGCAAGGGCAGCACGCATGGGGAGAGCGTCGACAGCGCTCCCGCCAGGTAGGCAAGCCCCCAGGTTGCGAGCATTCCTCAGAGCGACAGCGCGAGCAGATCCGCTATCGAATCCGGATTGGTGTCGCCGACCGAACGCGCCACCTCTTCCTTGCCCTTGTAGGTGATCAGGGTCGACTGGATGCGGGCCTTGAAGTTCCGGACCTCGTCCTTCTGGCTGTCGAAATCGACGCGAAAGACCGCCAGGTTCTTGAATTTCGGGTCGTCAAACAGCTTGCTGAGGATCGGCTTCTGGGCCTGGCAGGTCGGGCACCATGACGCATGGATCTCGACCAGGATCGACTTGCCTTGACTCTGGGCCGCCTGGAATGCCTGCCGCGTGAACGGTTGCTCCTCGGCCGCGAACGCGGTTGCAGACGTGAACGTGACAGCCGCGGTGGCGGCTTGCAGAAGAAACCGTCGGGTGATCATGGCAAACCTCGCTTCGGCTCTGGGATAAGGTTGAAATAGCAGAACGGACGTTGCTCAACACTCTTGTGAGCGATCACAACAGCGTGTGCCGCCCCCGCCCCGTCGCATTGGCGGGCAACCCAGCACCATGTAGAAATGGCCGTTCGGACGGCAAGTCAAGGGAGCACCAGCGGGTGACGATCATCATTACCGACGACGACGTGAAGCGCCTGCTGCCGATGCAGGATTGCATCGAGGCCATGCGGATGGCCTTCCGCGACTTTTCCGACGGCAGCGCCGTCAACCGCCCGCGCATGCGCTATCTCGCCCGGCACCCCGATCCGGCACGCAAATATTTCGCCAATGTCCATGTCGGCGCGGTGCCCTCGGCGGGCATTGCCTGCGTGCGGGCCGGCTCGCAGATCATCAGACCGCCCAGCGCCACCAACGACCGGCGGCTCTATGAGAACCCGCAGCCCTTCAACTGGGGCATCGTCATCCTGTACAGCCTCGAGACCGCCGAGCCGCTGGCTCTGCTTCACGAATTCCTGCTGTCCGGGATGCGCGTCGGCGCCACCACGGCGGTTGCGGTCGATCATGCGGCGCGGCCGGATGCCGCCACGCTTGGGCTGTTCGGGACCGGCAAGCAGGCGCGCTGCGCGCTCGAAGCGATCGCCCAGGTGCGGGCGCTGCGGCGCGTCAACGTCTACAGTCCCAGCGCCGAGCACCGCTCCGATTTCGTCCGCGATATGGCGCGTGACGATATGGACGTGGCGGCGGTCGCGGATGCGAGATCGGTGGTCGACTGCGCCGATATCGTCTGCTGCGCCACCACCGCCATGAAGCCGGTGTTCGACGGCGATTGGCTCAAGGACGGCCAGCTCGTCATTTCGATCGCCAATTCGGACGTGACCAACAAGCGCTCCGAGGTCGACCGCCGCACCTACGAGCGCTGCAGCGCCGTCATCATCAACGATTGGGAAAGCGTCATCGACAACGATCAGACCGAGCTGCTCGATCCGCTCAAGGAGGGCGTGATCCGCAAGGAGCAGGTCCACGAGCTCGGCGACCTGCTGACCGGCAAGACGCGGCTCGCCGCTCGCCCGGCGGGGACCGGCTTGGCCGGGACCGGCCCGGAGGGGATCGTCTATTACAAGAACAATTCGGGCCTGGCGATTTAGTTTGCCGCGGCGGGCGGCATCCTGTATCGCAAGGCGATCGCGGAAGGCAACAACAAGACGATCCCAACCGAATGGCTCGGAAGCGACCTGTCTGCCTATTACAAGGCCGGCTTTCGACCTTCGCCCTGAGGAAGAATTGCGATGATGGGACGCTGCATTCGCCGCTGCATTGAAATTTGCTTGACGGGCCTGCTCTTCGCCGCGCTGCCGCTCGGCATGATGGCGCCGGCGCGCGCGGACGAGGTCGCGGATTTCTACCGCGGCAAGCGGATCAGCCTCGTCATCGGCTACGGCACCGGCGGCGGCTACGACCTGTATGCCCGCATGCTCGGGCGTTTCATGGCCGACCATATCCCCGGCAAACCCACCCTCATTGCGCAGAACATGCCGGGCGCCGGCAGCCGCGGGGCGGCCAACTGGCTCTACAAAGTGGCGCCCCGGGACGGGACCGTGATCGCGACGCTGAGCCAGACCACGCCGACCGACCAGGCGCTCGGGCAACCGGGCGTTCAATTCGACGTGCGCAAGTTCAACTGGATCGGCAACATGGTGGTGGTCAACAACATCCTGTACGTCTCCGCCGCCCGCGGCGTCGCCACGCTCGGATGAGGCCAAGGGCAAGCCGCTCGCGATCGGAGCCACCGGCGCCAGCTCCCCCTCGGTGCTCTATCCGCAGGTCTCCGACAATCTGCTCGGCACCAAGTTTCGGATCGTTTCCGGCTATCCCAGCGGCGGCGACATCAACATCGCGGTGGAGCGCGGCGAGGTCGACGGGCGCGGCAGCGATTCCTGGGCCTCCCTGAAGACCACCCATCCTGACTGGCTGCGCGACCATAAGATCAACATCCTGTTCCAGGTCGGCAACAAGCGGGAGGCCGGCCTGCCCGACGTGCCGCTGTGGAGCGAGCTCGGCCAGACCGACGAGCAGCGCCAGGTGCTCGAGATCCTCTCCGGCGACGTGGCGGTCGGGCGGCCGATCCTGACTGCGCCGGATGTCCCCGCCGAGCGGGTCAAGGCATTGCGCCGGGCGTTCGACGATACGCTCGCCGATCCGGCGTTCATCGAAGCCACCAGCCAGGCCCATATGGAATTCAATCCGCTGGGCGGCGAGGAGCTGCAAGGGATCGTAGGCAAGATCGCCGGCGCATCGCCGCAGGTCATCGCCAAGGTCAAGGACGCGATCAAGATCAAGGACGTGCGGCAATTGCCGGCGGATCAGAAGCCCAAAGGCGGCCGGTCCGGCGACAACGAATAGGGCGCCGGCGCGACCGGCTCCCGGCACGAAGAGAGCATCGATATGAACATCAACGTCAGCGATACCAGCGTCAGTGCCCAACAGGCCGAAACGGCGGGCGTGCCCTTCGAGGTGGAGCGGCTGGGCGCCCGGCTCGGCGCGCAGATCCACGGCCTCGATCTCAAGGCCGGCATGAGCCCGGCGACCGCACGGGCCTTCGAGGCTGCCTTGATCGAGCACAAGGTGCTGGTCTTGCGCGACCAGCGGTTGACCACCGCCGAGCACGTCGCGATTAGCCGCCTGTTCGGCGAGCTCGAGGTCCATCCGATGCGCCCGCAGGGCGAGATTGCCGGAAATTCTCGTGCTCGACAACGACAAGGACAATCCGGTCCTGTCCACCGATGTCTGGCACAGCGACACGACCTTCCGGAAGAACCCGACCAAATACACGATCCTGCGCTGCCAGATCATCCCGAAGGTCGGCGGCGACACGCTGTGGGCCGACATGACGGCGGCCTATGAGGGCTTGAGCGACACCTTCAAGGCGATGATCGCGGGCCTGCGCGCGGTGCACGATTTCCAGAATTTCCGCGTCCTGTTCTCCAGGTCGGAAGCGGACCAGGCCAAGCTGCGGCGCATGGAGGAGATGTTCCCCAATCCGTCGCATCCGGTGGTGCGCACCCATCCGGTGAGCGGCAGGAAGGGGATCTACGTCAACCCGCAATTCACTCTGCGCATCGAGGGCCTGCATCCGGACGAAAGCCGCGCGCTCCTCGACGTGCTGTTCGAGCAGGCGCATGTTCCGGAATACCAGTTCCGCCTGCGCTGGGAGCCCGACACGATTGTGTTCTGGGACAATATCAGCACGCAGCACTACGCCGCCAATGACTACTACCCGCAGCGCCGTCGCATGGAGCGCACCGCCGTAGTCGGGGATGTGCCGGCGTAGCCACGCTCGTTGTCCGGGGCAGCCGTACTCTTGATCCCGCCGCACTCGCCAAGTCGCCATAACCGGAGCCAGAAACCTCGATATGTTGATCATCAATAACGAGCTCGTGTCAGAGCTGCTGACCATGGAAGACTGCATTCGCGTGCAGGAGGAGGCATTCCGGAAGCTGCCGACCGGCGGCGCGATCCATCGGCCGCGCATCGACATGTATTTTCCCTGCGAGCGCGAGGACGGCTATTTCCGCTGGGGCACGATGGAGGGCGCCAACGACGGCTATTTCGCCATCCGCATGAAGTCGGACATCATGACCTGGCCGAAGGATGCGAACGGCAACTGGACCGAGGAAAAGTACTGCCGCGAGCCGGGCACCTATTGCGGCGTGATCTTCCTGCTGTCGACGCGCAATGCCGAGCCGCTGGCCTTCATCAATGACGGCGTGCTGCAGCACATGCGGGTCGGCGGCGGCGCCGGCATCGGCGTCAAGTATCTCGCGCGCGAGGATTCCCATGTGGTCGGCATGCTCGGCTCGGGCGGCATGGCGCGCACTTTCCTGGAAGCGTTCAAATGCGTGCGCGACATACGGCTGTGCAAGGTCTACAGCCCGACCGCCGCGCATCGCGAAGCGTTCGCGCAGGAGATGTCGCAAGCGGCTCAACATCGAGGTGCGGCGGTCGACAGTCCGCGCGAGGCGGTGCGCGGCGCCGACATCCTGTCCTCCTGCACCGACAGCATGCAGCCGGTCTACGATGCGGACTGGATCGAGAAGGGCATGCACGTCACCAATCTCGGGTCGTCGCGAGATGCCGGATGCGGCAATGGACAAATTCGACCTGGTGGTGCGGCAGGGAACCGCCGGCCTGCAGATGAAGCAGACCGAGCGCTTCCAGGCCGAGCGCGGCCTCTCGCCGGCTGCCTTCATCGGCGGCACGGTCGAGGAGATGAAGCGCATCCCGGAGAAGAACCCGCAGCCCGGTTTCGGCGGCGACAGCCCGGATTTCATGGATCGCGGCAGGGGCGGCGACAAGCCCGACTTCGCGGATCTCGTCACCGGCAAGTGCAGGGCCGCACCAGCCGCGACCAGGTCACCTTCTATCGCAATGTCGGCAACCAGGGACTCCAGTTCTCATCGGTCGGCGGCTCGGTCTACGCGCAGGCGGTGAAGGCCGGCAAAGGCCGCGACATTCCGACCGAATGGTTCCTGCAGGACATCCGCGATTAGGCGATCTGCATCCCGGGTGGGGGCGCGGCGTCATACTTGTCCCGGCCCTAAGCGCGTTTACGCGCGTCTTCGACGCGCTATGGAGCCGGGACCGTACCACCCTCGGAATTTGTAACGGTCCCGGCTCAAGGCCGGGACAAGTGTGGATCGGTGGTAGGGTGGGCAAAGGCGGCCGATGCTCTACCACGTGGCACGACGCGCGTTCCGCCGTGCCCACGCGGACGCAATTCCTTCGGCATTGCGCGTGGGCACGGCGGAAATTGCGCCGTGATAGATCGAAGCTCTGGGGCCGCCTTTGCCCACCCTACGGAGCTTCGCGCTATGGCAGAGTCGCACCGCTAAGTCCGCTTGCGCTTGCGCGTCCTGGCTTTGCGCTCGTCGACGTTGCGCACCTCGGTGTTCATGCGCACGTCCTTGCGCCGGCGCTTTGCCAGATCGCTTGCCGGTCTCGAAATAATCGCCTTGCGTCGCCCGCTGCGCCGCCGCGTCGAGCTCGTCGCGACCATTCGCCGAGCGAGTAGCCGAACCACGGCGTCTCCGGCTTGAGCTTGGGCAGGCCGAGCTCTTCCCAGATCACCTTCGCGCGCTCCATGTATTCGCGCTTGGGCAGCGAGATCGGCGGGAAATTCTCCTTGAGCGTCGCGTCGATCAGCACCGAGGCGTCCTGCGCCGCCGTTGCGCTTGCTGCGCGGCCCGTGGCCCTGGTCGCGGTGCGGCAGGATGTGGAAGTCGAGCGCTCGGATTGGCGCGATAGGACATCGCCCAGAGCAGCGCGTCGGCATTGTCCGGATCGATGTCGTCGTTGACCGCGATGACGTATTTGCCGGCGGCGCGATGCAGCGACGGCGGCGCCGTAGAGCGCGCGCCAGACCTCGGTCGCCGGCGCGTCGCGCTCCATCACCAAGCGCGATCACCTTGCGCATATTGGTCAGCGGCTCGTGCATCGAGACGCGCTTGACGCCCTTGATGCCGAGCGTGTCGCGCAGATGGTTGAGGAACATCGGCTCCATGCCGACGCGCTTGATCAGGCTCGATTCGCTCGGCGTCACCTGCGAGATGATCGAGGTGAGGATCGGCGTCGCGCCGCCGCGTGATGCAGGTCACGTCCATGTAGGCGTTGAATTCCTGCAGATTGACGTGGCCGTGCGATTCGCCGAACGGCGCCTCGGGCTCGAGATATTCGGTATCGATGAAGCCCTCGATGACGATCTCGGCTTCGGCCGGCACCAGCAGATCGACGGTCTTGGCGCGCACGACGTTGATCGGCGCGCCGACCAGCCCGCCGGCGACATGCAGCTCGTCGAGCCGTCTCGGGCAGCTTCTGCACCGACGTGAAGGCGACGCAGGGCGGCGCGCCGAGCACGACCGCGCGCCGGCAGCTTCTTGAGCCGCGCGCGCGCAGCTTTTCCCAATGATCGTAGATGCCGGGACGCAGCTCGAGCGACGGGTTCATGCCGAGCCGGCGCGGCGCCTTCACCTGGCCGCGGTAGTTGCCCATGTTCTGGACGCCGGTGTCGGGGTCCTTGGTGATGTACTGCGACAGCGTCGCGTACGGCGCGATGTCCCAGCCCGGCGTCGAGATCGGGACCGGAATGCCGTCGAGGCCGTTGCCCGGCTTGTCGAGCGCCTTGCCGGTGATGACGATCTCATGGCACGGCGCGTGCTCGACGACGCGCGGCGGGATCGGGTTCGGCGTGGCGCGCTGACCCAGCGCTCGTCGATCTCCTCGAGCGGGCAGCCCATGCCGATGCGATAGATCTCGCGGTTCGCCGCGAGCGCGCCGACCAGCGACCGGGATGTCGTATTTGCGGCCCTTGCTGTCGATGACGTTGGTGAACAGGAACGCCTTGCGGTCCTTCTCCTCGATGCCGCCGCGGAACTGCCAGCGCACCAGCGGGTGCATCTCGGTGTCCTTGTTGATCGGCCGGTCGACGGTGATCAGCAGCCCGGCCTCGTCGAGCGCGCGGATGTGATCGTGCAGGTCGGGATAGGCGCGGCTCGCGGTGGTGGCCGGCTTTCGTTTCGGTTTGGTGGTGGCGTCCATCTCGTGCCGTTCTGATCAGTGATTAGGTCGCCGCAATCTATAGTTAGGTGAGCACGGCGTTTCGCTCCCTCGCCCCGAAGGGGAGAGGGTGGGGTGAGGGGGTTACGACATTTCCGTATCGCACCGCCGGAGCCCCCTCATCCCGCCCTTCTCCCCCTTGGGGAGAAGGAGTGAGAGGTCGTGCGTCCCTGACGGTCGGACCTCGTGATGCGAACGCGTGGGCAAAATTGCGCAAATCCGAACAGACATCATCGTGGTGCCAGGCAATTTTGCCCACCCTACGGGCCTTTCCCCGATAATGCCCCGAGGTCACCCCACCACCAGCGCGGCGTGCTGGCTTTGGCCTTCGCTGAGGCCGCGCGCCTTCATCCAGTCATAGGCGCGGCCGAACAGCGTCGGATCGTAGTAGTCGACGTGCTTGTAGCGCACGAACGCGCGCGACAGCTCCTGCGGCTTGAGCGCGCCCTTGGCATGCGCCGCGACGTGGTGGGCATATTTGTAGAAATCCGCATTGATGAGATCGACCGCCTGGTTCTCGGCGTCGTAATAGGCCTTGCGCTGCTCCGGGGTCAGATCGGGTGCGATGACCTCGCCGCCGCGATAGAACGAGGCCGCGATGATGTGGGCGCCCTCCTTGAGGCCGAGGCTGATGAAGGGCTCCATCACCGCGATCGCGCGCGCGGTGCGATCTTTCAGCGCCGCATACCGCATCTGCGGCAGCCCGCCCTGCTCGATCTTGACATGCTCGGGCCCCACCGCGCTTTCGAGCATCTGCAGCACCGTGTAGTGGGACCCGGTGAGCTCCTGCACCATGACCGGGACGTCGGCCAGGTCGCGCGGGACCTGCAGGGCGTCGTCGTAGGCCAGGATCGCCTGCGCCGCCACCGCCGCGCGCAACGCCGCGATGTTGCCGCCGCGCTTGCCGCGCTCGAGCCGGTCGATGCTGGCCCATTCGCAGACATTGTAGCTGTCGGCCGAGCCGCAATCGAACAGCTGCTCCTTGAGCCGCGACATGACCGGACGCCCGGCGTTGTCCTTCTCGCGGTCCGCGTAGCTCGCCGAGAAACGGACGTCGAGCCCGGCCTTGGCGAACAGCCCTTCCTCGATGCCGACGATGACCGGGAGGTCGAAGACCGGATTGTTCGGTGCAATCCTGACGGTGGGGAGCTCTTGAGCTGGCGGCATTTTTTGTTCCTCCTGATCGGTGTTTGCAAATTTCCCGCCGAGCGCGCCGGCGGGAGGTAGATTTGCCGGGATTGTTCCACCGGCCTTGCTTGCTGCCTCTTCAGTGCTTGTCGGGATATCGGCTGACAAACCCGTTGCGGTTCGGCATCTGCACCTTGGGCAGGGTCTCGGCGTTCATCGTATCGTTCTCGCCGATGATCTTGTTGCCGGCAAGAATAAAGGCGGTGAGCGCATAGACCTCGTCGTTGCTCAACGACTTCGGTTGCGGCCACGGCATCGCGCGGCGGGTGAAGTCGAAGATGGTCGTGGCGTTGGGCACATAAAGCGCCATGTCGCGTTCCGACTTGCCGGGCGGATTGATCAGCAACGCGTTGGTGCCGCCCTCGCCGCCCTTGCCGTGGCAGGCTTCGCACTTCTGGGCGAAGATGGCGGCGCCCTGGGCCGGCGTGCCGCTGCCGGGCGGCAGGCCTTTGCCGTCCGGCCCGATGCTGATGTCCCAAACCGCGAGATCGGCCTCGTTGACCGGCTTGCCGAGCCCGGGCGTATCGGCCGCCGTCGCGGCCGCCGACAGGCCCAGCACAAGCGCGAGCGATACGGCCAGTTGCTTACCCGTAGACATGCTTGGCCTCCCCTTTGCTGTCGATGGCCCAGCTGGTGATGACGTTCATGTGCCCCATCGGGAAGGCCGTTACCGGCGTGTTGATCTTGGGCGCGCCGCGCTCGGCGAACATCTCGTCGCGGGTCGGCTGCACATTGCCGCCCTCGTCCCAGGCGCGGCTTTGCAGCACGACCGGCTGGCCGTCCCAGCGCCAGGGCAGGCGGAAGCGGGCCAGCGCCTTGGGCAGCACCGGCGCGTCAAGCGCCGCTTGCGCCCAGCTCTTGCCGCCATCGGCCGAGACCATGACCTTCTCGATCCGCCCATTGCCCGAATAGGCCAGGCCGGAAATCTCGTAGAAGCCCGGTCCCTTCAGCGTCAGCCCCGGCGAGGGGTGGGTGATGAAGGATTTGACCTCCATCGGGAAGAAGAACTGCCAGATCTTCGGGCCCGCCACGCGGTAGGTGTATTGCAGCGTCTCGTTGATGGCCATGACCGGCTCCTCGATGAGCTTGATCCGGTGCAGCCATTTGACGTTCATGTTGCCTTCGTAGCCGGGCACCAGGAGCCGCATCGGGTAGCCCTGCGCCGAGGCGATGCGCTCGCCGTTCTGATAGAGCGCGATCATCGCGTCATCGAGCGCCTTGGCGAGCGGGATGCTGCGATTCATGCTCGGCCCGTCGGCGCCTTCCGCCAGCAGCCACTTGGCCTTGGGGTCGATGCCGGTCTCCTCCAGCAGCGTGGAGAGCCGCACGCCGGTCCATTGCGAGCAGGACAACAGGCCGTGGATCGCCTGCACATTGGCCTGGATCGGGTCCTTGTTGTAGAGCGGCGCGCTGTTGCCGCCGCATTCGACGAAGTGGACGCGCGACACCATCGGATAACGCGCGAGCGCCTCGAGGTCGTAGATCATGGGTTGCTTCACCAGCCCATGGATCGCCAGGCGGTGCTTGGCCGGGTCGATGTCGGGGAATCCGGTGCGGGATACGACGAAATGCAAACCGGCCGGCGTGATGGTCCCCTCCAGGAGATGGTGCGGCGTGCGCGCCTGGCTGGTGCGCGGCTCGTTGTTGGGATTGGTCAAGGTGCGCACCACCTTGCTTTCGTATTTCGGCGGCACCCCGTAGGGCGGGATGGCGGTGCCGGGCGTCATGCTCCAGGGATCGACCGGCAGCGGCTCGGCGCCGGCGGCGTTGAGCGAAGTGCCGACCCCGGCGCCGGCGGCGCCGGCCAACAGCAGTCCGCGTCCGAGCAAGGCGCGGCGGTCGATGAGGCCGTTGCCGGCGGCATCCGGCAGCGGTGAAACGCGTCTCTTCTGCTTGCTTGTCTGCTTGCTTGTCATGGTTTCCTCCATCGAGGCTTGGCGAGCGTCCTGAACATCTTCAGGCCGTCGATTTCCAAGTCGCCAGCATAGCATGTCCGGCGCGTCCTTCCATCACCCGGAACGGCCCGGCGACTTGCCCGCCGGCACCGAACGAGACCAGGACCGCGACAATGTCCCTCCACCCCGCTGTCAATTCGTGCTAGATCCGCTCGCTCAAACCAAGGAGAGGCGCCAATGGATCGCAGAGGGATATTCAAGGTGATGGCGGCAACGCTTCTGGCGGTGCCGTTCGTCGGTCGGAAAGCCGCCGCCGAGGGCGACAAGGCGCACAAGCTCGCCATTCACGTCGACCAGAACGATGCCGACGTCATGAAGCTTGCGCTCAACAATTCGCGCAACGCCCATGAGCTCTACAAGGCGCGCGGCGAGGAGCTGGCGGTCGAGATCGTCTGCTACAGCCAGGGCCTGCACATGCTGCGCGACGATACCTCGCCGGTGAAGAACGAGATCCACGAGACCCGCAAGGCCGTGCCGCAACTCGCCTTCGGCGCCTGCAACAACACCAAGACCGCCATGGAGAAGCGCGAAGGCAAGCCGGTCCCGATCATCCCGGAAGCCACCATCGTGCCCGCCGGCATCGTGCGGCTGGTCGAGCTGCAGGAGCAAGGCTACCACTACGTCAAGCCGTAAGGCTGCCGCTGCCGTAGGGCGCAATCGCTTTATTGCGCCGCTTGGCGATGCCGATGGCGCGATCCCTTGGCGGTGCCGATGGCGCAATAAAGCGATTGCGCCCTACGATTATCGCCGCGCCGCGGCCAGCTCCTTCAGCTTGTCGCGGATCGGGCCGAAGGGCCCGAGCTTGTGCTGCTCCGCGCTGAAGTCGTCCACATAGGGGCCGTAGGCGGTATCGACCGGCTTCTGCAGGCGGTTGGGAAAATCCTTGTCGAGATCGGCCCGCTGCGGCCGCTCGGCGCTGTTGATGAAGCCGGCGACATCATAGGCGTCGTCGTCGCTCAGGACCGGGGTCGCGTAGGTGGTGCCGAACGGCATGTTGTGCTTGATGAAGGCTGCGGCGCCCAAAAGGCGGGCCATGCCGGCGCCGTTGTTGTAGCTGTCGGGCCCCCACAGCGGCGGAAACTGGTAGCCGTTTCCGCTGGCGGCGCGCTGTCCCTGCCCATCTTTTCCGTGGCAAGCCGCGCAGACCTGCGCATAGACCTGCTGACCATGCCCGAGATCGGCGGCGCGCCCCGGTTCCTTCACGTTCAAGGCGCCGGACCCGGTGAGCTTGGCGCCGTCCGGGATGCCGGTCGAGACCCACTTGCTGTACGCCAGGAACGCCTTCATCTCGCGGCTGCCAAGCGGCAAGGCGCGGCCGTTCATGCTGCGCTCCATGCAGCCGTTGATGCGGTCTTCGAGCGTTCCGATCTCGCCCTCGCGGCCGCGATATTGCGGGAACTGGCCCCAGACCCCGGTGAGCGGCATCGCATAGGGCTGCGTGCCCGCCTTGAGGTGGCAATTCTGGCAGGTGAGGTTGTTGCCGGAGTAGCGCTTGGCCGGATCCGCAACCATCGGCCCGATCTGGTTGGCGGTATCGGTCATCAGGGCGTAGCCGTACTTGACCAGCTTTCCGAGCGGATCGTCCCCGACGCTCTTGACATCGGGCGGCGTCCACTCGGTCAGATTGACTTGCGCAATCTCGGCGGCCGACACGCTGCCGCCAACATTGATGGCCGCAAATACCGCAATAACCGACAGAAGGCGAACCGACATCGGACGGATGAGCCCTTGCATTGGAATTCCCTGCACGATTTATCTGACGATCATGGAAGACGGTCATGGAAGTGGGTATTCTGACTTGAGCATCGACGATTTGCAACGCTCCCGAGCCGGCGCGATACGCAGCGTCTCGCCGCTGCTGCGAATTGCGAGGCATATGCGCGACGGCGCGCAAGCGTGCGGAGACTTCGATGCTTGGCCTCGCTGACGTCCTCGCCATCTTGTCCGGCGTTTTCGTCGGCTTCATGCTCGGCTTGGTCGGCGGCGGAGGCTCGATCCTGGCGGTTCCGCTTCTGGTCTATGTGGTCGGCGTCCGGTCCCCGCACGTGGCGATCGGGACCAGCGCGGCCGCGGTGGCGGCCTGCGCGGCCGCCAACCTGGTCGGTCACGCCCGCGCCGGCAACGTGAAATGGTCTTGCGCCATCGTGTTTGCCGCTTTTGGAACGATCGGGGCGGCGGGCGGAGCCGCGCTTGGCAAGATGGTCGATGGCGGCAGGCTGCTTGCCCTGTTCGGCGTCCTCATGGTGGGTGTCGGGTTGTTGATGCTGCGGCCGCGCCGCTCCGCCGGCGATGCCGGCGTGCGGCTGACCTTCGCGAACGCCCCGCGTCTCATGCCGCTGCTGATCGGCTTCGGATTCGGTGTCGGGCTGCTGTCGGGTTTCTTTGGGATCGGCGGCGGCTTCCTGATCGTGCCCGGGCTCGTGGGGGCGACCCAGATGCCGCTGATCAGCGCCATCGGATCGTCCCTCGTTGCGGTGACGGCGTTCGGGCTGACCACGGCGATCAGCTATGCGGTCTCCGGGCTGGTGGATTGGCGGCTCGCGCTCCTGTTCGTCATCGGGGGTGCGGCCGGCGGTGTCCTCGGCATCTGGATTGGTGTCCGTCTCGCCGCGCGCAAACGCGCATTGACCCTGGCGTTCTCCGCCTTCGTGATCGCGGTCGGGGTCTACGTGATCGGCTCCGCGATCTTGGATTGACGGTTTTGCGTTGGCCGGGAGCGGAAACCGTTCTAACATTTCGTGCGGTGCCGCATTCTTGCATGAAGCCGCGGCCACTCAGTCTCAGGTGACGGATGCCTTACAAAGTCTTGATGACGCATGTCGATTTGGACGACGACGGGAGCGGGCGCATGAAGCTCGCCGTCGAGCTCGCGGGGCGCTTCGATGCGGCGCTGATCGGGGTCTCAGCCTGGGCGCCAAGTCCTGCATTCGGCGGCGACGGCGTCCTGATGATCGATGCGGTACCCGAGATGCCCGATTTGCAGGTGATGGAGGAGTTGCTCAAGGCCAGGGGCGACAAGTTCCGGGCCGTCGCGGAGGCAGCGGCGAGGCCGGCGCAATGGCGCTCGGCGCTCGATCTGCCGACCGAGTTCGTGGTGCGGGAGGCGCGCGCCGCCGATCTGATGATCGTCGGCGGAACCCGTCATCCGGTATTGCGCGATCCCTATCGCTCCGTTGATCCCGGCGCCATTCTGCTGCGGGCGGGCCGGCCGATCCTCGTGGTTCCTCCCGGCGTCACCTCGCTTGCCGGCAAGCGCGTGGCGGTTGCCTGGAAGGACACGCGCGAAGCCCGCCGCGCCATTGCGGATGCGCTGCCGTTTCTGCAGAAAGCCGAGGCCGTCACTGTGGTCGAGCTCTGCGAGCCGGACGAGGAAGCGAGCGCGCGGCGGCACCTCGACGACGTCGCGCAATTTCTAACGCGTCACGACGTGCGCACCGCCGCCCAACGGGTTGCGCCGATCGAGGGAACGGTATCGGGCTCCCTGTTGCGTCTCGTCCGCGACGATGCCATCGACCTGATCGTTGCCGGCGGTTACGGACATACGCGGTTCGGAGAGTGGATCTTCGGCGGCGTCACCCACGATCTGCTGACCGGCAGTCCGGTCTGTTGCCTGCTGTCGCACTGAGCCCGGGCACGCCGTAGGGCGCAATCGCTTTATTGCGCCAATCGGCGCCTCCGCCCGGTACCCCATGGGTTTGCGCGCAATGGACCGGGCGGAGCGGCGCAATAAAGCGATTGCGCCCTACGATTGGCCGCAACGCCGCGGGTGTCCACCGCTTGATCGGTTGTTAATTGCAGGAAAAAAACAAGCCGCCACTGGTGGAGTGGACCCCAAAAGTGAGACTGTAGGGCGCAATCGCTTTATTGCGCCAATCGGCGCCTCTGCCCGTACTCCATGGTTTGCGCGCGACCGGCCTGGGCGGAGCGGCGCAATAAAGCGATTGCGCCCTACGATTGGCCGCAACGCCGCGGATCGATCCCGATGCTGAACGCGCTGCGGCCTTCGGCTGGGCACAAAGCGGGAGTTTCAATTTCCTGAGTGCACTGATTCGCGTGATCGGGTCAACCGCTATGACGTCTACCCTGGCATGATCTCGTCAGAACTTGATCGTGCTGCGCCCGCCGACCAGGAAGGCGTCCGGAATGGCCTGTGGCGGATTGAGCGGGTTGGGCACATGGCCGCCCGGATGGAAGATCTGTTGGAGGTCCGCCTGCAGCGTCCACCAGGGCGCCAGCTGCAGGCTGTAGTCGAGCTCGAGCAAGGTCTCCTGGTCGCGCACCGGGAAGAAGGCGCCGCTGAACATCTGGGTCTCGAGATCGAGCGAAGCGGCCTCCGGGCTGATCGTCGAATACGCAAAGCCGAACGTCAGCACATCGTCGTCGCGGCCCGGAAGCGGCGCCTTGAGACCGAGGCCGCCGTCGATATAGGACGCCACCAGGTTGCGGTCCGAGGGCGAGGCGCCGGCGCGCACGAACATATTCAGGTTCTGGGGACCCTTCTGGGCGCGCCAGATCATCTGGTCGACGACGCCATAGATCCCCCAGTTGCCCTGGTGCATGAGCGCGGCGACACTGGCCGGCGACGCGAGCGAGACCGCCACGCCGGCCGCGCTGAGGCCGAAATGCACATCGGCGAAATCGGTGGTCGCATACCAGCCGCCCAGTTTGTAGACGGCGGGCATGCCCTTGGCGTCCTTGGCCTGGTTGATGCCGTACTGCAGCTCCTCCATGAACAGCGCGCCGCCGCTCAAGCTGAAGGTGGTGCCGGTGGGATCGCATTGCTGCGGCAGCCCCACGCAATTGGCGCCGGCCGGGGCGCCGCTGAAGACCGCCGACAGGGAGGTAATCTCATCGGTCGGCTTGAGCTGGAGCCGGATGCCCGGCGTTGCCAGCGGATAGACCGGCCCGCCTTGCAGCTGGTCGGCGGCCAACAGCGCCGCATAGCCGAAGGTCGAGTTGATCAGATTGCTGGCGGTCGGGCTGATCAGAAACTCGTCGTCGGCGGCGATCTGGCCCAAGCGCAGCGAAATCTTGTCGTCGAAGAAATTCTTCTGGAACCAAGCCGTGAACAGCCGGTTCGAGGACAGCGCCTCGATGTTGCTCGGATCGGCGATGCTGCCGACATAGTCGGCCGCCGGCAGTCCGTTGGCGTGGGCGATCTGGTAAAAGGTGGCGTGGGCCGAAGCCCCGCTCCAACCAAGGAGCTTCTCCAGGTCGGTATCGATCGACAGCTCGAGCCGGTGCTCGTAGTCGGCGCCCTGCCGGATTCCGCCCGTCAGGAAGGCGAAGGTCTCGCCGATATAGTTGATCGTGATATCGACACCGCGCTGGCTCAGCTGGGTGCGGGCTCCGCCCCAATCGCCGCTGAGCTTGTCTTGCTGCCAGATGTCGTCGGCCGCGCGGGCAGGCGGCGCCAGCGCCGCCGCCAGCATGGCAAGCAGCACGGCCGCGCCCGGCACTCCGAGCGGCCCCAATCGTCGCGGATCGATCTCCATGCGGTCCCCCCAGGAAGCAATGGAACGGCGGCGCCTCAAGTGTACTCTAGCACAAGGACCGGGCGAACCCGGTCCTTGAATCGCCCCACGCCGGATCATACCGGAAGATCGAGAAAGTCAGCGACCCAATTCTCAGCTGGTGGGGATGAAGAAGTACTGCTTCAGCCGGTCGGTCTCCTGTTGGCCCACATATTTGCCGATCTCCTTGTCGAACTGCGTCCAGGCCTTCCACGGCCGATATTCCTCGAACTCACCCGACATGCGCGGGCCGACGCCGGGAATCAGCAGGAACTCCGGCTTCGTGCCGGTGTTCAGGTTGATCGGGACGAAGGCCTTGCGGTAGAAATCCTTTGTCTCGTCGGGCGTCAGCTTCTGGTCGATGAGGAACTGGTTGAGCTCGACCACGGTCTTGAACGGCCGCTTCTCGATCATGCCCTTCACGATGGCGGGCGTCATGTGCGGCAATTGCTGCAGCTCGCTTTCGCTCGCCATGTTCGGGTCGACCAGCTTGCCGACCTGTGCGCTCAATGGCGACGCCGCCAGCATCGCCAGCATACCAAGGGCAGCCACGATCGCCCCAACGGCTCGATGCAGCATCTTCATCTCACTTGCTCCCTCTGTAGCGGATATCGGTGAACGCATAGGCAAGGCCGAGCAGGCCCATCTGGATCATCATGCCGGGGGCGAGCAGGGGGGGCGCCTTGGCGCGCGCGATCTTGTCCAGGAGCTCGGCGGCGCCCAGGTCCGGGCTGAGCTCGAGCTGATACTCCATCGAGCCGTAGAAATGGGCAGCCATGCCGGCGAAGCCCGACAGCACGAACAGCCCCATGATGATCTGCAGGAAGCGCAGGCTGGCGGTGTCCTTGCTGAGCGCGTGCCAGGCCAGCGCCACCGCCCCCAGTACCATCAGGACGAGCGGAACGAACTGCAGCGCCTCCTCGTCATGCTCGAGCAGGAGGAGCTCGGTCATGGTCCCGATGAGCCCGAGCACGATCACGCCCAGGATCCACAGGCGCAGCCGCTCGAGCGCGAGGGTGTCCGTGTCCGCTATTGGTCGACCCGCATCCATGCGCCGCTCCTCCGCTGTTGCCGTGGTGTTGTTATTTCTGGCCGCGCGCCTCTTTGACCACCATTGCCAGCGCGTTGTTGTACTGGGTGGTCACGCCCCCGATCAGTGACGTCACCTGCTGCACGTCCGGCTTCTCCGGCATCAGCGCCTGCTCGATCTGAATCATGCCCTTCTCGATCGCCACATAGGCGTCTTCCGAGCGCGCCTTGACCAGATCCTCGATCGGGTCCCAGCCGTCGTCGAAGGCTTGGTAGGCCTTGCGCGCCTTGGCTAGGTTGCCGGCCTTCAGCGCGGGCGTAACCTCGCGCAGATGCGAGCGCTCCATGCGCAGGCGGGCGACGTCGTCGTAGAGCGGGTTGAGCGGCGCCGCGCTGGAAACCATGGCGATGGCTTCGTCGTACTTGCCGATCATCTCCTGCAGATCGGCGCCGATCTTGGGCAGGTCGGGCTGCGCCGCGTTGAGCTCCTTGGTGATCCGGTCCTGCAGATCGAGCTCGATCTTGTCGTACATCGGCTTGCTGCGGGTGTTGATGTAGACCTCGACCCCGTTCCAGGCGGAATCGTAGTCGTCGAACGCCTCCTTGGCCTTGGCGACATCGCCCTTCTTGACCGCGTCGGCGGTCGCCAGGAGCGTCGGCTTGACGGCCTTTATGCTGGAGACCTCGAAGCTGTCCGCCGCCGGGGCCTGACCCGAAAAGCCGGCGATGGCGAGCGTCGTGAATAAACCAAGACCAATGCGGCGAGCGCGCTGCATCATGGGGGGTACTCCTTGAAAGCTGATTTACAGCCAGATGGCGATATTACGGGACAGATGGCCACGGCGCTTATAGTGGAGCTTGCTGACGGGAAGCTGACGAAAGCCCGGGCGCCGGAGGCGGTCCTTCCATCCTCAAGCGTGTCAAGATCCGCCGAAAGAGAACGAGGCGTCTCCTCCGCTCACTCCCGCGGACGAACGTGTGGAGGAAACTGATGAAGGACGAGGTCGCTCCGCCCGCTCGTCCCAGCGGATATGGGCAGGGCTATCGCTTATGATGAAACCGCCGCGTTCTCGGGGACACCTCCCCCTGCAAGGGGGAGGTCGGATCGCGTGGCGATCCGGGTGGGGGTCCCGCCACAAGCGCAGAATCTGCCGGGAGACGAGACCCCCACCCGGCGCCTTCGGCGCCACCCTCCCCCTTTCAGGGGGAGGGAAGAGGCACCGCCCTGCCAAACAACAAAATTCAAATGAGATTGCCCCGCCAACGCGGGGACGAGCGGGTGGAGAGACCTCGTCCTTCGTCAATTTCCTTCACACGCTCAGACCCGTGAATCTCAGGTGGCTGATCGGGCTTCCGCGTTGAACAGCGGGAATTCGAGGGAAAATTTTGCGCCGCCGCCGGGCGCGTCGGCGACCGAGACGTCGCCCCGCAGGGCGCGCATGATGCGCCGCACAATCGCCAATCCCAGGCCGGCGCCTTCCTTGCTGCTCTCGCCGCGCCAGAACCGCTCGAAGATCCTTTCCCGCAGATGCTGCGGGACGCCGGGTCCGCAGTCGAGCACCTCGATCGAAGGGCTGTCGGTGACGCGGATCTTGACCGCCCCGCCGGGCGGGCTGTGATTGAGGGCGTTCTCGATCAGATTGCTGACCGCGGCCACGACCGCATGGGTGTTCCCGCGCACGAATACCGGAGCTGCCGGTTCGTCGACCTCGAGGGTCTTTTGCGTCGAGATCGCCAGCGGGCCGAGATTCTCGGCGGCCTCGCGCACGGTGGTCCGCAGCTCCACCTGCTCGTCCACCTTCATGTTGAGGTTCTCCAGCCGTGCCACCAGCAACAGCTGCGTCACGGTCCGGCTCATCAGGTCGACGTCGTAGCGCAGCTTGGCGGCGAGCGCGGCGTCGCTCATCATGTCGATATTGGCGGCCAATACGGTCAACGGCGTGCGCAGCTGATGCGCCGCGTTGGCGGTGAACTCGCGTTGCTGCTGCATGCCCTCGTCGAGCCGGTCGAGCGCGCTGTTGACGGCGCCGACCAGCGGCAGGATCTCCCGCGGCACGCCGGCGCGCGGCAGCCGAATGCTCGAGCTGCCCGGGCTTATGTTTCCGGCGAGCGCCGACAGCTCTTCGAGCGGCAACAGACCGCGGCGCACGGTGAAGACGCTGACCCCGAGCTGGGCCAGAAGGAAGACGATGATCAGCCAGCCGCCGTCGGCGACGAACTCGTTGAAGACGGCGGCATTGATGGACCCAAGCCTGGGCGCGATCTGCTCGACCTGGGTGGTGAATGTCCTTTGGCCGAGCGGCGTCTCGATCGCGGCCCCGACGATGCGGGTGTCGCCGCTATTCTGCTCGTAGGTGCGACGTTGACCGCCCATCAGCAGCGGGAGCGGACCAACCCCGCGGCCGGAGGCGGCGACGATGCGGCCGCCCTCGTCGCGCACCGCATAGCGGTAGCTGCTCTTGACGCTGTTATAGGCTTCCGACAGGCGCGGCGGCAGGTTGAGGGCAACATCGCCGTTGTCGCCGACCGCGATGAAATCGGAGATCTCGCGCGCTTGCTGCACCAGCGCGCGCTGCTCGAGGTAGTTCTGGACATGGGAGGCTTTGAGATAAAGCCAGCCATAGGCGACGCCGGTTCCAACCAGGGTCGTGATCATCAGCCGCTGGATGATCTTGCGGGCAAGCGACTTCGAGCGGTTGCCGTCGGCGGCGCTATTCCTTGAGGAGGTAGCCGATCCCCCGAAGGGTGTGAATGGATACGCCCGCATGCATGGCCTCCAGTCTCCGTCGCAGGCGCGAAACCAACGCCTCGATCGTGTTGGAAGTGACGTCGTTGCTCAGCCCGTAGATCGTGTCCTCGAGCAGGCGCTTGGGCACCACCTGGTCGGCGCGGCGCACCAGGATCTCGAGCGCGTCCAGCTCCCGGCGCGAGATCGCGACCACGCGTCCATCGACCTTGACCTGTCGGGCGGCGGTATCCAGCGACAGGTTGGCGATGTCGATGGTGGTGCCGAGCGGGCCTCCCGGCCGGCGCAACAGCGCTCGCAACCGCGCCGCCAGCTCCTTCATGGCGAAAGGCTTGGGCAGGTAGTCGTCGGCGCCCCGATCGAGCCCTTCGACCCGCTCATCGATGCCGCCGCGCGCGGTCAATATCAGGATCGGGGTCCTGATCGACTTCGCGCGCAGCTCCTGGATGACGTCGAGGCCGTCGCGGTCGGGAAGGCCGAGATCCAGCACCAGAGCGTCGTAGGCGATGCTCCTGGTCGCGGCGAGGCCGTCCTCGGCAGTGGGAAAGGTATCGGCGCCGATCCCGAAGCTGGCCAGGCCGTCGACGATCAGGCCGGCCAGGCGCTGGTGATCTTCGATGACGAGGACACGCATCGGATACCGGTCTAGAGCAGAGATTGCTGGCTCGGTTCGCGACCCTTGGCGCGCGGCTGGACGCGCTCACCTTAGCTCATTCGCGCTGCCTTGGCCATTTCCTGCAAAGGCCGGGAATCAAAGCGTCGACAAGAACGCCTGAAACACCGTATTGGCGCGCAGAGCGTCGCGCCCGGCGGCGATGACCATCTCGACCGTCTGCGGCGCCAGCTTGAAGCGGGTCGGGACTGTGCCGAGCTGATCGGCGCGCTGCTTGCCGAGCTCGTCGAAGTTGATGCGCCCGACAAAGAATTTCAGGTCTCGGCAATTCCAGCCGTCGGGGGCGCCATTCTTGCGGCGATCCGCCGCCGAGAGGCCGCATCGCCAGCGTATGAGCGACTCGCGCCACTCCGACATGGTCCGGTCGAAGGCCGTATAGCTTGCCCGCATGCTCGAGCCGATCGCCGTATTGGCGGCCGCCACGACGATTTCCGGCGCAGTGGGCCCATCGGCGGTCTGCGCCCAGTCTCCCGAGGGCCCGAAGCCTCCGTCGACGACCAGGAACAGCATGCGGCGGATTTTGGTTGCCTGCTTGGGCGTCAACGGACCGTAGGGCGTGCTGGCCGAGAGCCTCGCCATGGTGAAGCCGGACAGCCCGTAATTGTCGACCAGGCCGCCATCGAGCAGCTTGATGTAAGGCACCGAACCGTCGCGGTAGCGCGCGATCGCGTCGGCAAACTCCTTCAGCATGGGAGGAGCCGCCGGGTCGTTGCGCGTCCGCTCGATCCAAGCCGGAATCTTGGCCGTGCACCGGTTCGGGTAGGTCTCCAGCACGACCGGAGCGAAGATCACCGGCATCGCGGCCGAGGCGGCGACCGCATTGGCGATAGGATAGGACGCAAGATCGCTGCAAATGGCGTCGAATATCTCGTTGCTGAAGACAAACGGCGTCCGGTTGTAGATGTCGGAGGCGTTGATCCAGACCCGCGGCCTGTGGTCGGGGCCGAGCTCGCGGAAGGTCGCGCCGTGAAACAGGTTGTCGTCGAGCCAGCGCGGGAACTGCTGGGAATCGTTGATGCCGCCTTCGTAGGCGCGCGCGACATTGATCGGGGTAACGGTCGTCGAAAGGGATTCCTCGGCATTGCTCATCAGAAAGCGCTGGCGGAATTCCGCCAGCGATGCCGGTCCATTGAGCCCGAAATAGGCAGCCGTGATCGCGCCGCCGGACACTCCGGACAGGAAGTCCACCCGGTCGATCAGTCGAGTGGCGGCCCGCTTGGGACCGAGCTGGATACGATCGAACTCGGAGAGCACGCCATACGAGAAGGCGGCGGCCCGCATGCCGCCTCCGGAAAAAGCCAGCCCCACCAGAAGATCGTCGTCGGCGACCGGAAGCTCGCGGTTTTGGTCGGCGACGTCGCCGGCGGAGGTCACCAACGGCAGATTGATCGGCTCATTGTGAACCGTCGTCACGCAGCCCGAGAGCATGACCGCGCTCAATATCGCGCAAATGAAAGTGCCCGGACCCCTCACGCTGCCAGCGATCCCCGCTCGGTTCGGGCCAGGATTCACGCTCCCAGCGTCCGCGCAAAGACCCGAGTGCTAAATTCCTGGGGCTTTTTTGCGGCGCCGCGGTTGGAGAGTTGGCGAGCGGGAGATCGCTCGATCCGTTCCCGGCAACAAAGGTCGCGTCCCCCTCGGGGAAAGATAGGCAAGACCTGTTAACGTAGTCTTCGGCTCTCAGGCGTGAAGGAATCAAACGGCATGCAGCTCGACCAAAGGAAATGGGGCGTCGTGGCCGGCCTCAGCGGATTTACGGCGGTTGTGATGGGAGCGGTCGGCGCGCACGCGGTGACGGACGCTCATGCGGCCGCGCTGGTCGAAACGGCTTCGCTGTACGAGCTCATTCACGCCGTCGCCATCCTTTGGCTGTCCGGCGCGCGCGGCAAATACCTGCCGGCGGCACGCTGGCTGTTCCTGATCGCAACCGTGCTGTTCTGCGGAACGATTTATCTGAAAGCGATGGCGGGCTGGGACACTGTCGTACGATTGGCGCCATTCGGCGGCGTCAGCTTCATGCTGGGGTGGCTGGCGATCGCGCTGGAATATTGCGTCCGTACCGCGGATGAGCCCTAATGATCGCGTGAACGTCAATTGGGGTGCGCCTTTGCGGCCGCAGCCAGATAGCGGAAGGAAAAGGCTCATGCGGTGGATGCGCGTTGACGCAGGCGGTTCGCGCGCGGCGGGGCCTGCCCCGGGCGGCAGCCGCGTCTACCGGACCTTCCGCGAGATCGCCCTGCAGCTCTTGATCCTGGTTGCCACGCTGGCGACCATCGAATTGGTGCTGCGCGTCATCGATCTGCGCGAGCTTCGGGACGGATACGGGCAGGGATACACGGTCGTCCATCGCTACGACCCGGAGCTGGGCTGGTTTCCGATCCCGAATTCGGCCGGGCCCTTTGTCGGCTCGCGCACGATCAGCATTCGGCACAACAGCCTGGGCTTGCGCGACATCGAGCATCAGCGCACCGATCGACCGACCGTGATGTTCGTCGGCAATTCCTTCGTCTGGGGCTATGACGTCGAGGCCAATGAGCGGTTCACCGATCTGTTGCGCGCCGAGCTTCCCGGGATCGAGATCGTCAATGTGGGGGTGAACGGATACGGTACCGACCAGGAGTACTTGCTCCTCAAGCGCATCTGGAGCGCGTTCCGGCCCGATGTGGTGGTGCTGAATTTCACCACCTCGAACGATCGCAACGACAACACCTCGAACATGATCTCGGACGGCTACTACAAGCCTTATTTTGCGCAGGCCGCGGACGGTTCCTGGCGGTTTTTCGGACAGCCGGTGACCAAATCGCGGCAGACTTATTTCACCGACAATCCGCTCGTCAAAAACCTCTGGTTGGCGCGTCTGGCGGTCACCAGCTACATCTATCTGCGCTATCCTCGGATCGCCGTCCCCGACCCGACCGAGCGGCTGGTCGGAATGATGCGGGACCTGGTCGAGTCCAAGGGGGCCAGGTTCCTGGTCGGCTTGCAGTACCAGGACGCCAAATTGCAGTCGTTCCTGGAGGCGCAGGCAATTCCGTATACGTCCTTCGACGGCGCGGAGTCCTACACGACGCAGGGCGATCATTGGACCCCGAAGGGTCACGCGCTGGTGGCGGAGCGCATGAAAGCACTGCTGTCCGAGAGCGGCGTCCTCAAATCGCTCTCCGACCTTCCTCCCGGCCGAACCGCCGGCCAACCGGAAACGCCCTGACCCAAGGCGAGCGCGATTGCGCGACAGTCAATCGGGCTCGAACTCATCCTTGTAGTCGATCTTGAGCGCCGGGTTCTGTTCGCTCTTGCGCAGCATGCAGTTGCCGACCGCCAGAAGCTCTATCTCGCTGCCCATGAAGCAGCGGAAGGCATCCTCGGGCGTGCAGACGATCGGCTCGGAGCGCACGTTGAAGCTCGTGTTCACCAGCATCGGGCAGCCGGTCTTGGCGTGGAAGCGCGCGATCAGCTCGTGGAAGCGCGGATTGGTCTCGGCGTGCACGGTCTGGATCCGCGCCGAATAGTCGACATGGGTGACGGCGGGGATCTCGGAGCGCACCACGTTGAGCTTGTCGATGCCGAAGAGCTGCTGCTCCGCGCTGGTCATGGTCCGGCGGCGCTCGCCCTTCACGTCGGCGACGATGAGCATGTAGGGCGAGTCCGCATCGAGCTCGAACCAGTCGGCGACGTGCTCGCGCAGCACGGCGGGAGCGAAAGGCCGGAAGCTCTCGCGATATTTCACTCGCAGATTGAGCGTCTTCTGCATGACCGGGGAGCGCGGGTCGCCGAGCACCGAGCGCGCCCCCAGCGCGCGCGGTCCGAATTCCATGCGGCCCTGCATCCAGCCGACCGCATCGCCGGCAACGAGCGAGCAGGCCGTGCTTTCGATCAGCTCCTCGTCGGCCACGACGCTGAAGTGCGCGCCGGCCCGGGCGAGGCGGCTCTCCACATCGGTCTGCGCGAAGGCCGGGCCCAGGAAGGCGCCCTGCATGCCGTCGCGCATGCCGTCTGCACGGCGTTCCTTCCCCAAAAACTGGTGCCAAACCGCCAGCGCCGCCCCGAGCGCGCCGCCCGCGTCGCCGGCCGCCGGCTGCACCCAAATCCGCTTGAACGCGCCGTCGCGCAGAATCTTGCCGTTGGCGACGCAATTGAGCGCGACGCCCCCGGCCAGGCACAGATTGGCGAGGCCGTGCTCGCGCGCCAGCGCCTGGGCGAGCCGCTGCATCACTTCCTCGGTCACCTTCTGGATCGAGGCCGCGATGTCCATGTGGAACGCGGTGAGGCGATCCTTGGTCCAGTCGCGCACCGGCGCGCCGAACAGGTCGGCGAATTTCTGGTTGGTCATCGTCAGCCCGGTGCAATAATCGAAATAATCGAGGTTGAGCCGGAAGCTGCCGTCGTCCTTGAGGTCGATCAGGTGCTCGAGAATGAGGTCGGCATATTTCGGCTGGCCATAGGGCGCGAGCCCCATGAGCTTGTACTCGCCGGAGTTCACCTTGAAACCCGTATAGTAGGTGAAGGCCGAGTAGAGCAGCCCGAGCGAATGCGGAAAACGCATTTCCTTCAGGAGCTCGAGCCTCTCGCCGCGACCGACGCCGGCCGACGCCGTCGACCACTCGCCGACGCCGTCCATGGTGAGCACGGCGGCCTCCGCAAAGGGCGAGGCGTAAAAGGCGCTGGCGGCATGGCTGACGTGGTGCTCGGTGAACAGCAGCCGCGTCTTCCAATCGAAGTCGGGCGCGAGCTTCTGCAATTGGCGCCGGATGATGTCCTTCTGGAACAGCTTCTCGCGAATCCAGATCGGCGTCGCGGTCGCGAAGGACTTGAATCCGCGCGGCGCAAAGGCGGCGTAGGTCTCCAGAAGCCGCTCGAACTTGAGGAACGGCTTTTCGTAGAACACCACGTAGTCGACATCTTCGAGCCGGCAGCCGTCCGCGGCGAGGCAATAGTCGATCGCACGGGCCGGAAAGCGGGCGTCCTGCTTCTTGCGCGTGAAGCGCTCCTCCTGCGCCGCCGCCACGACGCGGCCCTCGTGCAGGAGCGCCGCCGCACTGTCGTGGTAGAAGGCCGAGAGACCGAGGATGCGCATCCCGCGATGATCAGAACAGCGTGTAGATGAGCGGGGCCACGGCGGAGCCCTGCACGAGGATGATCATGCCGCCAAATACCAGCAGCAGGAGCAGGGTCGGCACCAGCCAATATTTCTTGCGCGTCCGCAAGAACATCCATAACTCGGCAAGAATCGCCATCGGGTCGCTCACCTCGCCTGGTTCAGAACTGGTTCCGCATCGATTCGGGCGGCGCCGGCGCATACGTGATCCAGTAGCTCGAAAGCTCTTTGCGCCGGGCAAGCGACAGCACGTCCCTGCCGAGCCGCCGCATGAGCCAGCCGGTCGGCGCCATGCAGAGGAAGAATATCGCGCCCATCACCAGCGGGCTGGTGATCCGGTGCAGCAGCCTCGAAAGCGCCGACCACGCGCGATTGAGCGGGTGCAGAACGGCAGGCCGCGCGAGCGTGACAAGCGCAAACACGGCGGCGACGCCGAGCGCCCACCAATGCGGCGCGAGCCGGTGCAGCAGGGGCCAGCATCCGATCAGCGCGAACAGCGCCGTGAACACCGCGCCGAAGTTGCGGTCGGAGCTTTGCGCGCCGGAATCGCGGCCGAGATCTGGTTCCAGGAGGGTCATGATCGGCTGATTATGCGTTGAAAACCGCTCGCACCCTACCAAGAATTGCGCCGGATTCAAATCGACATTAACCGCGAATTGCCCCCTGTTTCGGCCCCGCGGCCTCGCATTTCAAGTCGCATTTCAAATGGAGAGGCGATTTGCTAGGTTGCGGGCGACACTCACAGCGAGGGCCCTATGCTTTGGCGACAATCGATCTACCTGGTTGCGTTGGCCACCGCGCTGCTGCCGACCTTCGGCCGCGCGCAGGCCTTTGACGAATCGAAATATCCGGACTGGAGCGGCCAGTGGGTCAAGTTGCCGGACGGCGGCCCGCCGCGCTACGATCCGAGCAAGCCCGACGGCCGCGGACAGCAGGCCCCGCTCAAGGAGCCCTATCGCCGCATGCATGAGGCAAGCATGGCGGATCAAGCCAGCGGCGGTCAGGGGCTCTATATCAGCAGCGTGAAATGCATCCCGATGGGCATGCCTTTCGAAATGAGCATCGTCTTCCCGTTCGAGTTCGTGATCACGGAGAAGACGACGTTCATATTGTACGAGATCATGACCTCGCAGCCCCGTCGCATCTACACCGACGGACGCGATTGGCCGAAGGATCAGGATCCGCTCTTCACCGGCTACTCGATCGGCAGATGGATCGATACGACCGGGAGCGGTCGCTACGACACGCTGGAGGTCGAGACGCGCGACCTGCGGGTGCCTCGGCTGTTCGACCAGACCGGCATCTCGTTCGCGGAGGACGGCCAGGCGGTCATCAAGGAACGGTTCTTCACCGACAAGGCCAATTCGAAGATCGTTCACGATGAGATCACCACCATCGACAATGCGCTGACACGGCCGTGGACGGTGCTCAAGAGCTATCAGCGCATGCCGCGGGTCACCTGGACGGAAAACAATTGCACCGAGGGCAACGACAACATCGCCATCGGCAACGAGGTCTACCTCATGAGCGGAGACGGCCGCCTGATGCCGATCAAGAAGGGCGAGCCGCCGCCGGACCTGAGCTATTTCAAGCAGCAACCGAAGTGAGGCGGCGCAATCCATCCCTCTCTCCTCCTGGGAGGGGCTATTGCACATGATGAAACCGGCGCGCTCTCAGGGACACCTCCCCCTGCAAGGGGGAGGTCGGATCGCGTAGCGATCCGGGTGGGGGTCCCGCCACAAGCGCCAAATCTGCCGGGGAGACGAGACCCCCACCCGGCGCCTTCGGCGCCACCCTCCCCCTTTCAGGGGGAGGGAAGAAGCACCGCCGCGCCAAACAACAAAATCCAAATGCGATCGCCCTGCCTCGTGGGAGAGATTGGCCTTACTCCACGCCCAGCAGGCCGGCTGCCTGCACGACCGGCGTCATGGCCGCCATCTCCTCGGTCAGGAATGCGCCGAACTCGCCCGGCGTTCCGCCGCCGACATCGACTGCGAGCTTCGCCAGCGTGGCGGCGACGTCGGGTGCTTTCAGGCTCTCGTTGATGGCGGAGTTGAGCTTGGCCACGATATCGCCCGGGATGCCGGCCGGTCCGACCACGCCCGTGAAGGAGACCGAGACGAAGTCCGGGCAGGCCGCCTTCGACCAAGGTCGGGACGTCGGGCGCCTGCGGATCGCGCGCCGCGCTGGTCACCGCCAGCGCGCGCACCACCCCGGCCTGCACCAGCGGCAGCGCAATGGCGGGATTCTCGAAAGTGAATTGCACCTCGCCGGCGATCACGGCCTGGATCGACTGGCCGCCGCTCTTGTAGGGGACGTGCACGGTCTCGACCCCGGCCCGGAGCTTGAGCATCTCGCCGATCAGATGCGGCGGGGTTCCGATCCCCGGGGTCGAATAGTTGAGCTTGCCCGGATTGGCCTTGGCATAGGCAATGAGCTGCGCCAGCGTCTTGGCCGGAAAGCTCGGATTGGTGACCAGGATATCGGATGTGGTGCCCAGGCGCGCGATCGGCGTGAAGGCCTTGAGGGCGTCGTAGCCGACGTTCTTGAACATCAGCGGGCTGATGATGAGCGTGCTGGTATTGCCGAGCAGCAACGTGTAGCCGTCGGGCTCCGATTCGGCGACCGCGCGCGCCGCGATGGTGCCGCCGGCGCCCGGCCGGTTCTCCACCACGATCGGGCGTCCCAGCGATTGGGTCATGCGCTGGCCGATCAGGCGCGCCATCACGTCGGCGGGGCCGCCCGGGGAGAAGCCCACCAGCACCCGGATCGGCCGTGTCGGAAAGGTCTGCGCCGACACGGCGTCGGCGCTGAGCGCGGCAAGCGCAGCCGCAGCCAGGACGATCCATTTATTGCGCATTGTGCCATCTCCTGAGCGATGCCGTCTTGTGCATCGCCTGCGCGCTCAAGCGGTCCCGGCCGGAAACCGCGCCTTCATTTGCATTGTGGCATGTCCGCCAAAAAGCCGGAATCCGTCCCGCACCAAGAGCGCCGCATGCTTCGTTCCGAAAATGCCGCGAGCGCCCTTGCATCGAAGGCCACTTTATCCTCATACCATTGCAAATCCTAGAATAGCGGCCGCAGCCGCTCGCCGCCCAGGAACCCGCCGCCGCCCTCCTCCGTTAAAGGCCAGTTTCCAACCCCGGGAGAACCCAATGCAACTCACCTCCGCCCACATTGCTCCGATCGTTGCGCTGATCGCGGGCGTCTTGATTCTCATCATGCCGCGCCTCTTGAACTTCGTGGTCGCCATCTACCTGATCATCATCGGCCTGGTGGGTCTCAACGCCATCCACCATTTCGTCCATTGATGCGATCATCGATCAATAGGCGGCGAACGTCCGGCGCCGGCGCAAATCATTTGTGATCTCATGGCCAAATCAAGCTCGCGCAAGACCACTCGCAAATCCGCTCGCAAATCCACTCGCAAGACTGCCCGCACCACCAAGAAGACATCGGCCCGCCCGCCTCGCGGCCGCAAGCCCACACCACGCAAAGCGGTGCGATCCGGTGCGCCGCCGACCGCCAAGGCGGGGCCGCGAACCGCCAAGGCGGGGCCGCGAACCGCCAAGGCGGGGCCGCGAACCGCCAAATGGGTCTATGCGTTCGGGGGCGGCAAGGCCGCGGGCCGCGCCGGCATGCGCGATCTCCTTGGCGGCAAGGGTGCGGGCCTCGCCGAGATGGCCAATCTCGGCCTGCCGGTGCCGCCCGGCTTCACCATCACCACCGAGGTCTGCACCGCCTATTATGCCGGCGGCAAGACCTATCCGAAGGATCTGGCGCGGCAGGTCGATGCCGCGCTCGCCGAGGTCGGCCGCATCACCGGCCGCAGCTTCGGCGATCCGAGCAATCCGCTCCTGGTCTCGGTGCGCTCGGGGGCGCGCGCCTCCATGCCCGGCATGATGGACACCGTGCTCAATCTCGGGCTCAACGACATGACGGTGGAGGCGCTGGCGAAGCAGTCCGGCGACCGCCGCTTCGCCTATGACAGCTACCGGCGCTTCATCACCATGTATTCCGATGTCGTGCTAGGCGTCGAGCACCATCTGTTCGAGGAGATCCTCGACGACCACAAGGATCGGGCGGGCTACACGCTCGATACCGACCTCGATGCCGACGACTGGGTCGCGCTGGTCGCCCGCTACAAGGAGCGTCTCGAGGAGGAGCATGGCGAGCCGTTCCCGCAGGACCCGCAGGCGCAATTGTGGGGCGCCATCGGCGCGGTGTTCGGCTCGTGGATGAACCAGCGCGCCATCACCTATCGGCGCCTGCACGCCATTCCGGAGCATTGGGGCACGGCCGTCAACGTCCAGGCCATGGTGTTCGGCAATATGGGCGAAACCTCCGCCACCGGCGTCGCCTTCACCCGCAACCCGTCGACCGGCGAGAAGCGCCTCTATGGCGAGTTCCTGATCAATGCCCAGGGCGAGGACGTGGTCGCCGGCATCCGCACCCCGCAGGAGATAACGGAAGCCGCGCGCGCGGCGGCGGGCTCCGACAAGCCGTCCATGGAACAGGCGCTGCCCGATGCGTTCAAGGAATTGACGCGCATCTACGGCGTGCTCGAGCGTCATTATCGCGACATGCAGGATCTCGAGTTCACCGTCGAGCGGGGTAAGCTGTGGATGCTGCAGACGCGCTCCGGCAAGCGCACCGCCAGGGCGGCGCTCAAGATCGCGGTGGAGCTCGCCGACGAAGGGCTGATCACGCGCCGCGAGGCGGTGACGCGGGTCGAGCCGGGCGCGCTCGACCAGCTCCTGCATCCAACCATCGATCCCAATGCCGAGCGCAAGGTCTTGGCGACCGGGCTGCCGGCCTCGCCGGGCGCGGCGGCGGGCGAGATCGTGTTCTCCGCCGACGATGCCGAAACCCTCAAGGCGCAGGGCCGCAACGTGATCCTGGTCCGCGTCGAGACCTCGCCCGAGGACATCCACGGCATGCATGCGGCGCAAGGCATCCTCACCACCAGGGGCGGCATGACCTCCCATGCGGCGGTGGTCGCGCGCGGCATGGGCAAGCCATGCGTATCGGGCGCCGGCACGCTGCGGATCGATTACGCGGCCGGCACGATGGCGATTGCCGGGCGGCCGTTGAAGCAGGGCGATATCATCACCATCGACGGCTCGACCGGTCAGGTTCTGCTCGGCCGCGTGCCGATGGTCGAGCCCGCATTGTCGGGCGAGTTCTCCACCCTCATGGGCTGGGCCGATCAGGTGCGGGTGCTGGGCGTGCGCGCCAATGCGGATACGCCCAACGACGCGCGCATCGCGCTCAAGTTCGGCGCCGAGGGCATCGGGCTCTGCCGCACCGAGCACATGTTCTTCGACGAAGATCGCATCCGCGCGGTGCGCGAGATGATCCTGGCCGACGACGAGAAATCGCGCCGCGCCGCGCTCGCCAAGCTGTTGCCGATGCAGCGCGCCGACTTCACCGAGCTGTTCGAGATCATGCAGGGCCTGCCGGTGACGATCCGCCTGCTCGATCCGCCGCTGCACGAGTTCCTTCCGCACACCGAGGCCGAGATCGCCGAGGTGGCCACCGCCATGGGTGCCGATCCCCGCAAGCTCGCCGATCGGGTGCGCGAGCTCGCCGAGTTCAATCCGATGCTCGGCTTTCGCGGCTGCCGGCTCGCCATCGTCTATCCGGAGATCGCCGAGATGCAGGCACGCGCGATCTTCGAGGCCGCGGTCGAGGCCGCGCAACGCTCCGGCAAGCCGGTGGTGCCGGAGGTCATGGTGCCGCTGATCGCCGGCAAGGCGGAGCTCGACCTGGTCAAGGGCCGCATCGATGCGGTGGCCGAGGCGGTCGCCCGCGAGAGCGGCGCCAAGCTCGCCTATCAGGTCGGCACCATGATCGAGTTGCCGCGCGCGGCGCTGTTGGCCGCCGAGATCGCGCAGAGCGCGGAGTTCTTCTCCTTCGGCACCAATGATCTGACGCAGACGACCTTCGGCATCAGCCGCGATGACGCGGCAAGCTTCCTCGGCTCCTACATGGCGCGCGGCATCCTGGCGGCCGATCCGTTCGTGTCGATCGACCGCGAGGGCGTCGGCGAGCTCATCCGCATCGGCGTCGAGCGCGGCCGCGCGAGCCGCCGCAAGCTCAAGGTCGGCATCTGCGGCGAGCATGGCGGCGACCCGAGCTCGGTCGCGTTCTGCCACGAGATCGGGCTCGATTATGTCTCCTGCTCGCCGTTCCGGGTGCCGATCGCAAGGCTCGCCGCCGCGCAGGCGGCGCTCGGAAAGGGCGCGGCGAGCCAGGCCTAGCCTTCCCGTGCGTCACGATGCGCGCTGTCGTCTATCCCACGGGTGGGCGGCAGTACCGGATTCATCCAGCAAGTCCGTCTGCAAGACGAATGTGGGCATGTCCCGTCTATTTCCAAATCCAAGACCGGAAAGCTTTTGCACGCCTTGACGGTGAAATGGCAGGACAACCGGCGGGGTCCTGGCGGGGACTTCGCCGGCTCAATATTTCCACGTCCGATCACGATCAGACGGCCGAACTGTAGTTGTTCCGGATAGCTCTAAACCGCTCGGTCCTCACGGACACGGATGACGCTGCCCGTCATAGCCCAAATAGGTCCCGGAGCTGGCATCGTACGATCTGTATCGCTGCGCGCAGTAGGCGGCGTCCCCGCCTCCTGCCGTGGAGTAGCCCCCGGCGTAGCCCGGATTGGATCCGTAGTAGCCGTTGTCGTAGCCGTAGCCGCCGTATCCGTATCCGCCGTACTGCGAGGCTGCTATCGCTCCGCCCACAACCGCGCCGGCCGCGAGCCCGACGCCTGGGCGATAATAGTCGCCCCGATAGGCCCCGCGACCATATGTGGCACCGCAATTCGCGACGGCGCCACCGCGAACCCCCACGGCACCGCGATTCGCGACGGCGCCACCGCGAACCCCCACGGCACCACGATTCGCGACGCCGCCACCGCGCCCACCGGCGCGCCCAAAGGCGTCCGCCGAAATAGTCACGATGCCGAGAGCTGCGACCGCAACGAGAGAAATCAGTTGACGATGGGACATGAGGCTTCTCCTTTCAGGGGTGAAAAGTCCGCCACCAGAAGCGGCGGGGATGGGAGCGTATACTCCCAGCTGAAGCGGCTTGACGCTCTGGTCAGCGCTGGGAGACGGGGCGGGAGCGGCAGAAGCGAAGTCGGCCGCGGCTCAATCATCGTACGTCATCAATGCCATGCGGCGCCGCTCCGCGCGGCCCCTCATGTCGTGAACGACGGAGATCGCGAGGAACCCCACCCGTTTCTTCTGGTCGGGGGTGAGAAGTTCTGATAGAGAGGCTGCCAGGCATCGGCGAGCTTGTTCAGGTCGGCGGATCGCTTGGCCATCGCATCGGCGCGACGGTGCATGAAATCGATCGGATCACGGTCGCGTATCGCGTTGACCTCACCGGAGTCGATGCGTTCTCCTACGGTTTGTGCAGTTTGTGCCACGCCTACGATGCGGGCTTGCCGGTCCTTGGCCCGCTGACGAATGGCATTTTCGACGGCCGGCCAGAGTTTTTCCTGGTCAGGCGTCAGCTGCAGCGCCGCCTTGATGATGCTGACCCGTGCATCTGTCAGACTGCTCAAGTCGGCGGCGCTCAAGCGCACCCCTGTGCCGCCGGAAGGGATCTGCGCATGGGCGAGAGGCGCGGCGCTCAAAAGGATAAATGCCGCACCGGCGACTGCGATCTTCCGCATAGGAACCTCCTAGAGTGCTGCCGCCCGGGAACCCTCACGCATCTGCCGTACCATTCATGCCGGTGGGCGAGCTTGATATAGGTCAATTCCGCCGCGACTCAGCTGCCGAGACTCGGGACGACTTCCGAGCATGGAAATGGATCGATCAGGCAGCCAACGCGTTCCGAGTTGATAAATGTCAAGAACCTTATTTCACCACGACCTAGTCCACTTCAATGTGAGCCTACGGAGGCATTCTTGTCGTCGTCGCCCCGAGGCCCGGTATTGGAGTAGAGGAGGCAGGCCGCATGTCGTTGGTAGAGCAAATGCCTTCCCCGACCTCGCCGGCATCGCTGGCCGGCCCCTTCGCTCCCGCAGCGGAATACCTCATCGATGCCGCTCAGCGCAGCGTGCTGTTCTGGGATGTCCTGCGCCAGCGCGGCAACCAAAACCGCAAGCACATGGCGGAGAGCGTGCCTCATGTGCTCAACTACGAGCCGCAGCTGATCGTCGATGGGCGCAAGCTCGATCGGCCGGTAAATTATGCGCTCGTGCGCATTGTTCCGCCGGCCGGAATCGAGATCGACCTGCACAAGCGTCCGTTCGTCATCGTCGATCCGCGCGCAGGGCATGGCCCGGGCATCGGCGGGTTCAAAGCCGACAGCGAGATCGGCGTCGCGCTCAAGGCCGGTCATCCCTGCTATTTCGTCGGCTTCCTGCCGGAACCAATGCCGGGCCAAACCATCGAGGACATCGCGCGCGCAGAGGCGGTCTTCCTTGAAAAGGTCATCGACCTGCATCCGGAGGCCGACGGCAAGCCCTGCGTGATCGGCAACTGCCAGGCCGGCTGGGCCGTGATGATGCTCGCCGCGCTTCGCCCGGAATTGTTCGGCCCGGTCATCGTTGCGGGATCGCCGCTCTCCTATTGGGCCGGCGTGCGGGGCGCGAACCCCATGCGCTACAGCGGCGGCCTTCTCGGCGGAGGTTGGCTGGCCGCGCTCGCGAGCGATCTCGGGAACGGAAAATTCGACGGCGCGTGGCTGGTGCAGAATTTCGAAAATCTCAATCCAGCGAACACGCTCTGGAGCAAGCAATACAATCTTTATTCCAAGATCGATACCGAACCGCGGCGCTATCTGGAGTTCGAGCGCTGGTGGGGCGGCCATGTCAATCTGAATAGCGAGGAGATCCAGTTCATTGTCGACGAATTGTTCCTCGGCAACAAGCTGGCGGTCGGGAAAATCCAGACGTCCGACGGTACCACGATCGACTTGCGGAACATCCGCTCGCCGATCGTGGTGTTCTGCTCGAAGGGCGACAACATCACGCCGCCGCAGCAGGCGCTTGGTTGGATTCTGGAGCTCTACGAAAGCGTCGACGACATACGAAACTTCGGGCAGACCATTGTTTATACGATTCACGAAACCGTCGGGCATCTTGGAATCTTCGTCTCGGCCGCAGTCGCCCGCAAGGAGCACGGCGAGCTTTCGAGCAATATCGATCTGATTGATACGCTGCCGCCCGGCCTCTATGAGGCCGTGCTCGTGGACAAGACCGCGGATACGGCCAACCCGGATCTCGTCAGCGGCAATTGGGTGATGCGCTGCGAGACCAGGACGCTCGACGATATCCGGGCACTCGGAGGCAATGATGCTGCTGACGATCGCTGCTTCGAGGCCGCAGCCCGCATGTCGGAAATCAATCTCGACCTTTATCGCGCATTTGCGCAGCCCTTCGTACGAGCCTTCGCCAGCGCGCCGGTCGCGGATCGGCTGCGGCAAAGCCATCCGCTGAGGCTCCAATATGAATGGTTCGTCGATGCCAACCCTCTCGTCGCGCCCGTGAGCCGGATGGCGAAATGGGTGACAGAGAACAGGAGTCCGGTTCCACCCGACAATCCGTTCCTCGTCATGCAGAAGGGCGTGTCCGACGGAATCGCCGCGGCGCTCGATGCCTGGCGGGATGCGCGGGATGCCTGGTCCGAGAAGATGTTTTTCGCGATCTATGAATCGCCGGCGCTGCAGGCCGCGCTTGGAATCGGGTCCACGGCCGGCCGGCCAAGGCGGTTGGCGCCCAGGAGCGCCCTGCACGCGGAGCTGGTCCGCTCCCGCATTGCCGAACTGAGGGCGCACATTGCCGTCGGCGGCGTGCGGGAGGCCGTGACCCGCGCGCTCCTTTATGCCGGCATGAACCGGCAGGCGGTCGATGAGCGCGGCTTCGAGTGCATCCGGCGCATCCGCCGCGCTCAGGAGAACATGCCGGCCCTTGGGCTGTCGCAATTCAAGGCGCTGGTCCGCGAGCAGTTCTATATGCTTCTGATCGACGAGGACGCCTCCCTTGCGGCCATTTCATCCATGCTTCCGCCTGACACTGCCGTCCGCGGCAAGGCCCTCGGACTCGTCAAAGAGATCTTGAGCGCGCGCGGCGAGATCACCCCGGCGGATACAGAGCGTCTGGAGCGAGTGGCGAAGGTCTTCGACATCGGTGCCGAAGGCGATCCTGCTCGCACCCTCTTCGCGCTCCCTTCGGTCAGCGGCGACGTGCTCGTCAAGGCGTCCTGAGCGAACACATTCTGCCGGAAACATTCTGAAGGCCAAGGAGAGCAGCATGTCGGTTCAGGCAGATATCGCGGCCGCTGGTCCATTCGGCGCCCCGCCGCCCAGCAAATACGATCGGCTCATCGCCAAGGCCAAGGAGGTGCCGGCCGCCACCACCGTGGTGGTTCATCCATGCGACGAGACCACGCTGCGCGGCACGACCGAAGCAGCCGCAGCCGGCATCATCGTGCCAATCCTGGTCGGGCCGGCGGCGAAGATGAACGCGGTTGCGCGCGAACATCACCTTGATATCTCGCGTTTCAAGCTGGTCGATGCGGCGCACGGCGAGGAATCCGCCGCAAAGGGCGTCGCGTTGATCCGCGAAGGCAGCGGCGAGCTCCTGATGAAGGGAAGCCTGCACACGGACGAGCTCATGCGCGCCGTCACCTCAGGAGCGACCGGGCTGCGCACCGCGCGCCGGATCAGTCACGTCTTTATCATGGACGTGCCGACCTATCCTGAAACCCTGCTGATCACCGACGCAGCGATCAATATCGCGCCCGACCTCGACGCCAAGCGCGACATCGTGCAGAACGCGATTGATCTCTATGCGAAAATCGGCCACGGCATTCCGCGGGTCGCGCTGCTTTCGGCGGTCGAAACCGTCACCTCCAGCATCCCCTCCACCATCGAGGCCGCCGCCTTGTGCAAGATGGCCGACCGCGGCCAGATTACGGGTGGCGTGCTCGATGGGCCGCTTGCCTTCGACAATGCGATCGACCCCGAAGCGGCGCGGATCAAGGGCATCAAATCGGAGGTCGCGGGTCGGGCCCAAATCCTGGTCGTGCCCGACCTCGAGGCCGGGAACATGCTGGCCAAGAATCTCATCTTTCTTGCAAAAGCGGATGGCGCCGGGATCGTGCTCGCCGCGCGGGTTCCGATCGTTCTCAACTCACGCTCCGAATCGGTGCGCAGCCGGATGGCGTCGTGCGCGGTCGCGGTGCTCTATGCGCATGCGCGGCGCCGCGCGATGGGCTCGGCAGTGCCGGCGGCCTGAGGCCTGCGACAATGGACACGATCCTGGTCGTCAACGCCGGCTCCTCAAGCGTCAAGTTCCAGATCTTCGGGATCGAAGGGGGCGGTCTCAAGCGCCAGATCAAAGGCCAAGTGGACGGCATCGGAACAAGGCCACAGTTGCGGGCCAGCGATGCCAATGGATGCGCCATCATTGATCGCGCCTACGCTCAAGCGGAGGCTTCGAACGTGCCTGCCGCCTTGCAACTCGCGGCGGACTGGCTGCGGCAGGCGCATGCCATTCAGCCGGCGGCGGTCGGGCATCGGGTCGTGCATGGCGGGCTGGACTACAACCGACCGACTCTGATCGATCGCGACGTGCTCGACCGTCTGGACCGCTACATCTCGCTGGCGCCGCTCCATCAGCCGAACAATCTAGCGCCGATCCGCGCGCTGCTCGAGCGCTTCCCGCAATTGCCGCAGGTCGCCTGTTTCGATACCGCCTTTCATCGCGGGCACAGCGCGGTTGCGGATCATTATGCGATTCCCGAGCGCTTCCATGGCGAGGGAGTGCGCCGCTACGGATTCCATGGACTCTCCTATGAATATGTCGCGAGCCGGCTGCCGGAGCTTGCGCCCGAGATTGCACTGGGCCGCGTGATCGTCGCCCATCTCGGCAGCGGCGCCTCCATGTGCGCGCTTTCCGGCGGACGCAGCGTCGAGAGCACCCTGGGTTTTACCGCTCTCGATGGCTTGCCGATGGGGACACGGCCCGGCCAGCTCGATCCGGGTGTCGTGCTCTATCTGATTCAGGAAAAGGGAATGACGGCCAAAGAGGTGCAGGACCTCTTCTATCAGGAATGCGGGTTGAAGAGCCTGTCTGGGATCAGCAGCGATGTACGCGAGCTCCTGGCCAGCGCCGATTCGCGCGCCGCCTTTGCGATCGAATATTTCGTTTACCGCGTCGCGCTTTCCGCAGGAATGCTGGCGGCAGCCCTCGGCGGCCTTGATGCGTTCGTCTTCACGGCCGGGGTCGGCGAGAACTCGCCGGTTGTCCGAGAACGTATTTCGCAGAAGCTTGAATGGCTGGGCGCCAGACTCGATCAAAACGCAAACGACTCCGGCGAGCCGCTGATTTCGCGGGAGGACAGCGCGTTAAAGCTCTACGTGGTGCCGACCGATGAGGAGCTCATGATCGCGCGCCATACATTGGCGCTGATGCCGGCAGCTTGCATGTCCGGGAGCGCCGACGCGTTGGCATGAAAGGCATTTCGATCTGACCGGCGGAATTTGATTTATGTCAAACGGCCGAGGCGGCCGCAGGCCAAGGTATCGAGAGAGGAGGGCCGCCATGGTCGACGACGTTGAAAATCCTGCCGTGGGGAAACTGACGCCAGCGGATCTCCTCAAGCTTGGCAAAGAGCGAACCGACGCGATGTTGACGCTGCAGAAGGATTTGCTCGATGCCTATGAGCAAGCAATACCCGGCTCGCGCGCGTCAGAAACTGGTCGAGGATACCGGCAAAATCGTGAAAAGCATCGCGGACTTGCTGCCGAATGGATGCAGCACGAACGTGGGAGGAGCGGACCTGGAGCAAGCTGGAGCGCGGTCATGACATCCACCAACCGAGGCGACCCACCCGTTGAGGATGAGCGCGTGCCGCGTGATTGGGCAAAGCTCATTTGCAAGCTGCGATGGATCGGCTTGGAAGACGAGGCGCGACGCCTGCAACTGGCCGCGCGGACGCTGACCCCTGAGGAGCGAGACAGTGTCTCGGCCGGGCCGTTCAGCACCGACTGAGTTGAAAGAGCTTTCGTGTCGAGGGCCGCGATTGTCAAGAAATGGTCGTGATTGACTTTTGAAACGGTCGAGCAGATGCGTACCCTTTCTTTGGAAGAATCGGTTGCCATGATCCCCGACGGCGCAAGCCTGATGATCGGAGGGTTCATGTCGGTCGGCACGCCGAAGCGGGTGGTTGACGAGATCGTGCGGCAAGGCAAGCGCGATCTCACGGTCATTGCCAACGACACGGCGATGCCGGACAAAGGAATCGGCAAGCTCATCACCGCCAAGCGTTTGCGGAAGGTGATCGCGAGCCATATTGGCCTTAACCCGGAAACGCAGCGGCAGATGATGGCGGACGAGCTTGAAGTAGAGCTCGTGCCGCAGGGCACGCTCATCGAGCGCATCCGTGCGGGCGGTTACGGGCTGGGCGGCATTCTTACGCCGACCGGTATCGGCACCTCCGCCGAAGCTGGCAAGCAGCGCGTCAAGGTCAATTGCAGGGATTATCTCATCGAGGTCGCGCTTCGCGCCGACTTCGCCCTGGTGCAGGCGTTCCTGGCCGATTATCTCGGCAATCTGAGCTACGCGCTCACCGCCCGCAATTTCAATCCGGTCATCGCAATGGCGGCCGACACGGTGATTGCCTGTGCCGAGCACGTCGTTCCTGTTGGCGTGATTGCACCCGATCACGTGCAGACGCCGGCGCCCGTGGTCGACTATCTTGTCGCCAATTCGTGAGCCCGGGATGGAACCGCAAGAGATCATCGCGCGCCGGATCGCCAGAGAGCTGGCGCCGGGCACGCTGGTCAATCTCGGTATCGGGATTCCGACCTTGGTCGCGAATTACCTTCCTCCAGGCATGCAGGTCTTCTTTCAATCCGAAAATGGCTTGATCGGCACCGGGTCGCCACCGGAGGAAGGGATGGCGCATCCGATGCTTACCGACGCCGCCGGCCGTCCCGTGACGGCGCTGCCCGGCGCCAGCATATTCGACAGCGCCATGTCGTTTGGCCTCATTCGCGGAGGTCATCTTGATTTGACGGTGCTGGGCGGCCTGCAGGTCGATCAGCGCGGCCGCTTGGCCAACTGGATGATCCCCAAGAGGATGGTGCCCGGGATGGGCGGCGCGATGGATCTCGTCTCCGGCGCCAAGCGCGTGATCGTGGCGATGCAGCATTCCGCCAAGGGCGCATCGAAGATCGTCAAGGAATGCACCCTTCCGCTCACCTCGACCCGCCCGGTGGACTTGGTTGTCACGGAACTTGCCGTGATCGCGTTCCACGATGGCTGCGCCACTCTCTTGGAGACCGGGCCCGAAATATCCGTCGCTCAGGTCGTCGCTGCAACACAAGCCGAGCTGGTCATCCCGAACCAAGTCCCGGGAATGCAGATCTAAGCCGCCGGGATAGAAGCGCTTTACAGAAGGGAAAGCTCCCATGATTCCGGTTGCAAAGGTCAAGCTGCTGGAGGGCAAGCGAGGGCTCGTTGTCGGCATCGCCAATGAGCAGTCGATCGCCTGGGGTTGCGCCAAGGCCTTTCGAGCGCTTGGCGCCGAGCTGGCGGTCAGCTACCTCAACGACAAAGCCAAGAAATATGTCGAGCCGCTCGCACGCGAGCTCGAGGCCCCGATCTTCATGCCGCTTGACGTACGCGCGTCCGGACAGATGGAAGCGGTCTTCGAGCGTATCGCCGAGACCTGGGGCAAGCTCGATTTCGTCCTTCACTCGATCGCCTTTTCGCCCAAGGACACGCTCCAAGGGAGGGTGGTCGATGTTCCGCGCGAGGGCTTCCTGACCACCATGGAGGTCTCCTGCTGGTCGTTCATGCGCATGGCGCATTTGGCCGAGCCTTTGATGAGCGAGGGCGGGACGCTGTTCACGATGTCGTATTATGGCAGCCAGATTGTCGTGCAGAACTACAACGTCATGGGTATCGCCAAGGCAGCGCTGGAAAGCGCGGTCCGCTACATGGCCGCCGAGCTCGGCCCAAAGGGCATCCGCGTGCACGCAATCTCGCCCGGACCGCTCTCGACCAGGGCCGCCTCCGGGATCCCGGAATTCGACGAACTTCTCGAGAAGGCGAGAGCGAAGGCGCCTGCGCGCAGCCTTGTGAGCATCGAGGATGTCGGCATCGCCACCGCTTTTTTGGCGCATGACGCGGCTCGCCTGATCACCGGCGAGACCCTCTACGTTGACGGGGGCTACCACATTATCGATTAGCCGGCGGCGGAAACGCTGTGGCGCCGGCGACAGGAGTGCCACCTCACCCGGCGCGTTCGACGCGAGGCGGGCGAGCATCAAGGGATGCGAATGACGGATTCGACGCGACGCCGGAGTGATTTGGCCGCGTTCGGGTGGTTTCCGCCAGCCCGTTGGTTGGGTGGATACCGGGCCGACTGGCTCCCGGGCGATATCGTTGCCGGCGTGACACTGGCCGCCTACGCGATCCCGGTTTCTCTGGCCTATGCTGGTCTCGCAGGTCTGCCGCCGCAAGTCGGCATTTACGGATACCTGCTGGGAGGACTGGGCTACGCCCTGCTCGGATCCTCGCGTCAGCTCGCAGTCGGGCCCACATCCGCGATTTCGCTTATGATTGCCGGAACAGTTGGGGCAATGGCCGAAGGGGACGCCCAACGTTTCGCGCAAATTGCAAGTCTTGCAGCCTTCACGGTGGCTGCGCTTTGCCTTTTTGCCTGGCTATTCCGGCTGAGCTTGCTGGTCAAATTGATCAGCGACAGTATTCTGGTCGGCTTCAAGATCGGCGCGGGCTTGACCATTGCGATGACCCAATTGCCGAGCCTCTTTGGCGTGCCGGGCGGCGGTCACAATTTCTTCGAGCGGGCATACCTATTGGCCGGCCAGCTGGTCCATACGCATTATCTCGTGCTTGCGGTTGGCTGCGTCGCAATCGTGCTGCTTTTGCTCGGGGAGCGATTGTTCCCAGGCAAACCGGTGGCGCTTGCGGTCGTCGTCCTGTCGATTGCGGCGGCGACCGCGTTTGGACTCCCGGCGCTTGGCGTGCCGACGACAGGGAAAATTCCGGTGGGCTTACCCACCTTGGCGGGCCCGGCCCTCAGGCTACGGGACGTCGAGGGTATCGTTCCATTGGCAGCCGGTTGTCTGCTGCTCGCCTATATCGAGGGCGTATCTGCCGCCCGTACCTTTGCGGCAAAGCATGGCTATGCATTGGACACGCGGCAGGAGTTTCTCGGGCTCGGCGCCGCCAATCTCGCGGCCGCCATGGGACAGGGCTATCCGGTGGCGGGCGGCCTGTCGCAATCGGCGGTCAACGATAAAGCCGGCGCGCGCACCCCGCTCGCTCTTGTCTTCGCCTCCATTACGCTCGCATTGTGCCTGCTCTTCCTGACCGGCTTCCTGGAAAATCTGCCAAAGGCTGTCCTGGCCGCGGTGGTCCTGACCGCGATCCTGGGATTGTTCGACTTTCCGGCGGTGCTTCACATGTGGCGCGTGAGCCGGCTGGATTTCTACGCCGCGACAACTGCCATCGCGGGGGTGCTGCTTCTGGGAATACTTCAAGGTATCCTGCTTGCGGCATTGGTCTCCGTCTTGTTGCTGCTGGCCTGGTCGTCACGCGTGCGTGTGGCCTTTCTCGGCCGTGTCCCCGGTGCCAACACCTATTCAGATTTGGCTCGACATCCGGAAAACGAAGTGCTGCGCGGCGTGATCGCATTTCGTCCCGAAGCCTCGGTGATCTACGTCAACGCGGACGCCGTCCTGGAATCGGTCTTGATTCGCATTCGCGCAGCCGATGCCCGGGGCATCCACATGGTCGTCTGCGATCTCTCGGCCGCGCCGTATCTCGACCTCGCGGGCACTCGCATGCTGCACGTACTGCACGGCGAGCTTACCAGCCGGGGGATCGCGCTCCGCATCGTCGGTGCCCGTGGAGCGGTGCGAGACCTGTTGCGAGCCGACGGCATCGAGCAGAAAGTAGGTCAAATCAATCGTGCTGTGACACTCGTCAGCCTGCTCGCCGGCAGTGCCGCGTAGGATAAGTGGGTCTTGCCCAGCCACACCGCCTTTGATGTAGATCAACAATGACAAGCGCACATCCCATATTGTTGGCAATGGGGGTACCGATATCAGAACAGTGCGCGCATCAAATCCAAGCCAGCTGTGCAATGTCAGAAGCTCCGGTTGAGTCGCTCAAGACAGTGCTCGATCCGATGGAGCGAATCTCGGAAGTCCTGTTCGGCACGATCATGGCTCTCACATTTACCTGCACCCTGGGCATTGCAACAGCGGACACTATCACGATTCAGGCAATGCTGATCGGCGCGCTCGGCTGCAATCTGGCCTGGGGAATCATTGACGCCGGCGTTTATCTGTTGACCAACGTCAACAATCAGGCACGCAAGCTCATGACGCTGCGTGCAATGCGGGAAGCGCCGGATCTCGATGCCGCGCAGCGCATTATCGCGGACGCGTTGCCGCCACTGTTGGTGCCGATCGTGCCAACCGAGCAGCTGGAATTGATGCGCCAGCGATTGCGCGCGCTGCCCGAGCAGCCGCAGCGGCCTCGACTGACGAAGCGTGATTGGATCGGAGCGCTGGATATTTGCGCCCTCAGCTTCCTGTCGGTTTTCCCGATCGCAATTCCATTCATATTCATGAGCGACGTCAGGTGGGCCCTGCGGGCCTCCAACGCCATCGCCACCCTAATGCTGTTCGCCTGCGGCTATGCGTTCGGACTTCGCGGCGGCCTGCGACCCTGGGCGACCGGCCTCTCGATGGTCGCCATCGGCGGAACGTTTGTGGCTGTTGCGATAGCTCTCGGAGGATGAATATCGACTGCCGCCGTGCGTGAGTCCGGATGGTTCAGGGTTTTTGATGTAGATCAACAATTCCGCGGAGAGCCCTCTTAGTTTCTACGCAGCATCGGAGGCGGCAGGAAACGCCGCAGGAGGTGGCCATGGAGCAATTTCGTTTATTGAAGAGAACTCGTCAAGTCACGGAATACTCCTGCGGCGCGTCAGCCCTTCAATCGGTGCTGCAGTACTGGGGCAAGGATGTGGACGAGAGCGAGCTGATGAAGCTCTTGCGCACCAATCCCGAGGTCGGTACCTATCCGGAGGACATCGTTTCCGGTGCCCGCGCGCTGGGGTTCGAGGCGCATGTCAAGGAGAACCTCACGCTGGACGAGGTCGATAAGTTCACCGCCAGTGGCAATCCCATGATCGCGCTCGCCCAGGTCTGGAGGAGCCAAAGCAGTTCCGCTCCGTCGGCGGAGGAGGACTGGGACAATGGTCACTACATCGTCGTCTTGGGCGTCGATCCGTATTTCGTCTACTTCCAAGACCCGTATGTACGGATGAGCAAGGCGTTCGTGCCGCGGAAGATGTTCGAGGCGCATTGGCACCAGGTCATGGGCGGTGACCGCAAGACCAATCCGAAATTGATACATCTGGGGATCTTCGTTCGTGGGCATAAGCCGGCCGAGCGCAAGACTGCCGGCGAGGTGGATATATCATCCATCAATTTTCGAAAAATGGGCTCGCTGAACCTGATGATCATCCAGTTTCGTGGTTTCCTGCTGCCCTACGATTTTCTCAACGAGGTGCGCGACCTCTGGAAGGATGCAACCGTCAGACCGAATGCCTTCATCTTTCTGCGCAAGGACAAGGACGGCAATATCTCCGGGATGGAAGGCGGCGGTTTGCAGCAGGACGAGGACGCGATCGCCAGCAATGCAGTGGTTGCCGCCGTCGCCGGCGGGAGCGTCGGCAGCGCCGGATCGCGCACCTCCGGGATCAAATCCGCCATGAAAGCGGCGGCCGAGGGCGATTTCGGTCTGTCTGCCGGCGACATCCAAAGATTGGCGCGGAAGCTTCCCCCCGATCATTCGGCGATCGTCGGCCTGTTCGAGAGTGTCTGGGAGCGCAAGTTCAAAGACGTCGCCGGGAAATATGGGGGAGCGCTGATCGAACAGAGGCTCATCTCGCCGGAAGCGCTGGCCAAGGCGGCGAGCGAATTCGTCGCCGAACGCGCAGCGCCGGTCTGAGATCGCGTCGGCCTTTGGATTCAGCCCGCCGGGAGCGCATGTCATGATTATTGACAAAGATACGAAAATTCCGAGCGTGATACACATCAAGGAGAATGCGCGCGGGCCGCGGGTCGTCCTGTTCGGCGGTGTGCACGGCGACGAGCTGAGCGGAGTCCACGCCATCGAAAAGCTGTTCTTCGACCTCTTCGTGGGGACGAGAAAGCTGCGGCAGGGCTGGCTCACGCTGGTGCGCGGCAACGAGCAGGCGCTGGCGGCCGAGCGCAGGTACCTGAAGCATAACCTGAATCGGATGTTCCGAGAGGACTACGGTCCCGAGATCGACAGGGCCTCCTATGAATTCAACCGGGCGCAGGAGCTCAAGACCGTGCTCCAGAATTGCGATTACTTCCTCGATCTCCATTCGGCGCCGATCGCGCAGGAGCCCTTCATGGTCGCTGAGCAAGCCGCGGTCGGCTTTTTTTCAAAGCTCGGGATCCCGCGGATTATGACCGGCTGGAGCAAGTTTTCCAGCGGAGCGATCGGAGGCGACGCTGAAAACTACGCCAATGCTCACGGGGCCAAGTCGGCAACGCTCGAATCCGGCAGTCATTTTGAAAAGCGCTCGAACGATGTTGCATACCGATCGATAGTTTCGCTGCTATCGCTCTTGGAGATGATTGAGGGGCCCGACAAGCCGGCGGCACGACCGCTCGAGATCGTGGACGTCTATGCCGTCGTGACCAAGGAAGCCAATGATTTCCGGTACGCCGGAAAGGTCGATAATTTTCAGTTCATCGAGAAAGGAGGCTCGTTCGGATTTCAATCCGGTCGCGCGATCACCGTCGACGAGGACAGCTATCTCTTGATTCCGATGAAACCGGAGGACACGCGAATTCACGAGGAAGTCTGCTATCTGGGTCGCAGAGTCGACGCGGCCTGACGGGTCGGATCGAACGGAGGCTCCCCATGGCGTTCTCGTTCGCGCAATTCGTCACTTGGCTCATCGTCGGCCTGCTCGGCGGCAGTGCCGCCGGGATCGTGGTCAAGCGTCAACGCAAGGGATTTGGTACTGGGATCAATCTGATTCTCGGTATGTTGGGAGCGGTCATCGGCGGTGCGGTCTTCCATTTCTTTACGCTTTTCGTGCGACTGGACGCGATTTCGATCTCCTTGCGCGACCTCCTGGCGGCATTCCTGGGCGCGCTCGTCGTTTTGGCGGTGTTCTGGGCTTGGCAACGTTACGGCCGGCGCGGTTAGGGCCGGACGGTTTGGCCGCGGGCTCATCCCAGACCTTCGCTCCGACGCCCGGCCGGACGGCCGATGTTATCGACCAGGATGTGGACGCTGGCGATAAAGACCCACAGCGGGAAGACGACGAAGCTCCAGGCGATTTGATAGCTGCCGAACAACACCAAAAAAGCCAAGGCGTAGCCGAGAATTGCCAGCCAGCGCGGAGCAAAACCGGTATAGACCGCCATTGTCGAGGTGGTGATCATGAACACGGCGGCCATCTTGGTCATATAGATGTTCACGATGTTGTAGACGGCGGCGCGTGCGAAATAGTATGTGGCGGAGTCGATCAATTGCCCCGGCTCGACGGCGAAAGCCATCAGCAGACCACCCACCGTGGCGGCGGCCGTGAACAACATGCCCAGGAACAAAAAGCCGCTACCGAGAAACACGGTCGCAAAGAAGCGATCCTCGCGCCGACCGAGCCGATCGCGCAGCACACCGATGAACCATAAGAAAGCAATTCCGGCGAACGGCACGAGATTCAATGCCAGCGCGACCGATTTCGAGCTGCCGCCGAGCCAGGCGCCCGGCTCCTCGGGATCCTTCGGTACAGCGATCCGCAGCAGCACGAACACGGCGAGCAACAGGATTGAGAACAGCATTCCCGCAACCGCAGCCGCCTTGGGAGTCTTCAGGTTATGGCGTGTGAGCGCGTCGTGGGCCGCCTCATCGCTCGTGTCATCGGCCATGGCCAGCTCGCTCGACCGCTCCGGATGGGCGATCAACTCCAGCTTAGGGTCATCCCGACGTCTCCTGGCATCCCGCCCGGAAAATCGACGATCTGAACCCGCAGCTTGTATCCGCGGCTGCGAAAGTGCCTGGCCCACAGGTCGTAAATCTCCTTCGGGACGCCGGTGAGGGTCTCTTCCCAACCGGGCTCCTGCTGATTGATGGCGCGTCCGCGATCGGTGCAGAGCAGGTTGGGAAAGCGGAAGACCTGAACTTCGGTCAGGCCGTTGCGCGCCGCACGCTCGATGACCGTTACGGCGCGCCGGATTCCCTCCTCGTCGGAGACGCCTGAAGGCTTCGAGAGCTGCTCGATCAGAGCCTTCTTCTCGGCTTCCGCGGCGGAGCGGTTGCGCAGGTCTTCGGACGCTTTGTCAGCCTCGGCCAAGGCGATTTTCCGCATCAAGTCTTTTGCATTGAGCAGGAGATCGGCGGTTTTGGTCGTCATGATGGGCTCTTTTTCTCGATTGTCCGGCGGCAGTATATTCAATTCGGAGTGGCGCGGATTTGATCTATCGCAATATCGCGGGGCCGTTTAGGCGGAAAATCGTCAATTGTTCAGGAGGTTTCAGGATGCTCAAGGATAATAACGCGACCGGTGATGCTTTGGTGGTCCGAAACCGGCGGCCGGCCGACAAGATGAAGCGCAAAGTCTACGAAAAGGAATTGCACAAGCTTCAGGTTGAGCTCTGCCGGCTGCAGGATTGGACGAAGGAGACCGGGGAGCGGATCATCCTCCTGTTCGAGGGCCGAGACGCCGCCGGCAAGGGCGGAATCATCAAGGCCATTACCGAGCGCGTGAGCCCGCGCGTTTTTCGTGTGGTGGCGCTTCCGGCGCCTTCGGATCGCGAAAAGACCCAGATGTTCCTGCAGCGCTACATCGAACGGTTCCCGGCGGCGGGCGAGATCGTTGTCTTCGACCGCAGCTGGTACAATCGCGCCGGTGTCGAATACGTCATGGGCTTCTGCAGCGAAGAGCAGCATCAGCGCTTCCTCGATCTTTGCCCCGAAATCGAAAAATACGTCGTCGACGGCGGCATTCGGCTGGTCAAGATATGGTTGGAGGTTGGACAGGCCGAGCAGGAGAAACGCTTTGCCGCCCGCATCAAGGACCCGCTTCGCCAATGGAAATTAAGCCCTATGGACGTCGAATCATACAAACGTTGGTATGAATTTTCCAGGGCGCGCGACATGATGCTGAACTCCACCGACAGCCGGCACGCTCCCTGGCATATCGTGCTCTCGGACGACAAGCGGCGGGCGCGCCTCAATTGCATTTCGCATATCCTGAGCCTGATCCCCTACCGGAAGATTCTGCGGAAGAAGGTCAAGCTGCCCAAGCGTTCCGGCAAGGGGGCATACGATGATCTGGCCTTTCTGAAGGGAAGGAAGCTCGTGTCGGAAAGGTATTGAGCGACATCCGTTCAGACGGTTGGGAGTACCCATCACTTTTGGGGTGCACGTGCGGAGCGTGAAAGGCAAATGGGCCGAACCACAAAGGCGATGCCGCCGTGGCTGTTTCCGATTGTCTATGCGGGCGGAAGCGTTGGTTGCAGCCTCGTGCTGCCCCGTTTCGAGAATGCCTATCTTCCAAGCAACGAATTTGGCGTCTCGGTGAGCTCGGCCCAGGCGTTCCTCTCCGCCGCGGCCTCCGGCATGATGGCGCTGACCGGCATCGTCTTTGCCATCGCCTTCGTCATGGTACAGTTCAGCGCTGTTGCTTATTCGCCGCGGCTGGCGCTTTGGTTTGCCCGCGACCAGCTACTGTTCCATTCGCTCGGAATCTTCGTAGCCACCTTTATCTATTCGCTGGCAACGCTTGCCTGGGTCGATCGAAACGGGTCCGGAACAGTGCCGGTGTTGTCCGTGCTGATGGTGGCGATCCTGCTTATCGTGAGCATGCTGCTTTTTTCCGGCCTGGTACAGCGCCTGCGGGACCTGCAGATCGTGAATGTCCTGCAGCAGATCGGCGGCCAAGGTCGCCGCGTCATTCATGAGACGTTTCAGCGTCCGGACGACAGACCTGAGCCGGAACGGGGAGGCGGAAGCGACGCGCTGGACGAGACCGGGCTCGCTCCGGTCACTCAAACGGTCAAATATTCCGGCGAGCCGCGCGCAATCGCCAGGTTCGACATAGAGAGCCTGGTCCGGCAGGCGCGACAGGCGCAGGCCCTCATCGTGATGACCTGCGCGGTCGGCGATACTCTGGTCGACGATACCTCGATGCTGCGGGTGCACGGGGCCAAGACCGCATTGTCCGAGAAGGAATTGATGCGTGCAATCGAACTGGCGCGCGAGCGCACCTTCGAGCAGGACCCCAAATATCCGATCCGCCTTCTGGTCGATATCGCCATCAAGGCTCTCTCGCCCGCCATCAACGATCCGACCACGGCGGTGCAGGCGATGGATCAGATCGAGGATTTGCTGCGCCGCCTTGGGCGGTGCAACCTGGATACCGGCCAGGCGCGCGATGCGGACGGGGTCTGCCGACTGATCTTTCCCATGCCCACATGGGAAGATTACCTGGCGCTCGCCTTCGACGAAATCCGGCAATTCGGGGCGACGTCGGTTCAGGTGATGCGCCGGCTGAGATCGGCGCTGGCGGGGCTCATGGAATCGACCACAATTCCTGCCCGATCCGAGGCCGCACGGCGCTATATCAGGCATTTGGATCTGTCTATCGATCATTCGACGCTCGATGCCCAGGATCAAACCATGGCGCGTCATGAGGACCGACAAGGGCTCGGTTTGTCGCGCAAACGGGCGCAGGTCTGATGGCGTGTGCCACGATGAGCGCCGAAGGCTCGGTTTGTCGCGCAAACGGGCATTGGGCCCGCGGCAGCCTCAATGCCCTTCCATGAAGATGTAGTTCTCCCAACTGCGCATGCGCAGCAGGATCTTGCGCAAGAGTGAAAGCTCATGCCAGTGTTGCGTGTATACCGCGACCTGTGCCGCGGCACCGACCGGGATTTGGTAGCCGGACAGGTCTTCCTCGACGTCGATGACCGCCAAGGCCCGGCCGCTCGTTTCCGCACCGTAATCGGCGAGCGTTCCCGTCGCCTGTATCTGACCTGACGCAATCGCATCCAGGATCAGGCGCACCTGGCCTTTGAACACCCGGCCGGGCACCGCGTCGAAGGCGACCTCGGCGTCGTCACCGCTGTTGACCCGCTGAAGGGCGTTCTGCTGGAATGCGGCTCCGAGCGCCCGGTCGCGCTCGTCGGTATTGACGAAAACCATCACCGGGCGTAGCGGCGCCGGGACCACATACATTCCCGGACGCAACGCGACCTGCGTGACGAACCCCGCCGAGGCCGCCCGCGTGACGGTCTGATCGAGATCGTATTCGGAATCGCCGACCTCGGCGCGCAGACGAGCGACCTCGGTGTTGACGCCGCCGATATTCGATGAGTACGCCAGCCGTGCGCGTTCCTCCTCCGCCCGCGCGCCCGCCACCGATTGCGTGGCCGTCTCCAGATTGCGCGCGAAGGTATCCAGGGTGGCCCGCGCGATAACCTGCTTTGAGAAGAGCTCGGCTTGCCGATCGTAGTTCTGCTGCGCCAACACGCGCTGCGCTTCGGCTTGCTCGGCACCTGCAGCCGCCTGGTCGAGGGATGCCTTCAGCTTCATGACGTTTTGCTCGGCGTCCGCGAGCTGGGCCTTCTTTTGGTCGACGATATATTGGTACGGTTTGGGATCAATCCGAAACAGCTCGTCGCCTTCTTTCAGCGGCGTATTGGTCGCCACCGGCACTTCAATCACGCGTCCACGCACCGACGGCAACACGGGCGTCACCGCGAAATAGATGCGGGCATTGGTGGTGAAGGGGTGATTGTAGTTCATCAACAGCACGAGGAGCGCAATGCCCACGATCCCCCCCAGCGCTGCCGTCGAAAGCGACCATTGGTTCACCGGTATCCTGAAGAGCTTGAAGATCACGTAACAGATCGAAACGTAGATCAGGACCAGCAGGATCTCCATTAGTCCCCCTCCACTCTCTTCTGGATGCTTTCCAGCTGCGCGACCCGACGGCGCAAATCCTCGAGCTCGCCCGGGTCCATGGCCGGCCCGTCACCGGCCGGCCCGTTTTGCGTAAATCCCCAACCCCGCTCGGGACGGTAGGCCATCGCCCAAATCCAGAGGAATGGCCAAAGCACATGCAGCGTGAACAGGCTCACCCAGCCGGCTGCATGAATCGCGTCCTGGTGCGGATGCTGTCGTGATTCGGCAATCTTGTGGGGGATATCGTGGATTGCAATGATCCCATAGAACAGAACCACGGCCACGAAAATCAGAAGCCCGAGCGCGAAGTAGTTCAGGAACGGGTCCCCGATCATGGTCGTCTCCGGGTGGACGATGCACTTATCGCCCGGACGAAGTCGGAGCGGCTTTGACAAATATCAATGGTCGCCTCCTCCGGGACCTTCTTTCTGGGTTCCCTAAGGCGCGTGTCTCGTCCGCAGCTTGCCATCGCAGGCCAAAACCGACCGTGGGCCAGCTGGCACCTGCGAAAATGAGATCAAAGCCGAGAGAGACGCTTGACATATATCAATATCAAGTCGGGGTTATCGGGCTAATGTGATGGAAGCTGATGCAGCCCGAGTTGAGATGAGGATGATTGTCGGCATGACGAATGTAGCATTGTCGCCGCAGGAGCCGAACGTCTGGTGGGTCTTTCTGCTCCAAGGCCTGGCGGGAATCATTCTGGGCCTCATGCTTCTTACCGAGCCCGGCGCTACAATTGTGACGCTCACCACCGTCCTGGGCTTCTACTGGCTCATCACGGGCCTGCTGGCGTTGGTCCAGGTCTTCGTGGATCGCTCCACTCCATGGATTTGGTCGCTTCTTGCCGGCATCGTGGGGATTTTGGCCGGGCTGCTTGTTCTAAAGCACCCACTCATAGCCGCGCTGACGGTTCCTACCGTACTTGTCATCATCCTCGGTGTTCAGGGGTTGATCATCGGCGTGCTTGAAATCATCGGCGGATTTGAGGGCGGTGGCATCGGCTCCTTCATCCTCGGAATGGTCAATGTGCTGGTCGGAGTGATCCTGCTCGGCTCGCCGGTCGCTGCGGCGCTCGCCGTCCCAATCGTGTTCGGCGCCCTTTTGCTCATTCAAGGCGCGGGCTTGATTGTCCTGGCATTTCGCGCCCGTAACTGGGAATTGTCGCGCATCTAGGAATAAAGAACGCCTTGAGCATTCCAATGGCAGGCATCGAATATTCGTTATCCGAGAACCGGCCCGATTTTATTGATTAACTGCAGCAGCGCATCTCCGTCCAATGGCTTCGTGACAACGGCAACGTCATGCTTGGCTATGGTTTCGAGCACCTGGGATCTGATGTCCCCGGTCAATACGATAGCCGGCACCCTCCGAGCAAGGGCGAGGCGCAAGGCCTCAATAGTCTCAACACCATTTATTCGACCTGAGAGATTCAAATCGGACAGTACGAGGTCCGGACGCACGCCTTGCCGGATGACGAGTGCGAGAGCCTCATCTCCGTGGGCCGCGGGAACCACGCTCAACCCTCCCGTCTTCAATAGCGATTCGAGCCCGGAACGGACAAAGCTGTCGTCTTCGACGACAAGGACCGTGCCGCGGAAAGGCTCTGCAGCCTTGGCCGGAGGCATCATCTGTAATTGATCCAACGCGGTTGCGCCCTCGGACACCATCTGAATTGCTATGGAGAAGCATGATCCCTTGCCGGGTAAGGAATGCACTTCAATGCGATGGCCCAGTAACCCTCCCAATCGCCGAACGATTGCGAGACCTAAGCCGAGCCCCTCCAGCCGACCATCATGTTGAACCTGATAGTGCTCTTCAAATATGCGATGAAGATCGTCGTTCTCTATGCCGATGCCGCTGTCCCAAACCTCGATACGGGCCCTGTCACCGGCGCGGCGGCAGCCAATTAACACTCTTCCCTGATTGGTGTACCTGACCGCATTTGATAGGAGGTTGCGGATAATAACTTCCAGCAAGTGTCTGTCGCTGTGGACTCTAATGCTTGATCTAACCACCTGCAATTGGAGACGCTTCTCTGTGATCGCATCGAGGAACTCTACCACCACGGTCTCGAACACATCGTTGATCGGAAAGTCGCTGAACGAAGGGAGAAGGTTTCCGGATTCGAGCCGGTTGATGTCGAGGAGGCTGTCCAGCACGCCCCGCATAAGTTTTGCCGAGTGCCCGATTCTGGCGAGCAGGGCGTGTGCCTGATCATCCTGAATATATGGCTCCAGGGCTTTTTGCAGCAAGCTCAGGCTTTGCAACGGTTGACGCAGATCATGGCTTGCGGCAGCGAGGAAGCTGGATTTGGCATGGTTGGCCTTTTGTGCCGCTCGCAGCGCGTCCTGCAGCCGCGCTTCGCTCGCCATGAGTATGGTCTCGTGCCGCCGGCGCTCGGCAAAGAGCGCCGCAAGGACGAGTGCGCAGAGCGACTGTGCAAGGATGGCGGCCTGAGCACACAGAATGCGCTGGTCCGCAGAAAGTTGCTGGGAGCCGAAAACCCCCATTTTGAAGGTTGTCGCCCAAATGATGGTAAGACTATAGACAAACGCGGCCGCCGCGGTGACCCCCGGTCTGTAGCGAGCAGCAATCCACAAGAACACTGGGAAGAGTGAGCCGACAATCACCTCCACCGCCCAAAAGGCGCTCGTCAGGTGAATAACAAACGCGCTCAGGATGGCCACCAGTGCCAGGCCGAGACCGGCTTTGAGGATCTCTCCGCCCTGTGGCGGATCGCGCCACATAGAGAACAACCCGACCAAAAGCGGCGTTACCGTGACGACTCCAATTGCATCGGACGTGAACCAGCGGGTCCAAATTATCAGAGCAGGTGTCGTCGAGCTGTGGAAGAGTAGATAGCCCACCGTGCCACCGAGTCCCGAGACAGCCGTTCCGAGGGTCGTCGCCGCAATCAATCCCAGCACGGGCCGCAATGTATCCAGGCTGAATGGCGAGCCGAAGAACTGTTCAATAAGACCCGCAATGAGAACGGCTTCACCAGCGTTGCACACGGCGAAGACAATTGAGCCGAGCAGGTTGCGATCGCCCAAAAGATTGGCGACGACAGTTGCAGCGATCGTGCCGGCGATGACTGGCCACCGTGCGTGTTTTCCGAGACCGATAAGCACACCGGCGGCGACACCGGCAGCCGGCCAGAAAACGGCGACGCCGTCGGGATCCGAGAGTAGGGCAAGACTCAGCCGTGCCGCCAAGAAATAGGCGATGCCGACCGCGACAGCGAGACTTAGCGGAGGAGTCCAAGCCGAAAGCCACCGCCGAAAGTAGACCGGTTGCGCACGGCGAGAGGCGGTAATTCCCAGCGCGTGGGGCAGCATGCAAAGTCCTCGGCGCGCGAGCCCATACCAATAAAATGGCACACGACCGCCGATGTCACAACTGAATCATTAAGACCTAATTGACCGACAGGAGGAGCTCGCGGGCCCACATGATGTGGCCAAGGCGTGGCCGATTTAGCGCCAGCCCAACAGCGAGCGGCGGTATCTGCTTGTCCGGGCCTCCTCTTGGCACACAAAGGTACCCGTCCGGCTTTGAGCGTAAAGCCGCTGGCCCTTGGTGTAATACGTTCGGTTATGAAAGTCGAGCCAGACGACGGTGTCGTTCGGGCAGTGCTGTTGCGCCCCCAGCTCATTTTGAAACAGGGCCAGCTGGGCAGATGCATGGTTTGCGTGGCTCGTTGCCATAAAGTTGCGACGAGCCACATGCACGCCTGTTTCTTGCTCATGTCAGTAAACGTTCCTCAAGATTGAAAATCAATATTGAACCGAGTTCGTGCACCTCATAGACCGAAAGATGGTCGGTCGGTCCGCCTTCGACAGCGGCCATATTCGGTGACTGGCGGCATGGCTGGTGTGTCGCTTCCGGTCGCCTGCGTTGCCGCGAAATCTAAGAATGCGTCTGGTTGCCGTTTTGACCTAGGTCAAAAACGGGTGGCCACGTCATCAAGACTTCTTCGCACGAAGCAGCCTTAGGAGATCCGGGATGATCGGGAACAGGTCTTTCGCGGAGTTCCCGATCTCAAGCCTGGCGCAGCCTATCTGACCGCCAAGGTTCATCGCCGTCAGCGGGCGCCTCCATGCCGACCGCTCGGCAGGGCGTAGGAGGCTGCGACAATTCATACCGCCTTCGATGACGTCGCTTTGCGAAGGCCGCTCGGGTGCGGCTGAAACGAGCCCGACCCGGTCGCCGGGTAGACTGCCCGCGCCGAATCCTAAACCTAAGTATGGCCCCTCCATGTCTTTTTATGTCGCGGGCTTACCAAAGGCCAATGGAGAGGCAACCTCGGCCGCACTAGTCTTCGATGGTGGACGAGTTATCAACCATGCATAGGGGGGGGGCGAATATGCGGGTCTTCAAACCATCTTGACGCCGATTCAGGGAGATATTGTAGCGATCATCGAAGATGATTTTGGCGTGCGAAAGGCGATGGCAACGCTCTTGTCGACTTTCGGATATGTTCCAGACACGTTCGATTCGGCCGAGGCGTTCCTCAGCAAAGCCGCGACGAGCAAGGCGAAGTGCCTCGTTATCGACGTTCAGCTCGCGGATATCTCCGGGGTCGAGTTGGCGCGCCACCTGGCAGATGCCGGCTTCGCGTTTCCCCTTATATTTATGACCTCTTTCGATGACGAGGTGATCTTGCGGCAAGCGGAGCGGCTGGGTTGCATCGCTTATCTGCGCAAGCCTTTCGCCGCGAATCTGTTGATTGAGGCGATCGCCAGGGCGGTGGGTCGTTTTCCGTAGCCTAACCGGGCGGATCTGCTTTCGTCACGTCAGCCATCGCCGGCTCTGGCCGGCAATTCAAAATGAAAAATGGAGCCTCGGCTCGGCCCACGCGACACCCAAATCCGGCCGCCGTGGTTCTCGATGATGGAACGGCAGATCGAGAGACCCATTCCCATGCCGCGCGCCTTGGTCGTAAACAGCGGCTTGAAGATACGATCGACGTCGGCTGGATCAATTCCTGTCCCGGTATCTTCGATCGACACCTGCACGAAATCAGCCTTGCTGAGTTCCGACTGTATCTTGAGCACGCGAGGCTGTACTGAATGCATGGAATCGATGGCATTCATGACGAGGTTCAAGACCACTTGCTGCACCTGGACCCGGTCGCATTCCACGATCGGAAGCTGCTCGTCAAGTTGAGTTCGAAGCTCAATTCCGGTCTTGGTCAGATCCATCCGCACAGTGGCCAGGACCGTGGTGATGAGATGGTTGATGTCGACCGGTCGCCTTTCGTTCGTTTCTTTCTTGAACACCGCTCTGATGCTCGCGACTATTTCTCCGGCGCGATGACCCGCGGCGGCTATGTCGGATAGCAACTCGCGCGCCTTGGCGATATCTGGCGTGTCCGCCGCAAGCCAGCGGAGGGCTGCCGTTGCCCTCAAAATAATTCCGGTCAGCGGCTGATTGATCTCGTGCGCAATAGATGCGGAGAGCTCGCCGGCCGTCGCCAGCCGATTCATCTGGGTCAGCTCGGACATGGTTTCGCGCGCCATTTGTTCCGCGCGGCGGCGGTATTGATGCTCGTGGAGCAACCAAGCAATAAGCGCGGCCTGAATGACGATCGCAGCACCGATCGCGAAAATCTGCGTGTTGTACTGCCCCCATGCGGTAGGAGCGCGAAAATAGACGACGCTTCCAGGCGGCAAATTTTTTCGCTGATGCCCCAGCGCTGCATTTCCCGCCAGTCGAATCGTGGCCGTCCCGCGACAGGTCCGGACAGCTTAAGCCCTCCCAGCGCCGCGCCGTCAAGAATACGCAGCGCAACGTCGGCGTAGTCCCGGCTCAGGTCTTGCGTCGAGGGCCATGAGCCGCCGACAATTCCTTGCCCGAAATCGGTGTCGTCAAAGGTAAAAATGGGCGCGTTGGCGACGTCGTGGAGCTTGGTTATGACCTCGTGGTCCGAGTACCCAACTCCGGTGGCGTCACGAAGCAAATTGATGAACAAGATGGCGGATCGCGGCGGGAGCATCGCGGCGTGCTGCAATATGTCCTCAAAGGCCAGGTCGTTCAGCCATCTGAACGACACGCGGCTCGCGAATGGCTGGAATGCGAGACGCCCTTTCTCAAGCCAATATTGTTCGGCCGGAGAGCTACCGAGCACAATCGATATATTGTTTGTCTCGGGAAGCGCCTGCAAGATGGTCTGAACAGTTCCAGCCAGGTCGATCGAGACCGTGACGACGGTTTCATCTGGTCGCAGATCGGGCGGCACCCGGCGCTCTTCCACGACGGCCAGCATCGGAGTCCTGGGAAAGAGCATCCGGCCGTGCTGCCGGAAGAAATTCATCGCCGGGCTGCCGATTGCCACGGCCAAGTCCATTCTCCCGTCCGGGAAGAGCGCGGCAAGATAATCAGCGTACCGGACGGCCACGCTTTCGTCTGCCTGGCGGGCGGCCGGAAAGGGCGTAAAATAGCTTTCGAGGAATCCCGGCGCGCGTTGCTCGAGCTGAGCGCGGATGTCCCTGGCAACCAATTCGGCGTAGCCTACAGAGTTATAGATCAGCAAGACGCGCTTTGGGTCAGCCGCCGAGGTGGCCCGACATGCAAAGCACAGCACGCCGAAAGCAAGCGCAGCAGTCGAGAAAATACTCCAACGGCGGGGCATGACTCCGGACACAAGCACTCAATCGCCACCGTTTGTCAGTTTGACAGGTATCATCTTGGTTGCAACCACATTTTGCCGCGAAGGGCGGGATGACACGGCGAATATCGTTTTAGTAAATATCATTTTAGTAAATGTGTTGATTCTGTGATCTATATTAACCCCATCGACCCTCGGCTTTATGCCTCGCTCTAGTGGGCCAGGTGATTGGATTGATTGTCGCCGCAAACACGGTCTCTATCGCGATCAAATTAGATGGCGCGGGAGCCCGTGACGGGTTTTCAGCGTGTCCGATTGGACAACGGGGTTGTAACAGGGCGAATTGCGCCGAAGCGCCACGCGCCTGGCGCATGCCTGATCTCAAGCCGCCTCGGCCCCTAGGTATGCCGTTTTGCAGGGCGGCGCGCGCGTCGCGCGTCCGGCGATCACCGCCTTGGACCCAATCGCGTCCGGATCGCGGTCGCAGATGGGGTCAGTGTCCGCTGAACACGAGGGTCTGGAAGGGAAGCACCAGAGCCTGAAGTCGCAAGATAATCGCGTGCACGAGCGCGAGGGCATCGACTGCGTGCAGGGCAAAGCCTTTGACCGCACCGCTGGTGGCAATCTCGTCATGATTGTTCGAATAGGCGTTGGCAATGCAGCTGCTGCCAGGGGTGACGCCGTCGAGACCTCCTGCGTAGAGGGGCGCGAGAAAGGTTGCCAGCGTGCCGGGTCGTGTCACCTGCTGCGGATCGAGCAACTGCTCGCCGCCTCGGAACTGACCTGCGGCGATGTAATCCTGAACATCGGTGACCGCCATCGGGATGATCGTGAAGGGCTTCGATACGCAGGTCACCTCGGCTATCATTCCAGCCTTCATGATCTGTCCCTCGATCTGCCCGAAGCCGGCCACAAGCAACCGATCTGCATTATCAGGGATCAGGACCCCGGCCGGGCGCATCAGGGGGTTGACGATGTCGCCGAACTCGAAGCGCAAACTGCTCGATCCGACCGTTCACTCCGGCGCGCACGACCGTCTTGTTCAACTCCACGTCGGCCTCGGCCAACGCGGCTTCGGCGCTGGCCTTCTCGGCAGGGAGCTGGCTGGAGACCCGCGCTTGCGCCGCTTCCTTCGCGGCGGTGGCGGCCGCAACGGTCGCCTCGCGGCCCTTGACGACGAGCTGGAGCTTCTCGATCTCGCGCGCCGGGGCGTGACCGCGGACTCCCAGATATTGTTTGGTCTGCAGCTCGTCGATCGCCTGTTGGAGCGAGTGTTTGGCCTCATCGAGCTGGGATTCGCTTTTCGCGACGTCGAGCTTGGCGACGACCAAATCAGAGTCGACTTCCGCGATCTTGCGTTTGGCCGTCTCTGCGGCTGCCGCTTGTTTCGAGCTGTCGAGCCTGAAGATCGGCGCTCCCTTCTCGACGTGGTCGCTGAAGTCAACATAGATCTCGGCAACCCGCCCGTTGGTCTCGGGAAGAATCGGTACGGTTCTGAAGAACAACGTGACGCTGCTCGTGGACGGATGATTGTAAAATATCGTGGTTATAAGAAGCACCGTCAGAATCAGGCAAGAGGTGATGCCCCACCTCAGCTCGAACCATACGGAATAGATCGTGATCTCCTTGCCTAGCCGTTTTCCCTGCACATATCGGCGGATGAGATAATCCGGGAAGATCGTCAGCAGGGAACAGAGCATGAGCTCAAGCATGGGTCGGCTCCCTTTGCTTTGCGGGGCGACTTCTGGTCTCCTGCGGCGGTACAGCCGCGGGTCCAGCCTGCTTTGCATCGACGATAGGCGGTTGCGACGTTGCTTCGGTTGCGGTACCCGCGCCGGGCCTCGAGCCCGCCATTTTTTCGACCGCACCGGCTATCCGGCCGAGCCAGCCGGGGAAATCCGGGAGATCGATCAACGCAAGCAGCAGCGCCGCGACCCAGAACGCATGGATATGGGTGAGCAGTGCAAGCAGGCACAACACCGCAACGATCTCAAGTTGCAGCTTGTGGGATCCGTGAGCCATGCGCTCGGGCAGCGAGTGCAAGCGCAGGAACACGATCCCGAACATGAGCACCGAGACCGCCAGAATAACGGCCGTGATGACCATGAGAACGTCCGTCTCACCCGGAGGCGTGATGAACGACGGCAGATGGGGCGAAGCGACCGGGTGAAGCGGCGCGTCCATAACGCTCCTCCTATTCAGGACTCAAAATCATCACCTGGGGGACCTCCCGGCCCATTACGAAATGCGGTGTCCGGTCCGCCGGACGATATCCGGTCCGCCGCACGATAATTGACAAAACCGTCGCCTATTTGATGTAAGTCAAAGACTCCCGACCTGGGAATTGTTCCCCAAGGGCTTGATCCTTCGCCCCCGCGGAGCGGGTCAACAGGTCATGTGAGCTGGAAACCACCAATTTCCCGCGCGCACAGTTGGGCGGGACAGCTTGCCTGCCGGAGTCACATTCAGGCGGTGAGCTGCGTACCGTTCACGCATTGATGGATCGTCGGGAGAAATCATGCTGCGACAGCTTTTGGTGGGAGGGGCAGCGAGTGCGCTCAACATCGCTGTCCACGCCCCTTGCAGGGGGAGGTGTCCCCGAGAGCGCGGCGGTTTCATCATATGCGATGCCCTGCGCCTGGCGGCGGCAGGCGGCTGCGCTGCAGTCAGTGGGGCCCGAAATGACCGCCAACCCCTTTGAGCGCGGCATTTATGCACTCCACCAGCGATTGTTCCTCGAAAGGCTTGCTCAGGAACGCGACCGCTCCGGCATCCAGAGCACGGGTCCGGTATCTTTCCTCTGGAAAGGCCGATATGAAAATGATCGGCGTGTCGAACCCGTCGTCCCGCAAACGGACTTGCAGGTCTAAACCGCTCATGCCCGGCATTTGCAGGTCCGTAATCAGGCACGCCGTCTCTCCGATGCAGCCGGATTCCAGGAATTGCTCGGCGGACGGGAAGACGGCGGTCCGGTATCCAAGCGACCGAACGAATTCTCCTATCGCGTCTCCCGCGAATCTATCGTCATCGACGATCGAGATCACAAGAGTCTCCCGCAATTTCATATCCCCCGAGCCGTTCGTCGGCGGCGCAATATGACGTTGGCTAGAGCTTGTCCGGGTCGGTTGGTGGCCGGGAAATGCCGAGGGAATCGGAGATTCGCACCAGATGGGCGAGCGACTTGGCCCCGAGCTTCTTCATGATGTTGTGGCGGTGGACCTTCACGGTCACTTCGCTCACGCCGAGCTCCCCGGCAACCTGTTTGTTCATGAGGCCGAGCGTCACGAGTGCCATGATCTCTTGCTCGCGCGTGCTGAGCGCTTCGAACTTGGCGCGCAGGTCGCGCGTTCTCCTGTCGTACTCCCATCTTGCGCGATCCCGATCGAGCGCAATCTGCACGGCATCGATAAGGTCTTGATCACGAAACGGTTTGGTCAAGAATTCGATTGCGCCAGCCTTCATGGCTCTTACGGTCATCGGAATGTCGCCATGGCCGGTGATGAATATGATGGGAATGCCGATTTTCGCTGCTGCGAGTTGAGCCTGCAAATCGAGACCCCCAAGCCCCGGAAGTCGCACATCCAGGATCAGGCAGCTGACCTCAATTGGAGGTCCCCGCTCGAGAAACCGCGCCGTCGAATCGAAGGTCATGCTCCGCAGACCGATGGATGCAAGGAGCGCCTGCAGTCCATCACGGACGTCCGCATCGTCATCCACCACGAAGACGATCGGATTGTCTTCGGATTGATCTTTCGGTTCTAGCATCGGCGCCTGCTCGCGGTGTCTCCAGATTAAGGCGGTTCGACTTGAACCGGCCAATTGCCGGCAACTCAGCCGGGCGACGAGGCCGGGGTGTGCGCCGACCCTTATTAAGGCCTGGCGGTTAACAGGATCGCAAAGTACCGGCCGCTCGATTTGACGCGGGTTTCAGTCGACCCGGCCCGCGAACGTTTTTGGTGGAAAGTTCCGAAGGAAGCTCAACAAGATGAGCGGGCGGAAGAGCGTTATGTTGAACTTGCACCGGTGCTCATTCATGTATTGGATACTCTGATGAGACCTTCAGATCGCGCAAGGATACATCCGTTCGGTCCAAGGCCGCAACGTCGGTATGTATCTCGGAAACCCGCTCAAGCGCTCAGCCGGACCAGGGCACGGCGGTTCCGCAACAGAACACGCCGCGCAGACAAGAGCTCTATCGCCTGGAGGTTCTCCAGGTGACTCAGGGTGCGGGAAACGGTTTCAATCGTGAGCCCCAAATGGTCGGCAATGTCCTGTCGCGACATCGGCAGCTCGATCGAATCACCGGTGGAGGAGCGTTCGGCCAAGGCCAGCAGGAAGGCTGCGACGCGCTCGGGCGCGTTCTTGATGAGCAGCAGCACGTGGTCCTGCAGCCGCCGCAACTCCTTGCCGGTCAGCATCCAAAGCTGAAACGCAACTTCGTGGTCCGTCTTGGCCCGGGCGATCAGTGTGATGTGCTTGGCCACCAGCACTCTGCATTCAGTGATCGTCTCGGCCGAGTAGGCATGCTCCGCGCCGGTCTCAAGGCCGAAAGTGTCGCCCTGGAGGTAGAAGCCGCCCACCTGACGACGCCCGTCGGCTAGAACCTTGCAGGTCCGCACCACGCCGCTCATGACTTTGTAGAGGTAGCCGGCCGGCTCGCCTTCGCCATAAATCTCCGCGTGCCGCCTGAACAACATCGGGGCACCAATGTATTCCATGGCCCCACCGAGCTCACCGGTTTCCATGAGGGGGCGATTCTGCAATGGGGGCGATCCACTAGGGTGTGATCGGCACAGCGCGTTCATCTGCGTCATCGGCCTAATCCTCATTCGGTCCCGGCGTCGATCCGGTGATTGCGACGACCTTTCTTGCAGTGCTGCAGACTCGAGAGCGCCGTCCGTGCGCTATCGGTGCCCGCCGTGGTGCGGCTTTGTCGCGGCCAGCAATGAACTGAATGAGTGTCCTATCGGAAGTCCGGACCGCCGGCGCTGCGGTGGCTGCGACTGATTCCGCCCCTTCATATTCGCCTCCCTGTGGCGATCCGCCTGTTAACTGCAGGCAAGCTAGGGCGCTCGGTCCAGACCGCTCAATTGGACCTAGGTGTGCCTGCGCTGTGAGTAGAGATGCCCGGCTATACTTTGGTTTAGAATGGCCGGCGGATCTCGCAGAGGGGCGGCTTTGGGCGGTATCCCGGGTATTTACAGCTTGCTAACGAAGATACTTGGCCCGGCGGCGTCGGAAAATCGCAAGAGGACAGCTTCTTGGCCGACGCAGACCTGATTTAAATCAAAGACGGCTCGCGACGGTGGAGCGAAATTTGCTCATGGCGGGAATAGAAAGCACCCACGATCCTCTCTCTTCGGCCAAACACCGTGTTGCCGAAGCCCGTGGTATTGTTGAGCGCCAGAAGGCCCTTATCGACAAACTCCGGAGCAACGGCGACGATACGGAAGACGCCGAACGGACTCTCTGCGCATTGGTCGAGACCTTGGCCACCCTCGAGGGCCATCTGCGGTCACTTTCCAAGTCCGTTCAGTAGCATGCCGGCTCGCGCTGCAATGACGCCGATCCACGCGCTGCCGCGGCCCTCGCCGGGCCTGCCCGCGGGGTAACCCCGACCTAGGTCTTCACGCACAGGACGTGATAAGTTCCATCGACAAGGTCGGCGCCCTCGATCACTCCTGCGAACCCCGGGAACTGTTGCTCCCGGCTCTGCATGCTGCGCAGGTATCCGATCTGCGGCGAGTTGGTGCTGCCGAAATTTTCGCCCGACATCAGCATCGGGATACCAGGCGGGTAGGGCATCACCGCGTTGGCGGCGGTGCGCTTGGCGAGCTTGTCGACCGGTACGGCTTCGACGTCGCCCGCGACCAGGCGCGCGTAGGCCTCGCGCGGCGTCATATCGGCATTCGGCACACCCGCAAAGGCGGCGTTGAGCAGGTCGCCGGGACGGTTTTCGCGCAAGTACTCGAAAAGCTCGTCGCCAAGCTCGTGCAGCCGGACGTTTCGGTAGCGGTCTGGATATTGCGCCGCGATCTCCGGCAGGACCTCGGCGAGCGGACGGTTCTGGTCGTAGGCCCGCTTGAAGGCCAGCAGGTTGGTGAGCAGCGTGCCCCACTTGCCCTTGGTAATGCCGATCGAAAACAGGACCATCACCTGGAAGTCGGTGACGCGTGTCGGCACGATGCCGAAGCGATTGAACCACGCGTTCAATAGCGCCGCCGGGACTCCCGTCTTCTCCAGCTCGCCGTCCTCGCCCATCCCCGGAGAAAGGATGCTGACCTTGATTGGGTCCAGCATGCACCAGTCGTCGGCGATGTTGTCGAACCCGTGCCATTTGTCGCCGGCACGCAGCAGCCACGGCTCCTGGCTCCGGCAGAGCAAATCCGCCGGCGCGTCCGCGAACGCCACGTCGTGGCCGTTGGCCGGGTTTTTCACCGTCTCCGCGTTCCAGGGCTTGAAGAACCAGTCCTTCTTGTCCGCGAACGTGCGCTCCAGCCGGCCCACCACCTGCCGGAAGTCGACCGCTTCCTCGATCGCTTCCTGGGTAAGAGAGAGCCCACCGGTACCATCCATCATCGCCGACGCTATGTCATTCGACGCGACGATTGCGTAGAGCGGCGAGGTGGTAGTGTGCATCATGTAGGCTTGGTTGAAGCGATGGTGATCGATTGCTCCCTTGCCGTCGCGCACATGGATATAGGAGGCTTGCGACAGCGCCGCGAGCATTTTATGCGTGGAATGCGTGGCAAAGACTGTGGGGCCGTGGTGCTTCGCCGGGTCGCCCCGCATCGCGAAGTGGTCGTCATACATCGGGTTGAAACGGGCGTAGCCGTACCAGGCCTCGTCGAAGTGGATCCGATCGCAGGATTTCTCGAGCAGGGCCTGCGCGCGCACCGCGTCGTAGCACAGGCCGTCGTACGTGGAGTTGGTGACCACCCGTATACCGGTTTCTGGTCGGCGATCTTCTTCGTGAGCGGGCCCGCCTGCGCCTTTGCGCGGATCGTCTTTGGATCCATTTCGGAAGGCGGAATCGGGCCAATGATGCCGTAACGGTTGCGTGTCGGCAACATGTAGACCGGCCGCGCACCGGTCAGCATCAGGCCTTGCTCGATCGACTTGTGACAGTTGCGGTCGAGGATCACCAAGTCGTCCTCTTTCATGCACGCCTGCATGATGCTGCGGTTCGAGCCCGACGTGCCGACGACGCCTGAGTAGCTGCGGTGCGCCCCGAAGACTCGCGCCGCATACTTCTCGCTCTCGAAGACCGGTCCGGTATGGTCGAGCAGCGATCCCAGTGCCGCGCGCTCTATGCCCATGTCGATGCGAAACGCATTCTCGCCCAGGAAATCGAAGAACGCGCGCCCCGCGGGATGCTTGGTGAACGCGATGCCGCCCTGGTGGCCGGGGGCCGACCACGAATGCTCGCGCAGCCTCGCATATTCCGCCAGCACGCGTGCGTACGGAGGCAGGAGCTGCGCCTGGTAGCGTTGGATCGCCGCCATCACGCGGCCGGCGACGAAGTCAGCCGAGTCGTCAAGCAGCCAGACGAACTCGTCGACCAATTCCGCGGCCTCGATCGTCATGGTACCCCGCGTGCGCTCGCGGTCAGCGAGGAGAAACACCGGCGCCTCCGCATGCCGCTCGCGCAGCTTGTGCAATAGGGCGGTCGCCTGTGCGTGCGTGCCTTCGCTGTTGAGGCCCAAGTTCCAGTCGAGCAGCACGGCGCGCAACGACGCGTCCGAGCCTACGATCGCGTGACCGTCCTCGTAGGAGACTGCCCTGACGACGTCGACGTTACGCGCGGCAAGTGCCGCCGCGAGGCTTTCCGTGGCCCGGCCGAGCGCCGTGTCCAGCTTCGCCAGTTCGTCGTCCACCACAAGGACACGCGATCGCATGGGAGCTGCAGTTGGATTCAGCATGGGGTTGTGCCTTCCTGACCGTGAATGATGGATGTCGGCGGAATGACGATCGTGAGCCTCATGTTGTTCGCCAGGACGATGCAGTCGAGCCGTGCCCCGCGCCGGCGGGTGAGGCGCGACGCCGCTGCCAGATGAACACCGGAATACCCAGTATCAGCAGCACCAAGCCGTAGAGCACCGGCTCCGCGCCGCAGCCGTAAAGCGTGAATACCGCGAACACGAAAGCGATCAGCTCGACGGGTGTCGGGCGCGGAACCGGCCCGCCGCCTGCGGCGTGCGCCGCCACCAGCCCGCCGGCAAGGGCGCAAAACGCATAGGGAATGACCGCGGCCATGGTGCTCAGGCCGACGACCAGATTGTAGAATGCGGAGAATCCCGGCGAGCCGGCCGCCTGGACCAGCACCAGCACGGTGGCGAACGTGGCCGACACCACGATGCCGATTGCCGGCACTCCCGTCCGTGACAGTCGGGCGAAGAGCGGCGGGAACAACTCGTCCCGCGCCGCCGCCATCGGCACTTGTCCCAAAAGCAGCGTCCAGCCATTGAGAGCGCCGATCGATGAAAGGATCACGGCGATCGAAATTGCGGTTGCGCCCCAGGGACCCCATAGAATCCTTGCCGCGTCCGAGAACGGCGCGACCGAGCTCAGGAGCTGTTCATGCGGCACCACGCCTATTACCGCCACGGTGCCGAGCACGTACAGGACCGCCGCGATGGTGATGCCGAGGATGGTCGAGCGCGGGATGGTGCGTTTGGCATCCCTCACGTCGCCGGCAGGAACCGTAGCGGACTCCAGGCCAAAATACGCGAACATCGTGATTGGCGCGAGCGCAGCGCTCGCGCTGAACAAGGACGTGCCGCTCGGGTTGAACTCGCTGAAGTGCGAGGGATCGATGTAGAGCAACCCGAGCAAGGCGATCGCCCCGAACGGCACCAGCTTCGAGTAGGTCGTGATCTCGGCAAATATGCCGGCGGCCTTGACGCCGCGCAGGTTGACGAGCACCACGGCCCAAATCGCAGCGACCGTGAATACCACCGCCATCGTCCGATTGTGCAAGGCCGGATATACATTCATCACCGCACCGGCAAACGCGATCGCGATCACCGGCAGCGATGCCCAGATCGAGATCCAATAGCCCCATGCGACCCAGAAGCCGGCGAAGTCGCCGTAAGCTATCCGGGTGTAGGCGTAGGGGCCACCGGTTGCCGGCACCAGTCGCGCGAGCTTGGCAAAAGTGAGGCCGAGGCAGATCGCGCCGGTGCCCATCACGATCCAAGCCAGGATGGCAAGGTTGCCGTAAGGAGCAACCGCCGCCGGCGACAGATAGAAACCGGAGCCGACCATGTTGCCGACCACGATGGCGGTGCACGCCGCGACGCCAAGACCCCTATTCGTATCGCCCGGCGCGCTCATTTTGCTTTTCCCACCTGTTGTGGATCGCCGATGAGGTACCTTGCGCTCATCGGGCTCATTCGATGCCGGAGACCGCCGATGTTATGGTCGTGCCGGCCTCTCCGCCTTGCCGGTCCATTTCGTGGCCGCGGCAGCCGATCGTTATCAAGCTGTTGGAAGCGGGGTGATGCTCTCTCACGCGTGGCAAAACGCTTCGCGGTGTCAGCGCCTCATTCCTGCAGCACGTTCGTCCGGAAGAAGGCGAGCGCACTTTCGTCCGGCTCTCCGAACCATTTCATGTACAAGCCTTCGAAGTCCTTGGACGCAAACAGCCCGCTCAAGGTCTTGTCGACCAGCAAGCGGAAATCGTCGTCATTGCGCGCGAGCGCCAGGGCCAGCGGCTCGTTGGTGAAGAGCCGGTCAAGCACCACCAAATTCGCGGCCGAGGCGTTGCGCTTCGCGGCCTCGAGAAGGAGAGCGCGATCTCCGAAGAAGACGTCGGAGCTGCGGTCGACCACGCGTGCGATACCCGCGTCATAGCTGTCCACCGGCACGACAGTCGCGCTGATCTGGAAGGCGTCGAGTTGGCCCGCCAGCCAACTCACCGCGGTCGTACCGGCGACGATCGTGAAGGTCTTGTTTTCCAGGAGGGTTCTAGCCGGAGACGCACGCCATACCGGGTGGGAGGGGGGCTGGCCCTCGGCCAGGATCTGCCGCAGAGCCGCCGGGGCGTCCGCGCGCAGCAAGGCACCGATCCCGCTCGGGAAGATCGGGATCGAGAACGCGACCTCCTTCCTGGCGGCGAGAGTCACGGAGTCTGCGCCGCACAGGAGATCGACCTTGCCCTGCTGCACGGCGCTGAATCGATCCGCAAGCGTGACTGGGGTCCATACGACCGTCAGCGTGGCGAGCCCGAGCTCGCTTTTCACCTGATCCGCGATTTTCCCGCACAGCGCCGTGGAATAGCCGGCTGCGGCGCCCGACTGGTCCCGATAGGAAAACGGCTGGGCATCGGTTCGATAGCCGAGCGTGATCTTTCCGGTTTCTTTGATCCGATCCAAGGTGGCCGCCGAGGCCGGCGCCGCACCGAGGAACGACGGCGCCGCCGCGAGACAGACGCTGATCGCAAACGCCACGATCCGAACACGATGCCCCGCGGGGCTTTCCGACCCTATGCGCTGCATGATTCCATCTCCTCTCAATCGCGTCTGTTGCGGTCACTCCGCCGCGGCGAGCGTGGTTGCAGCCTGCTGCCTTGATGTGAAGCGGGGCGCGATGAAGCCCCAGATGACGAAGGCGATTCCCATCATCACCATGCCACCGAGCACGGCATCCTTGCCGGACGCATAGATCGCGTAGACGCTGTAGAGCATCGCCACCAGCGCCACTGCGGCGTTGCGCCGATAGAGCGTCTCGCTGACCGCCTCCGCCTTCATCATCACCATCAGGGCTGAGAGCGCGACGATATAGGGAACGACGTTGGTGACGACGGCGAGGTTCACCAGGGCGGAGAACTGCTCGCTCAGGGTGGGCGAGATCGTGGACAACGCCAGCACGGATTGGACGATTCCCAGCACGATCATTCCGATGATCGGCGCCCCCAGCCGGTTCACCTTCGAGAAGAACGCGGGGAACATGCGTTCGTCCGCCGCCGCCTTTCCGGTCTGGGCAATCGTGAACTGCCAGCCCAGAAGCGAGCCCAGGCAGGCCAGCACCGAGAGCGCCATGATGATGGAGCCGACTGTCGGGTTGAACATGTGGGTGTAGGCGAGACCGAACGGTCCGGTCGATTTCGCCAGCTCGGCATTGGGGACGATGCCCTGGATCACCGTGGTGGACAGTATGTAGATGACGGCGGCGCCCAGCGTGCCGAACATGCAGGCCAGCGGGACGTCCCGTTTGGGATTCTCCACCGCAGCCGAGTTCTGGGCGGCGGATTCCATGCCCAAGAAGGCCCATAAGGTGAGCGAGATGCTCGATCCCATGCCTTGCGCCAGGCTGAGCCCTTTGGGATTCCAGGCCGCCGCGAATATTTCCGGCTTGAACCAGAGCCAGCCGATGAGCGAGAGCATTCCCACCGGAATGATGACTCCCCACACCGTCACCGAGCCGATGCGCCCGGTCAGGCTCGGACCGCCGAAGTTTGCGACCGTGGTCAGCCACAACAACGCAATCACGCCGATGCAGGTGGTGATCGGTGTCGATGAAAGCCAAGGAAAGAACGCCGCCAGGTATCCGAGCGCGGAGATCGCGATCGCAACGTTGCCGATCGCGAGCGAAAGAAAGTAGAGAAAGAACACTATGAAGTAGCCGGATTTGCCGTATGCATCCTCGGCATAGGCCGACATGCCTCCCGGGCGCTGATTGAGCAGGCCGGCCTGCGCGAACCCGTAAGCGATCGCCATCGAGCCCAACGCCGTCACGATCCATGACAGCAGCGAGATCGCGCCGACCTGTGCCATGTTGGCCGGCAGCATGATGATGCCCGAGCCCATCATGTTCACCGCGACGATGAACGTCAGCTGGACCAGGCTCATCCGCTTCGCTTGGCTCTGCTCTGCCATGACGGGTCTCCTTCCTTGCCGGCCCCTCCCTCGCGGATCACGTAGGTGTGGAACTTGATGCGGGGATCGGGATGGTGGGGGCTTTTACGTCGCGCGGGATCATTTCTCGCTCCCCTGCGCCACGCAGTCCACGAGATAGCGTCTTCCGCTTGCCGTAGGCTCGAAGCGCAGCCCATGGATATCGGTCTCGAAGCCAGGAAACTGCTGGTCGAATTTGCGGGCATCCAGGAGGTAGTCGTGAATCGATTTGGTCGCCGCCGTCAGCCGTTCGCCCGGCATGATCACCGGGATGCCGGGCGGATAGGGCACCACCATGACCGCCAGGACGCGACCCATGAGCCGGTCGATCTCTACGCTCTCGACCCTCCCGCGCACGAGGCATTCGTAGGCATCGGCCGGGCGCATCGCCAGCTCGGGGAGCGTGGTGTACATGTCCTTTTGCGCCTTCGGCAGATCGAAGTCGCGGTACGCGCGATGCACCCGCTCGCAGAGATCCTTGAGCCCCATTTCGGCGTAGGCCTCGGGATGCGCCGCCACCAGCGCCGGCAGCACGCGCGTGAGTGGAGCATTGGCGTCGTAGAGATCCTTGAAGTTGATGAGCTCGGTGACCAGCGTGCTCCATTTCCCCTTGGTGATGCCCATCGAGAACAAGACGAGGAATGAATACAGGCCGGTCTTTTCGATCTCGATCCGGCGCGACGACAGGAATTTCACCACCACGGCGGCGGGTATTCCCTGCTTCTGCATGACGCCGTCCGGCGACAGCCCCGGCGTGAGGATGGTCACCTTGATCGGGTCGACGAGGACATGATTCTCGGCAAGTCCTTCGAAATCCGTGCCATCCGTCGCCGGGCTTGAGCACCCAGGCGGATCTCTCATCGACCGGAGCTGCGCCCATGGCGTCGGGCTGCCAGATGTCGAACCACCACGAATCCTTCATCTGCCCCTTCACCGCGGTCATGGCGCGGCGGAAGCTGAGCGCTTCATCGTGCGTCTCTTGCACCAGCGCCCTCCCGGCCGGCTGCTCCATCATCGCCGCCGCGACGTCACACGACGCGATGATGCCGTACTGGGGAGATGTCGACGTGTGCATCATGAACGCTTCGTTGAAGCGCGCCATGTCCAGCTGCTTCTTCTCGGCGTGCTGGATATGGATCATCGAGGATTGCGACAGCGCGGCCAAAAGCTTGTGGGTGGAGTGGGTGGCGAAGGTGATGGCGTGCGGCGAACGTGCCGGCTGTCCCGACGAGATCCCATGATAACCGTCATAGAACTCGTGGAAGTTCGCGTAGCCATACCAAGCCTCGTCGAAGTGGAGTACCTCCACTGCGTCGCCCACGATCTGCTTGATGGCATCGACGTTGTAGCAAAGGCCGTCGTAGGTGGAGTTGGTCATCACCATGAGGCGGACCTTGCCGCTCGTTTTCCCGGCGAGCGGGCTGGCGGCGATCTTCCTGCGGATCGATTCGGGAGCGAACTGCTCGCGCGAGATCGGTCCGATAATCCCGAGCCCGTTGCGCGAGGGGATAAGGTAGATCGGGGTCGCCCCGGTCATGATCAGCGAGTGCAGGATGGATTTGTGGCAGTTGCGATCGCACAGCACGAGATCGCCCTGGCTTACCATCCCGTGCCACACGATCTTGTTCGAGGTCGACGTGCCGCCGACGACGAACAGCGTTTCGTCGCTGCCGAATATGCGCGCGGCGTTGCGCTCGCCGGCGGCGATCGGACCGGTATGGTCGAGCAGCGAGCCGAGCTGCCCGACCGAGACTGAAATGTCGGATCGAAGCGTGTTCTCGCCGAAAAACTCATAGAACAGCTGACCGACGGGACTCTTTCGGAACGCAACGCCGCCGCCGTGGCCGGGGGTATGCCAGGAGTAGCTGGCGTGCAGCGTGTAGTCCATCAGCGCCCTGAACATCGGCGGCGGCAGACGCTCGAGGTACAACTCCGCCGCGCGGGCGATTACGCGGGCCAGGAACGGCGGCGAATCCTCGAACAGTTTCATGAACGCGTTTGCGTGCTTCAGCACGCTGGCCGGCACCATCTCAGCGGTGAGTTGGTCGCCGAACAGAAAGATCGGCAGCTGGACGTTGCGCCCGCGCTTTGCAACCAGCACCTCTTCGAGCACCTGCCATTGCTTCGCATCGGCGGCGGCGCCGTCGACCGATACCAGCCAACACGATTCATTGTTCGCGACGTTGACCAGGCGCCGCGCGTCCTCGTAGCTGAGGCCGCCGACCACGCGGAATCCTTCTTTCTCGATCGCGGCCGCAAGTTGTCGCATGCCACGGCCGGCCGCGCGCTTGCCTTCGTAATCCTCGTCGATGATGGCGATGGGAAAAGCATGAAGAAATTTCACGAATTCACCTCCAGGGGGGAAGCCAAGGGTGATCGACGATGAATAGTTGCTTTCCTGTTGATGATCGCTGCGCCAGAGAACACGGTATTGATGTAGATCAAGAATTACGAGAAAGGCGAAAGTGGAGATGTCATGCTTGAGCGAAAGGTCGCGGGCGCGGTGCCGGCAAGACCGTCGGTACGCACGGGCGGAAATGGCGGGCGGGCATCCGCCGACGAGGCCGGGATCGCCTGTTCTATCTTTGAAGCAGCCGCGGGTCCGGTTGACGAAGCCAGGTCGTATCCAAGACAGTTCTGGCCAATTGCTGGTCGACGTGCGGGCTTATTTCCGCTCGCCACGCCCGGGCGAATGTCTGATATTCATATTCGCAATTGTCGGCACGCCTCTTTGGAAGAAATCCGTTGTCCACCACGTCGGCGAACAACTTGGAGTCGGCCCCATAGGCCAGGCACAGCAAATTAAAGAAACGCTGTTCCGGCAAGCCGTGGACGCTGGAGTATTTCTGCAGCGGTTTCTCCACGCTGGAATTGAGATTGTAATTCTTGATGACCTCGTTGGCCGCGTAGGCGGCGCCTCCGATCAAACGGCGCGCCTGATCCTTGCCGAATTGCAGCATTATATAAACGGCAAAGCGATCGGCAGAGTCCTCCTCACTGGCAAATAGCGGCACCTGATAAATATCGAATACCGCGTGCCCGAACTCGTGCAAGGTCCAAAATAGAAATTGTCCAACTACCGCATCTCGCGGCGTAATTCCCGCAGGGGTGGTTTCCTTCGGCACGTTTTGCAATATATCTTGCAGGAGCTCGTAACACATGTGCACGGTCGGGATCGAATCATCCGTGTTGTACCAGGAATTTACCATGCCATTGCATCCCAGCGTCTTTATCGTCACCTCGGCTGGAAAGCGAAACGGGCTCAATATTTGTTGCAAGGTCTCGAGAACGCGATCCTCCTTCACCAGGTCATAGACCTTTTGCTGGTCAGGGTTCTGGGGCGGTGCATACTCAATGTGAATGCGATTGGGCCGTTCTGCGTCGGCACCGAGATACACGCCCTGACGACCGGTGGATGCATTCGGCAGAAGCAGCGGAGTGTCGACGATGTAAAGCTTTTCGCCCGAGCGAAAAATCACGGCGCCCGGCCCCAGGTCGCGGGCCCCTAGTACCTGGCTCTGGGCGGGGGCGTCCGCCTTTCCTTTTCCGGACGTAACCTTGAAGGTCTTTCCGTCGATGAAGATGCTGTCGTGGTCGGCAATGATGCCCGGCGTCTCTTGCGCTTGGGCCCCGGCCAAGGTCGAAATGCCGGACGCTAGCCCAATCACGGCGGCTAGGAATGCTGGCAACGCGGCTCCGGAACCCATGGTCTTCTCCATGTTTCAGCTCGCTCGGCGGCCAAGATGGATGCCGCCGGACCTCAAAAGCGGCATCCAACTTTTGCGGGAGTAGGCAGGCGCACGTCCTTACTTCGAATCGCTTGACGTCCAGTTGTCCTCGAAGAGCTTCTTCAGCTTGTACTGGGCGTATTCCGGATCATTGATATAGATTTGCTGCTGCGCCGGGTCGCTGCCAGAACGGTCGCTGCCGTAGCGGTCACTGCCGTAGCGGTCACTGCCGTAACGGTTGTTTTGGCGCAGATATTCCTGCCAGTCGCGTTCGGCCTGCGCGGCGCTTACGCTAGTGTCTCGATCGCTGCCATAGCGGTCACTGCCATAACGATCACTGCCGTAACGGTCGCTGCCGTAACGGTTGTTTTGGCGCAGATATTCCTGCCAGTCGCGTTCGGCCTGCGCGGCGCTTACGCTGGTGTCTCGATCGCTGCCATAGCGGTCGCTGCCATAGCGATCGCTGCCGTAACGGTCGCTGCCATAACGGTCACTGCCGTAGCGGCGGTTCTGACGCAGATATTCCTGCCAGTCGCGGTCGGCCTGCGCGGCGCTTACGCTGGTGTCTCGGTCGCTTCCATAGCGGTCACTACCATAGCGGTCGCTTCCATAGCGGTCGCTGCCGTAGCGATCACTGCCGTAGCGATCACTGCCGTAGCGGTCGCTGCCGGAGCGGTCGCTGCCGTAGCGGTCGCTGCCGTAGCGGTCACTGCCATAGCGATTCTCGAGTTGAGCCAGGATGACAGGCCTGGCGTCCGCGATGTAGAGCTCGCCGCCCGAACGGAACACAATCGCGCCCGGCCCTAATTTTCGAGCATTCAGTGTATCGATCAGGGTGGAGGTACCGCCCTTTGCCTTTCCTGGGACGATTGTGAATGATTTTGCATCAATATAGACGCTATCATTGTCGGCGATGGCCGACGCGTCTCTCGTTTGAGCCACGGTTGATCCCGAAAGGCTCGAGACGCTCACAATGGCGGCAGCCGTAACAACAATCAAAGGGCCGTGCATTCTCATGGGACGCTCCCGTTCGAATAAGACAATCGTTTCTTTCATTTACAGATCTCGAAAAAGACATCTTGATCTATGTCAAATTCGGAGACGCTCGTGGACGAAGGCGATCGGATGAAGCAAGCAATGGACTCGAGCGGAAACCAAGGAGCCGGCTCTTGGCGCCCGGCGGCGGCAAAAGATCTGCTCGATATTCTAAGGATAGCGGATCAAATTCATCCTGATCTGCACGAGCGACCCGAGGTGTTCGCCGAACGGTTACTGTTGTTTCCGGAGGGCTGCTTTGCTCTGGTGCGAAACCGACGGGTGGTCGGCTACGGACTCTCCCATCCATGGCTTCTCAACAGCATTCCACCGGTCGATCAGTTCCTGGGAAGCATTCCTCGATCGCCGGAGTGCCTGCTGATCCATGACGTGGCCGTGCTCCCGCAAGCGCGAGGCCAAGACGCCGCAGGTATCCTGGTCCGGCTCGCGGCGAAGCTGGCGCGAAAGCGTGGTATTCCACGTCTTGCGCTGGTTTCGGTCTATGGCACGCTGCCGCTTTGGACGCGCCTTGGATTTGAGGTGATTCCCAACGGTTCTCTGACCGATATGCTGGAATCATATGGCGAATCCGCGCGGTACATGATTTGTAGATTGGATTGAATTTGTGCGCTGCGCTGGCGTCTTGTTTTGGATTGTAGTTGCAGGCGAAACGGAAAATCTGGATCATGTTGCAGAAACGTCACGTGCCGCGAAAATGTGAAACTTGAGTATCAGAGTTAATACGATTTAATTTAAGCGCTATGGTAGCATTTCGTTTGGTTCGGTTTAAGTGATTCCCGTTGCGCATCGGGATGCAGACTAAAACCGGGGGGCCGACATGCGACTTATCCTGCTGACCGCAGCTTTAGCTGCGGCGCTTCCGTCATTGGCCAAGTCAGACGAGCTTGCGGATCTCAAGGCGCAGCTGCAGGCCGTGCAAAAGCGCGTGCAGGCGCTGGAGGCGGAAAAAGCCAAAAGCAACGCGGGTCAGCCGGCGGCGACGGCGCGCGCTTCGGCCGCGCTCCCTGTAAAAGCAACTTCCGTCCCGCCGATGTCCCTGGAGCCTCCCGTCATCGCCCCGAATGAAAAGCCCGAGATAAAAGTGGCCGGGCCGGAAAAGCCCCGCGTAGAGCTCTATGGCCAGGCGCAGGCCGACGCGATCTACGACACCAACAAGATGGATCCGACATGGGCGGCGGCCTTTCGACCATCCAAGATAGCGGTGAACTGCCCGCCGGTCGGGACCGATCCGGGCTGCGGGACGAACGGCCTGACCACCTTAAGCGTCCGGCAGTCCAAGTTCGGCGTCAAGGGGTTCCTCCCGACAACGGAGGGCGAGGTCAAGACCCAGTTCGAGTTCGACCTGTTCGGGCAGGGCGCCAACGCCGGCGAGACCATGTTTCATTTGCAGCAGGCCTGGGGTTCCTGGGACAGATTCCTGGTCGGCCATACCTCCAGTCTGTTCATGGACGACGATGTATTCCCCAACATCATCGATTATTGGGGGCCTAGCGGCATGATCTACATCCATGATCCGCAACTGCGATGGACGCCGTATGAGCAGAACGGCGTGGTTTTTGCAGTCGCGCTCGAGGTGCCGGGCTTTTCCGGCGACCTGGGCAAGGTGCCCCAATTCATCCCGGAACTCGGCGGCTTGACGACCAAGACCCAGTATCCCGATGTGACCGCACATGTGCGTTATGACGACAAGTGGGGACACGTGCAGGCCGCGGGCGTGCTGCGCTGGATCACTTTCGACAACCCCGCGGGCATCAACGGCGCTCCCTCCGGCACCGTGTTTGGTTGGGGGGTCAATCTCAGCGGCGCATGGAAGACGTTTGGCGAGGACGCCTTGCGCGCACAGGTGGCCTACGGTTACGGAATCGCCGCCTACTCCAACGACTGCTGTCTCGACATCGTTCCGGCCAGCCTTCTCCCATTTACGGCCCAGGCGCTGCCGTTGCTCGATTGGCTGGTATATTACGACCACTGGTGGACTCCCAAGTGGAGCAGCTCGATCGGCTTTAGCCAGAACATCCAGAACAACGTGGCCGTGCAACTCGACAGCGACCAGCACTCAGGATCCTACGCGTCGCTCAATCTGCTTTACCGCCCGGTGCAGAACGTGACAGTGGGCGCAGAGGGACTGTGGGGCCAGCGCGTCAACAAGAACGGGGCCACCGCCGACGATCAGCGGATCCAGGTGAGCGCGCAGGTGAAATATTAGAGCGTGTTTCGCTGCATCAGGCGGATGCACGGCAGCATGCCCGGCGGCGTGGCCGCGGCCGAAGGCGCCCGCCACGATCTTGGTGTCTGGCGAGGCGCCGGCACGGTCAGGCATTTCCTTCCGCTCGAAGCCATGTGCCTTCCTGTGTTGGGCGGAAGGCGAGCGATCGTGTTTGTCGCTCGCCATCCGAGGAGGCTAGAGCGGTTTGCAGAAACCTAACGCTCGATCCCGCCGAGCGCCGGGACATGCGCGCCGGTTGCGATCCAGTGGTCGTAGGTTTGGAAGGTCAAGCCGAGCTTGTCGTAATAGACCTCGAGATAGCCGTCCCTATCGCGGGCGACGGCCTGCGGCATGACACTCTGAACCTCTTGTGCCATTACGCCAACATAGGCTTTGTGGCTGCCATTGTAGCTGAAGCGATAGAAGCCGATGCCGTTGTCGAGGCGGCCCAGCAGGACAATGTCGTGCTTGAGGCTGATATCGGAGCGCCGGCCGCCGCCGCCGCGCCCGCCGCCGCCGCGGGCGGCGCCCATGGAACGTGCTCCGGCTCCGCCGCCGCCCATTCCGACAGTCCTTCCGCCGCCTGCGCCAGGGCTCCGGCTCACATTGGATCGCGCGGTCTGCGTACGCCGATTGGCACCTTGGTTGGAGCGAGCCTGCTTGGCGCCGCCCGCCTTCCTGTTCGCGGCGGTCTGGCCCGCCGTGCCGCCTCTCTCATTCGCGGCCGTCTTGGCTGTGCCGCCGCCCTTCCTGTTTGCGGCTGTCTTGGCTGCGCCGCCGCCGCCGTTCTTGACCGCGCCAGCTCTGTTGCCGGCCGCCGTCCTCGCCGCGCCCGCTCCATTCTGCCCAAGCCTGCCGGCCGCGATGCCGGCCGCGCCCCCGGCCGCACCCGCCGCACCCAGCCTCCCAAGCTCGCCCCGACCTGCGTTCGCCTGGCCGCGGAAGTTCTCGCGCGCACCCGCTTGGCCCTGCTGGCCGAATCGCTGCGCGACGCCTGCGTCGCGATACGGCACCGCACCCCGGTGGGCTGGATTATGGACCCAGTTTCCATTGCCGATATTGGCAATATTGGTGCGATTGAAGTTGTTGTAGCGCAGCGGATTGATCTGGACGGAGTTGTTGCGCCAGTTGATGTTTCCCCAGATCGCCGAACCCACGAGCACGCCGCCGGCGAACGAGAGCGCATTGCCGGCGATATAGCCGGGCGGATACCAGGAATAGGGCGGATAGCTCGAATAGGGCCACGCGCCATAAATCTCGCCGGGATCATAGGCTGGAACGTAATATTCATCGGGATTTGTCGACTCGATCATGTACACGTTCGCGGGAGCGGCCTCTACGCCACGCGCGGCCGATGACGGTTGCGCTGTCGAACGCGGGGTGGTCGTTACCTTTTGCTCCGGCGTCGACTTGAGCTGGCCGTTGGCGTCAGCGCGTGCCCGCAGCTGTTGCACGGCATTGAGCACGTCACTCTGCTGCGCCAGGAAAGCGTCGCCGAGCTGTTGAGTCCATTCGAGCTTGTCGCTCATCATCTGCAGCGTCTGTGGCAGCGCGGTTAGCGCCTTGACGCTCGGATCCCAGGGTTGCTGCTGCATGGCACTCTGGAGCGCATCGCCGGTCGCGTTCGGATTGGCTTGCGACCAGCGCGCCGCTGCGACGACCTCGAGCGGATAGGTCGAGGCCATGAGAATCTGCGACAAGAGGGCATCGGGATGGAGCGCGATTGGAGCCACCAGCTGCTCGAGCTGCGGCGCCGAGAGCTTTGTCGTTGTGGCAGCGTTTTGAGCGCCTGCCGGCCCGATGCTGCCGATGATCAAGACCGCAAGGATGAGAAACCCAACGCCAGCTACGCGGCGAATTCCTCGAAGGATCAACGCTTGCATTGCCATAGGGTCCATCTCCTTTTGCCGCTTTGCACCAACATGTTCTTCAGCACGAATGGGCATGGGACTTCTTGACATAGGTCAAGAAGGATCGGCGGGCCGAGCGCTTCGCCGCCCGCGGCGCCGCCTTGCCTACCTGCCATTCAGGCAAAACAATGATTTATCTAAAGGTCGAGAGCGCGATCTCGCGCTGACGCGCGATCAGGCGCGAGATGACCAACTCAGTGATCGACAGCTCCAACCGAGGTGCCCTTCATTCGGGTCGCTTGATGGCGACCAGCGGCGATTAGAAGGGCTGGCCCGCGGAGAAGGAGCCGACCTAACCAATGTCTAACGGCCATCTGCGATTCTGCAAAGCGAATCGACAACGCGGGACATGCGATTTCGACGCGAGAGATAAATCGTTCTCTTCGAAATCATATTTGCCGATGACTTCCGGCCAAGCGCCAAATCCGTAAGCTGGCCTTCACCTGACCGGATGCGTCGTCCCACGCGGTCGCATATCCTGGAAGCTGGATGATTGCTGCCGACAAGCAGCAGATCGAGCCGTGCGCATTGCCGAGGACGGCCCCAAAGGCCGCCCGACGCCTGCCGTTCACCAGTATTGGTGCCCAAAGAAAGCCCGCCGGTAGCCGGGCCAATAGCCCCCGTAGTATCGCGGTGCGTACCCATAGCCGCCGCCATAGTAGCCGCCATAGTAGGGGCTATAGCTGTAGCCGCCGTAATAGGCTGGAGCGTAGCCGCTGTAATAGCCCGGAGCGTAGTCGTCGTAGTAGGAGCCGTAGTACGATGGGGCATAATAACCGTAATTATAACCGTAGTACGGGCCACCTGCGAGCGCACCACCGATGAGCGCGCCGGCGGCAAAGCCAAGACCCCGGCCGCCCCAGCCGCCCCAACCGCCTCTCCAGCCACCACCCCAGCCACCGCGCCAGCCACCACCCCAGCGACCACCCCAGCCGCCGCGCCAACCTCCTCCACGCCACTGGACGGTCTGCGACGTCGGAGTGGTCGCGTCCCGCAGGGCTATGGCAGCGCCCAAGGGAACTGCGCCGGCACGGTCGGCAAAGCATGAGAGGGATGTAGTTATCAGGGCAGCGGTCGCCGTCTTGGTGAGAAGAGTCATCTCCAATCTCCCTATAACGCTCGCCCTCGGGGCGAGACCGAACAAACGTGCAAATCGTTGCTTCTCGGCGAGGTTGATACGATCTCGCACCGATCAATCTTTTGATTTAGGTCAAATCTCGAAGATCCGCGACCGCGTGTTGCGGAGACACCGCATATTGGTGCGGCGGAACCGTATTGCACGAGCGACAAGAGAAGATTGACCGGTATCCGGATATGTCCATCCCGCTGTGTCCCGTTGATATGGCAGATGATCGGGAGCGGTTCACCAAGGTTCTTGCGCTCGCGGTGCACCTCGAAACCATAGGTACCGAGGCTCTTGCAGCATTCCATCGCGCACGTGCGCTCGCGAAGGCAAGCCCATCGCTGTTGATTCCTGGGCGTTTCAGGCTCGGATGACGCGCGGGACAACCCGCCATGCCGGCATCGGATTACTCCTTCGGACAATCCTGCGAGGCGCACTCTGAAGTATTGATGTACGTCAATTGCCTGGTTGGCTGGTCGGGTAGGCCTATTGCGGCGCACCACGTGGAGGGCTCATGCCGATGGCCCGCAGCCCTGGCGAAGGCGTGTTCGATCGGCCGGCTATTCATGCGATGGCGGCATCCGAGGCCAGCTTGGTTCCTTGTTCTGGGCCGCCGTTAAGCGGAGGTACTTGCAAAAGGTTGATCTCGGACGGCGATGTCAATCAGATGGTTCCGCCGCGCGCCATTTCCCCGCAATTTCTCGCGCTCGAAGGGTTTCATCCGGAGTTCGGCTATCTGTGTCCGGCACCGCGGATGCGTCGCAAGATTCGCACGGTCTTCATTCTGGTTTCGATCGGGATGATGGTGGTGGCAATTTCGGTTCTGGCTCGGATGAACCACGAAGACGGCGAGGACGTCCGTTGGGAAACGGTGCTGCCAGCCGCGGCGCTCCTGGCCGCCGACGGGGTTTCGACCTCGATATTGCCGCCACACGCCGCGCCGGGCCCGTGCCGGGACTTGCCGGGAATGTTTCTTCATCATCCTCGGTGCGAGTCCGGTAAGCGCCGCGCCGCGCGCTCGAGGCGCGGTGCTTTCCGCCAGATGGTATCCCTGCCCATCGGCCACCGCGGCATCGTGTCGGCAAACGAGCCGGCGGAGATTGTAGCCAAGGTTGCAAGGAGCGAAGACAAAACAAGCCTCGGCACGGTGACCAATAACGCCAAGGCTCCCTCCGCGCGATTGTCAAATTCCGCCGGGTCGGGTAAGAAGCGCGCGACCAAGATAGCGCGCAGGAACAAGTCGACACCTCCGGGTGAGAACGGGCTGAACGCTTTCGCCGCTGCACCCTGGCTCGAAAGTTATGCCCGCAATCGTGAGGCAACGCCCTGGAATTGGGGTGCTTGGCACGAATCCGGTGGCTTCGAACCGAAGGCGAGATGGCTGGTCAGTCCGCCTCGCAAATAGCCAGCAAAGGCTCGCCGCCGCGCAGGCGGCGCTCCGCAAGGGCGCGGCGAGCCAGGCCTAGCCTTCCCGTGCGTCCTCACGATGCGCGGCCCTGTAGGGGCGTCCGTCGTGGCCGCCCTGTTCGAGTGGCCGCCATTCCTCGCAGCGATCACGGTTGGGCGCCCACCAGGGGCGCCCCTACGCTCGCGCCTGCGACCGCGAGGCGGCTTTGCACTGACCAATCATTTACCATGTTCGAGCGATGCGGCACGTAGCGTCGATGACGTTCCCGCGCAAAACCACAGCCCACGCGCCCGATTAACGCGATGGCAAGGTTAATCAGTTCATTTGGAGATATGCCGCACTTGCGCCGCAACGGCGCCAAGTGGGGATAAGAGCCTGTCGATACGAATATGTGTCGCGTTCTGTAGCGTTGCGTGCGTCGTTGCGTGAGCGGGTAGATGAGGGTGTCGCATCACGGGCCGAGGGATGGCTTTCGGGCTTCCTTCGGCCTCTGCGTCCTGGCGGCCAGCTTGACGGCCGGCCTGATGCCGACAGGAATCGGCCATCAGGACCTTGCCGCGCTCATCGCGCTGGACCCGATGGTCGTCCAGCACGGGCACGAGCACAACATCGCTTCGCCGTTTGGCACCATCGAAGCCGCGACCTTCTCGATGCCGGAGCCGCTCAGCGAGGCGATACCGGTGTCGCTGAGCTACGCATTGGCCGGTCTCGACCCCGGCAATGCGGACATCACCGGTTCCATTCGCGAACGCATGCTCGGCGATGCGGCGGTCGATGAGTTCCAGTCCGCCCTCCCGGAAGTCAATCGCCGTCTCAAGGGGGATCGGCTCCCGCTTCATCCGGAGCCGCAGGAGGAGTCGGCGCCGGTGGCCGTGCAGTCGCCCGAGCACGCCAAGACGGACGATCGCCTGATTGCAGGCCAGGCTGAGGAGCCGCCCGCCGTGGGGCCGTCGACCGACCAGATCACGCCGCTCGCCGAAACCTTGCCGCAGCCGGATCGGCCGCCGGCGGATGCGGCACAAGCCGCAACCATCGATCAGCCGCCGTCCGCGCCGTCGGTGGATCAGAAGCCGGCGCGGTTTTCGGTCGCGAGCCTCGACTACGGTGTCGACGAGCCAACCGGCTATTGGCCGGATTTGCCCGCGCGCCAGCCCGAGGGCGTGCCGCCGCAGCCGCGGGCAGGGCAGGGGCCGGCGGGACCGCCCGCGGACGCGCAGCCATATCCCGACACCGGCCTGTTCGTGGCGCCCGCAGACGCAGACCCCGGCACGCGAATGGCGCGGCTCTATTTCGGCATCGATCCGATGGGGTCGTTCGACGTCATCCAGCCCTGGATGCCGGGTGAAGCGCCGCAGCTCGACGACGAGCCTGCCGCCGCCGGGCCCGACGTCAAGAGCGCATCCTTGACGCCCGAGGTTGGCGCCGACAAGGAGCCGGACGCAAGCGATGACGGCGCGAGAGGCGGCGAGACCATCGCCCCGAAAGGCCAGGTCACCGGCGAGGGCCAGCATCCCATGAGCCCGGCCGAACGCCTGCAACTCGACGACAAAGGCCGCGCCAAGGCGGTGAAGTGCCTGGCCGAGGCGATCTATTTCGAGGCGCGCGGAGAACCGGTGCGCGGCCAGATCGCGGTCGCGCAGGTGGTGATGAACCGCGTGTTCTCCGGCTATTATCCCGGCACGGTCTGCGGCGTGGTCTTCCAGAATTCCAATCGCCACCTCGCCTGCCAGTTCACCTTCGCGTGCGACGGGATCCCCGAAGTGGTGCGCGAGCCCGATGCCTGGGAACGCGCCAAGAAGATCGCGGCCGAAACGCTCGACGGCCAGCTCTGGCTGCCGGAAGTGGGCAAGGCCACGCACTACCACGCCTATTGGGTGCACCCGAGCTGGGTGCATGAGATGACCAAGATGTACAAGCTCGGCGTCCACACCTTCTACCGGCCCAAGCGCTGGGGCGACGGCGCCGACGCGCCCGAATGGGGCGACGCGGTCACCACCGCGGCGGCGGCGAAGAATCTGTAGGGCGCAATCGCTTTATTGCGCCATCGGCCTCGCCGCACGGCGCAATAAAGCGATTGCGCCCTACACGCGAACGGGTCGCGCTCTTTTGGAGTGCGACCCGTTGCCATCAACAGAAGCGAGGCGATCTGATTACCGAACCTGGATCTTCACCAGCTTGGACGGCGGACGATAGGCCGGGACCCATACGGTCGGGCGCTCGGCCGTGGTGTCGACCTTCAGGTCGCGCACCTCGTAGTTCGACGGCGTCATGTATTCGGTCGATTTTCCGCTATTGATGTCGATGCGATAGACACGATCGCTGCTGAAGTCGTGCGTCCAGACGATCTGGTTCTTGTCGTCGACGCTGGCCGAATACGGCTCCGCATAAGGCGCCGTATAGGGCTTGCTTCCCGGTATCAGCGGGTACTCCTTCACGATCTTCTTGTCCGGATCGAGCATCATGACCTGGCCGGCGTAGAATTCGCCGGCCCACAGCCGATCCTGTCCGTCGATCTGGCCGCGCCGCGGACCCGACATGGGCGTGGGCGTCTTGAACTCGACGTAGTCGAGCGTCCTGGGATCGAATACGCCGATCTTGCCTTCACTCCAGATATAGAGGTCGGTGCGCCCCTTCGAATCGGTGTCGGTGTCGTAGATTCCCTTGTTCTTCGGAATCACGTAGCTCGTCGGTTTCGCTTCTGCATTGTTGGTATCGATCTTGGTGATCTCGCCGTTGTTTCTCTGCAGGTACCAGACGTTGCCCTGCGGATCCAAGCCGAACATGGCGCGGCCGCCCGACCAGCCTTCGAACTTGCCGTACTTCGGATCGTATTTGACGGTCCCATTGTCCATGCCGATGATCACGTTGCCATGGCCGTCGAACTGCAGCTCGTGCGCGCCGCCGCCGGGCTGGCCCGGGCGGCCGTCATCAACCATCGCGGTGCGGCCTGCTCCTTGCGGCACCGGGAACGGAATTTCCGTCGCTTCGCCGGTCTTCACGTCGACGCGGCCGAGCACGTAGGAGAAGTGATCGGTGTAGTAGGCGTATTTGTCGTTCATGATGACGTCGTGCGGCCACACGAAGCGCCGGTCGCCGCGCAGCATGTAGAGCTCGCGCTCGCCGCCGCGCGGCAGCGCGTATTCGGTCACCACGATGCCGGTCGAGGCCGCATCGGTCGGCCGCGGCCGTTGCTTGAACGCGACCTTGTCGGAGGATTCAGGCCCGCGGATCGAGACCAGATAATCGGCCAACGGCTCGATGAACTGCTTCTGGCTGAACTCGTAGGTCCCCGGCGCCTCGCGCTCGGCGGCGCGGCCCGCCATCTTCTTGATGATCTCGACCCAGCCTTCCTTGGTGCGCCCGGCCTGCAGGGCCCATTGCAGCGTGTGGCAGTTGCTGCATTGCGAGAACAAGGTCTTCTGCTGGTCGGTGCCGGGCAGGCCGGCGATGATCTCGGAGGCGGTCGCGTCCTCATAGGCGAGCGGCTTCGATTTCAGGGTGAAGTCGATGCTGGCCGGCTTGCCTTCCGCTACCGTGACCGGCTTTGCGGTATGCTCGAAATCCGGCAGCTCGACCGCGACCGAATAGGAGCCGGGCGTGAGGTCCGACCAGGCCGGGAACGAATACTCGCCCTTGGCATCGGTATAGACCGCGACCGTCATGGAGCTGTTGTCGCGATGCGCCTTGATCGGAATTCCGGCCAAGGCCTCGCCGGTGGCGGAGACGACCTTGCCGGTGAGGAGCGCGGCACCGTCGGCAGCGAGAGCGGCGGTGGGCGATGCAAAAGCGTAGGCGGTAGCCAAGGCAACAGCCGTCAATGCCGTTCCGACGTAGAGATTGGCTTTCATCGTGGTGACCTTTCTCCGATGAGGTGGGACGCGGGGCGAGGTTGCGGTTACTGCTGTTTGGAAACAAGCAAGGATACGCCCGCCGCCGGAGGGCTTCAAGCAGCGCTGCCGCAGGCTCTGAGGCCGCGCGCGTGATCTCGAGGCGGTTTGTTGCACTGCGGTTTTGCGACCAATCCGCTGCCGACCTGGGCCAGCGACCGCCTCACATCTCGATATCGAGCGCGACATCGAGATTGGGGGCCGAATGGGTGATCCAACCCGACGACGCATAGTCGACGCCCGTCGCCGCGATCGCCGCGATCGTGTCGAGCGTGATGCCGCCGGAAGCCTCCAATGGCAGCTTGCCGGCCACCATCGCGACCGCCCGGCGCAGCGTGGCGATGTCCATATTGTCGAGCAGCACCGCATCGGCGAGCCCGGTGGCGAGCACCTCGTCGAGCTGATCGAGGGTGTCGACCTCGATCTCGATCTTGACCAGATGGCCGGCGGCGGCGTGCGCGCGCTCGAGCACGGCGCGGATGCCGCCGGCGACCGCGATATGGTTGTCCTTGATCAGGATGGCGTCGTCGAGACCGAAGCGATGATTGAATCCGCCGCCGCAGCGCACGGCGTATTTCTCCAGCGCACGCAGCCCCGGCGTTGTCTTGCGGGTGCAGCAAATGCGCAGCTTGGTGCCGGCGGCGCGGCGCACGAATTCATGGGTCGCGGTGGCGACGCCCGACAGGCGGCCGAGCAGATTGAGCGCCGTTCGCTCGGCCGCCAGCACCGCGCGGGCGGATCCTTCCACGCGCATCAGCGTGGTCTTGGCGGCGACGCCGACGCCGTCGCGCAACGCGCCGCTGATCTCGATCTCGGGGGCGAGCTTGCGGAGCGCCGCCGCCACCAGCGACAGGCCGGCGATGACGCCGCCCGCACGCGCCACCACCAGGGCACGCGCCTGCGTCCCCTCCGGGATGGTCGCGATCGAGGTCACGTCGCCGGCGCGGCCCAAATCCTCGGCGAGCGCGCGCGTCACGCTCGCATCGATCTCGAGCGGCGACAGAAAGGCATCAGGGCAGATGAGGGAGGAGGTCATGATCGGCGATCTCGATGAGCCCACTTGTCCCGGCCTTGAGCCGGGACCGTACCAATCTCCGAGCCTCGGACGGTCCCGGGTCAAGCCCGGGACAAGTGGGGTGCGGCTGTCAGCTTCGCAGATTCACCATGCGCTCGACGGCGCGCCGCGCGCGCGCGGCGATCGTCGGGTCGATCACGACCTCCTCCTTGAGATAGACGAGGCTGTCGAGAATCTTGGGCAGCGTGATCCGCTTCATGTGCGGGCAGAGGTTGCAGGGCCGCACGAAATCGATGTCGGGCAATTCGGCCTGGACATTGTCGGCCATCGAGCATTCGGTGACCATGATCACGCGTCCGGGCCGGTTCTTGCGCACCCAGTCGATCATGCCGGCGGTCGAGCCTGTATAATCGGCCTCCGCCAGCACGTCGGGCGGACATTCCGGATGGGCGATGATCTGCAGCGCCGGGTCGCCCTCGCGGTAGCGGCGCAGTTCTTCCGCGGTGAAGCGCTCGTGCACCTCGCAGGCGCCCTTCCAGGCGATGATCTTCACCTTGGTCTGGCTGGCGACGTAACTCGCCAGATACTGGTCGGGCAGGAAGATCACGCGATCGTGCCCGAGGCTTTCGACCACCTCGAGCGCGTTCGACGAGGTGCAGCAGATATCGACCTCAGCCTTCACGTCGGCCGACGTGTTCACATAGGCCACGACCGGGACGCCCGGGAACTTCGCGCGCAACAGCCGTACGTCGTCGCCGGTGATCGAGGCTGCCAGCGAGCAGCCCGCCCTGCTGTCGGGGATCAGCACGGTCTTTTCCGGATTGAGGATCTTGGAGGTCTCGGCCATGAAGTGCACGCCGCACTGGACGATGATGTCGGCATCGACCTTGCTGGCTTCGCGCGCGAGCTGCAGGCTGTCGCCGACGAAATCGGCGACGCAATTGTAGATTTCCGGCGTCTGGTAATTGTGCGCCAGGATGACGGCGTTGCGCTCCTTCTTCAGCGCATTGATGGCTTTCACATAGGGGGCAAAGAACGGCCACTCGATCGCGGGCACCACCTTCTGGACACGCGCATAGAGCGGCGCCGTTTCGCGCGCGACCTGCTCGTTCCATTCCAGCGAAGGCATTGGCAGCACGCCATGGCGGCGCGCCGCCGCTCCAGGGCCGGGCTGCTGGCGTGGAACGGGTGCGGTTCCGGCCGATGGGCCAAAGGCTTGCAGGATGGGCATGGTGGCTCCCGGACTTTATGCTCCGTTTGAGTATATTCTGCCGCCAAAGCCCCGCCGATCGGCGAGCCCGCGGCCAAGCAGTTATTCTCAATTCGAGCAAATCCTATATAGCACTTCGCCCCGCTCCCTTCCAGCCCCCTCGGCCCCGTCTCAGGCGGCCGCCTGCCATGCATCCGCGGGATGCGCCATTTGCCGACGATTTGGTTGGGTGGCGGCGGCCAAGGCCCTATGGTGCCGCGGTCCCGGAGAATCGTCATGGCGAGTGCGCCCGAGCCCACGCGGATCCAGCCGTTCAAGCCCGCTTTGGTCGGAGCGACTTGGCGCACGCCGGTCACGATCGTGCTGTGCGGTTGCCTGATCGGCCTGCTTTCTTTCGGGCCGCGCTCGGCCGCCGGCCAGTTCCTGACCCCGTTGTCGTTTGCCAATAGCTGGGGCCGGGACGTGTTCTCGACGGCCTTCGCCATCCAGAACCTGTTGTGGGGAATAGGCCAGCCGTTGGCGGGCGGGATCGCGGATCGCTTCGGCACCATCCGGGTTCTGTGCGCCGGCGCCATCATGTACGGGCTCGGCTTGGCCATCATGGCCTACGCCGCCAGCCCGCTGGCGCTCGATCTCTCGGCCGGTGTCCTGATCGGCTTCGGGCTTTCCGGCTGCTCGTTCAATCTGGTGCTTTCGGCGTTCGGCAAGCTGGTGCCCGAGGCGTGGCGGTCGCTGTCGCTGGGTGCCGGAACCGCCGCCGGATCGTTCGGGCAATTCCTGTTCTCGCCGCTCGCGCGCGTGCTGATCGATTCATTCGGCTGGCAGCAGGCGCTGCTGATCTTTGCCGCTTTCATGCTCATGGTCTTGCCGCTCTCGCTTGCGCTCGCGACGCCGCGGGCGACGGCGGCGACCGGGAGCGGCAAGGCGGCGCCGCAATCGCTCAAGCAGGCGCTGGCGGAGGCCTTCGGGCATCGCTCCTACGTGTTGCTGGTGCTGGGCTTCTTCACCTGCGGCTTCCAGCTCGCCTTCATCACCGTGCATCTGCCGGCCTATCTGGTCGATCGCGGCCTGTCGGCGGAAGTCGGCGGCTGGACCATCGGGGTGATCGGGCTGTGCAATATCGCGGGCTCGCTGTCCGCCGGCTGGCTCAGCACCCGGATGCCCAAGCGCTATCTGCTGTCGGCGATCTATTTTCTGCGCGCGGCCGCGGTGCTCGCCTTCATCGTCTTTCCGGTGAGCGCGACGAGCGCGCTCGCCTTCGGCGCCGTGATGGGCCTGCTGTGGCTGTCGACGGTGCCGCCGACCGCATCGCTGGTGGCCGTGATGTTCGGCAATCGTTGGGGCGGAATGCTGTACGGCTTTGCGTTCTTCAGTCACCAGGTCGGCGGCTTCCTCGGCGTGCTGCTCGGCGGTCTTGCGTTCGAGCGCACCGGCTCCTATGACGCCATCTGGTGGCTCTCGATCCTGTTCGGCGTGCTGTCGGCGGTGATCAACTTGCCGATCGTGGAGAAGCCAGTGCAGCGCCTCGCCATCGTTCCGGCCTGAGCAGGCCTCAACAACACCCGGTCTGAACAGATCCCCGATGTCCAGCCCTTTGACTGCCGACCGAACTGCTGCCGCGACCGGCAATCCCGCAATCGGCAAGACGGCGGATTGGCGCAGCCCGGCGGTGATCGTGCTGGGCGGCTGCCTCATCGCCATGCTGGCGTTCGGGCCGCGCTCCGCGCTCGGCTTTTTTCTGACGCCGCTGTCGGCGACGCATGGCTGGGGCCGCGATATCTATGCGCTCGCGATCGCGGTGCAGAGCCTGCTCTATGGCGCCGCCCAGCCGTTTGCCGGCGCGCTGGCGGATCGCTTCGGCGCGCAGCGGGTCATCATCGCGGGCGCGCTCTCATATGCGCTTGGCCTTTTGCTCATGGCGCACGCGACCTCGCCGGCCATGCTCTATCTTTCGGCCGGCGTGCTGGTCGGCTTCGGCCTGTCGGGCTGCTCGTTCAACCTGGTCATCACCTCGATCGCCAAGGTGGTGCCGGAAAGCTGGCGCTCGATGGTTTTCGGCGCCGGCACGGCGGCCGGCTCGTTCGGGCAATTCCTGTTCTCGCCGCTGGGCGTAGGCCTGATCGACGCCTATGGATGGCAAACGGCGCTGGAAATCTTCGCGGGCCTCCTGCTGCTGATCATCCCGCTGGCCCTCATGGTGGCGAAGCCGCGTTCCGAGCCGACGCGGGCCGCGGCCGGATCGTTCGGCGGCTTGGCGACCCAGACCTACAAGCAGGCGCTGGCCGAAGCCTTGCAGCATCGCTCCTACGTGCTGCTGGTGCTTGGCTTCTTTACCTGCGGCTTCCAGCTCGGATTCGTCACCGTTCACCTGCCGTCCTACTTGATCGATCGCGGATTGTCCGCGCAGGTCGGCGGCTGGACGCTCGGCCTCATCGGGCTCTTCAACATCATCGGGGCGATGACGTCGGGCTGGCTCGGCAGCCGCGTTCCCAAGCGCTACATTCTCTCATTCATCTATTTCAGCCGCGCGCTGGCGGTGATCGGCCTGGTCACGTTGCCGGCCAGCCCGACGGTGGCGCTGATCTACGGAGCGGTGACCGGCCTCTTGTGGCTCTCCTCGGTGCCGCCGACCTCCGGGCTGGTGGCGGTGATGTTCGGCACGCGCTGGCTCGCCATGCTGTTCGGGGTCGCATTCTTCAGCCATCAGGTCGGCGGATTCCTGGGCGTCTATCTGGGCGGGATCATTTATGTGCGGACCGGCTCCTACGACATCGTCTGGTGGCTGGGCGTGATGTTCGGCGTCTTGTCGGGGCTCATCAATCTGCCGATCATCGAGAAGCCGGTGGCGCGGCTTGCCGCGGCGCCCGCATGATATTCCTTGCTTGCGGCCGCCCGTATGGCCGCAACAGCACAGCGGAGGCGTGAGCCGTGGCGACATTCAAAGCGATCGTGATCCGCAAGGCCGATGCCAACCAGAGCATCGGCTTCGAGATTTTCGACGAGAACGAGCTGATGGAGGGCGACGTCACGGTCCGGGTCGAATACTCGACCGTGAACTACAAGGATGGTCTTGCCATCACCGGCAAGGCTCCGGTGGTGCGCCGCTTCCCGATGATCCCCGGCGTCGATCTCGCCGGCACGGTCGAAGCCTCGACCCATCCCGACTGGAAGCCCGGCGACCAAGTGATCCTCAACGGCTGGGGCCTGGGGGAAACCCACCTCGGCGCCTACGGGGAGAAGGCGCGCGTGAAGGGCGACTGGCTGGTGCGGCTGCCGGGCAGCATGAGTGCCCGCGACGCGATGGCGATCGGCACCGCCGGCTATACCGCCATGCTGGCGGTGATGGCGCTGGAGCACCAGGGGCTCCGGCCCGCCGGCGGACCGGTGGTGGTGACCGGTGCGGCCGGTGGAGTCGGGTCGGTCGCGGTCGCGATCCTGGCCAAGCTCGGCTTCAAGGTGACCGCCTCGAGCGGGCGGCCGGAGGAAGCGGACTATCTCCGGCGGCTCGGCGCAGCCGAGGTCATCGACCGCAAGGAGCTGGCGGGCCCGCCGCGGCCGCTTGCCAAGGAACGCTGGGCGGGCGGCATCGATGTGGTCGGCTCGGCCACGCTCGCCAATATGCTGTCGATGATCCGCTACCGGGGCGCGGTGGCGGCCTGCGGGCTGGCCGGAGGTATGGATTTGCCGGCGACGGTGGCGCCGTTCATTTTACGCGGAGTGTCGCTTCTCGGCATCAATTCGGTGATGCGGCCGCTGGGCGATCGGCGGGCCGCCTGGCAGCGTCTCGAAACCGACTTGGACCGCACCAAGCTCGCTGAAATGACGACGGAAATCGGCTTGGCCGAGGTCATCGAGGCGGGCCGCAGCATCGTCGATGGACAGGTCCGCGGCCGCATCGTGGTCAAGATCGGGTAAAGGCGTTCAGAATTTAGCGACGATCATGGTTCATGATGACTTGATTCGGATGGTTACTCGGTGGTTAAGAGTCCAGTCGGTGTTGGAGGGGAGTTTCATCATGTTGCGTGTC
>CAVRXO010000007.1:0-232535 GCA_963725185.1 uncultured Alphaproteobacteria bacterium
CTTGGAGACGTCCAGCAGCTTCCGCGGCGTGCCGTCGGGCCGGGAGGTGTCGAACTCGATCTCGCCCGCATAGCCGACGACCTCGGCGACGAGCCGCGCCAGATCGGCGATGGTGACGTCCTCGCCGGAGCCGACATTGAGGTGTTCGTCGCCCGAATAGTGCTTCATCAGGAACACCAGGCGTCGGCGAGATCGTCGACGTGCAGGAATTCGCGCCGCGGCGTGCCGGTGCCCCAGATCGTCACGCTCGGCGCTTTCGCGAGCTTGGCCTCGTGGATGCGGCGGATCAGCGCCGCCAGCACGTGGCTGTCCTGCGGATCGAAGTTGTCGCCCGGCCCGTAGAGATTGGTCGGCATGACCGAGATGAAGTCGCAGCCATACTGGCGGCGATAGGCCTGGCACGAGCTTGATGCCGGCGATCTTGGCGATCGCGTACCACTCGTTGGTCGGCTCGAGCGGGCCGGTCAGCAGCGCGTCCTCGGTGATCGGCTGCGGCGCGAGCTCGCGGATAGATGCAGGACGAGCCCAGGAACAGCAGCTTCTCGCACGCCATGCCGACGTGCGCGCCGCGGATCACGTTGGTCTGCGATCACCAGATTGTCGTAGAGGAAGTCGGCCGGACAGGTGTCGTTGGCGAGGATGCCGCCGACCTTGGCGGCGGCCAGGAAGACCGCATGCGGGCTTCGCTTCGCGCCATCCAGCGCTCGACGCTCGCGCCTGTCGCGCAGATCGAGCGTCGCGCGGTCGGCGGTCAGGATCTCGCAGTCCTCGCGCCGCCAGCCGGCGCACGAGCGCCGAGCCGACCATGCCGCGATGGCCGGCGACCCAGACGCGCTTGCCGCGCAGCGCGAGTATGGACGGGTTCATGGGCCTAATCGTCGCTGTTGCGCGCATGCTCTCGCGCTGGCACGTCTTCGAGGTCGGCCTCGACCATCTCGCGCGACCAGCTCGTCGAAGCTGACGTCTTGTGGCTCCAGCCGAGCTTGTCGCGCGCCTTGGCCGGATCGCCGAGCAGCAGGTCGACCTCGGTCGGGCCGGAAATAGCGCGGATCGACCTCGACCAGCACCGCGCCGGTCGTCGGCATCGACGCCCTGTCTCGTCGACGCCCGTCGCCGCGCCAGGCGATGCGCACGGCCGATCTGCGGCGAAGGCGAGCTCGACGAACTCGCGCACCGAATGGGTCTCGCCGGTGGCCAGCACATAGTCGTCCGGCTCGTCCTGCTGCAGCATCAGCCACATGCCCTCGACGATAGTCGCGCGCATGGCCCCAGTCGCGCTTGGCATCGAGATTGCCGAGATAGAGCTTGTCCTGCAGGCCGCAGCTGGATCGCCGCGACCGCGCGGGTGATCTTGCGGGTGACGAAGGTCTCGCCGCGGATCGGGCTCTCGTGGTTGAACAGGATGCCGTTGGAGGCGTGCATGCCGTAGGCCTCGCGGTAGTTCACCGTGATCCAGTAGGCGTAGAGCTTGGCCGCGCGCATAGGGGCTGCGCGGATAGAACGGCGTGGTCTCGCGCTGCGGCGTCTCCTGCACCTTGCCGTACAGCTCCGAGGTCGAGGCCTGATAGAAGCGCGTCCTGCTCGTCCAGGCCGCAGGATGCGGATCGCCTCCAGCAGGCGCAGCGTGCCCAGCGCGTCGGCATTGGCGGTGTATTCCGGCGTCTCGAAGCTGACCTGCACATGGCTCTGGGCGGCGAGATTGTAGATCTCGTCCGGCTGCACCTCCTGCACGATGCGGATCAGGTTGGTCGCGTCGGTCATGTCGCCATAATGCAGGAAGAAGCGGACATCGCCTTCGTGCGGGTCCTGATAGAGATGATCGACGCGCTCGGTGTTGAACGACGACGAGCGGCGCTTGACGCCGTGGACGACATAGCCCTTGCCGAGCAGCAGCTCGGCCAGATAGGCGCCGTCCTGGCCGGTGACGCCGGTGATCAATGCAACGCGTTCGCTCATGCAGGCTCACTCATGCGACAGCCATCCACGCAATACGATTTCACTCATCGGCTTCCCGCACGTCCCCCGCTTACCCCACCCATCGCAACCGCGCTCCCCTCTAGCAATCGGGGGCAAGACAAGCTACCGCATTCCGGGTGACTCGATTGCCACCAGGTCGACGGTGCCGGCGCGAGCATTCGTCAGGCGGTGCCGATGCTCGCCACTGGAACGAACACGCGCACCTCTCGGCCGAGCAGACTGAGCAGCACGGTCACGCGCCGATCATCCGCAAGCCGCTCCAGCACGCCGCGATATTCCGCAAAGACGCCGTCGATGAGCCGCACCGGGCTGCCCGGCCGGACGCCGGCCGGCAGGCCAAGCCTGACGAAGCCCTGCTCGCCTTCCCGCGCGCGGATTTCGTCCACCACGCCGTCGGGCAACGCTACCGGGTCGTTGCCGACGACGACGAGATTGCTCACCCCGAAAGTCGACTGCACTGCCCGCCAGCGGTCGCGTGCGACGTCCATGGCGACAAACAAATAGCGGGGGAAGAGCGGCCGCGCGACCGTCTCGGTGCGCCGGGCATGGCGGCGGGAGCGCAGGTAGCGCGGCAGGTAGGTGACAAAGCCCTGCCGGCGCAGATTGACGTCGGCCCGGTCCTCGCCCTGGGCCTGCGTATGCACCACGTACCAACGCACGCTCATCGCCCCTCACTCCCGGCCGCCGGCGGTGCAGCCGCCGCAAACGGCGGGACGCGCAACAAAGCCGGCGCATGGACGCGCTCGGCGCCCATGAGTTCGACCGCCGCCATGAACGTTTCGCGGGATTGCTCAAGCGCGGTGATCACGATGGCATCGAGCAGACCGAAGCCTTCGAGATTGACGCTCAGCCCGGCAGCTTCGGTGCTGGCCGGGGCGATGCCGGCGATCTCGATCTGGTGGTCGCGCGCGACCAGGCGCGCGACCTCCGCGAGGTCACCGGTGCCCACCAAGGCGAGCCGGCATTGCCCGCGCTCCGCCAGCATCTGGAACAGCTCGTTGCACTGCGTGCGCGCCTCGCGAAAGAAGGCGAATGAATCCATCAGATAGGTCGCCGTCAGCCGCGACTTTTCGCTCATGCCACGCGGCGTCAAATAATAGGCGTAGCGGCGCGGGGGCACCTGCCCGATCTTGATGAGGCCCTTGCTGAGGCAGCGATGGAGATAGGCGTTGACCAGCCCGAGCGCGATGCCGAGCTCGCGGGCGACCGAGCGCTGCGTCACCGCAGGATTGCGCTCGACCGCATCCAGCACGCCGAGCACGATGGCGTCGTTGGACGGCTCCCGCCGCGCGACCTTCATCTCGGCTCGTGGCAAGCACACCCCCCAACAGTCGCCCGCAACACTGTCCCGCACCGCAGCCGACGTTCACGCCGCGAACACCAACCCGGAACAATTTTCCTACCGCGTTCGCGGCGTGAACGTCAACCCTCAATCGGCAGCGGCGTCGCCGGGTCGGCCTCGGCCTCCGTGCCGCCCGGGCGACCGGGTGCCGGGATCAAGGACCGGTAGAGATCGGCGAAAACCGCCTTGACGGCGGCGAGCGTGAAGCGCTCGTGGAATCGTGCATTCGCGGCCGCGCCCAGGCGCGCCCGCAGCGCTTGATCGCCGGCAAGCTCGACCAGCGCCTGCGCGGCGGCGTCGACGTCCCCGAACGGCACCAGATAGCCTTCGCGCCCCTGGCGAACGACCTCCCGGCACCCGGGCACGTCGGTCGCGATCATGGGCCGGCCGGCGGCCGCCGCCTCGACCAGGCACTTGGGCAACCCCTCCCTGACCGACAGCAGCATGGCAATGTGATGCTCGCGATAGACGCCCGCCACGTCCTCGGTCACGCCCCGCCAATTTATTCCAGGCTCGCTTGCCCATTGCCGCAAGTCGGCCTCCGTGAAGGAGGTGCGGTTCGAGGGATCGGGCGCGCCGTAAAGATCGAGCTCGACCGGCGCCCCGCGATCGCGGGCGCGCCGGACCGCGGCCACCGCCTCCGCGATGCCCTTCGGCTTGATCATCCGCGCCAGCACGGCGACCCTGACCGGAGGCGCCGGCGGCTCCGGTCCGCAGCGGAATGCCTGCGGATCCACGCCCGCCCCCCCCACCACGACGATCCTGGGGTCGGAGGGGGCGAGACCAAATTCGCGCGGGTCTTCCGAGTTCTCGAACACGCACACCGTTCCCGGGCGGTCGAGCAGGTAACCGATGATGCGGCGGACGACGGCCCGGACGGTGGCGGCAAGCGGGGAGCCGTCGATCCAGACGTGGCCAAGACCGGTGAGCGCAAGAACGATTGGCGGGCAGCCCGCCGCCCGCGCCGCAAGGCCGCCGAGAACCGCCATGGGGAGCGAGATGCAATGCACGATCGTGGGCTGCTCGGTGCGAATGATGCGCACCATCTCCGAAATGCCCTTGAGCAGCGCCAACGGGTTCAGGCTTCCCCGTCGGCTTGCCAAAGGCACCAGCCGGTATCCTTCGCCCATGATCGCCGCGCCATGCTGATGCACGCGCGTGGCGATCACGACAGCGAGGCCGCATGCGGAGGCGGCCTGAGCCATGGGTCGAAAATGCGATACGAAGGCCCAGTCCTCTGGCACGAAGTACAATATCTTCGGCATTGGCTGGCCCCCGGAAATTCAAGCCGTCAACGTGTCTTTCCTCGTGTCTATAGCCACCGGCAGTCGAGAGGAGCAAGCGCAGCCGCGCGCGAAAAAACCCGTTGACGCGACCTCCCAAATCAGCGGATGCAAGAAACTGAGACGCACGAACAGGAACGACATGAACCGTACCGGATCTCTTGCTCTGCTGTCGGGGAGGTTGAGCTTAAGGGTGCGAAAGCCCGTCTTTGCGGGCTTGTGTCGGACTCCACCGACTCGCGTTGTGATGGGGACCGAGGTCGGACGGCAAACCTCACTGAGCCTTGCGCGGGCCGCATGGCTCCAACGGCCTCATCTCTGCGGTGCATTGCTTGCGGATTGTACTTTCAGTCGACCCGCGCTCCGGCGGCATGCAATTCTGCTTGCTCGTTCAGGGCTCGACCCGGGGGGGCAGTCCGACGCGCTTGGCAATGCCGGTTGCGAGATCGACCTGTGATCCATGCCGGGGATCTCCTGTTTCCGTCCTGTATTTTTCAGGAAATCCGGGTCGGAGCGCAACCCATCGGGGAGATACGGAGGCGGGTGCCGGTCTGGTTCCGGGGTTGTGTTTTCGCTGTATTTTGCAAGGCGCGCAGAATGGGTTTGACTGCACGAACCGCGCATCCCCCGCATCGGGAGTTGGCGACAAATTGCGACCATCGGGCTATATTTTGTTATCTTCTTTTTGATAATTTCCACAATTGGTCGCAATCGCAGGGCCTCTTGGCGTTCCTTCGACAGCTCCTCGCGCCTGCGGCCATTGCCTCGACCGGGGTGTTGGGTCGGTGGTGTCGAATCAGTGCCTGTGAGTACCCTAGGGATTCTGAGTGCCCATGGTCCGGGTGCGCTGCTAGGCTCAATTCCACATCGGCGGGACTGGAAGAATTCGAACCGTACCCTAAGTTGGGATTTCCTTCCTAATGAATATCAACGTCATCTACGACCAGAGCCAAAGCAGCTTGCCGGCCGGATTCGTGGCCGCAGTCAATTATGTCGTCAATTTGTACGACACGACCTTTACCAACGCCGTCACCGTCAATATCGACCTCGGTTATGGGGAGATAGCCGGCCAAAGCCTGGGCGCCGGGGCGCTCGGCGAGAGCGAGACCTATTTCGATTCGTTTGACTATTCGACCGCGGTCAACGCCCTGACCGGCAACGAGCCGTCCAACACCCAGAAGGCCGCCTACTCCACCCTGCCCGGCTCGAGCCCGCTGAGCGGCGGGACATTGTGGATGTCGACCGCCGAGGAAAAGGCGCTGGGGCTGCTGGACGCCAATAATTCCGCCATCGACGGCTATGTCGGCCTCAGCAATTCGTATCCGTTCAGCTACCCCCCGGGCGTGACCCCGGCATTCGGCGCATATTATTTCGTTGGCGTGCTGGCGCATGAGTTCTCCGAGGTGATGGGCCGCGACTCGATGCTCGGAGAGGGGCTGGGCGGCACCAACAGCTACACGATCATGGACCTGTTCCGCTATTCGGCTGCGGGCGCGCGCCAGCTCAGCACCGGCGGTCCGGCCTATTTCTCGATCGACAACGGCAATACGAATCTCGATTCCTGGAACACCGACCCGAACGGCGACCTCGGGGATTGGGCGGCCAGCGCCGGGGCCGATGCGTATTTGGCGTTCAGCCCGTCCGGCCAGGTGAATTCGGTATCGGCAACCGACATCGAGCTGATGAACGTCCTCGGCTGGGACACGACGCCCCCGGCCTCGATCGTGGTTTCCGGGACTTCCGCGGAAGCGCTGCAGGGCGGTTCGGCGGTAACGCTTTTGAGCGCGCAGGCGAGCATCACGGATGGGTCGAGCTCGACGATTTCGAGCGCGACCATCAGGATCGCGAACGGCGGCGGCAGCGCGGTTGCGGGCGACAAGTTGTTCGTCAATGGCCAGCAGAGCGGCTCGGTCGCGGGCGTCGCGGTCAGCTGGAACAGCAGCACCGCCACCCTGACGCTGACCGGCACGGCCTCGCTCGCCACCTACCAGACCCTGCTCGGTGAGGTCACCTACCAGGACACCGGGACCGACGCATCGAGCGGCAGCCATCCGCAACGCACCGTCACCTGGACGGTGAACGACGGAAGCCAAAACCTCGCCACCACGTCGCAGGTCACGATCGACCGCGCGCCGGTGGCCAGGAACGACGCCGGCTTGGACGTGATCGGCACGCCGCTGGCGGTCGCTGCGGCGAGCGGAGTGCTGGCCAATGACAGCGATCTGGACGGCGACACGCTGAGGGTGACGGCGGTGGCCGGACAGGCCGGCAATGTGGGGGTGTCGATTGCGGGCAGCTATGGCCACCTGACCCTCAACGCGGATGGCAGCTACAGCTATGTCGCCAACAATGGCGCCTCGGCCGGCAGCATCGACAGCTTCAGCTACACGGTGGCCGACGGCGATGGCGGCAGCGCGACGGCGACGCTGAAGATCACGCTCGACAACCCGCTGCAGGCGCTGCCGCTGGCGGTGCTCACGCCGGCCGGGCAGGCGACGCCGTCGACCTGGACGCTGGCGGCCTCCGGCGGCGACGGCGCGTCTGACCTACACGCTGGCCTCGGCAGCCGCGCACGGAACGGCGACCGTGAACGCCAATGGTACGTTCAGCTACACGCCGACCGCCGGCTATAGCGGGAGCGACAGCTTTCAGTTCAAGGTGACGGACGCGCTCGGCCTTTCGAGCGTCAACACGGTGAGCGTGGGGGTCGGCTATCCCTGGCATCAGGTGGCGCTGACATTGGACAACGGCCTTGCAGTCAATAACGGCAGCAGCGACCGGATTTCGGGCGCCACGGTCAAGATCACGGGCGGGTTTGCGGCCGACGGCGACGTGCTGTCGGCCAATACCAGCGGCACCGCCATCACGGCCAGCTGGAATTCCGCCACCGAGACGCTGACGCTCACCGGCACCGATAGCGCGGCGAATTACCGGGCCGTGCTCGACAACGTGATGTTCGGCTCGAGCCTGACCGACCCCACCAATGCAGGGGCCAACCCGACCCGCACCGTCACTTGGCAGGTCACCGACGCCACCAACGGCACGCTCAGCGCCGCCCAGTCCGAAACCATCGATCTCTCGCTCCCCCCGACGGAAATTCTGGTTTCCCAGACTTCCTCGGACGCGCTGCAAGGGGGAGCGGCGCTGGCGCTTCTCGCCAGCGCGAACATCGCGGACGGGGCGCGCACGACGGTTTCCAGCGCGACCATCAGGATCGCGAATGGCGGCGGCAGCGCGGTCGCGGGCGACCAGCTGTTCGTCAATGGCCAGCAGAGCGGCACGGTCGCGGGCGTCACGCGTCAGCTGGAACGCGGCACCGATACCCTGACGCTGACCGGCACAGCCTCGCTCGCCACCTACCAGACCCTGCTCGGCGAGGTCACCTACCAGGACACCGGGACCGACCCATCGAGCGGCAGCCATCCGCAGCGCACCGTCACCTGGACGGTGAACGACGGGACCAAGAACCTCGTCACCACGTCGCAGGTCACGATCGACCGGGCGCCGGCGGCGAACAACGACACCGCCACCGACGTGGTCGGCACCGCTTTGTCGGTCAGCGCCGCAGGCGGCGTGCTGGCGAACGATACCGATCTGGACGCCGATGCGCTGAGCGTGGCAAGCGTAAGCGACACAAGCGGCACCGGCGTGGTCGGCCAGCCAATCGCGGGCCTCTATGGCCACCTGACGCTCAATGCGGACGGGTCGTACAGCTATACGGCCGATATCAGCTCGGCGATCAACAGCGCGGCGACCGGAAGCCATCTCCAGGATGTCTTCAGCTATACCGCAGGCGACGGCAATGGCGGCAATTCGAATGCCGCCACGCTGAATATCACGCTCGATCGCCTGCCCGTGGTGACGGCATCGAACGCGACGTTGGCGAAGGGCAGCGAGCGTCGCGATGTCGAGCCTGTTCACGGCAAGCGATCCGGATGGCGACGCGATCACGCAGTATTCGTTCTACGATCAGTTCGAGAACGGCCAGCAGCGGCGAGTTCCTGCTCAACGGCGTGGTGCAGCCGAAAGGCACCTACCAGCCGCTGTTCGTGAGCGCATCCCAGCTGTCGCAGGTCACGTTCGAGGCGGGCGCGGCCGGAACCGTGGATGATCTCTACATCGCCGCCTATGACGGAAGCGAGGTCAGCAATATCGCCCATCTTCAGGTCGGCGCTGCCGCGCCAGCAGTGCCGGCTGTGACCGCGTCGAACGCCACGCTGCCGCAGAACGATATCGTTGCGGCATCGAGCCTGTTTTCCGTGACCAACCCCGCGGGCGCTTCGCCAACCACCCAGTATTCGTTTTACGATGATTCGAGGACGGCCAGCAGCGGCGAGTTCCTGCTCAACGGCGTGGCGCAGCCGAAGGGCACCTACCAGCCGCTGTTCGTGAGCGCATCCCAGTTGTCGCAGGTCACGTTCGAGGCGGGCGCCGGCGGAACCGTAGATGATCTCTATATCGCGGCGTATGACGGAAGCGTGGTCAGCAACATCGCGCACCTTCAGATCAACTCTGCCACGCCACCGGCGCCGGTCGTGACAGCATCGAACGTCACGCTGCCGCAGGACGATATCGTTGCGGCATCGAGCTTGTTTTCCGTGACCAACCCCGCGGGCGCTTCGCCGACCACCCAGTATTCGTTTTACGATAATTCGAGGACGGCCAGCAGCGGAGAGTTCCTGCTCAACGGCGTGGCGCAGCCGAAGGGCACCTACCAGCCGCTGTTCGTGAGCGCCTCCCAGCTGTCGCAGGTCACGTTCGAGGCCGGCGCCGGCGGAACAGCAGATGATCTTTATATCGCCGCCTATGACGGAAGCGTGGTCAGCAATATCGCTCACCTTCAGGTGAGTGCTGCCGAACCACCAGCGCCGGTCGTGACAGCATTGAACGTCACGCTGCCGCAGAACGATATCGTTGCGGCATCAAGCCTGTTTTCCGTGACCAACCCCGCGGGCGCCTCGCCGACCACCCAGTATTCGTTTTACGACGATTCGAGGACGGCCAGCAGCGGCGAGTTCCTGCTCAACGGCGTGGCGCAGCCGAAGGGCACCTACCAGCCGCTGTTCGTGAACGCTTCCCAGTTGTCGCAGGTCACGTTCGAGGCCGGCGCCGGCGGAACCGCAGATGATCTTTATATCGCCGCCTATGACGGAAGCGTGGTCAGCAATATCGCTCACCTTCAGGTGAGTGCTGCCACGCCGCCCGCGCCGGTCGTGACAGCGTCGAACGTCACGCTGCCGCAGGACGATATCGTTGCGGCATCGAGCCTGTTTTCCGTGACCAACCCCGCGGGCGCTTCGCCGACCACTCAGTATTCGTTTTACGACGATTCGAGGACAGCCAGCAGCGGCGAGTTCCTGCTCAACGGTGTGGCGCAGCCGAAGGGCACCTACCAGCCGCTGTTCGTGAGCGCATCCCAGCTGTCGCAGGTCACGTTCGAGGCGGGCGCCGCCGGAACCGCAGATGATCTCTATATAGCCGCCTATGACGGAAGCGTGGTCAGCAATATCGCTCACCTTCAGGTCAGCGCTACCACCTCGGCGCAACCCGCCGGCCAGGGCTCGCCTGCCGATGGCGCGCCGGGCAGCCTCAATCATACCGTCTTGCTGTTGGACCAATACATGGCAGCCGGCTTCGGGGATTCAGATTTTGGGCCTACCAATCCTGTGGCTAATCTCACAGGAGCTTCCCAAGATCAATCAAACTTCCTGGCTCCGATGCCGCTAGCAAGTTCGCACCCCACTTAGTTAGTGGCTCGACAAAGCGATTGGGGGGCGAAGCATAGGCCAAATTCACGCACCCCGTCCGAGGCCGTCCCCCTCCCCGCCAACTGTCGACAATAGCCGATATCTCGATCGGCAACTCAGGCGCTTGGCGATTTGCGCCCCAGACCTGTAAGCGACGTCAAGCCGTCATGCGACCAATTCGTTGCATCAGCATCTATTTGTCAGGGACGATCGCGTGATCGTCGTGCGCTGCAGTCTATTTGACGCGCCGCAATAAGAAAAGCTGAGCGTGTTTAGCAGCAAACAAAGCGACGAGCGAGGGTTTCGGAGAGAGTCGCGGCACCTCTCCAAAACTTAATTTTTCTGAGAAACCTCCATCCTTTCAATTGCTTCAGCGTCGATTGGCGTGTCCACACAGGCCGGCGACCGCCTTGGACCGAACATTTCCGCTTCTGCAGCAACAAATCCTATGGATGCCTCATAAAGCAGAGAATAAAAATGACAACAACATCTACCTTCACGCCCATCAACATTTCCCAGCCGATCGGCAGCGACGTCTATGTCGCGGCGGACGGCATCGACACCGCCGGCGAGGTTGTCGGGTCTTATGGCTATACTGACGGCGACGACGACAGCTATTTCCATGGCTTCACCGCTACCGGAAGCGTCGGCACGACATTCGATCCGCCCGGCTCCAGCAACACCAACGGGATCGGCATCACCGCCAGCGGTGAAATTTTCGGATCCTATGTCGACTGGGAGAACCGGCAGCACGGATTCGTATATAGCAACGGCGCCTTCCAGCAAATCGACGTGCTCCTGGCGAGCAGCACCATCGTGGACGGCGTCACCAATGCCGGGACGATATTCGGAACCTATGTCGACGAGTTCGGTTTCGGTATCAACGGATTCATCGACAACAACGGCAACTTCACGATCGTCGACGTCCCCGGCGCTTCCACAACTTCCGTTTCCGGCCTCAATGCAGCCGGCGAGATCGTCGGGACCTATACGGACGGCAGCGGCCAGGCCCATGGCTTTACCGACATCAACGGCACCTTTGCGACGATCGATCCGGCCGGATCGATCAGCACCAGCGTGGCCGGAGTCAGCGCCACCGGCGAGGTGGCCGGGAACTACGAAAACAGCTCCAGCGTCAACAACGGGTTCATCGACAACAACGGCGTCATCACGGCGATCGTCATTCCCGGCGCCACCGAGACCGGCGTCTCGGCGATCAACGATGCCGGCGAAGTGGTCGGCTACTATGCCGACAGCCTCGGCAACGTGCACGGATTCATCGAACAGAACGGCGTCACCACAACGATCGATGTTCCCGGGGCGACCGAAACCGACATCAACGGTGTCAGCGATTCCGGAATCATCACCGGATTCTACAATGACAGCTCCTACACCCAACATGGATTCGTCGGTGTTCCCGAAGGCCTCATAGTCGACGGGACCTTGTCCGATGCGCCTCAGGGCGGCTCGCCTGTCGCGCTCCTCACGGGAGCGACCATCAGCGATCCCGGCAAAGCGAATCTCGCGAGCGCGAGCATCAGGGTCGCGAACGGCGGCGGCAGTGCGGTTGCGGGCGACCAGCTGTTCGTCAACGGCCAGCAGAGCGGCACGATCGACGGCGGCGCGATCGCCGTCAGCTGGAACGCCAGCACCGCGACCCTGACGTTGAGCGGCACGGCCTCGCCCGCCACCTACCAGACCCTGCTCAGCGAGGTCACCTACCAGGATACCGGGACCGACCCATCGAGCGGCAGCCATCCGCAGCGCACCGTCACCTGGTCGGTGAACGACGGAACCCAGAACCTCGTCACCACGTCGCAGGTCGCGATCGACCGCGCGCCGGTAGCGAACAACGACACCGCCACCGACGTGGTCGGCACCATTCTGTCGGTCAGCGCCGCGGGCGGCGTGCTGGCGAACGATACCGATCCAGATGCCGATGCGCTGAGCGTGGCAAGCGTGAGCGACACTGCGAGCGGCACCGTCGTGGTCGGCCAGCGGATTGCGGGCCGCTATGGCCACCTCTGGCTCAGTGCGAACGGGTCGTACACCTATACGGCCGATATCGGCTCGGCGATCAACAGCGCGGCGACCGGAAGCCACCTCCAGGATGTCTTCAGCTATACCACAGGCGACGGCAATGGCGGCAGCTCGAATACCGCCACGCTCGATATCACCCTGGATCGCCCGCCCGCGGTGACGGTGTCCAACGTAACGCTGCCGGCGAGCAGCATCGTTGCAGCCTCGAGCCTGTTTTCCGTCGGCAACCCCGACCCCGACGGCGATCCGATCACGCAGTATTCGTTCTACGATGATTCGAGGACGGCCAGCAGCGGCGAATTCCTGCTCAACGGGGCGGCGCAGCCGAAGGGCACCTACCAGCCGCTGTTCGTGAGTGCAGCCCAGCTGTCGCAGGTCACGTTCGAGGCGGGCGCCGGCGGAACCGCAGATGATCTCTATATCGCCGCCTATGACGGAAGCGTGGTCAGCAATATCGCCCATCTTCAGGTCAGCGCTGCCGAACCACCAGCGCCGGCTGTGACCGCGTCGAACCTCACGCTGCCGCAGAACGATATCGTTGCGGCATCGAGCCTGTTTTCCGTGACCAACCCCGCGGGCGCTTCGCCAACCACCCAGTATTCGTTTTACGATGATTCGAGGACGGCCAGCAGCGGCGAGTTCCTGCTCAACGGCGTGGCGCAGCCGAAGGGCACCTACCAGCCGCTGTTCGTGAGTGCATCCCAGTTGTCGCAGGTCACGTTCGAGGCGGGCGCCGGCGGAACCGCAGACGACCTCTATATCGCGGCGTATGACGGAAGCGTGGTCAGCAATATCGCTCACCTTCAGGTCAACGCTGCCACGCCACCCGCGCCGGTCGTGACAGCATCGAACGTCACGCTGCCGCAGGACGATATCGTTGCGGCATCGAGCCTGTTTTCCGTGACCAACCCCGCGGGCGCTTCGCCGACCACCCAGTATTCGTTTTACGACGATTCGAGGACGGCCAGCAGCGGAGAGTTCCTGCTCAACGGCGTGGCGCAGCCGAAGGGCACCTACCAGCCGCTGTTCGTGAGCGCATCCCAGTTGTCGCAGGTCACGTTCGAGGCGGGCGCCGGCGGAACCGTAGATGATCTTTATATCGCGGCCTATGACGGAAGCGTGGTCAGCAATATCACTCACCTTCAGGTGAGTGCTGCCACGCCACCCGCACCGGTCGTAACCGCGTCGAACGTCACGCTGCCGCAGGACGATATCGTTGCGGCATCGAGCCTGTTTTCCGTGACCAACCCCGCGGGCGCCTCGCCGACCACTCAGTATTCGTTCTACGACGACTCGCGGACGGCCAGCAGCGGCGAGTTCCTGCTCAACGGGGCGGCGCAGCCGAAGGGCACCTACCAGCCGCTGTTCGTGAACGCTTCCCAGCTGTCGCAGGTCACGTTCGAGGCGGGCGCCGGCGGAACCGCAGATGATCTCTATATCGCCGCCTATGACGGAAGCGTGGTCAGCAATATCGCTCACCTTCAGGTGAGTGCTGCCGAACCACCAGCGCCGGTCGTGACAGCATTGAACGTCACGCTGCCGCAGAACGATATCGTTGCGGCATCAAGCCTGTTTTCCGTGACCAACCCCGCGGGCGCCTCGCCGACCACCCAGTATTCGTTTTACGACGATTCGAGGACGGCCAGCAGCGGCGAGTTCCTGCTCAACGGCGTGGCGCAGCCGAAGGGTACCTACCAGCCGCTGTTCGTGAGCGCATCCCAGCTATCGCAGGTTACATTCGAGGCGGGCGCCGCCGGAACCGCAGATGATCTCTATATAGCCGCCTATGACGGAAGCGTGGTCAGCAATATCGCTCACCTTCAGGTCAGCGCTACCACCTCGGCGCAACCCGCCGGCCAGGGCTCGCCTGCCGATGGCGCGCCGGGCAGCCTCAATCATACCGTCTTGCTGTTGGACCAATACATGGCAGCCGGCTTCGGGGGTTCGGATTTTGGCCCTACCAGTCCGGTGCCCGATCCGAAAGGAGTTTTCCAGGATCAGCCAACCGTCCTGGCTCCGACGCCGCTGGCTCACTAAGCGGGGTGCGACTGCTTCGAGGCAGTGAATCGAGATGTAGGGCGCAAGGGGAGGAAAGCCGGGTGCGACGAAGGAGGCGTTTGGGAATGCAATGAACGGAGGGCCTGTTGCTGATCCGCCACGGCCCGTGCGGGCTACCAGCAGTTGGGGCTACCAGATCCACCTCTACCGCGCGTTTCATCCGTTTGTGCAATCCGACCACGCTTCATTTGTTTCCAGGCGATGGCGCGCAGCCGTCGCCTAGTCTAAGTCTAGTCCACTATTCCAGGGCGCGTAACACCGTTGGGATTTCGCAGAAGCCGAAATAGCCACGCCACCCGATGAGGTAGACGGCCGCTCTTTTGACAATTCTGCGCGAGGCTCCCGCTCGGGGCCGGGGCGTCAGCTCCCGACTCTCGCTTTGAACCGGGCCACGGTCTGTGGCGCAAAGGTGATCACTTCTGTCCGCGCTGGGCAGGTTATAACCAAACTTTATTCTTGAGGATCTTGTTGATCTCAACGGCCGCCACGCATCCTCCCAAGGAGCGACAAGGGATGCCAACGACGGCCGCAGTTGGCGAGATCCTGTTGATCGAACCAAAGAGCGTCTACGGCTCATTTTCGAGATTTTTCTGTCGATCGCTTCCGCAGGAGGACGCCCGGGCCTCCGCCGTTCTCGTCGATGAACTCGACGCCGGCTGTCTCAAAGGTGCGCCGTATAACGTCGAGGGTCGCACGGCGTGGCTGACCGAGCTCCGCCTCGGATTGATACAGTCACTGTGCCAGACGGTCGAGACGCGGATCCGCCGGCCAAGCCCGCCGCTTTGGGGGGCATGGGGAAGAGGCGACAGTTCCGACGGCTTCCTCGCTGAGACTTCGTCCGCTTCATCTCGCTTGCGCACAGCGCACCTTGGGTTGGTTTTTCGAGACGATCTTCACCGGCATTAAGGGGCACGCCCATTCGGATCATTCGCCACCAACTCGCGGCTTAGTGGAATTGTCAGCGCGTCGTGCAAGATCAGGAACAAGAAAGGCTAATATCGATGCTGCGGGGTACGAATCAGCTCACATGCGTCAATCCGCATGGCATCGGCGAGGCGTCCAAGAACCGTCACACTCGCTGATACGGCAGCTCGTTCAATCGACCCCAGATAGCGGGCACTTAGCCCAGCCCGGTGGGCCAATTCCTCTTGGGTTAGCCTCCTTTCGCGGCGTTCGCGCCGCACGTTGACTGCCATGACCCTCTTTAAGTCCATGAGGGAAATGGCAAACATGGGAGGAACGATCTTTCCAGGAACGATCGTTCCGATTTTGCTTGAATGTTGCAGTCTTTAGTCGATATCTTGTGGCGAAAGACGTGGCCGCCGATGCTGAGGCCCGACTTACCGCTTCAAGGCCTATTTGTGGGCTGCCAGTCATGGAACTGCCGAGCTTAGAGCTTGCGCTAGAAGATTTCGTTCGTGATCTCCAAATGGCTGGTTTGATCACGCGCAATGCCAGTCGCCTTGATGCGTTCAGGCGAAAGTACCGCACTGAATTGGCGTTTATCTGCCTGTACATGGGAGAAATCGGAGCGCTTGCCGGTAAGCCAAGTTACCATCCCGCACCGCCTGGGAAATGCGATCTTTGCAATAATGCTATCTCCAGCTACGGATTCTTCGTCGATGGAATGATTGATGAGGTTGCATGGATGAACATGTGCGCTCGTTGCTACATTATCAAAGGCCGCGGGATTGGTCTGGGAGTTGGACGAATCTACCAAGCGGTGAAGGAGAATCGGTGGAGATTGGCAGGCGGGGCTAAACCAACCGCTTCGAGCAGATCGTGATTTGCTCAAAAGCCTGGCGTTCCGGGGAAATCGCAAGCTTGCAGGGGAGCGGCATTAGCTCGTCTAAACTTCACAAATGTGCCGGAAGCCACCGCGGCCCCAATTGCCGCGAGTAGGGGGGCTCGATTGGGACGAATAGCAATTATCCTTATTGCGGCAGTTTGCTTTGGATGCGCCGAGCAAAGCCAAATCGCTACGCCCTCCGAAACGCCGATGACAGTGAACCCAGCCGCGGTAGCGACTGAGCAGCTTCGGCGAGCGCTGCAGGAAGATCAAGAAGGCAGCTATCGGCAGCAACAAGCCGATGCCTACGACCGCCAGCAGTGCCTGTCCCAAGGCTACGTGGAGTTCTCAGCGGAGTACGGTGAATGCTGCTCCCATCTATCCCTGCAAAGGCGAGGGATTAGTGGGATCAGTCCAATACCAGCCGGCGGGGGTTGTCGATCCGTCGAAGTCGCCGACGGTATCTGGGATACAAAGTGCAATTGACCCGTGCCGTCGGAAAGCTCGCCATTTATTGGAACCATGGCTCAGCCTGGATGAATTGAGGATGCGCCTGCCTGGGTCAATCCAGGTCACCAGCTTTCTTTCTCATTTCCGCGATTTTTCCGATGATCGCTTTCGAAGGCGGTCGCCTGGGGCCCCGCCGTTCTCGTCAATGAAGTCGGCGCCGGCCGCCTTAAGCGCGCACCGTATCACGTCGAGGGTGGCACGTTGTTGAGCCCAGCTTAGCAGCAGTCATTTGCGCCGACGCGGCTTTCGGAAGCGCACACCTAACCCTCCCCCGTTTTCATCAATAAACTCAATTCCAGCTGTCTCGATTGCGCGCTGCAGCTTCTCGCGTGCTTCGTCTGACACTCGCGGGCCGAATCCCGCTTCGAGTCGCTTGACGGTGGGAAGCGATAGTCCAGCGCGTTCGGCAAGCTCGGACTGAGACCAACCCAAGAGCCCACGGGCGGCGCGGAGCTGTTCAATCGTGATCACGGAAGAGATTCCCCTTGATCCCAATTGGATCAATAGCTATGATCCCTTTTGGATCATTCGGGCGACTCGCGCGGAGGGTCCATCGCCCATAGCCCTAAACCAATGAGGGTTCCAGCGCACGGAGAATGTAATGACAACGAACATATCACTTCCTGACAAATATCTCGATAGACGCGGCTTCTTCGGCGGCTCCGATGTCCGGATCATCCTGGGCTCCGATGAACCGGCCCCCCTTCGACTGTGGCATGAAAAGCGGCGCCGGACCGAATCGGAAGACACCTCTGGCAAGCCCAATGGGTTTCAGCCTTGTGATCGCCCGAGTGCCAAACTAGCCGGTAGCCCCGTCCTCGCAGCACACGCCGAATTTGTCGCCGCCCTGGCCGGGCACCCCCCGCACACGATCCCGCTCGATGCTGACGCCATCGACCTTGAGGATCGTGCCGACCACTTGAACAAGGTGCTCAGGGCTCTTTCGGTCTATGTGGCCGTGATCCTCGACGATACCGCGCAGAACGTCCCCGGCACGCTCGATCTTCCCGACATCGAAGCGGTCCTTGCCGACCTCGCATCCGACGTGACCGGCAATATCCAGCACGCAGCCGATGGCATGGCAGGGAGGGTCGCATGAGTCAGCGGTTCAAACCTGCCGATCGCCGTAAGTTCATCGGCGGCTCTGATGCCCGGGTCATTATGGGTGGCGATGAGAGGGCCCTCCTCCAGCTGTGGCGCGAAAAGCGCGGCGAGGTCGAGCCCGAGGATCTGTCGGGCAATCTGATCGTCCAGCTCGGGCTCGTGACCGAGGACCTCAATCGGCTCTGGTACGAGCGCAACACCGGGCAAACCATTGAATGCGTCCAGCGCCGGCTGCGGCATCCGGTGCTCCGGTGGATGGGGGCGACCCTCGACGGCATGGTGGCCGGGAGCGGGGCGGTCTTCGAGGCCAAGTTCATGCTGCCGTGGTCGTTCTCGGAGGAGGCGGCAGCCGAGAAGCACATGGCCCAGCTCCAGCACAACATGTGGGTGACCAATGCCAAGTCGGCGGTGCTTTCGATCATCACCGGGGGCGGCAAATGGGTCGAGATCGCGATTGGGCCGGATCCCCTTTATCAGCACCTGCTCTTGACCGCCGAGAAGAAGTTCTGGCGCTGCGTCGAGAGCGGCGAGCCCCCTCGCCTGTTTGGCGTTGAACCGCCGCGGCCCCGCATCGCCGCCGTTCGGGTCGTCGATATGAGCGCGTCCAATACCTGGGCTGAGTTCGCCGGCGTGTTCTGCCGGACCCGGTCGGCGTTTCTCGAGCACGAGAGTGCCAAGGCCGAGCTCAAGGGCCTGATGCCGGAAGACGCCAAGGAGGCAGTCGGCCACGGCATTCGGGCCAAACGGTCGAAATCCGGAGCGGTGAGCTTCGATGTCCTGAGCCAGGAGGCAGCCCATGCACCAGTCCAGTAAATCGATTGGCACCATCGCGGCGGCGCTGGCCAGGGCACAAGCCGAGCTCACCAACCCGGAGAAGTCGCTGACCGCCACCATCCGGTCGCCGTTTCCGAGGGAGGGCGACCGGACGTTCCGCTATGCCTCGCTTTCGAGCGGACTCGACATCGTCCGCAAGGCGCTCGGCAAGCACGAGATCGCAATCGTGCAGACCACGGCGATCGACGAGGCGGGGCTTATCCGGCTGACCACGGTGCTCGCCCATTCCTCGGGGGAATGGGTCTCGTCCGACTGGCCGGTCTGCCCGGTCAGCGAGACGGCGGCACCCCATCGGATGGGCGCCGCGCTGACCTATGCCCGGCGCTATGCGCTGTTCACCCTGGTGGGGATTGCCGGGGAGGACGACCTCGACGCGCCTGATCTCGGAGCTGACCCCAAAGCAGGCGCCCAACAGCCGACCGGAGCGAATGGGAAAAAGCCGAATGGGCATGCCCTCGCCGCCAGCCTACCCGCATCAGACGGTACCCAAGGCAGGAAGCCCCCTTCCCGCCCGGTAAAGCCCATTCTCGCCCCCGCTCAGTCGTCAGCGCTACGGGATCGGCTGGTCACTGAGCTCGGCGAGCTTCAATCCGCCGACCAGGCGGCCAGCTGGGCCCACCGAAGCCTGCCGGCCAAGAACACGCTGACGGCCGCCGACGCCGAGATTGTCGAGGCAGGCTTCCGGGCAAGGCTTGCGGCATTTGACGATGAGCGGCCCGCTGGCGGCCGACCGGATGGCGTCCAGGGTCTCCCTGTAGCACAACCAGCCTCTCCCGGTTCCGAAGCTGCCGTGCCCGCGCTGGTTGCTACCGACGAAGCCGGCGGCATCAGTCCCGCCGGCAAGACCATTCGCCTCCGCGACAAGGACCACCTCAAGTTCGTATCCAAGCAGCCCTGTGTCGTGTGCGGCCGCGAACCTTCCGATGCGCATCATCTGCGCTTTGCACAGCCGCGGGCATTGGGTCGCAAGGTCAGCGATGAGTTCACGGTTCCGGTCTGCCGGCTGCATCATCGCGAGCTTCACCGGCAGGGTGATGAGGCGGCATGGTGGACGGGAGTCAAAATCGATCCGGTCCCGATCGCGGTCGCGCTTTGGCGAAGCACCCACCGTGATGGTGCGTTCAGCCCGGCAGGCGGCGGCGCGCTGCTTAATGTCGCAACGAGTAAGGGCGACGTGCCCTTGATCGAGTTTGCCAGCCGATGAGGTGGCGCAGGTTTCCTCTGCAGCCGGTCCTCACTGATCCGTCCTGCTGCCCGAGCCTTTCCCGCCACCCGCTCGGGCCTCGGCATCGACGCTGTGTCGACAGCAGCCTCGCGGTTGGAGCCACTTGCGGCTTATCCCTTCACGCCGTCGGCGTGATGGAGCACATGTTCTCAAGTTCCATACGAAAGCCTGGTCGAGATTCGCGCCGCCTACATGCCGGATGCCGCTCGGGCAGGCTTCAGGGTTCTCCCGAACTGTTCCCAGAGGTAGGGTCAACCTCCGGTTCTGACATCGTCTAATCCGCTTTCGACACTTCTGCGGCGGTTCGCTTGCGCTCGCCTCTCTCAACCATGCCTGCCGGAATCTTGTCCCGGCGTTTCCGCAACGCTCACCATCATCGCTTTTGACTACAGCAGCTTGCGGTGGCGTGAGACCGAAACCTGACTGCCGGTCACGAAGGGCCCTCCTTCATGTTTCGTACAGTTGTGCGCCGCCGTTACTCATGGCGGCGCTCGTGACAGACGAGCCAAAGCGGATTGAAGCCAAGATGTCATCAGCCGATTTTGTCCAGCGGAACGGCTTTGGGTCGGCGTTATGATGTTCGATGAAGCTTGTGATGGCTGACTTCAAGGCCGCGACACTACGATGAATGTCACGGCGGATTTGACGCTCGGTGAGCAGTGCAAAGAAGCGCTCGACTTGGTTGAGCCAGGGACTGCTGGTCGGCGTCAGATGCACGTGCCAACGCGGCCGGCGGTTAAGCCAATTGCGGACGGCCGGAGCCTTGTGGATTGCGTAATTATCGATGACCAGATGCACATCGAGATCAGTCGGCACGGCGGCCTCGATTTCGTCGAGGAACTTGCGGAACTCGACGGCGCGGTGGCGCCCGTAGCATTTTCCGATCACTCGGCCGGTGGCAATATCGAGGGCGGCGAACAACGAGGTGGTGCCGTGACGCTTGTAGTCGTGGCTGCAGCGCGCCGGCTGGCCAGGACGCATCGGCAACATCGGTTGGCTCCGGTCGAGCGCTTGGATTTGCGACTTCTCATCGACGCAAAACACGATCGCATGAGCCGGTGGCGAGACCTAGAGGCCAACCATAGCGCGCACTTTGGCAACGAAATACGGGTTGGTGGACAGCTTGAAGGTCTCCAACCGATGCGGCTGCAGGCCGAAGGCGCGCCAAATGCGCTGCACGGTGGAAACCGACAGGCCGCTGGCACGCGCCATGCCGCGCGAACTCCAATGCGTCGCATTCGGCGGCTGGCTCTCCAAGGTGCGGACAATCACCGCCTCGATCCGGGCATCGTCGACCGTGCGGGGCGCGCCGCTACGCGGTTCATCCCGCAACCCATTGATTCGGCGCTCCACGAAACGTCGCCGCCACTTGCCGACCGTGGTTTTGTCGATCCGCAGTTCGGCGGCCACCTGTTGGTTCTCCGCCCCGCTCGCGCACAGCAACACGATCCGCGCCCGCAACGCCAGCGCTTGTGCGGTGTTTCACCGAGCCGCAAGCGAGGTCAATTCCAACCGCTCCTCATCGCTCAAAACCAACTCCGCCATTCGACGTCCAGCCATCGCCCGCTCCATGCTTCGAGAAGCCTGACACGGCGCGATAAATCTGCAATATGGCGAAGTTTAGATTCGGGACACTGGAGGGCCCCCTTCCTCTTGAACCCGGCTTTACGCGGAGGTCCGGGGGAACCCCTTGTGGGTGAACACGCTTGCTTCGCGAGCACTTCCATAAGCGGCCAACCGCCCGGTTTCCTTGGTTCATGCGGGCCCTGAAACCGGAAAAATATCCTAACTCATGCGGAAAAGCCGCTGGCAGACCTTGAAATTTGCAAGTCTCGCCGGGAACGAAAATCAACCAAACGGAATTACTCGAGAGACTCCGGCCGCATGTCGGGCGAATCTAAATTTACAATTGGTGGCCTTCATCCTATGGAATATCAGGTCCCGAAATCGAAGGTACTGATTTTCGCCGCCTCAATATTTGCTTGGCTATTTTGGATCGAGCACGGCAACCATAGCCCTATTGGTGTAGATCCGGCGCCGACTGCCACCGCCGTGCGGATTGCCGATCCCGGACGGCAGCCGACATCGTTCGCGACGCTTTATCGTACGATCCGCTAGCGCCAAGGAGTTGCTCCGCAGGTGCCCGCCTCGCAAGGAGGGCTTCCTCTGGGATCCACGGAGGTTCAGCAACGGCCGAAACTCCACGAAACATTTGTAAAATGATTTAGTTCTGTACGATACATAAGGATAATGTTCGTCCATCATCCGGTGAGGACGACGACGAGCGCCAGTCTGGCGGCCGCCAGAACGTACCAAGACCGAGCGAAACGGGAGCGAAGCAGCGAAGCAAGCATCGGTCCCCGACGCTCGCGATCCTCAGTGTCTCAGTGGCCTGCTGCCGGTTCGGTTGACACCCGCTTAAGCTAATTCGGCCTTCATCTCGAACTCCACGGGGCTCATATAGCCGATTGTGGAGTGCCTGCGTTTAACATTGTAGAAGCGTTCGATGTAGTCGAACACATCAGCCTTGGCCTCGTCGCGCGTCCGATATGTTTTGCGCGCTGTGCGCTCCGTTTTCAGCGAGGAGAAGAAGCTCTCCATCGCCGCATTGTCCCAGACGTTGCCCGAACGGCTCATCGAGCAGACGACGCCGTGATCGGCCATCAGTCGCTGGAACTGCTCGCTGGTGTATTGACTGCCGCGATCGGAGTGATGCAGCAGCGCGTCGGGTTTGCCCCTGCGCCAGATCGCCATCATCAGCGCGTCGGCGACGAGCTGGGCCGTCATCGCGGCGTTCATCGACCAGCCCACCACACGCCGGGAGAAGAGATCGACGACCGCAGCCACATAGAGCCAACCTTCCGCTGTCCAGATATACGTGAAGTCAGCGATCCATTTGCGGTTGGGAGCGGGCGCTTGGAAGGTGCGGTCGAGCACGTTGAGAGCGACGGCGGCGACCTGCCGCTCACCCAGATCGGGCGGCAGTCGACGCCGTCGCGGACGGGCTCTGAGAGCCTGCAGCCGCATCAAACGCTCGATCCGATGCAGTCCACAAGATACCCCTTCGGCAAGAAGGTCGTGCCACACCCGCCTGGCGCCATAGGTTCGATCGCTGGCCAGAAAGCTGGCCCGAACCTTCGCGCCCAGATCCTCGTCACTCCGGCTGCGCCGACTGCGCGGTCGTGTCAGCCAGGCATAGAACCCACCCCGCGAGACACCGAGCGCCCCGCACAACCATGCCGCCGGCCAGATCCCCCGGTGCTTCGCGATGAAGGCGAACTTCACGTCGACTCCCTCGCGAAGTAGGCCGCGGCTTTTTTTAGGATGTCTCGCTCGGCCTTCAGCCTGATCACCTCGCGCTTCAGCTGCGCGATCTCCAGCTGCTCGGGCTTCATCTGGCCTTGGCCGGGAAACGAATGCTGCGGATCATCCGCCAGCGCTTTCACCCAACTGCGCAACTGTGACTGATGAACACCGAGATCGTGCGAAGCCCGCGCATACGAGACGCCTCGCTCTTTGATCAGCCGCACCGCCTCAAGCTTGAACTCGCGTGTAAACTTCCGTCTCTCCATGATCCACCTCCGGTTCCATCATGACACCTTAACTCGGTGTCCGCGGAACCGGCAGCAGGCCACAGGGAGGATCTTACAATGCTACCGAGCGCGGGGTGGTAATCGGTTGGCACGTGGATATCCAAGCCGCCGCCCGAAATCTCGGCTGTCGATGACCAAACCCGGGGTCTCCACCGGAAGCGTACCTTCGCTGGCAACCCGCCGGGCGATCAAAGGCATGCCGCGCCGCCGGACCGCGGAGGGGTTGAAGGCGACGGGCTTTGTCTGGCCGCTTGAACGTTGGCGGCGGATGAATCAATATCTCCCCAGAGAAAATTTTAACGAACTGCTAACAAATATTAAGGAATTTCCAACAAACAAGTGACTTTTTCCACAAAAAAATTCCGAATGGCGCAGCAATATTTTGATTGGCGCTACTGATAGGGTGGTAGAATTAAAAGGCTACAACAATGCAAATGAACACGAAGGCCCCCAATACCGGATGCCGAGAGCCAGAATGGGCGAGAGCATAAGCAACGCAGGAGCAAGAAGGAGCACAAAATCTAAGTCAGCAAGAAGAGGACAGAGAGCAATTCCAACTGCTCGTCAATAGTCTCTTCGATTATTACAATCCGGACTCGGCGCTGGAGGAGGCGGATGTAATCACGATGGCGCGCGTGCTCTGGCTAAAACGGAATCATCGTGAACTAAATTCTGAGACCCGCCGATTGGACCAGGATTTGAGTGGGGCGCTCAGGCGTTTAACCAGATCAAAAGGCATCCGCAGAGCCCATGAGTTCGCGCAGAACTCATCGCAACAAACTCCAATTGGGACTCATTCGACGGCCCGTGGGCCGCCAAACGGGGACCCCCGCACGACGCTCAAGAGAAACACTTCAGCTCTTGGAATCACCTACCAGTGGGCAGGATTTGGGAAATGGCCCCAGTGCCGACTGTGAAACGGAAGAACGCCGCCGCCGTGACCGTTTCGACGCACTTTACTTGAAACTGACTGACGGGAAACTTACCCCGGAGGAGGAGCCCGAATTCAACAACCTCTTCGACCGCGACCCTCGGTGGCACCCGGCGCGAATCGAAGATCACCCTCTGTACGAAGCGCACCAAGCGTATGGCAGAGTGGTGGAAGAAGGGAAGCAGGCCGACTTGCTCCGAAAAAAAGTGAGGCATGAGTAACGACCCATTGCAGTGACTCTGCCACCCCAAGTCACCCGCTGCGGCCACCCGAGATCGCATTTGGAAGTTCTTTCAGCCAAAGGAGGACGTGAAATGTGCTCAGAGTGGGAAGCCAGGAGTAAGGTTCGCATTTCAATCGACTGCGACCGAGTTGGGTGGCGCGCAGGCGCCGCGGCCCAGTCACAACAGCAGGACCCTAATGAACACAAGCAATGAGTTTACCGTCCCGGCCGAGATCGCTGTCGTCTTCAAGAAAGCTCCGGTCCTGATCATCGAAAACTCCAGCGAGTACGACGCAGTGTTTGCAAGTCTTGCTAGTGCGATCGGACCCAAAAATGCTTTCGAATGGCTCCTGTTCAAGGATATCGTAGATTTGTCTTGGGAAATCCGCCGGTCAGGGAACTCCAAAGCCGCGATCATCAACATGAAATCGAAGGAGGCAGTCCACATGTTGTTGGAATCCCTCCTGGAAGGTGACGACGAGGAGCGTAGCGGTGTTGCTCAAGAACTCGCCGACCAATGGTTCACGAGCGTCGAGGCCCGATCATCTATCCTGGAGTTGCTCCAAAAGTACCAACTCGCTGAAGACGCCATCGTCGCACAGGCAATCGCATTGGCCTTGCCTGAGCTCGACATGCTTGACCGGAAAATCGAGCGGGCTCGTGTCAGTCGCATGGCTCTCATGAGGGATATCGAGCATCATCGCGCCGCCGGCACATGGCAGATGCCGAAGGACTTGCTGCAGATCGTGGATGCTGCCGCCGAGCCTGTTCCCCTCGCCCCAGCAACCGATCAAACCGCTCATTCACAATGACTTCCGATCGCCAGATTGCTTCAAACAGGAATAATGGCCGCCGCAGCCGCGGGCCACGAACTGCTGCCGGCAAAGCGAGCAGCAGTCGCAATGCAATTCGACATGGTCTGGCCGTCAGTGTCATGCATGATCTGGCGATCTGTGCCGAAGTCGAATCGCTGGCCCGAGCCATCGCCGGCGATGGCGCAGATAATCTTCGACGCGCCCAGGCCAGAATCATCGCCGAGGCGCAACTTGATCTCGCTCGGATTCAGGACACCAAAGTCACGCTTATGAATTCACACATCGCGAAAACGATGCCCTCAAAGGCGGCAGCTCTCGGACACGACGCCACACGAAATTGGCAATGTGGCGATGCCGATCTGGGGCCACAGATTTGCGATCCCTTGAGCAAGACGAAGTTCCCACAAGAATTCGACATAGCCCCGATGATCGAGATCCTGCAGCAGCTCGCCAAACTGGATCGGTATGTAGTTCGAGCGATTTCGCGCCGTAGGCGGGCTATGCGCGCCTTTCTCGCATAGCAGCTATTTTAAGACACTAAGGCCACCTGCATGGAGAAATGGCCTCCCAAAAACTACCTAAGATTGATAACATAAATAGTTATAGTCATGGTAGTAGTTTGGCAAAACGAACCCAATTTGGAGATCGGGTAATCTTCGATGGTGTAATCCGGGTCCCACGCTTACCGCGCCTGCCGGCCCCGTGTCGTGCCATCAGTCGGCATCCCCCCGACCTGCAGCTCGCCGCGCTCTATTCGCCCCGCGCGCGTCTTGGAGAGCAGCCAAAAGAACAAGTGGTTGAACCAGGTCTCGGGCAAAAGCTTTGCAGCGATGAGCAGCCCCGCAGCCGTGCCGGCGGAAACCTTGGACGGCGCCGCCCGCGTCGCCCGCCACAGCCGCACGAGCGCGGCCAGCCGGTACAAGTCGGCGTGCCGGGTGCGGATGTGCCGCCACATCGTGCCGTGCATGCGCGTCGTGCGGCTCAGCAACATTCCGTCAGGACGAACCGAATAGACAAACAGGGGCTTTGGCAGCTCGATGCCGCGGAAGCCCGAGCGCGACAGCCTGATGTTGAACTCCCAATCCTCGGTTCCGTCCCGCATGGTCTCGTCGTAGCGGCCGACCGCCTGCCACGCCGATCCGCGGATCAGCATGCAATAGGGCAGCTGATTGAGGAACAGCTGATCGAACCGATTGAGGTGACGCGGCACCACCCCGGCGAGCGTGCCGACGAGGCGTCCGTGGGTGAACACGAAGCCGACGTCGGGAGGCGCGCCCTCCAGAAGCGGCACGGTCTCGGCCAGATAGGACGGCTCCAGCACATCGTCGCAATCGAGCGGCAGGACCAGCGGCGCGCGTGCTTCCAGAAAGCCCCGGTTGCGCGCGGCCGGCAGGTAGCGGTTCTCCTGGTGCACGACCCGCACCGCAGGGTCGAGCGTCGCGAGCTTTTCGCGCGTCGCCACCTCACTCGAGCCGTCATCGACAATGATGGTCTCGAAGTCGCGAAAAGTCTGGGCGCCGAGACTGGCCAAGAGGCCGTCGAGAAAGCGCCCGCCATTGTGGCACGGAACGATGACACTGACGCGCGGCGCTGTCACGGGACGTTTGATCTCGTTGAATCTGGCTGGCGAAACGATCTTGCTACCTTCGGCCCCATCGCTACCATGCTTTTCGCGCGGGCATAAGGCAACAGACGAATGGAGATCGTGCGGCGATGCCGAACTTGACGCATGCATCGAGCGTCGCGAAGGCAGTCAAGGCATGAGCGAGGACAACGCTCAGGCTCCCCGCAACAGCGAATACGCTTTGGTTTCGGCAAATGACGTCGATGCCGAGAGGCTGGTCGATTTTGCGTCGAGAGTCTGGAACGACCGTCCGCCCTACGAGCGCATCCTTTCCAGCTGGTGGCGGCACGCCTCCGCTGACTGCGCAAACGCGCTCATCCACCAAGCCAGCGGAGTGATGGTGGGACTATGTGCGGGACGGCCGTCAGAATGGATCATCGGGGGCCGGCCGCATCCGGCGGTATCGATCTGCGATTTCTTCATCGATCCTGGTCACGGCGGCAAGTTGCTTGGTCGGCGCCTGCTTCGCAGCTTCCAGGCGCCCGGCCGGCTCGTCAATGCGATTTCCGTCTCCGACATGGCCGCCGCCTATGTCAGCCGAATGGGTTGGAAAGGACCTTATGCCTCCTCCCTGATGGTGATGCCGCTTCCGCTTCTCGCCCGGATCGGTCATTCGCTGGTGGTGCGGCGAGCCGATCTTGTGCTCGAAGACCATGCCGTGCGCGGCGGCCAGATGCCGGAGACGCTAAAGGCCGGCCTCGATCGGATCGAGGCAGCAACGGCCGGCGATGCAGCGGCCCGCATGCGACGGGGCGCAACGGAGTGGGCATGGCACCTGTCGATCTATCCCGAGCGCAGCTATCGGTTCTGCCTCGCCTATCGGGACGCCGAGCCCATCGGCTATGTGGTCACGCGCCGAATGACCAGCGGCCGCAGCCGCCGAATGGGCCGGCTGCAGGCTGCCATGATTACCGATCTGGTCGCGGTCCATGACGATGCCGCGGTGCTGCGTGCCTTGGGCGCCAGAGCAGTCGCGACGGCGGCGGAGCTGCGCGCAGCGGTCGCGTTGTTCGTGACGACGGCGCTTTCGCATCGACGGGCGCTGGCCGCGATCGGCTTCGTGTCGCCGGATTTTCCGCTGCTTGGCCGCCTGCTGCGGGATCGTGGTCCGACCTATATGTGGTGGCCGCGCGGCCCGGGCGCCGTCCTCACCGCGGACGGCATGACGATGACCTTTGCGGATTCGGCGGTCGATCTCGATCTCTGAGGCGCCGGCTACGGCCGGTCCGCGCCCCCCACGAGGATCAGGTCGGCGCCCTCCTGCTGCGCGTCGACGGCCGGCCATTCGTCCGCGGCACGCTCGCGCCAAAGCGCATCGATTGCCGGTTGCTCGAGACCTTTCCAGCGATAGAACGCCGCAAAGCGCTCCCGTTGCCGGTCCGGCGGCACGCCGACGAACACCGCCAAGTCCAGCATGGCGCGCAGGCTCCGATGCAGCGCAAAGCCGCCGTCGAGCAGGATGACCGATCGCCCCGCCGCATCGTAGGTCACCGCCTCGCCCGCCGCGCGCGTTGCCGCATCGTAGCCGGGAGCGCGGATGCTCGCTCCGGCACGCAAGCCCGACACCACGCGCGGCAACACATCGACACGGTTTCGCTGCTCGGCCGAGGCCCCGGGTTCGCGGTCGGCTGCCGACAGGATCCAATCGTCGAGCCGCACGTGAAGGCAGTCCACCCCCGCCTCGGTCAGGGAGCGGACGACCGCATGCGCAATGACGCTCTTTCCGGCCCGCGAGCGTCCGCTCACTCCGACCAGCACGGGTTTGCCTGGCGGCGCCATCAGGCGACGGATGTCGGCGACGACGGGGGCCGCCAGCGCGCGGTAGCCGATGCCGAATTCGACCGCCTCCGCCACGTTCTCGAACATCAGATCCGGCAGCGGCGGCAGACCGGATTCCCGCAGGTAGCGATCGCGATCGCGGCAGCCGTGGCCGGTGCGCACGCCATAGGCCCAAATCCCGACGCCGCGCGCGGCGCCGATGTCGCGCAAGCTGTCTCCGATGAGCATGGATCGCTGCCGATCGATCGGCAAATCGGCAAGGGCCTGGCGCAACAATAGCGTGCCCGGCTTGCGGCATTCGCAGCGGATCTTCAGAGCCGCGATCTCGCCGGCGAAGCCGGACTCCGGATGGTGCGGACAAAAATAGATCCGGTCGAGCACGCCGCCGTCCTCGGCGAGCAGCGCTTCGAGCCGGCCCAGAATATCGTCGAGGCCCTCGAAGGTCACCATTCCCTTGGCGACCTGCGGCCGGTTGGTGACCGCCACGGTCAGCAAACCCGCCGCATGCGCGTGCGCCAGCGCGGCGCCGGCGCCGGGAATCGTCTTCACCTCATCGGGGGTCACAACGCCGGGATCGCCCGGCTCCTCGTTGAGCACGCCGTCGCAATCGAAAAATATGGCCGGCCGCGGATGCGCTCGGTTGAGCGCTTCGATTCCGCCGCTCTGCAGATCGCGCTCGGCCAGCGCGTGCCGGGCCGGGCTGCCGATATCGCGCAGATATTCGGGCGTATTGTAGGCTGCTATCGGCGCACCGGCGGCGAGCAGCCTTGGCAGCACGTCATTGATCATGTCCGCCTTGGTGCCGGGCTCGAGCGTAGCGAAGAATGCCGGCGAGGCGAGATAGATGCCGGCCGGCACCAGATTGCGTTGATCGTGCCGGCGCGGCTGCCCATGCGGCAGAATCTCCCGCACCAGTCCGTCGCGCTCGACAATCAGGTCCGAGGTGCGGGGGTGATCGTTGGGGTGCGCGACCACGGTCAGCAGCGCGTCATTTCGCCGGTGAAATTCCCACAACGGCGCCAGCGCGATGTCGAACAGCATGTCGCCATAGACGATCAAGACCTCCTCCGCGCGGGGATCGAGCGCCGCCAGGCAACCCGCGGTTCCAAGCGGCTTGGGCTCGACGACGACTTGCAGATCGAGCGCGAGCGCGGCCGCTTCGGGCGCGAGCGCCGGCCGCAGCCGGTCGCCCAGATGGCCGGCCAGCACGCTCAGGCGCGTCACGCCCTCGCGCCGCAGCACGCGCATCTGGCGGAAGATGATCGGTACCCCGGCGACCGGCAGCAGCGCCTTGGGAATGAGGTCGCCCGTCATGGCGGCGGCGCGCGTTCCCAATCCTCCCGCGATGATGGCGGCATGCATGCAGATCGACCCGGATCAAAAGCCATTGGCGAGAATGCGCTCGACCGCGTAGCGAACCGCTTCGGTCGAATGGCGCTGCGGGTGCCATCCCAAGGCCTGCAGCCGCGAGGTGTCGTAGCGAAACCGCGGCACGTCGCCCGGCCAGCCGCGATCGCCGCCCGTATAGACGATGCGCGTGTCGTGCGACCGGCGGCCGCCGCTACGATCTCGGCGATCTCGCGCACCGACGTGGTCCCGATTCCGGCCGCGTGATAGACCGCCAGCGGCCCCTCGCCCTCGGCCTTGTCCCAGGCGGTGAGCACGGCGTCGATGAGATCGCCGACATAGAGATAGGGTTTCGACTGGTTGCCGTCGCCCAGCACCTCGAGCTTGCCCGGATCGGCTTCCAGCTTGCGCAGGAAATCATAGATCACGCCATGGGTCGCGCGCTCTCCGATCACGTTGGGAAAGCGCAATATCACCGCGCGGCCGCCGAACGTGTGGGCGAAGACCGAGACATAGGCTTCCGCCGCGAGCTTGCTCGCTCCATAGAACGAGATCGGCTGAAGCGGTGCGTATTCCTCGTGCAGCAACGCATCGGTCTCTCCGAATATGGCCGAGGTGCTGGCAAAGAACAGGCGCTTGACGCCATGCGCCCGCATCGCCTCCAGCACCGATACCGTGGTCAGCTGATTGAGCTCCAGATCGAGCCTGAAGTCGCCGGCGCCGGCGGCAATATCGGAATTCGCCGCCAGGTGGAACACCGCGTCGAAACCCGGCTCGTCGAACAAGGCTGCGAGCGCCGGTCGGTCGAGCACGTCGAGCTCGACGAAGCGAAATGCCGGCAAGTCGACGAGATGCGCGATGTTGCGGCGCCGGCCCGAGCCGCAGATTGTCCACGCACCAGACTTGGCCGCCGCGTGCGAGCAAGCGCTCGCAAAGATGGCTGCCGATGAAGCCGGCACCCCCGGTGACTAGAATTCGCATGGCCATACCGTGCGTCGAGAGCGAGACTCGACAATAGGGCTAGCGGGCCGATGGTGTACTCTCATCTTGGCTCCCGAATTGGGTGTTGATGCGACGGTTGATCATCCGGCTCATTGACGAGCCCCTGCAAATAGCGCCCATATTCGGTCTTGCCAAATCTCGCGGCCAGCTTGCGCAGGTCGTCCGCGGAGATGAACCCCTTCGTGAACGCGACCTCCTCGGGGCAGCCGACCAGAAGCCCCTGCCGATGCTGGATCGATCGAACAAACTCCGCTGCTTGAAGCAGCGCGTCGTGGGTTCCGGTGTCGAGCCAGGCGTAGCCGCGCCCGAGCTTGACGACATGCATCCTGCCCAGCTCCAGGTAGCGCCGGTTGACATCGGTGATCTCCAGCTCGCCGCGATCCGAGGGGCGCAGATCAGCCGCGATGTCGAGCACCGCATTGTCGTAGAAGTAAAGCCCGGTGACCGCCCAGTTGGAGAGGAACCGGGCGGGTTTTTCGACGAAATCGACAGCCGTTCCGGCCTGGTCGAACTTGACCACGCCGTACTGGCTTGGATCCCGGACGTAGTAGGCAAACACGGTCGCGCCCTCCCGGCGCGAGGCGGCATCGGCCAGCTCGGCGCTCAAGCCGTGGCCGTAGAACACGTTGTCGCCCAGGATCAACGCCACGCGATCGTCGGCGACGAACTCGCGCCCCAGGATGAAGGCATGGGCAAGGCCGATCGGCCGTTCCTGAACGACGTAGGAGAGCTTGATGCCCCACGCGGAGCCCTCGCCGAGCAAATGTCGATAGAACGGCAGGTGCTCCGGCGTCGAGATAAGCAGGATATCGCGGATACCGGCCAGCATCAGAACCGACAGCGGATAGTAGATCATCGGCTTGTCGTAGATCGGACAAAGCTGCTTGTTGATGGCAAGCGTCGCCGGATAGAGACGCGTGCCCAAACCGCCGGCAAGAACGATGCCCTTCATGGGAAATCCTTGTTGGCCAGCAGACGATCAATGGTTTCCGCGAGCGCCTCGCGCCATGGCCGGAGCGTAATGCCGAATTCGCGATCGATAGCCGCGCAATCCAGCCTGGTATCGAGCGGACGAGCGGCCGGCGTCGGATGCTCGCAGGTGCGGATCGGAACAAGTTGCGCAGGTCGGGACCGCCGGCCGGCAGACATGTCGACAATCGTCTTGGCGAGTTCGAACCGGCTCGCCTCCCCTGCTCCGGCGAGGTGATAGATCCCGTAGGGCGCCTGGTTCGGCTCCGATCCGCAACGCATGGCGACGTCGAGGCACGCTTTGGCGATGTCGCGCGCCGCAGTCGGGCAGCCGCGCTGATCCGCCACCACCTCCAGGCGGTCGCCCTCGGCTGCAACGCGCAGGATCGTCCTGACGAAATTCGTGCGATACGGGCTGTAGACCCAGGACGTGCGCAAGATCACGTGCCGTGGATTGGCGGCGCGGACCGCACGCTCGCCGGCAAGCTTGCTGCGGCCATAGACATTGAGCGGCGCCGCCTGATCCTGCTCGACATAGGGGGCGCCCTTGTTCCCGTCGAACACGAAATCGGTCGAAAGATGCACGAGCGGGATCTCGCGGCGTCCGGTCTCCAGCGCCAGTCGCGACGGCGCCTCGGCATTGACCGCGAACGCAACCGCCGCTTCGCTCTCGGCACGATCAACTCGCGTATAGGCCGCCGCGTTGATCGCAGCGCTCCACGGTCCCGCCGCGATCTCCCTTGCAATCGCGTCGGCATCCTGCAAGTCCAGTGCACTGCGACCGGGCGCGACCACCTCGACATGATCGGGCCTTGCCAAGGCCCGAAACTCCTCGCCAACCTGGCCGGCTCCGCCTAAAAGCAGGATGCGCATCCCTCAGTCGTCGCCTTCCTGGCCAATCATTGGTCGAGCCTTCGCGGCTAGCCGTGCTCCGAAAGCGTCAAGGGCGCGAGCGGACATCCATCATACGCAAACGGGCTGACGAATTCCTTCAGAAACGGCAGCCGCCTATCCTTGTCCGAAACGATGATTTCAGCGGGCTTGAACGGCCACGGAACCGCAATGTCGGGGTCGTTCCAGAGGATCCCGCAATCATGCGCAGGAGAATAGAAATCGGAGACCTTGTACATCACCACGGTGTCATCCTCCAAGGTGACAAATCCGTGGGCGAAACCTATCGGAACGTAGACCTGCAGCCCGGATTCGGCCGAAAGCTCCACCGAAACATACCTTCCGAAAGTGGCCGACCCGCGCCGGACATCCACCGCTACATCCAGGATTCGCCCCCGCACGACGCTGACCAGCTTGGCCTGAGCCGCCGGCGGCACCTGGAAATGCAGCCCGCGCAGCGTGCCCGCCCGCTTGGAGCTCGATTGGTTGTCCTGGACGAAGCGACAGGTGATTCCGATCTCGCGCAGGCGCTGCTCGTGAAAGGTTTCGCTGAACCAACCGCGGTCATCGATGTGGCGCTGGGGAACGATGATCCTAGGCAGATCCAACGAACGGGTCGAATCAGTGCACATTACACTGACTGCCGGCAACAGCATCGAGCTTGGAAGCGGCCTCGCCGTCCGCAGCGGGCTGCAACTGCGAGCGCTGCGGAAGAACGACGCCGAGCGCGCGGATCATCGCGGCAAAGATGAAGGTCTGAAAGGCCGCGCTGACCAGCCAAAGACCCATGATCGCCCAATGGGTGTAGATGCTGCCTTCCTGCAATGTGAAATGTTGGGCGACATAGCTGCGCAGCAGCGGCACCATGATGAGAATTCCCGCCAACGTGGTCAGCAGGCAGCCGACGAAAGTGCGGTTGAACGACAACGCGCCCTCGATCCGAGCCTGCAACGTACCCGAATAATCGAACAGAACGCTCGCGATGAGACCCGAGAACACCATCGAGAGCCCGAGCGTCGCCATCGCCATGGCGAGCAACATCGCATTCAACGAGAGACTGACCGGCCCGATCGAAAACGGCCCGAACGAGAGCGGAACGAGGAACATCAAGCCAAACCCGAGCAGGACAAAACCGGGCCTGAGCAAGAAGAAATCGACGCCGAAGGTGAGCATTGCGCGCAGATTCATCCATCCGGCGCGCCACGGCTCGAGCCAGCCGCGACGTTTCATATGGCTCCGGCGCCCGTCCGGATTGTTCAGAAAATTGATCGGTACTTCCATGGTCACCAGGTCCATATGCACCGACTTCAGCACCATTTCGGAGGCATATTCCCAGCCTTGCGAGCGCAAGTCCATGCGCATCAGCGCATCGCGCGTGAGGCCGCGCATGCCGCAGTGAATGTCGGAGAATCGGCTGCCGAACATCAAGTTGAGGATGAATGTCGTCAACGGGGTGCCGAAGTAGCGGTGCAGGCGCGGCATGGCGCCGGCCGCGATCGTGCCCTTGAAGCGCGAGCCCATGACGAACTCGGCTCCGGCCCGATAGGCCTCGATATAGGGCTTGATGACGCGGAAATCGTAGGTGCAGTCGGCATCCCCCATGATGACAAACCGCCCGCGCACATGCGCAACGGCGTCGATATAGGCGCGGCCGAGACCTCGCCTCGGCGTTTTGAGCACGCGCGCGCCCTTTGCCTGCGCAATCTCGGCGGTACGGTCGGTTGAGCTGTCGACAATGAGGATCTCGGCGCTGGCTCCGGCGCTTTTGATGCCCTCGTGACACCAATCGATGAAGCGGCCGATCGTGAGCTCCTCGTCGAGCGCGGGAACCAGGATCGTGACCTCGGGATCGGATGCATTCGCGGCCGGAGCGCTCGCGCGGACACTGTCCGCAGCAGCCCCGCCAGCTCGGACGCTGTCGGACGGCCAACCGGAAGACGCCTGTGACATGAGGCGCTCGATCGAAGACAAGATTCAGGCGGCGCTTGCCCCGGCCGGCAGCATGCTCTCGGGAACGCGCAAGCCGCAGATGAAGTCGAGGATCGCGTGGCAGATGGTCAGATGGCCGATCTCCACGAAACCATAACGATCGGAAGCAATAAAGAAATTGATGTCGCCCAGACGGCGGAGCGGATTGTCGGCGGTGAAGCCGCTGAAGGTCACTACTGCGCATTTGGCGGCGCGGGCCGCTTGCACCGCATTGAGGATGTTCGCCGAGCGCCCGGAGCTGCTGATCGCGATGACGAGATCGTCGGCGCGTGCATAGAGCTCGATCTGCTTGGCGAAAACCCGGTCGTAGCCGAGATCATTGCCCAGGCAGGTCAGCATCGAAGTGTCATTGAGCGCCATCGCGCGCACGTCGCCGTTCTTCGAATAATCGGTCGCCATGTGGCTCGCGATGGCGGAGCTGCCGCCGTTGCCGACAAATATGAGCTTGTTGCCGGCGGCGTGGATGCGGCGCGCGAGCGTCATGACCTGGTTGACCGCCTCGGCCGTCTCGATCGGCTCGCCGGCGGCCGAGGTCACCGCCGTCTGCACGAGATATCCGGACAAGGCCGTGAAATAGCGCCGGATCTCCCGGCTGTCGACCTTGAAATCGAGCTTGGACATGATCTACTAACCTGCCATCTCATAAGCCCGCGATTGCCGGCGAATCGCGCTTATCGCCCCATTATCGTCGCCCAAGTTTCTAGGAAGGCGGCCGCGCCCCGTCAACCCTGTTCGACCCCCGGATTCAGGCGCGCCGGTCGGGCGGCGGACCGTGGAAATTGGCGTTCGACATCGGCCTGGCTGTCGCCAAAGGCGGGCCCGACTTGCTAAAGCAGCATGCGGCTTGCACGGCGAGGACAAATGGGCGGCGACGAGGGATTGCGACTTTGGGCCGGCGCTGCCGCGCTCGTCATCGCGGCCCTTCTGAGCGCCGCCTTGATCGTATTGCTGCGCCCGACGCTTAAGCGGTATGCGTTGGCGCGACCAAATGCACGGTCTTCCCATCGCGAGCCGACACCGCAGGGCGGCGGCATTGCGGTGATCGCCGCCACCATTGTCGTCACCATCGGCAGCGCCGGCATGCTCGGTGAAATGAGCTCCGCGGGCACCGCGGAGGTCTTTACCGTCCTCGCCGCCAGCGCCTTCCTCGCCGCGGTCGGGGGGGTCGACGACGTGCGCCCGATGCCGGTCGCGCCGCGGCTTCTGCTGCAGATGCTGGCGATTGGTGCGGTGCTCGCGGCGATGCCGACCGACCTTCGCATGGTTCCACTGATGCCGTGGTGGGCGGAGCGCCTCTGCCTCCTGGTCGCTTTGCTCTGGTTCGTCAATCTGGTCAATTTCATGGACGGCATCGACTGGATGACGGTGGCGGAGGTCGTGCCGCTGACCGCGAGCGTGGTCCTGCTGGGCCAGCTGGCGCCGATTCCGCTGCCGTCCATGCTGTTGGCCCTGGCGCTGCTTGGTGCGATGCTCGGCTTTGCACCCTTCAACAGGCCGGTGGCCAGGCTCTTTCTCGGTGACGTCGGCAGCCTGCCCATCGGGCTCCTGCTCGGCTGGCTATTGCTGCAGCTGGCGCGCGCCGGCCAACCGGCCGCGGCATTGCTGCTGCCGCTCTACTACCTCGCCGATGCCAGCGTGACGCTCATTCGTAGGGTCGCGGCGCGCGAGCCGTTCTGGCAGGCCCACCGCAGCCATTTCTACCAGCGCGCCTGCGATCTGGGGTTCACGGTTCCGGCCATCGTCGGGCGCGTCTTCTTGAGCAATCTCGCGCTCGCCGGACTTGCGTTCCTCACGGCCGCCAAGCACGACCCGCTTGTCATCATGGTATCGCTCCTGGTCGGCGCCGCGCTCGTGGCCTGGCTGCTCGCAAGCTTCGCGCGCAAGCAGCAGTGAGGCTCGGGCGGCTCCGCCGCGCCGCCGGCCGCTAGGCGGCCTCGCCGCTAGGCGGCTTCGCCGCCGAAATCCGGCACCGCGTCACGCAGGACACCATAGATCACCGAGCGCTCCTCTCGGCGCAGGCCCTGCTCGAGCGCGGCGAGCCATCCGCGCATCGCCTCCAACGAAGGAGCGATCGGCTTGGCGGCAACGATGCCGTCGATGCCGATGGGTGCGGTCGGCTCTTCGCGGGCAAACAAGATCTCCTGCAGGCGCTCGCCTGGCCGGATGCCGGTAAACGTGATGTCGATGTCGCGCCCGGGCTCGAGGCCGGACAGCCGGATCATCCGCTCGGCAAGATCCACGATCTTCACCGGCTGGCCCATGTTGAGAACGTAGACGGCGACGCCGGCGTGCTCGCCTCCGAGCGCATGGATTGCCGCCGTGACCACGAGGTCGCACGCCTCGCGGATGGTCATGAAATAGCGCACCATATCGGGATGGGTCACGGTCAACGGACCGCCGGCATCGATCTGCGCCTTGAATTTGGGGACCACCGAGCCGTTGGATGCAAGGACATTGCCGAATCGAACCGCGATCAGCCGAAATTGCCGCCGAAGAGGCTCGGCTCGCCGCGCGAAATCGTTGTCGAGCGCCTGGCAATACATTTCCGCGAACCGCTTCGAAGCACCGAGCACGGATACCGGCTCGATCGCCTTGTCGGTGGAGATCATCACCATCGCGGCCGCGCCGGAGGCGGCAGCGGCATCGGCCACATTGACCGAGCCGAATACGTTGGTCTTGACACCCTCGTCCCAATCGCGCTCGAGCAGCGGCACATGCTTGAGGGCGGCCGCATGAAAAACGATATCCGGCCGGAATTGGCCGGTCAGGCGGAAGATGCGATCACGGTCGCGAACGTCCGCGAGACGACCCTCGATCGTCGCGTTCGACTGCTTGGTCGCGAGCACCTCCAGGACCGCGTGCAGGGCGGGCTCCGAGTTCTCGACCACGAGGACGCGCGCGGCACCGAAGGTGACGATGCGGTCGCAGATTTCGGCGCCGATCGATCCGCCGCCGCCGGTCACGATGATCGACTTGCCGCGCACGAAATTCTCCAGCCGGCGGTAATCGATCTTCACCCCCGGCCGCAGCAGCAGGTCTTCGACATTGACCGGCGCGAGGCGCAACGCCTCGCCGTCTTCGTCGAGGGAGGGCAGACGGCTGGTCGTCAGCCCGAGCCGCCGCGCCTTCATCAGGATCGTTTCCGGCTTGAGCTCCGGCTCGAGCGCGGAGGGCGTGAAGATCACGCGCGCCAAGGGCTGTTCGCGCGTCGCAAAATCGCTCACCACCCGTTCAAGATCATCGAGGCCGCCGAGAACCGGAACGCCACGCATCCACTGCCCCTGGTCTGCCCGCGACGGCGACAGGATGCCGACCGGCCAGATCTTCTTGACGGCGCTGCTTTCGATGGCGCGCAGCAGAACCTCGGCGTCGGCGGCCCGGCCAAGCACCAGCGTCGTGGCCCGCTCGGTGGCCATGGCATGATGACGCGTGCGGGTGTAGCGAAAATACCGATAGGCAATGCGCGGCCCTCCGAGGAAGAACATTTGGAGGAACCAGTAGAGCAGGATCGTGATCTTGCCGAAGAAGAACGTACCCAGCATGTTCGGCGCGACCAGGACATAGTCGAGCACCAGCAGCGACAAGGCCAGCACCGTCACCGCCCGGAAAATATTCGATAGATCCGGCAGCGACGTAAAACGCCATTTGCCGCGGTACAGGTGAAACAGCCAATAGATCACTCCCGCATAAAGGAGGAAGCCGGGCAGTATCGCCAACAGCGGGTGGAACCGATCGAGCAGACCGGGAGCCTCGAAGCGGATGTAAAAGCTTGCGAGAATCGCTGCGGCGGTGGCCACAAGATCGTGCACCACGATCAAGATTTGGCGTGGAGTGAGCCGCGGTACTCTAATGGTCATTATTCCCCGACCGGATCGGCGGATCTGGCGCCAATTCTTACCGGTGTTTGAGAATGGACGCCACCCCCCAGCGCAGCGGCTCGATCCGGGCAATCAATGCGCGCAGGACTGTGGCATCGGATCGCACGCGATCATAGCGGAATTCCAGCCGGGAAGGGCGGCAGCATTTCGCAACCGGCCTGCTCAAACCTTGTGGAGAGCCACGCGACCGATTGCTTGGTCGACGGCAGCCAGAACCTGCTGCACCGACAACTCGTCAAGACAACGACTGTAGCTCTGGTAATGCGCCTCGCATCCGAGTTTCTCGCATGGAAGGCACGGCAGCGGATTCTGCACGACCCAAACGTTGCCACGGTGCTGAATGGTACCTGCCGGCTCCCATCGCTTGCTGAGCCCGCCGACAGGCCAGGGTCCGATTGTCTGCGGGCTTGCCGGGCCGTAGATCGCAACCGTGGGGCAGCCGGTGGCGGCGGCCAGATAAGTCATCGACGTATCGGGGCCGATATAGACGGTGGCACCGCCGATCAGTGCTGCAAGCTGCGGCCAGTCAAGCCTGCCGTCGAGCCGCTGGACCGGCGGATCGACCGGCTCCCATAAGGCATCGAGATAGGAACGTTCGGCCGGATCGGGTCCGCCGGTCGCGAGCACGGTAAGCCCGCGGATAACGACGGCCTGGGCGAGCGCGCGCCAGCCGTCGTCGGTCCAACGGCGAAATCGATACATCGGATTGGCATGGAGGACCGCATAGGGCGTTTGTGGCGCCAAGGCCCGGACCGAGCCGCCTGCCGGCACCACCACTTCGGGTCTGCTCTCCACTCCCAATGCGCTTGCAAGCCGCAGCAGCTCCTCCACGCGATGGTTTTCCGGATTGACGGTAACCGGATAATCGAGGACACGCCCCTTCCACCACACGCCGCCGCCGCGCGCCGGCACAAGGCCGACGCAGCGGCGCCCGGCGACAAATGTCAGAAAGGTCGGCCGATCTCCCGTCTGAGTGGAAACGGCGAGATCGAATCGACGCCACAGGACTCGCGCAAGCGTGAGAGTGCCGGCGCCCGAGCGCGGCGCGATCGTGATCACCCCCGCCAAGTCAGGATTGCCCGCGAGAATCCCCTCGGTGCCGGCAAAGACAAGAGCCTCGATGGCAGCGTCCGGAAATGCACGCTTGAGACTGCGTATCAAGGGCGTCGTCAGCAACACGTCGCCAAGCCGCCGCATCGCGACGACCAGAATGCGCGCACGGGGAGGAAGGGCGATCATCTTGCCTCGATCGAAGTCCAGCCGGCACTTCCCTTGTCTGACACAATCGCAATTCTCATGACGTCGTCTATGTGACATCCGATGCCGAGAGCCCCTGCCGTGCGCGCGAGCCGTTTCGGTTTAGAATAAGACCGCGCTTTGCTTGACTGTCTGGCAGGGCACCGGGCGTTTCGCATCCGGTCTTCGTCGTTTGCGATTTTGGCGGCGGCCATGCGGGCCATCTTGGCCGCCTGTTCCGGGTGCTCAGATCTTTTCTTCCTCCGGACTGCTGATTGCGGGCTTGGCCGGCGCGGAGCGGCGCACCAGCGCCGTGGTCGAATGGCCCGGCACCAGGTCGACCAGGATCGTTTGGCCGCCGGCGGCCTCCACCAGGTCATGGCCGACCACATCTTCGCGCCGATAATCGCCGCCCTTGACCAGCACTTGCGGCCGCACGCGCTCGATCAGCTTGAGCGGCGTCTCCTCGCCGAAGACGGCGACGAGATCGACCGCCTCGATGGCAGCCAGGACCTCGGCACGGGAATGCACGTCCTGCAGCGGCCGGCTGTCGCCCTTGAGGCGCCGCACCGAGGCATCGTCGTTGAGACCCACCACCAGCCGGTCGCAGGCCGCGCGCGCCTGTGCCAGCAGCGTAACATGACCGCGATGCAGGAGGTCGAAGCAGCCGTTGGTGAAGCCGATGCGCAATCCCCGGCGCCGCCACTCATTGAGGCGCTCATCAAGGACCGACCAGTCGAATATTATCTTTTCCTCGGCCGCCAGTGAGGATGCCGGGAGCAGCCGCGAATGCAGCTCCGCAATCGACAGAGTGGCCGTGCCGCGCTTGCCGACCACGACCGCTGCCGCGGCATTGGCCGCCCGCACCGCAGGCTCGAACTCCCTCTCGGTCGCCAGCATGGCGGCGAGCACGGCGACCACGGTATCGCCGGCTCCCGATACGTCGCGCACCTTGACCGGATGCGCCGGCACGTGAATCGGTGGTCCGACCGCCGGAACCAACGTCATGCCTTCTTCGCTCCGGGTCACCAGCACGGCCTCGCTCTCGACGATCCGGTTGAGCTCGGCGGCGGCGGAAACGATCTCGGCATCGGTCACCGCCACACGCCGGGCGGCGTCGGCGAGCTCCAGGCGGTTGGGCGTGATCAAGGTTGCGCCCCGATAGATCGAGAAGTCCTTGCCCTTGGGGTCGACAATGACCGGCTTGCCGAGGTCGCGGGCCGCATCGATCAAGGTTCGGATCACGCGCGGCGTCAGCACACCCTTGGCATAGTCCGACAGCACGACGCTCGCCGCGTCGGGCAAGAGCGCCAGCGCCCGATCCAGGACGGCTTTTTCGATCGCCGGACCGATCGTCTTGGCCACCTCCCAATCGGCGCGCAGCAGGTGGGTGGAAAAGTGCTCGGAGACGAAGCGTACCTTGCGCGTGGTCGGGCGCGTGGCATCGACGACAAGATGGGGCTCGATCAGCGGCTCGGCGGCGAGCGCGCGCATCAAAAGCGAGCTCGAACTCATCCTCGCCGACGACACCGACGAAAACACAGCGGATGCCCAACGAGGCGAGGTTGCGCGCCACATTGCCGCCGCCGCCGACAACCAGCTCGTTGCGCGTCACCGCCAATACCGGCGCCGGCGCCTCGGGCGAGATGCGCGAAACTTCGCCATAGACGAAATCGTCGAGCATCAGGTCGCCGATGCAGAGCACCGTCGCCTGATTGAGCCGCGCGAGCTGTTGATCGATATTGTGCATCGCCGATGCCGATCCCCGATCCATCAACGGTAGCGATCCGCACGATCGAGGAACAAGGTGACGTAGCGTCCGACGGCCTCTTCGAGCGGCGTGAAGGCGTTATTGTAGCCGGCCCCGCGCAGGTTCCCCATATCGCCCTGCGTGAAGTACTGGTACTTGTCGCGAATCGCCGGGGGCATATCGATATATTCGATATTGGGCGCGCTGCCGAGTGCCCGGAACATGGCCAGCACCAGGTCGCGGAAGCTGCGCGCCCGTCCGGTGCCGATGTTGAAGATGCCCGACACCGCGGGCCGACCGATCAGCCAGCGCAGCACCGCGACCGCATCGTCCACATAGATGAAGTCGCGCATCTGCTCGCCATCCGCGATGCCTTCGCGATGGGACTTGAACAGGCGGATGGCCCGGCCGCTGCGGGCATCGTCGAACCTCTTGGCGAGAAGGCTCATCATCTCGCCTTTGTGGTATTCGTTGGGCCCGAATACGTTGAAGAACTTCAGTCCGGCCCATTGCGGCGGCAAGGCCGCGCCCTTGGCGGCTCGCTCGGCAACCGCCAGATCGAATAGGTGCTTGCTCCAGCCGTAGAGATTGAGGGGTTTCAGCCGTCGCAAGGCGGACGGCGACCAGTCGTCGCCGAAGCCTTCCCCGCCGTCCCCATAGGTCGCGGCCGAGGACGCGTAGATGAACGGGGTGTGGGCCGCCGTGCACCATTCCAGCAGGCGCAGCGACAGTCGGAAATTGGTCTCGATGACGAGGTCCCCGTCGGTGGCCGTGGTATCCGAAATGGCGCCGAGATGGACAACCGCATCGAGCTTGCGTCCCTTGAGCCAGGCCAGCAGCTCGCCGGGCGGCACCACATCGGCAAGTTGTCGCTTGCCGAGATTGCGCCATTTCTCTCCCGTATCGAGGCTGTCGTTGACCACGATATCGCCGTGGCCGGCCTCATTGAGGCTCGCCACCACATTCGAACCGATGAACCCGGCGCCGCCGGTGACCAAGAGCATCCGGTGCGTCACCTCCCCGCCTCCTTTGCCTGAGAGCGGTAAGCCGTGCAACCTCGCAGCGGGACGCATTCGCAAAGAGTTCGGCGTGAGCCGGGCGGGAACAGCTTGCGAAGCAAAAGGCCTGCTGGCATGCAACGAGGCCTCAGAGGCTGCATGCAGCGCTATAAAAATGAATATTAACTCATAACTTAGTTGAATGAACCAGGAATCGCATCGCAATTGGCAGCCTGCCCCGGCTCCCGAGCCCGCGGAATCGCCGATTCTCCTGGTCCCCTACATGTGGATCGGCGACTTCGTGCGCTGCCACACCGTGGTCAAGCTGCTCAAGCAGCGATTCCCCTCCTGCCCCATCGATATGCTGACGACCGCAATGGTTTCGCCCCTGCTCGATTACATGCCAGGGGTGCGCAAAGGCATCGTCGTCGACCTGCCGCGGCGGCAGCTTGCCCTCGGGCAGCATCAAGCGCTGGCCCATCGCCTGCGCCGGGAAGGCTATGGCCAGGCCTTGGTGATGCCCCGCACTTGGAAATCAGCGCTTGCGCTCTATCTGGCCGGAATTCCGCAACGCACCGGATTCGTGGGCGAAGGCCGGATCGGCCTCATCAACGACCTGCGCTGGGGCGAGCGGCGGCTGCCAAGCATGGTGGAGCGGTGCGCGGCCTTGGCCCTGCCCAAAGGCGCGTCCTTGCCGGCCCAGTGGCCGCTGCCGGAATTGGTGGTATCCCGCTCGGAAGTGGCCGCCTGGCGCCAGCAGCTCGGCCTACCACGCGACCGGCGTAGCGAGGTTGCCTTGGCGCCCGGCGCGGTCGGGCCCTCCAAGCGCTGGCCCGCCAGCTTCTATGCGGATCTGGGGCGGCGTCTGATCGCGGAGGGCCAACGGGTGTGGATTGTCGGCGGTCCGGGCGAACGAGCGCTCGCGGCCGAGATCGCCGCGGTCGCGCCCGACGAAATTCGGGACCTGACCGGACCCGACCTCCGCAACGCCATTTTGGCGCTGGCGGCGGCGGACGTCGCGGTATCGAACAATTCCGGCCTTCTGCATGTGGCCGCCGCCCTCGGCACCCTGGCGGTCGGCATTTTCGGCCCGACCAGCCCATCGCTTTGGGCACCGCTCAATCCGCTCACTGCCGTGATCCAAAGCCCCAATGAGCTGGCCTGTCGGCCCTGCCACAAGCCGGTCTGCCGCCTCGGCCATCACCTTTGCATGGGCGACATCACGGTCGAGCGGGTGCTGGCGGCGACGCGAGCCGCGCTCGAGGCTGGCCGAGCGGGCCGGGGCGCGCCCCCGTAGGGAGCTGACGCAACAAGGGGGGTTGCGGTGCCGGCCTTGCACGAGCTTTGTGCCCCTCGGCTAACCGGATTTTCACACCAATTGAGATAGCAATGGCGGATTCGAACAGGCGCAACGAGTCCTAGCATGACAATCCTGGTCACCGGCGGTGCCGGCTATATCGGCAGCCACATGGTTCATGCGCTCGTCGATGCCGGCGAATCCGTCGTCGTGCTGGACAATCTTTCGACCGGCTTCCCATGGGCCGTGCCCAAGCTGGTTCCGCTCGTGGTCGGCGAGACCGGCGACCAAGCGCTGGTGGGGGCACTGATCGCCGAGCGTGGCATCGAGAGCGTCATTCATTTTGCCGCTTCGATCGTGGTCCCCGATTCGGTCGCCGATCCGCTGGGATACTATCGCAACAACACGGTGAACTCGCGCGCCTTGATCGAGACCGCGATCAAGGGAGGCGTGCGCCAATTCATCTTCTCCTCCACCGCCGCGGTCTACGGCAATCCCCGCCGCATTCCCATCAATGAGGACGACGCTGCCGTTCCGATGTCGCCCTATGGCTCCTCCAAGCTGATGACGGAGATCATGCTGCGGGATGCGGGCGTCGCGCACGGGCTGAACTATCTCATCTTGCGCTATTTCAACGTCGCCGGCGCGGATCCATTGATGCGGGCCGGGCAATCCACCAAAGGGGCAACGCACCTCATCAAGGTCGCGGTCGAGACGGCGCTCGGCCTGCGCCCCATGATCGAGGTCTTCGGCACCGACTACGAGACTCCGGACGGCACCTGCATCCGCGATTATATTCACGTGTCGGATCTGGTTCGCGCACATTCCGACGCGCTGCGCCATCTGCGCGGCGGCGGCGCCTCGGTCACCCTCAATTGCGGCTATGGCAGCGGCTTCTCGGTGCGCGACGTGATCGACACCGTCAAGCGCGTCTCGGGCGTCGACTTCAAGGTCACATCGAGCGGCCGCCGTCCCGGCGATCCCGCTGCCATCGTCGCGGATTGCGCGCGGCTGCGCGCACTGCTGGGCTGGGTCCCGCAGTTCGACGATCTTGAGACTATCGTCGACCATGCGCTGAAATGGGAGCGGCACCGGGCCACCATCAACGCAGCCGCACTGCCGGGGAGCCGGTAGGCCAAATTTGGAGCATCCCGGTGAAAGCCGCGGACAGCCCAAGCGACCCGCTTGGAGCCGCTCTTTTGGCTTGAATAAAGTGCCCGGGCGGGGGATACGAGCTTGCGGCGCGGAACGGCAATCCGCGGGCGAGAGACCATCGAGCGAATTCTGCATATCGGCGGATTCGCCATCAGCGAATTCGGCTGGGCGGGCGGACGGCGGATGCTCCAAGCGGTTCTTCCATCTTCAACCTCCGATCCGCGCGACACGCTGGTCGTGATCCGGCGGCTGGTGGTCGAGTTCGGGCTCCGGCAATGGCGCCGCTACGCTCTCGCCTTCCTGCTGATGGGCATCGCTGCGGCCTGCACGGCCATCCCCGCCTATCTGATCGGCGACCTGGTCAACATGGTCAATGTCCAGCACAATTTTCCCGGCGTGGTCGCGCTCGGGGTGGGAGCCGCCACGGTCTTCGCGCTCAGAGGCGTGTCGACCTACGGGCAAACCATCATGTTGTCGCGCATCGCCAGCCACATCATCGCCGAGAACCAGCGCCGCTTGTTCAGCAAGCTGCTCAACGAAAGCATCGGCTTTTTCTCCAATCGCCACTCTTCCGAATTCGCGGCTCGGCTCATGACCGGGGCGGTCGCGGCGACGCAGGTCCTCAATTTGCTCATCACTTCGGTCGGCCGCGATCTCTTCTCGCTGATCGGTCTCGTCGGCGTCATGGTCCTGCAAGACCCGCTGCTCACGACCGTGACTCTCGTCGTGTGTCCGCCCGCGATGCTGCTCCTGCGCGCGATGATCAAGCGCATTCGGGGCATCGCCAGGGCGCAGTTCACCGGCTGGACCCGCATTCTGGAGACGCTGCAGGAGACGCTGCAAGGCATCCGCATCGTCAAGGCCTTCACGCTCGAGGATGTCCTGCGCGCGCGCTTCGACGCCAACGTCGCGGCAGTCGAGCGGGAGGCCAACAAGATGGCCCGCGTCGCCAATCGCACGTCGCCCATGATGGACATTCTGGGCGGCTTTGCCCTGTCGGGTGCCTTGATTTATGGAGGCCACCGGGTGATCGAGAATGCGGCCTCCGCCGGCGCGCTTTTTTCGTTCATCACCGCCTTCTTGCTCGCCATCGAGCCGGCCAAGCGGCTCGCTCGCTTCAACATCGACCTCAGCAGCAACTTGGTCGCGGTCCACATTCTGTTCGAGATCATCGACAGCGCTCCCACCGAGCCCGCCGACGACGATCGGCCGCAACTCGCCCTCACTGCGGGACGGGTCGAGTTCTCCCGGGTCGGATTCGCCTATCGGCCGGGCGATCCGGTGATCCGAGATCTGTCGTTCGTCGCCGAGCCCGCGCAGGTGACGGCGCTGGTCGGTCACTCGGGCGGCGGCAAATCGACCATCCTCAACTTGATTCCGCGCTTCTACGAGGTATCGAGCGGCACGATCGCCATTGACGGGCAGGACGTGGCGGCGGTATCGCGACGATCATTGCGCCGGCACATCGGCTATGTGGGCCAGGACGTCTTCCTGTTCCATGGGACGGTCCGCGACAACATCGCCTTCGGCAAGCCCGACGCGAGCGAAGCCGAGATCGTGGCGGCCGCCAGGGCCGCGCATGCCCATGAATTCATCATGGCGTGCTCGGCCGGCTACGACACGCCGGTGGGCGAGCGCGGCCTGCAACTGTCGGGCGGCGAGCGCCAGCGCATCTCCATCGCGCGCGCGCTCATCAAGGATGCGCCGATCATCCTGCTGGACGAAGCCACCGCCGCGCTCGACTCCGAGTCTGAGCGTTATGTCCAGGACGCGATCGCAAAACTGTGCGTGGGCCGCACCACCATCGTCATCGCCCATCGCTTGGCCACCGTCATGAATGCCGATCGCATCCTGGTGATCGAGGCCGGCCAGATCGTCGAGACCGGGCGCCACGACGAGCTGCTTCGCAAGGGCGGACGCTACGCCTCGTTCTGCCGCCTGCAACTGGAGCAGGAGGCGCCGGTGGCGGCGCTCGCGGCCCTGCCTTGAACGACGAGCCCGGCCGCGCGATCCCACGCAATCGATGGCTCCTATTTCGGAAAAGTGAGATGATCTCGCCTGATCGGAGCGGCCGCACGTTGTTCCCGGGACCGTTCATATGCTACGCAAATTCGAACCTCCCGATCCGGCAATGATCGGCCCCAGCGGCTGTTCCATTGCGCAACACGATCCCGGCCCCATGCGCGTCCTAGACGGATCGACGCCCGACAGCGTGAGCGAAATCGATCCGTCGCAATCGGCGCAGCCGCGGCCCGCCCCCGAGCTCAGCATCGTGGTTCCGACTTTCAATGAGCGGGAGAACATTCCGCGTCTCGTCGCCACGCTCAAGGCCGCGCTTCCCGACATTGCCTGGGAGCTCATCGTCGTCGACGACAATTCGCCCGACGGCACATCCGAGACGACCAAGCAAATCGCCGCGGCCGACTCCCGCATCCGCTGCATTCGCCGCGTCGGGCGGCGCGGCTTGGCGGGTGCTTGCCTCGAAGGAATCCTCGCGAGCCAAGCCCGATACGTGGCCGTGATGGACGGCGATCTCCAGCACGACGAACGGCTGCTCCTGCCCATGCTGCAGCTGTTGCGTCGCGAGGCCGTCAACATGGTGGTGGCGACGCGCTATGCCGACGGCGGCTCCGCCACGGTACTGTCGTCGCAGCGCGCCTGGGGCAGCCGCCTGGCAACACGGCTCGCGCATCGCCTGTTGAAGCTTGAGCTCAGCGACCCGATGAGCGGGTTCTTCATGCTTCGCCGCGAGCTGGTCGAGGAGATCGCCCCCAGGCTCTCCACCCAGGGCTTCAAGATCCTGCTCGACATCGTGGTCACGGCCGGCGACAGCCTGCGGATCAGCGAGCTGCCGTTCACGTTCCGCCAACGGCTGTACGGCGAAAGCAAGCTCGATGCCGGCGTCGCGCTCGAATATGTCGGCCTGTTATTGGCCAAGGCGACCGACGACCGGGTCTCGCTGCGATTTACGCTTTTCTGCCTGGTCGGCATGATCGGCATCGGCGTGCATTTCGTCACGCTGTCCGTCGGCTACGACCTGCTCGGGATCCAATTCGTGTGGGCGCAGACACTGGCGATGATGGTCGCCATCGCCAGCAACTTCGTCATCAACAACGCGCTGACCTATCGCGATCGGCGCCTGCGCGGCTTCACCTTCTTCAGCGGCCTGTTGCGCTTCTACCTGGTCTCGATGGCCGGCTTGGTCTCCAATATCGGCGTCAGCGATTGGCTGTTCGTCAACGCCCAGAAATGGTGGGTGGCCGGCCTCGCCGGCGCGGTGATCGGCGTGGTCTGGAACTATGTGGTGGCATCGCATTTTGTGTGGCGCGACCGGTGATCTCCTTCCCGCTCACGGCTGCGGCGGCACGATCGCATAGTGCACGGTCGACGGGGTTCTGGGATAGAGCGTCTGTCGCGGCAGCGTCAGCGGCGGCTGCATCTGGGCGCGCGGGAATGCCGCCTCGAGATTTGCCGGCAGCTCGTCGGGCTTGCCTCCCTCCCAGAGCAGCACGGCGCCGCGGCGGCTGAGATCGCCCGGGTCGATCCAGGGGCTCAATGCCGGGATGCCGTGCACAATCACATGCGGCCGGTCGGGTGAATAGACCGCCACCGTGTTGGCGGCAAATTCTCCGGCTCCCGACGAGGGGAAATCCGCCCCTCCCACATAGACGAGCGGCATCCCGGTCAGCTCGTGCCACTGCCGTGTGACCGTATCGGCCAATAGTTTCCCGGGGAACTGCGTCGCCTTTGGCCGGTCGCGCAAGAACGGCTCGAGCAGCTCCACCGCCGCATAGGCCACCGGCATCGCGATCAACACGACGAGGCAGGCACGCGCGAACAGGCGCAGCCGCGCCGCATCCGTTGTGGGCGCCAGATACACCACGGCCGCGAGCGGCAGGAACGTCCATAACGGGTAGCCCCACATGGCGACGCCAAGGCGCCCGAACAGCGCCAAGCCCACCGTGACCACAACGAACGGACCGAGCGCCAGAGCCATGACGTAGCGGCGCGCGAATGCGCCCGACGGGTCGGGCGGGGTCGCGCCGGGCCGCGGCCGGGTCAGCCCGATCGCCAGCAACGCGATCGTGGGCAGCAGGAAGAAGAGCTGGCTCACGGTCCAGAGCAGCGGGAACTCGAGCCATTGGTACCAATGCACCGCCGAGCGGGCGCGCTCGTCGGCATATTGGAGCGGCAGGAAGTCGTTCTCGAGCAGCCATGCCAGATGCGGAAGAATCAGCATCAAAGAGATGGCAGCCATCAGGTACGGGCCCGGCGTTCGCCACGCGCGACGGGCAAATGGATCGAGCAGAAGGACAAGCCCGAGCGGCACGGCAAGCGCAACGACGGTATATTTGGTCCAGGCCGCGAGCGCGAGCCAGAGGCCCGACAAGATCCAGTCGACGGCGCGCCCCGCCGTGATCGCCCGGTACACGAACAGCCCGGTCAGGGCCCAGAACGGCAATTGCAGCACGTCGTGATTGAATTTCACCGCGGTGAAATTGAAGAAATGCAAGCCTTCGAGCGCCAGCACCGCGATGAGCGCGCTCTGCGGGCTCGTCACCTCGCGACCGAGACGCCAGACCGCATAAAGAGCGATCACGGCGGCCAGCGGACCCAGCAGGTAAACGGCGTCGACGCCGCCCACACGATAGGCGAGATCGTCGATCCACCACGGCAGCGGGGGGTGTTTCCAATAGCCGAGCTGCCACTCCTTGCCCAGCGCCAATCCCTCCGCGAGATCGATCTGGAGATTGGGGCATATCAATGCCGGCAACGCGGTCCAAACAACGAGATGCAGGCCCAGCAGCCAGGTCAGCACGCGGCCGGGCTCGCGGAACGCGAACGCGATGACACCGTCAATTCCGCGCGGCTTGCGCTGGGCGATTGACTGTTCCATAAGGATGCAGGCTACTCGGCGACGGGCTGGGATTCAATGCGTTCCCGGTTTCGGGCACGGAGGCACGACTTCAGGGATGCCGCATAACTTCGATCTCGCTGCATTTCGCGCGACGCCGCTCGCAACAGAACCGTTCGCGTATCTCGTCGTGCCGGGATTCATCAAGCAAGACGCGTTGGCGCGCATCAACGCCGACTATCCCAAGATCGCCGAGCGGGGCAGCTTTCCGGCCGGCCAAGTCGATTTCGGTCCCGCCTTCCAGTCCCTGCTCGACGACCTGGAAAGCGACGAGTTCCGCGCAGCCTTCGAGCAGAAATTTGGTCTTGAGCTCGCCGGTCGCCCCACCACGACGACGGTCCGCGGCCAATGCGGCGCCGGCGACGGAAAGATCCACACCAACTCGGTGAGCAAGATCATCACCGTGCTGATCTACATGAATTCGGCCTGGGAAGAGCCCGGGGGACGCCTGCGTCTCTTGCGATCGGGCAACGATCTCAACGATATCATCGTCGAAGTGCCTCCGGCCGAGGGAACGATGCTCGCGTTCAAGCGCGCCGACAATTCCTGGCACGGGCACGAACCCTTCGTCGGCGAGCGCCGGGTCATCCAGTTCAACTGGGTGACGTCGGAAGGAAGCCGGCAGATTGTCATGTTGCGGCACCATGCCTCGGCATTGCTCAAACGGGTGCTCGCAACGGTGCTTCCGGGACCGCATTGAGGGCACGGACGCCGGCCTGGAATTTCGGAATTGGTCTTTCGATTCCGTGAAACCGGTCGGTGTAGGGTAGGCAAAGGCGGCCGAGGCTCCGCCGCATCGCCACGACGCGCATTCCGCCGTGCCCACGCGGACGTGCACGCGGGTCCTTCGCGCTGCGCGTGGGCACGGCGGAAACCGTGCCGTTAATAGATCGAAGCTTCGGGGCCGCCTTTGCCCACCCTACGGTACCGCGCGGTATGATTCGAATTCCGGGAACACTGTGTTAGGAAGCTAGAATCCAAATTGCCGACGGGAATGGACTTGCCCCTCGACCTTGCATTGCTCCGGTACCAGGAATTCCGCAGAATTCTGCTGATCAAGCTGTCGGCGGTTGGCGACGTCATCCACACGATCCCGGTGCTGAACAAATTGAGGCGGCGCTACGCTTCGGCGCGCATCGACTGGCTGACGACCCTGCCCATTGCCGAGCTGCTCCGGCATCATCCGGCGATCACCAACATCGTCGAATTTGACCGCACAGAGTGGTCGGCGGGTTGGCTCTGGCCGGCGTTCGCGAGCTCGGCGCGGCTCGCCGCCAAGCTCAGGGCAGTCGACTACGACCTTGTGGTCGACATGCACGGGCAGTTCCGTACCGCCGCGCTGACCCTTGCGACCGGTGCGCCCGTGCGGGTCGGATTCGATCGACCGCGCCCCGAGGTGTGGGGGGCATCGGGCCGCACCCTGCCGCGGGAGGCGCGCAAGCACGCCTGGAAGGGCGCCCGCGAAGGTTCGTGGCTGGCCTATACGCACCACATCCGCGTGCCGACGCTCGACGTGCATGCCGTCGATCGTTACCTCAGCGTCGGCCCCCTGCTCGGCCTCGACGAGGAGGCGGCCGATTTCTCGTTTCCGATCCCGGCCGCCGCGACCGATCGGATCGACAGCTTGCTGCAGGCGCACGGCGTGAGCGGCGCCGGCGCGCGGCCCCAGCTCACGATCGCACCCGGGACCATCTGGGAAACCAAGCATTGGCGCACCGAAGGCTTTGCCGAGGTGGCGCGTCACTTCATGCGCAAGGGTTTTGCCGTCGTGCTGATCGGATCGGCCCGCGAACGTGCGGCCTGCGACGCGGTGGCCAGCCTGGCGCCCGGCTGCGTCAACCTCGCCGGCGAAACGACGCTCAGCGAGCTGGCCGCGATCATCGATCGCTCGACCATCTGCCTGACCAATGATTCCGGTCCCATGCATCTCGCCGTGGCGCTCGCGCGGCCGGTGGTGAGCATATTCGGCCCGACCGATCCGGTTTGGATCGGCCCCTACCGGCGCGCCGATGCGGTGCTGCAAGCCGGCCTGCCCTGCGCGCCGTGCTACCTGCGCCGGCTGAGCCGCTGCCCGCACGATCATGCCTGCATGCGCGAAGTCTCGGCGCGGGCCGTGATCGAACGGATCGAGACCGGCTTGATGGAATTGCGCGCGATCGCGCCGACCGATCGCCTCGGCGGGAACGGCTAAATTCCAGAGCGGGCGGTCAGCCCCGATAGTCCGACGGTTGCCCTGACGCGCTCGCCGCGGATGACCGCGGCCAGCAGGTCCTCGTTTTCGGGCAACCGCGAACGGTCGTTCTCGCGGTGCCACAGATGGAGCACCGCGGTCGCGAACCGGCCGTCCTTGCGCCGTATGCCCGCCCGCATCAGGCGAATGATGATATCGAAGTCTTCGCGGCCCCAGCCGCTGAAGGCGGCATCGAAGCCGTCGACCTGATCGAGATCGCTGCGACGGATCGCCAGATTGGTGCCGCGGGCGCTCCGCCAGGCGCTGCCGGCGACGTGGCGCAACGGCCCAAGCGGCAGGGTCACGAGCGGCAACAGGCGATTGACCTCGCCGTTCAGCCGCGCCAATGCCCATTGCCGGAACACCCAGCGCTCCGGCTCGATGCAGTCGCGCAGAATTCGTGCCGTCATCGTCTCCGACAGCAGGACCCGGTTGCCGGCGACAAACCACCCGGGTTCCGCCAACCGCCGATGCGCGGCGACAAAACCCGGGCGCGGGATGCAGTCGCCGTCGAGAAAAACACAAACCTCGCCCGAGCTCGCAAGGATTGCGCAATTCCTGATCTCGGCGAGGCGAAAGCCGCAATCTTCGTGCCTGACATGGATCAGGCGACGGCCGGGTCGCGAAGCCCAAGCCTCGACCACCCGCGCGGTCGCAGGCCCGGAGCCGTCGTCGGCAACGATCACCTCGAAGCCCCGGTCGGACTGCGCCGACAGCCCCCGCAGCACGGCATCGAGAGCATCTTCGCGATTGTATGTCGCGACAATGATTGAGATCAGCTCATTCACGGCGGTGTATTTCCAGCCATACCTTCATGTATCGGCAATAGCGGCCCTCGGCATCGGCGACCGCAAGCAGAAATCCTTCAGCCCCGTCGAGGATGCCGGCACGCAGCACACAAGCGCGCCGGAAGGAGGCAAGCCCGTGGCCGATCCGTGGCGCAAGCGATTGCCCGCATGCGCGTCAGCGGGGAGGAATCTGCAGAAGCTCGGCTATCTGCTCGCCGCGCAGCGGTCGATCGAGGAATTTCAGCTTCACGGCATCGCGCTGGATGCCGTCGAGGTCCTTCATCTCGTCGGTCTGCAACGACGATTTCGGGTAGATTTTCGGGATCGAGCGCCGCACGAAATCTTCCGGGCTCTTCACCTTATCGGCGTAGCGCTTGATCGCATCGGGATTGTCATACATCCAGTCGACCGTCTCCCGATAGGCCTTCGCAAAGCGCAGCGCCACGTCTTTGCGGCTCTTGAGCAGATCCGCGTTGACGATCACCACCCGCACGGTCTGCTTGTCGAGCGAGGCAATATCGCTGCCGCGCGCGATGATGCGGATCTTGCCCTCATCGGCCTCCTTGAGGCCGATGGGAAACGCGCCCCATCCGATATCGACCTGGCCCGACATGACCGCGGTCAGCGTCGCCGCCGGCGTGCCGGTCGCGACCGGCTTGGCCTTGACGCCGAGATCGTCCACGAACGCCACCACGATATTGTTGGAGCTCGATCCGCTGGTCGAATAGGCGATGGTGTTCTTCTCGGTCGTGTCGGTCAGCGCCTTGAGCGGGGAGTCCGCCTTGACGTACCAGTAGAGGTCGCCGGTGCCGGTGAAGGCCGGCAACAGCACGCGCACCGGCGCGCCCCTGGAGAAGACCCGCATGACGCCGGCGACCCCGACGCCGATGCCGATATCGGCGCTGCCGGCGATGGTCGGCTGCATGGTCTCGCCGGCGCCGGCGGTGCCGAAATTGTCGAGGGTCAGACCGTATTTCTTGAAGATGCCGGCGTCCTGGCCGAGCGTCGGCATCTGATTTTCCCAATTGTTGATCTGGCCGATCGCGACCTTGAGCTGGTCGTCGGCCCGTGCCGCCGACGAAGCGGCGAGCATCGCCGCCGAAGCGGCAAGCAGCGCCGCCGCGAGCGCGATCGTCCGCGCCAATGTGCCCGCGTAAATCCGTTGCATGACCGTCCTCCCGGTGCGCCAAGTCTTCGTGGAATGGGTGGCGCTCATAAGGGCGAAACTGGATTCCGCGCACACGCCGAATGCCGGGTCATGCGCGGATCAACTCGCCCGATCCTACTCGATCGTCGATGGCCGCGCTAACCCAACCTAGGGCCGCTAGCCTTTGCGGCGGGCGGCCTTGCCCTTGGCGGCGGAGCGCGGCGCCGGGCGCGACCTCCCCTTGCGCGCCGGACGCGGCGGCAGCCGGCCGGCCTCGGCCAGCCGGTGCGACCAGTATTCCCAAGTCCGCCCGACCACGTTCGGCAGCGCATTGAGCGAGCCGGCCAGCCTGGTCTCGCCCGCCGTCAGCGGCACGACCTTGCCGAGGATCTGAGCTTGCAGCTGATAGACCGCGTTCTGGCACATGAAGACCGAGCGCGAAACCAGCTCGCGCAGATCGCCGCCGACCACGGTGGCGCCATGGTGGCGCATCAGCACCGCCGCATGCGCGCCGAGCGCGCGAGCAAGCGAATGCCCCTCTTCGGGCTTCGCCACCAGAAGATTGGTATCGCCGAACTCGTCCTGCTGATCCCAGAACGGGATCACGGACCCGCCGGCGGCGCCGAGATGAAACACCGGCACGATCGGCACGCCTGCGACGCAAAACGGCAGCACCGCGCCCGCATGATGATGGCACACCGCCATGACGTCGGGCCGCGCCTGATAGATGCAGCCGTGGATCACGCGCTCCGCGAACAGCGGCGCGGCCGGCGCGCGCACGGGCTGCGCATCGAGCGTGAACTCGAGCAGGTCTTTGGGCTCGACCAGCTGCGGCGAGCGCGAGCGCGACAGCAGGAAGCGGCCCGGATCGTGCGGATGGCGAAAGCTGACGTGACCGAAGCCATCGAGCACGCCTTCGTTCGCAAGCATACGGCTCGCGAGCGCCAGCTCGTAGCGGACGTCTTCGGGGCGGTCGGGCATGCGGCGCTTCCTTAACTTTCATGCATTGGTCGGGTCGGCGGCGCAGCAAATCGCAATCCCCTGCCCTTGCCAAGGTCCAGCCCCCGCCCCAACCCGCAAAGCCGGCACTGTCGCGAGCGGACGGCCCCCCTTCGAAGTCCGATGGAACGCCTTGCTCCCCGCTGTGGATGGCGGCAGGATTCATCCTTGAACCAAGTCCGATCGGAGGCAAGCAGCATGAATCCAGTGGTCGCCGTGATCGCGCCGGGCGCCATGGGCGCACCGGTCGGCAAGCGTCTGGTCGAGCACGGGCTCAAGGTGCTGACCTCCCTGCAAGGGCGCAGTGCCGCGACCCTCGCGCGCGCCAATGCGGCCGGCCTCACCGCCGCGAGCGACGACGAGATCGCGGGCGCCGATTTCATTCTTTCGATCCTGCCGCCGGGCGACGCATTGGGGCTGGCGCAACGCTTCGCGCCGGCGCTCACGGCGAGCAATCGCAAGCCGGTCTACGTGGAATGCAATGCGGTGAGCCCGCCCACGGTCGAGCGCATCGCCGCCGCGATCGCTCCGACCGGCTGCCCGTTTGTCGATGCCGGCATCATCGGCGCCCCGCCACGGCCCGACTATGGCGGACCGACCTTCTATGCGTCCGGTCGCGAGGCGCCGCGCTTTGCCACGCTCGGCCAATTCGGCCTCGTGATCCGCGTGCTCGATGGTCCGCTCAGCGCCGCCTCGGCGCTGAAGATGTCCTATGGCGGCATCACCAAGGGCATCACCGCGATCGCCTCCGCCATGTTCCTCGCCGCCAGCCGCGGCGGCTCGGCCGACGCGCTCTTCCTCGAGCTCACGGAAAGCCAGCCCCAGCTCCTGGCCTGGTTCACCCGCCAGATCGGCGCGATGTATCCCAAGGCCTATCGCTGGGTCGCCGAGATGGAGGAGGTCTCCGACTTCGCCGGCGACAACGCCGCCTCGCAGGACATGTATGCCGCGATCGCGCAGTTCTACGAGCACTTGGCGCGCGACTTCGATTCCGACCAGAAGGACGTCTCGGCGCTCAAGGCGTTCCTCGGCAAGAGCCAGAAGAATTAGAACGGGCCGAGCCGGGGAACTTATCGCGCCATTGAGCGGGGACAATTCGCTTCGTGCTGCGCGGAGCCGCGCAAATTCCGCGCTGTCATATTGGCCACAGAACGTGCCGCAATCGACTCCTTCTCCCCATGGGGGAGAAGGTGGGATGAGGGGGTTCGGGCGTTCCAATCTTGGCACATGGGAGTTTCATCTGAAACTCCGTAACCCCTCACCCCAACCCTCTCCCTACGGGAGAGGGAGTTCGCCGAGCCAGTCTCCAGGGTGCCGTTCACTATGAACGTCGGGCATCAGAGCCGCACTGGTGAGGCGTAGGGCGCAATCGCTTTATTGCGCCTTGGGCGATATTTGGCGATGCCGACGGCGCAATAAAGCGATTGCGCCCTACGGCTTTGCTCCGCGGTGCATTCAGCTACGCCCCGAGCGCGCCGCGCACGCGTTCGGGCGCGAACGGCAGCTCGTGCAGCCGTACGCCGGTCAAGGCGGCGATGGCGTTGCCGACCGCGCCGGCCAATACCGGCAGGCCGTCCTCGCCCGCGCCGGTCGGCGGATTGTCGGTCGAGACCACCTTCACCTCGATGTTGGGCACGTCCGACATGCGCGCCACCTCGTAGTCGGTGTAGTTGGTCTGCAGCACGTGCCCGTCCTTGATGACGATCTTCTCGCGCAGCACATGGCCGAGGCCATAGATGATGCTGCCTTCGGTCTGCGCCGCCAGGTTGCGCGGCTGCACCGCGATGCCGGCATCGATCGCGCACCAGAAATTGTGCACCTTGATCTTGCCGGTCGAGCGGTCGACCGACACTTCGGCGACGCCGGCCGAGAGCGTATCGTCCTTGACCATGGTGGCGACGCCGAGCGCGGTGCCGTCGCGCTGGCGCTGCCAGTCCGACATCTCGGCCACCGCGCGCAGCAGCGTCTGCATGCGCGGCTGGCCCTCCGACAGCGCGAGCCGGAACGCGATCGGATCCTGGCCCCGGTCCTTCGCGATCTCGTCGATGAAGCTCTCGGCCGCGAAGGCGTTGTGGCCGTTGCCGACGCCGCGCCAGGGCGACGAGCCGCGCGCCGCGCGATTCGATCACGTGCTCGGCGAGCTTGTTGGGGATCGGATATTGCGGGATCGGCGAGCCCTTCATCACGATGCGGTCTTGCCGCGGCGGTCGGATCGCCCGACGTGTAGGCCGACGACGGATTCCGCCACCACGCGGTGATGCCAGGCGACCAGCCTTGCCGTCGGCATCGAGGCCGGCCTCGATGTAATGGGCCGTCATCGGGCGGAACTTGCCGGCCATGATGTCGTCCTCGCGGCTGCAGATCACCTTGACGGGCTTGCCGACCGCCTTGGCGAGTCTGCACCGCGTCGAGCACCGACCTCGTGCTGCGCCGCGCCGGCCGTAGCCGCCGCCGAGGAAATGCTGGTGCAAGGTGATGTTGCGATCGGTCGGTCTGCAGCAGCTGCGCGACCTGCGTTCAACAGCGCCGCTCGGCGCCCTGGGTGCCGGTCCAGATCTCCGCCGATTTGCCGTCCGGCGCTGACGGCGGCGGTGGCGTTCATCGGCTCCATCTGGGCGTGATAGACGTAGCGCGTGCGATACTCGCCGCGATAGACCTTGGCAGCGCCCGCCATCGCGGCCTTGGCGTCGCCGTCGCTTGGCGTAGACGGCACGCCGGCGCGGCTCTTGTCGCGGCCGATGGCGGCGAATTCCTCCAGCGCGCGCTCGCTGTCGAGATGCGCGCCCGGCGCGTCGGACCAGGTGACCTTGAGCAGGTTCTTGGCCGCCTGCGTGCGCCTCGACCGTGTTGCCGACGACGCCGACGCCTTCGGGCAACCGCACCACGTCGGTGATGCCCGGCACCTGCCGCGCCGCCTTGTCGTCCACCGCTCTCCGGCGCGCCGCCCGGATAGGGCGATTGCAGCACGGCGGCGTAGACCATGCCGGGAACCTGCGACGTCGATGCCGTATTGGGCGGCGCCGGTGACCTTGAGCGGCACCTCGACCCGCGGCACGTCCTTGCCGATATAGCGGAAGCTCGCCGGATCCTTGAGGTCCGTGTCGGCGATCTTCGGCAGCTCGGCCGGCGCCTCGCGCGAACGCCGCGATCTCGCCGTAGGAGATGCGCCGGCCGGAGGCCTTGTGCACCACCACGCTCGGCTCGGTCGAAAGCTCGGCCACCGGCACGTTCCATTTCGCCGCCACCGCGTCGAGCAGCACGCGGCGCGCCTGCGCGCCGGCGATCCGCATCGGCTTGAAATAGCCGCGCGTCGCAGGCGCTGGCCGAGGTCTGGAACGTCGTGCCGTATTCGGGGTTGCCGTATTTCTTGTCGCTCCCATGCGGGCGGCAGGATCGGCTTGACCTTCGACCAATCGGCATCGAGTTCCTCGGCGAGGATGAGCGGCAGCGTCGTGAAGCTGCCCTGCCCCATCTCGGCCGCCGGCGACACGATGCGTGATGGTGCCGTCAGGCGTGATGGTGAGCCAGGCATTCGGTGCCAGAGATGCATCCGCGACAGCTTCGTCCATGCCGCCGAAACGCTGCGGCAGGATCGTCAGCGCCAAGGTGAGGCCGGCTGCGGTTCCCAGGAAATCACGGCGGTTGAGACTGAGATGCTGGTTCATGGCTCAGCCCTCCCGCGCGGCGCGCTGGATCGCGCTGATGATCTTGAGGTAGGTGCCGCAGCGGCAGATGTTGCCGTCCATGTGCTCGACGATCTCGTCGCGCGAGGGATTCTTGTTGCTCGCCAGGAGTTCCGCCGCCTGCATGATCTGGCCGGACTGGCAGTAGCCGCATTGCGGCACCTGCTCGGCGATCCAGGCCTTCTGCAGCGGATGGCTGCCGTCGGGCGAAAGCCCCTCGATGGTGGTGACCGACTTTGCCCTCGATCAGCGAGACCGGCGTGGCGCAGGAGCGCACCGCCTTGCCGTCGATGTGCACCGTGCAGGCGCCGCAGGCGGCAATGCCGCAGCCGAACTTGGTGCCCGTCATCTTGAGATGCTCGCGCAACACCCACAAGAGCGGCGTGTTACCGTCCACGCCCGACTTCCTTGCGCTGGCCATTGACCGTGAAAGCAATCATCCGGCGTCTCCCTGGCTTGCGGTTGTTCGTTGGCGTGAACCATACACCAAAGGGCGGCCCCGCGTCCCGCCCTTCTTCGTAGGTCGGGTTAGCGTCGGCCCCTGCGCCCGATTTTGGCTCCGGGATTCTGCCGCGCGTAACCCGACATTCGGCGCCGATGTCCGGTTACGCGCCGGATCAAAGTTTCATCGCAGCCGTGACGTCGGAGGCCGGCGCTAACCCGACCTACGAAGACCTACGTTGCTCCGCCTACAACCGCTCGGCCAAAAACCGTAGGAGCCGGGGCGCCAGGAAGCCGGGCTGGCTTGCGGGCTCCTCGATCGGATCGCTCAGCCAATAATGCGGCGCGCCATGCATGACGCAGGTGCGCGCGTTGAAGCCCGCCTGCTTGAGCGCCAGCAGGAACTCGAGCGACTGGGAGCGATGGTCCACCACGTCGTCCTCGGTTCCCCAGCTGAGATAGACCGCCGTCTTGTTGTTGCCGATGACCGCATGGCTGATCGGCGAGGCCTCGAAATAGATGCGGCGATCCTGCATGGGCGATGCGCCGAGATACAACTCGACCAGGTTGTCGCCCGGATTTCCGATCTGCGAATGCCGCCATTGCGCGAAGAGATCGTAGATGCCGTAGACGCCGATCAAAACCTTGACGCCGGTCGAGAGCTCGGCATGGGGGTCCTGCGGATAGGCGCCGGCGAACAGCGCGCTGTCGCCCGCGAGCGCCACCAGGGCTGCAAGCTGCGCGCCCGCCGAGTTGCCCCACAGCGCGAAGCGCTCGGGATCGAGCCGCAATTCCCGCGCACGGCCGCGCATGAATTGCACCGCGGCGCGCACGTCGTGCACCGCCTCCGGATAGGTCTTTCGCCCGGGCTTGGTCAGCCGATAGCTGATGGTGAAGCCCGCATAGCCGCGCTCGGCCAGGTACGGCCCCCAAAATTGATAGGTCTCGCGCGCGCCGCGCCGCCAATAGCCGCCATGCACGTTGATCAACAGCGGAAACGGCCCGGCGCCCGCCGGCAGGTAAAGGTCGCCTGCAAGCTCGACGCCGTCGTGGACGGCATAGACGATGTTCTGGCGGACTTCGGTCTTCTGTTTGGCGGTATCGGACACGGCGCTCCCCGGTTTGGCTTGGAATTTCGGTCTGTCGCGGATCTCGCGCCCGGGAAAAATTCCCGTGGCGCAGGAATTTCACATCCTATACCAACAGGACGCGAAGGAAGTCTTCCAAGTGGGTTCAAGCAGAAATCAATGGCTGCAAACAGCATGGCCGCAGCCGGCACGGTCGCCGCGCGGGTGATCAATGGCGTCCGCATCGAGACGATCGAGCGCGGCAGCGGGCGGCCGCTTTTGTTCCTGCATCCGGGCATCGGCATCCAGGCGACTGCGCCGGTGCTAGCTCGCCTGGCCGAGCGAGCGCACGTGATCGCCCCGACCCATCCGGGCTTCGGCGGATCCGAACAGCCGCCCGGCTTCAACTCCATCGATGATCTGGCCTATTTCTATCTCGATCTGCTCGATGAGCTTGATCTCAAGAACGCCATCGTGGTCGGCGTTTCGCTCGGCGGCTGGATCGCGGCCGAGATGGCGGTGAAATCGTGCGAGCGCATCTCGCATCTGGTGCTCGCCAACGCGGTCGGCATCAAGGTCTGCGACCGCGAGACCCGCGACATCGCCGACATCTTCGCGCTGACCGAGGCGCAGTTCGCCGAGCTCGCCTATTTCGATCCCGCCGCCGGCAAGCACGACTACAAGACGATGCCCGAGGCCGATCTCCGCGCGATCGCGCGCAATCGCGAAGCGATGGCGCGCTACGGCTGGTCGCCCTACATGCACGACCCCAAGCTCAAGGCGCGCCTGCACCGCATCCGGGTCCCGACCCTGCTCTTGTGGGGCACCGCCGACCGCATCGTCTCGCAACCCTATGGGCAGGCCTATTGCGCCGCCATTCCGGGCGCGCGCTGGCAGTCGATCGAGCGCGCCGGCCATTTCCCCCATCTCGAGCAGCCCGACGAATTCGCCCGGCGCATCTTCGCCTTCGTGGACGGAACAGCCTGATGCGCGTGTACCATTTCACCGAGCAGCCCTATCCGGACGCCTGGAACGATCCCGGCGGCTCGCTGCGCGTCAACCTGCCGAACCGCAAATGCGAGCCCGAGATCGCGGCCGATCTCTATCACCGCTACTACGACGAATGGCTGTTCGCCGACGAGCTCGGCTTCGACATCATGCTCAACGAGCATCACCAGACCGCGACCTGCATGTCGTCTACCGTGGTGGTCACCCTCTCGGTGCTGGCGCGGCAGACCAAGCGCGCGCGCCTCCTGGTGCTCGGCTACCCGATCGGCCACCGGCCCGACCCGCTGCGTGTCGCCGAGGAGCTCGCCACCATCGACGTGATCTCGCGCGGGCGGCTCGAGATGGGCTTCGTCAAGGGCGTGCCCTACGAGTTCCCGTGCTCGAACCAGAATCCGGTCACCGTGATGGACAGGTTCTGGGAGGCGCACGACTTCATCATCAAGGCGATGACCAGCCACGACGGGCCGTTCAACTGGGAAGGCGAGTTCTTCCACTATCGCAACGTGAACATCTGGCCGCGGCCCTGGCAGCAGCCGCATCCGCCGATCTGGAGCGCCGCCGGCAGCCTTCCCAATGCCCGCATGCTGGGCGAGCGCGGCTATGTGATGGCGGTGCTCGGCTCCGGCTACAAGACCAGGCCGCTCTACGATGCCTATCGCGAGGGCTACATGTCGCAAGGCCGCGGCGCGCCGGGCCCCGATCGCTTCGCCTATCTCGGGCTGGTGGCGGTCGCGGCCAGCGAGGCGGAGGCGCGGCGGCGCGGCACGCTGGTGGCCGAATATCTGCGCAGCGGCGGCATCGTCTGGCCGCCGTTCCGCAATCCGCCGGGCTATCTCTCGGTCGAGGAGAATGCCGGCATCCTGATGGGGCGCGCCCGCGAGCGCAGCTCACCAAGGACGGCCGCGTGGTCGACATGCGCAGCGCCAGCATCCAGGACCTGATCGACGCCGCCATCCTGTTCTGCGGCACGCCCGCGCAGGTCTACGAGCAGATCGCCGAATTCGCCGATTACGCAGGCGGCCTCGGCCATCTCCTGTCCATGGGCCAGGCCGGCTTCCTGACGCACGAAGACACGGTCGACAGCATGACGCTGTTCGGCAAGGAAGTGCTGCCGCGCCTCCAGAGGCAGACGGCGTAGGGCGCAATCGCTTTATTGCGCCAAACAGCCATGCCCGCCCGATGGCTTGGATTGGTGGCAATACATCGGCCGAGCGGCGCAATAAAGCGATTGCGCCCTACAAGCATGCTTGCCGCGGCGAGCGGCCGTCGCTACGCTTCACGCGCAGCTAATCCGTTGTGAGCGCGAAAATGATGTCACCGCAGAGGCCAAGGCCCGACCGGCCGACGGCGCGGTTCACAGGATTGCTCCGCTGCCTGGCCCTCGTCGGGCTCTGCGGCGCGAGCATGGTGGGCCCGGCGGTCGCCAATTCCGTTTCAGACTTCTTCGCCGGCAAATCGGTTTCGCTCATTACCGGATTTCCTCCGGGCGGCGGCTATGACAGCTATATGCGGGTGCTCGCGCGCCACTACGGCAAGTTCGTTCCCGGCCACCCGTCCATGATCCCGTCCAACATGCCGGGCGCCGGCTCGTTGACGGCGGCGAACTACATCTACGGCAAGGCAACCAACGATGGGACGGTGCTCGCCATGTTCGCGTCGTCGGCGGTGATGGAGCCGCTGTTGGGCAACAAGGCGGCGGCGTTCGATCCGACCAAGTTCTCCTGGATCGGCAGCATGTCCCAGCAGGTCACCTATTGCGGCGTGTGGCAGTCGCCGAAGGCCGCCAAGTCATTCGACGAGATGATGACCAAGCGCACCATCTTCGGCGCCGGGGCGCCGGCGGCCACCACCTTTCAGCATCCGACCATCCTCAAGAACGTGCTCGGCGCCGATATCCAGGTCATTCCGGGGTATCCGGGCTCCCGCGAGCTCAATCTGGCGATGCATCGCGGCGAGGTGGATGGCGTGTGCAGCCTCGATGCCTCCTCGATCCGCTCGCAGTGGCCCGACGATGTGCGCAGCGGCCAGCTCAAGCTCGTGATCCAGATGGGCAACAAGACGTCGGACGAGTTCGGCGACGTGCCCAGCGTCTTCGACTATGCCAAGACCGACGAGCAGCGCGCCGTGTTCGAGGTGCTGTTCAAGCAGCTTCTGCTCGGCCGCCCGCTTGCCGGCCCGCCGGGAATCCCGCCCGACCGCCTGCAGGCGCTGCGCGAGGCTTTGACCGCGACCCTGAAGGACAGCGACTTTCTTGCCGATGCCGCCAAGGTCGGCCTTGAGATCGATCCGGCCTCGGCGGAGGAGGTCGACGCCTTGCTGAAACGATACGCCGCCTATCCGCCGGAGATTTTCAGGAAGGCGGAGGCGGCGATCGGGCGGTGAGGCGCCGTCACTCCTTGGAATCCTCCGACGCGGCGCCTTTCGGCCTCTGATCCCCGGGCAGCGCCTGCACATCCTTGATCTCGATGGCCTGCTTGACCTTGGCGATGATGGCGGCCGGCTGATTGACGATGCGGTCGACGATCTGCTGCAGCTCCGCGCCGCCGAGCGGATTGAGGTACATGTCGGCCTTGCGGGCCGCTTCGATGAATTGTGGATCCCTGAGGGTCTCGTCGAAGGCCTGGCGCAGGGCCCGCACGCGGTCATTCGGCACGTTCGGGGCCGTCAGGATCGGCCGGCCGACCGCGATGTAGCCCGACAATGCCTCCAATATTTTCCGCTCGTCGTCGTTGCGGGCGAGCTCGCTCCAGAGCGGGACGGCGGGCAGATCCGCTTCGCGCTTCACGCCGACCTGGAACAGGATGTTGACGGCGTGCTCGCGCACCCAGTCCGGCCGCGTGGACTTGAGCGAGGCCCAGGACTCGCTGCCGTGCCCGTCGACCTCATGCCGCTCCATCGCCAGGTTGATGTCGCCGGCGCCCGGATAGCCAGAGACGATCTTGAACTTGGTGCCGAGCAGATTGTTCGAGACCTGCGGATAGAGCACCGAGGGGGAGCTTGCGCCGGTGGCGCCGATCGCCAGCACCTTCCGCTTCGCTTCATCGAAGGTGGTCACGCCGCTCGCGGCGGAAGCGAACAGGACGTTGTTCACCACCACCATGTTCCCGAGCCAGTTGAACTTGCGGGCATCGAAGCGGATGCCGGGCTGGCCCAGGGCCTGATCGATGGGCGTGGTCTGGCTCAGCGTGGCAATGACGGTTCCGTCCTGCGGGGCCACGTTGTAGAGCCAGTTCGCCGCGCCGCGGCTGCCGGCCCCGGGCATGTTCTGGGCAACCAGCGTCGGCCGGCCCGGAATATGATCGACGATGAAGCGGCCGAGCAGGCGGGCGTAGACGTCAAAACCGCCGGCGCCGTAACCGATGACCAGCGTGATCCGCTTGCCGCTGTAGAAGTCGGCGATCTCGTCGGCCGCGGCGGGCGAAGCGATGCCCAGCCATGCGCCGGCAAGCAGCGTCCAAAGGATACAAAGCACCCGCATCGATGGCCCCTGTCAGGGTGAAGGCCTGAAGCCGGCCTTGTAGAAGGCGGACACGTCGGTACCGAGCCATTCGGTCGGGATCGTCTTGTTGCTGCCCTCTTGTATGGCTTTGCGGTAGACCAGCCCGCCGGCGGCAGCGAACTGGATCGCCATGCCGGCATTGTTCTTGTAGTAAATGATCCCCGGCGTCTTGGCGCCGCGCTCCGGCTGCGCAATGTGAACCTTGTCGGCCAGCACATCCGCCAATTCGTGGATCTGTTCCTTGCGGATCACTCCTTCCGCCAACGGGTCAAGGATCTCGATCTGGTTGCCGTCGATGACGCTCGCCCAATCGCTCACGATGATCGAGGTCGCGCGCTCATAGGTGCGCCGATCGACCTCGGAACGCTTGTTCCGGTTGGTGACGTCCGAATTGGCAATCGAGACCACGAGCTGGCCGTCCTCCAGCCAGTCGCCGTCGAACACCGGCTTGAGCGCCGAGGTGGCGCAACAGATCACATCGGCGCCGTCGACCGCCGCGCGGGCATGCTCGACCGCGACGATGTCGATATCCTCGCGCGCCATCTCGCGCACGAACGCTTCGCGATGCTCAACATTGGGGCTGAAGACGTTGACGCGCGTGATCGGCCGCACCAGCGCGATCGCCTCGAGCGCGGTATGCGCCTGCTTTCCGGTGCCGAACAGCCCGAGCGTCGCGGCATCCTTGCGCGCAATATGCTCGACCGCGACCGCGCTGGTGGCGCCCACGCGCATGCCGGAGAGATGGAATTCATGCATCAGCGCCAACGGCTCCGCGGTCTCGACGCTGTAGAGGATCACGATTCCCCAGTTGAAACCGGTCGGATTCTCGTACAAGCGACGGTCGACGGTGGCACTGGGCGGCTTGATGATCGTCGACCCGGCGCGCACGCAGGCGATGCCGTACGACGGCACCGCGCCGACATGGACATTGGCGAGATATTTGCGCTCCGGGTCGGGATGCTGGGCGACATAGCGCATGCGCGGTCGGCTGACCGCGCTGCCCGCGGCGAGGTCGCGAAACGCAACACGCATCGCTTCGACGCAGTCCTTCATCGGCAACAGCCGCTTCACGTCATCGTCGGTAATGATGATAGTCACATGCTTCCCTTTCGCTACGCTTGCGTTGACCAGATTACCCGGAGGCGGGCTCAACTCGCCAGCCTTACCCGCTGGGAGCGACAAAATCGACCAGGTGGAGATTCGCCGGTTGTCGCCTGCGGCCTCGCGCAACCGCGGATATTGAGGCGCGGTGCGGCACTCCAGACCTTTGCAGTTACATTGATGTTGCATGGGGTCTGCGCCGGCGCCGGTCTTGCAAGGGGCGGTGAAAAAGGATTGGGATCGGAGTTCGGACCATTCGCCAGCATGGCTCGGCGAAGGTGCGATGGCGGCCGGCAAGCTTCGCGGCCTTTTGGACCAGGGGGACACGGTGCTCAAAGCGTTGACCAGCCTCTATCTCGCGCTCGTCCTGCTGAGCGTGCCGGCGCGCGCCGAGACGGTCGACGAGTTCTACAAGGGCAAGGTCGTCACCCTGGTGGTTGGCGCCGATCCGGGCGCCGGCTTCGATACCTTTTCCCGTCTGCTGGCTCGTCATCTCGGCGACTACCTGCCGGGCCATCCGACCATCATCGTGCGCAACATGCCGGGCGCGGGCGGCCTCTTGGCGGTCAATTATCTCTATTCGATCGCGCCCAGGGACGGCACTACGTTCGGCCTGATCTTCCGCAACATGCCCATGCTCGGCCTCATCGGGCAAAACCCCAATGTCCGGTTCGATCCGCGCCGGTTCACTTGGCTCGGCTCGTCGTCGAGCTTCGCCAACGACGCTTATGTCATGATCGTGCGCAAGGACGCGCCGGCGCAGTCGATCGCGGATGTGCGCCGCGCCGGCGGCGTGCCGCTCATTCTCGGCGGCGCCGCGGAGGGCGCCTCCAGCGCCGACGTGCCGCGGATCCTGCGCGACACGCTCGGCCTCAACATCAATCTGGTGCTCGGCTATCGCGACGGCAGCGCGCTCTATCTCGGCATGGAACGGGGCGAGCTCAACGGCCGCATGGTCGAGCTGTCGGCGGTGCGGGCGACCCGGCCGAGTTGGCTCAAGCCCGACAGCGACTATCGCATCCTCGTCCAATACGCCCGCGTCACCCGCCATCCGGACCTGCCCGACGTGCCGACCGCGCGCGAGCTTGCTCCCAACGAGGCGGCGCGCGCCCTGATCGAGTTCACCGAGACGCCTTTGCTCACCATGGCGTGGCCGTTCGCGGCGCCGCCGGACATCCCGGCGGACCGCGCCCGCGCCCTGCAGGACGCCTTCGCGGCCGCCCACCGCGATCCGCAATATCTCGCCGAGGCGGCGGCCGCCGGCGTCGAGGTGAACCCGGTCAGCGCCGCGGACGTCATTGCCAGCATCGACAAGATGGCCCACGCCCCGCCGGAGACGTTCGACTACGTCCGCAAGCTGATTTCGAGTCATCCTTGAGGCAATGCGGCAGTCCGCTGCAAGGCCGTGGAGCATGCCAGGAGAAGCACGATGGATATCATCGCCGACCGCGGCCGCCGCGTATCGATCGAGGAGCTCAATACCAGCCGGCTGCTGGAGCATGCCAGGAAGCAGGCCCAGCAGCGCAACCTCGACGACATGCTCATCATCGACGTCGATGCCCACCACTACGAGAACGAGAGCTACGGCGAGTGGCTGCCCTACCTGGAGAACGACGTCCTGCGCCAGCTGACGCTGGCGGGCGGCCGCAGCGGCCGTAGCACCATCGGCGGCGGCCGGGTGGGCTACCAGGACATGGGCGGCCGCATCACCCGCTATCCGATGCGAGGCTCCGAGAAGACCAGCGCCGGCCAGAGGCGCGACGTCGAGCTCGGCTTCCGCTGGATGGATGCGATGAGCGTGGACTATTCGTGCCTGTTCCCGACCGGCATGCTCAGCATCGGCACCCATCCGCAGAAGGAGATGGAGACCGACCTGTGCTGGGCCTACAACCGCTGGCTCACCGAGAAGGTGCTGCCGGAATCCGGCGGCCGCTTCTTCTCGATGCTGTGCCTGCCGTTCCGCGATCCCAACGCGGCGCTGCGCCACGTCGAGACCTTCGGCGACCGCAAGCACGTGGGCGGCTTCATGGTCACCACCGTCCGTCCCAACATGGGGGTCTACGACGATGCCTACATGAAGCTGTACCGGGCGATGGAGGAGCGCGGCCTGGTGCTGGCGTTCCATGCCGGCACGAACTGGGGCGACCAGACCTTCCAGAGCTGCAACCGCTTCATCACCGCGCACGCACTCGGCTTCACCTGGTACAATGTCCTGCATCTCAGCAACTGGGTCATCAACGGCATGGGCGAGCGCTTCCCCAAGCTGCCGGTGATCTGGATGGAATCCGGGCTGGCCTGGATCCCGTTCCTGATGCAGCGGCTCGACCACGAATACATGCTGCGCCCGTCCGAATGCCCGCTGCTCAAGAAGAAGCCCTCGGAGTACATGCGCGACATGTACTATTCATCCCAGCCCATGGAGGTGCAGGATCAGGCGGCGCTGGAATGCAGCTTCCGGATGGTCAACGCGGAAACGCAGCTCCTCTATGCGTCCGACTATCCGCACTGGGATTTCGACCTGCCGAGCACGATCTATGATCTGCCGTTCCTCACCGAGAAGGCGAAGCACAACATCCTCGGCGGCAACGCGGCGCGCCTGTTCAAGCTGCCGCCGCGCAACGACCGGCAGAAGGCAAACCTGATCAAGCACGGCAACGCCGCAATGTAGATTGCGCGAGGGCGCGCAGCGCCGTGCCGATTAGGCAGGCCGATGGTGGGCATGGCGCTGCGCGCCCTGCCCACTCTGCGGTATCGCGGTCGACGCGCCTGCCGCTTACGGCATGAAGTCGCCGCGGCCGACATTGATGCGCGCGGCCGAGTAGGAGCCGTCCGGATTCTTGCTGGCGGCCGGGATTGCCACATTGGCGCCCGGCTTGAGCTCGCTCTTGTCGCCGACCACGTTGTTGATGATCGCCGCGTCGGGCCCGACGATGATCTTCTTCTCGCCGTCCTTGTACTTGAGCATGACGACTTGGCCATCCACGCTCGTCACCGTGGTGTCGACGGTCGCGTTGGTCATGGTGGTGTTGGGCCGGTCCCAGGGCCGGAAGCCCTCGCCGACGCCGCGCTGAGGCTCGGCGAAGATGTTGACGCGGATCGCCTTCTGGCTGCCGTCGGCCTGCGGGGTGGCGCCGACGCCGATATAGCTGCCCTGCTTGATATCGGCCATGGTGCCCTTCATGCTTGAAATCACCTGGACGTTGGCGGGGACCGTCACCTTCACCTCGTCCTGCGCGGTCTTGACCGTGAGGGTGGGTCCATCGACGGCCGTGATCTTGCCGGCCACGCGGGTGCCCGGCGGCTGCTGCGCCCAGGCCGACGAAGCCGCAAACGCCGCGACCAAAGCGAAGCTCGCCAAGATTCCGATTCTGCTCATCTGATTTCCTCCACTGAGCTGCTACCAATGGCATGCCCGCCGGAACCGGCCTTTCAGGCCCCGCCCGGCGGGACATCCCTCCAAAGTCTGTCGCACCCCCAGCGTACAACGGCGCGCACCGCAAGCGAAGCCTCCTCCGGCACCCTCCTCTGGCACCCTTGCGCGGCTGCGACCGGGGCGGCTGGCGGCTTGAATCCCGCTGCGCGCTCCTGTCTTATGCGGCCCGATCGAACCAACGGGGACACGCATGGCGGATCAGGTGACCATTCCGGCGCTGCAGCAGATGAAGCGCGAAGGCAAGAAGAGCGTCGGCGTCGTCGCTTGGGACTACCAGATCGCGCGCATCGCGGATCGCGCCGGGGTCGACTTCGTCTCGGTCGGCGACTCGGTCGGGGTCAATCTGTGGGGCCATGCCAATCCGCTCGAAGTGACGCTCGACGAGATGCTGGTCTGCTGCAAGGCGGTCCGCCGCGGCGTCTCGCGCGCGCTGGTGAGCTGCGACGTGCCGTTCGGTCCCGTGCAAGAGGGCGTCGACGCGGCGCTGCGCGCCGCCATCCGGCTGGTCAAGGAAGGCGGCGCCGACATGCTCAAGCTCGATGGCGCCGCCGATTTTCCCGAGGCGGTGGAGGCGCTGACGCGCGCCGGCATCCCGGTATTCGCGCAATTCGGCCTCACTCCGCAGACCGCCATGAAATACGGCATCCCCTACAGCGCGCAGGCCGGCGCCGGCGCGCAGGCCACCGCCGAGATGGCCGAGAAGCTGGTCGAGGAAGCCAAGATGCTGGAGGACGCCGGCGCCGCCTGCCTCGACTTCACCAATTCCGGTCCGGTCGCGGGCGCCGCGGTCGTCAAGGCAGTGCAGATCCCGGTGATCGGCGGCTTCGGCGGCGGGCCATGGCTCGACGGCCGCGTGCGCATGGCCCACACCGCCATCGGCTACGGCGAGAAATGGATCGACTCCAAGACCGACACCTACGCCAACACCGCCAAGGCCGCGCTCGACGCCTTCACGGCGCTGATCGCCGACGCCCGCGCCGGCCGCCAGATCAAGGGCTGAACGAAAGGGCGCGCTCCACTCCATGCGTTCCAATCACAAAATGCTCCGGATTATCCCTGCGATGGCCGCTGGCGTGACGAATCGGCGCTCGATTGGTGATACGGTGGCCGTCCTCGAAGCGAGTGGAGCGGCGCGGCAGCCGGGAGATTGGCCGTGACAAGCGGAAAGTCAGTTGCGAGAACAGTCACGGTTCTTCTTCTTTTTCCTTTGTCCGGCATATACGTTACGGCCATACCGATACTTGCTTATCTTTCCGTGATGGGCGCCTTCATCAACGATTTTTCGCCGCTGGCGACTTACGTCACTTTGGCTCTCTTCATAGCGTTGCCGGGTGTTGTCCTGGCCGCACTGTGGTGGCTCGGCCTTCGCCTGACGAGGAAAGCGCGACCGCCGGAACATATTTCAAACTGAGGCACCGACCAAAGCATCATGCCGAGCACAATCATCGACGGCATCGCGACGCGCTACGAGGTCCTGGGCTCGGGGCCGCCGCTCTTGATGTACGCGCCGGCCGGCTTCGACGCGACCTTGGACAAATGGGCGACGCAAGGCGTCTACGCCAAGACCAGGCTCATCGATCACCTGCAGCGAAAATACACCTGCATCATCTTCGACCGGCGCGAATGCGGCCAGTCCGGCGGCCGGGTCGAGCGCGTGACCTGGGCGCATTACGTGGCGCAGGGTAAGGGACTGCTCGATCATCTCAAGATCGAGCGGGCCCACATCATGGGCGGCTGCATGGGCTGCTGCCCGGTGGCGGCCTTCGGGGTGACCTATCCGCAAGCGACGCTGAGCCTGATCCTGTTCTGGCCGGTGGGCGGCGCCAAATACCGACTGAGCAGCCATCAGCGCTTTGCCGAGCATCTCGCCTTCGTGCATCAGAACGGGCTCGCGGCCGTGGTGGCGCTGGTCGCCAAGGACGGCAAGCCGTTCGGCACCGATCCGCGCGGCGGCCCCTGGGCCTCGGTCATCAAGCATGACCCCGCTTTCGCCGAGACCTACGCGCAGCAGAACGTCGACAACTACAAGCTGATCGTCGCCGGCATGTCCCGCACCCTGTTCGACCGCGACACCGCGCCCGGCGCCGAGCCCGAGGACCTGATGCGCCTCGACATCCCGGCCCTAGTGGTGCCCGGCCGCGACGCCGCCCACGCCACCTCGGCGGCACGCTATCTGGAGGAATGCCTGCCGCGCGCGGAATATTGGGACGTCCCGGTCGCCGGGCAGACCGAGGAAACGACGCCGGCCAGGGTGCTGGAGTTTCTGGAGAAAGTGGGGGCGACGTAGTTAATGCGGCGGCGATCGTAGGGTGGGTTAGGCGCAATGAGCGCGTTGCCCACACGCCGCGGCTGATAGCGCCGTAACCCACCATCGGCGGATCAAACAAACTCAGCCGGCGGGTTACGGCGCGCACAGCAGTCGGGTTTCACCCGACTCGCGCGCCCAACCCACCCTACAAATCATTTGCGGAACATTTCCAGCCGCAGCGGCAGCACGGCGCCGAACCAGGCGGCGTGGGCGGAGTGATCCACGTAATCGTCGCCAGTCTCGGGGTGCAACAGCACGGTCAGGCCGTCGCGGTTGAGCATGAGCCACGGCACGAACGCAGCCAGCAGCTCGCGCGGAAAGGCGATCTGGTACATCGATTGCGGATGCGGGCCGACCGGCGCGTCGTGCCAGCGGCCGAGGATCGCCGCCGGAAACGCCGCTGCCACGCCCTCGCGCAGGCGGGCGGCACGCTCGCGGGTCTGAGGATCGTAGTAGATGTGGGCGTGGTAGTGCGCGATGCGCTCGGGATCGAGGGCCGGAGCGGTCGGTGCCGGGGCGGAGACGGCGGGCATGGGAAGTGTCCTTCAAGCCGTTGGGCTGGCCTTCATATGGGGAGCGGGGATCCTATCTGTGAGAGACAAGGGGCAAGCCCACTGAGGAGGTGCCCATGGCTATCGTGCTCGACCATACGATCGTTCCGGCGCGCGACAAGGAGGCCTCGGCGCGGTTCCTGGCGCGGATTCTGGGCCTGCGCTACGAAGGCGGCTTCTCGCACTTTGCACCGCTGCGGATCAACGAAACGCTCACGCTTGACTTCGACACCGATGACGGTTTCGAGAGCCATCACTACGCCTTCAAGGTCGGCGAGCGCGAGTTCGACGACATCTTCGGCCGGGTCAAGGCGGAAGGCATCGCCTATGGCAGCGGCCCCGGTTCGCTCGACGACATGCGGATCAATCATCGGCGCGGCGGCCGCGGCTTCTATTTCCGCGACCCGAACGGCCACGTGCTGGAGGTGCTGACGGCGTAGGCCGTTGCGCCCCTGGCGGACAGGCCTGCAATCACGCCGCGGCTTTCTTGCGGTTGGCGTCGAGCCTCGCGTCGACCAGGGCGACGGTGGCGTCGATGACCGGGTGGCTCAAGCCCTTCTGCCTGGCGATGAGCTGGACGAGCTTGTCGGCGCGCTCGATGTTGGGGGCGCCGTTCTGCAGGGCGCGCGCCGCGGAGGCGGGACGGGTGAGGCTTTGCGCGGCGGCGGCGTATTTCTCGAAGGGCACCAGATCGTCCGGCTTGGCGCCGAGCTTGACGCACAGGTCGAAGACGAAATTGTAGACCGAGCGCGAGGTCTCGATGTCGCTGTACACCGCCTCCTGGGCGGTACGCATGCCGTCCTTGGTGACGCAACGATAGTTGCCGGCGAGCAGCATCGCCCATTTGGCGAGCGGCACGAAGATGGAGTCATAGACCTTGAGCTTCACCGGCAGCTCGATCTTGCCCTCGGGCGTATCGTAGCGGATGGCCTCGATCTCGTCCTGCAGCTGCTGCAGCATGGCGGTCGACTTGTCGTCGACAAAGCGCGCCACCTTGAAGTTGGTCGGCAGCGTGACCAGGAGCACGTTCACCTTCTCGTCCGGCGGACGGATCGCCTGCGGGTCGGGGCTGTTGAGCGTGATGGTGGCGGGATCGAAGAAGTCCCACACGCTCGGATCCGTATAGGCCGGCTTGAGGGCCTCGTAGTCGAGGCCGGGGATGCGCTTGACGTAAGGCAGCGGCGGCATGTTCATGATCGACATGCACGGCACCCGCGAGCGGGCGACCGCATCGAGCAGCTCGCGCACGCCCGGCGAGCGGTATTGCGGCTCCTGCATGGCGAGCGCCGACCAGATCGTAGTCGGCGGGGTTCACCGCAGAGGGGCCGGTGGCCGAGAGCTTGCCGGGCAGCTTCTGCGAGTTGAGCTCGATCAGGTCCTTGCGGCCCCTGACCGGCAACCGCACCCGGATGCCGTCCTGGTTGATCGCCTCGGCTTCGGCCGGCAGGCAGACCAGCGTGATCGTGTGGCCGCCGAACAGGAGCTTGGAAGCGAGCAGCGATCCATAGGCCGCGCCCAGGAACAGAATATTGTAAGTGCCCGGCATGATGTCCTCCGCGTTTGTGGCTGGTAAAGCGGCGGTAGCGCCGCGCGCGATAGTTCGGGGATTGATGCTATTGGGGTCGTGGCCGGCTTGCAAACGCGAATACGCGACGCTCTGATCCGGCCGTGCCCTCTTGGATCAGCCGGCGTTTCGGGGGGAACCACAGCGTGCGGGGAGCGCTCGGCGGCGCAAAACTCACCGCGCGGGCGGCGGCAACCCCAATGCGGCAAGCGCGGCTTGCGCCACCATCACGTCCTGCTCGATCTTGGCGCCGCCGGCGGCGACCGCGCCGATGACCTCGCCGTCGACCATGATCGGAAAACCGCCCGGCACGTTGGTGAAGTCGCCCATGCGGACCGCCATGCTGAGCGCATCCGCCTCCGGCGCATAGCCGGTCGGCTGGCGCTGCGAGGCCGCTGTGATGGCCTTGCGCTGGGTGGTGATAATCGAGAAATGGCGCGCCCCGTCCATGGTCAGGAAGGCGATAAGCCGGCAGCTCTGGTCGACCACCGCCAGGCTCACCTTGCAGCCGAGCTCGGTGGCCTTGGCGACGCCGGCCTGCAGCATCTTGAGGCTCGCCTCGTGCGTGAGCCGATGGGTCGGAACGAAGTCGGGCATGTGGTATTTCTCGATCACTTGTAGGGTGGGCAAGGCGCAAAGCGCCATGCCCACCAAGGGGCGTCACACGGATGAGTGCTCGCGCGTGGGCACGGCGCGTGCAGGGCGTAAACGCCCTTTGAGCGCCTTTGCCCACCCTACAGGGGCTCATCCCGTCAAGCCGCGCGTGCTCGGCACGAACAGCTCCTCGACCGTCACCGGTTTGGTGATGATGCCCTGCTTCAACGCATGGCCGATCAGTTCCTCGATCACCTGCTTGTTGGGCGCGATCCCGTAGGGCAGCGGATCGCCGGTGATCTCCATCACCCGCTTGTGCAGCGCATCGACCTCGGTCGGCTTCGCGATCTGTGCCGGCCTTGAGGCGGTCGAGATAGACGCGCTTGCTCGGCCGCAAAGGCGTCGAAGACGTCGGCGGCGAGCTGCGGATGCGCGGCGATGCAGCTCGTTCTTGATCACCACGGTGTGGTTGATCGGGTAGTGCCCGCCGCGCCGCAACGCCGCGAGCCCAGCCTCCAGGGCGTTCGGAATGAGCGGCTGCACGTCGGGCGACTTCACGTCGACGCCGATCGCGGCGGCGAGCTCGCCGCTCGTGAGCATGTCCTCCATCTTCTTGCCGGGCTCGATCGGCACGACGTTGGCGGGCGGACGATACTCGGCGACGTGCTCGTCGCCGGAGAGCACCCAGGTGATCTTGCTCAGATCGACGCCGTATTCCTGCTGCAGGATGCCGCGCGCCCATACGCCGGTGGTGACCGTATAGCCGCGGTTGACGCCGACCCGCTTGCCTTCGAGGTCCTTCGGGCTGCGGATGCCGGATTTGGTGTTGACGAGGATCGCGCCGTGGTGGAAGGCGCGCACCAGGAACACCGGCACCGCCGTCATCGGCTTGCCGTAGGCCCGGGCGCAGATATAGGTCGTGATCGCCATCTCGCAGATGTCGAACTCGTTGCCGCGCACCATGCGGCGGAACGCGGCGATGAGCGGATCGACCTCGACGAAATCGAACTCGAAAGTGCGCGGCTTGACGGTGCCGTCCTTGAGCGCCTGGTTGTTGCCCTGCGTGCGGGTGACGGTCTTGAGTTTCGGGCCTGGCATGGGGGCTCCAAATGAAGGGGGCTCGTAGGTTGGGTTAGACGCAGTAAGATTAGCGCGGCCGCTGGGAGCAAGATTCGACGGGCGCCTGTCCCGCGCGTAACCCGACATCAGCGCTTATGGCCGGGTTGCATGTCGGGTTACGCGCGGCGTCGACGCCGAGTGATATCTCAACGCCTTCGGCCGCGCTAACCCAACCTACGAGCCCAGGTCTAAACCGTCGTCTGGGCCACGCCGGGGCGCGCCGTCAAGGCCTCCTTGGCGGCGTCCTTGAATGCCTGGTCGGGCGGCAGCACCACCGAGGCCGAGCGCACCTTGTGATGCTCGGGATCGACGCCGGGCGGGACCACGCCCTTCTCGACCAGCGCCTTGGCGGCGCGCAGCAGGCGGTGGCGCGCCATGATGATGCCGTTGTCGGTGGAGACCAGGTTCTCCTTGGTGCGGTCGCAGATCGGTCCCATGCTCTCCTGCAGCGAGGCGTCCTGGCTGGCGAAGCCGTCGACCCCGCTATAGGTCTTGCCGGCCTTCTGGGCGGCGCGGTCCATCAGGTAGTCGTTGTCCTTGTTGGCGAGCGGGCGGTAGGTGCCGGGCACGTATTTGCAGTGCACGCCGTCGCCGTCCCGCATGGCATCGACCTCGCGGGCGGTGAGCGCGCGCACCGGATGGTAGTCGTAGGTCCAGGCCCAGCAGGTCACGTCGTCGATCGGAATCCAGAAATGGCCGTGAATCGGGTGATCGGCCCGCGGCGGGATCATGGTGAAGGTCGGCATCACCCAGGGCGTGATGCGCCAGTAGTAGTTGCCGTTCTCGGCATTGCGGCGGGCGCCGATGAAGAGGCCGCCGGGCTGCTCGACGACCTCGAAATGGGGCCGCGTGTCCTTCAGGTTGTACTCGTTGCCCTTGGCGCCCTTGAACAGCGGGTCGGAGCCGAGGTCGCCGCGATGCAGGAACGACACATGGCTCGAATCGATGCCGCCCTCCATGGCCTGGAGCCAATTCGAATCCTGCAGCCGCTTGGAGATGAAGGTCTGCTCGGCGGGGACGGTGGCGAATTCCCACTCCGGCAGCGGCGGCTGCTTTTCGGGCGGCCCCATATAGGTCCACAGCACCGGGCCGCGTTTCACCAGCGGGTAGGACTTGAGCTTGATCTTCTGGCAGAAGCCCGACTCGGCCGGCTCGGACGGAACATCGATGCACTGGCCGGTGACGTCGTATTTCCAGCCATGATAGGGGCAGCGCAAGCCGTGCTCCTCGTTGCGGCCGAACCAGAGCGAGACGCCGCGGTGGGCGCAGAACTCGTCGATCAGGCCGTAGCGGCCATCGGTATCGCGGAAGGCGATCAGCCGCTCGGACAGGATCTTGACCCGCACCGGCGGGCATTCGTTCTCCGGCAGCTCCATCGGCCATCAGCGCCGGCAGCCAGTAGCTGCGGAACACCTGCCCCATGGGGGTCCCGGGGCCGGTCTGGGTCAACAAGTCGTTCTGTTCTTTTCTGAGCATCCGATTGTTCCATGAGCGATGCCGGCGACCCCTTGATCAAGCCGGCAATTTCGAGAGACACCTTACGCCCAAAGTATGCGCTTGCGCTCCCTTCGACAAGCCGCGGTGCCGCTGCCCGGCGCCGCATCTTGCTTGTCCCGGCCTTGAGCCGGGACCGTCCGAGACTCCGGCGTACGTCAGCAGCACGCGCAATCGATCCCCTCGATGTCGGCCAGCGCGCGCTTGAGCCAGGCGGGCGGCAGGTCGTCCGCGCTCACCTCCTCTACCGGCTTGAACACCTTGAAGTGGTGCCGCTGGCTCTCGATCCAGAATGCCACCACGGTCTCCAGCGGCGGACAGCCCGGCACCGTGCAGGAGACCTCCGCCACCATGATGGCGGCGTCATCGGGCAGCGCGAAGCGCTCCCGCACCCATTCCCTCACCCGCTCGGCGGCGGCGGCATGCCCGGGCGGCTTGCGGCGAAACCCGATATTTGCGGACTTGTTCAACGGCTTATCCTGACTATCTCAGCCGAGAGGCGAATAGCGAATAGCGAGTAGCGAATAGCAAGCAGTAAAGTGGGGTCGCTCGTCCTACTCGCCATTCGCCATTCGCCCGATTAGATTGCAGCGATCATTCGATGGAGGTTTTCCAAAGTGGCTGAAAAAGTGCTGGCGGCGGTGCGAACAGGTCCGAGCAAGACCGAGATCCGCGAATACCCGATGCCGGACATCCCGGCGGACAGCGCGCTCATGAAGATGGAGGTCGGCGGCATCTGCGGCACCGACGTCAAGCTCTATGCGCACCCGCCGACCGATGCCCCGGTGATCATGGGCCACGAGAACATCGGCACCATCGCCAAGGCCGGCAGCGAGTTCACCAGGCGCAAGGGCTTCAAGGAAGGCGATCTCGTCTTCGTCGAGCATTACGTGATGTGCGGCAAATGCGAGTGGTGCCATCTCGGCCAGTACCGCCATTGCGAGAACACCGACTGGCGCACCAATCCGGACGCCATCCGCTACGGCTACACCTCGGCCGAGAAGGCGCCGCATCTGTGGGGCGGCTTTGCCCAATACGTCTATCTGCCGTGGAACGCGGTGGTGCATCACGTGCCCAAGGGAGTCTCGCCGGAGCTGGCCGGGCTGGTGACCCCGATGGCCAACGGCGTCGAGTGGTCGCTGTTCGACGGCGGCGTCGGCTACAACTCGACCGTGCTGATCCAGGGACCGGGCCAGCAGGGCCTGTCGCAGACCGTGATCTGCAAGCAGGCCGGCGCTTCGCTCATCATCGTCACCGGCACCTCCAAGGACGGCGCGCGCATGGCGGTCGCCAAGGAGCTCGGCGCCGATTACGTGATCGACGTGCAGAAGGAGGACCCGCTCGCCCGCATCATGGAGATCACCGGCGGCAAGGGCGTCGACGTTTCGCTCGACTGCACCGCCGGCGCCGGCACCATCCCGATCCTGCTCGGCATCGAGGCGCTCAAGCGCAAGGGCGGCACCATCGTGGTGCAGGGCGAGATGGCGGACTTCCCGAACTTCCCGCTGGAAAAGTTCACCGTGAAGTTCATCACCATGAAGAGCGCGCGCGGCCACAGCTACAAGGCCTGCGAGCTTGCGCTGGCGCAGCTCGCCTCCAAGCGCTTCCCGCTGGAGAAGATCACGACCCACCGGTTCGGGCTCAAGGACGTCGATCTCGCCATCCGCTCGGTCGGCGGCAAAGGCGTGCCCGACGTGATCCACGCCTCCCTGATGCCGTGGGAGTGAACCTGTAGGGCGCAATCGCTTTATTGCGCCATCTCGCTCGCCAAAGCGCCGAATGCCCCGGCTCCGCCAAGCGGCGCAATAAAGCGATTGCGCCCTACGGTGCCAGCCGCCGGATCTCGCCATCCGCTCCGTGGGTGGCAAAGGCGTGCCCGACGTAATCCACGCCTCCCTGATGCCGTGGGAGTGAACCTGTAGGGCGCAATCGCTTTATTGCGCCATCTCGCTCGCCAAAGCGCCGAATGCCCCGGCTCCGCCAAGCGGCGCAATAAAGCGGTTGCGCCCTACGGTGCCAGCCGCCGCGTGCAGGTCCTCACTTCTTGGTCTGGTTGAAGTGCTTCAAGTCGGGCGGCAGCTCGTCCTTCATGGCCGGCATCAGCTCGCCGTCGCCGTTGAGCATGTAGTGGCGATTGTCGATATTGACGTGGACATTGCCCTCGGAGCAGATTGACTCCACCCAGATCGGCTTCTTCTCGCGCTTCATGGTCTTGAGCACCGTCCACGGATGCGTGAGCGCATGGTCCTCGACCGTGATCTGGTCGTAGAGAGTGTCCGGGTTGGTCTTGTCGAGATAGAGCCGCTCCTTGACGACCGTCTCGCCATCCTTGTGCACCGGCAGCCCGCTCGGATCGAAGGTGCGCGGATTCTTGAGATTGCGGGTCTCGACCTCGAGCACGTTGTAACGGCCGGTGTTGCCCTCATCGATCCATTTGCCGATCGAATAGCCCATCCAGGAGGGATCCTCGTCGGTCGGGAAATCGCGCCCGTCGGTGTAGATACGGCGCAGCATGCTCAGATATTCCATCATCATGTAGGTGGTGCCGGGCGTGACCACGATCTCCATCGGCAGCACCAGGGTCATGGCCCGCGGCATGCCTTCCGGGATGCAGGTGTAGACCGGGTCGTCGCCGAAGCCGCCCTTGGCCACGTCGGCCAGATTGGCCTCGAAAATCTTCTGATATTCCGGCGTCAGCGGCGCCTGCTGGCCGCGTCCCGGCGGCTTGGTCGAATCGAACACGCCGAGCGGTCCGACCCGCTGCCATTGCCCCGCGAACGGGGGATATTTGCCGGCGTCGAGCGCCTGCTGCGCCGCAGCCGGCGCTGCAATCAGGGCCGTGGCCAGCGCAATAGATCCGATCATTTGTTTGAACAGCATTGTTTTCCTCCCTGGGATCGCCTGTACACATGTTCAAGAAAGTCAGTCTCCGTCAGGGACGCACGGCGTTTGGCTCCCTCGCCCCGTAGGGGAGAGGGTGGGGTGAGGGGGTTACGATCTTTCCGTATCGCACCGCCGGAGCCCCCTCATCCCACCTTCTCCCCCAAGGGGAGAAGGAGTGAGAGGGTCCAAACCGGCTACATGGGTAACAGAATAGACCGGCGACATAGGTAACAGTTCAACTGATCGGTGAGGAGGAACCTTGCCGATGGGATGGATGGAGACCTGTGCGGTGGACGAGCGGATGCGCTTTGTACTGGCGGTTGAGCGACAAGAGGAGGCATTTGCGGTGCTTTGCCGGCGGAGCGGGGTGAGCCGGAGGACCGGCTACAAGTGGGTTGAACGCTACCGTATGGGGGGCGTTGAAGGCTTGGTCGACCGTTCGCGTGCACCGTTGCACCATCCGCAAGCGATGACCCAGGAGATTGCCGAGAGGTGTCTGGCAGTGCGCCGGGCGCATCCGACCTGGGGACCGGTGAAGGTGAGGGTTTGGCTGGCGGCGCGAGCGCCGCGAACCCCCTGGCCGGCGGTCAGCACGATCGGGGCGCTGTTCGATCGCGAGGGTCTGACGGTCAAGCGTCGGCTGCGCCACCGCAGCCCGCCATCGAGCGCGCCGTTTGGGCAATGTGCGGCGGCGAACGATACGTGGTGCATCGATTTCAAGGGCTGGTTCCTGACCGGCGACGGCCGGCGTTGCGAGCCGCTGACGCTGAGCGATGCCCACAGTCGATATCTGTTGCGCTGCCAAGCAATGGCGCACACCGACACGGATCATGTCTGGCCGGTGCTCGATGCGGCGTTCCGCGAGTTTGGCCTTCCGCATCGGCTGCGCTCGGATAATGGACCGCCTTTTGCCTCGTGCGGAGCGGGTGGACTTTCCCAGCTGTCGGTCAAGATCATCAAAGCCGGGGTCGTGCCCGAGCGCATTGTGCCCGGCAAGCCGCAACAGAATGGCCGCCTGGAGCGACTTCATCTCACTTTGTTGCAGGACACCGCCAATCCACCGGCGAAGAGCCTGCGCGAGCAGCTCGACCGCTTGCGCAGCTTCCAGCGTCTCTACAACGAAGAGCGTCCCCATCAGGCGCTCGGCAACGACACGCCGGCCGAGCACTATGCGGCTTCGCCGCGGCGTTTCGACGGAATCCTACGCGAGCCGCACTACGGCCCCGACGATGCGGTCAGACGGGTACGCCACAACGGCGAGATCCGGTGGCAAGGCAACACGGTCTACATCAGTGCCGCACTGATCGGTGAACCCGTCGGCCTCATCGAAAACGAGGATGGGGATTGCAGCGTCCACTACGGGCCGATTGTCCTCGGCACCATCGCGCATCGCGACAACCGTCTTCGCAAGCCAAAGCGGGCCCGTGGACGTGTGGAGAACCCAAGAGGGTTCCCCACAAGTCCACCGGCCCAACAACAGCAGCAACCGCAAGAACAATAGAAAATAGCCTCAGACAGACCTGAACAAAACGAGAAATGTGTTACCTATGTCCCCGGTCAGAAGTGTTACCCATGTCGCCGGTTGCTCAGAGAGGCCCTGCGTTCCCTGACGACATTGGCACTCATGCCCGCATCTTTTGCCGCACCTGTAAATGACCATGATTGAAGATGGTAACGAACAGGTGCGGCGAGCCCGACGATTGAGTCGAGCCGCTATTTGGGGACCGCGACCGGGGTGCCATCCTTGAACTTGATCGCCAGCGGCTGATAGGAGCCGCCCTCGGCGCCGCTGTGCAGCGGATTGATGGTGGCCTTGATCTCGTCGCCCGGCTTCAGGCTCTTGGAGGTCATCCCCTCGCGCACCAGCAGGCCCGGCGCGCCGCCCTCGAGCGTCCAATCCTTGACGGTGCCGTCGTCGCCCTTGACCTCCAATATCAGGAGGGTGTGCGGGCTCACGAACTTGAACTCCTTCACGGTGCCCGAGATCTCGATCGGGTGCTCCATGTCGAACATGGCAAACGAGTGATGCGCCGAAGCGGCGCCGGTCGCGGCGGCCAATGCCAGGCCCGCCAATACGCAAGTCGATTGCAAGCTCAGTCTCATGGTGTGACGTTTCCTCTTGTCGAGCCGGGATTGGCGCGCCTGGCGGCGGGCTGCAGCAAGATACGACATGACGACGGTGGGCGGCAACGCGCCAAATCTAGTTCTTGGCGCTGGTCTCGCCCAGGTGCTGGCCGCAGTCCATGCGGATGCACTCCCCGGTCATCACGGTCGCGACCTCGACCAGGAACAGGGCGGCGCGCGCCACGTCGACCGGCCAGATCCCCTTGCCGAGCGGGAACTCGGTCTTCGCCCGCCGCACCCGCTCCTGATACTGCTCCTCGTTGAGGATCTTGCGCGTCCATTGGCCCAGCATCCCGCCCGGGCACAGCGCGTTGACCCGCACCTCGGGTGCCAGCAGCCGCGCCATCGCCAGCGTCAAGGTGTTGAGCGCGCCCTTGGACGCCACATAGGCCATCGAGCTGCCGCCGGCCCGCATGGCGCCGACCGAGGAGATGTTCACGATGGCCGCATCGCCGGTCGCCTTGAGGTGGGGCGCGGCGGCGCGGCACATCTGGTAGTTGCCGATGAGGTTGACGCCGTAGATGCGCTGAAATTCCGCGGCATCGAGCAGATCCATGCGCTTGTGCGGGATCGGCTTGGTGGTGGCTGCGTTGTTGACGAGCACGTCGAGCCGGCCCCAGCGATCGACGGCGGTCTTGACCAGCCGCACGCAGTCCGCGTCCTTGGACACATCGCCCTGGACCGCGATCGCATCCACGCCCGCGGCTATGCAGTGGTCCACGACCTTCTCGGCGCCGGCCTTGTTGGTCGCATAGTTCACCAGCACGTTGCAGCCGCGCGTGGCCAGGATCTTCGCGCATTCCGCGCCGATGCCGTCATCCGAGCTTGCCCCGGTGACGACGGCGGCCTTTCCCTTGATCTCCAACTCGATCCCTCCTCTGTCGAAATTATTGTTGAACCCGCGTCATGCGTGCCGCCTTGGCGGTGAGCTCGAGCGGCAGCTCGGCAACCATACGGATCGCGGCCGCGATCGCTTCGCCGGAGCGCGCCTCCACCGTCAATTTCATCTGCTTGGCCTCTTCGAGCAGGGCTGGATCCTGCATGGTGGCATCGAAGGCATGGCGCAGCGCGGCGACCCGGTCGGCCGGAACGTTGGGCGGCGCCAGGATCGGCCGGCCGAGCTCGAGGCTTGAGGCGTGGATGTCGAGGATATTCCGCTGCTCGTCGGTCTTGGCGTAGGCGAAGATGGTGGGCACCTTGAGCTCGGGCACCGGCTCGCGCTCGGTGGTGAACAGGATGCGGAAGGTGCCGTCGTCCAGGAGGCGCTGGGCCGTGCCCTGGAAGGCGCTGGTGGTCTGGCAGATGCCTTCGAGCTCGCCGCGCTCCATCGCCAGGATCACCGCCGTCGCACCCTTGTAGCCGTCGATGAGGCGAAACTTCATGCCGAGCAGATTTTTCAAGAGCAGCGGCGTTTCAGTGAGCGCCGTACCGGCGCCATCGCCACCGACCACCAGCTCGCGCGCGAACAGGTCATCGGGCGACTTGATGCCGGCATCCGCGCGCGCATAGCAGCCGCGATGGGTCATCTCGGGGCTGCCGATCCAGTTGAACTTCAAGGGATCGTAGTTGGCGTTGGGCTGCCGCATCAGGGCATAGTTGGGAATGTTGCGGCTGACTATCCCGATCGTGGTGCCGTCCTGTGGAGCCTTGTTGTAGAGGTAGTTGGCGGCGATCAGCGAGCCTGCACCCGGCATGTTCTCGACCACGAAGACCGGGTTACCCGGAATGTGGTCCCGCATGTGGCGCACGACCAGCCGCGCCCAGGTGTCGTAGTCCTGCCCGCTCTCGGTGCCCACTATCATGCGGATCTGCTTGCCCTTGTAGAAGTCCGCGGGCGATTGGGCGGCAAGCGGCGTCGCCATGGAGCAGCAGGCGATCAGCGTCAGCGTGCGCAACGATGCTTGCATGATGTCCTCCCTTCTCCAGCTCCCGATGTTCGATCGTGCCGCCCCGCGCGCGGGCGCCTGCTCACGGCCTGGCATAGCGCCCGCGGCCGAAAAAGCGATCGACATCATCGGGCTTGGCATGGTCGCGGCTGCTCGGCATGGCCTCGACCTTCTTGCTGGCGCGTTGCACGGCCGGGCGCGCCGCGATGGCGTCGTGCCAGCGCTTGAGGTTGGGCTTGTCCTCGAGGCTCACGCCCTGCCGCTGATGGTTGGCCGCCCACGGATAGGTCGCCATGTCGGCAATGCTGTAATCCGGCCCGCCCAGATAGGCGGTGGCGGCGAGCCGGCCTTCCAGCACGTCATAGAGCCGCCGCACCTCGGTCTGGTAGCGGCTGAGCGAATACTCGTTTCCAGGGGGCGCGAACAGCTTGAAATGCGTAAGCTGTCCGAACATCGGACCCACCGCGGTCAGCTGCACCATCAGCCACTGGACGACCTCGTAACGCGCCGCCGTCTCCTTCGGCAGGAAGCGGCCGGTCTTGTCGGCCAGATACATGAGGATGGCACCGGATTCGATGACCGTGTAAGGCCGCCCGGCGGGCCCCTCATGATCGACGATGACCGGAATCTTGCCGTTCGGGTTGATCTTGCGAAACTCGGGATCGTAATTGTCGCCCTTCCACACGTCGACCGGGATCGTCTTGTAAGGCAGCTCGATCTCCTCGAGCATGATGAAGATTTTCCGCACGTTCGGGCTGGTCAACGCGTACAAATCGATCATCGGCCGCACTCTTGGATTTGTGGAGGCGCGCTCAAGGTACAAAGGCGCGACGCAGCCGGCAAGCGAGCCAATCTTGTCCCGGCCTCGAGCCGACACCGTGCCACACCCCGAGCCTTACTTGTCCCGGCCTTGAGCCGGGACCGTACCAAGCTCAGAGCTTGTAACGTCCCGGCTCAAGGCCGGGACAAGTGTGGAACGGGGCCGAGAGTCCCAAACTCAAGTCGCGCTTTTCGCGCCGCCGACGGCGGCGATGGTGGCGGCGGTCTGCATGTGGCCGTCCCAGCGCTTGGCGAAGGGCGCCGCGATGCCGAACTGATCGAGCACGCGGGCGACGATATGGTCGATCACGTCGTCGACCGTCTTCGGATGGTTGTAGAAGGCCGGCATCGGCGGCAGCATGACCACCCCCATGCGCGACAGCTTGAGCATGTTCTCCAGATGCACCTGGCTCAAGGGCGTCTCGCGCGCCACCAGCACCAGCCGCCGGCGCTCCTTCAGGATGACGTCGGCGGCGCGATGCACCAGGTGCTCGCCATAGCCGTTGGCGATGCCGGCGAGCGTGCGCATGGAGCAGGGAATGACCACCATGCCCTCGGTGAGGAAGGAGCCCGAGGAGATCGAGGCGCCCATGTCGCCCTGGCTGTGCACCACGGTCGCCAGCGCGCGCACCTGCTCGACCGTATAGGGGGTCTCATGCTCGATCGTGCGCTGCGCCCACTTGCTGATGATGAGGTGGGATTCGATCTCGGAATGCTTCAACGCCTCCAGCAGCCGGATGCCGAAGATGGCTCCGGTCGAGCCGGTCAAGCCGACGATGAGGCGTCGCATTGCATTCCTCGCGCACTGGTTCCAGGGCGTTTTCAGCCATAGCCGCCGCGCGGGAGGCCCGCAACCCGAAACTCGCCCCCTCCCCCTGATGGCCCTGGCTGGCCGCCAAGGTTCGGGTGGGGCGATCAGCGCTTGAACAGGTGGCCGAACTTCTGCAGCGCCAGGCGCCGGCGCTCGGGCGTGGGCATGTTCACGGCCGGGAACTTGTCGCGCCAATGGTACGGCCGGCAGGCGTCGATGATGGCGCGGCTGTTGGTGTAGTCGCCCGCTTCCTTGCGCTCGGGCTCGATGCGCGGATCGAGCGGCGTCGACCAGGCATTCCTGATGATGTCGATCGAGGTCGCGGGATCGGAGCGCGTCAGCATCGCCCAGATCACCTCGTCGAGGTTGGAGACGTCGATGTCGTCGTCGACCACGATGACGTAGCGCCCGCAATAGGCGCCGACATGGCACATGGTGGCGATGTGGCCGGCCTGCTTGGCGTGGCCCGGATAGCGCTGCTTGATCGCGACCGCGAGCAGCAGCCGCGCGTTGCCGATCTCGTGCGCCCAGGCCGCGGCGACGTCGGGCACGCCCGCCTTGCTCGATGTTCTCGCGCAGCAGGCCGAGCGGATCACGGCGCGATAGCGGCAGATCTCGTCGGGCGGACGCTGCGGCGGGCAGCCGAGCAGGATCGGATCGTTGCGGTGATAGATCGCCTTGATGTCGAGCACCGGCTCGTGGCGCACGTCGCTGGCGTAATAGCCGGTCCATTCGCCGAACGGCCCTTCGATGCGCTCGTTGCCGGGCTCGACGAAGCCCTCGATCACGATCTCGGCGTTGGCCGGGATGGGCAGGCCGGTGATGGCGCCCTTGACCACCTCGACCGGCTTGCCGCGGATGCCGCCGACGATGTCGTACTCGCTCACGCCGTAGGGCACTTCGCTGCAGGCCATCAGGAAGGTCATCGGATCGCCGCCGCAGACGATGCGACCGGCATCGGCTCGCCGCGCGCCATGTACTTGTCGCGCTGGATGCGGCCGTGCTTGCCGGGCGAGATGTAGAAGCCGACCGGCTTCTCGTCGTGGATCATGACGCGGTAGGTGCCGCAATTGATCCAGCCCTCGTCGGGGTCGCGCGTGACGTTGAAGCTGCCGGTGCCGATATAGCGGCCGCCGTCGTGCTCGTGCCATTTCGGCGTCGGGAACGCTGGTCACGTCGACGTCGTCGCCCTTCATGCACGTTCTCGAAGATCGGCCCGTCGTTCACGTATTTGGGCGGCGATGCGCTTCAGTCGGCCCCATGAAGTGGTTGCGGAAGCCCTCGCTCAGCTCGAGCTTGCTGAGATCGGTCGGGAAAGCCCAGCGTCATGTTCTTGCGCTTGCCGCCGAAGAAATTCACCAGCACGCGGCTGCCCTTGAGGCGTGCCCGGCACGTCCTCGAAGAGCACGCAGGCGCGTTCTCGTCGTGCAGCACGATCTCGGCCGCCATGCCGATGTCGCTGCTGCCAGGACGAGGCCCTTGACCTCCTTGATCTCGCCGAGCTTGCGCGCCTCCTCGATCCATTCGCGCAGATCGTCGTAGGCGATGCGCGGATCGACGTTGGAGCGCGCGTCGCGCGCCGCCGCGCCGTTGCCGCCGATCGGGTTGCCCATGGAGTCAGGTTCAGGCTGAGGCTGCGCTGCTTGATTGGCCAAGGTTCCTCCCTAACGTCGATCGCCGGATCACGCTTAATTTCCAAAGCTCATCGGTAAGCGCCATGCTCGGCCCTTATACGCGCCGACGAATGTGCAGTTCCAGTCATTTCGCCGCCCCACTTGTCGCGGCCTTGAGCCGGGACCGTCTGAAACTCAGCAGCTTGTAACGGTCCCGGCTCAAGGCCGGGACAAGTAGGGATCGGCCGTGAGCACGCTATCGCGGCGGGATCTGGATCAGTTGGGCAAGCTGCTCCTTGGTCAGCGGCGCCGGCGTGTATTTCAGCTCCACGGCGTCGTTGACGATGGTGTCGAGACCCACGATCGTGTCCGGGTCGAGCGCGGCCTTGGGGAAGAAGCCGTCGCGCGTGCGCTTGGCGATCGCTTCCGGGATGTTGAGCCACTCGGCATAGAGCTTGAGCGCGGCCGGGTCGGAATATTCCCAGTCGATGGTCTCGCGATAGGCCTGCATGTAGCGTTTGATGACGTCGCCACGGCCCTGCAGGGTCTGCTGATTGCTGATCAACAAGCGTACGGTCTGGCCCTTGAAGACGCTCGCGTCGTTGCCGGTCGCGATCACACGGATCTGGCCCTTATCGATCTGATCGAGCCCGAACGGCGGCGCCGACCAGCCCACGTCGATCTGTCCCGACATCACCTGGGTCAAGGTCGGGGCCGGGCCGCCGGTCGCGGTGGGCACGGCCTTGAGGGCTGATATTGCTTCATGTAGGCGGTGACGATGCCGTCGGTCGAGGAGCCCTTGCCGGAGAACGCGATGGTCTTGCCGTCGGTGTCCTTGAGCGTCTTGATCGGCGAATCCGCCTTGACATACCAGTAGAGGTCGGCGGCGCCGGTCGTCTCCGCGCCGATGACGCGCACCGGCGCGTTCTTGGAGAAAGCGCCGAGCGCCCCCATGACGCCCGCCCCCACCCCGATATCGACGCTGCCCGAGAGCACCGCCTGCTGGGTCTCGGCGCTGCCCTGGGTATAAAGTAGCTCCAGCGTCAGCCCGTGCTTCTTGAAAATGCCGGCGCGCTGGCCGAGCTCGGACACCGAGGTGTCCCAATTGCCGCGCTGGCCGACCGCGAGCTTGAGCCGGTCAGGTCATCGGCGAAGGCGAGCGTGCTCGCCCATGTCAGGCCCGCGAGGACCGGCAAGCCGAGCGCGAGCCGCCTGCTGAAAAGCGTCATGACATTTCTCCCTTGACCTTTGTTGCAAAGGATTGTGCAAAACGATCCGGTCCTAGGGCATTCTACCCGGAAGGCCAAGCCGGAGGTCCTGATCGCACTGCGGCAATCAGGGCGGCAATCAGGGCGCTTGCCCGGGTCGGGCACGGACGCGCCAGGAGACCCAATGAAGCCAAGCCTTCAGCCCGGCATAGCGCTGGTGACGCGCATCACGGTCGACCGCGAGCGCACCATCAGCTTCATGGGCGAGGCGGTCGCGTCTATGCCACTCCGTGCGCTGATCGGCGATATCGAATACACCTGCCGCGATCTCATTCTCGAGCATGCCGATGCGGGCGAGGATTCGGTCGGCGTCGAGGTCGCCGTCAAGCATCTGGCGCCGACGCTGCCCGCAATGACGGTCGAGATCACGGTGCGGGTCAATGCCGTCGTCGGCCGCAAGGTGACCCTCGATGTCGTCGCCAGGGACGAGCTCGACGAGATCGCGCGCGGCACCCATACGCGCTTCGTCGTCGACACGCCCAAGACCATCGAGCGCCTCAAGGCGCAAGGCCGCCCAGCTCGAGGACACAAATGCGCGGAGCGCAAATGAAGAGCGCCGACCGGCTCCGACGAGCCGCTGATCCTGGTCGACGAGCGCAACCGCGCCGTGGGCACCGGGCCGAAAGCGGCGGTGCATCGGCAGGGCCTGCTGCATCGCGCCTTCTCGATCTTCATGGTCGACGACCGCGGACACATTCTGCTGCAGCAGCGAAATCCCCGCAAAAATACCATTCCGGCGGCCTGTGGGCGAATTCGTGCTGCGGCCATCCGCGTCCCGGCGAGCGCACCGTCACGGCCGCCCGCCGCCGGCTCTACGAGGAGCTCGGCGTCAGCGATCCGCTGTGGTTCGGTTTCTTCGCCCGCTATCGCGGCCGAGCTGGACAATGGCATGCAGGAGAATGAGTTCGTCTATGTGTATTTCGCGCGCCTCAAGTCACAGACCAGGCCCGATCCCGCGGAGATCGCCAGCCTCGAGATTCTGAGCCTGCGCGAGATCAGCCGGCGCATCGAGCAAAAGCCCGGCACCTTCACCTATTGGATGAAGCATTATATCCGCCATCATCACGGCGAGATCGCCCGCCACATCCGGGCCGATATGGGGTAGTAAGCTGCTTACTACCCATCCCATTGTTGTCATCGTCCGCGAAGGCGGACGACCCAGCAACCACAAGAGGTTAGTTTGGGCACGGCACAAATATCGCGAATAGCACAGGGATTACTGGGTGCCCCGCCTTCGCGGGGCATGACACCTTGGGTGGAATGCCGCGAGGAGGACGCATGAACCATCGAATTCTCAGCATTGCCGCGCTGCTGTGCGCGAGCTTGCCGTTCGCGGCCCGCGCCGACGGGCTGATCACGCTGCGATACGGCCAGAACGCCGCCGGCGCCACCGGCCTCTCGTCGCTCCCCCTGACGGTCGCGCAGCGCAAAGGCTTTCTTCGTCCGCGAGGGGATCAATCTGGTGGTGGTTCCGATACCGGGCGGCACCGACAGGATCGTGGCGGCGCTCGACAAGGGCGAGATCGATGCCGGCAAGAATGCCACGCCCTACTGATCCAGGCCGTGCTCGAGGGCTCCGACGCGGTGGCGATCATGAGCCAGACCAGCAATCCGATCTACAGCCTGATCGCGCGCCCCGACATCAAGACCTTCGCGGACCTCAAAGGACGCACGCTGGGCCTGTCGACGCCCGGCGACACGATCACCTTGTCGACGCTGCGGCTCTTGGCGCGCGCGCATCTCAAGATGACGGATTTCAGCACCAAGGTCGTGGTCGGCACCGCGCGCCCGCTTCGAGTGCCTGAGATCGGGCGAATGCGCGGCCGTGCCGATGGGGCAGCCGGAGGATCTCGCGGCCATCAAGGATGGGTTTCCGCGGCTCGCTTTCACCTACGAGGCGGGGGCCGACCTGATTTTCAACGTCGACATGACGCGACGCGCCTGGGGCGAGCAGAACAAGGACACGCTCACCCGCTTCGCGCGCGCCATGGCGTCCGCCTATGGCTTCATAAACGATCCGAGCAACCGTGACGAAGTCACTAAAATCATGGTGGAAACCGGCGGCGTATCGCCGGCGGTCGCAGCCGAGATCTTCGCGCCCTATCTGGAGCCCGACCGAAACGTGCTGCCGCGCAAGGGCGAGCTCGATCTGGCGGCGTTCGACCGGGTGATCGCGCTGATGGCCGAGGTCGGCGCCATCCCCTCCCCGGCGCCCGGCGTCGAGAAATTCGTGGACTTGCAGTACGCGAAGGCCGCTGGGATTCAGTAATCAGGGGGCGCGAATGAATTGCCTGGTTCGCCCGGCAGTCGGGATATTGCTTTCGATCGTTCTCGGCCAAGCGGCGCGCGCCGACGAGCCGTTGACGCTCCGCTATGGGCAAAACGCGGCTTCCGCGCGCGACATATCGACCCTTCCGCAGGCCGTGGCCATCCGCAAAGGATTCTTCGCGCGCGAAGGCGTCAATCTCGTCGTCGTCCCGACCGGGGCGTTCGATCTGGTTTCCGCGCTCGACAAGGGCGATATCGATATTTCGCGCATTGCCACGCCCTATCTGATCGAGGCGGCGCTCAAGGGCTCCGACCTGGTGGCGATCGCCAGCCAAACTGCCAACCCGCTCTACAGCCTGATCGCGCGGCCCGACATCGCGAGCTTTGCGGACCTCAGGGGCAAGCTGATCGGCCTCTCGATTCCGGTCGACACCATAACGCTGGTCATGCGCAAGCTCCTCGCCCTCAAGGGGCTTGCCGCTTCCGATTATCGCGTCAAGCCGGTGGTCGGCACGCTCGCGCGCTTCGAATGCCTGAAGTCGGGAGAATGCGCCGCGGTCCCGATGCGGCCGCCCGACGATGCCGGCGCCGTCAAGCAGGGATTCCGCCGGCTTGGCGTCTCGACCGAGGCCGGCGATCTCGTCTTCAATATCGACATGGTGCGGCGGGCCTGGGGCGAGGCGCACAAGGAGGTGCTGGTGCGGTATGTCCGCGCCATGGCGGCATCCTTCAGGTTCATCAACGATCCGGCGAACCGCGATGCGACCGTGGACATCATCACAGCCCTTACGGGCGCGTCCCCCGACATCGCCCGCGAGGTGCTGGCGCCCTATCTCGAGCCTGACAAGCGCGTGTTGCCACGGCTGGGCGAAATCAGCCTCAAGGGCTTTGCCGAGGTGATCGACCTGATGGGCGAAGGCGGCGTCATCACAGCCCCGGTGCCCGCCACGGAGCGGTTCGTGGACCTGCAATACCTCAAGGCCGCGGGGATTCAGTGACCGCGATGCCCATCCGATGACAAGGCTTCCTGGAACTTCAACAGCCGCCCGGCATTCGCCATGACCACCACGGTGCTGACATTGTGCAGGAGCGCCGCGATGATGGCGCCGCTGGCGCCGAGCACGCCGGTGGCCGCCATGGCGACGATGACCACCGTCCAGCCGAGCCCGATGCTCACATTGGCGTAGATGGTGCGGCGGCAGCGGCGGCTGAGCCGGATGCAGGTGCCGAGCCGCCGCAGATCGTTGGTCATCAGGACGAGGTCGGCGGACGCCAGCGCCACGTCGGTGCCCGTGCGCGCCCATCGCGATGCCGACGGCGCCGACTTTGAGCGCCAGCGAATCGTTGATGCCATCGCCCACCACCATGGGCCGGTAGCCGGCGCTGATCTCGTCCAGCACATAGGTCATCTTCTGCGCCGGCAGCGCCTCGGCGCGGATGTTCGGCAGGCCCAGGAAGTCGCCAATGCGGCGCGCCACGGTGAGACGGTCGCCGGTCAGCAGCACCTGGCGGCGCAGCCCGAGCTCGCGCAGATCGTCGATGGCCTCGCGTGCCTCCGGCCGCGGCTCGTCCGCGAGCAGCATCCAGCCGAGGAACTTGCGTGCCGCGCGCGACGCCCGCAATGGGACCGTCATGGTCGGGTGGCGTCCGAGATCGCGACCCCGAGCTCCCGGAACAATTCGGCGCGACCAAGCGCGACGATCTCGCTTCCCTGGCGGCCGACCACGCCGAGGCCTCGCGATTCCTTGATCTCGTCGAGCGGGAGCTCGCCGGCCCGGCTCGGCCAGCGGGGCAAGCGCGCGGCTGACCGGATGATTGCTGGCGGCCGCCAGATTGCCGGCCAGGTGCCTTGAGCTCGTGCGGCTCGACGCCGGGCTCGGGTCGCGCTTCAACCAGCTGCAGCTGGCCGACCGTGACGGTCCCGGTCTTGTCGAACACCACCGCATCGACGGTCGGCGAGATTCTCCAGGAAGGCGGCGCCCTTCACCAGGATGCCGTGCCGGCTCGCCACCGCGATGGCGGCGATCGAGGTCGCTGGCGCCGCCAGCACCAGCGCGCAGGGGCAGGAGGCGACCAGCACCGCCAGCATCGCCACCGTGTTGCTGGTCGCGAACCAGGTGCCGGCAGCGATCAGCAGCACCAGCACCATGTAGCGCTCGGCATAGCGCTCGAGCAGCCGGGTGACCGGCGGCTTGGCGCTTTCGGCCTCCTGCAGCAGCGCGATGACCCGTCCCAAGGTGGAATCCTCGCCGACGCGCGTGAGCTTGACCACCAGATGGCCATCGACATTGATCGAGCCGCTGAAGACCTCGTTGCCGGGCTGCACCTCGACCGGAACCGATTCGCCGGTGATCGAGGCGGTGTCGACGCTGGAAGAGCCGGACTGGACCAGACCATCCGCCGGAATGAGATCGCCGGCGCGCAGATCGATCAGATCGCCGGCGCACAGCGCCTGGGTATTCACCTCCTCGACCTCGCCGTTCGGGAGCAGGCGGCGGGTCTTGATCTGGGTCAGCTTGCTCAGCGCCCGGATGGCTTCCTGCGAGCCGAGCAGCGAACGTTCCTCCAGGATATGTCCCAGCGTCATGACCAGCGGCAGCAGCGCCGCCGTCATCAGATCGCCGGCCGCCCAGGCCGCGATCAGGGCGAGCGCGATCAGCTGATCGGTGATGCCGTGCAGATCCGGATAGCGCAGCGACTGCCACGCTGCCGACAGCGCCGGCACCGCCACCAGCAAGGCCGCAACGCCGGCGACCAGCTCGGCGACGTCGCGCTGGCTCGGCACCAGGAATTGCAGCGCGGTCGACAGGATCAGGCACCCGCCGGCGATGAGCGAAAGGGTAAGGCGAAGGCCGAGCGAGAGCTGCTCGGCGCGGCTGAGCAGGCCCTCGCCCGCCGCCGGCGGCGGCGCGGCATCGACAACGGTCTGGGCGGTCATCGCGGCACCGGTCCCGACAGCATCAATTGGATCGCCGCCATCATTGTCCACGGTATCGACGCGCGCCGCCTTGGCCAGCAACGGGCCGATGCGGTCGAAATAGATTCGGCTGGTCGAGCATTTGTCCCGACAATCCCGGCGATCCTTTCGCTAATGCATCGATGGAGGCGGTCCGCGTCTTTGCGTCGGTGACCTTCTCCTCGGCCCGGGCGTCGGCATCGGTGAGGGTTCGATCCTGGTCCTGGTTCGCCCGCAACGCCGTCATGGCGGCGCCGGTACGGGCTTCGGCGATATCGCGCTCGGCCTGCTGCGAGGCGATCAGCACGTGATCGAAGGCGCTCTTGGCGCCGCTCGGGATCGCGGCCGTCAGATCGACGCGGCTGACCTTGATGCCCAGGCCGCGCCCACCCCGGTGAGGTCGTCGAGACGACGATTGATCGTGTTCATCAGATCGGCGCGCAGCTGCTCGCGGCCGGCGCGCGCCGCCGCGTTCGAGCCGATATCGAGCTCCGGCCGCGCCACCAGGATCGTATCGAGATCGCGCGATGCGCACACCGATACCGCGCTCGCCACGAACAGCCGCTGCAGCGCCGGCCCGACATGTTCGGCCGCCAGGATATAGGCGGCCGGATCGATGATCTGGTAGAGCAGCGTCGCCTGCAGATGCACCACGCTGTCGTCGCCGGTGAGCAGAAAGGCGGTGTTCTCGCGGGCATAATCGCTGATCATGAAATCGCCGCCGGTTGCCGTGTCCGGCTCGAACTGATCGATCTGGAATTCGATCTGGCGGTCTCGCGACGGCAGCAGGACCACCTGCTCGATCGGCCGTGGCCATGCCATGAGCAAGCCGGAGCCCTGCTGACGCACGATGTTGCCGAAACGGTAGATGATGGCCCGGCTCTCGGGCGGCACCTGGCGGAAGTTCGATACCGACCAGCCCAGCGCCGCCAGGCAGACCACGAGAAACAAGAACCGAAACGCGAGCTTGGCGGATTGCGCCCACGGCCCGGCCGGCTCGGCGCCTTCCTTGGGATCCTGAGTGCTCACTGCGGGTCCTCCTCATGGCCATGGGGAGGCGCCGATGCCTGCGCCGGCGCTGGCGCAGGTGCGGGCGCGGGAACAGGGGCTGTCGCGGGCGCGGGGGTTGCGGCCACCGAATTGGGGGGCCCATCCACCAGGACCCGGAACGGCGCCGCATCGGTGCGCAGGATCAGCCTGGTATTGGCGCCCACCACCGTGTCGAGCGTGTCGAGCGAGCGCAGCAGCATGTAGAGGTCGGGCGCGCTGCTATAGGCCTGCCCATAGATGTCCGCCGCCTCCAGGCGCGATTTGGCGTCGATCGCAGCGGCGTCCGCCTTGGCCTTGGCGCGCAAGACCCGCGCATCACGATCGGCGTTGGAGGCGATCTCGGCGGCGGCGCGCTGACCCTCGGCCTGCCGCTCGGCTGCCACGGTCTCGCGCTCGGCCCGCATCCTGCGCGACGGTCGCATTGAGAGTTTCGGTCGGCAGCGTCAACCGTTCGATGCCGACCTGCCGGATGGTCACCCCGTAGACCTTGAGCGCCTGCTCGTCGATGCGTTCGCGCAGGCGGCTCTCGAGCTCGCTCAGCTGGACCTTGGTCGGGATCGGTGTTGACGAGATTGGCGAGATCGAAGCTCGCGGCGCGTGATTTCCAGCGACGAGCCGATAAAGCTGCGCAACTGCTGCGCCGCCACGTCGGGCTGATTGCGCACGGCACGCAGGAACTGGCGAATATGGTCAGGCTCGGCCGGCACCTGCCAGGCCACATAGGCCTGCACCAGAATGCGCAGGCCGTCGCGCGTTCCCACATCCTGCAGGCCGCTCGATGTGGTCCGCAGCCGCAGATCGACGTCGATCGTGCTTTCGACCGGCGCCGGCATCTTCCAGGCGAGGCCCGGCGCGGTGAGCACGTTGACCGGATCGCCGAAGCGGGTCACCACGATCGCCTGGCCGGGTCCGACCAGCACCAGGCAGGCGCTCAGGACAGCCGCCGCGACGATCAAGCCGGCGACCACGAAATCGGCCGTAGCGCGCAAACAGGCCCTTGCGCCCGGCAGTCCATGGGACGCGTGGTCATGATGGTCGTGACCGTGGTGGTGATGACCGTGGTGATGGTGCCCGAGCGTCATCGTTGTGTTCCTGAAACTGGTGGCAGAGTGGGTTCGTCCTCGTCCTCTTCGGAGCCGTTATTCTTACCGGGCGGGAAAACGATGTCCCGTCGCGCGCTCTGTCCGCGTCGAAGCTGCGAAGATCGATGGTCGGCCCGTTCTGGCCTTTCAAACGGTGATCGATCACGACCACCTCGGACTTGGCGAGGCCGGTGGAGAGGCGCTCCAACCGTCCGCTCCAGCAGGAACGCCTGACCGTCGCGCTGCCACGCCTGGCGATCGGCATTGAACAGGATGCTCTCGCTTTGGCCTGGTCACCAGCTCGGAGGCCGCCGCGGTCGCCTTGTTGCGATCCTCCATCGCCCCTTGCTCGGCCGATTTGATGGAGTGGATCGCGCTCGCGCGCTGCACGGCGATCTGCGATTTGGCCAGGATCTCGGCGGCCTGCACGTTGTGGTAGGCGGATGCGGCGCCGGCCGGCGGATGGATCGCCTCGACCACCACCGCGATCGCCTCGATGCCGCTCTGACAATGCGATCCAATTGGTCCTGCAGCGCCGCGCGAAAATCGTTGGCGAACGTCTCGCGGCTTTGCCCGAGCACGTCCGAGAAGCGTGTAGCGCGAAGAAGCGCACCAACAACTGGCCGGTCGACGCGCATGATGAGGATCTCCGGATCGGCCACCCGATAGGCGAAATCGAGGCGGCGGCATCGGACAGACCGACCCGATAGACCACCCGCAAATCCGCATCGGCGATCTGGAAGCTCTGCTGGCCGCTGGCGCCTCGCTGGCGATCAGATAGGTCTGCTCGGAGGGATGCGACGCATCCCACAGCCGATCGGCGGCGGGCGGCGGCTGGGCTTCCGCACCGACCAATTGCTGCTGCTGATCGACGCCGGCGCTCTGGTTCGCGAGAATTGACCGGATCGCCCAGCGGCGATATCGCGATCGGAATGTCGTGGACACGCCGAGCTCGACGCTCACGCATCACGCCCATGGGCCAAGGAAGATGGAAATGCAGGCCGGGTCCGAGCACCGCAACCGGGAGCCAAAGCGTTCGTACACGGCACGCTGTTGAGGCCGAGCGCGGTGATGCCGGTAACGCCCCAGGCCATGCAGGCCCAGCCCCACCACGATCGGCAGCGATCGCGCGCTGAATGAAGGCGAGCGCCCAGCTGCGCGACAGATCGATGCCGAATTGCTGCCGTACGGCGGTGTTGAAGGCCTGGAAATTCGGCGCGGAAAAGCGCAGGAGGCCGGCAACGCTGCTGTCGGCGGCGCTGCGGCGCTGCTCGATCGGCGCAAACGGCATGAAGGCGAGCGCCAGGCTGCGGACCACCACTTCGAGCGCAATCGCCGCCACCAGGATGGCCAGCCCCTGCTCGATCCGGATCGCCCACGCAAAGCCGAGCGATCGGAGCGCCGAGGCGATGCCGAGGCCGAGGCAGACCGTCAGCGGCACCCGCAGGAGCCGGTCGAGCTGCGGAGCGTCGGGCAACATCTCGGCCGTGATGCCGGCGAAGGAGCGCTCCAGGACCAGGAGCGGAAACGCCGCGACGATGAGGGCGCCGCCGAGGATTTCCAGGATGGTCGGATCGGCGGCAGCGAGCGGCGTCACGCCCCATGTCACCACCACGCCGGCGACACCCAAGGCGCCGAACAGCAATGCGACCAGCGCCTGCGGCCAGGCCGCCAGCATTTCGGTCCGCCAGACAACGCGTGGGCGCGCGCGCGCCAGCAACAGCCGCCAGCGGGTGACATTGCCGGTGCCGTCCGGCACCGCGACCAGCACCGCCTCGGGTGCCTCTCGCAAGGGTTCCTGCTCGAGCCGGAAGCGCACGAAGGTCATGATGCCGGCGGAAAGAAAGCCCGCGGCCGCGACCAGGAACGCGGCACCGAGAAATCCGAGCGATCGCGGTATCGGGAGATCGAGGCGCCAATAGGCATTCGCATGCGCGGAGATCGCGCCGGTCAGGGCAAGCCCAAGCGCCGCGAAGACCACGCCAATGATCAGGAGCGGCGCCACATAGCGCCTCGCATCGTTGAAATGCCGCAACTCAGCCAGCATCAGGCGCGCCTCCGCAGCGATAATAACGGTCGACAGCGGTCGAAGACCGCTGCGATAGCCGAATTTCGCCCCCAGGTCGAGCAACCGGCCGATCCGGAACCAAGGCAAGCAACTGTGTTGATCATGCCTTCAATCGATTCGGATCCGGCCGCAATCCTTGCATCCTGCTTGCAGCAACCACGACTTGGAGCAGCTACTGCTTGAAACGCACCACGAGCGGAGCCGGATAGGATTCGGCTACCGGCTCGCCGCGGCTCTTCACCGTCACCTTGTACATCCCGACGTCCTGGATCGCGTCGGCGGGCAGCATCGCGTCGAGCTCGTTGCGGCTGACAAACTGGGTCTCCAGCTCCTTGCCGTTCAGCAGCACCTGATGGAACGGCCAGAAACCCTTGCCCTTCACCTTGAGCAGGGTCGGCCCGGTGCCTTGCGTCACCGCATACGGCGTCACCTCGATGTGCTCGGACAATTGCTGCCAGGAATTGAATTCGGGGATCGGGTTGACGTATTTGTGAAAGGCGATGTCGACCGGCTTGCCGTTCATCACCACCATCTTGACGTTGGTGGTCGCCCACATGTCCTGCAGCGGATTGCCTTCGACGATCGAGAGATCCGCCACCTTGCCGGGCTCCACGCTGCCGTAGTCCTTGTCCTTGCGGAAGGTCTTGGCCACGTTGAGGGTCGCGGCCTGGAGCACCGTCATCGGCGGCGCGCCCGCCTCGACATCCATGGTCATGCCTTCATGCATCAGCAGGCCGGCCATGCCGCGTGGCGAGTTGGAGCCTTCCTTGAGGATGCCGCCGGCCTGCACGAAACGGCGGATGAACTCGTTGGCCTTGGCGTAGCCGATCCGGGTGCGCTCGAGCTGCTCGGGCTTGTAGCGCTTGAACAGCTTCTCGGTGGTGTACTCGGTGATGATGCGCACGGCGGCCGGAAAGTTGGTGTTGGGATCGCCGAGGATCTCCTGCTCCTTCTGCCAGAAGCGTTGCGCGCTCGGAGACAAGGGGCGCAGCCACTTGGCGATGGTGGGCGTCCAGGCGACGTGATGCTCCACCATCGGGGCGATGACCTTGTCGTAGTTCTCGGGCTCGTAGAGCGCGCCCGCCTCCTCGGCGTCGATCTTGCCGGCGGTGCGATCGATCGCGAGCTTGCGCCGGCGGTCGAGGTCCATGATCGAGGTGTAGCCCACGCCCCAGATGTGCTCGACCCCGTCGACGCCCGCATTGGCCGAGGCGATGGCATCCCAGGATGGGCCGGTGACGCCCATGCCGAGCCGTGCGCCTCGTCGGCCGCCGCCTTCGACCAGGTCGGGGGTCAGGAACTCGCTGAGCTTGAGTGACATCGTAGCCGTCTTTTTTCTTGGCCTGCACGTCGGCGCGGACCTGATCGGCATTGTCGACCCGGATGAAGCCGCGCCAGGCGCGCGAGCCTTCGGTCTCGAAGCTCGCCGACGCGCGCGCCGAGCGCCTGGCCCGACGGCCAGATCCGCGGCCCGCGGATCTTGCCCATCTTGGTGCCGTCCTTCTGGGCCAGCGCCCACGGGCCGTCCTGGTTGGTTTCGATCTCCACGCAGGTGGTGATGCCGAGGTGCAGATAGAGCTCGCCCCAGAAGGCCTCCCAGTGGCAGTGGCCGTCGATGAAGCCCGGCATCACCGTCCTGCCCCTGACGTCGATGACCTGGGCGCCCGGCGGAATGGCGACCTCGCCGCTGTGGCCGACAGCCTTGAAGCGGTCGCCTTCGATGACGATCACGGAATTCTCGATCGGCGGACGTCCCGTTCCGTCGATCAACAGCCCGCCCTGGATCACCAGTGTTTGTGCCGGGGTTTGGGCCCGCGCCGCAAAAGGAGCGGAGGCGCCGGCTGCGACAAACAACAAGGCCGCGCAAACGTTGGTGACGTGTCTTTTCGTGATCATCTCTTGCCTTCCCTGTACGTCAAACCGCCGACGACTGACGCATCGGTTTCGGCTTGACTCCCCCAAGCTCATTCAGCTCGATCCGAGCATCCAAATTTGTGCAGTGCCGCGCAGGCCGGCGCCCCCTCCGATCCATGTCGCGTCTGAGTGCCGAAACGGTCTCACAAATTCCATCGGTCAGCAAGTGCAGCGCACGCTGCCGGACTTTTTGATGTCGCAGCGTTCTTGTGCGGCGCACTGCCGCACGCTCGATGAGAGCACGTTTGGCCGCAATCGCATCAAGACGCTCCGCGTTTGTGACATGATAACAACAGCGCAATGTCGGGAAATCAGGCTTGCGAGTTTCCGCGATCGGGCTCGGTTGAAATAATCTCCGGCGATCGTCTGATGGGCGGCTCGCGCCGTTATATTATAACAGCCCGGCCGTAGGGTGGGCAAAGGCGCGAAGCGCCATGCCCACGCGTGACGACGCCCGTAATCGAAGCGCTTCGACCATATGATCGGTACAATCACAAGACTGTTGGCGACAGACTGTTGGCGAGGCTGCACGTGGGCATGGCGCTGCGCGCCTTTGCCCACCCTACGGATCGTGAGCCACAGTAGGCGGTGGAATCCGTTGAAACCAATTGTTTAACGCTCTCACCGCCATGTTGCGCTACCGTCGTGCCAAAATTGAACGCGGCACTTGCTTCTTCACCGTGACGCTCGCCGACCGCTCAAGTGATATCTTGGTACGTCACATCGATCGACTGCGAAACGCGTACGTCTCCGCCCAAAGACGCGCTCCCTTTGAAACAATTGCAATCTGCATTTTGCCGGATCACTTGCACGCCATTTGGGCCCTGCCGCCGGACGATGCGGATTACCCTCTGCGCTGGAACATCATCAAGGGCACCCTTTCACGCGGGCTCCCGGGCGCAGCAGATCGAACCCGGAGCAAGATATCCAGGTGCGAGAAGGGAATTTGGCAGCGTCGTTTTTGGGAGCATGCGATCCGCGACGATGCTGACCTGGAGCGGCATGTCGATTACACCATTTCAATCCGGTGAAACACGGCCATGCGACCAAGGCTTGCGATTGGCCGCACAGCAGTTTCCATCGCTTCGTGACAAACGGTATCCTGCCGGCAGACTGGGCCGGCAACGCCGAGGAGGTGGTTGCTGCGTTCGGAGAATAGCCGGCGGGCGCTGAAGATTCGCTGAATTCGAGCAGGGTGGCCAAGGGCGCGCAGCGCCATCCGCGGAGAGTGGAACCGCACCGGTTCGTTGGCAGCGCTCCGCGTGGGCACGGCGCTTCGCGCCTCTGCCCACCCTACAGTTCGCTTACAGTCAGCTTGACGATTCCCTGCGCGAAGCAGAGAATCCACTCCGAGGTGACCCATGAACCATGATCTGAGGACCCACGGAATGGTTGTCGGCCTGTCCCGGCGGTCGGTGCTTGGGCTGGCCGCGCTGGCGCCGTTCGCTGCGCTGCCGGCGCGGGCGTCGGAGCTCGTCAACTTTACCGACATTTCGGTGGCAGACGATCAGTACACCGACAGGGCCAGAAAGCTCGCCGGCGCGGTGGTGGAGATGCGCGGCTATATGGCGCCGCCGCTCAAGCCGGAGATCGATTTCTTCGTGCTCACCAGCCTGCCGACCGCCATCTGCCCGTTCTGCGACGCTGCCGCCAGCTGGCCCGACGACATCGTTCTGGTCAAGCTCAGCCGCCCGGTGCACGCGCTTGCCTACGACCGCCTGCTCAATGTCAGCGGAGTTCTGGAGATCGGCATCGAGACCGACGAGGCCACCGGCTTCGTCAGCCTGGTGCGGTTGCGTGACGCCAAATACACAAAGGTTTGATCGTCGTTGAATGAAGCCAAGCCGGGGACCCTGCGAGCGCCTGGGCTCAAGATCGAGGACTTGCAGGTACGTTATGCCAACGGAGCCGGGGCGGTCACTGCGCTGGAGATTGCGCAATTGAGCGTGCCTCCCGGCACGCAGCTTGCCGTCACCGGTCCGTCGGGATCGGGCAAATCGACCTTCCTCTATGCGATCGGCGGCCTGCTGCGGCCGCAGCGCGGGCGCGTTCTATGGGACGGGCGCGACATCCTCAACGAGGCGGAATCGGCGCGCGACCGCTGGCGTCGCCACACCGTCGGCTTCGCGTTCCAGGATTTCCATCTGCTGGCGGAGCTGACGCCGCTGCAGAATGTGCTGCTGCCGGCGAGCTTCGAGCGCTTCACCGGCGATCGCGGCATCCGCGCGCGCGCGGTCGCGCTGCTCGAGCACTTCGCGGTGCCGCAAGCGCGCAAGAGCACCGCCGGCCTGTCGCGCGGCGAGCAGCAGCGCGTCGCGCTCGCGCGCGCGCTCTTGTTCGATCCGCCCGTGATCCTCGCCGACGAGCCGACCGCGAGCCTCGATGCCAAGGCCGGCGCCATCGTCATCGAGATCCTGCTGCAGCTGTCGGCGCAGGAAGGGCGCACCGTGATCGCGATCAGCCACGATCAGGAGCTGCTGAAGCGGTTCGCGAGCGTCGTCGCGCTCGATCATGGCCGCATGACCGGCCCGCAAACGGAGGGAGCGCCATGAACCCCTTCCTGGTCGTGCGCGCCACCATTCTGCGCCACCGCGGCACCTACCTCTTGTTCATCCTGCTGGTCGCGGTCGCGACCGCCATCGGGGTCGGGATCACCACCCAGGAGGCAGCGCTGCGCATCGGCAGCGCACGCGCCGCCGACAAGTTCGATCTGATGGTGGCGGCGCCCGGCAGCGAGACCGACGTGGTGCTGGCGGCGATCTATCTGCGCCCCGGCACGGTGCCGTTGCTCGATCCGAGCATGGTCGGCCGCGTGCTGGCCGAGCCGCGCGCCAAGATCTCGGCGCCGCTCGGCTTCGGCGACAATATCCGCGGCTCGCCCATCGTCGGCACGGTGCCGGCCTTCGTCGATTATCTGTCGGGCGGGTTGCAAGAAGGCCGCGTGTTCACGGCCGAGGGCGAGGCCGTGGCCGGCGCCGCCGCATCGGTCGCCATGGGCGAGACCTTTCACCCCGATCACGGCCGCAATCCCTTTCTCGAGGCCGGCACGGCACGCATTCAGCACCCCCAGACCTTGACGGTGGTCGGCCGCATGAAGCCGACCGGGACGCCGTGGGACAATTCGGTGATCGCGCCGATCGAGTTCGTCTGGCAGGTGCATGGCCTGCCGACCGGCCATGCCGAGGGTGACAGCCGCATCGGCCCGCCGTTCGACCCGGAGCGCGTGCCCGGCGTGCCGGCGATCGTCATCAAGCCCACGACCATCAACGCCGCCTACGGGCTGCGCAATCTCTACCGCTCTTCGCTCAGCATGGCGTTCTTTCCGGCGGAGGCGCTGATCCGGCTCTATGAGGTGCTGGGCGACATCCGCGAGCTGATGGGTTGGCTTGCCCTGGCGACCCAGGGCCTGGTGGTGATCGCCATGCTGGCCGGCGTCATGGCGATCCTGACCTTGCACCGCCGCCAATTCGCGGTGCTGCGCGCGCTCGGCGCGCCGCGCCTCTACATCTTTCTATGCGTGTGGGCGCAGATCGCGGTCATCGCGGTCGCCGGCGCGTTGCTTGGATTGCTGCTCGGCGCCGGCGCCGCCGTGGCGGTCTCGCACATGATCACGCGCGCCACCGGCATCGTTCTTCCCGCACGCATCGGGCCGGACGAATTGTGGCTGGTGGCCGGCATGATCGCCTTCGGTCTCCTCGTCGCGACCGTGCCGGCCTTCATCAGCTACCGCCGCTCGGTGATCGAGGGGCTGGCCGCGCAGTGAGGGTTAGGGACCGTAGCCCGCATGGAGCGCAGCGCAATGCGGGAGCGGCGAACCCGGATTACGCAAGCGCGCCATCCGGGCTACGGTACCAAACGCGGAATGCAACGTTGCCCCGCCCGCACCGGCCCTATAAGCTTTCGGCTGTTGGTCGATACCATGGAGCGCTCGCAAGAGGCGCCCGCAAGGGAGTTTAACCGTTATGCCGAATCTTACCTCTCGTCTCACGTCCGTTCGCGCCCGCCAGCGGATGAGGCTCGGTTGCGCCGCCTTGGCGAGCGTCTCGCTCGTGGCGCTGGTCGCGTCCGCGCCGGCCGCCGAATACAAGCTGACGGTCAACAAGGACCGCCTCATCAATGCGCAGAACGAGCCGCAGAACTGGCTGATGATGAACGGCGATTACGGCTCGACCCGCTATTCCAAGCTCACCCAGATCAACCGCGACAACGTCAAGAACCTGCGGATGGTCTGGGCGCTGGCGCTCGGCGGCATGCAGGATGTCGGCCAGAACGGCCCGGAGAACGAGGTCAATCCGCTGATCGACAACGGCTTCATGTACACGACCGACGGCTGGGGCACGGTCTACAAGATCGACGCGCGCGCTCCCAACCACGGCGAGTTCGTGTGGATCACCGATCCCGGCGTCAAGCACGAGGGCAACGTCCCGCGCACGCGCGGCATCGCGCTGTGGGAAGACCTCGTCATCGCCAACCTGCCCGACGGCCGCGTGATCGCCATCAATCGCGACAGCGGCGAGATCGTCTGGGACAAGAAGGTCGCCAAGCGCCAACGAATTCGGCAGCAAGGAGAGGTTCTTCACCGCGCCGCTCACGGCCGAAGGCAAGGTCATCGTCGCCAACGGCGCCGGCGACGGCGGCACGCGCGGCTGGCTCGCGGCGCTCGACGCCAAGACCGGCAACGAGCTGTGGCGCTGGTACGTGGTGCCCAAGCCGGGCGATCCGGGCAGCGAGACCTGGAAGGACAAGAACAACGCCTGGAAGACCGGCGGCGGCGGCATCTGGCAGACCGGCTCCTACGATCCGGCCACGCAAGCTCACCATCTGGGGCACCGGCAATCCGGTTCCGCAATATCGATCCGCAGGCGCGCCCGGGCGACAATCTCTACACCAACTCGGCGGTGGCGCTCGACATCAATACCGGCAAGCTCGTCTGGTACTATCCAGTACACGCCGAACGACTCCTGGGACTATGACGAGATCGGCGTCCACATGCTCTACGACGCCACCATCAACGGCGAGAACGCGCAAGGTGGTCGGCCATTTCGGGCGCAACGGCTTCTTCTACACGCTCGACCGCGCCAATGGCAGCTTCATCAAGGGCGGCCAGTACGTCAACGACCTGAACTGGACCAAGGGCCTCGATCCCAAGACCGGCAAGCCGCTCGAATACGATCCCAAGCTCGACGTGCAGACCTACGTGCCGGAGGCGCGCGCGCTGCGCGGCGACGGCATGAAGCGCACCTGCCCGACCTGGCATGGCGGCGTCGCCCATCAGCCGACCGCCTACAACCCGGTCAAGCACATCGCCTACGGGGTCGGCGCCGAGGGCTGCTTCTCGCAGAACGGCGCCGAGGTCGGCGTTCAAGGGGCCCAACGGCGGCCTCGACGCGAAGGCGAGCGAGAAGCGCACCTTCACCAGCGATCTCTATTACGGCGCGATCACCGCCTACGACACCGTCAACCACAAGGTGCTGGCGAAGGCCGTGACCGACATCGAGATCCGCTCGGGCGCGACCGACACCGCCGGCGGCGTCGTGTTCACGGCGCTGCAGGACGGCTGGGTGGTCGCCTATAACGACGAGACGCTCGAGGAGCTGTGGCGCTTCAATGTCGGCACGCCGCTCAAGGGCGCGCCGGTGACCTACGCGATCGGGCCCAAGCAGTATCTCGCGGTGCAGGCCAGCGGCCGCCACCTGCATCCGGTCAAATACGACAACCTGGAGGACTCGAGCTATCTGTTCGTGTTCGCGCTGAACTGAGCCTTGCTGTCATGCCCGCGCATAGCCCGTCGAAGACGGGCCGTGAACGCCCTTTTGCGCGGGCACCCAGTAGTCGCTGGCGTGACTTGTTTGCCAAAACGCCTGCGATTACTGGGTCGTCCGCTTTCGCGGACGATGACACCGCGAGGGGTGTCGGCTCAGCGGTCTACAATAAATCAATTTCTCACTTCGGATATTCCGCGCAGGCGTCGACCTCGGAGCCCCAGAACTCGATGCACTTGGCGTGGTCCATCGGGCCCTGGCCGATGACCTTGGCGAACAGGAAGTCGGCGATGCGCTCGACCTCGTTGGGCGCCAGGGTGGCGGGCGGATCGGACAGGGTCAATTGCCGCGCCTTCAGGTCGGCCTGCTTGAGGCCGAAGCAGCGGCCGTCGCTATAGGCGAATTTGTCGAACGGCGGCATGCCGGTGCCGGGACGCCCGCATTTGATGGTGAGGATCAGGGTCGCACGGTCGAGCGTGGTCTCGCGCAGATTGGCGCCGTCCGGCGTCTGGCTGTCCATCTTGCGGCCGTCGCCGGCCCAACCGTGACAGGACTGGCAATCGGCCTTCTGGCGGAACAGCCGCATGCCGTCCGCGATATCCGCCGGATCGCTGCTCTGCGCCCGGGCCGGCGGCGCAACGGCGAGCACGCCTGCCGCGGTCACCAGCAAGCCGGTGAGACAGGCGATCAAACTTGCATTGGAACGGCGGCGGTGGGGCAATGGGGACCTCATATCTCGGTTGGCAAGCGTCAATCATAACCAAGGGCACGTGGATATCCAATGCGGCCATCGCACATGTGGCATTTGCATGGGGCGGAGCCGCACGACGGAGTCACGGTATACGATAAAATTTCCTGGAGATAGTCTATGTCGATCGCCATGCGCCTCGCCACCTTGCTGCCGATCGTGCTCCTGTGCGGGTCGACCGCCGGCGCGCAGGAATTGCACCGCGCCAGCGTGTGGGATCTCAAGCTCGGCCAGGCGTCGCGGCGCAGCCGTCCGCGCGCGAGTTCCGCGGCTTCGCCTGCGGCTCGAATGGCGGACCGCCGCGCCAGCGCCTCACGGGCTGGAGCGATTTCAAGCGCTGCCGGCGCGGACGCGGACGGGCTGCACGAGGTCTATTTCGAGTACGACGACGAACTACGAATACATCGCCCGCGCCAGCGACCTCGACCGCGAGGTGACGCGCTGGGCCGGCACCACCGAAGCTGACCTTTCCGGTGATCGTGTCCGGGACTGTTCGACGACAGCGGCGTGCTCAAGGGCATCCGGATCGTGACCGATTCCCGCCCCGATCACCGCGATCGATACCACCGACGCCGATCTGCACACGCGCGACGACGCCTATCTGCTCGGCGCCAGCTGGCGTCGCGCTTGAACATCGATGCCAAGCGCGACTGCATCGCAGCTGCCGCCGGCCGCGGGCGAGAGCGCCGGTCGGCGACCTGTTCGTCAAGCAATCCTGCGACGCTCATCGACACGCGAGCACCGCCGCAAGATCGACGTTGCAGGTGAATTTTTTCCGCAAGCCCGGCCAAAGCGCTTCAATCCGCAGATGCCGACGCAGCTGACCCAGGGCCAGTTCGAGAGCTCGACCCGGCTCGAGGTGCTGGAGGCGGGCGAATAGCGAAGATGGGCGAATAGCGAGTAGCGAATAGGGAAGAGCGAACGGCCAGAGTGCTCCACTATTCGCTATTCGCGCCCGTAGCGCAGCTACGGCTGGCTCGTGCCGTCCGGCATGGTGGTGTCGCGGAAGATCGCCTCGTCGAGCGCGCGCGTCGTAGAGGTCGCCCTTGCGGAAGCTCGCGCCCGCAAGATTGGCGTGCGCGAGATCGGCGCCGCGAAAGTTCGCACCCTCGGCGTCCGCATCGGTGAGGTCGGCACCGAGCAGGCTCGCATCTTCGCATTCGGCGCCGATCAGCGCGGGCCTGCGCGAGCGCGGCGCCGTCGAGCTTGGCGCGAGCGCAGGATGGCAAAATCGAGCGCGGAGCCCGACAGGTCGGCGCCGGCCAGGATCGCGTCCTGCAGCCGCGCCTTGCGCAGGTCGACATTGCGCAGGATGGTCTTGCTCAGATCGCTGCGGGTGAAGCGGGCGGTGCCCATCAGGGCGTCGGTCAGGTCGGCGCCCGGCAGGCTCGCGCCATCGAGATCGGCCGCGTAGAGCATGGCGTCGTGCAGCTTGGCGCCGGCAAGATCGGCGCGGCGCAGATCGGCCTTGTTGAGGTTGGCGCCGGTCAGGTCGGCGCCGGCCAGATGCGCGCCGGCCAGGTTGGCGTCGTGAAAAGTCGTTTTCTGCAGATTGGCGCCGGTCAGATCGGCGCCGGAAAGATCATGACGCTTGAAATTCGCGCCCGAGAGATCGCAACCCCGGCAGTCACGGGTGAGGCCGCCGAGAAAATCTGCGCGTTGGTCGGCCTGCGCGGCCACCAGCATGGCCGCCAGCATGGCCGCGAATGCCGCCAAGCGAATGGCGAATAGCGAATAGCGAATAGTTAAGAAGCTTGCTCCCCCTATTCGCCATTCGCTATTCGCTACTCGCATCTTCTCTCTCACTGATCCATCGTGCTGGCCGCGAATATCTCCTCCAGCTTCATCAGGCGCGGGGTGAGGCCCTGCTCCACCGAATAGGTCGCGGCGGTTTCCAGCGTGTGGCGGTTGGCCTTGATGCCGTGCCGGATGATCGGCTGGCGCAGCGCCTGCGCGGCCTCGGGCGGGATCAGCCCGGCGGTGGCGTGATAGTCCACGTGCTCCAGGCGCTGCTGATTGGCGATCTCGTTTGCCGCCTCGAACGCCTTGAGCAGGTTCAGCACCGCCCAGGGATGCTTCTCGGCAAGCTCGCGCCGGATCACCATTCCGTGGTTGATCGGATAGATGTTGGTCTTGCGATAGTAGCGCACCCCCTCGGCCCACGGATCCGGAAACACGGTTTTGACGTCGGGATGCGTGTTGAGATCGACGGTGCTGCGATCGACCAGATTGCTCTTCTGGATATAGTGGATGACGGCTTCGATCTCGCCCGACGCCATCATCGAGCCGATGCTTTTCTCCGGTGGAATTTGATGGATGGTCACGCCCGGCGGCGGCTTGAAGGCGACGGCGCCGGCATGGCTGTGCGAGGGCACCCGCTCCATCCAGAACTCCATCGCGGTGGCCGGCACCCCGAATTCGTGCTGCAACACGCCGCGCGTCCACAGCGCCGCGGTCTGCTGATATTCCGGAACGCCGACGCGGCGGCCCTTGAGGTCGGCCGGCGTGTCGATCTTGGCGTCCCGCCGCGCCAGGATCTCGGTATGGAAGAATTTTCGCGTGGTGAACACCGGCAGCCCGAGCCAACGCTGGTCGCCGCCGGCGCGCGCCATCAACAGCGAGGAGACCGACATCTCCGACAGATCGAAATCGCCGAACCGCAATTGCCGCCAGAACATCTCGGAGGGATGCAGGATGGTGGGAACAAGATCGATGCCGTCGGGCTCGACGGCGCCATTGAGGATCGGCCAGGTCCGCGGATTGGAGGAGATGGCGAGACTGAGCTGCAATTTCATGATTCTGCGACGCGGCCTTTTGGGGTTGACGAATGCGGCCCCGCAGCGCGGGACATCGAGGCGGGTAAAGCATTTTGAGGAAAAGCCGCCCGCGCGCAAGCGCTTGTGAGCAAATCGCTCCATCCGCCCATTGCCGCGAAGGTGCCTGTGAAGGCTACTGATGAAGGACGAGGTCTCTCCCACCCGCTCGTCCCCGCGGACGCGGGACCCAGCCTTTGCCCCAATGAACGACCATGCAATTTGGCAAAGTCTGGATTCCCGCGTCCGCGGGAATGAGCGGGGTGGAGACGCCTCGTGTCCTTTTGCGGATTCCTTCGTAGCCTCTACTGAATCCGCAATCCCTGCCGGCGCATCATTGCTTTAGTGAAGTCCACCGCCGCGCTTGGCGCGTCCGCCAGCGTGCCGACCACGAACTCGACGTCGCGCGCCGACATCGGGGCGAAACCTTCGCTGATCTTCTCGCCCTGCTCGAGGAATTCGGGCTCGGCCAGTAGGCGATCGAAAGCCTCCCGATAAGCCGAAAGGATGCCGCTTGGCGTGCCGGGCGCGAGCGCCAGCCATTTGTCCCCGGTATTGAGCGTCGTCCAGAGCCCGAAGGCCTTGCGGGCGATCGGGTCGCTGATCTTGCCTTTCATCAGGTCGGGAAACAGCGGCACCGCGCCGAGATCGGCTCGGCCGACGATGCGGCCGTCCTTCAGCGCGCCGGTCTGATAGATGATCTTGAGCTGTCCGCTTTTGAGCCGGTCCTGGATCTGGAAGACGTTGCCGGTCGCGGTCATGTCGGCCTCGCCGCGGTCGAGCGCAAAGATGGTCTCGTTGGTGCCGCGATAGCCGCTGACCCAGCTGGCGTTCCAGCCCAGATATTCGATGCACCAGAGGATCGGCTGGGTGCCGGGCCGCGGCATCGCCTGCACCGAGCCGATCATCACCGGCTTCTCCGACTTATCGTAGAGGCGCGGCTCGGCCGCTCGGTTGACGACCGTCACCGAGCCGCCGCGCCCCAGCCCGCCGACAAACCGGAACGTCTTGGGATCGTACTGGGAATTGGCGTTGCGAAAGACCACCGGATCGATGGTCGAGATCGAGCCCATCAGAATGGTCAGCCCGTCGGGCTGGGTGCGGCGGACGAAATAGTTCATCGCCGCGATGCCGCTGCCGCCCGCCATGTTCTGCACCACGATGGTGGGCTCGCCGGGCAGGAGCTTGTGCAGATAGAGCGCGATCAGCCGGCCCGCCACATCGGTGCCGCCGCCCGCGTCGTCGCCGATCAGCATGGTGACGGTCTTGCCCTTGAACGAGGGGAGATCCTGCGCGATCGCGGGAAGGCCGCCGCCGAAGGCAATAAAGCCGATGATAGTAGCAATTCTGGTGCTCGGCCCAAACATATTGCTGCCCTCGCGTAGCCGCGCAAGAGTAGACCAATGAGGGTCGCGGTGCCATGCGCTCGGCCCGCGGCGATTTCACCCTCCGGCGGCGGCGTCGGCCGCTGCCGCGTGCCTCGCGCGGGAATGATCCGCCGCGATCACCAGGTACACGGCCGGCACCACGAACAGGGTGAACAGGGTGCCGATCGCGAGCCCGGTCGCGATCACCAGGCCCATGTCGAAGCGCGATACCGCGCCGGCGCCGCTTGCGGTCATCAGCGGAATGACGCCCAGCACCATGGCGGCGGTGGTCATCAGGATCGGGCGCAGCCGGATCCCGGCGGCGGCCTCGATCGCCTCGCGCTTGGAGCGGCCCTCTGTCTGCAGCTGATTGGCGAACTCGACGATCAGGATGCCGTGCTTGCTGATGAGGCCCATCAGGGTGACGAGCCCGACCTCGGTGTAGATGTTGAGCGAGGAGCCGCCGACGCCCAGGCTGATGAAGATAAGCGCGCCGGCGATCGACATCGGCACCGAGATCAGGATGATGACCGGATCGCGGAAGCTCTCGAACAGGGCCGCCAGCGCCAGGAAGATGATGATCGAGCGCGAACCCGAAGGTGGTGACGAAGCCGCTGGTCTCCTGCACGTATTGCCGGCTCAGGCCGCCGTAGTCGATCGAGTAGCCCTGCGGCAGCGTCCGCGTCGACAGGTCCTTCAGGAAATCGAGCGCATCGCCCTGCGCCACGCCCGGCATGGTCACGCCCTGGATGGTGGCGCTGTTGAGCTGCTGAAAATGATTGAGCGATTCCGGCACCGTCGTGGTCGAGATGCGAGCGACCGTCGACAGCGGGACCGTCGAACCGTCGCCGGTGCGGATGTAGTAGTCGAGCAGCTGCTGCGGGTTCAGCCGGTAGCGCTGCTGCACCTGCGGGATGACCTTGTAGGAGCGCCCGCTCATGCTGAAATAGTTGACGTAGCCGCCGCCCAGCATGGCGGCAAGCGCGCCGCCGACGTCGCTCATCTTGAGCCCGAGCTGCGCGGTCTTGTCGCGGTCGATGGTCACGTTGACCTGCGGATTGTCGAGCTTGAGATCGCAGTCGAGAAAGATGAACATGCCGCTCTTCAACGCGTCCTGCAGGAATTGCTGGGCGACGTCGTTGAGGCGCTCGAACGGCTCGGTGGTGCCGATGACGAACTGCACCGGCAAGCCGATGCTGCCCGGCAGCGGCGGCGGCTGGAACGCGACGATGCGCACGCCGGCGATCTGGCTCGAGCTCCTGCTGCAGGATCGGCTGCAGCTGGTTGGTCGTGCTGGTGCGCTCGTCCCAGGGCTTGAGCACCATGCCGGCGATGGATTGGCCCGGCACGTCGAGCTGGAACACGTGCTCGTTCTCGGCGTGCGAGGCGAATGTCTTGTAGACCTGCTGCGAATAGAGCAGGCGCTGCTGCAGGGTGGCGTCGGGGGCGGCGATGGATTGGGTGATGATGACGCCCTGATCCTCCTGCGGGGCGAGCTCGATCTTGGCGGTGGTGTAGAGAAAGTAGATGCTGCCGAGCACGATCACGGCGAACACGATGGTGACCGGCAGGTGTTCAGGCTGCCGTGCAGGCGCCGCTCATAGGCCCCGCGCAGCTGGTCGAAGCGCCGGTCGACGAATCCGGTCAGCCGCGCCTCGAAGCCGCGTTGGCCGGCGGCATGCGGCTTGAGCAGCCGCGAGCACATCATCGGCGACAGCGTCAGCGCCACGATCCCGGAGACCGTGACGGCGCCGACCAGCGTGAAGGCGAATTCGGCGAACAGCGCGCCGGTCAGGCCGCCCTGGAATCCGATCGGCACGTAGACGGCGACCAGCACGACCGTCATGGCGATGATCGGGCCGCCGAGTTCGCGCGCCGCCTGGATGGCGGCCGGCATCGGCGCCATGCCCTCCTCGAGATGCCGGTTGACGTTCTCGACCACGATGATGGCGTCGTCGACCACCAGGCCGATGGCCAGCACCAGCGCGAGCAGCGTCAACAGATTGATCGAATAGCCGAGCGCCAGCATGATGGTGAAGGTGCCGACCAGCGACAGCGGAATGGCGATCGTCGGGATCACGGCCGAGCGCAGCGAGCCGAGAAACAGGAACACCACCAGCGGTGACGATCGCCAGCGCCTCGATCAGGCTGCGGATCACCTCGTTGATCGAGCTGTTCACGAATTCGGTGGAATCGTAGATGATCTCGCCGTTGAGTCCGCTGCGGCAGCTGCGCCTGGATGTCGGGAAAGACCTTGCGCACGCCGCTCGATGACGTCGAGCAGGTTGGCGGCGGGCGCGACCTGGATGCCGATATAGACGGCGCGCTTGCCGTCGAAACCGACCTCCGATTCGTAGTCCTCGGCGCCGAGCGTCACGTTGGCGACGTCCTTCAGGCGGATGATGGCGCCGTTGCTCTGCTTGAGGACCAGGTTGCGGAACTCCTCGGCGCTGTGCAGGCTGGTCGAGGCGGTCAGGTTGACCTGGACCATCTGGCCCTTGGTGGTGCCGACGCCCGAGATGTAATCGTTGGCGGCGAGCGCCTGGCTCACGTCGGTCGCGGTCAGCCCAAAGGCGGCGAGCTTCTCCGGATCGAGCCAGGCGCGCAGCGCGAACACCTTCGCGCCGAGGAGCTCCGCGGTCTGCACGCCGGCCACCGCCTGCAACTTCGGCTGCACCACCCGCACCAGGTAGTCGGTGATCTGGTTCGACGCCAGCACGTCGCTGTTGAAGCCGATATACATGGCGTCGATGGTCTGGCCGACCTTGACGGTCAGGACCGGTTGCTGCGAGCCGGGCGGCAGCTGGTTCAGGACCGAGCTGACCTTGGTGTTGATCTCGGTCAGCGCCTTATCGGAATCGTAGTTGAGCCGCAGATTGACCGTGATCGTGCTCACGCCGCTCTGGCTGATCGAGGTCATGTAGTCGATGCCGTTGGCCTGCGCGATCGCGTTTTCCAGCGGCGTGGTGATGAAGCCGGCGACCACGTCGGGATCGGCGCCGTAATAGGTCGTGGTGACGGTGACGATGGCGTTCTCGGTGCGCGGATATTGCAGGATCGGCAGTACCCCATAGGCGCGCAGGCCGAGCACCAGGATCATCAGGCTGACGACGGTGGCGAGCACCGGACGGCGGATGAAGATGTCGGTGAATTTCATGGCCGTGCGCTCCCGCTCAGTGGTCGACCGGCATCGGGTGCGCGTCCGCGGTCGGCATGATCGCGTTGTTGATGAGGACCACCGAGCCGTTGTGCAGCTTGATCTGTCCGGCCGTCACCACGGTCTCGCCGTCCTTGACGCCGGTGAGGACCGCCACCTGGTCGCCGCGCGTGGCGCCGGTCGTGACGAAGGTCTGGCGCGCGACCAGCTGCGGCTTGCCGTCCGCATCGTTGCCCTTGTCGTCGACCACATAGACGGTGTCGCCGTAGGGATTGTAGGTGATCGCGGTCTGCGGCAGCGTGATGTAGCGCTGCGGCTGCCCGACCTTGACGTCGAAGGTCGCGTACATTCCGGGCAGCAGCCGGTGGTCGGCATTGTGCAGGGTCGCGCGCACCTGGACGTTGCGGGTGCTGGCATCGACCTTGCGGATTGATCGCCGCGATCTTGCCGGGAAAGACGTCCTTGGGAAAGGCATCGACCTTCACCTCCAGGGACTGGCCGAGCCGCACCTGATCGAGCGCCTGCTGCGGCACGAAGAAATCGAGATAGATCGGATCGAGCGCCTGCAGGGTGACCACCGTCGTGCCGGCGGCCAGGATACTGCCCGACATCGACCGCGCGGATGCCGAGGTGGCCGGCGAACGGCGCGCGTAGCGTCTTCTTGTCGAGCACCGCCTGTTGCTCCGCCACCTGGGCTTCGGCGTTCTTGAGGTTGGCGGCGTCGGCATCGAGCGTGGACTGGCTGACCGCCTGGATCTTGATCTGCTTGAGGTCGCGGTCATAGTTGATGCGGGCGAGCGCCGCGGTCGCCTGCAGGGATTCGAGCTTGGCGACATCGTCGTCCGAGCGCAGCTTGAGCAGCACCTTGCCCGCCTCGACATCGTCGCCGGAATTGAACGTGATCGTATCGACGATGCCGGCGATCTCGAGCGAGAGGTCGGCGCCGTTCACCGCGCGCAGGCTGCCGACCGCCTCGATCGTGGATTGCCAATCGTCATAGCCGGCCTTGCTGGTGGACACCGTTTGCGGCGGCGAGCTCATCTGGCTCATGAATTTCTTGATCATGGTGGCCTTGAAGACCTGGAATCCGAAGATGCCGCCAAGCACGACGGCAACCGCCACCAGCATGATCAGCATGCGCTTGATCATCAACGGTTTCCGGCCTTCAGCGGTGCCGGCGGCGGCGTCGTGACGGTCTCGACCACCGTATCGATGAAATGCGCCTCCGGGCTCAGCGGATCGGGCCGCACGTCGGCGCGATTCCACCAGCCGCCGCCGAGCGCCTGGAACAGGGCCGCCGTGTCGGCGAGCCGCGCCGCCTGCGCCTGCACCAGGGTGAGCCGCGCCTGCTGGTAGGTCCGTTGCGCATTGAGCAGGTTCACATAAGGGATGGAGCCGAGGCGGTACTGGCTGCGGGTGAGATCGAGGCTCGCAAAGGCGGCCTGGGTCGCCTTGTCCTGCGCCTTGAGCGCCGTGGCGTCGGCCTGCAATGCGTGCAGCACATCGGCCACGTTCTGGAACGCCATCAGCACGGTGTTGCGATACTGCGCCGCCGACGCCTCGAAGGCCGCCTCCGCGGCACGCTGATCATGCAGCAGCGTCCCGCCGTGGAAGATCGGCTGCGCGGCGCTGGCGCCGATGCTCCAGATGACGCTGCCGGGAGTGAACAGGCTCGCGGCCGACAGCGCCGCGTTGCCATAGTCGCCGCTCAAGCTGATCTGCGGCAGCCGATTGGCGACGGCGACGCCGATCTGGGCGCTGGCCGCATGCAGCTGCGACTCCGCGGCGCGGATGTCGGGACGTTGCTCCACCAGCCGGGAAGGCAGGCTGACCGGCAGGTTGGTGGGCAGCCGCAGCATGGTCGGCCCCAAGGCGGCGCTGTCCTGGTTGGGAAACCGGCCGGTCAAGGCATGCAGAAGATCGCGCTGCTGGTCGAGCTGCTTCTGCAGCACCGGCAAGGTCGCCTGCTCCAGCGCGAGCTCCGACTGCTGCGCCAGCACGTCGGTCTTGGAGACGCTGCCGAGATCGAATTGCTGCTGGATGAGGTCGAGCTGGTCGCTTTCCGCCTTGACGATCTCCTGCGTCGCCTCGATCTGGCCGCGCAACGAGAATTCCTGGATCGCGGCGGTCACCACGTTCGAGGTGAGCGTCAGATAGGTCGCCTCGAGCTCGAAGCGCTGATAGTCGGCCTGCGCGGCGCTGCTCTCGATCTGCCGCCGCTTGCCGCCGAACAGATCGGGCGAATAGGAGACATTCACGGTCGCCTGGAACAGGTTGAAGATGCTCGGTCCGCCCGGCTGCCCGAAGGTCGCCGGCGAGAATTGCTGGCGGGTGACCGAGCCGTTGCCATCGATGCTGGGAAGCAGCACGCCGGCCTGGGCGTAGAGATTTTCCTGCGCCTGCCACAGCGTCGCCTGCGCGGCCGTGAGGCTCGGATTGGCGAGGAGCGCATCGCTGACCAGCTTGTCGAGCTGGCGGGAATGGAAGACCTTCCACCAGTCGCCCGGAATGTCCCGGCCCTTGAGAAATTTCTGGGCTTCGCCGTCGTCGACCTGAGCCAACTCGGTCGCCGGCAGCTTTCCGCCCGGCGTGAAGTTGGCAAATGAGGGCAGCGATGGGGACACGAAATCGGGACCGACCGCGCAGCCGGCCAGCACCGAGAGTGCCAGCGTCGCCAGCGCAAGCGCCGGCGCCGCACCGGCAACCGATGCACGCGAGCCGAAAACGCCGACGTGCCTGTAATCGCGCACGCAAAAACCGATCGCCACCTGGTGGATCCCCCTTAACAAAAGCATAATAATTATTTACTATCCGGTTAGTCAATAACGAGACTCGATTCGCCTGTGGAGGGGGCGCCCACGCATGACAGATATGACGGCTACCGCTCCCGAAGCCAGGCGCCGGCGCAAGGCCGAGCGGCCGAGGGAGATTCTGGAGGCGGCGTTCGAGGAATTCTCGCGCAGCGGCTACGCGGCCACCACGCTCGACCAGGTGGCGGAGCGTGCTGGCGTGACCAAGGGCACCATCTACGTCTATTTCGAGAGCAAGGAGCATCTCTTCATCTCGATGGTGATGGAGCTCACCAAGGCGACCTTGGATACGGTGCAGGCCATGTTCGAGCGGCATGAAGGCTCGACCGCCGATCTCCTGCGCGCCCAGTTCAGCTTCATCTACGAGCACATCGTCGAGGACCGCCGGCGGCGCGAGGTGGTGCGCATGCTGATCGCCGAGGCATCGCGCTTTCCGGCGCTGGCCGACCGCTACTACCAGGAGATCCACCGCCCCTGCCTCGATCTCTTGAAGAAGGCCATTCAGCGCGGCATCGACCGGGGTGAGATCCGCCGCTCCGCGATCATCGACTGCCCGCAGGTGATCATCGCCCCGATCGCCTTGGTCGATCTGTGGCTGATCATGTACGACACCAGGCAGCCGCTCGACCTTAAGGCCTATTTCAACGCCCACCTCGACCTGGTGCTGAATGGACTGCTGACGAAGGGGCGGTAGAGCGCTCAGCGTGACGAACGCGGCCGGCGGCGTTCGATCGCTCGCGAATCTTCACCGAATTACGCCAAGCCACTCCAGTCCGTTTGGCAAATTCGTGCTGGCATAGTCCACATGCAGTACGCGACGACGATGGGGCACACGCGCGCGATCGGAAGCATGAATAATCGCGGTAGCGTAGACCCAGATGTCGCCAGCACTCGCCGGGCAGATCGCGTGACCTGACCTTCCAGCGATCTCTGCGGCCTGCTTCGCCGGAACACGCCCGAGCTGGTGAGAGCCGGGAACAATCATCAAGGGGCCGTTTTGGACGTCGCAATCGTCTAGGTGGGCTCGGATAGTAATCATTCCCGCAGTGACTTCGAATGGGGGCTCAACGTGAACCACACCCGCCTTGATTGACCACGGTCCAAAACCTGGCGCGTCGTACCGCGCACGTACCGCAATCGTGCGGTCCTGGTGCCAAGCAACCGACCAGTTGGTCTCGGTCGTCTTGTCGAAGATAATTGCCCTCACTGGGTCCGCGCCCTCACCTAAGAGACGGGCGGCGACGCGACCCAGGGTGCCTTCCTTGCCCAATACATCTATGAGCGCTTGCTGACCAAAGACGCGAACGCCTGACCTGCCCTTCAAAGCAGAATCGGCGATTGAGCGAAGCGCTGTGAGTTCCTCGTTTGACAGCGCGGCCGAGTACTGCTCCGCGCCATGGGGATTGAGCCGAAGCGGGATCTCACTCTGCAGCATAACTGCCTCCAGACCTGGGGCCACTTGAAGCACTGTTAGATATCTTATGAACCAACACCAGCCGTGGCCCTCAGAATTCTCCTCATCGCTCGTCCTCGGCTACAAGCTCCGAAGGAAGTCGATCATGGCGGCGTTGACCTCCGGCGCGCGTTCTTGCTGGGTCCAATGGCCGCAGCCGGGCAGCATGATCGGCGGCCGGAGCTTGGGAACCATCGCCGACTGCTTCGCAATAATCGGGGAAAAAGCGGCGGCCACGAAATCTCGGTCGCCCGCGATGTAGAGCGCCGGAACGGTCACCCTCGCTCCCGCAAAGGGAGCCAGCAGCTCCCAGCTGCGATCGATGTTGCGCCACCAGGCGAGGGCGCCGCGGAAGCCGCTCCGCGTGAATTCCGCGACATAGACATCGATGTCGGATTCCGTGACCCAAGCCGGCAAGGACACCGGATCGGTCAAGACGGCGCCCTTCCGGGGCACCATCCCGGCAGGAAACCCTCCAGGCGCGGACGGCGGCCTGTCGCCCGACAGCGCGTAGAACTGTGAACGGAACGTGCGACGCGGGTCGCGCCCGAGCGCCGCCTCGGCTTCGGGGGCCTGAAGGAAGAGCTGGTAGAACACCGCATTCTCGTTCTGCGGCATGAGCGTCGTCGGCGGCCCCAACTCGCCAAACCCCCGCGGCCGGAACGGCGGGCTGAGCGCGATGACGGCGCGGAAAAGGTCGGGGCGCAGAAGCGCCGCTTGCCATGCGATCGCGGCGCCGACGTCATGGCCGGCGATGACCGCCTGTTTGGCGCCCACAGCGTCGAGGAGACCAACGATGTCGCCGATGTCATGGAGGATCGTGTACCTCTCCAGCTCCTCCGGACGGTCGCTGCGCCCATAGCCGCGCAGATCCGGCGCCACCGCACGGAAACCGGCCTTCGCCAGCGCCGGGAGCTGATGCCGCCAGGAATACCAGCACTCGGGAAAGCCGTGGCAGAGGATGATGAGCGGTCCTTCCCCCTGCTCGGCCACGTGCAAGCGGATGCCATTCGTCTCGATCATCCGATGCGTCACCTCGGGCATCGCCGCATCCACCCAAGCTGTCCGCTCGGGGCCAGCCCCGCCGGGCTCGGCCGCTGCGGCCCGGGACGCCTTCGCGAAAGCAGCTCCGACGCTGAGTGCGCCCGCCGCCCGCAGCATGTCGCGTCGAGAAAACGTCGTGTCTGACATTGGGTTGCTCCCTTGATTGTCGCCGCATCCGGGGCCTCGACGTCGGCGTGACTCCCGATTTGCAAGGCAGAGATACGTCCGCTTGCCGCGAGCAACTATTGGCGATAATGTCGATGGGGTATGAAGCAGAACTTCACAGTCAGGCAAGGCGCGCTCGACGGTGTGGAGGCGTTTCTGAGCGTTGCGCAGCACCGTAGCTTTCGCAAAGCGGCCGGCGACCTCGGGGTGACCCCATCGGCGATCAGCCAAGCGGTACGCACTCTTGAGGCGCGTGTCGGCGCAGCCCTTTTCATACGCACGACGCGCAGTGTCGGCCTGACCGAAGCCGGCGACCGTTTCCTTTCGCGCGCGAAGCCCGCCTTCGAGGAGCTGGTCGCCGCAAGCGAGGTTGCGCGCGATCTTGGGCAGCGACCGAGCGGACTGTTGCGCCTCACGGTGCCGCGGGCGGTGGTGCCGCACCTGCTGGAATCGCTGATCGCACCCTTCTGCCAAGCCTATCCCGAGGTCGAGGTGGAGATCGCCGCAAGCGCGGAGCTGATCGATATCGCGGCCGAAGGATTTGACGCCGGCATTCGGCTCGGCCAATTCATTGCCGCCGACATGGTCGCGGTGCGGCTGACGCCGCCCTTCCCGTTCGTGGTCGTCGGCAGCCCCGATTATCTGCGCCGGCAGGGACGGCCGGAGCGCATCGACGATCTGCGTCGGCACGCCTGCCTGCGCATGCGCCGCTCGAACGGGTCGATCGCGCCCTGGTCCTTTGTCAACGGCAACCAGCCAGTCGAAGTCATCGTTTCGGGACCTTTTGTCGCCAACGACATTCCCACAATGCTTGGCGCGGCCATCCAAGGATTGGGCCTTGCACAGGTGCCCGAGCCGATCGCCGCCGGCGCGGTGCAAGCGGGAAAGCTCGTGCACGTTCTGGCGCCGTTCGCACCGATGGCGCCGGGTGTGTTTCTCTACTATCCCAGCCGCCATCAAATGATGCCGAAGCTGCGAGCCTTCATCGATCACGTGAAGAGCCGCTCGGGCGCTATCAACAAAACCCGAAGCCGCATTGATGACAAGCGAAGACGCGCCGGGAAGGTGCGGTGACGCGGGGCAGCGCGGGCGCGACTGGAGATTGAATCTCGCCCTTATTGCTGGCGCTCGGGATTGGCCAGGAGCAAGCGGAGCGGCATGAGTGGGCCGACCGCAATGTACTCGTAGTCCGCAATATTTTCCTTGGCCAACGGAAGGCCCTGCATCATCGTCTGCGCCTCGACAACATCCCGGGTATCCAGCAAGAGGAGGAACTCCGCGACCATCGCCACGCGAATACCACTCACGAATCTTCCCATTGAGATAGAGCTGCACGGTCTGCCGGATTTCACTTGGCATGACGGCCATGGCCTGTTCGCGTGTGACGCCCGCCTTCGCGGTAACGATGACCATCACGCCGGTGGTTGTGGGCGAGGCGACTTGTGCTTGGGCAAGGGATGGATGGGTCATGCAAGTAGCGCCTATCAGGGTTACGGTCAGTCCCAAGGCGGCGTTGCGGATTGCTTTCATTGGTCTCGTTTCTCCGATCATGGCGGTCACCTTCGCTGTCTGAGATGACCAGGAGGTCGCCAATGTCGGGGCTCGGCATCAGCGGTGCTCCTGATTTGCAAACCGCATCTAAGGCCCGTTTTCCTTGAGCGACTATTCGCGATAATCTTGATGGGCCATGAAGCAGGACTTCACAGTGCTGATCCGGCGCATCTTGGTGTCACTGGACTTGCCATTGGGCCCCTAGTCCAGTGACCGAGCGGGCATGATCAGCGCTGCGCCAAGCCTGCGTTACGCCGGGACCCGCCGACGACATGGTTGACAAAATCCCCTCACACGCCTAGGAGAGCGAACGTTCATTCTCCTTTACTGCATCGCAGCATCCGGAACGGGGGGTTCAGATGCGTCGCGCCGATGTCCAGCGGCAATCCGACCGTCGGCTGGAAATCCTTGATGCGGCCCAGCGCTGCTTTGCCCGCTCCGGGTTCCATGGCGCCTCGATGCAGGAGATCTGCGCGCAAGCTCAGATGAGCCCGGGCAATCTCTATCGCTATTTCCCCTCCAAGGAAGCGCTGATCGCCGGCATCTGCGAGCGCAACCGCGCGGAGGCGGCCGACAGCCTCCTGGCGGTCGACCGCGCGCCCGGGTTCTTCGAGGGACTGGCGGCGCTGGCGCGCCATCACCTGGTCGAGCAGACCGAGGAAGAGGCGAGCCTCTGCGCCGAGATCATGGCGGAGAGCCGCCGCAATCCCGAGGTCGCCCGGCTGCACGCTGAAGTGGAGCGCGACATCAAGGGCCGCCTCATCGAGATGCTGCGCCGCGCCGCCGAGCGGGGCGAGATCGCGGCCGCCGTCGATCTCGATGGCGCCGCCACCATGCTGATGGTGCTGGCCGACGGCATGTCGTGGCGCCGGGCCTCAGATCCGTTCTTCCAGGCCGAGGCCGTACTGCCGCACGTCCTGTACATGGTCCGGTGCCTGCTCATGCACCCGCCCGCCGACAACACTCCGAAAGAAGGAAGCGGACAATGAAAGCCAGCCGCATCACCGCGCTCGGCCTGGTCGCGGCCGCCACGCTCTGGATCGCGTCCGGCCACCTGCTGCCGCGCGACAGCGCCGAAAGCAACGCCGCCATTCGCACCAGCGAGGCGGACGGCCAGAAGCCGTTCCGGGTCGGCGTGAGCCAAACCAGCGTCGTGCCCCACACCCGCAAGCTTGTTCTCTCCGGCCACACCGAGGCCGACCGCAAGGTCACCCTCACGGCACGCACCGGCGGCGTCCTGACCGAGCTGCGGGTCCGCCGCGGATCTCAGGTCAAGACCGGCGACGTCATTGCGGTCCTGTCCGACGAAGCGCGGGAGTCGCAGGTCGCGCAGGCCAAATCGCTGGTGATGCAGCGCCAGGCCGAGCTCGAGGCCAAGCGCTCGCTGATCGCGATCGGCGCCAATCCGAAGCTCGACATGGTGAGCCTGCAGAGCCAGCTCGATGCCGCCAAGGCGGCGCTCGCCTCCGCCGCGGCCGAGCTCGATCGCGGCGTGATCCGCGCGCCCTGGGCTGGCGTCATCAGCGATATCTCGGTCGAGGTCGGCAAGGCCGCCTTCTCGTTTGCCGGCGCCGATCTGTGCACGCTGGTCGCGCTCGATCCGATGCTGGCGGTGGTCGAGGTGTCCGAGCGCAGGCTTGCCGGCATCACCGTGGGACAGATGGCGGAGGTGCGGCTCATCACCGGCGAGACCGCCCGCGGCAAGGTGCGTTTCGTCTCCAAGACCGCGAGCCAGACCACCCGCACCTATCGGATCGAGATCGAGCTGCCGAACGCGGACGGCGCCATCCCGGACGGCATCAGCGCCGACGTGGCGATTCCGCTCGCCCCCGTTATGGCCAGCAGCGTTCCGCGCTCGGCCTTGACGTTCTCCTCGACCGGCGATCTCGGCGTACGCGCCGTCGACGCCGATGGCGTCGTCGGTTTCACCCCGGTCAATGTCATCGAGGACGAGCAGACCTCCATGTGGGTCGGCGGCATCGCTGACGGCGCGCGCGTGATCGTGCAGGGACAGGACTTCGTGCGCGAAGGCCAGCACGTCGAGGCCGTCCCCGCCACCGAATACTCGGCCAGCCGGTGAAGCGCCGCCCTCCCCCCGCTTGCCGAGGCTATCGCATGACCAACCCACCGCGCTCTCCGCTTCACCTCCCCCTGCAAGGGGGAGGTCGACCCGCGAAGCGGGTCGGGTGGGGGTCCCGCCACAAGCTCCGAGCCTGTGGGGGCACGAGACCCCCACCCGGCGCCTTCGGCGCCACCCTCCCCCTTTCAGGGGGAGGGAAAGAGTTGGCCGCAGCTGAGGCACGAGCGCAATGATGTCCGCATTCATCGATTACGCCATCGGGCATGCGCGGCTGACCATCGCCACGCTGATCTTCCTGCTGTGTGCCGGCCTGGTGGCCTATGTGACCATCCCGAAGGAGGCCGAGCCGGACGTGCGGGTGCCGATCATCTATGTGCAGCTGTCGCAGCGCGGCATCAGCCCTGAGGATTCCGAGCGGCTCCTGCTGCGGCCGGTCGAGACCCAGCTCAAGTCGGTCGGCAACGTGAAGGAGATGCGCTCGACCGCGTTCGAGGGCGGCGGCTTCGTGCTGCTCGAGTTCGAGGCCGGCTTCGATTCCAAGTCGGCGCTCGCCGACGTGCGCGCCAAGGTCGACCAGGCCAAGCACGACCTGCCCAAGGATGTCGACGAGCCGCAGGTGCTGGAGGTCAACCTCTCGCTCTATCCGGTGCTGGTGGTGGCGCTCTCGGGCGACGTGCCGGAACGCACCTTGCTGCACATCGCCCGCACCGCCAAGAACGCGATCGAGCAGGCGCCGGGCGTGCTCTCGGCCGAGCTGCGCGGCGCCCGCGACGAGGCGGTCGAGATCATCGCCGAGCCGATGCTGATGAAGAGCTACGGGGTCTCGCTCGACCAGTTCATCACCGGCTTTGCCTCCTACAACAACCTGATCGCCGCCGGGGCGCTCGAAGGCGAGACGGGCCGCTTCGCCGTCAAGGTGCCGAGCCTGATCGAGCATCCGCAGGACGCCCTCAAGGTGCCGGTGGTGGCGACCGCGGGCGCCGCGGTGACGCTCGGCGACCTCGCCGAGATCAAGCCCACCTTCAAGGATGCGACCTCGGTGACGCGCGTCAACGGCAAGCCCGCCATGACCGTCGAGGTGTCGAAACGCACCGGCGCCAACCTGATCGAGACCGTCGATGCCGTGAAGGCTACCGTCACGGAGCTGCAGAAGACCTGGCCGGGAGCGGTCCAGGTCACCTTCACGCAGGACAAGTCGAAGATCATCCGCCAGATGCTCTCCGACCTGCAGAACTCGGTGCTGACCGGCGTGCTGCTGGTGGCGGTGGTGATCCTGTTCGCGCTCGGCTTCCGCGCCTCGCTGTTCATCGGCATCGCCATCCCGGCCTCGTTCCTCGCCGGCGTGCTCGGGCTGCAGCTCGCCGGCCTGACGGTCAACATCGTGGTCCTGTTCTCGCTGATCCTGGCGGTCGGCATGCTGGTCGACGACGCCATCATCGTGTCCGAATTCGCCGAGCGGCGGATGTCGGAAGGCATGGAGCCCAAGGCCGCCTATGCGCTCGCCGCCAAGCGCATGTCGGGGCCAGTGATCGCCGCCACCGCCACCCGCATCGCGGCGTTCTCGCCGCTGCTGTTCTGGCCCGGCGTCGTGGGCGAGTTCATGAAATACCTGCCGATCACCTTGATCGCGACGCTCTCGGCCTCGCTTGCGGTGGCGTTGTTCTTCACGCCCACGCTCGGCTCGCTCCTGGGCAAGGCGGCGGCGGTGCCGCACGACGACGGCGCCGCGCGCGACGGGCTTTACATGCGCACGGTGCGGCTGGCGATCGGCCATCCCGGCACGACGCTGGCGCTCGCGGCCTTCCTGCTGGTGGCGGTGCAGATGGCCTATGGCAAGCTCGGCCGCGGAGTCGAGTTCTTTCCCGATGTCGAGCCCGACTACGGACTGGTCATCGTGCACGGCCGCGGCAATCTTTCGCTCGACGAGAAGGACCGCGCGGTGGCCGCGATCGAGCAGCGCGTGCTCGCCTTCGACAGCCTCAAGACCGTCTATTCGCGCGTCGGCGAGCAGCCGCAAGGCAACGGCGACATCACCGAGGACACGATCGGCGTCATCCAGTTCGAGTTCGCGGATTGGCGCCAGCGGCCGCCGGCGCACGCGATCATGGATGCGATCCGCGCCAAGACCGCGGACATTCCGGGCGTGCTGGTCGAGGTGACGGCGCCGCGCGCCGGGCCACCAACCGGCAAGCCGATCCAGGTGCAGATCGGCGCCATCGATCCCGACGTGCTGCCGGATGTGGCCAAGAAAGTAGCCGCGATCCTGGCGCTGCGGCCCGACATCCGCGATCTCGACGACGGCCAGCCGCTGCCCGGCATCGACTGGAAGATCGAGGTCAACACGGCGGAAGCAGCCAAGTTCGGCGCCGGCCCGAGCATCGTCGGCACCGCCGTCCAGCTCGTCACCAACGGCGTCAAGGTCACCGAGTTCCGGCCCTCCGACAGCGACAAGGCGGTCGACATCCTGGTGCGGTTTCCGCCCGACCGGCGCAGCCTCGACGCCATCGACGAGCTGCGCGTGCAGACGCCGTCCGGCTATGTGCCGATCGGCAATTTCGTCAGCCGGGTGCCGGCGCCGCGCGTGGGCTACATCAACCGGGTGAACGGCTACCGGGTGATGACGGTCTCCGCCAACGTGCCGGAAGGCGCGCAGACCGCCAAGATCCAGGAGGACATCGCGCAGGAATTGCGCGCCGCCGATCTCGGGCCCGGCGTGGTGTGGCGCCTCAAGGGCGAGGACGAGGAGCGCGCCAAGGCCTCGGCCTTCCTGCTCAAGGCATTCGGCACCGCGCTGTTCTTGATCTTCGCGATCCTGCTGGCGCAATTCAACAAGTTCGTCTCGGTCGGCCTGGTGCTGACCGCGATCGTGCTCTCCACCATCGGGGTTCTGCTCGGCCTCCTGATCATGGGCCAGCCGTTCGGCGTGGTGATGACCGGCATCGGCGTCATCGCCAATGCGGGCGTGATCGTGAACAACAATATCGTGCTGATCGACACCTACGACCGTCTGCGGCGCGAGGGCAAGAACGCCTACGACGCCATCATCGAGACCTGCCGCGAGCGGGCGCGGCCGGTGGTGCTCACCGCCACCACCGCCATCCTCGGCGTGCTGCCGATCGCCTTCGGCGTCAACGTCGAGCTCCTCTCGCGCAGCATCACGGTGGGGGCGCCCTCCACCCAATGGTGGATCAGCCTCTCCACGGCCATCGTCTTCGGCCTCGGCTTCGCGACGCTCCTCACCCTGATCGTGACGCCCGCCGCGCTGATGGCCATCGAGCACCTCGCCGCCCGCCGCCGCCGCTGGGCCGCCGCGCTACGCTCCCGCTTCGCACGAGCATAACGCGCCGCGCTCTCCGCTTCACCTCCCCCTGAAAGGGGGAGGTCGACCCGCAAAGCGGGTCGGGTGGGGGTCCCGCCACAAGCGCCGAATCTGCGGGAGACGAGACCCCCACCCGGCGCCTTCGGCGCCACCCTCCCCCTTTCAGGGGGAGGGAAGAGGCAGCGGCGTGCCAAAAAACAAAGTTCCAATGCGATGGCTCTGCCTTGTGGTGCCCCCGTAGGGAGCCGAAAAACGTTTGTAGGACGAACGATCTACCTTCCCGCCGGCTTGAAATAGCGCAGATCGGGCGGCGGCTGGTCTTTCTTGGCGGGCATCAGGAGGCCGTCGGCGCTCAGAAAATAGTTCTGCTTCCCGATCACGACCTGGGCGTTGTACTCGGTGATGTAATATTCCGGCCATTCCGCGCGGCGGTCGGGATTGCGCACATATCGCTTGTCGACGGTCCACGGATGCGTCAGCGCATGATCGATCGTCGTCATCTCGTCATGCAGGAGATTGGGATCGGCGTGGTCGAGGTAGATGCGCTCCTTGAAGATCGATTGATTGTCGAAGGCGAGCGGCAGGCCGGCTTCGTCGTAGGCGCGTGGGCCCTTGAAGCCGCGCGTCTCGACCTCCAGCACGTCGTAGCGGCCGGTGCCCTTGGCGTCGATCCAGCGGCCGATCGAGTAGCCCGCATAGGTCGGCTCGATGACCTCCGGCCAGTCGCGGCCGTCGGTGAAGATGCGGCGGAAGTGGTCGTACATGCCGACCAGAATGTAGGTCGTGTCCGGCGTCACGACGAATTCCATCGGGATGAAGGCCATCATCATATGCGGCATACCGGCCGCGCGCCCCGCCGTGGTCGGAAAGTTGCCCAGCCCGCCCTTGGCCTGGTCGGCGACGCTCGCTGCCAGCACCGCTTGGTATTCGGGCGTCAGCGGCGCCTGCTGTCCAAAACCCCACGGCTTGGTCTGGTCGTGCGACGGCTGGGTGCCGGTCGGAACCGCAAACCGCGACCACTGGCCCTTCCAATCGGGATATTTGGCGTCGTCGGCCGCCTGAGCGCCCTTGCTCGTCATCGTCAGCGCGGCAACCAGCGCAACCGCCACCGCCGCGGCCCGGCTTCGGTCCAACATGATCACCTCCCTTGCGGATACCTTGCAGTGCGGATGGCTTGATCCGCCGCGATCGACGCCGGCATTCACTGACAGGCCGGCGCGAGGGCGAGGATCAAAGAACCGAGCCGATGATACCACATCGCCGACGTCCGTCGCGGACGCATCCGGACCTCGTGCCGGGACGACACTTGTCCCGGCCTTGAGCCGGGACCGTAACAAACTCCGGAGTAAGTAAAGGTCCCGGCTCAAGGCCGGGACAAGTGCAGCGCGGCGCTCGCCCAACCCCTCACTCGGGCGTGATGCCGGCGTCCCTGACCACGCGCGCCCACTTCTCGATCTCGGCGGGGATGAACCTCTCCAGCTCATCGGGCGTGCTGGTGAGCGGATTGATGGCGAGGACCGCGAGCCGCTGCGCCACATCGCGGCGCTTGAGATAGGCCGTGAGCACGGTGTTGAGCTTGTCGATCGTCTGGCGCGGCGTGCCGGCGCGCGCCACCACCGAGAACCAGCCGCTCGCCGCATAGCCGGGCAGCCCGGCCTCCGCGATGGTCGGAATATCGGGCACCGCAGCGACCCGCGTCGGCGAGGTCACCCCATACGCCCTCACCTTTCCGGCCTCGATCATCGGGATCCCGACTGCGAGATCGACCATCATCATCTGGATCCGCCCCGCCACCACGTCGGTCAGCGCCGGCAGGCTGCCGCGATAGGGAACGTGCTGGGTCTGCCCGCCGATCATCTTGAGGAACATCTCCATGAACAGGTGGTGCGGGGTCGAGCGTCCCGAACTGCCGTAGCTCAGCTCGCCGGGCCGGCTCCTGATCAGCGCGATGAGGTCAACAAGCGAGGCGGCGCCGAGCGAGGGATTGGCGACCAACGCGAACTCGGCCGATCCGACCAGGCCGATCGGGGCGAAATCCTTGACCGTGTCATAGGGCAGAGACTTGTAGACGCTGGGCCCGATGGCGAGCGTCGTCACCGGCGCCAGCAGCAGCGTGTAGCCGTCCGGCGCCGACTTGGCGACCGCGGCAGCCGCGATCACGGTACCGGCGCCGGTGCGATTTTCGACCACGAACGGCTGCTTGAGCTTGTCCTGCAGCTCCTGCGCCAACATGCGGGTCAAGATGTCGGTGCCGCCGCCGGCCGGGAACGGACAGATGAACGTCACTGGCCGCTGCGGATAATCGTCGGCGGCACGCGCGCCGACCGCCGCCATGGCGGCCGCGGCAAGACCCAACAACAGGCCAAGCGCTGGTCGCATCATTGTCGCCATGTTGCTTCCGTTGCTCCGGACCATCCCAACCGCACCGTAGGGCGCAATCGCTTTATTGCGCCATCGGCCTCACCAAGCAGTCCTCACCGCGCGGCGCAATTCCTCGGCCCGCCGGCGCAATAAAGCGATTGCGCCCTACGCTCACAGCACCGTCACCTTCGATGTGATCACCTCCCGCGGCGCGACACCCGTGCGCCAGGTCGGGAACACGCGCGGATCGCCGAAGGCCGGCATGACGCGGCGCGGATTGACACTCTCGATCAGCCGCAGATTCTGCCCGAAGGTCGGGTGCACGTTCCAGCGCTGGAACCGGGCGCGGCCGCTGTCCACCAGCTTGCGGCCGGTCGAGCCCGCCGGCAGATGGCCGGTGAACACGATCGCGGGATTGCTCTGATCGCGCCAGCGCGCGATGAGCGCGGCCGCGATGCCGACATCGCCGGATCCGCCATGCGCCACCATGACTGCGGCCGGTGCCGCATCGGCAGCGAGCGGGCGCGCGTCGCCGATAAGCCGCTCCAGCGCCGCAAGGCTTCCAGGTTTTGCCGAAGCGCGGGCCGATTGCATGAGCAAAATCGCGACGGCGCGCACCGCGTCGTCGATCGCCACACCGAAGCCGGCCTGTTGCAGGAAGATCGCGATCTCGGGCCCGCGCCCGTCCGCCGGGACCGGCAGCAGCACCGGTCCATTCTCGGCCATATCGGCCAGAACGCCGCGCTGGCGGCCCTGCGTCTCCTCGGCGTCCCCGTAGGAAGCATCGAAGATCATGGTCGCAGTCGCGGGCGGCGGATCGAAGCAATAGAGCGCCGACTCGACCGAATGGTCGCCCATATAGAGCAGCCCCTCGCCGACCGCGAGCCGCAGCCACACGCCGCCGGGCGCATGTCCGTCGGCGCCGGTCTCGATCTCGATGCCGCACACGTTGGCGTGTCCGCGGATCGGGATCAGCTCGACCGCGATGTCGTCGGGCAGCCGCGCCGACACTGGCTCGGTGGCATAGACCGGCGGCGTTCCGATCCGCTCGCGCAGGCGCAGCGCGCCCGCATGGTCCTTGTGCCCGTGGCTCAGGAGGATGGCGTCGATCCGGCCGATCGCGTCGAGCTCCGGCAGCCGGCCGGGCTCGGGGCCCTCGCCGCAATCGATGAGGAGACGACGCCCGTCCGCCTCGACCAAAAAGGCGGCCAATCCTTCGGTCCGAGACCCGATACCACCTTGAGGCGCGCATTCATGTCACGTTCCATGGCAAGCTCCATGGCGCGTCGGTTCACCGATAGAGGCCGCCCAGCTCGCGCGGCAACATATAGTCACGCGGCGACATGGTGCGGGGGCCCAGTCTTTGCCCGATTGAACTTTAATGCAATTTGGCAAAGCCCAGATTCCCGCGTCCGCGGGAATGAGCGGGTGTGGCAATTCTCACCATCCCTCAGCGCCAATCATCCAGTTCAGGCACCTCGTAGCCCTCCCAGCCCGGGACGTCGGCGACCTCGGAGAACGGCTTGCCGAACGGCCGCGTCGCGTCGACGCCGATGGCGGAGGCCGTGCGCAGCGGACGCGCCTTGGTGGGATCGTCGATCGAGGGATCGGACGGGCCGGCCGGGATCCTGTCGATGACGATCACATCCTCGCGCGGCTGCACCCGGAATGCCATCGCCCATTCCACCTCGGCGGAATTGTGCACGTCGATATCGGGCTCGACCACGATCACCCATTTCGGCCGGATGTTGCTCGCCATCGCGGCCAGGATCACCTGCCGCGCCTCGCCGGCGAAGCGCGGCGCCATCGCGATCACGACATAGAAGGATACGCCCGCCGAGGCCCGCACCGATACGCTCTCGATTGAGGGAAACTGCGCCCGCAGCGCCTTGAGGAACGAGGCCTCGAACGGGATCTGCTTGAGGATATGATTTTCGGTGACCGGCTTGCCGGTCAGCAGGCCCTGGAAGATGGCGTCGCGGCGGTGGGTGATGGCGGTGATGCGCGCCACCGGCTTGAGCGAGGGCGGCGTGTAGTAGCCGGTATATTCGCCGAGCGGCCCTTCCATGACGGTGTTGTCCATGTCGACCTCGAATTCGATCACCACCTCGGCGGTGGCCGGCACTTCGAGGTCGCAGGTCTTGCAGCGGGTGAGCTCGACCGGCGCCCCGCGCAGGCCGCCAGCCACCTCCCAGTCGTTGACCGTATCGGTAACCTGCACCTGGCACGTATAGGCCAGGATCGGATCGACCCCGATCACGAGCGCCGCCCGCGGCTTGATGCCCAGACGCTGGCACTTGGCGAGATTCTTGCCGAAGCGATGGTTGGGCTGGGCCGAGAACGAGAACGTGTCCTTGCCCAGGACCAGGAAGCGATAATGGCCGATGTCGGGAACGCCGGTTTCCGGGTCCTTGGAGACCACGATGCCGGGCGTGATGTAGGGTCCGCCGTCCTTGGGGCTGTAGGTCGGGACCGGAAACCGCATGATGTCGATCGCCGCGCCCTCGATCAGCACTTCCTGGCAGGGCGCCGCAGCGGCCGAGATGCTGGGCGCGATCGGATGATCGAGCCCGGACAGCACTTTCTGCAAAATCGTTTTCTCATCCGCCTCGAACGCCAGCAGTGCCTTGCTGCGCGTCGCATAGACGCCGGCCACCAGCGGAAAGGCGGTGCCGTTGTTGTTGAAGACGATGCCCGGGCCTTGCCGCCGGTAGCTCTGCTTCATGGCTTTGCCGACGTCGCTCAATGCCACCGGCCGGTCGATGTCGATCAACTCGCCGTGCCGGCGCAGCACGTCCAGAAACTGACGAAAGTCCTGATAGGGCATTGCGAGATCACCTCAAGGTCGCGGCCAAACGCTGGCTCCGTATCGTCGGCGCGGATCGCGGGATTGTGATGGAAAAGTCACAGGTGATGAACGTTAGATGACTTTCGTGAGAAAAAGTAGTGACGAATCACTGCACCTACTTTCTAATCCAAAAGGCAAGTGAACCATGGAGCCGCATAGATTAGGCGGTACAGTCAGTAGCGGTTCCCCCTGATAGGAGAACCACTATGAAGCTGCGCATCGCCATCATCATGCTTGCGCTTTCCGCTCCCGCCGCGGCGCGCGACGACGGTCAGTGGGCCAATTCGCCCGCCAATGTCCGCGAATGGTTCCAAAGCCTCATGCAGCCCGACCATCCGCGGCTTTCCTGCTGCGGCGAGGCCGACGCCTTCGAGGCCGATGCCTTCGAGGAGGACGGCGATCACTACATCGCCATCATCACCGACGGCAAAGGCGTGATCCCGAACGGCACGCGCATTTCCGTGCCCAACGGGAAGATGAAATGGGACCGCGGCAACCCGACCGGTCACGGCATCATCTTCATCGGCGCCGGCGGCCAGATCTATTGCTACGTCACGCCCGGCGGAGCGTGATCCGGCCCCGGGTTCGCTTGCGCTGAGGACGAGGTCTCTCCACCCGCTCGTCCCCGCGTCCGCGGGTGATGAAATTGCCGAAGGACACGGGGCGTCTCCACCCGCTCATCCCCGCGTCCGCGGGGATCCAGCCTTTGCCCCATTGAATGTGGATGCAGTTTGGCAAAGTCTGGTTTCCCGCGGGAGTTTACCCTCGCGAAAGCGGGGGCGGGAATGAGCGATGTGGCAATTCATTCACGCGCTCGAAAGCGGCAATCCAATCTCTTCGTTAAATGCCTTAAGGACTGGATCTCCGAGCTTGTCGAGCACGCCGTTCCATGCGCGCCGCAGACGATGTATCGTGCTCATCTTCCGTCGCCCCGCAGCAGTCTATCCGACCTGGATTGTAGGAGGATGATCATGCCGTCTCGTATCACGACCGGAGCGTTTGCACTGGCGGCCGCGCTGATGATGATGAACGGCGCGCGGGCGGCCGAGGAGGCGAAGTATCCCAATTGGAAAGGCCAATGGGTCGCCATCGTCACGCCGGGCCTGGAAGGCCGGCAGTTCAAGTTCGATCCAACCAAGTCGCGCGGATTGGCACAGCAGGCGCCGCTGACGCCGGAATACCAGAAGGTGCTGGCGGACAGCATGGCCGAGCAGGCCAAGGGCGGCCTCGGCAACTATCCGACCGCCCGCTGTCTTCCCGGCGGCATGCCGCGCATGGCGGCAACGCAAAGGCAGGAATACATCGTCACGCCGGAAACCACCTATGTGCTGCTCGACGGCAGCGAGGACCCACTGCGCCGCATCTACACCGACGGACGCGATTGGCCCGATGACCTGGAGCCGACCTATCAGGGCTATTCGATCGGGCGCTGGAGCGATCCGGATGGCGAGGGCCGCTACTCCGTGCTCCATGTCGAGACTCGCGGCTTCAAGGGCCCGCGCGCCTACGACGCCAGCGGGCTGCCGCTTGCCTTCGACAATCAATCGATCTTCAAGGAGCGCTTCCATCTCGATCAGGGCAACCCGAACATCCTTCATAACGAGATCACCGTCATCGACAACGCCCTGACGCGGCCCTGGAGCGTCGACAAGGCGTTCCGGCGCAGCCCGAACCCGCGTCCGAAATGGCGCGAGGCATCCTGCGTCGAGGGCAACAACCAGGTCATGATCGGCAAGGAGAACTACTTCCTGAGCGCCGACGGCAACCTGATGCCCACCAAGAAGGACCAGCCGCCACCCAGCCTGAAATACTTCAAGCAGTAGGGCGCAATCGCTTTATTGCGCCGCTCATCGCCGCGGCACGGCCGTTCGGCGCAATAAAGCGATTGCGCCCTACAAGACCGCGGCGGGCGGCTATTTTGCGCCGATGACGGCCGTGCCTTGAATCTCGATCAATATGCCGGGACGCGCGAAACCGCTGACGGTGATCAATGCACTGCCCGGGAAGCAATCCTTGAACAGCTCCTTGCGGATCTCGGTCAGGCGGTCGCCCAGGCGCACGTCGCCGATGAAGACCGTCATGTTCACCATGTCCTTTAGGCCGGTGCCGCCGACGGCCTTGATGGTCTTGTCGAGCTCGGAAAAGGCCTCCCGGGCCTGGCCCTCGAAATCGAGATTGGGCGAGCCGGTCTGGCCGCCGAGCCAGACGGTCTTGCCGCCCTCGGTGACGACAGCGCGCGAGAAGGCGCGCTCTTGCGAGCGCGCATCGGGGGCGTAGCACTCCTTGGCGAAGGCGGACGTCATCCCGCAAACGACCGCCAAGGTCGCGCCCAGGGCGATCGGCCAAACGACATTTGCGCGCAACAGCATTTCGTCCTCCATCGATCTGTGTTCGTTCTTTCGTCTTCCAGGCTACACTGGTTTGCCGCGCGCGCCAAAGAGACCGGATTTTTGGCGCCCCAAGCCGCTTGCCCTCGGGCTTCATCCCGGCGCAGGATTGCGGCCACCGGGAGGTGCCAAGGCCAAACCGTGTCCGCCGGATATTCGTCAAGCCCGCGCACGCGCCCCCCCGGCAGGAAGAAGAAAGCCAACAATATAGTTTGAGGGAGGCAAGGATGAGGAAATTTTGCTGCCGCCGCAGCGCCACGGCATCCGCAGGCGCATGGCTTGGATTCGCTTGCGCGCTCCTGGCCGGCACGTCGGCGACGCAGGCCGCCGACGTCACCTATGAGCGGCTGCTCAATCCCGAGCCGCAGAACTGGCTGACCCATCATCGCGACTATTCCGCGCAACGCCATTCGCCCCTCGACGCGATCAACACATCGAACGTCAAGTCTCTCAAGCTCTTGTTCGCCGTGCCGCTGGGCGGCAAATCGGCGGGCGAGAGCATCGAGGCGACGCCGCTGGTCGACGACGGCTTCATGTACATGGTCGACAGCTGGGGCGTGGTCTACAAGATCGACGTGCGCTCCGGCACCGCCGGCAATATCGTCTGGAAGATGGACCCCAAGCAGGCGAACCAGGACCGCAACCGCGGGGTCGCGCTGTGGGGCAATCTGGTGATCTCGGTCACCGGCTACGAGGGCCGCGTGGTGGCGACCGACAAGGACACCGGCCAGGTGGTGTGGGACAAGAACCTCACCGATCAGGCCGATCTCGAGCTCACCGCCGCGCCGCTCGCGCTCAAGGACGAGATCCTGGTCGGCGGCTCCGGCGGAGATCGCGGCTTGCGCGGCTGGCTCGCCGCGCTCGATCCCAAGACCGGCAACGTGATCTGGAAGACCTACTCGATCCCGGCGCCGGGCGAGCCCGGCAGCGAGACCTGGAAGGACAAGGTCAATGCCTGGCAGACCGGCGGCGGCTCCTTCTACGGCACCGGGGCCTACGATCCCGCCAGCAACCTGACCTATTGGGGATCGGGCAATCCGGTCCCGGCCTTCGATTCGTCCTTCCGGCCCGGCGACAATCTCTACACGTCGAGCGCCATCGCCTTCAACGCGGGGAGCGGCAAGATCACCTGGTGGCACCAATACACGCCGAACGACGACCGCGACTATGACGAGACCGGCGCCCACGTCCTCATCGACGCCAAGATCAACGGCGAGGACAGGAAGATCGTCTCCCATGCCGGGCGCAACGGCTTCACCTACAGCTTCGACCGCCTCAGCGGCCAGTTCCTCAAGGCTACGCAGCACGTCAAGACCTTGACCTGGACCAAGGGCATCGATCCCAAGACCGGCAAGCCGGTCGACTACGATCCCAAGCGCGACATCCAGGTCTACAACGAGGACCCCGCAGAGCTTGCGGACAAGATAACGCGCCAGGTTTGCCCGAGCATCACCGGCGGCACCAATTTCTGGCCGGTGTCCTACAGCCGCAAGACCGGCTATCTCTACATCCCGGCCTACGAAGGCTGCGGCAAGCTCACGGTCGACACCAGCGCGCACGTCAAGGGCAAGTTCTTCGGCGGCAACCCCGGCGCGGACGGCAACATCACCAGCTCGATCACCATGCTCGACCCGGTCACCGGCGCGATCAAGAAGCGCGCCGAGTTCCCCTATCCGAACTCGTCGGGGACGTTGAGCACCGCCGGCGGCCTGGTCTTCACCGGCCTGCTCGACGGCACCATCGTGGCGCTCGACGACCAGACGCTCGACGAGGTGTGGCGCTTCAACGTCGGCACCGGCTTCAACGCGGCGCCCATGACCTATGCGGTGAACGGCAAGCAATACGTGGCCATCGCCTCGGGCGTGTGCTGCGTGCGGCCGTCGGGACAGGTCAGCAACTCCCTGGCGGGGGTGAGACGGAATCCCGAGCTGCAGAATCAATCCAACGCCACCGTGCTCTACGTCTTCGGGCTGTGAGCCACGGGGCCTGCGGCCCGAAGCGATGGCGTCTACGCCGGTTTCGCGCAAATTGATGCATGGCGGTGCTGCAGGTTTCACCTCTCCCCGCTTGCGGGGAGAGGCGGAGAAAGCGGCACCGCTCCGTCCAACGAGGGTCCGCGGCGGCTTAAGTTAGCGCCAATGGGCTCAAAGGCCGGGACTCGATCACCTGGGTGATTGCTTGAAATTCTTCAGTTCGGGCAACGGCTGATCCTTCTTGGTCGGCATCAGATAGCCGTCGACGCTGACGAAATAGGTCTCCCCCTTGAGCGAGACGTAATGGTTCTCGGCGGCGCAATTGGTCTCGACCCAGACCGGATTGGCCATGCGGTTGTAGTCCCGCGTGACCGTCCACGGCCGCGTATAGGCATGGTCGATGGTGGTGATCTGGTCATGCAGACGATTGGGATTGGCCGCATCGAGGAAAAAACGCTCCTTGATGATGGTTTGATTGTCGGGATGCAGCGGCAGCCCGCTGGCATCCATATCGCGCGGGCCCTTGAGGCCGCGCGTCTCCACCTCGAGCGCGCCGTAACGGCCGCTGGCGTCCGGATCCACCCATTTGCCGATCGAATAGCCTTCGAAGCTCGGCGTGATGGTCTGCGGCCAGCCGCGGCCGTCGGTATAGATGCGGCGGTTCTCGCCCAATTGATCGAAGCGGATGTAGGTGACTTCCGGCGTGATGAGGAGCTCGAGCGGCTCGTAGGCGATCATCACCCGCGGCATGCCCGAGGGCAGGCATTTGACCTGCGGATTGTACTCCTGGCCGCCGGCGGCCGCCTCCGCCAGATTGGCCTCGAACACGGCCTGAAACTGCGGCGTGAGCGGAGCCTGCTGCTTCAAGCCCCCTGGTTTGGTCGGGTCCCATTGGGCGGCGCCCGGCCGCTCCCATGCTCCCCGCAGGTCGGGATACTGTGCGCTGTCCAGCGCCCGAGCACCGGTCGCGGCCATCCCGAGACCTGCCAGCGCGAGCACCATTACACCAAGCGAGCCTCGATCACGCATGACTGTCCTTCCACCACGTTCGGGGTGCGCAGGCGCGTCCTGCCCCCGTTCGGTATGCGAAATATTCCAGTCCACGGTAGCGCGGGCACCGTAGGGTGGGCAAGGCGCGCAGCGCCATGCCCACGTGCGGCGAAACGTCGAACCGCAACGGCGGCTGTGTGCTCGGCCATGCCGCCTTTCACGCGGAATACAGTTCAGCAACGTTGCAGGTGGGCACCGCGCTTACGCGCTCTTGCCCAGCCTACGGCTGCGCGCAGTACCCTTAAATTCCGCGGTTCCAGAAATCGTAGTAGCGTTCGATGTTCATGGGCAGGAACGCCGCATAGCCGCCCCAGCTCTCGTATTTCGGCAGCTTGATGTCCTTCTCGGCCTGCTCATAGCTCTTGCCTTCCGCTACCGCCTGCTTCACCGCGGCGGAAAGATCCTGCAGGTAGGCGAGTTGGTTGGTGGCTTCTTCCCGCCCGCCGATCTGGCGGCCGCCCTGCCCGGGGTGGCCGGGAACCAAGGTGGTCCAATCCATCGCGATCACCTTCTTCAGGCTCTCCTCGATGTCGGGCACATAGGTGTCGGCCATGCCGCGGAACTGGAGCGCGTGGAGCGGGATCCAATCGACCGTGAAGATGACCTTCTCCTTCGGCAGCCGCATCACCAGCATGTTGTCGGAATGGTTCTTGCCCACATAGTCGAGCACCATCGTGGTGCCGCCGAGCTCGAGGATCTTCTGGGTATCGACCGTCTGGTCCGGCACCACCACATCGTCGGGCTTGAGCGCCAGGATCCGCGCCTTGGCATTGGTCTGGGCGATGAAGGTCGCGCCCATGTCCTTGAACGGCTTGCCGCCGGCGATATGGTCGAAGTGGCTGTGGCTGTAGATCACGTACTTGATCGGCGCCTTGCTGACCGACTGGATGGCGTCGATATAGGGCTTCACCGGCCGCCGCTCGCTGATCGGATCGGTCGCGATCACGCCGTCCGGCGTGGTGACGAACATCGACTGGTGGCCCATATAGCGGAATATGTAGACATTGTCGGTGCCCTCGACCTTGGTGAGGGCGGTCGGTGGCTGCTGGGCCTGCGCGGTGGCGGCGAGCGCGGTGGTGACGCACGCGACCGCGATCGCAAGCTTGATTCTGGACATTCTCATTCCTCCACTTGTGGCTTTGAACGATGCCGGTCGATGCTGCCTGCCGACCGGCATTGCCGGGAGCGATCCCCTGGCGGTGGGCGAGCTTACCCTTCCGGTGGATGTCTCGAAAGGCGGGGGTGACCGAACCTTGAGCCCGCAGGTCAGGCCTTCTCCGGCCGGCATACGGTCACGTCCAGGTCCTTCACCAGACCGTTGGCGAGCGAATAGACCCAGCCATGGACGCACAGATCCTGGCCGCGCGCCCAGGCGTCCTGCACGAACACGTCGGAGGCGACGTTGCGCACCTGGCGGATGACGTTGAGCTCGCACAGCCGGTCGAGGCGAGCGCGCCCGTCCGGGATGGCATCGAGCTCGTGGCGGTGCTCGGTAAAGACCTCGCGAATGGGATGCAGCCAGTGATCCACCAGACCGCGGCGCTGGCCGTCCACCGCCGCGCTGACGCCGCCGCACCCGTAGTGCCCCACCACGATGATGTGCTTGACCTTGATCACGTCGACCGCGAATTGCAGCACCGAGAGGTAGTTGGCGTCCTGCGGCGGAGCCAGGTTGGCGACGTTGCGGTGCACGAACAGCTCGCCGGGCTCCAGGTCCGACGATCTCGTTGGCCGGCACCCGGCTGTCGGAGCAGCCGATCCACAGATATTCCGGCGCCTGCTGGCGCTCCAGCCGCTTGAAGAAGCTCGCCGTCGGCGGCAACCATCCGCTCCGCCCAGGCGCGGTTCTTGGCCTTCAGATGGTCCAGCATGGGCACGCCCTCAGCACCAATTGCGGTCCGTTATAGCCACGAGACGAAGCAACCAGCGTGCCATTTCGTGATCCAACATTCTCTGTTCCAACATTCTCATGGACAACTTTCATAGGTACCGATCAGGCGACGATGCCCCGCGACCGTCATGACTGATGAAATCCTCCCTCGTTCTTGGAACCTAACAACCTTGCGCCACCGAGCCAACGGATAAAGCGACACAACAGGCAAGACCCGTAGCCCGCATGGAGCGTAGCGCAATGCGGGAACGGCGATCCCGGATTACGCATAGCCCGCGAAGAGCATCAGGGCGTTTACGCCCGTCTTCGCGGGCTATGGCGTAGACGCCCTAATGCGCTCCATCCGGGCTACGAAGCCGCATCCCGGATCAGCTGCCAAATGCGCGGCGGCGTCAGCGGCAACGCCCGCGGCTCGGCGCCGAACGGACGCAGCGCCGCCGCCACCGCATTGGCAAGCGCGCCGCCGACCGGGATGATGCCGCCCTCGCCTGCCCCTTTGGCGCCGAGCGGATTGTTGGGCGACGGGTGCTCCTCGAGCGAGATCGCGCGCACCTGCGGATAGTCGGTCGCGACCGGAATCATATAGTCGGCCAGCGATCCGACCAGCAGCTGCCCGTTCGCGTCATAAGCGATCTCCTCGGTGAAGGTGCTGCCGAGCCCCTGCACGGCGGCGCCGATCACCTGGCCGTGCAGGGTGTGCGGATTGATGATGCGGCCCACGTCGTCGACCACCACATAGTCGATGACGTCGACTTGCCCGGTCTTGGGATCGACCGCCACATGGGCGATCGCGGTACCGTAGGTGTAGGTCGACTTCGCGTTGGAGAAGGTTCCCTCCGCGCAGAGCGCGCCGTCGGCGGCTTCGCTCAACGCCACGGTCCGCCCGTCGGCCGCATGCGCAACGCCGCCCGTGACGTTGAGCGCGGCCGCCGCGACCCCGAGCCGCGCGGCGGCGGCAGAGCGAAACTTGTCGATCAGCGCGTTGGCGGCAAGCACGATCGCGCAGCCGCCCATCACGGTCGAGCGCGAGCCGTAGGAGCCGAAACCTTCCGTCAGATAGGTGGTCGAGCCATGATAGATGCAAATCCGCTCGAGCGGCAGCTCCAGCGCATCGGCGGCGATCTGCGCCATGATGGTCTCGATTCCCTGGCCGACCGCGGAGGAGCCGACATAGACCGAGACGCAGCCGTCGCGCTCGACCACCATGCGGGCGTTCTCGCGCGGTCCCGAGGCGCCGCCCTCGATGAAGCAGGCGATGCCGAGCCCATGATAGCGTCCATCGATCAGCTTGCCCTGCAGGGCCGCCTTCTCGGTCCAGCGCGCCTCCGCCACGCAGCGATCGAACGGGCTCGTATAGTCGCCGCTGTCGCATTGGGTCTCGCCAAACCCGTCATTGGGGGTCACGCTCGGCAAGGGGTAGGGCATCTCGCGGACGGAGATCAGGTTGCGCCGGCGAATGGCGAGCCGGTCGAGGCCCAATTCGGGCGCCGCCATGTCGAGCATCCGCTCGCAGAAGAAGCAGCCTTCGAACCGGCCGGGCCCGCGGTAGGTGCCGGACGGCGTCTTGTTGCTGATGAGCGCGTGGGCGTTGAGATGGATGTTGGGAATGCGGTAGGGGCCGCAGGTGAACTGGGCGGCGTTGCGCACCGGGGTCATGCCGTTGGGACGCACATAGGCGCCGATGTCCACGTAGATGTCGCCGCGCAGGCCGAGGATCGTTCCGTCGCGGCCGAAGGCCATCTCGATCTCGCACTCGGTCTCGCGCGAATGGGCGATGGCCATGAAATGCTCGCGCCGATCCTCCACCCATTTGATTGGACGGCCGAACTTGCGGGCCGCGAAGGCGACCAGAAAATCCTCCGGATAGAACTCGCCGCGCGCTCCGAAACCGCCGCCGACGTCGAACTCCAGATAATCGACCGCCTCCTCGGCCAGTCCCATCATGCTCGCCATGGCGCGGCGATTGAAGAACGGCAGCTTGGCGGCGCCCGAGACCCTGAGCTTGCCGCTGCCAGCGTCCCACTCGGCGAGCAAGCCGCGCGTCTCCATCGGCATGGCTGAGAGCCGTTGGGTGCGAAACGCTTCCCGGCGCGTATAGGCGGCGGCGCGGAAGGCCTGGTCCACATCGCCCTTGGCGGCGGTGACCAGCGCCGCACGGTTGCTGCCGGTGCCGGCGAACAGCAGCACCTCGCCGCGCTCCGATGCCTGCCGATCCGTGATCGCCGGCAAATGATCGATCTCGAAGGCAACCGCCGCGGCGGCGTCCTCGGCGAGCTCGGCAGCGTCGGCGAGCACCATGGCCAGCGGCTCGCCGACATAACGCACGACCGCGTCCGCGATCACCGGCTGGGCGTAGGGAGCGATGGTCGGATTGGGCCGGCGAAACGGAATGGTCGGGATCGGCTGGCCGATGTCGGCGGCGGTCAGGACGGCATTGACGCCCGGCATGGCCAGCGCCGCCGCAGTGTCGAGCGCGCGGATACGGCCATGGGCCACCGGGCTGCGCACGATCGCGGCGTGCCATTGGCCTGCGCAAGTGAGGTCATCGAGATACTGTCCGCGGCCGCGCAGGAAGCGAAGGTCCTCGACCCGCTCAACCGGGCTGCCGATGAAGGTGTTTACGCGGCGCATTGCGGCTGGAAGATTTCCCGGCTTAACTCAGGGTAAGCATTAACTTACGGTTAGCATTGCCTAACGTACTTCACCTGAACAAGAGCCTCTCTACGTGCCCAACCCTGATCCGACAAGGAGATGACGATGCCCGAGCTGGAACTGATCGGCGCCGCGCCGAGCAACTACGTATGGGTTTGCCGCATTGCGCTGACCGAGAAAGGCGTGCCCTACCGACACACCGAGATCATGCCGCACACCCCACAGGTCGATGCGATCCATCCGTTCGGCAAGATTCCGGTGATGCGCCACGGCGAGGTCGAGCTTTGCAAGTCGCGGGCGATCTGCGGCTACATCGACAATGTCTTTCCGGGCCCGAAGCTCGCGCCCTCGGACCCGGCCAAGGCCGCGCAGGTCGAGCAATGGATCTCGATCGTCAACACCCATATCGATCCCCTGTGGGTGCGGCAGTATCTGGGGGCGCATTTCTTCCCAAAGACACCCGACGGCACGCCCGATCGGGACGCGATCGCGGCAGCCTTGCCGAAGATGGAGGTGCAATTCGCCACCATGGATCGCGCGGTCGCCAAGACCGGTCATCTGGTCGGCGACACGTTCACGCTCGCCGACATGAACTTCATCCCGATCCTGTTCTACATGGCCGCGAAACCGGAAAGCAGCGCGCTCATGGATCGGATGCCCGGCCTGTCGGGGTACTTCAAGCGTCACATGGCGCGCAAAGGCGTGCAGGAGACGGTCCCGACCTGGCTGCCCGGAGCGGCGCGATCGGAGCGCGCGGCTTGAGCGCAGCCATGACCGGCGCCGCTGCCGCCCTGGCGGCGCTCGCGGATCCGACCAGGCGGCAGATTTTCGAGCGGCTTGCCGGTGGGCCGCGCGCGGTGGGCGAGATCGCGCGCGGCCTGCCGGTCACGCGCCCGGCCGTGTCGCAGCATCTCGCCGTGCTCAAGCTGGCGGGACTGGTCAAGGACCAGGCCGCGGGAACGCGGCGCATCTACGAAATCGATCCGAAGGGGCTCGGCACCATCCGCGCCTGGCTCGACCAGTTCTGGGACACCGCGCTCGCCTCGTTCAAGGACGAAGTGGAAGGCACGAAAGGCCAATCATGACATCGCCAAGGATCCGCCCTGCCACGATTCGCCCGGCTCCGGTCCGCAAGAGCATCACCGTCAAGGCCGATGCGGCACGCGCCTTCGAGGTGTTCACCGGCCGCATCGGCAGCTGGTGGCCGCGCACCCATTGCATCGGCTCCTCCCCGCAGAAGGATGTGGTGCTGGAGCCGAAAGCCGGCGGGCGCTGGTTCGAGATCGGAGAGGATGGCTCGCAGTGCAGCTGGGGCAAGGTGCTGGCCTGGGAGCCGCCGGCGCGCGTGCTGCTGGCCTGGCAGATCGGCGCCGATTGGAAATACGATCCGGATTTTATCACCGAGGTCGAGGTGACGTTCACGCCGCTCGATGGCGGCACCACCCGCGTCGACCTCGAGCACCGCAACCTGGAGCGCTTCGGCGACAAGGTCGAGGATGTCCGCTCGAAGATCAATTCGCCCAACGGCTGGAGCACAATTCTCAAGATCTACGCGGAGGTCGCGGATGCGGCTGATTAGCGTCTACTTGTCCCGGCCTTGAGCCGGGACCGTTACGCATTCGGAGTTTGGAAGGGTTACTTGTCCCGGCGTTTAACGCGTTCACGCGCGTCTTCGACGCGCTATGGAGCCGGGACCGTTACAAGCTCGGAGTTTCGGACGGTCCCGGCTCAAGGCCGGGACAAGTAAGAGCACTCTGAGTCTCCTTGCCATCGCCTCGCCCCGCGCTAGGATGGTCGCAAAGGCAAATGGCGAAATGCCGGGGAGGACACATGCGTTCCACAGCAACACGGACCTTGTGCGCAGCGTTGGTGGCATTTTCAGCGGCGACGGGGATCGCCTGCGCGCAGCAGCAGGCGCGCCAACCGGCGGCGCAGGCGCAGCCCGCCGAGCCCGCCAAGGATTACAATCAGCGTGCGCTCGAGATCTACGAGTTCCGCAAGGCGGCGCAGAGCGGCCCGCACCGCGGCCAGGAGATCTACTACTACAAATGCTGGATGTGCCACAACGAGCTCGCCGAAGGCGGCGCGCCCAAGCTCGTCGGCCTGTTCAAGCGCGCGAACCTGGTCACCGGCGATCCGGTCAGCGACGACGCCGTCTTGAACCAGATCCGCAACGGCAGCGCCAACATGCCGGCCTACAAATACGTGCTCAACGACGCCGACCTGAAGGATTTGTTGAGCTGGCTGCACGACGAGAACTGCTGCTGGAACTCCGACGCGCCGCCACCCAATCCGCGCTACAAGGGCAACGCCGCCGCGCCCGCCGAAGAGCTTTACGGCGCGCTCACCGGCGGGCCGAAGGGCCTGGTCAAGAACGCGCGCGGCGAGCCGATCGAAGGCATCATGGTGCAGCTGATCTCGGATCAGAACGCGATCCGCACCACGGTCTTCAGCCATGCCGACGGCCGCTACGAATTCCCCAAGGTCGCGCCCGGCTCCTATACGCTGCGCATCGCCAAGCCGCGCGAGTTCTATCCGTGGTCGAAGGACAAGGTCGAGATCAAGGGCGCCGACACGCTCGAGGACATCACGCTCTTGCGGGTGACGGCCGGCGAGTTCCTGCCGCCGTTCCCGGAGATCGCGGCCGAGCTCACCGGCTCGGAATGGCTGCAGAACCTGCCCGGCACCGGCCAGGAGAAGAAGACGCTCACGGTCTATTGCAACTTCTGCCACGAATATCAGCAGATCTTCCGCAACCACTATGACGAGGCCGGCTGGTCCAAAATCGTCTTCCGCATGACCCATGGCGCCGGCTCGACCCTGATCAACGTCCGCAATCCCGGCCGCCTGCCTCCCGCCGAAGAAGCTCACTTCGCGCACTGGCTGGCGACCGCGCGCGGGCCGGATTCCAAGGATCCGAACTTCGTGGTGCAGCCACGCCCGCAGGGCCGGCAAACGAAAGTGGTCATCACCGAATACGAGCTGCCGCGTCTCGATATCTCCGCCCACGACACCGCCGGCGATGGCCAGGGCCGGGTCTGGTACTCGACCCACCGCAGCTCCTATGTGGGGCGGCTTAATCCCGCCAACGGCCATGTCGACGAATTCCACATCCCGCTGCCGCAGGCGGGCGCGCTGCCGGGCACCCATTGGATCCACGTCGATCCCAAGGGCATCGTGTGGGGCTCCGAGAACTGGGCGCATAACATCTGGCGCCTCGATCCGGTCTCGGGCGACTTCAAGCGCATTCCCTGGAAGGTGCAGGAGTCCTTGAACTCGCCCGCGGTCGGCAATGTCGCCTTCGACCCCGACGGCTTCCTGTGGCGCACGCGCGACGGCGCCGTCTCCAAGGTGGGCTCGCTGACCGCCCTGCAGGACGAGACCTACAAGACCAAGAAATTCGCCTCGACCTATGGCAGCGCCATGAGCGACGATGGGCGTTACTTCGGCGGCGGCGCCTGGCCCAAGGACGGCATCGTCATCGTCGACCGCAAGACCGGCGAGGTGCTCGAGCCGGAAACCAGCCCCGATTCAGGCCCGGCGCGCGGCGAGTTCGATCCGTTCGACAATTACTGGGCGGCTGGCCGCGGCGGCCAGCTGATCGAGTACAACACGACCGAGCGGCGCATTCACGAATATCCGCTGCCGACGCCCTACACCTCGCTCTATACCGCGAGGCCCGACAAGAACGGCGAAGTGTGGGCCGGCGAGCTCAACGGCGGGCACTATCTGCGCTTCGATCCGAAGACCGAGCAGTTCACCGCCTATGCGCTGCCCGAGCCGTTCGCGATGGATCGCGAATCATGGGTCGACAATTCGACCAACCCGGTCTCGGTCTGGTTCGTCGATCACGACGGCTGGCTGGTCCACATCCAGCCGCTGGATTGAGCTAGCCCGTTGAACGTCGCGTACGGTGGGCAGGAGCGCGTAGCGCGGCGCCCACCATCGCCCTCCCCGCGCGGGCATGGCGCTACCCCGCCTTGCCGCTTCTCCACCCGCTCATCCCCGCGGACGCGGGGATCCAGGCTTTGCCCCATTGAACGTCCATGCAATTTGGCAAAGTCTGGTTTCCCGCGGGAGTTTACCCCCGCGAAAGCGGGGGCGGGAATGAGCGGATGGGGCAATTCCTTCACACACTCGAAAGCGGGCAGAGATGAGCGAGAGGAGATGGCTCGCAAAACTCTTCACACTCTCTACGAATTGCTCTCCTGCAATCGCATCTCCGCGCGGGCCGCTCGCGCCTCAATTCGGGCGCCCCACGGCTTGAGCGCGGCGGCTCCGCGGCCGGCGGTCCAGCCGGTGACGAAACATTCGGCGATGTTGCCGCCCGAGAGGTAGAGGTGGCCGAAGCTGCTGCCGAGCTCGCCGGCCGCATAGAGCCGCGGGATCGGCGCACCGGTCGTGTCGAGGATCTGTTGCTTGGGATTGTGAACCGGTCCGCCCTGAGTGTTCGATACGGCCGGAAAGACCTCTCCGACATAATAGGGCGGCGTGTCGATCCGCATCATGGTTCCGGGCGGGCGTCCAAAATCGCCGTCGCGGCCTTGATCGCACAGCGCGTTCCACCGCTCGATCGTCGCGCTCAGCTCTGAAGCCTGCGCTCCGATCATTGCGGCAAGCTCAGCGAGCGTGGCGGCTTGCTTCAAGATCCCAAGCTCGATCTCCTTGCGGTTGTCGTCGCTCCAGTCATAGCGGTATTCATGATCGTTGGTCCGAATGTCTCCGAGCGGATAGGTGGTGCGGCCGCGTTCGTCGGTGATGAGATAGGACGGATTGCGCGGATAGCTCATGGTCTCGGGATCCATGAGGTGCATGGGCCGGTGCGCCGTATCCTGGCAATAGGGCGGGAACTCGTTCATGTAGCGACGGCCCTCGCGGTCAACAACGATCCACACCATCTTGACGTCGGCTTCGCTTTTCCTCGCCGGGTTCCAGTCCGGAAGTCGTTTCACCCGCAGCGCGAACGGGAAGGCCGGATCCGGATGCTTGAAGGCGTAGCAGCCGTGGAAGTGCCACATGTGCCAGAGATCGCCGCCGACCGCTTGGGCCATGTGGACCCCGTCGCCGGTATTTCCGCGCGTTGATGCCGTCAGGATCGGCTTGCCTTCCCAGTAGCTCTTTTTCATCTCATCGTTTGCTTCAAATCCGCCGGCCGCGAGAATGACGGCGCGCCGCGCCGCGATGCGCCGTTCTCCATTCGGCGTGCCGGCGACGATCCCGCGAATCTCGTTATCGGCCGAGCGAATGAGCCGTTTCACCGGCGTATTCACGCGCACCTCGACGCCGAGCCGCCTGAGGTTTGAATCCATCACCCAGAACATCGCCGGTGCGCCCGAGCTCGGCTTGGTTCGCACATGGGGAAACATGGAGCGCAGATCGACCGTTGCAGGAGCCTGCACCTGGGCGGAATAAAACGTCTGCCATCCGGGGAACGGATAGTTGCCGCCTTTCTTGTCCGCCATCGGCTTCAGGCTCGCGCCCGGCACGGACGCAACCAACCCCTTCACATAGGCTTCGGCCGTCACCATGCCCTCGGCCAGAGCCCTCAGCACGTCGTCCGGCGTCGTCCCCGCATTGGTCGCTTGCAGATAGGAAAAAGCGTCATCGGCATTGCCGGCGCACCGAACCGCGCCGCCCGAGCAGATCGAGATGCCGCCCGGCTGCGGCATTTTCTCGCAAATGAGAACCTTGGCGCCGTTGCGCGCCGCCTCGATCGCCGCGATGCCGCCGGCGAAGCCATATCCAACAACCACAATGTCGTAGGCCTCGTCAAAAACGCCGTTGTCGAGCTCGGCGTGACCTTGCTGAGGCGGCGCGCGTTTCATTCGGCTTGTCCTTCTTGGAAAATGCAACTTCGAGGGTGCTATCGGGCCGATCAGCAACAGGATACGCTAGTGCATCTGAACAGGTTTATACGGAGTTGAAAAGTCCGTGCCGCAAGCTGAAGCGAACCGCGCATGCCGCGCCTGAGCCGGATATCGCAGCTTGCCGTCGCGGCTTTGCTGTGGACGCAAGCGGGCGCCGCCCTCACGCAACCGAGCGACGACTTCTATCGCGGCAAGACGCTCCAGATCGATGTGGGTTTCGGGGCCGGCGGCGGCTACGACCTGTGGGCGCGCACGCTGGCGCGCCATATGGGCAACCACATTCCCGGCCACCCGGCGGTGCTGGTTCAAAACATTCCCGGTGCCGGAAGCCTGACGGTGCTCAGCCGCATCTACAACACGGCTCCGAAGGACGGGACGGTGATTGCCGCGGTGGCGCGGGCCGCCATATTGGGGCCGCTGCTGGGGGCTGTCGGCGCCAGGTTCGATCCGCGAAAGTTGTCCTGGCTCGGAACGCCCGCGATCGACACCAATGTTTGCATCGCGAGCAAAGACGCGCCGGTGAAGACCGCCAAGGATCTGTTCGATCACACCCTCATCACGGGCGATACCGGCCCCGGCTCCGGGACCTATCTCTATCCGCGCGGGCTCAAGGAATTGATGGGCATGAAATTTCAGCCGATCACCGGGTTTCCGTCGACTGCCGACGTCTTCCTGGCCATGGAACGCGGCGAGGTCGCCGGCGTCTGTGAAGCCCTCGACAGCATCAACAGCCGCCAGCCTGACTGGATACCCGGCAAGAAGGTGCTGCCCATTCTGCAAGGCGGCGCCGAGCCAGATCCCGAGCTCAAGGACGTCCCGTTCGTGCTCGATCTGGCGCGCAACGACCAGGAACGGCAAGCCCTCACCTTCCTGTACGCGGGAGAGGGGGTGGGCCGCCCCTATGTGGCGCCCCCCGATCTGCCCGAGGGCCGCCTGGCGATCCTGCGTGCGGCTTTCGACGCAACCGTTCACGACCCCGACTTCATCAGTGATGCCGCCAGCCAGAAGTTCGTGCCCAAGCTCGGGAGCGGTGCCTACTTGGATGGGCTGATCAAGAATCTCTACGCGACCCCCGCTCGGGTGATCGAGCAGGTCGGCGCGCTCATGAAATAAGCGGGCACCGCCCACAGCAGTCGCGTGCGAATCCAAGCTTCCCAGGGCTATTCGGACAGCGCCGGCGCGCTCGCGGGCGGATGGCGATGCCGCGTTGCCTGCTCGTAGTCGTAGGCGGCCTTGAACAGCGTTCCCTCCGCGTACGGCCGGCCCAGGAACTCGATTCCGACCGGCAGGCCATGGCTGGTGTAGCCGGCCGGCACGCCCAGCGCCGGATAGGCCACGCTCGCGGCGAAACGGCGGATGCTGCCGGGCGTCGTGGTCGCGGGAATCGGCGCCGGCTCGCGCTCGGCCGGCGCATAGACGAAGGCATCGAGCCCATTGTCGGCCATCACCTTGAGGACGATGGTGCGCAAGGTCTCGCGCGCCTGCTGCTCCTTGAGGTAGGCGAGCTCGCCGGTCGAATGCCCGATCCGCCTGGCGAGGTCGTCGTGCCGGGCGGGCAGCAGCAATGGCGAATCGACGATCTCCTTGAGGGTGTGCACCGGCGCCTGCGGATATTGCGCCAGATAGGCGTTGATCGCCTCCTCGGTCTCGGCGATGCCGTTGCCGCCCGCGTCCAGCAACTCCCGCAGGCGAGGGATCACGATGGGATCGACGACCTCGGCGCCCCGCGCGCGCAAGTCCATGGTGGCTTGCGTCAAGATCGCCTGGATCTCCTTGTAGTCGGCTGCATCCGGCTTGACGTCGCGCCCGACTGCCGTGCGGATCACGCCGATGCGCATGCCGCGCAGCCCGTTGCGTTGCAGAAAGCGCGTGTAGCTCGCGGCCCTGCGGCCATAGCTCTGCGCCGTCACCGGATCGCGCGGGTCATAGCCGGCAATCACATCGAGCATGATGGCGGCGTCACGCACCGTGCGCGTCATCGGTCCGAGCGTGTCGCGCGTGGGGGTGGACGGCAACAGGCCGAAACGGCTGACCAGGGGCAGCGTGGGCCGCAGCCCGACCAGGCTTTCGTTCGATGCGGGTCCGCGGATCGAGCCGCCGGTATCCTCGCCGATTCCGACCGTGGCCAGATTGGCCGCCACGCCGACGGCGGGACCGCAGGACGAGCCGCCCGGATCGCGCGTCTGGTCGTAGGCATTGTGACAATCGCCGAATGCGGTGCCTGCGTAGCCGACCGCGTATTCGCCCATGTTCGCCTTGGCGAGGATGATCGCGCCGACCGCCTGCAGCCGATCGACAATGGTCGCGTTCTGCGGCGGCGTGAAATGCTTGAAGATCGCCGACCCATAGGTCGTCGGCATGAAGCTGGTCTCGACCTCGTCCTTGACCAGGACCGGAATGCAGTGCAGCGGACCGACCGGCCCGGATGCCCGATACACAGCATCGAGCCTGGCCGCCTGCGCCAGCGCATTGGGATTGATGTTCTGGACCGAGTTGAGCTTCGGCCCGACCTGGTCGTAGGCGGCGATGCGGTCGAGATAGGCCTGCACCAGTTGCGTGCAGGTCAGCTGTCCCGCAGCCATCGCCGCATGAATGCCCTCGATCGTCGCCTCCACCACCGGAAACGGCGCCGTCGAACGCAACGGAGCCGGCTGCGCCAGCGCCACCGATGGCAGCAAACCGAGCAGCGCCGGACCCAGAGCGATGCGGACGATGGTCTTGCAATGCATCTTCAATTCTCCTTTTTTTGATCGTCTGCCGAATGCTGAGAAGATTGCCGTGAACCGCAACGCCGTAGTTCGATGTGAGCCCCCTACTCCGCCGCGCGTTTGCTCGCAAGCGCGGCGGCGGCGCGGTCGTAGGCCTCCTCGCGGGCGAGCTGTGCCTTGAGGCCGATCAGCTCGTAATAGTCCGGCAACGGTATGAGCGAGGAACTGAGCGCCGCCAGCGAGCGGTCGCGCTTGAGCGCCGCCATCGCCTGGCGCACCGCCTCCGCGGCGGCAAACAGCGCGACCGACGGGAAGCTCACGGCCGCGACGCCGGCCGCTTCGAGCTCGCCAAGGTCGCGGTGCTTGGCGCCGGCCGCTTGGGAGACCGTTGCCATGTGCGGGCCCGGCACCTCGCGCAGCACCCGCTTGATCTCATCGATGGTGTCGGCCCCCATGGGCTTGGCCATGTCGGCACCGGCCTCCATGAACAGTTGGCAGCGCTCGATGCCGGCACCAAGCCCTTCGATCGCCACCACGTCGGTGCGCGCGCAGATGAGAAGGTCGCCATCGCGCCTAGCATCGAGCATCGCCTTGATCTTGGCCAGCATCTCTTCCGTCCGCACCACCTGCTTGCCGGGCAGGTAGCCGCATCGGTTGGGAAAGGTCTGATCGCTGATGAAAAATCCAGCGACGCCGGCCGCCTCGAAGGCGCGCACCATCTGGCGCGCATTGTTGACGCCGCCGAAGCCGGTATCGCCGTCCACATAGACCGGCAGCTCGACGGCCGCGCAGATGCGCGCGTAGTGGTCCGCATAGTCGCGCATGTTGGATTGGCCGGTGTCGGGCTGCGCCAGCATGCTGCCGACCGCGGCATAACCGCCGGCGCCGATCGCCTCGAAACCCTGCGCCTCGATGATGCGGGCCGACAGCGCATCGTAGGCCCCGGGCATCAGGGTGAGGCCCGGCTGCGCCATCAGCTCGCGCAGTTTTTTCCTCACATTCATGATCGGTCCTCCATTCAGCGCCGCGAATCCGATGCGGTCTGCAGCCACGCTTGCGCGCCGGCCATGCGCTCTTCCCAGGCGGCGATGTCCTGCGCATGCTTGAGCGTGAGCCCGATATCGTCGAGGCCCTCGATGAGCCGCATGCGATCGGCGGGCGCTATCTCGAAGGCGAGATCGGGACCGCCCGGGCCGCTGATGCTTTGGGCTCGCAGATCGACCGTGAACGGCGTGGCGCCGTCGGCGGCAACCACGCGCGCCTCGAAGGCTTGCGCGTCGGCCGGCTTGAGCTCGACCGGCAACAGGCCGTTCTGCAGGCAATTCTCCCGGTAGATGTCGGCGAAGCTGCGCGCCACGATGCAGCGAATGCCGGTCGCGATCATGGCCCACACCGCGCCCTCGCGCGAGGAGCCGCAGCCGAAATTGTGGCCGGTCACCAGAATGCCGGGCGTGCGGAATTGCGGCTTGTTGAGCGGAAAGTCCGGATCCGCGCTCCCATCCGGTCGCTTGCGGGCGTTGGCGAACAGCAACGCCGCCCAATCCGGATTGAGGTTGCGATTGATCGGCGTGATCTGATCGGTGTTGATGTCGTCGCGCAGGAGCGGAACGGCAAGGCCGGTGAGTGTCGTGAAGGGCTGCATCAGAGGGCTCCCGACACCAGCTGCCGCACGTCGACGATGCGGCCCGCGATCGCCGCCGCGGCCGCCGTCGCCGGACTTACCAGATGGGTGCGCACGCCTTTTCCCTGGCGGCCCTCGAAATTGCGGTTGGTGGTGGAGACGCAGCGCTCGCCCGCCTCGCCGCGGTCGCCATTGCCGCCGGCGCACATGGAGCAACCGGATTCGCCCCAGAAGAAGCCGGCGGCGCGAAACACCTTGTCGAGACCGGCGGCCTCGGCCTGACGTTTCACGGTCGACGAGCCCGGCACCACCATGGCCACAACGCCGGCCGCCACGTGGCGGCCGCGCACGACCGCGGCGGCGGCCTCGAGGTCCGGCATGCGGCTGTTGGTGCAGGAGCCGATGAAGACGCGGTTCACCGGCAGACCCGCCACCGGCATGCCGGGCGTCAGGCCCATATAGTCGAGGGCACGGCGGAACGCCGCCGCCTGCTCCGGCTCGACGCTCGCGGGGTCCGGCACGCGGCCGCCGATCCCGACCACCTGGCTCGGATCCGTGCCCCAGGTGATCTGCGGCTCCAGCTCCGCGCAATCGAGCACCACCTCGCGCTCGAATTGCGCATCGTCATCGCTCGCGAGCGTTCGCCAATGGGCCAAGGCCACGTCCCATTGCGGCCCTTGCGGCGCGAACGGGCGGCCCGCGAGCCAGCCAAAGGTCGCGTCATCGGGCGCCACCAGGCCGCTGCGCGCTCCCATCTCGATCGCCAGATTGCAGAGCGTGAGCCGGCTCTCGATCGACATCGCCCGCACCGCCGCGCCGGCATATTCGACCGCATGGCCGCGGCCGCCGGCGATGCCGACCTCGGCGATGACGCGCAAGGCGACGTCCTTGGCGGTGACATGGGGCCCGAGCGTGCCCTCGACGCGCACGCGCATGCGCTTGGGGCGCTTGAGCGCGATCACCTGGGTGGCGAGGATATGCTCGAGCTCCGTGGTGCCGCAGCCGAAGGCGAGCGCGCCGAGCCCGCCGACCGTGCAGGCATGACTGTCGGGCACCGCGTGGGTGGCGCCGGGCAGCACCATGCCGAGCTCGGGCGCCACCACATGGGAGATGCCCTGCTCCGGATCGTCGATGTCGAACAGCCTGATGCCGTTTCGGGCGCTGCCTGCGCGCATCGCCTGCAGGAACGGCGTGCTCTGCGCATTGGTCGCGTCGTTGCGGCCCGGCTGCGTCGGAACCGTGTGATCCTGCATCGAGAAGGTAAGATCGGGCCGGCGCACGCGGCGCTGCACCTGCTCGAGCTTCTTGAAGGCATGCGGCGCGTGCAGCTCGTGCAGCACATGCCGATCGATATAGATGAGATCGCGGCCATCGGCGCGGCGCGCCACCAGATGCGCGTCCCAGATCTTGTCGAACAGCGTTTGCGCCATAAAGCCCTCCGGCTCCGCTCCCGCACCCCTACAACAGAAGCCGCCCGCCGTGAACGCATTTGTGGCGCTTCAACGTCTCCGCCGCGGGGGAACCAGCCTTTGCCCCATTGAACGTCCATGCAATTTGGCAAAGTCTGGATTCCCGCGGACGCGGGAATGAGCGGATGTGGCGCTTCCTTCACACGCGCGTCCGCGGGAATGAGCGGATGTGGCAAATTCGTTCGCAGCCGATGAAACTTGCGCAGCGCGCCTTCCCCCCGGGCAGCGCCCAGCTATAGTGAGACATTCCATTTCTTGCCCGAATTTGGAGATGGCCATGGACATCGCACACGTAGTCGTTCTCATGCTCGAAAATCGCTCGTTCGATTGCATGCTGGGCCGGCTATATCCGGGGCGCGTGGATTTCGACGGCCTGACGGGTCGCGAATCCAATCCATGGAATGGGAAGGACGTCCAGGTGTGGTCGAGCCCGGCAATGGACTCGCAGGTTGCATGTATTCCGACTCCGGATCCGGCCGAGCTGTTCACCGACATGACCGCGCAGATTTTTGGGGCGGGCAATGCGCCGCCGGCACCGGCGACCATGGCGGGGTTTGCGGCCAACTACATGCAAGTCCCGACCAATAGCCCCAATGCCGTCATGCACGGCTTCACCGCGGATCAGGTGCCGGTACTCAGCGCGCTGGCGAAGGGATTTGGCGTCTCCGATCGGTGGCACGCCTCGGCGCCCAATCAAACATGGCCCAATCGCTTTTTCGTCCACACCGGAACGGCGGCAGGATACGTCAACAACTCGCCGCCGCAGTTTCCTTATGAGATGCCGACGATCTTCAATCGCCTCACGGAAAAGCAGTGCAGCTGGCGGATTTATTATCATGACATCCCGCAATCGGCGACCCTTGCGCGCATCTGGAGCGAGCTGCCGGATCACTTGTATTTGTTCGAAGACGACTTCATGGCCGATGCGATGGCGGGACGCCTGCCGAACTACAGCTTCATCGAGCCGCGATACTTTTCGGATCCGCTCTTGCGACGCATGCCCAATGATCATCATCCGCCCCATAACGTCTTGTTCGGGGAGCGCCTTATCGCACGCGCCTATGACGCGCTGCGAAACGGGCCGGGCTGGGAGCAGACCCTGTTCATCATCACCCACGACGAGCACGGCGGCATCTATGATCACGTGCCGCCTCCTGCCGCGACCCCTCCGGACGATCTCAGGCCCGACGGCTTTGCGTTCGATCGCTACGGAGTCCGTGTCCCTGCGGTCATCGTGTCGCCCTGGGTGCCGGCCGGCAGCGTGATCCGTCCGCCCGATGGAGGACCGCCCTTCGACCACACCTCGATTCTGGCGACGCTTCGCGCGCTGTTCGACCTCGGCGCTCCCCTGACCAGGCGGGATGCTTCCGCTCCGGACCTCCTGCATGCGTTGAGCCTTCCGGGCCCGACCAACACCGGGCCCGCGAGCCTGCAGGTTCCGGCGCCGGATTCCACGAATGAATCGGTGATGGCCGCACACCAGCAGCCGCCAAACCATCTGCAGCAAGCGCTGGCCGAGATGGCGTCGCACCTTCCTGCCGGCACCGCCAACGTCGCGATCCACACCGCCGCGCTTAGAAGCGGCCTGAAGCCGATCACTCCCGAGCTCGACAGCGTGGCGGACGCATTGAAATATGCACAGGCCGGGCTGGCCCGTTTCCTGGTGTCGCCGCGCGCCACTTTGCCTGCCGGGTGAGGCATCGCGATCCCGAAGCGCGCAATTGCCGCTCAATTGCCGCCTGCCTGCATTGACCCAAAGACCGGAACCGCTAAGCTCTCCCGCAGGTGCTGCGCACAAGCACGACCAAGGGAGGACGACATGCGCGATAGGTTCGCGAGGCCACTGCTTGCAAGAACGCTTTGCGCCGGTTTGGCGCTGGCGCTCGCGACTGCCGTGGCCACAGCCGGCGAAATTCGCGTTGTGACGGTCGGAGCGCTGCGCAATGCGCTGACGCCGCTCGGCGCCGATTACACCAAGCAGAGCGGGGACAAGGTCACCTACATGTTCACCAATCCGGCCAACCTGAAGCAGGTTCTGGGCGAGGGAAAGTATGATGCGATCATCGCGGCAGCCTCATCGATCGATGAGCTCGACAAGTCGGGCGGATTGCAGGCCGACAGCCACGTCAAGGCGGTGCGGGTCGGCATCGGCGTGGCGGTGAAGGAAGGCGCGCCCAAGCCCGACGTCTCCACTCCCGAGGCGTTCAAGAAGGCGATCATGGCGGCGCGCAACATCGTCTATACGGATCCCACCACCCCCAACGGCAGCGGCATCGTCACCATGCGCATCCTTGCCGCGGCCGGCCTCGCCGACGTGGTGAAGGCCAAGGGCAAGCAGGAAGGCCTTGGCCCCGGCAAGGAGCTGATCGCCAAGGGCGAGTACGAAATGGGACTGTTCAACATCAGCGAGGCGACCATACCGGGCGTGGTGGTGGCGGGGCCAGTGCCGGCACCGCTGCAGGAGTACACCAGCTACGACGCAGGCGTCCTCGCGGGCGCCGCCAACAAGGACGCCGCGGCCGCCTTCTTGAAATACGTGACCGGCAAGGGCGCGGCCGCAACCTGGAAGGCCGCCTACATCGACGCTATGTGACGCGCCAAAAGGCCGCACCCTGACGCTCTGATCGGTTTCAATGCTCTGCTGACGCGTCATGGCCGGACTTGTTCCGGCCATCTCGCTTGGACGGCTGCAGCCGTGCACCCTTATCGGGATTGTCGGAACGAGCCCGGCAACGACACGGAAGGCTCGTCCCGCATAATCCGGCTCGCATGGTCGAGACAAGCCGCCGATTGGATGCTTGACACATCCGCCGCGCGACGAAATGATCGGCGCAGCAAATTCAAGAACAATGCGGTGCGGGGGGACGAGAAGATGGGCACAAAGCCGGATCATGGCTGGAACTGGTGGTACCTTTTGTTGTTGGCGCAGTTCGTGCCGGCGCTCTGGGTGCCGCTCTACAACTCCGCCGAGCCCAGCTGGATCGGCCTGCCCTTCTTTTACTGGTTTCAGCTGGCTCTGGTTTTCATCTGCGCCCTCGTGACCGCCCTGGTTTACTGGATCACCGAATCCTCGCAGCGGCAGTAATCGGCAGTCGGGGGCAATTGCCATGCAGGACATCAATTGGGTTGCGCTCGTCGTTTTCATGGCGCTGTTCGGGTTCATCACCTGGCTCGGCTTTGCGGCCGCTCATTGGCGGCGCGGCGACATGGATCTGCTGCATGAATGGGGACTCGGCGGGCGCCGTTTCGGCACCTTGATCGTGTGGTTCCTGATCGGCGGCGATCTTTACACGGCCTACACCTTCATCGCGGTTCCGGCGCTGGCCTTCGGCGCCGGTGCGCTCGCCTTCTTCGCGGTCCCCTACACCATCATCATCTATCCGATCCTGTTCATCGTCTTTCCGCGGCTGTGGAACGTGTCGCGCAAGCACGGCTACGTCACCGCGGCCGATTTCGTGAAGGGCCGCTTCGGCAATCGCTGGCTCGCGCTGGCGGTGACTCTCACCGGCATCGTGGCGACCATGCCGTATATCGCGCTGCAGCTGGTCGGGCTTCAGGTCGTGATCGGCGGCTGGGTTTTGTCGGCGAAGGCTGGGTCGGCGACGTGCCGCTGATCATCGCCTTCGTCATCCTCGCCGCGTTCACCTATTCGAGCGGCCTGCGCGCGCCGGCCGCGATCGCGATCGTCAAGGACCTCTTGATCTACGTCACCGCCTTTGCGGCCGTCATCGTCATCCCGATCCAGCTCGGCGGCTTCGGCAAGATCTTCGCGGCGGTGCCCGCGGCGAAGCTGTTGCTCGCCGTCCCGCAAGGAAGCACGACCGGGCAGTATGGCGCCTATGCCACGCTGGCATTGGGGTCCGCCCTGGCGCTGTTCCTCTATCCCCATTCGCTGACCGGCATACTGAGCGCGAGCAGCGGACATACGGTCCGCCGCAATGCCGCACTGCTGCCGGCCTATTCGCTCATGCTCGGACTGCTGGCGCTGCTCGGCTTCATGGCGATCGCGGTCGGCGTCGACAAACTGCCCGAATACGCGCAGGGCTTTGCAACATTCAAGGCCAACTTCGCGGTGCCGGCCCTGCTGCTTCACAGCTTCCCGTCGTGGTTCGTGGGCATCGCATTCGCGGCGATCGGCATCGGCGCCCTGGTTCCGGCCGCCATCATGTCGATTGCGGCCGCAAACCTGTTCACCCGCAATATCTATCGCGAATTCGTCCATGCCGAATGCACCGACCGGCAGGAATCGCAGACGGCCAAATTGGTGTCGCTGGTCGTCAAGCTCGGCGCGCTGATCTTTATCCTGTTCGTCCCGACCCAATACGCCATCCAGCTGCAATTGCTCGGCGGCATCTGGATCATCCAGACGCTGCCGGCCGTGATCATCGCGCTCTATACGCGCTGGTTCAACGCCTGGGCGCTGCTGATCGGCTGGGCGGTCGGCACCGTGCTGGGGACGACCATGGCCGCGTCGGTGAATTTCGCCGCCATGTATCCGCTCGCGATCGGCGGCTGGACCTTCCCGTGCTATATCGCGCTCTCGACGCTGGTGCTCAATCTGATCGTGGCCGCGGTGCTCACGCCGGTGTTCAACGCGATTTCGCACAGCGCGGCCGATGAGACGCTGTCGTCCGACTACGCGATGTGAGGTCGCCGGTCGCGTCGGACGCGGCCCCCGATCAGCCCCGCAATGCGCCCCGCACGAGGGCTGCGTAGACGCGCTCGGTCAAGCCCGAGGGGCGATCCAATCCCATGCGCGCCAGGCAATCGGCGATCTCGGCCGCCTGCGCGCTGCCGCCCAGTCCGCGCGCCAGGATCCTGCCAAGGCGAAGCGGCGAGGCTGACGCCGACTTGAGCGTTTCCAGCGCCGGCAAGAGCCGCTGCTCCACCGGCGTGAAATCGGTTTCGAACGGAAACCGCGCCAGCAGACCCGCGTCGCGCGCGGCGCCCAAGGCCCGCTCGATCCGCTGCGGCGTATTATCGCGCCACGCCGGCGCAAGCGCGAAGCGCTTCTCGATCTTGCCGGCGTCCTTGGCTTGCCGCAGCAGCTCGTCCTGAAAGCGCGAATCCGCCACCGCCAGCAACGCCGCGATCACATCCCGGTCGGTCTTTCCGCGCAGGTCGGCAATGCCGTATTCGGTCACCACGATGTCGCGCAAATGCCGGGGGATCGTCTCGTGACCGTATTGCCAGCGAATGTTGGAGGTCACGCGTCCGTTCGCGTTGCGCGTAGAGCGTAGCATGATGACGGAGCGGGCATCCTGCAGGGCGAAGCTTTGCGCGATGAAATTATATTGGCCGCCGACCCCGCTCACGACCTGGCCGTTCTCCAGGCCGTCGGAGATGATGGCGCCGAGCAGCGTCGCCATCATGGCGCCGTTGACGAAGCGGGCCTTGACCCGGGCGCGCCGCTTGGCGGCTTCATCGCCGTAGATCTCGTTGACGTAGGACACGGCCGTCATGCGGAACTTCTCGAGCTCGGCCGGCGGCATCTCTCGCAGCGCGCGATAGAACGCGCGTGAGCCTATGAAGAAGGCCGCGTGCAGCAGCGCGCCCTCGACCTCCCGGCGCAGGATGCCGGCGTGAAACAGCTCGAGAAAGCCTTCCACGAACATTTCGCTGGCGCCGTAGAGGCCGGTCGCGAACGGCTCCTGCTCGATCATCCAGGCGGGCGCGGTTGCGTTGAAATCGAGCCGCTGCATGAGGTCGCGGAAATCGGCATTCTTCCGGTGACGCAGGATCAGGGCCTGCGCGACCGCGTCGCCGAGCGCGCCGATGCCGAGCTGCAGCGTGCCGCCGTCGGCCACGATGCCGGCGACTCGCAAGCCAGCCGCGTATTCGGCGAGATCGACCGGCTCGCGCGGGGGTGCAAACAACGGAAAATCGGTCTGCGGGCTGTCGAGAATCACATCAAACGCTTCCGCCGCAAGGTCGCCCTCGCCCGGCATGAACGGCAGCTCGCTGTTGACCTGTCCGACGAAAACGAAATCGACGGCCTTGCTTTGCCGCTTGGCCAGCAGGTCGAGCGTGATGTCCGGATTGCAGCTCAAGCTGTAACGGGTGGCGCCATCGCGCACCCGCTTGGCCACGAGCTGCCCCACCACGTTGACGCCGCGCTGCAGCACGGCGTCGAGCGCGTGGGTGTAGTTGGCCGAGATATAGTTTTGCTGGGCGGCCGCGACGTGGAGCCGGGTGCCGGCCTGAAAGAAGAACTCGTCGACCTCGATATTGGGTGGCAGGCCCTTGCGCAAAGCCACCGCATAGGCGAGGTCGGGATAGCCGCCGAAGCAGCGCTGCGCGATCGGACCGATGAAGCGCCGCTCCAGCTCCGATGATGGATGCGGCTTTTCCAAAGTCAGGGCGGTGAAGATCCGCAGCTTGATCGAGGGATCCGCGGCCGCGCGCGCGAACAGGACATTGGCCAGGTGGTTGGCCTTACCGAGCCCGAGCGGCAAGGCCAGCACGATGTTCCGGCCGACCCGCTCGATGATCGCATCGCCCAGGCGATCGGCCGAATCGAACTGCGCCGGCGCGTTTTCCGAAAGCTTCATGCGCGATAATTCACGCGAGCTTGTTCCAACCCGCATCGGGGAAGAAGCGCTCGCCGTAACGTTGCGACAGCCGCACCAGCGTGGCGCAGATATCCGCCACCCCATGCGAGCGCGCATAGTGCAAGGGCCCGCCGCGGAAGGGCGCAAAGCCGGTGGCGAAGATCATGGCGCCGTCGATCGTGTCCTCGTCCGCCACCACGCCCTCGCGCAGGCAGGCGACGCAGACGTCGAGCATCGGCAGGATGAGGCGGTTGGTCATCTCGCCGGTGGGAGGCGCCACCTCGGCATCCTTCACCGGCTTGTCGTCCTTCCACTCATAGAGGCCCTTGCCGGTCTTGCGGCCGAGCTCGCCCTTGGCGACCTTCTCGCGCAGCCAAGCGGGCACGTCGGGCATCTTGCGCTCGAGATTAGCCTTGAGCATCTCGGCGACATGCATGCAGATGTCGAGACCGACCTCGTCGGCGAGCTCGATCGGTCCGACCGGCATGCCGAAGCTCACCGCGGCCGCATCGATGGTCTCGCGCTTGACGCCCTCGTCGACCAAAACCATGGCCTCCATCAGATAGGGCGTCAGCGCGCGGTTCACCAAGAATCCCGGCGCGCTCTTGACCGGAGCCGGCAGCCGGTCGATGCGCCCCAGGAAGGCGCGCGCGGCCGCCAGCACCTCAGCCGAAACCCCGTCATGGCTGATCACCTCGACCAGCTGCATACGCGAAACCGGATTGAAGAAATGCAGGCCGAGCAGCCGTTCGGGGCGCTGCAATCCCTCGCACAGCTGCTCCAGCGGAATGCTCGACGTATTGGTGGCCAGGATGGCGTCCGGGCGCATCCTGGGCTCGATGCCGGCATAGACCTTGCGCTTGAGATCGAGCACCTCCGGCACGGCTTCGATCACCAGATCGGCTGAGGCCACCCCTTCGCCCTTGAGATCCGGCACCAGGCGGTCGAGCGCATCGCGCGCATCGATGCGGCGGTGGGAGATCCGGTCGAACAGTTTCGCGGCGCGGCCGATCGCGCCGGCGAGCGGCTCCGGCTTCGTGTCGGCCAAGGTGACGTTGAAGCCGCGCCATGCGCACCAGGCCGCGATATCGCCGCCCATGGCGCCGGCCCCGATGACATGCACGCGTTGGCCGCTCCATTTGCCGTCGGTGAGCGATTTGAGCTTCTCACGCAGCCCGAACACGCGGATCAGGTTCTTCGCGGCGGTGCCGACCACCAGTTGCGAAAACGATGCGATCTCCGCCTTCTGCATGGCCTGCGCATCGCCGCCATGCGCCTCCCAGGCATCGATCAGCGCATAGGGGGCGGGATAGTGCTCCTGCGGCGCCTTTGCACGGGCTTGTGCACGCATGCGCTTGGCGGCGAAGGCACGAGCGGGCGCAAGGTTGAACGCCGACACCAGGAGCTTCGATCGCGCCGTCTTCAACTCTCCGGCCACCGCCGCCTTGACGGCGGCGCGGACATGCCGCTCCTGCGTGACCGCATCGACCAGCCCGAGCGATTTTGCCTTGCGGGCGCGGACCGAGCGGCCGGTCAGCATCATGGTCATGGCCTCGAGCGGATTGATGAGGCGGGGCGTGCGCACCGTGCCGCCGAGGCCGGGATGCAGGCCGAGCAGCACTTCGGGAAAGCCGAGGCTCGCGTCCTCGATGGCGATCCGGTAGTCGCAGGCGAGCGCGACTTCGAGCCCGCCGCCCAGGCAATAGCCGTGGATCACCGCGACGGTCGGCAGCTTGAGCCGATCCAGCCGGTCGATGATCGCATGGCCAGAGGTCAGGCGCGCCTCCATGTCGGCGGCGGTCTTGACGTCACGCAGCTCGCGCACGTCGGCGCCGGCGATGAAGCCGGCTGGCTTGGCGGAGCGCAGTACCAGCCCCTTGGCGGTTTCGCTCTCGATCTTGCCGAGCACATCTTCGAGCTCGACCAGCACATCCTGCGAGAGGATGTTGGCGCTGGCGCGGCTCTTGTCGAAGATGAGCCAGAGGATGTCGTCTTCGTCCCGCTTGAGCTTCCAATTCCGCCAAGCGCCGGCGTCCGGGGCCATGCTCTGGCCGGCCGACAGCGACAGGGGGCCGAGCTCCAAGTTGCGCGGCTCGAGAATCTTCCAAACGCGCTGCGCCATATCTGCTCCTCGACCGCCGCTCTTACACCGTCTCGATCAACATGGCGCCGCCCTGGCCGCCGCCGATGCATTCGGTGGCGATCCCGCGTTTCAGGCCGAGCCGTTTCATCGCATTGACCAGATGCAGCACGATCCGGTTGCCGCTGGCGCCGACCGGATGCCCGAGCCCGATCGCGCCGCCGTCCACATTGAGCTTGCCGCGATCGATGGCGCCGGCCGGCCCGGGCAGATGCAGCACGTCGCGGCAGAACACCTCGTCCTGCCAGGCCGCCACGCATCCCAGCACTTGCGCCGCGAACGCCTCGTTGAGCTCCCACAGCTCGACATCGGCCAAGCCCAACCCGTGCCGCTTGAGCAGCGCCGTCGAGCACAGCACCGGCCCCAAGCCCATGATGGATGGATCGAGCGCCGACCATTCGCTGTCGACGATGACGGCGCGCGGCTTGAGGCCATGCTGCTTGACGGCCGCTTCCGAAGCCAAGATGACCCACGAGGCGCCATCGGTGATCTGCGAGCTGTTGCCCGGCGTCACCTTGCCCCAGGGCCGCTCGAAAGCCGGCTTGAGCTTGGCGAGCGCTTCCACCGAAGTGTCCGGACGCACTCCGTCGTCGAGATCGTAGAGCTTCCCGTTGCGGCCGAAGGCCGGCTCCAGCTCGCCCGCGAAGAAACCGCCGGCTTGCGCGCGCGCCAGCTTGAGCTGGCTCTCGACCGCGTATTGATCGGCGTCGTGGCGCGAGATGTTGAAGATGTGGGCGACCACCTCGGCGGTCTGCCCCATATTGAGCTCGACGATTGGGTCCGTGAGGCCGCGCTCCAACCCGATGATGGGCTTGAGCATGGCGGGACGCAATGCCGCGAAAGCCTTGAGCCGCGACCAGACGTTGCGCGCGCTGTTGAGCGCCGCATACCATTCGACCGCACTGCGGCTGAACACCAGCGGCGAATGGCTGAGCGAATCGGTGCCGCCGGCCAGTATCAGATCGGAAAGACCCTCTTGGATATAGCGGTAGCCGGTATCGATCGACTGCATGCCCGAGCCGCAATTGATCTGCACCGTGAACGCGGTCATCGCCTCGCCCATGCCGAGGCGGAGCGCCGCCACGCGCGCCGGATTCATCTCGTCGGCGATCACGCTGACGCAACCGAGGATGACCTGATCGAACGCATCGGGCGGGAACGGCTGGCGCAGGAGCAGCGGCCGCCCGCATTGAACTGCGAGATCGACCGGGGTGAAGGGCCCGGGCCGTCCGCGCGCCTTGAGGAACGGAGTCCGGCTGCCATCGATGATGAAGACCGGCCGGCCCGCTACTCCGCGGCGTTCGACTGGAACGGCGTCGCTGGTGGTGTTGCTGTCGGTGATGACACGTCTCCTTGCGCACGAACGGCGTGGCGCGGCGAAATTTCCTCGGCGGGGAAATCGTCGACCGCGACCACCGCCGCGATCGCCAGTTGCACGGCCTTGAGCTGGTCCGCCTCGGCATCGTTGATCAAGCCGCGCTGCCGCGCGGCCTCGATATCGTGGACATGCGCCTGCCGCAGCCGGTCGCGCAACGGCTGGACCGCGGAGATCAGCGCAAAGGCGCGATCGAGGCGCCCGACGCCGCCGTCATCAGTGCTGCGATAGAGGTCGATGGTCAGCCGGTCGCGCGCTGCCGACGGTGTCAACAGGATAGCGGCGCAGGCTTGCGTCAGCGCGTCCGATGGACCGAGCGTGCGCGTGCCGAACGGCAGCAGCAGGAACCGCAGCAGCCATGCGGCCGGACGGTTGGGAAAATTCGCCAGGATCTCGTCGAGGCGCATCTCGATGGTAGCGAAGCCCTGCGCCATGCACCAATCGACCAGCGGCAGGTCGGACGGCTGGCGGCCCTCGTCGTGCCATCGCTTCAACACCGCGGACAACAGATAGAGCTCGGAGAGCACATCGCCGAAGCGCGCCGAGATCATCTCGCGGCGCTTGAGATTGCCGCCGAGCGTCAGCAGCGCCATGTCGACCGCCAGCGCGAAAGCAGCCGAGTAGCGACCGAGCTGCCTGAAATAATCGGTTGTCGCGCCCGCAGGCGGCGCCGGCGCCGCGTAGCCGAGTGTCCAGCCGCGGCCCCAGGCGCGAAACGCATTGACGCAGCTGTGGCCGAGATGGCCCCAGAACGCGCGATCGAACTCGTCCAGGCCGCGCGCCGGATCGCTCTCCTCCAGCGCCAACATTTCCTTGAGGATGAAGGGATGGCTGCGGATCGCGCCCTGCCCGAACTGGATCAGGCTGCGGGTCACGATATTGGCGCCCTCGACCGTGATGCCGATCGGCACCGCGCGGTAGAGGTTGCCGAGGTAGTTCAGCGGGCCTTCCATGATGCCCTTGCCGCCATGCACGTCCATGGCGTCATTGGCGCAGATGCGCAGCCGCTCGGTGGCTTGCGCCTTCATGATGGCGGTGATGACCGCGGGCTTGTGGCCGGCATCGATGGCCGCGCAGGTCAGCCGGCGCGCGGCGTCGAGCAGATAGGCGGTGGCCGCGAGGCGCCCGAGCCGTTCCTGGATGGCCTCGAAGCGCGCGATCGGAACATGGAACTGCTCGCGAATGGTCGCATAGGCGCCGGTCACATGGGCCGCGAAGGCAGCACCGGCGGCCGACAGCGAGGGCAGCGAAATGCCGCGCCCGGCGGCCAGCGCGCTCATCAGCATCTTCCAGCCCTTGCCGACCTGCTCGACGCCGCCGATGACATGGTCCATCGGGATGAACACGTCGCGGCCCCAATTGGGACCGTTCTGGAAGACATGCATCGCGGGCAGGTGGCGGCGGCCGATCTCCACGCCCGGCAGGTTGGTGGGCACCAGGGCAACGGTGATGCCGATCTCGTCGCGCGTGCCGATCAGGTGATCGGGATCGTAGAGCTTGAACGCAAGCCCGAGCACGGTCGCGATCGGCCCGAGCGTAATGTAGCGCTTGTGCCAGTTGAGCCTGATGCCGATGAGCTCGCGGCCTTCGAAGGTGCCGCGGCACACGATGCCGGAATCCACCATGGATGCCGCATCCGACCCGGCTTCCGGGCTGGTCAATCCGAAGCACGGAATCTCGCGCGCGTCGGCCAGCCGCGGCAGCCAGTAGTCCTGCTGCGCCTTGGTGCCGAACTGCATGAGGAGCTCGCCCGGTCCGAGCGAGTTCGGGACCATCGCGGTCACCGCGGCCGAGATCGAACGCGTCGACAGCTTGCGAATGACCTCCGAATGCGCATAGGCGGAGAATCCGAGGCCCCCATAGGCCTTGGGAATGATCATCGCGAAGAATTTGTGCGTCTTGAGAAAGTCCCAGACGTTGGGCGGCAGATCGCGCAGCTCCCAGGTGATGCGCCAATCGTCCAGCATCCCGCACAGCTCCTCGACCGGACCGTCGAGGAACGCCTGCTCCTCGGCCGACAGCCGCGCCGGCGGGGTGGCCAGGAGCTTGCGCCAATCGGGATCGCCTGAGAACAGATCGGCGTCCCACCAGACATCGCCGGCCTCGATCGCCTCCCGCTCGGTCGCCGACAGGCTCGGCAGCACCTTGCGGGCCCACCGGAAGATCGGCCGTGACAGCCAGTCCCGGCGAAGGGAGGTTTCGTTCATGGAAATACCGGTGCCTAGCGCTCACGATCGATTGATCGATTGCTGATGATCGGATTCATCACCATGAAGCTCAGAAAGAACAATGTGCCCGCTCATCAATTGTTGATGATCAGAAGCGCATACAAGAGGCTACGATCACAATAAGGACATCCCGTGACGCACAGGTGATTCTCCAGCTCCAAGTCTAGTCGATGGACAGGTACCAATCGAGCCAATATTAGACCATTCGCCGATGCCTGTAGGGCAGGCAATCCAACCCCTGCAAAGCAGAACGGCCTGATTGCCGAAGCTGCACGATCCTGCGCCGACCGGCTCCGCGGCGGCACCCATTCGGCCAGCGATTGCAACACCTTAAGCAGCCGGCGGTACCGGGCACGGCTTGCGCTCGGAATCCACCGCCACATAGGTGAACAGCCCCTCCGTCACCTCGATGCGCTCCTCGCCGCGGCCGCGCCGGGCCCAGCTTTGGATCTTCGCCGTGATCGAGGTGGTGCCGATCTTGACGATCTCCACATAGCAGCTGACTTCATCGCCGACGAAGACCGGACGGTGAAACGTCATGGCGGTGATCGCAACCGTGACCACCCTCCCCTTGGCGCGGCGGGTCGCAACCGTGCTGCCGGCCAAGTCCATCTGCGACAGCAGCCAGCCGCCGAAGATGTCTCCGGCCGGATTGGCGTCGGCCGGCATCGCGATGGCGCGCAGCGCCGGCTCCGCCTGCGGCGGAGCGGCGTCGGTTGGATCACTGGCGCTCATCGTGATTTTCTCCTTCAATCAAGCTCAAGACGGGGGCAGATATTGGCGCGCCCGCTCGATCACCGATTGGGGCATTTGATAGAGCCGCTGCACGATCGCCTGCACATCTTCTCCGGTGGCCGGATCGAGCACGAGACTCTGCTGCTTCATCAGATCGATGAATTCGGGATCCTGCATGGTGCGGTCGAACGCCCGGCGCATGATCTCTACCCGCTCGGGCGGAACACCGGGGCCCATGAACGAGGGATAGCCGAGCGCGAGCGGCGCGAAGATCAATTCCATGACCTGGCGATCCTGCGGCGTTTTCGCGAAATCGAGCGCGCGGGGCAGATCGGGCAGATCGCGCGCCTTCTGCGGGCCGAACTGGGCAAGCAAAGAGACCTTCTTGTCCGCCACCCAGTCGGCGGTGTTGCCGCTCTTGAGCGAGCCCCAGGTCCAGATCTTGCCCTGCACCTCGCCCCGCTCCATCGCCAGATCGACGTCGGTGCTGCTCTTGTAGCCGACGATGACCTTGAACCTTGTGCCGATGAGGCGATTGAGGATGGTCGGAAACAGGCCGGTATCGGTCGACAGCGAAGTACCGCCGAACACCACCTCCTGCGTCGTGGCATCGGGGATGCTGCGGACCCGGGTGCCGGCAGTCCACACCGCCGCAACGCTGGTTTCCTGCGAGGTCGTGCCGATCCATTGATACTTGGTCGGATCGAACTGGGCCTGCGGGGTGCCCAGCATGGGCGCGCGCACGAAGCCGCGGGTGATGAAGCCCCACGCAGTGCCGTCCTGGGGCGCGATCGAATAGATGAAATTGGCCGCTTTGATTCCGCCGGCCCCCGGCATGTTGCGAACCAGGATTGCCGGATTGCCCGGAATGTAGCGGCCGATCACCTGGGCGATGGCGCGCGGATAGGCTGTCAATGCGCCCGGGCCCTCGCCGGTCCCGATATAGATGCTGATGGTCTTGCCGGCGTAGAAGTCGTTCGCCCGCGCGGCACCCGCCAGCGCGATCGGCAAGCTCAGGCCGAGCGCGAGCAAAGTCCTCATGTCACCCTCGTGCCGAACGTGGTGCTCAAACAACGCACCGCTTGATCGAGGCTCCTGCGCGCCGAGTTCATGCCCGTTCGCTCATGCGCCTGGACGGTGGACCGAGTGACCGCCGTCGACATCGATGGTGGCGCCGCTGATGAAGCTGGCGCGGCCGGAGGCAAGGAACACGACCGCATCGGCAATCTCCGACGCCTTCCCGGCCCGGCCTGCGGGAAATTTCTCGTGCAGCTCCGGCCAGCGGTTCTCGTCGCCCAGCAAGCGCTTTGCGCGCGCCATCACGTGCGGGAGGTGGCGGCCCGGCACCGTCGGCCCCGGATTGATGGCGACCACGCGCACGTTGTGCCGCATGCTCTCGCCGCCCAGGCACTGGGTGAACATGTTCAGCGCGATGTTGGCCATGCAGCCGGCAATGTAGCGGTGGTTCGGCATGCGCGCCGCGGCGCCGACGATGTTGATGATGACGCCGCTTCGGCGCGCGCACATGCGCGGATAGATGATGCGCGTGAGATCGACATAACCATAGACCTTGACGTCCCAGGCCTTGCGCCAGGTCTCGCCGTCGATCTCCTCGAGCGTGCCGGGCGGGATGTCGCCGGCATTGTTGACCAGGATGTCGACGTCGGCGCAGGCTTCGCCCAGTGCCTGCACGTCGGCGGCCTGGCCGAGATCGCTGCGGTGGACTGTCACCGCGACGGCGTGGTCGCGCGTAAGACGCGCGGCGAGCTCGCGCATCGCCGCCTCGTCGCGCGCCGCCAGGTGCAGGTTGCAACCTTCCGCCGCCAGGGTTTCGGCGATCACATAGCCGATGCCCTTGGAGGCGCCGGTGATCAGGACGGTCTTGCCCTTGAGATCGAGTTCCATCTTGTCACTGATAGATTTTGAACACTTCGCGGGCAAGGGTGGCGCGCATGATCTCGGCCGGTCCGCCGGTGATCAGGTAGCTGCGCGAGCGCCGCCACATCGCCTCGATCGGCAGCTCGGTCGAGAGCCCGCTGGCGCCATGGAACTGCATGCAGCGATCGGCGGCCTCGAAGCCGAGCTCGGTGCAGTGGATCTTGGCCATGAAAGCATCGTGGCGGCTGGCGATGCCCTTGTCGACCTTCCAGGCGGTCCGATGGGTGAGCAGCTGGCCGGTCTGGTACCTGGTGTAGAGGTCGGCGACCGCGAATTGGACCGCCTGGCGCCGCGCCAGTGGCTCGCCGAAAGTGGTGCGTTGCGGGGCGTATTTGCCGATCATCTCGAGGCAGCGTTGCGTCACGCCGAGCCCATGCGAGGCCTGGTGCACGCGATTGCGCGAGATCCAGGATTGCGCCTCGCGCATCCCGTCGCCCTCGTTGCCGACCAGGTTCCCGATCGGCACCTTGACGTCGTCGAGCGCGATCTCATAGGTCACGTCGCCCATCATGTGGCGGGTCTCGCGCACGATCGACAGCCCGGGCGTATCCATGTCGACAATGAAGACGCTCAAGCCCCCGCGCGATCCTTTCTCGGGATCGGTGGCCGCCACCAGCTGCAGGAAGTCGGCGCCCTTGGCGTGCGAGATGAAGCGTTTGTAGCCGTTGATGACATAGTGATCGCCGGCCCGGACGGCGCGGGTGCGCATGCGGCCGGGATCGCTGCCGGCGTCGGGCTCGGTCTGGGCGAAGGCGGCGGATTTCTCGCCGCGCAACAGCGGATGGAGGTAGCGCTCCTTCATCTTGTCGGGGAGCCGCAGCAAAATCGGCCGCGGCGAGGGACCGAAGACGCCGTCGCCGCGATTGGGCAGCGCGATCGAGCGCGAGATCTCCTCCCACACCACCGCCAGCGCCAAAAGGCTCAGGCCCTGGCCGCCGAACTCGGCCGGCGTATCGAGCTGCCAAAGGCCCAATTCGCGCGCCTTGGCCTCCAGCGTGGCCTTGATCTCCGGCTTGAGCTCGGGCCCCTCCATGCTGTGCATCTCGATCGGGATCAGTTCGCGATCGACATATTTGCGGACCGTCTCCCGCAACAGACGGACCTCCTCGGGCAGTTCGAAATCCATGCCAGTCTCCCCAGCTCCCAGGCCTTTGGTTGTGAGCTCTTCTCTTGCGCGATTGTTACTCTAAAATCGTTTGCTGCAGTAGAGTGGGCAAAAGGCCTTTGGGGGTGCCCACGGAGGGCGCGCATGTTCGGGCAATCGGTGCAACAACCGCGATCCGCGTGGGCATGGCGCGTTCCGCGCGCTTGCCCACCCTGCGGGCGCGTGAAGGGATCCCCCATCCGCTCATTCCCGCGAAAGCGGGAATTCAGTCACTTCGAAAAATGCCTTAAGAGCCGGATCCCCGCTTCCGCTTGCGGCATCGCCTTGCTGTTCGCTGCCTTGCCGGTGCGGGCCGAGGGCGTAGCCGACTTCTACCGCGGCAAGACCATCAATGTCCTGATCGGGGTCAATGTCGGCGGCGGCTACGATTTCGAGGCGCGCCTCCTTGCCCGCTTCATGCGCGGCCACATCCCGGGCAATCCGGTCCTGGTGCCGCAGAACATGGTCGGCGCCGGCGGCATCAAGATGGCCAACTACCTCTATTCCATCGCACCTCAGGACGGCACCGCGCTCGGAATGTTCCCCGATACCCTTGTCGCCGCGCAGGCGGTCGGCACCGAGGGCGTGCAGTATGACGCCAACAGGTTCTCCTGGATCGGCTCCATGAGCACGAGCCCGGTGACGCTCGCGGTCTGGCATACGGCCGGCGTGCAATCCATCGACGACGCGCGCAAGCAGGAGATCGTGGTGGCCGCCTCCAACAAGGGCGCCATCACCTACACGTTTCCCCACATGCTCAACGAGCTCGCGGGCACCCGGTTCAAGATCGTCTCGGGCTATCAGGGCAACAGCACCATGACGATCGCCATGGAGCGCGGCGAGGTGCAAGGCGTCACCAATTCCTGGGACAGCTGGAAATCGTTCAATCCGGAATGGGTGCGGGACAAGAAGATCAAGGTGCTGGTGCAGAGCGAGCCGAAGTCGAAAGAGCTAGCCGATGTCCCCTCGGTTCTGGAGCTTGCCCGCAACGAGAACGACCGCGGCGTCATGGCACTGATCGTCTCGGGCGATGCGCTCGGCAAGCCGATGGCGACCGCGCCCAACGTTCCGGGCGAGCGCGTGCAGGCGCTGCGCGACGCGTTCGAAGCCACGATCAAGGATCCCGCCTTCATCGAGGCCGCGGCGGCTGCCAGGATCGAGATCAATCCGATCCACGGCGTGACGCTGCAGGCCACGGTGGAAAAGGTGCTGGCAACGCCGAAGAATCTCGTCGAACGGGCCAAGCTCATCATCGCCGAGTAGAGCAAACAAACCTCGCTGTCATCGCCCGCGAAGGCGGGCGACCCAGTAACCACCGCACTCGCTATAGGACATGTCCGCGCAACAAAATCGACTTCCGTGCTTACTGGGTGCGCCGCCTTCGCGGGGCACGACAATCAGTGTTTGATGTCGCAACTGAGGAATTGTGCATGCCCTACCAGCCGGCCTCGCGCGCCTTACAGGATCTCGTCGTCCTGGACCTGACCCATGCCCGGGCCGGCCCGGTCTGCGTGCGGCAGCTTGCCGATTGGGGCGCCAATGTCATCCGGATCGAGCGCCCGGGCGATCCGGCCGATATCGCCGGCCGCCACGAAGCCGATTTCCAGAACAAGCACCGCAACAAGCGCGGCATGGCGCTCAATCTGCGCGAGCCGGAAGGTCGCGAAATCCTCCATCGGTTGGCCGGGCAGGCGGATGTGCTGGTCGAGAACTTCCGTCCTGACGTCAAGGACCGGCTCGGCTTCGATTACGCAACGCTGAAGGCCATCAATCCGCGCCTGGTCTATGCCAGCATCTCGGCCTTCGGCCAGGACGGTCCCTACAAGGCGCGGCCCGGGGTCGACCAGATCGTGCAAGGCATGAGCGGGCTGATGTCGATCACCGGCGAGCCCGGCCGCGGGCCGATGCGGGTCGGGATTCCGATCGCCGATATCGTGACCGGGCTGCACGCCGCGCTCGGGATCCTGGTCGCACTGGTCGAGCGGGCGAGCTCGAACGAGGGACAGTGGGTGCAGGCCTCGCTGCTTGAATCGCAGATGTTCATGCTCGATCTGCAGGCCGCGCGCTATCTGGTGGACGGCGTGGTGCCCAAGCAGGTCGGCAACGAGCATCCGACCGGCGTGCCCACCAACGTCTACAAGACCAAGGACGGCTACGTGAACATCGCGCCGGTGCCCTCGATGTGGGGCCGGCTCTGCAAGGCGCTCGGCCGCGAGGATCTGATCGAGCATCCGGATTTCGCCACCCGCGAGGTGCGCCGCAAGCGCCGGAGCGAGATCAACGGCCTGATCCAAAGCATCACGATCGAGATGGACACCGCCACGCTGATGCGCAAGCTCGAGGCGGCGGAGGTTCCGTGCGGGCCGATCTATTCGATCAAGGAGGCCTTCGAGGATCCGCAGGCCAAGCATCTTGGGCTCGGCCAGACCGTGACCGCCGCCGACGGGAAGGAGATCACCCTGCCCCGCCAGCCGTTCCGGCTCAGCCGCACGCCGAGCGCCTTGGCGGTCCGCACGCCGGAATTCGCCGAGCATACCGACGAGCTGCTGGCCGAGTTCGGATTCAGCCAAGCCGAGATCGCGGCGTTCCGCGACCGCGGCGTGGTGGAGTAGTTACGCTCCTTCTCGTTGCACGCCGGAGGGCGGTCACTCCTAGGGAGATGCGGAGGCGGGATCCTTCTGACGCTTGCGCTTGCTGAGCCTGGGCAGCTTCTGCACTCGATCGCCAACCTCCGCCCGTGCAAGACGCAACTCGTAGAGCTGTTGCAGGTTCAGCCAGAACTCGGGACTGGTGCCGAACCAATGGCCAAGGCGCAAGGCCGTGTCGGCCGTAATCCCACGCTGGCCGTTGATGATACCGGTCACCCGGTTCACCGGCACCTCGATTTGCCGCGCCAGCTCCGCAGCCGAAATGCCGAGTTCCTTGAGCTCTTCGGCGAGGTGCTCGCCAGGGTGTATTGCGGTGCGGGCCATGGCGGTTCTCCCTCCTCAGGTGGGCCGAAGCCCGATTTCTTCAGTGGTAGTCAACGATCTCTACATTGACCGGCCCCGGCGAGCCTTCCGGCCATTCGAAGCAAATCCGCCATTGGTCGTTTATGCGGATGCTCCATTGACCCTGCCGAGCACCTTTGAGGGCTTCCAGCCGGTTGCCGGGCAGCGCAGCGAGATCTCTCAGGCTGGTGGCGGCTTCCAGCCGATCGAGCCGAATCCTCGGCCTGTCGTGCGAAACCGGAAAACTCCCGGACACGCTTGCCATTGGCGAAACGCTCGGATCGTTTGTCCCGGTAGTTCACGATCATGGCCAGTCCTTAGCACGAATTATGATTTACGTAAAGCATAATGGGCCGGCAGACGCCTCATCGCCGACGCCTGCCAAACTTATCCGTCCGCCCCAACGCCACTTCCGGCTCGGAATACAAGTGCTGCTCGGGAGCTGGGCGGCTTTATCGGCGCTGGCAGCCGCCCTATAACAGTGCAAGCTCGGTTGGAGGCGCTGGCTAGAAATGAAGAGCCTCAACTTCAAGGAGATTCCGATGGCCGACAGGGCAGGCATCGAGAAGGTCATAGAGGACGTCTATGCGGCTCGCGCGGCCAAGGATCTTGCTGCCGTCGAGCGCATCTTCAAGCCGGACGCCATTTTTCAGCTGGTTGGCTCACCGGCTACCTTTCCGGGAGCCGGTCGGGCGGAGGGCCATGCCCAATTGCGCGCCGCCATCGGCTCGCTGATCGCGGCTTTCGATTTCCTGGAGCAGACCAAGCTCGCCAGCGTGATCGAGGGCGGCAAGGCCGCGGTCCATTGGCGACTCAAGGTGAAATACAATCCGACCGGCGAGATATTCGAGACCGAATTATTCGACTTGTGGACCCTCGAGGGTGGCCGCGTTGCATCGCTCGTGCAGTTCTGCGACACAGCCCTGGTCGCGAGCGTCATGGCGCGAAAGTGATCGGACCGGCTGCTGGAGAGCCGAAATAAAGACATGAAGACCGATAAACCCCCGGGGAGGACTTGATGACTGCGTACTGGCCCACGCTGGGCAAATATGTCGAGGGCCTAGAGAAGGCCGGCAAGCTGGTTCGCATCACCAGCCCGGTCAACAAGGATACCGAGCTGCATCCGCTGGTGCGCCTGCAGTTTCGCGGCCTGCCGGAGAGCCAGCGCAAGGCCTTCCTGTTCGAGAACGTGGTCGATGGCAGCGGCCGCCGCTACGACATCCCGGTGCTGGTCGGCGCGCTTGCGGGCTCGGCCGATATCTATGCGCTCGGCATGGGCTGCGCGCTCGACGAGATCGAGGATGTGTGGCGCAAGGCGCTCGCGCATCAGATCGCCCCGGTCGTGGTCGGCAATCCGGCCTGCCAGGAGGTGGTGATCAGCGGCGAGGAGCTCAGCCGCGCCGGCGGCGGCCTCGGCCGGCTGCCGATTCCGATCTCGACGCCGGGCTTCGACAACGCCCCCTATACGACGGCCGGCCATTGGGTCACCAAGGACCCCGAGACCGGGATGCACAATCTCGGCAATTACCGCGGCATGGTGAAGGCCGAGGACCGCATCGGCGTGCTGCTCGGCCGCCTCGCCTGGGGCATGCGCTGGCACATCGACCGCTGGCGCGAGCGCGGCGCCACGCGCGTTCCGGCCGCGATCGTCATCGGCGTGCCCCCGCACGTCTCCTACGCGGCGGTCACCCGCATCCCCAACGACATGTGCGAATACGACGTGGCCGGCGGCTTTGTCGGGTCGCCGCTCGCGCTCACCCGCTGCGTCGACGCAGGATCTGCTGGTGCCGGCGGAATCCGAGATCGTGATCGAAGGCACGGTGCCGACCGACATGGTCGAGATGGAAGGCGCCTTCGGCGAATTCCCCGGCTACATGGCGCAGCGCGACTTCAGCTTCTTCATGGACGTGACCGCGATCACCATGCGCAAGAAGCCGATCTATCTCTCCATCATCAGCCAGATGCCGCCGAGCGAAAGCAGCAAGATGCGCAATATCGGCCGCGCCGCCGCCGGCATCCGGCTGTTGCGCAGCGCCGGCATGGATAACGTGATCGCGGTCGAATACCTGGAATGCGCCGGCTCCAACGCAGTCGCGGTGGTCAAGCTCAAGAAGCGCGATCCCGACGACGGCAAGAAGGCGCTGCGTCTCCTGGCCGACAAGTTCATGGGCAAGCTCCTGGTCGCGGTCGACGAGGACATCAACATCAAGGACGCGGAGAACGTGCTGTGGGCGATCGCCTACCGGGCGCAGCCCTTCCGCGACACCGAGGTGGTCGAGGCGCCCCCGTTCACGCTCGATCCGGCCGCCGTTCCGCCCGGAAAGTCGCGCGGGCTGGTGACGCGCGACGAGCCGCCGCGTTCGACCGCGCTCCTGATCGACGCCACCATGCCGTGGCCCTATCCGCCGCTGTCGCTGCCCAAGCGCGAGTTCATGGAGCGCGCCATCGAGATCTGGCAGGGCCTGCAATTGCCGGCGCTCAATCTCAAGGAGCCCTGGTGGGGCTATTCGCTCGGCCACTGGACGCCCGAAGAGGAGCAGGAAGCGGAGCTCGCGGTCGAGGGCCGCCACTACGAGACCGGCGCGAAGCAGAAGCAGGGCCGCCGGCCGTTTGGGGAGTGAGAGGAGGCGAATGGCGAGTGCCGAATAGCGAATAGAAGAGCGACGCCAGCCGACCACTCGCTACTCGCTATTCGCCATTCGCGGTGTTCGAATCAATCCACCCCGAACACGAAGATCATCGTCGCGTTCAACTCGGTCTTCAGATCGGGCAGGCGCTCGAGGCGGTTGCGGGCGTTGCGGTACAGGCCCGATGCGATGGCGATGTATTGCTTGCCGTCGACCGCGTAGGTCACCGGCGGCGCGTTGAAGCCGGTGCCGACGTTGACCGACCACAGCTCGTCGAGCGTCTGGTCGTCGAGCGCCACGAGATTTTTGCCGCGGCTCGAGATCAAGTGAATACGTCCGGGATTCGGGACAAGTGGGGAAATCGATGCCGCCCATGACAATGGAAGAAGCCAAGCGCATCATGCGTCAGCTTGGCCCCGAAGAGCTGAAATTTGCCGTTTCGATTTCGGCCCCTCTCTATTGGGAAGACCGTCGACAACCCGACGGCCGACGTGCCGTACGGAACGGCACCGCGTTCTTCCTACGGACGCCCGAGGCGACCTTCGGTGTGACTGCGGCGCACGTCGTCGAAGGCCCAAAGAGTTGGCGCGCCTTTTGCGCCGAGCATGGGCCGACGCCGTTGCGGATGGCGGGTCGGAAAGGCAATTCCATCGAGCTTCAGTGGGATGCACGCTGCGTCGACATAAACCTCGAGATGGACATCGCCACGTTCATGATCGCCGATTGGGAGGTCTCCCTCATCGACCGCACAATCTATTCCGGCTACCAGAAAGAGTGGCCGCCTACGCCGCCCGGCAGGGATAAAGGCGTATTCTATTGTGGATTTCCAGGATTAGGCACGCGGGTGCGCCAAAGGAATGAAGTCGTCTTTGGTGCTTTCGCCGGTTCGGGGATCGCGAGCAGCATTAATGAGCGGGATATAATGTCCCATATCGAGCGCGAACATCTTGAGCCCGCCCTCGGCGAAGGAATTCCACCTGAGAATTACAATTTCGGCGGCATTAGCGGCGGTCCGATGCTCTACGTTGTTGAGACAAAGTCGGGCCTCCGCTTCAACGCGCTTGCGGGCGTGATCTACGCCGGTCCGAACGTGTCTGAGGACCCGAACGAGGCAATTCCCGGCTTCGAGCTTATTCACGCGCGACGAGCGCGCTTTATTCGCGCGGACGGCTTTCTCGAGCATGACCTCTGGGCCGAGTTCAACGGGCGATAATCGTGCTCGTCTTCCTACCGTTCTCAATGCCGAGACCGCTGCCGGCATCTCGCTTGCAAAGCAATAACAGCGAGCGTTCAGAAATTCCACTGGCGAACGCGGGGTCGCAATGACATGATTCTACGAATCACGGAGGAAAAGTGGCCGACGGAACCCCACACAACGACAAGCCGATTACCGAACCTTCCGACGACAGGTTCGGCATTGATCCGTTTGCGAGAACGCTCGCGTCAAGCATTCTAAAATTGGCAGCGCCAGAGGGCACGGTGATAGCCCTCAATGGACCTTGGGGATCGGGAAAGAGTAGCGCCGTCAATCTCGTCCTTCATCACCTCAAGGGTGCCGTCGAGGCTAACGAGATTGCGGTCATAAACTTCGCGTGTTGGTGGTTCAGAGGCGAAGAAGCGCTGGCGCTCGCCTTTTTTCGCGAGCTTTATGCCGGGCTTGGGCCGACGCTCGGTGAGCGATTCAAGCGTGCCTTACCCAAGCTTGGGGCACGCCTGTTGCGTGCGGGCGCGATGGTTGGTCCCGGGATCGATCTTGCGGGCGGCGCCGGCGCCGGCACCGTCGCGTCGGGCGCCATGAGTTGGCTCGCCGCGCTGATCCAGGAAGACGACACGATCGAAAAACTGCACACCGAACTCAGCAAGGCGCTCAGTGAGCAGAAAAAGCGATTCTTGATCGTGATCGATGATGTCGACCGCCTCGCCCCGGACGAGGCCCTTTTGATCTTTCGGCTGGTGAAGTCGATCGGGCTACTGCCGAACGTGATCTATTTGCTAGTCTTTGACCGTCAGCTTGCCGAATTGATCGTCGCGGAGAAGTATCCGACTGAAGGACCGCACTATCTCGAAAAAATAATCCAAGCTGGTTTCGATATTCCCCAGCCACGGCATGGCGATCTTTGCCAAGAACTTCTGCAACAGATTGATGCAATATGTGGCTCGCCTGAAACGGACGACATGGTTCGCTTCATGAACGTCTTCTACGATGTTGTGACGCCGGAAATACGGACTCCAAGGGATTTGATCCGGCTTACCAACACGCTTTCGGTGACTTGGCCTGCGGTCGGCGCCGAAGTGGACCGGGCCGATTTCATTGGGCTGGAGACGCTTCGGTTGCTGCGGCCCAACCTCTATCGCGCGCTGCGGGCAGGCAAGGAGCAGCTGTGTGGGACCGGCGCATCTCTGGGTCGCGGATCGTCCAGAGGACAGCATGGAGAATACGTCAAGATGCTGTTCGGCTCGGCCGAACTACCAGACCAGGATCGTCTGCGCCGGGCGCTCATGCGAACTCTTTCCGCGACTGGAGTCTGTCTGGGGCAACATCCACTATGGAGAAGGCTCGGCAACGGACTGGGCACGCCAGCGTCGCGTCTGTGCCAAAGACCATTTCAACTCCTATTTTCGCTTCTCTGTCGGCGGAGATGTGCTCCCGAGACAAGAGATCGGCCAACTCGTCGCGAAGGCCTCTGATCAGGAATTCATAGCGGCGGCATTTCGGGAGTCGCTCGCTGTCAAACGGCCAGGCGGAGCGACGAAGGCCGCGCTCCTGCTGGATGAGTTGAACCTGCACGCGGACGAAGTGCCGGACGACAATGTGCAATCGCTACTCACCGCGATCTTCAAGCTCGGTGACGAATTGCATGTATCCTCGGATGCCTCAAGGGGATTCTCTCTTGCGAACAATCACCTGAGAATTCACTGGCTTCTGCGACGCCTGACGCTGGAACGCTTTGATCTTGTGAAACGGTCCGCCATTTTCACGGCGGCATGCGAAACAGCAGCGCTCGGCTGGCTGGTTGACTTCGCCGACTCTGCCTATTGTGACCATCACCCACACGCCGGAAAGCAACCTGAGCCGGAGCAGAACTGCCTGACTACCGCAGCGGATGCCGAGAGCCTACGCGGCGGAGCGTTGGCGCGAATCCGTAGCGCAACCAAGTCCGGCGAACTCGCCGCTCACCATGAGCTTGCTTACTTGCTCTATCGCTGGCGCGAGTTTGCCGCTCACGACGGTGCAGAGGTGAAACAATGGACCGACGAGCAACTTCATCTCGATGACATGGTCATTAAGTTTGCCAAGACATTTACATCAAATTCCTGGAGTCAGGGACTGGGGTTCGGCGGAATGGGCGATATGGTCGCCCGACGCAACACGCTAGCAAACGTGGGATCGCTGAACGCGATTATGGACAGAGACCGTTTTCGTTCCCGCGTTGAGGAATTGGCCAAAAACGATTCGCTTGCAAAGCCGGAGGCCGACGTCGTTCGGGAGTTTCTTGAGGCGTGGAAACGTCACGACAAGAATCCACGCGATTAGCCCCAGCTTGGGGCCGCAGGCCACCCGCTCCAACAAAAGAAGGTGGGGGCCGGGGCGAGTGCCGGAGGGCAAATCGGCGAGTCCATCCACCAACCACAGCGACCGGTTACCCGCACGGGCAGCAGCCGCGCTGCCGTCAGGCGGTAGCCCGGCACGAGCACAGCTTCGATCACCCTTCAAAGGTGTCACCGCGATGTATCGATCACTTCGGGCGCAACAACGAAAGGGGCATCCGAGGCCGAGCTCGCGGTCGAGGGCCGCCACTACGAGACCGGCGCGAATCAGAAGCAGGGCCGCCGGCCGTTTGGGGAGTGAGAGGAGGCGAACGGCGAATGGCGAATAGCGAGTAGAAGAGCGGCGCCCGACTACTACGCGCTACTCGCCATTCGCCATTCGCGGTGTTCGAATCAATCCACCCCGAACACGAAGATCATCGTCGCGTTCGAACTCGGTCTTCAGATCGGGCAGGCGCTCGAGGCGGTTGCGGGCGTTGCGGTAGAGGCCCGATGCGATGGCGATGTATTGCTTGCCGTCGACCGCGTAGGTCATCGGCGGCGCGTTGAAGCCGGTGCCGACATTGACCGACCACAGCTCGTCGAGCGTCTGGTCGTCGAGCGCCACGATGGTGCCGTCGAGCAGCGCTGTGACCACGATCCCGCCGCCGGTCGAGAGCACGCCGGCAAAGTTCGGATAGGGCAGCGTCTTGCGCAGCTTGATGGCCCCGGTCGAGGGATCGAGCGCCACGATGCTGCTGGTGTTGCCGCCGCCCGGTGCGCCTCCGGTGGTGCCGCCCGTGAAATTGCCCTTCACATGCATCGCGTAGTCGGGCGCGACCGACGAGCAGCTTTCCAGCGCCGGAATGTAGATGAGGCTGGTCTTTTGGCTGTAGGAGGCCGGCCAGTAATTGGTGCCGCCGGCGGTGTCGGGGCAGACGCGCCGCTTCACCTTGTCGTCGTTGACATTGGCGGCGTCGGCATAGATCTGAAAACTCTTGGTCGGATCGTACTCGAGGGGCTTGCCGGTCTTGGGATCGATGCCCTTGGTCCAGGTCACCTGATCGACGTGCTGCGTCGCCTTGAGGAACTGGCCGTTGGCGCGGTCGAGGATGTATTCAAAGCCGTTGCGGCCGGCATGGGAGACGATCTTGCGATCCTCGCCGTTCACCTTGGTGTCGATCAGGATGTGGGTGCCGGTCTCGTCATAGTCGCGGTTGTCGTTGGGCGTATACTGGAAATACCAGCCGATCTTGCCGCTGGCGGCGTCGAGCGCGAGCACGCTCGACGTATAGAGATTGTCACCCGGCCGGCGAGCCGCGTCATAGCCAGGTACCGGATTGCCGGTTCCCCAATAGGTGAGATTGCTGGCCGGATCGTACGAGCCGGTGACGTAGAAGGCGCCGCCCCCCGTCTGCCAGGCATTGCTCTTGTCCTTCCAGGTCTCGCTGCCGGGCTCGCCCGGCGCCGGGATCGAGTAGGTCTTCCATTGCAGGTTGCCGGTCTTGGCATCAAGCGCGGCGATCCAATCACGCAATCCGCGGTCGCCGCCCGAGGCGCCGACCACGATCTGGTCCTTGAGCGCGAGCGGAGCGGCATCGAGCTCGATGTCCGGCTGGTCGTGCAAATTCCTCTCCCAGACCATCTTGCCGGTCTCCTTGTCGGTCGCGACTACCCGTGCGTCCTGGGAGGTGACCGAGATGACCAGATTGCCCCAGAGCGCCACCCCGCGATTGCGGTCGAGCTTCTCCTGGCCGGGATCCATCTTCCAGACGATATGGCCGGCGGTGCCGGAGCGGACGTCGATCTTGTAGACCACGCCCCAGCCATCGGCGACATACATGAAGCCGTCCTCGACCAGCGGGGTTGCTTCCAGGCTCTCGTTGCCGGAGCTGCCGCCGAGCGCGACCGCGAACTTGAGCTTCAGGTTCTTGACGTTCGACTTGTTGATGGCGTCGAGCGACGAGATAACGCTGCGCGCCGTAGTCATGATGGTTCATCAGCCAGTTCTGCGGCTCGGGATGCTGCAGCCGCTCGTAGGTCACCTCGGCGGCCTGCAGCACCGATGCGCTCGCCAACAGTGCCGTGCCGAACAGAAGCCCGCCCGCGAATGCCTTTTTCATGATTGTTCCTCCCGGCTGCGAAAGCCGAGAGGTAGCACCGTTACGGGCATTTGGGAATTGGCCGTGCGGAGGGTAGGCCCGTAGCCCGCATGGAGCGCTTGCGAAATGCGGGAGCGGCGTTCCCGCATTACGCTGCGCTCCATGCGGGCTACAGACCAAACCTGCTCAAACCGCCGGGGCCGGCGACTGGTCCAGCCGGAGCGCGGCCATGTATTGGGTGGGGCGCAGAAGGCGCTGCTTTTGCGCCGAGATGGCGGACAACCAGTTTCGATAGATGGCGGCGGCGAAAGGCTGCCAATTCGCATTCAACGCCGGGTTCGCCGCAACCGGAAATTTGGCGAGCAATTCCTCGCGCGGCTGTTGCTCGGCGCGCCGCCGAAACTCGGCCAGCGCAGTCTCGGTCTGGGCATCGAAATAATGCTGCGGCATGGCCGGATAGCGGTCGCGCTCGCCCTTGAGAAAGCGGCCGACGTCGCGGCGATATTCGCTCAGCAAGGCGCCCGCCCCGTATTCCGGATGGCCTTGGAAGAACAGGAACAGGCTGTGCGCTTCGCGCGCCGGATCCTGCCGGCCAAAATCCTGCCGCACGAACGTGTCGATGCCGGCGGCCGACGAGCGCGTCAGCACCTGGTAGCCGCTCGCAACCAGCGCCTCCTCGCTCAACGCATTCCAGCGGGCATGGGGCACCGCCGGTCGCGGCGGCAGGTTCAGCATGAGCGGATGATCGGCGAGCCGCTCGCACTCGAACACACCGATGCACTTCTCGGGCAGCGGCACGCGCACGATGCCGTCGAGATGCAAAACGGCCGCATGGGCGGCGAGGCATGACCAGATGGTGGAGATCGTATGGCGCGCGGCCCAATCGACCAATTGCGTGAAGGCCGCCCAATAGGGTTCCTCAGCCAGGTTGGCCGCCTTGGGCTCCGTGCCGGTCACGATCAGGCCGTCGAGCTCGGCTTTGCCGAGATCTCCCGCATCCCCATAGGATCGGCTCAGATAGAGGCGGGCGCGCTCGCTGCGCGGAATTCCCGGCAGCGAGAAGAAGCGCAGGCGAACCCAGCTCGAACCGGCCGCGGCCCCGAGCAACTCCAGGAACTGCTGCTCGGTCGCCTCGAGCGCCGCCTCCGGCATGTTGTTGACGAGCCCGATCTCTATCCATTCGCAGCCGGCCGGATGCCGGCGCGCCTGCAGCCGCTGCGCGGCGCTATCCTTGCCCGCCACGATGCTGCAGCCACCAGGACCTCGGTCGACCAGGACGGGCACGCGGACTCCAACCTATTCGGCCGCGATCGCGCTCTGGCGGTCCGCTGCGGTGGCGGCCAGGGCCTGATCGAGATCAGCGACGATGTCGTCGATATGCTCGATGCCGACGCTGATCCGGATCGTCTCGGGCCGCACGCCCGCGTGGCTCTGCTCCTCCGCCGACATCTGCCGGTGCGTGGTGGAAGCCGGATGGCAGGCGAGCGACTTGGCATCGCCCATATTGACCAGCCGCTTGATGAGCCGCAGCGCGTCGTAGAACTTCTTGCCGGCCTCGAAGCCGCCGCGCACCCCGAACGTGAGCAACGAGCAGGCGCGTCCGTCCAGATACTTTTGCGCCAACGCATGGTTGGGATTGTCGGCAAAGCCCGCATAATTGACCCAGCCGACGCGCGCATCGGCGCGCAGGAACTCCGCCACGCGGCGGGCATTCTCCACATGGCGCTCGACCCGCAGCGCCACGGTCTCGATGCCCTGCAGCAGCAGGAACGCGCTCAACGGCGCCAGCACGGCGCCGGTGGTGCGCTGGTAGACGCTGCGGCAGCGCGCCACATAGGCGGCGGCGCCGAAGTGATCCGCATAGACGAGCCCGTGATAGGACGCATCGGGCGTGCAGAACATCGGGAAGCGCTGCGCATGCTGCTTCCAGGGGAACTGGCCGCCGTCGACGATGATGCCGCCCATGGTGGTGCCGTGCCCGCCCAGGAACTTGGTGAGCGAATGCACCACGACGTCGGCGCCGTGCTCGATCGGCCGCAGCAGGATCGGGGTCGCCACCGTGTTGTCGACCACCAGCGGAATGCCGTGCCGGTGCGCGAGATCGGCGAGCGCCTCGATGTCGCAGATGTTGCCCGCCGGATTGCCGACCGACTTCGCAGAACAGGCCCTTGGTGTTCTGGTCTATCAGCTTCTCCATGGCGGCGGGCTGATCCGACTGCGCGAAGCGGACGCCGAAACCCTGCGACGGCAGCACGTGAGCGAACAAGGTATGGGTGGTGCCGTAAAGCTGCGGAACCGAGACGATATTGGCGCCCGGCGCCATGAGATTGAGGATCGCATAATTGAGCGCGGCCTGGCCCGAGCTCACCGCCAGCGCCTCCACGCCGCCTTCGAGCGCGGCGACGCGCCGCTCCAGCACATCGGTGGTCGGGTTGGCGATGCGGCTGTAGCGATAGCCTTCGGCCTCCAGATTGAACAGCGCGGCGCCGTGATCGGCGCTGTCGAACTCGTAGGCCACGGTCTGATAGATCGGCACGGCCACCGCCTTGGTGGTCGGTTCGACGTCATATCCGCTATGGATGGCGATCGTTTCGCTGCGCATCTGTTCGCTCACGCGTTGGCCGTGGGGAGGAGAGCAATGCCGTTTGCGGCAAACCGACGATTGCGGATGGCGGCAAGCTCGATGCTTCTCGCATGCTTTGCTTGTATCCGGCGCGGTCTGTCGAAACAATGAAAGCGCTAAAAATCAAGCGCGATAACGTTAATCATTATGCTTGCCGCCGCATCACTTGATTGGCGAGAAACCGCACGGCCCCGGAAACCGGATATTGAGGATGCGGGCTGCACTGCGGCCAAAACTTCGAGATCATTTACGAGGATTTGGTTTGATGCTTGCGAGCGATCCGCAAGCCCGGCAAAGGCCTCCCCATGAGCATGCTCGCATTGGACCAGACCGCGTCGAAACGCGAGGGCGGCGATTCCGCCGCCAAGGCTTGGCTGCGCGCATTGGCGGCGACCGCACCGATCGCCGCCCATCCGCAGCGCACCCTCCCCGCTCTGATCGAGGAGCTGGCGGAAAGCTTTGGCGACGCCCCGGCGCTCATTTCCAACCGTGAATCCCTGACCTATCGGGAGCTGGCCGAGCGCGCCAACCGCTATGCGCGCTGGGCGATCGAGCTCGGCGTGGCGCACGGCGATACGGTCTGCCTCATGATGGCGAACCGGCCCGAATATCTGGCGATCTGGCTCGGCATCACGCGCGTCGGCGGCATCGTCTCGCTGCTCAATACCAGCCTCTCCGGCGCGAGCCTCGCCCATTGCATCGGTATCGTGGCCCCCAAGCACATCATCGTGGCCGCCGAGCTTCTCGGCGCCGTCGAGGCCGCGCGTCATCGCTTGGCCAACCAGCCCCGCATCTGGGTGCACGGCCTTCATACCGCGAGTTTCCCGCGCATCGAGCGCGTCATCGAGCGCCAATCGGGTGCGCCGCTTCAGGACGCCGAGCTGCGGCCGGTCGGCATCGAGGATCGGGCACTCTATATCTACACGTCCGGGACCACCGGGCTGCCCAAGGCCGCCAATGTCAGCCATCACCGTCTGCTCATGTGGAGCTACTGGTTCGCCGGCATGATGGATACGCGCCCCGGCGACCGAATGTATGATTGCCTGCCGATGTATCACAGCGTCGGCGGCATCGTGGCGATCGGCGCGGTGCTGGTCCATGGCGGCTCGGTGCTGATCCGGGAGAAATTCTCCGCTCGGCAATTCTGGGACGACATCACCGGCTTCGACTGCACGCTGTTTCAATATATCGGCGAGCTCTGCCGCTATCTGGTGCAGGCGCCGCCGCATCCGCGCGAGCGCGAGCATCGGATCAGGCTTGCCTGCGGCAACGGCTTGCGGCCCGACGTGTGGGGCGAGTTCAAGGACCGCTTCCGGATTCCGCAGATTCTCGAATTCTATGCCGCCACCGAAGGCAATTTCTCGCTCTACAATGCCGAAGGCGAGCCCGGCGCCATCGGCCGCATTCCGCCGTTCCTGGCGCGCCGCCTGCCGACCGCGCTGATCGGGTTCGATGTCGACAAAAGCGAGCCGGTGCGCGATGCGGACGGGTTCTGCATCCGCTGCGCCGCCAACGAGGTCGGCGAGGCGATCGGCCGGATCGCCTCCTCCCCTGCCCTTCCCCGCCTGCGCGGGTCGAAGGACGGCGCCGTCGGCCGCTTCGAGGGCTACACCAGCGAGCAGGATTCGCGGAGGAAGATCCTGCGCGACGTCTTCGAGCCTGGCGACGCCTGGTTCCGCACCGGCGACCTGATGCGGCGCGACGAACGCGGCTTTTTCTATTTCGTCGACCGGATCGGCGACACCTTTCGCTGGAAGGGCGAGAACGTCGCGACCTGCGAAGTGTCGCAGGCGATGACCGAGTGTCCGGGCATCAAGGAAGCCAGCGTCTACGGCGTAACGGTGCCGCGCACCGACGGCCGCGCCGGCATGGCGGCAATCGTCATCGACGAACGCTTCGATCTCGCACGCTTGCGCGCTCACCTCGACGCCCGCCTGCCCGCTTACGCCCGCCCGGTGTTCCTGCGCATCCTGGGCGCCATGGAGATGACTGCAACCTTCAAGCCCAAGAAAAGCGATCTCGCGCGCGCCGGCTACGATCCGTCCGCCACCGACGACGCGATCTATTTCAACGATGCGGAGCGCGGTGCCTTCGTGCGGATCGACACGGCGCTTTATCAACGCATCCAGAGCGGCGCGATGCGGCCGTGATCACGCCGTGCTGCCGGCGTCCACGGTCAGCACCGTGCCGGTGATGCTCCTGGCCTTGTCGCCCATCAGGAATTCCACCGCATCGGCCACGTCGTCGACGTCCACAAGCCGGCGCAGCGCGCTGCGGCGGGCAACCTGCCGGCGCTGCTCGTCGGCCAGGCCCTGCGTCATCTCGGTGTCGAGGAAACCCGGCGCCACGGCGTTCACGTTGATGCCGAGCCGCCCGACCTCGCGCGCCAGCGAGCGCGTGAACCCGATCATGGACGCCTTGGTGGCGCCGTAGACCGAGAGGCCGCTGTAGCCGGTGAAGCCGATGATCGAGGTCACGTTCACGATCCGCCCGCCGCCGTCCGCCATCATGGAGCGCACCACATATTTGCTGAGCACCACGGGGGCGAGCGTGTTGACGCGCAAGAGCTCCTCGATCTGCGAGTTCTTCATGTTGGCGAGGAGCCCGTCGGTGCCCAGGGCCGCGTTGTTGACGAGGCCGTAGACCGGGCCGAATTGCTTGCGCAGCGTGCGGACCAGTTCGGGAATGCCGCGGGTATCGCCCAGGTCGAAGGCGACGAAGTCGAGCGATCCGGCGCCGGTTTTCTCCCGCATGGCGGCGGAGAGCTGGCTGCTGATCTTGCGGGCCACGGCCACCACCCCATAGCCGGCCGTAGCCAGCCGGCGGCTGATCGCCAGGCCCAAGCCGCGGCTGCCGCCGGTGACCACGACATTGCGCTTGATTGGCGTGTGCCTGACCGGCTCAGGCATGGCGGCGCTCGAGCTTGCCGCTTGCCGCCACCGACAGGGCCGGCACGAAGCGGATCATGGCCGGCACCTTGTGCTGCGCCAGCCGGGCGCGGCACAGATCGAGAATCTCGCCCTTGAGCGTCGCAGCTGTCGCGTCTGCACCGCCGGTTTCGGCGTTCTCCCGCAGCACCACCTCGGCGACCACGATCGCGCCCGTGATCGGGCTCTTGCGCGGATGGACCAACGACATGCGCACCTGCGGATGCCGGTTGATCACGCCCTCGACTTCCTCGGGATTAACCTTGAGGCCGCCCACATTGATGATGCCGCCCTTGCGGCCGGCAAAATGATAACGATCGCCGATCCGCTCCAGCATGTCGCCGGTATCCACGAAGCCGTCGGAATCGGCCAGCGCCGCCGCGCCGGCGCCGACATAGCCGTGGGCGGCGCGGGGCGAGCGAATGCGCAGCGTGCCGTCGACGACCTTCATCTCGACCTCGCCGGGCGCGCCGATCAGGGCGGCCGGAAATCCCTCGCGGCCGTCGTTCACGTCGAATCCGACGCCCGCCTCGGTCGAGGCGTAGGCGTGACCGATCCGCGCCGTCGCGTAGAACGCCGCGAGGTTGTCGAGCACGGCCTGATCGGCGATCTCGCCGGACAGGCGCACATAGCGCGGCGACATCGCCCGCGCCGAAGGGCTCATCAGGGCGCGCCGCCAATGGGACGGCGTGCCCGACATATGGGTCACGCCATGGCGGCCGAGCCGGACCAGGAAATCGCCCATCGGCTCCTCCGCATCGGACAGCACCAGCGATCCGCCGTCATGCATGGCGCGCAGGAAGATCTGCAAGCCGCCGTATCGGCGGATGTCGTAGAACGTGCCCCAGACCACGCTGCCGTCGCCGGTGGCGCTGCGTTTGATCGCTCCGCTCAGCCCGGCCAAACTGTGCATCACCATCTTGGGCGCGCCAGTGGTGCCGGAGGTGAACAGCACCCATTCGGTCGGCTGCCGTTCAAGACGTGGCCGCGCCACCGGCCGCAATTGCGGCCGGCAGGTCGCCCGCAGCGCAACGCCGAGATCGCCGGGAGCGTGCTCGTCATCGCACAGCAGCGCGTCGATGCCGGCCTCTGCGATGACCGTGGGAAGATGCTCGCGCGGCACGTCGGGCGGGGCCAGGATCAGCCGGCGTGCCACGCCGTCGAGCTCGATGAGCGCGAGCGCGGCCGTCAGCTGATCGCGCGTTGCGATGAGGACGGAGCAGCCCTGCAGCTTGGCAGACATCGATGTCGAGGCTGGTCGCGTGCTCGAGCTCGCCGAGCGCTATTTGCGCCTGCCGTCCCCAGAGATGGCGGCTGCCATCGTGTGCACTGTCGTCGAGCCAGTCCCGCAGCGACTGCGCCTCATCGGGCGGCATTATCGTAAGCCTGCACCAGATCGCCGAGGGTGACCGGAAAGGTGACGTCGTCGGATGCGGTGAACGGGTCCACGCCCAACGAATCCTCCAGCCGCGCGACCAGGATCGCGAAGCAAAGCGAGTCGAGACCGGAATCCAGCAGATTCAAGTCATCCGACAACGGCGCAAGGCGCACGTTCTGCTCGGATGCGACCTTCTGGATCTCGGACTTTATCGTTAATTTCGTGGTCATCTCTTGGCCGCATATGTGTCGGTTGCAATTGAATATATTTGTGCAACGCCGCGTTCAAGCTCGCATGCCGAACATGGTCAACGCATGTTTGACTTCCACGGCCCCCAAGATCCGCTGCCGGCGGATCGAGGAGGCCGACACGGACGACGTCGTGAGCCTGCTCACGCGCGGCTTCGCGCCCCGGCGGACGCGCGGATTCTGGGAGCACTTCATCACCTGCCTGCCGACACGCGCGGCACCGGCGGACGCGCCGAGATATGGTTATCTTTTGGAAAACGAGGGTGCCGTCGTCGGCGCGATCCTGCAGATCTTCGCGACCGTGCCCACGGGAACCGTGCTCACGGGGACCGTGCCCACGGGTGGTGCCGGTCCAAGCGAAACGACGCGCTGCAACGTCTCGAGCTGGTATGTGGATCCGGCGTTTCGAAGCTACGCGCCGTTCCTGGTGTCGCAGGCCCTCAAGCAAAAGGGCGTCACATATCTTAACATTTCGTCCGCTCCCCACACCCGACCGATCGTGGAGGCGCAAGGCTATCGGCGATTCGCCAATGGCGTGTTTGTCGCACTGCCATGCTTGAGCGGTGCGCCATCCGGCGTGCGCGTCCGCATCGTCACGGCCGATGCGCAGCCGCAGGCGCCGTTCGAGGAGCACGAACGCGAGCTGCTCATGGACCATGCGGGCTATGGCTGCATGAGCCTGTGGTGCGAGACGCCCGAGCGCGCTTATCCGTTCGTCTTCCGCGAGCGGCGCGTCAAGCGCTTCGTCAGTTGCGCGCAGCTCATCTATTGCCGCGACGTCGCGGATTTCGTCAGTTTCGCCCGGCCGCTGGGACTGTTCCTGGCGCGCCGCTGGCGGCCCCTGGTGATCCTCGATGCCAACGGCCCGGTCGGCGGCCTCGTCGGCAAGTATTTCGATGGGATCATGCCGAAATACTACAAGGGCCCCGCACCGCCAAAGCTCGGCGACCTCGCCTACACGGAAGCGGCGCTGTTCGGGATTTGACCGGGCCGAAGCCGCCGTCCGCTCATGCGCGCGGACGAGCGCGTGAACAAAGCTGATGAAGGACGAGCCTCTCCACCCGTTCGTCCCCGCGGACGCGGGGATCCAGCCTTTGCCCCATTGAGAGTCCATGCAATTTGGCAAAGTCTGGTTTCCCGCGGGAGTTTACCCCCGCGAAAGCGGGGGCGGGAATGAGCGGGTGAAGAGGCCGCATCCACAATCGATTAACGCTAACGCCGATTTTGCCGGCGCGGTTTCGGCGGCGGGAACCGTGCGGTCGTGAAATCCCGCTAATTGAAGGCGATCGATGCCATCGGCATGAGAGCAGGAGGACCTTCACGCATGCGCCCTCTCGACAAGACGCGGACCGCGGCGGAAGTCCTGGTCGATCAGCTCACGGTCAACGGCGTCCGCCACGTGTTCTGCGTGCCCGGCGAAAGCTATCTGGCGGTGCTCGACGCCTTCCATGACCGCGACCTCGCAGTCACCGTTTGCCGCCAGGAAGGCGGCGCCGCCATGATGGCGGAAGCGGTCGGCAAGGCAACCGGCGCGCCCGGCATCTGCTTCGTGACCCGCGGCCCGGGCGCCACCAATGCCACGGCCGGCATCCATATCGCCCAGCAGGATTCGACCCCGCTGATCATGTTCGTCGGCCAGGTCACCCGCGACGTCAAGGATCGCGAAGCCCTTCAGGAGCTCGACCTGCGCGCGGTGTTCGGCAGCATGACCAAGTGGACCGCCGAGATCGACGACCCCGCCCGCGTGCCGGAGATGGTTTCACGCGCGTTCTACACCGCCACCAGCGGCCGCCCCGGTCCGGTGGTGATCGGCACTGCCGGAGGACATGCTGGCCGAGCGCACCACGGCGCCCAATGCGCCCTGCTTCGAGCCGGTGGAGACTTGGCCGGGCGCGAGCGAGATGCGCAAGCTTGCGGACCTGTTGGAGGACGCCGACGCGTCCCTTGGCGGTTCTCGGCGGCAGCCGCTGGTCGGCCGATGCCTGCGCGGCGATGCGGCGGTTTGCCGAAAGCTTCGCGCTGCCGGTCGCAACCAGCTACCGGCGTCTGCCGCTGTTCGATCCGCTGCACGCCTGCTACGCCGGCGATCTCGGGATCGGCCCCAATCCCAAATTGCTGGCGCGCTTCAAGGACGCCGACCTGATCCTGCTCATCGGCGGCCGCATGGGGGAAATTCCCTCGCAGGCCTATGCCCTGATGGATATTCCGGGACCGCGCACCCGGCTTGTCCACGTGCATCCGGGCGCCGAAGAGCTTGGCCGCCTCTACCGGCCGCATCTGGCCATTCATGCCTCGCCGACGGCGTTCGCGGCGGCGGCCGAAGCGCTGCAGCCGGCGCATCCCATCGCCTGGCGTGAGCGCACCCAACAAGCGCATGCCGATTACCTCGCTTGGACCGAGGTGCCGACGCCGCAGCCCGGCGCCGTCAATTTGGGCGCCGTCATGGTGTGGCTGCGCGAGAACCTGCCGGCCGATGCGATCCTCTGCAACGGCGCCGGCAACTACGCGGCCTGGATCCACCGCTTCTACCGCTTCCGGGAATTCGCCACCCACATCGCGCCGACCTCGGCATCGATGGGCTATGGCATGCCGTCGGCGGTGGCGATGCAACGGCTCTATCCGGAGCGCACCGTGGTGTGCCTCAATGGCGACGGCGATTTCCTGATGAACGGGCAGGAATTCGCCACCGCCGTCATGTACGACCTGCCGATCGTCGTCATCGTTGCGGACAATGGAATCTACGGCACCATCCGCATGCATCAGGAGCGCGACTATCCGGGCCGCGTTTGCGCGACATCACTCAAGAATCCGGACTTCAGCGCCTATGCGCGCGCATTCGGCGGTTTCGGCGCCACCGTGGAACACACCGCGGATTTCGCCGACGCGTTCACGGCCGCGCGGCAATCGGGCAAGCCGGCGATCATTCACGTGAAGATCGATCCCGAGGCGATCACGCCGGCAACCACGCTGAGCAAGATCCGCGCGCAGGCGCTGGCCCAGCCGGCGGTTTGAAGCAAGCGCTCGCTCTTGCTTGTCATCCCGGGCTTGTCCCGGCGATCCCGTTCGCCTGATGGTGTCATCGCGCTACTTCCGCGCCCGGCGTCCCATTTTTCGAACCCCCCGCGCGACGGCAAGATGCTAATCTCCTGCCTTGGCCGCAAGCGCATCGATAGCGCCCGGCGGATTCGATTGGCGGGGATTCCAACCACGAAGCCCGGGAGGTAACGCCATGAAGCGTTTGCATTTGTGTCGCGCCCTTTGCATCGCATCTTTGGTCGTCGTCGGGGCGCAGGGCACGTCGCAGTTCGTCACGAAGGCGAGAGCCCAAGCGGCTCCTGCGCGCACGATGCCGATGTTCGAGGTGGATGCCGGCTGGCCGAAGGTGCCGGCCAAATGGAAGGTCGGGGATCAGTCGAGCTTCGCAGTCGACGGAGACGACAATGTCTGGCTCCTCAACCGCCCGCGGACGCTGAAGCCCGAGCAGGCCGCGATGGCGGCGCCGCCGGTCATGGAATTCGATATCGCGGGCAATTTCATCAAGGGCTGGGGCGGCGCCGGCAGCGGCTTTGAATGGCCGGAGCGGGAGCACGGCATCCATATCGACTACAAGGGCTTCGTGTGGATCGGCGGCAACAGCTGTCCCGACAACGGCCTGCCGGGCCTGAAGCCGGTCACCGACGACCAACTCCTGAAGTTCACCCGGGACGGCAGGTTCGTGATGCAGATCGGGCACAGCAACCAGAGCAAGGGCAATGCCGACACGCAGAACCTGCACCGGCCGGCGGACGTCTGGGTGCATCCGCAGACCAACGAATTGTACGTCGCCGATGGCTACGGCAATCATCGCGTCGCCGTCTTCGATGCGGATACCGGCGTGTTCAAGCGCATGTGGGGCGCCTTCGGCAACAAGCCGGTGGATGACGATCATTGCGAGGAGGTGCGGCCGGCGAAGACCTTCTCGGACAGCAAGGGCCCGGCAAATTTCGACATCGTGCACGCCATCCGCGTCGCCAACAGCGACGGGACCGTGTACGTGGCCGATCGGGAAAACCGCCGGGTCCAGATGTTCCTGCCGGACGGCACCTTCGTGAAGCAGCTGATCAGGACCGACATCCCGTTCGCCAAGGATCTGGCATTCTCCGCCGATCGCGAGCAGCAATTCCTCTATGTGGGCGGCGGCAAGGGGATCGTGGTGGTGGACCGCAAGACGCTTGACGTGATCGGGACCATCGAGCCTCCCGGCATCATCGGAACCGGCCACCACATCGCCACCAATTCGAAGGGCGATATCTACCTCGCACAGCCGAGCAAAGGCATGCAGAAGCTGACGTTCAAAGGCATGTCGACCGCCAGCCGCTAGCTAAAGCCGCTCCCGAGAGGGTTGCGGTGAACCGGTGACGACTCCGCAAGCTCGGCGTGCTCCCTCGCCCTGTTAGGGAGAGGGCTGAGGTGAACCCCTGACGACTCCGCAAGCTCGGCGCGCTCCCTCGCCCCGGAGGGGAGAGGGTTGGGGTGAGGGGGCTCCGGCCTATCGAGAGGTCGTAACCCCTCACCCCCACCCTCTCCCTATGGGAGAGGGAGCCCGCCGAGCTTGCCGATGCGCCTCGGCTCAAACAACACGCCGCGTCACTGCGAGCTTCAGAAGTCCGGCTTGTCGGCCGTCGGCACATGCGCGCTCGGGGTCGGAAAAGAAGTGTCCGTCATACTCGTGCTGCACGTTCTCGGCGCAGACACGTTCCTCCCAGGGATTCGCGTCGCGACCATATGTAATCGTCGCCGACCAGGGCATGGTGAAGACGCCTGGATCCTCCACCGTGAACTCGAGCTGCAGGCCCTTGCCCCGGTAGTTGGGATCGACGGTGGCGCCGACGGGCAGCCACTCTTTCTTGGCTTGCTCCAGCGCCACCTTGGCGGCCTCATAGTCGATGAGACGGTAGCGCTCGACCACGTGTAAGGCCTGCGAATACGGAGTGCCGAACCGATCGATCGTCCGGTATGGCCCGACCTTGACACCAACGGTATCGATAACCAGCGTGTCGCCTTGGTAATGGCCGACCGAATCCCCATGCACGGATGGGATCACGTTTGCGGGATGCGGCTGGTTCAGCCGCACTTGGCGGAAGTCGCTGTCGTGCGAGTAGACGAGCGTGACCTTGTCGGGCTGCTGCAGCATCCGGAGATAGAAGTTCCAGAAAATATAGGGCACGGGATTCTGCAGACACTGGCTGTCCGGATCGGGAAACGCCCGGCCCGACAATGAGATTTCGCCGAACTTCTTGACGATCTCCGCAGCCGCGGGTTTGAGGATCGGATTGCTGTAATCGCCGACCAGCTGATCGGGATTGCTGGCGCCGTTGCGCAGCCGCGATTTGTTCCGCACCGGGCCGGGCCCCGACAACGGCAGACCAAAGCCGATCCCGGGATGCGCCCAAGCGCCGGAAAAATCCGGAATCGAGCGCGGCGCCGGGCGCCGCCGTTTGGCCCAAGGCCGGCGCCACCACCGCCGCCGTCACTATCATCAACACGGGCAAGTCCCAGCGCACATTCATGCCAACCTCCCGTTTCGTCTTCGGTCACGCCATTCCGTCCGAGATGGCCAACAGCCGAGGACCCGCTGGTCCCAAGGCGATGCCGATCAGCATAGCGGAATCGAGGCCGATTGAGTAGCCGGCCACGCACGTCCGTCCGATGCACGGACGCGCGCGAAGTTCAACCTTGCAGGGGAGCGCGCCGGATGCCGGTCGATCAAGCAAGCCTGCGCGCTCGCGCCGCCGCGGCCCCTATTGGAAGGTGATCAAATCGGTGCGGCTCAGCGTCGGGGCATGGGGCTTCAGGGGCATGTTGGTGAGGTTGGAATTGCCCTGATTGAGTATCTGATAGAAGCCGATCGTGGTTTCGTAGTCGGTCGCGGCCGCGGTCGCATCCATGGGCACGACAACCGTATAACCGCGCACGGTCGCGCCGACCGACGTATAGGCCACCGACCCGCTGACCTTCCAGCCGGCCATGATGAGGGTCGTGACCCCCTTGGCTTTCAGCGCCTTGTCGAGATCGCTGTCATAGAACCTGTCCTGCTCGGTATTTGCGATCTTGATGTCGCCCGCCTGGGGAGCAACCTCGGGCAGCCATTTGGACATGGTGCGGTCACGCGTGCCGTAGGCCACCACGACGCCGGCCTTCCGCGCCCGCTCCATCAGCGCGGCCGCGGCCGGCAGCATTTGGCTCAGGCATTTCGCTTGCGATTTGCAGATGGGATCGACGTAGTCGAGCACCAGGAAGCCCGTCGTCGCGGGGTTGAGGACGACCTTGGCCGGGTCCGGCAGCGCCGGCATCGTCAGCGTCATCATCGGCTTGCCGGCGCCGGGATTGGCCATTGCCCCTGGCGCGGCGGATTGCGCTTGGGCGGCTCCGCCGCCGACCGCAAGGACAAGACCGCTCGTCAACAGCAAAATGCGAAAAAGCGTCATGTTGGAATCTCCCCAGGACTGATACCGATGGGCTATCGCCATCTCGCGGCAGTCACGCACCGGTTGCCGCCGCCGCCAGGATCAGCAGAGCACGGAACTTCGCGGAAAGGAAGCCGGGCAAAACGCAGCACGGACCGCTCGCGGAACCGCCGTTGGTTGCCCGTCAGAAGTCCGGCTTCTCGGCTTTGGGGATGTTCGCGTCCTTGTTGTTGTAATATTCGTGCGGATTTTCGGCACAGACCGTTTCCGCTATTTGGTCGGGCCCCGGCACATAGGTCAGGGTCGCGGTCCAGGGCGTCGTGAAGACGCCTTCGTCGTCGATCGTCAGATGCAGCTGCAGGAACTTGCCGCGGTGCTTGCTGAAGACATCGCCGGCGAACAGCCAATTCTCCTTTTTGTTCCTCTCGATTGCGTCCTTCACGTCGTCGTAATCGCGCAGCCGATAGCGTTCGACCACGTGCAGGACTTTCGTATAGGGCGTGCCGAACAGGTCGATCATCGCATAGGGCCGATCGGTCCTGACGCCGACGGTGTCGATCACCAGCGTGTCGCCCTCGTAGTGGCCGACCGAATCCCCGTACCAGGACGGCGTCAGCGGTGCCGGATGGGCTCGTTCAGCCGCACCCGGCGCACTTCATGGTCTCCACTGTATATCATCGTGACCTTGTCCGGCTGCTGTATCATCTTCATCGGGACTTGCTTGTAGATGAACGGCATCGGGACAGGCCAGCACTGGTTCGACGGGTTCGCGATAGGTGATGCCGGCGAGCGAGATTTCGCCGAACTTCTTCACCACCTGCGCCGCCCACGGCTGCAGGATCGGATTGGTATAGTCGCCGACCAGCTGGTCGTAGTCGCTCACGCCGACCTTGGTCGGAGGCGACGACTGCGAGCCGGTCATGTCAGCTGGCCGCTGGGGCCAGCGCGACCTGTTGGTCACCGGGCCGGGACCGGATGCCGGCGGCTCGAACCAGGGAAAGGCCGGATGATTCCGATGCACGGGAAAAGTCCGGGATCGATGCGCGTGTAACCGGCGCGATCGCAGGCGTTGCCGTCTGCGCCAGGGCGGGGGTCGCCGCCGCCAGTGTGACGCATACAAGGAAATTCCGGTGCCTGCTCATGCCAACCTGCCTTTCATGGTTTTCCGTGAGATCACCAAGGCGCTCGCACGCTCACGCGGATTGGGCTGAAATCATCTGATGCTTGCCCGCCGTGGGCACCCCCGCTGCCGGTAATTGGCAGGGACCTCGGCACGTCCCATTGGCAGCTCCGATTGAAAGTTACGCTCTTTCGCGTGCGCCTGGAAGGGGCGGCGATTTTTCCGCTTCCGGTCACCGGACCCTTGGGGGCCTTGAAGCCGCGGCGGCTCTTCCGGTCTGACCAATTTCGTAAGCGCGGTCTTCCGTTGCCACCCCGCTCTATTAAAGAACAAACGCCTATTTCCTGATGGAACTCGGACTGCAACCGTTGGAGCGCGGGCCTGGACCGCATCGTTTTCCGTATAGGATTACCTGCTCAAACGGTGGCGGCGCCTAAGTACGCTTCGGAGTGCTGACGCTACGCTGAACAATGCTTGCAACGCACACTCTGCCACGAGAAAACCGCGAGCACGTCTGCTGGACAGCCAAAATGAGGCGCGATATCTTCGCGGTGCCGAAGTTCCGGAGGGGAAAGAAAATGGTCGATTACTACCACACCGGGCTGCAGCACCTGCGTGGGGCTTCACAGCGGCAGAGGCTTCCGGTGAACGGCGCCGGCCGCGGTTGGGTGGTTTCCCGGCCGGGGGCGCAACTGAGGCCGCAGGAGTATGCCGCGGCGCAGTGGGTTCTTTCCCAGACGTACTATGTTTTGCCGCAGCTTATCGCCAAACTCAATCTATGGCAGAATGCCAATCCTGTAGACCCTGCGGTCCGGCGATTACTCCACGTGTATTTCAAGCTGCCGATGCCGGCAAATAATCCGCCGACTTTCATCGAGAATACGGCGGCTAGGAATTTGCTGAATGCGATCGGGCAGGGCATGACGCAAATATGGGCCGGCATTCAAGGCGATCCGGAATTGCAGATCGTGGACGCAGCAGTCCGCGGGACTGTCAACGGTTACGTAAATCCCCGCCTCTTTGAAAATGCCAATGTGCCGATGCAAGGGCGCATTCATTTGAATTTCCAGGTGATCCGGCCGAACGATGCCAGTACCTTTCGATTTTTTATTCATGAGGCGAGCCACAAATTTGCGCACACGGCCGATCACAACGGAGGTTGCTACTTCATCGCTACGAACCTGGTTGAAGCATGGGAGCCAATGCTGGCCCTTAATCCGCTTGCTCCGGTACCATGGGGTCCGTCAACGGCGGCCCTTACGGCGCAACAGGCCATCACGCACGCCGACAGTTACGGCTGTTTCGCAGAGAATTACCGGACATTGCGTCGCGTCCAACCTCGTGCGCCGTGGATTTGATCGCGCTTTGATAATGCATGAAGGGGAAGCACGAGCCATCGCCAATGTGACGAATACAGGAATTCCGGTGCCTGTTCATGCCAACCTGCCTTTCATGGTTTTCCGTGAGATCACCAAGGCGCTCGCACGCTCGCGCGGATTGGGCTGAAATCTTGTGATGCTTGCCCGCCGTGGGCACCCGCGCCGCCGGTAATTGACAGGACTTCGGCACGTCCCGTTTTCGCACCTCCCTGAAAGGGGCTGCGATTTGGCTTGCGGCCGAGGGGAATGTGCTCAGTTACTCTGGGGCGCCGCTGTCGAACGGCCTTCGCTGAAACCCTGCACAGCAGGTGACTCATGCAGTGTAGTAAAAGGCCTGCATGGAAGGATCGCACGGATCAATCGGTTGCGGGGAGATTGCGGCGACCCCCCCAGCTTTTCAGTATGGAATCGATTTCGGCGCTCACAAAAAACCTCGCACTTTGGTGGTCGTATCCTTGCGCGAGTAAATCGTCGTACTCGGTGAGAGTGTGTCGAACATAGGCTACCAGGGACAGCCAGGCCGCCGTCTCTGCGGTAGCTTGGCTGAGGCCCTTGCTGGCCATGGCGTGATCTACGGCAGCTTGGAATTCGTGCGGTGGCATTCTCGGCGCCAAGCGGCTAAGAGCGGCTTCTATCTCTGTGCGCGTGGCCAAGGTTTTGCACCATCTGCCATGACTCGACGCTTGCCGCGCGGGCCGAGAAGAAATCCCGCCGTCGCATGTGACCGCCCAACCCTTCCGCGGCCGTGTTGAGGATAGCAGATCGGCGGGGGATCCATGTGAAGGGATCATACCCTTGGCGGCCCCGCCGACCGCTTCGGGTCAGGTCCAGCGATGCGGGCCACGTCCGATGGCCGTGCGGTTTGCCGCGCCATCCCTTACCCAAAACCGATGAGCTGGCCGTGCATCACGATATGCTGGCGAGGGCGACCGAAAGACACGCGGGCCGGACAGGCCGGACCCGCTAGAGCATTTTCAGGAAAAGCAGGCCCTCGCGGCGGGAGTGGAATCCGGTTTTCCGTCCGAAAATGCGACAATGCAAAAAGGCTTGAGCGGTTTCTTTCTCCAGTCTGTGTGAAACCGCTTTAGCATCCTCGGCAGATCCTCAGATTATCGTCGCCGATGGGGGCCTGTCCCGCCGGCTGACCGGATTGCTCCTTGTGCGCCAAGTCGGGCGGCAGATCGCTCATTCTAGGCTGTCGATGCCCGACGGGCGCTTGCAGCCGCGTGGCCATGCCCTGGGTGGTGGGTTGCGGCGTCGATGGCGCCGGTAGCTGCTGCTGCGCGGCAGCATCGGTGGCCATTAGCGCGGCTATAAGGATGATCAGAATCACACGCATTCTTGGCGATCCTCCCTAGCTGGGGGCCTCGGCGACCTCAGGGCGCGGGACTGACTCGGGTCGCCCAGGATTCAGGCCCGGGCCGCGGGAATTTGTTCCGCTCCCCGACCTGAGCTGCGCTCAGGGCCACGCCGCTTTTTTTGCAAGCCGCCGAGCAACACCGAGCGCACGGTGCGCCCCGCAATAATTTCAAAAATAAATGAACCGTAACGATCCTCCATCCGACCAACCGCCCAGGTGCGACGGAAATAATCTTTCCCTTTCCGCCCCGGATTCGAATGGAAGCACCAACCGACGGAATCTCCCGATGTGGATCGCCCTCTTGGTCGCGACTATCGTCCCGTTGCTCAGCGGTGTCCTCTTGCTCAGAGTGCAAGTGAACGGGGGAATGCGCCAGAAACTTCCAATTCATACGACGGGCGCTACCGCTGATCGCGCCAGCGCCCGCCGCCGCTCTACGTTCACCTAACCGGACAGGGCCGGGCTTGGCGCCCCCTACTTCGCGGTCGGCTCCATGCGGGCCGTCTTCCAGAGCGGGGCCGCGGCCTGGCTGCCGATGAACTGAGCGAGCGCCAGCGCAGCACCGGATTCGCCCGCCTTGGCCGTCAGAGCCACCTCATAGGTCGTATAATCCTGCAGCGGTCCCGGGACGGGGCCGGCGAACTTCACGAATGTGCGCACCTCGGCCGCATTCATGAGGCCAAGCTCGAGCTCGCCCTTGGCGATCATCTCCTGGCCCGGGTCGAGGCCGACGACCTTCAACTTGGGCTTGATCGTGTCCATGACGCCTGATGCGGCAAGGATGCGCTGGATCACGATACCGCTGCCATTGGGCACGGCCGGATCGCCGATGCCGATCGATTTCGCCGCCATCAGCGTCGTCTTGAACGCGTCGGGGGTCGAGATGTCGGGGGCCGTTGCGGTTGGATTCACCGCCATCCCGATGCCGCCGCGAACGACCGGCTTGAGAGTCTCCGGCTTGAGCCCGTTGTTTTTTGCAAGCTCGGCCATCGCGGGCGCCGATTGCACCACGACGTCGAACGGCTCGCCGGCCGCGAGCTTTTGCGACACCATCGCGGGCGAGCCCGCCGTATAGGTCACCTTGTGACCAGTCTGCTTGGTGAACTCGGCGATGATCGGGTCGAGGCCGAGCTTCACGCCGCCGACGCTGATCAGCTTGACTTCGTCCGCGGCCGCGATGCCGGCCGACGCGATGAGCGCAAGCGCGGCGAGATAAGCCTTGGAGACGGTCGTGTGCATGGCGTATTCCTTCCAATTGGGTTTTTCTGGAATTCCCCGGGCTGAGCCGCGAGCTTGCCCGAATGGTAGCGGTTTCCTGGATCGCCCGGAAGCCCGAATGGGAGGGGTGGACGACTCCTGGCATTCGAGGCTGCCGCACCTCCAATCAGGGGCGCTCCTGTTCAATGACCGCACCTGCCGCCACCAGCGGCTGGTAGGACCGTCAGGTGCGCTTGGGCATCAAGAGGGCGATTGAGGGCGGCAGCCTGGTGACGGCAATGCTCAGCGCTGCGACCACCGAAACTGTCCGGGCGTGACGCCCATCATCTGGCGGAAGTGACGCGCCAGGTGACTTTGGTCGGAGAACCCTGCGGCATAGGCGATCTCGGACAGCGAAAGGTCGGTGTGCGCCAACATGTCCTGGGCCCGCTCGACACGCCTCTGCACCAGATAATGGTGCGGCGTTACGCCGACGGATTGCTTAAATCCTCTGGCGAAATGATGGATCGACACGCCCGCGACAGCGGCCAGCGTCGCCAAGTCCGTGCTTTCGCTCAGATGCGCCTCGACATATTCGCGAACGCGACGCAAGGCGCCGGGCGACAATCCGGCATGCGCTGGCGGCGCCGGGGCCAACTTTCCGACCGTTCCGATCGCGTCCAGGCGCGGGCGCACGTGCAGGGCGACGTTCGCCGCCGTCCGCCAGGCGGCGGGAGTCGCGTCCGGCGGCGTCACCAGTACGGCGCGGCGTTCGTCGCTCCCGGCGATCATCAATCGCGCCGCAATGTCGGTAGCGTTCTTGTGTCGAAACAGCGTGCGGTCTCGTTCGAATATCGTCCACAGGCTGAGGCCTGATTGAAGCCCTCGGTCATCGAGCAGGAGGGACGTGCGCGCCGCCCGGTTTGCGCCGACGATACGTTGGTCGCCATCGACGGCCAGCAGCATGCCGGGCGCGCCCTGCTCCGGCGGCGCGATCGCCACGACCCAGGCGTGGCGGGAATGCTCGCGGAACAGCCGCTCCTCGATGGCGCGCGCCGCATAGACCGTGAGCGCCCCGGTCAGGGCATGCGCCGGTTCCGAGCGGCCGGGATCGATGGCCGATACATCCAGAACGGCCATCAACCTCCCATCGACGCCGAAGACCGGCGCGCCCGAACAGCTCAGGTCCTGGTGCCGCGACCTGAAGTGCTGTCCCCGGTGGACGGTGACGGGCCGCTCCTCGGCGATGCAGGTGCCGATGCCGTTCGTGCCCTCGGCCTCCTCCGACCACACGCCGCCGAGCCAGGTTCCCCAGTATCTGAAGCGGCTCGCATCCGCATCGTCGCCACGATGCTCGACCGCGACGCCCGCGGTATCGCAGAACAAAATGGTGTATCCGGCCGCGCGCACCGTCTTGTACAGCCGGTCGATCTCCTCCTGCGCCGCAAAGATGAGCTTGCCGAGCGGTTCCCGAAAATCCTGCAGCTCGCGTGCGGCGAGGATCCGTGGCGCCTCGCGATTGGCGGGATCGACGCCGTAGCTCTGCGCGGAACGCTGCCACGAGATTGACAGCTCCTCGATGCCGGGCGCGGGCGTCGCTCCCTCCGCCACCGAATAGACCTGCTCGTCATGCTGCGCCGCAGCACTGATCAAGCCTGCAGACGCCCTGCCCATCATTGCCTCCTGGCCCATGAGGGGACTGCGATCGTCCGGTTCGAAGCCATCGAAACCGTGCGGGGGAGGTATGCACTGTAAGCCGCTCTCTCAAGGGCCGAATGCACACTCGGATACCCCCCGATCCCGTCGGGAGAGGCCGGGCCGGGGCCAGAAAACAGCAAAAGTCTCCGACGCCGATCAAGTCCGTCCAAGAGAGGCGCCTTCGCCCGCACGACATGAGTGTCGGATGCGGCTTCCAAGGGATGCCGCCCTCGCCCGACACCAAGCGCGGGAGCAAGGCCGATGACAGACACGATCGTTACGCGGCTGCAGCGCGAAAGCGCGGAACTGCGCGAGCGGCTCGATCAATTCCGCCAGCTGCTCGAGGGATTCGCCAACCTGACGATGCTCGATGTGATCGGCCAGGAGGCCAGGTCGCGGATGACAAACGCGATGTCGCCGGCCGAGATCGGCCCGCACCTGCGCGAAGTGGCGCTGCGCTGCCAAACCCTGGCGCGCGAAAGCAGCGAGCCACGCGCCTCCCGGCGGCTCCAGGAGGCGGCGATCGATCTCGCGGATCAAGCCGGCACCCTCGAAGAGATCTTCACCATCCCGAAATCCGCCGCGCGGTCAGTGAGTTCTCAATTGCTCGGCGCGGCATCGGAAAGGGCTTTCTCGTCGGGGACCGTGCGCAGGAGGTAACCGCTGACCCGAAGGAGTCCGCATGAATCAAAACAAAAAACACGCGGTGGATCCGGGACCGATCATCGCCAGGATAGAGGGCGGAAACACGCGCATAACGTATCAAAGAGATCAGATCGTCTATTCACAGGGCGACCCGGCGGACTCCGTTTTTTACATCCAGGACGGCACGGCCAAAGTGACCGTGGTCTCCGAGGCAGGCAAGGAAGCGGTTGTAGCGGTCCTCCAGGCGGGTGATTTGTGCGGCGAGGACTCCCTCGCCGGCCACCGGGTACGCACGGCGACGGTCAGGGCGTTGACCGAGTGCGTGCTGGCAAGGATGTCCACGGCAAGCGTCACAAGCGCCCTGCACCACGATGCGGAATTCTCCGATCTGTTCACGACCTATCTGGTGAAGCGCAACATTCGCCTGCAGGAGGACATGGTCGATCAATTGCTCAACTCGACCGAGAAACGGCTGGCCCGGCTTCTGTTGATCTTGGCGAGGTACGACAAGGACGACCGGCCGAATCCGATCATACCAAAGATCAGCCAGGAAACGCTCGCGGACATGATCGGCACCAGCCGAACCCACGTCAATTTCTTCATGAACAAATTTCGACAATTGGGTTTCATCGAGTACAACGGCGACATCAAGGTCCACAGGTCTTTGCTGAATTCTCTGCTGCACGAGAATCCTGAAATCAAATCGTAAGACTGATGTAGAAGGAAAAATACCTAACCCGCATCGGTCATGGCCTGTTTGAATTCTGCAAGCCCCCCTCTCCTTCAAGACCTCTGATTTCCTCGAATAAACGGGCAGGCTGCTCGCAGTAGACCGCCGGCAGGTCCGAAAGCCGCAGCACGAACCACTCGAGCCAAGGCACCTCGGTTGCGGTCAGCGAAAGCCTTGCGAGCAACTGCGCTGAGTTTGCACCTTTAAGCACCAGATAGGATGTCTGGCAGCTCATCTTGCCGGGATCGAACTCGGATGCCGGGACCGCGGGTCGATCGAACCAGTAGGGAGCTTTGGAGGCCTGCCCTTTGAAGATGTCGCATCGGGGCATGTCGTCGGGCCAGCGGATGGCGCCATATTTAGGCGGGTGCGAGTACGCGCAATAGGGTCCGATCAGGATGACGCTGGCGGGGGCGAGCATGTCCGCCAAATGGTGCTCGCCAAGCAGCTCGGCAAACGACGGCGGTTTTGAGAAATGCAGCTTGGTCAAGCCCCTGGTTGCGGCATTGCATGAAATCGTAGCGATCGCAAACAGCGCAATCACGCCCGCTCGAAACGCCATGTCGATCCACGGGGACTCGAATGCTCTGTCCGACAGCCATTGAATGCTCAACGCTGTTCCGAAGCAAGCCGCCGGGATCAAATAGTAGCTCCAGAAGGAGTGCTCTCCTGCCCATGAATAGAACAGCATATCATTGGTAATGCCGGCGAACAGGAACGACAGAAACAGGAACTGAAGCTCATTCATGCACGCGCTGGCGTTGCCACGCCAGACGATCGGCACAAACGGCAGGACGAGCCACCAGCGCCAAAGCGCAAAGCCGCGAACCACAAAGCCGAACGCGCGACTTACCGAGAGGCCAAACGGCTCCGTGAGCAGCGCGGAGTGGGTCCCGTAAAATAATCCGGTTGGCGAGAAGGCGGCCGGCCCCAGCATCAGCTGGCCAAAGACCGCCGCCATGGTACCGAAGCCCAATGCCGTGAACAGCACCAGCAAGCCCCACTGTCGCCGGTAGATGAGAGCAGCGGCAAAAGGAGCGCCGAGAAAGTAGGCCGGCCAGTCGCAAAGCATTCCGCCGATCCACAACAATGCGGTCGCGACCAGCCGGCCGTAACCGGGCTGCTCGCGATAGCGGACAAACGATGTCGCCGCGGCCACCATGAAAAACAGCGTGACGGGCTCAAAATTCGCAACAATGGAGTGCTCCCAGAAAAGCGGCAGCGTCAGAAGCACGATCGTTGCGCCTACGGCCGGCCACAACGAGGTGCGGCGATAGACGAAAGCCAGGATCACGACCCCCGTGCCGATTGCGGCAAGGATGTTCGTCAGGCGCGCCGCCATGATCGGGTCGCTCACGAGGAAACGATTGACCGCGGCGATGAGCCAGACTGTCCCCGACGGGTGATCCGTATAGACGGTCGTCGGTTCCCCGAGCGTCAGGCCGCTGGGCGGAGCACCGACCAGGTCGACCATCAGGCCGCGCGTCTCCGACAACGGATAACGCACCAGGTTTCGGGCGTATTGCGCGTAGATGGTCGTGACGATGTCGTTGATCACGAACGGGTGAAACGTGTTCCACGAACGCTCACCCATATTGAACGCGGAGAAGAGAATAAATGCGGCGAGGATCGCGCATCTGCCGCCCTTGCCCAGGCCGGATGAGCTCCCCTGGAGCCACCGTGCGGCAGCCAGCACGAAATGTCCCCGACCGAAGCTTTTCGATCCAACTGACGAAGGTTTCAATGAAAGCCAATCCAACGCGCTTGCCGCCAATACCAGATGCTGGCGTCAGGTTGCGCCCCGAAATGGGTTAGCATGCCGTCGCAAGCCAGCACAGCCTTGACAAGTTGGAATACGAACTTTGCGCGCAGCGCGGCCTGTTATTTGAGCGTCCCAGGCGCTTGTGAGGCCAGTTGGCCTGCACAGCAAGGGACTCTCGCCAGGCTCGCTTCACCTGTCCGCTGGAGCAATCGCCTTGCCCAGGCGTTCGGCCACCTCGGGCGGAGCTGAGGTAATCAGCGAGATGACCTTGTCGACTGCCTCGCCCGAGACCGGCGCAACTTCGAGCTTGGCCTGCTTGGCGTCAGCCAGGAATTCGTCGTCCTGCGCCAGCGCGATTAAGCCCGCGCGCAGCGCCACCAGCCGGTCGGGTGGAACGCCCGGCGGCGCGATAACCGGCCGCGCCACCGCCTTCTGGGTGAGATAGAGCTCCATCACCCTGCGATCGGCCTCATTCTTCACGAAATCCAGCGCCGAGGGAACGTCGGCGAGCTCCGGCTCCTTCTGCAGGGCGGCCTGCATCAGCAGCGTGATCTTCTTGTCGCGCAGCCAATCGGGTCGTGCCGCCTTGATGCTGGACCACGACCAATCGGCGATGCCTTGCAGCTCGCCCCTCTCCATCGCCAGAATGATCTCGGTGGTGCCCGGATAGCCGTTGACGATCTTGAATTTCGTGCCGAGCAGCGCATTGAGCAGGCGTGGCGTGGTTTCCGGGTCGACGCCGGTAGTGCCACCGACGATCAACTCCTGCTCGAACAGATCCCTGGCGGACTTGTGCGGCGCCGTGTGCCAGGCCGCCGTCACCGCTACCTCACTGTTGATGCTGCCGAGCCAGTTCAGACGGCCGAGATCGAAACGCACCGAAGAAGGGTTCCAATTCCTGATCAGCAGCATGCCGCGCATCACGAGCGCAATGACGGTGCCATCCTTTGCGGCGGCATTATAGATGTGATTGGTGGCCGCGAGGCTACCGGCTGCGGGCATGTTCTGCACGACGACAGTCGGATTGCCTGCAATGTGCTTGCCCAAGTGCCGCGCCACCAAGCGCGCCTGGGTGTCGTAGCCGCCGCCCGGGCTTGCGCCAACGATGAGGTTGATCTGCTTGCCGGCGTAGAACTCCGCAACGGATTGCGCGACGGCGGGAGTGGCCGCCCACAGTGTCGCTGCTACGACAAGAGAATAGGTGACGCGGCTCTGCAAGTTCCTGGACATGTTCGTTTCATCCCGACTGACCGCATAGTCTATCCCCACACCTGCCGCGCCGTCTCGGCCACAAGCTCCAGTTTGCACTTCTGATCATCCGGGCCGAGCAGGTTGCCCACCACGTCGGAGGCGAAGCCGCATTGCGGGCTGATCGCGAGTTGGTCGAGCGCCAGATATTTCGACGCCTCGTCGATCCGGCGCCTCAGGTCATCGACTTTCTCCAGGTCTGGCACCTTGGTGCTGATGAGCCCGAGCACCACCAGTTTTCCCTTCGGAACGAACCGCAGGGCCTCGAAGCTGCCGGCGCGCGGGCTGTCGTATTCAAGCAGGAAGCGGTCGTGCGGCAGCGCGCCGAACAGCCGCTCCGCGATCGCGTCGTAGCTGCCTTCACGGTGCCACATGCTGCGCTGGTTGCCGCGGCACAGGTGAATTCCGAAAGTCACCCCGGGAAAGTCGGCAACGACCGCCGCCTCCGCTTTGAGCGAGCGCGCAAAATTCGCCATCGGGTCCTCGCCCCGGGCGCGCATCTGCGCCAGCGAGGGTGGATCGACATAGGCGGTGAACCCCGGCGCGTCGATGTGGACGTAGCGGCAGCCGGCATCGATGAGGCTCGTGACGATCGCACGCTCGATTGCGACCACATCGGCGAGGAAATCGTCCATATCCGTGTAGACCGCGGTCGAGGCTTGATAGTCGAAGCGCTGCGAGATGCGGTCCGGTCCGATCAGCGACACTTTGGCGGGCTTCTTGGCCACGCCGCTGACGAAACGATACTCTTCGAGCGGGATATTGTGCGCGAGCCGAATGCGTTCGCGGGCCGGCCGGCGATGAGCCACCGCGGTTCCGGCCTGCTGAATCTTCGGGATCTCCCAGCGCTGCAGTGGCGAGGAACCCTCGACCCGGCGCTCGTATCCTTTCAAAGTCGAGCGGCCCGCGTCGTAGCCCTCGACCGAGGCCCCGAAACTGTCCTGGAAGTTGAGCCGGCGCTGCTCGCCGTCGGTGACCACGTCGAGGCCGGCGCTTTCCTGCAGCCGCACCGCGGCGCGCACCGCCTCGTCCTCGACCGCGTGCAGTTCCTCCGCGCTCATTTCGCCGTTGTCGAAGCGCACACGCGCTTCCTTCACGTTCGCCGGCCGCAGCAAGCTGCCGACGACATCCGTTCTGATTTTCGTGAGATCGTTCATCACGACTCCTCCGTCGGGCGGTCCGAATTGTTTCAAGTCGTGGGTTGTGATCCCGCCTCATTCGCCGGGGTGCCGCCGCCGCTACCCGCCGGTTTGCAATCTCAGCGCGCCCGAAAGCCCCTGCGTGTCATCGGTGCCGATACGACGAACCTCACCGGATTTCAACCGCAACTCGACGGCGTCGAGGCCCGACACGTTATAGAGCCGGAAGCCCGGCCGCATCCTGATGCCGAAGCCGTTCCACCATTGGTTACGCACGCTCGCAACCGTCTCGATTTCGTCGATTGGAAGCCGATAGCTCCAAAGCCCCGGACCGAAGTACCACCGTAGCTCCTTCCCGTCGACCTCGACCGTCAAAGAGGAGAATACGACGGCGGCCGCAATGAGGGCGATCAGCGGGATCGCCGCGGAGGTCTGTCCGACCCGCCATACGACCGCCGCATCGATCACGGCGAGGCCCAAACAGACAATCACAATCAACGTCCCGCGTTGCGTATGATGGTACGTCATGGCCGTATAACTCCTTCTCCTGGAAACACGGGACGACCCTCGGCGCCGCCAATCCCGGCTATCCTATCGTCGAATTAGTCGGCGACAATGTCGTGTGGGTTCACGGCCTGTGCGAGGATCCTGCGGCGCTCGCGTGGCCGCCAAGGCTCTCCCCGTGCGGAGAGAAATCTGGGCGCTGCTCCGCATCTGGGCTCTGCAATCGTTGCGTCAAGTACACATGCATCAGCCTTCGACCGCAGCCGCATGGCCAGTTGACGCGTTCGACTTCTTGAAAATGGCGAGCAGGGCAAAGAGCGCCAGCGTGGCGATCAGCAACAGCTTGTAATCATCGATATAAGCGATGACCTGCGCCTGCTGCGTCACCAGAGCATCGAGCGCCGCTCGGCCGGCAGCGGTAAATGGGCTCAAAAACTGTGTGACGATGGGATCATCGAAGGCGCGATTGACCGCGGTGACGTGGGCGGAGATGTCGGCATGGCTGATCTCCGTATTGGTGGTCAGCAGCGCGGTGAAGGCGGAAATACCGACGCTTGAGCCGAGGCTGCGCGAGAGGCTGAAGACGCTCGCCCCGTCCGCGCGATCCTCCGGCGCGAGCGTCGAGAGCGTGACGGCGCTCATGGGAACAAACAGAACGCCGAAACCGGCGCCTTGCGCCAACCCGACTACGATGATGTCCTGCTCCGAAACGTCCGGCGTCCAACCCGTCATGATGTAGAAGGACCAAGCCGAAAGGGCGAGGCCAATCGCCAGGAGCACGCGTGTGTCGACCTTTCCGACAAACCGGCCGACGACCATCGTGGCCACCATCGTTCCGACGCCACGCGGTCCCATGACCAAACCGGCGGTAAGGACCGGATAGTTCATGAGGTCCTGCAGATAGGGCGGCTGCAGCGCCAACGACGCATAAAGCGTGATGAAGGCGACCACGCTGAAGATCACGCCGGCCGTGAAATTGCGGTCGCGAAACAGCGCAGGCCGCATGAACGGCCGCTCGGTGGTGAAGGTGTGAACCAGAAAAAGATAGAAAGCCGAGCCGGCAACAAGAGCTTCGATGACGATCTCGCTTGAACCGAACCAATCCTGGATCTCGCCTCGGTCCAACAAGATCTGCAGCGCACCGATTGCCAGGCTGAGAGTGCCGAAGCCAAACCAGTCGAATTTCTGCGATCCACCTCGCGGGCTATCCGGCAGAAACGCCATCATGCCAAGAAAGGCAAGGATTCCCAACGGTCCGTTGATATAGAACACATAACGCCAGGTGTAATCCTCGGTGAGCCAGCCGCCGAGCACGGGGCCGAGCACGGGACCGACCACGACGCCGATGCCGAACAGCGCCATCGCGAATCCCTGGCGCTCCTTCGGGTAGATCGTGAGCAAGACCGTTTGCGACAACGGAATCATCGCCGCCCCGAATGCGCCCTGCACCATCCGGAAAACGACAATCTGTGCCAGCGACTCTGCCATGCCGCAGAGCATCGAGGCGAGCGTGAAACCGAGGGTCGAGATGACAAACACGCGCTTGAGGCCGAAGCGGCCGACCAAAAACCCGGTCGGCGGCGTCATGATCGCAGCCGCGGTTATGTAGGAGGTCAGCACCCAGGTGATCTGGTCCTGGCTTGCCGCCACGCTTCCCTGCAGATAGGGCAACGCGACATTGACGATCGTCGTGTCGAGCGTCTGCATCATCGCCGCGAGCAGCACCAGGATGGTGACTATGCTGCGACGGCTTCCCGCCTGGGCAGCGGCATCGCTCATGACGTCGCTCCGCCATCCCGGTGGAACAAAGCGGTCAGGAACTGCGGCAGACCGCGGGCATGGCCGGTATCGACATAAATCTCGGCGCTCATGCTTGACCGCAGCGGCGGCATATTGGTGTCGCTTGTGTCGATACGCACGCGCAGCGGGATGCGCTGGACGACCTTGACCCAGTTGCCGCTCGTGTTCTGCGCCGGGAGCAGCTGAAATTCCTGCGCGCCGGCAGGGCTGATGCTTTCGACGGTGCCGTGCCATTGGGTGTCGGGATAAGTGTCGATCGACACCGTCACCGCTTGGCCTGGACGCAGATAGGTCATCTGGGTTTCCTTCGGATTGGCCTCGACCCAGGCGTGGTCGGTGGCAACCAGATAAAACGCGGTCACCGAGGCCGCCAAATACTTGCCGGTTGCGATGGAAGGCACATTGGTGACGATTCCCGCGAACGGCGCCTTCACCACGGCATGGTCAAGCTCGCGTTGCGCTTCATCGACCTGCGCCTTGGCTTGCAGATATTGCGGATGCTCGGTGACCGGTATGTCGGGATCGCCGGCGAGCCTGGTGAGTTGAACCTCCGCCTGCTGCTTGAGAGATGCAAGCTTGGCGTTGTCGGCCTGGAGCGTGAACCGCGCCTGGTCGTAGCTCGCCTTGGAGACGCTGTCGGATCGCACCAGGGCCGCATACCGGTCGTAGGTGACCTGATCGAGACCGACCTGCGCCTGCTCGGCATTCACGTCGCTCAGCATGCGCTGGTAATCCTGCTTCATCGAATTGATGGTCAGGGCGGTCTGCGCCAGATTGGCCTTGGCATTGTCGAGCGCGATCTGGAACTGACGGGGATCGAGCCGGTAAAGGACCTGCCCGGCTGTCACACGCTGGTTGTCGATGACGTCGACATCCTGGACGATACCGGAAACATCGGTCGAGATACCGACCTTGTCGGCTTCGACATAAGCGTCGTCGGTCGACATGATCTGGCCGCCGGTCACGTACCAGAAGCCGCCAGCGATCAGAGCCACAGGCAGCAGTACGAACATCGTCCAGCGGATTGCCCGCGTGCGCAGCGAGGAGGACGGTCGGTCGGCGGCGGCTGCGGCCCCATCCGGTCGCTTTGCGGTGATCGGAGTAATTGACGGTGTCGCGCGCCGGCCGCTCGGCGATTCAGGCATGCGATCGACGGGCGATTTGCTTCGCCGAATCGCGTCGGGCTGCGGCTGCTCGGACTGGTCGTCGTTCGGACGCGCGATTTGATCGATTTCGGGCATGGCGTCGCTCCTGAGGGTAAGCACTTCACTCAAACACGGCCGGCTCACATGGGCGGCCGCAACACAAATCCCTGCCCGCGAACGTTGTAGATCATCGGCTCCTCGCCAGACTGGTCGATCTTGCGACGCAGACGGCCCATGTGAACGTCCACCAGGTTGGAATGCGGGAGAAAGCTGTAGTTCCAGACCTCTTGGAAAAGCATCGCCCGGGTCACCAATTGGCTATGGTGCCGCATCATGTACTCGAGCAAACGAAATTCACGTGGTAGAAGATTGATCGAACGCTGACCGCGGGTCACGCTGCGTGTCAGCAGATCAAGCCGCAGCGGTCCGACGCTCAGAATTGCTTCTCGATCTTCATCGGGGCGCTCCAGCAAGGCCTCCAACCGGCCGAGGAATTCTCTCACGGCGCCAAGTTGGGCCACGCCCACGCCCCCTTTCAGCTCCGGCACTTGAGAGAGCATCAAGGCAGTATTGTTGCTGCTCAGCATGACACCACTCCTACCAGAACATTCGCGTTCGATCCTCGATCAAAGCGAATCCGACCTGAGCTGACCGCCCCGGCGATCCCTGCAAAGCACTGGCTGTCATTCATCTGAGCCTCCATCGGTTCGCTCGGGCGGAAGGGCTCACGTGCGATATTTACCGTTTGCGCCCACCTCGGTCCGCCGCTAGCTTTGCGCCCCGACGAGCCAGACATGGGCTGCTTTCGGCCACTTGTCCTGAAATGGTTCTGAATTAGTTCGGAATTGTTTCCGAATCGGGATTAGGGCCAGCCATGACAATGGTTTACCTGTTCGGGCCATTTCGGCTTGACGCCAATTCGGGAACCCTTTTCCGCGCCGGAGAGCCTGTTGCAGTGGGTCATCGCGCTGTCGCGGTGCTTTCCTCGCTCGTTTCCGCGGCAGGCGTGCCGATCTCCAAGGAGACGTTGATTGAAAGGGCCTGGCCCGGGGTCGCGGTCGAGGAAAGCAATCTGACCGTCCAGATTGCGGCGTTGCGGCGCGTTCTCGAAAAAGAGAACGGCGGCGAACGTTGGATCGAGACGCTGCCCCGGCGGGGTTACCGTTATGTCGGCCCAACCGTCACTGCGCCGGAGAACGCCGGCAATACCGCAGCCGATGCAACGGCGGCGACCTCGCCGGCGCTACCCGACAAGCCCTCGATGGCGGTGCTGCCGTTCACCAATCTCAGCGGCGACCCCGAGCAGGAGTATTTCGCCGACGGCATTGTCGAGGACATCATCACGGGTCTTTCGCGCATCAAGTGGCTGTTCGTTATCGCGCGAAATTCGAGCTTTGTTTACAAGGGCCGCGCTGTGAACGTGCGGGAAGTCGGTCGCGAGCTCGGCGTGCGATATCTGCTTGAGGGCAGCGTTCGCAAGGTGGATCGGCGCGTGCGCATCACGGCGCAGTTGATCGATGCCGAGAGCGCCCGTCATCTCTGGGCCGAGCGTTACGATCGGCCGCTTGACGATATTTTTGCGCTGCAAGACGAGATCACCTTGAACGTGGTCGGCGCGATAGAGCCAAGCCTGCGTGATGCGGAAGTGGAGCGTGTAAGGCGAAAACGCCCGGAGAATCTGGATGCCTATGACCTGGTCTTGCGCGCGCTTCCGAAGGCTTCCGCTGCCATGCCGGCGGAAGCGGCCGGCGCCATACCTCTGCTCGAAAGAGCGCTTTCGATCGAGCCTGATTATGCCACCGCCCACGGCCTGCTGGGCTGGTGCCATGAGACAATCTACATTCGCGGCGGATTTGGCGAGCATAGCCGCACTGAGGCAATTCGCCATGCGCGCGCCGCCATTGCGTACGGCCGAGACGACGCCACCGCACTCGCGCTCGGCGGGCTTGTCATGGCCCTCATCAACCACGATCAGCTTGCTGCGTTCGACGCATTTGAGCAAGCGCTTGCGATCAGTCCGTCATCTTCGCTGGCGCTGTCGTTTGGCGCCGCGACGCTGGCTTACTACGCCGGCGAGGCCGACCGCGCGATCGATTGGGCTCAGCGTGCGTTGCGGATGAGCCCTATGGACCGGTTGAATAATTTCACATACCACGCATTGGCTATCGCGCATTTTTTGCGCGGCGATTATCAGGAGTCCGCCCATTCGGCTCGTCACGCCGTGCAGATCGAGCCGAGCTTCAGCCTGCCCTATTGCCTGCTCGCGGCGGCCCTAGCCAAGCTCGAAAGGTTCGATCAAGCGAAGGCGGCCGCGCATCAGGTGCTCATGCTTGAACCATCATTCAGCGCGGGCGGCTTCTGCGTTGCCTTGGGGCTTCCCGCAGCGGTGGCCGAGCCGTTGACACGCGCCTGGTTGGATGCCGGTCTGCCGGAATAGCGCTCGCGAAGCAGAAAATTCGGGATGTTTCCAGTTTTTGAGCGCACCAGGCAGCGCCCCTGGCTACGTCCGCTCACGCGTTGCAGAGTCTTGAGTCGCGCCTTCTTCTGCTCCGAGATGATCGTGTCGAGCTTGAACAGCTTGCGCGCACTCTCACCCAGGATGTTGCGCTTCGCCTGCGGGCTCAGGAACGGCAGATCGTAGATCGTCGAGGGCAGATCCATGTCCCAGTGCGGATAGTCGGAGGCGTAGAGCAGCTGGGTATCGGCATTGATCATCTTGAACGTCTCCTGCAGCATCGAGAGGTTTCCCACCATCTCCATCGGCTGCGAGGTGTAATACATCTCGCGCATGTAATCGCTCGGCTTGCGCTTGAGGCTGGGCGCTTCCGAGGAACGCATCATGTATTCGTTGTCGAGGCGCTGCATCACGAACGGAACCCAGGCAAGGCCGCTCTCGATCCAGATCGTCTTGAGTCCTGGAAAGCGTTCCGGAATGCCGTTCACGACCCAGTTGGTCATGTGCAGGATGTTGAACCAGGCAAAGCCGAGCGCATGGATCGCGATGAACTTGTTGGAGATGTGCATGCTCTGATCGCCCCAGTTCGTCGCCGAATGGAAGCCGATCGGCAGCCCGCGCTCCTCGAGTGCCGCATAGAGTTTCATGTAGCAGTTGTCGTAAAGCGGTTTGTAGCGCACGGTCGTGATCAGGAAGCCTATCACCCCTTTGCGGCCGCCGAACTCCTCGACCATCTTCAGCGCCGCGTTGGGATCGTTCATCGGCAGATAGAGCATGGACACCATGCGCGGCTCTTGCGCGAGGATCGTCTCGGTGAGCCAGCGATTATAGGCGCGGGCGTATTGCACCTCCGCTTCGACCACCGGATTGAGGCCGAGCCCCAGCATCGGCGTGGGGAACACGCAGGCGACATCGACGCCGATCGAATCCATCCATTTGCGGGTGAGCCCGATATCGCGATGGGGCGCGTCCGGCGCCTGCTCGGTGGCGCGATGCTGGTAGCGCGTGATGCGGCCCGCCATCTCCTGATAACCGCCGGTCGAGCGCGGCTGCATCGTGGCGCCCTTGGAGTATTTGAACTGATCCCGCATGACCGGATCTTCGATGAACTCGAAAATCTCCTTGTAAGAGTTGGTCTCGTAATGGTGGGAATCGACATCGATGATCATGAAGTCTTCGTAGTGGCGATCCTCGGCCTGCTGTTGCGCATGCGCGAGCAGGGTTCGGGTGTCGAACTTCTCCTGCTTGGGATCCCGGACCAGGGGGGTCATCACGTTCATGGGAGCTATCCTTTGGGATTGGGGCTGCTTGCGGGCCACATATCTTGGCAGGTCACGGCGCGTCGATGCGCTGATGCGGCGCGATGCAGTTGCCGCTCATGGCCTGCCACATGCTGAGCTCGAACAGCTGCACGTTCACTGCATGCAGGAGATCGGTGACGGCGATCATCGTCTCGGTGACGGTGACGCCGCCGGCAGCGGGCGGCAGCGGGGTGCGCATGCCGTTCTCGGCCTTGGCGGCGTAGAGCCGCACGAGGTTGGCCATCAGCGCACGCAGCTCGACATCGGGAATACGGTCGGGATCGTCAACGCCGGCAGCAAGGACCTCGGCAGCACGCGCGAGCGCTTGGCCCGGATGGTCGGCAAGCTCAGATAACGACATAGACGCCTCCTTCTCGCTGAACCACCTCATGGCGCTTCAGCCGCAAGGTCGGATCGGGCGCGCATTCGCCAGTAAGCAACCTATACTCCCAGCCATGCCACGGACAGACGATGTGCGGCTCGCTTTCATCGTAGGTCTGGCCAAGGAACGTCCGGTCCGGCCCGTACAGGTCGACGACCTTGTTGCGCACGATGCCCTCGCAGGCCGGACCGCCCTGATGCAGGCAGTGGTTCCGATAGGCATAATAGGCGCCCGCATGCCGATAGACGCCAACCTCGATCTTGCCTTGGCGGACGATGCGGACATCGCCATCCTTCATCTCGATGTCCTTGCACACAAAGACCTGCGCCATCCGTTTTCGGGCTCCCTCTGGTTCGGTTCCAGCCGCCGGCAATCAGCCGCAATTCCAGGCGCGGCGCAAGAGCCGGGCGTTAGCGCAAGAAGACGCAGAGCGCCGAGGCATGACGCAGTTGGCTCTTGCGCGAATCATCGAAATAGTCTATTCACGAAATTGAAACTCACGAAATGCGCCCGGCCACAAGGCTCCCGGGCTTTTTTTATGTCGTAGGGCGCAATCGCTTTATTGCGCCGCTCTGCGCCCTTTGTCTTCCTCGAAATTCAAACATGTGGGCTTGGCTGATCGGCGCAATAAAGCGATTGCGCCCTACGTCCGTGATGCGCGACGGATCCTTCGCCGGCGCTGGCCGCTTGTATATTCGTTGTTATTAGCAAGTATCAAGCGAGCGAGTCGTAGGGTGCAATCGCTTTATTGCGCCGCACTGCGCCCTCCGCTTTCCTCGAGATTCAAACATGTGGGCTTGGCTGATCGGCGCAATAAAGCGATTGCGCCCTACGGGTGTCTGCGATGCGCCCCCGCCGGTCCGCGGCAGCTTCGCTTACCCGTGGGCGAAATCCCAGTAGAGCCGGCGCGCTTGGCGGTAGAACGGGCCAGGCTCCAGCGTCCGGTCGTCGATCCGGGTGATCGGCGAGAGCTTGGAGAAATTGCCGGACGAGAAAATCTCGTCGGCCGCCAGGAAGTCCGCATAGGTAAGCGTCTTCTCGATGACCGGGACGCCGGCATCCTGCAGGAGCTTGGTGACGCGCTGGCGGGTGATGCCGTTGAGAAAGGTTCCGTTCGGCACCGGCGTGTAGACGACACCATCCTTGGCCAGGAGCACATTGGCGGTGGCAAGCTCGGCGACGTTGCCGAGCGCGTCGCGCAGCAGGCAATTGTCGAAGCCGCGGCCCTGCGCCTCCATCAGGGCGCGCGCATTGTTGGGATAGAGGCAGCCGGCCTTGGCATCGACCGGCGCGCAATCCTGCGTCGGCCGGCGGAACGGCGACAGCGTGATGGCGGCGCCGAGCGGCTTGGGCAGCGGCGCCTCGTAGATGCAAAGGCACCAGCGGGTCAATTCCGGATCGTGGCGGATGCCGCCGGCCGGCCCGGACTCGGCCCAATACATCGGCCGGATATAGAGCTCGGCATCGCCGCGGAAACGCTTGACGCCCTCGCGCGCAAGCTCGATCCAGGCCTCGGTCGAGACCATGGGCTTGAGGAAGAAGGTGGCGGCCGAATGGTTCACCCGCGCGCAATGGCGGTCGAGATCGGGCATCACGCCTTCGAAGGCGCGCGCTCCGTCGAATACCATCGAGCCGAGCCAGCAGGCATGGCTGCGCGGCCCCATGATCCGCACGTCGCCGGCATGCCAGTCGTCCTCGAAGAACGTCCAGGTGGGCGAAAGGCCGGCATTGGCGCGCTGCAGTCCCGACATGGTTGGCTCCCGTGCGGCCGGAACAAGGTGTCAGAGCGACAGCGCCTCGCGGATGCGCGCCGGCCAGGTCGCGATGTCGAGCCCGTGGGTGGAGAACAGCGCGAGCGCCAGGCGATCGATCCCGAAGGCGGTACAGCCGGTATGCGCCACTTCGTCGGCTTGCGTCCGCAGGCCCCACTTGGCTCCGAAATGGTCGCGATGATAGTTGAAGCTCATGCAGGCCGTGGGCGCCTCGCCGGGACGCACCGGGATCAACAGCTCGAATTTGGCGGCCTGCTCGATCTGGCTCATCGCCAGCAGCTTGCCGGTGCGCCCGAAGAACGGATCGCTCGCCGCCTCGACCGTATGCGGCAGGCCCAGGAGCTCGGCAAATTCCGGACCGCGCGCCAGCCACTGCTCGCGAAACTTGACCACCTGATCGGGCGCGCCCATGCAGACGAACTCGCGCATCCGGAATGATTGAAACCGGTCGATGTCCTGCGAGGGCTCATGGCGGAAGCAATCGGAGGCGACATCGAACACGAGGCCGCTTGGCGGAATGGGGCCGCGCGACGCCACCAGCGGATAGAGCGGGTAGCAGGCCGCCGGCGTCAGCACCAGGTCGGTCGGCGTCGTCGCCGCCACCCACTCCTTCGTTCCGGAGCCGCTGATCGCCGCCCTGATCTCGCCCTCCCCGCCATGCAGGCAGCACACGGCGCCGAGCAGATGCGGAAAGCTGTGCAGATAGCCCGACTTCTCGATATGGGAACGGTTCGTCACCGGCGGAAAGCGCAAGACTTCCGTGTCGGGCTCGCGCAGCCGCGAGATCAGGCTGGTCAACCCTTCCACCGCCCGCTCGAACAGCTGCGTGCGCGCGCGCACGCCGTCGACGCCGCTCGATTGGAACAGCGCCTGCAGGCTCAATCCGGCCGGGTCACGCACGACGAAGTTCATGTTTGGTCCTCCTGCAGAGATGGCGCCGCACTTGCGGTCAATCGGTCAACGATGCCGCCACGTCGACCAGCAGTGCCGCGCTCGCGGTGTTGGCGAGAATTCGATCGTTGTTGATCATGATGGACGACGACAGCACGTCGCGCAGATGGCGGGCGACGCTGAAATCGCCGTCGTTGCGGTAGCCGGACAGGCCGTTGGCCTGCATGGTGCTCGTCACCACCGCGCTGGCAAGCTCGGACGAGGTCACCTTGAGCAGGTTCATCCGGGTCTGGAACTCGAGCCCGGCGATGGTCTCGTCATCGGCCAGGATCGATTCGTAGCGCCGCAGCGCCGCCGCGATGCTGCTTCGCAAGGTCGACAGCGTCGCATTGGCGCGCGTCAGGTGCGCCGCCCCGGGCGGCATCTGGCCGCCCGCCTTGCGCGCCGCGCCGCGCACGAAGGCGCGCGCGCGATCGACGGCGCCGGCGGCGATGCCGGCCCACACCGCGCTCCAGGTGAGATTCGCGACCGGCATCACGGTCTGGGTATGGATCCGGTGATAGGGCTCCGGAAGGATCTGCTCGGTCGCGCCCGCGGCCTCGAGCTTGAAGCCGGCACTGCAGGTGCCGCGCATGCCGAGCGTATCCCAATCGACCAGATGCTGGAGCCGGTAGTCCTCCTTCACGATCGCGACCAGGACCTGATCGGTGGGCGGGGCATCGGGCGTCCGCCGCGCGGTCGCCACGATGGCGTCGGCCTGCGCCCCGTAGGACATGACGGTTGCGTTCTTGGCCAGCGTGAAGCGGGTGCCCTGCGCGTCGACCGCGCAATCGCTCTTGCGCAGGTCCCCGCCGCCCTGGCCATCCGTGGTCGATGACGCCAGCAGCAGCTGCTCGTCGCACAGGCGGCGAAGCAGCCGGCGATGCCATGCGCTCTCGCGCGCATTGTGGACCAGGCACGCCACCATGATCTGGTGCATGGCGTAGATCATGCCGGTCGAGGCGCAGGCGCGCGCGAGCGCGTAGCAGGTCTCCACCACATCCGTGATGGTGGCGCCCTCGCCGCCGAGATCGGCCGGCACCAGGATCCCGAGCAGGCGTTGCGCCTTGACGGCGGCGAACGCTTCGTCGGGAAAGCTTGCCGCGCGATCGACCGCGCCCGCATGGGCTGCCGCCACCGCGGCAACCGCCTGAGCGCGGCTTTTCAAATCCGGCGCCGCGGAGACGACGTTGAGCGGCGGCGAGGAGACGGCGCCCAGTGGCTTGCCGTTCGGCCGCACCGCGCGGTGGGAACTGTCGAGATTTTGAGCCAGCGTCACGTTGACGACTCCTGTCAATGAAATCGCGCGATGTTAGCGCTGCTTTTTATGCCCCAATGAACTACAAGAATTCATCGACCCGCGCACACGTTTCTCGTTTCGATGGTTAGCATCGCGGCGTTCGGGGCGGCGCACAACTCAACACGAACTGCTTACCGCTTCGTGACATCGGAGCTCGTGAATCCCGTCTCTAAGAATTAATGCTGAATCGAAACAACAGATGCCGGCATTCGACATCAATGTTATCGAGATAGGATCAGGAAGCTGACGGCCGGCTCGAGAAACCGCGGGTTAACCATGGTGGCAGCCGAAGCCGTCCAAAAGAGGCGGTGGCAAACGTGAATGCGGCAAAATCCAATACGGCGAAATCCATCAGCGTGGCATCAACCGGCGGCGTGACCGAGGTGGTCCGCCGCATGCTGCTCGAGCGTTCCATCGAGCGGACGGTGACGGCCGATGCCGACCTGCGCGAGATCGGCCTCACCTCGCTCGACATGGTCGACCTGGTGCTTTCGGTGGAATGCGAGTTCGATCTCCAGATCCCCGAAGCGCAAATCACGCCGGCAAACTTTCGCTCGATCTCCGCGATCGACGCTCTGGTCAACGCCCTGCGCAGCTAATTCCGACTCGTACCGGTCGGGACAAGTGCGGATCGGCCCCGCGACAAATGCGCAAGCGTCAAGATCGCAGCACTAAAGCGGATTGCGGCAAACTGGATGCAAGCGGTGCCACAGGTTCAGCGCGCTCCCTCTCCCCACGCGAAGTCGGGCTTGCTCGACTTCGCCACCAAACATGACCGAAGTCGGATAAATCCGACTTCGGTTGGAGAGGGTTGGGGTGAGGGACCACGGCCTCTCGATAGACCCCCGGATTGTTTCGCAATCCGACCTCTCCCCTGCGGGGAGAGGTGAACCTACGGCACCGCCGTGCCTCAATTCCAGCGGAACGCGCCGTGAAGCGCCCATTGATCGGGCGGTAACAATTTCCCGGCACGCTGTGGTCGGTTCTGCCTCTCGTCGCCTGCGCGATCGATTGTTGGGAGCTTCTCGTGCCGCTCGATCCTTCCGCCAAGCGGCTTCTCGACATGCTCGCCGCCGCCGGCGGCATGGGCGACATCGCGGCGATGACGCCGGCGCAGATGCGCGAAGGTTTCCGCCGATTGGCGCGGATGGTCGACCTCAAGGGCGTGCCGATCGGCACGATCGAGGACGACTCATTGCCCGGTCCCGGCGAGCCGCTGCCCTACCGCCTCTACCGGCCGCGGCAACCCGCTGCGCACCCACTGCCGGCCCTGGTGTTCCTCCATGGCGGCGGCTGCGTCTTCGGCGATCTCGACACCCATGACGGGCTCTGCCGCATGCTGTCGGCGGAAAGCGGCTGCGCCGTGGTCTCGGTCGGCTATCGGCGCGCGCCCGAGCACAGGTTTCCGGCCGCCTTGGAGGACAGCTATGCGGCGACGCAATGGGTGGCGGAGCATGCTCATGACCTCGGTCTTGATCCCGATCGCATCGCGGTGGGCGGGGATTCGGCCGGCGGAGGACTGGCGGCGGTCGTCTGCCAAATGGCAGCAACCAATCATGGACCCCGCATCGCCTTGCAGCTGCTGTTCTGCCCGGTGATGGACATGCGCGCCGCGACCCCGTCGCGCCGGGCCCTGGCCGAAGGCTATTTCCTCAACCAAGCCACCATCGATTGGATGCTGCAACACTATTGCGCGGCCGATATCGATCGCGACGACCCGCGGCTGTCGCCGCTGCGCGCGGCGCGATTCTCCGGTCTGCCGCCGGCGCATATCCACACCGCGGAATTCGATCCCCTGCGCGATGAGGGCGAGGCTTATGCGCAGCGCCTGCGGCAAGCCGGGGTCGCGGCCCGCTACACCTGCCATCCCGGCCTGATCCATCATTTCTATGCCATGGCCGGCGCCATTCCGGCCGCCCGCGCGGCCCTCAAGACGGCGGCCGCGGCCATGCGCGAAGCCCTGGTGACCAGCGCCGATGCGGTCTCGGGCAGCACACTGTCCGGTTGAAAAATTATCGATTGAATTGCAGCCGGCACTTCGGGTTAATGTCGCGCGTGGGGCGCAGTCATGGAGGAGGGAAAGGCCATGAACTTGGCGCGACTTGCGGCCAGCGCCGCGACCCTGACGATCCTGGGCGCCGACCTGGCGGCGGCGAAACCGGCGACCGTGGCCGCGGACGTCAACTTGCGGAAGGGTCCCGGCACCGACAGCGAGATCCTCACCCTTATTCCCAGGGGCACGATGGTGGAGGTCGGAACCTGCACCAATGGCTGGTGCCAGGTGTCCTGGAACGGGCAAGACGGCTATTCCATAGCGACCAATCTCGGGGTGGGCGGGCCGCCGGTGCGCCGGCGCGCAGTCGCTGACGACGAGTACGATTATCCGCCGCCTCCCGGCACCTATGGGCCGCCGCCCGGCTATGTGGTGGGCCCGCCGGTCTATTATGGAGGGCCGGTTTACGGTCCCTATTACGGCGGACCCTACTACTACGGACCGGGCTGGAGGGGCGGCTGGCGGCACCGCTGGTGAAACCAGCGCCGGGGCGCTGACAGCGGAGACGGAGAACAAGAATGCTTGATCGATGGCGGGCGGGCGCGCTTGCGCTCGCCGCGACGCTGAGCATCGGGCTGGCCGGCGCCGGGGCCCAAGACGCTGCCAAATATCCCGACCTGAACGGGCAATGGAGCCGGGCCAGCGCCGGCGCCCAATGGGATCCGACCAAGCCCGGCGGGCTGCGGCAGCAGGCGCCGCTGATCCCCGAATATCAGGCCATGTTCGAGGCCAATCTCAAGGCCATCGCCACCGGCAACGAGGGCTACAATCCGCATTCCCGCTGCATTCCCGCCGGCATGCCGCGGATGATGCTCGCCTACGAGCCGGTGGACGTCCTGTTCACGCCGGAAACCACCTACGTTCGCGACTACTTCAACGAGTTCCGCCGCATCTATACCGACGGCCGCGCCTGGCCCGCGGAAATCACGCCTACGTTCAACGGCTATTCCATCGGTCAATGGCAGGACCAGGATGCGGACGGCCGCTATCGCGTGCTCGCGGTCGAGACCCGGGGCTTCAAGGGTCCGCGCGTCTTCGATGCCACCGGCATTCCCATGGACGCCGACAACCAGACGGTAATCAAGGAGCGGATCTACCTCGACCCGGCCAACCGCGACCTTCTGCTTGACGAGGTGACCACCATCGACGATGCACTGACCCGGCCCTGGACCGTGACGCGCAGCTACAATCGCGAGCACAACCCGATGTGGCCCGAGTTCATCTGCGCCGAGGACAATCATCACATCATGGTCGGTCAGGAAACCTACTTCCGCAGCGTCGACGGCTTGTTGATGCCGACCCGCAAGGATCAGCCGCCGCCCCCCCTGAAGGGTTTCGATCAGTCGACGAAGTGACCCCGCGAGCAGGGCTCTCGCTTTTGAATTGTTTGTTTGGCACGAGGGTGCCTAATCCCTCCCCCTGAAAGGGGGAGGGTGGTGCCGAAGGCGCCGGGTGGGGGTCTCGTCTCCCCCGCAGGTTCGGCGCTTGTGGCAGGCCCCCCACCCGACCCGCTTTGCGGGTCGCCCCCCCTTGCAGGCAGGGCAATCGCATATGGCGGTTCTTGTTTGGAACGACGGCACACCGATCTCGGACTTGCCCGAGATCGGCACGATGGAGCGCAAGTTGATGGCTGGGTGTGATCTGCCGACGGGTCCGTAGTAGTAATTAAACGTACACTAGACTAATACAAATCTCAACCGGCGATGGATGTCTTCGTGACGAGCGTTTCACGATGTAACTTTCCATCGGCTCTGACGCCTCAAAGGCCAATGCGTACAAGAGTGGGATCGCGAGTCGGGATTTTGTGCACGATGCCGAGCGCTCCGCCCGCGTTGTGACGCACCATCAGGCGAGGTAGCCCGAGCCTCGCGCCGAGCGGAATCCGTCGTACTTGATTTCATATGCCAGTCCTCGCCCCCTCGCTGGCGGGACACGAGCGATGTAGCGGGCCAATTGGGCAATAGGTTTGGACCGGACGGCCACAGGCAGCTCCAGCGGAACGCCGCAATCCGGAGATAATGGCGATAAGATTTTGCAAGCCGTTGCCATCGCTCGCCACATATTCTCGAAGGGTCCTTCCGCCTGACGTCGGATTGGCCAGCTCAGCATCGTCTACGACAGGTTGTTTCTCGATGAAGATCTCAGGAAACAGCACGTGCAACGAAGTTGCGCACAATTGGCGACGTCTCCCCTCGCCGGTAGGCGAGAGCAAGCCAGGTCGTCGGCGACTGGCCGGCAATCTGCCGATAAGAGATACCCGTCACGCGCACTTGCATCATCGACGCCGGGACGATCGATACACCGAGCTCTGCGGCCACGAGATTAAGGATCGCTGTCATATGCGGCACGACCTGGCCGATGATCGGCTCGAAGCCGGCCTTTCGGCACGCGTTGACAACCGTATCGTAGAGCCCGGGAGCGATCTCCCGCGAGAACAGCAGAAACGGATCGTTCTTCAAATGTGCGAGATCGATCTTTTCAAGAGCCGCAACAGGGTGACGCTTGGCAAGGGCGATTACCACAGGCTCCTCCGCGATCCGGCGCAGCTGCAGGTTTTCGGTATCGGGTGTGCCTGGCCGCACGAACACGACGTCAAGCGTTCCCTCGCGCAAGCCGGTAACGAGCGGCGTCGTATTGGCCTCCTCAAGCGTGAGGTCGACTTCGGGATACGCACGGCGGAAAGCCCGGATCGCCGACGGTACCGCGGCGTTGAACGTAGCCGATGGGGTGTAGCCGAGGCGAAGCGAGCCGGTTTCGCCGCGAGCCGCCCGTCGCGCCGCCTTTGTCGCCCGTTCAGCGAGCGTGGGCATTTCTTTGACGGCTTGCAGAAAGGCTTCACCTGCAGACGTGAGCTCCGCGCCATGCGCGACACGATGAAACAACGGCGCCCCGATCTCGGCCTCTAGATCTTTGATTTGCTGGCTGAGCGGGGGCTGGCCGATGCCGATCTTGGCGGCGGCTCGCGTGAAGTGACGTTCCTCCGCGACGGCGAGGAAATAGCGTATGTGGCGCAGCTCCATCACCATCTCCAAAAGCAATCAAAGATGACACTGTCATATATTGGACAATGGGGAATTCATATCTACTTTCTCTGTCAGAGATGAAAATGGAAACTCATCAATGGCAAAAATTGTTCTGGTTCACGATGCCTGGCATGGCGCGCGCTTCACCGCAACACCACGGCGGCGCCGCGCAAGCCCCATTCGGCATTAGCGCGCGCCAATTTGCGCCGAGATTCGTTTCGCCGGCAATCGAAACTTAAGGAGAAAAAGCCATGGCTCATCCCACACGCTCCGCACCGCAAGTCGCGATTCCGCTGCCCTCCGATGCAGCCGTTCGGCGGGTTATCGGCAAGTCATATGACCCGGAGAGGACGCTGAACGTCATCAAGATGTTTGCTGGAACCGAGGAGATGTTCGACGCGACCATCGGCCTCGTGAAGGCGATATTCGATGCACAGGGTGTCGACCCGAAAACGCGCGAAATGATCATTCTGCGCGCTGCCATTGTGTTGGACTCGCCATACGAATGGCAAGCCAACACTCAGATGGCTAAGAACGTCGGTCTGTCTCCCAAAGAGATAGAGGCGGCGGCAAACCACGGTCCGGTGGTCGGCATCAACCCCGAATACGTTCTCGTCTGCAAGGCGACCGACGAATTGTCTACCAGCGGCACCCTGCGCGACGAGACTTTACGCGAACTTCTCGACCAATATGGCGAGACGATCTCCCGCAAGATCGTGCTGATGATCGCATGGTTCAACTTACTCAGCCGGTTCCTGAACGGCTGCCGGGTCCCGTTCGAAGTCACGGATAAGATTGGAACCGGGACCTCGCCACTCGAGAACAGGACGCCATGAGCGGATTTTCCCACATGAGCGAAATCGCCCGTAGTTCGAATAACAGGAGACTATCATAAATCGCCGAACACTGATCGGGGCTTTCGCCGCTGGCGCAGCCCTTCCCTTGCTCAACCAAGTCGCCAACTCGCAGCCATCGCCGAAGACGAAGAATGTCGTTTTCGTCCATGGACTGTTCGCCGACGGTTCCTCCTGGTCGAAGATCATCCCCCGTCTCCAGGAAAAGGGCATCAACTGCACCAGCGTGCAGAATCCTCTGACGTCGCTGCAGGAGGCGTCGGATGCCGCGCGGCGGGCGATCGCATTGCAGCCGGGCCCTACGGTACTCGTTGGCCACTCGTTCTCCGGAATGATCGTGACGGAGGTGGGGGTGGAGCCGAAGCTCACCGCGCTTGTCTACGTTGCCGCGCGGGCACCCGATGCCGGCGAGGACTATACGGCGCTGGCGGCGAAATTCCCGACGCCGCCGGCCTCAGCCGGCGTTGTCTTCAACGACGATTGGGGCCAGTTGACCGAGGAAGCATTCCTGCGTGACTTCGCGGGCGACCTGCCGAAAGAAGAGGCACGCGCCCTCTTCGCGGTTCAGCAGCCGTTCAAGAAGTCGTTGAACACGGACAAGACGACCAATGCCGCCTGGCGCACCAAGCCCACCTTCTACGCCGTGTCCACCGAAGACCGGACGATCAATCCCGACCTCGAGCGCTTCATGGCCAAGCGGATGGGTGCGAAGACGATCGAGGTTAAGTCGAGCCACCTGTCGCTGATCTCGCACCCCGATGCGATCACGAACCTGATCCTGGAGGCACTCGCCGTCTGAGCGGCGACGGTCGAACTCGATTTGCGGGCGCTGCTGAATTACGGCGGTAAGCATCCTCCCCATCCGGGACCGAGGGCGGCGCTCTCATCGCACGCGTTTAATCAAATGACGTAGGCAGGAATGACGTAGGCAGGATAGCGGCTCCGGCAAGAACTACCCTGGCGCTGACCTCACATGCCGATGGACCACGAATCCGGTCCCGTACGCGGCGATCGCACCGTCGCATTTCGAAGAGAGGTTGCCTTGGTGGAGACCGTTCTGACCGCATTGGCTCCGGTTGTCGTGACCTTGCTGCTGGGTTTTGTAGCGGCATGGCACCACGATTTTGCGGCAAAGGATGCGGCAGTCCTCAATCGCATGGTTTTGTTATATGCCGTGCCGGTCGCGCTTTTTGTCGGCACAGTCGGTACCTCGCGCAGCGAACTGGTCCAAGATGTTGCGTTCGCTGTTGCGATGTGCGTGGCCATCGTCGGGATGTACGCGCTCGTATTTCTGTTCTTCCGCTTGGCGCTGCGCTTTTCACTGGGTGAGAGCGTATTGGCGGCACTCGCTGCGTCTGCGCCGGCCGCGCCATTCATGGGGCCGGCGATTCTCGGCGACCTATTTGGCAAAGCGAGCGCCGTTTCCATCGCGATTGCCGCTATCGTCATTAACCTTGTCGTTGTGCCAATCACAATGCTCGGTCTCGCGCTGGGGAAAACGCCCGTCGCATCGACGGCGCACCCGACGGAGCGCTACTCGGGTTTTTCGGAAAAGCTTCGGGAAACGTTCAAAGAACCGATCGTATGGGCACCGTTACTCGCTTTCGCGCTCGTTCTGTGCGGCGTCAAAATCCCTCCGATTCTCGGCCATGGACTTTCGCTCTTAAGCCAAGCGTCGGGTGGCGTCGCGATTTTCACCTCCGGAATCATGCTTGCCGCGTACAAAATCAAGATCGATTGGATCGTCGCGTTGTTGGTGTTGTTGAAGAACGTGGTTCAGCCGGCGCTGGTTCTGGGTGGTCTGCTCTGGCTCGGCTATGGCGGTCCGGTCGTCGCTAGGGCAGTGCTGACGACCGCGATCCCGACGATGCCGATCGTGATCGTGCTTGCGGTGCAATACCAAGTATCGGAAGCACGGGCCTCTTCCACTCTATTCCTCAGCGTGGTCGGTTCGATCATCACGATGGGCGTTTTCATCGCCCTGACGCACCAAGTGACTTAGCCAAGTCGAGTCCAACAAAGGGACCCCGCCATGACCCAAGTCGAAGCCCTCGCCAAATATGCCGCCCGCGCTTCGTTCGCCGATCTGTCGGCGCAATCGCGCAAGCAGTTGCCGGTCCACATTCTGGATTCGATCGGCTGTTGCGTCGCCGCCTTGGGGGCCGGCCCGATCGAAGCCTGTCGCGCGCAGGTCGCCGATTTCGGCGGCGATGGCCCGTGTGCGCTGATCGGCGGCGGCAAGGCAAACCCGATCTACGCGGCGTTTTGGCATACCGCGTTGGTGCGCTACGTCGATTTCATGGACAACTTCCTGGCGCCGACCGAGACCTGCCACACGGCCGACAACTTTGGTGTGGCGCTGACAATTACCGACTATGCCGGCGGCAGTGGGCGGGATCTGATGCTTGCCGTCGCGCTGTCCTACACGGTGCAGTCCCGCTTCGTCGATCACGCCAACTTCATGACGCGCGGTTTCGACCACACCACGCAGCTCGCATTCTCGCTCAATGCCGCCGCCGGTCTGATTTTCGGCATGAGCGAGGCGCAGATAGCAAACGCGATCGCCATGGCAGCGGTCAGCGATGCCTCGTTCGCCGTCGTGCGGGCAAAGCCGCTGTCGCAATGGAAAGGCCTGGCCTCGGCGCAATCGGCGCTCGAGGCGATGAACACTCTATTCCTTGCCCGCCGCGGCGTGCAAGGACCGTTGCAGGTCATTGAGGGCACCAACGGCATCGACAATCTGCTGCACATGCAAGTGCGCATCGACTGGGACAAGGAAGGATATGAGGGCGTTCTCGAGAGCACGATCAAGAAGTACAACGCCATGATCCACACCCAGTCCGCGGTTCATTGCATGGTCGAACTCGTCAGGCAGAGAAAAGTCGACGCCAGCAAGGTCGTTTCCATCGAGGCCGACGTTACCCGTATGACGTACGACTTTAGCGGCGGCGGTCTCTACGGCATGGACAAAGTCGTCACAACTAAGGAACAGGCGGATCACAACTTGCCGTACCTGCTGGCGGTCGCGATGCTCGACGGCGACGTGATGCCGGCACAGTTCGAGCCGGACCGCATTGCGAGAGCCGACGTCCAACAGCTTCTGAAAAAGGTATCGGTGCGGCCAGACCATGAGTACACGGAGCTATATCCCGCGAAAATGCCGGCCAAAATCACCGTACGGCTGCAGGATGGCGCCGTGATCGAGCACGAGGTGCAGGATTTCCCGGGCATGCCTTCTGATCCGTTTAGCTGGGAAGATTCCGTCGAGAAGTTCGACCGGCTTGTGGCCGGCCGCGCTGACGAGAGCGTTAGCCGCGAGATCAAGGATGCCGTGCTTTCGCTGGAAAGCATCCAGGTTAGGGACCTGATGCAACTACTCGGGCGCGTGACAAGCGGCAAAAGAGCGGCACCGAATAAGAGTGCCGCCTGACGGTCGTGGTTCATCCGAGCGGCGAGTAGGCAAGCTGCCCCGGGCTTGCGGGCGATCAGCCCGTAGGCGAGGTAGGTGCTTGATCTCATGTACGAGCCCCCGCCCGGCGGCGGATGCCTAACTTCGCTGCCAAGATGGCGGCTGCGTCGTGCAGAAATCACTTTCCCTCCATGTGCAATTGCCCTGCCTTGCAGGGTAGGTATCGCTGAGGGGCCGGTGGTTTCGTCATAGAAGAGGCGCCGTGCCGGAATGGCGCTTGACCGGATTTCTGGTATGCTCGCCATTGTGACTGACCGTTGACGGTGAGGTCATGCCGCTGACTTGGCTTAAGCGCTCGCTGTTGGCTCTCGCGGCAATCTTGCTGCCGGCGACGCTGCTTCATGCGGCTTTGCAGAACCCGGCGGACACGCCGGGCCCGGCTTCTCTCGCCGGCCAGATCCTGGTCGCTTCACCCGGAATGAGCGATCCGCGCTTCGGCCACACCGTCATCCTGATGGTACGTCACGGCGCGGGCGGAGCGCTCGGCATCGTGCTCAACCACCCGCGGGGGGAGCGCCCATTGGCAAGCCTCCTCGAGGCCCTTGGGGAAAAGAACGACGGGATCACCGGCACCTTGCGCATTTTTTCCGGTGGTCCGGTGCAGCCCGAGGTCGGCTTTGTGATCCACAGCACGGATTACCATCGGCCCGCGACCATCGACATCGACGGTCACGTCGCCATGACCTCGAGTCCCGAGATATTGCGCGACATCGCGAACCAGCATGGACCGCAGAAGGCGCTGGTGGCGTTCGGCTATGCCGGCTGGGGGGCCGGCCAGCTCGAGGGCGAGATCGGGCAACGCGCCTGGTTCACCGCCGCGGCAGACGGCAAGCTGATTTTCGACGACGATCGCGCCAAGCTGTGGGACGACGCCATGGCCCGGCGAACGCAAGACCTTTGACTTTCCAGCCCTTTGACTTCCACTTGCCAGGTGACGGACGAAAGGTACAATCTCGCCCGGCGCCCGCCACAGGGTGCGGGGCGGGTGCAATGCGTGGATGGGGGTGGCACCTTTAGAAATTCGGGGGGGATCAATGCGAGCCGGAACTCATATTCTTAGGCTGCTTCGTTCTCGGGCTGACAGCCGCAAGCCAATCGATCGCTCAAGCTCCTGCGGTTCACTTCCAAGTCGGCTTTACGGCGGTGGTCGATTGCGACCGACCAATTCAGGTCAGGAACTTCGCCCTCAACGGCCAAGGGACCGGAGTTCTCAACGCGGACCGGACCGCCGCCGCCGACCTGACGGTCACCGCATTCCTGATCGGGGTCAGAATTCATTTTGACGGTCGCCTTGGCGCCCCGCCGCAAGGCGCACCGGGGGGAAGCTCGCAAGTGCGCGTCGCCGGCAAAAATCGCCTGCACCTGGCGTGGTTCCTGCCCAACAACCAGCTCACTACGGACATCTCCGTCAAAGGACAATCGTGCTCCGCGACCGTGGACTCGAGGTTGAAGCCCGGGATGCGGGAATACACGTTGTTTGACGGAACGAACTACCACTACTGCGCGCGACCGCGCGTTACGGGAACGACCTGCAGCGTGAGCTGAAGACATTGAGCCCGGATGGGCATCAGGAATGCGCCCGATCGCCGCGCAGCGAGGTCATTCGCAGTATTGATGCCCACTGAAGGCGAAGCATCGGCCGCCGCCGACATGCTTCGGATGCGGCGCTTGATGCAGGGCTGCCCGTTGCGGCTCCTTGGCGTCCTTGGCGACCGGCACGCATCGATCGCCTTCGACGCGCTGGTTGTGGTCGCATTCGAGCGGGCACACGCGGCTTGATTTCGCTCGCACGGCGTCGAGCGCATCGAGGCTCGCCACCCGCACGTCGAAGGCCGTGCCGGAATGCTTATTGAAAGTCTCCAGCGCATGGCTGGAGCCGGCATCCCAGCGTCCATCGGCCGAGCCTGGATCGCATCCGACCCGCTTCAATTCGATCTGCAGGGACCGGGCCATGGCGATCGGATCGGGCAATGCCGTCGCAGGGCCTGAGGAGATGGCAGGTCGCGCGGGGGGCGTCGGCGCGAGTGATGCCAGCGAATCGGTCGTTGTGCCCGGTCCGGTCGGCGGCGGGTTTGCGGCGACAGGTTGCCTTGGTGTAGGTGCGGGGGCCGGGACCGGGGCCGGGAAGTTCGAGGTCGGCGCCGTCGCGCCCTGCATGACGAGGCGCGCGGCTACAACCTTCTGGCGCTGCGCCCGCGCGAGATCGGCGTAGAATCCTCCCGTGTACTCCTTGAGAAACCAATCCCAGGCTTCGACGGTGCCCACTTGGTTCGCAAGCTCGTAATCGCGCCGCTCGTCGGCATTCGAACGGGCCGGCACCTGCGGTGAGGCGGGCTCAGCCGTGACCGCCGTCGCCGCCGGCACCAGCGCCAAATCCGATCCCCCCAATGAACCGTAAACAAACGGCTCCTGCTTTCCTCCGGTGCTTTCCAACACATCATCGCGCACGCGGCCGAGGCTGAGCCGAACATCGAGACCTGGCGTCGCAAGATGCTTGAGCAGCGCCGCGGTGTAGGGACTGTTGGTCCCGCTACCGTCCATCGCCAGCGAGTTCGGCCTTGGCGGCGAAGGCGACGAGAGTGTCGGCCGCCATCGGCTCGACCCTGGCCAAACCGCGGCTGATCGATCGTGACGCGACTGTGCGCTTCATGGTGCGTACGAACGGATTCTCCCGGCATGCATCGAGAATGATCAGGCGAAGCCGTTTGAGCCACAGCATTGCGTTGCTAGTTTCGGCCGGGCAGTTGATATTGTTTTCGAGTTGCCCGGCCAACTGGGCGTTGGCGACCGCCGCTACGGCTTGGACGGCTCGTCGATCGTGTGAGACCAACGATCGGTGCCGTGGTGTTGGCAGCGAAATGGGTCCTGGAGGCGACCGTGACTGAGAGGTAGGACGGCACCGCGGTAGGGATTCGAGACGACGGCGGCCGCACCGGGCGCCACGACGCCAGAGCTTCGATTCTGAGCGCATATGCCATCCGGCCGGCAGGTACGACGGCGAGCCTCAGTTCTACGGCCCGTAGCTTCGGGGAGAGCAGGCTTGAAGGAGATGGTCTCCGACCAATATGTGGTCACGCCGTGATCCTCACCGGTTCCGTGACTTTCGAGTCGGCCGGCTGGCACGAGGCGTTCGGCGGCCTCCGCCAGAACGACGCGGGGTGATAGGTGGGTTTCGGAGAACCGGGTTAGGCTGACGATATTGACGAGCCCGGGACCCGGAACTGCACCGCCAAGCCGTCCTTGAGCTCCGGTCGGTTCGCGCTTTTCGAGCCTTGACACGCCCAATAGACGAACAGAGCCGATCAAGCGGTCGGCGGCCTGGGCTGCGACTATGGCGGGGGCGCCGCTTGGAGCGAATGACTGGCTGGCGGCTGCAGCAACCGTCGTCGGCCTGTCGACATCAGGCTGGTTCGTCGTTTGCGAGATGCCGGCTGTCGCGTCAGAACCGCCACAGCTGCTAATCAAGATCACACAGCCCGCCGCCACACCGAGGACAGCAAGACTTGAACTCCAGATTTTATAAAGAGTCATCTTCGGCTGACCATGGCTCAGCAAGGTTAGCAAGGTCGGGGTGAATGATCTCGCGCGCGAGGCTCATGAAGATGCTGGCAATCGGGGTCCGGCGATCCTCGCGCCAGGCCATAACCACCACCGACTCCTTGCCTGAATCGGCACCGTGCAGACCCCGTCGCGGGGAAGCGCGCGGGATCCTTTCGGTAGGATCGAAACACCAATGCCGGCTGCGACGAGGCAGGTAATGGCCTCGGGCGTCTCCGCCTCGGCACCGACCATCGGCTCGAAGCCGCTGCGACTACAGTCAGCAGCGAGGAGCGTCTCACGGGTCGCCCGTGAAGCCGACACCGGAGGTACAACCCAAGCCTCCTGTGCGAGAGCGGCAGCGACCGCGGAATCGACCGCTGAGCGGCAAGCGGATGGTCCTCCGGAAGCACGGCCACGACATCATCCACCTCCAGGACCTCTGTCAGAAGTGTTGGATCGTCAACCGGCCCGCGCACGAGAACCACGTCAAGCTTCTCCCGCTCAAAACATCCCGGTAGCTGGGCACGGTCCGTCTGGATAAGCGAGATCTCAACGTCGGGCCGCTCTTCCGCGAAGAGACGCAGTGCGGCTGGGATCAAGTTGCCTGCTGAGGAGCCGGCAAAACCGATGTTGAGGCGGACACCGCACTTCTTACCCGTCCCGCCCTTCTAGCGGTCGCTACTGCATCAGCGGCGTCAGCAATGCTTGCCCTTGCTCCCGGCAGAAACGCCATACCCGCCGCAGTGAGATGAGATCCACCGTTGCCACGCACGAAGAGCACGACATTGCAGCTCGGACTCCAGCTTGCGAATCTGCTGGCTCAGCGCGGGCTGGGCGATCCTCGAGCGCGGCAGCCGCGCGACCAAAGCTCTTCGCCTCGGCCAGCGCGATGAAATAGCGAAGATGACGTAGCTCAACACTCATTGACGGGATCTTCTTGTCCGCCTCGAAGTCGCAACATCGCGCTTCCTACCTTGTGAACGCTCCGCCCCTATGCGGTCCAGTGCGTCATCCCCACTCGAGCACCCCTAACGACAATCAAGAAGTCCGCATCTTCGCACAAATAAGATCTGGACACGGAGGCGCTATCCAGTCAAACGAACCCGTCGATCCTCCGCACGCGAACAAGCAATCGTTCGCCGCCCGCCGGACTCGCCGCTCATCGAGCACGGTTCTATCCAGCCAAGCGAGCTGAGCGTCGCCCACCTCGACGCCGACGCCTTCTACGTCTCGATCGAGCTGTGCCGCCGGCCGGAGCTGCGCGGCAGGCCCGTGATCGTGGCGGGGAGCGGCCCGCGCGCGGTCGTGACCACCGCCAGCTATGAACCTGCCAGGCCGGCCAGCTGGTAGGCTGGCCTCCGGCGATGCCCGCGGCGAAGGCTCGGCGGCTGTGTCCGGACGCGGTCGTGCTGCCGCCCATTTCCCCACCTACAGGGAGGTCTCGCGGCAGGTCATGGACATCGTGCGCGCGCACGTCGAGCCGGTCGAGGTGGTCGGGCTCGACGAGGCCTATCTGGATCTGACCGGGCTGTTCTCGCCGCGCGCGGCTATGCGCCGGCTGCTCGCCGAGGTCAAGGAGGCGAC
>CAVRXO010000008.1:0-139235 GCA_963725185.1 uncultured Alphaproteobacteria bacterium
AGCCGCCGCGCCGGCTCGATCGTGGCAAGCACCCGATCAAGGGATACGGTCTCGTCCTCGACGTCGATGTCCTGCTCGAGCTTGGCGTCGATGGGAATGATGTAATTGGTCCCGCTAACCTCGATCCCGTGACCGGCATAGAACACGACCGCAATGTCCGCATCGCGCGCGACCAGGGAGAAGTCGCGCAGCGCTTTGCGCAAATTGGCGCCGTTGAGATTCTGCCGCAGATGAACGCTGTCGAACCCCGCCGCCTGGAACATATTCGCGATGGCGACGCCGTCGTTCACCGGGTTGGTCAGGGCCGGGACGTTTTGGTAGGCGGAGTTGGCGATGACGAGCGCGACCCGCTTGTCCGCAAAGGCGCTCACGCTCGCCGAACATAGCGCGGCAAGCGAAACAATAAGTCGAAACCACCATCGCATGGCGAACACCGGAGCCGATCCCGGAAAGCCAACAACCATATCACAGATCGAACCTTGGCTCCAGACGCGCTTTGGGCGCGGCAGATGCCAATCGTGGGCTACTGGCCGAACTGCGTGGCCAGGTAGGAGACGATGGTCTGCCGCTCGTCGGGCGTGGCGGTGGCGCCGCGATTGACCATGTTGGCGACGATCCCGTCCCAATCGGACCTTGGCCGCCGCGAGGCCACGATCCGCAGCAGGTCGTGGCAGGTGACGCAGCGCGACTCGACCAGATCCTTGCCGGCTCCGGCAGGCAATGACACCACGACCGGCGGCGGCGCGCCGGGCGCGGGAGGCGAATCGGGGCCGAAATTCGCCGTCAGGTACTGCACGATCGTGTCGCTGTCGTGCTCCGAAAGCTGCGCGCCCTTCATGATCATGTAGTTCACGAACTGGCGCCAGCCGGCGGAGCCGTCGCGGATCTGCACAATGGTGGTGAGCGCATGGCATCCGGTACAGACGCTGGCCACCAGGTCGCGGCCCTCGCCGGGCGGCAGGCTGGGGGCATTCTGGGCCCGCAGCGGCGCCGGTGAACAGCGAGAGCGCGGCCAGCACCAACAAGCAATGAGAGCTTTTCATGTTCAGACCTTCCCTCGGGCTTTCAGACTTTCCGGGTGCGCTGATCGGCGATCGAGTAGGCCGGATACCAGGTGGAGGCCGCACCGATGCCGTCGCGCCGCATGTGGATGTCGAGCAGATAGGGCCGGCCTTCGACGGTCGCGGCCTTGGCGCGGTCGAGCGCGGGACGCATCTGCGTCGGCTCGGTGACCGTCTCGCCTTCGACCCCGAAGGCCGAGGCGACCTTGGCAAAGTCCACGTCGGGGCTGCCGTTGTAGCAGGTCATGTCGCGGCCGGTCTTGAATTGGCGGCCGCCGCTGTTCCAGATGCGGTTGCGCTCGTTGTTGTAGCTGCGGTTGTTGAGCACGATGACGGTGACCGGCGCCTGGTAGCGCGCCATGGACCACAGCGGCTGCGGTCCGCTGAACAGAAAGCTGCCGTCGCCGACGACCGACACCACCGGCCGGTCGGGCCGCGCGAGCTTCACGCCGACGCCCGCCGCCATGCCCCAGCCCAGCACGTTGGGACCGGTCCCGATATACTGCTTGTCGGAGCCGCCGAAGGACATCACGGCATCCATGGACTTGCCCGAGTCGATGTCGCAGACGTAGCAAGTGTCCCGGTCGAGAGCCTGCTCGAGCTCGAGGCCGAGACGGCCGAGCGTGATCGGGGACGAATCGGCGCCTTCGCGGGCGATCTTCTGGCGCACCTCCGACATGGCGGCGCTGATCTTGCGGATCCGCTCGGTGCGCTCCTCGGCGATCTGCTTGAGGCGCTGATCGGTGGCCTGGCTGCGGATCGCCGCCACCAGATCCTGAATCGCGAGCTTGAGATCGGCGACCATGCCGAGATCGACCGGGCTCGACCCGCGCCAGGCTCGACGGATCGAGCCTGATCGAGATCAGCTTGGCGCCGGGCAAGGAGCGCTCGCCGAAGCGGTTGCCGAGATTGAGCAGCACGTCGGCCTTGCCGAGCATGCGCATGTTGCGCAGGAATTGGCCGACATAGAGCGGATGCCGGGTCGGGAACGGCTTCGACCAGTAGCCGAGCGTCCCGCCGCCGGCGACCGGCAGGCCGAGCAACTCGGCAAGCTCGACCAGCTCCTTCTGCGCCCCCGACCAGGTGAGCTCGTCGCCGACGCTCAGCAGCGGATTCTGTGCCGCGAGCAGCATCTTGCGCGGCGGCCTCGATATCGTCCTTGTCGGGGCGGATGTGCATCGGCACGTCGAACTTGGCCTGATCGATGATGCTGGCCTTGGCGGTGCCTGTGCAGCGTGTTGGTGGGCAGCGACAGGAATACCGGCCCGCAGGGCGGCGTGGTCGCGAACTTGAGGCCGCGGCGCACGGTTTCCGGAATCGTGGCGGTCGACTGCGCGTTCCAGAACCACTTGGTGATCGGGCTGGGTCATCAGCTCGACGTGCTCGGATTCCTGGGTCAGCTCGTGGCCGAGCTCGTCCTGCCCGACCGAGGCGACCGCAACCAGCAGCGGAACGTGGTCCTTCCAGCTGTTGACCATCTGGGTCATGGCGTTGGGCAGGCCGATATTGGCGACGACGACGACGCCGGGCTTGCCGAGTCGCGCGCGCATAGCCGTCCGCCATGGCGACCACGGCGCCTTCCTGCACGCCCTTGATGAGCTGGATGCCGGGCTCGTCGACCAGCGCGTCGAAGATCGGCGAGTCGCCGGTCGAGGGATTGAAGAAGAGGTACTTGACGCCGGCGGCCTTGAGCTGCGCAACGAACAGCGCGCCGCCGGTGCCCTGCACCTCGCGGCTCGCGCCTTGCGCCACTGCGCCGGCTCGCCGGGGCCGCGGTCGGCGCCAGATTCTGCGCCATGGCCTTGGCGGCGACCGTGCTCATCCCGATGGTGGTCAGGCCCGATATGAGCTTGCGCCGTGGAAATCCCGTTATCCAGATACTGCTTGATCAATTCCTTCACGGCATCCTCCTCCCCCGCTACGGGGCTCTGCGTCCGAACTCAACCGCCTTTGCGGCCTACTTTGCCACGTTTGCCGGGCTAAACCAACACGGGCCGGGCCGGCCTTCGGCAAGCCTTAACCGCATCGCGGTTTCACGCCCCGGCGGGGGCCGGCTCCTCGCGCGTCGCATCGAAAGTGTAGATCCAGGTCCGATCGAGGAACGGCGGCGGCGGCACCTGGCGATTGTTGGCGAACTGGGCGCGGGCCTGGAGCTGGACCCGGCTGGTGCGCGGCAGCCGCTCGGCGACATAGGCCAGCAGGCCGGCAGGAAGATCGTGCTGGTGCCGGGCCAGATTGCGCGCCAGCACGAAGCCATCCTCGATCGCCATGTTGGCGCCTTGCGCAAGCGTCGGCATGGTCGGATGGGCGGCGTCGCCCAGCAGCGTCACGCGACCGTGCGTCCATTGCGCAATCGGGTCGCGGTCAAAGATGCCCCATTTGAAGCAATGCTCGATGTTGCCGAAGATTCCCAGCAAGGCCTCGTTCCATCCGCGATAGGCCTCGATCAACTCCTCGCGGCTGCTTCGGACCGACCAGGATTCCTCGACCCAGCCTTCCGCCACATGCCCGGCGAAAATGTTGAGCACGCTGCCGTCGCCGATCGGATAGCAGATCACATGCCCGTTGGGACCGAGCCAGCCGAAATACTCGCCGCGCTCGAGCGCGACCGACGCGCCCGGCCCGACCCGGGTGGGGACGCAGTCCATCGGCACCATGGCGCGCCAACACATCTGCTCGGTAAAGCGCGGATGGTCGGCGCCGAACAGCTGTGCCCGGATGGCCGAACGGATGCCGTCGGCGCCGATCACCACATCGGCCTCGATCTCGCTTCCATTCGCAAAACGCGCCGACGCCGACCTCTCGGTCGAGAACGCCCCGACGCAATCGGCTCCCAGATGAATGCTTTTCTCAGGCAGCGCCTCGCGCAGGAGCCGGTGCAGATCGGCCCGGTGCGCCGTCATGTAGGGCGCGCCGTATTTGGTCTGCGCCACGGCCTGCAAGGGCTCGCGAAACCTCAAGCTGGCATCGTCCCATTTGAGCGATACCATGTTGACCGGCTCGAAGGCGTTCCGCCGCATGGCGTCTTCAAGGCCCAACGCCCGGTACACCTTCACGGCATTGGGCCCGACCTGCAGGCCCGCACCCACCTCCTCGAGCTTGGAAGAGCGCTCGTAGATCGCAACCTCGAAGCCGCGCCGATGCAGCGCGCAGGCCGCCCCAAGCCCGCCGATTCCCGCCCCGATGATGGCGACTTGAATGGAACGCATGCGGGCCGCTCTCACTCTCAGACGGGCAAATCGGCGGGAGGTTAGTGCCTCGAATTCCGTCCGTAAAGCGAATGGGAAGGCAGCCCGTTGTGTGAGCTGCGGCTTGAGACCGAATGGGAAAGCCGTCAAACTGAAAAGCGCGCTCCGCTCCGAAGGAGGCATGCATGGCAAGGCTGGTGGCTTTCCTCTGCTTCGCCCTTGCGATGATCGGCAATGGGTTCGCCCAGGACGCGGCCGCGTTCTACAAAGGACGGACCGTGACCTGCTATGTGGGTTACGGGGTGGGCGGCGCCTATGATCTCTACGCCCGCCAGATCAGCAAGTTTCTGTCGCGATACATCCCGGGCGAGCCCAAGGTGGTGGTCGAGAACATGCCGGGCGCAAGCTCCATGGTGCTCGCCAACTATCTCGCCAAACGCGCGCCGCGCGACGGCACCGCGATCGGCGCCGTCAATTCCGCCCTGATCTTCGATCCGCTCTTTTCAGGCGACGCGACCAAGGCGCAATTCGAGGGGCCGGACATGACCATGATCGGCAATGCGGTGAGCGCGGCCGCAGTGCTGATCGCCTGGAAGACGTCGGGCGTGCAGCGCTTCGACGACCTGCGGCGCAGGAAGCTCGTCATCGGCGCGGTGAGCCGGACCGGCGACACCTACGTTCTGCCGCTGGCGATGAAGCGCCTGCTCGACCTTAAGAATCTCGAGCTCGTGACCGGCTATCCGGGAAGCCGCGAGGTGCTCATTGCGCTGGAGCAGGGCGAGGTCACCGGCCGGGTCTGGGACATGGAGGGGATCCGCGCGCTACGACCGCAATGGCTGAGAGACGGCAGCATCAACCTCATCGTTCAGCTGGCAGCAAGCAAAATGCCGGAAGTGCCGGCCGGCGTTCCGCTGCTGAAGGACTTTGTGGCAAGCGCCGACGACCGCAAGGTCCTCGACGTCATCTTCATGACCACGCTGTTGGCGCGGCCCTTTATCGCGCCGCCCGGCATCCCGCCGGAGCGCGTGGGTGCGTTGCGCGATGCCTTCATGGCGGTGATGAAGGACCGCGATTTCCTGGCCGAAGCCGAGAAGGCGCAGATTCAAGTCGCCCCGCTGGCAGGCGCCGACATGGAGCGCGACGTCCGCGCCGCCTATGCGCTGCCCGATGCGATCATCGCCAAGGTGCGCAAGGTGCTGGCCGATTAGAGCATTTTCAGGAAAGCATGCCCTCGCGAAAGCGGGGATGGAATCCGGTTTTCCGTCCGAAAATGCGACAATGCAAAAATACTAGTAGCCGACCCACAGGCCGGGCGTGGCGAGTTCCAACAGATGGCCGTCCGGGTCGCGGAAATAGATGCTGTGGCCGCCGCGCGGCCATTGGGTGCGGCCTTCGATGGCGATGCCGGCGCCGCGCAGCCGCTCTTCCCAGACCGCAAGCTCGTCGGCGGGGATGGAGAAGGCCACGTGGGTCGGACCATGACCGTCATGGGGCGGGATGGTGCCGCCCGGCAACTTGATCGTCTGCAGCGATTGGCCGCGTCGAAACAGCAGCAAGACGCCGTTGCCGCCGACGTCATAGGCGTGCAGGCGCTGGTCCGCGTAAATGCAGGGAAGCCCGAGAATCTGCTCGTAGAACGGACAGGCGCGATCGAAGTCGTCCACATAGAGCACGGTCTCGAGCACCCGGTCCAAGCGCGGCATGGCCACGTTCCATTGGTTTCATTCGCGACCAGTGCAGCTTGACTGATCGAATCAAAAAGCCTCGCAATAGAGCGCGCGCATGCCCATTATATATCGCTGGTTGGCCGGGCGTCCCGCCGCAGGAACGCATCGGCGCGTCATGGCGGCGTCGGGATCAAACGTCGTGATCCAAGCATGGTGAGAGGCACCCGTGCACCTAAGCCAGTTCCACTATCTTCCGCTCACTCCGCCCTTCTTTTCCCTGCTGGTCGGTGTGTTCGTCGTCCTGGTGATCGTGGTTCAGCTCGGCGCCTTGCGCTACGCCTATCTGCGCATCGGCCTGAGCCCCGGGGCCGCCATCCTTCTGCTGCTGGGGTCGCTGGTGGGCAGCTATTTCAACATCCCGATTATCGAGCTGCCGGCGCAACGGGTCCTGTCCGGCCAAGAGGTCGAGTATTTCGGCATGCGCTATGCCATTCCGGTCGTCGTGCAATGGCCCGGGACGGTGATTGCGGTGAACGTCGGCGGCGCCGTCATCCCGACCCTGATGTCGCTCTACCTGCTCATCAAATATCGGCTGTGGGGTCCCGGCGTGCTGGCCACCGCCGGCGTCACCCTGGTCTGCTACATGCTGGCCAATCCGGTCCCCGGCCTCGGCATCGCCGAACCGGTCTTCGTGCCGGCGCTCACCAGCGCGATCGTCGCCCTGCTGCTGTCGCGCCAACATGCCGCCCCGCTTGCCTATATCGGCGGCAGCCTCGGGACTCTGATCGGCGCCGACCTGCTCAATCTCGGCAAGGTGCAAGGGCTGGGGGCGCCGGTGGCCTCGATCGGCGGGGCCGGAACCTTCGACGGCATTTTCCTGATCGGCATCCTGGCCGTGCTGATCGCAAGCCTGACCGGCGGAGCGAATTGCACCGACCCGGCCCCGCAGGCTTCATAAGCCTTCCGGCTTCAAACGAACTGCACGGCAATTCCGCCGAGCGCGCCGAAATCGGCGTGCAGGGTATCCCCCTTCTTGGCGAACACCACGCGGGTGAACGAGCCCGCCAGGACCAGATGGCCGGGCTCCAGCGTCACGCCGTGCTGCCCGAGCTTGTTGGCGAGCCAGGCGACGCCCAGGGCCGGATGGCCGAGCACGCCGGCGGCGAGGCCGGTCTCCTCGATCTCGGAATTGCAGTACATGATGCCGCCGACCCAGCGCAGATCGACATCCAAGGGCTTGACCGGCCGGCCGCCGATGACGATGCCGGCGGCTGCGCCGTTGTCCGCGACGGTATCGAAAATCTTGCGCGGGTCCTGCACGCGGGCATCCACGATCTCGATCGCGGGGACCACATATTCGGTGGCGCGCAGGACGTCCGGCAGGCCGATGCCCGGGCCTTTGAGGGACTTGCCCAGCACGAAGGCGAGCTCGATCTCGACCCGCGGCCGGCAATAATTCGCGTGCGCGACCTGGGCTCCGTCGGCGACCATCATGTCGTCGAGCAGGTGACCGTAATCGGGCTCATCGATCTGCGAGGAGCGCTGCATGGCCTTCGAGGTGAGGCCGACCTTGTGGCCGATCAGCTTGGCGCCGGCCGCGATCCTGCGATTGGAGACCTCGCTGGAGATCGCATAGGCGTCCTCCATGGTGATTTCGGGCCAGGTCTTGGAGAGCTGCACCGCCTGCTTGCGGTCGCGCGCCGCCGCCATGAGGATGTCGGCGGCCTGCTGGCGGATGGCGTGGGAAAGCATGATGAAGCTCCAAAGCATGATCCCGAAAAGTCGCAGACTTTTCGGACAAGATCATGCGCAAGTCAAAGCGATAAGAGCGCTATCCAACCACTAAGGCGATAGCGCTCTAGGAGTTCAGAAATCGACCGAAAGCGCGCAGCGTGGTCTCGGAAACGTGGTGCTCTATCCCTTCAGCATCGGATTCGGCGGCTTCCGCCGGTACGCCCAGCGCCACCAGGACGTCGACCACCAGCCGGTGGCGGGCCCGCACGCGGGCGGCAAGCCCCTGTCCGGCCGCGGTCAGGAAGACCCCGCGATAGGGTCGCGCCGTCGCCAGGCCCTCGCGCTTCAGCCGGGAGATCGTCTTGATGGCGGTCGCATGGGAAACGCCGAGCCGGCGCGCGATGTCGGTCGGCCGCGCCTCGCCGGTGCCGGCCAACAGATCGGCGATGAGCTCCACATAGTCCTCCAGGAGCGCTGCCGATTGGGCGGAGCGCGCCTTGCCGAAGCGGCGCGCCTGCGTCAGCTCGGCCGGCAGCGGGGCGGGCATCTCCGTGGCGCCGCCCGACCGTCTTGGCTTCATGTTTTGCGACATCGATTTCGCCCCATGGGCGCCCTCGCACGACAGCGCCACCCTGCGCCCGATGTACATAAATTGCAATGCAAAAATCAAAATGTAGCCTGAGCTACATCATGCGCGTTGACATTCGAGAGCTGTTGACTATTTTGCAATGTAGCAAAGGCTACAAATTGGCGTATTTGCTGTATGACGTAGCTGCCCCATGGCGATGACCGAACCCCTGCCCGGCGGATCAAGACGCGGATCGCTGACCGCGCGCAGCGTGCTGGCGACGCGCGCGGTGCTGGCCGGCGAGCGCGTCGGGTGGGCCGGGCGCCTCGCGTTCGCGGGTCCGGCGGTGATCGCCTCGGTCGCCTATATCGATCCGGGAAATTTTGCGACCAACATCCAGGCCGGCGCAAAATACGGCTATGCGCTGCTGTGGGTCGTGCTGGCCGCCAACGCGATCGCGATGCTGTTCCAGGCGCTCTCCGCCAAGCTCGGCATCGTTACCGGACGGAACCTGGCCGAGATGTGCCGCGATCAGTTCTCGCGTCCGGTGGTGCTGGCCATGTGGATCGTCAGCGAGATCGCCGCCATGGCGACCGACCTGGCCGAGTTTCTCGGCGGCGCCATCGGGCTCTCGCTCCTGTTCCAGATGCCGCTGTTCGCCGGGATGATCGTCACCGCGATCGCGACCTACGGCATTTTGATGTTCGAGGGCTTCGGCTTCCGGCCGATGGAGCTGATCATCGGCAGCATGGTCGGCCTCATCGGACTTTGCTACCTGATCGAGATGTTCATCGCTCCGGTCGATTGGTTCGCGGCGGCGACCCACATGGTGACGCCGCAGATTCCCGATGCCGGAGCGCTGTTGCTGGCCGTCGGCATCATCGGCGCTACCGTGATGCCGCATGCGGTCTATCTGCATTCCGGCCTGACCCAGGCGCGCATACCGGTGCGCGACGACGCCGATCGGCGCATGGTGCTGCGCTTCTCCAATCAGGAGGTCGTCATCGCGCTCACCTTTGCCGGACTGGTCAACATGGCGATGGTGATCATGGCGTCGAGCGCGTTCCATGCCGGGCACAGCGACGTCGCCGAGATCGAGACCGCCTATCACACCCTGACGCCGCTGTTGGGGATCGGTGCTGCGGGCGTGTTCCTGGTCTCCCTGATCGCATCAGGGGTGTCGAGCTCGACGGTCGGAACCATGGCCGGCCAGATGATCATGCAGGGTTTCGTCGGATTCCGCATTCCGATCTGGCTGCGCCGGCTCGTCACCATCGTGCCGTCCTTCGTCGTCGTCGCACTCGGCGTCAACGCCACCAATGCCCTGGTGCTGAGCCAGGTCGTGCTTAGCATCGCGCTGCCGCTGCCGATGATCGCGCTTCTGATCTTCACCCGGCGGACCGATCTCATGGGCGGCTTCGCCAATGGCCGGCTCACCCAACTTGCAGCGCTGGTGGGCACCGCGGTCGTGTTGCTGCTCAACACCTTTCTGGTTCTGCAAATCTTGGGCGTGGTCGTTCCGGGCCTGCCCTGAGGCACATGGACCTAAACGCCGCGCGTCGATCAGGTCGCGCGTTCGACGTCTTCACCAGCACTACAAGCAGCTTACCGGGACGCACAGACAAGCGAGCGCAACCGCGAGCCGCGCCGTAGCGCCTCCACGAATTCGTACCGGCCTGTTTGGAACGTCTAGGGTGCGGCGCGCGGGCTGATCCCGATCGATTGCACAGCCGTTTGGTACCAGCTGGTCGACTTGAAAACCGTCACCCGCCTGACGGCCTTGCGCGTGCTCCGGCTCGCCGCCTTCACCTTGATTTGTGAAGCCTTGATTGGCGAAGCATGGCGTCCCTTATGGCGTACCTTCTGTGACCCGCTCCGCTTGGCGGCACGGCTCACGCGTTCACCCTTGTGCATCAGTCTCTCTCCCTGCCCTCGGCCTTAATGAGCGGCGACGGCGCCCGTTGATTCGGCGCCTGCGAGGAATTCGAATGAACCACAGCCTTGCGCCACGGTCCATACCTGACTGATATTATTGCAGTTTTAGTAGGCGCACAAGAACCAGCGGATAAATTTATTGATGAAGAATCGGGCTTAATTGTTGATCCGCCACGACCTCGCAGGCTGCTTCATCCGCGAGGGTTCCCCTGCCCCGCGCATCCAGGAATTGCCCTCCTTGGCACCGCAAAGACTGATGCTGCATTGCGGTATCTTGCGGTAATATCACGGACAACCTCGCCTGGCGTGTGGCTTCGGCAACATGGAAATGCATGCCTCGCTCGGCCTGAGCCGGGCGCTGTCCTGCCCGCCGCGCTCGATGGCGCGCCGCTTGTGCGCCCCGCTCGCGATTTTCGGGAGGACCGGCCGGTGAAACGACCCAGGCCGTTGAAATGATTGGTGGGCGCACAAGGACTCGAACCTTGGACCCGCTGATTAAGAGTCAGCTGCTCTACCAACTGAGCTATGCGCCCTAACCTTAGGTTTTCAGGGGGTTAGGAACTGCCACCACCTCGCCGTGGCACCGGTCTGGTGCCGCCGGCTCGTATCGTCGTTCTGCGGCTCGTGAACAGGGTCACGCCGCGGGAGCCACACATAGGGCATCTGGACGCGCTTTCCAAGCGAAAGTCCCATCCCGGCGTCCACACCGATTTTCCGTATCCGGCTCAGACCGATAGACGATTTCTCTGGCCCCGGATGCCCCCGCTACATCGTTTGCCTCTTGTCCAGGCCCCAGCCGTTCCCCCGGCCCAGAGCTTGGGAGCGCGCCCCAAAAGGAAAGCCGCCGGGCGCGAACCCGGCGGCTCCCATGCGTCAGCGATCGTGTCGGGGGGCTGGGGGTACGACCGCCGCGCTATGAGCAGTATATAGGGACTAAAGACGCTGCTCGCCGCCCGCGGGGCCCTGCGGCGAAAGGTCCGTACGGCGAGGTCCGCCGTCGAACCGGCGCTGGCCATCGCCGTCACGTCCGCGATCGAAGCCCTCGCGGCCGCGGAAATCGCGGCCCTGCGGGCCACCCGCGCCGGGCGCCAACATCCGCTCCAGCATGGCGAATTGGCGCTTCTGGCCATCGTCGAGACTCTTGTAGAGAGGATCGACCGCGTCGGCGACCTTCTTCAGGGCGGCGCCGGTTTCCGTCATGGCAGCCGCGCGCCGGTGCAGACGATCGGCCGGATCATTGGACTGCGGCTGTCTGTCGCGGCGGGCGCTGACGGCCGCCGTGATGCGATCGAGACGCAGCTTCGCCATCTCGCGCGCGGCCTGCTCGAAGGGAGGCCAGTTCTTCTCCTGGTCCGGCGTCAGTTCGAGGCCGGCATGCAATGCCGCGATCCGCGCATCCGCGAACGCCCGCATGTCCTCGAGATTCGGTCGCGGGCGATCAAAGCCATTGGGCCGTCCGAACTGCTGCGCATAGACCAACGATGAGCCGATGAGCGCAAGCGCAGCCGTTCCGACCAGAGCTGCTTTCCACATGGGTTCCCTCCAAGGTGATATCAGCAGACGCAAGTAGAGAGGGGCGCGCATTTCGGAGCAAGTTAAAGTTTGGTTAGAGTGATGCTTCGCGCTTCAGATTACGTCGTTGTAATGTTCGCGCGAGATCATTCGTCTGCTATTCGTCTGTTGTTGAACGTCCGTTCGTCTGCAACAGCGTTTGTCAGGCAAAGTGGAATCCGCCGGTGCGCCCCGCTCACAAGCCCAGATAGGCCTGTCTGATCTCCGGCATCGCCGCAACGCGCGCGCTCGGCCCTTCCGCAAACGGACGGCCTTCGGCGATCACATAGGCGTAGCTGCTGAGCGCGAGCGCGAGGTGAACGTTCTGCTCCACCAGCAGGATGGCCAATCCGGTTTGCTTCAAGGCAGCAAGCTTGCTCACGACGAGCTGCACCATGACGGGCGCAAGCCCGAGCGAAAGCTCGTCGATGATGAGCAGCTGCGGATCGGACATCAGTCCGCGGCCGATCGCCAGCATCTGCTGCTCGCCGCCCGAGAAGGTGCCCGCCTTCTGGCGCCTTCGCTCCTTGAGTCTGGGGAACAGCGTGTAGACCTGATCGAGGCGGTCGGCGAAGCGGCGGCGGGCGCGGCGGGAAAACGCTCCCATTTCAAGGTTTTCCTCCACGCTCATTTCGGCGAACAATTGGCGCCCTTCCGGCACCAGCACGAGACCGCGCGCGGTCTTGGCATGCGGCGTGAGCGCCGTCACGTCCTCGCCGGCGAACAGCACGCGCCCCTCAAACGGCGCGATGCTGCCCATGATGGCTCGCAGCGTCGTAGTCTTGCCGGCGCCGTTGGTGCCCAACAGCGTGGTCACCGAGCCGGCCGCGGCCGCGAGCGAGATTCCCCACAGGATCTGTACATCGCCGTAGCCGGCCGCGAGCGCTTCCACCCGCAATAGATCCTCGCTCATGACGGCGCCGCTCCCGACATTGTCATGAGCTTGGGATCGCCCAGATAGGCCTCGACCACGGCCGGGTGATTGACGATCTCCTGCGGTGAGCCTTCCGCCAGATTGCGCCCGAGATTGAGCGCCACGACGCGATCCGACAGGCTCATGATCGCGCGCATGACATGCTCGATGATCAGGATCGAGACGCCGCGGGCGCGGATGGCGCGAATGACCTCGATCATGCGCTCGATCTCGGTCGGGTTGAGCCCGGCCAGCACCTCGTCGAGCAGCAAGAGGCGCGGGCGGCCGCACAACGCGCGGGCCAGTTCGAGCCGCTTCTTGCCGGCGGTGGTGAGCTGCCCTGCCGGCATGCCGAGCCGATCCGCAAGCCCGACCAGCTCGGCGACTTCGCGCGCCACCTCGCGGCCGGCCGCCATCGACAGGTTGCCGTGACCGTAGCAGGCGCCCACCAGGCAATTGTCGAGGACGCTCAGGCCCGCCAGCGGTTGCACGATCTGATGCGCGCGGGCGACTCCCTTATGCGCGATCTCGTAGGTCGGCTTGCCGGTGATATCGGCGCCCGCGAAAACGATGCGGCCGGCATCCGGCGGATAGACACCGTTGATCAGATTGAACACCGTCGACTTGCCGGCCCCATTGGGGCCGATGAGGGCAAGAATCTCGCCCTCGGCAACCGTGAAGCTCAGGTCCGCCACCGCCTGCACGCCGCCAAAGCGCTTGCTCAGCTCGCGCACCTCGAGCAACGGCTTGATTGCAGGCCGATTTATTGCAGAAAGGTCCGGCTGCGCGGCCAGCGCTGATGAATAAAGCCCACCAGGCCGCCCGGCGCGAACAACACCATGGCGAGCAGCAGGGCGCCCGCGATCACCAGCTGCAGCTGCGAGATCGTCGGCGAGGTGAGCAGATAGCCGCGCAGCTCCTCATAGAGAAATGCGCCCAGCAAGGGCCCGGTAACGGTGCCGTAGCCGCCCAGCATGATCATCACGATCACCTCGATCGACAAGCTGAGATCGAAGGCACCGTTGGGCTCGATGATCCCGCTCTTGAAGAAGAACAGGCCGCCGGCGATGGCGGGAAAGAACGCCGACACGGTATAGGCCAGCGCCTTGTGGCGCGGCGTACGCACGCCCAAGACCCCGGCGGCATCCTCGTTCTGGCCGATCGCCAGCAGGCCGAGGCCGAACTTGGATGTCTTGATCGCGTAGCTCAACAGAATCGAGAGCACCATGACGCCGACCAGCAGAAAGTAGACCAGCCAGAGCGCCGCCATGGGGCCGCCCAAGGGCTCGTAGGCGTCGAGGGACAGATAGATGCCGGTGGCGCCGCCCCACGGCTCGAAATTGGCGACGAATTGCCTCACCGCCTCATTCACGCCGATCGTCGCCAGCGCGAAGAACGCGCCGCGCAGCCGCAGAATGCCGAACCCGAACAGCAGTGCGAGCAGGCTGACCGCGACGCCGGCCGTGAGCGCCGCCGGCATCAAAGCCCAGTGCCAATGCGTCACCAGATCGACGCAGATATAACCGCCCAGCCCGAAGAAGACGATGTTGCCGAAATTGATGTAGCCGGCATATCCGATCATCACGTTCAGATTGCTCGCCAGCGTGATGTACACGGCTGCGAGCAGCAAGCTCTCGCGCAGACCGACATCATCGGCCCAGTACGGAGCGAGCGCAAACAGCGCACCGAAGAGGATGATCGCCGCCGGGAAAACAAACCGCGGCATCGCGATCTCGAACGCTTGTGGGCGAGCCGCATCTCGGCCCAAATTCTCTCGGCTCAAGTCTTCTTGGCTCAAGTCTTGCTGGCTCAGATCTTTTTGGCTCAAGTTCTTGCGCTCGATATCCGCGGAGACTTCTCATTCGCCTTAAGCCAAGAAGGTCGGCATCAGGCGCGCGACAGCGCGAAAATGCCGCGCGGAAACGCCACCAGCACGATGACGAACAGCGCAAATTCGATGATCGGAGTCCAGCTCACCGGCATGAACGGCGTGGCCAATCCTTCGACCAGGCCGAGCGCAATGCCGCCCAGCAAGGCTCCGGCCGGATTGCCCAGCCCGCCCAGCACGGTCACCACGAAGCTCTTGAGCTGGTAGCTCGATCCCGACAGGACCGTGAATGGAAACAGCGTGGCGATGAGGGCGCCGGCCGCGCAGGCGAGCGCGACGCCGAGCCCGAAGGTGACCGCGAGCACCTGCTTGGTCGGAATGCCGGACAGCTCGGCCGCCTCGCGGTTGCTGGCGACCGCGCGGATCGCCTTCCCGTAGCGGGCATGGTTGAGGAACAGATAGAGCAGGCCGGCGATCAGGCCCGCGCACGCGGCAGCCATCATGTGGGTGCCGGTGAAGGTGTAGCCTTCCCAGCTGATCCCGGGCAGCGAGACCGGAATGTTGTACGGGCTCGTGGTCCACAGCGCCGTCCCGATGCCGATCAGCATCATGTTGCAGGCAAAGGTCGCCAGCAGGCTCATGAGAATCGGGCGGCCGATCACCCGGTCGACGGCGATCCAATAGATCACGACCCCCGCCACGAAGGCCAAGACCACGACGATCGGGATGCCCTCATAGGGCGACAGCGCGGCTGCCTTCGACAGATAATAGACGATGAACATGCCAAGCACGATCATCGCTCCATGGGTGAGGTTGATGACACGCATGACGCCCCAGATCAGGGTCAGGCCCATGGCGGCAAGACCATAGACCGCGCCGACCAGCACGCCGTTGATCACCGAGGCGAGAACGCCAATCATAATGACTTTTGATTCAATAGAGGATGTCGGCGGTCTTGGCAGCAGTGGGCCAAATCACCTCCTTGACCAGCTGGCCGCCCTTCTTCTGCCATTGACCGAGCACCATGGCGTGCGCAAGCTGCAGGCCGTGCTCTTTCGGATCGGTCGAGAACTTGGTGCGGCCGAACATGGTGGTGACGTCCATCTTGTTGAGCGCAGCCGCCACCTTGGCCTGCTCGATCGAACCGGACTGCTCGATCGCATGCTGCAGCAGCATTCCGGCCGCATAGCCGCCGGCCGCGTGATAGCCGGCCTCGATCTTGTACTTGTCGGTGAAGCGCTTGTTGAACTCCTGCGCGGTGGGACCGAAATCAGGCTTGTAGGTGACCTGCGGAGCCCACTGGGAGGGAACCGATATGCCGACCGCGGCATCGCCCAGTTCGGCGAATTTCGGCGTATCGGGCGCCACCAGCAAGGTGACCCATTTGAGGCCGACCTTCTGATCGTGCAGCTGGCGCGCCAGCGTCGAGCCGTCCGGATAGTGCCCGCCGCCCAACAACGCGTCGGCCTTGGCCGAGATCAGTTTGTTGATGATCGGGCCGAAGTCGGTGGTGCTGGGGCTATATAACTCGTCGAGCACGACGTTGACGCCGTCGCGCTTGGCGAGATCGCGGGTGACCTGGGCCACCGCCTTGGAGAACGGATCGTCCTTGTAGATGAACGCGACCTGTGCCTTCGGATTCTTCTCCTTGAGCGCATCGACGGCGCCGGCCAGATACTGGCCTGCCGGCGAATAGATCTGGAACAGATTCTTGTTGCCCAGCTGGTAGGTCTTCTCCTCGGCGCCGCCGGTGGTCAGCATCACCTTGCCGTATTGCTCGGAAATGATCGCCGCGGTGGCCACCAAGCCGGAGGAATACGGGCTGAACAGGAACTGCGCCTTGTCCTGGGCGATCAGGCGGGTATAGAGCTGCTGGACGCGCACGTTCTGCGATTCATCGTCATAGCTGGCGAAATTGATCTTGTAATGCTTGTCGCCGGCCTTGATGCCGCCTGCAGCATTGACCTCGTCCCGCCACAGCTCGAAGCCGCGCATCTGCGCCACCGAGTCATTGTTGAGCGGCCCGGTCTGCGACACCGTGAAGCCGATGGTAATGGTGTCATCCGCCCGCGCCGGCGTCGCCAGCATCAGGGCCGTGACCGCGAGCAAAGCCAGCCTGTTGGTGGTCATGGTTTCCTCCTAGGGAATTTCCTGCCCCGCATGATCGCCGATCCGAGCTCTAACGCCGCGGCAGCGATGGGGCTTGATTTGACGTCAACGATTGCGCCGGGGCGCCGCCGCTGTCAATGCATCAAGAAGAAATCGCGCGACCGCTTCAGCGCGGCAGGTCTCACATTCCCGCCGCGCGCGCCATCTGGCGTTTGCCCCCCGTCTGCGACAGGCTCTGGAGAAGGTCGGGATGAGTGGGCGCTCCCAGAAGTCGAGCTTGTGAAAGCACCCCGGTCGAGTCTTGGTTTCTTCACTGCCGTATCGCCCTCCCCCGCAAGCGGGGCGTGGAATACCGCGCCCATCCGGCGCTCCCCGCCACGCAGCGCGGAATCTCGGTCAGACCGCATCGGTCGAATGCACACGCCGATCGGCGATCATCTCCTCCGGCCTGCCTTTCTGGCGCTTGACCATCAGCTTGTTGAGCGCGCCCAGATAGGCCTTGGCGGACGCGACCAGCGTGTCCGGATCGGCGCCCTTGGCGGTCACCGACTTGCCGCTCTCCGACAGCCGCACCGACACCTCGGCCTGCGCATCGGTGCCGTGGGTGACCGCGTGCACCTGGTAGAGCTCGAGCACCGCTTCGTTGGGCACCAGAGCCTTGATGCAGTTGAAGGTGGCGTCGACCGGCCCGTTGCCGGTCGACTGCACGGTGTGATGGCGGCCTTCGATATCGAGCGTCAGGGTCGCCGATTGCGGGCCCATGGTGCCGGCGATGACGGTGAGCGACACCAGCTTGATGCGGTCCTGCGCGGTCGCGATCTCCTCGTCGACCAGCGCCTCGATATCCTCGTCATAGACGTGCTTCTTGCGGTCGGCGAGCGCCTTGAAGCGCACGAAGGCGTCCTCTAGCTGGTTGCCGGCCAAATGATAGCCCAGCTCCTCGAGCTTGTGCACGAAGGCGTGCCGGCCGGAATGCTTGCCCATCACCAGCGAGGTCTGCTTCACGCCCACGCTTTCCGGGGTCATGATCTCGTAGGTCTGCGTGTGCTTGAGCATGCCGTCCTGGTGGATGCCGGATTCGTGCGCGAAGGCGTTGCGGCCCACGATCGCCTTGTTGTACTGCACCGGGAACGAGGTCACGGCGGACACCAGCTTGGAGGCGCGCGTGAGCATCGTGCTGTCGACCTTGGTCCAGTACGGCAACACGTCGTTGCGGACCTTCATCGCCATCACGACCTCTTCCAGCGAAGCGTTTCCGGCCCGCTCGCCGATGCCGTTGATGGTGCACTCGATCTGCCGGATGCCGGCGCGTACGCCGGCGAGCGAGTTTGCCACCGCCATGCCGAGATCGTCGTGACAATGCGCCGAGAAACGCGCCTCCTCGGCATTGGGCACGCGCTCGCGCACCATCTTGATGAGCCCGAAATACTCCTCCGGAACCGTGTAGCCGACGGTGTCCGGAATGTTGATCGTGGTGGCGCCGGCCTTGATCGCCGCCTCGATGCAGCGGCATAGGAAATCATGCTCGGTGCGGGTGCCGTCCTCGCAGCTCCATTCGACGTCGTCGGTGAAGTTGCGCGCGCGGGTGACCGACGAGATCACCATCTCGTAGACCGTCTGCGGCTCCATTTGCAGCTTCCACTTCATATGGACCGGCGAGGTCGAGATGAAGGTATGGATGCGCCCGCGCTTGGCCGGCTTGATCGCCTCCCCGGCGCGGTCGATGTCCTTCTGGCCGGCGCGCGCGAGCCCGCACACGACCGCATTCCTGGCACGCTTGGCGATCTCATGGACGGCGTGAAAGTCGCCTTCCGAGGCGATCGGGAATCCGACCTCGATGATGTCGACGCCCATGGCATCGAGCAACTCGGCGACCTCGAGCTTCTCCTCATGGGTCATGGTGGCGCCGGGCGACTGCTCGCCGTCGCGCAAGGTGGTGTCGAAAATGACGACGCGATCCTGCTCGGATGGTGCTGGCGTGGTCATGGCAAAGATCCTTCTGATGGTATGCGCTGGTGATTCGCGCCCCTGGGGGCGCTCATGGGTTCCGTGGATCCGGTCAACCCCCTGAGTGCCCAGGCACGAACGCCCAGCCGGCCCTCAGGGGCTGATAAGGAGCAGGAGCCCGCCGAGATTGAGGGCAGCGCCGGCCCGGGCCTGGTCGGCCCCCCGGTTGGTCGCGCGGATATTGCGTCGCGTCGACATCGCTCTTGCCCTTATGATGGCGCTTAAGCCCATCACCACCGTCTCGGCCACACTCTCTCGGCCACACCGTCTCGGCCACCAAGCCTCGCCCACAACGGCTCAGCCACCTAGTCTCGGTCCCTCAGAGTCGCGGAAGAGGGTAAATCCTCCGTTAACCCGTGTAGGAGCGTCCACGTTCTAGCGGAAGAACAGTCTCCAGCGCAAGCGGTGGTCAGCGACCTTTGCGCGGCGCCTGGGCGAGCAACGCCGTCCGCACCTTGCGCATTTCCTTTAGCGCCGCGCCCTCGATCTTCGGATACGAGAGATCGAGGCTTTCCATCGCCTCGACCAATGCCGCGGCGACCACCAGGCGCGTGAACCATTTGTGATCGGCGGGCACCACATACCAGGGGGCGTCCGGCCGGCTGGTGGCGCGGATCATGTCCTCATAGGCGGCCATGTATTCGTTCCAGCGCTCGCGCTCGCGGATATCGTCCATGGAGAACTTCCAGCGCTTGGCGGGCTGGTCGAGCCGGTCGAGGAAGCGCCGGCGCTGCTCCTCCCTGGAGACGTGGAGAAAAAACTTGAGCAGCAGAATGCCGTTGCGGGCGAGGTGACGCTCAAAGGCGCGGATGTCCTGGAAGCGCTCCTCCCAGATATGCTTGCCCATCAGAGGGCGCGGGATCTTCTGCGGCTCCAGCAATTCCCGGTGGACGCGCACCACCAGGACCTCCTCGTAGTAGGAGCGGTTGAAGATGCCGATACGTCCGCGCGCCGGCAGCCGCTTGGAGGTGCGCCACATGAAATCGTGGCCGAGCTCCTCGACGCTCGGCCTCTTGAAGGAGTGCACCTCGCAGCCCTGCGGGTTCACGCCCGCCATGACATGGGAGACGATGCCGTCCTTGCCGGCCGCGTCCATGCCTTGCAGCACGATCAGGACCGCCCATTTGCCCTCCGCATACAGGCGCTCCTGCAGGTCAGAGAGCCGCTTCACGTCGGCGGCGAGCACGGAATCGGCGGTATCCTTATCGAGCTCGCCGGTATCCGCGCAGTCCACCGACGCCAGATCGAAGCGATCAGGCAGGTCGACCCGACAGGGTTTTATGAACTTTGCAGAGTTGAATTTCACGGATTTGTATTCTGACCTGAGTTTTGGGAGACCCGATGTTAGCAGGTTCGATCTTGTAAGGCTCGTTGCGCAAACCGAGCCTACAGCCCTTTGATCAGGCCGGCATCGATCAGCAACCGATTGAAACGGCGCGCCTCGGCGCCGCCGGCGCATGCATAGAATTGCCCTTTGCAACGCTCGAAAATTCGCTTTTGTTCCGCGAACGACGCATCGAGCGGCAGGCCGGCGAGCTCCTGCGTGATCAACGGCAGGTAGGGTCCCTCGATGGTCTCGATCGCCGAGGAGAGATGGACCGGCTGGTAGTTGACGGCGTCGATGGCGTAATAGGTGGTGAAATAGCGCGGATCGTAGCTGGTCAGCCGCTGGGCTATGCCGGCTTCATCCAGGGTCGGCTCCAGGATGAAGGAGGCGAAATCGGGCTGGTGATCGCCATAGCGGACGAGCAGGAAAGAGTCATCCGGGAAATCGTGCTTGAGATGATCGATGAGGCCGGCATAGTCGCGCTCGCTCAAGGCCTGCCGGCGCAGATATTCGTCGACCAAGGGCGCGTTTCCCAGATCCTTCCATTCCGGCAGCAGGTCCGGACGCCACCGGTAATTCCAGGGATAGTGGTTCTGGGCCAGATAAACGAATAGGAACATCGGCCCTTTGGCGTGCTCGCGCTCGATCATGCGGCGCGCCGCGTCATAGTAGAACTGGTCGGGTTCGACCCGGCTGGTCCCCAACGACTTCTGGTCGAAGAAGTTCTGCACTCCGGTAGAGGCCTGGAAGCTCCGCGCGCTCATGAAGGCGCCGAGCGCCGGATAGATCGAGAAGGTGTGGTAGCCGCAGCGACGCAGTGCCGTGGGCAAGCCGCGCTCGACCCGTCCGGCGGCGATCCGCGTCACGTAATAGGAGAACTTTCCGAAGGAGCGTGCCGAGAGACCCGCGAGCACGTTGTACTCGGTGTACCAGCTTGGACCGCCGGCCCCCTCGACGACGAAATGACGCGCCTTGCCGTCGAAGGACAGGAAATGTGAACCATAGCCGGGCGGCACCTTGATCCCGGGGGCGACCCGGATGTCGAAGCTCGAATTCGTCGTGCACCATGATGATGTGCGGCGGCTTCCGGGCCGGCACGCAGGTCGCATCCGGCAAGAGCTTCAGCCGATCGGTCACGGCCGCGTCGGATTCCATATAGCCGTGCAGCATCAACTCGGAGAGCGCCGTCACGCCCGAGCGTGCGAACTTGGAGACGTAGCCGCCGCCGAGGAAGGTCTCCCAATCCTCCTGCGGCTGCGCCAAGGACACAGCGGTGATCCCGGCAAGGCATGCGCTCAAACCGACCAGCGAGGTTCGCAGCCGCATGCGCAACGTGTCGAAGCGCCAAATCAGCACCATCAGCGGAACCACGACCAGGGTGGAGACGATGATGTTGCGCAGAAGGCCCGGCATGATCGACAGAAGAAAGCTGATCGTATCGTTGTCGATGATCATGACGTCGAGAAAATTCGCCGTCATCCAGATGATGTCGAACTTGAGCCGCGAGACCAGGACCAGAATGACGATCATCAGCAGCGACAGCGCCGCCGCGACGGCCGGCCGGCGGGTGACGACCAGCCAAAAGAAATTCAGGATGCCCCAGGCCAGCAGAAAGGCGAGCTTGGCAACCAAGTCCGCCTCGGTGAACGCCATGATGGTCAACGAGGTGAGGTGCAGCGACGCGACGAGCACGATCCGCCACGCATCGCCCCGGCCGACCGCACGGGACGCGCCGAGACGATGCACGAAGGATGAAACGGCGGGAGGCATGGCCAACGCTGCCGTGCCCGGCAATGATCACGCGTTAGAAATCCGGCACACGTCGCAGCTGTCATAAAACTTTAAAAATTGTGTCATGGCAAGGTCACATTTGCGCTGGCTTTCCACGGCCCCCAATTGTGCGCTGCAGCAAACAAAGTCTCAAACTTTCGCACCCGGAAATAATTCGGGGGCCAGTGCGCGAGCACCGACCCCCTTGGCATCGAAGCTTTGAGTGAGCCAGCCGCAAGCCGGCCCGAGCGAAATCAGCTCGCGGGCTTCACGAACAGGCCCACCATCCCGGCCGACTGCTTGGCGTGGGAGGCCGCGCCTGCCGGCACGATCTTGGGCAGAAGCTCGTCCCGGGTCAGGCCCGCCGGCAGCTCCTTGGGCTCGAAGTCGGTCGCCACCAGCACGAACGTATAGTGGTGCGGCTGGACGTTGGCCGGGGTGCAGGGGCCGTTGTAGACGCCGGTGCCCTGCGTGGCCTTGCCGCCGACAAACTTGTCCGACGGCTTGGCCATCTCGCCTTCGGCAAATCCGGTCACCGTCGGAGGAATTCCGTAGATCACCATGTGATGCACGCCGGCGCCACCGCGGCCTTCCGGATCCTCCATCAGGAACACGAAGCTCTTGGTGCCCTCCGGCACGCCGGTCCAGGAGAATTGCGGGGAAGCGTTCTCGCCGACGCAATTCGGATTGTTGCCGGTGGTGTTGGCATTGGCGGCCTTCTTCGGCAGCATCTGGCCGTCCTTGAAGCTCGACGAGGTCAATGTGAACACATCGGCCGCAAACGCCTGGCCGGCACACCAGGATGCCAGCGCGATCCCGCTGGCCAGCACTAGACTACGCTTCAACATGACGTCTCTCCCTTTGGGTTGTTGAGCTGAGGGTGGGTAAAGTGGGCGGTGGCGAGTGTAGCGGGTGCGGGCGTCAGATCAAGGTGGCAAACACCCAAATCAGCGGCCCGGTTCAGTACACTGCTGGAGCAAGAAAGCAGGCGATAACAGGTCGGAGATTGGCGCCCTTCGCGGATCAGTTCCGGCTCCGATCCACCATCGCCCGCTGCTTGATCCACGGCATCATGGCGCGCAGCTTGGCGCCGACCTCCTCGATCGGATGCGCGGCCATCTTGTTGCGCATGGCCTTGAACGAGGTCTGGTTGACGCGGTTCTCCAGCATCCAGTCCTTGACGAACTTGCCGGACTGGATGTCGTCGAGGATGGCCTTCATCTCGGCGCGGGTGGCGTCGTTGACCACGCGCGGGCCGGAAACATACTCGCCGTATTCGGCGGTGTTGGAGACCGAATAGTTCATGGTGGCGATGCCGCCCTCGTAGATCAGGTCGACGATCAGCTTCACCTCGTGCACACACTCGAAATAGGCCATTTCGGGGGCGTAGCCTGCCTCCACCAGGGTCTCGTAGCCGGCCTTCATCAACTCCACCAGACCGCCGCACAGCACCGACTGCTCGCCGAACAGATCGGTCTCGCATTCCTCGCGGAACGTGGTCTCGATGATGCCGGCACGCCCGCCCCCGATCGCCGAACCGTACGACAAGGTCAGATCGTGGGCATTGCCGGACACGTCGCGATGCACCGCCATCAGCACCGGCACACCGGCGCCGCGCTGGTATTCCGCCCGCACCGTATGGCCGGGCCCCTTGGGCGCGATCATCATCACGTCGAGGTCGGCGCGCGGCTCGATCAGGTTGAAATGGATGTTGAGGCCGTGGGCGAACATCAAGGCGGCGCCCTGCTTCATGTTGCCGGCGAGATGCTCGCGGTAGATATCGCCCTGCAGCTCGTCGGGCGTGAGCATCATCATCACGTCGGCCCATTTGGCGGCCTCGCCGACGTCCATGACCTTGAGCTTCTCGGCCTCCGCCTTGCCGACGCCGGCCGAGCCCTTGCGCAACGCCACCGCGACGTCCTTGACGCCGGAGTTGCGCAGGTTGAGCGCATGGGCATGGCCCTGGCTGCCGTAGCCGATGATGACGACCTTCTTGCCCTTGATCAGGTTCAGGTCGGCGTCGCGGTCGTAGTAAACGCGCATAATATTCACCTCTTGCTCGGCTCACGGGAAGCCGTCGTTTCCTGCTGTGAGTTCTGTCAGACCCGGGGGACTGCGCTGCTTGTAATTTCAATGCGGCGTCCGCACAAGGCGTCGCAACATGACGGCTACATCGCCTCCGGCCCGCGCGCGATGGCGACGACGCCGGTACGGGAGACCTCGACCAGGCCGAGCGGCAGCATCAGGGCGATGAAGCTCTCGATCTTGTCGGTGGCGCCGGTGATCTCGAACACGAAGCTCTCGGTCGAGGCGTCGATCACGCGGGCCCGGAAGGCGTCGGCAAGGCGCAGCGCCTCGACTCGGTTGTCGCCCTTGCCGCGCACCTTCACCATGGCGAGCTCGCGCTGGATCGCAGGGCCCGCCACCGTCATGTCGATGACGCGGTGGACCGGAACCAGCCGGTCGAGCTGGTTCTTGATCTGCTCGATCACCATCGGGGTGCCGCGGGTCACGATGGTGATGCGCGAGAGGTGCTTCTCGTGCTCGGTCTCCGACACGGTGAGCGAATCGATGTTGTAGCCGCGGCCGGAGAACAGGCCGATGACGCGCGCCAGCACGCCGGGTTCGTTGTCGACGATGACCGACAGCGTGCGGCTCTCGACCGCCTGTGACACCGGAGCCGCCGGATAGTGGGTGGTCGTGCTCACACCATCACCTTGCCTTCCTCGGTGATCGCATCCTCGATCTTGACCGCGGCGTCGCCCAGCAGCATTTCGTTGTGAGCGCGGCCCGACGGGATCATCGGGAAGCAGTTCTCGGCCGGATCGACCACGCAGTCGAAGATCACCGGCTTCTCCACGTCGATCATCTCGCGGATGGCGCCGTCGAGATCGGCCGGCTTCTCGCAGCGGATGCCGACCGCGTGATAGGCCTCGGCGAGCTTCACGAAATCAGGCAGCGCCTCCGTGTAGCTCTCGGAATAGCGGCCGCCATGCAGCAATTCCTGCCACTGCCGCACCATCCCCATATATTTGTTGTTGATGATGAAGACCTTGACCGGCAACCGGTGCTGCACGGCCGTCGACATTTCCTGCATGTTCATCAGCACCGAGGCTTCGCCGGCGATGTCGATGACGAGCGATTTGGGATGCGCGAGCTGCACGCCGATCGCGGCCGGCAGGCCATACCCCATGGTGCCGAGCCCACCGGAGGTCATCCAGCGGTTGGGCTCCTCGAACCGGTAGAATTGCGCCGCCCACATCTGGTGCTGGCCGACCTCGGTGGTGATGTAGACGTCGCGCCCGTTGGTCAGGTCGTACAGCCGCTCGATCGCGTATTGCGGCTTGATGATCGAGCTCGAGTTCGTATAGGCGAGCGATTTGCGCGCGCGCCAGGTCTCGATCTGGGTCCACCAGGCGCGCCAACGGCTTCTTGTCGGGCGCCGCCGGGCCGGCGCGCCACAGGCTGCACCATCTCGGCGAGCACATTGGCGCAATCGCCGACGATCGCCAGATCGACCTTGACGTTCTTGTTGATCGAGGATGGATCGATGTCGACATGGATCTTGGTCGAGCCCGGCGAGAAGGCGTCGAGCCGGCCGGTGATGCGATCGTCGAAGCGGGCGCCGATGCAGATCATCAGGTCGCAATCGTGCATCGACAGGTTGGCCTCGTAGGTGCCGTGCATTCCCAGCATGCCGAGCCATTGCGGATCGGAGGCCGGGTAGGCGCCGAGCCCCATCAGGGTCGAGGTGATCGGAAAACCGGTGAGCTTGACCAGCTCGCGCAACAGACGGCTCGCCCCCGGCCCGGAATTGATCACGCCGCCGCCGGTATAGAACAGCGGCCGCTTCGCCCGCCGCATCATCTCGACCGCGCTCTTGATCTTCTCGGGATCGCCCTTGATCCTGGGCTTGTAGGTCTTGTGCTCGATATTCTGCGGCCCGTGATAGAACGCCCTTGGCGAACTGGATGTCCTTGGGAATATCGACCACGACCGGGCCGGGCCGGCCATGGGCCGCGACATAGAAGGCCTCGTGCAGCACGCGTGCGCAGATCCGCGATATTCTTGACGAGATAATTGTGCTTGGTGCATGGCCGCGTGATGCCGACCGTGTCGCATTCCTGGAATGCGTCATTGCCGATGAGATGGGTCGGAACCTGGCCGGTGATGACCACCAGCGGAATCGAATCCATCAGCGCGTCGGTCAGGCCGGTCACCGCATTGGTCGCGCCCGGCCCCGAGGTCACCAGCACGCAACCCACCTTGCCGGTCGAGCGCGCGTAGCCTTCGGCCGCGTGCACCGCGCCCTGCTCGTGGCGCACCAGGATGTGCCGCAGCTTGTCCTGCTGGAACAGCGCGTCATAGATCGGCAGCACCGCGCCGCCCGGATATCCGAATATGTCCTTGACCCCCTGGTCGACGAGCGCCTCGATCACGATTTCGGCGCCGCTCATTTCCTTCGTCATTGTTCGCTCCTGCACACCTTTCACCGCCGGACTTGCCCCGAGAATCAAAAAGGGGCCCGAAAGCCCCTGCGCATCGCCGACTCGCGGGTTGCTCTAGCAACCCTCGGCGATGCGCCTCCTAACGAGCACAACAACCCGTGTCTTGGTAATAAAATTACCCATTTCAATTCCGTTCCGTCATTTCCTTGCGCGGATATAAGGCCGTTCACGCCCGTGGTCAAGCCGGTATCCGCGAGATTTCGCGCAGAACCAGCGCCTCGGCGGCTTCTGGTTCGCTCCAGGTCCAGCCCGGCATCCGGTTGCGGAACCAAGTTGCCTGCCGCTTGGTGTAGCGCCAAGTGTCGCCTACCCCGCCCAGTGCCGCGTCCGCCAGGGTGATCTCACCCTCCAGGTGGCGGATCAGCCAAGGCACGCCATGCGCTTTCATGGCCGGCAAGGCGGGATCAAGCCCGCGCACCGCGAGAGCGCGAACCTCTTCCAGCGCGCCGGCGGCCAGCATGGCGGCGAAGCGGGCTTCGATCCGTCGGCGCAATTCGTCCCGGTCGGGGGCGAGGAAAATCTTGATCGCTTGGGACGCGTCCAGCGCCGGCGGCATCCCGTCCCGATGCCAGTCCAAAAGGGAGCGACCGGTCGCCAGCACGACCTCGAGCGCGCGAGCGACGCGGGAGCGGTCTCCCGGCTTGAGGCGTTGCGCCATCACCGGGTCCGCCCGCGCAAGCTCGGCATGGAGCGCTACGGCGCCCTGCGCGGTGAGGCGCGCCCTGACCGCGGCTCGGATGTCCTCGGAGATCGGGGGCACCGCGGCGAGGCCCTTGGTGAGGGCCTCGAAATAGAGGCCGGTGCCGCCCACCACGATCGCCGGTCGCGCATCACGTGCCGCGGCGGCGAGCGCCACTCGGGCATCGACGCACCACGCGCCAACCGAATAGCGAACCGCCGCATCGACATGGCCGTAAAGGACGTGCGGCGCGAGCGCCTCCTCGGCCGGCGTCGGCCGTGCGGTGAGCACGCGGAGATCGCGGTAGACCTGCATGGAATCAGCATTGACGATCACGCCGCCGAGCTTCCGCGCCAACCCCAGCGCCAGCGCCGATTTGCCGCTCGCGGTCGGTCCCGCGATCAGGATAGCCTGCAACGATTAAATCCCTTGCTTACCGAAACATGAAGCGCGTTCGCTCTTGTACCCGGCTCAATGTCGGCAGGCGCGGATCGGGCCGCAAGGTCGAAATGCCCACCGGGCTTGCGGTCGGCTGGCCGCCGATTCTTGCCGCACAACTCCGCTGCCGCTATAGCCGGGGCCAAATCAGATCAATCACCCAGCTTGCGGAGACGCATCTTGCCGCTCATTCAGCCGTTCCGTGCCCTTCGTCCCGCCCCCGGGCGCGCCGCCGAGGTCTTGGCGCCCCCCTACGACGTACTCTCCAGCGCGGAGGCGCGCCAGCGCGCCAAAGGCAAGCCATGGAGCTTCCTGCACATCTCGAAGCCCGAGATCGACCTCGATCCCGCAATCGATCCCCACGATCAGGCGGTCTACGCCAAGGCGGCCGAGAACCTCGGCCGCATGGTCGCCGCCGGCGTCATGACCCGCGATCCAAAGCCCTGCTATTACGCCTACCGGCTGACCTGGCGCGGCCGCCCGCAGACCGGCCTCGCCGTGGTGGCTTCGCTCGCCGATTACGCCAGCAATCGCATTCGCAAGCATGAGCTTACGACCCCGGTCAAGGAGGACGACCGGGTCCGCCAGATCGAAGCCGTCAATGCCCAGACCGGCCCGGTCATGATCGCCTACCCCGCCGCCCCGGACATGGACGCCATGCTGGCCCGCGCAACTGCGCCCGCTGCCGAGGTCGACGTCACGGCCGCGGACGGTGTCCGTCACCAGCTGTGGCTGATCGGCGACGACGCGACCATCGCGGCGCTGACGCGTGCGGCCGATGCATTGCCGGCGCTTTATATTGCCGATGGCCATCACCGCTCGGCCGCGGCGTTGCGGGTGGCGCAAGCGCGCGGCACCCGCATGGGCTCGCACAGCTATTTCCTGGCGGTGCTGTTCCCCCATCATGAGATGACGATCCTCGACTACAATCGCATCCTGCGGGATCTCAATGGCCACAGCGCGGAGCAACTGCTGGCCGAGTTGGGCAAGCGCTTCTCGGTGGCGGCCTCCGACCAGCCGGTACGGCCGGCCGCCTCGGGCGAGTTCGGCATGTATCTGGGCGGCCGCTGGTACCGGCTGGCGATCCGACCTGAGAATGACGGCACGTCGAAGCCTGATCCGATCGATCGCCTGCCGATCACGCTGCTGACCCGCAATGTGATCGAGCCGCTTTTCGGCATCACCGATCCGCGTACCGACAAGCGCATCGATTTCGTCGGCGGGGCGCGCGGCTTGAACGAGCTGGAGCAGCGAGTTTCGTCCGGCGAGATGGCGGTCGCGTTCGCGCTCTATCCAACCCAAATGCCCGACCTGATGGCTGTCGCGGACGCGGGCGGCATCATGCCGCCCAAATCCACCTGGTTCGAGCCGAAGCTGGCCGACGGCATGGTCAACCACGTGCTGGATTGACGCGGACTGGCGTCAGGCAGCTTGCCTATCCTGGCCCTGAGCCGGGGGTATATGGAACGGTCCCGGCGGCGCAAAGCCGGGACACGCTTCCATTGTTCGGCGCTGCTACTTCAGGCTGAGCGCGACAAAGCGCAAGTCGCCGGCCGGATTGGCCACCAACAGCAATGCCGAAGGCCGGCCGTCCCGCTTGAGCTTGTCGATCTTGGTCTGGAAGTCGTCCGCGCTCGCCACCGCCTCCTGTGCGACCTCGACGATCACGTCGCCGGGGGACAGATGCTGGCTGTTGGCAGGCGAGTCCGCGTCCACGCCGACGATGACCACGCCCTTAACGCTGTCCTTGACCTTGTACTTGCCGCGCAGCGTATCGTCGAGATTGGCAAGGTCGAGACCGAGCGTCTTCTTGACCACCGGCTTGTCCGCGGGCGGGACATCCGTCTTCGCGTCGGCCATCTGCTTCTCGCCGTCCTCAAGCCGCCCAAGCGTGACGGTCTTGGTCTCCTGCTGGCCCTTGCGGATGATCACGACATCGACCGCCTTGCCCACCGTGGTATCGGCGACCACGCGCGGCAGATCGCGCATCTCCTTGATGTCCTTGCCGTCGAACTTGATGATCACGTCGCCGGCCTCGATGCCGGCGGGCTTGGCCGGGCCCTTCTCGTCGATACCGGCGACCAGGGCGCCGTGGGGCGGCTTGATGTTCAGGCTTTCCGCGATCTCGTCGGTCACCATCTGGATGCGCACGCCGAGCCAACCCCGCCGTGTCTCGCCGAATTGCCTCAGCTGGTCGATGACATCCACGGCAGTCTTCGAGGGGACCGAGAAGCCGATGCCGATCGAGCCTCCCGAGGGAGAGATGATCGCGGTATTGATGCCCACGACCTCGCCATCGAGATTGAACAGCGGTCCGCCCGAATTGCCTCGATTGATCGGCGCATCGGTCTGAATGTAGTTGTCGTAGGGCCCCGAATTGATGTCGCGGTTTCGCGCCGAGACGATGCCTGCCGTCACCGTGCCGCCGAGGCTGAACGGATTGCCGATCGCGATCACCCACTCGCCCAGCCGCAGCTTGTCGGAATCACCGAACTTGACCGCTCTCAGAGGGTGGTCGGTCGTGACCTTGAGCACCGCAAGATCGACCTTGGTGTCCTTGCCCAAGAGCGTGGCCTTCAGCCGCGTGCCGTCGTTGAGGATGACGGTGATCTCGTCGGCGTCCGCGATCACGTGATTATTGGTGACCACCACGCCGGAGGCATCGATGATGAAGCCGGAACCGAGCGAGTTGACGCGGCGCGGCGCCGGCGCGCGGTTCTGGTCGCCCTGCCCGCCTTGCCCGCCCTGCCCGCGCCGGTTGAAGAAATCCCGGAACAGCTCGTCCAGCTGCGGGTCGTTGGGCAATTGCGGCAGCGGACCGCTATGGGCTTCGACATTCTGGGAAGTCGAGATGTTGACGACCGAGTCGATGACCTGTTCGGCCACGTCCGCTATGCCGTCGGGACCGCGCGCCAGCGCGGGGGTTAGGAAGGCAGGCAGTGCCAGCGCCGCGCTGGCAACGACCGCCAAGGCTGGCCGGCGCGCCTGCCGGGCAAATTGCGCAAGAGTGCCGAGCATGGGCATCTGAGCTCCTGGAGGATGTGAGGTCGAGACAGTGCTCCTGTCCGGCTGCAGACGCAAGGGCGGTCTCGGAAAAGCCGAGTTAGGCCTGGGATTGGGGCGGAATTCGGGACCCCGCCGCGGTGTCCGCGCCGACCAGGCCGACTATTGTCGGCCGCGAAAACAACGATTCGGTGCGAACAAGGTTCCGGACCTCCCGTCGCTTAAAAAGGGGTCGATTTCAAGCCCCGGCCGTCAGCCCCGCACCAGCCAGATCAGCACAAGGCCGAATACCGCGGATACGATGCCCGCAATGCGCAGCGACATGTCCGGGCTTGCCAATGCGTTCGCCGCCAAGTGCTTGGCTGCGGCCGGGAAGCCGGCGAAGACCAGCCCTTCGATGACCAGGACGAGGCCGATGGCCACGATGAATTCGGACATGACGTGCTCGCCGACTTCGGCACCCTCGCCAAAGCACGGCCGCTATTTCGGCGCTGGCGCTGCCTCCGGAACTTTGCCCATCGGATCGCCGAAATAGCGGAAGAAGTCCGAATCGGGCTTGAGCACCATGCGGGTGTCGTTGGCGCGCAGGCCGGCCTCGTAGGCCTGCATCGATCGGTAGAAGGTGAAGAAATCGGGGTCGCGTCCGTAGGCGTCCGCGTAGATGCGGTTGCGCTCGGCATCGCCCTCGCCACGCGTCTGCTCGCCTTTCGACTGCGCTTCCGCGATGAGCACGGTCACGTCACGATCCGCCTTGGCGCGGATCTCCTGCGACTTCTGGCTTCCCTCGGCGCGGAACTCGGCCGCCTCGCGCTGGCGCTCCGTTTGCATGCGTTGGTAGACCGCCTGGCTATTCTGCTCCGGCAAGTCGGCACGCCGGATGCGGACGTCGACGACCGCAATCCCGAACGACTGCGCCTCGTTTTCGAGCTGCGTGCGCACCTGCGCCATGAGCTGCGCCCGCTTGTCGCGCACGATATCGATCGTGCTCGCTTCGCCCAGCACGCGGCGCAATGCCGAGTTGAGGAGCGTCGACAGCCGTGCATTGGCGCCCTCGATCGCCCCGATGGTCTGGTAGAATTTCAATGCATCATTGATACGGTAGCGTGCAAACGCATCGACCACCAGGCGCTTCTGGTCGGAGGCGATGATCTCCTGGGCGGGATTTTCCAGATCGACGATGCGCTTCTCGACCGAGATGACGCTGTCCAGCAGCGGCACCTTGAAATTCAGGCCGGGGGTGGTCACCACCCGAATCGGCTGGCCCAGGCGCACCACGATCGCCTGATCGGTCTGATAGACGGTGAACAGCGAACCGTAGGCGACGATCAGCGCCAGCAGCACGCATGCGGCAACGACGCCGCCCGCGAGATTGAACCTCATCGATTGCCTCCGGCCGGCGATGCCGCTTGCGGCGGCGGATTCTGCGACGGCGTCGCCGGACGCGCAGCCTGCGGCCGCGTCAACTCGTTGAGCGGCAGATAGGGCACCACGCCGTTCTGACCGCTGGCGCCGGGATCAAGAATGATCTTGTCGGTGCCGTTGAACAGTCGCTCCATGGTTTCGAGATACATGCGCTCGCGGGTGACGTCGGGCGCCTTCTTGTACTGCTCGTAGACCTGGAGGAAGCGCGAGCTCTGGCCGGTGGCCTCGGCCACGGTCTGCTGCTTATAGGCTTCGGCCGCCTGCGTGATCTGCGCGGCACGGCCGCGCGCCTCCGGCACCACCCGGTTGGCATAGGTCTGCGCTTCGTTCTGCGCCCGCTCGGCGTCGGAGCGTGCGGCCTGCACGTCGCGGAACGAATCGATCACCTGCGCCGGCGGGTCGACCTTTTGCAGCTGGACCTGGGTGACCTGAATGCCGGCACCGTAGCCGTCGAGGGTCTTCTGCATCAGCTCCTGCACCGCGGTCTCGATCGGGCCGCGCGCGCCGGTGAGGATCGGTTGAATCTCCGACCGGCCGATCACCTCGCGCATGGCGCTTTCGGCCACCGCCTTCACGGTGCCTTCCGGCTGCTGAATATTGAACAGATAGTCCCCGGCGCCGTCGGGCTTGATCAGCCAGAACACCGAGAAATCCACGTCGACGATGTTCTCGTCACCGGTCAGCATCAGGCTTTCCTCCGGCACGTCGCGGCTGGCGCTGCCACGGCGCAGGTCGTCGACGCTGCGCATGCCGATGTCGATGCGGTTGACGCGCGTGACCTTGGGGGTCAGCGCCGATTCGACCGGATACGGCAGGTGGTAGTTGAGGCCCGGCTTGGCATCGCGCACATACTGCCCGAAGCGCAGCACGATGCCGAGCTCGTCTGGGTCGACGCGGAAGAACCCGGAAAAGCCCCAGATCGCGAGCGCGGCCAGCACGATCAGGCCGATGCCCTTGCCGCCGAGATTGCCTCCCGGCAGGACGGTGCGCAGCCGGTCCTGGCTGCGGCGCAGGAATTCTTCGAGATCCGGCGGCGTGGGGCCGGACTGCTGGGGTCCCGAGCCCCACGGGCCTTTGCCCCCCGATCCCCAGGGCCCGCCACCCTGATTACTCCATGGCATCGGCTGTCTCCTTATCGGCCGCGCATCCCTCGCGTTCGGACGGCGGGCGCCTTGTTCACATCTGGGACGGTTTATAGGGGAGGCATCCGTTGGTTACAACGCGTGACCGCATGTCACGCAGTCGCCGCTCACGCACGCGCTGCGCCGCCCAAACCCTTCAACAGGCGTCTATATCGCGTCCCAGATGGGTGGCATGGCGCTCATAAACAAGGACCGTGAACGCAGCTGCGTCATCCGGTCCGGGATCGCGCTCGCTGCGCTCCACCTCGCGCCAGCGTTCGGGATCGATGACCGGGAACACGGTATCGCCTTCGGGGCACAGGTGAACACGCGTGATGACCAGGCGATCGGCGGTGCCGATCACATGTGCATAGAGCTCGGCTCCGCCGATAACCGCAACGGCATCGACTGAGCGCCGCCGCGCATCGGCGCGCGCAACCTCGAGCGCGGCCTCGATGCCGGGCGCCACGACGACGCCGGGCGCGGCAAAATCCCGATTGCGGCTCACCACGATATTGGTGCGGCCGGCCAGCGGCTTGCCGATCGAAAGATAGGTCTTGCGTCCCATGACCACGGGCTTGCCCATGGTGATGGCACGGAAATTCCGCAGGTCGGATTTGAGCCGCCACGGCAGCCCGCCGCCCCGCCCGATTACGCCATTGTCAGCGACGGCGGCAATCAGGACCACGGCAGGCGCCCGCTCCCGGTCGCTCACACCGCCACCTTGGCCTTGATGTGCGGATGCGGGTCGTAGCCCTCGAGGGTGAAGTCCTCGTAGCGAAAAGCAAACAGGTCCCGGACCGCGGGATTGAGCACCATTCGCGGCAGGCGGCGCGGCGGGCGTGCCAGCTGCTGGCGCGCCTGCTCGATATGGTTGAGATAGAGATGCGCATCGCCGAGGCTGTGGACGAATTCGCCGGGCGCCAGCCCGGTCACCTGCGCCACCATCATGGTAAGCAGCGCATAGGATGCGATGTTGAACGGTACCCCCAGAAAGACGTCGGCCGAGCGCTGATAAAGCTGGCAGGAGAGCCGGCCCTTGGCGACATAGAACTGGAACAGGCAGTGGCACGGCGGCAGCGCCATCTCCTCGACCTCAGCCGGGTTCCAGGCGGTCACGATCAGGCGGCGCGAATCCGGATTGCGGCGAATCGCCGCCACCACATTGGCGATTTGATCGATGGCACCGCCGTCGGGGCTCGGCCACGAGCGCCACTGACGGCCATAGACGGGGCCCAGTTCGCCGTTCTCGTCCGCCCATTCGTCCCAGATCCGCACCCCGTGCTGGTTGAGATATTTGATGTTGGTGTCGCCGGCGAGAAACCAGAGCAGCTCGTGAATGATCGATTTGACATGCAGCTTCTTGGTGGTGGTGAGCGGGAAGCCCGCGGCCAGGTCGAAGCGCATCTGATGACCGAACACCGACAGGGTCCCGGTGCCGGTGCGATCGCGCTTCTCGACGCCGTCGGCGAGGATCCGCTCCATCAGCTCATGGTACTGGCGCATTGGACTTTCGCTTAATCTTCGCTGGACTTTCGTCTTTGGGCCTTTGGTTCCTTGGCACTTTCGCTCGCGCGCCGACTCAAGCGCTTGCGGGCCAGATTAGCGCTGCGCACGACCGAGAAAAACCTCGGAGTCGTCAGATCAACCCGCCGAGGCCGAGCAAGGCCGCCCCGGCAAATATCCACAGCGGGTTGACGCGGACCGTGTAGGTCACCACGGCGGTCACGACCGTCACCGCCACCGCCACCCAGCTTTGCGCCGCCGCGCGCGCGATCACTGCGGCGCTGGCGCCGATCAGCCCGATCGAGATCGGGACCAGCGCGGCTTGGATCGCGATGCGCCAGGGCGCGTCCTTGAAGCGATCCCAGACCTGGCCGATGAAAAACGCAAACACGCAGGTCGGCCCGCACATTGCCAGCGTGGCCACGAAGGCGCCGAGGAGGCCGGCCACATGGTAGCCGATCAGCGTCACCACGATGACATTGGGTCCCGGCGTCACCTGCGCAATCGCGTACATGTCGGCGAATTGCCGGTCGCTCATCCAATGCATGACCTCGACGGCGAGACGATGCATCTCGGGCAGCGCGGCATTGGCGCCGCCGATCGCGAACAGCGACAACAGGGCGAAATAGCCCGCGAGCGTCAGCAGCGTGCCGATCTCGCTGTTCATCGGCGCATCCGCCACGCCAGCGCGATGCTGCAGGGGATCAGCACGCCGAGCACCCAATAGATCGGCCATTGCAGGACGCCGACGGCGAGGAATGCGGCCATCGCCACGCCGTGGGCAAAGCCCGGGCGCTGGCGCAGCAGCGGTCCGGCCATCTTGAGGCCGGTGCTGACGGTGAGGCCGGCAGCGGCTGCCGCGACCCCCGCCAAGACGCGTTGCAGGACCGCGATGTCACCGTAATGGGCATAGATCAGGCCGAGCAGCATCACCAGGAGGAAGGGCGGCCCGAGCAGGCCCAGCAAGGCGACCAGCGCGCCCACCGTGCCGCCGACCTGCCGCCCGAACACCACCGAGAAATTCACGATGTTGGGACCGGGGAGAAAATTGCAGAGCGCATAGGCCTCGTTGAACTCTTCGGCGGTCATCCATTTTCGCTCATCGACCATCATGCGCCGCGACCAATACAGCACGCCGCCGAAGCCCGAGAGCGAGATGAGCGCAAATGCGATGAACAGCTCTAGCCGCTTGGGAGTGACGGAACTGGGCACCATCGGAGCGGGTTGGACGGGAATCGGCGTCGATTCGGACATGAAGGCCTCGCGAACGAGACTTAGACCGGGCTCGCCCGGAGGACCAACGGTTAATGAGGGATGGGCGTCCTGCGATTGCTGCAGCAGCGGGCGGCGCGCCCGGCCGCGCAAAGCGGCTGCGGGTCTATCGCAAGGAGGTCTTTATTCATCAACCTTCCGCGCCTATATTGGGGGTGCCGGCGTAAGCCGGATATGGCGATAAATGGCCGTCGTAATAAACCTTTCGGACCCGGGGGCAGTACCCGGCGCCTCCACCCAAGGCCAAGTCCAGCTCAGCATTTTGGCCGCGCTGGCTTTGGGCGGGGGCGAACTAGGATCGACGAGGGCGTAAAGGGCGTGCTTTTGCTCGGCATGGTTCCGCCGTTATCGGGCCAATCCATAGTTGCAAACGACAACTATGCTCCGGTTGCTCAAGCCGCGTAATGCGGTTTGAAATACCGATCTGAAGCCCTGGCGTCTTAGCAGCGTCAGGCGGGGTTCGGGGGCACCTGGCAACAGAAGCCCCCACTTCCACGCCCGATGTCAGCCCCCTGCCGCCAGTTGCCGGCACCGGTGCGTCGATGCGCCGGGGGCGGAAATCAACAGGCGAGGCATGATCCGATTTCATTTGGATCGATCATGATCTAGCATCGGTCGGCGGCGAGTCTCGAAGCGCTCCAAGGATCGGTTTTATGCCCGTCGATCATATCCGTTACGACCTCTTGACCCAGGAAGCCCTGCGCGGCGTCTTGCGCACGGTGCTTTCCGACGCCGCCAAGAAGGGCTTGCCGGGCGAGCACCATTTCTTCGTGACCTTCGATACCTGCGCGGAAGGCGTACGCCTGTCGCCGCGGATGCGGGCGCAATACCCCAAGGAAATGACCATCGTCCTGCAGCACCAGTTTTGGGACTTGGGGGTCAGCGACGACGCGTTCGAGGTGGGCTTGTCCTTTGGCGGAGTTCCCGAGCGACTTTCGATCCCGTTCGCGGCGGTGAAGGGATTCTTCGATCCGTCAGTCGAGTTCGGCCTGCAATTTCAACAGATCGATGTGGCGGCGGCCGGGGAAGCCGGCGCCAAGCCGGATGCCCTGCCGGCGCCCGGTCGGAGCGGCGGCGAACCAGCCGATCTGTCGGCGCAGGTCAAATCGCGGCGCACGGCGACGGTGCCGGTTGTGCCCACGCCCGCCAATCCGGAGCCGAGCGCATCCGACGCTCAGGAAGAACCGCCGCAGGCGCCTCCCGACAAGTCCGCGGGCGGCGGCGAGGTGGTGCGGCTCGATCGATTTCGCAAGAAGTGATCATGAAGTAACCATGCGGCGCAGGCGATTTCGCGCGCCATCGTCTTGGAGCGGAGGATTTCCGTATCGCAAGCCGCGTCGCGGGCACATAAATATTCTTTTTTCTGCGATCTTCTTGAATTTCCGCGAAAAAATATTCTACTCAAAGAGCATTTTCGAGGTTTGCGTGGCTCATGAACGACCAATCGCTCGCGCCCTATTTGCCTAACCGCGCTGGGCCGGATGTGGATACGCTTGCCGCCGTCGGGGAGCGTCTGGCCGATACCTTTGGCGGTTTCAGTCTTGAGGAGAGGCTCAGAGCCGCCCGCGCCGCAGTTCCCGGCCGTCTGGTCTTCACCACGAGCTTCGGTCTCGAGGACCAGGCGATCGGTCATGCCATCCTTGCCCAGGACCTCGCAATCGAGGTCGTGACCTTCGATACCGGTCGCTTATTCCCCGAAACGCATCAAGTCTGGGCGGAGACCGAGCGCCACTATGGACGGCGCATCCAGGCGCTCGTCCCCGAGCGCCGCGGCATCGAGGCATGGATTGCCCAGCATGGCATCGACGGTTTCCGTTCCTCGGTCGAGGCGCGGCTGGGGTGTTGCGGGCTGCGCAAGGTCGAGCCGCTCGGGCGCGCCCTCAAGGGCGCCTCCGCCTGGGTGACGGGGGTGCGCGCCGAGCAATCGGCGGATCGGGCGATGATGAGCTTTGCCACCATCGATTCGCAGCATCGCTTGCTCAAGCTCAACCCGCTCTTGGATTGGACGCGGGATCGCGTGGTGAGCTTCGTGCGCGATCACCGCATCCCCTACAACAGCCTCCATGACCGGGGTTTCCTGTCCATCGGCTGCGCTCCGTGCACACGCGCGCTGGCGCCGGGCGAGCCGGAACGCGCCGGACGCTGGTGGTGGGAACAGGAAGAGAAGAAGGAATGCGGCTTGCACCGGCCAAGCGCGCCGAATCCGTCCGTGCCGGCGCTACCGAAGTAGTCGTCTCCGCTCATTCCCGCGGACGAGCGTGTGAAGGAATTGCCACATTCGGGATGAGCAGGTGGGCGGGCGCTCTCGCAACCGTGTTATCGTCCGGAACCAAAGCACCATAGCGGCGAGGCCGGCGATGACCGAAACGCGCCAGAGAACGCGTGTCGAGACCGACAGTTTTGGCCCGATCGAGGTGCCGGCGGACCGCTATTGGGGGGCACAGACCGAGCGCTCGCTGCGCAATTTCCGCATCGGCACCGAGCATATGCCGATCCCGCTGATCCGCGCGCTGGCTGTCATCAAGCGGGCGGCCGCGGAGGTCAATCATGAGCTCGGCTTGCTTGACGCCCGCCGCACCAGGGCGATCGTGCGCGCCGCCCAGGAGGTGATCGACGGCAAGCTCGACGATCACTTTCCCCTGGTCGTGTGGCAGACCGGTTCGGGCACCCAGACCAATATGAACGTGAATGAAGTGATCGCGGCGCGCGCCAACCAAATACTCGGAGCCAAGCCGGGCGCCAACGGGCCGGTGCATCCCAACGACCACGTCAATATGAGCCAGTCGTCAAACGACTGCTTTCCGACCGCGATGCATATCGCGACCGCAACCGACATCACCCGCAAGCTGTTGCCGGCCCTGTCCCGATTGCACGCGGCGCTGGACCGCAAACGCGAGGAATTCGCGCACATCATCAAGATCGGCCGCACCCACACGCAGGATGCCACTCCGCTGACGCTCGGACAGGAGTTCTCCGGCTATGCGGCGCAGGTGAAGTCGGGACGCGGGCGCGTCTCGCAGGCGCTCAAGGATCTCTATCCGCTGGCGCAGGGCGGCACCGCGGTCGGTACCGGTCTCAACACCAAACCGCGCTTTGCCAAGCTCATCGCCAAGCGAATCGCGGCGCTGACCGGCCTCCCCTTCGTGACCGCGCCCAACAAGTTCGAGGCGCTCGCCTCGCACGACCCGATCGTGTTCGCGCACGGCGCCCTCGCCTCGGTCGCGACCGGACTGTTCAAGATCGCCAACGACATCCGGCTGCTTGGCTCGGGCCCGCGCTCGGGTCTCGGCGAGTTGATGCTGCCCGAGAACGAGCCGGGTTCCTCGATCATGCCCGGAAAGGTCAACCCGACCCAGTGCGAAGCCGTGACCATGGTTTGCTGCCAGGTGTTCGGCAACAATGCGACCATCACGGTGGCGGGCAGCCAAGGCCATTTTGAATTGAACGCCTACAAGCCCATCATCGCCTACGCGATGTTGCAATCGATCCGTTTGCTGGCCGACGTCTCGGTGTCCTTCACCGACAATTGCGTCACCGGCATCCGCGCCAACCGCGCGCGCATCAGCGAGCTGATGGAGCGCTCGCTGATGCTGGTCACCGCGCTCGCCCCGCGCATCGGCTACCAGCGGGCGGCGGAAATCGCCAAGGCCGCACATGCCGCAGGAACGACGCTGCGCGAAGAAGCGATCCGCCTCGGTTACGTTTCGGCGACGGAATTCGATCGCCTGGTGCGGCCCGAAAAAATGGTCCGGCCGGGATGATGCAACTCGCCAAGACATGCAAGCATGCCGAGCAAGAGCGGCGGCCGAGCACATAAACCGCGCCCGCGCAGATTACGCATGCTTATTTGAGATAAATGAAGAGCATTTGCATAGCTGAATTGCTGAATTCGCGGTTGCCCGAAATCCGCCATCAAATCCCGCGTACGGGGCGCTGATTTGCCTACTCGCGATGCAATGATGGGGAACGCCGAGGATGGAAACGTTTTTTCATTGCCACGCTACGGGCGTATTTTAGGTCCAAGGACGGACCACTGACCAAACGCCTTCACATGCCCGATGATCGTCGAGTTCTGGATGGGTGACATCATCAAGCTTCGTGTTGCGCGCAAGCAGGCCGACCGGTTGCGTGACGAAAAGCGCGCGGCCGCCAATCGATTGCTGCACGGCCGTAGCAAGGCCGAGCGCAATCTCGATGCTGCGCGCGATGCGAAAGCCCGCCTGGATCTTGATCGACACCGGGTCGAAACGGGAGACGAAGGATGAAATCGCCTGTCGTCAAGCGCTCCATCGTCATCGCCGGGCACAAGACCAGCGTTAGTCTCGAGGACGCGTTCTGGAAGGGGCTGAAGGAAATCGCGAGCGGCCGCGACGCCACTTTGTCCGAACTGGTTGCCTCGATCGATGCGGATCGCCAGCACGGCAATCTATCATCGGCACTGCGGCTGTTCGTGTTGGACTTCTACCGCAACCAGCTCGGCGAAGAGATCGGGCTGCAGGGCGCGCCGCACGACGAGATGGTTGTTGCGCGCTCGGCCGCTTCGGCCTGACCCTGGCCTGATCACATTCACTCTCGACAAGCAACCTGTCCGCAGGCCCGGACGGGTATCCTATCCGCGCGGGCCGTGCGGCACCGGTGGCCGGATATCGATGGGCGGCGGCAATAGCGGAGCCTGCTCGACCGCCGGGTTGGGATGCCGCACGCGTGGCTCATCAGCCTTGGCGGCGGGGGCGTTGGTCGACGCGGTCGGGGGATCCTGAATTGGACGCTGTCGGGGCTGCCCGGACGGGCCGACCGAACCGTTGATCGGCGCGGTGGCAGGATTTGGGCGCGCCGCGTGCGGGGGCACTCCCGCCGGCGGCAAAGCGGCGAACGGCTCGCGCTCGCTCGGTATAGTGCCGCTCTCGCCGCCGTCGTCGGGATGCTCGCGCGCGGCCTGCTCCAGCACATCGACGCGCTTTGCCTTCTCGTCGACCGCGCGTAGCGCCAGCCAGTTGGCCAGGGCGGCGACGTCGAGCGTGCGCTTTGGCGCATCGATCGGGCCCTTCAGAGCGACCGAGATATCCGGATAGCTGGGCGCTGAAGCGTCGGCGACTTTGGGTCCCGACAGGACGAAACGTGCATCGATGGCGCTCTGGGTAAGGTCGATGTTCCCGGTCGGCGTCAACTCGCCGCCCTTGGCATGCACCACCGGATCGAGCAGCCGCAATTGTCCCATGCTGGCTGCGATCTTTCCCTCCGCCAGCGTGACCGGCAATAGGCTGATTGCCAGCGCAGCCTCCATTCGCTCTCCGATCCGCGTCGCGTCTATGGGGAGCCCTTGGTCGACAGCATGGGTCACGATATCGAACGCAGCCGGATCGAAGCGGGCGATGCTCCCGTCCCGCAGGGCGAATGTGCCTTCGCCGTTGAGCGAGCCGATCAACGCAATCGGGCTGCGTCCGCTGCCGGTGAGATCGAGAGCGGCGGTCAGCTTTCCGGACAACGGCGCCCTTGCGCCGCCTCCGAGCAACTCGGCGGTGTCGACATCGGTCACCTTGAGATGGCTGCGCGCCATGACGCCTTCGTCGCCGCGTTCGAAACCAAGGTCGCCGCTGATCCGGCCGCCCGCAAGCACGCCATCGATGTCGCCGACCGCCAGCTCCGACTGGTTGAAATCCAACACGGCATGCAAGTCGCGCGCGGTGAGCTTGGAGGTGAGCGCGGCCTGCGCGGCCTTGACCTTGATTTGGCCGCCGATGGTGCCCAGCAGGCCCGCTTCGAACGGATCAGCGGGCCAGGCACCGCTGCCATTTCCGGTCGGGCGCGGGAACCCGATGGTCGCACCGATCGCAGCCGGCAAGTCCAAGGCCGCAATCGTGATGTCCCCACTGATCCGCGGCGGTTCCGTCATCGCGATGCCGAGCGCGCCTTTGATCGCAACTCCTGCCAGCGTGCCGTCGAGATCCGAAAGGGTGATGGCGTTGTCGGCGAGCAGAAGCCGCGCGGTCAGCGTGGACCACGGCGACTGAACGGCTCGCTGGGCGATGGCGGGCCGCAGCGGCACGACATCCGCGGCCGAGGCGGTGAGCAGAATCTGAGCCGTTGATTCCCGACCGCCCGCGGGATGCACCGTCCCGTTCGCGGAAACATCAAGTCCGCCGGCGCGGAGTTCCCCTTTGACCGCCATGTCCCGGTCGAGTGGCCCGTTCAGCTGGAGCTTGAGCCACCCCCCGCGCTGATTGACCGCGATCAGGTGATCGAGGCCGAGGATGGCGACCAGCGCGCTGCCGTCGCTGGCGTCGATGAGCCCGGTCACGTGGATATTGCTCGAGCCAAGCCGCGCCAGATCGGACGCGGCCAAGGCGCTGCCGCCCGCATCGCCCTGCAGATCGAGGCGGAATACGCCGGCGCTGCCTTGAAGCTTGAGCTTGGCCAGGGTCGATCCGCCGGAGGCCGCGGCAGGGTCGCGATCGAGCGTGAGCGATGTGTGCAGCTTGACTGGAACAGAACGGCCGGCGGTGAGGCGAAGTCGATCCGCGGCCGGTACCGATAGCTTCCCGACCAGCGCCGCGATGCCATCCAGGCTGCGGGCGTCGAGGTCGAGACCGAGACTGCCGCGCGGCACCGATTCGTGCGTGTCGATATGGCCATTGACCGTGAGCTTGGCCCCGCCGACATCGCCGATCGCCAAGCGTTCGATGTCGAGACTGCCGGTATCGCGCCGCATCTTGACGGAAAGGTTCTTCGCCTCGACGCCGGCGACCACCGCCCGTCCGATATCGAGCGCGAGCTTCCCTTCGCGGGGCCATTCGGATGGCTGCCCGAGGGTCGCCAGCAGCAGCGATTGGGCGCGATCGAGGTCCAATTCGGGGGCATGCAGCGCGGCATTGAGCTTGGCGGGCTGGTCGCCGGCCGGCCACGCATAGTCGAGACTTCCCTCGATCTTCATGCGATCGAGCTCCGCCTGCAACTGATCGAAGGCGATCTTGCCGCCGCTGAGCGCGATGTTGCTGACGAGATGCAGCGGCCCCGGTACGGCCGCCGGCGCGGTGCCGCGATCCGAGAGCCAGCCGATCAGCGTCCGCGGATCGGCAGAGTCGATCTTGGCCGCGCCGTTGAAAGTGACGCCATCCGCGCTCGCCCCCACACGACCGCTGAAAACCGCCTGGGTGAGGCCGGGCGCCCGCAAGGCGAAATTCTCGATTCTCCAGGCGTCTCCGTCGGTTTTCAGCTCGCCGCCCACACGCTGCAGCATCGCGCCCGCAAGGGTCACCGTCTCGATGCTGATCCCGAGCTTCACGGCGACCGGCGGATGTTGTGCCCGGACGAATGATTCGGCCAGGTTCCGGATGGCGACCAGCGGTTGGCGCCCGACCGCCGCCGGCCCGGCCGAAATCCTATCGAGGTCGATCTGCGGCGCCGACAAAGTCGCGACCAGTTCCGGCTTGGCCCCGAACGACAGCTTGGCATCGCCCTTGAACCTGATGGCTCGCTCCTCGGGGCCGTATTGGGCCTCGACCTGCTCCAGCACCGCTGCCGCGCCGTCGGCGCGCACATGGCTGCTGAGGTGCCACGCTTCGATGGTGCCGTCCGGGCCGCGGCCCCCGGAGCGCGTCAATTGCAGCATGCCGTCAAAACGCGGCAGGCCCTTCTCGACCCAAACCGAGCCGTCGACATCGACGGCGCGGGGATAGTCGAGGGTATCCACGTTGAGCCGCACCTTGACGCCGCCGTCGTCCGTGGGCCGGCCCACCGACAATCGGAACGGATAGAGCTGTCCGGCAATGGCGAATGACCCCTCGCCCTTCACGGGTCCGAGCAGCGAACGCACCTGCCCGGTGAATTCCAGCTTGTCGAGCACGAGGCGCGCTCCGCTGGCCGCGTCCGCGAGGGTCGCGCGGCCGTCCTCGATCTCGAGGTGCTCGATCGAGACCGCGTCGGGGTCGAGGCCGCTGGTCGGGGCTGACCAAGTGACCCGGCCCGATGGATCAAGGCTCACAGTGAGCTCGGGGCCCTGCAACTTCAGGTCCGGCGCGCGCCAGGTGCCGCGCATGAGATCGCCCAAGGCAAATTCGATTCGCAGCGCCCGTGCGCGAGTTGTGGCCGGATCGCCCGGACGGCCGAGCTCGATCTGCTGCAACGTCAATGTCGGTGTCGGCAGAAGGCGGACGTCGATCGGGCCGGTGACCCTCACTTCAAGCGCGGTAAGGTGCTCGACCTCGGTCTCGAACTGGGTCCGGTAGCTTCCCCAATCGACGAAGAAGGGCCCCACCAGCGCCGTCACCAGCGCCAGAATGATCGCAATACCAGCACTCAGCAGCGCCGTCTGCACGCCGTCTCCACCCCAAGTGACATCGAAAGTGCACTCGAAACCAATTCCGAAACTTTTTCCGCAACGGTTTCCGAATTCGCGCGCCCCGCCGGATGAGCGGGCCTTCCGAACACCCGAGCACCGATCAAATGAGCACGATTCTCATCACGTGGCCATCCTGGACATGGCCATCGTGGCCGTTCCGCTTGGGCTACCCACGCGACTCACAAGTGGCCCTGCCGCACGGCCGGAGCGATCCGCTCATGACGGCCGTTGACGGCAAATCTATGTCGGTAGCGCAATACTGCAACGGAAGACCGGGGACCCGGTGACCGGGCTTCACCGGATGCTTTAACGTGCCGGTGACCTTCCGACGCGCCCGCGCTCGGCCAGCGCCATTTTGCGTTAACTTTTGCTTGCATCCTCCGGTGTCCTCGGGCGGAATAAGGGTGGTCCGGCCCGGGATGCCCAAATGCTTGATCGCGTCGATTTCGAACCGGTCTTCTTTGCCCCGTTCGTCTCCTCGGTGATGCGGGTCGAGCCCGCTTGGATCGACCGCAATGGCCATCTCAATATGGCCTATTACAACGTACTGTTCGACCGGGCGGTCGACGAGGTGTTCGAACTCCTGGGCTGCGGCGCCGATTACGTGAAGTCGCGCCGGCGGTCCTGCTTCACCGCCGAGGTGCATGTGCGCTACCTGCGCGAGCTGCATGCGGCCGATCCGGTGCGCGTGACGTTTCAGCTGCTCGATTACGACGCCAAGCGCGTACACTTCTTCGAGCAGCTGTTTCACGCCGCCGATGGCTGGGTCTCGGCAACCTCGGAGAACATGGTCCTGCACGTGGACATGGGGATCGGCAAGACCGCCGCCTTTCCGTCCGAGATTGCCGCCAGCCTGGCCCGGATGAAGGCTGCCCATGCCAAGCTGCCGCTGCCGGAGGCCGCCGGCCGGAACATCGCCATGCCGCGATGATCGTCGCGACGCTCGCCCGGAGGCAGGCGCGCAGCGCCGCAATCCGCGGCTGAGCTTGCGCGCATTCCTTCTCATCTGCGCCATACCGGTGCCCCAATGTGGCGTTGCGCCCGTGCGAGTGCCATCTTTGACTTGGAGAGTCGCCCGCTGATTCGATCGCAAGGATGAACTTGAAGACCAGCTTGAAGATGGCCGACCAGACCCGCATGACACGCGATTTCAATGCCTTGCCGCCGGCTCCTCAGCCCGGCGGGATTGCCGCGCGGGCGCGGGCCGGCTCCGCCGCTCCCTATCTCGCCGATCTCAACCCCGAGCAGCGGGCGGCGGTCGAGACCCTGGACGGTCCGGTATTGGTCTTGGCCGGCGCCGGCACCGGCAAGACGCGCGTTCTGACCACCCGGATTGCGCACATCCTGGCGACCGGACGGGCCCGACCAGCGGAGATCCTGTCGGTCACCTTCACCAATAAGGCGGCGCGCGAAATGAAGCAGCGCGTCGGCGCCATGGTCGGGCAGATTGTGGAGGGAATGCCGTGGCTTGGCACGTTTCATTCGATCGGCGTGAAAATTTTGCGCCGGCATGCTGAGCTGGTCTCCCTCAGGCCCGACTTCACCATCCTCGACACCGACGACCAGATAAGGCTGCTGCGGCAAATTCTCGAAGCCGAGAATATCGACGAGAAGCGCTGGCCGGCCCGGATGCTCGCCGGGCTGATCGACAGCTGGAAGAACCGGGGTCTCGCGCCCGACCAGGTTCCCGCCGGGGAAGGCGCCAGCTTCGCGAACGGCAAGGGCAGGAAGCTCTACTCTGCCTATCAGGAGCGGCTGAAAGTGCTCAATGCCGCCGATTTCGGCGATCTATTGCTCGAGTGCATCCGCCTGTTCCGCACCCAGCCTGAGGTGTTGCGGCAGTACCAGGCGCGTTTTAGATACATCCTGGTCGACGAGTACCAGGACACCAACGTGGCGCAGTATCTCTGGCTGCGGCTGCTCGGCCAGAGCACCGGGCGGGTTGCCCGTGACGCCGCGCGGAGCACGGCTCCTCAGGATGAGGATCGAGACCTGCGGCTTTGTCCTCAAGATGAGGATCAAGAGACAGCTGCAACCGCATACCCTCACCCCGAGGAGCCCGACGGTGCGCCGCGCGTCTCGAAGGGCGAGGCCGAGGCGCCCCGCACGCTCAAGAACATCTGCTGCGTGGGCGATGACGACCAGTCGATCTATGGCTGGCGCGGGGCGGAGGTGGACAACATCCTGCGCTTCGAGCACGATTTTCCGGGCGCGAAGGTGATCCGTCTTGAGCGCAATTATCGCTCCACCGGCCATATCCTGGCCGCCGCCTCGCATCTGATCGCCCACAACGAGGGCCGCCTCGGCAAGACGTTGCGCACCGAGGACGTGCCGGGCGAGAAGGTCACGGTCACCGGCTCCTGGGACTCCGAGGAGGAAGCGCGCGCCATCGGCGAGGAGATCGAGGAGCTGCAGCGCAACGGCCACCGGCTCGACGAGATCGCGATCCTGGTGCGGGCCTCGTTCCAGATGCGCGAGTTCGAGGACCGCTTCGTCACGCTCGGCCTGCCCTATCGGGTGATCGGCGGCCCGCGCTTCTACGAGCGGCAGGAAATCCGCGACGCGCTCGCTTACTTGCGGCTGGTCGCGCAGCCCGCCGACGACCTCGCCTTCGAGCGCATCGTCAATGTGCCCAAGCGCGGGCTGGGCGATGCCACCGTGCAGCTCCTGCACGAGCACGCGCGCAAGCGGCGGGTGCCGCTGCTGCAGGCGACGCGGGCCTTGATCGAGACCGACGAGCTCAAGCCGCGCCCGCGCAGCGCGCTGCGCGACCTGGTGACTGCGTTCGACCGCTGGCGCGCCCAGAAGGAGGTTCTGCCGCACACTGAGCTCACCGAGATCGTGCTCGACGAGTCGGGCTACACCGAGATGTGGCAGAAGGACCGCAGCGCCGACGCCGCCGGCCGCCTCGAAAATCTGAAAGAGCTGATCCGCTCCATGGAGGAGTTCGAGAACCTGCAAGGTTTTCTCGAGCATATCAGCCTGGTGATGGATACCGATAAGAGCGAGAACGGCGAGGCCGTATCGGTGATGACCCTGCACTCCGCCAAGGGGCTGGAATTCGACACCGTGTTCCTGCCCGGCTGGGAGGAAGGCCTGTTCCCGCATCAGCGGACCTTGGACGATCAGGGCCGCGCCGGGCTCGAGGAGGAGCGCCGCCTCGCCCATGTCGGGATCACGCGCGCGCGCCTGCGTGCGAAAATCTATTTCGCCACCAATCGGCGCGTGCATGGCCAGTGGCAGAGCAACATGCCGTCGCGCTTCCTGGACGAGTTGCCCGAGGGCAGCGTGGAAGTGACGGAATCGCGGGGCGGTTTCGGCGGCTATGGCGGATATGGGGCCTCCCGCTTCGACGAGATGACGCATTTCGGTTCGAGCTATGGGACGCCCGGCTGGCAGCGCGCGCAGCGCCGCCGCGGCGGTTTCGAGGAAGACGTTGCGCCAGACTTCGACGCCGATTTCGTCTCTCCGGAGCGCAGCGACCCTGCCGCCGGACGTCGCCGCGCACCGACCGGTGCAGCGGAGCGGCGACCGCGCCATTCCCCGCTCACCATCGAGGGCGAGCTGGTCGCCCGCTCGAGCGGCCCGGTGTCCGCCTTCGCCATCGGCGACCGCGTGTTCCATCTCAAGTTCGGCAACGGCAACGTCACCGCGGTCGACGGCAACAAGCTCTCCATCCAGTTCGACAAAGCCGGCGAGAAGCGCGTGGTGGATAGCTTCGTGGAGCGGGTGTAGGTTGCAGATCACCATCTACGTCGATGCCGATGCGTGCCCGGTGAAGAACGAGATTTATCGCGTCGCCGGGCGTCACGGGATCAAGGTGATCGTGGTGAGCAACAGCCCGATCGCGGTGCCGCGCGATGCGCTGATCGAGCGGGTGGTGGTCGCCGCCGGCATGGACGCGGCTGACCATTGGATCGCCGGGCGCGCCGGTCGCGGCGATATCGTGATCACGGCCGACATTCCGCTCGCCAGCCGCTGCGTGAAAGCCGGCGCCGGCGTGATCGCGCCGAACGGTCGGGCCTTTACCGAGGACTCGATCGGCATGGCGCTCGCGACCCGCAACCTGATGGATTCGTTGCGCAGCGCAGGCGCGCTCACCGGCGGCCCGAAGTCGTTCTCGCCGCGCGACCGATCGAGCTTCCTCTCCGCCCTCGATCAGGCCATTGTGCGACTGAGGCGCGCGGGTTCGGCCAAGTAGGTTGCTGAGGCGTCGGTCGTGCCGAGTGGTTGCTGAGTGTCAGTTGCTGAGCCATGCGACGGCGCCTATCTTCTTTACTGGCGGCGGCGGACCGCCACGCATCTCGACGGGACGTTAGATTGTTGGCGAGCCTGCCATGGCGATGATGAAGCGGGAGAGCTTCCCGATCGCGGACATCTATGTGCCGGTGAAGCGGCGCGCGACCCTCAAGCCGCAAGTCGTGCAAGAGATCGCCGCCAGCATGCTCGAGGTCGGCCAGCAGACCCCGATCATGGTGCGTCAGGAGGACGGCGGACGCCTGGTCCTGGTGGAGGGCCTGCATCGTCTGGAAGCCTGCAAGTCGCTGGGCGACACCATGATCGTCGGCTACCTGGTGCAGGCGCGCAAGCACTAGAGCCGTGAAGCAACTCGTGCTTGTTCCTGGAGGCCGGCTTTATCGCGCGCCGGCCTTTGTTCGTCATCAAATCCTCGCCACAAAATCGTATAGGCTGAAGCAGGCAAACAGCGGCCGTCTCGCCGCAGTGAGGTTCCTCCATGCGTTTCCCGTCCTGGCTCTGCGCGTCACTGGTCGCGGCGCTCGCGATCCTGCTCGCACCCGCGGCAGGCGCCCATGTGCTCATCCGTGTCGACAAGAGCACCCAGCAGATGACGGTCTCGGTCGACGGCACGCCACGCTACCGCTTCACCGTATCGACCGGGCGCCCCGGCCTCGGCACGCCGAGCGGCACCTTTCATCCGGAGCGAATGGAGCTCACCTGGTTCTCCAAGGAGTATTACAACTCGCCGATGCCGCATTCGATCTTCTTCCACGGCGGCTTTGCGATCCACGGCAGCTATGAGATCAATGCGCTTGGTGGCCCGGCCTCCCATGGCTGCATCAGATTGCATCCGGACAACGCCGCGGCCCTCTATGCGCTGGTCGAGCGCCAAGGCATGGCGGCAACCACCATCGTGGTGTCGGGAGAATTGCCGGCACGGCGGCGGCCGCCGGCCACGTCCGGCCCGGGCGAATATCCGCCGCCTGCGATGCCGCTGCCGCCGGGCGAAGATCTGTTTCCGCCCATATTCCAGCAATCGCCCTATTTCCAGCAATCGCCCTATTACCCACAACCGCCGGGATACAATTAGTTGCGGCGCCGCGACTGAAACGATCGGGCTCGGGCGGCTTCACAGTGGAACCTGCCATCGTCGCGGGGGTTTTGCCTGCGAACCGCAACGGCAGGACCGGAGTCCGCGCCCATGATCCGCAAGCTGAAATCCGGACAGTACCGGCTCTATTCGCGCAAGAAGGATGCGAAAACCGGAAAGCGCCGCAATCTCGGCACTTTCAGCACCCGGGCCGCCGCCGAAAAGCATGAGCGCGCGGTACAATACTTCAAGCGCGCCGGATAGCGCAGCCTCCCCGGCGGCCAGCCTTTGAACCCGAAAAAAGCCGGAAAAAAGCGAAGGGCTGCCGGCCGGCAGCCCTTCGCCATTCAAACGGCCGCCCGTTGCGGCCGCAGTCGCCATCAAGCGTTATCAGGGGCAAGGATGACGAAGTCCGTCATAACCGAGATAAGTGCCCGAGGCCGGGTCGTAAGACCGGAAGCGCTGAGCACAGTAGCCGACATCCCGCCCCGGCGAGGCCACATAGCCTCCGGGCGAGTAGCCATAATCAGAGTAACCGTAATAACCCGGATCGTAGCCGGAGCCGTAGGCAGAGTCGTAGCCGTAACCGTACGGGTCATAGCCGTAACCGTAACCGTACGGTCCGGACGCAATGGCCCCGCCGATGATGGCGCCGGCCGCGAGGCCCGCGGCAGCTCCGCCCCACCCGCCGCCATGCCAGCCGCCGCCACGCCAGCCGCCACCAAATCCGCCGCCGCCAAATCCGCGACCGCCACCGCGCCACGCCACCGTCTGCACGCCCGCACTGGCGGCATCCTGCTGCGCCGACAACGAGCTGCCGAGAGGAACCGCCCCTGCCGGACTCGCGAACCACGACGCGGTGGCGGCGAGCAAGGCGACGGCGAGAGCTTTCGAAGGCCGATTCATGGAGATTCTCCTTTTCTTGTGCCAGCGCCATCTCGTCAGCTTATCGCTGGCGGCGCCGAAGCTTCCGATATAAGGGCAACAGGTTGCGCCGCCGTGCGTTCCCAAGTTCCATTTGGCGTCCGCCCTCACAATGCCGTGTAATCAACGCCCGGTCGGCGCGCCCGCGCCGGCAGGAGCAGGCTTGGAGCCGGGGATCCCCGATTGACGCCGAGCTCGGGCAAGCCCGAGTTCATGTGCCAGCCATGCCTTTGCGATTTGCGGGCAAGAGCGACGCTGATGGCCGGATCAAGTCCGGCCATCGCTCCGGTCAAGCGATGCCGCCGGTCACGCCGCGACGCGGTGCATGGCGACACCTTCATAGATGCCGTTGATCGCCTTCACCGACTTGTCGATGGCGTTCCACAAGGCGGCAACTTCGGTCGCCGCCTCGGAATTGGCATCGTATTCCTTGGCTCCCTCGCCTTCCGCCAACGCAAGCGAGTAGTTGGTGCGCTGGGTGATCTGGCCGGACCAGACCGGGACGTTGAGCTGCGTGAGGACCTTGCGCGCCTCGCGCACGTAAGGCGACTCCGTGTTGTCGCGGCGCGCCGGCACGCCGTTGATCACGACCGCATAAGGCTTGCCCAGCTTGCGGCACAGATCCATCGTCTCCTTGACGGCCGCGATGTCGAACACGGTAAGGCGGGCCGGGATCACGACCAGCGTGGCGGCGTGGATCGCATCGGTGACGGCGGCCGACATGTTCGGCGGCGTGTCGATGAACACCCATTCGTAGCCCGCGTGCCGAGCGGCCTTGATGAGGTCGGCAACGCCCTCGACGGCGTTGCGCAGCGGCGGCTCGCCGCCGCCTCGCAGCTTGTGCCACAAGGTCAATGAGCCCTGCGGATCGCAATCGATCAGCAGGACTGGACGTGACGGGCGGTGCGCCTGGGCAGCCAGATGAGCGGTCAGCGTGCTCTTGCCCGAGCCGCCTTTGCGTGACGCGAAGACGATGACGTTCATGAGAGCACCCCTCAGTGATTCGCCCGATCAGGGTACCACGGTCGGGCCCGCGGCCCTATGGTTTGCGCCTGATTCCGCACCAATAGGCCCGCAAAATCAGGGCGAAACTACCTATCGGAGCTGCGGTCCGGTCGTCGGGACATCGCCGAATTGAAAAGAGAACCGAAATCGAATTCGAAGGATGAACTTGGGTCGGTTGAGGGCCACCGCAGCTTCGACTATCTTGCAGCCTGGGAATCCGGGGCTCGAGACGCCGACAGAAGAGCGACGGCCGTAATGCGCCAGGCGCGGCATGCGTATCGATTTCGTCATCACCGGCTTCGTGCTCGCGGGCCTTCTGCTTGATCCGTCGCGCGCAATGCAAGCGGCCGGCGCCGAGCCGGCGACCGGCGGAGCAAGCGCCGCGCAGGTCATCGCACGCGCGCAGAGCGGCAGGGCGGACGTGCCGCGCGTCGAGCTGGCGGCGCGGCTCCGGGCCGCCGATTTGCAGGCAACCTATGATTACGCGCTCATGCGCGACAATGCCGCGCGCGAGCTCAAGGGTCGGCCCGACGGAGTCGGGGCGGTGAGCGCGGCGGAGCTGGCGAACGCCGACGAGGCCATCGGCCGGCAGATCGCCATCCTGCATGGCGGCGCGCAACCGCCGCGCGCGCTCGCCGAGATCGCGCAGCTTTCCGGACGGCCGCAAATTCCAGGCCTCAGGATCGCGTACCTCAACCCGCTCGGCGACCCGCGCGATGCGAACCGGTGGAGAAACATCCTGGCCCACCAGACCGAGGGCCCGCCCGGCTCGGCCCGCGCTTCGGCGCTCGCGCAAGCCGCCAATCCGACCAAGCGCGGCGTGACCCTATGGGTGGAGACCGACGGCACCACCTACTGGGCGACCTCCGAGAGCGCGATCCCCACCCACGGCGACGGCGCCAATCGCAACGACAACAAATATATCGATAATTCCAAGACCTATCACGCGGTCATCAAGACCAACACCATCGGCGTGGAATTCATCGGCAATTATCCGGACGTCGCCAGGCCGGTGACGCCAGCGCAGATGCAGGCCTGGCTCGCGCTGGTGCGCTTCCTGCAGGAGCGCTACGGCATCGCGGCAGAGAACATCTACGCCCACAATTGGATCGACTACAAAGATACCCGCTATTGCGAAGGCTGCGAGCTGGCGCACGCAGCGCGCTCGATCGCCTATCAACCAAGCGGCGGATCCGGCGGCGCCCGGTAATTGCTGCAGCGCGCCGATTGCTCACGCAACCAGCATCAATTCCGCTGCGTATCTCGGAAGCGCCTTACGACGACGGTTGCAGCGTCCCGTTCGGGCTTGCGTGATCGACCGCGGTCGGGAGGTGTTCCGACAGCAGCTTGAGCGCAGCCTCGGGATCGACCCCGAAGTGCTGGGCCATCTGCCTGACCTGATCGCTGCCGAGCGCCGCGCGAAGCTGGTCGGGCGAGACAGGCATGTTTGCCCCGTTGCCCAGCCATGACTGAACCTGATTGCCGAGGCCGGCTTGCTGCAGCTGGGCGACGAGGCCCTGCAGGTTGCCGAGGTCCGTCTTCCCGAGCGCTGCCGAGATGAGCGCGGGCAGCGCTGCTCCCTCGACCTGGCCGAGGGCACCGCCGAGCAAGCCGTCAAGAAGTCCCATGGTCTACTCCTCTAGATTGATTGTTGGCGCGACGCGCCGGCCGGCTGACGCCGCGTTGAATGACACAAGCGGCTGCATCAAGGGTGCTTTTCGTTCTTCGCGGCGCGGATGCCCTGGGCCATGGCGTCCTTCTCGCACATATAGGCGCCCTCTTTGGTCGTCCCGTAACTCTTGTTGCCGCTGAAGTGATAGATCTTCGATCCGAGATTGGCCCAGACCACCGTGTCCGCCGGGCAGTGCGTCTTGGCTTGCGCCTCGGCGGTGAATTCGTTCGCCCCTGTCGCGGCCGTTGCCGCCGTCGGAGCCGGCTTCGCGGCAGGCGCCGACACGGGGGTTCGGGCGGGTGTCGGCTTGGCGACCGGCGCGGAGGCCGGTGTCGGCGCCGCCATGGTCGGGGCGGGGGCCGGCGCGGCCGGCAGCGCGACGGCTTCGCCGGCGCGGCATTTGTCGACATAGGCCTTCTGGGTTACGCCGCCTGCCTGGTACGCCGCCTTGTCGGCTTGCCATTCGGCCTGGCACGCCTTGACGGTTTTTTGCCCCGGAACCGCCGGAGGCGCCGCAGCCGGAGTCGTTGCCGCGGCTGGAGCGGCCGCAGGCGCCGCGGCAGCGCCGCCGGCGCGGCACTTGTCGACGTAAGCCTTCTCCGTGATCCCGGCCGCCTGATTGGCGTCCTTGTTCGCGCGCCACTCGCCCTGGCACGCCTTCGCGGTCTTCTGTTGGGAGAGCGCCGGCCCCGACAGCGCCAGGATGCCGACGAACGCCGAGCATAGTATCGCAACCGATCGATTTCTCATTTTGACACCTCCGCTAGCTTTGCCCCCCTCGGAAGTCTTACGAACGGACATCGTGCGAGCGCGGCTTTGCGAAGTGCGCGGGTACCTCCCGGCTCAAGGCTTGCAACGGCCGGGAGCATCCGGGCTTATGCTGCGTCCTCGCATTTCTTGAGGAAGCTCGCCTTGGCGGCACCGGCGAGCGGCTTGCCATCGGAGCCGACCGCTTTGGGCTCGCATGCGTCCGCCTTGCACTTCTTCAAAAAGCTGGTCAGCGCGGCGCCGGCGAGCGGCTTGCCGTTTTTGTCGATCGCCTTGCTTTGGCAGGTGTCATCGGCGAATGCTGAGCCGATGGCGAAGAACGACAGAACGGCAGCGAATGCAATACGTTTCATGGGCGTCATGGGCGGCCTCCATCCAATGCTGGCGATGAGGTCTAATTTGACTACTCCATCGAGCGTGACGGGTTCATGTCACCATGATCATCAATAGCACCGCAGTGCGTTTTTTTTGGGAACACTGGCCGGAATTCTGGGCGTAAGCGACCATGAAGACTGGGTGCGGTATGGGGGTGCGGCATGATTGAACCTGCGCCCTTCTTCCGCAATTTTCTCGATTGGAGATGACCCCTGGTTGTTTGTCCGGGTTTGGCCGCGGGCGCGGCGTCAACGCGCCAACGCGGTGCGCCGCTGTGCCGGCCCCGCGGCAATCTCTGCAATCAGCTTCTTGACCATCGCGCGGCCGAATGAGTCGAAGTCCTCGGCTACCATGACAAATGAACCAGGGCCGCCGATGACATTCTCGCGGTAGTATTTTTCCAGGCCGCCGGGCGGATTCGTGTGCGGAGGATTTCTCGAATATGCAATATCGGTCAGAATGACGAGGCCGTTGACGGTGATCCCCTTGGCAACCGCCTGGTCGCGGGCAACCTGCACGTCGCGACCGGAATTGTTGGTGCCGTCGCCCGACACGTCGATAGTATGACGCTCGGCCTCGAACGGTGCGCCGGCGAACTGGGCCGCCGCGAAATTGATGCCGCCGCCGATCGAGGTGCTGTTGTAGAAAGATCGGTCGGCTTTGCGGATCAAATCGCCGAAGTGGCTCGCGCTGGCAGCTCCATCGATGAGGCTCCAGCCGATCACCAGATTCTGCTCGCCCGGGGCGGACCAATCAATAAAGCAGATTGCGATCTTCTGGTTCGCCCCGGACTTGATCGCGTTTAGCACCTGCGGATTGGAAATTGCCGCCGCATAACCTTCACGTTGCAGCAGGAACTTCGGCTGATCCATGCTGCGCGACACGTCCATCGCCAGAGCGAGCAGCAGGTCGACCTGCGTGGCGGCCCGCGCGAGCGGGGGCAGCGTCCAGATCAGTGCACCGAGCACCAGCGCGCTAGTGATCCGCGTCACGGCTGCATTCCTGACCCCATCGCCCAATGGCCGAATTATATCACGGACGTCAGCGGAAGGCACATGAGGTCGGTGGCGGGGGAGCTATTCACCGAGCGCCTGACCGGCCTGACCCGGAATGAGCTCGTAGAAGCCGGCCAGCCGCAGGCGCACCGTCACCGCGGCCCCGCTCTTGTTCTGCCAATACCAGCCGTGGATGCCTTGCCAGGGCCCGATCAAGGCGCCGCTCGCCTTGGCGCCGGCGGCCTTCTCGTAGAACATCAGGTCGCCGGCCTGCCCGGGCGCGGTGTCGGTATGGCCATGAAATTCCGTATGGAAGGATTGCGGATTGCTGATGCCCAGCACCTCCCAGGAATAAACCACCGTGTCCCCGGCCTTCATCCGGATCATGTATTCCAGGCCACGGTCGTTGGCTTCGACCGGCACGTCGATCACATCGGTCCGATAACCCGACGCATAGGTGCGCGACAGGGCCTCCTTGCCGGTCGGTGCCGGGATCTCGTTCCACTGCGTCGCCACGACGGTTCCTCCTGTCACGGTGCTTTGCTTGCCATCATTTTCCTGATCAGCGGCGTCCAGCGATCGATCTCGCTCTGCGAGAACTGCGTGACCTCGGCCGCCGTCATGGGCCGGGTCTCGATCGCGTCCTGCTCGATCGCTTTGCGCACCTGCGGCCGGTCCATGGCCCTGACGACCTCGCGGTTGATCCGGTCGACGATGTCGGCGGGCATGCCGGCCGGCCCCGACAGCGAGAACCAGGTGGTGGCCACGAAATCGCGATAGCCGAGCTCGCGCAAAGTCGGCAACTCGGGAAGGTAGGGCATGCGTCCCGCCGAGCTGACGGCGAGCGGGATCAAAGAGCCGGCGCGGATATGCTCCGCCACGCTCGACCAGCTCAGCATGCCGACCTTCACCTGCCCGGCGAGGAGATCGAGCAAGGCCGCAGCGCCGCCCTTATAGGCAATGTGGGTGAGCTCGATGCGCTCGGCCGCCGCCAGATATTCGGCGACCCAGTTCCCCATGGTGCCGACGCCGGCCGAAACATAATCGGTGCCCTCGGGCCGGCCGCGCGCGAACGCCACGAAGTCGCCGTAGCTTCGCACGCCGAGAGCGGGATGGACCACCAGCACATTGGGTGTGCCGCCGAAGTAGGCGATGTGGGTGAAGTCCCGCATCGGGTCGTAACCCACGTTCTTGTTCATAGCCGGCGCCAGCACCTGGATCGGGATGCCTGAGACGATCAGCGTATAGCCGTCGGGCGCCGCGCGGGCGACCATCTCGGCTGCGATCAGGCCGCCGCCCCCGGGCCGGTTCTCGATGACGAACTGCTTGCCGAAGGCCGCGCTCAAGGCATCGGCATAGAGACGGCCCTGGGTATCCGCGGCCCCGCCGGCCGCGAACGGAACGATGATGCGAACCGGCTTGCTCGGCCAGTCCGCTGCGTCCGCTTCGGCCAATGGCAACGCCGGCGCCCGGACGCCCAAGCACAGCGCCAGAGCTCCGCCGATCCATGCTCTGCGGCGCGTGCTCAATCGTCTCCCTTGATGTTTTTCTCGCGCACGACGCGGCCCCAGCGCTCCAGCTCGTCGCGCATGAGCTTGGCAAATTCCGCCGTCGATGTCGAAGCCGGAATGGCCCCGGAAGCCATCAGCTTGGCGCGCATGTCGGGCGTGGCGAGCGCGGCGGCGACCGCATCGTGCAGCTTGGCGACCAGCGGGGCGGGCGTGCGCGCCGGCGCCAAGAGCCCGTACCAGTTGTCCGCGCTGGTATCGGGAAAGCCCTGCTCGGCCAGGGTCGGCACCTCCGGCAGCGCCGCGTTGCGGGTTGCCGAGGCGGCGCCGAGCGGGCGGATCTTGCCGCCTTGGATCTGCGACAGCAGCACCGGCGTGTCGGCAAACATGCCCTGCACCTGGCCGCCCAAAAGGTCGCTCAATGCCGCCGCGGCACCCCGATAGGGAACGTGCAGGAACTTAACGCCGGCGGAGGCTTGATAGAGCTCGAGCGCCAGATGCGGCATGCTGCCGGAACCGGTCGAGGCGATGGCAATGACGCCGGGGTTGCGGGCGGCCAGCGCGGCCAGCTCCTTGGCGGAGGCGACCGGCATGTCGGGCTTGACCACCAGGATGGTGGTGTTGCGGACCACCAGCGTGATCGGAGCAAAGTCCCGCAGCGGATCGTAGGCCGCCCTCGCCATCAGGTGCGGCGTGACCGCCACCGCGCCGACCGTGGTGAAGAACAATGTGGCCCCGTCGGGATCGGCGCGGGCCACGTATTCGGCGCCGATCGCGCCGTTCGCGCCGGCGCGATTCTCCACGATGACGGTCTGCCCGAGCAGCGGCTTGAGCTTGTCGGCCAGCAGGCGGGCGACGAAATCGGCCGGGCCGCCGGGGGGAAACGCCACCACCATCCGGATGGTGCGCGAGGGCAGCTCCTGCGCGGCGCTGTTCTCTGCCGCCGACGCCAGCAGCGCCGTCAGAGCCACAAGCAGGCAGCGGGCGATGAGGGGCACCTTGCGCCTTCATTCCGGCTTGATGCCGATGCGCGCCACCAATGCCTTCACCGCCGGAATCTCGGCGGCAAGGCGCGCCGAAAGCTGCTCGGGTGTCCCGGCCACGACCTCGAATCCGGCGTTGTGTGCCTGGTCGAGCGCCTCCGGCGTGCGCAGCGAGGCCTGGCTTTCCTTGACCAGCACCGACACGACCGGGGCCGGCGTGCCGGCGGGCGCGAACAGGGCATTGAAGGTGTCGGAGACGAAGCCCGGATAGCCCGCTTCGATCATGGTGGGAATGTCGGGCAGCGAGAACCAGCGCTTGGCTCCGGTCACCGCCAGGGCCCGCAGCTGACCGCTCTTGATGAGCGATTCGGCCGCCGCCAGCGCGACCGAGCCGACCTGCACGGTGCCGTCAAGCACCGCCAGCGCCGCCGGGCCGGCGCCGCGGTAGGGAACATGCGTCATCTGGATGCCGGCGCGCAGCTTGAGCTCCTCGCCGGAGAGATGCGACTTGGTGCCGACTCCCGGGCTCGAATAGTTGAAGGTGCCGGGCGCCGCTTTGGCGCGCGCCACCAGCTCGCCGATCGACGCGATGCCGGAATCGGCGCGCACGACGATCACGTTGGGAGCATTGACCAGCTCCGAGATCGGCACGAAATCCTTGAACGGATCGTAGCCCAGATTGTTGAACAACGCCGGATTGACCGCGATCGCGGTCGAGGTGAGCAGCAGCGTGTAGCCGTCGGGCACCGCGCGCGCCGCGATCGCCATGCCGATATTGCCGGCCGCCCCGCCGCGATTGTCGACGATGACCGACTGGCCGAGCGACTTCTGGAAGGCCGCCGAGATGATGCGCGCGATGATGTCGGTCGGCCCGCCCGGCGCAAACGGAACGATCAGCGTGATGTTGCGGTCCGGATAGGCGCTGGCCCCGGCCGGAGCGAGGCACAGCAAGGCCGCCACCACCGCCGCGCCAAGCACCCACGCGCGCCGCCCGGGCGCGGTGCATTGCTCTGGTGTTGTCATCATCGTTCTCCCGGCCGCTTGGACGGTTCACGATAGGACTCATGACGACCGAAACAAGCCCCCCAGCCCGCGGTCGAGCAAAGCCCCATCCCACTTGTCCCGGCCTTGAGCCGGGACCGTCCAAAATTCTGAGCCTGTAACGGTCCGGCCTCGAGGCCGGGACAAGTCGGCACAACTCCATGCGCTCTGGAGAATGTAGTTGAAAAGCCTGTGCGCAAATCGGTGAAATTGCTTGTGGATTGCATCCGGGCAGATTGTGCATAAGCCGGATGAGACGCGCCGGCGGCACGGTCTGTGATGTGCGGGGATATCAACCGAATGGCTCCCACAGCTTTCACCTCCGATGCGAGCTACTGCGCCCTGGTCTCGACCAGCGAAGGTACGGCGCGGCACCTTCTCGACGCACTCTCCGAAAGCTTCGATACCACCACGACGGTGGTGGCGGCGGCGGAGGATCGGCACGGCAGGTGGACCGTTTCGCTCCACTTCCGCGAAACCCCCAATGAGACCGCCGTACGGGCGCTGGTCGCGCTTGCCGCCGGGCCCGAAACCGCCAATGCGCTGGTCTTCGAGACCATCGCGGCCACCGACTGGGTCAAGGCGAGCCTACAGGGACTGACGCCGGTCGAAGCCGGGCGCTTCACCGTGCACGGCGCCCATGACCGCGGGCGCGTGCCGCCCAATCGCATCGGCATCGAGATCGAGGCGGCGCTGGCCTTCGGCACCGGCCATCACGGCACCACCCGCGGCTGCCTCGTCGCGCTCGACCGGCTCATCAAGCGCCGGCCGAACCGCAGCGGCTCGCGCGCGCGCATTCTCGACCTCGGCACCGGCAGCGGCGTGCTTGCCATCGCGGCCGCGCGGGCGCTGCGGCGGCCGGTGCTGGCCAGCGACAACGACATGCGCGCGGTGCGCGCCGCGCGCGCCAATGCCCGGCTCAACCGGACGGGTGCGCTGGTCGAGGTCATCCGCGCCGACGGCTTCAAGGCGAGCCGGTTCCGCGCGCGCGCGCCGTTCGATCTTGTCTTCGCCAACATCCTGCTCGCGCCGCTCAAGCGGATGGCAACCCCGATGGCGCCGCTCGTGGGCTCGCATGGACACGTGATCCTTTCCGGCTTGCTGGCGGCGCAGGCGAATGCCGCGCTCGCCGCCTATCGCGGCCACGGCATGGTGCTCGAGCATCGCATCGCGCTCGACGGCTGGGTGACGTTGGTGCTGCGCACACCTGCGCGTGCGCGGCTCCACGCACGGGCGCGGGCCAGGGCGGAGACTGTTGCCGCGACCCGGCATCGCCAATAAAGTGCCGCCCATGTTCGAAGCGCATTTCCAGTCGTTCGAGGATGCTCCCGAGGGGGCGGCAAGCGCGCCGCGCGTCAAGGCGCTTGCGCACCGAGCTTGCCCGGCGCGGGTTGACCGGCTTCATCGTGCCGCGCGCCGATCGCTACCAGAACGAATACGTGCCGGCCGCCGACGAGCGGCTGGCTTGGCTCACCGGCTTCACCGGTTCTGCCGGCGCCGCCGTCGTGCTGATGGACCGTGCGGCGCTGTTCGTGGATGGCCGCTATACCCTGCAGGTGCGCGCGCAGGCGGACACGTCGCTGTTCGCGATCGAGCATCTGGTCGAGAACCCGCCGCATCAATGGCTGGAGAAGAACCTCACCGGCCAAGACCGTCTCGGCTATGACCCGTGGCTGCACACGGTCGAAAGCGCGGAGCGGCTGGCCAAGGCCTGCGCGGCGAGCGGAGCGGCGTTGGTCGCCGTCGAGCCCGACCTGTTCGATGCGATCTGGGCGGATCGCCCGGCACCGCCGCGCGGCCCCATAAGGCTGCACGATGTTGCCTTTGCGGGCGAGGAGGCCACCACCAAGCTGGCGCACATCCGCCCCGAGATCGGCAAGCTCAAGGCCGATGCGCTGGTGGTCTCCGATCCCCATTGCGTAGCGTGGACCTTCAATATCCGCGGTTCCGACGTCCCGCACACGCCGCTGCCGCTCGCCTTCGCCATCATCCCGCGCGAGGGCCGCCCTGCCCTTTACGTCGATGGCCGCAAGCTCGCCAACGACGTGCGCCACAGCCTGGAAGCGCTCGCCGATGTGCGCGAGCCGGCCGACCTTGCCGACGGTCTCGCCGCGCTCGGTCAAGCCAGGAAGACGGTCCGCATCGACCAGGCGACCGCCGCCGATGCGCTCGCCCGCCAGATCACCGGAGCGGGCGGAAAGCTCAGTCGCGGTCCCGACCCGATCGTGCTGATGAAGGCGGTGAAGAACTCGGTCGAGATCGAAGGCGCCCGCGCGGCGCATCGGCGCGACGGCGCCGCGGTCGTGCGCTTTCTCGCCTGGTTCGAGGGCGCGGCCGCGGGCGGCACGCTGAGCGAGATCGAGGCGGTCGAGGCGCTCGAAAGCTTTCGCCGCGACACCGGCAGGCTCAAGGACGTTTCGTTCCCCACCATCGCGGGCGCCGGCCCGGACGGGGCGATCGTCCATTACCGGGTGACCCGCAAGACCAACCGGCTGATCGCGCCCGGCAATCTATTCCTGATCAATTCAGGCGCCCAATACGAGGACGGCACCACCGATATCACGCGCACGCTCGCGGTCGGCACGCCGACCGCGGAGATGCGCGACCGCTTCACCCGCGTGCTCAAGGGCCATATCGCGATCGCGCGCGCGGTCTTCCCCGACGGCACCACCGGGGCGCAGCTCGACCCCTTTGCCCGGCAATTCCTGTGGGAGGTCGGGCTCGATTTCGACCACGGCACCGGCCACGGCGTCGGCAGCTATCTCTCGGTGCACGAAGGCCCGGCGCGGCTGTCGAAGCTCGGCACGGTGCCGCTCAAGCGCGGCATGATCCTGTCGAACGAGCCGGGCTACTACAGGACCGACCACTACGGCATTCGCATCGAGAATCTGGTTCTGGTGATCGAAGCGCCGTCGGTCGCCGGCGCCGAGAAGCCGCTCAACACATTCGAGACCTTGACGCTCGCACCGATCGACCGGCGGCTCATCAAACCCGACATGCTGACCGCCGAAGAGGTCCGCTGGCTCGACCATTACCACGCCCGCGTCGCCACCACCTTGGCGCCGCTGCTCGATCCACCGACGCGTGCTTGGCTTGAGGCCGCGACCGCTCCGATTGCCGCCGGCTGAGGGCGCGACCCGCCCCCCGATCGCGCAAGAGTATCGGGGGGTACTATTGATTTCATTCAGAAAAATCGAGTTCGTTCTGGCCAAAATGGAGGTAATTAGGTAACGACCCGCGCGACATGGTGTAGGGCGCAATCGCTTTATTGCGCCATTCGGCCGGGCCGCGATCCGCCCGCCCATGACGCGGAAGCGCCGACGGCGCAATAAAGCGATTGCGCCCTACCGTCGCTCGCCGATCAGGGCGAACCATTCGTCCTCGGTGAGCACCTTCACGCCTGCCTCGGCGGCCTTGGCGAGCTTGGAGCCGGCGCCGGGGCCGGCCACCACGTAGTCGGTCTTCTTCGAGACCGAGCCGGCGGTCTTGGCGCCCAGCCGCTCGGCCATGGCCTTGGCTTCGTCGCGCGTCATCTTCTCGAGCGAGCCGGTGAACACCACCGTCTTGCCGGCGACCGGCGAACTTGCGGCCGGCTGCTCGGCGTCGAGGATGCGGACCTGCCGGGTCAGCCGCTCGACGATGCCGCGGTTGTGGTCCTCGCCGAAATAGGCCGCGAGGCTGTCGATCACGGTGTCACCAATCTGGTCGAGGTTGTCCATCTCGGCGCGCGTTTCCTCGTCGCCGGCCGCGACCTTCAGGCTGGCGTCGTGAAAAGCCGCCCACGCGCCGTAGCCGCGCGCCAGCGCCCGCGCGGTGGTCTCCCCCACATGGCGCATGCCCAGTGCGTAGATGAACCGTTCGAGCGAGATCTCGCGCCGCGCCGCGATTGACGCGAACAGGTTGCGCACCGAGACCTCGCCGAAGCCCTCCTGCTCCTCGAGCTTGATCTCATGGTTGCGCGCCTCGAGCGTGAAAATGTCGGCCGGCTCCTTGATCCAGCCCTGCTCGTAGAACAAGGCGATCTGCTTCTCGCCCAGCCCGTCGATATCGAAGGCGCGCCGCGAGACGAAATGAATGAGGTGCTCGATCCGCTGATACGGGCAGGCGAATTCGCCGCTGCAATGGGAACGCGCGCCCTCCACTCCGCCCGCGATGGCCTCGCGCACCACGGCGGTCTTGAGCACACAGGGGCATACCTTGGGGAACCGGTAGGGCTCGGGACCTCTGGGCTTGTCCTCCACCACGCCCAGCACCTGCGGAATGACGTCGCCGGCGCGCTGGATGGTGACCGTGTCGCCGACCCGCACGCCGAGCCGGGCGATCTCGTCCTCGTTGTGCAGCGTCGCGTTCGACACCACCACGCCGCCGACGGTGACCGGCTCCAGCCGGGCAACCGGGGTCAGCGCGCCGGTGCGCCCGACCTGGATGTCGATCGCCTTGACGATGGTGGCGGCCTTCTCGGCCGAAAACTTGTGCGCGATCGCCCAGCGCGGCGTGCGCGAGACAAAACCGAGCCGCTCCTGAAGATCGAGCCGGTCCACTTTGTAGACGACGCCATCGATGTCGTAGTCGAGCGTCGCTCGCCGGTTCTCGATCTCGCGGTGGAAGGCGAGCAGGTCCTCGACCGAGGAGACGATCTTCGTCAACGGATTGGTCTTGAAGCCGCAGCTCGCAAACCATTTGATCATGCCGCTCTGGGTGCGGGCCGGCAGCTCGCTCATCTGTCCCCACGCATAGGCGAAGAAGTCGAGCGGGCGAGCGGCCGTCACGCCCGGGTCCTTCTGGCGCAGCGATCCGGCTGCGGAGTTGCGCGGATTGGCGAAGACCTGGTCGCCGGCCGCTTTCTGGCGCTCGTTGAGCGCGAGGAAATCGGATTTGGTCATGTAGACCTCGCCGCGCACCTCGCAGATTTTCGGGATATGCCGTCCCTTGAGCTTCTGCGGCACCTGGCGCAGCGTCCTGATATTCGCGGTGACGTCCTCGCCCTCCGCGCCGTCGCCGCGGGTGGCGGCGACCGCCAGCACGCCAGCCTCATAGCGCAACGACATCGAGAGCCCATCGATCTTGGGCTCGGCGGTGAAATCGATCGCCTCCTCGGGTCCGAGCTTGAGGAACCGGCGCACGCGGCCGACGAACTCCGCCACCTCCTCGGCCGAGAATGCGTTGCCCAGCGATAGCATCGGCACCGCGTGCCGCACCTTGGCGAACTTGGCCGTGGGGGACGCGCCGACGCGCGCCGACGGCGAGTCCGGCCGCACCAGGTGCGGGAACCGGGCCTCGATCGCTTCGTTGCGGCGCCGCAAAACGTCGTACTCGGCGTCCGAGACCGTCGGGGCGTCCTCCTGGTAGTAGCGCTTGTCGTGCCCGCCGATCTCGGCGGCCAGCCGCGTCAGCTCGGCCTTGGCGGCGGCCTCGGTCAGGGAGTCGACGGCGGTCTTGCTGGCATCGGTCTTGGTCATGGTTGCCATTTGGTCATGGCTGCAGCGAATGGAAAGCCATTCGAACCGCTGGATTGAGGCAACGCATATCGTCTAACGGCTCGGCTTCCAAGGATTGCGCCGATGCTCCGCGCCGGCGCTACGGCGTCTTTGATCGCTCGGTCGATGCGTGCCGCCGCAACCGAGCCTGCCGCGCCGGGCCGCGGCGCGAGGGAACATCCAGGTAATAATGCTCCATCGGCCGGATTGTTTGATCCCACGATCGTCCACAGTCGTCCGTACCAAGTGTGGGCAGGCATGCGGCATGCAATGCTCCGCCGGCCAGGAGGGGAAACATGAGGAGCGCGAGCGCCCGGAGGCTGTAACGCATCATCTTCGGGTCCACATCTTCGGGTCCGTGAGACGGAGCTCAAGGCTCGGACGGCCGTTATTGCGCCGCCGCAGCATAGCAGGATGCGAATGAATCAAGTCAATAGCTTTCAGCTCTTGGCACGGCACTCCCCTTGCGGTCGCGCCACGGTTTCGCTTACCCTCCCAGCCACCGTGGGGGATGCCCCGCCCAGCAGGAGCTTAAATACCCATGACAGCCACCCGCACTATCCTCAAGCATATGTGGCTTGCGCTCGTTGTCGCGGCAATTCCCGCCAGCGCCAGCACCAGCCGCATCTACATCACCAACAGCGCCGGCGACTCCATCAACGTGATCGACCCCGAGACCAATACGGTGGTGCAGACCATCAAGGGCGAAGAGGCGGCCCACGGCATCAACTTCTCGCCCGACGGGACGCGGGTCTATGTCAGCAACGAATCGACCAGCACGCTCGACGTGTTCGACCAGAAGACCGGCAACCTGATCAAGAAGGTGGCGTTGAGCAATCACCCCAACAACATCACGGTGTCGAAGGACGGCCGCATCTTCGTCGGCATCGCCCGGGAGCCGGGAGCGCTCGACATCATCGATCCGGTGACCTTGACCTTGGCCAAGAGCATCCCGATGCGCGGCCGCCTGCACAACATCTACGTGACCCCCGACCAGAAGTACGTCGTCGTCGGCTCGGTGGCGAAGAAGTTCGTCTCGGTCGTCGACATCACGACCGATACGGTGGTCTGGACCTACCAATTCGATCTCGGCGTTCGCCCGATGACCATCGAGGCCAACCCGGACGGGTCGACCAAGCGGATCTTCGTGCAGCTGGCGTCGTTCGACGGATTTGCCGTGCTGGACTTCGCCAAGCGCGACGAGGTGGCGCGGATCAAGCTGCCCGATCTGCATAAGAACGTCGACATGGACCCGGGCCGCCTCGACGCCCCCTCGCACGGGATCGGCGTCCACCCGGACGGCAAGACGCTGTGGGTCACCAGCATTCCGCAGAACGCCGTGTTCGTGTACTCGCTCGCCGACCTCAAGCTGGTGGGGCAGATCGATTTGCCTGAGCTCAAGCTGCCCGGATATGCGCTCGGCGGGGCGGTCGCCAATTGGGTGACCTTCACGCCCGACGGCAAGACCATCTATATCGCCAATTCGGGCCTGCGGTCGGTCACCGCCATCGACACCGCCAGCATGAAGATCAAGGCCGTCGTCCCGGTCGGCGAAGTGCCAAAGCGCATCAATACATTGGTGATGAACTGATCCGGCAACGGATGGGCGCGCGAGACGCGCCCCCCAAGTCACAGAGGGCGGCGCCATGCGCCGCCCTTTTTTGCAAGGCTATTTCACGCCCGCCCATTGGGCCAGGATCTTCCAATCCGGGTCGTTCTTGGACTCGAACTGGCGGCCGCCCGAGTGAAAGAGATCGCCGCCGGCCTCCGGCGCGAGCGGGTGGATGAGCAGCCTGCTGGAGGCGGGGTCGTTGGGAGCGACCAGGCCCGAGACGCTCTCGAAATTCTTGCGCGACTGCTCGTCGTCCCAGGTCGTGGCGCCGTCTGACAGCCGTTGCAGGTGCAAGCCATTGTTGTTCTCCGAATGGCAGACATAGCACCGCACATGCCCTTCACGCCTTTCCAGGAAGATCGGCTCGACGCGGCTCTTGAAGGTTTCGTAATCGAGCGGCTTGCCTTGCGAGGCCACCTGCGACCCCGACGCGGCCGCCAGCGCGGCCCCGGCCGCAACAACGACTGAAAGAACCCGAAACGACATATTCATCCTCCCGTTTTTTTGCGACTACGATCGACCTTCGGAACGGCCAACACTAGCAGAACGGCGGCAGCATGGCGATGCGCATCGGGGCGATGCGCAATGGGCCCTTCGCCCGGCCGCCATCGCGCTGTAGGATTGGGACGGGGGTGCACCCGGCCCGCCGTGAGCTAAACCGCCCGGCGGGCCTCCGCACGTAAGCTTCGCAAGGGAGGAAATCCGTTATGCCCAGCATCGATCCACGCACGAGTCGCCGTCATTTCCTGCAATTCCTGGCCGCCAGCCCGTTCTATGCATCGAGCACGCTCGCGGCCTTCGCCGCCGAGACCCCCTCGCGCCTGCCGGATCCGATGATCTGGGCGCCGCGCGACCTCGATCACCTGATCGCCACCCCGAAGGAGGCGATCAACGTATTCGATTTCGAGCCGGTGATGCACAAGAACGTCGCGCCGGGGCATTTCGGCTACATGGCTTCGGGCATCGACGACGAGGTGACGCTGCGCGCCAATCGCGAGGGCTTCCTGAAGTTTCAGCTGCGGCCGCGCCGGCTGGTCGACGTCAGCAAGGTCGACATGAGCGCCGACATCCTCGGGAGTGAAATACGCGAGCCCGATCATCATCGCGCCCACCGGCGGGCACAGGGCCTATCATCCCGACGGCGAAATCGGCGTCGCCAAAGCGGCGAAGGCCGGCAATCACCTGATGATCCTCTCGACCCAGACCTCGACCTCGATCGAGGAGGTGACGGCGGCGCGCGGCGCAGCCGATCTGGTACCAGCTCTATGCCACCAACAAGTTCGAGGTCGCCAAGGACCACGTGCAGCGCGCCGAGAGGGCCGGAGCGCTGGCGGTCGCGGTGACGGTCGATCGCAACGGCGGCCGCAACCAGGAGACCCTGTTCCGGATGCAGCGCACCGATACGCGCCAATGCTCCGACTGCCACGACAACAGCAGCCTGGTGGCCGCCCAGCGCGACAAGCCCATGTATGAAGGGGTCGATCTGAGCGGGCTCAGAAATATCCAGTCCTCGGGCATGACCTGGGACTACATCAAGCGGCTGCGCGACGTGACCAAGATGAAGATCTTGCTCAAGGGCATCCAGGCCTGGGAGGATGCCAAGATCGCGGCCGATTCCGGCATCGATGCGATCATCGTCTCCAACCACGGCGGGCGCGCCGACGAGGCCGGCCGCGCCACCATCGATATGCTGCCGGAGATCATCGATGCTTCCGGCAGCATGCCGGTCCTGATCGATAGCGGCTTCCGCCGCGGCACCGATATCGTCAAGGCGCTGTGCATGGGCGCCAAGGGCGTGGCGGTCGGCCGGCCCTATCTGTGGGGGCTCGGCGCCTTCGGCGAGCCCGGCGTCGAGCGGGTGCTGGAGCTGCTGCGGATCGAGCTCCTGGCCGCCATGCAGCAGGTCGGCGCCCCCTCGCTCAAGCAGCTGGTGCCCGCGATGGTGCGGCGGGCGTAGGGCGCTTCTCCAAATCTCCACTGCAAGGAGGAAAGCCTGCCCTCGGGCCCACGACCCGAGGGAGGCAAATGCCGCCATCACCGCGGACCCATAGCATCGATCATATCCAGCGGCTCGACCGGCCAACGCTTGCGCTCGCGGTCAGCGGCAGGTTCACGAGAAAGGGTCTCGCAGGTCGAGCGACGGGAATTTTCGGAAGTCTCGGTCGTTGGAGTACAGGGTGCGGACGCCGTGCTGGAACAGGATAGCTGCGACATGGGCGTCAGGGACCAGGTTGCCGCGAACCGGTGTTTCTGCCCGCCACATGCTTGTAGGCATCTACGAAACCGTCCAGCTCGGACACCGCACGCACGTGAGGTAGCCCGATGAGCGCGCAGACGTTGCCGAGCGCCTCGTCCGGCGACAAGGGTGCCGAGAAGATGCGCGGGTGGGTGGCGATGCGCAGATACGACATCAGCGTCGGCCACGTCAGGCAGAGTATTTCCGGGCCGGCGGCGCAGGACTCGACGAAGCGGCGGGCAAGCAGGTGACGGTCGCTCGATTGGTCTGTAGCGCGTATCGCAGCACGTTCACGTCGATGGAATAGCTCACCGCAGGTCCGCATCGAGGGCCGCGAACACGGTTTCCTTGTCCGTCAGCGTCGACCAGAGCCTTCATGGGGCGAGAGCAGTCCAGCGGATCGATGATCGGCTCGGGACGGCGGGATTGTCGTGGCCATCGATGACGGGCGAGCGCCTCGGCGACGCAGCTCGGAGGGACAGCACCGCTCAGCCCAACATCGATCGACCTTCCCTCTGCGTGGATGGCGTTTGACCTCGCGCAGAATGGGGTATTTCCCGTCGATATCCAGTGTCGTTCGCATGATGCTGAGAAGTGCTAATTATGCGAACATCTGATGTCAACGTCGCTTCGAGCGCGCCGCAGCGAGCTGCCAAGCGTGCTTTCAGGGAGGGGACAGCCGTTTTCCAGGTTTCCGCTTCCGCCGGCAACTTCGATCGCATTGTTGTCGTCATCGCCCGTGAAGAGCATCAGGGCGCTCACACCGCCTTCGGGCTTTGCGATCACTCCGCCGCCTTGATCAGGCGCTCGGCGGCGGCGCGCGCCTCGGCGGTGATCTCGGCGCCGGCGAGCATGCGCGCGATCTCCTCGCGGCGCCGATCGGCGGCCACCGCGACCACGCGTGTCGCCACCCGCTTGCCCCGGTCGAGCGCGTCCTTGGTGATCAGCAAATGCCGGTTGGCACGGGCGGCGACCTGCGGCGCATGTGTCACCGCCACCACCTGGGCCCGGCGGGCAAGCCGTGCCAGGCGCACGCCGATCGCGTCCGCCACCGCGCCGCCGACGCCGGTATCGATCTCGTCGAACACCAGAGTGGGAGCCGACCCGCGATCCGCCAGCACCACCTTCAGCGCCAACAGAAAGCGCGCCAGCTCGCCGCCCGAGGCGATCTTCATCAGCGGTCCGGGCCGGGTGCCGGGGTTGGTCTGTACCCAGAATTCGATGCGGTCGATGCCGTGGGGGCCGGGCATTTCCGGATCGACGGCGATCTGGGTCGAGAAGCGGGCGCGGTCGAGCTTCAAGGGCTTGAGCTCGGCGTTGACGGCGCGGTCGAGCTTCTCGGCAGCGCTTTGGCGCCGGCCGGACAGAGCGAGCGCGGCGGCCCGGTAGCGTTCTTGCGCCTGCCGCGCGGCGGCCTCAAGCACGGCAAGCTGGTGTGCGCCGGCATCGATGAGGCCGAGGTCGGCGGCATAGCGCGTCGCCAAGGCGGCCAGCTCGTCGACCGGGACGTTGTACTTGCGGGCGGCGGCGCGCAGCGCGAACAGGCGCTCCTCGATGCGCTCAAGCTCCTTGGGATCGTGGTCGGCGATGCGCAAGGCCGCCTCAAGATGCGCGCGCGCGTCCTCGATGGCGGAGAGCGCGACGTCGAGCGCCTTGAGGGCCGGCTCGACCAAGCCGGGGACCTGGGCGCCGCGACGCTGGAGGCGACGCGCCGCCGCCGCCAGCGCGGGCACCGGCGACTGGTCGCCCGCCACCGCCTCGTGCGCATCACGCAGGTCGCCGGCGACCTTCTCGGCCTGCATCATGGCGGCACGCCGCTCGGCCAGCGCCGCCTCCTCCGCGGGTTGCGGGGCCAGCTGCGAAAGCTCCGCCACCGCGTGACGCAGCCATTCGGCCTCGCGCTGCACGCGCTCCACCTCGGCGCGCTGCGCTGCCAGCGCGCTCTCGCGGCTGCGCAGCTCGTTCCAGAGGAGCTCGATCGCCTCCGCCTCGGAATCAAGGCCCCCGAAGGCGTCGAGCAGCGCCCGATGGGTGGCGGGGTCGATCAAGGCGCGCTCGTCATGCTGCCCATGGATCTCGACCAGCGCGGCGCCCAGAAGCCGCAAGGTCTGGACGCTGACGGGTTGGTCATTGACGAAGGCGCGCGTGCGGCCGTCCGCGAATTGCACGCGGCGCAGGATCAACTCATCGTCGGCCTGGATGTCGTTTGCCGCCGTCAGAGCGCGCACCGGATGGGCGCTCGGCAGGTCGAAGGCGGCGGTCACCTGCCCTTTCTCGGCACCGTGGCGCACCAGCGCAACGTCGCCGCGGGCGCCGAGCGCCAACGCAAAGGCATCGAGCAGGATGGATTTGCCGGCGCCGGTCTCGCCGGTCAGCACGGACAGGCCGGACGTGACATCGAGATCGAGCCGATCGATCAGAACGATGTCGCGGATCGAGAGGCGGGTGAGCATGACAGGTATCAGTGATCAGGTGTCAGTAATCAGGTGGGCAAGGCTCGAGGGCACAGGCTCGGCGCTCTGATTACTGATTACTGATACCTGATTCCTGATATCAGATGATCTTGAATGCCCGGCTGATCCAGGAATTCTTGTTCTCGGTCGGCTCCAAGCCGCGCGACTTCACCAGGTTGTAGGCGTCCTGGTACCAGGGACTGTCAGGGAAGTTGTGGCCGAGCACAGCGGCGGACGTCTGCGCCTCGTCGACGATGCCGAGCGACATATAGGCCTCGGTGAGCCGCATCAGCGCCTCCTCGACATGGCGCGTGGTCTGATAGCGGGTCACCACCACTTTGAAGCGGTTGATGGCGCCGGTGTAATCCTTCTTCTGCATGTACCAACGCCCGATGTCGACCTCCTTGCCGGCGAGCTGGTCGCGGGCAATATCGATCTTCTTCTTGGCCGACACCGCGTATTCGCTATTGGGAAACTTGCGGACGACTTCCTGCAGCTCGGTCAGCGCCTTTTCGGTGCGATCCTGATCGCGTGAGATGTCCGGGATCCGGTCGAAATAGGAGGAGCCGATGAGAAATTGCGCGTAGGCGGCGTCCGGACTGCCGGGATGAAGGGTGACGTAGCGCTTGGCGGCGTTGATCGATTCGTCGTAGTCGCCGCCTTCGTAATAGGCGTAGGCCGACATGATCAGCGATTTGCGCGCCCAATCGGAATACGGATGCTGGCGATCGACCTCTTCGAACTTCTTGGCCGCCGATTTGTATTCCTGCTTGTCGTTGAGGAGAAAAAGCCCCTCGTTGTAGAGCTGGTCGGCCGGCTCCTCGACGTAGTTGTCGTCGTCGTCCTTCGAGAACATACTTGTGAGGCTGCTGCAGGCCCCGAGCGGCGCCAGCACGACGACAAGCGCGATCGCCCGCGCCAAGGCGGATGCGCAGTGCCCGCCGGCGCGTCCGTCGGCGGTGCGCCGATCAGTCCCGTTCGACCTCCACAGTGTCCACGGCATCGATGAGATGAATCCCCCAAACAACTCGCCCGGACGTCCGGACCGCCCCGTCCATGGTCTATCCGATAACCCCTGATTTGACGATGCAATTATGCGGGACAATCCGCCCCAAATGTGGCGACCATCCAGGCCCGCCAGCATCCGTCAGGAGACGTCCGGCGCGAACGCCGGCAGCAGCAGACCGTTCGGCGGTTCTGCGTGGCTGCGCGCCGGCCAAGTCGGCTCGCCTTCGGTCAGCATCCAGGCGCTGGTATCCGCCATCAGGGTCGAAAGGACCGCATAATTGAGCTTATGGCCGCCATGCACCGTGCGGTAGACGCCGAGCAGCGGCGCGCCGGCGAGCGCCAGGTCGCCGATCGCATCCAACATCTTGTGGCGGACGAACTCGTCGCGAAAACGCAGTCCTTCCGGATTGAGCACGCGATTTTCCGCGAGGACGAGCGTGTTCTCGAGCGAAGCGCCCAGCGCATAGCCGGAGCTCCACAGCTTGGAGACGTCGCGCATGAAACCGAAGGTCCGCGCGCGCGCGATCTCGCGGCGGAAAGTGTCGGGCCGCACGTCAAGGGCAAACGACTGCCGCCCGATCGCCGGATGGTCGAAGTCGATCTCCGCGTCGACCCGGAAGCCGCGGGCGTAAGGCCGAATTTCGCCGTACGCCCCCTGGAGAGCGACGCGAATTGGCTTGAGCACGCGGATGAAGCGGCGCGGCGCGTCGAGGATCTCGATGCCGACCTGATCGATCGCCTCCACGAAGGGGGCCGCGCTCCCGTCCAGGATCGGGGCCTCGGGGCTGTCGATCTCGACGACCGCATTGTCCACGCCCAATCCGCGCAACGCCGCCAGCACGTGCTCCGCGGTCGAAACCAAGGGACCCGACGCGTCCCCCAGCACGGTCGCAAATTCAGTCGCCGTGACCGCACCGATCTCGGCGCGGACCTCGCGGTCGCGTCCGCCGCCCAGACCAGACCGGATGAACCTCAATCCGGTATTGGCCTCCGCGGGGTGCAGGCTCAAAGTGACGGGCAGGCCGGAATGAACCCCAATGCCGTTGAGGACCGCTTGGTCGCGAAGCGTGGTTTGCCTGCCGACCTTCATGACCCCTTCCCACCCACCTCGTTGGCAATCAGCGTCCCAAAGCTGAGGACGCATCGCCTGCGAGACCCCTGGGGTCGTCATCTTGATGATGGGAATCGACACCGCTAGGCGTGTTACGGCTGCCAGCTGATATCGACTCAGACCCCCGTCAAACCCCTTTTGACGAAAGAAGCTTAACGGCGCGGGCCCGCAGTTCCAACTCACGCTTTTTTACCGACTGTTACCACGAAGCGGCCGCATTGGTGCCGCTGCGCTGTCGCAAATTGGGACGGCCCCCAATCGAGCGGCTCCTTGCGAGCTTCGAGACCTCTTTCCGGGTCCCTGGATTCCCAGAAAATATCCATCAAGTTCAAACCGTTACGGCACGCGAGGGGCCGGGGAGCGAAGGCGATTGCCGGCGGCCCTACAAGCCGCCGGGATCGGTCCCAAGAGTTCAGTTCGCCTGGCGGCGGAGGAAGGCCGGGATGTCGAGATGATCCTCTTCCGGGGAATTGTGCACAGGGCCCTGACGTCCATGAGGGTCCAAGGCCTGATGGGTTGGACGCCTGGCATAGTCGGACACCGGGTCGGGTCCGCGCACCTCCGGCGGCCGCGGCGCCGGACGCTGCGGCGGGCGCTCCGCGGGCCGCGCAACCGGGCGAGGCGGCGGCCGATTGGCCGGCATCTCGGGCGCTTCCGCGGCCTCTTCCCGGCGGCCGAGGCCGACGGTGGCAAGGCGCTGCAGCAGGCTCATCCGACGTTTTTCCGGATGCTCGCCCGCCGGTCCTTCGCCCAGCTGGGCGCGCAGCTCGTTCTGGGCAGGGAGCGGCAACTCGTCGATGCGCGGCATCCGGGGCGCACGACTACCCGGCCGTTCCGGCGGCGGCGGAATGAATGCGCGCGGCAAAGCCGGCTCGGGCGCGGGCGATTCGCTCTCGGCCGGCTCCGGAAACAGGGAGGGCTTGGGCTGCATCGGGCGAATCGTCACGTCCTCGATCGAGGTGATCGGCAGCACGGCCGCCGCCACCGCCGCCCGGGCCGCCAATTCGACCCCTTGCGACATCGGTGCGTGCGCGGGAGCTTGTGCCGGAGCCGGAGCCATGGCGGGGGCCGGCGATGCGACCGGGCGCGTCAACTCGGTCCGCTCCACCCGCTCGCTGAGACGCTGCTGATCGACCCGCAGCTTGTGGGCGATCTCGGCCAGGCGGGTCTCGGGCGCCGATACCGGACGTCCGGAGGCGGCCTGATCGATGCCGGTCGCCACCACCGCCACGCGGATGATCCCCTCGAGATTCTCGTCGAAGGTCGCTCCCACGATGATATTGGCGTCCTGATCGACCTCCTCGCGGATGCGGGTGGCGGCCTCGTCGACCTCGTAAAGCGTCAGATCGCGCCCGCCGGTGATCGAGATCAGCAAGCCCTTGGCGCCCTTCATCGAGGAATCATCGATCAGCGGATTGGAGATCGCCGCCTCGGCGGCGCTGAGCGCGCGCTTCTCGCCGGATGCCTCGCCGGTTCCCATCATCGCCTTGCCCATCTCGCGCATCACCGCGCGCACGTCGGCGAAATCAAGGTTGATGAGGCCTTCCTTGACCATCAGGTCGGTGATGCAGGCGACGCCCGAATAGAGCACCTGGTCGGCCATCGCGAAGGCGTCGGCGAAGGTGGTCTTCTCGTTGGCGACACGGAACAGATTCTGGTTCGGGATGATGAGGAGCGTATCGACGACCTTGTGCAGTTCCTGGATGCCCGATTCGGCCAGCCGCATGCGGCGCACGCCCTCGAAATGGAACGGCTTGGTGACGACCCCGACGGTGAGAATGCCGAGCTCCTTGGCGCAGCGCGCCACCACCGGTGCCGCGCCGGTACCGGTCCCGCCGCCCATGCCGGCGGTCACGAACACCATGTGGGCGCCGGCGAGGTGGTCGCGGATCTCGTCGATCACCTCCTCGGCGGCGGCGCGCCCGACCTCGGGCTGCGAGCCGGCGCCGAGGCCTTCGGTCACCTGCACGCCCATCTGGATGATGCGCTCGGCCTTCGACATCGTGAGCGCCTGGGCATCGGTGTTGGCGACCACGAAATCGACCCCTTCGAGCCCGCTGGCGATCATGTTGTTGACCGCGTTGCCGCCCGCCCCGCCGGTCCCGAACACGGTGATCCGCGGCTTGAGCTCACGGATGTCGGGGATTTTCAGATTGATGCTCATGGCTGCCTCTTCATTACGCGGACGTTTTCGACGCCGCGGGTCGGGCCGGTCCGCCACCGGCCGATGGGAATTCATGTGATCGAGTCATCAGAAGCTCTCCCGAAGCCAACGTCCGAACTCGCGCGATGTAGCTGCCGGTCCCTGTCGTTGCTTTCCGCGTTCGCCGCGGTTCGAAGTGCTCCAGATGCGCGACCTGCGGGTAGACGAGCAGGCCGGTTGCGGTGGCGAAAGCAGGACCCTTGGCTTCCTCCGGCAATCCGGCAATGCCGAGCGGCCGGCCGATGCGGACCGGCCGATTGAGGATGCGGCCGGCCATGTCGGCGAGGCCGCCCAGCTGGCTCGCGCCTCCGGTCAGGATCACGTGCCCGCTCGGCTCGGCGGCAAACGGCGACGCCGCCAGCCGGTCGCGGACCATCTCGAGTATTTCCTCGATGCGGGGCTTGATGATGCGAATGAGCGCGGAACGGGGAACAAATTGCGGCGTATCCCGCTCGTCGTGCCCGACCGGAGGAATGCTGATCATATCGCGCTCGTCGGTTCCGCCGGCGAGCACACTGCCATACAACGTCTTGATTCGCTCGGCGTCGGCCACGCTCGCATTGAGGCCGCGAGCGATGTCGGTGGTCACGTGGCGGCCGCCCAGCGTGAATCCATCGACATGGACGAAGCGGCCGCCGGCAAAGACCGCAATGCCGGTCGTGCCCGCTCCCATGTCGACCACGGCGGCGCCGAGATCGGCCTCGTCGTCGGCCAGCGCGGAGAGGCCCGCCACATAGGGGCCGGCCACCAGCGCTTCCACGGCGAGGTGGCAACGCTCGACCGCCAGCATCAGGTTTCGCACCACGAAGACGTCCACGGACGCCACATGCATGTCGATCCCGAAGCGGCGGCCGATCATGCCGCGCGGGTCGCGGATGCAGCTGGCGTCGTCGAGCGCATAGCCGATCGGCAGCGAATGCAGCAGGGCGCGACCGGCGCGCGCCGAATGGCGGCTGCCGGCGGAAAGAACACGCGCGATGTCGCCGTCCGACACCGCCGAGCCGGCCACATCGACCGAGGCGGACATGAGCTCGCTGCCGGGTCGCCCGGCCGACACCGAGACGACCACGGCTTCGAGCTGCAGCTTGGCGGCGCGCTCGGCGATATCGACGGCTTGCCGGATCGCGGCTTCGGCGGCGGTGAGATCGATCACCGCACCGGCCTTCATGCCGCGTGCGCTGGTATGGCCGAAGCCGAGCACCTCGATCGAGTGGCTGCGGCGGCGCAGCGTCTCCCGCGCCGGATTGGGCTTGAGACGTCCGATCAGGCAGGCGACCTTGCTGGTGCCGACATCGAGCGCGGCGATGAGCGCCGAGCGCTTGGGCGACAACGGCTTCATCTTGGGGGTGAGGCCATGCTGGAGGATGCTCACGCGGCCCCTCCCTTCTTGGCCGGCTTCTTGTCCTTGAGCTCCTCCGCGCGTTGCGCCGCGGCGGCGTCGGAGAGCTGCACCGTCACCCGGTCGGGCAGCCGCAAATCGACGGCGACGATATCGCGCGAAAGCAGCTTCTTGTCGCGGTCGAGCCCGGCCAGCGTCGTCAGCGCCTGCGCGACGTCGGTTTCCGGCAAGCGGATGTCGAGCCCGTTCCGCAGCCGCAAATTCCAGCGCCGCTCGGCGACCAGGACCGCGGCACGGACCTGATCGCGCAGCTCGGGATAGGGATCGAGCAGCGCCAGGAACTCCTTCGCTCGCGCCGCCGCCCCGACCCCCACCACCAGCGGCAGGCGGATCAAGCGCGGATTGACGTAAGGCTCGAGCACGGTCCCGTCGGCGGCAACCACCGACACGCGGCCAGCCTGTTGCCACAGCGCGAAGGCTTCGCGCTCCTTGATGCCGATCTGCACCCGGTCGGGATAGAGCTTGAGCACTGTGGCGTCGGCGATCCATGGATTGGTCTTGAGACGGTCGCGGGCGTCCTCGACGTCGAAGAACAGGAGCGAGGTCGTGCCGGTCACGCCGGCGGCGGTGAGAACTTCCTCCCGGCTGACATGCCGCTCGCCCACCAGCGCGATCGAGACGATGCGAAATCCTGCCGCATTGGCGGCGGCATCGCGCGCCTCCTTGAAGGCATCGACGATGACGGGGATACGGTCGCCGGCCAGCACCCCATAGGCTAGGGTGGCCAGAAGAAAGACGCCGCTGGCCGCCAGGCCCAGGCCGGACGGCAAGCGCAGATTGAACAGCCAGAAAGCAAACCGCCGCAGCAGGCGCCTGGCCGCCGAGGACCGCTCCGCCGGCAGGCGCGTTCCCGCATAGGCATGCGGGACCGCGCGGGCGCGACCAGACGGCCGCGCGCGCCATGGTGCGCTCAAGGTCGCGAGCATCGGCGCGATCCAAGACGCTGTCCGGTTCAGCGATTGAGCGAGGCGTCCTCGACCATCCATTTCACGAGCTCATCGAACGAAATGCCGGCATGTGCCGCCAGCTCGGGCACCAGCGACGTTTCGGTCATTCCAGGTTGCGTGTTGACTTCGAGGCAGACCAACCCTCCCGTCCCCTCAATCCGGTCGTCGTAACGAAAGTCCGCCCGGCTCACGCCGCGGCAGCCGAGCGCAAGATGCGCCGCCAACGCTAGTCTTCGGGCCTGTTGGTAAACAAAAGATGAAACTGGCGCCGGAAGCAGGTGTTTCGACCCGCCCGGGGCGTATTTTGCCTGGTAGTCGTAAAAACGCACCGCCGGCACGATCTCGATCACGCCGAGCGCCTCCTCGCCCACGACCGCGCAGGTCAATTCCTTGCCGGCGATGTATTTTTCGACAATGACCCGGTCCCCATAGGCCCAATCCTCGCGGTAGAGCTCCTGCGGCGGGTGGGCATGGTCCTCGGGCACGATGTAGACCCCGACGCTCGAGCCTTCCGCGATCGGCTTGACCACATAGGGCGGCGGCAGCAGATGCCGGCTGCCCGCCTCGAAGCGCGAAACCACCAGTCCCTCCGGCACCGGAACGCCGGCGGCGCGAAAGATCGCCTTGGCGACGTCCTTCTGCATGGCGAGCGCGGAGGCGAGCACGCCCGAATGAGTGTAGGGAATGCCGAGAATCTCCAGCACGCCCTGCAGCGTGCCGTCCTCGCCGGGGCGGCCGTGCAGGACATTGAGCGCCACGTCGGGCTTGAGGTCAGTCAGCACCGCGGCTATGTCGCGGGCGACGTCGATCTGCGACACCCGGTAGCCGAGCCGTGCGAGCGCCTGCGCGCAGGCTGCGCCCGAACGCAGCGAGACCTCCCGCTCGGCCGACCAGCCTCCCATCAGGACGGCGACATGCTTGCTCATGCTTCTGCGGCCCCGCGCAGCTGATTCGCTTGACGCCCAATAGAATCGAGATTTGGTGGCGCGTCGAGAGTCAACGTCCGGTCCGGCTCATGGTTGGGCTCGCCTGAAATCCGTCGTAGAGCCAGGCCAGGCAGTCGAACATGTGCGCTTCGCTCCAATCGGCCACGGTCAGCGTCCGCACGTCCCGGGCGATGCCGGCGGCATGGTAGAATTCCCAGAGAACGCGGGAATCGAGCTGCACGCGTGCGGTCCGCACCACCCGCGCGGCTTCGTAGCGCCGGAATGCTTCTTCGAAGTCTCCGCGCGCGGCGTCGATCAGCTCCGCCAGGCAGACGCCGTCCTCGATGGCCATGCAGGCGCCCTGCGCGAGCGACTGCAGGGTCGGATGCGCGGCATCGCCGAGCAGCGCGGCGCGGCCTTTGTGCCAATGCCGGATGGGATCGCGATCCGAGATCGCCCAGCGGCGCTCGAGGTCCATCAAGCCCCAGCAAGGCCCCCATGGCCGGATGCGCGTCCGCATAGGTGCGCATCACTTCGGCCCGATGGCCCTCGACGTCGCCCTTCTCGGCAAAGGTCGAGGTGCGGAACACCGCCACGAGGTTGAACACGGTGCCTTGCCGCAGCGGGTAATGCACGATGTGATAGCCCGGCCCGCCCCAGAGCACGACTTCGTCCCGCAGCACGCCCTCGGGAACACGCTCCATCGGAACGATGGTGCGGTGGGCCACGTAGCCGATGAGCCGCGGCGGGCCTTCGTTGCGCAGCTGCGCGCGGAGGCAGGAGCCAAGACCGTCCGCGCCGATCACGGCCGCTCCCGCGATGCTGCGGCCATCCTGGGTCCGCACGCGAATCCGCTCGCCGTCATCCTCGATCCCCGCGGCGCAAGTCGATGCTTCAAGCTCGATATTGGGCAAGGCCCTGCAGGCATCGAGCAGCACATTGTGCAGATCGATCCGATGAATGACGACGTAGGGATGCTTGAAGCGGCGGCGAAACGAATCGCCGGTCGGCACGCGCGCGATCTCGCTGCCGTCGAGCGCATCCAGCATGACCAGCGCCGGCGGCAAATTGCACGCTCGCAAGCACCGCCGCGCTGACGCCCAGCCGCTCGAACATCGGAAAGACGTTCGGCCCCAATTGAATGCCGTAGCCGATGGCGCCGAACTCGTGCGCCTCCTCTAGGACGCGGACCCGCCAACCGCTGCGGCCGAGCGCCAGCGCGACCGCAAGCCCACCCAGGCCGCCGCCCACGATCAGGATCGGATCCTCGGCCGACATGGCTAAGGCGCCATCCCGATGCGCTTGATCTCCCATTCCAGCTCGACACCGGTGCTCTCCTTCACGCGCGCACGCACGCTCTCGCCCAAGCCTTCGATGTCGGCCGCGCTGGCGCTGCCGAGATTGATCAGGAAGTTGCAGTGGAGCGTCGAGACCTGCGCGTCGCCGATCCGCAGGCCGCGACAGCCGGCGGCATCGATGAGCTGCCAGGCTTTCTGGCCGGGCGGATTCTTGAAGGTCGAGCCGCCGGTGCGGCTCTTGACCGGTTGGGTCGCCTCGCGCGATTCCGTGATCTGGTCCATTTCGGCGGCAATCGCGGCCGGATCTCCGGCCGTGCCGCGCAACAGGGCTTGCGTGAAGATGATGTCTTCCGGCGCGCCGCAGTGCCGGTACTCATAACGCATGTCGGCGTGCGCCAGCAGCCGCGCCCGCCCGCGCCGATCGACGCCGCGCGCTTCCACCAGCGCGTCCTTGGTCTCGCGCCCATAGGCGCCCCCGTTCATGCGCAGCGCCCCACCGATCGCGCCCGGGATGCCGCGCAGGAAGGCAAGGCCGGCAATGCCGGCCTCCTGGGCGGCGCGCGCGACCTTGAGGTCGGGCACCGCGGCGCCGGCACGCACGCCTTCGCCCGGCTCGATCGTCACCGCGTTGAAGCCGCGTCCCAGCCGGATCACCACGCCCGGCACGCCGCCGTCACGCACGATCAGGTTGGAGCCAAGACCGATCACCGTGATCGGGATCTCGTCCGGCAGGTGCGCCAAGAGATAAGCGAGATCGGCTTCGTCCTCGGGCATGAACAGAACCTGCGCCGGTCCGCCGACGCGAAACCAGGTCAGCTCCGCGAGCGACTGGTTCTCCATGAGCCGGCCGCGCAGCTCCGGCATCATGGCCTTCAGTTCGGCAACGATGGCGGGGAAGCTCATGGGGAAGGGCCGCCCGCTGGCCTCGCTCCGCAGTCGCCCCTAAAGCAATTGAACGTTGTTGTTTGGCACGGCAGGGCCTCTTCCCTCCCCCTGCAAGGGGGAGGGTGGCGCCCAACGGGTCCGGCCTTTGGCCGGCCCGATGACAGGCTCCGGCGCCGGGTGGGGGTCCCGCCTACCCGATAATTCGGAGTTTGTGGCCAGACCCCCACCCGGATCGCTACGCGATCCGACCTCCCCCTTGCAGGGGGAGGTGTCCTTGAGAGCGCGGTGGTTTGGTCATGCGCAATAGCGCTCGCAATGGCCCTGCGCCCGAACCGCGGCGAGCGCAGAAGCGCCTGTGGCGGCCGCGGCGGCATTACGCCACCTGGTCGAGCGCCGCCAGCTCTGCGGGCAGCGCGTAGGCCCATTGGGTGATGGAGCCGGCGCCGAGAAACACCACGATAGTCGCCGGAGCGGGCGAGCCGCCGCACCATCCCGGCGATGTCCTTGGGCGCCTCGAGCGGGATCGCCTGGCGGTGCCCGTGGGCACGCAGCCCCAGCACCAGAGCGTCGCGGTCGGCGCCCTCGATCGGCGCTTCGCCGGCCGGATAGACCGGCGCGACGATGACGGTGTCGGCGTCGTTGAAGCAGGTGCAGAACGATTCGAACAGCGCGGCCAGGCGCGTATAGCGGTGCGGCTGCACGATCGCGATCACCTGGCCGCCGGTCAATTCACGCGCCGGCGCGCAGCACCGCGGCGATCTCGACCGGATGGTGGCCGTAGTCGTCGATGATCGGAATGCCGTTCCATTCGCCGGTGCGGGTGAAGCGGCGCTGCACGCCGGCGAAGCCCGCGAGCGCCTTGCGGATCAGATCGTCGGCGATGCCGAGCTCGCGCGCGACCGCGATGGCGGCGGTGGCGTTGAGCGCGTTGTGGCGCCCCGGCATCGGCAGGCGAGCTCCTTGATCTCGTGCGCGGTCTCGCCGGCACGATCGCGGAACACGACCGAGAAGCGCGAGCGGCCGTCGGCATGATCGAGACCGGTCAGGCGCACGTCGGCCTGCGGGTTCTCCCCATAGGTGACGATGCGGCGATCCTCGATGCGGCCGACCAGCGTCTGCACCACCGGATGATCGGTGCACATCACCGCAAAGCCGTAGAACGGCACGTTCTCGACGAAGGCCTGGAACGCCGCCTGCACGGCATCGAAGGTCTTGAAATGGTCGAGATGCTCGGGATCGACATTGGTGACGATGGCGATGTCGGCCGGCAGCTTGAGGAAGGTGCCGTCGGATTCGTCGGCCTCGACCACCATCCAGTCGCCGGCGCCGAGCCGCGCATTGGTGCCGTAGGCATTGATGATGCCGCCATTGATCACGGTCGGATCGAAGCGCGCCGGCATCGAGCAGCGCCGCGACCAGCGAGGTGGTGGTGGTCTTGCCGTGGGTGCCGGCGATGGCGACGCAGCTCTTGAGGCGCATCAGCTCGGCCAGCATCTCGGCCCGCCGCACCACCGGCAGCCGCTGCGCCCGCGCCGCCACGAGCTCGGGATTGTCGCGCTTGATCGCCGAGGAGACGACGACCACATCGGCGCCGTCGAGGTTGCGCGGCACGTGGCCGATCGCGACCGCGATGCCCTTGTCGCGCAGCCGCTTGACATTGGCGCTGTCGGCCACGTCCGAGCCCTTGCACGTGATAGCCGAGATTGGCCAGCACCTCGGCAATGCCGCTCATGCCGATGCCGCCGATGCCGACGAAATGGATCGGCCCGATGTCGCGCGGCAGTTTCATGCGGTCGCCCTCCCCTTTGGATGACGTCGAGCACTAGATCAGCCAGCCGTTCGGCGGCGTCAATAGCGCCGGCCGATCGCGCGGCCGCCGCCATGGCGGCGAGCCGCTGCGGCTCGGCGGCAAGCCGGGTGATCTCGGCGGCAAGGCGCGCCGGGCGTAAAATCATCCTGGCGCAACCTGATGGCGCCGCCCGCCGTTCCAGCACCGCGGCATTGGCGCTGCTGGTCCTGATCGAGCGCATGCGGCAACGGTACCAGGATGGCGGGCCGCCCGATCGCCGCGAGCTCGGCGACAGTCGAGGCGCCCGAGCGCGCGACCACCAGATGCGCCGCCGCGATCCGCGCCGGCAGGTCCGGAAAGAAAGGCGCGACCTCGGCGCTGACGCGCAGCCGCGCATAGGCGTCGCGAACCTGCGCCAGATCCTCGCCGCGCGCCTGCTGGGCGACCAGGAGACGGACCCGCAACGCCTGGTCGAGCCGTTCGATCGCGGCCGGCACGATCTCGCGCCATGACGCGCGCGCCCTGGCTGCCGCCGAAGACGAGAAGACGAACGAGACCGTCGGTCGCGAGCGCGGGATAGGGCGTCGCGGCGGCCGCGATCACGGCCGGACGAATCGGATTGCCGGTATGCGCGGCCTTGGCGGCGAGCGCTGGCGCCTGGTCGAGCACGCCGGTGAAGCTCATCGCGATCGCGCTCACCCGCGGGCCAGGAGCCTGTTGGCGCGGCCCATGACGCGCGTTCTGCTCGTGGATCACGGTCGGGATGCCGCGCAGCCACGGCGGCCAGACCGGCGGCAAGCGTCGGATAGCCGCCAAAGCCGACCACCACCGCCGGGCTTGATGCGCCCGAGCAGGCGGAAAGCGCGCAACAGCCGCGCGGCTCATGATGGCGCCGGTGCGCGCGAGCGCGACGGGATTGCGGCCGCGCAAGGTCTCGCTCGGCAATGACGTGGATCTGCCGGGCCGGAAACCGCTTGCCGTAGCGCTCCGCCCGCTCGTCGGTCGCCAGATCGACGGTCAGGCCGCGCTGGGCCAGCGCCTCCGCCAGCGCCTCGGCGGGAAACAGGTGTCCGCCGGTTCCACCGGCGGCCAGGGAGCGACGCCGAGCCGAGCGGCGCGAGCCGCCCGGCGGCGCCGAGCCGCCGGCGCGCCATCAGGCCGGGCTCCCCGGCCAGCCGCGGCGAGCCCGTCCAGGCCCGGCAGGAGCTCCGAGCGCGGCCGTTCGCGGGTCAGGGCCAGCAACATTCCCATGCCGTAGGCGAGCGAGATCATCGAAGACCCGCCATAGGAAATGAACGGCAGCGTCATCCCCTTGGCGGGGATCAGATGCAGGTTCACCGCCATGTTGATGGCCGATTGCAGGCCGAACAGGATCGCGAGGCCGGCGACCGCAAAGCGCCGGAACGGGTCGTCGTCATGGAAGGCGCGGCGCAGCGCCCGCACCACGATGAAGGCATAGAGGGCGGCGAGGACGAGGCAGAGCACGATGCCGAACTCCTCGGCAGCGACCGCGAAGACGAAATCGGTATGCGCTTCCGGCAGGATCCGCTTGATGGTTCCTTCGCCGGGCCCGCGCCCGAACCAGCCGCCGCGCACGAAGGATTCGAGCGCCTGGTCGACATTGAAGGTATCGCCGGAGGACGGATCCATGAAGCGCTGAATGCGGCGCGCGACGTGGGGAACCGTCGCATAGGCGCCGGCAAGCCCGATCGCGGCGGCGCCCCCCAGGCCGATCACCCAGATCATCCGCATGCCGGCGAGAAAGAACAATGTGCCCCAGACCAGCATGAGCAGCATGGTCTGCCCGAAATCGGGCTGCAGCACGAGAACGCTCACCGAGACCAGCAGCAGCGCCAGCGCCGCGGTGTTCGACGGCATTTCCGGCCGCCGCGCCGATTCGGCGAACAGCCAGGCGATCAGGATGACGAAGGCCGGCTTGAGGAATTCGGACGGTTGAATGTTGACGCCGAGAATGACGATCCAGCGGCGCGCCCCCTTGACCTCGGCGCCGAACATCAGGGTCGCCACGATCAGGATCAGGCTCACGACGAAGACGATGAGCGCGAGGCGCCGGATGTTGCGCGGCGACAGGAGCGAGGTCGCCAGCAGCACGATCAGGGTCGGGATCAGGAACAGGATATGCCGATTGACGAAGTAGAACGGCTCCAGACCGAGCCGCGCGGCCACCGGCGGGCTCGCCGCTAGCGACAGCACGATGCCCGCCAGCATGAGGACGATCAGCGCCGCCAGCATCAGCCGGTCGACCGTCCACCACCAGGCCGCAAACGGAGTACGCTCAACACGCGAGACCATGCGCGGTCTCCTTGGATCGAACAGAACGGGCCCCGACTATGGTTGCCCAGCCGTTAAGAAAAAATTTCGATTTCGCGCAATGACCGCAGAAAGGCGATTGATCACTTGTCCCGGCCTTGAGCCGGGACCGTCCGAAACTCTGAGCTCGTGACGGTCCCGGCTCAAGGCCGGGACAAGTCGCAGACCCGAGCGTCGGGGCCACTGCCCTACGCCGGCGCAATGCCGGGCAGGGCCTGGACCAATTCGCGGAATTTCTCGCCGCGCACCTCGAAATTGCGGAACTGATCGAATGACGCGCAGGCCGGCGAGAGCAGCACGACCGGTGCCATGTCGGCGGCCGCTTCGGCATCGCGCGCCGCCAGCTCGACCGCCCGGTCGAGGTTGCCGGCCACCACGAAGGGGACGCGCCGCTCCAGCGTCATCGCAAAGGCGGCCGCCGCCTCGCCGATCAGGTAGGCCTTGCGGATGCGCGGAAAGAACCCTGCCAGCGAATTGATGCCGCCGGTCTTGGGCTTGCCGCCGGCGATCCAGAATATGTCGGAGAAGCAGGCCAGCGCGCGGGCGGCGGAATCGGCATTGGTGGCCTTGGAATCGTTGACGAACAACACCCTGCCCTTGCGGGCGATGGGCTCCATGCGATGCGCAAGACCGGGAAACGATGCGAGCCCGCTCTGGATGGCTTCAGCCGTCAGCCCCAGCGCCAGCGCCGCGCCGGCCGCACAGGCGGCATTCTGGGCGTTGTGGACGCCGCGCAGCGATCCGATGCCGCGCAGGCTGGCGAGCGTGCGCACGCCCGCCTTGGAAGCCTGGATGATCTGCCCGTTCTCCACATGGATGCCGTCGGCAAGCGCTTGCAGGACCGAGACGCGCAGCACCCGCTTGCCGGATCGCTCGACGCGATCGGCGCTCGCGCGGCACCAGTCGTCGTCGACCCCGATGATCGCGGTGCCGTCGCGCTGGACGCGAGCGACCAGGCGTTCCTTGACGGCGGCGTAGTTGCGCAGCGTGCCGTGACGGTCGATGTGGTCCTCGCTGACATTGATGAGAATTCCGACCGACGGATCGAGCGTCGGCGCCAGGTCGATCTGATAGGACGACATCTCGATGACGTGGACACGGCCGAGGCGCGGCGGCTCGAGCGACAGAATGGCGGTGCCGATATTGCCGCCAAGCTGCACATCGTGGCCGGCCGAGCGCAGGAGGTGTGCGACCAGCGCGGTGGTGGTCGATTTGCCATTGGTGCCGGTGATGGCGACGAAGGCGGCTTGGCCGGCATGGCGGCGGCGCTCGCGGCAGAACAGCTCGATGTCGCCGATCACCTCGACGCCGGCCGCGCGCGCAAATCCCACCGACCAATGCGGCAGCGGATGGGTCAGCGGCACGCCCGGCGCGAGCACCAGCGCGGCAATCTTCGACCAATCGGCCTGCGCCAGGTCCGCGGTCGCAAATCCGGCAGCCGCGGCCGCTGCCATCCCCTCGGCGGCGTCGTCGCAGGCGATCACCTGCGCGCCGCCGGCCGCGAGCGCGCGGCAGCTCGCCAGCCCGGAGCCGCCGAGGCCGAAAACCGCGACCTTGCGGCCGGCAAAAGTCGTGACCGGGATCATTATCGCAGCTTCAGCGTCGAAAGCCCTGCGAGCGCGAGCACCACCGAAACGATCCAGAACCGGATCACGATTTGCGGCTCGGTCCAGCCGAGCTGCTCGAAATGATGATGGATCGGCGCCATCCGGAAAACGCGCTTGCCGGTCAGCTTGAAGGAAACGACCTGGACGATCACCGAAACCGCTTCGAGCACGAACAGCCCGCCGATCACGGCCAGCACGATCTCATGCTTGGTGGCGACCGCGATCGTGCCGATCATGCCGCCGAGCGCGAGCGAGCCGGTGTCGCCCATGAAGATCGAGGCCGGCGGCGCATTGAACCAGAGAAAGCCCAAGCCCGATCCGATTACCGCTCCGCACAGCACCGCCAGCTCCCCGGTGCCGGCCACGTAATGGATGTTGAGGTAATCGGCGAACACCGTGTTTCCGACCAGATAGGAGATGAAACCGAAGCTCAGCGCCGCGATGATGACGGGCACGATGGCGAGCCCGTCGAGCCCGTCGGTAAGGTTCACCGCATTGCCGGCCCCGACGATGATGAAGGCGCCGAATACGACAAAGAACCAGCCGAGCGGAATCACCAGCTCCTTGAAGAACGGAAAGGTCAGCGAGGTGGCGAACGAGCCGCGTCCGAGATTGGCGATGGCAAAGCAGGCGACGCCGCCGATCAGCGCCTCGATCAGGAGGCGGGTGCGGCCCGCGAAGCCCGAATGGGTCTGCTTGGTGACCTTGAGATAGTCGTCATAGAAGCCGACGGCGCCGAAGCACAAGGTCACGCCCAGCACGATCCAGACATAGGGATTGGCCGGATTGGCCCACAACAGGGTCGACGCCACGATGCCGAACAGGATCATCAGCCCGCCCATGGTGGGCGTGCCCTTCTTGGTCACCAGATGCGATTGCGGTCCGTCGCTGCGGATCGGCTGGCCCTTGCCCTGCTTGAGCCGCAGGTGGTCGATGATCCACGGCCCGAACAGGAACACGAAGATCAGCGCCGTGATCATGGCCCCGCCGGTGCGAAACGTGATGTAGCGGAAGACGTTCAGGATCGAGACTTTTTCGGAAAGGTCGATCAGCCAATAGAACATGGGGTCAGCCTTGCGCAGGGGCCGCTATGGATGCCTCGCGGCGGGAATAGCGGCGCTCGAGCGCCTTGACGATGGGTCCCATCCGGGAGCCGAGCGAGCCCTTCACCATGAGCGTGTCGCCAGGGCGGATGGCGGCGATCACCTGCGGCTCGAGCAGCGCGGAGGCCTCGGCATAGCCGCCCCGGCGCTCGGAAGGAAGAGCCTCCCACAGGGCCCGCATGAGCGGGCCACAGCAAAATACCAGGTCGATGCCGTGGGCGATGACCGGCTCGAACAGCTCACGATGCCATTCGGCGGCGCGCGGTCCGAGCTCCAGCATGTCGCCCAGAACGGCGATGCGCCGGCCGTGGGTCCCGATCGCGGCCTGTCCCAGGAGCGCGAGCGCCGCCCGCATCGAGGCCGGGTTGGCGTTGTAGCTCTCATCGATCAGCAGCGCCGGCCCCTCGCGGGTCTCCAGCGTGATGCGCGAGCCGCGACCGAGCGCCGGTCGCAACTGCGCCAGCGCCAGGCCGGCGAGCGCGAGATCGGCACCGACGAGGCGCGGCGGCGGCCAGCACCGCGAGCGAATTGTGCGCCAAGTGGCGCCCGGGAGCGCCGAGCTTATAGGCGAGGTCGGTGCCGAGGATGCGCGCCTGCACGGTGGAGCAGTCGGGATGCAATGCGGACTTGATCAGGCGCGCATCGGCCTTAGCATGCTCGCCGAACGAGACGATGCGATGAACGCCGGCAGCCTTTGCGCGCCGCTTAAGGCGGGCAAATTGCGCATTGTCGCGGTTGATGACGGCGGCTCCGCCGGGCTCGAGCCCGCGGAAGATCTCCGCCTTGGCGTCGGCAATCGCCGCAAGCGAGCCGAAGAATTCGAGATGCACCGGCTCGACCGTGGTGATGATCGCCACGTGGGGGCGCACCAGGGCCGTGAGCGCTGCAATCTCGCCGGCGTGATTCATCCCAAGCTCCAGCACCGCATAGCGCGCCGTCTGCGGGCAGCGGGCGAGCGAGAGCGGCACGCCCCAATGATTGTTGTAGGAGGCGACCGAGGCATGGGTCTCGCCGTCGGCCCCGAGCGCGAGGCGCAACGCCTCCTTGGTGCTGGTCTTGCCCACCGAGCCGGTGACGCCCAGGAATTTTGCCTGCGAACGCGCCCGCGCCGCCCGCGCCAGTCGCCGAGCCCGGCGAGCACGTCCGGCACGACCAGGAGCGGAGCCGGCGCCGGGAAGCCTGCACGCTTGTCGGCGGCCACGACCGCAAGGCCGGCGCCCGCCGCGAGCGCCGCGGCCACGAAGTCATGACCGTCGCGATGCTCGCCCGCGATGGCGAAGAATGCCTCGCCCCGATTGATGCTCCGGGTATCGATCGAGATTCCGGTGACGGCGGCGGGCAGCGGGCCGGCCTGCTCGGCGCCCATCGCCTGCGCCATCGTTTCGACGCTCCAGAGCGGCTCAACGCTCATGCCGCCCCTCCTTGCTCGAGCGCAGCGGCGACCGCCTCATGGTCGCTGAATGGAAAGACCTGTTTGCCGACGATTTGGCCGGTTTCATGACCCTTGCCGGCGATGAGCAGGACGTCGCCGGCGCGCAACTCGGCGATCGCCGCGCGGATCGCCTCGCCGCGGTCGCCGATCTCGACCGCGCCCGGCGCCGCCTGCAGGATCGCGCCGCGGATCGCGGCCGCCTCTTCGCTTCTGGGATTGTCGTCGGTGACGACGACCCGATCGGCCTTCTCGGCCGCGATCTGCCCCATCATCGGCCGCTTTCCCGGATCGCGATCGCCGCCGGCGCCGAACACCACGACCAGCCGGCCGCTCACATAGGGACGCAGCGCATCGAGCGCCTTGGCGAGCGCGTCGGGCTTGTGGGCATAATCGACGAAGATCGATGCGCCGTTCCGTTCGCCCACCACCTCGAGACGGCCCTTGGCGCCCTTGAGCCGGGCGAGCGCGGCGAAAGCGGCGGCCGGCTCGCCACCGGTGGCAATGACGAGGCCGGCGGCGAGGAGCGCGTTCTCGACCTGGAAGTCGCCCACCAAGGGCAGGCGGAGCCGGTAATCGTTGCCGGCATGCACGGCGTGCAGCGTCTGCGCAAATCCGTCGATCGCGTTCGCGACCAGGCGGATCCCTTCGCCCTTGCGGCCCACGGTCAGAAGGCGCAGGCGACGCTGCTTGGCGCACGCCACGACCGCATCGGCATGCTCATGATCGACGTTGATCACCGCGGCGCCGCCGCGCCGAACCAGATCCGCGAACAGCCGCAGCTTGGCGGCGAGATAGTCCTCCATGCCGGCATGATAATCGAGGTGATCGCGGCTGATATTGGTGAAGCCGCCGACCGCGATCCGCACGCCATCGAGCCGGTGCTGGTCGAGGCCGTGCGAGGAGGCCTCGAGCGCGAGATGGGTCACGCCCTCGCCGGCGAGCGTGTCTAGCTCGCGGTGCAACGCGACCGGGTCGGGCGTGGTCAGGGAGCCATAAACCTCGCGCTTGCCCGAGACCACTCCGACGGTGCCGATGCTCGCCGCCTCGTGACCGAGCGCCGCCCAGATCTGGCGCGTGAAGGCGGTGACCGAGGTCTTCCCGCTGGTGCCGGTGACGGCAGCGATGAGCTGCGGCTGGTCGGAGAAGAACTTGGCCGCGGCGAGCGCGAGCGAGCGGCGCGCGTCCTGGACCCTCACGAAGGCAACATCGGGAGGCAGCGGTGTCTGCGGCACCCGCTCCGCCATGATCGCCGCCGCGCCCGCGGCAAGTGCCTGCGCGACAAACCGCAGGCCGTCGTCCTTGCTCCCCGCCATTGCCACGAACAGCTCGCCCGCCTTTACGGTGCGGCTGTCGGCGCTGACGCCGCTGAGCTCGAGCGTCGCGAAGCGCGCGTCGCTGATGGAATCCACGGTAAGCAGGTGCTTGAGTTTCATGGTGGCGAATAGTGAGTGGCTAATAGCGAATAGGGAAGAGGGAGCCGACAGATTAGTCTACTCTATTCGCCATTCGCTATTCGCCAACTCCGCTACCGGCTGGCCGTCGACGTTCCCAGGATCAACTGGTCCGCGGGCGGCAGGTCGAAACGCGGCTGGATGCCAAGCAGAGGGGCAATCCGCGCGATCACCAATCCGCCGGTCGGCACCGCATTCCAGCCGGAGGTGCGAAATCCGTGGGTTTCCGGCAACGGCTGCGGCTCGTCGAGCATGATCAGAAGAAGGTATTGGGGATCGTCGGCCGGCAGCACGGCGGTGAATGAATTGAGCACGCGATCCTTCGAATACCGCCCGCCGACGACCTTTTCCGATGTCCCGGTCTTGCCGCCCACATAATAGCCCGGCACGTCGGCCTGCTTGGCGGTGCCCTTCTCGGCGTTGAGCCGCATCAGGTAGCGCATCTTGTCGCTGGTCTCGGTCTTGATCACCCGGGTCGCGATCGCCTGCGCCTGTTCCTCGGTGCGTCGCAGGAAGGTCGGCGGAATGAGATAGCCGCCGTTCATGAGCGCGCAGATCCCCATCACGGCTTGCAAGGGCGCGACCGAAAGCCCATGGCCGAACGCGATGGTGATGGTGTTGAGCTCGCCCCAATGCTTGGGAACGATCGGCTCGGCGCTTTCGGGCAATTCGGTGCGCAAGCGGTCGAGCTGGCCGAGCTTTTTCAGGAACGCCTTGTGCTGGTCGACCCCCATGGCGAGCGCGATGCGCGCGGCGCCGATATTCGACGAATAGGTGAAGACCTCCGACAGGGTCAGAAACCGGTTCTCCGCGTGGTAATCGTGGATCTCGAACTTGCCGAAATGCAGCGGCACGCGCGCGTCGAAGGTCGAGTTGAGATTGATCTTGCCGGAATCGAGCGCCATCGCCAGCGTCAGCGCCTTGAAGGTCGAGCCCATCTCGTAGACGCCGGTGGTGAGGCGGTTGATCCGGTTCGGATCGAGCGCCTCGCGCGGATTGTTGGGATCATAATCCGGCACCGAGACCATCGAGACGATCTCGCCGGTCCGCACCCCCACGATGAGACCGGCCGCCGCCTTGGCCTTGAACTTGTCGCGCGCCTTGATCAGCTCTTCGCGCAGCGCATGCTGCACGCGCAGGTCGACGGCGAGCTTGACCGGCTCCTGCAGCCGGTCGGTGGCAAGACCGGCCATGTGCAGATCGGCAAGCCCGCTGCTGTCGAGCCATTTCTCGATGCCGGCAATGCCCTGATTGTCGATATTGACATGCCCGATGAGATGCGAGACCTCGGCGCCATTGGGATAGACGCGCTTGTTCTCGGGGAGGAAGCCGATGCCCGGCAGGCCGAGCCGATAGATCTCCGCCCGCTGCTTGGGCGTGATGTCGCGCTTGAGCCAGACGAAATGACGCTTGGAGCCGAGCCGCTCGCGCAGCTCCACGGCATCGAGATCCGGCAGCACGCCGCTGAGCAGCTCGGTCGCCTCGTCGACATCGATGATGCGGTTGGGCTCCGCGAACAGCGAGGGCGTGCGCACGTCGGTTGCCAGGATCTCACCGCGGCGGTCGAGAATGTCGGGCCGCGCGGTCGCCACCGCGTCCTGCGCCATCGTGCGCCGCCCCATATGGCCCTCGGGCACCGCCCCGAACATGATCAGCCGGCCGGCGATGACCGCATAGCCGAGCGCGAAGACCATGATGGCGAGCCCGAGCCGCGCCTTGGTCTTGGCCGCCCGATCGACATTGCGGCCATACAGCAGCGTGCGCACGAGCGAGCGGCGCCAGGGAGCCTTCGTTGCCGAAGGCGCTTGCGCGGGCGGTGCCTGGGTTGGATCGATTGCCGTCATCGGGCCCTTCCCGGCGCTGGAATGCTGGCGGTCGGCGTCTCGCGGCTTTCCAGCAGGTTGCCGATCGGATCGGGCGAATCGGGCGGCACCAGATCGGGCGGCCGCTCCGGCAGATGATCGAGCTGATCGAATTGGTGGCTATCGATCATCCGCAAGGACAGATGCCGCTGCGCCAATTCCTGGATGCGGATGGGATTGTCGAGCTTGGACCACTGCGCACGCAGGTCGGCGACGGCATCGTGCTCGCGCCTGATATCCAGGCGCAGGCGCGCGACCTGCTCGGCCTTGCGGGTGGATTCGAACTTGATCCGGTAGACATAGACCGCCGCAACCACCAGGGCCACGATCACGCAGATGTTGAGGAGGCGTATCATGCTGGGCGCCCCCGCAAGACATCCGCAAGCGAGGGCAGACGCGGGAGGCGCGGCTCGGCTGCGTCTTGTTGATGCGCCGCCGCGGTGCGCTCGGCCGCCCGCAGCTTGGCCGAGCGGGCGCGCGGATTGGCGGCGATCTCCGATTCATCGGGGGTCACCGGCCGGCCGGTCAGGAGGCGAAACGTCGGCGCCGCACGCACCAGCTCCGGCAGATGCCGCGAGCCGGCGCTGTGGCGGCCGCGCTCGACCAGGAAGGTCTTGACGATCCGGTCTTCCAGCGAATGAAACGACACCACCACCAGCCGCCCGCCCGGCTTGAGCACGGCTTCGGCGGCCGCCAAGGCGGCGGCGAGCTCGTGCAGCTCCTCGTTGAGGAAGATGCGCAGCGCCTGAAATGTGCGGGTGGCCGGATGGATGGCGCCTGGCCGCGCGCGCGCGACGCGCTCGATCACGCTCGACAGCCCCAAGGTGGTGCGGATCGGCGCTTGGCTGCGCGCCGCCACGATGGCGCGGGCGATGGCGCGGGCATGACGCTCCTCGCCGAGCGACTTGATGATGAAAGCAAGATCGCGCTCCGAAGCGGCCGCGATCACATCGGCCGCGGTCGGACCGGCATCGCCCATGCGCATGTCGAGCGGACCGTCCTGGCGGAACGAGAAGCCCCGCTCCGCCTCGTCGAGCTGCATCGATGAGACGCCGAGATCGCAGACCACGCCGTCGACCAGCGCGTGGTCGCAGCCCGCCACCACCTGCTCGAGATTGGAGAAGCGCTCCTGCAGCAGGACGAGCCGGCCGCCCGCCTCCTGCACCAAGCCGGCGCCGCGGGCGACTGCGCTCGCGTCCCGATCGATCGCGATCACTCTGGCATCGGCGGCCGCCAGGATCGCGCGGGCATAGCCGCCGGCCCCGAACGTCGCGTCCACATAGATGCCGCCGTCACGAACGCCGAGAAACGCGATCGCCGGATGGACGAGCACGGGAATGTGGCGGGCAGGTCCGCCAGCGACAACGGGGGTTCCGCCGTCGCTGCCCGCCGTCATTCCCGCGCTCCGTGCGGGTTCTGCGCCGCAACCCGGGAGCTCAATTGCTTCTTGAGCGCGCGAACTTTCGCCGTGGCCTCGGCCAGCTCGGCGCGGAAGCGTTCGGGTTCCCAGATCTGAAACTTGTGACCAAGGCCGGCAAAGGCGACAGCATCGCCAATTCCGGCATGCGACTTGAGGGCTTCGGAGAGGATCACCCTCCCCTCGCCGTCGATCTTCAGGACTTCGCTGGTGCCGTAGAGGGCGGCCGCGAGTTGTTCGCGCTCTTCCGAATAGAGCGGAAAGCGCGTAATCAGCGCCTCGATATCGGCCAGCAACGCATTGCCCCCGGCATCCAGCGCCGACCGGTCGAGCGTGCGGTAGCAGTAGAGGCCCTCGAAGCCATCGCGGGCGAGGACCGCGCGGAAAGAGGCCGGAATCGAGACCCGCCCCTTCGCGTCCAGACGCAACGTGTAATGCGACACGAAGCGGTCCATGGCGCCCCTTGTCCCCCCGCCCCGGCTCGTCCGGCGTCGGGGCCTGAGCCGCCGGCCCGACCGAGAACTGGGCCGCCCCGGTACGCCCAAATCCATGCCCGACGAGGGAGGAGAGAGCGCCGGCATATGGGATATTATGGGCTACCATGGGACCACTTGGGCGTCAATGCAACAGGCCGGCAGCAACCGCCGCCGCTCAGCAACTGCTCATTAACGGTGACCGGACTTAAGGAATCGTTGACCTCAGGGTCACGCGGCCCACTTCATTGCCTTGAGCAACAGCGACCGTGTCGGATCCAGGGGAAGCGAACCCTGCGTCGCCGGCACCGACAACGATTGCGGAAAATCCGTCAGCGATTCTCCTGGCATATGACGCACAATCCTCGCAGTGGTTCCGACCTGTGTCCTTGCGGTAACAACCGCCGGCATTCCACCGCGGTAGCCGATTCACGACTTTACTTTCGCACGCCGGTTTTGCGACAAGGGGTAAGTCGCCGCGGGGGGCTGGGGGCCTTTCCGGCGAAGCGTTTCGCAAGCAGTATTGCGTTCCTCTCTCATCTCAATGGTCGGTGTATGGTTGCGCTCGTGTCAGCGTTTCGACCCGATTCCTGTGTAGTGGCCGAGGTGCGGGCTTCGCCGAATCACGGCGAGCGCAAGCTTGACGCCAAGCCCGACATGATCGTGCTGCACTACACCGGCATGGCGGATGCCGCGGCGGCACTCAGCAAGCTGTGCTCGGCGGGCAGCGAGGTCTCCGCCCATTACGTGGTCATGGAGGACGGCTACATCGTCCAATGCGTGCCGGAAGCGCGCCGCGCCTGGCATGCGGGCTCGGCCGCCTGGGAGGGCGAGTCCGACATCAATTCATGCTCGATCGGGATCGAGATCGCCAATCCCGGCCACAGTCACGGCTATCCCGATTTTCCCAAGCGGCAGATCGCGGCCGTGACCACCCTTTGCCGCAGCATCTTCACGCGCCACCGCATTCCGGCCTGGCGCGTGCTGGGGCATTCGGATGTCGCCCCCAGCCGCAAGCAGGATCCGGGCGAAAAATTCCCTTGGCGGGTGCTGCACGACGCCGGCATCGGGATTTGGGTCAAGCCCGCACCGATCACCCCAACTGGAGCGGTCTTCGCCTTCGGCGCAAACGATCCGGCCATTGCGGACATCAAGGCGCAGCTCGCCCGCTACGGCTACGACGTCGCCGCCTCCGGCGATTTCGACGGTGCGACCCGGGACGTCATCGCGGCGTTCCAGCGGCATTTCCGCCCCGCCCGGGTGGACGGGGTCGCCGATGCGTCCACCATCGTCACCATCAAGGCCGTGGTCGCGGCGCGTGCGGCGCTGGCCAAGTAAGAGACGAAACGGCCGCGGTCTCATTGCTTCCATTCCAACTTTCAATTTTCCGAGTCCGCCGATTTGGCCGCTGGTCGAGATATCAATAAGTTGATGCATCGAGCGCCGCGCCGGTGTTGAACGAGGCTTCCGCATTATTGATCGAAGATCGCCGCGCGCACGGCCGCGGGCGTCACGAAAGAAACGCATACCTAGTTGACTTGGAAACGCATGCCTCGTTTTAGGCGCGGCCATGGTACGAACCGCGCGGCGGGCCTCGGCGGTTGCAGGCGCCACCCGCGGACATCATCATGGCGCCTCATGTGTGGTATGCCTCAGAGAGGCCAAATGTGAGTGCAGGACAGACCCAACAACGGGTCTGACGGCGGAGTCCGGCAGATGAACCTGTCTTCTTGGTTCGACGCTGGGGGGAATAGCAGGCTCCAGACGTTGTGGGAGGACGGGGAACGTGTCTTCTGCAAAGGATGGCGCCATGGGCTCGACGGTGACCCGAACGCGATTCTGGTCGTGCTTCCTGCCGCCGAGCATCCGCCGCCTGGCAGCCTCGACCGTTTCGCGCACGAATATGGACTGAAGGACGACTTGGACGATGCGTGGTCGGCACGGCCGCTGGAGCTTGTGCACGAGCGCGGGCGGACCCTGCTGGTGCTCAGGGACCCGGGCGGCGAGCCGCTCCACCGCCTTCTGGGGTCGCCCATGGAGGTCGAAAGGTTCCTGCGCCTCGCCGTCGCTATGTCGGCCGCGCTCGGCCGGTTGCACCAACGCGGCCTCATCCATAAGGATATCAAACCGACCAATTTCATCGTCGATTCCGCGACCGGCCAAGTCTGGCTGACGGGTTTTGGCATCGCTTCGCGCCTCCCGCGCGAGCGCCAGGCGCCCGAACCGCCCGAGTTCATTGCCGGAACTCTCCCCTACATGGCGCCCGAGCAGACCGGACGAATGAATCGTTCGATCGATTCCCGCAGCGACCTCTACGCCCTTGGCGTCACGTTTTACGAAATGCTCACCGGCAGTCTTCCCTTCACGGCTTCCGATGCGATGGAATGGGTGCACTGCCACATTGCAAGGCAGCCGGTGCCACCCGGCGAGCGCGTTGGCGATATCCCTGCGCCGGTATCGGCGATCATCTTGAAGCTCCTCGCCAAGACCGCCGAGGAACGCTATCAGACGGCCGCGGGTGTGGAGGCCGACCTCGGCCGCTGCCTCGCCGAATGGGTTTCCCGGCGAGAGATCGACACGTTCACGCTGGGCGCGCGCGATACGCCGGACCGGCTTTTGATCCCGGAAAAATTGTACGGACGCACGGGCGAGATCAATACCTTGCTCGACTGCTTCGGCCGAGTCGTAGCCGGCGGCACGCCGGAGCTGGTGCTCATCTCCGGATATTCGGGTATCGGCAAGTCCTCCGTCGTCAACGAGCTGCACAAGGCGCTTGTTCCGCCCCACGGCCTTTTTGCATCAGGCAAGTTCGATCAGTACAAGCGCGACATCCCTTATGCCACCTTGGCGCAAGCCTTTCAGAGTCTCGTCCGTCCGCTCTTGAGCAAGAGCGAAGCGGAGCTGCGCATCTGGTCCGACGCCCTTCGTGAGGCGCTAGGCCCGAACGGTCAGCTTATCGTGGACCTGGTACCGGAGCTGAAGCTCATCATAGGAGAGCAGCCGCCGGTTCCCGATCTTCCGCCGCAGGATGCGCAAGGCCGCTTCCAACTGGTATTCCGGCGATTTATCAGTGTATTCGCGCGGCCTCAGCATCCGCTTGCGCTGTTCATCGACGATTTGCAATGGCTCGATGCGGCAACGCTGGACTTGCTCGAAGATCTGCTGACCCGGCCCGATGTGCGGCATTTGATGTTGATCGGCGCTTACCGGGACAACGAAGTCAACTCCGGCCATCGACTGATGCGCAAGCTCTCCGCGATCCGGCAAGCCGGAGCGATCGTGCAGGAGATCATCCTCACGCCGCTGGCTCGCGCGGACTTGCAACGGTTGATCGCGGACTCCCTTCGCCGCGAACCGGAGCAGGTCGCTCCGCTGGCACAGCTCGTGCACGAGAAAACCGCCGGCAATCCGTTTTTCGCCATTCAGTTCATGTCCACGCTCGCCGAGGAGGCTCTGCTCACCTTCGACCATCGTGATGCGCAATGGTGCTGGAACCTCAATCGCATTCACGCCAAGGGTTATACCGACAATGTGGTAGATCTCATGGTTGCGAAATTGCACCGCCTGCCCGGCGAAACCCAGGAGGCGTTGCAGCGGCTTGCGTGCCTGGGCAACACGGCGGAGTTCGCTCTTTTGACGATGATTTGCGAGGACTCGAACAAGCAAATGCACGGCCACCTGCGGGAAGCGGTCCGCACCGGGCTGGTTCTCCATTCGGAACGGGCCTACACGTTCCTCCACGACCGGGTCCAGGAGGCAGCCTATTCGTTGATCCCCGAAGGCGCGCGTGGCGCTGCCCATCTTCGAATCGGGCGTCTCCTCGCGTTACGGACCGCGACAGCGGAGATCGAAGAGAAGATCTTCGAGATCGTGAACCAGCTGAACCGTGGACTTGAACTCATCACGGCCCCCGAGGAACGCGAGCGGGTCGCCGAATTGAACTTCATTGCCGGCAGGCGCGCGAAGACCTCGACCGCCTACACCTCGGCGCTCGCCTACCTCGCGGCCGGTCGCGCATTGCTGGCCGAGCAGAGCTGGGACCACAACTACGAGCTCATTTTCGCAATCGAATTCCACATGGCCGAGTGCGAGCTGCTGACCGCAAACTTGGCGGCGGCGGAAGACCGGCTCGCGATGTTGGCGCGACGCGCCGGCAGCGAGAGCCATATCGCCGCGGTCGCGCGTTTGCGCCTCACCCTTTACACGACGCTGGATCGGAGCGACCGCGGCGTGGAGGTATGTCTTGAATATCTCGAGCGTCGCGGAGCGTATTGGTCGCCGCATCCGACCAGCGATGAAGTGCGATGCGAATACGAGCAAATCTGGTCCCGGCTTGGAGGCCGGTCGATCGAGGATCTCATCGATCTGCCTTTGATGAACGATCCGGCCTCCCTGGCCGCGCTCGACGTGCTGACCGAGGTCGTGACGCCTGCATTGTTCACCGACGAGAAGCTGCTCTCGCTGGTGATTTGTCGAATGGTCAATCTCAGCCTCGAGCATGGCAACAGCGACGGATCGTGCTTCGCCTATGTCTGGCTTGGCATGATCATGGGACCGCACTTCGGCGACTACCAGGCCGGATTTCGATTTGGCAAGCTCGGCCACGACCTGGTGGGCAAACGCGGACTGCATCGCTATCAAGCCCGCGCCTACATGTCCTTCGGGAATCTCGTCATGCCCTGGACGAGGCACGTTCAATCCGGCCGATATCTGGTGCGTCTGGCCTTCGATGCCGCAAACAAGATCGGCGACCTGACCTTTGCGGCGTACAGCTGCAACAACTTGAACACGAATTTCTTGCCACCGGAGACTCGCTCGGTGAGGTGCAGCGCGAAGCCGAGAACGGGCTCGACTTCGCGCGCAGCGCCCGCTTTGGGCTTGTCGTCGACATCATCACCGCGCAGCTCGGTCTCATCCGGACTCTGCGCGGCCTCACTCCGCAGTTCGGCGGCTTCGACGACGAGCGGTTCAACGAGAGCCGATTTGAGCAGCACTTGCAAAGCGATCCGCGTTTGGCGCTGCCCGAATGCTGGTATTGGATCCGCAAGCTGCAGGCGCGCTTCTTCGCGGGCGAGCATGCGTCCGCGCTCGAAGCCTCTTCCAAGGCGCGAAGTCCTGCTGTGGACGTCGCCATCCTTCTTCGAGATGGCGGAGTATCACTTCTACTCTGCGCTCTGCCACGCGCTGTCCTGCAATTCGGCACCGCCCGAGCAGGGCCGCCAGCATATCGAGGCCCTGGCGGCTCACCACAGGCAGCTCGAAGTATGGGCCGAGAATTGCCCGGAGAATTTCGAGACCCGCGCCGCGCTGGTGGGCGCGGAGATCGCACGCATCGAAGGCCGCGACCTTGACGCGATGCGCCTTTACGAACGAGCCATCCGCTCTGCGCACGCGAACGGCTTCGTCCACAACGAGGCCATTGCCTGCGAGCTGGCTGGTCGCTTCTATCTCGGCCGCGGACTCGAGAAGAACGGCTATGCCCATCTCCATGAGGCGCGCGTCTGCTTTGCGCTTTGGGGCGCCGATGGAAAGGTGCGGCAGCTCGATCGGCTCTACCCGCATTTGGCCGCTCCGCAAGGACACCGAACCGCCGCCACCATCGGATCCCCGGCTCGGCAGCTCGACGTAGGCAGCGTCGTCAAAGCCTCTCAGGCCGTGTCCAGCGAGATCGAGTTGCCAAAGCTGATCGAGCGCCTGATGACCATTGCGCTGGAGAACGCGGGCGCGGATCGCGGTCTCTTGATACTGCCGGCAGAGCATGATTATTCGATTCAGGCCGAGGCCCGCGCTACCGGCGACAAGGTCGAGGTCGCTCTATGCCAAAAGGCAATCACCCGAATCTCCTGTCCGGAGGCCCTGCTGCGCTACGTCATCCGCTCGCACGAAAGTGTGATACTGGATGATGCCTCCAAGCCCAACCTGTTCTCCGAGGACGATTACCTGCGCGGTGGACAATCCCGGTCGATCCTCTGCGTGCCGTTGATCAAGCAAGGTGGATTGACCGGGATGCTGTACCTTGAAAATACGCTGACCTCGCACGCGTTCACGCCGGAGCGAATCGCCGTCTTGGAGCTGTTGGCGGCGCAGGCGGCGATCTCGCTGGAGAACACGCGGCTCTATGGCGACCTCCAGGAACGGGAGGCGAAGGTCCGACGCCTTGTCGACTCCAACATCATCGGGATCTGCATTTGGGAGCTTGATGGTCGCATTATCGAGGCCAACGACGCCTTTCTCCACATCGTGGGGCACAGCCGCGAGGATATCGTTTCGGGCCACGTGCGCTGGAGCGCGCTGACGCCTCCCGAATGGAGCGGTTCCGACGAGCGGGCCCTGGCGGAGCTTAGGGCGACCGGAAGCTGCAAAGCTTTCGAGAAGGAGTACTTGCGCAAGGACGGCGCCCGCGTGCCCGTGCTTCTGGGCGCGGCCAGTCTCGGCGAGCATCGAGATCAGGGCGTCGCCTTCGTGCTCGATTTGACCGAGCGCAAGCAGGCCGAGGAGAGCCTGCGGGAGAGCGAGCGGCGCTACCGCGAGGGACAGATGGAGCTGGCGCATGCCAACCGGGTCACCACCATGGGGCAGCTGACGGCCTCGATCGCGCACGAGGTCAACCAGCCGATCGCAGCCGCGGTCACCAGCGCGGATGCCGGCTTGCGCTGGCTTGCCGCCCAGCCCCCGGACCTCGTGGAGGTCGGGGATGCATTCGAGCGCATCATCAAGGCAGGCAGCCGGGCCAGCGAGGTCATCGGCCGTATTCGCGCCCTCATCAGGAAAGTGCCTGGGTGCAAGGCGCCCTTGGACATAAACGAAACGATCCGCGAGACAATCGCGCTGACACGGGGCGAGATGCGGCGACAGCGCGTCTTGCTGCAGACCGAGCTCGCGAACGGCCTGCCGCGCATTTGGGGGGACCGAGTGCAGCTGCAGCAGGTGATCCTGAATTTGATAATGAATGCAATCGAGGCAATGAGCGAGGTCGACGAGGGATCGCGCGAGCTGTCGGTCGGCACGAGCGCGGACACGTCGGGCGGCGTGATCGTCGCCGTAAGAGACACCGGTCCGGGCTTGAAGCCGGAGGGCGTTAATCGTCTGTTCGATCCGTTTTACACGACCAAGCCGGCCGGCATGGGCATGGGATTGTCGATCTGTCGTTCGCTCACCGAGGCGCACGGCGGGCGCTTGTGGGCCACTCCGAATAGCCCCCGGGGCGCGGTCTTTCAGTTCAACCTGCATCAAGGCGATGCATCTTGAAGCAGTCATCCGCGGACGCCTGCGACCAGTCGAGCTGTTCGAGGCGACGCGCACGATCCGCGCAAGCCATCGCCGCGTGTGCCTGAACGGTGGTCGGACGTCTCAGACGGCGAGTGCCTCCACAGTCAGGTTCGTGATCGCATTGGGTTGTGAGATCAGCGCCAGGTGGCTCGCGTTGGTCTCGATCGGATTCTCGCCCGCCCGCTTGGCCATGAAGCGCTCCAGATCGGGATTGATCGTGCCGCCGAGATCAAAGCACGATGCTGGGATTGCGCAGGTTCTGGTCGCAGTCGATCAGGTTCACCTGCCGCACCTGGATCTCCCAGCGCTCGTCGCGCTCGACGAAGCGGTGGCCGCACCAGCCGGCCAGACAACGGGTGCCATCGACGCGGAACTCGCTGATCAGGAAGTTCGACCGGACCATGCGGGCTCGCGCGTCGGCGCTCGCGAACACCTCGACGTTGGAGATCATCCGGACGGTGCGCGACTTGGGCGCTTGCGACCAGGCATAGCCGGTGCGCAGCCGGTAGATGCGGTCCTCCAGGCGCCGGCGATCGTCGAAGGAGATCGCCACCTCGCGGCGTGGATCGCCGCCGGTGACGGTCGCCGGCACCCAGTAGATGCATTCGGGCGCATAAAGCGCCAGCCATTCGTCGAACCGCAACTGGTCGAGCAAGCGCGCCTCGCGCTCGAGCAGAAGCCGGAAATGATCGCGCACCGCGGGATCGGCAACCGCCCGATCGTCCCGCTGCCAGTCGGAGAAGCTCTCCATGACCTGCTGGTAGAGCGCATTGTTGACGTAGAAGGAGCTGCGGGAGGGATCCGGCGCGGGTTGCATCTGGGCCTCAGGGTTCGCGCTGGATCATGAGATTGGGCGTCGCCTGCATCAGGAGCTTCCATTCCTTGATGTATTCGCGCATGAACACCTCGTCGGTGGCCGGCGCGGTGATGATGCCGTTCGCATCGGTACGCACGCGGCCCGGAATGTCCAGGCCGCGGTGCATGTAGACCCATTCGTCCTCGGGCGCCTGCAGGCCGCGCTGGATCTCCTCGAAATTGGCGAGGTCGTCGACCTCGCCGAAATTGGGAAAGCTCTCCTGCGTGCGCATGCGCAGCGCATTGACGTCGTCGGCCGCGCCGCCGAGCGCATCGCTGTCGTCCACGATGGCGGTGCCGTACCAGGTGACGTTGGTCTCATCGACCGCGAGCGGCTCGATCACCTGGATGTGGTTGCCGAGGATCGACAGGTTCGGGAACACGTTGATGTTGACCGGCTCGGACGAGGCGAGATCGAGCACCGCGTCGGCCTTGTCGCCGAGCCGTTGCCGCAGCGATTGCTCGTAATACTCCATGCCCGGATGCGCGCCTTCGATCGCCCACAGCCCGCCGGCGCGCTGCTCGATGTTGGGCCGCTTGTCCTTGAAGGAGTGGCCGTGGGCCATGACCTGCAGATACATCGGCGCTTCGTCCGGCCGTGCCCTGGTAGAACGACATGCCCTTGTCGCCTTCCTTGGCCAGGCGGTTCTCGGTCTCCAACAGCGAGCGGTGCGAGAACACGACGTGATAGCCGTCGGCGGAGTTGTCGTAGGCGAGCTTCCAGTTGCCCTTGTATTTCAGCCGATTGGCCTCGCAGATGACGACGCGGCCGCCCGGATGACGATCAAGCCATTCGTCGATCGGGCGCACGATCGCTCCGAGATAATCCAAAAGCGGCGGCGCGTCGGCATTAAGCGTCGCGAAAATGAAGCCGCGATAGGTGTCGACGCGCGGCACCTGCGCCATGTTGAACTTGGAATCCTTGAAGTCGCAGGCGTAGCCGTCCGGCCACGGCACCGCGCGCAGCTTGCCGGAATTGAAAAAGCTCCAGCCGTGATAGGGGCACTGGAAGAACCTGGCCGAGCCGCGCTCCTTGCGGCATAGCGTCGTGCCGCGATGGCTGCAGCGGTTGTAGAGCGCGCGGACCTTGCCGTTCAGATCGCGGGTCAGGATGATCGGGCGCAGGCCCAGGCGCACGGTGATGAAGTCGTCGACCTTGGGGATCTGGCTCTCGTGGCCGAGATAGACCCAGATCGCGCCGAAGATCTGCGTCATCTCGGCGTTGAAGATCGCCGGGTCGGTATAGATCAGGCGATGGACGCGGTCGCGCTGCACGAGCTCGTCCCAGTCGTAGAGGCCGGCCGCCTGTTCGATTCGGGATGTCGAAATCTTTTCGAGCATGGCGTCGCTTCCTCTTTGACCCAGCGCGAGGTTAGTGCCGCGGACGGATCTCGCGGTGCGACCGCTTGGGCAAAATTGCGCGGCTCCGCGACATCATCATCGCACTGCCAGGCAATTTTGCCCACCCTACGGCTTTCACCGAACCCGCCCCCTAGAAAAAGTCGAAATATTCGTTCTGCTCCCAGATGGTGGTCTCCTCGCCGGCCTGCGGCTGGCCGTGCTCTTCGAGCCAGCGCAGGAAGCGGCCCGCCTCGTTGCGCTTGAGCTTGAGGAAATAATCGACGAAGACGTCGCCCAACTGGGTGCGGAACGCCGGTGCGCGCTCGAGCACATCGAGCGCCTCCATGAGGCTCTTCGGCAACAGAGGCGCATCGCTCGCATAGGGCTCGTCATTGGCCGGGCCGGGGTCGATCCCGTGGTCGATCCCATCCAGGCCCGCGACGATCTGCGACATGATGAAGAGATAAGGGTTGGCCGCGGGCTCGCCGGCCCGGTTCTCCAGCCGTGTCGCCGGATCGCCGGGCCCGCCCAGCACGCGGATCATGACGCCGCGATGATCGTAGCACCAGGTGGCGCGATCGGGTGCCAGCGAGTTCGGCCTAAACCGCCGGTAGCCGTTGATGGTGGGGGTGGTGAAGGTGCTGGCCGGCGCGGCGTGCTGCAATATCCCGCCGAGATAGCGGCGGCCGAGCGGAGACAGGCACTCGGGCGCGCTTTCCGGCATGAACAGGTTGGTCCCTGCCGCGTCGATCAGGGATTGGTGCAGGTGCCAGCCGCTCGAGTAGAGACCCTTCAATCCGGGACGGCACATGAAGCTCGCGAAGTAGCCCAGGCGGCGGCAGATCTGCTTGGTCGCGGTGCGAAACAGCAGCAGGTTGTCGGCGGCGGTGAGCGCGTCGCGCGGCGCGAAGGTGCATTCGACCTGACCCGGTCCCCACTCGTTCTCCACCGATCGCAGCGGCAGGTCGATCTTCTCGAACGCCTCCGCCAGCGCGCTCAATACCGGCTGCATCAGGTCGAGATTGGATTCGGAGTGATAGGAATAGCCGGGTTCCGGCGGCGCCGTCTTGATCGGGCGGCCGCGCACGCCCGGGCCGCCGATATGCTCGTCGCCCAAGCCGTCTTCCGCGACGCGCAGCAGGTACCACTCGATCTCCAGCCCCACCACGCAGCCCATCCCCCTTTCCTGCAACCGCCGCAGCTGCTTGCGCAGCAGTTGCCGCGGCGAGAAGTGGAACGGCACGCCGGTGTTGAAATACTCGTCGCACAGGATCCAGCCGACGCCGGGCGCCCAGGGCAGAACCCGAAAGGTCGAAGGATCCGGCACGATGGTGAGGTTGGGCGAGCCGGTCATCTCGTCGAGGCCCATGCCGCCGCCGCGGGTGAACGAGCTGAACGTGCGGGCATTGGCGGAATCGAGCGTCGTGGTGGCGACGTTGATGTTGTAGCCGTTGGTCAGCGCGGGGAGGAACGCCGGCAGCGTCACCGCCTTGGCGCGCGCGGCGCCATGGGGATCGGCCCAGGCCATGCGCACGAACTGCAGCTTCTCCTGCTCGAGCCTGCGCTTGAGCTCCAAGGCTTGGCGGCGCTGTTCATCGGTCCAGAGACCGTGCCGTTCGATGAAGCCAGAAGTTTGCGTCGCCATTCGCCCCGCCGGAAGCCCTTGCCCCTACGGTTTCATTCTGGGCACGCAACACCGAACGAGCAATGATTTTGTCTCGTCCGCGATGGCGACCAAGACCAACCCCCGATGGCGCCGAGCAGGACCAAGGTTGCATCGATTTCCGGCTCGGCGCCTGCTTTCGTTCATGAAATCCGGGTCACGATTGCGGCGCGATCAAACGATCAAGCGTGATCGGAAACTTGCGCACGCGCACTCCGGTCGCATGCCAGACCGCGTTGGCGACGGCGCCCGCGGAGCCGGTGACCCCGATCTCGCCCACGCCCTTGATGCCCAGCGCATTCACGTGCGGGTCGCGTTCCTCGACCAGGATCGCCTCGACCGAGGGCACGTCGGCGTTCACCGGAATGTGGTACTCGGCCAGATTGGCGTTCATCGGACGGCCGGAGCGCGCATCCATGACGGCGTGCTCATGCAGCGCGAACGCCACGCCCCAGGTCATTCCGCCGCAGAGCTGGCTGCGCACCATGCGCGGATTGATGATCCGTCCGGCGGCGAACGCGCCGACCACGCGGGTCACGCGCATCTGCCCGAGATCGGGGTCGACCTTGACCTCGGCGAATACGGCGCCATGGGCATGCATGGCGTAGGTCGATTGCGCGGCCGGATCGATGCCGCTCTTTCCCCGACCCTCGATCGCCGCGAGGCCGGCGCGGCCGAGGATATCGGCGTAGCTCTCGCTGCGGCCCTCGTCGTCGCGACGGAACAGGCGGCCGCCGCGTGCGATCACGCCGGCATTTCCGGCGCCGTAGAGCGGCGAGCGATCATCGTTGGTCGCAAGATCGGCAAGCCGCGCCACCACATCGGCACCGGCGTTGTGGATCGCCATGCCGGCGGTCGCCGTATGGGCCGAGCCGCCCGCGATGCCGGCATCCGGAAGATCGGAGGTCCCGGATCGAAACTCGAGCTGGTCGAGGTCGAGCCCGAGGCCGTCCGCCGCGATCTGGGCGAGCGCGGTCGCGGCGCCCTGCCCCATCTCGTGCGCCCCGATCTCCATGACGCCGCCGCCGTCCCGGCGCAGCAGCGCCTTGGCCTGCGCCTCGAACATGAGCGCCGGAAACGTCGCCGTGCCGACGCCCCAGCCCACGAGCAATCCGTCATGATCGCGCATCGCGCGGGCCGCGAGCGCGCGCCGCTCCCAGCCGAAGCGCGCGGCGCCCTGCGCATAGCAGTCGCGCAACGCCTTGGAGGAAAACGGCTTGCCGGAGATCGGCTCGTTCTCGGCATAGTTCGCGAGCCGGAATGCCAGCGGATCCATGCCGCAGGCGTGAGCCATCTCGTCGATGGCGCTTTCGAGCGCGATCGAGCCGGTGGCCTCGCCGGGCGCGCGCATGAAGAGCGGCGTGCCGGTGTCGATCCGAACGGCTTCATGCGATGTGGAGATGGCCGGGCTCGCATAGAGCGTATGCGAGCTGTCGGACGCCGGCTCGAAAAAGTCGTCGAAGGTGCTCGACGTCGTCCTGGTGTGATGATCGAGCGCGGTCAGCTTGCCGTCATTGTCGGCACCCAGCCGCAAGGTCTGCCGCGTCGGCGCCCGGTGTCCCACCGGACCGAACATCTGGTCGCGACTGAGCACCAGCTTGACCGGCCTGCCCACCATGCGGGCCGCCATGACGCCGAGCACCTGCGGTCCGGACATCAAGCCCTTGGAGCCGAAGCCGCCGCCGAGGAAGGGACTGCGGATGTGAATCTGGCTCGGGGATATCCCGAAAAGTCCCGCGAGCCGCCCCACCGCCATCACAAGGCCTTGGCTCGGCGTATCGATCGAGAGCGTGTCGCCGTCCCAGGCGGCCACGATCGCATGCGGCTCCATCGCATTGTGATACTGGGGCGCGGTCTCGTAGGTCGCCGCGATGCGCTTGGATGCAGCGGCGAGACCGGCCTCGACATCGCCGCGATCCACCCGCGCCGGGTTCCCGACTCCGACGCTTGGCGGCACGAAGCTCTCGGCCGCATCGAGGCCAACCCGCGCCGGCTCGGTCTCGTAGCGCGGCGACAGCAGCGCGGCGCCTTCCGTCGCAGCCTCGAGGGTTTTGGCGATGACGACGGCGATCGGTTGGTTGGCGTAACGGACCCGGTCGTTTTGCAGCAGGTCGAGCCGAAACATGAAGGGGTTCGATTTCTCGTCGGGATCCTGCGCGAGCGCCGGCTTGTTGGCCGGCGTCATGACCTCGACGACGCCCGCATGGGCTTTCGCGGCCGCAACATCGAGAGCGGCGACGCGGCCGCGCGCGATGCTGCTCACCGCCAGGACCGCGTAAAGCATTCCGGCCGGATGGTGGTCGGCGGCGTAGCGGGCGGCGCCCGTGACCTTGAGGACCCCGTCGCGCCGGGTCAGCGGCTGACCGATGTTGGAGCCGTGCCGGACATGGGCGGGCGCCTGCGTAAGTGAAATCTCAGGCATGGATGACGTCTCCGGAAATGGCGGCGAAGGGGGATGCCGGAAGCGCGGGCACGCGCGCCGGCGTGCCCGCCAGGGCGAGCGTGAGCGCCCGCGCCACGATCCGTCGTGCGAGCTCGATCTTGAAGCCGTTGTCGCCGGAGGGCTTTGCCTCCGCGAGCGCGGCTTCGGCCGCGCGCCGGAAAAGCGCCGCACCCGGGCGCGCGCCGGTGAGGATCGCTTCCGCCGCACGGGCGCGCCAGGGTTTCATGGCGACGCCGCCGAGCGCGACACGCGCCTGCGCAATCATCTCGTTCTCGACGCGCAGCGCGGCCGCCGCCGATACGACGGCGAATGCGTAGGAGGTGCGTTCGCGGACTTTCAGGTAACGGGCATGGGCTGCGAAACGGGCCGCCTCCGCCGGCAGGCGCAGCGCGACGATCAGCTCGCCGGGCGCGAGCTCGCTCTCGCGTTCCGGCGCGTCGCCGGGCAATCTGTGAAAATTCTCGAGCGGGATCTCGCGCCGCCCGACGCTGCCTTCGATCTCGACGACGGCGTCGAGCGCGACCAGCGGCACGCAGAAATCGGACGGATGCGTCGCGATGCAGCTTTCGCTCCAGCCCAGGACGGCGTGCAGCCGGTTGTCGCCGCCGCGGGCGCCGCAGCCGGCGCCGGGAGCGCGCTTGTTGCACGCACTTGCGACATCGTAGAAATAGGCGCAGCGCGTGCGCTGCATGAGATTGCCGCCGACCGTGGCGGCGTTGCGCAGCTGCGCGGAGGCTCCAGATAGCAGCGCCTCCGCAACCACCGGAAACCGGCGCGCGAAGGTGCGGTCGTGCGCGAGGTCGGCGTTGCGGACCAGCGCTCCGACCCGCACGCCGCCGTCGGAGAGCTCCTCGATCTGGTCGAGGCCGGGAAGCCGGCTGATGTCCACAAGCCGGCTCGGGCGGATGACGGCGCCTTTCATCAAGTCCAGAAGGTTGGTGCCGGCGGCCAGGTAGGCGGCGCCCGGTTCGGAAGCCGCCGCAACCGCCTCCCGGACGGTCGCGGGCCTCACGTAATCAAACGTTTTCATGCGACCTCCCTTCGGCTTGCTGCGGCAAGCGCCTTTTGCGCCTCCAGCACCGCCTCGGTGATTCCCTGATAGGCGGCACACCGGCACAGATTTCCGCTCATGCCTTCGCGCACGCGCTCCGGATCGTCGCCGGCCTGCGCCTCCGCTATCAGGCCGATCGCGCTCATGATCTGGCCGGGCGTACAGAACCCGCATTGCAAGCCGTCGTGGGCCAGAAACGCCTCTTGCACCGGATGAAGCCGATCGCCGCGCGCCACGCCTTCGATCGTGAGCACGTCGGCGCCGTCGTGACTGAGTGCCAACGCAAGGCACGAATTGATCCGCCGTCCCTCGACCAGGACCGTGCAGGCACCGCACTGCCCGCGGTCGCAGCCCTTCTTCGTTCCGATCAAATGCAGGCGTTCGCGTAGCAGATCGAGCAGCGTCACCCGTGGATCGTCGAGCGCGATCGTTCTCTGCACGCCGTTTACGGTCAGAGTCATTGAGATGCTCATGCAGTGCTCCAGTCAGCGGTGGACAAGCGAGCGCCCCGACCAGTGGGCTCGTTGCAGCTCGAGCGGCTTCGCCAAACGATCAAAATGCCGATCAGGCGAAACGATCAGAATGCCGACCAGGTTCCCGCCACCTGGCGACCGAGTATCCTGTGGCAAATGCCCGGGTTGCGGGTCGTTTGCTTGCCGCGGGTGATATATGTCACCTTGCGCGATCCGATATACGGAGGGTACCTCCGCTTTTCAAGTACCTAGGACTCGGAAATTCGACAACTGGAAATTCGACGATCGGCATGAAACCGTCCGGGAAGAGCACGCGCAAGCCGCGCGCCGATGCGCTTCGCAATCGCGAGCGGGTGCTCGAGGCCGCAAAGGCGGTTTTCAGCGCCGGCGGCGCGGAGGCGAGCCTCGAGGCCGTCGCGCGCTCGGCCGGCGTGGGCATCGGCACGCTCTACCGGCATTTCCCCACCCGCGAAGCCTTGTTCGAAGCGGTGTACCGCCGTGAGGTCCAGCATCTGGCCGACTTGGCCGAGCAATTGAAGCAGGAGGCGCAGCCCGTCGATGCGCTGCGTCACTGGATGCGCTCGAACGTGAAGTTCGTCGCCACAAAAAAGGGCATGTCGGCGGCGCTCGCGCTGGCGGCCTACAAGAATTCGGAGCTGTTCTCGTATTCGTTCGATCGGCTGACCCAGGCCGTCGGCGGGCTGCTGGCGCGGGCGATCGCGGCCGGCCAGATCCGCGCCGACATTACGCCGGAAGACCTCCTGCGTGCCCTTGTCGGCATGTGCTACATGAACGATCAGCCCGGCTGGCAGACCAGCGTGCTGCGATTGGTCGACGTTTTCATCGACGGGCTGCGTGCTCAAACCCACCGGCCCCGCTCCGAAGCAAAGCAGAGGAAATCGTCGGGATGACAACGGCACGATCCGGATGACTGCGGTCAAGGGCGCCTCATTGCGATGAAATTCGCATTCGAAGCCGCGTGCCTTGCGGCAAGCCCTTGACGCGGACGCTCCGGGTGCCCATCCCTGGCGGGTCAGTCGGCTGGACGGCCGCTCCGGCAAGCACCGAAAGGTGGCCGGGGAGGAAAGTCCGGGCTCCATGGACATACGGTGCCGGATAACGACCGGCGGGCGCGAGCCCAGGGAAAGTGCCACAGAGAAGAGACCGCCGTTCCTCCACCGGTCCCCTCTCCCGCTTGCGGGTGAGGGTCAGGCAGGGGGAGCGGCAAGGGTGAAACGGTGCGGTAAGAGCGCACCGCGTCTGCGGCAACGCAGACGGCACGGCAAACCCCACCGGGAGCAAGACCGAATAGGGACGGCGCGGAGCCGCTTCCGCGCAAGCGGGACGTCTCCGGGATCGATGTCCGGATCCGGCCGTCCGGGTAGGTTGCTCGAGGCGCCAGGCAACTGGCGTCCCAGAGGAATGGCCGTCACGCGTGCGGTTCGCCGGACGCCCTACAGAACCCGGCTTACAGGCCGGCTGATGCCTTGAAAGGGGGCTCGGTGGAAACGCCGCCGGGCCCCCGCCAATTTTGCCGGCAAAGCTTGCGATTTCAGACCTCGCCGCGATGCGTAATACTGGCCGGGGAACGAGCCGCACATGACTTCGACGACGCCCAGCTGGGATTTCTGGATCGACCGCGGCGGGACCTTCACCGACATCATCGGCAGGAGGCCCGACGGGAGCCTCCTCGCCCACAAGCTGCTGTCGGAAAATCCCGACGCCTATGGGGATGCCGCCGTACAGGGCATCCGGGATCTGCTGGGGCTGCGCAGCGGCGAACCCATTCCGGCCGGGCTGATCGGCACGGTCAAGATGGGCACCACCGTGGCCACCAATGCGCTGCTCGAGGGTAACGGCGAGCGCACGCTCCTTCTCGTCACACGCGGATTCCGCGATGCGCTGCGGATCGGCTATCAGGCGCGGCCGAAGATTTTCGCCCGCCACATCATCAAGCCGGCGATGCTGTACGAGCGCGCGATCGAGGTCGACGAACGCGTGCGCGCCGACGGCACGGTGGAGCGGGAGCCCGACCTCGAGGCGCTGCGCCCCCAGTTGCAGACAGCGCTGGCCGACGGGATCAAGGCGGTCGCGATCGTGTTCATGCACGCCTACCGGCATCCGGCGCATGAACAGCGCGTGGCCGCGCTCGCCCGCCGGCTCGGCTTTCCGCAAGTCTCGGCGAGCCACGAAGTCTCGGCCCTCATCAAGCTCGTCTCGCGCGGCGACACCACCGTGGTCGACGCCTATCTGTCGCCGATCCTGCGCCGTTACGTGGCGCAGGTGGCGCAGGCACTGAGCCCGCCGCCACCGCTTGGGCGGGAGGTGGTCGGGGGCGAAGCCGCAAACGCTGAGCCTGCGGCCGCCCCCTCCCCGACCCTCCCCCGCAAGCGGGGGAGGGAGCGCGCTGCGGCAAGCGGTCAGGGCTTTGATCAAGGCATTCGCCTCATGTTCATGACATCGGCGGGCGGGTTGACGGCGGCCGAGCTGTTCGAGGGCAAGGATGCCATCCTGTCGGGGCCGGCGGGCGGCGTGGTCGGCATGGTCGAGACCGGACGCGCGGCGGGATTCGACCGCCTCATCGGCTTCGACATGGGCGGCACCTCCACCGACGTGTCGCATTTCGCCGGCGAATTCGAGCGCACGTTCGAGACCGAGGTGGCGGGCGTGCGCATGCGCGCCCCGATGATGCTCATCCATACGGTGGCGGCCGGCGGCGGCTCGATCCTGCATTTCGACGGCTCCCGCCTGCGAGTCGGACCCGATTCGGCCGGCGCCAATCCGGGGCCGAAATGCTACCGCCGCGGCGGGCCGCTTACGGTGACCGACGCCAATGTGATGCTGGGCAAGCTCATCCCCGAATTCTTCCCGAAGATTTTCGGCAAGGGCCAGGACCAGCCGATCGATGCCGAAGCGGTGCGGGCGGCCTTTACAGGGCTGGCGGACCAAATCGGCGGCGGACGCACCAGCGCGGAGATCGCCGACGGCTTCGTGCGGATCGCGGTCGAGAACATGGCGAACGCCATCAAGAAGATTTCCGTGCAACGCGGCTACGACGTGACCCGCTATGCGCTCAACACGTTCGGCGGGGCCGGCGGCCAGCATGCCTGCCTGGTGGCCGATGCGCTCGGCATCACGACCGTACTGATCCACCCGTTCTCGTCGCTGCTGTCGGCCTACGGCATGGGTCTCGCCGACATTCGCGCGACCCGGCAGCAGGCGATCGAGGAGCAGTTCGGCGAAGGCGCGCTGGCCTCGATCGGCGCGATCGGCCGGCGGCTTGGCGGCGAGGCCCGCGACGAGGTGGTCGGACAAGGAATTCCCGCGCCCGCCGTCAGCGTGCATCTGAGCGCCCATCTGCGCTATGCCGGCACCGACACTGCCCTGGCGGTGAATGCGGGCACGCTGTCGGCCGCCGCGGAGTCCGCCGACCTCGCGACGCATCTCGCGACGCTTGCCGAAATGAAATCAGCCTTCGAAGCCGCCCACCAGGCGCGCTTCGGCTTTGTCGACCAGAGCAAGCAGCTTGTGGTCGAGGCGATAGCGGTCGAGGCGGTCGGCGGCGGCACCAAATTCGCCGAACCGGTCCTGCCGCCGGCAACGGACCCGCTGCCCACGCCCGAGCGCACGACGCGGTTCTATTCCGGCGGCAGCTGGCACGAAGCCGCGATCTACACGCGCGCGCAGCTTGCGCCCGGCCACGAGGTTGCGGGCCCCGCCATCGTGATCGAGCCGCATCAGACCATCGTGGTCGAGGACGGCTGGCGGGCGCAGATCACGGCCAGGAACCATCTGGTGCTGGTGCGCGCCGTTGCGCTCAAGCGGCAAGCCGCGATCGGCACCAAGGCCGATCCGGTGATGCTCGAGGTCTTCAACAATCTCTTCATGGCGATCGCCGAGCAGATGGGGGTGGCGCTGCAGAACACCGCCTATTCGGTGAACATCAAGGAACGGCTCGACTTCTCCTGCGCGCTCTTCGACGGAACCGGCGCGCTGGTCGCCAATGCGCCGCACATGCCGGTGCATCTCGGCTCCATGGACCGCGCGGTCGAGACCGTCATTCGCGAGAGTGCCGGCATGATCGCGCCCGGCGACGTCTATGCCATCAACGCGCCCTACAACGGCGGCACCCATCTGCCCGACATCACGGTGTGCACGCCGGTGTTCGACGATGTCGGCACGCGTATCCTGTTCTGGGTCGCGAGCCGCGGCCATCACGCCGATATCGGCGGCATCTCGCCCGGCTCGATGTCTCCCAACGCCACCACCATCGAGCAGGAAGGGGTCTATATCGACCAGTTCAAGCTGGTCGACCGCGGCCGCTTTTGCGAGGCCGAGCTCTCCGCGCTCCTTACCGGCGCCAGATATCCGGCGCGCAATCCCAAGCAGAACGTCAATGACCTCAAGGCGCAGATTGCCGCCAACCAGAAGGGAGCGCAGGAGCTGCGCAAGATGGTGGCGCAGTTCGGGCTCCCGGTGGTCGAGGCCTATATGCGGCACGTGCAGGACAATGCCGCCGAAAGCGTGCGCCGCGTCATCGACGCCCTGCACGATTGCCAATTCGCCTATGAGATGGACCAGGGCACCTGGATCAAGGTGAAGATCAGCGTCGACAGGCAGAAACGCGAGGCGACCGTCGATTTCACCGGCACATCGCCGCAGCAGCCCAGCAACTTCAATGCGCCCGAGCCGGTCACGCGCGCCGCCGTGCTCTATGTCTTCCGGGTCATGGTCGACGACGATATTCCGATGAATGCCGGCTGCCTTGAGCCGGTCAGGATCGTCATTCCGCCGGGCTCGATGCTGTCGCCGCGCTATCCGGCCGCGGTCGTGGCCGGCAATGTGGAGACCTCGCAGGCGGTGACCAATTGCCTGTTCGGCGCGCTCGGCGCCATGGCGGCCGCGCAGGGCACCATGAACAATCTCAATTTCGGCAACGAGACGTATCAGTATTACGAGACGATCTGCTCGGGCTCGCCCGCCGGCCCCGGCTTTCCGGGCACCGACGCGGTGCAGACCCACATGACCAATACGCGGCTCACCGATCCGGAGGTGCTCGAATTCCGCTATCCGGTCGTGCTGGAGGATTTCCACATCCGCTTGGGCTCGGGTGGTCGCGGCCGCTGGAACGCGGGCGATGGCGTGCGCCGCGCGATCAGGTTCCTGGAGCCGATGGAATGCACGATCCTGTCGGGCCACCGGCGGGTGCGCCCGTTCGGGCTCGCCGGCGGCGAGGCCGGACAGGTCGGCGAGAATTGGGTACGCCGCCAGGACGGGCGCCAAGAGAAGCTTGCCGCCTGCGCCGCCACCACACTTGCGGCGGGCGAGGCGATCATCATCCAAACACCGACCGCGGGCGGCTACGGCGAGCCGGCCGATGCGACATGAAGCACCTGATGCCCGTCCGGTGTCATCGTCCGCGAAGGCGGACGACCCAGTATCCACCGACGCTTCAGTACAAGACTGGAGCGCCCGTGAATACTGTCATGCCCCGCATTCGCGGGGCATGACAGTTGAGAGATTGTGGCTTTGGCGCGAAGGGTCAGCGCGATACGGTCGCGACGGGGCTCAGCGCCTTGGCGCAGCGTTCGGCCTGGGCGAGCGCCGAAGCGTAGTATTCGACGTCGCTGATGTAGAGCGGGTTCTGGTCGGCCTGCGCCTGCGCCTTGGCCGAAAAGGTCTCCAGCTGCCTGATGGTGGCGTCGTACTGCGCGAGCGTACCGGTGCATTGGGTGAAGGCGGCCTGCGCGGGCGAAACAAGGCCGCTGCCGCAGATCGCGAGCGTCAGCGCTAGGACGAAGCCGATGCGATGCGTGGTGCGAATCTTGGCCATCTGCGTATCCCCTTAGAGCCGAGCCCAACCCCTGCGAGGCGTTTGATCATTAGACGCTCAAGGCAGGAATTAGGTTCACGTATGGTTAACCTTTTGTCGGACGTTTTCCCAAGAGCGTGAAATCCTTGCATTATCAGTGCCCTGCCGGAGCCGCTCCGGCGGCCGCGGCCGGCCGCCGCAGGAACACCGCCAGCGCCCCGAACAGGGCGAACAGGACCGCGAGCATCAGGAAGACATCGGCGAAGCCCATCACGGTGCCCTGCTGGCGGGCGATCCCCATCAGCTGCCGCAGCGCCATGGTCTGGGCGTCGCCGCCGAAATCCTGGAAGCGCGCGGTCAGCTGGGCGAGCATCTCCTGCGCCGGCTGGCGGCTCCAGGTGATCGACTCGTGCAGGCGCGCGAGATGCAGGTCGATGCGATCGTTGAGGATCGTGTTGAGAGCCGCGAGCCCGACCGCGCCGCCGAGATTGCGCGCCAGGTTGAACAGGCCGGAGGCGTTCTTGAGCCGCTCGGACGGAAGGGTGCCAAGCGCCAGATTGGTGATCGGCACGATCGCCATCATCATGCCGGCGCCGCGGAAGATCTGCGGCCACAGCAGCTGGGCAGAAATCCCAATCCTTGCGTCACATAGGTCATCTGCCAGGAGCCGGCCGCGAAGATCATAAAGCCGGCCATCAAGACGAGCCGCGGATCGATCTTGGTCACGAGCTTGCCGACGATCGGGGCGCACAGGAACATGGTGGCGCCCGAGACGAACAAGGTCTCGCCGACCATCAGGGCGTTGTAGCCTCGGATCTCGTCCAGATAGACCGGAAACAGGTAGGTCAGCCCGTAGAGGCCGATGCCGAGCACGAACGAGAACAGGCTGCCCACCGCGAAGTTGCGGTTGGCATAGGCGGAGAGATCGACGATCGGCGAGCGCGCCGTGAGGACGCGGGCGAAGAAGGCCACCGCCGACACGGCCGACACCACGGCCAAGAGGGCGATGGTCTGATCGTCGAACCAGTCGTAGCGCGGCCCCTCCTCCAGCACATATTCGAGCGCGCCCAGGAAGGCGGCCATGAATCCCAGTCCCCACCAGTCGAAGTGCTTGAACAGGGAGAAATCCGGCTGGTCGAAGTCGATGAGCGCCAGCGTGACCGCCGTGACCACGATGCCGGGACCGATATTGATGAAGAACAGCCAGTGCCACGACAGTGCGTCGGTCAGGTAGCCGCCGATGGTGGGCCCGACCGTGGGCGCGAGCGTCGCGACCAGCCCGATCATGGGAACGATCATGGCCTGCTTGGAGCGCGGAAAGATCGTGTAGGTGGAGGCGAACACGGTCGGGACCATGCCGCCGCCGATGAAGCCCTGGAGCGCGCGCCAGAAGATCATCTCGTTCATCGAGGAGGTCAGTCCGCACATCAGGCTCGCGACCGTGAACCCGGCGGCCGAGAGCGCGAACATCATGCGGGTGCCGAGCGCGCGCGAGAGAAAGCCCGACAGCGGAATCGCGACCACCTCGGCGATCAGGTAGGAGGTCTGCACCCAGGAGATCTCGTCCTGCGAGGCCGCCAGCCCGGCCTGGATCTCGGACAGCGACGCCGACACGATCTGGATGTCCAGGAACGCCATGAACATCCCGAAGCACATCGCCAGGAACGCGATCAGGCGGCGGGGATTGATCCGCTCGGCGGCGTCCGCCGGTAGTCCGCTTGCTTGGGCAGTGGTCGACATGGTCTCAACTCCGCGGCCGATGCGCGATTGATGGTCGGTGAACGATCCAGATCAGTTGCCTTGCGCCAGGGCGGTTTGCGTCGTCGCCGCGGCCGCGGTCGGCTTGGTGTTCACGCTGGCCACGACCGACATGCCGGGCCGCAGCACTTGGCGGGTGGCGACGTCGAGCGGCACGCTGATGCGCACCGGCAGGCGCTGCACGATCTTGGTGAAGTTGCCGGTCGCGTTGTCGGGCGGCAGCAGCGAGAACACCGCTCCGGAGGCGGGCGCCAGCGAAGCGACGGTGCCTTCGATGGTCTGGTCGGGCAGCGCATCGACCGTGATCGCGACCTTCTGGCCGGCTCGCAGATAGGCGAGCTGGGTCTCCTTGAAGTTGGCATCCACATAGACCTCGTCGAGCGGCACGAGGCTCGCCAGCCGTTGGCCGGTCTGCACGTAATCGCCGGTCTGGACGGCCCGGTTGCCGATCACGCCGTCCACCGGCGCGCGGATCACGGTGAAGGAGAGGTCGCGCTCAGCCTTGGCCAAGGCGGTGCGCAGCTCCTCGAGCGCCTTGGCGGCTTCCTGCTGTTGCGCCTTGAGGACATCCACATTGGCCGCGGCCGCATCCACAGCCGCTTGCGCGCTTTGCACGCCGGCCGCCGCCTGGTCGCGGTTCGACTGGGCCTGCTCGAGAGTCTGGCGGCTGGCAAAATCGCGCTGCGCCAGCGACTGTTGCCGGTCGAGCTCGAGCTTGGTTCGGGTCGCCGCCGCCTGCGCGGAAACGAGCTGCGCCTTGGCCTGATCGACCGATGCCCCCTGGGCGATGATCTGCTGACCGATCCGATCGACGGTCGCTTGCTGGGTCGCGACCTTGTCGCGCGCCGCATCCGCCGCCAGGCGGAAGTCGCCGTCGTCGATGGTGGCGATCACGTCGCCGGCGCGCACGCGGGAATTGTCCTCGACCATGATGTTGGAGACATAGCCGGCGACCTTGGCGGCGAGCGTGGTGTTGTGGGCGCCCACATAGGCGTCGTCGGTCGCCTCGATGAAGCGGCCGACCGTCCACCAGTGGTAACCGAAAGTTCCGCCAGCCCCGACCGCGAGCAGCAACGCCGCGCCGAGCAGCGCGAGCCTGCGTGCCCGAGGCGAGCGTGACGGGGTCTGAGTGGGGGTCTCGAGCTTGGCCGGCAGCCGAACGGGCGCCGGGGGCTGCAATTCCTGTTGATCCTCAGCACTGCGGCTCTCAGCCGCCCTGGAGGTCTCGGCGCTCGGGCCCCGCTCAGCCATTCCCTCGATGACCCCAGCCCTGGCAAAGCCACCCGTTTCCCGTTCTGCGTACATGATGAGCTCTCCCTTGTCCGCCGGCAGGCTCGGGGCGCAACAGCCATTGACCGAACCGTTCGGTCACCACATTTAAAGGACCGAAGGCGGTCCGTCAACATTGACCGAACCGTTCAGTCAATACCGGATGTCATGGCTGCCCTATCTGATATGCAGGGCCTGGGCGGCGAGGCGGAGGGTTGAAGGAGGCTTGAAAAAATGAGTGCACAGATCGAGCGGGTGGCCCCCGCCACCGATGAGGACAGCAGCAAGCGCCGTCAGATCGTGGAAGGCGCCCGGCAAGTCTTCATGGAGCAAGGGTTCGACGCCGCCAGCATGGGCGAGATCGCCCGGGTGGCCGGGGTCTCGAAAGGCACCCTCTACGTCTATTTCAAGCACAAGGAGGAGCTGTTCGAGGCCATCGTCGGGCAGCAGTGCCGGGCGCAGGCCGAGCAGATCTTCAATCTCGATCCGCAAGATCACGATGTCGAAGGGATCCTGACGCGGCTTGGAATTGCCTATGCCCAGTTCGTGTGCCGGCCCGGCGGGGTGTCGCCGATACGGGCCGTGATCGCGATTGCGGAGCGCATGCCGGAGCTTGGGCGCAAGTTCTACGAGACCGGACCGGCATTCGGCATCGCGCAGCTGAAGGCGTATCTGAGCGCACAGGTGGCCGCCGGCGTGCTCGAGATAGAGGATTGCGAGATCGCCGCCGCGCAATTGATGGAGGCCTGCCTGGCGACCGTGTACAAGCCGGTGCTTGTTCAATTTCGGCACGGCTCCGGCGCCCGAGCGGATCGAATATGTGGTGAAAACGGCGGTGCGCGTCTTCCTGGCTGCCTATCGGCCGCGCTGACACGGCTCTGATGTCCTCGACCGGAAATCCCGGCTTTCGGAGCCTCAGAAGCTGATGAGAAACCACGCCAGCACTGGATAGAACGCCGTCGCCACGAGTGCGTAGCTGATCACCGCCCAGTCCTTCAGCGTAAGGCCGTCTTGGTTCTCGTTCGACGGCACTTCACCGACGCCCGCCGCTTGGCGGCTCCTGCGAGCCTGTGCAAAGTCAATGATGACAGCGCTTTGACTAGACCAATCAGCGGCGGATTCTCCGGTCGCCGTCGGCACCGGCCATAGCGCGGACTTTGCCAACGACCGCTCGCTCGTCAGCGGAGCGGGCCCGATCTTCGCCAGCCGGACGAGTGCCGCAAGCGGCTGCTGGATTTCCCGCGGATTCCAGTCATGGCGGGCTTCCGCGACGGCCGTCTCACTGTTCCCGACCCAGCCGGCCTTTCCCTCGATGATCCTGCCTCCGGCAAAACCACCCATTTCCCGTTCTGCGTACATGATAAAGCTCCTTCATCCGCCGGCCGGCTCGGGAGGCAGACAGCCATTGACCGAACCGTTCAGCCATCCTAACTAGATAGATGAAGGTGTTTCGTCAATGTTGACCGAACCGTTCAGTCAATGCTAGATGTCATGGCTGCCCTCGTTGAGATGCAGGCCAGGGCGGCACGACCGGAGGGTTGAAAATGAGTGCACAGGTCGAGCGGGTGGCGCCCGGCGCCATCGCTGAGGACAGCAGCAAACGGCGCCAGATCATTGACGGCGCTAGGCATGTTTTCATGGCGCAGGGTTTCGACGCCGCCAGCATGGGCGAGATCGCCCGGGTGGCCGGAGTGTCGAAAGGCACCCTCTACGTCTACTTCAAGGACAAGGAGGAGCTGTTCGAGGCCATCGTCGGGCAGCAGTGCCGGGCACAGGCCGAGCAGATCTTCAATCTCGATCCGCAAGACCACGATGTCGAAGGGGTCCTGACGCGGCTTGGCGTTGCCTATGCCCAGTTCGTGTGCCGGCCGGGCGGTGCCTCGCCGATACGGGCGGTGATCTCGATTGCCGAGCGGATGCCGGAGCTTGGCCGCCGCTTCTACGAGACCGGACCGGCCTTCGGCATCGCGCAGTTGAAAGTGTATCTGAGCGCGCAGGTGGCCGCCGGCGTGCTCCAGGTGGAGGATTGCGAGATCGCCGCCGCGCAATTCATGGAGGCTTGCCTGGCGACCGTGTACAAGCCGGTGCTATTCAATTTCGGCACCACTCCGGCGCCTGAGCGGATCGAATACGTGGTGAAGATCGCGGTGCGCGTCTTCCTCGCCGCCTATCGGCCGCACTGACACGCCCCTCGTTATGGCGGCCCCATGCCGGCGGCTTTGGCCTGCGCGGCAACTTCCTTTGCGATCGGCGTCCAGCGCACCACCTCCTGCTTGAAGAAGGCGGTGAAATCGGCCGCGTTCAGCGACTTGGTATCGATCGCCTCGCTCTCGAGGCGCGCCTGCACATCGGGCGCGTGCAAGGCCTTCACCACTTCGGCATTGAGCCGCGTGACGATCGGCTCCGGCAGGTTCGCCGGCCCCGACAGGGCGAACCAGGTGGAAGAGACGAGGCTCGGATAGCCCTGCTCCTTGAAGGTCGGAATGTCCGGAAAGCCCGGCAACCGCTCCTCGGTGCCGATGGCGAGGCCGCGCAGCGTCCCTGCCCGCAATTGCCCGGATGCTGCCGAGAGCGCCAGCGAGCCGGAGCTCAAATGACCGCCGAGCACGTCGTTCGCGATCAGATTGGCGCCCCTATAGGGCACGTAGGTCATCTTGATGCCGGCCTCCTTTTGCAGCATCTCGTTGACCAGCTGGGTCTGCGAGCCGTACGAGATCGTCCCATAGGTGAGTTCGCCCGGATGCGCCTTGGCATAGGCGACGAACTCGGCGAGCGTCTTCTGCGGCAGATCCTTGTTCACGAACATCACGCTCGGCTGGCCGCCCAGATAGGCGATGTGGGTGAAATCCTTGAACGGATCGAACGGCAGCGGCGTGAAGGCCGGCGTGATGACGAAGCTGCCGAGGCTCGACACCACCAGGGTGTAGCCGTCGGGTGCCGAGCGCATGACCATTTCCTGGCCGATGATGCCGCCGGCGCCCGGCCGGTCCTCGACCACGAACGGCTGACCCAGCGCAGCACCGAGCTTGTCGGCGACGATGCGGGTCAACAGATCGGCGGTGCCCGCGCCCGAGAACGGCACCACGATCCGCACCGGCCGCGTCGGCCACGACTGGGCCTGCGCCAATGCCGGGACCAATCCGGCGCACAGCAAGAGCAGGATGGCGGCGCGTGTCACCATGGTGCGAAGCATGGCGCCATCTTGCCACGACGCGATCCAGTTGGGAAACGGCGGCATCGTAGGGCGCAATCGCTTTATTGCGCCGCCAGCCTCTCCAACCGGCGCAACCTATCGTCGCGACCAATCGGCGCAACCCATCGGCATGGCCAAGCGGCGCAATAAAGCGATTGCGCCCTACTCGTCTTCCCCATCGGCGCCCGGTACTGCGTCGGGCAGATCGAGGTCCCGTTTGGGGGTCGAATAGGCGCTGGGGCGCAGCCGCTTTGGCGGCGCGGCAACGTGGTGCTGGCTGATCGAGCCGGTCACCGTGAGGTCGCGCTTGGCGGCGACATGAGCGCCCAATCGCGCGGCTATCTCGTCGCCGCTGATCGGCTGCGGATTGCAGGCATGCCGGCCATTGCGCCGGCGCATCAGGTCGACGTGAATGTGGTTGTAATGATAGATGTTGGCGCCGGGCGCCAGCACGGTCGTGAACTGATTGCAGGCGGTCGCTTGCACGTCATGCAGGAAGGCTTGTTCCTCGGGCGAGCCGTGCCAGCCGTGCTGCACGTCGAGCTTGCGGCCATCGGCCAGCGTGAAGCCCGCGATGTCGAGCGCATTGCCGAAAGCATGCTCCGAGATCGTCGCATTGGGATCGCCATTCATGCCGCGGCACGAATAGGCGGAGATTTGCTTGATCTCGACCACCGGCACCCCGAACCATTTCAGCGCTGCCGGCTGCAGAGCTTCAGTGATCCACTGATCGAGCACCGAGACCAGCGGACACGCCAGCGTCGCCGCCGGACTGACGGCGACCGGTCCGATCGGCTCGGTGACCGGCGGCGCGGAGGCAGGACCAAGGGCTGGGGACGGCGACGCCACGGTGCGCGGTGCCGATTTTGCTCCGCCGATGAGGGCGCGACGGTCGTAGGGCTCCGGCGAGAAGTCGTAGGGCGAGCTGGCATCGGGCAAGGGAGTCGCGCTCGCCGAAGCGGCCCGCGGCGGCGGCGAAGCGGCCGCCCCATAGGGCTTGCGAAAGTCATAAAGCTGCGGTGTTGCCGCCGGCCGCGAGGGATCAAGCGACAGCGGTTGATCGGACGGGCGCGATCCAGCGCCTGCCGCCGGCGGGACGGGCCGCCGCAGCGGCGGCCAGGGACCCGGTTCGGCCTCCTCGCCGGGCGGCGGCAAATCGTCCTGCGTCACGGCCGATGCGGCTGGGGTCGGCTGGGCGATCGGCCAGCGCGGCGGCACCTGTCCGGCCCCATTGGGAACGGCGGCCGGCGGCCGCAACTCGTCGCCAAAGCCGAGCGGGGCGCTGTCGCCGAGGCTCGACACTTTCAGCGGAAAGTCGATCCCGCACGCGCCCGGTCCCGTGATCGGGCTGATGCGGACCTTGCCGGGACCTTCCTTGACCGCACCCGAACCGAGGCATTGCGATTCGGCCTCGTGCCGCCACGGTTCCCGCTCGGCCGCCAGGTAATGGGCGCCGCAGCCGGCCAGCAACGCCACCGCCCCGACCGCGCCGGCGCCCAAAACGTAGAAGCGAAGTCTCCGCGTCATGAAGCGGAGAATGCGGTCAATTTTGTTAAGGACTCTTCAATGGTTGGCGCAAATGGATCATGGGCCGGGTGAGGCGACGGGGCGGCGTCCGAGGGCCCGATGATCTTTTGGGCGATCCGCGGTTCACTGGGTGGCGCGGCTCAATGGCGGGTTAAAGCGAACCCGCCCTACCCCTTGATCCTGCGGCGGCATTGGGGCCACATCGGCTTGGCCGGGGGTCCTGATGGAAGACACGTTGTTCGTTGCTCGTGCTGGCGAGCCCATGCTGTCCGCGCTCGCTCTCGCGCGGGCGATCGAAGCCGGCACCCTGGCGCCGCGCGCCGTGGTCGATCTCTGCGCGCAGGCGATCGCGCGCCATGAGGCCGAGATCGGCGCCTTTGTGGCGCTCGACATCGAGGGGGCGCGGCGCGCCGCCGCGGCGAACGGTTTGGAGCGAAGGCCCCTGCGCGGGCTGCCGGTCGGCATCAAGGATATTTTCGATACGGCGGATTTTCCAACCCAATACGGATCGCCGATCTATGCCGGCCACCGGCCCAAGGCCGACGCTGCCTTGGTCGCGCTGGTGCACCGCGCCGGCGGGCTGGTGCTCGGCAAGACGGTCACCACCGAGCTCGCCAGCCTGCAGCCGGCCGCGACCTGCAATCCACACAACCTCGCCCACACGCCGGGCGGATCATCCTCGGGCTCGGTGGCGGCGGTCGCGGCCGGCATGCTGCCGATCGCGCTCGGCAGCCAAACCGGCGGCTCGGTCATCCGGCCCGCCGCCTATTGCGGCATTGCCGGCTTCAAGCCGTCGTTTCGGATGCTGCCGACCGTGGGCATGAAATGCGTCTCCTGGTCGCTCGATACCGCGGGCGTGTTCGCGGCCGGCGTGGCGGACGTGGCCTTCGCGGCCGCCGCCATTACGGGCCGGGACTTGCGGATCGATCAGCGCCCGCCGGCCGCACCGGCGATCGCGCTGGTGCGCACGTCGCTCTGGCATGAGGCGAGCGGCGACATGCAGGGCGCGATCGAGCAGGCGGCGCAGGCCGCGCAAGCCGCCGGCGCGCGCGTCAGGGAGCTCGAGCTGCCGCCCATCTTCGAAGCCGCCATGCGGGCGCATGTCATCATCCAGGACCACGAAGCCTATCGGGCGCTCGCCTATGAGTTCGACCATCATCAGGACCAGCTGGGACCGGTGCTGCGCGGTCAACTCGCGCGCGGCGCCACAATCGATTTCGACCACTACGACGAGGCCCGCCGCACCGCGAAGCAGGCCCGCCGGATGTTCGCCGACCTGATGGCCGACACCGACGCGATGCTCACGCCATCGGCGCCGAGCGCGGCTCCGCACGGGCTTGGCTCGACCGGCGATCCCATGTTCAACCGGCTATGGACGCTGCTCGGCCCGCCCTGCATCAACGTGCCCGGATTGAACGACCCCCAAGGACTGCCGCTGGGCGTGCAGATCGTCGGCCGCTTCGGGCGCGACCGCACCGCGTTGGAGGTGGCGTGGTTCCTCGAGCGCGCGCTGGCGCCCCGATAGGCGAAGGGCGGCTATGCGCCAGGGGCGCGCAATTCGTGAGCTCCAATTTCTTGAACGGACTGATTTGCGAAGCGGGACCAAGTACGTGCCGTTGATATTGTCTGATGCGCGTAGATCGTTTCAATGTGAATGACGACCGAAACGCGCCTGTGCTATGTTTATGCTTATGATCAAGATTGAAGAACTTGAAAAAGCCGTCGCCGAATTGCCGCCCGACCAGCTTCAGCGGTTTCGTGCGTGGTTTGCGGAATTCGAGGCTGCTCGTTTCGACCAAGAGATCGAGCGGGGCGCGAACGCTGGCAGGCTGGACCGGCTGGCCGAGCAGGCGCTGGCGGACTATCGCGCCGGGCGCGCGCGAGCTGTGAGAAGGTCGGGCGTTTCTGGTCGGAAGCCGCTACCGCGCGCTGGCGGTGGAGATGGAAGACGGGCTGCTGTGGTTCTGGATCGGCTCGCACGCCGACTACGATGCCGTCATCTGACAGATCGTAGCGATGCTCCCTTCGACGGTCGCGGCCGAGCACGCCGCACCGATGACTTGGGCCAACCTCATGTCTATCCGCGTATCATTTCGTATTCATCAACAAAGAATCGTCTAAAATACCTCCGTGATCGCGATTTTGTGAAAGCCGGAAATGATGATTTCGATTTCTTATGACCAGTAAACTGGGAAGTTTTGTCTCGAAAAATCATGGTCTTGCAGAGGGACGTCTGACCATTGCCGGAATCGCGCTGAGGATTGCGGCAACGCACAAACATTTCTTTCTTCAATTCTCGACGATGCTTTGCTAAACTTCGCTCACGTCAACAAGGATGGAGCACCTTCTGTGGACCTTACCGTGAAGCTCGACTTGCTCGTGGTATTGGCCGTGTTCACTTTCGTAGGTGCGGTTTTGTTGGGAGCGTTCTGATTGTTGCAGGGACTGGCCAGTCCCCCACCCGATCTTGCAAGAACCGCAAAATTCAAGGCAGCACGTTCAAGACAACACCGGAGAGGGCAACCTCTCCGGTGTTTGGTTTTCAGGTGCGCAATATCCAGATCTACTCGGCCGCGATCCGGGCGGCCGCCGACGGGCTGTAATTGAGGACCGGAGCGAGCCATTTCTCTGCCTCGGCGAGAGTCCAGCCCTTGCGGCGCGCGTAGTCCTCGACCTGGTCGCGCTCGAGCTTGCCGACGCCGAAATAGCGGCTTTCAGGATGGCTGAAATAGAGGCCGCAGACGGACGCGCCGGGCGTCATGGCAAAGCTTTCGGTGAGCTGTACGCCGATCCCACGCTCGGCCTTCAAGAGTGTGAACAGCGTTGCCTTCTCGGTGTGCTCGGGCTGCGCCGGGTAGCCGGGCGCCGGTCGGATGCCGCGATATTTCTCGGCGATCAGATCCTCGATTTCGAGCGTTTCGTCGGGCGCATAGGCCCACATTTCCCGCCGCACCAGTCGGTGCATGCACTCCGCGAACGCCTCGGCGAGCCGATCAGCCAGTGCCTTGACCATGATGGCCGAATAGTCGTCGTTGGCCGCCTTGAAGCGCGCGGCCCTCGCATCCTCGCCGATGCCGGCCGTGACCAGGAAGGCGCCGATATAGTCGGCGATACCGCTCGCACGCGGCGCGATGAAATCGGCGAGCGCCAGATTGGGGCGGCCTTCGCGCCGGGTGAGTTGCTGGCGCAGCGTGTGCAGGACCGCGATCGGCTTGTCCCGCCCTTCGTCGGCGAACACCAGGATGTCGTCGCCCTGCGCGTTGGCGGGCCACAGGCCGACGACGGCGTCAGCTTGCAGCCAACGCTCCTCCACAATGCGTCCCAGCATGGCCTTGGCGTCGGCGTAGAGATTGCGCGCGGCGGCTCCGTATTTCGCGTCATCGAGGATCGCCGGAAATTTGCCCTTGAGCTCCCAGGTTGAGAAGAACGGCGACCAATCGATGTAGTTGATGAGCTCGGCGAGCGAATAATCGCTAAAGACGCGGGTGCCGAGCAAGCTCGGGCGCGGCGGCTGATAGGCGCCCGACCAATCGAGCTTGAGCGCGTTGGCGCGCGCCGCCGGCAGCGGCACCCGCTGCTTGTTCTCCTCGGAGCGGGCATGGGCGGCCGCGATGGCGGCATATTCGGTGCGGATGCCCGCGATATAGGCCGGTCGCGCCGCCGCCGACATCAGGCTTCCGGCCACGCCGACGGCGCGGCTCGCATCGTTGACATGGATCGCCTGTCCGCGCTGGTAGTTCGGATGGATCTTCACCGCCGTGTGGGTGCGGCTGGTGGTGGCGCCGCCGATCATCAGCGGCAGGTCGAGCCCTTGCCGCTCCATCTCGGCGGCGACGTGGCACATCTCGTCGAGCGAAGGCGTGATCAGGCCGGAGAGCCCGATGATGTCGGCCTTCTCGGCCTTGGCGGTCTCCAGGATCTTGGCCGCCGGCACCATCACGCCGAGATCGATGATCTCGTAATTGTTGCACTGGAGCACGACCCCGACGATGCTCTTGCCGATATCGTGCACGTCGCCCTTGACGGTCGCGAGCACGATCTTGCCGTTGGAGCTGTTCCAGGCCGTGCCGCCCATCGCGATGCCTTTGTCGCGCTTCTCCTGGTCCATGAACGGCAGCAGATAAGCGACCGCCTGCTTCATCACGCGCGCCGACTTGACCACCTGCGGCAGGAACATCTTGCCGCCGCCGAACAGGTCGCCGACCACGTTCATGCCGTCCATCAACGGACCTTCGATCACGGCGAGCGGACGCTCCGCCCGCACGCGCGCCTCCTCGGTATCGGTCTCGATGAAGTCGGTGATGCCGTGCACCAGGGCGTGCGAGAGCCGCTGCTCCACCGGCCATTCGCGCCAGGCGAGATCGGCTTCCTTGCGCTCCTTGCCATGGCCGCGATAGCGCTCCGCCAAGGCGAGCAGGCGCTCGGAGGCGTCCGCCCGGCTATTGAGGACGACGTCCTCGCAGGCCGCGCGCAGCTCCGGATCAAGATCGTCATAGACCGCGATCTGGCCGGCGTTGACGATGCCCATGTCCATGCCGGCCTTGATGGCATGGTAGAGGAACACCGTGTGCATGGCCTCGCGCACCGGCTCGTTGCCGCGGAACGAGAACGAGAAGTTCGAGACGCCGCCGGAGACATGGGCGTGCGGCAGGTTCTTTCTGATCCAGCGCGTCGCCTCGATGAAATCGACCCCGTAATTGTTGTGCTCCTCCATGCCGGTCGCGACCGCGAAGATGTTCGGATCGAAGATGATGTCCTCGGGCGGAAAGCCGACCTGGTCGACCAGGATGTCGTAGGCGCGCTTGGCGATGGCGGTCTTCTTGTCGAGCGTGTCGGCCTGGCCGCGCTCGTCGAAGGCCATGACCACGACCGCGGCGCCATGGCGGCGCACGATCTGCGCCTGGCGCACGAACTCCGCCTCCCCCTCCTTGAGCGAGATCGAGTTCACCACCGACTTGCCCTGCAGGCATTTGAGCCCGGCTTCGATCACGGCGAATTTCGAGGAATCGACCATGACCGGGACGCGCGCGATGTCGGGCTCGGCCGCCATCAGGTTGAGGAAGGTGACCATGGCCTGCTGCGAATCGAGCAGGCCCTCGTCCATGTTCACGTCGATGATCTGGGCGCCGTTCTCGACCTGATCGCGCGCGACGTCGAGCGCGGCCGTGTAGTCGCCCGCGGTCACGAGCTTGCGGAAACGCGCCGAGCCGGTGACATTGGTGCGCTCGCCGATGTTCACGAACGGGATTTCCGGCGTCAGCGTGAAGGCCTCCAGCCCCGACAGCCGCAGCCGCCGCGGCACGTCCGGGATCGCGCGCGGCGCCTTGCCGGCCACCGCCTGGGCGATCGCGGCGATGTGCGCGGGCGTGGTGCCGCAGCAGCCGCCCACGATGTTGACGAGGCCGTCGGCGGCGAACTCGCCGATGCAGCTCGGCCATGTAGTCCGGGCTCTCGTCGTAATAGCCGAACTCGTTGGGCAGGCCCGCATTCGGATAGGCACAAACCAGAGTGTCGGCGATGCGCCCGATCTCCGCCACGTGGGCGCGCATCTCCTTGGCCCCGAGCGCGCAATTCAGTCCGATCGACAGCGGCGCGGCATGACGCACCGAGTTCCAGAACGCGGCCGGGGTCTGGCCGGACAGGAGACGGCCCGAAAGATCCGTGATGGTGCCGGAGATCATCAGCGGAATGCGCACGCCGCGCGCCTGCGTCACCTCGGCGACGGCGCAGATGGCGGCCTTGGCATTGAGCGTGTCGAAGATCGTCTCGATCAGGAGCAGATCGGCGCCGCCCTCGATCAGGCCGTCGATCTGCTCCGCATAGGCGGTGCGCAGCTCGTCGAAGGTGATGGCGCGGAAGCCCGGATTGGCGACGTCGGGCGAGATCGAGGCGGTGCGGTTGGTGGGGCCGATGGCGCCGGCCACGAAGCGCGGACGGCCGTCCTCGGCTTGCGCGATCGCGGCGGCGGCGCGGGCGAGCTTGGCGCCTTCGCGATTCAATTCGTGCGCGAGCTTGGACAGGCCATAATCGGCCTGCGCGATCGCGGTCGAGGAGAACGTGTTGGTCGAGACGATGTCGGCGCCGGCGCGATAATAGGCGAGATGGATGTCGCGCACCGCCGCCGGCTGCGACAGAATCAAAAGATCGTTATTGCCGCGCACCTCGCGGTTCCAGGCATCGAAGCGGGCGCCCCGATAGCCCTCCTCGTCGAGCTTGAGCTCCTGGATCATGGTGCCCATGGCGCCGTCGAGCACCAGGATGCGCTCGGCCGCGAGCGCGCGCAGCCGCTGCTCGGTGGGGGACATGGATGGCGGATTCGTCTCTGGATCTGACATTGGCTCAGGCTTCCTTCTCCCTCTCCCCAACGGGGCGAGGGAGTTCGCCCGTGTCTGGTCGAGGTTTGAGATTCGGCTGATCTGCCTCTTGCCCTGCCGGCAGCCCGGGCCGCAGGCCGAGCAGGTGGCAGACGGCGTAGACCAGGTCGGCGCGGTTCATGGTGTAGAAGTGGAAATCGGTGACGCCGCGATCGACCAGATCGAGCACCTGCTCGGCGGCGACCGCGGCGGCGATCAGCTTGCGGGTGGCGGCATCGTTCTCGAGACCATCAAAGCGCTCGGCCAGCCAATCGGGCACCGAGGTCCCGCAGCGCGCGGCGAAGTTTTTGGTCTGCTTGAAATTCTGCACCGGCAGGATGCCCGGCACGATCGGCAGATGGATGCCGCGCGCGCGCACCCGATCGAGATAACGGAAATAGAGATCGTTCTCGAAGAAGAACTGGGTGATGGCGCGCGACGCGCCGGCATCGACCTTGGCCGCGAGCATGTCGATATCGGCCTCGACGGTCGGGCTGTCGGGATGACGCTCCGGATAGGCGGACACCGAGACCTCGACATCGGCGATGCGCTTGATGCCGGCGACCAGATCGGCGGCATGCCGGTAGCCGCCCGGATGCGGCGCGTAGCGCTCGCCGATGCCGCCGACCGGATCGCCGCGCAGCGCCACGATATGGCGCACGCCGGCCGTGCAATAGCTATTGATGACGCCGTCGACTTCGGGGCAGGCGGCGCCCACGCAGGTGAGATGGGCGGCCGGCACCAGCATGGTCTCGGCCAGGATGCGCTTGACCGTGGCATGGGTGCGCTCGCGGGTCGAGCCGCCGGCCCCATAGGTCACCGAGACGAAATTCGGCTTGAGCGGCGCCAGCCGGTTGATCGCCTCCCACAGCGTCTCTTCCATCTCCGCGGTCTTGGGCGGAAAGAACTCGAAGGAGACGCGGATGCGCGGCGCTGCGCCGGCATGCACGAAGCGGCTCGGGCGCGGATTGGCGGTGTTCATCAGGCAACCTCCCGGGCAGCGGTATCGGCGATTACGATGCGCGGATCGCGTCCGAGCCAGAGCGAGACCGCGATCTTGCCGTCGGAATTCGGCTCCGGCGGCAGCGTCTTCTGCTGCAGCATCTCCAGACCGGCGGCGTTGAGCCATTGGGTTACGGTCTCGGACGCAAAGCCGAGCCGCCGATGGGCATGCTCGTCACGCAGGAATTCGAGATCATGGGGCGCGAAATCAATGACCAGAAGCCGCCCGGCCGGACGCAGGACCCGCGCCGCCTCCTGGATCGCGCGCGCGCTGTCGTCGAGGAAGTGCAGGACTTGATGGATGATGACGACATCGAACGAATTGCGTGGCAGCGCGAGATCGTAGATGTCGCCCTGCCGCACGCTGCAATGGCGCAAGCCGGCGCGGTCGAGCCGGGCGCGCGCCATCGCCAGCATGTCGAGCGAAAGGTCGAGGCCGAGGCCGCGTTCGATCTCGGGGCCGAACAGCTCGAGCATGCGGCCGGTGCCGGTGCCGAGATCGAGCAGCGAGCGAAACGGCGCGCCGGAAAGCGCCGCGCGGATTTCAGCCTCGACGGCCGCATCGGTCACATGCAGCTTGCGGATGCGGTCCCATTCCGCCGCGTGGCTGCGGAAATAGGCTTGCGCCGCGGCAGCTCGCTCCGACCGCACGGCCGCCAGTCGCTCGCGGTCGCGCGCGATGGTGGCATCGCCGCAATCCAGCCGCGTGATCAGCTCGCGCGCAAGCTCGGCGCCGCCGCCGTGCTCGCCCAGCCGGAAGAAGGCCCAGGACCCCTCGCGGAACCGCTCCACCAGCCCGGCTTCGGCCAGAAGCCTGAGATGGCGGGAAATCCGCGGCTGCGATTGGCGCAGGATGTCGGTGAGATCGGAAACCGTCAGCTCGGCTTCGGCGAGCAAGGCCAGAATGCGCAGGCGTGTGGCCTCGCCGGCCGCCTTCAGGGCACCGTTGAGCGCCATGAACGGCAGTTGGGCAACTGGACGGGACCGCGGACTAGGCAAGGCAATCATGGGGGCACGGGCTGTTGGGAGATGGAACCAAACCGAGCGAAGCATACATAAAGATATGCTTATACCTTTAAAAGCGGAATATCAATGCCTGCTTTCACTAATCGACGGCGCCACAACGAAGTCCCACTTGGCGCCGACCCGGCTCCGGGCGACATTAGCCCCATGAACGACCAGAACCCTTCCGACGACCCTCGCCCGACCGACCGTTCCGACCCCTTCGGGCTGCGGGAGGGCGAGGTTGCGGTCGCGCTGCCCGAGCGGTTCGACGCCTCGCTCTATTTCATCGGCTGCATCCGCACCCCCTGGGTTCGGCGCGAGGACTGCCCCAAGAACGGCCGGGAGGCGGAGGCGATCTGCACCATCGAGTTCGATCCGCGCTGGGCGCAGGGTCTTGCGGGGCTTGAGACTTCAAGCCATGTAGTCGCGCTCTACTGGATGGACCGGGCGCGGCGCGACCTGGTGCTGCAGGCGCCACGCCATTACGGAGAAACGCGCGGCACCTTTGCGCTGCGCTCGCCGGTGCGCCCCAACCCCATCGCCATGAGCGTCGTGCGGCTCTTGCGCATCGAGGGCAACACGCTTTCCGTCGTCGGGCTCGATTGCCTCGACAACACGCCGCTCCTGGATATCAAGCCGTATTTCGCCTCCACGGACGCGGTGCCTGACGCCTCGGTCGGCTGGCACGCCACCCGCGAGCCCTGACGCGCGGCCGGCGGCGCCCTCCCCGCATGGCCCGGACGTTAACCGGCCGGCGCAATTATTTTCGTCCCCCGATGAACCCTTTCGCCGGTTGGCCCGTCCAATGGGCAACAACAGATGATGGGGATCGTCATGCAGACAATCAGCTTCTTTCGCGCTGCCGCGTCAGTCGTCCTGATCGCCGCCGCGACCTCCTTTGCGGCCAGCGCTTCGGCGAGCCCGTTCCTGCCATTCGCACCGCCGAGCCAGCCCAATCCGATGATGCAGGCGCCCGATGACAGCACCGGCGATACCGACGAGCTGCCGGCCCGCTTCAAGCGCCAGATCGTCGACTACCGCACCACCGAGGCGCCCGGCACGATCGTCATCGACACGCCCAACACCTACCTCTATCTGGTTCTCGGCAACGGCCGGGCGCTGCGTTACGGCATCGGCGTGGGGCGCGAGGGCTTCACCTGGTCGGGCACCCAGAACATCACCAAGAAGGCCGAGTGGCCGGATTGGACGCCGCCTGCCGAGATGATCGAGCGCCAGCCCTATCTGCCCCGCTTCATGGCCGGCGGCCCCGGCAACCCGCTCGGCGCGCGCGCCATGTATCTCGGCGGCTCGGTCTATCGCATCCACGGCACCAATGATCCCTCGACCATCGGGCACCGCGTGTCGTCGGGCTGCATCCGTCTCACCAACGATGACGTCAGCGATCTCTACGGCCGCGTCAATGTCGGCTCCAAGGTCGTGGTCCTGCCGATGACCCAGCGCAGCGCCTCGGTTGCCGGCGGCATCTACTGAACCAATTCGCTACGGTTGTTTGGCCGGCCTTGCGGAATCCGCAGGCCGGCTTTTTCTTGTCTGTAGGGTGGGTAACGCGCCCGGCCGCAGCGTTGATGACGGGCACGGCGCAGCGGCGCGTTGCCCACGCATCCGGGCTCTCAAGTCGTCCGTGAAGTATTCGGAAGCCATTGATTGGTCGCGATGAATTGATTTGAGCAAGTAATCGATTTTGCAAGAAAGCGGGGTGTGGTGCCCGGTTTTCTTGCGTTTTGGGATTCCCGATTTGGGCAGTTCATGATTCCTTCCCGCGCGAGATTCGCTGTGGGGGGAAGGATGAGCCAGCCGCGCGACGAGCGTCAGGATGACCTGTTTAGGCCGCCCTTGGCGGAGATCATCAATCTTCGCCATCCGTTGGTGCGGCTGGCGGAGGAGATCGATTGGGGTTTTCTGGCCGGGCGTTTTCGTTCGGTCTGTCGCGTCGGACCGGGGCAACCGCCGCTGCCGACGCGGCTGGTAGCCGGTCTATTCATCCTCAAGCATATGCACAATTTGTCCGACGAGGCGTTGTGCGAGCGGTGGGTCGAGAACCCGTATTTCCAGTATTTCTGCGGCGAAGTGGTCTTCCGGCACGAGTTGCCGTTCGACCGCTCGTCGCTGACCCGCTGGCGCCAGCGGCTGGGCGAGGAGCAACTCATCGCGCTGTTGCAGGAAAGCCTTTCGGTGGCCCATCGGAGCGGGGCGATCGAGACCAAGGATCTCGAGCGGGTCGTGGTGGACACAACCGTGCAGGAGAAGGCGATCGCGCATCCGACCGATGCCAGTCTCATCCACCGTGCCATCGAGAAACTGGTCGATCTGGCCAAACGTGAGGGGGTCGATCTGCGCCAGAGCTATCGCAGGGTGGCCAAGCGCGCTGCGATCATGATCGGGCGCTATACGCATGCGCATCAGTTCAAGCGCGCCCGGCGGGAACTCAAGTTCCTGCGCACGCGGCTCGGCCGCATCATCCGTGACATTCGCCGCAAAATCGAGGGCGACACGGTGCTCGAAGACCGCTTCGGCCCGCTGCTCGATCTCGCGCTGCGTGTTCGCCATCAAGAGCAGCGTCAACGCGGCCCAAAGGTCTATTCGTTACACGCGCCCGAAGTGGAGTGCATTGGCCGCGGCAAGGCACGGGCTCCGTACGAATTCGGTTGCAAGGTCTCGATTGCCATCCCGGTCACCGCACCCAGGGGTGGACAGTTCGTGCTGCACGCCAAGGCGCTGCATGGCAACCCCTATGACGGCCACACACTCGGCCCAGTCATCGCCGACCTCGAAAAGCTCACGGGTGTTGAGGTCCGCCGCATCCACGGCGACAAGGGCTATCGCGGTCACAGCCACCCGGATCGGTTCAAGGTCTGGATCACCGGCCAGGTCCGGCGTGTCACCAAGGCGATCCGCCGCGAAATGCGCCGCCGAGCTGCCGTCGAGCCCGTGATCGGCCATCTCAAAGACGACCACCGCATGGGTCGCAACCACCTCAAGGGTCGCGACGGCGACCGCATCAACGCCGTGCTGGCCGCCGCCGGTTACAACTTCAGCCTACTCCGCCGCTGGTTCCAATGGCTTCTGCGTGCCCTGTGGCTGATCATCGCTCGCCGCATCTTGGCGCCCCAACTCGCTTAGCCACATGCGCAGAAACGTTCTTCACGGACGACTCCCTCGCCATCACAAGTCGGGCTTGCCCGACCTGCGCACTTTTAGTGACCAGTCGGGTAAACCCGACTTGGTCTGGGGAGAGGGTGGGGCAAGGGGGTTACGATGATTCCGTATCGCACCGCCGGAGCCCCCTCATCCCCACTTCTCCCCCATGGGGAGTAGGAGTGAGAGGCAGTGCGTCCCTAACGGCGAAAGCAGCGGCGACCGAAGAATCTTCATCGGTGGATGTATCCTGCGAGTTTCTTTCTCAGCTCGGAGGCCTTGCTGTCGTCGGAGAGCATCTGCCGGTAGCCTTGGTCGATCTTGTAGGATGAGAGCGGCTGGAAGCCCTCCGGCGGGGAAACGTCGGAGCGCGCCGAGAAGGTGCCGGTGCGGCTCTGCTGCTCCTTCGCTAAATACCAATCGAGAAAGAGCTTGGCGCCGTTGGGATGCGGCGCGTCCTTGAAGATCGCGGCCGCCACCAGGAAGACCGGCACGGCGTCGACCTGCGAGAGCACCGCCTCGATCGGCTTGCCGTCGCGCTTGAGCCGCGGCGTGGTCGAGGTGGAATCGAAGGTTGCCAGCGCCGCGCCGGCGGCGACGGCGTTCGACACGCTGGCATGGCCGTTGGTCACGAAGGCCGGGTTCTGGGCTATGTATTTGTCCATGTAGTCCCAGCCGTATTTGTCGACGATGCCGCGAAAGGTGAGGAGGCTCGCATCGTCCTCGGTCGGATCTGTGGTGACAAGCCTGCCCTGGAACACGGGCTTGAGGAAATCAAGCGCCGATCTCGGCACGTCGGCCGGCGCCAGAAGCTGCGTGTTGTAGGCGTAGGAGACCATGTTGACGCTGACGGTGGTGAACGTGCCATCCTCGTCCTTGAAGGCCGGATCGATCGCGTCGAAGCCCTGCGGCCGGAATGCCAGCAGCGCGCCCTCGCGCTTCCATCGCACAAAATCCTGGATTGTCTGGAAGATCGCGAGGTCCGACTCCATCTTCTTGTCGGCGATCTGCTGGTTGATTCTGCGGTTGAGGCCGTTGCTCAAGCCGCCCGTGAACGAGACCGTCACGCCCGGATAACGCTGCTGGAACTCCCTGATCCAGTGCTCGTAGGGCTCGGACGGTCCGGCGGCGACCAGCGCGACCGACTTCTCCAGCTTGGCCTTCTCGTAGAGCTCGTCAGTGCTCTGCGCATGCGAGGGGGGCGCCGACCCGATCAACGCCGCTGTCACCGCCGGCACGAGGCCCCAGCCGCAGATGTCCCTGCGAAAGCAGGGACACGTACTTCGTGCGATCATGTGGTCCTCCCGAGAATCGTTACCGCCAACAGGCGCGAAGGAAACCATTGCCAGACCTGTCCAGGGCTTGAGCCGGGACCGTTACAGTCTCCGAGATTGGTAAGCTCCCGGCTCGATAGCGCGTCGGAGACGCGCGTGACGCGTTGGTAAGGTGAGCACTGCGCCATGGTGAGATTGGGGCGGTTGTTTGACCCGACGCCTAGGGCCATTCTATAGGTGTTCATCGCAAGAAATAAGAGGAAGACATGCGCGCCGCCGCCCCCAAGTGGTCGATTGCGACGGCTCTCGCATTGCTGGTCTGTCCGAGCCTGCAACATGCGCTCGCCGCCGAGGATGAATTCTTCAAGGGCAGGACCGTCACCCTGGTGGTCGGGTATTCGGCGGGCGGCGGCTATGATCAATATGCGCGGCTGCTGGCGCGCCATCTCGGCAGCGCAATTCCGGGCAATCCCGGCGTGCTGGTGCAGAACATGCCGGGCGCCGCTAGCCTGACGGCGGTCCGATACCTCGACGCCAGCGCCCCCAAGGATGGCACCGTCATCACCACCTTCGATCCCGGCCTCATCACCGAATCCTTTGCTTCGCCCGATCTCTTCAAGGTCAACTTCTCGAACTTCCAGTGGATCGGCACCATGCTGCGCGACATCCGCATCTGCTATGCGTGGGGCGCAACCGGCATCAAGACCTGGGACGACATGATGAAGCGCAAGGAGTTTCTGATCGGCACCACCGCCAAGGGCTCCAACGCCTATGTCAACGGCGCCATCCTGCGCAAGCTGTTCAACGCGCCAGTGCGGCAGATTGCCGGCTATCCGGGCAGCAATGAGCAGCGGCTTGCGCTCGAGCGTGGCGAGCTCGAAGGCAATTGCGGCTCGTGGAGCGCGATGCCGCAGGATTGGCTCCTGCACGACAAGATCAATCCGCTGGTGCGCTTCTCGCCCAAGCGTCCGGCCGACATGCCGGCGAGCGTGCCCTTCATCGGCGACCTGGCGACCACGCCTGAGCAGAGGGACCTGCTCGCCGTGCTCAACGCCTCGGCCGAATTGGGCAGGCCTTTCATCGTCGCCAAGGCGGTGCCGCCCGAGCGGGTGAACGTGCTGCGCACTGCCTTCCAGGCGACGCTTGCGGACCCGGCCTTCCAGGCCGAGGCGCAAGCCCAGTCCCTGCCGCTCGATCCGGTGCCGGGCGAGGAGGCCGCCGCGATCATCGGCAAGATCTATTCGGCCCCGCCCGAGCTCGCCCGCAAGGTCAAGGAGGTGCTGGAATGAGGGCCTATCCTCCCGCTCATCCCCGCGGACCGCGGGGACGAGCGGGTGGAGGGGCCTCGCCCATCCTCAGTTTCCGTCACACGTTCTTTCGCGGGAAAGAGGTGGGGCGAGTCCTCACTCTGAAGTGGGAATGAGCGGACGCGCGTGCGAAAAGTGATAGTATCGAACAAACCAACGAGCAATTGGAGATGGTCATGGGAGATTTCCGCAGCTTTCAGTCGAGCAAACGTGGTGTGGCAAAGGCCATGGAGCCGGTCGTCGATCCGGCGGGCTGGACGGCGGACGAGCTGCGCAATGTCGCCGACTGGAGCTACCGGATCAGCGAGCGTGACGCAGACGAATTGGCCGCCGGCGTTGCGGCGGTCCGGCGCAACCGCGTCCCGGTCGTGGAGGTCGCCCGGGACAATTTCCCCCTGGGCGCTTTCGGCGACGCTCTTGCCGATGTGCGGCGCGAGCTGGTGGACGGCCGCGGCATCGTCATGCTGCAGAACTTTCCGATCGACCGCTTCGACCGGGAGGCGACCGCGATCGCCTATATCGGGCTCGGCGCCTATCTGGGCAAGACCATGTCGCAGAACAAGCAGGGTCACGTTCTGGGCCATGTGAAGGACCTCGGCGGCGATTACGCCGATCCGCAGACGCGCGGTTACATGACCCGGGCCGAATTGTACTTTCATGCCGACGCCTGCGATTACGTCGGCCTGTTGTGCCTGCGATCCTCCAAGAACGGCGGCGCCAGCCGGGTCGCGAGCTCGGTCACGGTCTATAACCACATCCTGGCGCGGCGGCCCGACCTCGCCAAGGTGCTGACCGAGGATTTCTATCGCTCGCGCAGCGGCGAGTTCAACCCGGGCGAAGCGCCGTTCTTCAAGCAGCCGATCTTCTCGTTCACGGACGGCTATTTCAGCGCGACCGGCGCCAGCGCCGCCGTCGAAAAGGCGCAGAAGCTGCCCGGCGTGCCGCAATTCACCGACGCGCAAAAGGAGGCGATCGCGCTCTACCGCGCCACCGTGGAAGAATGCGCGCTCGATATCGACTTCAATCCGGGCGACATCCAGTTCCTCAACAATTTCGTGATGCTGCACTCGCGCCGCAGCTACGAGGACTGGCCGGAGCCCGCGCGCAAGCGCCATCTGCTGCGGCTGTGGCTGTCGGATCCGACCAGCCGGCCGATCCCGCAGGCGCAGCGGCAGGGCCGCGCCGGCCGCGGCGTGCAGCTCGCAGGCGTTCCATTGGTGGCGCCGCTCGACGTGGAGGAGGCGGTGGCATAGCCGGCTGGAATTCCTGCAAACCAGCAAACCGACAAATCAGCCAACCAAAAACTGCAAAGCAAAAGGGCCGGGAGGCCTGCGCCATGGATGACCGGATGCTATCGATCGATCGGAGGTTGCTTCTTGGCGCCGGCGCATCGACGCTGATGGGGTTGCCGGCGCTCGCCCAACAGGCGGGCGCCGAAGCCGCCAAGCCAGGCGAGGCGAAGCCGGCTGCAGCCGCCGGGCAGGCCAAGCGTCTCGGCCAAGTGATCGCCGAATATGTCGTGGGCTTCGATCTCAAGGACGCACCTCCCGAGGTGATCAATCGCGCCCGGGTCGCCTTCACCGATACGGTCGGGGTGATGCTGGCGGGCTGCAGGCAGGATGTCTCGCACATCCTCTGCGACATGGTGCGGCTCGAAGGCAGCGCGCCGACCGCTTCCATCGTCGGCCAATCGTTGCGGGCTTCCCCGCAGCTGGCCGCGCTCGCCAACGGCGTGGCGGCTCATGCCATGGACTACGACCTGACCTATGTGGCGGGGCAGGCCGCCTCCGCGGTCATTCCGGCGGTGCTGCCGGTGGCGGAGGTCACCGGCGCCACGCCGGCCGAGACCATGGCAGCGACCATTATCGGTTTTGAGGTTGCGGCGCGCGTCGGCCGCGCGAACTTCCTGGCCTCCAGCGTCGGCGGATGGCACACGGTCGGCGTCGTCGGGGTGATCGCGGCCGCCGCGGCCTGCGCCCGGCTCATGAAAGTTCCGGTCGAGCAGAATTCCCTCCATCGTCGGCATCTCGGCCTCGATGGCGAGCGGGCTCAGCGTCAATTTCGGCAGCATGACCAAGCCGCTGCATTCCGGGCACGCGGCCCGCAACGGCGTGATGGCGGCACTGCTGGGCGCTCGCGGCTTCACCTCGAATCCGAGCGCGCTCGAGGGCCACTCCGGCTATTTCGAAGATTTCGGCCGCGGTCTCGAAGTCACCTACGAGCCGTTCAAGGACTTGGGCCGCCGCTTCGACCTCATCGCACTCGGCTACGATCTCAAGGCCTATCCGTGCGGCGGGCTGGCCCATACCTCGATCGAGGCGGCGCTGGCGCTGCGCGAGCGGCTGGCTGCGCGTGTTGCCGACATCACCAGCATTCATTGCTCGGTCACCCGCAATGCCGGTCAGCGCGCCGGCATCCAATATCCGCAGTCGGTGGAGAACGCCAAGTTCAGCCTCGCCTATATGGTGGCCTATTCGCTGGTGCACGGCGCCCCCATGATCGGGGCGTTCACCGAGGCGGCGATCCGGGACGAGCGCGTGAAGGCGCTGGCCGGCACCGTGTCGGCCACCGTCGATCCGGCACTGGGTCCCGGCACCCGCGAGAGCCCCGCCGTCCTGAAAGTCACTCTCTCGGATGGCCAGACCTTCGAGCAGCGCGTCGATTACCAGACCGGCTCGATAAAAAATCCGATGACCCAGGCGCAGATCGAGAACAAGTTCCGCGATTGCGCGGCCCAATCGGTGAATGCCGACGTGGCGGACAAGATCATCGCTGTTCTCAACGCGCTCCCGGCGCGCCCGTCGTTCGATGATTTCTGGCCGCTGCTGCGGGTGTAGGGTGGGCAAAATTGCCCGGCACTGCGATCATAAATCGCGTGGGCTTTGCGCAATTTTGCCCACGCGTCGTATGCCAAACTTG
>CAVRXO010000009.1:0-280767 GCA_963725185.1 uncultured Alphaproteobacteria bacterium
TGGATGGACATCTCGGTCGGCTTCCGGCAACGGCCACCGGAATGTGAATGTCGAGCCGACGATTAGATATCATGACTTTATGGCTCCTATTCGCGCTGATGACCGCGATGGCGATCTTCGCCGTATTGTGGCCGCTTGCGCGCGGCAAGGGGAGGCTGCGGTCGGGGAGCGACCTCGTCGTCTACCGCGATCAGCTTGAAGAGATCGAGCGCGACCGAACGGCCGGACGGATCGGCGAGGTTGAGGCCGAGGCCGCGAAGGTCGAGGTCTCACGCCGCCTCATCGGGGCGGCCGACGCACAAGCGGCGAGCGCCCGACCTGCTGCCTGCCCCGACGGCAGCTTGGCACAGCCGCCTGGTCGCCGTCATCGCGATTGTGGGATTGCCGCTGGGTGTCGGCGGGCTCTATCTCAAGGTGGGATCGCCGGATCTGCCCGGCCAACCGCTGGCGGCGCGTGCGGCGGACGTGCAGAACCAATCGATCGATCACCTCGTAGGGCAAGTGGAAGCGCATTTGGAAGCCAATCCGGATGATGTCCGCGGCTGGGAAGTGATTGCGCCGGTTTATCTGCGGCTCGGGCGTTTCGATGATGCCGTCAAGGCGCGCCGCAACCTGCTTCGCCTGGGCGGCGAGACCGCCGAGCGGCAATCCGATCTGGGCGAGGCATTGGTCGGCACCGCCAACGGCATCGTCACGGTCGAGGCCAAGGCGGCGTTCGATCGGGCGGTCGCGCTCGATCCGCAGGACGTCAAGGCACGATACTTCCTCGGGCTCGCCGCCGAGCAGGATGGCCGCCCGGCCGACGCGATATCGATGTGGCGCGCGATGCTGGCCGGCGCTCCGCAAGATGCGCCCTGGGCCGGTTTCGTGCGCAGCGAGCTTGCCCGGCTTGAGGGCAGCCCCGGGCCCGGGTCGGAGGATGTTGCGGCGGCGGCCGATATGGGTCCCGAGCAGCGAATGGCGATGATCCGCGGCATGGTGGAAAAGCTCTCCGCCCGGCTGCACCAGGACGGAACCGATCTGGAGGGGTGGTTGCGGCTGGTACGCTCCTATATGGTGCTCGGCGAGCGCGACAAGGCACGGGCCGCGGCCGGCGAGGCGCGGCATGCGCTTGCCAGCGATCCTGAGAAGCTCCGCCAGATCGATGAACTGGTGAAGGGGTTGGGCCTCGAGGGTTGATTACAGTCGAGAAAGGGCGCGATGACCCGCAAACGACGACGCTTGGTATTGATCGGCTCGGCGCTTTGCGTGCTGGGGGTCGCGGTCGCGCTGGTCCTGAGCGCGCTCAAGGATTTCATCGTCTTCTTCAACTCTCCCTCCGATGTCGTCGAGAGGCATGTGGCGCCGGGCAGCCGTATTCGGCTTGGCGGCCTGGTCAAGCCCGGCAGCATCGTGCGCGGCAGCGATCTCGCGGTGCGGTTCGAGGTGACCGACGGCGAGAATACTATACCGGTCTCGTATCAAGGTATCTTGCCTGATCTGTTCCGTGAGGGACAAGGCGTGGTGACCGAAGGGGTGGTCGAGCCGTCCGGCGCGTTCAAGGCCGATAGCGTGCTCGCCAAGCACGACGAGAACTACATGCCCAAGGAGGTCGCGGACGCGTTGAAACGTTCGGGCCACTGGAAGGAAGAGTACGGACAGAAGGTCGGTTCGGCTCCACAGAGCCAAACGCAATGATGCGGGGAGTGTTGCGCCATGATCCCTGAGCTTGGTCACTTTGCGCTCGTTCTGGCGCTCGGCTTGGCGTTAATCCAGGCCACCGTGCCAATGTACGGAGCACGTCGCAACGATCCGCTGCTCATGGGCATGGCGGGAACCACCGCCATCGGGCAGTTCTGTTTCGTGGCCCTCTCCTTCGCCGCGCTGGTGACCTGCTATGTGCAGTCCGATTTCTCGGTCCAGACGGTGTTCGAGAACTCCCATTCGGCGATGCCGCTGATCTACAAGTTCACCAGCACGTGGGGAAACCATGAGGGCTCGATGCTGCTCTGGGTCCTCATCCTGGCGTTGTTCGGAGCGGCGGTGGCGGTCTTCGGCAGCAATCTGCCGGACCGGCTCAAGGCGAATGTTCTCGGCGTGCAGTCCTGGATCGCGGCTGCCTTCTACCTTTTCATTCTGCTGACCTCCAATCCGTTCCTGCGGATCGCCGACGCCCCGGTCGAGGGCCGCGACCTCAATCCGCTGCTGCAAGATCTCGGCCTCGCCATTCATCCGCCGATGCTCTATCTCGGCTATGTCGGCTTCTCGATCACCTTTTCCTTCGCCATTGCGGCTCTGATCGATGGCCGCGTCGATGCCGCCTGGGCCCGCTGGGTGCGGCCATGGGCGCTGCTGGCGTGGACGTTCTTGACGCTCGGCATCGCCATGGGCTCGTACTGGGCCTACTACACTTTGGGATGGGGCGGCTGGTGGTTCTGGGACCCGGTCGAGAACGCCTCGCTGATGCCGTGGCTGGCCGGCACCGCGCTGCTTCACTCCGCGCTGGTGACTGAGAAGCGCAATGCCCTCAAAGTGTGGACCATTCTGCTTGCCATCCTGGCCTTCTCGCTGTCGCTGATCGGCACATTCCTGGTGCGCTCGGGCGTGATCACCTCCGTCCATGCGTTCGCCAGCGACCCGACGCGCGGTATTTTCATCCTGGGGATCCTGACGCTGTTCATCGGCGGTGCGCTCACTCTGTTCGCATGGCGCGCCCCGATGTTGAAACAAGGCGGCCTGTTCGCCCCGATCTCGCGCGAAGGCGCGCTCGTGCTCAACAATCTGTTCCTGGTCGCCGCCTGCGCAACGGTGGTATTCGGCACGCTCTACCCGTTGGCGCTGGAAGGCCTGACCGGCGAGAAGATCTCGGTCGGCGCGCCGTTTTTCAACATGACATTTGCTCCGCTCTTCATTCCCCTCATGCTGGCGGTCCCGTTCGGTCCGCTGATGGCATGGAAGCGCGGCGATCTGCTCGGCGTCGCGCAACGTCTGCTCGGCGCGGCCGCGATCGCTCTGATCGGCATCGCGGTCACGTTCGCGGTGGAGGGCGGCGGACCGATCCTGGTGCCGTTCGCCATCGGGCTTGCGCTCTATCTGCTGGCGGGGGCGGCGACGGATTTGATCGAGCGCACGGGCCTCCTCAAGGTACCGGTACGCACCGCGCTGGCGCGTGCCCGCGGGCTGCCGCGCTCGGCCTGGGGGACCGCATTCGCGCATGCCGGGCTTGCGGTCACGCTGCTCGGCATCATCGGCGAGACCCAGTGGGGCGCCGAGCGGATCGCCGAGGTCAAGCCCGGACAGGTGCTTTCCATCCATCGCTACGATTTCCAATTCGATGGAACGACCGAGCGCCAGGGTCCGAACTATCATGAGCTCGCGGCCCACTTCACCATTCGCCATGCCGGCGACTTCATCGGCGTGATGGAGCCTTCCAAGCGCACCTTCCCCTCGCGCGGCACCGATACGAACGAGGCGGCCCTGATGACACGCGGTTTCGCCCAGCTCTATCTCTCGCTCGGCGATCCGGGGCCGGACGGCTCGATCGCGGTGCGTCTCTACTACAAGCCGCTGGTCCTGCTGATTTGGCTCGGGGCGGTGGTGATGGCGATGGGCGGTGCGCTCTCGCTGTCCGACCGGCGCTTGCGGGTCGGCGCTCCGCGGCCGGCTCGCGCCAAGGCCGCCGCGCTGCAGCCGGCGGAGTAGCCGGCATGAAGCTGCTTGCGCAGGCCCTGATCGTTCTGGCGCTGCTGTCGCCCGCCTGCGCGTGGGCAGTACAGCCCGATGAGGTGCTCGCCGACCCGGCGCTTGAAGCGCGCGCGCGTGCGCTCTCCAAGGAGCTGCGCTGCATGGTCTGCCAGAATCAATCGATCGACGATTCGGCGGCGCCGCTCGCGCGCGATCTGCGCCTCCTGGTCCGCGATCGCCTGACCAGCGGCGACAGCGATCAGCAGGTGCTCGATTTTCTGGTGGCCCGCTACGGCGAGTTCGTGCTGCTCAAGCCGCGCTTCGCCTGGCACACCGCGCTCCTCTGGCTCACGCCGCCGGGTGTGCTGGTCGGCGGAGCGCTCGTGCTGCTGGTGATCGCCTGGCGCCGCCGCGCCCCCGGAGATTCTCCGGCCGGGCGGGAGGGCGAGGCACTGACGCCGGCCGAGGAGGCCCGCCTCGCGCGCCTCATGCAAGCGGGCGACCGCTGAGCTGCATTCCCCGCAAGCCGTTGGTTTATATTGATAAACCGCTTTAGCGGCGGGAACGTTACCAAACTTTAATTCCACCGACAGCACGCGGTAAGGCGGCCCTGCGCATCCTTGCGCTCGAATGGTGCGACGCACCTCGTCTGAAGATTTAGGGAGACATCCTCATGCACGAGAGCGCTACTCCGGTTCGGAAATCGCGCGCTGCGTCCGCTCGCCGAGTTGCCCTGCTGGCCGGCGTTGCCGGGCTGGGCGTGAGCGTCCTGATCGCCGGCTCCGGTTTCAATCTGAATTCAAGCCTCGGCTCGTTCAGCCCGGCGGCGCAAGCCCAGGGGCTGCAGCGGCCGGTCGGGTTCGCCGATATCGTCGAGAAGGTGAAGCCCGCCGTCGTCTCGGTGCGGGTCAAGCTGGATGGCGGCCCCAGGATGATGGGGTTCGAAGGCGAGCTACCGTTCCCCAAGGGCTCGCCGATGGACCGGTTCTTCCGTCAGTTCGGCTCTCCTGATGAAGGCGATCAGGGCGGCGGCCAGGGCCGGCAGGGCGCCCCCGCCGGCCGCAACATGATCACCGGCCAGGGGTCCGGCTTCTTTATTTCCGCCGACGGCTATGCGGTGACCAACAATCACGTGGTCGACAAGGCCGAGAATGTCCAGGTCACCACCGATGACGGCAAGATCTACCAGGCCAAGGTGATCGGCACCGATCCGCGCAGTGATCTCGCCCTGATCAAGGTCGACGGCCGCGGCGATTTTCCCTTTGTCAAATTCGCCGAAGGCAATCCCCGCATCGGCGATTGGGTGCTGGCGGTCGGCAATCCCTTCGGTCTCGGCGGTACCGTGACGGCGGGCATCGTCTCCGCGCGCGGACGCGATATCGGCAACGGCCCCTATGACGACTTCATCCAGATCGATGCACCCGTCAACAAGGGTAATTCCGGCGGTCCGACCTTCGACGTCGATGGCAATGTGATCGGGGTGAATACCGCGATCTTTTCACCCTCCGGCGGTTCGGTGGGGATCGCTTTTGCGATCCCGGCCGATACCGTGAAGAAGGTGGTGTCCCAGCTCAAGGAGAAGGGCTCGGTGACCCGCGGCTGGATCGGCGTCCAGATCCAGTCGGTCACTCCCGAGATTGCCGACAGTCTCGGCCTTAAGAGCGTCCAAGGCGCGCTGGTGGCCGAGCCCCAGTCGGGCGGCCCGGCGGCCAAGGCCGGTATCGAGGCCGGCGACGTGATCACCTCGGTGAATGGCGCCACGATCAAGGATGCCCGCGAGCTTGCCCGCCAGATCGGCGGCTTGCCGCCGGGCACTTCGGTGAAGCTCGCCCTCCTGCACAAGGGGGCCGAAAAAGCCGTCACGCTGACGCTCGGCCAATTGCCCGACCAGCGTGAGGCACGCGCCGAAACCGGCAACAACAACGATTCGAGCGGGACCGACGTCCCGCGGCTTGGTCTGACGCTGGCCCCCGCCGGGCAGGTTGCCGGCAGCGGCAACGAGGGCGTGGTGGTGACCAATGTCGATCCCAACGGGATCGCCGCCGATCACGGCTTCAAGACCGGCGACGTCATTCTCGACGTCGGCGGCAAGAAAGTCGGCAATCCGGGCGAGGTGCGCGATGCCATCCGGGACGCGCAAAAGGACGGCAAGCGCACGGTGCTGATGCGGGTGAAGTCGGGCGGCGAGGGCACCAAATTCGTTGCGGTGCGGCTCGGCAAGGCTTGAGCAATCAGGCTTGAGCGACACAGGGCTTGAACGAAATGGGACGTACCGCTGGCATCTGTCGCCCCCGCTGGCGGTCCGAACCAGGGGACAGGTCTTGACCTGTCCCCACCTAACCTTGCTTTGACCCGGCATCCGTCGCCCCCGCCGGGAAGGAGCAGGTCGAGGGGCGGTGGGGTCAAACCCACCGCCCCTCGCGTTTTTGCAGGGGGCGTGGCCGCCTGGCGCATCCTCAAAGAGGCCCTTTTAAGATATCGTCCGCATGCTTAGGTCCGCATAGGTGCTGTCCCGGCCTGGTGCCGGCAGCCGCGAAATCGATCGGTTCACCACCGGGTCATCATGCGACTTCTCATCATTGAAGACGACCGCGATGCCGCCGACTATCTCGCCAAGGCATTCCGCGAGGTGGGCCACATCGCCGACCTCGCCGCCGACGGCGAGGAGGGGCTGGCGCACGCCCTCGACGGCCAATACGATGTGCTGATCGTCGACCGCATGCTGCCGAAGCTCGACGGCCTGTCCATCATCGGGACCTTGCGGAGCAAGGGGGTGGAGACGCCCGCGCTGATCCTGTCCGCGCTCGGCCAGGTCGATGACCGGGTCAAGGGCTTGCGCGCCGGCGGTGACGATTATCTGTCCAAGCCCTACTCGTTTTCGGAATTGCTGGCGCGAACCGAGGTGCTGGCGCGCCGCCACGGCGGTCGTGAGGAGATGGTCTACCGCGTCGGCGATCTCGAGCTCGACCGGCTGTCGCATCGGGTGACGCGTGCCGATGAGGAGGTCGTGCTGCAGCCGCGCGAGTTCCGCTTGCTCGAATATCTCATGAAGCATGCCGGCCAGGTGGTAACCCGCACGATGCTGTTGGAGAACGTCTGGGATTATCACTTCGATCCGCAAACCAACGTCATCGATGTCCATATTTCGCGCTTGCGCTCGAAGATCGACAAGGGATTTGCCCAGCCCTTGCTGCATACCGTGCGCGGTGCAGGATACATGATCCGTGACAGCAAATGATCTTGTCTTGGCCCGCAATGGCGAGGTCGCGGAAAAGCAGCGCTCCGAGCCGGCGCTCGAGGGCGGCGCGGAGCGCAAGCTCGCCGCCCAGCCGTGGCTCGCCCGCAAAGCTGCGGAGCGCACGGCGGCGCTGGGTAAGCTGCTTCGCACCACGGCCTTCAAGCTGACGCTCGTCTATTTGACGGTGTTTGCGCTGTTCGCGGCGTTCCTGCTCGGCTATTTTGCCTGGAATACGCGCCGTCTGATCAACGAGCAGATCATCGAGACGGTCGACGCCGAGGTCCAGGGCCTGACCGACCAATACCATCAGGGCGGCATCCGCCGCCTCGTCTTTGCCATCGAGGCGCGCTCGCGCCGGCCGGGCTCGAGCCTGTACCTCCTCACCACCGCGGCCGGCGAAGGCATCGCCGGCAATGTCGGCTCGCTGGCGACCGGCATCCTCGACAATCCGGGCTGGTTCGAGACCGTCTATCGGCGGGTCGACGAGCAGGACGCCTCCGAGCACCACGCCTTGGTGCGCGTCGACCAGTTGCCGGGCGGCTTCCACCTGCTGGTCGGGCGCGACCTTGAAGAGCGCGAGCGCTTGTTCGACGTCGTGTTGTCGGCCGGACGCTGGTCGGTGGCCATCGTGGTCGTGCTGGGTCTTGCCGGCGGCTTCTTCGTGGCGCGCCGGGTGCTGCGGCGCATCGATGCGATGACGCAGACGACACGCACCATCATGCAGGGCGATCTGCATGAGCGCCTGCCGGTCGCCGGCACCGGCGACGAGCTCGATCGTCTGGCGGTCAATCTCAATGCCATGCTTGAGCGGATCGAGGCGCTCATGCGCGGCCTCAAGGAAGTCTCCGACAATATCGCGCACGACCTCAAGACCCCGCTGACGCGTCTGCGCAACCGTTGCGAAGAGGCATTGCGGGCGGCGCAGAGCGAAACCCAGTACCGCCGCGCGCTCGAAAGCACGATCGAGGAATCGGAGGCGTTGATCCGGACCTTCAACGCATTGCTGATGATCGCGCGGGCCGAATCGGGTCAGGCCCGCGATGACATGACCACGTTCGACGCGGTCGAGATCGTGCGCGGCATCGGCGATCTCTACGAACCGCTGGCCGACGAAAAAGGCATGAGCCTCAAGGTCGAGGCTCGGTCGGCGGCGTGGGTGCGCGGGAATCGGGAATTGATCAGCCAGGCACTCGCCAATCTGGTCGACAACGCGATCAAGTACGGGGCTTCCGGCCTCGCCGAGGCGGACGGGCGAGCTGGCGGGATCGTGCTCAAGGCGACGGATCGGGGCGATCGCATTCTGCTCTCGGTCGCCGACTGCGGTCCCGGCATAGCGGAATCCGATCGCGGTCGTGTGCGCGAACGCTTCGTGCGGCTGGAGCAAAGCCGCTCGGAGCCCGGCTCCGGCCTGGGCCTAAGCCTCGCGTCGGCCATCGCACGTCTGCACGGCGGCGAGCTCATACTGGAGGACAACCACCCGGGCCTGGTCAGCGGACTGTCGCTGCCGCGCGTGGCGGCACCGCCGCCGGCGGCCTCGGCCTGACGAGCGCGATCGTTGCCGGCTTGCGGGCGGGCTGCAAGTTTGTGACATTTCCGGCATAGCTTGTCCCCATAGTCGCTATTGACGGTCTCTGCCGTGGCGCGGCGATCCGATTGCTTGAGCGGAATGGAACATTCGATCACCCGAACGGCTCACTGCGCGGATCAAGCCGAAAGTCTCCTCGCGGTACGCATTGCGCTGCCGGGCGCCATCCCGGTCGCGCCCGGCGGGGAGGCGCGCGTGGCGGCTTGGCTCGCCGACATTGCAGACCAGCCGGCGGCGGCCGCGCTGGTGCAGCTCTTGGCCGAGCATCCGGCGGTCAACGGGTTGATCGCCGGCTTCGCCGTAGGCGCTCCCTATCTTTGGGACCTTGTCCGTGCCGAGCCGGCGCGGCTCCTGAGCCTGCTCCAATCCGATCCCGACCGCCGCTTCGAGGACACTCTGTCCGGCGCGGCCGCATCCGCCGCGGCGACGCCGGACGAGGCTCGCATGATGGCGCTGCTGCGGCGGCTGAAGGCCGAAGCCGCGCTCCTGATCGCGCTCGCCGATGCCGGCGGTGTGTGGCCGGTGATGCGCGTCACCGCCGCGCTCACACGGATGGCCGATGTGGCCGTCAGCCTGGCGGTGCGTTACCTCCTGCGCGATGCGGTTCGAGGCGGGACTCTCCAGCCCGCGGATCACGACCGGCCGGATGAGGGCAGCGGCTATTTCGTGCTGGCGCTTGGCAAGATGGGTGCCAACGAGCTCAACTATTCGAGCGATATCGATCTCATCGTCTTCTACGACATCGCCGCCGCCACGGCTGTGCCCGGAACGGAGCTTGCGCCGTTCTACGTACGCTTGACGCGGCGACTGGTGAAGCTCTTGGCTGAGCGCACGGCCGACGGCTACGTGTTTCGCGTCGATCTGCGGCTGCGGCCCGATCCGGCTTCGACCCAGATCGCGATATCGACCGCGGCGGCGCTGCACTACTACGAGAGCATCGGCCAGAACTGGGAGCGCGCGGCTTTGATCAAGGCGCGCCCGTGCGGCGGAGACATCGCGGCAGGGGAGGCGCTGCTCAAGGCGCTCGCGCCCTTCGTCTGGCGAAAATATATCGACTTCGCCGCGGTCTCCGACATTCACGCCATGAAGCGCCAGATCCACGCCTATCGCGGCCACGGCGAGATCAATGTCGAGGGGCACAATCTCAAGCTCGGACGCGGCGGCATCCGCGAGATCGAATTCTTCGTGCAAACCCAGCAGCTCATCCTGGGCGGCCGCCATCCGCAATTGCGCGAGCCGCAGACCCTGGCGGCCCTGGCTGCGCTGGCCAAGGGCGGCTGGATCGACGATCGCGCCCGCGAGGAGTTGGACGCAGCCTACCGCTTTCTGCGCTTGGTCGAGAACCGATTGCAGATGGTCGCCGATGAGCAGACCCAGACCTTGCCGTCCGACCGGGCGACGCTCGAAACGTTCGCCCGCTTCGTCGGGTTTGCCGGCCGCGACGCCTTCGCCGATGTGCTGCTCGCGCATTTGCGCAACGTTCAGCGCAACTATGCGGACCTGTTCGAGCAGGCGCCGCAGGGAGCCAGCCGCGTGACCTGCGCTTCCCGCCCGACGCCGATGATCGCGAAACGCTCGAGCGGCTCGCCCAGATGGGCTTCCGGCAACCGGCCGAAGTGTCGGCGCGGGTGCGGCGCTGGCGGTCCGGCGGCGCGCCTTCGTTGCGGGGCAGCTTCGCGCGCGCCCAGCTGGCCGAGCTGGTTGAGCTGCTGCTGCCCCAGTTCGTGCGTTCCGGCGATCCGGATGCGGCGGTTCATGCGTTCGATCGGTTCGTCGGCGCTCTCCAGGGCGGCGGTCGCCTCTACTCGCTGCTGCGGCAGAACCCCGATCTCATCCCCCTGATCGTGCTGGTGCTGGGAACCGCGCCGCGGCTGGCGGACGGCTTGGCGCAGTTTCCGGAGGTGATGGATGCGGTGATCGATCCGAGCTTCTTCGGCGCGCTTCCGGAGGAATCCCAGCTGGCCGCTGGCCTGGCGCGCTCGCTCGGGCAGGCCGCGTCGCACGAGGACTTTCTGGACCGCATCCGTGTGTTTGCCCAGGAGCACATGTTCCTGATCGGAACCCGGGTCTTGTCGGGGACCGTGTCGGCCGAGCAGGCGGGCGAGGCGTTTGCCCGGCTGGCGGATCTGCTCATTCGTTCGCTCTACGGCGCGGTCGAGGAGAATTTCCTGCGGCTGCACGGCAGCGTGCGGGAGCAGCAGACCGCCATCCTCGCGCTCGGCAAGCTCGGCGGGCGCGAGATGACCGCCACGTCCGATCTCGATCTGATCGTCGTCTACGACTTCGATCCATCGCTCCCGGATTCGAGCGGGCCGCGCCCGCTTCACGGCGGCCAGTATTTCGCCCGTCTGGTGCAGCGCCTGATCGGCGCGCTCACCGCGCAGACCAATCACGGGGTGCTCTACCGGGTCGACATGCGGCTGCGGCCGTCGGGGCGTTCCGGCCCGCTCGCGACCCAGATCGATGCCTTTGCCAACTATCAGGACAAGGAAGCCTGGACCTGGGAGCATATGGCGCTGACGCGGGCGCGCGTGGTCACCGCTTCCCCGGCATTTGGCACGCGCGTGGAGGCGGTCGTTCGGGCCGCATTGTGCCGCCCACGCGATCGGGATGTGTTGGCTGCCGATGTGATCGAGATGCGCCGGGCGATTGCGCTCGAGAAGGGCGATGGCGAGCGCTGGGATCTCAAATTTGTCGCCGGCGGGCTCGTCGACATCGAGTTCATCGCCCAATATCTGCAGCTTCTTCATGCCGCCGAGCGACCCGGGATTCTCGACACCTCGACCGCACGCGCACTCGACAAGGCCTGGCACCTGGGCGTGCTGGCAACCGAGGACGCGGAGTTATTGCGCGGCGCGGCGCGGCTCTATCACGATCTGACGCAGCTTTTGCGGTTGTGCCTGCCCGGGCCGTTCGATCCCAAGACCGCCGATCCCGGCCTGGTCGCCTTGCTGATACGCGCCGCCGACGTGCCGGATTGGATCACGCTCGATGCATTCGTGGCCGAGACACAGGCCAAGGTGCGCAACTGCTTCACGCGCATACTAGGCCAGGCGCTCTGATGGAGCGGCGGCCCTCTATGGCGTGCAGCGCGGGCGCCGCGAGGGTGTGAATTAGCCGTAGACGGCCGGGCCACGCGAAAGCAGGGGTGAAATCCGGCTTGGCCGCCGCCGGTAGGCCTTGACCATCGCTCCAAATCAGATTATTGGGAAATTGAAACTGAAGGATTGCGCCTCGATCTCCGGTTTGCGTAATTCGGCATACGCGTTCGCCATGAGGCGAGCCCGTATGCAGACCGGCTAGAACCTCGGTTACTTGTTTTTTTCCTGCTATTAACAAGTCAACAAGCGTGGATCGAGATGGCGCCGAGCCGCCGCTGCTGCAGACCGGACGCTCCCTTATAACCGTGGTTCTCTGTATACGGCCCGTTCTTCTCCGGAAGGCGGGGTGCTCTTCGGCCAAAACGTCATGCATTTTTTGGATAGCTTGAAAGGCCATTCCCGACGGCCCGGTCGACGATGCGCGCTGAACGACGGCGGGCACGTGGCAGCCCTCTTTGCTCCGCTACGGCCGTCTCAATCGGCTTTCGCGGGGGCAAGCGCATTCAGCAGGTTTGCGAGATCGGGCATCGAATCGATCGCGAGAATGACATCGACGGCGCGTTGGGCGCGTGCTCGGCCCAGAACGCTCTCCGTAAGCGCGAGGAATTTTCTTGTCAGGTCCGCATCTCCGGCCGGATTCAACATGTTGCCCGGAGGGATGGGCACGCTCGCCGTGAGGACGGTCCCGTCCTGCAACGTCACTTCCAGATTGGCGCCCAGGTTCTCGTTCGCGAGCGAGGCTTCGGGGCGGATCGCCAGCTTGCGCTTGAGCGCGAGCGCGCGCGGGTCCTTGAAACGCGCTTCCTCGAAATCCGTCACCCTGACATCGCCGTCCAGCAGTGCCCTCGCCACCAAATACGGAATACTGTGATCGGCGTGCTCGCGGGTGCTGATCTCCTCCGGGTAGGCTGCTTGCTGCCGGTAGGCGAAATCGCTCAGCGCGACCGTGATGCGCGCTATCTCTTCGGCGCGCGGCTGGCGTCGCTGGATCTCCAAGGCGGCGGCGATCGGCGCCTGGGCGGTGCCCACGCACGGCCACAGCTTGATGCAGCTCTTGAGGATCTGGAAGTCGCCCGAACGTTTGCGCAGGATCGCTTCGTCGAGCGCGCCCGACACCATCTTCGCAAATCCGTACTCGCCCTCGAAAATGGTCAGCGGATAAGCGAGGCCGGCACGGGCGAGAAGGGCGGCGAATACCCCGTTCCTGGCGGCCATCGGCTCCGCCGCGCCCTTTGCGGGCGTCAGCTCGGCGCCGCGGCGAACCTCCGCCAGAGTGTTCGCGTTGCTGCCGGCGATGGCCAACGCATTGGCCATCTGCACCTCATCCAGCTGCAGGAGCTTTCCGGCAGCCGCGGCCGAAGCATATTGCGCCTCGATCGAGGTATCGTCCCAGCCCTCGCGCCGCTGGCTGGCGATGGCGTCGCGCAGCCGGACCTCGAGCTCGTAGCCGGCGACGAGGCCGAGAAGCAGATCCTGTCCGCTCGCGCCTTGCAGCTCGGCCACGGCAAGCGCCGGAGCGACCGTGATGCTCGCATGGTTGGGCCGGCCCAAAGCGACATAGTCGTTATAGTCGAAATAGCGCAGCGCCATGCCGTTCAAGAACGCGGCTTGATCGCACGAGGCCTTGCGGCCGAGCCCCAGGATCGTGGCCTGTGGATTGCCTCCCTGCAGCGCGACAACCCGTTGCGCCGCGCGCACCGGCTCCGCCCCGATGGCGCCGAGAGCGCAACCAAGCGTGTCCAGCAGCACCCGCTTGGCGCGCGCGATCACGTCGGGGGGGATCTGCTCGTAGCGAAGCTCCACGAGCCAGCGTGCGATATCCTCCGCCACCGTCGATCCGCGGCCAGCGCTTTTCGCAATCGTCTTGGACGCCGGCTGCTGCGCGCGCGCCGCGAGCGGGCAGCCGAGGGCGGCGCCGGCCAGTGCGGTGATCAAATCGCGCCGTCTGATGTTGATTGCCATCCGACCCTCCCAGGGGGCGAATTCCCTTGCGGCAATGAGGGTAGCACGCTTCGGGGACGCGGTCTGTCCTCGTCTAGCCGGCGGCGCGCCAGCCCTGCACCAGGTACGGATCGCGGGCCGGCACCCGATCCAGTCCGCGCAGATAGCCACGGGGGGGCGTGGCGTTGCCGGCAGTCGCCGTATCCGTCTCGTCCTTGCGGCCATCGATGGGAAGCCGCAGCAGAACGATGGTCCCGCGGCCGAGCTTCGAGCGAATTCGCATCGTTCCGCCGTGCAGCTCGGTCAGCGATTTGGCGATGGCAAGCCCGAGGCCCGAGCCCTGATGACTCTTGGTGAGCTGGCTTTCGACCTGCTCGAACGGGCGCCCGAGCTTGGCAAGCGCCTCCTTCGGGATGCCGATGCCGGAATCCGCGATGGCGATCGTGACCCGCGCGCCCGTTGCCCGTCCGCGGATGACGACGCGGCCGCCTTGCGGAGTGAACTTGACCGAGTTGGAGAGGAGGTTGAGCACGACCTGCTTGAGCAAGCGGTGGTCGGCCCGCATGCGCACGCCGTGCGAGACCTTGGCGACCAGATCGAGCTTCTTGTCGCCGGCGCGCGTGGATACGACCCGCATGGCATCGTTGAGGAAGCCCTCCAGCGCGATCTCCTCCTGCTCCAGGCGGATGCGGCCGGCCTCGATCTTCGACATGTCGAGAATGTCGTTGATGACCTCGAGCAGGTATTGGCCGCTTTGGTGGATGTCCGAGCAGTATTCGCGGTATTTGTCGGGTCCGAGCGGACCGAACATGCCGGCACCCATCATCTCGGAAAATCCGATGATCGCATTGAGCGGGGTGCGCAATTCATGGCTCATATTGGCCAGGAACTTGGATTTGGCCTGGCTTGCCTCCTCGGCGCGAGTTTTCTCCTCGGCGTATTTCTCGGCCAGATCGGCAAGCTCCTGGGTCTGCCGCTCGAGCGCCTGTTGCGAGCGTTGCAGATCGCACACCGTCGCCATCAAGCGCTTCTCGCTGTCCATCAGCTTTTGCTCGTGCTCCTTGATGGCGGTGATGTCGGTGCCCACCGAGACATAGCCGCCGTCCTTGGTGCGCCGCTCGCTGATGTGAAGCCAGCGGCCGTCGTCGAGGCGGGCCTCGAAGGTGCGGGCGCCGGGGATCTGGCCCTCGCTCGCGACCTGCGAGCGCAGCGTCGGCTTGCGCCCGGCCGCGATCACGAACTCGTAGGAGGCCCCGGCTTCCAGCGCGGTCCGCGGCAGGTTGTGCAGCTCCTGGAAATTCGAGTTGCACAGCACCAATCTGTTCTGCGCGTCCCAGACCACGAAGGCTTCCGGGATCGTTTCGATGGCGTCGCGCAGCCGTACATCCGCCTCGGCGGTCTTCTCGAGCAGCGTCTTCTGCTCGGTCACGTCGACCGCGATGCCGATCAGGTGCGGTCCCGGCTCGCCGGGCTGGTGCACGAGCTCGCAGCGCGCCCGCAGCCAGATCCACTTGCCGTTGGCGTCGCACATCCGGAAGTCGTGATCGACGGAAGTGGCTTTGGCCTCGGCCAGCTGGCGGGCGAGCTCATAGAGCTGCAGATCGTCCGGATGGACGCGCGCGATGACCTCGCCGAAGCTCAACAGATCGTCTTTCGCCGGCAGGCCGAGGATCGCGAACATGGAATGCGACCAGAAGATATGGCCACGCGCCAAGTCCCAGTCCCACAATCCGCAGCGTCCCCGATTGAGCGCGGTATCGATGCGCGAGCGCACCGTATCGTAGATCAGGTCAGTCTCGCGCGCGCGGATCGCCTGCCAGTGGAAGGCGAAGCCGAGGATCAAGACGACGAAGCCGGTGGTGGCCGAGAGCGTAATGGTCAGCGCCATGTCGGAACGCCAGGCCGCGAGCGCGTCCTCGCGCCGATCCACCACGGCGAGCTGGCCGTTCCAGGCGGCGAAGTTGCGCACCGTGGCAAACGCCGGCGTTGCATCCGACAGCGTCAGTTCCGCCATGCCGGCGGCCGCGGCGAATGTCGTCAGCGACTGTCCCGGGCCCAGAATATCGAGCAGCCGATGCCCCATCATGTCGGCATCCAGGGGCACCGGGGTAATGACCAGCCGGCCGGAATCGCTGATGAGCGCATGCGAGACCCCGGCGATGATGACGCCGTCGGCGTCGGTCACCAACAGGTGGCGGCCGGGGGCGCGAGCCCAGGCCGGAATCGCGTGCTCCAACTCGCCTTGGATGCGCGTCCTGGAATCCTCGGTCAGGGTCCGGTCGAGCCGCTCGACCAAAACATCGGCGCAGGCTTCGATTTGCTTGGTGATGTCGAAAATCGCCTGCCGGCGATGATCGAGGATTTGGACCACGGTGCCGACGCAAATCGTGAGAAGAAATGCGATGATCAATGCCGGGACGGCGCGGCGCAGAGCCGGTTCGGCGGTCAAAAGACGCCGATATGCCGGCTTTGCGATCGATTGGGCCAGCCCCTTGATCGAATCGGACCGTATAGACGCGCTCGCTGCCTCGGCGCGCGCCATTGCAGGCCTCCGTTTCGGATCGTACCCACCAAACTTCGTGCGGAAGGATGTGCCGCATCTCCCCGAATCACTTTCATTGGAATCGAGAAACGAGGACTTGTCGAGAGTTCCAGGGCACAAGTTTTGAAAATTATGGCGGCGGCGACGGGGCCGGGAGCGATTTTCGTTTTCCCCCAATGCGGCGGCGGAATGTGGTACCTTTCATTCAAAGCGTTCAGCGGTGGTCCTGACGCTGGGGGCATCCGGAGATCCACATGAGACGGCGCCAGTTCATCACTCTGATCGGCGGCGCGGCGGCGCGGCGGCCGCTTGGCCGCTCTCGGTACGCGCGCAGCAGCCGGTCGTGCCGGTGGTCGGTTTCCTCAACGGCACGTCGCCCGATCCCATCCTCGAGCGCGCAGCGGCGTTTCGCCAAGGCCTGAGCGATGTCGGCTTCATCGACCGCAAGAACGTATCGATCGTATTTCGCTGGGCGGAGTTCCAGGAGTATCAGCTGCCGAAGCTGGCGGCCGATCTGGTCCGCCAACAAGTGGCCGTGATCGCCGCGACCGGCAGCACCGCCTCTGCGCTGGTCGCCAAGCGCACCACGTCCACGATTCCGATCGTCTTCGAGATCGGCGGCGACCCGATCACCTCCGGCCTGGTCGACAATCTGGACCGGCCCGGCGGCAACCTGACCGGCGTCAGCCTCAATGCCGCCGCGCTCGGACAAAATCAGCTGAAGCTCGTCCGCGACCTGATCCCCAAGGCGGCGACCATCGCGGTCTTCGTCAATCCGAACAATCCGAATTCCGGAACGCAGGCCAGGATCGAGGCGGCGGCGCGCGCGATCGGGATGCGGACCCTCGTCCTCAATGTCAACCAGGACAGCGGCTTCGACCAGCCGTTCGCGAACCTGGTGCAACAGCATGCCGACGCGCTCTTGGTCGGGAATGATCCATTCTTCCTCGAATGGCGCGCCAAGATCATCGCGCTTGCCGAGCACTATGCGGTGCCGACGATCTACTCATCGCGGGCCTACGTCGCGGCCGGCGGCCTGATGAGCTACGGCGTCAGCATCACCGAAGGGTATCGCCAGGTCGGCACCTATGTCGGCCGTATTCTCAAGGGCGACAAGCCGGCCGACCTGCCGGTGGTGAACTCGATCAAATTCAAGTCGGTGATCAATCTCACCACCGCCCGGACGCTCAACATCGATGTTCCGCCTGACGTGCTCGCCCATGCCGACGAGATGATCCAATAGGAGCATCATCGGCGAAGCGACGGCGCATCTTCAGCACCGATATTGTCAACCGCCGTCCTTGGCGGGGTAATAGGAAACTACCCCGGGGGCGAAACCTCCGCTGATAATCGAGGTGTCTTGGATTCATCGCGGATCCGCTCATATTCCGCCCGTACGGCCGCCTTGCCATAGGCTCGCTCGAGCCGGCGAATTGTAAAATGGCCGCGCGCCACATCCTGGAAATGATCGATGAAAGCGTAGTTCACGGCCGCTCCGCCGAGCGCGCCGACCACCGGGAGCGTCTGGACCGCGAGCTTCTGGGTGACGACCACGCCGAAGCGGGACGCCACTTGCGCAATGAAGCGAACCAGGATCGGAGCGCCTTCTTCCACAAGGCCGCGTTCCGTGATGAAGCGCGCGGCCTCCGTTATCGATTTCGCGAGCAGGCTGCGAACCACGAAATAGCCGCTCTCCGCGGCGTCGGCCGAGCCGGTCCGCCCGCCCAGCGCGAACACTTGCACGCAGGAGAGGGCGGCATCGGGGTCGGCGAGGTTTTCGCCCTCGCTGCGCGCGATATCGGCGATCGATCGCAACATGATGATGGTGGAGATCGGAATCTCGAGCGGGGCGGTCATCAGGCCGAGGCTGCCGCCGACCGCCCCCGAGGCGGTCGCCAGAGCCTTGTGCAACAGGCGCGATGCGGCTTCCGGCTTGTTCTCCAACGTGCCGAGCGCGACCTTGAGCGCGGCGTTGAGGCCCTTGGTGGTGGCGGCGGCGATGACCTTGGACGCGCCCTCGGGCAGCGCCTGGCCGATGAGCTCGATCGGCTTGCCGACGATATTGGTCAAGCGGGCCGCCAGGCTCGCGTTTTCAAGCAGCCGAACCGCCGTCCGGATCGCCTCAAGGTCTTGATCGGTCATGGTTGGTCCGTCATTTCATGCGGTTTGAAGCGAAAAGAATGCCGTCGGCACACCTTAATGGATAACGGGCGAAGTCGGTATTCGGCCTCGCCCGTTTTGAGAGTCTTTGCGCGCCGGGAGTCAACGCAGCAGGCCGCCTCCGCGGGAACCCGGCGGGGAGAACGATCCGTGTCCGCGCAAGAGGAGTGACGGCGTTCGCGGCCCCTGGATCACGCCCGACGGGATCCGCGGCGCATGAAAGGTAGTCCCACGGCGGACCGGCTCGCGGGGCTCGTACACCTTCAATCGTCGCTTCAACTGTATTACGGGCGGGCGCTGGCAGGCGCCGTCGCGCACGTCTGCGCGCGGGCAGCACTGTCCGTTGGACAGTTTGATCTCGCCCTGCGGGCAGTTGCTCGGCGGCGGCGGCACGCAGCGGCCATCGCGTACATTCTGGCGGTCGCAGCACTGACCGTTGGGAAGCTTGATCTCCCCGCGCGGGCAGGCGTTGGGCGGCGGCACGCAGCGGCCGTCCTGCACATATTCGCGATCGCAGCACTGGCCGTCGGGCAGCCTGATCTGGCCGCGCGGGCAGGTGTTGGGCGGCGGCAGGCAGCGGCCGTCGCGCACATATCGGCGGTCGCAGCACTGGCCATCGCGCAGCCTGATCTCGTCGGGCGAACAGGCATTGGGCGGCGGCGGTAGGCAACGGCCGTCGCGCACATTTTCGCGCGCGCAGCAGCGGCCATCGCGCAGCCTGAACTCGCCGCGCAGACATTCGCCACCCTCGCCGCCGGCTCCGATCAGCCCGAATGGTACCGCCAGCGGTACCGGCGCCAGCGCCTCGCCGCAGATCCGCCATATCGCGACGTCGCCGAGATGGCCGCGCGCGGTGGCGTCGCTGAAGCTGTCGTCGTAGTCCACGAAGTAGGTCTGCAGCGGCGGCACATCGGCGGGACGCACGAGTCCGATGGCGTTGCCCTGCAGGCCGTTCACAATCGCGGGACCGCTCGCCGCCAGCCGGGCCATGAGCGCCGGGTCGCCCGCCTTGCGCAATTGCTCGCCAGTGCTCCACAGGAAGGCGCTGCAGGCGGCGCGGTCGATCTGACCGTTCGGGCTGTAGCCATAGCCGACGGCGACACCGCCGTTGCCGTTGCGCATTTGATCCGCGAATCCGATCGCGTATTCATCGGGATCGGGCGCCCAGCTGGTCGCGCCGCCAGCCGCAGCCGTCACGCTACGATAGCGCAAGACGCGGCCGACGCCTGCCTTGGCCAAGGCGCCGAAATCGTAAGCGCCGGTCGGCGCCGGCCGTTCGGCGAGCAGCATGCGGCCCGGATTATCGAATGTGATCTTGGAAATCTCGCTGCCGCCGTCCCACGGCGAAACCCGGATCTCGATGCGCGGATCGGCGCCGAACGTACCGTCGGGCGAAATCGCCACGGACCAGATCTGCAGGCCGTCGGCGACCGCGTAATAGAGCCGGCCGGCCCGGACCGCGAGGCCATAGATCAGCCGCTCCAGTGGCGCATAGCCCCAGGTCGCCGGATTGCCCGGTTGGAATTGCGGATTGGCGATATCCAGACGCATCGCGGGATCGTACGGCACCGGCGCCAGGCCGGCCGCCATGCGGCCCTGCATGCCGTGATCGAAGCGGCTGCGTTCCCTGCCGGAAAGATCGAAACCGTGGATCATGCCGGTTTCGCGGTCGGCCACGAACAGCGTGTTGGAGGCGGCATCGAAAGCGAGCCCGCCGAGCGCAGGCCCCGAATTTGCCGCTCCATCAAGGGTGACGTTCGCAAACAGCCGCACCTCGCCGGTCACGCCGTCGATCCGCCAGATCGAGCCGGGCCCGCCGCCGAGCGCCGCCGGTCCAAATAGACCCGGCATGAAGGTCGCATTCGGCCCGCCCTGCTTGGCGCGCATCGGTGCGCCGTTAGGACTCGGCACGACGATCGGCAATCCGTAGGAGGAGGTCGCCGCCAGATAGATGTTCGGCGGTGTCGCGCTATCGAGCGCAACCGCGAACACTTGCCCGACCTGGCTCGCCGGCACGGTGAACGGCTTCGGCGCGCTCAACAGCTGCGCCTGCGGCGGTGCGCCGGGCGCCTGCAGATCCATGACCCGCGCGGACGGGCCGTTGAGATCGATCATGGCCTGATCGGCGGCGTCGGGGGGAAATGGCAAGGGCGGTTGCGTACCCGAGAATCCGGTGACCACCGCGTTGCCGTCGATCAGGACTGCGGCCGCAGGCCCGACTTGTGCCAGCGCGGCTCCGGTGTCGAGCGCAGCCAGGCCGAGCAGCGTGCTGGCACCGACGAGCATCGCGATTGCAGCCATGCGGGCCCGTTTGCCGCCAGCCGCGCAAACCGCGGCCCACGGATCTCGGGCGCCCGCAGGAATGAGGGAATTGCGCAACATGGCGGCTCTCCACGGCTGAAACGACTCTCGGTCATTGGTCGTTGCGGGCCACCGTGGGGTTCAGGCTGCTGGCGTGATGGAAGGCCTGTCACCAAGGTCGGTTGATCTGATTAATCCTCAGAGCGAGGAGAACAGTGACAAGTCTCGGCCCGCGCAGGCAAGTCACGGAGGTCGATCGATGTGGTTAACCTTCGGAGAGCGGCGCCCAACGGCGCGCTCGATGTTGCCGTGGTGCCGATCGCGATCGTGTTGTCCGCACTCCGTGCGAAACCCGTGAAGGTCGCCGCAATGACCAGCATCGCCGCGCAGAGCGTCCTGGATATTCAGCGTCTCCGCCCGCGGATCGTCACGGTTTCCCGTCGCCGAGCGCGCGCGCCGCGATGTCGCTCACGTCCCGGGAAAGCGCCGGCGCTCCTGCCACGCGCGCCAGCGCGGCCTGCGCCAGCGCGCGGCGTGAGGGTTCGAGCACGCGCCAGCTCTTCAGGGCGGAGAGGAGACGGGCCGCCACTTGCGGGTTCTTGGAGTCGAGCGCCAGCACGGTATCGACCAGGAATCCGTAGCCGCCGCCGTCGACGCGATTGAACTGGGTCTGGTTTGCCGTGGTGAACGAGCCGATCAACGCGCGCACCCGGTTGGGATTGGCAAACGAGAAAGCGGCATGGACGGTGAGCGCCTTCACGCGATCCAGCGTCGCGGGCTCGGGAATGGCGGCCTGCAGCGCCAGCCACTTGTCTACGATCAGCGGATCGTGCGCATAGCGGGCGTAGAAATCGGCCAGCACGTCCGCGCGCTGCGGCACATCGCGCAGCGACAGGATTGCCAGCGCGGCCTGACGGTCGGTCATGTTGTCGGCGCCTTGATATTGCCGCGCGGCGAGCGCGACCGCGTCGCCGTGTTGGGCCGCGACCAGGAGGTCGAGACACACATTGCGCAAAGCGCGACGACCGGCGCCGGCCGCGTCGGGGCGGTAGGGCGCATTGTCGCCGAGACGCTGATAGTGGTCGGAAAGCTCCTGCGCCAGCTGAGCGCCGATTGCGGCGCGCAGCTGGGAGCGGGCGGTGAAGATCGCGTCGGGATCGATGTCGCGGCCGATCTCGCGCGCAATGTCGGCTTCGCCAGGAGGCGTGAGCACCTGCGCCACGAAGGCCGGCTCGAGCTGCCGATCGGCGACGATCGCGCCGAGCGCAGCCAGAAAGCCTGGATCGTTGCGCGCCGTTCCGCCGGCGCGCAGCGCCGCCACATTGTCGACCAGGAGGCGCGTCGCCAGCATCTGCACGGCCTGCCAGCGATTGAACGGATCGTTGTCGTGGGCCGCCAGGAACCGCAGATCATCGGCCCCGAGATTAGCGACCAGCCGGATCGGAGCGGAAAAGCCCCGGTTGAGCGAGGGCACCGGCGCTTCATCAACCTCCGTGAAATCAAACGCCTCGGCCGATTTGGTCAAGGGAATGATGCCGCGCTCGATGCGCCGTCCGTCCGCGAGCTTGAGCGCGATGTCGCTTCCGTCGCGCCCCACAAGCGCGAGCGCGAGCGGTATCACCATCGGCTCCTTGGTGGGCTGGCCCGGCGTCGGCGGCACCGTCTGGGCGACCTCCAGGCGGTAGCTCCTGGTCGCCGCCCGATAGGTTCCGTTGACCACGACCTCCGGCGTGCCGGCCTGGGAATACCAGAGCATGAATTGATCGAGGCTGCGGCCGGCCGCATCGGCGAAGCACTGCACGAATTGCTCGACGGTCGCCGCTTCTCCGTCATGGCGAGCGAAATAGAGATCCATTCCCTGGCGGAATTGGTCCGGGCCGAGCAGCGTCTTGAGCATGCGCACCACCTCGGCGCCCTTCTCGTAGACCGTGGTGGTGTAGAAATTGTTGATCTCATGATAGAGCGTCGGCCGCACCGGATGGGCGAGCGGTCCGGCGTCCTCGACGAATTGATGCGCCCGCAAGCCGCGCACGTCGCTGATGCGTTCGACCGGACGCGAGCGCTGGTCGGCGCTGAACTCCTGGTCGCGAAAGACCGTGAGGCCCTCTTTCAGGCAAAGCTGGAACCAGTCGCGGCAGGTGATGCGATTGCCGGTCCAGTTGTGGAAATATTCATGCGCGATGACGGCCTCGATGCCGGCGAAATCCGCATCGGTGGCGGTCGCCGGGCTCGCCAGCACGTACTTGTCGTTGAAGACGTTGAGGCCCTTGTTCTCCATGGCGCCCATGTTGAAGTCGGACACGGCGACGATCATGAACGTGTCGAGATCGTATTCGCGGCCGAAAACCTCCTCGTCCCAGCGCATGGCGCGCTTGAGCGCATCCATCGCATAGGCGCAGCGGTCCTCCTTGCCGGGCTCGACGAAAATGCGCAGGCCCACCTCGCGCCCCGACATGGTGCGGAAGCGATCCTCGACCCAGCCGAGCTTTCCGCCCACCAGCGCGAACAGATAGCAGGGCTTCGGGAACGGATCGTGCCAGGTGGCGAAGTGGCGCGAGGTTCCGGGCACTTGGCCGGACGCCACCAGGTTGCCGTTGGCGAGCAGCACGGGAGCATCGGCCCGATCGGCCTCGACCCTGGTGGTGTAGACCGCCATCACATCGGGCCGGTCCGGGAAATAGGTGATGCGGCGGAATCCCTCGGCCTCGCACTGGGTGCAATAGGTCGCGCCCGAACGATAAAGTCCCATGAGCTGGGTGTTGGCCGAGGGATCAAGCACGGTTTCGATCTCGAGCCGGAACGGCCGCTGTGGCGGTTGCGCGATGGTGAGGCGATCGGGATCCGCCACATAGAGCTCGGGCGCGAGCACTGCGCCGTCGAGCTTGAGCGAGCGCAAGTCGAGGCCATCGCCGTCGAGGACGAGCGGGGCGGGGGCGGCGGCCTTCGGATTGGGCTTGAGGATGAGCCGGGCGCGCACGCGCGTGGCCTTGGGGTCGAGCGAGACATCGAGATCGACGGTCTCGACCAGCCAGTCGGGCGGGCGGTAGTCCTGCAGGCGGACGGGAGGAGCTTGCTCGGTGCGCATGGGAACTTGGTGGACCGGGCGGCCGGAATGGTCAAGGCGGCGAATGGCGAATGGCGAGTAGGGTCGCCGGCCCATTTTTCCTGTCGCGCCTGCCCAATTTCCATGCGGATGCAATTCGACGGGGTCTGATCGTATCGGCCGAGGGCCTGCGGCGAGGCGAGCAGGCCGGCGGCTCGGACGAGCTCTTTCAATTCCGGCTCATATGCGTTAGGTCGGCCTCGTCCTGGGTCGGCCGCGTTGGCCACGGGGCGGTTCCCACAATCACGGCAGAGGGCCGGACCGGCGACGCGGGTGCGCCTCGACGCGTCGAGCTCGCCCGTCAGCTGGGAGGGGGTCTGCGGCCCATTTATGCGGCGTTTATGAGAGGGCGTCCGATCCTGTCTGGAATTTATATGCCCTCGTGAACATATATCGGGCGATCGGACGCGCGCGCGAGGCGCACATCGAGCGCGAAAACAATAAGAGCAAGGAGCGATCACGATGACCGTATTCTCTCTCAACGAAGCTCCCGTTGGTCACTTGGCCAGGGTGGTCGACTATGCCGTGCGGTTTTTGTCCAAACTCTTTCGCTCGGTGGCGAAATCATGGATGGATTGGTCGAAATTCGAGTACGAGCTGTTCCGTGCCCGCTCCCGCAACGACGATCTTCGAGTTTAGGCGCGCTGCCGGCCGCGAGCCGACGCGCGCTGTTGTCGACCAGACTTCGGATGCCGCTCGCAGCTGATGTCGCCTGGCTTTGACGAGTGGGGCGTGAATCTGTTTCTCGTGAGTCACCTGGCACGCCTGCAACTGTTCGGTCTGCGCGCTGAAGCCGGAGATCAGCTGTCTTGGCAGACTTCAGGGTTGAGCAGCAGAGCCGGACGGTCGCCCCGCATCATCGCCGCCATGCCCTGCGCGACCGAGGTTGCCTTGCGTGCCCGGAAATCCCAGGTCGCGTCGCCGTTATGGGGCGCAAGGATGACATTGTCGAGCTTGCAGAGGGCTTCCGGGACCCACGGATCCGGCGAGGCCTCAGGTTCGTCGGGGTAGGGTTCGTTCCAGTAGACGTCGAGGGCGGCGCCGGCGATCCGCCTCTCCTGCAGAGCGCGGATCAGCTCCGGCTCGTCGACGATCCGGCCGCGAGCCGTATTTATCAAATATGCCTCCGGCTTCATCAGATCGAGCTCGCGTCTGCCGATGAGCTTGTGCGTGGCCGAATTGTAGTCGCAGGCGATGCAGACAAAGTCGCTGCGCTGGATCAGGTCGTCGAGGCGCGGCGTCCACTCGACGCCGAGCGCCTGCTCCTTGTCGTGAGCAAGCCGCGTCCGCTTGGTGTACAGCACGCGCATCTCGAAGGCGCGAATGCGGGGCACCATAAGCAGGGCAAGCCTGCCCAGGCCGATCAGGCCGACGGTCCTGTTCGGGCAGCCCATCCCGATCATGGCCATGCTCTGCTCCTGGCGAAACTTGCCGCAGCGCGTGTAGCGATCGGACTCCGCCAGCCGATGAGCAACGCCGAGCAGCATCGCCATGGTCAGGTCGGCAGTCGAGCGCGCCACGCTGATCGCGGGATCTCCCAGCACGATCGGGATCCTGCGCGCGTTCGCAGCTTCCATGTCGATATGGGGCGTCGATCCCAGCGCACCGATCCCATTCAGGTTCGGATTGGCGTTGATGACCTCGGCGGTCACGTTGGTTTCGTGCATCACAAACAGCCAATCGGAACGCTTGGTGTTGGCGACCAGCTCGTCCACGCTGATCTGCCGGTCCATGTATGGATAGACCGACACATCTGCGGCCTGGCGCAGCACGTCGAGCGCGACCTCGGGGATCGGCTGAACCACAAAGACCCTCGGCCTCATCGCGAACGCTCCGGCTTGAATTGGTCAACCCGTCCCGCTTCGGATGCCAGGGTCAGGATGCGGCGAATTTGCGCGCCTGGTCGATTAAACCAGCCCCGATCCGGCCGACGGCCTCCTTGTAGACAATCTCCAGCTTATCGGAGAAAGCCTTGGGGTTCTCCATCGCGCCCACCTGGATTCCTTTTTCCTTCAGGAAGTCGAGCGCGGTCTTCTCGGCTTCGAGGGTCTCCTTCACTTGGGCTTCCGCAGCCGGCTTGCCGGCGGCACGGACGACCGCCTGGTCTTCCGGGCTGAGCTTGTCCATGAACTTCTTCGAAACCATCAGCAGATTTACCAGGCTGAAATGGTTGGTGATCGTCATGTATTTCTGAACCTGATAAAGCTTCAGCTCGATCATATCGGCGAGAGTCTTGTCGGTACCCTCGACCAGGCCGGTCTGCAGCCCGGTGTACACAGCGGTAAGGTCCACGACCGCCGGAATTGCGCCGAACGCCAGCATCGTATCGCGCTGAATCTCTGCTCGTGCCCACCGCCATCTTGAGGCCGACCATGTCGGCCGGCGTCCGGACCGGCCGCTTGTTGTTCGATATGTTGCGGGAACCGTCGCTGGAGAAGCCCAGAACCTCGCATCCGAAGGCTTCGTTTATCTTCGGCAGGAGCTGCGTCCCGACTGGGCCGCTGGCGAACTGCAGGACTTGCTCCACGTCCCGATACAGGAACGGGAGGTTGAACACGTCGGTTTCCGGGACGGCCGCGCTGACATGCGACATGTCGGCCATGACGCCATCGAGCGAACCCGCCTTGATGGAGTTCATCATCGGACCGTTGCCGCCAAGCTGACCGTCAGGATAGATCGCAACCTGGACGCGGCCGGAGGTGCCGCGTTCAACCAGCTCTTTCAGCACCACGGCCGATTTGGTATGGGGCGCGGCCATCGGGCTGTCGCTGCCAAACCGCATCGTAACGGCGGCGCGGGAGCGTCCGATGATCGCGAACGTGCCAAAGGAGGCTCCGGCGCCTAGCACAAGGCCACGCTTGAGCACGCTTCTGCGCGTGAGGAGGCGGCCCGCTGCCGCCGCCTTCGGTTTTCCGGGATGCTTGCTTTCTTGGCTCGTCATTGCATCGACTCCCTCTGTTAGACTCTTGTTCAAGCGATTCTCAAGCCGGCACGCGCAGCCGCGTGGTGTGCCGCGCGTGCGACCTTCCCTAGTTGGCCACCCCCAACAGGCGTGGCAGAAACATCGAAAAACCCTCCACATAGGTGATGATCATCATCGTCACGATCAGCACGCCGATGAAGGGCAGGAGCGGCCGAATGACCTGCTCGAGCGGCACCTTGGTGATCGCGCAGGCGGTGAACAGGCAGTTGCCGGCGGGCGGATGCGCCATCCCCAACGCGATATTGACCTCGACCAGGATTCCGAAATGGATCGGCTGGACCCCGCGCGCGACCGCCATCGGCGTCAGGATCGGCATCAGGATCAGGATCGCCGGCGTCGTATCGACGAAGGTGCCGATCACGAAGAACAGAATCTGGACCAGAAGAAGAAAGACGAATTTGTTGGTGGTGACTGCATCGACTCCGGCGGCGAGTTCGGTAGGGATTTGGTAGATCGTGAGGGTGTAGCTCAGGATCGCGCTCATGGCGATGACGGTCAACACCATTCCGGCGATCTCGATGGTCTCGATGAACATCGTGGCAAGACGCGTGACCGTGAGAGTGCGGTATACGATGGCGGTCAGGAGGATGCCGTAGACAACCGCCACGGCCGAGGCTTCGGTCGGGGTGAAGACGCCGCCCAAGATCCCTCCGAGAATGATCACGATCATGAACAGGCCGGGCACGGCCTTGAATGCCGCCCAGCATACCGCCTTGAGATCAAACGGCTCTTCCACCTTTCCGAACCCGTTCTTGCGGGCGCTGTAGATGACGAGCAGGATGAGGCCGAGCGCATTGATGCAGGCCGGAATGAGGCCGGCTGCAAACAGGCCGGCGATCGACATGTTGGCTACGACGCCGATGAGTATGAAATCCGTCGACGGAGGTATCAACGTCGACGTTGCGCCCGCCGCCGCCAGGAGCGCGGCCGCGAATCCTGCGGGATAGCCCTGTCGTCGCAGTCCCGGCAGTGTGACCTTGCCGATCGCCGCGGTGTCGGCCGACGACGAGCCCGAAATGCCGTGAAAGAACAAAGCCGCGACGACGATCGCGGAGCCCAGCCCACCGCGCCCGCGGCCGATCGTCATGTTCGCCACGTCCATAAGGCGGCCGGCAATGCCGCCTTCCGACATGATCGCCCCGGCAAAGATGAACAGGGGAATTGTGAGGAATGGAAAAGAGTTGAGCTGATTGAAGACCTGCTCGGTGAGTGCCGGCAGCAGCAGAAAGCCGTCCGGATGAAGCAACAGCCCGGTGAGACCGGCGCCCCCCATGGCGAACGCGATCGGCACTCCCAATGCCAGCAAGACCAGAAATGCAATAAGGATGACGACGCTCATGGGAGGCGTTGCGAAAGGTCGGCTGGCAATGGAGGAACAGCCTCCTTCAACGCTTCGATCTGATGGTAGATCGCGGCCTCATGCGCCTCTTTGAGGCTGAGCTGGCGATGCGTCCAATACGAGAGGATCGCATCAGCGACCTCGATCGCGTAGATGACCATGACCAAGCCCATTCCCACGGGAATCGCCGCATAGGGAATGCGCATGTCGATCTCGGTCGCCATCGCGGTCTGATCGGAAACGACGCCCAGAGTGCCGATGCCCTGCACCACCAGAAAAGTCAGGAACAGGATGACCAGCACGTTCACCAGCTGTCGAACCGGCCATCGCACCGATTCAGGAAACGGCTTCATTGCCCAGCGAAAGGCGAAATGAACACCTCGCCGGGCGGCAACCGCCGAAGCCAGCATCGCGAACCAGATCAGCGCAAATCGGGCGACCTCCTCGGTCCAGGAGAGCGGCGCGTTCAGAACATAACGGATCACGACTTCGAGAAAGACGCTCAGCGTCAGCATCACGAGCAGCGCGGAACAAATGAAAAGAAGGACGAGCTCGATGTAGCGGCTGACCTCCGCCAGTGCGTATTGAAGACGCGCTGCGTGCACTGCACGGACTCCGAGTTCTGGCGCCCCCCGAAACCTATTGGGCGGCGGCGGCGAGAGCTAGCTCCATGATGTCGGCGCCGATGCGCGGTGTAGCCTCGGCCAGGACCGGCTGTACCTTCGCCACAAAGGCGTCGCGATTGTCCAGCTCGAAGACCTGCATGCCCTTGTCCTTGAGCTCCCCCACGGCCGCCTCTTCTCTTGCAAGAACGACCTTGACGTGCTCGTCGGACGCGGACTTGCCGCTGTCCCGGACGATCTGTCGATCGGCCGGAGTGAGCCGGTCCATGAACTTCTTGCTGACGATGAAGATGACGGCGGGGCTGGTTTGCCGGCTGAGCGTCAGATATTTCGTCACCTGGTAGAGTTTGAACGCCAGCATGTCGAGGGGCGGCATGTCGCCGCCGTCGATCACGCCGGTCTGGAGCCCGGTGTAAGTCTCTGGAAAGGCGAGCGGCGTCGGAATTGCTCCGAACGCGAGATAGGTGTCGCGCAAGATCTTGCTGGCGGCAACTCCCCGCATCTTCAGGCCCTGCATGTCTTCGGGCCTTCTGATCGGTCGCTTGTTGTCCCACAGGTTGCGCGAGCCGTCGGTGGCAAACCCGATGACCTCGCAATTGAACGCCGCTTCCAATCTCGGTTTGAGCGCATCTCCCATCGCCCCGTTGGCGGCGCGCAACGCGTGCAGACCATCTCTGAACAGGAAGGGAAGATTGAACACATCGGCCGCCGGAACCGCGAGCGCGAGGTTGGAGGCGGCGGTCATCACGGCATCGAGGGTGCCGGACTTGACGCTCGTGGTCATGGCGGTGCTGTCGCCGAGCTGCGAGTTCGGAAAAATCTCGACCTTGATGCGTCCCCCGGTCAGCCTTTCGACGTTCTCCTTCAGCTTGACCGCCGAGACCGAATGCGGGGCATCGATCGGAACGTCGCTGCCGATCCGCATCGTAACGGCCTGCGCGTTGGCGGCGCCAATGCCGCTCGCCAACGTTGCCGAGGAAATCGCGCACAGCACCGCACCTTTGAGCGCATCGCGACGGGAGAGGACGTCAGCCGGCGGGTCATGACGGCGGGAAAAGAGCTGATGGCGCGTCATCTTCAACTCCTGCATGTCACAAGGCGGCCCACGTTCCGCACGGCTGTCGGCGAACGCGGATCGGTTTGGAGAAGGAGATTGAAATGGAGGTCGCAGCAGGGGTCATGACCAAATCCTTTGGTCAACATCCTCCCGGGCTTTTATCCCTCCGTGCATCCATCGGATGTCTCCCGATGGACTGTGGCTCTTGGTCCAGTCGCCCGCGTGACAAAGCAATGCTGCTTATCCCGCTGGCCGGAACCCTAGCCACCTGAACAATTTCATAGCACGAGTGCGCGCAACTCACAACGGCTGTCCAACTCATTTTCCCGCCGCGCTTGCCCATTTTCCATGCAGATTCAATTCGACGCGCTTGATTGACTTGTCTGACAAGCATGGCCCAATATTTGCTCGCAGGAGACTTGCTATCTTCCCGGGAAATTCAACGGGAGGTAAACTCACGACCTGTCGGAAGATCAAGGCGCGAGCGCAGATGGAGGTTCAAGTCATCCGATAGCTCGCTCACCCGAACAAACGTTCCCGGGAATCGACCTTGGTAACCAGCGAGTTGGTCGAATGCTGGACATCAGGGCGTTTTCAAGTGACGATTTCACCGGACGCGCAGCTCAGCGAAAGCGGTTCCAAAACCATCGGGAATGTAAGGCTCAACAGCACGGGAGAATTTCATGCGACCGAAGGTCTTTGTCGTACAACAGAATTCCTCAGATCGCTCTCGACATATTAAAGGAGTGCGCCGACGTCTTCGTTTACCCATATACGGATCGGCAGATCAGCATCGACGAGCTTGTTACTGCCGCCAAGCAGTCCGACTGGCTCTATGTCCTTCCCGGAACGATCGTTACCGCCGAGGTCATCAACGCCAATCCCAACCTGAAGGGGATCGGCTCCATGGGTTCGTCTCCTTCATACATCGACATGCCGGCTGCGAACGCGCGCAAGCTCCCGATCGTCATGGAAGATCCCAATATCGGATTTCCGGGATGGCAGCCGACGTCAGCCGACATGGTCGTTGGCAAGATACTCGCGCTGGCCTATCGGCTGCTGGACTCCGACCGCTACACGCGCTGCGGCAAGTTTCGTCAGGAGCAGACCATGGCGCTGATGGGTATCGGCTGTCCGGGCAAGACGGTCGGCCTGGTCGGCATGATCAAGGTGGCGGAGCTTTGGGTGCCCCGGCTGCGCGCCTTCGAGATGAACCTGATCTACACGCTCAATCGATTGCCCGCCGAGCGCGAAAAGGAGCTCGGTCTGGAGTGGACGCCCGACCTCGACGACCTGCTCAAGCGCAGCGATTTCGTCTGCATCGCCTGCGATTATAACCCAAGCACCCATAAGCTGATCGGGCGACGCGAGCTCGACCTGATGAAGCCGGAGGCTTATCTGATCAACACCCGCTGGGGCCGGATCATCGACGAGCCGGAGGTCATCATGGCGCTGCAAGAAAAGCGGATTGCGGGCGCCGCGCTGGACGTTTTCTGGAACCAGCCGCCGCCACCCGGTCCGCCGCTTCCGGAAAAGGACCTCTACGATATCGACGAGCAGCTTTACACGCTCGACAACATCATTCTGTCGCCCCATATCGGCGGCTCGACCCGCGACGTCCGCGGCCGCAGGGCCCTCTCGGTTGCGCTCGGCATGGTCCAGATGATGAGGGGTGGACGGCCGCCCACGCTGCGCAATCCGGAAATCTATGCGGCCGCCTGAAGCGCAGGAGCACAATCGCCGCATCGGCGGAGAAATGAATGCTTCGTTTGGACCTCGGGCGCGCCGCGCAAAACGTGTCAGCCGATTGACGTCCCGGCGCGAGCGGATACTGTTCACCCGCCGATAACCCGATCACCCAACGCTCCCCGTCACGACAGCGAACGCTCGAAGCGGCAAGCATGGGCCCTGCTGGCTTGCTCATTCCAACCGAGGGAAAGGATGCAACCATGCGACCAAAGGTGTTTGTCGCCCAGGCCACCCCGGAGGCCGCTCTCGATGTGCTGCGGCAAGCCGCCGACGTTTCGGTGTATCCCTACCTGGAGCGGCAGATCAGCGTCGATGAGCTGGTTGGCGCCGCCAAACGATCCGATTGGCTGTATGTGCTGCACGAAACCAGCGTGACCGCCGAGGTCATCAACGCCAATCCGAATCTGAAGGGGATCGGGTGCATGGCGGCCGGCCATTCGTTCATCGACATGGCAGCCGCCAACGCCCGTAAAATCCCGGTCGTCATGGGAGACCCCGATATCACCGTCATCCCGGCGACCGGCGATCTGACCATCGCGATGTTGCTTGGGCTCGCCTACCGGCTGGTCGATTTCGGACCGCTACACGCGCTGCGGCAACTTTCGCCAGGAGCAGACCGTGGCGATGATGGGCATCGGATGCCCGGGCAAGACGGTCGGCATGGTTGGGATGGGAAAGCTCGCTTTGCACATGCTGCCGCGCCTGCGCGCCTTCGACATGCATGTGCTCTACAACAAGCCGATGCGCCTTGACGCGGCGCGGGAGAAGGAGCTTGGCATCGAATGGGCGCCCAGCCTCCTCGACCTGTTGGGGCGCAGCGATTTCGTCTGCATCGCCTGCAGATACGGTCCGGGTACGCACAAGCTGATCGGCAGGCGTGAGCTCGATCAGATGCGGCCGGACGCCTATCTGATCAATACCGGGCGCGCGCGGATCGTCGACGAACCCGAGCTGATCCGGGCGCTACGGGAGAAACGGATCGCGGGTGCCGCCTTGGACGTCTACTGGAACGAGCCGTATCGGAACGATGATCCGGAGTCGCGCGAGCCGTGGGTGCCGGAGGAGCTGTGCAAAATGGACAATGTCATCCTTGCGCCGCACAATGGCGGCGCCACCTGGGATGTCCGCGGCCGCAAGGCGGTGTCGGTTGCAGAGGGGATGCTCGCGGTGATGCGCGGCGAGCGCCCGAAGACGCTGATCAATCCCGAGATCTATGCATGAAAGCCAGGGTCTTTGTCGTCCAACCGATCCCGCAGGTCGCCCTCGACGTGCTGCGCGAGGCCGCCGACGTCGAAGTCTATCCGTATCTCGACCGACAGATCAGCATGGACGGGCTGATTGCGAATACCAGACGCTGCGATTGGCTGTTCGTCATGCATGAAACGCACGTGAGCGCCGAGGTGATGGACGCCAATCCGAACTTGAAAGGAATCGGGGTCCTGGGGTCGACACCGCACATCGACATGGATGCCGCCAGCGCCCGCCGGATACCGGTCATCCTGGGCGATCCCGATGTCGGCACGATGGGGCAGGGGACCGCCGACCTGACCATGGCCATGCTGCTTGGGCTGGCTTATCGATTGGTCGATTCCGATCGTTACACGCGCTGCGGCAAGTTTCGCCAGGAGCAGACGATGGCGCTGATGGGCATCGGCTGCCCCGGGAAGACGGTCGGCCTGATCGGCATGGGCAAGGTCGCGCTGCACCTGGTGCCGCGAATTCTCGCCTTTGACATGCATGCGCTCTACACCAAGCGCACCCGGCTGCCGATCGCGGAGGAACGAGCGCTCGGCGTCGAATGGACGGCCGAACTCGACGACTTGCTCAAGCGCAGCGACTTCGTCTGCATCGCCTGCGATTACAATGCCAGCACCCGCAAGCTGATCGGAAAACGTGAGCTCAGCCTGATGAAACCCGAGGCCTATCTGATCAACACCGCGAGAGGCCGGATTGTCGACGAGCCGGAGCTGATCCGCGCCTTGCAGGAGAAGCGGATCGCAGGCGCGGCGCTCGATGTCTATTGGAACGAGCCCTACTGGAACGAACCATCGCTCGCCGGGGAGCCCTGGGTCCCGGAAGCATTGTGCAAGCTCGACAACGTCATTCTTGCTCCCCACAACGGCAACGCCACTTGGGACGTTCGCGGCCGCAGGACCGCGGCGGTCGCCCGCAACATGGTCGCGATGATGCGGGGCGAACGACCGAAGACGCTGCTTAATCCGCAAATCTACGCCAGCCGTTAGATTTTGCGGAAAAATCCTGCCCTCGCGAAGGCAGAGGGTGGACTTCGGTTTTCCAATGAATCGCGACCGGTTGAGAAGTGCTCCAGAGCGGGATGACTTCGCATCTCGCTCCAGCTTTGCGGGCCATGATCGGCTTCGGCCGAGCCGGAAGCGTTTCGGCTGAAGCGGGACCTCAGGTCGAGGACAGCTTGCGCGCTTCCGCGACGATTTCCGGGCCGATCCGATCCCCAGTGTCCTTGTAAACCGCGTCCACCTTGTCGCGGAACGGCTGGAGATTCGGGACTTCGACGGTTTCGATGCCATGCCCCGTCAGGTAGGCGAGCGCTTCCTTTGCGGCGACAAGGACAACTTCCTTCTGGGCTTCGCAGGCCGGCAGCCCGGCCTCGCGTACGACTTCGCGGTCCTGCGGCGTAAGCTTGTCCAGGAACTTCTTCGAGACGAGAAGCAGGTTTGGCATGCTGTAGAGGTTCATGAGCATCAGGTATTTGGTGACCTGGTAGATCTTCAGCTCGATCACGTCCGGGCGGGACTTGGCGGTGCTGTTGATGAGCCCGGTCTGCAGCGAGGTGTAGTTCGCAGCGATATCCAGGATCGTTGGAATGGCGCCGAATGCCAGCATCGTGTCCCTTTGAATCTTGCTGCTGGAGACCCCGATCTTGAGTCCGACCATGTCCTCCGGCTTTTTGACCGGGTGCGTCTTGGTGTAGAGCTCGGTGACGCCATCCGTGGTGAATCCCACGACCTCACAGTCGAAAGCTGCATTGACTTTCGGCACGAGCTTCGCGCCGAACGGACCGTTCGCGACTTGCAGCGCTTCGACGGCGTCCTGATAGAGAAATGGCAGGCTGAACACGTCGATCTCGGGCACGGCAGGGCTGATGATCGATACCGCGGTGACGACCGCATCGAGCGTCCCCGCCTTGATCGAGTTGGTCATCGCCGTGTTGCCGCCGAGCTGAGCGTCCGGGAAGACAATGACCTGTATGCGCCCCGATGTACCTTTCTCGATCAGGTCCTTCATCACCAGGGCGGACTTGGTGTGCGGCGCTCCGATCGGGCTGTCGCTGCCGAAGCGCATCGTGATCGGAGCGGCCGAAGCCTTCCCGATGATCCCGAACGGAGCGGCCGCAAGGCCGGCTCCGAGCGCGAGCCCACCCTTGAGCGTGCTCCTGCGCGTGAGTGAACGAACGTTTGTCTGTGCTTGAAAATTGATCTGTCGGCTCATTTTCGCATCACCTCCCGTTGCTGTATCGACGTGGCGTCGACCAAATGACGAGCTTCGCGAGCCCCCGACAAATTATGAGACGCAAAAAGCGCGCCAATATCCGCGCGCCCCGGCCGGAGCCGCGAGGCGCCATGAAATCAGTGGTGTGGAGGGGTGAACGGTGCAATTTGGGTGTCCCAAATCAGCGAGGGGCCGCCGATGGAAGCAAACCCCGCGCGGTCAAATGCCGAAAACGATTGCGCCCCGCGCGGCTCACCGGCAAATTCAAGCGGCCAAGTTTCGAATCTCCTCGCTTGAACAAAATCCTGTCCGGGAAGGATCCAGGGCCTGGTCGATGTCAGCGGGTTACTTTGATCGCATCATCGAAATAATGGGCGCCTGAGACCATGGCGGACATTGCGGAGGTCCAACACCCGGAAGACAGCGACCCGGCGCCGGTCGCGCGTCTGCCGATCGATCCATCGACGCCGCTGCTTCGCGTCCGCCCGTTTCGCTTGCTGTTCATCACGCGGGTGGCCTCCACCACGGCCACCCAAATGCTGGCTGTGATCGTTGGCTGGCATGTTTACGAACTCACGAACAGCCCATTTCATCTGGGCATGATCGGTCTTGTCCAGGTTCTGCCGTCGCTGGTGCTGCTGCTGGCGGCCGGGCAAATCGTGGATCACTTCAATCGGCGCACGATCCTGCGGTACTGCTATGCGCTGGCATTCTGCTCGTCCTTCGGGTTGGCGCTCGTCGCCGCGCTTCCGATGCCGAGCGTCCCGGCGATCTACGTGCTGTTGGTGGCCCATGCCACCATGCGGGTCTTCGAGCTGCCCGTGATGCAGTCGCTGGTCCCCGTCATGGTGCCGCGGGCGATCCTGAGCCGCGGCATCGCGGCTCATGTCCTTGCCCGGCAGCTCTCGGTTCTGATCGGCCCCTCTCTGGGCGGGCTGCTCTACACGTTTGGCGCAGCGTTCGATTACGGCGCCTGCGCGGCGCTCTTCCTGGTGGCCTGGGTCGCAAGTTTCCGGATGCCCGCCCCGCCCGGCCCACACGAGCGCAATAAAGTGACGTGGGACACGATGCTGGCGGGCTTTCGATTCATCAGTCACAGCCAACCGCTGCTCGGCGCCATATCGCTGGACGCGATGTCGGCGCTCTTCGGTGGCGCCACCGCGCTGCTGCCGATCTACGCCCGCGATATCCTCAATGTCGGCGCCTGGGGGGCGGGCGTGCTGCGCAGCGCGCCGGCGCTCGGCGCGCTCATCACGGTAGCGGTGCTTGCGCGCAAGCCGGTGCGTCGATCCGGCGGTCTTTACTTGTACGCGGGTTTTGCAGTGTTCGGAGCAGCAACCATCCTGTTCGGCTGGTCGAGCAATCTCCTGCTGTCCATTGCGGCGCTGATGCTGATGGGGGGCGGCGAAATGGTGAGCACGGTCGTTCGCCAGACCCTCATCATGGTGGCGACGCCGGACGGAATGCGCGGCCGGGTCGGGGCCGTGGACGCGCTGTTCTATGGCACGTCGAGCCAGCTTGGCGCGTTCGCGGCGGGCACCATGGCGGCCGCGATCGGCGCTGTGGCCGCGGTCACGATCAGCGGCGGAGCCATGCTTGCCGCGGTCGCGCTGTGGCCGTGGCTGCTCCCGGGCCTGCGCCGCGTTGACCGTCCCGATGAGGTGCGGCCGCCCTGACGACGTTCGCTGCGCCGGGTCGCCGGTTTCCCCCGCGTGGTTTTCGCTCGGCTTAACGGGTCATGTCGCGGCTTACGTCGCGGTGAAGCGGCGGGCTTGTTCGACGATGTCGGCGCCGATCGAGTTGGCGGCCTCCTTGTAAACGCTCTCCATCTTGCCGGCGAAAGCGCTCGGATCCTCCATCTGGAAGATCTGGAGGCCTTTTTCCTGCAAGAGGGCGACGGCAGGCTTCAGGCTGTCAAAGATCGCCGCGGTCTGGGCGTCGAGCGCGGGCTTGGCGGCGGCGCGAACGATGTCGCGATCTTCGGGCGGCAGCTTGTCCATGAATTTTTTCGAGACGATCAGCAGATTGGCGAGGCTGTAGTGGTTGGTAAGCGTCAGATATTTGGTGACCTGATACAGCTTGATGTCGATCATGTCGGGCAGCGAGGAGCTGGCGCCGTCGATCAGATTCGTTTGCAGCGACGTATACAAAGCATTGATGGGGACGACGGTCGGGATTCCTCCGAATGCCAGGATGGTATTGCGAGCGATCTTGGTTGCCTGGCTTCCCATCTTGAGCCCGGCAATATCCGACGGCGTCCTGATCGGGCGCCGGCCGTTATACATGTTGATCGGACCCTGCGTGGTAAATCCCAGCACCTCGCAGCCGAACGCTTCGTTGATCTTCGGCTTGAGCCGCTCTCCGACCGGACCCTCCGCGAACCGAAGCACCTGCTCGGAATCCTTGTAGAGAAACGGAAGGCTGAAGACATCAAGCTCAGGCACCGCGACACTCAAGTGGCCGACGTCGGTCACGACCGCATCGAGCGTTCCCGATTTAACCGAGTTTGCCATCACGCCATTGTTACCGAGCTGGGCATCAGGATAGATCGTAACCTGCACCCGCCCTGCAGTGCGGCTTTCGAGCAGCTCTTTCATGACGAGCGCGGATTTGGTGTGGGCAGCGCCGATCGGGCTGTCGCTGCCGAAGCGCAGCATGATCGGGGCGGCCGAAGGTTTTCCAATGATCCCGAAGGTTCCGGCTGTGAGTCCGGTTCCCAATGCGAGTCGCCCTTGAGCGCGCTCCTGCGCGTCAGCCGCCCATTTGACGATCGACGGTTCCCTTGTGACTTCCTGTCAATCAGCTCGCTGGTCATCGCTGTCTCCCATTCAATCCATGCCAACGCGCTTGGGACCACCAGGTCGTGCGATCAGGTGAGGCCAAGTCGAGACGCTCGCGTCGTTGAGAGGCAAGGCTGGAAAGGACCGATTGCACATAAAATAGCCTTGCCCGGCTAAGCGAGTGGCACAGGTGGCAGTCTCCAGCGGCATTAGAGTATTGGTTCCACCCGCGGCGTCAATTATTGAAGTTGTCAGTGGCGCTCCGTTTTTGCTTGTGGTATCCAATGCGCAGGCGGCTAGGGTTCCGGCCTGTATGACACGCTCTGTGTCGTCAGACGACTGGTCCGAGAGCCGCAGTCCATTGGGAGACATCCAATGGATGCACGGCGGGATAAAAGCCCGGGAGGTGATTGACCACGAGGTTAGGTCATGGCCCGTGCTTTTGATGCCTCTGCTTTTGAAATAACGCCATCAGTGGATTGCAAGGGCGCCACTCTTCCCTCGGCATTCCACTTCCGTCTCGATCACGAGCCCAGCTCAAGTCCGGCGCCAACCGATATTGTTGGCTTGGAAACTTGCCTTCTCGGCGAGCGCATCGGCCGTGTGCCTGCAGCAGTTCAGTTGAGGTCGTGCGCATGAAACCGAAGGTCTTTGTCGCCCAGCCGATCCCGGAAGTCGCTCTCGACGTGCTGCGGCAGGAGTTCGAGGTGACCGTATATCCCTACATGGACCGGCAGATCACCGTGGACGAGCTTGCGGCCGGTGCCCGGCGCGCCGATTGGCTCTACGTTCTGCATGAGACGAACGTCACCGCCGAAGTCATCAACGCCAATCCCAACCTCAAAGGGATCGGCTGCATGGCTTCGTCCAACGCGCTCATCGACATGGAAGCGGCAAATGCGCGCAAGCTTCCGGTCATCATGGAGGACCAAAGGATCGCGGCACCCAACTGGCCGCCCGCGACCGCCGATCTCACCATGTCGATGCTGCTGGCGCTGGCCTATCGGCTGGTGGACGCTCATGACTACACCCGCTGCGGCAAATTCCGCCAGGAACAGACCATGGCGTTGCTGGGCGTCGGCTGCCCGGGCAAGACAGTCGGCTTGATCGGCATCACCAAGATGGCTGAATACATGGTGCCTCGCATTCGAGCCTTTGAGATGCACCCGATCTACACGCTGGCTCGGTTGCCGGCCGAGCAGGAAAAGTCGCTCGGCCTCGAATGGGTTGCCGATCTCGACGACCTCATCAAGCGGAGCGATTTCGTCTGCGTCACCTGCGACTACAGCCCGAGCACGCACATGCTCATCGGCAAGCGCCAGCTCGAGCTGATGAAGCCGCAGGCCTACCTGATCAACACAAGGTCGGCCCGGGTCGTCGACGAGCCGGCGCTGATCCGTGCGTTGCAGGAAAAGCGCATCGCGGGCGCCGGTCTTGACGTCTACTGGAGTCTGCCGCCGTTCACCCAGGATCCTTGCGTCCCGGAGGAATTCTGCAAGCTCGACAACGTCATTCTCTCGCCGCACAACGGCGGCGGAACATGGGATACCCGCAGCCGCAAGGCGCTGTCGGTCGCCCATGGCATGGTTGCCATGATCAGGGGGGAGCGGCCTGCGGCGCTGCGAAACCCTGAAATCTACGCGACCAACTAACCGGTGATTGGACACACGATGTTGCAGACCCAGGGCGTTCTCCATTTCACGATCCCGGTGAAGGATCTCGACCGGTCGGAAAAATTCTATACCGAGATCATGGGGATGCGACGGATCAGGCGGAACGACCACATGGTCTTCATGCAGGCGGGCAACGACTGCTTCGTGCTGACCTATTCGGAGAATCCCATCAATCCGAATGTCGGCAATGCCCACGACATTCATCATGCCTTTCGGGTGACGCCGCAGGAGTATGTCCGCGCCAAGGCGTTTTTGGCCGAGAAGGGAATCCGGATCATCAAGGAGGAGGACCGGCGAAGCGGGACCTTCCAGGGCCACAGCGCGTATTTTCATGATCCGGACCGGAACGTGCTTGAAATCATCGATCTGGTGCGCGGGCCGGTGGCCGAGGGTGAATGACGGGTGTGACTGGAATCGTTCGAACAATGGGCTACGCGCCCGGACGCTGCGAAGGTAGGCGGTCATGAGCAATGGTTCCGAGGGAGCAGCTCCGCTGCGCGTCGTCGCGGTCGGAGCCCTGCAAAACGCGCTGAAGCTCCTGGGGGCCGAGTTCACCCGGCAGGGCGGCGCGCGGGTCGAATGCACCTTCACCAGTCCGGCCAATCTCAAGAACACCCTGGCGGGCGGCCAGTTCGACGTGATCGTCGCGGCGGCACCGACGGTTGCGGAGCTTGAATCATCAGGCGCGTTGCAGGCCGCCAGCCGTCGCAAGGCGGCGCGCGTCGGCATCGGCGTGGGTATACGCGAGGGCGCTCGCCAGCCCGATCTCTCCACGCCGGAGGCATTCAAACAGGCAATCAATTCGGCGCGCAATGTCGTCTACACCGATCCCGCGATGCCTACCGGCAGCGGAATCGTCACCATGCGCATTCTCGCCGCAGCCGGCCTCGTCGACGTGGTCAAGGCCAAGGGCATTCAGCAAAACCTCGGACCTGGCCGGGAGCTCATCGCCAAAGGCGAATATGAGCTCGGCCTCTTCAATCTCAGCGAGGTCGTCGTGCCGGGCGTCGTCATCGCCGGGTCGGTTCCGGCCCCGTTGCAGGATTACACCTTCTACGATGGTGCCGTGTTTGCGAACGCCGCCAACGCGCACGTCGCCGGAGACTTTTTGAAATTCGTCACTGACAAATCCGCGGTGGCAATCTGGCAGGCCGGCCAGGCCGAAGCGGCTTGAGCGGCTTGGCTCAGGGAGCAGTGCGATGACCAGCAAGCAACCCGGTTTTCGAGCAGAAGCGACGAGGTACAGGCTCACGCGCAGAAGCGGCTTGCAGGGAGGCCTGGCGCTTGCCGGCGTGTTCGCGGTCACTGGAAGAGCTGCGGCCGCCCCGGTGATGATGCGATTCGGCAGCGACAGCCCGATCGACGCTCCGCACACCAAATCGGCCCTCGTGATGAAGGAATTGGTCGAAAGCCGCACGTCGGGGCGCGTTCAAGTCACGATTTTTCCGGATGGGCAGCTTGGCGCCAACGGTCCCATGACCAATTCGATCAAGAGCGCCTCGCTCGACGCGCTCGTCACCGATCTGGGCCACCTCAGTGCCGCCGTTTCCCAAGCCGATGTGTTCAATCTTCCGTTCCTCTTCAAGGATCTCGAGCAGACGCTCAAGTTCTGCAACGGCCCGGTCGGCGAGCAGCTCAAGCCGAAGATCAACGAAGCCTTCGCCTGCGAGGTATTGGGGTTCACCATCGACGGTTCGAGCGACATGTGGAGCGCCAAACGCCCGATCCGGACACCGGCGGATGTCGTCGGACAGAAGATGGGAGTGGGAACCAGCAAGATCCAACGGGACACGATCCTGGCGCTGGGTGGGATTCCAACATCCCTGGAGATCAATGCCAGATATTCGGCGCTGCAGAGCGGGCTGCTCGACGGCACCACCAATACTCCCGCCGACGTGGTGGAGCTCAAGCTCTATCAGGTCATGAAGTACCTGACGCTTACGCGCCATTACAGCATGCCCAATGCGTTGGTCGTCTCCGAGAAGTTCATGGAGAAGCTCAGTCGGGAGGACCAGGAGATCGTCCGCGCCGCCGGACAACCTGCCTGCGATGCACATGTGCAGGCGGCCATCGCCAGCGAGAAGGCCAATCTCGCTCTTCTGCAGGGGAGGGGACTCCAGATTTTCATGGTGGAGGATCGCAAGGCATTCGCCGAGCGGATGGAGCCGGTTTACAAGGAGGCGAGCGGCCGGATCGGAGCAGATCTGATCGAGCGGGCCCGCGAGTTCGCGGCGGCTTAGGTCGTCTCGGGAAGACAGAGCAAGTTCAGGAAGGGAGTTGTTTCATGCGACCGAAAGTCTTTGTCGTACAGCCGATCCCGGAGGCGGCCCTCGAGGTGCTGCGGGAAGCAGCCGACGTGTCGGTCTATCCGTACATGGACCGGCAGATCACCGTCGAGGAGCTGGCCGCCGCCGCGGCGCATGCCGATTGGTTGTTGGTCATGCACGAGACGAGCGTCACCGCCGAGGTGATCAATGCCAATCCGAATCTCAAGGGAATCGGCTCGTTCGCTTCCTCGACCCCGCATATCGACATGAAAGTCGCCAACGCCCGCAGGATTCCGATCGTGATCGGCGATCCCAAGCTCTCGCCCACGGTCTCGCGCGCGACCGCCGATCTGACGATGGCCATGCTGCTCGGGCTGGCCTACCGCCTTGTCGATTCCGATCGCTACACGCGCTGCGGCAAGTTTCGCCAGGAGCAGACGATGGCCTTGATGGGCATCGGCTGCCCGGGCAAAACGGTGGGGCTGATCGGCTTCGGCAAGGTCGCCGAGATTATGGCGCCCCGCATCAAAGCCTTCGACATGCACACGCTCTACAACAAGCGGACCCGCTTGCCGGTCGCCCGCGAAAAGGAGCTCGATGTCGAGTGGGTGCCGCAGCTCGATGACCTGATCAAGCGCAGCGATTTCGTCTGCATTGCCTGCGACTACAATTCGAGCACGCACAAGCTGTTCGGCAGGCGTCAACTCGACCTGATGAAGCCGGACGCCTACTTGATCAACACCGGGCGGGGCCGGATCGTCGACGAGCCCGAGTTGATCCGAGCGCTGCAGGAGAGACGGATCGCAGGTGCGGCCCTCGATGTCTTCTGGAACGAGCCCTACATGGAGGATCACGCGCCCTCGACCGAGCCTTGGGTTCCCGAGGAGCTCTGCAAGCTCGACAACGTCATCCTTGCGCCCCACAACGGCGGCGCAACCTGGGACGTGCGTGGCGGCAAGGGAGTCATGGTCGCGCGCGCCATGGTCGAGATGATGCGGGGCGGGCACCCATCGCTGCTTAATCCCGAAATCTATGCAAACGCCTGACCGGCGCCCGCGCATGACGTCATTCAAGAGTTTTCCATGAGTGAAATGCAGCGACAGGCCAGGATGATCGCGCTCCTGGTCGCCGGCTCCATGTTCATGGAGCAGCTTGACGGCACCGTGATTGCGACCGCGCTGCCGCAGATGGCGAACTCGTTCGGGGTGGCGGCGGTCGATCTCAATGTCGGGATGTCGGCCTATCTTCTGACCCTCGCGGTGTTCATTCCGGCGAGCGGATGGGTGGCCGACAAGTTTGGCGGCCGCACCGTCTTCACCTTGGCCATCGTGGTCTTCACGTTTGCCTCCATTCTCTGTGGATCGAGCCAGCAGCTCTGGCAGTTCATCGCCGCGCGCGTGCTGCAGGGCGTGGGCGGCGCCATGATGGTGCCGACCGGGCGACTGATCGTGTTGCGCAACACCGAGAAGCAGCACCTGATGCGGGCGATCGCCTATCTGACCTGGCCGGCCTTGTCGGCGCCGATCCTCGGACCTCCGCTCGGCGGCCTGATCACCACCTACGCATCCTGGCGGTGGATCTTCTTTCTCAACATCCCGCTGGGCCTCATTGCCATCGCGCTCGCGCTCATGCTCGTCCCGAATGTGCGCGGCAGCGGTCGCGGACCGTTCGATTGGATTGGCTTCGCGATGACCGGGCTCGCCGGCGCCGGCCTGATCTACAGTCTCGAATCGGTCGGTCGCAGTCACCTCAGCGGGAGCGTGAGCGCTCTCATGCTTGCATTGAGCGTTGGCATCGGCGTTTTGACCATCCGGCACATGCTGCGTGCCAAGCACCCGCTGATCGACCTGCATCCGTTCCAGGTGCCGACCTTCATGATTGCCGTGCGGGGCGGCATTCTGTTCCGGGCCGCCATCGCGGCGCTGCCGTTCCTGCTCCCGCTGCTGTTCCAGCTCGTTTTCGGGCTTGATCCGCTCGATTCCGGCCTCCTGCTGCTGGCGCTGTTTGCCGGCAATCTCGGGATGAAGCCTGCGACCAGCACCGTGCTCAACCGGCTCGGCTTCAAGACGACGCTGCTGGCCAACGGCTGCATCGCGATTGCAACCATCTTCGGTTGCAGCCTGCTCACGCCCGACACCCCAAAGCTCGTCATCGTGCCGCTGCTGTTCGTCAGCGGCCTTGCGCGTTCGATGCAGTACACGACGCTCAATACGCTTGCCTTCGCCGATGTGCCGCAGCCACGCATGAGCGGGGCCAATACGTTGTTCAGCATGATGAACCAGATGGGAAGCGGCCTCGGAATCGCGGTGGGCGCGGTTTCGCTGCGGCTCGGCAGCCTGCTGCACCCGACCGTGGAGGCCGCAACCGGGCGCGATTTCCAGATCGCGTTCTCGGTGGTCGGGCTGCTGGCGATGGCGGCCTATCTGGATTTCTACCGGCTCGCGCCCGATGCAGCCGATGGGCTTCGTAAGCGCGCCGCTCCGTCCTGATTGCGGGCCGGAGGCGATTGCGGTGCCAATTGAACGGGAGAGGGTACGATGGCGATCAAGCGGATCACGCGTCAGCTCAATACCAAGGCCAAGTCGGTCGGCGGCCCGTTCACGCGCAGGAGCATCCTCAAGGGCGGTCTAGGGGTCGGGGCCGGCCTCGCTGACTGGACGTTCGGGATCATCGGCAAGGCTGCGGCCGCCCCCATAACGATGCGGTTTGGCAGCGACAGCCCGATCGGCGCTCCGCACACCAAATCCGCACTGGTCATGAAGGAGCTGCTCGAAAGCCGCACCTCCGGTCGCATCGAGGTCGTGATCTTCCCGGATTCGCAACTTGGCCCCAATGGGGTGATGACCAATTCGGTCAAGGCCGGGACGCTCGATGCGGTGGTCACCGATGCATCGTTTTTGAGCACCGCCGTTCCGGAGGTCGACGTATTCAATCTCCCCTTCCTCTATAAGGACGTGGAGCAGGTCCTTGATTTCGCCAATGGTCCGGTCGGTGCGGTCCTCAAGCCGAAGATCAACGAGGCATTCGCCTGCGAGGTATTGGGCTTCGCTACCGATGGTTCGCGCAACCTGTGGAACAGCAGGCGCCCGGTGAGGACGCCGGCAGATATCACCGGCCTCAAGATCAGCGTCCAGCCGAGCAAGATTCAACGCGATGCCATACTCGCGTTCGGGGGAATCCCGACCGTCATCGAGTTCAACGCGTTGTACACGTCCGTGCAAACCGGGCTCATCGACGGCGGCAGTACCTCGCCCGCGGGTCTCATAAACCTCGAAGCTTTATCAGGTCACGAACTACATGACGCTCACGAACCACTACTGCGTCTTGAGCGTGCTGATCGTGTCGAAGAAGTTCATGGACAAGCTCAGTCCGCAGGACCAAGCCGTCGTGCGGATGGCCGGCCAACCGGCCGTCGATGCCCAGGTCGAGGAGGTGCTCAAAAGCCAGAAGAGCAACCTCGCCTTCTTGGCGGATAAAGGGATTCAGATATTTCCGATGCAGGACCCCAAGGCCTTCTCCGACAAAATGGACGCCATCTACAAGGAGGCGGCCCAGCGGATCGGGTCCGACATCGTCGATCAGGCGCGCAGCCTCGCCGCGCGTTGAGCAACTCTTGGAGCAGTCATTTGATGTTTCGGCCGGAATTCCCTGAAAGTCGCAACACCAGCAAACCGAGGTCGTTCGTATGAAGCCGAAAGTTTTTGTGGTCCAGCCGATCCCGGAGGTGGCGTTGGACATCCTGCGCGAAGCTGCCGATGTCACCGTCTATCCGTATCTCGACCGCCAGATCAGCGTGGATGAGCTCGCGGCCAATGCCAAGCGGGCCGACTGGCTGTTTGTTCTGCACGAGACGCCGGTGACCGCCGAGGTCATCAATGCCAATCCGCATCTCAAGGGTATTGGCTGCATGGCGGGAGGACACCTCCATATCGACGTCGAGGCAGCGAATGCGCGCAAGGTTCCGATCGTGCTGGAAGACAAGGACCCGCGGACCAGCGTGATTCCCGCGACCGGCGATCTGACCCTCGCTATGCTGCTTGGGCTCGCTTACCGGCTGGTGGATGCCGACCGCTATACGCGCTGCGGCAAGTTTCGCCAGGAGCAGACAATGGCCCTGATGGGGCTCGGCTGCCGGGGCAAGACGATCGGCCTGATCGGCATGGGCAAGCTCGCCCTCTACATGGTGCCCAGGCTTTTGGCCTTCGACATGAACGTCGTCTACAGCAAGCCGACCCGGCTGCCGATCGAGCGGGAGCAGGAGCTGGGGGTCAAATGGGCGTCGAGCCTCGACGAGCTGCTCAAGCAGAGCGATTTTGTTTGCATCGCCTGCCGGTACAGCCCGAGCACGCACAAGCTCATCGGCAAGCGTGAGCTCGAGCCTGATGAAACCCGAGGCCTATCTGATCAATACCGGGCGTGGCCGCATCGTGGACGAGCCGGAGCTCATCAACGCCCTGAAGGAGAAGCGGATCGCGGGCGCCGCCCTCGATGTCTTCTGGAACGAGCCGTATTGGAACGAGCCCTGGGAGCCGGAATCCCCATGGGTCCCGGAGGAGCTCTGCAACCTCGACAACGTCATCCTCTCTCCCCACAACGGCGGCGCAACCTGGGATGTGCGCGGCCGCAAGGCCGCGGTGGTCGCGCGCGGCATGGTCGCCGTGATGAGGGGAGAGCGTCCTGAGACGCTGTTCAATCCGCAAATCTATGCAGGCGCTTAGGGCGTCAGGCGAAAAAGCCTGCCGCCAACAACGTGCTGACGAGGGGTTGCGAAATGGGTCAAGTCGGACTGCAAATGACGGACATGGATCTCGCTACGGTCCCTCAATCGCTGCGACAAGACCACGCCCGGTTCTTGAGAGACTACAGGAGCGCCCTGGTCACCTTCGGCCCGATCCATCATTCCAATGGCGCTCCGGCCGGCTATGCCTACCAGACCGATTTTCCCGGGACGAACCCCGAATCCCTGGGCGAGTTCCTGCAGAGCGATCCTTTTTGCAAAGCCGGTCTCTATCGTTCCAGCGTCGTGAGCGGGTGGCGGGTCGCTCTCCCGCATCGGCAGCCGACAATGCCTCCGCGGCCGCAGTTTGCGGGCTTTTTCTTTCACGGCACCGGCAAGCCGAATATCACCGAGCGGCGAAATACCTTGAGCCAATTGCATCGAGACCATCTCGGCCCCAGGGACAACACCAACTGCCTCTCGCGCGGCGGGCTGACCGACCGCGACGGGCAAGTATGGCTCGGCAGCGCCATGGTCTACGAATTTCCCGATCGAGACGCGCTCGATGAATTCTTCATGGACGAGCCGTTCCGCACGAATGGGCTGTACGAACGCATCGACATCTACAATTGGCGGCGCGGTACGATGGTTGATTGAGCGGGCTTCGACGCGGAGGTGGTCGCGCACGGTTCGATCATGACACCCGGATCGCGACGGGGGACCTCTCGCGGTGCGTCGAGAGGAAATTGAGCAGGAAACCAAGGGAGGACGTGTGATGACCGGCAAGCAAATCCAAGCTCGACCTAAAGTCGAGAGCGCGGCGTCGGACGTTCGGCTCACGCGTAGGAGGGCTCTTGCGGGCGGGCTCGCGTTGGGGGCGGGTCTCGGTCCGTTCGGAATTATCGGCAAGGCTTCCGCCGCACCGGTCGTGATGCGCTTTGGCAGCGACAGCCCGATGGGCTCTCCCCATACCAAGTCCGCTTTGGTCTTGAAGGACCTGGTCGAGAGCCGGACGTCGGGACGCGTGCAGGTGACGGTCTTTCCGGATGGCCAGCTCGGCGGCAACGGGCTGATGACGAACTCCGTCAAGTCTGGGACGCTCGACGCGGTCGTGACCTCGATCGCCTACATCAGCGCCGCCGTGCCCCAAGCCGATGTGTTCAATCTTCCGTTTCTCTACCGGGACACCGACCAGGTCATTCGGTTCGCCAACGGACCGGTCGGTGCGCTGCTGAAGCCCAAGATCGACGCGGCTTTCGCCTGCGAGATGCTGGGCTACACGTCGGACGGTTCGCGAAATCTCTGGAATGGCAAGCGTCCGATCAGGACGCCGGCCGACGTCGCCGGATTGAAGATGGCGGTTGCCCCCAGCAAGATCCAAAGGGACACCGTTCTCGCCTTTGGCGGGATTCCCACTGTCCTCGAGCTCACCGCCCTGTACACGTCGCTGCAGACCGGCCTGGTCGACGGCAGCGACAAGACCTCCACCGATATGCTCGAGCTGAAGCTGTATCAGGTCACCAAATACCTGACCCTGACCAACCACTTCAGCATCGTCAGCGTGCTGATCGTCTCCAAGAAATTTATGGACAAGCTGGAGTCGCGGGATCAGGAGATCGTTCGGGCCGCGGGACAGCCGGCCGTGGACGCCCAGGTGCAGGAGGTTCTCAAAAACGAGAAGACCGCGCTTGCTTTCATGCAGGAGAAGGGTCTGCAGGTGTTCGAGATGGAGAATCCCAAGGCCTTCTCCGACAAGATGGAGGCCGTCTACAAGGACGCGTCCGAGCGGATCGGCGCCGACCTCATCGCGCAGGTGCGCGCATTTTCGTGATCTTGCGAGGCCGCCTTCATGCGCGATGAGCAGATCGGGAGAGGCGCCGGAGCCGGGCATCAGAGGGCGGGCCGATGCGTTTCGCGTAGGAGCGTCCTCAGGGACGGTCTGGCGCTCGGGGCCGGCTTCAGCCTCGGCACGCTTGGATCGGTGCGCACCGGCACGGCTGCATCGGTGACGATGCGGTTCGGCAGCGACAGCCCGATCGACTCGCCCCATACGAGCTCGGCCATTGCTCTCAAGCAGATTGTCGAGAGCCGCACGTCGGGCCGCGTTGCTGTTGCCGTCTTCCCGGACTCTCAACTCGGCAACAACGGGACCATGACGAATTCCATCAAGTCGGGAACGCTCGATGCGGTCGTGACCGACATGTCGCACATCAGCGTCGCGGTTCGTGAGGCCGACGTCTTCAATCTCCCTTTCGTCTACCGGGATACCGAGCATGTGCTCCGGTTCGCCAATGGCCCGGCGGGAGCGGGGCTCAGGCCGAAGATTGAAGACGCATTCGCCTGCGAGGTGCTGGGTTTTGCCTCCGATGGCTCGCGCAACCTGTGGAACGGCAAACGCCCGATCAGAACCGCCGCAGACGTGGTCGGACTCAAAATGGGGCTCGGCTCGAGCAAGATCCAGCGTGATACCATACTGGCCTTTGGCGGAATTCCGACGGTGGTGGAGATCAACGCGCTCTACACGGCGCTGCAGACCGGTCTCATCGACGGCAGCGACCGCACCACCTCGGATATGATTGCGCTGAAGCTCTATCAGGTGACCAGATACCTGACGCTCACGAATTACTTCAGTATCGTCAGCGTGCTGATCGTCTCGAAGAAATTCATGAGCAAGCTCGACCCCGCGGATCAGGCCATCGTTCGCGAGGCCGGACAAGCCGCCGTTGAAGCCCAGCTCATGGCGATCGTCAAAAGCGAGAAGAGTGCGCTCACGTTCCTGCGGGAAAAGGGAATTCAAGTCGCTCCAATGGAGAGTCCCGGGTCGTTCTCCGACAAGCTTGATTCCGTGTACCGGGAGGCCGCCGATCGAATTGGAGCGGATCTGGTCGAGCAGGCGCGCAGCTTCTCATAGGGCTTGGATTGATGCCGATTGCTATAGGGATTTCCTGGCTGATCTTGATGTACCTCGGAGTGCCGATTGCATTCGTGCTCGGCGCATCGGCCATGATCGGCGTTCTGCTCGGCCCGGACGGATCCGACACGCTGCCCGCTCTCATAGAGCAGATGTTCGTATCGATCAGCTCCTTCAACTTCCTGGCGATCCCGCTCTTCGTCTTCACCGGCGGCCTCCTGGCCGAAGGCGGCATCGCGAAGATTCTCATGGACCTGGCGAATCTCACCATCGGGCGTGGACGCGGCGGAATGGGTGCGTCAATCGTCGCTTCCGCCATGGTGTTTCACGGGATTTCCGGATCCTCATCGGCTGACGCGGCCGCCATCGGCAAGGTGACGCTGCCGACGCTTCGGGAGCAAGGTTATCCGTTGCCGTTCAGTGTCGCGCTTCTCGCGACCGCCGGGGCTACCGGCACCCTTATCCCGCCGACCAACGATCTCATCCTGATCGGCATCGTCGGCAACATGTCGATCGCCGGACTGTTCTCGGCCGGCATTCTGCCGGCCTGCCTCAACGGTCTCGGGCTCATGTCGCTTGTCGTCTATCTCTCGCGCCGCCGCGGCTACGGCAATGTGACGATCCCGTTTTCGTTGAAGCAAGCCGCTCAGGCTTTCTTCAGGGCGATCCCGGCGCTTTTCATGGTCGTGATCATCCTGGGCGGCATTCTGGGCGGCGTGTTCACGCCCACCGAAGCCGCGTCCGTCGCGGTGTTCTACGGTCTGTTTCTGGCCTTTGTGGTGTATCGTTCGATCACTTTCGCCAAGTTTCTGGGAATTTTCCGCACCACGATCGAGCTGAGCGGGATGGTGCTGCTGGTGATCGGGATGGCCTCCATGCTGGGCTATGCGCTCACCATTTTTCAGGTGCCGCACGAGCTTGGCAGGCTGCTCGATTCGTTTGCGCCCGGCAGAATCCTGTTTCTGCTTTTCGTCCAGATTACCTTCTACGCGATCGGGACATGCATGGACACCGTCCCGGCCATCCTGATCTTGATTCCGATCTTGACGCCCATGGCCATTGCGCGCGGCATCGAACCGATCCACTTCGGGATTCTGGTCGAATGCAATGTGGCCCTCCATCTTGCGTGTCCACCGGTCGGCAACGTCTTGTTCACCGCGTGCGCGGTCGGCAACACTCCGCTTGAGACGGTTATCAAGCCGATCCTGCCGATGATCGCCATCCTGACGGTGACGATGCTCATCATCACCTATGTGCCGGACATCGCGATGTATCTGCCGCGGCTCCTTAGGCTGGTGGATTGAGTCGACGCGATCAGAGGAAAGTTTGCCAGGACGAGCGGCTCCATACCAATGGTCTCTACGAACGGATCGACAGCTACGATTGGCAACGCGGCGCAATGCTGTCTGATCGGACTCAAAGCGAGTGCGGGCATCGATGCGAAGGCTGCCATCTAGGCTCGCGCGCGTTTCGGACAGAAGATGAGCAGCGCGATGGAAAAATGAGCACTCCAACAGTTTGCGACCGGCGCGGGTTTGTGCTAAAGAAAAGTTCCAAGGCGGCTAGGGTTCCGGCCGGCGCAATCGACGTATCTGTCGATAGTTGTCGACGTACATGTCGTGATCGTGTGGTGACTGGTCCGAGAGCCGCAGTTCATCGGGAGACATCCGGTGGATGCACGGAGGGACAAAAGCCCGGGAGGTGGTTGACCAAAGGGTTTGGTCATGGTCCCTTCTGTTTGGCACAATTTAGCTCTCCCAGCTGGATCGCCCAAGTTGTCGATGCCGCGATCGTCCGCCGGACGATCAGTGGTCGGCCACGGCGTGGCGTCCCCACCGCCCGCTGTTATTTCGCAGCCCACCGTCATTTCATCGGGAGGGTCGCGGTCCCAGACATGCCCTTGCGCATGTCCGCGGCCCGTGATGGTCTCACATTGACTACGCTCCCTGATCTTCAACGCAGGGCGCCGTCGCGCGGGAGCGAGTTGCAGAAATGACGCTCGTTCAAATCCAATTCTATCTCGCGGAACTGGGCCGCTGGTTCGAGAACGCGCTGATCGTGATCTGCGGAATACTTCTCTGCGTCATGGCCTCGAGTGTGTTCTTCGAGGTCCTCATCCGCTATGTCATCCAGGCTCCGACCGCCTGGACCGAGGAAGTCGCGCAGTTCATTCTGGTTTGGTATGGCTTGCTTGCGGCTGCGGTCGGTGCCCGGAAAGGCATACACTTCGCCATCCGCTGGGGACTTATTGGTTTTAGTGACCGGACGCGCTGGCTCATCCGGCAGGGCGTGAACATCGGGGTTATCGTGTTCCTGCTGGTTCTGCTGAAGCAGGGCCTCGGCTATCTCGACATCGTTGCGAACCAGACCTCGACCGGCTCGGAAATCAACATGCGTTTCCCCTGGGCGGGCATTCCGGCCGGGATCGGTGCGATCCTGACGATGTACCTGCTCGACCTGGCGGACGCGGTCCTTTCGGTCTTCACGGGCCGGCGGTTCAGCATAAAGGAGGCGCGGGAGGACGAAATCCATCGCACGCTGCGCGGCGACGCGGTGCCGCCCCCGCCCGTCATTCCCCCATCGAGCTCATCGGACTGACAGTCATGCCGATCGCCATCGGGATCGCGTGGCTGCTCTTGATGTACCTCGGAGTGCCGATTGCTTTCGTGCTCGGCGCATCGGCTATGATCGGAGTCCTGCTCGCCCCTGACGGGACCGACCTGCTGCCGGCGCTGCTGCAGCAATTGTTCGTTGCGGTCAGCTCCTTCAACTTCCTGGCGATCCCGCTCTTCGTCTTCACGGGCGGCATCCTGGCCGAAGGCGGCATCGCCAAAATTCTGATGGACCTCGCGACGATGACCATCGGCCGCGGCCGCGGCGGGATGGGGGCCTCGATCGTCGGGGCCTCGATGCTGTTTCATGGCATCTCCGGCTCTTCATCGGCCGACGCCGCCGCCATCGGAAAGGTGACGCTCCCGACGCTGCGGGAGCAAGGCTATCCGTTGCCCTTCAGCGTCGCACTCCTTGCCACCGCGGGCGCCACCGGCGTGCTGATCCCGCCGACGAACGACCTGATCATCATCGGCATCGTCGGCAACATGTCGATCGCCGGCCTGTTCGCGGCCGGAATACTGCCGGCCTGCGTCAACGGCCTGGGACTGATGGCCCTCGTGGTCTTCATCTCTTGGCGTCGCGGCTACGGCAAAGCCCTGATATCGTTGTCGGCGAAGCAGACCGCCCTGGTGTTCCTCAAGGCAATTCCCGCTCTCTTCACGATCGTGATCATCCTGGGCGGAATTCTCGGCGGCGTGTTCACACCCACCGAGGCGGCGTCCGTCGCGGTCTTCTACGGCCTGTTTCTGGCGTTCGTGGTGTATCGATCGATCAGCATCTCGCAGTTCTTCGGAATCTTCCGCACCACGGTCGAGCTCAGCGGGATGGTGCTGCTGGTGATCGGGATGGGCTCGATGCTCGGTTATGCGCTCACCGTCTTCCAGGTCCCGCACGAGCTTGGCAGGTTGATCGACGTCGTAGCCCCGGGGAAAATACTGTTTCTCCTGTTTGTTCAGATCAGCTTCTATCTCATCGGCACGTGCATGGACACCCTGCCGGCTCTCCTGATCCTCATCCCCATCCTGACGCCCATGGCCATTGCGCGCGGCATAGAACCGATCCATTTCGGGATTCTGGTCGAATGCAACGTGGCTCTCCATTTGGCGTGCCCGCCTCTCGGCGGCATCCTGTTCACGGCCTGCGCGGTCGGAAACACGCCGCTCGAGACGGTGATCAAGCCCATCCTGCCGATGATCGCCATCCTGACGGTGACCATGCTCATCATTACCTACGTACCGGGTATCGCAATGTATCTGCCTCGGCTCTTGAGTTTGGTGGATTGAGTCGATACGGAGCGTAGCCAGCCAACATCTATACTTGTCACGACGGACACAGGAGTATCACCCTATGTTTTCGACTGATCGTATGCGGCGGAGTCGGTTCTGCGGCCTGTTCGATCCGCCGCATCGCCTCCGCCGCCATCATCCTGATTTCGACCGGCTGGCCACGCAGGGCTGGAAGGCGACGGACGCCGAGGGCAGGCTCCCCGAGCAGGGCTGGCGCAGGGAGCAGAAGTGGGCGCTCGACATGGGGCTGCCCGGCGCCGACTGCTTGACCGACAAGACGATTCCAACATTTGCCCGCGGTGAGCTGCCGCATTTTGCCGGCATCAATACATTCCTCAAGGCCCCCTATGTCGAGAATGTGCGCGACGTCGGCAAATACGACGCGGCCGTCATCGGCATTCCGTTCGATTCGGGCACGACCTATCGGCCGGGCACCCGCTTCGGGCCGCAAGGCATCAGGCGCATCTCGGCACTCTATACGCCGTACAATTACGAGCTCGGCGTCGATCTGCGCGAGCAGATGACGCTGTGCGATGCCGGCGACGTGTTTACGATTCCGGCCAACCTGGAAAAGAGCTTCGATCAGATATCGCGCGGTGTCGCCCACGTCTTCTCCTCGGGCGCATTGCCGCTTATGCTGGGGGGAGATCACTCGATCGGCTTTCCGTGCGTGCGCGGAATTGCGCAATGCACCTCCAAGCGGATCGGCATCGTGCATTTCGACCGGCATATCGACATCCAGGAAAAGGATCTCGACGAGCGCATGCACACCACGCCCTGGTATTGGGCGACGAACCTCGCCAATGTGCCCGCCGTGAACCTGGTGCAGCTTGGCATCGGCGGCTGGCAGGTGCCGCGCGCCGGCGTCATGGAGGCGCGCAAGCGCGCCACCAATGTGCTCACCATCGAGGATATCGAAAAGCTCGGCCTCGAAAAGACCGCGGAGATCGCGCTCGATCTCGCCTGGCAGGATGCGGATGCGGTCTATATCTCGTTCGACGTGGATTCGCTCGATTGCGGCTTTGTGCCCGGCACCGGCTGGCCGGAGCCCGGCGGCTTCCTGCCGCGCGAGGCGCTGAAGCTTCTCGGGCTCGTTGCCGCCCAGGGGATTTGCGGTCTCGAAGTGGTCGAGGTTTCGCCGCCCTACGACACCTCCGATATTACCGCGCTGGTGGGCGTTCGGGTGGTGGTCGAGGCGCTTGGATCATTGGTGGCGCATGGCAAGCTCGGTTCCCACAAGCATATGATCGACAAGCCCGTGGCTTTTTGAGGTGACCGATGCATCGTAGCGATGAGCACCATTCAGCGAATGGCGGAAGCGCAGGACTTCCGGCCGTACCGGCGGGGATCGGCCATAACCGGCCTGGCGAGGCCGGCCGGCCGGTCCAGTGGCAGACGCCGCATCGCGCGCATGTTGCATCGACCGAGGAGGAGGGGAGCCCTCCGGCCGAAGCCGATCTCGATCTCGTCGAAAAGGCTTTTGTCGACGGATTTCTGCTCGCCGATGATCCGACGAGCTTCCTGCGGCTCGCTCGGGTGCCGTTCGAAGGCATGGCCGCCGATGGAGCGAAGCTTGCGCTGCTGCGGGTCGAGGTCGACAGCGTGGCCGACGTCGGATCGGTAACGCCCCATCTCGGCGGCGGCTCGTTCCGATACGATCCGCTGCCCGCCAGCATGGTGTCGCGCCGCAAGCGCCTGCGGCTGGTTTATTTTGACGGGCAGGACCTGCGCATGCTTGGCCTCGCGGAGGCGGTGTCGCTTCGCGCGCCCTGACCCGTCTCGCTGTGGCAGCAAATGCTGGAGCAAAGCCTGCCCGAGGAATTGGCCGATGATGCGCGCCATGATGCTGGAGAGCCCGCGCTCGCGCCTGGCCTTGCGCGAGCGGCCGCTGCCGGCCCCGCAGGCCGGCGAAATCCTCCTTGCGGTCGCGGCCTGCGGGGTTTGCCGCACCGATCTCCACGTGGTCGACGGCGAGCTGTCCGACCCGAAGCTTCCGCTCGTGCCCGGTCATGAGATCGTCGGGCGGGTGGCGGCGATCGGCGCCGGCGTTGCGGGTTTCTGCCGTCGGCCAGCGCATCGGGGTGCCCTGGCTCGGGCGCACCTGCGGCATCTGCCCGTATTGCAGGAGCGATCGGGAGAACCTGTGCGACACGCCGCTGTTCACCGGCTATACCCGCGACGGCGGCTATGCCAGCCATGCGATCGCGGACGCCAATTATTGCTTCCCGCTGCCCGAGCATGGGGATGATGCCGAGCTCGCGCCGCTCATGTGCGCCGGCCTGATCGGCTGGCGCAGCTACCGCATGGCCCAAGACGGAAGTCACGAGAGTACCGGGAGTGAGGGAAGTGCCGGGAGTGCGCTCGGGCTCTATGGATTCGGTGCGGCGGCGCACATCCTGGCGCAGGTGGCGGTTTGGCGGGGGTGCCGGGTCTACGCCTTCACTCGTCCGGGCGATGAGGCGACGCAAGCCTTCGCGCGCTCGCTCGGTGCGGTCTGGGCCGGCGGCTCGGACGAGCTGCCGCCGGAACCGCTCGATGCGGCCATCATCTTCGCGCCGGTCGGCGCGCTCGTTCCCCCGGCCTTGAGGGCGGTGAAGAAGGGCGGGCGCGTGGTCTGCGGCGGCATCCATATGTCGGACATTCCGAGCTTTCCCTACGCGCTCCTGTGGGAAGAGCGCCAGCTGCTCTCGGTCGCCAATCTCACCCGCGCCGATGCGCGCGAGTTTCTGGCGTTGGCCCCGCAGGCGCGCATCAGGACGCAGGTGACGCGCTATCCGCTCGCTGCCGCCAACGAGGCGCTTGCCGACCTGCGCGGAGGGCGCCTGCAGGGGGCGGCGGTGCTGGTTCCGTAGCGCAACCGATACCAGGCGCGAAACTCGCGTTCGAGATTAGTTGCAGCCTTCCTCGCGGCCGGTTCCGGCTCACGATGAATACCAAGGCGACGAGGAAGACTCCGAGCGCGATCGATGAACCAATCGTGCCGAGGTCGAGCCCGCCTTGCTCATGGGTCTTGGTGAGAATGTCGCCAAGGGTCGCGCCCAGCGGCCGCGTCAGAATGAAGGCCAGCCAGAACAGCAGGGTGCGCGACACGCTGGTGAAGAAGTAGGCGATCGCGATGACGGCCAAGACCGCGCCAATGATTAGCGCACCGCCTTCATAGCCGAGATCGAGGCCGGTCTTGTCGGCCAGAAAGTCCCCGACCGCCGTCCCCAGGGTGTTTGAGAAGAGTATTGCGACCCAATAGAATATCTCGGCTCTTGGATTGTCGATCTTGTCGACCGACAACGAGCCGAGCGCCAGCCGCCACGCCGCAAGGATGGCGACCAATATCGCCACGAGCAACAGCGAGCCGCCGATATATCCGAGGCCGGCGGTGCGATCCAAATAGTCCGACATCGTCGTGCCCGCCGTCGTGGTCGATATGATGACGGCCCAGTACATGAGCGGGTGATAGGAGCGGGATCTGACCTGCGCGACGAGCGTCAGCAGGAAGACGCCGAAGAACACCGCGGTGCTGACGGCGTAGCCCAGGTTCAGCGTCATCGATAGGAGGTCGCCACCGGTTTCGCCGAGTGTCGTTGCGCAAATCTTCATGATCCAGAATGCCAGCGTGACTTGCGCAACCTTGTTCATGTCGTCGTGCATTGATTGGCTCATCGAGGTTGGATTGAAAACCGGGTGCGGGACTTGGGCCGGCGCGACGCCGGCGGATGGGCGTTGCGGCGGGAGCCGCAATGCTCTTGATTGCTCGCTGGAAACAGTGCGCGAGCGGCTATGTCCTAGCGGCCGCCGCGCTCGACGCTGCTCTCGAGTATGGCTCCGGTCTTGGCGTCGACGCCGACCTCATGCATGACCGAACCATTCCTGATATCGAAGGAATAGCGCAGGCCGCTGCCGCCCTTTTCCTTCTCCAGTTCCTCGGATGCGATGGTGCCTGGAACGGCCTTGAGCGCGATGGCGCGGGCTTCGGTCAGGGTGATTTTTGCGTCTACCGCAAGCTTTTCGCCCGTGAACGCTTGCGCCGGGGAAAGAGTTGCCGCGCCGGTCGCGATGGCGCCGCAAACCGCGAACGCCGTGAGATTCTTGCCGAAAGCCATTGTGCATCTCCTGTTGTGGGGTATGCCCCGCCGCCGAGATCGCAACGTAACGGCCGGATCGTTGGGGGGTTGTTTCCCGCACTATACGAATTCGTATAGTTCGTTCTCGATTCAGGGATTGACGAAAATCTCGACTGACATTTTCTGACGAGGCTGCGATAAGATCGGTGTCGCAAACGATCGTCGTGACCGCTTTGAGGACCAAACTCGCGGATGAAAGTGCTTTTGATCGAAGACGATGTGAAAACTGCCGCTTACGTGAAGCGCGGGCTCGAGGAGCACGGCCATGTGGTCGACGCCGCCGGCAACGGCCGCGATGGCTTGTTTCTCGCGGCCGGGGAGACTTACGATGTGATGGTCGTGGACCGCATGCTGCCCGGCCTCGATGGGCTCGGGATCGTCAAAACGGCGCGCGCGGCCGGCGTGACGACCCCGGTCCTGTTTCTCACCACCATGGGGGGCATCGAGGATCGCGTGGAGGGGCTGGAGGTGGGCGACGACTATTTGGTCAAGCCGTTTGCCTTTGCCGAGCTCATGGCACGCATCAATGCGCTGGCGCGCCGGCCGCCGATTGCGCAAGTGCCGACGGTCCTGCGGGTGGCGGACCTGGAGATGGACCTGATCGGGCGCAAGGTGAGGCGCGCGGGGCGTGAGATCGACCTGCAGGCGCGCGAGTTCCGCCTGCTCGAATACCTGATGCGCAACGCCGGTCGTGTCGTGACCCGAACCATGCTGCTCGAGCATGTCTGGGAGTTCCATTTCGAGCCCAGGACCAACATCGTCGAGACCCATATCAGCCGGCTGCGCGCCAAGATCGACCGGGGCTTCGAGGCGGAGCTCCTGGAAACCGTGCGCGGCTCTGGATACCTGTTACGTGCCCCTGCCTAGACTCCTTCGGACCGCAACCTTCCGGCTGTCGGCGCTCTACGCGATCCTGTTCGGCGCTTGCGTGCTGTTGTTGGGCGCGGCCGCGTTCTGGAGCACGCGTGCTGCTCTCGAGAAGCAGCTGACGCGCCGCATCGAAGCCGAGATGATGCTGCTCGAGCAGGAATTTCGCGCGCGTGGCATCGATGGCCTGGTCGCCCAGGTGCAGCAGCGCGCGCGCGTCAAGGGCACTCTCGACTATTTTGTTGTTGATCCGGCCGGCAAGCGCCTTGCCGGCGATCTCCCGGCCGGTTCCGATGGTTTGGGCTGGGTGGAATACGATACCGGCCCTGATGGGGCGGTGGAGCAGGGTGAGGAGAACGAGCATGTTCGCGTCCTCGTAAGGCAGCTCGATGGCGGATTTCGGCTGGGAGTTGGCGAGGATCTGGAGCAGGTCGGCGAGTTGGAGGAAACGCTGCTCGGCATCCTGGCATCCGCGCTGGGTATTGTTCTGCTGCTGGGCGTCGGCGGCGGGCTCCTCCTGAGCGCGGCTTTTCTGCGTCGTGTCGACATGATCACGCGGACCGCCGATGCCATCATCGACGGCGACCTTTCGCGGCGGATAGAGCGGACCGGCTCGGGCGACGATTTCGATCATCTGTCGGCGACCCTCAATGCGATGCTCGATCGCATCGAGGGACTGATGGAGAATTTACGCCAGGTTTCCAGCGACATCGCCCACGATCTGCGCACGCCGCTCTCCCGCCTGCGGCAGGATTTGGAGGAGGCCCAGAAGCGGGAGCTGACTGCAGCCGAGTTCAGCCGCGTGGTTGAAGGTGCCGTGGCGGAGGCTGATGTTCTGCTGGAGACCTTTTCGGCCTTGCTGCGCATTGCTCAGATCGAGGCCGGCACCAGGCGCTCGGCCTTCCGGCCGGTGGACCTCTCCGAGGTGCTGCGCACGGTTGTCGAGGCCTATGCTCCGGCGATCGAGGAGAGCGCGGCGCACGCTGCGGGCCGAGATTGCCGACGGGGTGCAGGTCAATGGCGATCGCGGCCTGCTCTCGCAGCTCTTCGTCAATCTGGTCGAGAACGCGCTTCATCATACCCCCTCCGGGACCGCGATCACCTTGCGGCTGTCCCGTCAGGGCGCTGGCGCTTTGGCCGAGGTCGCGGACACCGGTCCGGGCATCCCGCCGGAGGAGCGTGCCAAGGTGTTCCGCCGCTTCTACCGGCTCGAGCGCAGCCGAACGACGCCCGGCAGTGGGCTCGGGCTCAGCACGGTTGCCGCGATCGTCGAGTTGCATCATGCCGCAATCGAGCTCAGCGACAACGGACCTGGTCTGCGAGTGGTGATCCGGTTCCCGGCATGACCCGGAAACAATCGCGGGTCGGGTGCCGTTGCCGCTCAGCGCCGCCGCACGACTGTCGCCAGGTTTGCAAGCAGCACGCCGAGGCAACCGAGCAACAAGATGGCGCCCGCCAGCAATGGAACGCCCGGGAGAAGGGCGACCGCGACGGCGGCGAGAATGACCACCGCCAAGATCGCCAAGGCGAGCGAGCCGTCGTCGACGAAGAGTCCGATGAGCTCTCGAGCTACCGCCGTCAGCATGTTCATGGCACGACCTCCACGCTCGCTCGGCGCGCCAGCGTGACTGCGCCAAGCCCAGCCATCAGGAACAGCGCCGCAAATGCGACGATCGCCAGATCGGCTCCCGGCCATGGCACGCCGAGACCTTCGCCGGTCCAAAATACGCCGAATGACGACAGCATCACGCCGACCGCGAACTTGAGCGTGTTTTCCGGGACCCGTGCCAGCGGACGATGTACCGCAAAGCCGATGCCGGCCACCAGGAGGCACGCCGCCAGTGCGCCGGCGCTCGCCGGAACCAGCAATCCGCGCCCGGCGCTGACGGCGATGACGATGAACACCACTTCGAGGCCTTCGAGCAGCACCGCCTTGAAGCTGGCCAGGCCGGCGAGCCAGTCGAGCCGGACCGCCTGCCGGCTTGCCTGCTCGCGCAGCTCCGCGGTTTCGGTCGCGAACGCGGCGGCTTCGTCATGCAGCGGGATGATGCCGGCCGCACGCAAGGCTGCCTTGCGCAGCCAGCGCATGCCGAACAGCAACAACAGGATCCCGATCGCGAGCTGCAGGAGGTGGAGCGGGATCAGATCGAGCAGCGGACCAAGCCCTGCCACGATGAGGGCCAGCACGAGAAGCCCGCCGATCGCGCCGAGCCCGGCGGGACGCCAGCCGCGCACCGTGGCGACGGCGAGCACGATCGTGAGCGCTTCCACCGCTTCGACCAGCGAAGCCAGGAATGCCGCCGTCGCCGCCGGACCGACACGGAGCCAATTTTCCATCACGTGATCCTCCCCTGGTATGCTTGCCTCTCCGTGTGATTGCAGCCGCGGCGTCAGGCCGCGTCCGGCCGTGCCGGCGGCGCCATGAATTCAGGGCCGACCGGATCGGTAATCGTTATACGCAGGATTTGTTCGATCTTCGCCATGGCGGGACCGTCGAGATGCCAGCCGCAAACCTGGTCGACCGGCTGCAATTGGTCGGGACGCCGCGCGCCCCACAGCGCGCTGGTGATGCCCTGATCGAGCATCCAGCGCACCGCAAGCGCGATGAGGCGCTCGCCGAAACGCTCCTGCGCGAGCCCATCGAGCCGCTGCACGGCAGCCAGATATTGTGCGAACCGCGGCGCAAGGAATTTCGGGTCGTGGCGGCGCAGGTCGTCGCCGTCGAAGACGGTGTTCGGCTGCATCCGTCCCGACAGCAGGCCGCGGCACAGCGCCCCATAGCCCAGTGTCGCGATCTTGTGCTCGCGGCAATAGGGAATGAGGTCGGCCTCGATTCCGCGCTCGAACATGTTGTAGGGCGGCTGCAGCACGTGCAGCGGCGCCACGCCGCGAAACCGCTCGATCTGCTCGACCGAGAAATTGCTCACCCCGATGGCGCGGATGGTTCCCCGCCGGAACAGCTCGTGCATCGCCTCGGCGGTTTCCTCGACCGCTACCCGCGGGTCGGGCCAATGCACCTGATAGATATCGATATGATCGGTCCGAAGCCGGCGCAGGGATTCCTCGATCTCCTGCATGATGCGCGCCCGGCTGGCATTGCGAAACACGTTTCCGTCCTTCCATGCGAGCCCTGCCTTGGTGGCGATGAGCACCTTCGAGCGCAGGCCGCCTTCGGCGATCGCCTTGCCGACGATCTCTTCGGAGCGGCCAAACCCGTAGGCCGGAGCCGTATCGATGAGGTTGATGCCGTGCTCCAGCGCGGCCCGGATCGTGGACACCGATTGAGCTTCATCGGTTCCGCCCCACATCCACCCGCCGATCGCCCAGGTGCCGAGCGCGACGCGCGAAACCTGGAGCGAGGTGCCGGGAATGCCGGCGAGCTCCATTGCCGACGGCGGGATGTCGATCTCGAGAGCTTCGGATTGGCGAGGCATGATCTGGCTCCTTCTCTTTGCTTCCCCTCTTCGCTCGAAGTAGGCCGAACGTCAGCGTGAGCCACTAAATTGCTGTTGAGAAAGCTAAACTAAAATTTAGGTAAGCGCCCGATTCTAAACCGCAATTTAATGGTGCCCCCCGGCCCGCGGACGTATTTTTGGTACGCAAAGGTGCAATCCTCCGCTGTTCTGCGGACGCAATTTGGAGGGCGCTATCATGGCCCAAGCCGCCTTGCCGATTCTAACCGACGAATCCGGCCTCAGCCGTTATCTTGCGAGAATCCGGCGGATTCCCCTGCTGGAACCGCAGGAGGAATATATGCTGGCCAAGAGTTGGCGCGAGCATGGCGACCGCGAAGCGGCGCACCGGCTTGTCACCAGCCATTTGCGCCTGGTGGCCAAGATCGCCATGGGTTATCGCGGCTACGGCCTGCCGATCTCCGAGGTGATCTCGGAGGGCAGCGTCGGACTGATGCAGGCGGTCAAGCGCTTCGAGCCCGACAAAGGCTTCCGGCTCGCCACCTATGCGATGTGGTGGATCAAGGCGGCGATCCAGGAATACATCCTGCGCTCGTGGTCCTTGGTGAAGTTGGGCACCACCGCCAACCAGAAGAAGCTGTTCTTCAACCTGCGCAAGGCCAAGAGCCGGATCTCCGCATTCGAGGAGGGCGATCTGCGCCCGGACCAGGTCGAGCTCATTGCCACGCGGCTGGGCGTGACCAAGCAGGACGTGGTCGACATGAACCGCCGGCTGGGTGGCGATGTGTCGCTCAATTCCCCGATCCGCGAGGAAGGCGATTCCGGCGAGTGGCAGGATTGGCTGGTCGACGACACGCCGAGCCAGGAGCGGGTGCTGCTCGAAACCGAGGAGCTCGACAACCGTCGCCAGGCGCTGGGCGAAGCCCTCAAGGTGCTCAATACCCGCGAGCGGCGCATCTTCGAGGCGCGCCGCCTGGCCGAAAATCCGATCACGCTGGAGGAGCTGGCGGACGAATTCGGCGTCTCGCGCGAGCGCGTGCGCCAGATCGAGGTGCGCGCCTTCGAGCGGGTCGAGAAGGCCGTCCGGTATCGGGTCGCCGCCATGGAGCGGCCGGAAGCCCTGGCGGCGCTCTGACGGCGCCATCCGGTTTGCTGGATTGATGGAAAACGCAAATGTGGACGATGCAGGATGGAGGGCACGATAATTCCCGGGTAGACAGGGAACCCGACGGCCGGCGCAGGTCAGCCCCGGAGCCGGCGTCGAACGAAACTACCGCTGCTGCGGAAACACCTGGAAACGAGCCGCGCGGAGACGAGCTGATGGCAAAAGTGCTGCTCATCGAAGACGACAAGGAGACGGCCGACGAGATCAGGGCCGAGCTCGGTCACCGCGGCTTCGAGGTCGACTGGGCCGCCAACGGCATCGAAGGCCTCGACAAGGCGCGCTCGGGCGAAGCAGAGGCGATGATCGTCGATCGCATGCTGCCCGGAATGGATGGTCTCACCATCATCGAAGCGTTGCGGCACGAGGGCAGGCGCACGCCGGTCCTGGTCTTGAGCGCGCTCGGTGCCGTCGACGACCGGGTGCGCGGGCTGCGCGCCGGAGGCGACGACTATCTGACCAAGCCGTTCGCGACCATCGAGCTCATCGCCCGGCTCGAGGCGCTGTTGCGGCGGCCGGCGGAAAGCCGCGATACGGTGCTGCGCGTGGGACCGCTCGAGCTCGACCTGATCGAACGCACCGCCAAGCGCGGGGACCGCGTCATCGATCTGCTGCCGCGCGAGTTCCGCCTGCTCGAATACATGATGCGTCGCAAGGATCAGATGCTGACGCGCGCCATGCTGCTGGAAGAGGTGTGGAACTACAAGTTCGTTCCCCAGACCAATCTCGTCGATGTGCATATGGGGCGGTTGCGGCGCAAGGTGGACGAGCCCGATGAACCGCCGATGATTTACAACGTCCGCGGCGTGGGTTTCATCCTCCGTGCGCCTGCCTGATTTCGCCCGCACCACCACCTTTCGCTGGACGCTGGCGATCGCCGGCGCTTTCGTCCTCGGCACCGTGCTGTTGTTCGGCTTCGTCTATTGGCAGACGGCCGCCTACATGACGTCCTCGTTCGATCGCTTGATCATCGGCGAGGTGAGTCTCATCGCCGCCGAAACGCCGGAGCGCCGGGTGGCACGGATCGACAATCGGCTGCGTGACGATCCCCGTCGCATCCGGATCGCTGCGCTATTCGGAGCCGATGGGCATCGCATCGCCGGCAACATGGAGAGCCTGCCCACCGGCCTGCCGCCGGATGTCCCGACCGATGCCAAGATCGTCCGGCTCGACGGCCAGGTACGCGAAACACAAAAAGTGAGGCTCATTGTGCACCCGCTGCCGGACGGCGAGGTGTTGGTGATCGGCCGCTACAACGGCGAGATCGATGAGATCGCGGAAATCGTCGGCCGCGCGCTTGCGCTCGGCCTGCTGCCGGCGTTTATCCTGGCGGTCGGCATCGGAATGGTGTTGAGCTTGCGTGCGCTCAACCGGCTCTCGGATGTCAACCGGCGCATCCAGCGCATCGTGGCTGGCGATCTGCGCGAGCGGTTGCCCGCCCGCGGCAGCGACGACCCGTTCGACCAGCTTGCCGCCAGCGTCAACCGCATGCTGGGCGACATCGAAGCGCTCATCCACGAGATCGCCGGCGTCGGCAACGACATCGCGCACGATCTACGCACCCCGCTCACCCGGGTGCGGGTGCGGCTCGAGCGCGGACGCGAGCACGCCCGAACGCTGGGGGAGCTGCAGGCGGTCGCCGATCAGGCCATAGCGGGCCTCGACCAGGCGCTGGCGATCGTGACGGCGTTGTTGCGGATCGCCGAAATCGAGCACAGCCGCCGCCTCGAACGCTTCAGCGAGGTCGCGCTTGCTCCGCTGCTACGCGAGGTCGGCGATTTCTACGAGCCGATTGCCGAGGACAAGCGGGTCGCGTTCAAGGTCGAAGCCGCGGATGAGGCGACCGTGCACGGCGATCGCGATCTTCTGTTCGAGGCCGTGGCCAATCTGGTCGACAACGCCGTGAAGTTCACCCCCGAGGGCGGACGTGTGGAGCTTGCCTTGCTCCGCCGTGAAGGGGAGACCGTGATCCGGGTGACCGACACCGGGCCCGGCATTTCCGAGGCCGAGTGCGAATCCGTGACCAAGCGTTTCTATCGCTCGGACAAGAGCCGCTGCACCCAGGGCTTGGGTTTGGGCCTGAGCCTGGTCGCCGCCATCGTCAAGCTGCATGGCTTCCGTTTCAAGATTATCGGCAGTCCGGGCTTCACGGCGGAGATTGCCTGCCCGCAGGCGGCGTGAAACAGCGGCCGGGTGGTCGGACCGCGCGCGACGGTCGTGAAATCGAATTTAATTTCCTGTACCGCAATTTAGTGGTGAGCGCGGCTCTTTCCCCCGATTTGTTGGTGGTAGGTGACAAATCAAATCAGGAGATACCAACATGTCGATCATGAGCAAGACCAAGATCGCGCTGGCCCTGGCCCTCGTCCTCGGCAGCGCTTCGACGGTGTTCGCAACCGAGGACACCAGCTCGAACAGCGGCGGCTTTGTCACGCCCGGCAGCCTGGACGGCGTCAATCCGGCCTACCACCCCGGCATTTTTGGCAATCCCGCCGTCGCCCGCAGCTATGGCTTCGTGAAGAGCCAGCAGGGGACATGGGAAGTAGCGCCGGGCTGGAACGCGCACGCCCAGGATTGAGCTTTCGCTGAGCGATTGCAAAAAAACTCCAGGTCTGCGGCCTGGGGTTTTCTCTATGCAACACGAGCATCATCAAGATGTGCCGCGGCGCGGCTCGGCATGGCCGATCACGCGCTTGATCGACGGAAAGCGCTCGCGCAGCGCCCGCTCCACATGATCGACGCGCTCGTGCACCTCGGCGACCGTGAGCAGGGGATCGACCTGGCAATGAAAATTGACGATCTCGCCGCCGTCGCTGCGGCGCACCCGCACGTCATGCACCTCGCCGACGGGGGCGCCTCTTGCCGCGATCTCGCTCAGCGCGTCGCGCACGGCGGCGACCCGTTCGGGGGGCGCGTCCAGGCCGGGCTGATCGTGCGGCTGTAGCGGCTCGATATGGGTCTCGACCTCGACGTCCGGACCGATCTCCTCGCGCACCGCGTCTTCGAGCTCGGTCGCGATGTCATGGGCGATGCCGAGCGCGAGCGTGCCATCGACCTCGAGGTCGAGCGAGACCGACAGCTTCGCCCCGATGGCATGCACGGTCACGTGATGGACTGCGAGCGAGCGATTGCGTGCGATCACCATCACCCGCTCCAGCACGCTCTCGCTGCTGAGCGCGCGCGGCTCGGTGGTGATCGACAGCTCGGCCTTGGGGTAGGCGGCGCGCACCGCGGCCGCAATCCGTTCCTTGAGCGCGGCGACGCGATCGAGCGCCAGCGTGCGGCTGACGGCGACGCTCAGATCGACGAACTCGGTGCCGCCGGCCTGCCGCACCCGCACCCGCAGGACCGCCACGACGCTGGGGACGCGCGCCACGATCGCGGTGATCTTGCCGGCGGCTCCCGCCGGCGCCGTATCGGTGAGCGTGTCGATGGTGCGGCGGCCAAGCCGCCAGCCGGCAATGCAAATGAACAACGCCACGATCATGGCGGCCGCCGCGTCCGCCCAGACATACCCGAGCGCGACCGCGGCAAGCCCGACAAGGACAGCCACGGAGGACCACATGTCGGAGCCAAAATGCAGCGCATCGGCCTCCAGCGCTTCGCTCGAGGTCTCGCCGGCGACCCGATAGAGCAGGCGGGCGCGAAAGAAATCGACCACGATCGAGCCGCCGATCACCACGAACGACCATGCGGTCGCCTCGACGCGATGCTCGCCGGCGGACAGCCGCGCCGCCGCTTCCCAGATCACCGCGGCCGAGAGCAGAAACAGCAGCGCGGTCTCGGCCAGCGCCGAGACGCTCTCGACCTTGCCGTGCCCATAGTGGTGCTCCTCGTCCGCCGGCTTGTCGGAAACCCGCACCGCGAAATAGGTCATCACCGTGGCGGCGAAATCGATCAGCGAATGGGCCGCCTCCGAGAGGATCGCGAGCGAGCCGGTCGACAGGCCGATGATGCCCTTGGCAACCGTCAGCGCGGCCGACGCGGCGATCGATGAGAGCGCGACCTTCTGCTTGGCGTTTTGCATCCTGCCGCGTTAGCCGGACCGGCGGCAGGCGTCAATGCAGAGCAATCTCTCCGCAAGTCACCGGTGGTGCGTCCGCCGCCCGCTGCTCTCGGGCCGGTCCGGCGTATCGGCTTGCGCCACCACGCTGGTCTCGTTTTCGAGCGCGCGAAAACGCACGGGCTGGAATCCGCGCGCCAGCAAGGCAGCCAGAGGATAAACGTTCTGGCACACGCGGCCATTGCAGGCGCCCGGCGAGGCTTCCATCACCTTGGCCATCCTGTCCTTGGTGAATCCAAGGAACAGCATCACATGCGAGCCGGGTTTGTTGAGCGCGTCGCCCGGCAGCAAGTCCCACGGATTTTGCACACGCTGTGCAATGGCTGGAATAGCGTCCGTGGTGAAATGGGTCGCCAAGCCCCAGGCGGCGCTGACAAACGAGGAGCAATCGACCCCCGCCACGTCGGGACGCGGCGCATTGTGCGTGCAAATGTTTCCCGCCAGCACGCCGTGCCCGATCTTGGCGCTGAACTGGTCGAGCGAGCCGTTGCAGCCCCAGCAATAGGGAACGCCGCGCACCTGCTGCCCCATTTTTCCGATCAGATAGAACGGGCGCCGAACGCGGCCGGCAAAGCCCGTGCAGACCGTGTCGGGGTCTCTGCCATAGGCAGCCGGATTGAGTTGCCACTGGATGCCCTCGAACGCTAGCGCCGTCTTGATGACCTGGTCGCGGGTCAGCGGCTTGACCGCCGCTATCGGTCCGCTGCGTCCGGCAACCTTGGGCAGCTCGAAAGCGGGGGGACCGCGGACCTCGATCACCTTGCCGTTTGCCAAGGGCCGGAAGCCCAATCCCAGCACCTGGACCCCGCCGCTCTGGGTGCGCAAGAAATAGACGTCGCCGTCGCCCGATACCGTCACGAAGCGGCGTGACAAGGGAACGTTGCTCAGCGGCAGCTCGTATACGCCCTCGAGCGCTCCTTCGGCCGAGTAGCGCGCCACGAACGCACCGGCGGTCCCGGATGAGGCCGGAATGTTCTCAGCGAACACGAACATGCGGCCGGCATGATCGATCTCCAGGAATTCGACCGCGCCCAGCCGGTCGGACACCTTGAGGGCAAGCCGTGCAAACGGCTCGCCGCCGGTGTCTCCCTCGTGGTGGACCTCGATTCGCGCAGCCGCCTCGCCCTTCTCCTGTATGACGTCGACCATCACCGAGCCGCCGCCGCGCGTGAGGATATGCTGGCGTGCGCGCGCCTCCACGGCCACCTCGTGCTCGTGCCCGTGCCTCCGCGCAGAATGCTTGCCGGCGGAACGGATATTCACGGAACGGGTGTTTTCGTCGAGCAGATCGGTCGCGCTGCCCGGATCCACCGAGCCCATTTGCGCGAAGGCCGACGTCACCGTGTCGTCATCGGCCGCGCGCGTGATGACCTCCTCCAGCCCGCGGGTCGAGGTCGCATTGTTCTGGACTTGCGGCTGCAGCGCATGGACGGCTCCATCCCAGACCAGGATGTCCGATTTGCGCACGATCAGGTCGGTCGGCCGCAGTTCCTGGGGAAGCTCGAGCGCACGAGGGTCGACGGTCGGGTTTTTAGGGTCGAATCGGACAATCCGTCCGTTGACCTGGTCCAGCAGGTAGAGGTTGCCGTTCTCGTCGGTCGTGAGCGCCTGCGGCCCGTCGGTCTCGGTATCCTGGCTGGCCTCGACGATGCCGACCGCGTTTTGACCGCTGCCATTGGCGAACTGCCTCACGACGACATCGGCGGCGTAAGCCGCGCCGGTCAACGCCAAAACGAGTGTCGAACCGACCAAGCTCGGGATGACCTTCATTTCAAGAAGCGGCATGGCGATCTCGAGACCATTGTTGGGTTTGGGAGGGGTTTTATAGCACAAATCAATGCCCGATGGGAATTGGTCGGGCCTCGATCGCATCCGGTTCTATTTATTTATGGCCGAAAAGCACTGGCAGGCGGAACCCAAATAATGGTAACCTTGGGCTCGGTTTTGCCTGCGGAGACCGAAGTGATGGTCATGCGCCGAATCGCTCTCAGCTTACTGAGCTCCGTCACGCTTCTGTTGCCGGACGCATCATCGTTTGCCAATGATTCCTCCGCGGAGCTCTCCGTCGGTGGGCTTGTTTTCACCCACACGGCTGACGTTTCGCTGGAATCCGAGGATCTGGCGATCACGCCCGATCTCGTCGTCGTTAGGTATCGGTTCCTAAATCAAACGCCGAAGCCGGTCAGCTTGACGGTCGCCTTTCCGGTGCCTGACATCGACCTGGCCGACGGGGATAATTACTCGATCCCTTCCAACGACCCGGCGAATTTCCTTGGCTTCGAAACCAAGGTCGACGGCAAGCCGATCGACTTCACCATCCATCAGTCCGCACTGGTCGGGACCAAGGACATCAGCGCGGCGCTGAAAAAGATCGGCGTGCCGTTGCTGCCGATCGGGCCGCAACAGACCCGGTTATCCGAACTGCCGGACGCGACCCGCGACCAGCTGATCGGGCAGGGGCTGCTGCTGCCGAATGGAACCGACGACCATGGCCGGCAGCTTTATGAAGGCGCCTGGACGGTGAAGACCGCGGCCGTGCGGCAGCAAACGTTCGCCCCCAGCCGTCCGGTCATGGTCGAGCATCGCTATCACACCAGCCTGGGGATGAGCTTCGACACCGTGCTGCGCAAGGGGCTGCGCCAGAACAAGGCCATGGCGGCCGAGATCGAGCGCTACCGCAAGGAATACTGCGTCACTGACGCGTTCCTTGCGAGCGTGGACAAGCTCGCCGGCAGCGGCGAGGCCAATACCGCGAAGCTGCAGGAGCGCCGGATCAGCTATGTCCTGAAGACCGGTGCCAATTGGGCGGGTCCGATCAAGGATTTCAGGCTGACGGTCGACAAGCAGAAGGCGGATCGCCTGGTCAGCTTCTGCGCCGACCACATCAAGGCGATTTCGCCCACCGTGGTCGAGTTCACCGCCAAGGACTTCACGCCTGACAAGGATCTGAAGATCCTCATCGTGGGTCGATTCTAGGCTGGGTCGATAGCCAGAGCTGGAACGATCGGCTGGGCGCGCGGGCTCTTCGAAATCAGCTTCGAGATCAAAAGCCGATCCCGGTTGCGGCGCCGCCGCCACCCCCACCGCCGCCGCCGTGACTCTCTTTCGGGGCTGCGGCTTCTTGATGAACGCGCGGCTGAACCGGCGCGGGCGACCTGGTCTCGGTCTTGGCCTCTTGCTTGATCTTCTTCGCCGGCTTCTCTTCATGAGCCGGCCGCTCTTCATGAGCCGGCTTGTCTTCGAGAGTGGCTGTCGCGGTGGGGTGGCACTTCTTCCAATCCTGGACCTGGAGCTCGGCGACAAAGCCCAAAGTCACATCGACCTGGACGTCGGGGGTGCCGCGCTCGGACAGATAGTGGCTGATGGCCTTCCTGGTCGCATCGTTCAAATTGCCCTTCGAATTCTCGTCCCCCTTGCCGGAGACCAAGCATCCGAGGCGGATCAATTCCCGCTGCGCTGAGAAGACCAGATCGGGCGTATTCGACTGCGCCGGCTGCTCGGCCGACTTTTCGGTCTTCTTCGGCTCGCCGGTCTCAAGCGAGGCGACTTTTTCCGAATTCGGATCCGCCGTGACCTTGTAGATGTTTTGGTCGCTGGCCTGCTGCTGCGCTGCTTGCTGCTGCGCTGCTTGCTGCTGTGCGGCTTGCTGCTGCGCCGCCTTCAGCTGAGCCGCCTTCAGCTGCTCCGCCTGCTGCTGCGCTGCCTGCTGCTGCGCTGCCTTCTGCTGCTCCGCCTCAACCCGCGCCTTCTCGATCTGGTCGCGCGCGACCTGCTGGGCCGTCTCCAAGCGCTTCTGGGCGCTCGCGACCAGCGGCGAGTTCGGATAGCGATCGATGAAATCCTGCAGGGCGACCTGGTCGATCGAGTCCTTGACCTTGTCCCAGGCAGCCTGCTCGGCTTTCTGCTGCTGCTCGACCTTCTGTTGCTCGGCCTTCTGCTGCTGCTCCGCCTTCTGCTGGTCGGCCTTCTGCAGCGCGGCCTCGCGTTCGGCGCGGACCTTCTCGTCCCGCTCCCGCGCGATCTGCTGAAGGCTGTCCAAGCGCGCCTGGGCGGTGGCAAGGAGAGACGAGCCCGGATAGTGATTGATGAAGTCTTGCACCGCAGCCTGATCGCTCGAGGTCTTGACCTTGTCCCAAGCGCGCTGTTCGGCCTTCTGCTGCTGCTCCGCCTCACGCGCCTTGGCGCGCTCCGCCTCCTGCTGAACCGTGTCCAGGCGCTTCTGGGCACCGGCAAGCAGCGACGAGCCCTGATAACGACTGATGAAGTCCTGCAGGGCGGCCTGATCGCTCGAGTTCTTGATCTTGTCCCAATCGCGCTGAGCCGCCTTTTGCTGCTCCGCCTTCTGCTGCTCTTCCTTTTGCTGCTGCTCGGCTGCCTTCTGGCGGTCGGCCCGCGCCTTTTCCTCGCGCGCGAACTGCTGAACCGCCTCCAGGCGCTGCTTGGCCTCGGTCGAGCTCGGATAGCGGTTGATGAAGTCCTGCAAGGCGGCCTGATCATCCGACCCCTTGAGCTTGTCCCATTCGCGATCCTGGGCGATCTGCTGGAGCTTGTTCAAACGGTTTTGAGCGTCCACGACGCGAGGCGAGTTCGGGTAACGCTTGATGAACGCCTGCAGCTCGGTCGGACCGCCGGAATCCCTGATCTTCGCCCATTCGCGATCGTCTTCGGTCGTGGGCTGGACCGCGGCTGGCGGAAATGCCGGCGGAGGCACCTCCAGCTTCGCCACCTTGTTGGCGGCATTCTCGGCCCGCAATTTGGTGAGCGCGGCCTTGGCGAATTCGGCATAGAGGCCGGTCTTGTAGGTGTTCAGGAAGGCGACCAGCGCCTCTTCGTTCCCGATGCCGATCGCAAACTGGTAATCGGCTTTTTCATCCGACAGCTTGGGTTGGCCGGCTTTCGCCTCCGGCTGCTTGGCTTGACCGGGCCCGGGAACCAGCGCGATGTCGTCCTCCCCGAGCGAACCGTCCAGGTAGGGCACTTGCCGGTTGTTGGTAATCGTCCTGACCTCGTCGACCACCTTGCCGAACGCGCTGCGAATGCCGATCCCGGGCTCGAAAAGCTTGTCCAACAGCGCCGTCGTGAACGGGCTGTGCTGCTCGTTGCCATCGTCGGCGGTGGCGCCGGCCTTGGCGGCGTAGGCCACCATCGTATAGGCCCGCTGCGGCTCCACCCTGGCGAGGCCGCGCGTGCGCATGACGGTGCGGGTCATCACGAAGGGATTGTCCCGGCAAGCGTCGATGATGATGAGGCGCAAGCTTCTGGCCCCATCGACCGTGTCGAAGATGCGATCGAGCTCGATGGCTTCATCGGGCGCGTCGCGTTCGCTGGCAAGCTTCGCGTCGACCGGGATCATGTAATTCTTGCCGCGGATCTCGAGGCCGTGGCCGGCAAAGAACACCACCGCGATATCGGCATCGTTGGCTTTGAGCTCGAAATCGCGCAGCGCACGCTTGAATTCCAAATTGCCCAGGTCGAGCTGCACTTGCCCGACGTCGAAGCCGGCGCTCTTGAACTTCTGGTACATGGCGCGGGCGTCATTGTCGGGGTTCGGGAGCGCCGGCACGTTCTGATAAGCAGAGTTTCCGATCACCAGCGCCACGCGCTTGTCGGCAAGCGCGGTCTGGCTGGAAAGCGCCAGAACAACCGCCCCCCCGAGGAGGGCCGCGATCGACATGATCTGTCTAAGCGACCGCATTTCCAGCACCAAGCCCCATGGCCCCGACCGTTTGTCGCGAGGCGGTTTTCCAAGGTTCACGGCAACGGCCACAAACGGCTCGCGCACGAACCGCTAGCCGCCAAAAGCTGCCGAAGGTCAAAATCCAACCCAGGAAAACGGTGGGCAATTTAGCAGCTCTGCCGCATTCAGGCAATCTTCATCATGTCCCCAAACGACTCTCGCGGACGTTTTTACCCCGACATAGTTTCGGCCGGAACGTACCAAGAACTGTGGTTCTGCCCAAGATCCCGGGGTCTCAGCCGGTTCCGAGGGAGCAGCTGCCGGACCGGAGCCGTCTCGAATCTGGTCGCGGTGGCTCCGAGCACGGCCGTATCCCACGGCCGAGTGGCCGATGCCAATGGACGGCGCTTGCAAACCGATTCGCACACCGCCGGTCGTTGCGAGGGTCCCGTCCTTGCCACAATGGCACTGCTTCGGGATCCAAAGTTCAAGCAGGTTTGAAACGAGTTTTGAACCAAGTCCTTGCCGCCCTCGACCAATGGCCTATAATGCCGCATTCAGCGCGGTTAATTTAATCTTGCGGGGCTCATGATGCGTCGACCTCATGGACTGCGTGCGGCTGTTGTTGCCGCCCTCTTCGGTGCGATCTTCCTGCCGGCGGCCGCTTGCGCCGATGACTGCCAGCCGCTGCTGGACGATTTCAACCGCGTCATCGATTCGGGGGCGGAGGGCCAGGCGCAGAAGCTCGTCGACAAGATCGCGACCAGCGCGGACTGCGGCCGTTATCAAATCCCCACGCAGCGACGGCTGGCGGCGCTGCGCCTCAATCTCGCCCAGCTGCTGATGGCCCGCGGCCGCCCGGTTGCCGACTTCGAGCGCCTGCTGGTGGCTGCGCAAGCCCCCGAGGTGCTCTGGCAGGCCTCGGCGACGGTGGGCGAGGTGCGGTTCGGCGAGCGGCGCTTTGCCGAGGCGGCGCAGGACTACGATCTGGCGATCGAGATCATCAAGAACGAGACCTTGACGCCCGCGGCTCCCTCGAAGTTCGACATCGACGGCTTGATCGATCGGTCGGGACAGGCGCGCCTGCTCGCCGCCAACAACACCGACGCGACCGAGGGCGACCGCTTCGTCAAGACCGCCAAGGACCACCGCGACGGTACCCTGGGAGGCATCTATTCGCGCTCCGTGCGCGGCATCGAACCGCGTGCGATTCCGGTGCCGATCACGTTCGAGTATCGCAAGGCGACGTTCACCGATGTCGGCCAGGACGCCGCGCGCGAATTGCTCGAGGCCCTGCAGGAGCAGAATCCGGCCCGCATCCTGCTGATCGGGCACACCGACGTGCGCGGGACCGCCGAATTCAACATGAAGCTGTCGCGCGATCGGGCCGCGGCCGTCGCCGCCTTTCTGCAGCAGAACGGATTGACCATACCGATCGAGACCGACGGCAAGGGTGCCAACGAACCTATGCATTTGTCCGATACTTCCGGGCTCAGCGAGGAAGACATCTACGCGCTCAACCGGCGGGTCGAATGGCGGCGCCAGTGACATGAACGGACGGTAGCGATGCAACCCGGTGTCTCAGCTCTCGTTTCACGCCTCGCGGCGATCACAATTACGCTCTGCCTGACCGCCACGGCCGCGCTGTGCGATCAGGGCCGCGTGGTGCTGCGCAGCCCGGACGGCGGCGATGTCCGCGCCATGGTCATCGGGATCGATGCCTACCGCTATGTGCGGCAGCTCAAGGGCGCGGTCGCCGATGCGCAGGACCTCGATGGCGCGCTGCGGCACAGCGGTGTCCAGGACGTCACCACCCTGATCGACGCCGACGCCACTCGCGCACGGGTTCTGTCCACCATCAATAGCCTCCTGGCGCGGACCGGTCCGCGCGATCTGGTCATTCTCACCCTTGCGGGTCATGGCTCGCAGGAACCCGAGCGGGTGCGCGGCAGCCAGCCCGACGGCCTCGAGAACGTGTTCTTGCTCACCGGCTTCGAGAATTCGCCGGGCGGCTCGCAGGAGCGGATCCTCGGCGCCGAGTTCAATCATTTCATCAAGCAGTTCGAAGCGAAGGGCGCGCATGTGCTGTTCGTCGCCGATACCTGTTTCGGCGGCGGGATGACCCGCGACATCGATCCGCGCTCGGAAGAAATGAGCTTCCGGCAGGTGCCGAGCTATCGGCTTTCGGCGGATTTGCTGCAGCCCGTCACCAGCACCTCGGACGAGCTGATGACCGAGCTGGACTTCAATAAGACGGTCTTCCTGGCCGCGGTCGACCGCAAGACCAAGGCGCCGGAGGTCCAGATCCCGGGCATTCCCGGGCTGCGCGGCGCGTTGAGCTACGCGGTCGCGCGTGCGATTGAAGGCGATGCGGATACGCGCGGCGACGGCACGACCACCTTGAGCGAGCTGTTCAGCGATGTGCGCCAAGTCGTGTACCAGCTGTCCAATCAGCGCCAGAACATCGTCACCACGGCTTCTCCGGACCAGGATCCGCGGACCGATGTCGTGTTCCGCTCGGTGAGCATCGGCCAACCGGCCGCGGAACCGGCGCCTGCGCCGCAGGCCGCCGATCGACCGGTCAAGATCGCGTCGCTGGACGGCAAGGTCACGTATTTTTCCGGGCTGGCGCCGCGCGAATCGGCCTTCGATGTGGTCGCTCCGGTCGACCATCCGGATCTGATCTGGGATCCGGTGTCGCATGACGTCCTCTCTTGGGGCGACGTCATTACGTCGAGCGTCGACCCGCGCGATCTGCCGATCGTGGTCGATCGCACGACCGCCGTGCGCGAGCTCAAGCGGATTGCGACCAAGGAACCGCAAGCCATCAAGGTGTCTCCCGACGACAGCCTGCATCACCAGACCAATCTGGTTCATATCGACGTGAGCGACGTCGCCGGGCGCGCCTTGATCCTGGTCGATATCACCGGCGATGGAACGGTGCAGAAGCTCTATCCGGTCGGGAACGATACCAAGATAGTTCCGACCGCCGAGTTCAGCTTTCCGGTGCGTGTGCGCGAGCCGTTCGGCAGCGACCAGCTCGTCGTCGTCACCTCGTCGCAGCGCATGACCGCGCTCGAGCAGGCCCTGCAGGGCGTGGAGGGACGCCGGCCGGTGCAGGTGATCAACCTGATCAAGCGCTTCGCGCCGGCGGATGCCCGCATCGGCTCTGCCGGTCTCTTCACCGCACCTTGAGGTCGCAAGATGTCACGCTCCGCAGGATGGCTCGGACCGAAGAGTGTGCTGCTCGGAGCGCTGATGACCGCCGTCGCGGTCCTTCCCGGCCAGGCTCAGAGCCAGGGCGATCAACCCGGTGAGGTCCCGGGCCAGAGCGCCCAACCAGGCCAGGTGCAGGGCGTGGGCGATCAACCCGGTCAGGCTCAAGACCAGGGCGATCAAGATGAAAGCACCTCGCGCGGCGTGCGCATCATCGATGCGCCGACGCTCGCGCCGAGCGGAGCGAATGCCGCGCCGATCCTGAAATCGCCGGGCCCCGAGACTCTAACTCCCGCAATGCTGACGCCGGCGGCGCCTTCATCGGTCCCGATGCTGTCACCGCCCGCGGTCCAGCCGGTCCCGGCCCTGACGCCGCCGATCATCGGCGCGACACCGCCGGCTTCCGCGGCTTTGTCGCCCGCTCCCGAGCTGCGTCCAATCCCGCAGGCCCCGATCCTGGTGCCTGCGCCTGCAGTTCGTCCGGACTCCACCGCCAATGTCGGTGCCGTCCCCGCCGCGCCCACTCTGATCCCGCCTTCCTCCGCGCCTTCCATCCCGTATGGGACGCCCACCGCGCCACCGCCCGCCCTCAACAATTTCGCCGATTTGCCGAAGCAGCCGGATGCCGGGGTTCCGTCCCCGTCGGAGATCGAGGCTCTCTCGGCCGGGCTGAAGATTCCGAATGCGGCAGGTTTGGCGATGCAGATCCTGCCCGGATCGGAGATTGCGGTGGGTTCCCAAGTGACCTTTCAGGTCACCAGCAGGAAACCGGGCTATCTCATCCTGGTCGACGTGGAAGCGAGCGGCAAGCTCGTGCAAATCTACCCCAATCCGATGTCGTTGATGGTGCCGGGCGGCGTCCGGGAAAACGCGAACTTTCTGCGGCCCGGGAAGCCGCTTCGTATCCCCGACCCCGCGAACGTCTATGCCGGCTTTGACTTCGTTGCCTCGCCGCCCACCGGCACCGCCATGGTGGTTGCCATTTTGGGCGATCGTCCGGTGCAACTCGTCGATCTGCCGGATGTGCCGGTCGCATTGGCCGGCAGCGCTTCCGCGGTCGAATATTTGACCAAGCTCGCAAACGGGCTGAGGATTCCGGATACGAATCGCAGCGGTCGACTGGAGGAGGCACACTGGTCGTTCGACGCGAAGTTCTACGCCATCAGATGATGACGGTCGCCCCCGCAGGCGGGGGGGCGGTCACTTCTCCACCGTGAAATATCTCGCCGTCACGCTCAATGACTTGCCTGATCGCGCCGCATCGTTCAGCAGGCGCGGGAAGAGCTGTTCCGCCCTGAGCGGCGATCCGGACTGCAACGCATCGATAGGCGAGGGGCTCGCCAACGCTATCAGGAGCTGCGGTTGGCGGCCCTCGGCGGCTTCGGGACGCATCCTCATCGGAATGTCGAATGTCTTCGCCCCCGTGCCGGGCTTCAGCTGGCTTGACAAATTCTGCACTCCTCCGGCGTCGGAAACCAGAATGAGATCGACATTGCCTGCGCTGCTGTAGTGATCGATCAGTCCCCTGAGCACTTGGCCATATCGCAATTTGTCCTGATCGATGTCGAGGTGCGGGGCGCGGGCATTCTCCGCGCGCAGCTGGGCCAGAAAGGTGACGGCCGGGCATTGCTGCTCGGTGACCTGACGTACGCTGATCTCCGCGTCGAACCCCAAGGTGTGCCCGAAATCCTTGTCGAACGCATCGAATGGCTTCGCCGAGGAGCCAAGACCGTCCAGCACCGCCTGATTTTCACGGATCACCACCGGCGTGACGAAGAAGCAGCCTCCTCCGTCATAGTGCTCGACGTAATTTCTGATCTTTTCCACCGCAACGCCCCGCGGTGAAGGCGTGGATGGGTTGCCCGCTGGTGGCTTGGGCGGCGTCGGCGGAACGGGCGCTTGCAAGGAGAGAAAATAAAGCCCGCCGGCTCCGCCGCCGACAATCAACAAAAGCAGTGCCGCAACACGCCACCATCGCCGCCCCCAGGGCTTCTTGGGCTCGTCGCCCATGGTATATACCAGCTTCTTGCGGCTGCGCTGCAGCGATGCTCCGGGCGACCACGCGGCGACGGCGGCCATGGATTCCGGCCGCTGCTGCGGATCGGGCTGCAGCATCTGCTCCAGGACCGGGCGGATGCGCATGTCGATGGCGCCGAGGTCGGGCACCTTGCGCCGCTTCTCGATGACTTCGAGGTGGCTGCCTCCCATGTCGAGGGGCCGACCGGTCAGCGCCTCCACCAGCACGAGGCCCAGGCTGTAGATGTCGGATTTTGCGGTCACGTTGCCGCCGAACAGGCCGAGTTGCTCGGGGGACACGTAGCTGAACTTGCCGGCAAAGCCGCTGCCGATCACGGTGCCGTGCTGGTTCGAGCGGGCGATGCCGAAATCGATGATCTTCGCGCGTGCCACGTTGCTGTTGGGGATGATGATGTTGTCGGGCGAGACGTCGCGGTGAACGATGCTGTGCTCGTGGGCGGCGTGCAGCCCCGAAGCCAGCCGTTGCATGAGCTTGCAAACCGCCTCGAACGTCAGCGGACCGTTGTCCTGGAGAATATTGGACAACGTTCGCCCATCGACGAATTCCATCGCCAGGTATGGTCGCCGCAGGATCGGCTCGATGGTAAAAACGTAGTAGCGCACGATGGCGTCATGGTGGACATGATGCAGGGCGGACGCTTCCTTGCGGAACAGCGTGAGCGCCGATTCGTTCGCCGCCAGCTCCGGCAGCATCAGCTTGACCGCGACCGGATCGCCGGTCTCGATCACGTGCCCCTTGTAGATCTCGCCCATTCCGCCGGAGCCGATCAACTGATCGATCTCATAGATGCCGTTCAGGCGCGTGCCGGCGGAAATGCGCTGCCACGGAGCATTCGAGGGAGGCTCGTTCGCAATCATCCGTGCGCCTCCCAAAGATCAGGCGGTTCCGCATCGGAACGCGTCAGCGGCGCCGACTCCGGATTGTATCGCACCACGATGACCGTCACGTTGTCGACGGCGCCGCGTTGGAGCGTGAGCTCAAGGAGTTGGTCGCAGGCCTGCTGCGACAGGTTCGCGCGAACGCAATTTAAGATCTCGTCGTCCTGGACATGGTTGGTCAGGCCGTCGCTGCAAATGATGAACGAATCTCCCGGCTGAAGCGGGCCGCTGCTCATCTCGAGCTCGGGCTCGTCGAACACGCCGATGGCGCGGGTGATGACGTTGCGGCCGGTCCAGGTCTTCGCCTCCTTGGGCGTGATGGCACCCTCCGCCAGGAGCTGCTGCACCTCGGTATGGTCGCGCGACAGCTGCGTGATGGCGCCGGCTGCGCACGACATAGATTCGGCTGTCTCCGGACCACACGCACGCATAGTGGGCGTCGAACGTCGAGCAACACGGCGAGTGTCGCGCCGATGATCGCGCCGCCGCGCTCGCTGCTGATCTTGCGCAGGCGGTCGTTGGCGATCGCCACTTGGGTTTCGCAGTGGGCGAGGAGCTCGGCGGCCGAGGTCGGAGGTTCGATCGATTGCAGCGCCTCGATGATGGTCTGGCTCGCCAGATCGCCATGCTCATGGCCGCCCATGCCGTCGGCGACCGCCCAGATGCCCGCTTCCGGCCGGGTCAGATAGCTGTCTTCGTTGCGCTCTCGCACCTTGCCGACATGGGTCACGGCGCCGGTCTCGAACACCGCTTGGGCCTCTTGCATCGCCAATCCCCGAGTTTGCTCTATGCGGTTGCGGAATTGATTTGGCCGGTCAGCATGCCCGCGAACAGAAACGGGTCGGGCATCCGCCGGCAGCAAAGCGCGAGCGGCTGGTATTCGCCGCCGCCGACGGTCCACCAGAAGCTTGCCGCGGCATAGACGCTGGAATGATTGGCGGTGCGTAGCGAGGCGAAGAGATCGGCAAAGGAACCCTCTCCCAGCGGGCGCGACATGGCGCCCTCCCGCAGGCTTGAGATGCCCGCCGGCGGCGAATCCGTTGGCTGCTGGGTCGGCGGTGCCAGCTGGTCGAGAGCGCCCGTGATCGTCTCGAAGGTGACGTCCTTGTCGAGCGTGGAGAGCAGGAGGTCCTCGGCCGCCTCCAGCCAGGCGTCCTGCGCATCGATGTCGGGCGGCGCGATCGCGCTGCCGGGATCCGCATAGGCAAACAGCGTCAGCGGATAATAGCGGCCCACGCCGTCGAGCGAGGACATGAACGCTCCGACCACCGTGGCCCCGCAGATGTCCGACCCCGAGCCAGAAGCGCCAGATCGGCGCCGTGAGATAGGCCTGTTGCCAGGACTCCGCCAGGCTGTCCCGGCTGGCCGAGACGCAGCCCTGCATCCATGGCTCCCAGGCATTCAGGAACTCGACGCGGCGCGAACAGCGCGATGAAGTCCCGCTTTGCGGCAAGCTTTCCGAACAGGCTGCATCGCATGACCGCTTAAATCCCGCTCGGACACTTGAATTCCCTCAAGGCCGCCAAATTCAGCGGATTCCTGCTCGAGCCCGACGTGAACTCGTAGCGCGAATCGGTTCCACCGACCACGAAGCTTGCGGTCGCCCTTTCGGCGCCGACCGAGAGCCCGCCGGCCTCGAGCAGGCGGAACAAAGACCACGGGCCGTTGCGCTCGAGCACCGATGGCGCAGCGTTCGGGTTGACGGCGACCGAGATGGCGGCGCGCAGCGATCCGCCCGGCCATTGCACCGAGACCGGCGAGATGCTGGCCGGCTGGGGCGGGGGCGGGGGAGAACCGAATGAGCCCGGCGCAGGCGCCGTCGGGCTCAAGATGGTCGCACCGCCCAGCTCCAATCTGGCGCCCGGGACGACCGGTGGCAGCGGCCGCACCGTGAGCTGGACGAAAGGTATGTTGCCGCCGGTCTGGAAGAACGCATCGCGAATCTCGGCCGCACGCTGGAAGATCCGCAGCGTGTCGGGGGACAAGGTGCGGGCCAGTTCGGTATTTTGGTGCCAGGTCCACTGCGCCTTCGATTTGTCGACGCTCGGCTCCAGGTACTGCTTGAAGAACGTATCCATGGTGCCGCCGGTACCGAAGAACCTGCCGAAATCGGCGAGCGGGAGATCGCTGCCGCCGCGGACGAAGGGATAATGGCTGATGATCTGCTGGCAGACCGCCGGAGCGATCTGATCGCGCAGCTCCGTCTGCAATTGCCCGGCGCTCGCAAGACCCACCTCGCGTTCGACATCGCCCGCGATGCCCTGCAGCATGTCGGAGAACGGTTTCGGAAACCGTGCCGAGCTGCTTCTGAGCTTCGACACCGATTCCTGCAGCGCCGTCACGGCCCGCTGTGTCTGCGAGGGCGTGGTCGCCGCCAGGACCAGGTTTGAGGTGATCTCGTTCAGGGTGGCCAGCATGTCGTCGACCGGCCGGCGCGCCGCGTCGCCTTCGACGAGCATCTGGTAGGGCCGAAACGCCGCCTCGATCTCGGCGCCCGGAGCCCGGTTCTGGGTCTTGAACAGGATCGCGGCTGGTTTCGCCTCGGCCGCCTCGGCCGAACCCGCCGACCCGCCGGGGGTGGCCGGTTTCGCGGTGCTTGGGCGCTCGCGCGTCAGCATCGTCTCGTCGCGGATCGAATCGATCAGCTGCCTGAGCGGCGAGGTCGGCGCCGATAACGCGCTCAGTGCGATGTATTGCGGCTTGTCGCCGGTCATCTTGCGCATTCGCAGCTTGCCCAACGCCTCCTGCCAGGCGGCCACGAAGTCTCTGGTGTAGAGGGCCAGCAGGTCGTCGGGCAGATTGTTGTACTGAGCCGACACCGCCTGCTGCTCGCCGGCCTCGCCCAGCACCCAGCGGTCGCGCTTGATGCGATCGGCGATGTCGCTGAGCCGGTCGATGAAGTCGTGCTGAAAGCCGAAATAGGTGAAGAATTCCGGAACGCGGACGTTCTCCAGCGTCGGATCGCCGGGACTTTCGAACACGCGGGTGACATCCGGGCCGCCTTTTCGCGCAGCCACCCAGTCGCCGGCGCTGGCCGTGCGGGCCTGCGATTTCAGCAGCGCATAGGCGCGTTGCGCCACGTTCAGGCGGGCAAGGGTCTTCTGGCTCTCCTCGATCAGGCGGCCATCGAGCTCGATGAGCGGCTGCCCGCTTTCGAGGTCGAGCATGGCGTCGAGCTGCTCTTCGAGCGCCTTGCGGCCTTCGGCGTTGGAGGCGCCGGGATAGAGATTGTCGGCCCAGTCGCGCCGCATCCAGGACTTGATCAGCTCGCGATCCGTCCGGCCCCTGCCCACCGAGCATCAGATAGACCTTCAGTGCCTCGTAGACGAAGCCCGGATTGGCGGCCTGGGCGTCGAGCTGCTCTTCCAGGCGGAAGATCAGGCGCGGCGGAACATCCGCTCGAGCGCGATGTGATATTCGGTCTCGGAGGCTGACTGCAGCCGATCGCGCTGGCTGAGGCCGAACTCGGCCATCAGTGGCGTCGGCACGTCGCGTACCGCATAGCCGGTCGGCATGTGCCGAAGCTCGTGCAGAGCAGCGGCAGCACCTTGTGCAGATCGCGGTCGCCGATCAGCGGTCTCGTGCGCATAGGGGCCTGCGTCCGCGACATAGTTCGTCGACCGGAGACCTCGGTCTGCTCGATCAGGTCGCTGTTGCGCAGATAGCTGGTGCAGCCAGGCCGCCGACGGCGCCAAGCGCGACGAGCGCGATCGTGGACAGAGCCGCCGCCTTGATGATCATGCGCCCGCCGCACCGCGGCACGATCGGTCGACACCCAGGCCGCCTCGCCGATGATGACCTTGAGGATCAGGTCGGTGCAGGAAGAAGCTCTTGCCCTGGCCCGAATAGGCTTGCGCGCCGACACCTGCTCGGCGCCGAAGCTCTTGACCAGCGCACCGATCAGCTGATCGATCGGGGTGCCCTGCTGGGTGCCGGAGGTGAAATAGAAATCCGCGCAGGGTCGCATTGGCGTGATAGCGGGTCGGCTCGAAGATCTGGTTGAGAAAATCGAAGATCGGCCGCTTGAGCGCGCGCCATCTGGGCCGGGAAGCCGATACAGCAGAACGCGCGTGCTCGGCGTCGGCTCGTCCTGCAGGCGGTCGGTGAGGTCGTAGTTGAGGCGCTCGACAAGGTCGTCATACTCGATCGGCACCTCGCCGACCATGATTGCGCGTCTTGTCGTCGGTCTGGAAGGTCGCGCCCCAGACCTGGCGGCGGCCCTGCTCGGTCAGGCTCGCCGAAATACTCCATGAAGCCGGCGACCAGGTCGCCCTTGGTGAACAGCGCGTAGACCGGGAAATCGACCTTCAGCCGCTCGTGCAGTTCGAGCAGACGCGCGCGGATCGCGTTGGCATGCGCGGCGATGATCGGCCGAGCGTCAAGCGTCATCAGGTCTTCGAGGCTGATGGCGACGATGACGCCGTTGATCGGCTGGCGCGGCCGGTTCTTCTTGAGCAGGTCGAGAAATGCGATCCAGCTCTGCTTGTCGGCGGTCGGCATCGGAATCCTGGGTGGTGTAGCGGCCGGCGGTGTCGATCAGCACCGCATCTTCGGTGAACCACCAGTCGCAGTAGCGGGTGCCGCCGACGCCGGCGACCGCCGCCGGCGTGGCGCCGCGGGACAGCGGGAATTTCAGGCCCGGAATTGACCAGCGCGGTGGTCTTGCCCGAGCCTGGCGGCCCGATCAGCACGTACCACGGCAGGTCGTAGAGAAAATCGGTCTTGCCGCCGCTCGCCGCCTTCAGGGTCGCGAGCGCGTCCTTCATCTTGTCCTTGAGGACGCTCGTCGCTCGTCCTCGGTCGTGGCGGCTGACGCCCTTCGCGCAGATCGCCGCCGAGCGCCTTCTTGCGCTCGACCATTGGAACTCGTAACCGCCGCGAACGACGCCACCAGACGCAGAATGACGATTTCGCGCACGATATAGTTTTCGAGCGGATGCTGCCGCCGATCGAGACGAGCGGTCCGGCCAGGTAGATGAGCGCCGCGACGAGACAGACCGACCCGAACAGGACGATGCCGATGATTTCCTTGGGCGAGTGCATCGATGCAAATCCCGTTACCGGATCATTTCAAAGCACGCGCGCCTTGGCGACACGCAGTCGAACGTCCAGCCGTGATACGTTCCGAGCCGGCTTCGGATCGATGCTCATGATTCGTGCGTGTCATCGGCGGTCCCGTTCGGCCTCGTCGTCGACTTGCCGGTCAGTGCGCCGGCGTCCTGCGCGGATCATGATTTCGACCCGCCGGTTCTTGGCGCGGCCCTCCGGGGTCTTGTTGCTGGCAATCGGCGCGGTCTCGCCCTTGCCGTCGGTCTGCGATCGCGGTTCGGATCGATGCAGGCCGAGTTTGAGCAGCGCGGCGACACTCTTGGCGCGCTCGACCGAGAGCTCATAGTTCGACGGGAAGCGCACGGTGCGGCTGATCGGCGTGTTGTCGGTATGGCCGATCACCTTGATGTAGCCCGGCTCCTTGTCGAGCATGGCGGCGATCTTCGCGCGGCAACCGGCTTGAACGCATCGAGCACCGTCGCGGCCGGAATCGAACAGGATGAGGTTGCCGACGCCGGATGACGATCTGGTTGGCGGTCTGCTCGCCGACACGGTGCCGGCGGCGATCTCGGACGCGAGTGTCGCGGTGATGCATTTGCAGCTGCGTCATCGTGCCGGGGTCGGCGGCGGTGGCGGCGGCGGGGGCGGCCGGGACGCGACCTTGCGCTCGATCGACAGTCGGGCCGAATCGTGCAGCGTCATCGCCATTGCGGTCGCGGCAAGATCGACGCCGCCGCTCAGCAGATAGAGCAGCACGAAATGAACAGAGCCGAACAGCAGCGCGCCCGGCGACGCCCGCGACCGCCCACCACGGCACGCGCAGCCGGGATGCGCCGGCTGGCCAAGCGTCTGGCCCTGCCAGCGCGGCGACAGCTCGCGATAGACCTTGGGGCGAACCCGCCGCAGCGTTTCGTAGAGGTCGCGCTGAATTTGCTGCAGCGTGGCGACGCCCGCCGGCCGAGGTGCGGTGGACGCCCTGGAAGCCGAGCGCCAGGCAGGTGTGACTGCAGTTCGAGCACGCCGATAGTTGACCAGCGGATCCTGCTTGAGCCGAGTCAGCTCGTCGAAGAAGCGCACGCCGCCGATGCGTTCGCCGAAGAACCGGCTGAGCATGCTGTATTGGGTCCAGACGTGGCGGTCTTCGGTGGGAATGTTCTGGACGATGTCGTCGGCGGTGGCGCAGATGAGGTATTTGGCGCGTGTTGGCCTGTGCTTCGGAAATGCCGGCCGAGCGGATGTCCTTTTCGAAGAACTTGATCGCTTCCGCGACCTGCTCCATCAGGCTCGCGAAGGAGGCGCGCAGCAAGCGCGACGCGCAGGCGGCCGAGCAGCAGCAGCAGCGGGCCGGCCGAGCGCAGGATCGGATTTTCGTTGGGCGCGACGAGTTCGTCGATCTTGCAGGCCGGGCGCCGGCGCCTGGACCGCCGGCGGACGCGGGGGCGGCGGCGCGGCGTTGCGATCCATTCGTCCGGATTGGGGTTTCCCGGCGCTGCCGCATAGGGCGATGGGGCGGTGGCGCTGGGGTAGGCGGCGCGGTTGCGGCGCGGGCGGCCGCGGCGGTGCGCTGCATTCTGCGGGACCGGTGCCGGGGACCCGGCCGGCGTGCCCGCCGGGGTTGGCGGGAGCCGTCCGCCCGGATTGGGCCGGATGATGGTCCGTTCGCCGCGCACCGAATGGAGTGCGCGGCGGAGCTCTTGTCGTTCATCGCCGATCTTCCAGTATGGCCCACAATTCGAGTTCGAGTTCCGGCCAGTCGCCGGAGAAATGCATGCCGATCGAACTCGCCGTCGAGAATTCCGGCCACAGCGGCGATTTGCGGTCGAAGAAGAAATAGACGTGATCCGTGATGGCGCGGATTTGCGGCGGCGGCGTCGGCAGATGAACGAGCGGCACGCCGGGCAGATGCGCGTGCACGATTTCGTTCATCTTGGTGTTGGGGCCGACCTTGAACAGTTGCGGAAACTCGTGTCTGGATTTCGGTCAGCGGACGCCGCGCCGCGACTTCGAGCACGAAGGTCGCGTTGCGGAACAGCGAGCGGTCGCGGATCGTCGACATGAACGCATTGCGCGACACGCTCGATGATTTCGAGCCGGATGGCGCGTCGGCCGAGCCGGGCGCTGAGAAAGTCCTGGAGGTCGCGCATGACCGGCGTAAAGACGTTCTCGAGATCGTCCTGGTCGTAGGCCGGGATATTCGCGCGCGCGCCGCTCGGGGGTCGCGAAGGTCGCGAGCTCGCCGACAAGCCGCAACAGCTCGTCGAACAGCCGCTCCGGATGAATGATAGCCTGATCTGGCGAAATGCTTCAGGACCGGGATCTGCCGGTTGAGCAGCTGCAGGACGAGGTAATCGACGCTCTGCAGGCCGCCGCCGGCCGACGGGTCGGCCGCGTAGCGCGAAAGTTCCTCGAGCTTGTTGTCGATCCAGCCGACGATGCGGTCGATCCAACCCTCGATCACCGGATGCGCCGAGCACACCAGCATCGGCGGGATGAATTTCTCGTCGAACAGGATGTTCTTGTCGCGAACTTCGAGGACGCGCGCGATGCCGAGGCCGATATAGCCGGGCTTCGCCGTCCGCCGCAGTTCGAAGGCCAGCCGCGGAAAGGCGATGTCGATCTCTTCCTCGATCCGCAGCGCGGAGGTCGAGTTGATGAAGATTTCCGCGTCCGGTGATGAAACGGCTGGCGCTGTCGGCCTCCTGGTCGTCGACCTCGCGCGTGTTCGGCGCCGCGACCGGCATCGACAGCCAGGCGATCTGGCCGGGCGGCGGTGTCCGGTACATTGATCGGGTCGGCGGCATCGGACTGTCGCCGGGAAAGTCGAACGGCGTGCCGTCCGGCATCACGCCGGATGCCCGGCGCAGCGAAAACTTGCTCTGCTGGGCAAGGTCGCGGTCGATTTCGAGCGTCGGAGAAGCCCCACGGATACGGCGTGACGTGGCGAACCCGCCACTCGAGCAGATGCTCGAATAGCGGTCGTTCTGCTGCAAATGATGCGGCCGCAGGAACAGATCCTTCAGACCAGACAACCTTGCTGTACCAGGACATCTATCTCGACCATGTCGGCGCCACGGCAGTGTGGCAATTCCTGTCTACCATGGACGCGCCGGCATCTCATCAGCCATCGCGATCATAGGCTTCCGCGAAGTATGACATGAACGCCTCGACCGGGCCGCCGCCCGTGCGGCCGATCTTGGCCTCCCAGCGGTCCTCGTAGGCCTCCCACAGCTTCGCCTTGCGCGAGACCAGGAGCCCGGCAATTCCCCGACCATCGTCGGTGTCCCGGGCGATCGCCTCCGGGTCCAAGTCCGCCATGAGCTTGCTCAGCGCTTGTTGCATGGCCGAGTAGGTCTTGAGCTGGTGGGATTTTCAGGTCCTCGAATCCCTGGCCGATCGCGCGCTGCGCATCGAGATAGCCTGGGGTTGCGGGTCCGAACATCACGCGCAGCGCATCCGTGGCGGAAGGGCTGAACTTCAACGGGTTGTTGTCGATCGCCTGCACGGTCGTGTGGCTGGCGCTGCGCGCCATCACCTTGGCCTGCCGGCGCGCGCTCAGGAGCTGCACGAGGTTCTCGGCGACCAATCGCAGAACGGTGCCGACCTGCTGTGCCAGCTCGCCCGGGTCTTTCTGCGTCAAGGCGTCTTCCGGCAGGCCGGCGGCGCGGGCGAGTTGGCGCATGAAGGCATCCGGCGGCGCTACCGCGGCTGAAGCGGGCGGTGCGAATGCCGGCGCGGCCTCCCGGATCGGGAAACCGGGAGCCGGCGCGACCGGTGCCGCGTCCTCCCAGGAGCTGTCTGCTCGCGCGTCCCAGCCGGGCCGGCGCGGCGCCGGAGTCGGGAGAGGGGGCGGCGGCGGTGTCGGCACGAACGAGGGCGGGCCCTCGGCCCAGCTCATGTCGGGGTCGATCGGCGAGCTGACCGGCGGGCGGGGCGCCGCTGGCGCAACCGGCGGGGCCGCCGGCGGTGGCCGGTACGACGGCTGCGGGGCATAGACCGGATCGGGGACGTCGGCCGCCCAATCGAGAAAATCCGACGAATGCACCGGCGCGTTCAGCCGCGCCGGCTTGAGCTGCTTGGGGTCGATGGGCGGAGGGACGTCTCCGTGGGCGTCCCAGAACGCCTCATAGTTTGCCGGAGCGGGCGCCGGCGCAGCGCCGCGGGCCTCTGCTTGGGCCGGTCCTTCCTCGCCTTCGACCGCGACATCGACGATGTAATGGCCCACCGCGAAGCGATCGCCGGTGCGCAGCCGATGCGGCGCCGCCATCCGCTGGCCGGCGCCGTTGAGGAAGGTGCCGTTGGTGGAGACGTCGTGCAGCCAATAGCCGCCGTCCTTGAAGCGGATCTCGCAATGCTTGCTCGAGATGTAGCGGGTCGGGTCCGGCAGGGTCCAATCGAGATGCGCGTCGCGCCCGATGTCGATCCCACGCTTGCCGGTAATACGAAAGCTGACGGGCCCCCCATCCGGCAAGGTGGTTTCGTTGACCAGTTGAAAATTCAATGCCATGGGGCGCTTTTCCGCACCTCGTGCGCCGTTGCAAATGTCGCTGCGGTGTCCGTTTGATCGGATCTCGCCAGAGGGGTCCGGCGCCGTAGCCGAAGACGGGGTTGGACTTATGGCCCCGCGCCGGGATACAATCGCTCAAATTCCAATTTCGGACAACGAGTTTCCCGCCATGCCTCCTGCCGCCCGGATTACCGACATGCATACTTGCCCGGCGTTCAACGGGCCGGTGCCCCATGTGGGCGGGCCGATCATACCGCCTTGTTGTGTGACGGTCATCGTTGGCGGAATGCCGCAGGCGCGCATCACCGACCAAGCCATCTGCGTCGGTCCGATAGACATCATCGTCAAGGGCTCGTCGAGCGTGATTGTCGGCGGCCAACCCGCTGCCCGGATCGGCGACACGACCGCGCACGGGGGCGTCATCGTGACCGGCCTTCCGACCGTGATCATCGGCGGTTAGAGCATTTTCAGGAAAAGTGGAATCCGGTTTTCCGTCCGAAAATGCGACAATGCAAAAAGGCTGGAGCGGTTTCTGCTTCCGGTCTATGTGAAACCGCTCTAGCCGGCGCCTCTGCGCTGTCCGCTCAATCCCTTCAGCTTTCGGCGATCCGCACGCCGCGCTCGACGCATTGCGTGATTTGCGCCACGCGGTCCGGGCTGCCGCCGAGCGCGATCCGGATGGCCGTGAACGCCGCTTGCGCGGTCAGCTGCGGCGGTGCCGGCGGTCCGCCATATTCGCTGATGATCATGGGCCCGCCCGACCAGGCAGCGGCGAGCGCGACCCAGGTGCTGGCGGCGCGCTGGTTGGTCGCCGTCGTGCCGATTCGCAGCGCCTCGCGTCGCCGCTCCTCCTCCGGCTCGTAGACCCAATCCTCGGCGGCTTTCAGCGCGAGTTCGTCGGTTTCGCTCGGCCGTTCGATGAGCGCGCGCACGCTCTGGCTCGCCCACCACACCGCCTCGCGGCGCGGCAGCAGATAGGCGCAGAAGGCAATCGCGTCGTCGGGCGTCGGGCCCTGCGCCAGCACACGCAGAAAAATGAGCGGCAACTGGTCGCTCGGCCTTGCCGCGATGTCCTCGTAGGCGGTCGGGAATGCCTCGAAGACCTCGCGCGCAATGGAGAAACGCAAGCGCGACATGACAAGCATCCTCAATTGATCTTGATCATCGGGGCTTGCTGGTTGATCGCCGCGTTGCCCTTGAGATCGATCGTGATCGCCGTGATGTGGACGCCGGCTTGATCGACGACGACCGTGTTGGAGCCGACCTTGAGCGTTATCGAGGTGAGCGAAACGATGGTGATATCGTTGTCGACATTGATGTTCTGGGTCTTGGCGATGTGCACGTCCTGCTTGCCGGCGGTGATCTCCAGATGGTCGTCGCCCTGCTTGAGCGTCCAATCCCGCGAATAGGAGCCCTTATGCCCCGTGAAGGCTTCGCCGATGGTGAACGTCTGAGTATCCTTGATGGTGACGTCATGGTCCTTCTCGGCATGCATCCGGATGTCCTCGGAGCCCTTCTTGTCCTCGAACATGAACTCGTTGTAGCCGTCGTGGCCCTTCGAGGAGTCGGACTTCAAGCCGGATTGGGTCTTGTTGTCGGGAAGCGTGTAGGGATACTGGTTGTCGCCGTTGTAGACGCAGCCGACCACCAGCGGCCGGTCGGGATCGCCTTCCAGGAACTCGACCACGACCTCCATGTCGATGCGCGGGATGAATTGCCCGCCCCATTGCTTGCTCGACCAGACCTGCGCCACCCGGATCGGACAGGTCTTCTGCGGCTCGCGGTCCCAGAAGAACTGGACCCAGATGCGGCCGTACTCGTCGGTGCTGATCTCCTCGCTGTCCTCGCCCTTCTTGCCGACAACCCTGGCGGTCTGGATGCCGTAGATGCGCGGCTTGGGCGTCAGCGGCAGGTTGCGGAAGGGGCGGTCGCTGGGCAGGAATTCGTAGGAGCCGTAATAGACTTGGTCCTGCGCGCGTCCGGCCTGGCCGGTGAGATAATGCTCGGACGAGAAGCCGTGCGAGGCGCGCACGATCAGGTATTCCTGGTTCTCCGAAGAAGTAGTGTGCTTCTCGACGGTGACGAGCCCGCCCGGATAAATCGAGGCCGCGTCGCCGCCGATGACGCGCCGGTGGTCGAGAGCCTGCTCGGCTTCCAGGCGGAACTGGGCGAGCTTCTCGCCTTTCTCCTTCTCGTCGTACTTGCCCGGATAATCGTAAACCTCCAGCTTGGAATGGGTGTATTGCTCGGACGCCTCCTTGGGCGCCTTCAAATCCTTTTTCGGCTGTATGTAGTCGTAGTCGTTGAACTGGACCTTGCCGGTGCGAAAGCAGCGGTCCGCCGCCCACTGGTAGAGGTGCTGCTCGGTGCGCAGCTCGCGGCCGCTCATCGGGTAGAAGGGTACCGTCGACAGGTCCGGGATCGGCTTGTGGGAGGAGCGCGAATCCGCCATCACCAGCGTGTGCTTGCCGTCGGAGGGCTCGAAGAAATAATAGATGCCGTAGAGCTCCATCAGGCGGCAGCAGAACGCCAGATCGCTTTCGCGATACTGCACGCAATAATCGATCGTGTCGTAGTTGCCGGTGGTGCGGAATTCGAAATCGTTGAATCCGTCCTTGGTGAAGACTTCCTGGATGATGTCCTTGACGTTCTTCTCGAGGAAAATGCGGCAATCGGCCTTGTTGCCGAGCAGCCAGAACCATGGCCGCAGCACCATGTCGTAATGATAGTAGCTTTCCTTCATCCCGACCCAGCGCGCCTCGGTCATGACGCCGTTATAGATGCGGACTTTTCCATCGTAGGCTTTGAGCTTGACTTGGCAGTTCTGGCCGATCGCCTGGTCGAAATTGATGTTCTCCTGCTCGCTGACGGCTTCGACGTGGTACTCGAACAGCTCGCCCAGCCCTTCGGACCCGGAAAACCTCGTCAGGACAAGAACATCCTGGCCAAGCGGCGTCGAGAATTCGCCGATGCGTTCAGATTGGCTGAGCTTGCCCATTACGTTGTCCGCCCCTCCACGAGCTACTGCCGCGTTGACGATATCGAACCCGCACCGCATAGTCGAGTAGAGAGCCGGTTTGGTTCAATCGCGGAATATCCGCGCGCGGCGGGGCCGGAAGCCGGGCGGCGACAGGGACGGCCGGGCTCCTTGAGCGGGACACGCTAGGGGTACGAGCAATGGCGAGATTTTATCGGCTTTGGGTCAAATATCCGCCGGTGCACAATACCGATCTTTATGCCCAGCTGCCGGCGGACTTCGCCACCGGCGAGCATGGCACCCTTTGCCTGAATTACGATGCCGAGGCATGGTTTGCGCCTCCCGACGGGCATTCCGGCCCGCTCGCGCAACGCTTTCTCGGCGCCGCAGGCGGTAAGCTGGTCGAAGACTTTTCCGGAACCCAGTCCTACCTTTATGACAACGACGTAGTTGTTGGGATCACCAGCGTATCGGTCTTCAAGGTCGTGAACTTTCACGGAGCGATCGGCGTCAATCCGCAAGGCTCGGGCATATTCAGCACCGTCGTCTATTTCAGCCGCGAGCCGGTATGGGCGGATCGATCGACCGAGGAAAAGTTGAGGATCTTGCTGCGCAGGGCGGAGAAATATGCCTCGGGCGAGGCCCGTGTCTTCTTTGAAAGCCTGTTGCCGATGATTGCGCAGGCTGCCGTCGTCATGGCCTGCCTTGCCGGGCTTGGCGCTTTGCTGGCGCCGGTGTTGGCGCTCGCGATCTCTGCGGTGATCGGGATCGGCTTTGTTCTGCAGCGCGGCGATCAATACGTCCAGCAGTTCAATATCATCAACGGGGTGCTGAATTCCACCACCGTCGACGAGCTCAGCCAGCGCGACCGGGAGCTGGAATCCGGAGCCCAGGCAATGGCCACGTTCATCACCATGCTGCTTCAGGACGTCACCTTCGCGGTCGGGGCCAAAGGCGTGTCCGCGCTCAGGAATGTCCTGGGCAACAGGGCGACCAAGTCGGTGTCGACGGCCGCCGGCGAGGTCAGCGTCCCGACCGCGCAGGCAGGCCCGGGAGCGCTCAGCTTCGAGCAGATCTATGTCGCGAGCGGGCGGGCGTTCAAGGGGATGCCGAGCTTCAGCGGCAAGGGTTATGACGCCCTGACGACGTGGCTGGAATCCAACGGTTTCACGAAGGTCAAGGATGCCGGGTTCGAGCAAGGAACCACGCTGCCGGGCACGCGCAACTCGAACAGCGGGGGAAGCGAGATTTGGGTGCGGCGCAACGGTCCCTTGAGACCCCGCGGCATGATCGAGGCGGTTCGGATCGACAGGCTGGGGCACGACCCCAGGGTTGAGCAAACCGGAACCGGCTTCAACTTCCCGTCCAACTGGGTCAAGCTGAAAGGCGTAGCAGGCACGAAGGGGCATTTTCACAAGGAGGTCATCGCCGGGGACATGGAATCCACCTACATCCAGCACTTCGTCAGGAATAAGCTCGATTTCAATGATCTCAACACGGCCGTCGAGGTGACCGGCGAGCCCTATTTCCGGCAGATCCACGTCCCGGTAAACGCGCCGCCGCCGTCCGGCACCGTGCAACCCGGCGGCTACCCGACCGCGAGGTATGCCCGGTAATCTCGATGCCCCGGCCGGTTCGATGTTCAAGCTTGCGGCCGAGCCGGGATATCGACTTCCAAAAAGCCGCGTTCGATCAATAGCGCGACGAAATCCGCGAACGCCGCCGACGGGAAATCGCCTGGCATTTGTCCGCCGCGTCGCGCCTCGTCGAAAACCTGCTCGACCGTTCGATGCCCGTCGAAAGCCGAGATCAGCGGGATCGTCCAGGCATCCGTTCTAAGCTGGCTCGAGAAAGCAGCTTCCGCTGTCAGCGTCACCGCGCCCGCCACCAGCGCATTCTCTTTCACCACCTGACGCACATCGACCTCCAGATGAGGCGACAGCCGCGGTTTGGCGGTCTTGAGCCAGTCCTGAAAGCCGATGTTGCGGCGATGCGATCGCCACGCGAACAACCGTTCGAAGTCGACCGCGGCGGCGTGCGCCGACATGCGCAGGCGCAACGGCGGCTGCGTCACGGATTGCCCGGTGCGACGGATGAACAGCGCGCCGTAGATGAATTTATCGGTGCCGAGCTCCAGCATGCGGGCCGCCATGCGCTCCGCTTCCTCCGCATTGTCCTTGAAATGCAGCTTGCGCATCGACCGCGCCAATTCCTCGATGGTCAGCACTTTCTCGACCCCGAGGATGACGTCGCAATCATGGCCGTCGGCTCCAAGCCAGCCGCGGACCCGGCGCTCGTAGGGGGCCTCGACCGTATCGCGCCCGAGCGAGACGATGACGGCGGTGCCGGCGCTGCCGAGATGGCCGCCAATGCCCTCGATGAGGCGCCGGATCACCGCCTCGCCCACGTCGCCGCCGTCGCGAAACACCATGGCGTCGCCGGTCGAGGGCACCCAGGGCGGATGGGCCGAGATGACATCGAAACGCTGGCCGCCGACCGGCGCATAGAGATCGCCGCATACATTGGTGATGTCGGCGCCGTTCAGGCGCCCGTTGAACTCCGCCATATAGGCCGATCGGGTGGTGATATCGGAGGAGACCGCGCGCTTGGCGGTGCGCGAGAAATGCAGCGCCACGATCCCGCAGCCGCCGCACAGATCGAGCGTGTCGCCGCCGCCCGCCGCCGGCAGCAGCCGCAACAGCTTCAATGTGCCGGTATCGAGCGCCGGAAACACGGCATCGGGGGGCGCCTGCCAGGTTCCGCCGTCCGCATCGTTATACCGGTCGGACGCGACGACGAATCCATCGAGCGGATAGAGCCATACCGGACAGACGATCGCACCGGTGCGATGTCTTGCCGGGCGGATCAAGTCCAGCGCACGGAAGGCCGCAAAGGCCTCCGCACCGCAGGTTTGTTGAAAGTCATCGGCCGGCACGGCTGCGCCGAGCACGAACAGCTCGATGAGCGCAAGCAACGCCGGCGACACCGAAGCGGCATCTATGCGCCCGCGAGTGGCATAGCCGGCGCCGCTCATATTCCCGATCTTCAGCGCGGCGCAGACCGTCTCATCGTTGAATCGCGCCTGGTCGAGATGGCGCCGGACCGTTTCGAACTGCGCTGGCGTTCCCAGTCGCACGGGCATCTCGGCGCCCAATCTGGTGACTGTCCATCTCGTGAATGGAGAGTCCCGGCGCGCGCGGCGGATTATCCGATGTCATTCGGCTTGCCCACTAACCGCGATACTGGCACTTTCCCTGTTTCTTTGGAAGATGTTTGCAGAGGCCTTCATTTGCCTGATGTGACGCTCACTTTGCACCAAGCCTTGGGGCGAGCCGCGGCGGCGTGCGAACGAGGCCAATTCCTTGAAGCAGAAAGCTTTTGCGCGGCGATCCTCGGCGCTCAGCCCGACCAGTTCGTCGCGTTGCAGATTCTGGCGATGGCGCAATCGGGCCGCGGCCTTTATGGCGAGGCGCTTGCGAGCTGCGACCGGGCGCTGGCGATCCGCCCCGATCACCCCGGGGTGCTGCACAATCGCGGCGCGGTCCTGCAGGAGCTCGAGCGCTTCGAGGAAGCGCTGGCAAGCTATCTGGCGGCGATCGCGCTTCGACCAGACAACGCGCAGACGCACCACAATTGCGGCGTCATCCTTCACGCGCTCAAGCGCTTCGAGGAAGCGTTGGCGAGCTACGACCGGGCGCTGGCGATCCGGCCCGGTCATGCCGCCACCCTCAACAACCGCGGCATCACGCTGCACGAGCTCAGGCGCTTCGAGGAAGCGTTGGCAAGCTACGACCAGGCGCTGGCGGCCGAGCCTGACCGGGCCGGCACCTTCAACAATCGCGGTTATGCGCTGCAGGAGCTCAATCGTTTCGCGGAGGCCCTGGCGAGCTTCGAAACCGTCATGGCGCTTGATCCGACCCACAAGCACGCGTTGGGCGGAGCGGCCGACTGCGCGCTCAAGCTGTGCGATTGGACGCGACGGCAGGAGCTGGACGGCGCGCTGCGCCGCCAGGTCACCGAAGCAAGGTCCATTGTCTATCCGTTCGTGCTTCTGGGGTATTCGGACGATGCGGCGTTGCACCTGACCGGCGCCCGGCAGTTCATCCAGGATCGCATCGGCGTTCCGCCGCGCCCCTCCTCGCTTGCTGCCGGCGCGCGCAACGAGCGGATCAGGCTTGCCTATATGTCGGCGGACTTTCGCGGGCATCCGGTCGCCCATCTGGTCGCCGAGCTGTTCGAGCTGCACGATCGATCGCGGTTCGAGGTGATCGGAATCTCGCTGGGTCCGGACGATCGCAGCGACATGCGCGCCCGCCTCATGCGGGCATTCGACCGGTTCCATGACGTCTCGATGACGCCCGATCGTGAGGTCGCCAAGCTGCTGCGCGAGCTTGGCACCGACATCGTCGTCGATCTGTCGGGCTACACGATGGGCTGCCGACCGGAAATCCTGGCCTGGCGCCCGGCGCCGGTTGCGGTGAACTATCTGGGCTATCCCGGCACCATGGGGGTCGATTTTGTCGATTACATCATCGCCGACCCGATCGTGCTGCCGTTCGACCGCCAGCCCTTCTACAACGAGAAAATCGTGCATTTGCCCGACTGCTACCAGGCGAACGACCGCCGGCGTGCAATCGCCGAGCGCACCCCCACGCGCGCGGAGTGCGCTCTGCCGGCGCGGGGATTCGTGTTCTGCTGCTTCAACAGCGCTTGGAAGATCTCGCCCGCGATGTTCGACGTGTGGATGCGGCTCCTGACGGCGGTGGATGGCAGCGTACTGTGGTTGCTGCACGAGCGCCGGGAAGCGCAAGCCAATTTGCGTCGGGAAGCGGCGGCCCGCGGCGTCGATCCCGAACGTCTCGTGTTTGCCGGCAGGATGGCGCCCGATGAGCACTTGGCCCGCCACCGGCTGGCCGATCTGTTCTTGGATACGCTTCCCTACAACGCCCACACCACGGCCAGCGACGCCCTCTGGGCCGGCCTTCCGGTCCTCACCTGTCGGGGCGAGAGTTTCGCCGGACGGGTGGCAGCCAGCCTGCTCCAAGCCATTGGGCTGGGCGATCTGGTCACATCGAGCCTGGAAGACTATGAGGCTGCGGCGCTCAAGCTCGCGAAGGATGAATCGCTCTGCGCCGACCTTAAGGGGCGCCTCGAGCGCAACCGGCTGGACTATCCGCTGTTCGACACCGTCAGATTTTGCCGACACATAGAGGCCGCTTATGCGGCCATGTGGGAGCGCTGGCAACGGGGCGCGAGCCCCGCGAGCTTCGTGGTCGAGAGGCTGGCGGCGGAGGAGGGCTGACGATCACTCTGGGGATGCCACGAGTCCCGGTCAGAGCGCCGCATCCGCCAAAAGCAGCTTCAGCTCGTCCTTGCGTTGAACAGCCAGCCTGAACGAGCAAACCTTGACCGCGACCGCGGCTTCCGAGCCTCCGTCGAAGCGTCGGGCAAGCATCGCGCAATGCTGGCTCGCGAACGAATTCCACCGCATCGCGTCGTCACTCAAATCCTTGGCGGCGCGATCGGCCTTCATGCTCTTGTAGGTCTGTTGAAGCTGAGCCATCAATTTCGAGATTTCTCCCTCGACTTCCTTCAAGGAATTCTGGAAGCACTGCTGCCGCTGAAGTGTCGTCTCGAGATCGCCGCACCGATTGTCTTCTTCGCCGCGAACGGGCGCTCCGGCCGAGAGCGCCGAAGCAAGCACCCCGCAGAAGAAGATCAAAGTGGGCTTGAGGGCTGCGCGCATGCTTCTAAATCCGTCCGACGGCGACACCAGCTTCCGCGGCGATTGGGCCGATGCGACGATCCCTACACCGAAATCTTGTTGATGCCGTCCTGATGGGTCGGGAAAGTCGGGCTGTAGGGTGAGTTTGGTGCCCCGGGGGGCTGCAGCGGCGAGGTCGTAAATCGCGGCGGTGACGCGCCGGATGCGCTTGCGAGCATAGTAGGCGATGCACCCGGCCTGGGAAATGCTCCCGGAGCGGCGCTCGGTGTTGTTTGCTGGAGCTTTTTCAATTGTTCCCGCGCGTCCTGGAGGAACAGATCCGCTTCGCGTTGGCGGCGGCGGATCAAGCCTTTGGATGTTTGACCCCCGGATTTTTTCCACGCCTTGATGGCGGCGTCGATGGCATCGATGGCGATTTTTCGCGTCGTCGCGTCGCCGGATTTGTATTTGCCTTCATTGATCAGTGTCGCGGCCGTGGACCCCGGAAAACCCAGTTTTTTGTCTTTTCCGATATTGTAGCACAGAGACACGAGCGCATTGAATTCGTTCTGAGTTAGGCTTGTCTTTATCGAATTTGCAACGCAGCTCTCGTATTGCTTCACCTTCTGCCTGAAGAGAGCGATCACGTCGGAGCTCATGACATCCGCTTCGGCCTGGATTTTGGACGTTTCACCCGCATTTGCCGTTTTTGTTGCTTTGACGAATGCGGCAAAATCCTTGTCCGATTTCGCGGCTCGGTCGAGATAGGGAGTTGCGTTGCTCGTTCCGGGCCATTTTTCCTTTACATACTGCTGCCATTTTTGGTCGGCGGTCGCCGCTTCCAGCAGGAAGGACGTGTGTTTGTGGACCAGATGGCCTACGCCGTAGGTGCAATAGCCGGAAGGATCATCATAAAGGCCTTCGATGACGGCTTCCTCGTTCTTCAGAAAATCAAATCCAGCTGCGTCCAGCGAAGTGGGATTGGCCATCCTACCCTCCGATGATGCGTATCGCGCCCATTCGACGCCGGCCACCGCGCACAGGTTCAATATGATCCGGCTTGGCTGCATTGACAACGCTGCTCCGCGGACCTGCTTCTGCTGCTGTGGTGCGTCGGCTGCCCTCCGCATGCCATCAGCAAGGGGATGACGGGCCTCCGCAGCAAGGGGATCACGGGCCTCCGCGGGACAGATCGGGAACGATCGCGCGGTCCAGCGCGCTTTTCACACCTGGCGGTCAGCGCCTTCGCACCGATTTCACGACGTCCCAACGGCGCCCGACCGCGGTGCAAGCTTCAGCGTCACGGCGTGCGGCTGGGGCCAAGAGCCGCAGCGGATTTTTCGCCATGGCTCAGCTTAAGGGTTAACGCAAACTCCTTTTGAATCAGGCGGCCCTGTGCTATGTTTGATAGTCGTCTCCGCAACCGGGGCTCATAGCGGTGTTGGACGCTCATCCGACAGCTCTTCCTGAAACCGACGGCGCCGCCGCCCCGGTGCCGGCGGCGTCTGTTCCGTCGGCGGAACCCGCTTTGGCTGCTCCGGTGCCGCCCGTTCCGGCAGAAGCGGCGGCGGCCCCGGCGGCCGCTGTTTCCCAGGCCCCCGCTGTCGATCCCGCGGTGGCCGCGCTCTGCACGCCGGTCGCGGGGAAGGATCCGTGCGGGCCGGATCTCGATCTCGACGCCGACGCGGACTACCTCAATTTCTTCGCGCAAGTGGAAGGCGTGCTGCCGAGCTCGTTCTTTTCCGCCGAAGACGGCAAGCCTTTCGACCGATCGAAGGTCGATCTCGCCGGTCAGCTTGCGGCCATAAAGCCGCTGCTGGCGCGCACCCGCGACCTGCGGCTGCTGACCATGCAGGCTCGTCTTCTCATCCTCAACAAGGATCTTGCCGGTTTTGCGGTGGCGGTGGCGGCCGCCGCTCAGTTGCTGGAAACCTCGTGGGATGAGGTTCATCCGCGTCCGCAAGGCGACGACTTGACCATGAGGTCCATGACGATTTCGGCGCTTGCCGACATGCCGACCACCATTTTTCCGCTGCAATACGCGCCGCTGTTCGACGTGCCCCGGGTCGGCGTCATCACCTATCGCGGATTGATGATCGCCACCGGCGAGGCCAAGCCGCGCGGCGGCGAGCAGAAGCTCGCTGCCGATGCCGTCCTCAATGCCAGGGGCGACGCTGCTCCCGAGCTCTTGGCGGCGGCGCGCGCGCGCATCGCGATGGTCAAGACCGCGTTTGAGCGGATTCGCAACGCGTTCATGATGCATGGTGCCTCGGCCGGGCTTGACAACGTCTTGGATCTGGTCGGCAAGATACAAGCGTTCGTCGATCCAGCCGCTGTCGCCACCGCGGCCGCCGACCCCGCCGGCGCCGCCGAGGCGGTCGGCGCGGGACCGGCGACGGCCGGGGCGGCGCCCGGAACCGGGCCGACCTCGCTGGCCGAGGCCAGCGAGGCGCTGGCGGCCATCGCGGGCTACTACAGCCGTCGGGAGCCTTCGAGCCCGACCCTGCCGCTGGTGCGCCAGGCCCATCAGCTGATCGGCAAGTCGTTCATCGAAGTCATCAGCATTCTGGTTCCCACCCATATGGACAAGGCGGCGTTCCAGATCGGGGCCGATCAGGTCTTCGAGCTGCCGGTCGGCAAGCTATCAAACCTGTCCGCCGACACTGCGGGGGCCGCCGCCGCGACGCCGGAGTCGACGGGCACGACGGCGCGTTTCCAGGTCGATTCGCGTTCGCAGGCGGTCGCGTTGCTCGATCAGGTCCAGCGCTTCTTCCGGCAATCCGAGCCGTCCAGCCCGGTGCCCATGTTGTGCGAGCGCGCCCGCGCCTTTGCCGAGCGCGACTTCATGGCGGTGTTGCGGGATGTGCTTCCGAAGGCGGCGCTGAAGAACGTCGGCGTGGAAAAATGATTTAACCCGCGGATTTGCAGGCCAACTATCGAGGTAATTGACGCGACGCCTGGAAAACCCTCTAATTGAGAGTAGCTGAGCGGCAGTCGAAGCCAAAGGCAGGATCAAACACCACAGGATCAAACACCATGGCAAAAGAGAGCGGTCAGAAATTCATCAAACGCAATCGTCCCCCGCGGGTGCATATCACTTACGAGAATCCCGCAAATGCGGAGGAGAAGGTCGAGATTCCCTTCGTCATGGGGGTCATGTCCGATCTGTCCGGCAATACGCCCGGGGTGGAGAAGCCGGAATTGATCAAGGATCGCAAGTTCCTCGACTTTGACATGGATAATCTGGATACCCGCATGGCGGCGATCCAGCCCGGTGTCAGCTTCCGGGTCGAGAACAAGCTCGGCGACGCGGACGAAAAAATGGGCGTCAGCCTGCGGTTCAACAAGATGGCGGACTTCGAGCCGGCGGCGATCGCCAAACAGGTCCCCTCGCTTGCCAAGCTGCTGGAGGCGCGGCAACAGCTTGCCAACCTGACGCGTTACATGGACGGCAAGGTCGCGGCCGAGGCGTCGCTGCGCAAGCTGCTGGCCGATCCGAAGTTGATGGCGGCCTTGAAGGACCGCGCTCCGCCGACGGAAGGCGAAGGCGAAGGCAATCCCTGAACGCTTTTTATTAACCGGAGAATAGTGGCATGGCGACAGAACCCGCATTGGCACGCGGCCCGCAGGAAGCCAAGGTCGAAACGCAGGACGCGGACGAGTTTTCGCAGCTGCTGAAGCAGCACTTCAAGCCGCGAACCGAGCGTGCGGCCAGCGAGGTCGAAAGCGCGGTCAAGACGCTGGTCGAGCAGGCGCTCTCCGACACCAGCCTCATCAAATCGGACGTGCTCGACACGATCGAGGAGATGATCGCGCAGCTCGACAAGAAGCTCTCGGCGCAGATGAACGAGATCATGCATGCGCCGGAATTCCAGCAGATCGAGAGCGCCTGGCGGGGCCTCAAGTATCTGGTGTTCCAGTCGGAGACCGACGCGATGCTCAAGATTTGCGTGATGAATGTCTCCAAGGGCGAGCTCTACCGGCATTTGCGCCAATATCCCAACGCTGCCTGGGACCAGAGTCCGCTGTTCAAGAAGGTCTACGAGGAGGAGTTCGGCACCCTCGGCGGGCAACCCTATGGATGCCTGATCGGCGATTATTATTTCAGCCACCTGCCGGTCGACGTGCAGCTGCTGCGCGATCTCAGCAAGATCGCCGGCGCCGCGCATGCGCCGTTCTTCGCCGCCGCGGATTCGACCCTGATGGGGCTGGATTCGTGGAACGACCTGATGAACCCGCGCGACCTGAGCAAGGTGATGGATACGCCTGAATATGCCGCCTGGCGGTCGCTGCGGGACTTCGACGATGCCAAATATGTCGGTCTGTGCATGCCCCGCGTGCTGGCCCGGCTTCCGTATGGGGCGAAAACCGAGCCGGTCGAGGAATTCTCCTTTGAAGAGGACACCGACGCGCACAAGGGCGAGAAATACGCCTGGATGAATGCCGCCTATGCGATGGGGGCCAACATCAATCGCGCTTTCAAGGAATACGGCTGGTGCGCCCGTATCCGCGGCGTGCAGTCGGGCGGCGAGGTCGAGGATCTGCCCTCGCATACCTTCCCGACCGACGACGGTGGCGTCGACCTGAAATGCCCGACCGAGATCGCGATCACCGACCGGCGCGAGGCCGAGCTCGCCAAGGCCGGAATGATCCCGCTGTGCCATCGCAAGAATTCCGACCGCGCCGCCTTTATCGGCGCGCAATCGCTCGCCAAGCCGAAAGCCTACCAGAACAATGTGGAAGCGACCGCCTCGAGCAACCTGGCATGTCGCCTGCCTTACATGTTCGCCTGCTGCCGCTTTGCCCACTACCTCAAGGTGATGGTCCGCGACAAGGTGGGGTCGTATTACGAGGAGGCGCAACTCGAGAAGTGGCTCAACAACTGGATCGGCGAATATATCGACGGCGATCCGAAGAACTCCACCGAGGCCACCAAGTGCCGCCGGCCGCTGGCCGCGGCCAAGATCACCATCGTGCCGAACGAGGAGAATCCGGGCTACTACTCGGCGACGTTCGAGCTGCGGCCCCATTTCCAGCTGGAGGGCATGGATATCGGCCTTCGCCTCGTATCCAAGCTGCCGGTGGCGCAAAAATAATTGAACCATTGCAAAGGAGGGGGCGACCAACATCCACCATAAGACGAATGTTCGTAATCGGCCTGAGGCGGGGTCGCGGTGACCTCTGTCCAAGCTTGTCTTTGGTATGCACCAGGAGAACGTTCAGATGGCAAAGACGAATATCTATCTCAAGCTCGATGGCCTCGATGGCGAGTTCGTTGACGAAGACCACAAGAATTGGATTGAGGTCGAGAGCTGGTCTTGGGGCGTGGACAATCCAGCGTCGTTCGCCCAAGGACAGGGCGGTCAATCGACCCAGGCGCATGTCAGCTCGCTCAACGTCGTGAAGCACTGCGATAAGGCGTCGGTGACGCTGTACAAGGATTGCACGACCGGCAAGCATATCGCCACTGGGACGCTCAGCTGCCTGAAGTTGGACGGCGATTCGCGGGTCGAATATATGAAGATCGACCTGACCGACGTTATGGTCTCGAGCGTGCAATGGAGCGCCAGCGGCAGCGAGCACCACGTTCATGAGAGCCTGGGCTTGGTGTTTGCCGAATTCAAGCAAACCTACAAGCTGCAGCAGGACACGGGCTCCGCTCAAGGCTCGACCGAGTTCGGCTTCAACGTCCAGACGTCGAAGGCGAGCTGATCGCTACCGCACGGGCGGGCGCCAGGGTGCCGTCAATATCCGGAGCCGCGTAGCGCAGCATACGCGGCTCTTGCTGCTGTAGGTTGCAGGTATCGTCGGTGTTTGGAATCTGCGTGCTTTTATAGTCTGCGTGTTTTTATAGTCTGCGTGCTATGGTCTGCGGGTGTTCGTCTCGGCGGACGAGCTTACGGTCCGCGCTCGAGCATCGGCAGCGCATGGGGGCGGGGTCATGGCAAGAGTGAGCGACAAAACTCGGCTCAGCCCGCCGCTGATGCATGTGTTTCGTGCGGCGCACGAGGCCAAGGACGCCACCAAGAAGGTCGACATCCGCAACGAGGCCGGCGAGCGCATCATTGCCGGCCGCCGGTTGCGGGCGCGCCAGGTGATCACGGAATCGGTGCTGCGGCGGGAGGTCGCGCGCGATCTCGATGCCTTGCTCAATGCCATCGCGATGGAATCGACCGTCGACCTGGTCCAGGCGCCCTATCGTACGCAAGTCGATCCTCAATTTCGGGCTGCCCGACGTTTCCAACCGCACCATCGACGAGAATGCGGTAAACGATATTCCCGAAGAGATCAGGACGGCGATCATCAATTACGAGCCGCGGCTGGCCGCGGCTTCGCTGCACATCGAGCGCGACACGAGCGTGGACGCCGCCGAGCTCAAGGTGCGCTTCATCGTCCGCGCCGATTTGACGTGCGATCCGGTTCATGTTCCGGTAGAGTTCATCGCCGACATCGTCGAGGGCGGCAAAATAATCGTCAATCGTTTGTGAAGACGCGCATGAACCGCGAATTTCTCGATCTCTACAATCGGGAGCTCAAGCTGCTCAACGAGCAGGCGCGCGAATTCGCCGACGAATATCCGGGCATCGCGGAGCGGCTCGGCGGCATTCTCGAGACCGCGTAGCGATCCGATGATCGGCGGCCTGCTCGAGGGCGCGGCCTTTCTTGCCGCGCGGGTCCAGCTCAAGCTCAAGCACGAATTTCCGGAATTCACCAACAATCTGCTCGAGCAGCTTGTCCCGCATTATCTCGCGCCGACCCCCTCGATGATGCTGGTGAAAGTCGCGCCGGTCTTCGGCGACAAGGCGCTTGCGCGAGGGCACATCCGATTGCGCGCGGCGCCTATCTCGATGCCGCCTACCGCCAGCTCGACCGCCAGCTCGCCTGCCGCTATCGGCTGTGCGGCGATATCACGATCTGGCCGTTCGAGCTGATCGGCGCCGAGTATTTCCCGTCGCCGGCGCCGCTTGCAGGCGCTCGGCCTGTCGGTCGGCGTCGATGTCCTGGCCGGGATGCGGCTCACCTTGACGCACCGCACGACGGCGCGCGCCGGAGGACGAGCCCGATGCGGAGGCCGCAAGCGCTCAAGAAGCCGGAAATGCTGTTCGCGGGCTGTCGCACCGCCAATCTGCCGCTGTATTTCGTCGGTCCGGAAGCGGACTCGGTCGCGCTTTACGAGCAGCTGTTCGCCCATTGCAAGGGCATCTATTTCCGCTACCTCGACGAATTCGGCGATCCGGTGGTCTATCCGGCGCCGCCGCAATCCCTGCATCAGGTCGGCTTCGAGCGCGAGGACTGCGCTGTTTCCCAACGACCACCGGGTGTTCGAGGGTTTCGACCTGCTGCGCGAATTCTTCGTGTTTCCGCGCAAGTTTCTCGGCTTCAATCTGACCCGCCTCGACGAGGTGCTGCCGCAGCTCAAGGCAAAGACCGTCGACATCGTGTTCGCGTTCGACGAGGTCAATGCGCGGCTCGCCGCGGCGGTGCAGCCCTCGATGTTCGCTCTCTATGCGGCGCCGGCGGTCAATCTGTTCGAGAAGACCACGGACCGCATCCCGCTCAAGTCGAACCAGCACGAATATCATGTCATCCCGGATCGCAGTCATTATCTCGACTACGAGCCGCATCGCCTGCTTGGAGGTCTACGCCCATTATCCGGGCGGCCGCGAGAAGGTGCCGGTGCCGCCGCTCTATGCGGCCTCGCTCGACGCGCCGCAGACACTCGTCCGGCCCCTATTTACACGATCCGCCGGCTGCCGCGGCGGCGCACTGTCGAGGAAAAGCGCCAGGGCGTGTCCTCCGACTATACCGGCACCGATATGTTCATCTCGCTTGAGCGACGCTCGGCGGCACCGACGACGACTCGTGCGATCGCCGAACTGAGCGTGCGGGCGCTGTGCTCGAACCGGCATCTCACCGAGCATCTGCCGATCGGCGTCGGCGGCGCGGATTTTCGCCTGATCGACGATTTCACCCTCGATCTCGGTGTGCGTCGCCGGTCCGACGCCGCCGCGCGAGCCGGTCGTGGCGCAGTTGCGCAGCCGCAGCGAAACGGCGCATACCGGCACCGTCACCTGGCGCCTGGTCAACATGCTCAGCACCAATCATCTCGGCCTGGTGGAGCGCGGCGCCGGCCGCAACGCCCAGGCGCTGCGGGAAACCCTGTCGATGTTCGCCGACATGAACGATGCCATCACCGAGCGCCGCATCCGCGGCGTCCGCAGCGTCGACAGCCAGCCGATCGTGCGCCGCATTCGCGAGCGCGCCGGCGTCGGCGCGGCGCGCGGCATCGAGATCACGGTGACCATCGACGAAAAGGCTTTCGAGGGCAGCGGCGCGTTTCTGCTCGGTGCGGTGCTCGACCGGTACTTTGCCGAGTATTCCGGCTTCAATCATTTCACCCAGACGGTGATCCGCTCCGTCGAGCGCGGCGAGATCATGCGATGGCCGCCCCGCATGGGAACGCGCAGGCCGCTATGATCGAGGCGAAGCTGGCCGTGACCTTCCTGCACAATCTCGAAGCCGAGCCGTGGCGGTTCGATTATTTCGCCGTGCTGCGGCACCTCGAGCGCATGTTCCCGGATCGGCCGCGCATCGGCGACAGCGCGACGCGCCGCGACGAGTTCGTCCGGCTCGGGCAGGATCCGTTCATGGACTTTCCGGCCTCGAATCTCGCCCGCGTCGTGCGGAGCGAGAACAAGCCGCTCCAGATCATTCGTCAAGTATCTGGGCCTGCTGGGGCCGCAGGGCGCGCTGCCGCTCTCGACCACCGAAGAGACCTATCACTACATGCTCGCGCAGCGACGATGCGTTTCCCCGCTTTCTCGACATCTTCAATCATCGGTTCATCCAGTTGTTCTTTCGCGCCTGGGCGGATTCGCGCCCGATCGTCCAGCATGATCGTCCCGACGCCGACCGCTTCGTCGCCTATATCGGCTCCGCCATCGGCGTCGGCTCGCAAGCCCTACCAGAATCTCGACAGCGTGCCGGACGCGGCGAAGCTGGGATTTGCCGGTCTCCTGGGCGCGCAGGCGAAATGCGCCTCGCGGCTCGCAGGCGCCGTCTGCGGCCTGTTCAAGGTCAAGGCCGAGGTCGAGGAATTCGTCGGCACCGGCTCGTGATCGAAGCCGACGAATGGACAATCCTGGGCAAGCGCTACAATGTGCTGGGCGAAGACGCGCTGCTCGGCCGAACCGTTTTCAGCGTGCAGGACAAGATCAGGATCCGGATATTTACCAAGAACCTTGCGCAATATATCCGCTTCCTGCCGACCGGCGACCTGTGCGAGCCTCTGGCCGATCTCGTGTTCTTCTACAACGGCGAGCAGCTCGACTGGGATGTCGAGCTGGCGATCCCGGCCGGCGCCGCCGAGCCGATCCGGCTCGGTAAGTTCGGGCAGCTCGGCTGGACGAGCTGGATGGCGCCGAACTGGACGACGATGGAAGCCTATCGGCGCGACGCGCGGTTTCATCCGGCCGAGCGCATGCGGCTGAAGCGGCGGCGCCAGACGAAGGCAACGGGCAGAGGAGGGGGTGGCAATGGCCGATATCAGTCTTGAGGCGGTCGCCGGCAAGCTCAATCGGGTCGGTTACGAAGCGTTCTTCAAGGCGCTGCGTCAGGCCAAGGGCGCCGGCAACCGCAATGTCGAGCTCGCCCATTGGCTCGCCCACATCCTGCAGAGCGAGCGCACCGACATCGGGCTCACCGCCGATCATTTCAAGCTCGATCGCGGCCGGCTGATGACGCGATGTCACCGCGGTGGTCAACGGCTTCCGCAAGAACGAGACCGAGATGCCGGCGGTCTCCAACACCGTCATGGATCTGCTCGACCGCGGCTGGCATTACGCCACGTTGTTCTTCGGCGAGACCCAGATCCGCACCGGTCATCATACTGGTCGGCGCGCTGCAGTCGCGCGAACTCGCGCGCGCCTTCACCGAGCGTGTCGAAGGAATTCGCCAAGATCTCGGTCGATGCCCTCACCAGCGAGTATCGCAAGATCTGGGCGGGCTCGGAGGAGGAGAACCTGCGTCCCGATGGACGGCTCGGGGCTGGTGGCCGCCGGCACGCCGGGGGCGCAGCAGACCGCGCGGCGCCAAGGGCACGACCGCGCTCGACCGCTTCTCCCAGGATCTCACCGCCAAGGCGAAGTCGGGCGAGATGGATCCGATCCTCGGCCGCGACGAGGAAATCCGGCAGATCATCGACGTGCTGATGCGCCGCCGCCAGAACAATCCGATCCTCACCGGCGAGGCCGGCGTCGGCAAGACCGCGGTGGTGGAGGGCTTTGCGCAGCGCATCGCGGCGGGCGACGTGCCGCCGCCGCTGCGCGGCGTGCGGCTGTGCGTGCTCGACGTCGGCCTGATGCAGGCCGGCGCGTCGATGAAGGGCGAGTTCGAGCAGCGCTTGCGCTCGGTGATCGACGAGGTGCAGCAGTCGCCGACCCCGATCATCCTGTTCATCGACGAAGCCCACACCCTGATCGGCGCCGGCGGATCGGCCGGCACCGGCGATGCCGCCAATCTGCTCAAGCCGGCCCTGGCGCGCGGCACGCTGCGCACCATCGCGGCCACGACCTGGTCGGAATACCGCCAATATATCGAGAAGGACCCGGCGCTGACCCGGCGCTTCCAGCCGATCCAGATCGGCGAGCCCGATGTCGCGCGCTGCTGCGACATGCTGCGCGGCATCCTCGGTCCGATGGAGAAGCACCACAAGGTGCGGATTTCCGACGCCGCCATCGTCGCGGCCGTGAACCTCTCGCATCGCTACATTCCGGCGCGCCAGTTGCCGGACAAGGCGGTGAGCCTGCTCGACACCGCCTGCGCGCGCGTCGCCATCAGCCAGAGCGCGGTGCCGGCGATGATCGAGGACGCGACGCGCCGCGATCGCCGCGCGCGAGACCGAGAAGGCGGCTCTGGTCAGCGACAGCGATCTCGGCGCCGAGGACGCAGGAGCGCGGTCGCCGCGATCGACGCCGAGATCGCGGCACTCGAAGGAGAAGCTCGCCGGCCTGGAAGCCGAATGGGCGACCGAGCAGAAGCTCGTCAGCGAAATCCGCAGCCTGCGCGACATCCTCAATCCGCCCAAGGAGGCCAGGACGGCAAGCCCGGCAAGCCGGCCGCGACCGCGTCAGCGGCGACCGCGGCAGCGGCGAGCGCGCCGGCAGCCGGCCGCACCGATGCCGCCGATCCGGCGGAGGTGCGCAAGCAGCTGCGCGAGAAGTTCGAGACGCTCGAAGCGCGCGATCCCGAAAAGCGGATGATCTACGCCCATGTCGACGAGCAGGTGGTCGCCTCCGTGGTCTCCGACTGGACCGGCATTCCGGTCGGCCGCATGGTCAAGGACGAGATCGAGAACGTGCTGCGGCTGCCGGAAATTCTCAATCGCCGCGTGGTCGGCCAGTCGCACGGCCTTGCGATGATCGCCAAGCGCATCGAAACCAGCCGGGCCAAGCTCGACAATCCCAACAAGCCGATCGGCGTGTTCATGCTGTGCGGGCCCTCGGGCGTCGGCAAGACCGAGACCGCGCTCGCGCTCGCCGAGGCGCTCTACGGCGGCGAGCAGAACATGATCACCATCAACATGTCGGAGTTCCAGGAGGCCCACACGGTCTCCTCGCTGAAGGGAGCCCCGCCCGGCTATGTCGGCTACGGCGAGGGCGGCCGGCTCACCGAGGCGGTGCGGCGCAAGCCCTACAGCGTGATCCTGCTCGACGAGGTCGAGAAGGCCCATCCCGACGTGCACGAGATCTTCTTCCAGGTGTTCGACAAGGGCTTCATGGACGACGGCAATGGCCGCCGGATCGATTTCAAGAATACGCTTATCATCCTCACCACCAATGTCGGCACCGACCTGATCATGGGGCTTTCGGCCGATCCGAAATATCGCGAGGATTCCGAGGCCCTGGCGCAGGCGCTGCGGCCCGAGCTGTTGAAGGTGTTTCCGCCGGCGCTGCTCGGGCGCATGGTCTCGATTCCCTATTACCCGCTGTCGGACAAGATGCTCGGCGGCATCGTGCGCCTGCAGCTCGACCGCATCGGCCGGCGCATCCGCGACAACCACGACGCCGCCTTCCATCTACGACCACGCGGTGGTCGATCATATCGTGTCGATGTGCAACGATCCCGGATTCGGGCGGCCGCATGATCGACAACATCATCACCAACACGCTGCTGCCGGCGCTCTCGCGCGAATTCCTCAAGCGCTCGCTCGCCAAGGAGGAATTGAAGGAAGCCAAGATGACGATCGAAAACGGCGATTTTGCCTATGGTTGGGCATGATCCCTGCGCAAGGAGGACTTGATGGCCAGGAACCGCTTCGAGCAGGTCGACGAGCTCCAGTCGGACGCGATCAACCTGACGCTCATGCAGAAGAGTGACGGTCAGGTCGGCATCATTTATTGCCCGAAGACGGCGTCGCCGGAAGTGCCCGTCGACCTGACCAGCGAGGAGATGCCGATCCGCGACGCCGTGAGCGGCGCTATCCAGCTCGCCAACGCCAAGAAGATCGCGGTCGTCGTGATCGATCGCGACGGCATCTGGAAGCCCGAATGGGGCGACCTGTGGCGCTACGAGGAGGACGGGGGCGACGAGGAAGAGTCCCCGGCCGGCGACGCTGGTCAGTAGGGTGGGCGAAATTGCCCGGCACGGCGACGAGCGATGGCACGGCGATGCGTAATTTAGCCCACGCGCCGCGCGCACGCGAAGGACGAGCCTCTCCACCCGCTCGTCCCCGCGGACGCCGGGACCCAGTCTTTGCCCCATTGAACGTCTGTGCGATTTGGCAAAGTCTGGGTCCCCGCGTCCGCGGGGACGAGCGGATGTGGTAAATCCTTCATACAAGATCGCGATCATCGGCAACACAGCGTGAGCAACACAGCGTGACATGGGATCGGAGCTTGCGATGAAATATTCCCGGGTGCTTTTTCCGATACTGCTTCTGCTATCTGCATCCGCGGCGTTCTCGGCGCCGAGCGATCCGATCCGGGTTGAGCTCAATCTGGCGGAAAGCGTCCAGAGCAAATGCCGCCTGTCGTTCCTGATCGAGAACAAGAGCGACACTCCGATCGAGCGGTTGACGCCCGACCTGGCGATCTTCAATCGCGAGGGGATCATTCAGCGCCGCTTGGTGGCCGAGATGGGGCCGGTGTACCGCGCCAAGACCATCATCAAGACCTTCGAGATCGACGGCGACTGCGCGCAGATCGGCTCCATCCTGATCAACGACATCACCGCCTGCAGCCCTGGCGACCCCGCCAGCTGCCTCGACCGGCTCGTCCTGTCCTCGCGCGTCCCGACCATTACCCTGTTCCGGTGACGGGCCGATCATGGAGAGCATCTCCCTCACCCCGCTCGGCCTCTTCCTGCAGGCCGGGCCGGTCGCCAAGGCGGTCTTCCTGCTGCTGCTGGCCGCCTCGATCTGGTGTTGGGTGCTGATCGTCGAAGGGCTGTGGGGCATCTCCCGGCTGAACCGGGCGATCCGCATCGCCCGGTCGCATGAGCGCAATGCCGCCGCCGGGCTGCTCTCTCCGATCATGCAAGCCGGCCGTCAGGCGGCGAGCCTTGCCATCGCGGGCGAGACCGCGGGCGAATCGCGCGTGCGGGTCGCCGACTGCATGCAGCGGGAGGCGCAAGCGCTGCTCACCCGCATCGAAGGCGGCCTTCCCAACCTGGCGGTGATCTCCTCGGTCGCGCCCTTCATCGGGCTGTTCGGAACCGTCTGGGGCATCATGGTCAGCTTCTCCTCCATCGGCGAGGCCAAGGACACGAGCCTCGCGGTGGTCGCGCCCGGCATCGCCGCAGCCCTCGCCGCGACCGCGATCGGGCTTGCCGCCGCGATCCCGGCCACCGTCGGCTACAACCGGCTGGGAGCCTCGCTGGCGCGCGCTTCCCAACGGCTTCACGACCTCATACAAGAGAGCGCGGTCGAGCTGACGGTTGCTCGCGCCGACAACCGCACGGTCGTCAGGGTAGGCTGAACATGCCGATCATATCGCCACGAAGAGGCGGCGGTCGCTATGAGCCCGTCGCCGACATCAACATCACCCCCTTTGTCGACGTGATGCTGGTGCTGCTGATCGTGTTCATGATCACGGCGCCCATGCTTGCGGCCGGCATGCTGGTCGACCTGCCGAAGGCCAAGAGCGCGCGCCCGCTCGACCCGCGCGAGCCGGTCATCATCACGGTCGGCAAGGACGGCAAGCTCTATGTCGGACGCGACGTGGTTCCGCGCGCCTCGCTCGCCGCGGCCGTGCGCGCCAAGCTCGGCGACGACCAGAACCGGCAGATCTATGTGCGCGGGGACCGCGATGCGTTCTATGGCGAGATCGTCGCCGTCATGGATCAGCTGGCCCAGAACGGGCTGGTCAAGATGGCATTGGTCGCGAACGCCTCGGGCGCGAACGCCTCGGGCGCAACCGCCGCCCCCGCGCCGGAGGTTCCGTAGGTTGGGTTAGCGCGGCCATTTGCGCTTCGATAAGAAGCGATCATGCGTCCGCACGTAACCCGACATCGGGCAGCCAAAATTGGCTGATGTCAGGCTTACGCGCGAAGCGGAGGCCGCGTTCAATGAGCTTGCACACGGGCGCGCCAACCCGACCTACCGGAGTGCGCAATAGAGTTCGAACGTTGGAAACGCTGGACTAGGGCCCAAGGCAGGACCATGCAGCCGGCAGTCTCGGTGCACGACGCTCCCAGGGTGTTGCCGGCCTGGCTTCGGCCGAGCGCATTCGCGCTGGTGGCCTGCCTGCATCTGGTGCTGCTCTTCGGCATTCCCTGGCCGGCCGGGACGCAGATCGAGCAACCGCCGCCGGTCGAGATCGAAGTCGTTCCCCAACCGGAGCCGGCGCCGCTCCTGGTTCCGCTCGACAGCGCGCCCGCCGTCGAGGTCAAGCCCGCAACCGCGGCAGCGGTGGAGGTGCAGGCCGCCGAGGCCCAGCCCCTGCATCAAGGCCAGGAAATCGCCGAGCTCAAGCCCGAGCCCGCATTGGCGCTCAATTCCCCGGCCGGTGTTGAGGCGTCTCCCGCGCCGGCCGAATCGGCGCCGCTGGCGGCCCAGCCGGCGACGGCCCCGCTCCAGGTCGATGAGCCGGCGCCCGCGGCCGCCACCGCGCAGGCGGAGGCCTCTCCGGTTGACCCGGCTGCTCAAGCCGCGCTGCCGCCGTCCGTGGAGGGGGTGGCGGAATCGCAACCGCTCGACATGGCACCCGCGGCCGCGGACCAGGCATCGCAGCCCGCCCACGAGGCTGCCAGCCCCGCGGCATCGGCAGCGGCGGTGCCGAGCGAGCCGCCGAGCCGGCCGCTGGCGTCGGCCCAACAGGTGGCGCAATCGCAGCCCCTGGCGGTGCCGCCCGCGGCTGCGGACCAGGCACCGCAGCCCGCCCACGAGGCGGCGAGCACCGCCGCACCGGCACCCGCTTTGCCGGCCGAGCCGGCGAGCCGCCCGCTGCCATCGGCGCAGCAGGTGGCGCAATCGCAGCCGGTTGCGGTGCCGCCGGCCGCTCCGGTTGAAGCCGCGCAGCCCGCCCACGAGGCCGCGAGCGCCGCCGCCGCCGCCGTGCCGATCGAGCCGCCGAGCCGTCCGCTGCCGTCCGCCCAACAGGTGGCGCAATCGCAACCCGTCGCGCTGCCGCCGGCCGCTTCCGTCCCTGCCGTGCCGGCCGCGCCGCAGGTCCAGGATGCCGGGGTGCCGGCTTTGCCGATTGAACCGCCCAGCCGGCCACTGTCGTCAGAGCAGCAGGTGGCGGAATCGCAAGCCGTTGCAGTGCCGCCGGCCGTTCCAGTCCCTGCGATGCAGGCCGCGCCGCAGGCCCAGGATGCGCAAGCACCGGCCTTGCCGATCGAGCCGCCCAGCCAGCCGCTGTCGTCCGCGCAGCAGGTGGCCCAATCGCAACCGCTTGAAGCGCGGCCGGCTGCTCCGGTCCCTGCCGGGCAGGCCGCCGGGGAGACCCACGACGCCGGAGCTCCCGCCTTGCCGATCGAGCCGCCCAGCCAGCCGCTGTCGTCCGAGCAACAGGTAGCGGAACTGGCGCCGCTCGAGGTCCCGAAGGCGGCGGCACCGCTGCCCACCGCTCCGACGGCGCCCCAGACCGCGATGCCCGAACCGTCGGCCAAGGCGAGCGATGCGCCCCCTGCCGGGGCGGTCCTGCCTTCCGGTCAGCAAGTGGCGAAGATGGAGCCCTATTCGCCCGGTGCGGCGGCCCCGCTCCAGGGCGAAGGGCCGGCCATGGCCGGCCGCATCGGCCAGATCGTGCGCTATGTCGAGCACTATGACGGCGGCGATTGCTTCTTCGTGGCGCCGGTGGAGGTCACCGAGACCGAGGCTCACGTGGAGGGCTATGCCGCATCGAGGCAGCCGTTCGACAAGCTCGATGATGCCTTCCGTCACGAGATCGGATTCGAGGCCTTGGTCGACGCGCGCCTGGTGAACCCCGCGCAATGCCCGGCCGTCACGTTTCTTGGCAGGCTCCGCGAAGCCAACGCGCCGCATCTGCGCATCGACGCGGTCAACCTCGGTTCGGACGATGTGCTGACCGGAAGCGTGGACGGCTTCGGCAGCCGCAGCGTCGCCCTGGTGGTGGCGACCGATACCGGCACGGTGCAGAACCTGTCGCATCTGCTCAAGCCGGCAGCCGCCGGCAAGACCTTCACCATCACCCGGCGGGATATTGCGTGGGCGTATGGGGGACAGCCGCAGTTGTTGATCCTCATTGCCAGCCCGCTGCCGTTGCAGAATCTGCGATTCGATCGCCCGATCGCCGCGGATCGGCTGTTCTCGGCTGTGCTGTCCGAAGCCGCGAGGACCAAGCAGCCCGTGGCCGCCATGGCGCGATATTTCAAGATCGACCTTGGCCGCTGACCGTCTGGTTGGCGCTTCTGGTCTCAAAGGCCGTGCGCATCGCGGCGTTGCTTGGCGCCGGGGGCGCTGAGGCGCGCTTGGCCATGCCGTGAGGACTGGTCGCGCGGGACCAGGCCGTGCCCCTTATTCGGCACCGCCTCGCTGCGTCGCGGCTATCCGGATAAATGCGGACACTGCCAGCCGAGTCGCCTTAGCGGCCTCGAAAGAGCTGTGGCAATTATAGCACACGGTTGAACAATACGCTTTCTGCCAGCAACCTGCTTTCTCCACGAAATCGGTATGTTGATGATTTGTTTACGATAATTGCCTCAGGAGCGAGGTCGAACTCCTCTTGTCTGGCCGGCGTCCGTCGATTGACCGGAAAGATTGCGATTTGTAGAGTTTACGCGGGGATATACCGCAAGAAAAGCTGGGGGCTGGATTATGGGCGCAAAGTTGGCCGCATCGGGATCGTCGGTCGCGATCTTGTCCATCAAGCATTGTCGCGCCCGACTCCTGGCCGGTACCGCCCTTGTGGGGGTGGCGGTCGCGGTCTTGGCGCTGGCCGATTCTGCCCGAGCCGCCAACTTCACATGGGACGGTGCGGGCGCCACGACGACCACCTCGGACTACAACCTCGCAACCAACTGGTCGGGTGGCGGTCCAGCGCCGACCACCGCAGGCAATTCGGCAATCTTCGATGCAAGTGGAAGCGCCACCGTCAATGTGACGGCGGGCCCGATCGCGCCCGACAGCTGGACCTTCAACGCCGCCGCGCAATCCTATACCTTCATCGGTGCGGACGTTAACTTCGGCGGGACCGGCATCATCAACAACGCGAGCGCCGGGCAGACGATCAGCATCGGCAACAACATCGGCGGAACCGGCGGGATCCAGCAAGCCGCCGCCAGCACTTTGTCCCTCGCGGGCACCAATACCTATACGGGCGCGACGACGATCAGCGCCGGCACGGTGGCGATCATCGGCACCGGCAGTATCGCCAACTCGAGCCAAGTCAACCTGTCCAACGCAGCCGGCACGTTCGACATTTCGGGGACGAGCGCGGGTGCGAGCATCACCACGCTGAACGGCGTCGCCAACAGCAATGTGACCTTGGGCTCGCAGACGCTGACCATCTCGAACGCCTCGACCACCTATGCGGGCGTCATCCAGGGCACCGGCGGGGTGACCCTGACCACCGGCACCGAGACGCTGACCGGCACCAACACCTATACGGGCGCCACCACGATCAACGGCGGCACTTTGGCGTTGACCGGCACCGGCAGCATCGCCAACTCGAGCCAGGTGAACTTGGCCAATGCGGCCGCCACCTTCGACATTTCCGGCACGACCGCCGGCGCGAGCATCACCACATTGAACGGCGTCGCCAGCAGCCACGTCACCTTGGGGGCGCAGACGCTGACGATCTCGAACGGCTCGACGACCTATGCGGGCATCATCCAGGGCACCGGCGGGGTGACGGTGTCCGCCGGCACCCAGACGCTGAGCGGCACCAACACCTATACGGGCGCCACCGCCATCACTGGCGGGACCTTGGCGCTGTCCGGCAGCGGCAGCATCGCCGGCTCGAGCGGGTCGCCGTCGGCGGGACCTTTGACATATCGCAGACGACGGCTGGAGCCTCGATCACGACGCTTTCCGGGGCCGGCACCGTGACGCTAGGCGCACAGACGCTGACGCTGTCGAACGCGAGCGGCACCTTCGGGGGCGCGATCAACGGGACCGGCGGGTTGACGCTGACGACCGGCACCGAGACGTTGACCGGGACGAACGGCTACACCGGCGTCACCACACTCAACGGCGGCACGCTGACGCTGACCGGTACCGGCAGCATCGCCACCTCGAGTCAGGTGGACTTGGCCAATGCGGCCGCCACCTTCGACATCTCCGGCACCACCGCCGGCGCGATCATCACCACGTTGAACGGCGTCGTCAGCAGCCACGTGACATTGGGCTCGAAGACGCTGACCATCTCGAACGGGTCGACGACCTATGCGGGTATCATCCAGGGCGCCGGCGGGGTGACGTTGACCACCGGCACCCAGACGCTGACCGGGACCAACACCTATACGGGCGCCACCACGATCAACGGCGGCACGCTGGCGCTGACCGGCACCGGCAGCATTGCCACATCGAGCCAGGTGAACCTGGCCAACGCCGCCGCCACCTTCGACATCTCCGGCACGACCGCCGGCGCGAGCATCACCACATTGAACGGCGTCGCCAGCAGCCACGTGACCTTGGGCTCGAAGACGCTGACGATCTCGAACGGCTCGACGGCCTATGCGGGCATCATCCAGGGCACCGGCGGGCTAACCTTGACCACCGGCACCCAGACGTTGAGCGGAGCCAACACCTATACGGGCGTCACCACGCTCAACGGCGGCACGCTGGCGCTCACCGGTACCGGCAGCATCGCCAGCTCGAGCCAGGTGAACCTGGCCAACGCGGCCGCCACCCTCGACATTTCCGGCACGACCGCCGGCGCGAGCATCACCACATTGAACGGCGTTGCCAGCAGCCACGTGACCTTGGGCGCGCAGACGCTGACGATCTCGAACGCCTCGACGACCTATGCGGGCATCATCCAGGGCACCGGCGGGGTGACCCTGACCACCGGCACCCAGACCCTGACCGGCACCAACACCTATACGGGCGTCACAACGCTCAACGGCGGCACATTGGCGCTCACCGGCACCGGCAGCATTGCCACCTCGAGCCAGGTGAACCTGGCCAACGCGGCCGCCACCCTCGACATTTCCGGCACGACCGCCGGCGCGAGCGTCACCACATTGAACGGTGTCGCCAACAGCCACGTCACCTTGGGCGCGCAGACGCTGACGATCTCGAACGGCTCGACGACCTATGCGGGCATCATCCAAGGCACCGGCGGGGTGACGCTGACCGCCGGCACCCAGACACTGAGCGGGACCAACACCTATACGGGCCTCACCACGATCAACGGCGGCACGCTGGCGCTCAGCGGCACCGGCAGCATCGCCGCCTCGAGCCAGGTTGATCTGGCCAATGCGGCCGCCACCTTCGACATTTCGGCGACGACTGCCGGCGCCTCGATCATCACGCTGAACGGCGTCGCCAGCAGCCACGTGACCTTGGGCGCGCAGACGCTGACGTTGTCGAACGCGTCCTCGACCTATGCGGGCATCATCCAGGGCACCGGCGGCTTGACGCTGACCGCCGGCACCGAGACGCTGACGGGGACCAACACCTATTCGGGCACCACCACGATCAATGCCGCCACTCTGGCGCTGACCGGCACCGGCAGCATCGCCAACTCGATCGTGAACGTGAACAATGCGGCCGGGGTCTTCGACATCTCGGGGACGACGGCGGGCGCCTCGATCGTCTCGTTGAATGGCGTCGCCAACAGCCACGTCACCCTGGGGGCGCGGACGCTGACGATCTCGAACGCATCGACGACCTATGCGGGCATCATCCAGGGCACTGGCGGGGTGACGCTGACCGCCGGCACCGAGACGCTGAGCGGGATCAACACCTATACGGGCGTCACCACAATCAACGGCGGCACGCTGGCGCTCAGCGGCACCGGCAGCATCGCCACCTCGAGCCAGGTGAACGTGGCCAATGCGGCCGGCACCTTCAGCATATCGGCGACGACCGCGGGCGCGACCATCATCACGTTGAATGGCGTGGCCAACAGTCATGTCACCTTGGGGGCGCAGACGCTGACGCTGTCGAACGCCTCGACGGCCTATGGGGGCATCATCCAGGGCACCGGCGGGCTGACCTTGACCACCGGCACCGAGACGCTGAGCGGGACCAACACCTATACGGGCGCCACCACCATCAATGGCGCCACTCTGGCGCTGACCGGCACCGGCAGCGTCGCCACTTCGAGCCAAGTATTGCTGGCCAGCGCGGCTGGCACCTTCGACATTTCCGGCACCACCTCGGGTGCGACGATCACGACCTTGAACGGCGTCGCCAACAGCCATGTCACGTTGGGCGCGCAGACGCTGACGATCTCGAACGGCTCGACGACCTATGCGGGCGTCATCCAGGGCACCGGCGGATTGGCGATCACCGGCGGCACCGAGACGCTGAGCGGCATCAACACCTATACGGGCGCCACCAGCGTGGCCGCGGGTGCCGGCCTGACCATCGCGACGGGCGGATCCATCGGCACCGGCTTCGCCGACGAGACTTCGCTCCTCACCAACAACGGCACCGTGACGGTGAACGGCGCCTTGTGGGCCGCCAACGTCAACAACAACGGCACCCTCGTCAACAACGGCACGGTGCACGATACCCTGAACAACACCGGCAGCGTGACCAACAACGCCGCCTACTTTGCCAATGTCAACAATACCGGCGCGGCGGCCGTCATCAACAATACCGCGAGCGGCACCTGGACCGGCAATCTGCTGAGCAATACCGGCGGCGCCATCGTCAACAACGCCGGTACCTGGAACGGCGACGCCAACAACGCCAGCACCGTGAACAATACCGGCACCTGGACCACGGCGTCGGCGGGCTTCACGAATTCCGGCACCGTGAACCTGACCGGCGGCTCCATCAACGCCACCGCCGGCGGGCTGTTCAACTCCGGCATGTTCAACGTCAGCGGCACGCCGAGCGTCATCGGGGCCTACAACAACCAGGCCGGCGGCGTGGTGGTTTTGGCCTCGACATCGAGCACGCTCACCACCACGACCTTCAACGCCAATGGCGGCACGATCACCGTGCCCTACAATCTCACCGCCACCACCGGCCAGGCCGGCCAGGTGAAGAGCACCAACAATTCCGGCTCGACGGTGGTGAACTTCGTCAATACCGCGCCCGGCACGCCGGTCGTGCTCGGACCCAACACCCCTGTGATCGTGAATTCCGGCTCCGGCACCTTGACGGCGACCGCCGGCAGTGGATTGCCGCCCTCGTTCGGCTTGGTCAACGTACAGCTGGTCTCCGAGGGCAACGGCAATTGGGACCTGCAGCGCACCGCCAATACGGGCGCGATCGGCGCTCCGGCCGGCAGCATCATCGCCGCCATCACGGCGTTCGACACCAGCTTCCATCAAGTGTCGAGCGCGTTCGTGGCGTCGCCGCAAAGCGTGGATCCCAACAAGTGGACGGGTGGCGTATGGTCGCGCGGCGCCGCCGGTCAGGTGACCGCCAAGTCGACGGTCAGCGACAGCCTCGGCTCGCCGCCGACCGCGCTGAAGGTCAAGACCAATTTCGATGCCTATCAGGTCGGCCTCGATGGTGGCCTCCTCAACGCAGGCAACACCGGCTGGAACGTCCACTTCGGCGTCATGGCGGGCAGCGTCGGCGCCAACTCGAGCGAGCAGCTGGGATCCGGGACGACGCTCAAGTTCAACGTTCCATTTGCCGGATTGTACGGCGTCTTCACCCACGGGGCCTTCTTCTCGGACGTGACGGTTCGGCGCGACTGGCATAATGACAATGTGACCAACGCTGTGGCGTTCTTGAACAATGCCCCGCTGACCGGTGAAGCGAATGCCGTGAACGCCTCGGCGGGCTATCACATCGATCTGCCCATGGTCGCGCCGGGCTTCTTCGTGGAGCCGTCGGCGGGATTCGGCCTGACCAAGACCAGCCTGAACGCGCTGCCGACCAATGTGAACGAGACCGGCTTCGCGCCGGGCTTGATCTCGTTCCAGACGATCACGAGCGAAGTGGGCCGCGCCGGTCTTCGCGTCGGCACCTCGGCGACCATCAGGGACGTCCTGGCGGTGCAGCCGTTTGCGACGATCAGCGTATGGCGCGAGATGGCCGGCATGGCGCAGGAGCAGTTCTCGCAGCTCGGCACCTCGACGGTCAATTCCCTGGGGCTCACCCGCACCGGGACGTTCTACCAGGTTGGTGCCGGCATCGGGGCGCAGGTCCTGCATACCGGCGTGCTCGCCTTCGTGCGCGGCGACATGCGCTTCGGCGAGAACCTCGACGGTGCCTCCGTCGTCGCCGGCGGCCGCTACACCTTTGGCCCCTGACCGGTCCGGTCTCTCGGCCCGCCCCCTCGGGGCGGGCGAGTTGCTTTACTGCATCGAGGATTGCAGAACCCGCGTGGTCTTGCCCACGCGGTCGCGCGGTGCAGCCGCGTAGCCGACGGGCCGTTTCGCCGTGCAGTCTTGCGGGTCCCTGGCCGGCGTAGCGCATCAGAGTGTTTTCAACACAGCCACGCAAAGACCCCGTAGCGCCCGTGCTTGGCGGTCACCACCTGCTGCCGCGTTGCCGAGGCTACGAGATCACCCGAATTGATTCGTGCCGACCGGACCGCGGCTTTACGAACGCAGCGAATAGCCGTCCATGAGTGCAAATGTCGGCTCGCACAACCTAGGTTTAACCATGTTGTAATCAAGTCACCAAAGAGGAAAATCTTGAGTTATTGGTATTCTTGTATGGATTTGATAAAGAATTCGTGGTGCCATGAACACAAATCTGCCGCAGACCGCGAGGAAATTCGTTTTCGGGCTCAGCCACAGGATACCAATTCCGGCTGGCCAATCGGTCGGCAACGCTGCTGCATGAGGGCGACAGGTATGAATAATAATTCACGCACTCTCGTTTTGCTGGGCGTGCTGCTCGGCGGAATCGCTGGATTGGCCGGGTTTGCGCGCGCGGAGCTGATCGAGCCCGCTGTCCCGGTCCAGGAGCCCGTCAAGGAGTATCGGCCCGTGCCGGTGCCCGTGCCCCGACCGGAGCCTCAGGTCGCGCTGCCTCAAGCCACGGCACCTCAAGCCATGGCGCCTCAGCCCACGCTGCATCAAGCGACGGCAACTCAGCCCACGATACGTCAATCCACCGTGCATCAAGCCATGGTGCATCAAGCCCTTGCGATCCGCCGGCCTTCGCTGGTGCGGACGGTGGCGATCGTAGTGCCACCGCGGCCCCAGCCCCACTGCGGTTGGCTCGAATGCGGCAGCCAATTTGTCATCGTCGGAATGGGCTTCTGAGCCTCGACCTCTAGCCTGCGCGCGCTCGGGCACGCCGACGGCCCGGCCGGCAGAGCGGGCTGTTTGGGCAGGCCCTGCCGCTGGCGCGTTTGCGATCGACACTCGCTCAGGCCCAAACCCCTCTGCTTTTGCGAGCGACTTCAGAGCGCGATTGTCGCGGGCCCCCGCGGCGGTGCCCGTTGCGCGACCAACCGCACACCTCCGCGGCATCAGCAAATCCGGCTCAGCGGTCCTTTTTTGGTTAATTGTGGCCGGAATGTCACACCTGCCGTCATCGTTTAATGCTATGGTAGCTATAGGCGCGGGTCACTGATTTCCGCGAAGGGGGCCGTCCCATGAACAAGTCATCTGTCAGCGAATCATTTGTGAGCAAGACGCTGCTTGCAACGGTTGCGCTTGTCGCGCTCGCGACAAGCTCCGCGCTCGCGGCCGATATGCCGCTGAAGGCTCCTCCCAAGATGCCGGCCGCCGTGTACAACTGGACCGGGTTTTATATGGGCGCCAATGTCGGCGGGAGCTTCGGCCAACAGAGCACGGCTTGGGCCATCGCGGGTGCGCCGTTCGGCACCGCATCAGCGAAAATGAACGGAGTTCTCGGCGGCTTCCAGGATGGATGGAACTGGCAGTCGGGCCTGTGGGTTCTGGGTTTCGAATCCGATTTCCAGGCCACCGGACAGCGCGGCACCGCGGGGCTCGGAGGTCTCACCAGCGGCGCGAACCTGCAGTGGTTCAGCACCATCCGCGGTCGAATCGGGATCACGCCGACGCCGACTTGGCTGCTTTACGCCACCGGCGGCGCGGCCTTCGGGGAGGTGCAAACCAGCCAGAGCTTGTTCTCGGCTGGCTCGGTCGCGGCCATCAATACGGATACGATCCATTCCGGGTGGACGGTGGGCGGCGGCATCGAAGGCGCCCTGGCCGACAATTGGACCGCCAAGCTCGAATACCTCTACGTCGATCTCGGCCACATCACCATGACCTTCACCGGCATTGGGGCGCTGACGCCGGTCGCCACCGACGTCCATGTGACCGACAATATCGTTCGCTTGGGCATCAATTATCGTTTCGGCCCCGCCGCTCCGGTGGTGGCAAAATACTGATCAGAATCCGATGCCGGCATAACCAGCGCAGGTGATGTTGTTGCAGCTGGACTGCGGCTTGGCGACCGCCAGCCCCAAGATGCTCTGATCCGGCAGCCTGCGCAGGCTCGCCTCGGCGGCAGGCGCGACTGCCCTTGCGGCTTGCCCGCGGTGATGGGCGGCATCATCCGCCTGGGCGATGCCAGACCAGCCGACGATGAGTGCCGCGGACACGATGGCGATGCCGATTTTCCTGCTCATGCTGTGACCTCCATTCGACGCTGCATCGTCCTAGGAGATATGTACTTAGCGCAGGTAAAGGCGCGCCTTCTTCCTGCAACACGATCTACAATTGGTTGACATGGATTGATAATCAGCGATTTGTTTGCTGAACGATCAATGACCGGATTTTGGAAAAAGATATCTATCTGAAACCGAGCGCCGCTGCGCGGACCTGTGAGAGCGCATCACCAGTTGTTGCGGTTGAGAACTCGTCTGCCCGCTGCCGCGTTTCCCGTGAAATGGATGCAAAGCCGCGCCACAAATTCAGCGCGCTCCCTCTCCCCGTTGGGGAGAGGGTTGGGGTGAGGGGCCACGGCCTCTCGATGGGCCCGAACCTTCCCACCCGGATTGCTCTGGAATCCGACCTGCGGGAGAGGTGAAACCTGTGGCTCCGTCAGGACATTACGCGCATCTTCGCGGGCTATGCCCGGCAATGGCACCGAACCAAATCGATACGATCGAAATCCGCGCGTCTGACGCTCGCTTCGCAATTCGTTCGAGTTGGTCCCGGCTCATCAGCGCGTCTTCGACGCGCTATGGCCGGGACAAGTTTGGATCTGCCTGAGTTAGAAGCCGATGCCGACCAAGCTAAAGCCGGGGCAGGTGATGTCGCTGCAGCTGGCCTGCGGCTTTGCAATCGCCATCCCATAAACGTTCTGATCCGGCAGCTTATGCAGGATCGCCTCGACGCTCGGTTGGATCGTCCTCGCTGCCGGGCCGCGGTGATGGACGGTACCCGCCTGTGCGATACCCGAGAATGCTGCGACCAGCGCAACGGACACGATGACGATGCGGTTATGTTTGCTCATGCTGTTGACCTCTCCAGTTTGATTGCTGGAACCGTCCTACAAAATACGTACGTAATTGTCATTAGAGCCGGAGGATTCTTCCAAAGACACGATCTACAATAGGTTATGCGACGCGGCCAAAAAGAGGGAAAATGATAGCCATCTGGCCTGGCCGCGTCGGCGCTTCAGCTGAAATCGTCCTGAGATGCCGCGCGCAATCGAAAGTAATTGAATGTGTCGCGCAATTCGCGCGAATTCGAACTAAATCAGAAATAATCAGCGCCGACTACCGCGCACACCTCATACCGGCACGCTGACGCGCCTCTGGGCGTGCTGACTCGCCTCCGCGCACAACCCGTCTGCGGGCGAGCGCCACTCTGGTCCAACTGGGGAGGCGGCCGCCACGAAATCGCGTCATACCCAGCGATGCCCGTGTGACGGCCGTCCTTTGCGCAGCGTCAGAAGATCTCTGCTGCGTTCCCGCTACCGGATCAAAATCCCATGCCGACAATCAGGTATTGGCCGCAGGCAAAGGAACCGCAGCCGGCTTCGGACGGCAGGAACGACACCCTCGTTCGCTCGGTTGCAACTCGGTGGCTGGCGATGGCGTGGCTGGACCGAGCGACAGGCGCAGGTTGATCAACCTTCGGCTGGCTCGGTAAAGTTAACTCAATGAGCTCCGCGCGGGCCGCCCCCACAAATCCGGAAAGAATTGCTGCGGAAAGAAGCAGATAAATCGACTGGCGCTTCATGAGTTGCCTCCCTAGGTCCCCATCCAGCGTTTACAAGTCCTCAATGGGCGCTTTGGTTCCGCGGCCACCAAGCAGAAAATGGCGCCAGGGGCGATTTTTCGGAAAAGCCGCCCCGGGACCATCTAAGTCATTCATATTGCAGGGAATCTTGCAGACAACCCGTTGGCACGCCCGCCTTTTCACGGGCCCGGGCCGCAAGGCCTGCCTGAGGAATCGTCGATCCGCCGCCCACGAGCATGAGCAAAGCAAAGGGCACAGGTTGGTCGACCGCTATTGGGCGCGCAATACCAGCTCGCCCGAGAGGCTGTCGAACAGCTCCGGCCGCTGCGCGCCTTTGGTCGCGCTCACCACATCGGTGCGAATCCGGGTCATCAGCGTGCGCAGCTCGACGCCCGGCGTCGGCAGCCGCCGGAGCAGCGCCTGCGTGAACGGGCTGTTGCGCGCCTTGCCGTCGGCCGCCGTATGGTTGGCCTGGGCTGCAAACGTCACCAGAATGCCGCCCACCCCCGAAACCCAGGCGAGGCCGCGGCCGAACTTTCCCGCTCGCGCGGCCGGCAGCTTGGCAACCGCCCGTGCCACCACCGCATCGTCGCGGCAGGCATCGAGGATCAGGACGCGTCCGTGGCTCGCGCCCTGCAGATCGTCGATGATGTAACGCAGCCTGGCGAGCTTGCGCAGATCCGCCTCGTCCTCGAAGCTGGCATCGACCGGCGCGAGATAGTTCTCACCGTCGTATTGGATGCCATGCCCGGCATAGTACACCAGCGCCGTGTCGGCGTTGCGCGCCACCCGGGCAAAATTGATCAACAAATCCTCCATCTCGAGGCGCTTGAGGTCCATCCCGGTCATCACCTCGAAGCCCAGTCCGGTGAGGACCTTGGCCATATCCTCCGCATCATGCAGCGGGGTGGGAAGGGCGGGCAGCATCGTGTAGTTCGCGTTGCCGATCACCAACGCGATGCGGCGGCTGGCAGCCTTGCCGAGCGGATTTGCTTCCACCGCGGGCAATGATGGACTGGTCGGCTCCGCCGCGGGCGCCGCCGCAAGCTTCCTCCCATCTTCCGCCGGCGCCGGCGTGATCGCCGGCGGTGGCGTGAGCACGGGCGCGGCGCTCAAGGCGCCGGCGGGCGGCGATGCGGGGGCAGTCACCGCCGGTGCAGCCACCTCCGGTGCCGTCACTGCCGGGGCGGTCACCGCCGGTGCCGTCACGGCGGGTGGCGTCACGGCGGGTGCCGTCGCGACCGATACATTGGCGGGCGGCGGCGCATCGACAGCCGGCTTTGCCGCATCGGCGGATTCCGGCGGCGGCAGCGCGGCCAGACGCTCGCGCGCCGTATCGTGCGCCCACGCTCCGCTTTTGTATTTTGCCGGCAAGGCCAGCGCGGCCAGATAATCGGCGCGGGCCCGCGCGATATCGTTCTTGCTCTCGTAGGCAAGCCCTCTGCGCGCGAGCGCGCCGGGATATTTGGGGTCCAGCCGCAGCGCCATGTCGAAATCGGCTATGGCGCGGTCCGGCGCGCCGACCTTCTGATAGATGGTTCCGCGGGTATCGAAGAAGGACGCGTCCTTCGGCTCCAGCTGAACCGCCATTTTTGAGTTCGCCAGCGCCTGGGCGAGATCGCCTTTCGCCAGGTAGGCGTAGGCCCGGTTGTTGACGGCCATCGCGAATTTGGGATCGATCCGGATCGCCTGGGTATAATCGGCGATGGCGTTGTCGCTGTCGCCGATCTCGAAATAGGCATTGCCGCGGCTGACGAATGCCCATTTCAGGTTGGCGCCGGTTGCAATGACGCGGGTGCAGGCGGCGATCCGATCATTGCCGGAGGCGCTGCCGTCGCCGCATGACTTGAGGTCGTCGGCGAACGCAGGGGCGACGAAACCCGCGGCCAACAAGAAAACGGACGCGATCCAATAAATGCGAGACATTGGGAAGCTCCGATTGGGAAGCCCCGATATGGCGGCAACCATGATCAGTATGCTGACGGGAGTATAATCCGCGCACGAGATGAACATAAGAGGAACGGGGAAAATTCGTCAACCCCGCCATACACGGCCTGGGGGGCTCGCTACTCCCATACCTCCATCCCGAAGCATGAGTGAGCGCGCAAAACGCCTCGGCGGCTCAGCGTTTCTTCGACTTCGGCGGCGGCTTCAGCCGTGACGGCTTGATTTGAGCTCGCTCAACTTTGACGCGAGGGCGGTCATGCGAAGCCTTTGGGGACCACGACCGGCCGTGCCAGCCAAGGGGCGCCCTTAGGGCCGCCCGCCGCCCAGAGCCTGAAATGTGTTCGCGCGGGGATGGGCGAACCGGCGGCCTACTCATCGCGCGCTTTGGTTACGGCGTGACCCGCGCGGATCTGTGAAGCAGATAGACCGCGACGAACTGGAGGACGGCAATAAAGAGTGGCCCGGCGAATTTCCCCAGATCATGCTGAAACAGACCAATTCCGGCATCGAGCAATTGCACCGCGCCCGCGAGCGTACCCAGGATCAGCAACGCAGACGTCGCACGGTTGTAGATCGCCGCCAATACAAACAAAGCCAGCGGGATTGTGCGCGCCGCCGCGTACATGGCCAACAGCAACGACGCCTCCGTTGGATTGGAGCCGGCAGGCACCACGGCTTCCGGACGGAAGATCGCCGCGATGGAAAAGCCGCTGGCGACCAGGACGTTGAGTGCAGTGACCAGCGAAGCCAGCCGCATCGCCTTTATTGTTGTCATTGGTTTCGCCTTCTGATCGGGAGCCGGACGCCCCAACCCTCGGGGCGTTTCCACGACGGCGGGTTCCCCCTCACACCTTGCGATGCGTGCGTTCCATGAAGCTCGCCCGGGCGTATCAGCGCGCCGCCACATATGCGTCGCGCAGGACATTCGCTTCCGTTTCCAAATCTTCCAGTCGATGCTTGACGACATCGCCGATGCTGACGATGCCGACGAGCTTGCCGTCCTCAATCACGGGCAAATGCCTTACGCGATGATTCGTCATCAAGCTCATCGCACGCTTGAGGCCATCGCCGGGCGCGACGTTGACAACGGGATGAGTCACGACGTGCGATACCGCCAAGTAAAGCGCTCCCTCCCCATGCCGCGAGATGGCGTGTACGATGTCGCGTTCGGATATGAGGCCCTCGATTGTATCACCGCGCTTCACGACCAACGCGGCGACGCCGTGCTGTCGCATGCCGTCAGCGGCGCTCTTGAGCGTGTCGGTCCCACGGATTGTGAAGACCTCGGCACCTTTTTGGTCCAGAATATTTTAAATCATGATCACTCTCCTTCTCGTTCATGCGGCTCAGCCCCGGCTGCGCGCCTTGGGCGCCGGCCGGGGCTTGCTGCGCAAAGATCGACTGCCCCAATCTGGATGTGGTGAGAATTGCCCCGACATTCGAGCCCCTTGCCTGACCGCATGATCACATCATCGTTCCAAAGCACGCCCGCTGCGCGCGATCAGCTCGCCGTCTTGCCCCCGTTCACCCTTATGATCTGGCCGGTGATGTAGGCTGCTTTGCCGGATGCGACGAACACGACCGCGTCGGCGATCTCGTCGGGCGACGCACCCCGCTTCAGCGGAACGGCCGCGAAGAAGGCCGCTTTCTTGTCGGCTGAACCGGTAAGACGATCGAGCATTGCGGTTTCGGTCGGCCCCGGCGCCACGGCGTTGACACGAACGCCGTAAGCGGCCCCCTCGAGCGCCGCCGACTTCGTGATCCCTTCGACCGCATGCTTGCTTCCGGTGTAGAGCGAGAGGTTCGCGGCTCCGCGCTCCCCCATCGTCGAGGAGATATTGACGATGCTGCCGCTGCCCTGCGCCTGCATGACCCGCAGCTCGTGCTTGAGGCTGAGGACGACGCCGAGCACGTTGGTATCGAACATCGCGCTGTAGGTTTCCACGGACACGTCGGTCAACGGTCCCGGCTTGCCCTCCGTGCCGGCGTTGTTGACGGCGACGTCGAGCCGACCGAAGCGCGCTATCGCCCTTTCGACGAGATTGCTTATGTCCTGCTCGTGCCGAACATCGGCGACGACGAACTCGGCCTGCGTGCCGAGCCCTCGCAGCTCGGCCGCCAGCGCTTTCCCTTCCGCTTCGTTGCGGCCCGAGACCACCAACCGGGCCCCTTCCTTTGCGAAAGCGATCGCGGTTGCCCGGCCAATGCCGGTCAATGCGCCGGTAATCAAGACAACGGGTGTGCTCATGGCTCACTCCTTGATGAATGCCTCGCCCGCGATCGTGGCGTCGGCGGAAAGTTTGGTCACGGAAGCCTTGCGGCCGAGGGCGGCGAGCCACCGGCAAATGACGTAGAAGGCCGGCGTGAAGATCAATCCGAAGGCCGTGACACCGATCATGCCGGAGAAAACCGCGGTACCAAGCGTCTGCCTGAGCTCGGCGCCGGCACCCGTCGCCCACACCAGCGGCACGACGCCGAAAATGAAGGCGAGCGACGTCATCAGGATCGGCCGCAGCCGCAGCCGTGCGGCTTCCGCGGCCGCGGCCCAGCGGTCACGGCCCCGGTCCTCAAGCTGCCTGGCGAACTCGACGATCAGGATCGCATTCTTTGCCGCAAGGCCGATCAGCACGATGAAGCCGACCTGGGTGAGGATATTGTTGTCCTGGCCGCGCAGCAGCACGCCGGTGATCGAGGCGATGAGGCTCATGGGCACGATGAGGATCACCGCCAGCGGCAAGGTCAGGCTCTCGTACTGGGCGGCCAAGACCAGAAATACGAACACCACCGCCAGCACGAAGGCAAAAACCGCGGCGTTGCTCGCCCGCAGCTGCTGGAAGGCGAGCGTCGTCCACTCATAGGTGAAGCCGTCGGGCAGCGTCTCGGCGGCGAGCTGCTGCATGGTCTGAATGGCCTGGCCCTGCGAGTAGCCCGGGGCGGGAGCGCCGTCGAGCTCGGCGGCGGGATAGAGGTTGTAGCGGGGCACGCGATAGGGCCCGGTTACGTCGCGCACGGTGGTGAATGAGCCCAGCGGCACCGTGTCCCCGCCGGAATTGCGAACCCTGATCTGGAGCACGTCCTTCGGATCGAGCCGAAAGCTGTCCTCCGCCTGCGCCGTAACGCGGAAGGTGCGTCCCAGCAGATTGAAGTCGTTGACATAGTAGGAGCCGAGATAGGTCTGCAGCGCGCCGAACACGTCGGGCACGTTGATGCCCAGCATCTGGGCCTTGGTGCGGTCGATATCGAGGTAGATCTGCGGCGTCGAGCTCTCGAACAGCGAGAAGACCTGCTTCAGGCCGGGCGTCTGCGCGGCGCGACCCATCATGGCGGACACCGCCGCCCGCAGCGCCTCCGGCCCGCGCCCGCCGCGGTCCTCGACCATCATACGGAACCCGCCGGCGGTGCCGATGCCGCGCACCGGCGGCGGCGCTATGACCAGAACGAGGCCTTCCTGGATGACGGACAGCTTCTGCAGGAGGGCAGCCTGCAGCGCGGGACCCGATTTCCGAGGATCCTTCGCGCGCTGCTCGAACGGCTCGAGGGTGACGAAGACGGTACCCGAGTTGGGAGCGTTGGTGAAGGTGGCGCCGGAGAAGCCGACGAGGTTGACCGCGTGGCTGATCCCGGGCACCTGAAAGGCCAGTTCCGCGACCCGCCGATTGACTTCATCGGTTCGTGCGAGCGAAGCGCCTCCCGGCAGCTGCGTCACGATGATGAGATAGCCCTGATCGACTTGCGGGATGAAGCCGATCGGCGCTTTGCGGAACTCGTTGAGGCCGAAGAGGATCACGCCCGCATACACAACCACCATCATCACGGCGAAGCGCACGACCCGCGCCGTCAGCCAGCCATAGCCGCGCCCAAGTGCGCCAAAGCCGATGTTGAAGGCGCCAAAGAAACCATGGATCGGCCGCGTCCACCAGCGGTCGCGCTGATGGCCGGCGTGCGGCTTCAACAATAGGGCGCACATCGCGGGCGACAGCGTCAATGACACGACGAGGGAGATGACCGTCGCGCCGGTGACCGTGAGGGCGAACTGCCGGTAGAATTGGCCGGTGAGCCCGGTTATGAAGGCGGCCGGAACAAACACCGCGCACAACACCAGGGCAATGGCGATCAGCGCCGAGCCGACCTCGTCCATGCTTCGCTTGGCGGCATCGCGCGGGTTGAGGCCGGCCGCGATGTTGCGCTCCACGTTTTCCACCACGACGATCGCATCGTCGACCACGATGCCGATGGCGAGAACGAGGCCGAACAGCGACAGATTGTTGAGCGAGAACCCGAAGACCGCCATGAAGAAAAAAGTGCCGATCAGCGAAACCGGTATCGCCACGATCGGAATGATGGCGGCGCGCCAGGTTTGCAGGAACAGGACGACCACCAGGATGACCAGGACCATCGCCTCGGCGATGGTTTCGGTGACGGCATCGATGGACTGTTGGATGAACTCGGTCGGGTTGTAGATGATCGTGTATTCGAGGCCTGCTGGAAATTTCTTCGAGAGCTCGTCCATTGTCGATTTGATCTTCCCGGCGGTCGCCAGCGCGTTCGACCCCGGCAGCTGGTAGATGGCGAGCGCGACGGCGGGGTCGAGATCGCGATAGGAATTGGTCGTGTAGTCGACGGCGGCGAGCTCGATCCGGCCCACGTCCTTGAGGCGAACGACCGCGGTCGGGCTCTGCTTGATCACGATGTCGGCGAACTCGTCCGGGTCGACCAGCCGTCCGAGCGTGCGCACCGCGATTTGGAACGCGCGCGGCTGGGCGACCGGCGGCTGGTTGAGCACGCCGGAGGCGACCTGCACGTTCTGGCCTTGCAGGGCCGTGACGACGTCGCCGGTGGTGAGGCCGAGCGCGTACAGCCGGTCCGGGTCGAGCCAGACCCGCATCGAGTAGTCGCGCGCCCCGAACACCGTGATGGCGCCGACACCGTAGATGCGGTTCAGCTGGTCGGTGACCTCGACGGTGGCATAATTCGAGATGAAGAGCGGATCGCGCGATTTGTCCGGGGAAAAAGATGCACGACCATCATCAGGTCGGGCGAGCTCTTGGCCGTGGTGACCCCGATATTGCGGACGTCCGCGGGGATGTGCGGCTCGGCGATCGCGACCCGGTTCTGGACCTGGACCTGCGCAATATCGAGGTTGGTGCCGAGCTCGAGCGTCACGTCGATCTGGAAGCGGCCATCCCCGGTCGAGCTCGATGTCATGTAGATCATGTTCTCGACGCCGTTGATCTGCTGCTCGAGCGGAGCCACCACCGTCTCGGCCACCACGTCCGCGCTCGCCCCCGGATATTGGCCGCTGACCCTCACCACCGGCGGAGCGATCTCCGGATACTGGGCGACCGGCAGCCGCCCGATCGACACCGCGCCCAGGATGACGAAGACGATCGAGACGACCGCGGCGAAGATCGGCCGGTCGATGAAGAAATGGGAGAGGCGCATGCTCGGTTCCCGTTCAGTTGGCGTCGACTTGCGTGCGGGCGGGCGACGCCGAAGCGGTGCTCGATTGCTGCGGCGTGACCTTTGCGCCTGGCCGCGCTCGCATCAGGCCGTTGACGATGACGTTGTCGTCGGGCGCCAGGCCCTGCGTGATGACGCGCAAGCCATCGACGACCGGCCCGAGCGTGACGTATTTCGGCCGGGCGACGTTCTCGGCGTCGACCACCAGCACGAACTTGCGCAACTGCTCGGCCCCGATGGCGGCGTCGGGCACGAGCAGTTCATCCTTGGGCGGGGCGGCCGCCATCCGAACACGCGCGAACATGCCGGGCGTGAATTTTCCGTCCGGATTGGCGAACACGGCGCGAGCCCGGATGGTGCTGGAGGAGCGATCGATCGCGTTGTCGATGAAATCCATCTTGCCCTCGTGAGTAAATGTCGACTCGTCGAGGAGCTTGAGGCTGACCGGCAGGGTCAATCCGCGGTTGGGCGCCGCCCCGCCGTCCTCCGAGAAGTGCCCGTACCGCAGATAGGAGGCCTCATCCAAGGTGAACTCGAAGCGGATGGGATCAATCGACTCGATGGTGGCAAGCAGGCTGGTGTTTCCCGCCGTCCCGCCGGTGACGAGATTGCCGATGGACACGCGCCGGTCGCCGATCCGCCCCGAGACCGGCGCGCGCAGTTCGGTGAATTCGAGATCGAGCGCCGCTTGCCGCTCTGCAGCCTGTTGGGCGGCCACCGAAGCTTCCGCGCTGCGCTTGGCCTGCATGCGCTGGTCGAAGGTCTGCTGGGTGATTGCCGTTCCGATGGCAAGGCCTTGGGCACGCGTGAGATCGCTTTCCGCGAACGCGAGCGTGGCCTTGGCTTGTGCAAGGCTGGCCTCCGCCTGAGCCAGCGCGATCTGGAAGGGCCGGCGATCGATCGTGAACAGAAGATCGCCCGCCTTCACCAGCTGGCCGTCCTGAAAGTGGATCGCCTCCAGATAGCCCGGAACGCGCGCCCGCACCTCGACCAACTCGATGGCGACGAAGCGGCCGACATATTCGTCCTGGTCTGCAATTCTCTTGCTGGTCGGTTTGGCGATCGTGACCTGCGGCGGGGAGGGCGCCGCGGCCTGCGGCTGCGACTGGCTCTGTCCGCAGGCGGCGAGAAGGGGGACGAGCAGGAGCGGGATTATCAGCCGACGCAGCGACTTCAACGTGGGCATCAAGCTCATCGTCGGGATACTCCTGTTGCTTTCTCCAGGACGTAGGTCGGTCTGGGACTTCGGAGAAGGACTTTATATGTCTGGGGACATACCAAGCAGGCATGTGCCGCTATCGAGCATCGGTACCCTTGGAACCTAGACAAGAGCATATGCGCCTAACTAGACGCATATGCACGTTTGTCAATGGAGACGGAGCGATATCGCGCCGACGCCCAGCCCTGCGAGGGATGCATGACCGTTCGGGGTTCGCTGGCGGAGGGGCGGCGCCGCGTTCCGTTCAGGCGAGGGGCCGTGCGGTTTTCGCTGCCGGGCTTGAGCATTGACAAATAGGGCGTATATGCACATGGAACAGGCACGAGCACAGGGTTGCCGCCCAAGGGATGTCCATGGCTACCAGACAACTTCCAGATTCCACCGAATGCAACTGCCTCGCCGTGCGCGAGGCCGCCCGCTACATCACTCAGTTCTACGATCGATATCTGGCCGCCGCGGGGTTGCGTACGACCCAGTATGGGGTCTTGGCGAGGCTCAAGCGCGACGGCCCGATGTCGATCAACACGCTGGCCGCCGGACTGGTCGTGGATCGTACCACCCTTGGCCGAAATATCCGGCCGTTGGAACGCGACGACCTGATCGCGATCGAGTTGGATCCTTCCGATCGGCGCAGCAAGATCTTGCGCCTGACCAAGGCCGGCGACGCGCGCTTCCAGCGCGCTCAAAAACATTGGACCGAGGCGCAGAAACGCTTCGAGCGTGCCTATGGCGGCAAGCAAGCCTCACAATTGCGCGAACAGCTGCGTGCCGTCGTTGCGAGCGGGCTCGGTCCGTTCGACACCGTGACGGCCGAATAGGGATGGCCCTCATTCACCTTCAGTTCTTGGCGATCGGATTCGAGCGCAGGCGATGAATCCGCTACTTGCTCTCGATCAGCTTGACGACCGCATGCAGCAGCCGGTTGGCCGGCGTCGCGATGCCCAGCGCTTCGCCACGCCGCACGATGAAGCCGTTCAGATAATCGATCTCACTGCGCTTGCCGCGTGCCAGATCCTGTGCGGTCGATGAGTACTGGCCCGCCGCCGTCTCGGCAATTTTGCGCACGGCAACATCGACATCGCCCGGAAGCGTCACCCCATCGGCCTTTGCAACGGCCACGCATTCGTCGACGAGGTCGCGCAGGACAGCGCTCACGCCTTCACCCTTCACGAGCCGGCCGTAGGGCAATTGTGTAATCGCCGACAGCGCGTTGTACGCGCAATTCGTGATCAGCTTCACCCACAGTGCGCCGCGCACGTTGTCGGAGATATCGGTCGGCACGCCGGCTGCGATCAGCGCGCGCGCAACGTCATCGCTGGCCTTCGACCGCTCGATGACCAGCTCGCCGCGGCCATGATGCCTGACATGCCCCGGCCCGGCCATCTCGACGCCGACATAGACGGCGGCTGCGATCACTTCCTGTGGCAGCAGCGCGTGCAGCCGGTCCGCGTTCTCGACGCCGTTTTGCAACGACAGCACGACCGCATCCGGCGCAAGATGCGGCTTGATAGCTGCCGCGCCGCTTTCGGTGTCGGTGGACTTCACGCAAAAGAGCACGAGTTGCGCGCCCCGCACCGCGCTCGCTTCGGTGCTGGCAGAGACGCGAACGTGTTCGTCGAAGGTTAGCGTTTCGAGCCTGAGCCCGTGACGCTCGATCGCCTCGACGTGTTGAGGGCGCCCGATCAGCACCACATCGTGTCCGGCGCGCGCCAGCATGCCGCCGTAGTAGCAGCCGACCGCACCCGCACCCATTACGGCGATTTTCATGGTCGGTTACCCCGCCAGCACGACCTTGCCGAACGGCCGATCCTCGATCAGATGGCGCAAGGCTTCGCCCGCCTGGCCGAAGGGAAAGACCCGCTCCACGATCGGCTTGGCCGCTCCGCTGACGATCGGCGGGAGGATGGACCGCCACGCCGCGGCGATGGCGGCCGGTGATTGGGCGAACAAAGAAAAGCCGGCCATCCGCGCGCGCTTCCAGATCAGGTCCGTCACATCGATCGTGGTTTTGCGTCCGGCGGAATAGCCCAAGGTGATCAGGACGCCGCCGACCGCAAGGCTGCTCAACGCCTCGCTGGTCACGCTCCCGCCGATGCTCTCGATGACGATGTCGACGCCCTTGCCGGCCGTTATCCGGCGAACGCCCTCGGCGAGATGCTCCCCGGTGAGGTCAATGACGTCCTCGAAGCCAAGCTCGCGTGCCCGGGCGGCTTTCGCCGCGCTGCCAGCCGTCGAAATGACCTTGCCGGCACCCTGCGCCCGCGCGAGCTGATAGGTCGCGTTGCCGACCGACCCGCCGATCCCCGGAGCCAGCACCGTCATGCCCGGCTTGAATCCGGCCAGGGTCAACGTGATCTGCGCGGTCAGATAGGCCACCGGAAGGCTGGCCGCGACCATGTCCTCGACCGCGTCGGGGACGAGCACCAGATCTCCGGGTCTCGCCAGCAGCCATTCTTGCCAGGCGCCATTCTCGCTGACGCCATATGGCCCCGTGAACATGACACGGTTTCCCGCCGCGAGACCGGAGGCGCCGGCATCCTCGACGACACCGGCGCCCTCGTTGCCGAGGACCAGCGGCGCCTTGGCCCGCGGGTGTCCACCCGACAGGATCGTGTGATCGAGCGGCGTGACGCCGGCGGCCGTAACGCGCACCAGCACCCTGTCCCTTGCGGGTCGCGGCTTGGGCAATTCGGTTCGCCGCAGGCCGCCATAGCCCGAGAAAGTCTCCGCCTCGATCGCATGCATCGCCATCCTCCATAAGTTTTCGCTGATCAAACCTGACCGCGGCCGCCATCGACGAACAGTTCGATGCCCGTGACAAAGCTGGAATCGTCCGAGGCCAGGAACACCGCCGCCTTGGCGACTTCGTCGGGTTCTCCCATGCGTCCCATCGGAATGGTGCTCAGGATCCTCGCAATGGCTTCCGGCGGTTGTAGATCCACCAAGGGCGTCTTGATCGGACCCGGGCTTAGGACGTTGGAGCGAATGTGACGGTCCTTCAGCTCCATGGTCCAGGCTCGCACCAGATTGCGAACCGCCGCCTTGGTCGCGCCGTAGGTACCGAAGGCAGGCGTGCCTTTGATGCTCGCGACCGAACCGATGAGAATGATCGACCCTCCGTCGTTCATCAGCGTCAAGGCTTTTTGCACCGTGAACAACGTGCCCTTCACGTTGAGATCGAAGAGCTTGTCGAAGTGCTCTTCCGTGAGGCTTGTCAGGGGAGCGAATTCGCCGATGCCCGCATTGGCGACCAGGACATCGATCTTTCCCTTGGCCTTCACGGTCTCGTAGAGACGATCGAGGTCCTGGAGCTTGGAGGCGTCCCCGCGAACGCCGGCGACGTTGCGGCCGATCGCCCTCACGGCCTGGTCGAGCTCTTTTTGGCGGCGGCCGGTTATGAATACAAAGGCGCCTTCGCCGACAAAGCGCTTCGCCGTGGCGAAACCTATTCCCGTGGTGCCGCCGGTAACCACCGCCACCTTTCCCTCCAACTTGCCCATCATCGTCCGTTTCTTTGTTTGCTGATGAAGCGCTGGCGGCCCGGACGGCGGTTGGTCTAACGGGCCATCAGGACCGCGCCCGTGTTAGCTTTGGTGCCGTTGGTGCGACTGCGCGCTGCTCTGCAGTTCGCTTTTCAGATCTGCCACCTCACGTTCCAAATACGAGATGCGGTCGAACATGTATTCCGATGGGCTTGTGTCGATCGCTTCCGCAAAGTTGAGGATCGTGGTCCAGGCCCGGCGCCACCATCCTGAAATATGCTCCTGGTCCACCTGCTCGTTCTGCATGAGATGCTCCATCATCCTTTGGTGCATGACTGTTTCCTGCAGCGCCGTTGGTGCCAGTCGGTTTCCGATCAAGAGCGAGGCCGTCAGGTACCGGGCGCCTACCCCTGAGATAGGGGCATATGCACGTATATCAAGTGACGGGTTGCTCCTCGCAGGGGAGGTCTGTTATGCGCTTCAGGGTGTCCGGATGCCCTACTGGCGTGCGGGCCTCATATTTGGTCCTTGGGGACGGCGACGGTCAGCGCTCACTGGCGGGAGTGATCGCGAGCCACAGATGAGCGACCACGCGCTGTCATCGCATCTTAGCGGGCGCAGCTGCAGGACGCGTCAGCCCGCGGCTTGGCCGTCGAGCCAGCGGCAGATGTTGGCGACCGTATCCTGGTAGAAGCGGGCGTAGAGGCCGCGGGAGACGTAGCCGATATGCGGCGTTGCCAGGAGGTTCGGCAGCGTGCGGAACGGATGGTCGAGCGGCAATGGCTCCTGGTCGAAGACATCGATGGCGGCGCCGGCGATCTTGCGGGCCTTGAGCGCGGCAATCAGATCCGCCTCGACCACGATCGGTCCGCGCGACGTGTTGACCAGGCGCGCTGTCGGCTTCATGAGCGCCAGTTCTGCCGCCCCGACCAGGCCGCGCGTCCTTCTACTGAGCACCAGATGGATGGAGACGACATCCGCGTCTCGGAACAGGTCGTCCTTCGAGACGAGCGTGGCGCCAACTTCGGCCGCGCGTTCGGCGGTGAGATTCTGGCTCCAGGCGATCACCGTCATACCGAAGGCGTTGCCGATCTGCGCCACCGCGCCGCCGACGTTGCCGAGACCCAGGAGGCCAAGCGTCCGCCCGGCCAGGTCATCACCGATCGACTGCTGCCATCCGCCCCCGCGCAGCGACGTGTTCTCGGCGACGAGATTGCGGGCACCGCCCAGGACGAGAGCCCAGGTCAGCTCGATCGTCGGCGCCGACGTGTAGCCGGTATGAACGACCTGCACGCCCCGCTCTTCTGCGGCCTTGAGATCGATCGAAGCATTGCGCGGCCCCGTCGAGGCGATCATGCGGAGCTTGGGCAAGCGCTCGATGGTGGCACGCGTCATCGGCGTGCGCTCCCGCATCACGCAGACGATGTCGAACGGCTGCAGGCGCGCGACGACGGCGTCGGAGTCCGCGAGATGGTCGTTAAAGACGGTGACAGTGGCCCGCGCATCCAGCACCGACCAGTCCGCGAGCGAGAGAGCGACGTCCTGGTAGTCGTCCAGGATGGCGATTCTGAAGCGTTCCTGCTTGGAGGGCATCGCGTGCCAGTCCGCTCGCTACCACGCCCACTGGCTGGCTTCCCAGCGGTATGCCGTGTCGTATCGGACGACATGGCCAATGGCCGGGAACGGAAAATGATAGCCCATCGCCATGACCCCATCGGTCGCGACCCGGTCCAGGATGGCCTTGCGCGACTTGATCGCCTGCGCGGGCTCGTAGTCGAATACCGGCGTCCAGTCTGGATGTTGGAGGCTCGTCACGGGATTGTGGGCGATGTCGCCCATATGCATGAACTGCTCCTTGCCCGAGGTGAACAAGATTGCGGCATGGGACGGCGAATGTCCCGGCGCGGCCACATAGTGCACGCCGGTTGTGATTTCGCCGCCTTGCTTCACGAACCGGGATCGGCCGGCGACCGGCGGCAGGTTCTCTCGAGCCGCCGCGATCGTGCCCTTCTTGAACGCGTCGGGCATCGGCGAGCTGTTGATCTCGCTTTCGTAACGGCTGCCGGTCCAGTAGTTCCACTCCGTGTCGACAAAGACGAACTGAGCCTTCGGAAACGTCAGCGCGCCTGATTTGGTCACCAAGCCGCCGAGATGGTCCAGGTGACCGTGCGAGATCACGACCAGGTCTATGCTCTCGGGCGTGATTGCGGCCCGGCGCAGGTTCGCCTGGAGCCCGGCAAAGCTGCCGAAGGATGAGCCCAGTTTCTCACCAAAGCCGGTGTCGACAAGGATACGCTCCCGTCCGGTGTCAACCACCAATATGTTGTTCGTGACTTGGATCACCGGCTGCATGAAGTTTGCCTTCAGGACCGAAGCGAGCTCGGATTCGGAGACGTTCATGGCGAGGATCGGCCGGATCGGAATCTGGCCATGGCCATCCGAGATCACGGTCGCCTGGAAGTCGCCGATCTTGAAGCGATAGAAACCGTTGCCGTTTTGGGGTTCTCCTCGGGCTTGGCGGGCGTCGTCGGCCCGCGCCGATGCGGGGGTGAGGATCGGCGTTGCCGTTGCGGCAAGCGCCAGCCCGGCGCCGGCACGAAATACACTGCGACGGGTCAGGGTCGTCGGGGATTTACTCATGCCTATCTCCAGGTGCTGTCGGGCCATGCGACCAAAACCCAAAATGACAATGTCGATCGCAATCGTGATTTGCGCGCTAGTTCCCTCCCTGTCAAGTCCCCTTTGATTATCTTGATTAATTTGCGGTTCTAGGGCGGAGATTGCCCAAATTGGCCTGCTATGACACAATAGAGTAACCGCGATTGTCAACTGCAAACGTAATCGTTATGTCGCGGCGCTAGGCCGTTGGTGGCCGCAATTCGAAGGAGCAAGCCTTGGGTGTGTCGAGAGAACAGGCTGCGGAAAACCGCCGCGCGATCGTTGCCGCGGCGACGCAGCTATTCAGAGAACGCGGAGTGGAGGCTGTCGGGCTGACCGAACTGATGAAGCAGGCAGGCTTTACGCCAGGCGGCTTCTACAACCACTTTGCCTCGAAGGCAGCCCTGGTTGCCGAAGTGCTTGCTTCGGCGATGGCTGAGGGCGTTGCCGAACTTTCCAAGGGCGCAAGGGCACCGGTAGATGAATCGACCACCGCTCTTGCGCGCTACATAAGCTGGTATCTGTCGCAGGCCCATCGCGACGACATCGATCACGGCTGCCCGGTCGCCGGATTTGCAGGCGATGCTCCCCGCCTGGGCCCCGGAGCGCAGTCGCATTTCGCCGGCGGTTTGGACGATCAGATAACGATCCTGGCCGGGCTGATCGCCGAGAGCGGATCGCTGGCTGCCGCAGGCGAGCGCAGGACGTTACGTGAACGGGCAATCAGCTTGCATTGCGAAATGCTGGGTGCGCTGGTCCTGGCACGGTCTGTCGCGCAGGCCGCGCCGGCGCTTTCGAACGAGATTCTGGAGAACGCTCAGCGAGACGTGCTCGCATCCATCGATGGGCGTTCGAGCCAGGTCTCCAAACCGCGAAAGAAACCTTAGTACCACGGGATTGCTCTATTGGCGTCCTATCTGAGCGCCCAAGTCGCCGCCGAACTCGGCCGGTTTGACACCTGGCGGCCGATTATGTCCCCGACGCCTTGGTCCAAATCCCGCTGGCCGGGCAAGCCCAACGCCGGAGCGCCGTTGCTCGCGAGGCGTGAGCGGCTACCGATTTTGCGACTTGTCGATTGCCAAATCGCTCATATATCAGCTCGTGAAAAAAAGAGCATATGCTCCTATCTTGCGTGCTGATCGAAGGATTGCCATGGACCCGCTCAGGCGACCTGCAAGGCGCGATCGCGGCGGCCGGCGGTGATACAGGTCCCGACCATGGCGGCCGTCGGCGCGCCCAATCGGTCTCAACCGAAGCTAGGAGGCCTCTCATGGGCAAGCTTGAAGGAAAAATAGCACTCATTACCGGTGGCAGTAGCGGCATTGGCCTTGCGACGGCAAAGCAGTTTGTGAACGAAGGCGCGCATGTCTTCGTCACAGGACGCCGCGAGGCGGAACTGACGGCGGCGGCCAAGCAAATCGGACGAAATGTGACCGGCGTCCAAGGCGACGTATCGGATTTCGGCGATCTCGACCGCTTATTTGCGCAAATCAAGCGCGAGAAGGGCAGGCTCGATATCGTGTTCGCGAATGCCGGAGCGGCAAAGTATACCGCGTTGGGCTCGATAACCGAGGAACTCTACGACTCGATCTTCGACATCAATGTGAAGGGCCTTCTTTTCACGGTGCAGAAGGCCCTTCCGCTGATGCCCGATGGCGCGGCCATCATTCTGTGTGCATCCATCGTCGCCAGCAAAGGCTTGGCGGGAAATAGCGTCTATAGCGCCTCCAAAGCCGCCGTGCGCTCGTTCGCCAGGACGTGGACAACGGACTTGAAGGCGCGCCGCATTCGGGTGAACGCGGTGAGCCCTGGCTCCACCGACACGCCCGGATTGAGCGAGCTACTGGCGTCCTCGGAGGTGGGCGCGCAGCGCAAGGCGATGATCTCCAACACCGTTCCGCTCGGCCGGTTCGGTACGCCCGAGGAGATCGCCAAGGCCGTGGTGTTTCTCGCCTCCGACGACGCGAGCTACATCACCGGAACGGAATTGTTCGTGGATGGCGGTTTCGCGCAGGTCTAGGCCGCTTGCGGCCGAGCGCCGCCGCGTCAATCGGCCTTGAACACAGGAGAGTTTGCCATGACGTCGCAGCGTTCAGTTGTGTTCGCGGAGCCGGTTCGAACGGCGATCGGCACTTTTGGCGGCAGCCTCAAGGACGTTCCGGCTCCCGATCTCGGCGCCGCGGCGGTCGGCGCCGCGGTCGCGCGGGCCGGACTTCGGCCCGAGGAGGTGGAAACGGTCGCCATGGGCAATGTCGTGCAGGCCGGCGCCAAGATGAATCCGGCGCGTCAAGCCGCCGTGCACGCGGGACTCCCGGTGACGACGCCGGCGATGACCATCAACCGCGTTTGCGGTTCGGGCGCGCAGGCCATTGTCTCGGCGGCGCAGGAAATCTTGTTGGGCAACGTCGATGTCGCGGTGGCGGGCGGCATGGAGAACATGGATCTGGCGCCCTTTCTGGTGGCGCGCGGCCGCTGGGGTTATCGCTTGGGCGACGGCCAACTGTTCGACAGCGTGCTGCGCGACGGATTGAACGACGCCTTCTCGGACGCCGCCTCCGGCTGGCACACGGAAGATCTGGTGGAGAAATTCCAGGTCACCCGCGAGGCCCAGGACCGCTGGGCGGTGCGGTCGCAGCAACGGTTCGCCAGCGCACAGGCGGCCGGCCATTTCAAGGCGCAGATCGTACCCGTAGAGGTGCCCGGCAAGAAGGGACCGACCCAATTCGACAAGGACGAGCACAATCGGCCCGACACCACGCTCGAGACGCTGGCGCGGCTGAAGCCGGCTTTCCGGCCGAATGGCACCATCACGGCCGGCAATGCGCCGGGACTGAACGACGCCGCCAGTGCGGTGGTGCTCGCCGACGGCGCCTGGGCCGACAAGCGCGGCCTCGCCGCCACCGCGCGCCTGGTGTCCTACGGCATAGCCGCGGTCGAGCCCGGCATGTTCGGCCTCGGACCGGTCCCCGCGGTCAGGCAGGCGTTGCGGCGGGCAGGCTGGGACATCGGCTCGATCGAGCGTGCCGAGATCAACGAGGCGTTTGCCGCCATCGCCATCGTGGTTGCGCGTGAGCTCGGACTTCCCGAGGACATCGTGAATGTCGAAGGGGGCGCCGTCGCCCACGGCCATCCGATCGGCGCCACCGGGGCGGTGTTGACCACCAAGCTCATCCATTCGATGCGCCGGGACGGCCTCCGGCGCGGCCTCGTCACCCTCTGCATCGGTGGCGGCCAGGGAATCGCGCTCGCGATCGAAGTGCTGCACTGACGCTGGCCGAGACCCGTCATCGGAAAAAGGAGACCCCCATGCCGCTCGCCCCCATCGATCTGCCAGCCGGCAAGCCGGCCGATTACGGCCGCGCGGTCGCCGACGTCGTGTATGAAGCAATGATCGCGACGCTGAACGCGCCCAAGAACGATCGCTTCCAGGTAATTTCCCAGCACGCGCGCGAAACCCTGATCATCGATCCGACCTATCTCGACATCGAACGCAGCGCGGACGCGCTGATCATCCAGCTCACCCTCAACGAGGGACGCACCGTCGAGGTCAAAAAGGCCTTCTACAAAGCGGTCGCTGATGGCCTGCACGATCGTGTCGGGCTCAGACGCGAGGACGTTTTTATCAATCTTGTCGAGGTCAAGAAGGAGAACTGGTCCTTCGGCAACGGCATAGCGCAGTACGCCTGAACGCAGCGCCCGGCCACAAGAACCACACGAGCACGAGTGGTCCTGATCCGGTCCGAGCTGTCATCCTTTGCGGTTCCGGTTATAATTCCGAAGTCTTTCCGTCGACAAAAATGCTGCCGTCGGCAAAATACGACAGCCCCGTCCGGCTGGCTGTTCCAGAGGTGACCCGATGTCTCCAAAGATGCCGCATCGGCTTTGGCTCCTGCTCCTGCCGTATATCGGGCTGCTCTGGGTGCCCTTTTACAATTTCAGCGACCCGGTGCTTTTCGGGTTCCCTTTCTTCTACTGGTATCAGCTCGCCTGGGTGCCCGTCTCCGCGCTGCTGACGTGGCTCGCTTACCGAGCGTACTCCCATGAGGACTGATGTCGACCTTACCGCGCTGGCGGTATTCCTGTTCTTTTTTGCCCTCGTGACCGTGATGGGCTTCGTGGCCGCGCGGTGGCGCCGTCCAAGGACGCTCGCGCTGCTCGACGAATGGGGACTCGGCGGTCGCCAGTTCGGCGCCTGGATCACCTGGTTTCTGGTGGGTGGCGACTTTTACACCGCCTACACGGTGATTGCCGTCCCGGCCTTGGTGTACTCGGTCGGCGCCTACGGCTTCTTCGCGTTGCCCTACACGATCATCGTCTATCCTTTCGTCTTCGCCGTCATGCCGAAACTGTGGCACGTCGCCAAGGAGCGCGGCTACGTCACTGCCGCGGACGTGGTCCATGGTTGGTACGGATCCCGCGCTCTTGAGCTCGCGGTTGCGGCGACCGGCGTGATCGCCACGATGCCCTACATCGCCCTCCAGTTGGTGGGCATGGCCACCGCCATCAAGGCGCTCGGCCTCGCCGGCGAGCTTCCGCTCATCGCAGCGTTCGTCATCCTGGCGCTCTATACCTATTCGTCGGGCCTGCGTGCCCCGGCGCTGATTGCCTTCGTGAAGGACGCGATGATCTATGTCGCGGTGATCGCGGCGGTCGCGCTCATCCCGGGGCAGCTCGGCGGCTACGGCGCGGTGTTCGCCGCCGCCGACGAGGCGTTCGAGGCTCAAGGCTCGGGCGGCTTGTTGCTGGCTCCGAACCAGTACGTCGCCTATGCCAGCCTGGCTCTTGGCTCGGCCTTGGCGGCGTTCATGTACCCGCACACGCTGACCGGCGTCTTCGCCAGCCGAAGCGCGAACACCATCCGCAAGAACGCGGTATTTTTGCCCGCCTATACCCTGATGCTCGGGCTTCTGGCCCTGCTGGGCTATATGGGCCATGCGGCGCACCTCAAGATCGCAAGCGCAAACGACGTAGTTCCGGCGCTGTTCCAATCCCTGTTTCCGAGTTGGTTCGCCGGATTCGCATTCGCGGCGATCGCCATCGGCGCGCTCGTCCCGGCGGCAGTGATGAGCATCGGCGCGGCGAACCTGTTCACGCGCAATTTTTGGAAGGCCTATGTCGACCCGCAGGTTACCCCGGCCGGCGAGGCGGCCGTCGCGAAGATATCATCCTTGGTGGTCAAGGCCGGTGCGTTGCTGGTGATCCTGTATCTTCCGACCCAGTTCGCCCTCGACCTTCAGCTGCTCGGAGGCCTGTGGATCCTGCAGACCCTTCCGGCCCTGATCTTCGGCCTCTTCACACGCTGGTTCACGGCGCCCGCGCTGCTGGCCGGCTGGGCGCTTGGCCTGTTCGGTGGCACCTATCTGGCGTGGATCGACGGACTGAAGCCCCTGCACACCCTGGCCTTCGGCGACACGACGGTTACCGCTTATGTCGGCCTGATCGCGTTTGCGGCGAACGTCGTGGCTGCCGTCCTCGTGAACCTCGGGATCACGTCTTTGGCCAAACGCACGTCCGGTTGAGAAGGACGAGGGGGGAAAGTCGCCACCATCCTTTCCCTGGGGCTAACCGCACGCCTGCTCTGCGCCCGAGAGTCGGCGACGAATTGTGCATCAAATAGGCAATAGCCACGAATGATCTCCCGCTGACCCTGATGGGCTTCGCCCGCATATCTGCATCTCGGATGGCGGGAGTTGCAGTGCGCAGTCTCACTGACCACCTTTGCCGTCGGATTGGGGGGACGTCGATGGGCGAGTAGCAGCGGGAGTGATGGCCGCGTGAATTTATCGTTCGCAAAACCAGGGTTGATAGTTCTGCCCGAACAATCGATCGAGGGACGGGAGCGGGGTTTCGGAAACTATGGTTCGGCCGGTTTGCTGGCGTCTTCTGCCGACCGGGACTGGTCCGGTCTCGCCGCGGAGCTTCGTAGTCACAGCGGTGTGGTCGCCTTGCGACACCAGAGCCCTGACATCGTGATTTGCGTCGATGTCCATGGCGGCGCTTCTGTCGTGACGCGACAGAGGGACGGTATCAAGGATCGCACCGTCTCCGAGCGGGGAACCATCTGGCTTACTCCTGCGCTGGACCCGGACGTTATGATTGAGATGTCCGATCCTCTGCCCGCAATTCTGCATATCTTTCTTCCCCCGAGCCAATTCCCGCCGAAGAGCCTAGGCGAAGGATCCGAGCCGTCCGCGGTCGAGTCGCTGCGCTATGAAGGTAGCTTTCAGGACCCGTTCATCGCCGAGATGGCCTATGCAATCACGTCCGAGCTTCAGCGTGAAACATCCGTCGGGAGCATGCTCATCGAAACGCTGGGGTCGAGCCTGGCGGCAAGGCTGGTCCAAAAGCACGCCGGCACGCCGGCGGGCGATGTCTCGGCCCGTGCGATTCGGGCGGGACTTGATCGACGCAGACTGACGCGTGTGCTCGATTACATCGGAGCCAATCTCGAAGGTGATTTGACGCTCGCTCGCCTGGCTTCGATCGCGTGCCTGAGCCGCTTCCATTTTTCCCGCGCGTTCAAGGCCGCGGTCGGCCGATCTCCGCATCACTATGTCAGCGCGAAGCGGCTTGAGCTCGCCAAACAACTTCTCGAGAAGGGCGACCAGCCGTTGGCACATATTGCGCTGACCCTCAAATTTTCGTGCCAAGCCAACTTTACCCGCGCGTTCCGTGAAACGACGGGTCAGACGCCTGCTCAGTACCGGCGCAGCGTTGGCAGGATCGCCGCCTAACCGGCAGCAGGAAATGACAACAGTTGAGCAACGGTCGCAAAGCCGCGCTCGGTCCGCAGGCGCATCTTCTCGCTCGGATACACCCTCAACCGTGCAGGCGAGCGAAGATGACATCGGAACGGAAAGTCGTCACCACCGGGGGGTCGCGCGGCATCGACGCCATTCCTGGAATGCCCGGTATCAATCAAGATCAGTATGAGCTTGAGCCAGCGCACGGGCACAATGTGTTGCTGGGCGAGGGGACTCGGCGCATTGCAGGGAATGTCATCGCCTGGGTCGTCGGCAAGCTTGCTCTCGGCGCAGCGTTGGCACGATCGCCGCCCAACCGCAGCAAGAAATGACAACAGTTGAGCAACCGACGCAAAGCCGCGTTGGGTCCGTTGGTGCATCTACTTGCTCGGATATACCCTCGACCATGAAAAAGTGAGGCAAATCATGAACACACATGTCGTCCCATCTGGCGCCGCGTCCAGGACGCTGTTGGCGAATATTCAGGATTTGGCACCCGACATCACGTCGCGCGCGGCGGAGATCGAGACGGCACGACGAATTCCCGCAGACATCATCGACGCTCTGAAATCGGCGGGCCTCTTTCGCATGTTCGTGCCCCGAATTTACGGCGGGTTGGAACTCGATCTTCCGGCGGGCCTGAATATCCTCGCGCAGCTTGCCAAGATCGACGGTTCGGTTGGCTGGAATGCCATGACGAGCAGCAATGGCAGCCTGTTCGCGCCCTTTCTGCCGCGGCAAACCTACGAGACCATCTATCAAAGCGGCCCTGACGTGACTTTCGCGGGTGCCACTCAGCCTGGGGGAACCGCCGAGGAGGTCGGAGCAGGCGCGTGGCGGGTGAGCGGACGCTGGCCATTTGTCAGTGGATGCCAGTATGCCGACTGGATCGCGGGATTCTGCGTTCTGACAGCCAACGGCAAGCCGCTCTTCGACGAAGCCGGGCAACCGCGGATTGAGGCAGCCTGTCTTCCGGCGGGGGACTGGGAAGTTGAGGACACCTGGCATGCAGCAGGTTTGAGGGGGACAGGCAGCCATCATGTCGTACTGAAAAGCAAAATCGTTCCCGCGGCGAATTTCGCCGACCTCGAACGTGGCGTGTCCTTCGTGTCTGGTCCGCTTTATGCGGCCCTGCCGCAGTTCCTCCCCCTTCTTCATGCGGCGACTGCTCTCGGCATGGCCGAAGCAGTGGTCGGCAATCTCATCGACCTTGCGGCAAGCGGCCGGCGGCAGTTGCAATCGCCAGTGCCGATGCGCGGCTCCGAAACGTTTCAATTCGAACTTGGCCGCGTGGTTGCGGATTTGAGAGCGTCGCAAGCTTTCTTGCGGGCTCAAAGCGCAAGCCACTGGCGCGCCGCGGTCGCGGGGAAGCTGAAGGGTGCGGCCCGGTTGGCCGAGGCCACCCAGGCCGCGATTTGGACCACCACGACATGCGTTCGCGTCGCTGATGCGTGCTTTGCGATGGCAGGAGGCAGCGCAGTGTACGAGAGCTCACCACTGCAGCGGCGGCTGCGCGATCTCCACGTTGTGGCACAGCACGCCAGGCTCCAGCAACGACACTACGTGAGCGCGGGCCAGCTGCTGTTGACACAGCGAGGTGTGGCTGCTGCCCCATCTAATTAGGTCGCGCGCGGTCCCGCAGGATTCGGTAAATCTCGCGGGATTCTTTCATTTGTCGCAGAAGGCCGCGGCCTCGATGCTGCGGATGGGCTCGGGCCACATCGTCAACATCACGACAACGATTGCCGAACAGCCGGTGGCATCGTTGCCGGCCGGGCTTGCGGCGATGACCAAAGGCGGGCTCAACGCGATCACTCGCGATCGAATATGCCAGCCGTCACGTTCGGGTGAACGCCGTTTCGCCAGGCGCGATCAAGACGCCGATGCATTCGCCGGAGGCGCACGGCTTTCTCAGCGGGCTGCAGCCGATGGGCCGAATGGGTGAGATGCAGGAGGTCACCGACGCCGTGATGTATCTGGAGAAGGCGGCGTTTGTCACCGGCGAGATCCTTCATGTCGACGGCGGTTGGTCCGCCGGCCGCGGGTAGGAGGCGCGAGCTGTGGCTCGACCGCCGTCTCGTTGAACTGTTTGAGACGGATTACGCCATAGACAGCATCTGTCAAATCAAGGAGAGGTTCCATGGCAATCGACTTTACGCTGACGTCTCAGCAACGTGAGCTCCAGCTTGAGTCCCGCCGGTTTGCGTTGGAAGTGCTTGCGGGGGCGGGGGCGGCCGAGCTGCTTCCGACGGCGGAAGAGCGGTTCCTTGCGACCAGGCCTGTGTACGAAGCCATGGTGGTCGCGGGATTTTTGAGGAAATGCATTCCGCAATCTGCGGGCGGCGAGAACGCCGGCCTGATCGACATGGCCATTATGGCCGAGGAATTCTACAGCGTGAATGCGAGCGTCACCTTGACGATGCTCGGAACGGTGCTTGGTGTTTTGCCGATCTTGATGGGCGGCACGCCGGAGCAGTGCGGACGGCTGCTTGCTCCGTTCTTGCGCAAGAGTGGAGCGCCGTTGGCCGGCTTCTGCTTCAGCGAACCGGGCGGAAGCGCCAACGCCGCTTCTTCGCCGCCCGGCGAAGGCGTGCGTACTGTTGCCAAGCTGCACCGCGACCGCTGGGTCATCAATGGCCGGAAGAAATGGGTCTCGTCGGCGACCGGGTGGGATCGTAAAGGTGCGGATATCTTATGCGTGGTGTGCCGGACCGCGCCCGACGCTCCGCCCGAGAAAGCGATTTCCATCATCGCGGTCGAACGCCCTGCATCCGGCATCGTCTTCGAGCGCGCAATCGAGTCCGTGGGTCACCGCGCGCATCTCATGCCGCAATTCGGTTTCGAGAACGTTGCTGCTCCGCTGCACAATCTTCTCGGGGCGGAAGGCGGCGGCCTCGCCCTGACGGCCGCCAGCTTTACCGGCACCGCGGCGCTGGTCGGTATTTTCGGCGTGGCGTTGATGCGGGCGGCGTTCGACTTTGCCCTGCACTTCGCCCGGACCGAACGGCGCGGCGGCGCTCATCCGATCATCGAGCATCAGGCGGTGGGATATGCGTTGGCCGATGCGAAGACGACGATCGAAGCGACGCGGTATCTGAGCTGGCGCGCGTGCCACGCTGTCGACTCGCAGTCTCCCGCCGCCGACGAGCTTGCGATACAGGCCAAGATCTACGGCTCGGAGACGGCAGTTCGTGTGATCACCGATCTGATGCGCGTCGTAGGCGTCGACAGCTATGACCGTGAAGCCCCGCTGGGACGTCTGTTGCAGGACGCGCTCGCGCTTTCGATCTTCGGTGGAGGCAACATTGGTGTCCGACGGCGTCAGCTTCATACCATGCTGAAGCGACCAGACTACGACCCTCTGCTCGCGAGCGGTGCGGCTTAAATCGTCACAGGTGGTCGGGCGCCGACCTCGCTCTTGATCTTTCGGTGTGTAGGGTCTCCTCAATAGAACAGTGAAATAATGAGCACATGTCGATGGGCCACGCCTACTGGCGAGCGTGTTCTGCGGGCGCTTTCTCGCGGGCCTTCGCCTCAGCGGCTTCCTTATGCGCTTCGATGCGTTTCATATGCAGCCTGCCCCAGTCGCAAAGGGGTGCCAGCGCCGCATAGAGCGAGCTTCCGAACGGCGTAAGTGCGTATTCGACGCGAGGCGGAACTTCCTTGAAATCCTGGCGCATGACAATGCCGTCCGCCTGCATCTCCTTGAGATGCTGGATCAGCATCTTCTCGCTGATCCCCTCCACCAGGCGGCGCAATTCTCCGAAACGTTGCGCCTCCGATCGCAGCGCCCACAGAATGAGCACCTTCCATTTCCCGCCGATCACGTCGAGCGTTGCCTCCAGCCCGCAGTAATAGGTTTTCTGTCGCATGACAAAGTCTCCGTCGTGACAAGGCTCCTCCGTGACATTTCATCCTTACCGCCAGGTAAGTACTTGTCTGGCGGAAACCAAGAGCGATATCCCGCCTGCGACCAAACGCATCGGCGGCTGATTGAACGCCCAAACATTTGACAAGGGATCGATGACGATGACAGCGAAACCCGTCGTCCAACGCATTCTATTTGCAGGCACAATCGCGACCCTGACCGTTGTGGCGGGTGCATGGCTGGCCTATTCGTATCGTCAGAGCGACGCGGCCGCCTCGGCTGCTCCGGCGGCTCTTCCGCAAGTGGTGGTGAGCAAGCCGTTGGTGCGTGAGGTTGATTCCACGCTGGGCTTCCTCGGTCAATTTTCCGCGGTCGAGCAGGTCGAGCTGCGCGCTCAAGTGGGCGGCACCCTCACGGAGATACATTTCAAAGACGGCGATATCGTCCAAAAGGACGACCTCCTCTTCATGATCGATCCGCGTCCGTATGAGATCAAGCTGGCGCAGGCGAACGCGCAGCTTGAAACTGCGACCGCGCGTCTCGAGCTCGCGAACCGTGAGCTGGTCCGCGCCCAGGCCCTGCAGCGCACCTCGGCCGGAACGGTAGAGAACGTCGACCAGCGCACGGCAGACCAGCGCGGCGCGCAGGCCGCGGTGGACAACGCCAAGGCTCAGATCCGCGACGCTCAGTTCGACTTGGAGCATTGCCGGGTCACGGCGCCCTTCGCCGGGCGCATCGGCACGCATCTCGTCTCCGTCGGCAGCCTGATCGCCGGCAGCCGTGCCGCGACCAGTCCAACGACCTTGCTCGCGACGCTCGTCTCGACCGGTCCGATCTATCTCAACTTCGACATGAGCGAATCCGACTACTTGGCGTTCTCGCGCGAGCACGCGAAGCAGAAAGGCGCGCTCGCGGACAAAGTCGAAGTGGCTCTCAGCGATGAGACGGACTTTCCGCGCCAAGGCACGCTCGATTTCGTTGACAATGCGCTCGACCGCTCGAGCGGCACGCTGCATGCCCGCGCCACCGTTCCCAATCCCGATTTGCTTCTGACGCCCGGCGAGTTCGCCCGCGTGCGCCTGGTCGTCGGCACCCCGGTCGCGACACTCCTGGTGCCCGATTCAGCGGTGCTCCCTGACCAGTCCGAGCACATGGTTCTGACGGTATCGCCGGATGGCACGGTGGCTCCCAAGCAAGTCCGGACCGGAGACATCCGCGGTGGCCTGCGCGTTATCAAGTCCGGCCTCGCGCCGACCGACAGGGTGATCATCGAGGGCATCCCCTATGCGGCGCCGGGCGCGAAGGTCGCTCCGCAGGACGGCGCGATCCAGTTCGCCGCCGCCGACACCCAGAAATAGGACAGGGTCCCCAAAATGCGCCTCACCCATTTCTTCATCGATCGCCCGCGCTTTGCGACGGTGCTCAGCATCTTCGTCACGCTTGCTCGGTCTCGGCGCGCTCGCAGGCCTGCCGGTCGCCCAGTATCCCGAGATCGTCCCGCCGACGGTGCAGGTCACCACCTCCTATCCGGGCGCCTCTGCCGACACGGTGGCCCGCACCGTCGCGACGCCGCTCGAGCAGCAGATCAACGGCGTCGAGAACATGCTCTACCTGAGCAGCCAATCGACGGGCGACGGCAATCTCACCATCACGGTGACGTTCCGCATCGGCACGGACCTGAACGTCGCGCAGATGCTGACCCAGAACCGCGTGCAGGACGCCTTGCCGCGCCTGCCCGAGGACGTGCAGCGCCTGGGCGTTCAAGTCCGCAAGGCGACGCCCAGTATCCTGCTCGCCGTCCATCTCTATTCGCCCGACAAGTCGCGCGACACGCTCTACCTGTCGAACTACGCGACCCTGCACATCAAGGACGCGCTCGCCCGCCTGCAAGGTGTCGGCGACGTGCAGTTCCAGGGCGCGCGCGAATATGCCATGCGCATCTGGCTCGATCCGGACAAGGCCGCGGCCCACGACATCAATGCCAGCGAGGTGCTCGCGGCTCTGCGCGCGCAGAACCTGCAGGTCTCGGCCGGCATCCTGAATCAGCCGCCGACCCCGGGCGACGAGGCCTACCAGATCAATGTCGAGACGCTCGGCCGGCTGACCACGCCCGACCAATTCGCCGACATCATCGTCAAGTCCGACAGCCGGGGCCGCGTGACCCGTGTCCGCGACATCGGACGGGTGGAGGTCGGCGCCGCCGACTACGGCAGCACGACCTATATGGACCACAGCAATGCCTCGACGCTGCTCGTCTATGCGGAGCCCGGCGCCAACTCGCTCGCGGTCGAGCATGAGGTCCTGGCGACGGTGCAGGAGCTGAAGAAGGATTTCCCGGCCGGGGTCGACTCCACCATCATCTACGACCCGACGATCTTCATCTCCAAGTCGATCAACGAAGTCATCCTCACGATCTTCGTTGCGATCCTGCTGGTCGTCGGCGTGGTGTTCGTGTTCCTGCAGAGCTGGCGCGCGACGATCATTCCGGTCATCGCGATCCCGGTCTCGCTGGTCGGGACCTTCACGATCCTTGCGGCCTTCGGCATCTCGCTCAACAACCTGTCCCTGTTCGGCCTCGTGCTCGCGGTCGGCATCGTGGTCGACGATGCGATCGTCGTGGTCGAGAATGTCGAGCGCAACATGCGCGCCGGGATGTCGCCGCCGGAGGCCGCCCATCGCACGATGGACGAAGTCGGCGGGGCGCTGATCTCGATCGCGCTCACGCTCTGCGCCGTCTTCGTGCCGTCCGCCTTCCTGTCCGGCATCTCCGGCTTGTTCTTCCGCCAGTTCGCGGTGACGATCTCGGCTTCGACGGTCATCTCCTGCTTTGTCTCGCTGACGCTCAGCCCCGCGCTCTGCGCCGTGCTGTTCAAGCCGCACTACGTGCACGATGACGCCCACGCCGGTCCGGCGCGACGCCTTCTGCACGGCGCGTTCGATTGGTTCAATCGCGGCTTCGAGCGGCTCTCCTCCGGCTACGGCAGCCTGACCCGCCGCTTGGTGCGCGGCGTCGCCATCGTCCTCCTGGTCTATGTCGGGCTGATCGGGATCGCCGGCCTTGAGTTCGCGCATACTCCCACCGGCTTCATCCCGGAACAGGACCAGGGCTATCTCATCTCCGTCGTCCAGCTGCCGCCGGGTGCTACCTTGGACCGGACCGAGACGGTCGTGCGGCGTGGGATCGACATCATCCTGGGGACGAAGGGCGTCGAGCATGTGGCGCCCTTCGCCGGCCTCGATGCCACGACCTTCACGGACGCGTCGAACGCCGGAACGATCTTCTCCGGTTTGCCGTCGCTCTATAATCATGAGCTGCCGGGCGTGACCGCGAGCACGGTCCTGGCCGACCTCCGCAAGCGCCTGTCGGTCATCAAGGATGCCTTCGTCCTGACCATTCCGCCACCGCCGGTCCAGGGCCTCGGCAACGCCGGCGGCTTCAAGATGATGCTGGAAGACCGCGTCGGGCTCGGCTCCGAAACGCTCGTCAAGGCCGCTCATGCGCTCGTCGCCGCGGCCAACAAGGACCCGGCCCTGGCCGGCGTGTTCACGCTGTTCAACACCGGCTCGCCGTCGGTTTACGCCGACATCGATCGCCTGAAGGCCGAAAAGGTGGGCCTCACGCCGACCGATATCTTCTCCACGCTCCAGGTTTACCTCGGCTCGCAATACGTCAACGACTTCAACTATCTCGGCCGGAGCTACGAGGTCGTCGTCCAAGGCGACGGGTCGTTCCGGCGCACGACGCAGGACATCTCTCGCCTCAAGGCCCGTAACACGGCCGGCGCTATGGTGCCGATCGGAACGGTGGCCCAGCTCAAGGACAACACGGTCCCCTACCGCGTGCCGCGCTACAACCTGTTCCCCGCGGCCGAGGTCCAGGGCGTGGCGGCGCCCGGTGTCGCCACCGGCACGGCGCTGCATCGTATGGAAGAACTGGCTCAGCAGGTCCTGCCGAAGGGCATCGCGTTCGAATGGACCGATCTCGCCTACCAGCAACAGCAGCGCGGGACCCCCACCTTGCTCGTCTTCGGCGCCGCCGCCCTCTTCGTCTTCCTTGTTCTGGTCGCCCAGTATGAGAGCTGGAAGCTGCCGCTGGCGATCGTCCTGATCGTGCCGATGTGCCTGCTGGCTTCCGTCACCGGCCTGCTCGCACGCGGGATGCCGATCGACATCCTGGCGCAGATCGGTTTCGTCGTGCTGGTCGGCCTGGCCGCCAAGAACGCCATCCTGATCGTCGAGTTCGCCCGGCAGAAAGAGGACGAGGGCGGCACCCCCACTGGCGAAGCTGCGGTGCACGCAGCCCGCACCCGCCTGCGCCCCATCCTGATGACGTCCTTCGCCTTCATCCTGGGCGTGGCGCCGCTCGCGGTCGCGACCGGCGCCGGTGCCGAGATGCGGCAGTCGCTCGGCACGGCCGTGCTGTTCGGCATGATCGGAGTGACCTGCTTCGGCCTCCTCTTCACGCCTGCCTTCTTCACCTTCATCCGCAAGCTCGGCAGCAAGGGGCCAGCGCCGGCGAAGGATCTGTCGCGCGTCGCGGACACGTGTAGGGCGCAATCGCTTTATTGCGCCGATCCGTCGAATCAACAACTTTGAATGTCAAGGAAGGCGGAGGGCGCAGAGCGGCGCAATAAAGCGATTGCGCCCTACGATGCAAGGCCATGTCCGCGTCCTTCAACGCGCAGCTCGCTTGCTCCCATCGGCGTGGTCGTCGAGCTTTTTCGATGCGTCGGCGATCAGTTCGTCCACTCTTGAAAGGAATAGCTTCAGGGTGGGTGATGTGTTTGCCTTGTTGTAGCCGATGACAAGATCGATCGTTGGCGCTTCGCCCTCCAGCGGACGGCTGACCACGGACCACGGCAGCAGATTCTTCGCGTAGGCGGGCATGAGCGCCAAGCCGCGGGTCGATGCAACCAGGGACATGGCCATCGCCATGTTGTCCACCCCATGATCGAGCTTGATGTCGAGCCCGCAGCGGCGCAGATATTCATCGGTCACGGCGCGCAGCACTCCGGCTTTGTTTGAACCGCCGATGAAGACCTCGCCGACGAATTCCCGCGGGTGAATCGCTTCGCGGCTGGTGAGGCGATGGTCGCTCGGCATCAGGACGATCAGCGGTTCGTGGTCCACCACTTCGTAGCATAGGTCGAAGTTCGGCTCGGCGCGCAGGAAGGCGACGTCGAGCCGGCCGCGGATGAGCGCCTCGGCGAGGTCCGGCGAATAGTCGCTCGAGATCGTGATCTGGATGTTCTTGAGCTCATCGCGCAGCACATGCATGGCCCGCGGCAGCCAATTCATCTCGTGGCCGGTTTGGAAGCCGATGGCGAAGGTTCTTCTTGCAGGCTGGGCGGCCCTGCGCGCCGCTTCCACCGCGGCATCGACCTGCGCCAGCGCCAGCCGGGCGTGGTCGAGGAAGACGCGGCCGGCGGCCGTGAGCTCGATGCCGCGCGCGCTTCGGACCATGAGCTGAGCGCCGACCGCGTATTCGAGATCCCGCATCTGCCGGCTCAAGGACGGCTGCGCCGTATGTAACCGCCGTTCGGCCGCAACCGTCAGGCTGCCCTCCTCGGCGACGGCGACGAAATATCGAAGATGTCTCAGCTCCATGAGCATCCAATGCCTCGGAGGTATGGCGACCAGCCTACAAAGTCTTTTTCCGCGGCGCCAGCAGAACCTAGGTATCAGCCTGCAGAGACGATCCGTGACGTACCCAACCGGGCTTCCGCCGAGCGCGGAGGCCATATCCTGAAGGACTGATCCATGAGCAACCCCGTTGTCTTGATCACAGGTGCGCTGACCGGCATCGGCCGCGCCGCCGCGGTCGCTTTCGCCAAGAAGGGTGCGAAGGTGGTCGTTGCCGGGCGGCGGGATGAGGCCGGCAAGACGCTCGCCAAGGAGCTGCGCTCTTTCGGTTCGGAGGCCGAGTTCATCAACGCCGACGTCCGCAAGGAGGATGACGTCCGCGCTCTGGTCGACAAGACCGTCGCGCGGTTTGGCCGTCTCGATGTTGCGGTGAACAATGCCGGCACCGAAGGCCAGGTCGGCCCGATCACGGAGCAGACCGCGGAAAGCTATGCCGCGACGTTCGACACCAATGTTCTCGGCGTGATCCTGAGCATGAAGCACGAAGTGCGCGTCATGCAAGGGCAGGGGAGCGGCAGCATCATCAACATCTCGTCGACCTACGGACACGAGGGCGCGGCCGGAGCCTCCGTCTATGTCGGCAGCAAGCACGCCGTCGAAGGCATCACCAAATCGGTGGCGCTCGAGATCGCCAAATCGGGAATCCGTGTGAACGTCGTGGCGCCCGGCCCTACGGACACGGGCATGCTGACGCGTTTTACCGGCACGCCGGAGAACAAGGCGGCTCTGGTGACGACGGTTCCGCTGGGTCGCCTCGGCCTCTCCGAGGAGCTCGCCAACGCGATCGTCTTCATCGCGTCGGACGACGCTTCGTTCATCACCGGCCATGTCCTCAATGTCGATGGCGGCAAGACCAACTGATCTGTTCGGGCGCGGAGGTTTGCTCCGCGCCCGAACCCCAACTGCGCGCCAGCGCCAGCCGTCACAAACAATCAGAACGGAAGCCAGACCATGACCACTCTCTCAGGCAAGACCGCCCTCGTCACCGGCGCCTCTCGCGGCATCGGCCGTGCCAGCGCGCTTGCCCTCGCCAGGGCCGGCGCTCAGGTGCTCGTTCACTACGGCCGCGGCGCGGTGGAAGCCGAAGGTGTCGTCAACGAGATCCGCAAGGCCGGCGGTCGCGCCGATGCGATCGCCGCCGATCTCGCCGCCCGCGACGGCGCGCACAAGCTCGCCAAGCAGGTCCGCGGTATCGTCGGCGATCGGCTGGATATCCTCGTTGCGAACGCGGGCGTGTCCAAGGCTGCGACGATCGAGGACACCACGATCGAGGATTTCGATAATCTCTTCGCCGTCAACGTTCGGGCACCCTTCTTCCTTGTGCAGCAATTGCTGCCGATCCTGGGCAGCGGCAGCAGCATCGTTCTCCTCTCATCGCTCGCCGCGCACGCCTCCGTCGGAACACTCTCGGCCTACGCTGCCACGAAGGGCGCTGTCGACACCCTGGTGAAGCACTTTGCCTCGGCGCTCGGCCCGCGCAACGTCCGCGTCAACGCGGTGGCGCCCGGCGCCGTCGCAACCGACATGTCAAGTTTCACCAAGACGGAAGCGGGACGCGACTTCACGCTTGGCATCCAGGCGTTCCAGCGCCTCGCTCAGCCGGACGACATTGGCGGTGTGATCGCTTTCCTCGCCTCCGACGATGCGCGCTGGATCACCGGCGACACCATCCGGGTCGATGGCGGCTCGAAGCTATGAAGCCGCTCAGCGGGCGCGAGAGCAGATCGGTGTCCAGTTCGATGGTCCGTAGCGGCGAGTCGTCAATTCGCCAGGGGATGACCGGCGCTTCCCGACCGTTCCGGTATTATAACACCTCCATTTGGCCGGAACGAATTGAATTCATCAATGAGGACAATGACCGCAAACAGCACCCGCAGCTATAAGCTCGCGGCGGCGGCGTAGAGCGGCTCATGAGCTCCGTGCGAAATGACGCGTCGAACGGGGGCGAAAATCATCCCGGCATGGCGTACAAAACCGTCCACCACACCGCTGGACGACGCGGGAGCGCAGCAACACAGTGAAGCCACAGCCACCCTCCCGCTTCTCCATCGCCCCGATGATGGAATGGACCAACCCTGTGGAAAAGTGAACTGGCGTAGCGGTCATCCGAATCCTCGTGCAGTACCAATTGCAGTACCTATACTTAGTTTTGAGGCGTATGCAGGCGAGCGATTGCGTGATTTGGTGGGCATTCGGTCACTGCGTCGTAAAAGCGCGTGCTACGCTAAAATACGCTGCCTGCGCGTTCACACGCGGGCGGGGCCGAGACAGATGTCGGCGTTTTTCGATGAGGTTTTGGCCGAGCTTTAGAAGGGTTTTGCCAAGGCGTTTAACATCAGCGAAGCTGAACTTACCATTGCAGCAAAGACGTTTGCCGAATTCTCCGGCGAATCTTATCCGCCCGGCGTGTGAGCATGGGCGGTCACGTGGAACGCAATCTCTATAGGCGTGAGCATCTATAAAGCATCGGACAGCCAATCGATATCGATTGTTCCGCCAAGAACATCAATCGCTCTTGCAAGGTGACTCCAGTCCACTCGCCGCGTCGTCTGCTGAAAGTAGCGGCCCGTTTTTGCAAGTTTGTCGAGCTTTCGCCAAGTCCATCCTCGGACTGCTGCCTGCTTACGGACGATATCGATTGGTGGAATGCCGAGTGCATAAGGTTCTCTTTTTCCACGGATGAGACGAATATGCCTAGTCTTGCTGGTGATCTGATGCGACCTGAAACCTGGGAATGCTGCGGCAACCTCTGTGCGCGTGGCACCGCGCAGATACAATGCCCGGAGTTTTGTCACTTCAGAATTCGTCCAGATATGACGCCGGGTCACGACGCCGAGCGTTCTGGCGCTAGCTCTGATCGCATAGTATGAGCGCGATCGAAGGCGGCGCTGCATCTCAGCGTAGTTTGGATATAATGTTCCAATAATTCGATCGTCACGTGGTGACCACCTCGTGCCGCTGCTTGCTTGTTTGCGGAGGTATCTATTCATTCAGAGTCGCAGACCACCGACAGCTGTCCCTTAAGCAACGCAACGGCTTTGCTGATTTTTCTCCAGTCGTTTTGGGTGGGCTGCCGAAGAAAGTAATTGCCTGTAGCGGAGAGGCAGGCCAGATCGCGCCTGGTGAGTTGGATGCGAAGGCTCGATCCCTGATTTCATCATATGCCTTGAAGTTATAGATCTTGGGCGATGTCCTCGGACGATGCCAACCACTATAACTGGCTCTGGCCCAAATCTGCTTCTTTGTCTTGCCGGGAAGCAGGACCAGGATTTCATATATCGGTCGCCCTTGGCGGTACGGCGCTTTCATGCGCTTCAGGTCGCTTTCCGACCAGACTTGTCGCGATCGCGTTATTCGCAATCGAAAAGCTTTGATTTTGATGGCACTGAGGCTGCGGCAGGGTAGGGCAGCACAGGCTTTGCGATAGTCAGGGTAAAAGCTGTGCAGACGTTTGATCTCGGCTTCTGTCCACAGTTTCTGCCCAGCGAGCGTTCTTCCGGATTTTGTCATCCGTCGGCGCCGACGCTCGGCAGAGCGGGCACCGGCAGCGAGCCAACTCAAGCGGGAATGCCCATGGCGGTATGTTTGCGCGAGACCGGTCGGCATGCCTCGTCCTTTACAACAAAGCTACAACCTATCCAGGATCGATTTCGCTACGATGACATTCGCACAATCATTGTGGATATGAATTCAAAGTTGGCCGTGCAAAATGGTAATCTCCATGGGGAGATCGCGTATTGAATTAACTAGAGAAATAATTGCGCGTTGGTGGATTCTGGACAGGTAGCGGCGGCAATCCTGAACCTGTCCGACGCTGAACCGACGAGATTTGCTCCACGGTCAACGTACTCGCGGTCGATCGTCCGGAGAGGAGCGCGTTCTCGGATTTAGTCAGGTGTTTAGCAACTCTTTGCCCAGAAGGTCGATGATCCGCTCGGCGATGGCCTCTTCCTCGATCTTGATTCCGGTCTCTATCATAGCCGTGGTGAGATCTGCATCCCATGAAGCGATGATGGGCCGCCCGCTCAGCGGTATCGCGAGCTGAGGAGCGCTTTTTGCGGCGGCGACGTAGTCTGCCACTGAGAAATGCCACGGTACGGCGCCGTATTTCGAAATCACGTAGTTGGCGATCGTAATTCCTGGCCAATCGTAGTCGCCATGATATCGCAGGTCTGCCCCCAATTCCTTGAGCTGTTTGAGAATGGTCCGCTGAGCCGCGCCGAGATGACCGTCGACGCAAACGACCGGAGGGCAGGCGGTTCCGAGTTGGTCGGCGAGGATTGCGACGAGATTCGGATTCTCGCACACCAAAATGGATCTGCTCGCCACCGTCCATTCCGGCGACTGCCGCGCGAGAAGCCGCAGTGATGCGTATTGTGGTTCTCCGGGTGGGACTGGCAATCCGCTGCACGGCACATTCAAGAACAGGGCAGGCCTGGCGAGTTCGTTCACCAGGATGCCGACCGCAGCCCATGTATCGCGGTCATCGCCTGTGTCGGTCGATGAGCGGCTTCGAAGGACGGCGAGCGTGAGAGTGGCGACAGGGCGCGCGCTGTCGAGTCCGTGAGCGTCTCCGAGATGCTCCGCCGCGATTTGGGCGCGCGGTACTCCCGCAGCTGGAAGCCGTCTGAGGATGTCTTCGGTTTGTCTGCAGATAAGGGACGCGGAATCCGGTTGATTGCCTGATAAGCGCTTCAGAACGCCAAAGTTGAGCGGCGAGGCCAAATAGGAGATCAGATCGGCGTGCGCGCAGCCGGCCAGAACGGCCGCCCAACTGTCGCGAATCCTGTTCAATTCGCTTTCGCGGTGGATGATCGGACCGTCAAGAAGTTCGAGCGCAGTTCGAAGGGATGGTGCGATACCGGCATCGGAGAGCGCTCGGTCGACTGCGCTGACGTCGATGGAGATTGAGGCCGCCACGCCGCCTTTGCGGCCGACCAGCGACGCGAGTGCAGCGCGTTCCGTTTCGTTCAGCTTGCCCACCTGGATCGATGGGAGCTTGCCATCGGCCGGTCCGAGCTCGTAGCGCCTGCGCAACCGCGCGCGCAGATCGGAAAGCTCGGCACCGCCCAGGAGCCGGAGCAGGCGTTCGTCTATAGTTGATGTCATGCGCTACGGTTTAACATCAGCCGCGCCGGCTCTTCCATCCTTGAGCGCGTCTTTCCGTTCCATCGCCAGCGGGAGACGTGAATGGCGTCGAACTTGTCGTGTCTCTGGAGTTGGCAGATCGCGACGCCCGGAAGCGTCTTGTAGCAGGCCCATTCGCGCTCGCTCGTGATGACGAAATCGAGATCGAACTCGTGGATCAGTCCCATGCAATGTGCCCGGACGCCGTCGTCGATGCCGGCGTACGCTTCATCCAGCAAGACGAGGCGCGGCCGTGTGCTGCGCTCGTCGCCGTAGAAACTTGCGACGGCTGCGAACATGGGAATGGTCAGTCCCAACGCACGTTCGCCGCCGGAGGCGGGTTGGGAAATAGAAATCCACCTGCCCATTGCGTTCCGCTCGACGACGAAGCGGTGCCACTGGCGATAGTCGAGGGCCGCGGAAAGCTGCTCACGGAGACTGCTGCCGCCAGACTCTTCAGCCTTCAGCCGTTCTTCCTCGATGCGTCGCTGCAACATGGCCCCGATGGCTTGCCTGTCATTTTCGGTCCACAGATCTGCGTTCGTCTTGAGGAGACGTTTGCGGGCGTCCTCCAGATCGGCAGGAGCACCTTGCGCTTCAGTAAGCGGGATCCACCTCAGGCGGAAATAGGTGCCCGTTGAGGTCGGACGTTTCTCGATTTCTGCGTTGACCTTTTCGACATACTGTTCGGCGTCCTGAATGAGATTGCGGATTTGGACGGACATCTCCGACTGGAGGTGGTCCTCCAGAATCTTCGTCTCGCTTTCGGTGAGGAGGGTCCGGCGCTGCGTGATCTCGGTGTCGACCTGGGCAAGGACCTCGGCAGGTGACAGTCCGCTCTTGTTCTGGACTGCGATGGTGACCACCAGGCCGAATCCGTCGACATTCTTACTGTCGGGGACGTATCCCAGTTGAGCGAGTGCATTCTGGAGATCGACGTATTCGCCGTAGATCTTGGACTGCAGGCCATCCCACTCGTTGTCGCGGATGTCGCTGAGCGCTTGATTCAGATCTGCGGCAAGCCCCCGCGTCTCGTCGACCGTCCACGTCCGGCCAGTGTCGGGGAACGGTACGTTGGGGGCGCCGGCGGCCATCAGACCTGTTGCTGCGAGCGTTTGCAGATTGCCTGCCGCTCGCTGCCGTTCCTCTACGCGCATCGCCAGAGCCTGGGTCGCAGTTTCGTGTGCACCGACGGCCTGGGTATGCACGGCCACCGCCGAGAGCCGGCGATCGTCCGTGCTGTCCACGTCGGCCTTGGCGTCCTGGAGCCGCTTTTGCGCACCAATGAGGCGACGTTCCCACTGTTCGGAGGACGTTCCCACGCTTTCCTTGAGAGCGTCGTATACGGCGCGCGCGGATGTCGCAGATATCGCCGCGGCCTTGATGTCCTCTGCTGCGGCGTGATGGCGAACGCGGGCGTTTTCCACACGCTCGTTGGTGTCTTCAAGGCTTTGGGCGGCGCGGATGGAATTCGAGCAATGTTCGACAACGACGAGGTGGGCCTCGCCGAGGGAATCGCAAGCGATGCGGGCCTGTTCGAGAGCTCGCTTGTCGCATGGAAGAGCGGTGTCGAGTGCCGCCTGCTCGGCGGGACTCCCTGCACGCGTGCAGAGCCCGTCGTGCGACCGCGGTATCGTTTGCCCTTGTTCTGACGTTTTCAGTTGCTCGGTGCAGATCGTTGGTTGCCGAGCGCACGGTGTCGTGCGACTTGCGGAGATTGGTGTCCGGCGGGCAGGTCCTCTCCACCTGTTCGATGACCTCGGTCGTGGCGGCATTGCTCGTAATCGCGGTTTCGAGACCGGCAAGTTGGTCGCCGAGGCCGGCCGCGGTGGCTTCGAGCTCTTCGATCCTTTTCAGTCTGGCTCTCTCCCGAGCCGAATGACCAATGTACGTGGCGCGGGATTTCTCCCATGTCCCCGAGAGTGCGCCGAGGCGGAAGTGGCCGGCCGGCGATACCCACATCTCGGCGCCATCGTCGGTGTCGGCACAGGAGACTGCGCACAGAAAAGTCTCGACGGCATCCTGGACCGACGGCTCGCCACAGTGAACAAGCCAGTCGGCGAGGGTCCTGCCGGTGACCAAGGGCCTCGAAACAAGCGACACGTCATGCTCGGTCTCGCCGATGAACATCCTGCCGTCGGGGAGGATCCACGCGTCGAGAAGTCCGGATGCCTCAAGTGCGGCTTCGAGGCCGGCCCGAACGCCGTCGTCGGCCTCCGATACAAAGTCGACGGCCTGCCACAAGGCCTGGCCCGGGCGGCCGTTGCGATCAGCCTTGCGTGTGTGCGGGATGGTAGGACGCTCGAATGAGCCGGTCTGCAGATCCGCGATCTGCTTTGCCACGGCGTCCAGTTCGGCGCGTACCGCAACCTCCTGATGTTTCAGCTCGGCCAGCGCCTCGGTGAGCCGTTTGTATGCAAGTCGACACTTGGCGATGAGCTCGCGCGCGGCCGGGTTTTCGCCTTCGAGCGAGTGAGCCCATTCGACGAGGGCACCCACGACGTCCTCGGTCGCTATCGCCATGAGATGTCCGCAGCCCCCGAGATGGCGGCGCCACGCCGCGCCGAGAGCCTCGATCTCATCGTTCAGCGCATTCTCGGCGGCAGCGAGAAGTCTTGCCGGCTTCGTCACGGAGGCCACGGGCCGCATTCTCGTCGCGCTCCGCGTTCGCGAGCACTGAAATCTTATTGTCGACTTCGCGAAGCAGCTCGATAACTGCATCGATGCTGCTTCTGCGGCCCCTGATCGCGGTCAGCAGATTACCACGCTCGGATTGGAGAATGGTCTGCCCATCGCACACAAGCTCGCTTGGACACGCGGAGTAGGACTTCGCATGCCCAAACTGGGCGACCATGCCGACGGACCTGGCGATATCGAGCGCCTTTCTTCGATTGACGGCAACGGTCTCCATCGCACGGTCAAGGTCGGCCCTTGCCGCTTGTTGGCGTTCGGACTTTGTCTTCAGATCTGAAGCCGCCGTTGCGGAGCGTTTCTCGGATACAGTCAGCCGCCCCTCGGCCTCTTCTGCCAGGATCCGTTTGGTCGCAAGATCTGCCGCCTTGAGGCCGTCGGGATGTTGAAGGATGCCCTTGTATGCCGCATCCGCCGCTTCGGCTTCGCGTTTCGCATTGATGTTGGCGGTTTCAGCCAATGTCGATTCATGAAGCGCAGAGGCCAATTGCGCGGCGGCATTGTTTACCTCCGCGCTTGCCTCTTCGAACTTGGTTCTTGCGGCCCGGACGTCGCGCGCAAACGTTCGAATCCGAGCGCCTGCGTAGCGGCGGTAGGTTCGCTCGAATTTTCCGATGGCGGCGTAGGCCAATTCATAGGATTTAAGCTGGCTGCGATCCTCTTCAAGGCGGCTCATGGCTTCCGCAATGGTGTCGATCATTTCGGCCGCGACCGGAGGTAGGGCGGCAGTCAGGGCGTTGGAAAGACGCGTCTCGTCGGGGGTCTTTGTAAGCTGCGGATGGCGAAGCTGAATGAGGGTGTCGACCAGGATGCGGTAACGTTCCTCTCCGAGTTGGAAAAGTCTTTGATCCACGGCACGGCGGTAATCGTCGGCACGGTCAAAGAAGTGTCCGCCTTTGTCAGCGAGCTCATCTTTCAGCTGCGTTCGGCGAAGCACCGCTCTTTCAGGCGTGATGAACGAGCAATCTTGACCGACACGGCTTCCATCGATGATGAAGAACCAGCTTTCCACATTCGCGCGGTCTTCGACCGCTTCCAGTCCACACGCAAGCGTGACGAACTGGTTGTTGCCTTCCTCGTCGACGCGCCCGAACTCGACCCAGACATATCCGACGCGGCGCTTGTGTCTCCCCATGAGGAGATTCCACGCCATCTTCTTGGTTCGATCGCCATCCGGCTCGACCCGGAACGGGCTCAGATTGGCATCGAAGAGGAATGGTAGCGTGAGTGCCAAGAGTTTGGACTTGCCCGCGCCGTTGTTGCCTCGGTACACGATGTGTCCGTCGATGAACCAGAATTCCTCCACGTCATAGAAAAATACCTCCACGACGCCGGTCCGCAAAGGTTGCCAGCGCTTTTTGCCGGGAAGAGGCAGGACGGGGCCGGTGCTTTGTGGGTTGAAAGGAAGAACGGAGTTCATTCGTCGGCCTCCTCGGAAACGTCAGGCAGGCGATCGTTGTCATCGCGATGCTTGATGTCTGGTTCGCCCAGTTTGTAGCGAGAAAGCGCCGGCAGAACCTCGATGCTGTCGCCTTCGAGAGTGATCAGCTTGAGTTGACTGAGACGGTGGATGGCAATCGCCGTCAGCTCCCGCGCGCCGGCTTCGCCCTGGGCGCTGCGCCGCCAATATCGGCCGTACCGCTCGGCCGACTCAGCCACGAACTTTTCGATTTGCAGGCGATCGGGAACGCCGCTGCCGGCATGCGCCAAGTGGTCGGCCACAAGGAGCGTGACGTGGGCATCGGTGCCGTCCGCCGGCATCGCGACGTCGCTGCAATTGCCGTCCGGATCGCAAAGTGCAAGGCCCTCGGAACGGAGTTCGACGATAAGCCCGGTGCCAAACGCGAGGCGGTTCGCCATCGCGCCGCGCTGATTGATAAAGTACTGCATGTCGGCCTCGTCGACCGTGCCGTCGTACACAACGGGATCGTCGAGAAGACGCCTTGAGATGCGGTGCCGGCTGACATCGCGGCGGCCCTCGTCGGTCTCTGGCTGAATTTCTGCCGTGATGGCCGAGATCCGATCGATGGTTGACTTCGGTGCATCGTTCTCGGGCCACGTGGATGGGCCGCGCACGGATGCAAGAATGCTCGCAAGCGGCCCGCGATTGACGTCGTAGAGGACGTCGCGGGACCGGTCTTCCGACTGCCCGGACTTGACGAACGACTCAGCGTCTCCATCGATGGCATTGAGCACGCCGAGTTCGCCGAGCGCGACGCAGGCCGATGCAAGGTTGCGTCGGTCGTGGATGTCCGCCATGTCGAGAATGAAACCGCGGCTGAGGAGATCGGTATCCTTTGCAAGGGACAGGATTTGGTCACCCAGGGCGGAAAGGGTGATCTGCGGGTCGCTCCGCGCGAGCACCCCGCACACCAGACAGAAGATCGCATAGCGCCTGCGGTTGAAACTTGCCCATCCTCGCGTCGGATCGCTTGTGTCGCTCGGGCGTTTCCACAGCCTGGCGTAGTCGCGTTCTACGCGCAGCGGCCATCCGGCCTCGCGCGCGAACCACTCCCTGAGATACGCGGAATGACGTCGCACCAGACGGAGAGCCTCTCTTGCTTCGGCGGTTGTGGGCGTCAGTAACGGGCGCATCAGGAGCGCGCGAACGGCCTCCCTGCGCTCGGCGTGTTCCTGCGTCTCCTGCTGGCGCAGGATCTCGCGTCCACCAGGGCGGCCGGTCTGTCCCGGCGCTTCATTCCGCGTGGACGAGGCGGCGCTCATGCGGCATCCGTCGGCGTGATGGTGATGCGGTGGTCGCGGCCGCAAAACAGGCCGTCTTCGGTGACGATTTCGGCTTCCGTGTCCGCGTCGAGCGGTTCAAGCCGGATGAGATAGAGGCCGTCGTTGGACTGGATCTCGGTGACGCCATCGTCGCCGGCGGCCTTGGTCGCGATGGCTTCGCCCAAGAGATCGAGGAAAAATCGGAACTCGTGCGAGTTTAGACGCCAGAGCTCCGAGAGGAGCAGGGGGCACCCGGTTGCAAATTTTTGTCTGGCTGCCTCGATCTGCGCATGCTCTTCACCGACCTGCGCTTCGAGCTTCTTGCGTCCGGCGCTTCGATCATGAACGTGCGGGAGCCGTCCGCGGGGCATGCTGTAGCCTGTCTCGCGGAGCCGCAGCGGAACGACGATGGACGGCGCCTTATGCCACGGAATGACACCGGTAACGTCAGCAGCTGCGGTGTTTTCGGCGTAGTGACGCGCCGGGTTGAGCGCAAACGCGGCTCGTGCAAGTCGGTGGGCGTCTTCGTCGCCGTCGCAGTCGAGGAACCAGTGAGCAAGGCTTTTGAAGTCCGCCGAGCGGTCGCTGCGGCCGCTTCGGCGTTCGTTGATCGCGATGATCGCCGCAAGCAGTTGCGGAATTGCTGCGCGGGCGCGACTTCTGAGCTGTTCGCTCTGGGACCGCTCGCCGTTCGACCCGCCGACGAACCACATTCGCAGGCCCTGCCACCGCTCGTCCCACATCTTCAATTCGGCTTCGTAGGCCGCCTGCTCTTCGCCCGGAGGTGCGTTGCGTGCCTGACGGCGGGCGACAGACTGGAGCATCGCGTCGATACGCAACTGAAGGGCATCGATGTCTTCCGAAATCACACCGCTTCGGCTAACCAAGTCGCCGACGAATTGGCGGATGTACTCGATGAGACGCTGCTTGTAGTTCAATACGGCGTCCACGTCGCCGTCCTGCAAGTCGACACCGCGGAGGACGCCGGCCATGAAGGCTCGCGCGGTCTCGGCCATGTTGTTGAACACTGTCATCAGACCGTTGAGGGTCTCGTAGATCTTGGCGACGTCAGGATCGTTGTTTCGGCCGAGGTGGATCAGCGTGAGGAGGCTCTTGCCGATGTCTTCAAGCGCGACCGTCTGCAGTTCGCCGCGGCGCTGCATCTCCTTGGCGAAGGCGCTGAGCGCCATCTCGACGGAGACGCCGCCCTTCGAAAGCCGGTAGAGCATGCGACGGCGATAGAACCCGCTCAACGAGGTAACGCGCGAGTTGTCGGCCTGGCAGTCGAGATTGCCCCACTCGGTCAGCTTGTCGAGGATGGCGTCCAGTTCGGAGGCGGTCGGCGGCTCGCCCAGCCACTTTGCTTGCGCGAGAATCTCGGAAGGCCGGACGTAAAGCAGCAGTTGACGTTCAGCTGCCGCGCACACATCCAGGACGCACCGGTACAGCGCCGCATTATCGGCGGTCACGTGACGGAAAAGGTCCTGATGCGTGGCGATCTCGAATTGACCGCTCATGCATGCCCCATAACCGCTTGAAATACCTTGCCAATGGTGGCCTGATGAGTGGCGTCCGTCAAAGCAAATCGGCTGTAGACGACCGTTAAACACAGGCGGCAGAACGTTTGCCCGATATCGGTGATGCCATGATTTGGCACGGACGTTCTGTAGGCGACGGCTACCCATGGTTGTTTGCGCCGATCTCCCAAAAGTCGTGTAAGCCGCACCCGCAGTGGCATTTGGCCAGCGCAATCGGGGCCAAGGTTCTTGACCAAGGACGATCAATGAATATAATGTTCCCGTTATGTTCTGTCATCACCGAAGTTGCATGTTTCTGCCCGCGGCAGGGTAGCCATGCTCCGTCCAGGGATGTGACCGGAAACACTTAACCACTCATCGGTAGACTGGTGATCAGGCTCAGAGCCTGCCGGGTCGCCGAATCCTGTGAAATCAGGGCCAGGTTGAATAGATGTGAGCCCTTTTGTCCGATACAGCCCCACGCTTGATCGTTAGTGTCGGTCTTGGAGGAACTCCGGGCTGGAACCAGAAGTAGGGAAGAATGTCGACCGCTCGCCACATCGTCGCGTTGCTGCGCAGCCATATCGACGGGGATGAGGACCGCTTCCTCTCCGTGGCGACGCAGCTTGCCGCCCATGAGGCGAGGCAAGGACACGGCAAACTCGCTCAGGAACTACGCGAACTGATCGACGCCGCGAAGGGAAAGACCACGCATGTCGGCCGCCGAGGGGCCGGTCCCGTTCCGCTGGCGCAGCCAAAGGGCGAACTCAGCAGTCTTCTTTCGGCGCGATATTCGGATATTCGCCTCAACAGCATGGTGTTGGGGCCAGACCTGAAAGAACGTTTGGCGCGTGTGTTGACCGAGCAGCGTCAACAGGAGCGTCTGCGTGCTCGCGGCCTGAAGCCGCGCCGAAAGCTATTGCTCATTGGCCCCCCGGGTTCAGGCAAGACGATGACCGCATCCGCGCTCGCCGGCGAGTTGAAGCTACCGCTCTTCACGGTCCTCTATGAAGGCTTGATCGGCAAACTCATGGGCGAAACGGCCACACGCCTGCGGCTAGTGTTCGACGCAATCGCAGTTCAGCGCGGTGTATATTTCTTCGACGAGTTCGATGCGATCGGCGCGCAACGATCTCATACGAACGATGTCGGCGAGATCCGGCGTGTGCTCAATTCATTCCTCCAGTTTCTGGAGAACGATGACGGTCCAAGCCTGATCGTTGCCGCGACCAACCATCCGGAGCTGCTGGACAAAGCTGTTTTCCGGCGCTTCGACGACGTCATTGCTTATGGGTTGCCTGATCCGGAGATCGCCCGCGGCATATTGGAGTCGCATCTGACGGGATTCGATCTCTCGGACATTCATTGGTCATCGATTTTGGAAGCCACTGTGGGTTTGAGCCAGGCGGAAGTATCGCGGGGTGCGGACGAGGCGGCGAAGATCGCCGTGCTCGAGGACAGAAGCGAGATCAGGACGCCAACGCTGCTCTCGACATTGGCGGAACGCAGAGCTGCCACGAGTTGAGGCGCAGACGATAGATGGCACGACCGCCGCGCAATCGGCCGCATTTTCATGTTGAGGGTGGCGGTGAAGCGGAGCCGTACACATCGCCTCGGATTGTCATCGCAGGACTGCCTCCCGCCCGGGTAAGAGCGCAGCACGCAGAGAAGCTCGGCCGCGCGATCGGCGCTGCGGTCCAACAGGCTCGGCAGAAACTTGGAACCCGCGATCAGGCGGTTGCTGAAGGCGAGAAGGGGTTCTATCTCGAATTCGAGATCCCGGCGGCGGAGCGGGATGCTGTCGAAGGCCTTGAGAATAAGCCGGCCGAAATTGAACTCGTCGCCGTCAGACCCGTCGCTGACAATCAGGAGATGGTTCTCTGCCACGGTGTTCGTGCCTGAACGCTCGGCCGATTTCTTTGCCAAAAAGGTCGAGACGTATCGCGACAAGGACACGAAGTCGGGAAAGCCCCGGAACGAAGCCTTGGTCGCCCGGATCGAGGATGTTCGCCTAGGAGCCGTTCGTTCGCTCTTCACAGACGATATGGCGCTTTTCCCGGCGGCGGGTCGTCAGGCGTGGTGGGAGGTCTGGGTTCGCGACGGTCGCCTGGAGACACTTCGGCATGTCGCACAGCGCCTCAATGTTGCGCTGAAGGAACATGCCATCAGCTTTCCAGAGCGCGATGTGATCCTGGCGCTCGCCGACGAAGAGACGATGGCGAGGCTTGTCGACAATAGTGACGCCGTCGCCGAACTGCGCATCGCCAAGGACACGCCGACGCTTTTTCTCGAAATGCGGCCAGTCGAACAGGCGGATTGGGCAGGCAATCTCGTCGATCGGGTTGTCGCACCTGATGCGGTGGCGCCGGCAATCTGCCTTCTCGACAGTGGGGCGACCCGGGCACATCCTTTGATCGAGCCGGGCTTGGATGCTGTCGACCAGCACGCCTATGACAACGGCTGGGGCGTTGGCGATAGCGCGTACTGGAATGGCCATGGCACGTCGATGTCAGGTGTCGCGCTCTATGGCGATCTCGAAGCGGCGCTTAGCCATGGTGATCAGATCGCACTACGGCATCGGCTGGAGACCGTGAAAATCCTGCCGCCGGCTGGCCAGAACGATCCCGAACTCTATGGGGCGGTCACCGAAGTCGGCATCGGCAAGGCCGAGGCACAGGCTCCACGTCGTCGCCGCGTGTTCTGTATGGCGGTGACAAGCGAAGTCGGTCTTGGCCGCGGTCGCCCATCTTCATGGTCGGCGGCCATCGACCAGCTTTGCTATGGAGGTGGCGACCGTCGGCGCCTCATGGTGCTCGCTGCGGGTAATCTGCGAGGTGACATTGCGGCCTCTGATTATCCAGACCGAAATGATCTTGAAGAGATCGAGAGTCCCGCTCAGGCATGGAATCCGCTAGTCGTCGGAGCGTACACCGATAAGATCGGCATCTTTCATCCCGACTTTGACGGCTGGCAGCCGGTGGCGCCAGCGGGCGAATTGTCGCCGGCGAGCCGAACGTCCGGCATTTGGGATCGTCAGTGGCCGATCCGACCGGACGTCGTCTTCGAAGGTGGCAACTTCGCCCATGACGGCGTCAATCCAGCTTCAGCGATCGATGACCTCCAACTCGTAACAACGCATTATCGCCCGCAAATGCGTCTCTTTGAGACGTTCGGCGACACCAGCGCGGCCGCGGCATTGGGCTCGCATCTCTGCGCCAGTATTTTGGTGGCTCGCCCCCAGCTTTGGCCAGAAACCGTACGCGCACTCGCGGTGCACTCTGCCGAATGGACAGCGGCGATGCGTGCGCAGATCGAAAGGGCCACCCAGTCCCAGAAGACGGCCATGCTTCGCCGCTATGGATGGGGCGTCCCGGATATCGCTCGCGCGGTGATGAGCGCGACGGACGATGCGACCTTGATGGTGGAAGATGCACTTCTTCCGTTCCGGAAGGATGGCTCGACGATCAAGACCCGCAGCATGAACCTTCACCGCCTGCCGTGGCCCCGAGACGAACTGCTCGCGCTGGGAGAGCAGGATGTCGAGTTGCGCGTGACCTTGTCCTATTTCGTCGAGCCTAATCCAGGAGAGCGGGGATGGACCAGACGGCACCGCTATTCGTCGCATTCGCTGCGTTTTGCAGTGAAACGCTCGCTTGAGAACGTTCAGCAGTTTCGCCAACGCATTAACAAGGCCGCAGAGGCAGAAGAAGAAGGCCAAGTTGCAGCCGCGGCAGGAGGCGACAATTGGGTGCTCGGCACAATCCGCGACAAAGGCTCGATCCATTCGGACATCTGGCGCAGAAGCGCCGCTGAGCTTGCTGAGCGCGATGCGATCGGCGTGTTTCCAATTAGCGGTTGGTGGAAAGAAAAGCCTGCGCTTCAGCGGTGGGATCGCTCAGCGCGGTATGCGCTGATCGTCCCCGTGCGAGCACCGGGTGCAAACATCGACATCTATACTTCTATCGCCAACAAGCTGGAAATTCCAATACCTGCTACGTGAGGGCCGACGACCCGCATTGAAGCATCCGTCAATCGAACCCGGAACGGAAGTGCAGATTCTTCGTCTCTTAATACCGAGGCGGCGTGCGATGTAAGGCGCGTCGCATGCTAAAAAATGGGATTCGACGATGCTACAATTCAGCGTGCCGGAGACGAACTAAAGCTAAGTCACCGCGTGCGTAAAGAGTGTGTTGGCACCACTCGGCTTGGCAGCTGACGGCGATATCGTAAGGCCGTGGACAGGCTTGAACGATACAAAGGCGCTTAGCCAGCCAGTGGTCATTTCCTTCCCGCGAGACGGATGTGCTGACCGCCAGCCATTGATCTAACGACAATTCGCTTTGCCGCCCTCCAGATGCGCCGCCGTAAGGCTTCATCTTCAAAATCGACGCCTTCCGCCAGTATGAACGGCGACGACAACCGGAGACGGGTCATTTGTTCATCCCGACAGGTCAACCGACGTCGAATTTCTGAAACAGGAAGGCCGGGGAGCTCGCTCCAGTCACGAATGAAGGTGTGATTGCCGAAACGATCCGAACTCCGGTCGAGCGAATGCTTCGCCCTTTCAACCAGCGAAGGGTCACGGCCCAACTCCCGCGCAATAAGCCGATGCATGATCAACTTCGCAACATCATTCACGCAATCTTTGTTAATCTGGTTACGCATTGAAAACTTACTCTGTTCTCTAAAGAATAAGCCTGCGGCGGTAGGATCCAACTACTTTGTGCAGGTTAAGACGGGTAGAAGCCCGTATCGTGCTGTCTTCCAGGAGCAGGGAGACGAGATGTCATCGAGATCGCTCGCAAGTTTAACTTTCGCCACTGCTAGTTTTCTTACGTAATCGCCGCCGAATCTACGATCAGGACGTGGTCGATCTAGGCGAAGGCAAAGCGCGACGCTACTTTGCTTTTGCCATCGATGGTGTGGTGATCGTTGTCTTTGATGGCGCGGTTTGAATGGTTGTTGCACAGGAAGATCCACGGGCGCTTGAGTGCGGTACTGCACGCCCAAAATCGGTACTGCGGCGCAGTACCGGAGGCGTAAAATTTCCGCGGAACCAGGACCGTTACGGAAGACTGAGATTGAACTAATCACTTGAACGAAAAGGAGAACTGAACGAAAAGGAGAACGCTACAGCTCGACAACATCGGAACCTTTGTCGGGCCGAAGACCGTATGGACGGATTCGCGTTTGGAGTGCTAACAGAATCAACATGTTAGCGCATCGCTTTTCCATCGCCCCGATGATGGAATGGACCGACCGGCATTGCCGGTTCTTCCATCGTCTGATGACGCGCCGCGCGTTGCTCTATACCGAGATGGTCACGACCGGCGCCGTGCTGCATGGCGACCGCGACCGGCTCCTCGGCTTTGATCCGTTCGAGCATCCGGTGGCGCTGCAGCTTGGCGGCTGCGATCCGGGTGCGCTGGCGCAGTGCGCGCGCATCGGCGCGGAGCTGGGCTATGACGAGATCAATCTCAATGCCGGCTGCCCGTCGGACCGGGTGCAGGAGGGCCGCTTCGGCGCCTGCCTGATGGCCGAGCCCGACCGGGTGGGCGAGTGCGTGGCCGCCATGAAGGCGCAGGTGGCGGTGCCGGTCACGGTCAAATGCCGCATCGGCATCGACGAGCAGGATCCCGAAGAGGCGCTCGAGACGTTCGCCGGCGCGGTCGAGCGTGCCGGCGTGGACGGCCTCGTCGTGCATGCCCGCAAGGCCTGGCTCAAGGGCCTGTCGCCGCGCCAGAACCGCGACGTGCCCCCGCTCGACCACGGTCGCGTGCATCGCCTCAAGGCCGCGCATCCCCATCTGCGCGTGGTGCTCAACGGCGGCATCGCGAGCGTCGCCGAGGCGGCCCTGCAGCTCGATCGGGTCGACGGCGTGATGATGGGGCGCGCCGCCTACCAGGAGCCGTGGCGGCTCCTCGAGGTCGATCCGCTCGTGTTCGGCGCCGCCGCGCCGTTGCACGCCCCCAAGGCGGCCGCGCAGGCGCTGATCCCCTATGTCGAGCGCGAGCTCGAGCGCGGCACGCGGCTCTCCGCCATCACCCGCCACATGCTGGGACTGTTCCGCGGCGTGCCCGGCGCGCGCGCCTTCCGCCGTCATCTGGCAACCCAAGGGGTGAAGCCGGGGGCCGGCACGGATGTTCTGGTCGAAGCGCTTGCTCTCGTTGCCGACCGCGTACCCGAGCCGGCAACCGTGGCGGCATAGCTCAAATCACAAACCGGCAAGCGCGGAGCGAGCGATGGATTTCGGGGTTCCCCTCCACGAGCTTGCCTGGCTCGTGCTCCTGATCGTCGCCGGCGGCCTCCTCACCGGAATTCTCGCCGGCCTGTTCGGCATCGGCGGCGGCGGGATCATCGTGCCGATCCTCTACGAGGTGTTCGGTGCGCTCGGCGTGCCGGCCGATCTGCGTTTGCAGCTCTGCGTCGGCACCTCGATCGTGATCATTGTGCCCACCAACGTGCGCTCCTTGCTGGAGCATCGCCGCAAGGGCGCGGTGTTGATGGACGTGGTGCGGGTGTGGGCGGCCCCGGCGGTGCTCGGCGTCGCCGCCGGCTCCGCCATCGCGGCGTTTGCTCCCGGCACGGTGCTCAAGATCGCGTTCGTGGTGATCGCCAGCACGATCTCGGCCAAGCTGCTGTTCGGGCGCAACAGCTGGCGGCTGGGGACGCAGCTGCCAGGCCGCGCCGCCATGACGGCCTATGGGTTTCTGATCGGGCTCGCGGCCTCGCTGATGGGGATCAGCGGCGGCTCGCTCTCCAACATGATCCTCACGCTCTACGGCACGCCGATCCATCGCGCGGTCGCCACCTCGGCCGGCCTCGGCGTGCCGATCACCATCGCGGGCGCGCTCGGCTACATGCTCGCCGGCCTGCCGCACCAGGCCGAGATGCCGCCGCTCTCGATCGGATTTGTGTCGTTCATCGGCGTCGCCGTGATGGCACCGATCTCGAGCTTCAGCGCGCCCTATGGGGCGCGGCTTGCCCACGTGCTGCCCGCCCGTGGCCTCGAGATCGGATTCGGAATCTTTCTGTTGCTGGTATCGGCGCGCTTCCTGGTGAGCCTGGTGGGATGAGGCCGGCGGGTCAGATGGTTGACAGCAGCGCCCGGCCTGCCTAGCTTTGCCCCGGGTCGATACACCCGCCGCCTGCGCCCATTTGGGATGGTGAACGTATCAGTCTCTCTCCGCCCTCGCCATTGGCGAACGGGTCGGCAAGGCAGGCCCCGATCTCCGCCGTTCGCCGATGAAGAGGTGCTCATGCGCGATTTTCGCGATGCGAAGTCTATGGCGCACGCCCTGCGCGATGCCTTGAAGAGCAGGGCCGTCGAAACCACCCACAGCGAATCTCTGGAGCTGATCGCCAAGGCGTTCGGCTATGAGAGCTGGAACGTCCTCTCCGCCAAGATCGACGCGGCCGAACGGCATGCGCGCGAAGAGCATGCGCTTTCGCCCGCCGCCGCAGCGGATCTGCCGCCGCAAAACACGCTCTATTGCTCGTTCTGCGGCAAGAGCCAGCACGACGTGAAGAAGCTGATTGCCGGCCCCTCCGTCTTCATTTGCGACGAGTGCGTTGCGCTATGCGTGGACATCGTTCGCGATGATGTCCCGCTTTGGAAGGTCTTGAGCTCATTGACGGTGGCCGAGCGAAGCGGAAGCGATGCCTCTCCGGCCGCGGCCGAGCATGTTCGCAGCCGGTCGACCGAGGATGTCACCTCCTACGTGAAGCAAATTCAGGGTATGATGGAGCATAATCGTATCCTCCTGCAGTGCATCGACCGAAGGCTTGCAATGCGGGACGGCGAGCAGCCGACGAAGAGCGATATCGTGGCGTCGGCGCGCTTCGCTTACTTGAACGAAAAGACAAAGCAGGAGCTCGTCGCCCTGCAGCAAAATACCCAACGCGCACTTAGGCGCTATCAGGATGCGCTCAACATAGGGACGAGCGTGCTCGGCGAACGCGGGCAGCAGGCCAATTCGCAGACGTGAATTCGAAAGCGGCTTGTCCCGGTCTTGGCGCCAGGTGCCGGCAGGCGCCTGCGCGCTCTTGACGTCGATATCGAATCAGATTATCCGGTAAATTGAAACTGGCGAATTGCGCCCGGGCCGGAGAAGCGTGCCGGCCTTCGGTCTCAGTCAATGGGCGCAGTCCAAGACCCGGGCGCTTATTTTTTTCCTGTAAATAACAACCGATCAAGCGTAGGGCGCAATCGCTTTATTGCGCCGTTCGGCCAAGCCTGTCGCGCCGAACTTCATGGTACGGGCGGTCGGCGCAATAAAGCGATTGCGCCCTACGAAGGAGCACTACGGGTAACCCCGCAGCAGCAGCTGGTCGCCGCGTACCTCCCAGCTTTCGAGACGATTGAGGAAGCTCATGCCGAGCAGGCTGGTATGGAGCTGGCCCGGCTGCGCGATCAGCGCCGGAACCGCGCGCTCGACGATGCCGCCGACCGCAAGGCGGTCGAGCGTCACCGGGGCCGCCCGCGCGCGGCCGTTGGCGGTGTCCACATTGACCGTGTAGGCGAGCACCTCGAGCGGCAGCCCGGCGGCCTTGGCGGCCTCTTGGGTCAACACGACCGAGCTGGCGCCGGTATCGAGCGCCATCGGAACGCGCGCGCCGTTGACTTGCGCACCGATCGAGAAGCTGCCGCCGTTGCGCACGATCTCCACCGTATGGCCGCGCGTCGCCATGTGGCCGGGGACGAACTCGGCCAGCACCCGCTCGGATACGTCCCGCAGCTCGAACCGATAGGTGTAGCCGATCGCCAGCAACAGCGCGATCACCACCCAGATCAGCGCCGACTGCAGTGCGCTCGCGAAGCGCTCGCGGCGCAACAGCGTGAGCGCGAACGAGCCGATCACGACCACGAGCACGATCTTCACCGCCAACGAGGACAGATCGACCTGGCTCAGTCCGGCAAAGACTCCGTCGTGCTGCGCGACCAGCACCAGGACCCCGGCCAGGGCCGCGAGCAAGATCCAAAGCAGTCGCTGCACGCTCAAGCCTCGGTCTGCGAATTCATGCGTGGAGGTGCCCCCGTGACGCGTGTCCGTGACGAAAGATAGTGCCCCTCGCGCGGAAGGCAATCGAGGCACGAATCCCGCCCCCTGAAAGGAGGAGGGTCGCGCCGAAGGCGCGGGGAGGGGGTCCCGCCTCTCGGCAGATTCGGAGCTTGTGGCGTGACCCCCACCCGACCCGCCTTGCGGGTCGACCTCCCGGGAGGTGTCGCTGAGGGCGCGGCAATTCGGGCATAGGCAGGCGCGCCGGACTCACACCCCGATCCGGAACATCAGCCGGCGGCGCTCGGGCGATTTGGGCGCCGGTGCGGCTTCGGTCCTTTCCGACTGCGGCCGCGGCGCAATCGGCGGCGCCGGCTCGGCCAAGGGGGCGAGCGCCGTCATCACCCGTTCCGGCGGGAAGGTCACGACCACCTCGGTGCCGATGCGCAGCTTGGACTTGAGCGAGAAGGTCCCGTTGTGGAGATCGATCAGGCTCTTGGCGATCGGCAGCCCGAGGCCGGCGCCCTGCTCGGCGGATTTGATGGAGTTCGAGCCCTGCCCGAACGAGGCCAGCACGATCGGGATCTCCTCCTCGGGAATTCCGGGGCCGCTGTCCTTGACGCTGAGATATTGCCCGCCCGATGCCGTCCAGCCGACTTTGAGCCAGATCTCGCCGCCCGGCGGGGTGAACTTGATGGCATTGGACAAGAGGTTGAGGCAGATCTGGCGCACCGCGCGCTCGTCGGCCCACAGCCGCGGCATTTCCGGCTCGTACACTTCGTGGATGGTCAGGCTGCGGTTCTTGGCGCGGATCTGCAGGAGGTGCGCGCACTCGGCCACCACATGGGCCAGCGTGACCGCCTCCTCGTTGAGCTCGTAGCGGCCGGCCTCGATGCGGGAGAGGTCGAGGATCTCGTTGATCAGGCCGAGCAGATGCACACCTGAATTATGGATGTCGCCCGAATATTCCTTATAGGCGGCAACGCTGTGGGGACCGAAGATCTCGGCCTGCATCACCTCCGAGAAGCCCAGGATGGCATTGAGCGGGGTCCGCAGCTCATGGCTCATCTGCGCCAGGAAGCGCGATTTGGCGACATTGGCGGCTTCCGCGCGCCGGCGCGCCTCGTCGGAGATCGCCTTGGAGGTCTCCAGCTCGCCGATCAGCGCATCCTTCTCGGCGCGCGCCTCCAGCGTTGCCAGCATGGTCGAATAGAGCCGGTGCGTGAGCAGCGAGAAGTAGCCTTGGGCGGTGAGCGCCATGATCGAGAGGATATAGTCGTGCAGGTTGGCATTGAGCGCGAATTCGAGCGCCACTGCGGCCGAGACCGGCATGGTGGCGGCGAACACCGCGATCGGCACGCTCGATGCCAGCATGCTCGACACCGCGACCACCAGCAGCATCACGAACAGCATGAACGTGTTCGATCCGTCGTCGACCCCGGACGGATGGATGAGGATGAACATCCAGGCCAGCCCGAAGAACAGATCGAGGATGATGAAGCGCAGGCGCCAGAGCCGCAGATTGATGCCGGCCTGCGGCTCGGCCAGGAACTGCCGGCACTTGGTGACCATGATCGCATGGATCGCCAGCACCGCGATGGTCCAGATGCCGGCGGTGACCGCCCCGCTCCAGAGGCTCGACAGGAACCCGACCGTCCCGACCTGCAGCAGGACCACCAGGGAGGCCGACAGCCGGTTCTGCGCGAACAGGCGCAATAGCTCGTAGTCAAAGGCCGGGCGCGTGCCGGTGGTCGAGGTCAGCCGGTCGCGCGCCTCGCGCACGTGCTGCGCGGCTGCGCGTCGGCGCTTCGCGGAGGACGGGTCGCTTAAGGGGGCAACATCACGCGGATCGCTGGCAACGCTCATGACGGCTGGTATTCGGCCTTACAGGTCTTGTCCCAGGCTGGCTCAAAATCCTTAAGATGAGGCTTAAGGGACCCCTAAAATCCCTGGTTAACGAAATTCCCATCCCTTCCCTTGAAACGAGAAATGGGGAGGTCCACCGGGCTCTCCTCCAAACCTCCCCCTGCAGGGGGAGGTCGGATCGCGCAGCGATCCGGGTGGGGGTCCCGCCACAAGCGCCGAATCTGCGGGAAGACGAGACCCCCACCCGGCGCCGGAGCCTGTCATCGGGCCGGCCAAAAGCCGGACCCGTTGGGCGCCACCCTCCCACTTTCAGGGGGAGGGAAGAGGCACCGCCGTGCCAAACAACAAAATTCAAATGCGATTGCCCTGCCTGCAAGGGCGAAGGTGTGGCGAAGCCCGCCGCAGCTCCTTCAGCGCTCGAGGCGCGCGAACAGGCTTGACGTATCCCAGCGCCGCCCACCCATTTGCTGCACCTCCGAATAGAACTGATCGACCAGCGCGGTGACCGGCAGATGGGCGCCGTTGCGGCGCGCTTCGGCGAGGCAGATGGCAAGATCCTTGCGCATCCAATCGACCGCGAAGCCGAAATCGAACTTGCCGGCGATCATGGTCTTGTAGCGGTTCTCCATCTGCCAGGACTGCGCGGCTCCTTTCGAGATCGTCTCGATCACCGCCTCGACATCGAGACCGGCGTGCTTGGCGAAGTGGATTCCCTCCGCCAAGGCCTGCACCAGCCCGCCGATGCAAATCTGGTTGACCATCTTGGTGAGCTGGCCTGCGCCGGCGGGGCCAAGAAGCTTGCACATGCGCGCATAGGCCATGATGATGCTCTGCGCGCGCTCATAGGGCGCCGCATCGCCGCCGCACATCACGGTCAGCGTGCCGTTCTCGGCGCCGGCCTGGCCGCCGGAGACCGGCGCATCGATGAAATCGAAGCCGCCTTTCTTCGCCTCGGCATAAAGCTCGCGCGCGATTCCGGCCGAGGCGGTGGTGTGGTCGACGAACACCGCGCCTTGCTTCATGCCGGCGAAAGCGCCGTCGGGTCCGAGCGTCACTTGGCGCAGGTCATCGTCATTGCCGACGCAGGCCATGACGAAGTCCTGGCCTGCGGCTGCCTGCCGTGGCGTCAAGGCGAGCCGCCCCTGATGCTCGGCCACCCATTTCTCGGCCTTGGCGGCAGTTCGGTTATAGACCGTGACCTCGTGACTGCCTTTGCGCTTGAGATGTCCGGCCATCGGGTAGCCCATGACGCCGAGACCGATAAATGTCACCTTGGCCATGATTCCTCCTCGCTGTGACGCCTGCGGCGCGCAATGCCTATATGTGGGCAAGTCTATAGAACCGATCCGACACCGTCTCTATGGTGCGGGCCGCGCCGAAGCCTCTCAAGAGCAACCGTGGACGGACGATGGCACCGACCAAACAACAAATTCTCGACAGCCTTGCCAAGGTCGCCGGCCCCGATGGCGCGCCGCTCACCGCGAGCGGAAAGCTCTCCGACGTCATGGTCAGCGACGGCAAGGTGTTCTTCTCGATCACGGTCGATGCAGCCGAGGTGCAGGCTTGGGAATCGGTGCGCGCCCGCGCCGAGGCGGCGGCGCGAGCGGTGCCCGGGGTGGAATCCGCGCTGGTCGCCCTCACTGCCGAGCGCAAGGCGGGGGCACGGCCGCCTGGCGCGGCCGCGCCCAATGCGCGCGCCGGCGCGCCGGCCGGGGCCGCTGCCCGCGCTGCTCCATCTCCGATCGGCGTTCCCGGAGTCGAGGCCATCATTGCGGTGGCGTCCGGCAAGGGCGGCGTCGGCAAGTCGACGACCGCGGTCAATCTGGCGCTCGGCCTGCGCGATCTCGGCCTCAAGGTGGGCATCCTGGACGCCGACATTTATGGTCCGTCATTGCCGAAATTGCTCGCCATCCGCGAGCGGCCGCAGACCTTGGGCGGCACGCGGCTCAAACCGATCACGCGCTACGGTCTCACCGCGATGTCGATCGGCTTCCTGATCGACGAGGAGACCCCGATGATCTGGCGCGGTCCGATGGTGATCTCGGCCTTGACCCAGATGCTGCGCGAGGTCGAGTGGGGCGAGCTCGACGTCATGGTGGTGGACATGCCGCCCGGCACCGGCGATGCCCAGCTCACCATGGCCCAGCAGGTGCCGCTCAAGGGCGCCGTCATCGTGTCGACGCCGCAGGACCTCGCCCTGATCGATGCCCGCCGCGGCATCGCCATGTTCCGGCGCGTGAACGTGCCGGTGCTCGGCATCATCGAGAACATGAGCTACTTCCTGTGTCCGCAATGCGGAACCCGCTCCGACATCTTCAGCCATGGCGGCGCCCGCCACGAGGCCGAGCGGCTCGGCGTGCCGTTCCTGGGCGAGGTGCCGCTGCACATGGACATCCGGGAGAAATCGGACGCCGGCCTGCCGGTGGTGGCGACCGTGCCGGACGGCCCGCTGGCCGCGGCCTATCGCGACGTCGCCGCCAAGGTGCTGGAGCAGCTCAAGGGCCCGGGCCGCCCGCCGCCGAAAATCGTCATCGAAGAGTGATTGGAGGAGTGATCGACTACCCGCCGGTGACGTTCATGTGGCGGGCGAGGGCGGGGCGCTGATGGCGCCGGTCGATGATGAAGTCGTGGCCCTTGGGCTTGCGCGAGATCGCTTCCTCGATCGCGGCTGCCAGCGGCCCGTTGTGCGGCGAGAGGCGCAACGGCGAACGCAGGTCGGCGGCGTCTTCCTGGCCGAGGCACATATAGAGGGTGCCGGTGCAGGTCACCCGCACCCGATTGCAGGACTCGCAGAAATTGTGGGTGAGCGGGGTGATGAAGCCGAGCCGTCCGCCGGTCTCCTTGACCTTGACGTAGCGCGCCGGTCCGCCGGTGCGATAGTCGATCTCTTCGAGCGTGTAGCGCTGCGACAGGCGGGCCCGCACGAGCGAGAGCGGAAGATACTGCTCGAGCCGGCCGGCCCCGATATCGCCGAGCGGCATCACCTCGATGATGGTGAGGTCCATGCCGCGCCCATGCGCCCAGGCCACCAGATCGCCGAGCTCGTCTTCGTTCACCCCCTTGAGCGCGACCGCGTTGATCTTGACGCGCAAGCCGGCGGCAAGCGCGGCCTCGATGCCGGCCATGACCTTGTCGAGCTCGCCCCAGCGGGTGATGGCGCGGAACTTGTCGGGATCGAGCGTGTCGAGGGAGACGTTGATGCGCTTGACGCCGTGAGCGGCGAGCTCGCCCGCGTATTTGGCGAGCTGGGAGCCGTTGGTGGTGACGGTGAGCTCGTCGAGCGCGCCGGAGACCAGATGCCGCGAGAGCGAGCCGACCAGCGTCATGATGCCCCGCCGCACCAGCGGCTCGCCGCCGGTCAGGCGCAGCTTGCGCACGCCCTTGTCGATGAAGACGCTGCACAGGCGATCGAGCTCCTCGAGGCTGAGCAGGTCGGCCTTCGGCAGGAAGGTCATGTCCTCCGCCATGCAATACACGCAGCGGAAGTCGCAACGGTCGGTCACCGAGACGCGCAGATAGGTGATCGCACGCCCGAACGGATCGACCAGGGCGTCGCCCTCCGAGCGGCCGGGACGTTCAATGTCGAGCGTTGCGACGCCTTGGGTCATTGGCCCTCAATATCGGCTTTGTTTGCCGGTGTTATGTTTGCAAGCCGATCCCTGCTATCGGGCACCAAGCATCCCGCAGGGTCGCCTCCTGCACTATTTGGTAATTCTGACGGAGATCGGCCAGTGCGTCCAGGCTTCTCGCCCGCCAGATAGCCGCGGCACGCCGCGCATGCGAGCGGGTGCTGGTCTATTGCGGCGGCGCCGGCCAGGGATAGCCTTGGCTTGCGGACGGAAAGGCGCCGTTGCCCGAAGACGGCGCAGCCGCTTGGGTCTGCGGTTGGGCCTGGGATTGGGCCTGGGCTCGCGGCGGCGGGCTTGCGGCGCTGGTTTTCTTCTTGGGGGCCGGCGCCGGCTTGACCGGCTTGACCGGAGCGGCCGGCTGCAGCTCGACATAGACCGGGTTGGGCTGCAACCTCGTATCGCCGCCTTTTCCGTCCACGTGCACCGGCAATGTCTGCGGCTGGTAGCCGCTCATCTGGACCGTCACCGCCAATTCGTTGTCGGTGGGCACGGTCAGCTCGCAGGGGGTCCGGCAGGTTTGCCCCTGGGAGGTGCGGGCATCCGCGCCCGGCGGCTCAGATTCGATCCGCAGCACCTCCGTGGTCGGGGTCGACTTGAAGAAATCGAAGCTCGGCATGGACATCGAGCACGCGGCAAGCGCAAAGCCACACGCCACAGCGGCGACAATCCGGCACATGCTACTCATGGTCATCCCCCACCATCGAGGCGGCCTAGACCCCCCATTCACCCCCGCAGGACCATAGGGGCGCGACCGGATGGGCGCAACCTCGGCACAGTTTTGGTCGCCGTCGGAGCCTCCTAAAATTCACCTAAGTGTGGCGAGTATAAGGTGAATCACCGATTAACTTTCTGCAGGAATTCGTCGTTCCCGGCCGCCAGGAGGGCAAAGACGGCCGCCGGCAGGCGGTCAAAGCCGCTCACGATCCGATCGGGGGCGAGTTCGGCGACCGGGGTCTCGCTGTAGCCGAAATCCACCGCGATGACCGCAATGCCGGCCGCGCGCGCCACCGCGATATCGGTGATCGCGTCTCCGACCATGATCGCCGCATCCGGTCGGCCGCCGGCGCGCGCAACCGTGCCGCGCAGGATTGCGGGGTCGGGCTTTTGCACGCCGAATGTGTCGCCGCCGCAGATGGCGGCAAACCGGTCCTTGAGCCCGAGCGCGCCGAGCAGCCGGCGCGACAGCCATTCGAGCTTGTTGGTGCAGACCGCCAGCCGGCAGCCGCCGCGCACAAGCTCGTCGAGCGCCGCCTCGACGCCGGGGAACGGACGTGATTGCTCCGCGATATGGGCCGCATAGTGCTCGATGAATTGTCCGCACAGCCGCTCTATTTCGGCCGGCCCCCAGCCTGGCCGTCCCCCGCTTGCGGGCGAGGCAACGGAGGGGGCCGCCGCCAGGGCGCGTTCGATCATGGCGCGGGCACCGCCGCCGACCATGTTGCGGGCGGCCGCGAAGTCGACCGCGGGCAAGCCCGCACGGGCCAGGATCGTATTGAGAGTGGCGATGAGATCGGGCGCGGTGTCCACCAGCGTCCCGTCAAGATCGAAAACGATGGTCGGAGCAGCCATGATAGGCAGATCGGTAAAGCATTTTCAGATTCGGGAAAAGCTTCCGTTCCCTCCCCCTGAAAGGGGGAGGGTGGCGCCGAAGGCGCCGGGTGGGGGTCTCGTCTCCCCCGCAAATTCGGCGCTCGTGGCGGGACCCCCACCCGGATCGCTACGCGATCCGACCTCCCCCTTTCAGGGGGAGGTGTCCCCGAGAGCGTGGCGGTTTCATCATATGCGATTGCCCTGGGCTTGCGCGGGCGCGGAGATCCCCGATGGCACTATGCGGCTTCCCCGATCATGACTAGATAGATGCCATCCCGTAAGGTCACTTGCGACCCCAACAGCGCGACCGCGATGGACATCGATAGCCAAAAGCGTGCCGCCGCGGCGCGCGCCCTCGAATTCGTCGAGCCCGGCATGCGGCTCGGCCTGGGTACCGGCTCGACCGCTCGGCATTTCGTCGAGCTGTTGGCCGAGCGGGTCCGCGCCGGCCTGCGCATCGTGGCGGTGCCGACCTCGGAAGCCACGCGCCAGGATGCGCAGCGGCTGGGCGTGCCGCTGACCAGCCTCGACGAGACGCCCGCGCTCGATCTGACCGTGGACGGCGCCGACGAGATTGCCCACGATCTCAGCTTGATCAAGGGCGGCGGCGGCGCGCTGCTGCGGGAAAAGATCGTCGCTTCCGCCAGCGCCCGCATGATCGTCATTGCCGACGGATCGAAATGGGTCTCGGTGCTGGGACGCTTTCCCTTGCCGATCGAGGTGGTGCCGTTCGGGCTGGCGGCCACCCGCGCGGCCATCGAAGCGGCGGCTGCGGTCGCCCACTGTCCGGGACCGGCGCTGCTGCGGCGAACCAAGGACGGCCGTCCGTTCGTCACCGACTGCGGTGATTGGATCCTCGATGCCGCCTTGGAACGCATCCCCGATCCGGGCGCACTCGCCGACCGGCTGGCCCGCATCCCCGGCGTCGTCGAGCACGGATTGTTTCTCGGGCTTGCGCAAACCGCCATTCTGGCGAATGCAGACGGGGTTCGCGTCGTTCAACGAGCCGCCAACCCAACGGACGAGCATGCCTGAAGATAAAGTCGATCTCTTCGTGATCGGGGCCGGATCGGGCGGCGTTCGCGCCGCCCGGATCGCAGCCGGCTATGGCGCGCGCGTGATGATCGCCGAGGAGTACCGGGTGGGCGGGACCTGCGTCATCCGCGGCTGCGTCCCCAAGAAGCTTCTGGTCTATGCGTCGCGCTTTGCCGACGAGTTCGAGGATGCGGCCGGATTCGGCTGGACGGTGCCCAAACCCTCGTTCGACTGGGCCACCCTGATCGCCAACAAGGACCGCGAGATCGCCCGGCTTGAGCTCGCCTATGTGGGCGCGCTGGAGCGCGCCGGCGTGCGGATCGTGAGGTCGCGCGCGATTCTGGAGGACCCCCGTACGGTGTTCCTGGCGGCGACCGGCCAGCGCATTCGCGCCGACCACATCCTCATCGCCACCGGGGCCGCGCCGCATATCGGGCCGCCCATCATGGGCATCGAGCACGTGATCTCCTCGAACCAGGCGTTCCATCTCGAGGCGCTGCCGAACCGCGTGCTGGTGCAGGGCGGCGGCTATATCGCGGTCGAGTTCGCCGCCATCTTCAACGGCCTCGGCGCGCAGGTGACGCTGGTCTATCGCGGCGACAACATCCTGCGCGGCTTCGATGACGAACTACGCGCCCACTTGCGCAGCGAGATGGAGCGCCGCGGCATCAGGATCGTGACGCGCCAGACCGTGACCGCGGTCGACCGGACGCCGGGCTCGATGCGCGCCCAGTTGTCGGACGGCGAGGAGGTCGCGGTCGACGAGGTCATGTTCGCCACCGGCCGCCAACCCAATGTCGACGCCTTCGGGCTCGAGGCCGCCGGCGTGCGGCTCGCCCACAATGGCGGCATCGAGGTCGACGGTTTTTCGCGCACTTGCGTGCCGCACATTCATGCGGTCGGAGACGTTACCAACCGGGTCAATCTCACGCCGGTCGCGATCCGGGAAGGGCACGCGTTTGCCGATACGGTCTTCGGCAACAAGCCGACTCGGGCCGATCACGTCGATGTGCCGACCGCGGTGTTCTCCGAGCCCGAGGTCGGCGCGATCGGCCTCACCGAGACGCAGGCGCGCGCGTCCTTGGCCAAGGTCGACATCTACAAGAGCATGTTCCGTCCCATGAAGGCGACCCTGGCGGGCCGCGACACCCGCGTGTTCATGAAGCTGGTGGTCGATGGCACGACCGGCCGCGTTGTCGGCTGCCATATCGTGGGTGCGGACGCCGGCGAGATGATCCAGATGGTCGGCATCGCGGTGAAGATGAAGGCCACCAAGGCCGATTTCGACGCCGTCATGGCGGTGCATCCGACCGCCGGCGAGGAGCTGGTGACGATGCGCGAAAAGGCCATGAGCTACGAGCGCCAAGCCGCCGAATAATCCGCTGCAGCGGTCCTGTTCAACTTGTCCCGGCCTTGAGCCGGGACCTATCAAAACTCCGAGACCACTTGTCCCGGCCTTGAGCCGGGACCGTCCAAAACTCGGAGGTTGGGCCGAAGGCCGGGACAAGCGTGAACCTGCGTCGAGGTCGCAGCACCAGCGATCCCGCTCGGCTTTTTCTGGCTTCCGATGGCGACGGTCGTGTATAAGCCCGCCAAGTTGGAACAATAGTGGAAACGGCGCCCGCGTTGCGGGTTGGCCGAACCGGAGGGCCGCGTTATGGCCGAGCGATGGACGCCCGAAAGCTGGAGGAGCAAGCCGATCCTCCAGATGCCCGAATATCCGGATCAGGCCGCGCTGGCCGAGGTCGAAGCCCAGCTGGCGACCTTTCCGCCGCTCGTCTTCGCCGGCGAGGCGCGCAACCTGACCAGGGCGCTCGGCGAAGGTCGCGACCGGCAACGCTTTCCTGCTGCAAGGCGGCGACTGCGCCGAAAGCTTCGCCGAGCACGGCGCCAACAATATCCGCGATTTCTTCCGCCTGTTCCTGCAGATGGCGGTGGTGCTCACCTATGCGGCCGCCTCGCCGGTGGTCAAGATCGGCCGCGTCGCCGGCCAGTTCGCCAAGCCGCGCACCTCGCCGGTCGAGAAGCGCGACGGCGTGGAGCTGCCGGTCTATCGCGGCGACATCATCAACGGGACCGAGTTCACGCCCGAGGCACGCATTCCCGATCCGCGCCGGCAGCTCGACGCCTATCGTCAATCGGCCGCCACGCTCAACCTGCTGCGCGCTTTCGCCCAGGGCGGCTACGCCAATCTCGGCAACGTGCGTCAGTGGGTGCTCGGCTTCGTCAAGGACAGTCCGCAGTCGCAGCGCTACGTCCAGCTCACCGATCAGATCTCGGAAGCGCTGGGCTTCATGCAGGCCTGCGGGCTCGATCTCGAAAGCCATCCGGAGCTGCGCTCGACCGATTTCTACACCAGCCACGAGGCGCTGCTGCTCGGCTTCGAGCAGGCGATGACGCGCGTCGATTCGACCAGCGGCGACTGGTACTGCACGTCCGGCCACATGCTGTGGATCGGCGACCGCACGCGCCAGCCCGACCATGCCCATGTCGAGTTCTGCCGCGGCATCAAGAATCCGCTCGGCCTCAAATGCGGACCCTCGAGCAAGGTCGACGAGATGTTGCGGCTCATCGACATTCTCAACCCGGACAACGAGCCCGGCCGCCTCACGCTGATCTGCCGGCTGGGCGCCGACAAGGCCGGCGATCTGTTGCCGCCCATGGTGCGCGCGGTCGAGCGCGAGGGCCGCGTGGTGCTGTGGTCGTGCGATCCGATGCACGGCAACACGATCAGCTCCGCCTCGGGCTACAAGACGCGGCCGTTCGACCAGATCCTCAAGGAGGTGCGCACCTTCTTCCAGGTGCACGCCGCCGAGGGCACCTATGCGGGCGGCGTGCATCTGGAGATGACCGGCCAGAACGTCACCGAATGCACCGGCGGCGCGCGCGCCATCACGGACGAGGACCTCAACGACCGCTACCACACGGTCTGCGATCCGCGGCTCAATGCCGAGCAGTCGCTCGATCTCGCCTTCCTGCTCGCCGACCTGCTCAAGCAGGAACGCAGCGGCAAGGCCCGCCCGCTGCCCGCGGTCTCGGGACTCTGAATTGAAGTAATATGAGGCGCCTCAACCCGCTCATCCCCGCGGACGCGGGGAACCAGCCTTTGCCCCATCAAACGTCCGTGCGATTTGGCAAAGTCGGATTCCCGCGTCCGCGGGAATGAGCGGATGTGGCGATGCCTACGCACATTCTTGCCCGGGAACGAGCGGATGAGGCGCGCGCTTGCAGGGAAGCAAGCACGGGACGCGCAGCCAATGCTTCACACTCCGTGAAGGTAAACAAACCGGCGTTTATCGCAGCATTAACAATAGGATCGAATGCGATCCGCGATCCCTAAAACTGTAAGGATTGGGATAAGCATTGAGGCGGAGACTGCCCCCGCATTTGGTGGGGGTCATCGTGAGCTTCAAATCAATCCTGGCGGTCTCTGCGTGGCTGGCGGCGACGGTTGTGGCCAGCCTGTCGGGCGCGCTGCCGGCGGGCGCCCGCGATTGGACCTTTCATGCGTTGGAGCCGCCCTCCAACTATACGGGCGAAGTCGGGCTGCGCTTCTGGTATGGGAAAGCCAAGACCGGCAAGAATCTCTATGATCCTTCCGGCTCGTCGCTGGTCTCGCGCTTGACCTACGACAATCTCTCGATCTTTTCCGCCGAAGCTTATGGGCGGTTCGACCTCAACACCGGCTGGTTCCTCAAAGGTTTGGTCGGCGGCGGCGGCTTTCGCAAGGGCACGCTCACGGACGAAGATTTTCCGCCCGGCATAACGCCCTATTCGGCCACCCTGAGCACGCTCGACGACAGCTTCCCGTTTTATACGACCGTCGACGCGGGCTACAATGTCCTGCGCGGCCCTGATTTCCGCGTCGGCGCGTTCGTCGGCTACAACTACCTGCGAGAGGTCGTGAGCGCGGATGGCTGCGGCCAGATCGCGACCAATCCGTTCATCTGCGGGATCTTCTCCGTTCCGGGAACCATCAAAGTGATCACGCAGGACAACAATTGGAATTCCCTGCGGGTCGGGCTCGATGGCGAGGTCGATATCACCAAGCAGCTCAAGCTCAGCCTCGATGGGGCATGGCTGCCCAAGGTCTGGCTCAATGGCACCGACGCGCATTGGCTGCGCATCAGCGGCAATCCGGGCGACTTCAGCGGCCCGGTCCCCGAGGATGGCACCGGCTGGGGTTATCAGCTCGAAGGGGTCTTGTCCTATCGGGTGACCGACGCCATTACTATCGGCGTCGGCGGCCGTTACTGGCACATGCAGACCAGTGGCAACAGTCATTTCGAAGGTCACGTCAACGGTGTTCAGGCGTTCCCGCAACCGGTCGATTGGAAGAACGACAATTACGGGGTGTTCCTTCAGACCGGTCTCAAGTTCGGGCCTTATCCGCTCATCAGCAGCAACTAGCCAACAGATCGCAGATCGACGCCATGGAAAGATTGCTGCGCGCTGTCGTCAACAGCTGGAACGGCCTGCGCTTCGCGTTCCGCAGCGAAGCCGCCTTCCGCCAGGAGCTGGCGGTGTTCGTGCCGGCGGTGCCGCTCGCATTCTTCATTACGGAGGATGGCTGGAAGCGGCTCGCGCTTATCGGCGTGCTGATGCTGCTGTTCGTGGTCGAGCTCCTGAACACGGCAATCGAGAAGCTCTCCGACCGGGTCAACCTGGAGATCGATCCGCAGATCGGCCGCGTCAAGGACATGGGCTCGGCGGCGGTCGGCCTCACGCTCATCATGGCCGGGGCGGTCTGGCTCCTGGCGCTGGCCGAGCGCTTCCACTGGCTGTGATCGGGCCCGCCGCAGCGGATTGCAGTTCGGCTCTCCGACGCGCTACATCTCGATCATGAATGCACGTCCGACCGACCGTCTGGCGATTGCGGTCGCGCAACTCGATCCGACCGTCGGTGATATTGCGGGCAATGCCGACAAGGCGCGGCAGGCGCGCGCCGCGGCGGCGCGCGACGGCGCCGACCTCGTGGCGCTGCCCGAGCTCTTCCTGTCCGGCTATCCGCCCGAGGATTTGGTGCTCAAGCCGGCCCTGCAGGCGGCATGCCGCAGCAAGATCGAGGAGCTGGCGCGGGAAACCGCGGACGGCGGTCCGGCCATGCTGATCGGGACGCCGTGGGCCGAGAACGGCCAGCTCTACAATGCCTATTGCCTGCTCGATCGCGGCACGATCGCGGCGTTGCGCTTCAAGGTCGACCTGCCGAACTACGGCGTGTTCGACGAAAAGCGCGTGTTCGTGGCCGGCCCCATGCCGGGACCGGTCGCCTTCCGCGGCGTGCGCCTGGGCCTGCCGATCTGCGAGGACATCTGGGGCACCGAGGTGGTCGAGACCTTGGCCGAGACCGGCGCCGAGATGCTGATCGTTCCGAATGGCTCGCCTTACTGGCGCGACAAGGAGACGACGCGCCTCAATATCGCGGTCGCGCGCGTCACCGAGAGCGATCTGCCGATCATCTACGTCAACCAGCTCGGCGGGCAGGATGAGCTGGTGTTCGACGGCGCCTCGTTCGGCCTGCACGCCGATTGCTCGCTGGCGTTCCAGCTGCCCGCATTCCGCGAGGTGGTGACGACGGTGCGCTGGCAACGCACCGGCAACGGCTGGCGCTGCCTCGACGGGCCCATGGCCAAGCTGGAGGAGGGCGAGCAGGACGATTATTCCGCCTGCGTCCTGGGCCTGCGCGACTATGTGGACAAGAATGGTTTTGCCGGCGTGGTGCTGGGACTTTCGGGGGGCGTCGATTCCGCGCTTTGCGCAGCGATCGCGGTCGATGCGCTCGGGGCCGGGCGCGTGCGCTGCGTGATGCTGCCTTATCGTTTCACCGCGCAGGAATCCCGCGACGACGCTGCGTTCATTGCGCAGGCGCTGGGCGTGCACTACGACGCGGTCCCCATCGAGAGCGCGGTCGCGGGCCTGGAGCAGGCGCTGGCGCCGCTGTTCGCCGGCCGGTCCCGCGACGTCACCGAGGAGAACCTGCAGGCGCGCGCGCGCGGCACCATCCTGATGGCGATCTCCAACAAGCTCGGCCTGATGGTGGTGACCACCGGCAACAAGTCGGAAATGTCGGTCGGCTACGCCACGCTCTATGGCGACATGAACGGGGGCTTCAATCCAATCAAGGATCTCTACAAGACGGAAGTCTATCGGCTGGCGCGCCTGCGCAACCGCTGGCGCCCGCATGGCGCGCTCGGACCGACCGGGCTCGTGATCCCCGACAATGTGCTCACGCGCGCCCCGACCGCGGAGTTGCGCGAACATCAGACCGACCAGGATTCGCTGCCGCCCTACGAGGTGCTCGACGGTATTCTGGAGCGGCTGGTCGAGCGCGAGGAGCCGATCGCGCAGATCGTCGCGGCGGGCTTTGACCGCGAGACGGTCGTGCGGGTCGAGCGCATGCTCAACCTCGCCGAATACAAGCGCCGGCAGGCCGCGCCGGGCGTCAAGGTGACGCTCAGGAATTTCGGCCGCGATCGACGCTATCCGATCACCAATCGCTTCCGCGATCCCGGCGCGCCATTGCCGCAGCCCGACCTCTCGCTCCTGCCCCCCGGCCCGGCGGCGAACGGCGACGCGTTCGATCTATAGAGCCCTGATGCTCAATGCTCCGGCAGGAATGTCGGGCCGACGATGCGGACATGGCGGTTGGTGGCATCGGCGTCCCCGGTTGAGTCGCCGGCGGCCGCATTGGCGGCAGCCGGCGTAGCCGCGGCCGGCTGGGCCGGGGCGGCGCCTGGGCGCGCCGGAGCCGGCTTGAGCGGCTTGCCTTGCGCGTCGACCTGCGGCTGCGACAATTGCTTGGCGCGCTCCTCGGTGACCACGATATCGCCGCGCTCGACCGTCTGGTCGTCGAGCTGCTTGAGGGCCTCGGCCCAGGTCTGGCCGGCTGCCTTGCAGCTGCAGCTCGGGTTGAATTGCTTGCGGTAGGCGAAGGCGTTGGGCAGCTCGGTGTAGAGGCGGCCGCTCGCCGAGACCGCCTGGGTGACGTCCTCGCCGGTGCGATGGCTGTAAAGCACCGCCTCCGTGGCCGGGCACAAGCGCTGGCAGGCCTGCGCGTCGTCGGCAAACCTGTTCGGCAGAGTGGAGTACGAGAGCGGGAAATAGAATCCGTCGCAGGTTCGCACGCAGAGCGTCTGGTAGGTGCCCGCGGCTGATGCCGGAGTCTGGTCCGGATTGAGGATGGTCCCGGGTCCGAACAAGCGGTCGAAGAAACCGCCGCCCTGGTTTGCAAGCTGGCGATATTGCGGACCGCAATCGTTCTGCGCCAGCGCGCCGATGATCGAGCGGCGCTGGTTCTCGTGGTCGGCGCCGGTATTGCTCTGGGCGTGTTGGAGGTCGTTCATGGTGCGGTCGAGAGTGGCGCGGGTCTGCTGGATTTGCGCATTGAGCGCGCCGCATTGGGGCGGCTGGCTCACGAACAAGGAGAAAAAGCCGTTGCCCTCGCAACCGGATCGCCGCGCCTGCGCGGTGAGACGGTCCAGATCCGACTGCTGCTTGCGGGCGGCATCATCCAGCCGCTTGGCCTGGTCGGACTGCGTGGGATCGGTGATGCCGCGATCAAACGCGGAAAGCTGGCTTTCGAGCTGGGGACAAACCGGGTTGCGGGATTGCGAGCCTGGAGGTTGGGAACCCGGATAAGCGGGATAGGGCTGCTGCGCCAGCGACGGCGTCGCCGCCGACGTCACCAATGCGGTCAATGCGACGAGCGCCGCCAGGCCCGACTTGCGTGCCGGTCGCGACATCAGCGGTCGCCGAATTAGTGGTCCTGCAATCATTGTTCCAATCATGGAGTTGGGGCTGGCCGACGCTCGCAGCCGCGCGATGAAGCTCCGGAATGGTGACCAAAGTGTGAAGGGGCGCACCCGTAACGCTTGTCATCATTCCGCATCCGGCTGGTTCTCGGGCCGGGCGGCTTCGAATGCGGAGAGCTGTGCGCAAGCCGCATCGATGGCGAGAATCCTGGGATAGGAATCGAGCGGCACTTTCAGGCGCCGCGCATTGGCGACCTGCGGCACCAGACAAACATCCGCAACCGTGACATCGGCCCCGCACGAATAGGGGCCCGGGGCGACCATCGCCTCGAACGCGTCGAAGCCCTCCCGCACCCAGTGGTGATACCAGGCGTCGATCTTGCCTTGGTCCTGGCCGAGCTCGTTCTTGAGGTAGCGCAGCGGCCCCAGATTGTTGAGCGGATGAATGTCGCAGGCCACCAGCTGGGCCAGGGCCCGCGCCCGGGCGCGCTCGACGCTCTCGCGCGGCAGCAGCGGCGGCTGCGGATGGACCTCGTCGAGATATTCGATGATGGCGAGCGACTGCGTGAGGACCTCGCCCGAGTTCGAGCTTGAGCGCCGGCAAACGCATCTGCGGGTTGACTGCTCGGTAATCAGGCTTGCGGTGCTGGCCGCCCTCCTTCTGCAGGTGGACCGCGACCGTGTCGTAGCTCAGGCCCTTGAGATTGAATGCGATCCGCACCCGGTAGGCGGCGGACGAGCGAAAATAGGAATAGAGGGTCACCTGTCCTCCTTGAGCATTTTCAGGAAAAGCCTGCCCTCGCGAAAGCGGGCATGGACGCCGGTTCTCCGTTCCCTGCGCTGTTCGGGCGAGCCGGCGGAGCACTCAGGTCTTGCCGCCTTCGATCTCGATCACCAGCTCCGCGGAGCGTTGGGTCAGTTGCTGCATGGCGCGGTCGAACGCGGCGCGATCGGAGGGCGCCACCACCTCCGAAAGCCGCGTGGTGAAATCGAGCGCAATCGGAGCGGCCTCGTTGTAGATGGCGCGGCCCGCGGGCGTCAGCGACAGAAAAGCCTCGCGCAGGTCGGCGCGGTTGGGGCGGCGGGCGATGAACTTGCGCTGCTCGAGCTGCGCTACCGCGCGCGACACTTTGGTCTTGTGCATGTGGGTATGGGACCCGATGGCCTTGCCGGTCATGACCCCATATTGGCCGAGCGTGACCAGCACGCGCCATTCGGGTATTCCAATACCGTAGCGCTGGCCGTAGACCCGCGCGAGCGCTTGCGAGACCAGGCTCGAGAGCACATTGAGCTTGTGGGGCAGAAAATCCTCAAGCTTCAGAAGGATCGTCTCGCCGGGCGCCGCAACCTTCGTGGCGCCGTCCTGGACCGGACCGGAATTCATCATGGTGTCGGGCCCCGGCGCTGGGCCGCCTTGCACCGCCTGCGGCCGCTCTTGAGCGCGGGCGGCAACATGGCCGAAGATCGCGGCTCGCGCAACGGCGATGGGCGGCATGTATCGGACGGGACCGCTCCAAACCTTAGCGCGGCCTTGAGCCGGGTTCGTCCTAAACCTTATCCCGGCCTTGAGCCGGGATTGTCCGAAACGCTGAATTTCGAACGGTCCTAGCTGAAGGCCGGGACCGTGGAGTCCGGGATCCTGAATCCCGCCGAACGCTTGCGATCAGGTCAAAGCCCGCGAGCCCGCGCTCAGCGAGTGCATTCGATGGCGACGAATTCGTCGCAGGAGCCGCCGTGGCAGGACTCGGTGCTGGAGCGCACCGCCCCGGTGATCTCGTCGCGATCGATCTTGTGGAACGATTGTGCCTGGGCGAAATCGCGCGACTTGCAATAGGCGGTCGCGACCGCCACGCCGCAGCTTGCTCCGGTCGCCAGGCAGCGGTCGACCCCGTAGCCGTCGGCATTGTTGGCGATGACGAAGATGCGCCGCTCGGCTTGCGCCGAGATGCTGCCGGAGAGGACAGCCGCAAAGGCAAGGCCCGCAAGGATGTATCGCATCGGATGGCCCGCGTTTCTGCACCGGGATCGGCGCGCATCGAGAGGATGTGGAAAATACCTGGCAAGGCGTTAAGGCGCCCTTAACCCCGTGCCCGAGTCGTCAGTCGACCGCCGGCACGGTTCGATTCACGGCCGATCGTGCCTCTTGACGCGGCGCCCGCGCTTCCCCATTCTCCCGCCCATGCACGGCCTTAACCATATCTGCGGCATTTGCCGGGAGATTATTCGCTAGCGAAGCTCGCTGGCTGTGGCCGTCTTTTCTCAACGTTTCGAGATCATTGGACGCCCGGCCAGCGAGGCTAGGCGCGTGCCCGCCGCCGCCTTTCGGGGTTCGACGGGCAGCACGGACCGCAATGATGTCGATCGTGAGACAGACCATGGAACTTCGCCTTTACGATACGCTCACGCGCGAAAAGCGGCCGTTCGCGCCGCTCGATCCCGCCTGCGTGCGCATGTATGTGTGCGGACCGACGGTCTACGACTTCGCCCATATCGGCAATGCACGCCCCGTCATCGTCTTCGACGTTCTGTTCCGGCTGTTGCGGCACCTCTACGGCGCCGCGCACGTGACCTATGTGCGCAACATCACCGACGTCGACGACAAGATCAATGCGCGCGCAGCGGAGGAATATCCGGGGCTGCCGCTGAACGAAGCGATCCGCATCGTCACCGAGAAGACCGAGCGGCAATTCCACGAGGATGTCGCAGCGCTCGGCTGCCTGTCCCCGACGGTCGAGCCGCGGGCGACTGAGCATATCGCCGAGATGCGGGCGCTGATCGAGCGCCTGGTCGGCGCCGGCAACGCTTATGTGGCCAACGAGCACGTGCTGTTCAGCGTGCCCTCGATGCCCGACTACGGCAGGCTGTCGAAGCGCCCGCTCGACGAGATGATCGCGGGCGCCCGCGTCGATGTGGCGCCCTACAAGCGCGACCCGATGGATTTCGTGCTGTGGAAGCCCTCCAAGCCGGGCGAGCCGGCCTGGCCGTCGCCGGCAGGCATCACGACGCCCGGCCGACCCGGCTGGCACATCGAATGCTCGGCCATGTCGTGGAAGCATCTGGGCGAGACCTTCGACATCCACGGCGGCGGCATCGATCTCTTGTTTCCCCACCATGAGAACGAGATCGCGCAATCGCGTTGCGCCTTCCACACCCCCGTGATGGCGAACTACTGGATGCACAACGGCTTCCTGCAGGTCGAAGGCGAGAAGATGTCGAAGTCGTTGGGCAACTTCGTCACGATCCGGGAACTACTGCACAGCGAAACATTTGGTGGCCGTTCTTGGGATGGTCCGGTGCTGCGGCTCGCGATGATGCGAACGCACTATCGGCAGCCGATTGATTGGACAGTGCGAGCGCTCGAAGACGCCGATCGTACTCTCAGGAATTGGGCTAACATTTTGGAGTCTCATCAAACCAGCTTTTCATCACTAGATCCGCTTCCGCCGGAGGTTGTAAGCGCCCTTGCGGACGATATTAACACTCCGATGGCGATTGGAGAAATGCACAAGCTCGCAGATAACGCCCGGAAGGGAAGTTTTTCAGCAGCTCAATCACTTCATCAAGCAGTCAAATTCTTAGTGACCGAATCGCCGCAATCGTCGAGAGATCTTGCGGAAGTCGGTGAAGGTGCCGGCAAGCTGATGTCGGATGATTTTCAACGCGAGGTCGGCGCCAAAGTGGACGCGCGTAATGCTGCTCGAAAAGACAAGAACTTCAAGGAGGCCGATCGCATCCGCGATGAGCTCGCCGCGATGGGCGTGGCATTGAAGGACTCCAAGGACGGCACCACCACATGGGAGCTTGCCCGGTGAGCGCCGAGGCCAATCCCAAGCTGGCGCTGCGGCCGTATCTGCCGGCGGATGCGCCGCTGCTCGCCGAGATCTTTCGCGCCAGCATCGAGGAGCTGACCGCGGAGGACTACGGCGAGGCGCAGCGCGGTGCCTGGGCGGCCGCCGCCGACGACGAAGCGGTCTTTGCCGCGCGGCTCAAGCAGGAGCTCACGCTCATCGCCACGCTCGGCGGCTCGCCGGTGGGCTTCATCTCGCTCAAGGGTACCGACCAGCTCGATCTCCTCTATGTTCATCCGGCCGTGGCCGGACAAGGGATCGGCGCCATGTTGTGCGATGCGGTCGAGAAACTCGCCGCCTCGCGCGGCACGCCGCGGCTGACCGTCGATGCCAGCGATAGCGCGCGCGGCTTCTTCGAGCGTCGCGGTTACGTGGCGCAGCGCCGCAACACCGTGTTGAGCGGCGACGAATGGCTCGCCACCACGACCATGGAAAAGCGGCTGGCGCCGATCGGAAGCGCGCCGAAGCCGCCAGGGAGCACGTCATGACCAAGCCCGATACGCCGTTTCCGCGGCACTGGCTCTACTACATCACGCTCAAATACGTGGTGATCGTGGCGGCGGTGCTGCTGGCGCTATATGTCGCCTATCGGGTGTCGTGAGCACGCCAATGTCGTCTGCAATGACCCGCGAACGCCTGTATCTGTTCGACACCACGCTGCGCGACGGCGCGCAGACCAACGGGGTCGATTTCACCCTGCACGACAAGGTCGCCATCGCGGGCATGCTCGACGCGCTCGGCATCGACTATGTGGAGGGCGGCTATCCGGGTGCCAACCCGATCGACACGGAGCTGTTCTCGGAGGACCGCAAGCTCGCCGCCACGTTCACGGCGTTCGGCATGACGCGCCGTCCCGGCCGCTCGACCTCCAACGATCCGGGGCTCAAGGCGCTCGTCGACGCGCAGGCCGACGCCATCTGCTTCGTCGCGAAATCGTGGGACTATCACGTGCGCGTCGCGCTCGAATGCACGCTGGGGGAAAATCTCGCCTCGATCCGCGACAGCATTCGCGCCGCCAAGGCCGCCGGCCGTGAGGTGCTGCTCGACTGCGAGCACTTCTTCGACGGCTACAAAGCCAATCCGCGCTATGCGCTCGCCTGCGCGCAAGCGGCCTATGAGGAAGGCGCGCGCTGGGTGGTGCTGTGCGACACCAATGGCGGAACGCTGCCCCACGAGGTGGAGAGGATCGTCGCCGAGGTGGTGAAGCTCGTGCCCGGCGACCACGTCGGCATCCACGCCCATAACGACACCGAGCAGGCGGTCGCCAATTCGCTCGCCGCCGTGCGGGCGGGCGCGCGCCAGATCCAGGGCACCTTGAACGGGCTCGGCGAGCGTTGCGGCAATGCCAACCTCACCTCCATCATTCCGACCCTCAAGCTCAAGGGGGAATTCGCGGACAAATTCGCCATCGGCGTCTCGGATGAGAAGCTCGCGGGCCTCACCCATGTCTCGCGCGCGCTCGACGAGATGCTCAACCGCGCGCCCAACCGCCACGCCCCTTATGTGGGCGAGAGCGCGTTTGCGACCAAGGCCGGCATTCATGCCTCCGCGATCCTCAAGGAGCCGGCCACCTACGAGCACGTCGCCCCCGACGCGGTCGGCAATCGGCGCAAGCTCCTGGTCTCCGATCAGGCCGGAAAGTCCAACGTGATGTTCGAGCTCGAGCGCATCGGCATCAAGGCCGACAAGGACGATCCTCGCATCGCCGCGCTGCTCGATGAGGTCAAGCAGCGCGAGGCGATCGGCTATGCCTATGAGGCGGCGGACGCCTCCTTCGAGCTCTTGGCCCGCCGGATGCTCGGCAAGGTGCCGAGCTATTTCGACGTGACCCAGTTCGACGTGAATGTCGAGCAGCGCATCAACGCCAAGGGAGAACGCGTCACCGTCAGCATGGCGGTGGTCAAGGTGCGGGTCGACGGCAAGGATCTGATCTCCGCCGGCGAGGGCAACGGCCCGGTCAATGCCCTGGACGTCGCGCTGCGCAAGGATATCGGCAAGTATCAAAGCTATATCGAAGGCCTCGAGCTCACCGACTATCGGGTGCGCATCCTCAACGGCGGCACGCAGGCGGTGACGCGCGTGCTGATCGAGAGCCGGGACGAAAGCGGCGAGCGCTGGACCACGGTCGGAGTCTCGCCCAACATCATCGACGCCTCTTTCCAGGCGCTGATGGATTCGATCGTCTACAAGCTGGTGAAGTCCGGCGCCACGGCGTGAGCGCCGACGTGCGCGGTCGGCGAAGGCGTTGCCCCATCCGCTCATTCCCGCGGACGCGGGAATCCAGACTTCGCCAAATTGCATGGACGTTATTAAATGGGCAAAGGCTGGATCCCCGCGTCCGCGGGGATGAGCGGGTGGAGGGGTCCGGATAGCGCACGCCCCTCACAACTGATCGACGGCGGCCTCCTTCAATTCCTTGTCCGGCTCCGACAGCTCGCGCACGGCTATCTGCAGCCTGGGCAGGACGTCGTCGATGCGATCGGCGACCAGAAGATTGACGTTGAGGCCGGCGCGGATGAATTGCAGCTTTTGCATGTGGTCGAGCAGCGCGCAGAGCGGCTCCCAGAAGCCCTCTATGTTGGCGATCAGGATCGGCTTGCGATGGCGGCCGAGCTGCGCCCAGGTGAGTTGCTCGACCAGCTCCTCGAGCGTGCCGACGCCGCCCGGCAGCGCCACGAAGGCATCCGCGCGCTCGAACATCAACCGTTTGCGCTCGTGCAGATCGTGCGTGATGATCCGTTCCTGCGCGCGCATCAGCATATGCTCGCGATCGGTGAGGAATTCGGGGATGATCCCGACCACATTGCCGCCGTGGTCGAGGACCGCTTCGGCGCAGGCTCCCATCAACCCGGCCGAGCCGCCGCCGTAAACGAGGGTGATGCGATTCTCGGCCAGGATCCGGCCGAACCGGCGTGCCGCCTCCATGAAGGCCGGGTCGGTGCCCGGACCGGAGCCGCAGTAGACGCAGATTGCTTTGATTTTGCTCATGTTGATTCCGGCTATAGCCTTTGCATGTGGCGCCGGGGGAGGGGACCGTCAAGCGGTCGGCCTGTTTGCACTGCAGCAGCGGCCAGACCGGCGTGGCCCCGGCCTTTGCGGACCATGAGGGCACTCGGGAGCGGGAGACCGTCATGGAAACTTCATTGTCGACTGGCTGGCGCCCAAAAATGCTCTATATGTCTGGAGTTCGACGGTCCCCATTCGCGTGGTCCGTCCCAAGTCCGGGCCGCTTGACGATAGAATGACTGACTTCCATCCCCGATCCACCCGTGCGCTGAAGCGGGACGTATCCGCCGACGGCGCCGCCAGCCTGCTTCGCACCGTGGTCGTGCTGTGGCCCTACATCTGGCCTTCGGATCGCCGCGATCTCAAGCTGCGGATCTGGGTCACCATGGCGCTCCTGCTCATGGCCAAGATCGCCACCATGGCGGTGCCATTCACGTTCAAATGGGCGACCGACGCGCTGACCGGACACGGCAGCGCGCCGATCGGGCCGACCTCATGGTTTGCCTGGGCGATCGCGGCTCCGGTCCTGATGACGGTCGCCTATGGGGCGATGCGCATTTTGATGGCGGTCTTGACGCAGGCGCGCGACGGCTTGTTCGCCAAGGTCGCGATGAACGCGGTGCGGCGGCTCGCCTACATGGTGTTCGAGCACATGCACCGGCTCTCGCTGCGTTTCCATCTCGAGCGCAAGACCGGCGGCCTCACCCGGGTCCTGGAGCGCGGGCGCAACGCCATCGAAACCATCGTGCGCATGGTGATCATGCAGCTGGTGCCGACGGTGATCGAGCTCTGCTTCATCATCGTCGTGCTGCTCTATCAGTTCGACTGGCGCTACGTCGCGCTCATCGTCGTGACCGTCGCCTGCTACATGGTCTACACCTATTACGCGACCGAGTGGCGCATCGGCATCCGCCGCCATATGAACGACAGCGACAGCGACGCCAATGTCAAGGCGATCGACTCGCTGCTCAACTACGAGACTGTCAAATACTTCGTCGCCGAGGAGCGCGAGGCGAGCCGTTACGACCGTTCCATGGCCCGCTACGAGGAGGCGAGCGTCAAGTCCTACGTGTCGCTCGCCGTGCTCAATGCCGGCCAGGCGACGATCTTCACCGTCGGGCTTGCCGGCGCCATGGTGTTGTGCGCCTACGGCATCAAGCAGGGCACCCATACGGTCGGCGATTTCATCATGATCAACGCCATGATGATCCAGCTCTACCAGCCGCTCAATTTCATGGGCATGGTCTATCGCGAGATCAAGCAGGCGGTGATCGACATCGAGAACCTGTTCGCGATCCTCAACCGCAAGCCCGAGATCGAGGACAAGCCGGGCGCCCGGCCGCTCGAGGTGCGGCGCGGCGCGATCCGCTTCGACAACGTCTCGTTCGCCTATGATCCCGAGCGCCCGATCCTCAAAGGCCTGAGCTTCGAGGTGCCGGCCGGCCGCACCGTCGCGGTGGTCGGCCCTTCGGGCGCCGGCAAGTCGACCATCTCGCGGCTGCTCTACCGCTTCTATGACGTGACCGGCGGCCGCATCGAGATCGACGGCCAGGACATTCGCGAGGTGACGCAGGTATCGTTGCGCTCCGCGATCGGCATGGTTCCCCAGGACACCGTGCTGTTCAACGACACCATCCGCTACAACATCCGCTACGGCCGTTGGGAGGCGAGCGATGCCGAGGTCGAGGAGGCCGCGCGCCTTGCCCAGATCGATCATTTCATCCGCATCGCGCCCAAGGGTTACGAGACCGAGGTCGGCGAGCGCGGCCTCAAGCTGTCGGGCGGCGAGAAGCAACGGGTGGCGATCGCGCGCACGATCCTCAAGGCTCCGCCCATCCTGCTGCTGGATGAAGCCACCTCGGCGCTCGACAGCCATACCGAGAAGGACATCCAGGACGCGCTCGACCGGGTGTCGAGGAACCGCACCACGCTGGTGATCGCGCACCGCCTCTCCACCATCGTGGCGGCCGACGAGATCCTGGTGCTCGATCACGGTGTCATCGTCGAGCGCGGCACCCACCTGCAGCTGCTGGCCAGAGGCGGCCTCTATGCCAGCATGTGGAACCGCCAGCGCGAGGCCGAGGCGGCGCGCGAGAAGCTCGCCTTGATCGAGGAGGAGGAGGATGCAGAGGCGCCCAGCCGCAACGCCGACGGATCCGCCGGGGCTGACGCTGTGGTGCCTGCCGACGCCGCTGAATGATCGTTAGGTCGCAGCCCGCATAAGGGCGTTTACGCCCGTCTTCGCGGGCTACGGAGCGTGAGCGAAGTCCTGGACCGCTGTTGCCGGATTGGGCCATAGACGGGCGCAAACGCCCCAGGCACCATCCAGGCCACGAGAGTGAGAACCATGTCCATCGTCCACTCTATCCGCTCGCAGTTGGTGCCGATCCATCGCGAGGGCTATCCGTTCATTGGCACCATTGCGCTGGGCAGCCTGATCCTGTTCATGTTCTGGGCGCCGCTCGGCTGGATCGGCACCGTCCTGACGATCTGGTGCGCGCTGTTCTTCCGCGATCCGGTGCGCGTGACCCCGGTGCGCGAAGGCATCGTGGTCGCCCCGGCCGACGGACGCGTCGCCGCGGTGATCAATGCCTCGCCGCCCCGGGAGCTCGGCCTCGGCGAGCGGCCGCTGCCGCGGGTGTCGATCTTCATGAACGTGTTCAATTGCCATGTGAACCGCAGCCCGGTGAGCGGCCGCATCGATGAGATCGCCTATCATGCCGGGGCCTTCATCAGCGCCGATCTCGACAAGGCGAGCGAGGAGAACGAGCGAAACTCTTATCTGATCTCGGCCGACGGCGCGCGCATCGCGGTCGTGCAGATCGCCGGCCTGGTGGCGCGGCGGATCGTCTGTTTTGTGCGCAAGGGCGCAACCGTAGGCGCGGGCGAGCGCATCGGCATGATCCGCTTTGGTTCGCGCGTCGACGTCTATCTGCCCGAGGGCGTGCGGCCGTTGGTGGCCGAGGGCCAGACCGCGATTGCCGGCGAAACCGTCATCGCCGATCTGCGCATGGCCGATCGCGACCGCACCTTCCGGGTGAACTGACCGAATCTGCCTGCTGGAGCGGTTGGCTTTGATGTAGATCATGGCGCAAGCTCCGGTAGCGGCGGCCTCGCCAAAGGACTATATTCCGTCCATGTTCCAGCACCCGCCCTTCGACCGCGATCGCCGACGATTGCTTCGCCGCCCGCGCTTTCGTGCCATTCCGGTGCGCACGCTGGTGCCCAATGTCATTACTTTGCTGGCGCTGTGCGCCGGCCTTACCGCGATCAGGCTGGCGGTGGAGGACAGGCTCGAATGGGCGCTGGCGGCCATCGTGTTCGCCGCCATGCTGGACGGCATCGACGGGCGGGTGGCCCGCATGCTCAAAGGCACATCGCGTTTCGGCGCCGAGCTCGACAGCCTCGCGGATTTCGTCAATTTCGGCGTCGCGCCGGCGCTGATCCTCTACTTCTGGGGATTGCACGAGCTCAAATCGGCCGGCTGGATCGCTGCCCTGGTGTTTGCGATCTGCGCGGCGCTTCGGCTGGCCCGCTTCAACGTCATGATCGAGGATCCCGACCGGCCGGCCTGGGCCGGGAACTATTTCGTCGGGGTGCCGGCGCCGGCCGGTGCGATCACGGTGCTGCTGCCCATCTACCTGCAGTTTCTCGGCGTGCCGCATTTTGAGTTCGTGGCGCCGCTGACCTTCGTCTACACGCTGGGCATCGCCTTTCTGATGGTGTCGCGGCTGCCGGTCTTTTCCGGCAAACGGGTCGGCAAGCGGGTCGCGCCCGAGCTGGTGCTGCCGGTCTTCGTGCTGATCGTGCTGTTCTTTGCGCTGCTTATCTCCTACCCCTGGGAGGTGCTCACCATCGGCACGGTCTTCTATCTGGCGACCCTGCCGCTCGGCTGGCTGTCCTACCGCAATGCCCAGCGTAAGACGGCGGCCGCGGCTGCTGCTGCCGCCGGTGTCGCCCCTGCTACCGGCCGGCCCGCGGTTGCCTCTGGACCAGCCGAGGGCTCCGCGCCGCAGGCAACCCGTCCGGTCGCCTCCGAGCATCCGCCCCAATCCGAGCGCCCGACCCGTCTCAATTGATCTTGGGCGTCGCCGGCTGACGCTGCAGCGGATGGCCGGGCATCAGGTCGTAGGGATGCTTCCAGCCCGGCAGTGCCTTGATCCGCTCAAGCCAGGCGGCGATGTTCTTGTGCTGGGCGGCGATGTCGAAGCCGAATTCCTCGGCCGGGTAGTAGAGGTAGCCGACCAGCGACAGGTCGACGATGGTCGGCCGCGGCCCGAGCACGAAGTCGCGCGTCGACAGCCGCTGCTCGACGATCGCCAGATTGCCGTCGATCCGGCCTTTGAGAAACGCGAGCACGGCCGGGTCGCCGGGCGGCTTGGCCAGGGAGCGCAGGAACCGGTAGGGCCCGAGAAATCCGTTGACCTTCTGGTTGTCGAAGATGATCCAGCGCAGCGCCTCGAGCCGCTCATCCTCGCCGTCCGGCTGAAACTGCCCCGAGCGTTCGGCCAGATAGCTCAAGATGACGCCGGATTGGCTGAGCTTGCGGTTGCCATGCACGAGCACCGGCACCTCGCCCATCTCGTTGACGTTGGTCCGGTAGGCCGGCCCGCGCTGCTCGCCCTTGACGAAGAAGTCGATCCAGATCGGCTCCCAGTCGGCGCCGATGAGATTGAGCATCAGCGCGACCCGATACGCATTGCCCGATTGAGCGAAGCAGTAGAGCTGGTACTCGGCCACGTATTACCCCCTTCCGAAGATGTCCCGCTCGAACGCTAGGCATCACCCCGTGGAATAGCTTCCGTGCTCGTCGAATCAAGCGTCCGGAAAGAGCAGAAGAAGGCGCAGGCGGGCTCGGCCCGGATCGATCGTGACAAGTGCGCCGCGCTGCAGTTCCGCGGTTAGTTCCCGCAAGGCCTCGATCACCTGCCGACCAATCACCTCCGGACCGATATCGTCGGCGCGGATTTGCACGACGCTCGGCTTGGTTCCATGGGTTGCCGCCAGGATCCAGGTCATGAGTAAGCACCACGAAGTCGTTCATCATGGCGAAGGTCATGATTTGCACGTCCGATGCATTGACCGGTCCCATCATCGACCAGTGTGCCGCTTCGAAACCTGCCTTCCTCAGCAATTCGATCCATCGCGGCGACAGGTTCATATCAACCAGGAGCTTCAGGCTCCCGGAAGACGGGACGTCGCGCTCTTCTGCGCGCCACGCGGCGTATCGCAGCGCCTGCATGATGTCTTCGCGCTCCAGATAAGGATAATCGGAGAGGACGTCCTCGATGCTATGCCCGGCACCAATCTGGCCAACTATCATACCGACCGTCACGCGCATGCCGCGGACGCAGGCCTTGCCGCCCATTACACCGGGCTGCTGGGTGATGCGATCAAGCTGCCTCACGCCTTGCTCCTGGGTTATCTCTCGGATCACGCTCACCAAACGATGAATTTACTGCCAGCTCTGATTTTCCGCCAGCCCCGGGGCCTCGATGCAGAACAGCTGATGGAATTCGTCCCTATAGCTGATGGAATTCGTCCTTCTTGCGGGCACTCACTTCATCGTCGGAATGACGAAGTCGGCGCCTTCCTTGGTGCCGGAGGGCCAGCGGGTGGTCACCGTCTTGGTCTTGGTGTAGAAGTGGATCGCGTCCGGGCCGTGCTGGTTCAAGTCGCCGAAACCCGACTGCTTCCAGCCGCCGAATGTGTAGTAGGAGAGCGGCACCGGCACCGCGAAATTCACCCCCACCATGCCGACGTTCACGCGGCTCACGAAGTCGCGCGCTGTGTCGCCGTCGCGGGTGAAGATCGCAACCCCGTTGCCGTAGTCGTGCTCCGAGGGCAGCCGCAGCGCCTCCTCATAGTCCCTGGCGCGCACGACGCAGAGCACCGGCCCGAAAATCTCCTCTTTGTAGATGCGCATATGCGGCTCGACTTCGTCGAACAGGCAGCCGCCCATGAAGAATCCACGCTCGTAGCCCTGCAGCCTGAAGCCGCGCCCGTCGACCCTGAGCTTGGCGCCCTCCTGTATGCCGAGCTCGACATAGCTTCTCACCTTGTCGAGATGCGCGCCGGTGACGAGCGGGCCGTAATCGGCCTGCGCGTCGCTCGAGAGGCCGATCTTGAGGCCTTCCACCCGCGGGACGAGCTTGTCGAGGAGAGCGTCGGCGGTCTTGCGGCCGACCGGCACCGCCACCGATATGGCCATGCAACGTTCGCCGGCCGAGCCGTAGCCCGCGCCGATCAGCGCATCGACGGCTTGGTCGAGATCCGCATCGGGCATGACGATCATGTGGTTCTTGGCGCCGCCGAAGCACTGCATGCGCTTTCCCTGGGCGCAGCCGGTGGCGTAGATGTGCTCGGCCACGGCCGAGGAGCCGACAAAGCCGATCGCCTTGATGCGCGGGTCGGTCAACAGCGTCTCGACCGCGTCGCGGCCGCCATTGACCACGTTGAGCACGCCGGGGGGCAGCCCCGCCTCGATCAGCAATTGGGCGAGCCGCATCGGCACCGAGGGATCACGCTCCGACGGCTTGAGGATGAAGGCGTTGCCGCAGGCCAGCGCCGGAGCGAACTTCCACATCGGGATCATGGCCGGGAAATTGAAGGGCGTGATGCCGGCGACGACTCCGAGCGGCTGGCGCATGGAGTAGAGATCGATGCCGGGGCCGGCGCCTTCGGTGAACTCGCCCTTGAGGAGGTGGGGAATGCCGCAGGCGAACTCGGCGACCTCGAGACCGCGCTGGATGTCGCCACGCGCATCCGCGACGGTCTTGCCGTGCTCGCTGGACAGGAGCCGGGCAAGCTCGTCGAACTCCCGCTGCACCAGCTCGAGGAACCTGAACAGCACACGCGCGCGCCGTTGCGGGTTGGTCGCGGCCCAGGCCGGTTGGGCCGCCTGCGCCGCCGCGATTGCCCGCTCGACCTCCACGCGATCCGCAAAGTCGACCTTGGCCTGCACCTCCCCGGTGTTCGGATCGTAGACGTCGCCGCTGCGGCCGGAACTGCCCGCGACCTCCTTCCCGTCGATGAAATGGCCGATCAAACGCATCCCTGTCTCCCGTTGCGCGCCAATCCGGCTGCGGGTCTTCAGGCCGAGCGAGACCGTCAGCCGCGGATCGCGCGCCACGTCATCAAGCACAGGCGCGGACCGCAGCCAACTCTACGCTATCGCGCCCGCTTGTTCGACCGCGCCAGGGCGATTTGCGTGACCGGCGCGGGCGCCGGCTCCGGACCCTCGGTAACCGTCCCTTAAGTGGCGCCCGCTAGCTTGGCGGAGGGCTGCCGCGGGCGGCGCCGTGTATTGCGTTTCGGACACCCTGCCATGGACATCGCTACAGGCCTTGGTCTCATTGGCGGGATGGTGGTGGTTTCGACGGTCATCCTGATGGGTGGCAACTTCGGAATGTACGTTTCCGATCATGCCGTCATCATCATTTTCGGCGGCTCCTTCTCGGCCACTCTGATCCGTTTCCCGCTGATCTCGATCTTTCACGGTCTCCCGCTCGGCGCCAAGTTTGCGTTCACGATGCGGCGGACGACGCAGCGCGAGCTCGTCGACCAGATCGCCCAGCTCGCCGAGATCGCCCGCAAGTCGGGACCGGTCGGGCTCGAGAAGGTCGAGATCGACGACCCGTTCCTGGCCAAAGGCGTCCGCTTCATCGCTGACGGTTATGACACTTCCTTCATTCGCGACAACCTGGAGCGCGACCGCGACAACTTCCTCACCCACCTGGACGAGGGCCAGAAGATCTACCGCGCCATCGGCGACTGCGCTCCGGCCTTCGGGATGATCGGGACGCTGCTGGGCATGGTGCAGATGTTCGCCAACATGACGGATCCCTCGAAGCTTGGTCCGTTCATGGCGACGGCGCTGCTCGCCACCCTCTATGGCGCCGTCGTCGCCAATCTGTGGTGCCTGCCGCTTGCCGACAAGCTGCACCTCAAGCTGGCCGACGAGGAGATCAACCGCACCCTCATCATCGATGGCGTTCTCATGATCCGGGAATCCAAGAGCCCGACGCTGGTGCGCGAGATGCTGCTGGCCTATCTGCCCGAGAAGAATTGCTACGACGAGGAACCGGAAGCGGTGGCGGCCTGATCGACGCGTGTCTTGGGACATGCCTTGAAGCCCAAACACCGCCTTTCGGGCAGCGCCTAGCCGCGGAGATCAGCCATGGCGAAGAAAAAAGCTCAGGCACACGGCGGCGGGCACGGCTGGTTCGTCACCTTTGCGGACCTGATGGGACTGCTGGTCGCCTTCTTCGTCATGCTGGTGGCGTTCTCGACCCAGGATCAGGCGAAATTGAATATCGTGGCCGGTTCCATGCGCGACGCTTTCGGCATGCAGGACCGGGTTCGCTATTCGGGCATCATCGAGGTCCCCGGGCTGCCGACGCGGCCCAAGCTCAAGAGCGCCGCGCCGATCTCGCCCGAGGATGCCTCGGCGACCCCGACCCCGGACGAGCACGGCCGTGAGCACAATTCCGGCGCCAAATTGGACAAGGATGGGGCTTTTGCGCTCGCCTCGGCGTCGCTGCGACAGGCGCTGCAGGATATGCCGGACCTAACCGAGCTCTCCAAGCACATCATGATCGAGGAAACCGCGAGCGGGCTCAATATCGAGATCGTCGATCAGGACGGTCGCTCGATGTTTCCGGAAGGCTCGAAGGAACCCTACGAGCGCACGCGCCGCCTGATCCAGCAGCTCGCCGGTCCGCTCAAGTCCATGCCGTTCCGCATCTCGGTCGCGGGCCATACTTCGGCGTTGCGGGCACCGTCGCTGCCCGGCTACGGGCCGTGGGAGCTCTCGGCCGATCGCGCCAATGCGGTGCGCCGGGTGCTCGAGGCCGAAGGCGTGCAGAGCGGCCACATCTTCATGGTGGCGGGGAAGGCCGACACCGAGCCGCTGTTTCCCGACGATCCGTATATTGCAACCAATCGCCGCGTAACCATCACCCTGATGCGTGAGGCGCCACCCGTTCCGCCTGACATTCGACCGTGAGACCGACACCAGCCGGGACAATAGGACGCAAGGATTCTCATTTCAGACGAGCTTTGTGGAGTTAAGCCATTGTATTTAATAAGTTTTATTGGCTGATTGGGGTTGCGGCGAGTGCAGGCCTGCTCCACAAATTAATTGCACCTTTGGGCAGATCACGGGCGTTGGGGATGCTATAAGCACCGCCCCAGCGCATGTTGCGGTGCAGCATCAGGCCTTATCAATGTCGCCTCCAGTTGCCGTTTCCCCTTCCGTTTCAATCGACGGGACCGGCCGAACTCATGTGAAGTCCGCCTTCTTGGCCCTGACCGTCGGTAGCATCGGCGTCGTCTACGGCGATATCGGCACCAGCCCCCTCTATGCGTTGCGCGAAGCAGTCTCCGCGGCCATCGAGCCCGGCCGCGGGGTGAACCGCGAGGCGGTGTTCGGGGTACTCTCGCTCATCCTGTGGGCCCTGATCGTCACCGTCACCCTGAAATACGTCCTCGTGCTGTTGCGGGCGGACAACCATGGCGAGGGCGGGACCCTGGCGTTGATGGCGCTGGCGCAGCGCGCCGTGCGCAAGGGCGCCAACGCCATCGTGCTTTGCGGCATCATCAGCGCCGCGCTGTTTTATGGCGACGCGATGATCACGCCGGCGCTGTCGGTGCTGTCCGCGATCGAAGGCCTCAAGATCGCGACTCCGGCCTTCGATCCCTACATCGTCTCCCTGACGATGGCGGTTCTGGTCGTGCTGTTCGCCGTGCAATCGCGCGGGACCGCAAAGGTCGCGGCCTTTTTCGGACCGATCATGGTCTTCTGGTTTGCCGCCATCGCGCTTGCCGGCATCGCCCATGTGGTCATGAGGCCGGAGATTCTGCTCGCCTTCAATCCGTTCTATGCGGTCGTCTTCCTGCTGAGCCACGGCGTGATCGGGCTCGTCACGCTGGGCGCGGTCTTTCTGGCCGTGACCGGTGCCGAAGCGCTCTACGCCGACCTCGGTCATTTTGGCCGCAAACCCATACAGGCCGCTTGGCTCGTCCTGGTCCTGCCCTCGCTGGCGCTGAACTATCTCGGCCAGGGCGCGCTGGTGCTGGGCGATCCCAAGGCGCTGGAGAACCCGTTCTTTCTGCTCTTCCCGGACTGGGCGCTGCTTCCCATGGTGGCCCTGGCGACGGTTGCAACCGTGATCGCGAGCCAGGCCGTCATTTCGGGGGCCTATTCGCTGAGCCAGCAGGCCATCCAGCTCGGCTTGCTGCCGCGCCTGGAAATCCGGCACACGTCGAAGTCCTATTATGGCCAGATCTATGCGCCGCGGGTGAACGCCTTGCTGCTGTTCGGCGTGCTCATGCTGGTGGCCTTGTTTCGTTCGTCGAGCGCGCTCGCCTCCGCCTATGGCATAGCGGTGAGCGGCACCATGGTGGTGACCGGCATGATGGCCATCGTGGTGGTTTGGAAGGTCTGGAGATGGTCGCCGCTCGCCGCCGTCGCGCTGATGGCGCCCTTCCTCTGCATCGACCTGATATTTCTCAGCGCCAACATGCTCAAGGTGGTGGATGGCGGCTGGGTGCCGCTGGCGCTCGGCACGATGCTCATGGTCGTGATGTATACGTGGCGACGCGGAACGCGCCTTCTGTACGAGAAGACCCGGCGCCTGGAGACGCCGCTCGAGGCGCTGGTGGCGATGCTGGAGAAGAAGCCGCCCGTCCGCGTCCCCGGCACCGCGGTGTTCCTCACCAGCGATCCCATGAGCGCGCCGACCGCGCTCATGCACAGCCTCAAGCACTACAAGGTGCTGCACGAAAAGAACGTCATCCTGACCATCCAGACGGCGCCCACGCCGCGCGTCAATCCCTCCGAACGGGTGCGCATCGAGCCGGTCGGCGACACGTTCACGCGCATCAATTTGCGGTTCGGATTCATGGAAATGCCCAACGTGCCGAAGGCACTGGCGATCGCGCGCAAGCTCGGCTGGACCTTCGACATCATGTCGACCTCGTTCTTCCTGTCGCGCCGCGCGCTGAAGCCGGCCGCCCATTCGGGCATGCCGCGGTGGCAGGACAGGCTGTTCATCCTGTTGACGCGGGTCGCCAATGATGCAACCGACTATTTCCAGATCCCGACCGACCGGGTGGTGGAGGTCGGCACGCAAGTGACCATTTGATCGCGCGCTTGGGCATGCCAGAATGCGCGGCACGATATGGGGCCCGTGGTTCTGTGCGAGGAGGACGGCATGGCGGATGAGTTCGGCGATCCCCGTGTTCACAATCTGACCCCCGAGGAAGTCGCCCACGGGCTTGCGGAGGGCCGCATGCTGCTGGTCGACGTGCGCGAGCAGAACGAGGTCGCGCTCGAGCGCTATCCGGCCGCCGTGGTGGTGCCCTTGTCCAGCTTCGATCCGGCCGCGATTCCGGACCCGCACGGCCGCCAGGTCGTGTTCGCCTGCCGTTCGGGACGGCGATCGATCACCGCCTCGCTGGCCGCGCAGGAGCAGGGCTATCCCTACGACGCCCATCTGGCGGGCGGCATCCTGGCCTGGAAGGCCGCGGGCCTCGATACCGAAACCGGCTGAGAGAACTCCCGAGAGACCCGAGATACCCATGCCTCGCTCTTTTGCCATCGCCGCTGCCGTCGCGGTTCTGTGGACCGGATCCGTCGGCGCGCAGGAGCGGATCGTGAATGTCTACAATTGGTCGGACTATATCGATCCGACGGTGATCGAGGATTTCACCAAGGAGACCGGAATCAAGGTGCGTTACGACACCTTCGATTCCAACGACACGCTCGAGACCAAGCTGCTCGCCGGCAAGTCCGGCTATGACGTGGTGGTGCCGACCGGATTTTTCCTCGAGCGTCAGATCAAGGCCGGGGTCTTCCAAAAGCTCGACAAGAGCAAGTTGCCGAATCTGGTCAATCTTTGGCCGGAAATCACGCAGCGGCTCGCCGTCCACGATCCCGGCAACCAGTACGCGGTCAACTACATGTGGGGCACGACCGGGATCGGCTACAACGTCAAGAAGGCGCACGAAATTCTCGGGCCCGACGCCAAGATCGACAGCTGGGACATCGTCTTCAAGCCGGAGAACCTGGCCAAGTTCAAGGACTGCGGCGTTTATCTGCTCGACTCGTCCGACGACATCCTGCCGGCAGCGCTGAAGTATCTCGGTCTTGATCCCAATTCGAGGAATCCCGCCGAGCTGCAGAAGGCGGCCGACCTGGTGATCAAGATCAGGCCCTACGTGCGCAAGTTCCACTCCTCGGAATATCTCGACGCGCTCGCGTCCGGCGAAATCTGCTTTGCGGTCGGCTTTTCGGGCGACGTCAAGCAGGCGCAGAAGCGCGCGGCGGAGGCCAAGAACGGCGTCGAGCTGGCCTACGCGATCCCCAAGGAAGGGGCGCAACTGTGGTTCGACAACCTGGCGATCCCCAAGGACGCCAAGCATGTCGCTGAGGCGTACGCCTTCATCGATTATCTGCAGAAGCCCGAGGTCGCCGCCCGGAACTCCAATCTCATCTCCTATGCCAACGGCAACCTGGCGAGCCAGAAGCTCATCGACAAGGAGGTGCTCGACGATCCCACCATCTATCCGGACGCGGCCACCATGACCCGTCTCTACACCATCAAGGTCTACGACGCTGCGACTCAGCGTTTGATGAACCGGTTGTGGACCCGCATTAAGACCGGGCGATAGCGCATTCATTTTCAAGGCCGCCTTCCGTCCGTCCGGAAACCGTCACGAGCGGGGGGCGCGGCCTTATTTGCAATGGAGTTCCAAGGGTTTCGCCGAGGGTTTCTCCTTGTGTCAGTCCGCTGAAGTATGGCAATCTGCGAGCCGGAGGGGGGCAGCCTATGACTGCGCGCTCGTGCCGTGTTTTGATGGTATATCCGCGGTTCGCGGCGGAATCGTTCTGGGTCTACACCCCGGCCTGCGAGCTCGTGGGGGCACGCTATCCCACGGCCCCGCTCGGCATGATCACGGTGGCCGCCATGCTGCCGGCGGATTGGGACATTCGCCTCGTCAATCGCAACACCGAGGAATTGACGCAAGACGACCTCGAATGGGCCGATATGGTGATGACCGGCGGCATGCTGTTTCAGCAGGCCAACTCGTTACGGATCCTGGGACTCGCCCGCGCTCACGGGAAGCCGGCGGTGGTCGGCGGTCCCGACGTGACCTCGCATCCCCACATCTACGAGGCGTTTGATTTCAAGGTGCTCGGCGAGGCCGAGGCTGTGATGGACGACTTCGTGACGGCATGGCGGGCGGGCGAGCGCAACGGCACGTTCGTGGCGCCAAAATTCGAGATCGACGTCACCAAGACCCCGATTCCGCGGTTTGATCTTCTGAAGTTCGAGCAGTATCTCTACATCGGCGTGCAATTCTCGCGCGGTTGCCCGTTTACCTGCGAGTTCTGCGACATTATCGAGCTGTACGGCCGCGTGCCCCGGGCAAAGACCAACGCCCAGATGCTGGCCGAGCTCGACACGCTCTATCGGCTCGGCTATCGCGGCCATGTCGATTTTGTCGACGACAACCTGATCGGCAACAAGAAGGCCGTGAAGCGGTTCCTGCCGGACCTGAAGGCTTGGCTGGATGCCAACGGTCATCCGTTCGAGTTCTCGACCGAGGCCTCACTCAACATATCCGACGACGAAGAATTGATGCGGTTGATGCACGATTCTGATTTCTTCGCGGTCTTCGTTGGAATCGAGAGTCCGGACGAGGAAACCCTCAAGCAGATGCGCAAGAAGCAGAACACGCGCCGAAGCATCTCCGCCAGCGTCCATAGGATCTACAAGCACGGCATGTATGTCCTGGCGGGCTTCATCGTCGGGTTCGACAGCGAGAAGGGATCGATCGCCCAGCCGATGATCGAGCTGGTCGAGGAAGCCGCGATTCCGATCGCCATGGTCGGTCTCCTCGGAGGCATGTCGAACACGCAGCTCGGTCGGCGATTGAAGAAGGAGGGGCGTCTGCATCCGGGCCACGATGTCCAGGTGGAAGGTATCGGCGATCACTGCATTACCGGCTTGAACTTCGACACGCTGCGGCCGCGTGACGAGGTTTTGACCGACTACCGCACGGTCCTGGCAAAGGTCTACGATCCTGCCATGTTCGCCGGACGCCTCAAGCGCCTTGCGGACACCCTTGATCGCTCGCAGTCGCCACGTCATTCGCCGAACGTTGAGATGAGGAGCAAATACGGTGCGATCGAAACCGCGCACCGGATCATAAGTCAGCTTCCGGAAGCGCGCGAGGCACTGTGGGATGCCTTCATGTATTGTGCGAGGACCAATCCCGAGGCGCTGCGCTTCATCGTGATGCTCATGGGGCTTTACCTGCATGTCAGGCCGTTCTCACGGCGCGTCATTGCCAATATCGACGGCCAGATTGCCGATCTTCGCAATCAGCCCGCGCCGGTGACCGCCACGACTGCCAAGCCGAGCCACGCCCCGGCGGCTGCCAGCGCATGATGCTCTTGCCGTCGCCACCGCTTCTTTGAATGCCGGCTTGCTTCTGTGCGGTCGCGGGGCCGGGTTCGCTCGCCTGCTGGGCCGAAACCGGTCCTTTAGGGCGTCATCGGCCCTCGGATGGGAATGGTCGCCATCGCCGGTGCAGCCATAGCCATTGCTCGGGATGCTCGCGCACCCAAGCTTCGACGATGGCGGTAATCGCCTGCATCGTGCCCTGCACATCGATGCGGCCTTCGGCATCGCGTGCCGGCTCGATCGGCTCGGTGATTTCGCCCCGGAATCGGTTGCCGTCGGGCAAGCGCACGATGCGCACGCCGTGGATCGGGCATTCGGCGTGGCGCGCGAGCCGGGCGAGCAGAGGATTGGCCCGGCAGCGGCGGCCGAAAAATGTCACCTCGACGCCCTTCTCATGATGCTGGTCGACCAGCATTCCGACGTGGCAATTCGCTTGCAGCAAATGCAACAGCTCGACCGGCGCCCCGATTCCGGTCGGCACCAGCTTTCCCATGCTGTTGGCTCGAACCGAAATGATCGCGTCGGCGACCGCCCTGATATTGGGTCGGCGAAACAGCACGGCAGTATCTATCCCAAGAGCGGGCCCGACCAAGGCCGGCAGCTCCCAGTTTCCGAGATGAGCCGTGAACAGAAGCGTTCCCCTGCCAGCGGCGAGCATACGGCGAGCACGCTCCTCGCTGTCGCGATCATAGACGACCTCGTCCGCTTGCGAGGCGCTGGAGGCAAAGCTATCCGGCAGGAACGCCAGGCGCTGGAACCGCATCCGGTCGAGATGGGCGAATTCCGCGGCCACTCGACCGAGATTGTCCCAGACTCCGGCGAGGATCTGTTCGATTTCCGCCGGCGACTTCTCCGGAAACGCGGCGACCAGATTGGCGCGGCCAAGGCGATGCTCCGGCAACCAGGGGCCGAGCTTGCGCATGAGCCATCCCGCAAATCCGGCTGCGCGGCGGCGGTTGGTGAGCCTGATTGCCCGGATGATGGCGAGCGTAAGCCAGCCGACGCCGGCGTCGCATACGCCCGCCAACCGCCGGCGGAAGGTGCGAGCCGGGGGTTTCCCTCGAATGCTCATGGCGTCCGCAGCAACTTTTAGAAGCTGACGATGATCTTGCCGAAGACCTGGCGGCTCTCCAGCCGCTCGAGCCCGCGCTCGATCTCGCCGAGAGGAAACTCGCTGTCGATCACCGGCAGCAAGCCATCGGCCATCTTGGCCAGGCTTTCACGGATGTTGCGCAGCGAGGCGCCGAAAGAGCCGATGATGCGGTATTGCTGTTGAAAAAGCTGCATGAGATTGAGCGTCGTCGACGATCCGGAGGTCGCCCCGCAGGTGACCAGCCGGCCGCCGCGCTTGAGGCACAAGAGCGAGCCGTTGAAGGTCTCCGCGCCGACATGCTCGAATACGACGTCGACGCCCTTCTTGGCGGTGAGCTTGCGGACAACGCCTTCGAAGCGCTCGGTGCGGTAATTGATCACGTGATCGGCGCCCAGCGCTCTGGCCCTGTCGGCCTTGGTATCGTCGCCGACGGTCGTGATGACGGTGGCGCCGATCGCTTTCGCCATCTTGATCGCCGCGGTCCCGATGCCCGAGCCGCCGGCATGCACCAGCACGGTCTCGCCAGGCTCGAGCTTGGCGTTGTCGAACAGCATATGCTGCACGGTCGCAAAGGCGATCGGCGCACAGGCAGCGTCGCGCCAGGCGATGCCGGGGGGGACCGGGACGACCAGCCGCGCCGGCATGTTGAGAAGATCGCGCGCGAAGCCGTCGACGTGGAAGCCCATGATGCCGGCGATGCTCTCGCACAGATTGTCGCGTCCCTCGCGGCAGGCCTTGCAGGCGCCGCAGGTCAAGCCGCCATACATCACCACCGCCTCGCCCGGCTTGAATGCGCCGACCTCCGGCCCGATTGCCGTGATCTCGCCCGCCGCTTCGGCGCCGACCACCAGCGGCAGCTTGCGCTTGGCAAAGGCCATGCCGCGCCAGCCCCACACATCGATATGGTTGAGGGCCACCGCCCTGACCCGAATCTGCACTTCGCCCGCGGCCGGCGGCGGCGGCGGAGCAAGCTCGACCAGCTCCAGCTTGCGGTCGGCGACGATGGTGAGAGCGCGCATTCCGGAAAAAGCTCTGGCGATCACATCGGCTCTCTGGCCAAGACCAGCGAGACGTTCTGGCCGCCGAAGCCGAACGAGTTGGAGAGCGCGTGGCGGACCCTGGCGGCGCGCGCCACATTGGGCACGACGTCGAGCTGCAGCGCCGGGTCGGGAATCTGGTAATTGATGGTCGGGGGCAGGGTCTGATGCTCCAGCGTCAACAGGGTGAACACGGCCTCGACCGCGCCGGCGGCCGACAAGGTGTGCCCGATCATCGATTTATTGGACGACATCGGCAGGTGCTTGGCGCGCTCGCCGAACACCGCCGCAGCCGCGAGACCTTCCATCTTGTCGTTCTCCGGCGTGCCGGTGCCGTGCGGGTTGATGTAGTCGATGTCGTCCGGCGCCAAGCCCGCATCCGCAATCGCGTTGCCAATGCAGCCGATGATCGGCCTCCCGTCCGGGCTCGACCGCGTGCGATGGAACGAGTCCGCCATCTCGCCGCAGCCCTCGATCACGCCGAGCGGCTTGGCGCCGCGCGCCACGGCATGCTCGAGGCTCTCGAGCACCAGCGCGGCGGCGCCCTCCGCCATGACGAATCCGTCGCGGTTCTTCGAGAACGGCTTGGCCGCCGCCTGTGGCGGATCATTCGCGGTCGAGAGCGCCGACAGCAGCGAGAATCGCACCAGCGATTCCGGATTGACCGAGCCGTCAGTGCCGATGCACAAGGTCGCCTCGGCTTCGCCGCGCCGGATGGCTTCGATGCCGAGCTGGATCGCGGAGGCGCCCGAGGCGCAGGCGGTCGAGAGCGAGATCGCCGAGCCTTTGGTGCCGAACCGTTCGGTCAGCGCCTCGGCCACCGAGGCGAAGGTGAAACGCTGGTAGAAGCTGTCGAAGGGTCCGGTATCGGCGCTGCGCAGCAGATCCTGATTGGTGATCGTGTCGTTGGCGCCGGCGGCCTCGGCGAGCATTCGTCGTTGCGGCCATTCGAGCTCGATCGGCGGGACCGCCAGGAACAGCGGGCCCGGAAAATCGCCGCGCGTGCCGATGGCGGCTTGCGCGATCGCCGCTTCCGCTACCATTTCCGCCAAGCGCTCCGACAACTCCGGAGAGCTGAGCTGCTCGACTTGCACGAAATCGATCGTCCCGGCGATGCGGGTCTTCAAGCCTTCGGTTGCAAAGCGCGTGATGGCGTGGATGCCGGATTCGCCGGCGGTCAGCCTGCGCCAATTGTCCGCGATGCCGAGGCCGAGCGAGGTGACGACGCCCATTCCGGTAACGACGACGATTGGCCTACCGGCGTGATCGCGATAGGACGTCATGGATCATCCTCTCATCCAATGCCTCAAGGAGGGCCAGGCCCTCGCCCCGCCGGTGCCCGATGCTGGTGACCGCGACCTGCCGGAGCGGCTCATCCATAGCATGCTCGAACCCGGAGCGGTCGAAGGAATGAAACAGCCGCCCCCGCTCCAGCGCGATCGCCGCCAGCGCAATATTCATGGGGAACTGCGCCTCGAGCCCGTGTCCTAGATGCGATCCGGTCGCCCGCACGGCGATGCCGCCCTGCGCCGACAGAAAGGCGCGCTCTTCCGATGTCGCCGGCTCGAACTCCGGTCGTCCCTGATATCACAGCAAGACCAGGCGCGCCGCGCCGCGGCCCGATCGTCGACCACATCTGATCGAGCACGGCGGTCACCGTGCCGGCTGCGCGCTTGGCGTGACTCGAGAGCACTGTGGCCAGACGCGCCAAGGGCTTGCCGCCGCGGGCCGCGGCGTGCCCGCTCTCCTCCAGCACCAGGAAGGCACCAATCGATCCGAGCGCCATTCCGCCCGCCTCCGCGCGTTCCCAAACCGGGCGAAGCTCGCCCTTCCAGAGGCATTTCCCCATGGCGAAATGCAACAACGCCGCAATCTGGTCGGCATTGTAGGCCCCGCCCACCAGGGTGATCTCGCTCTGGCCGGCCTGCAGGCGCGCGTGCGCGATGCGCACCGCATCGACGCCCGCCGATTCCTGCCCCATGAACGTGCGCGAGGAGCCGGTGACGCCATGAACGATCGAAATGTTGCCGGCCAGCAGGTTCGAGAGTTGCGCCAGAAACAGAGTCGGGCGCAGATCGTTCATCAATCGCTCGTTGAGGAAGGCGTCCGGCCGCTCGCTCTTGCGCAAACCTGACAGGATCGTCGTATCGACCGCGGCATCGCGCTCGCCGCCGCCGGCGGCAACGATCATGTCCATGCGCGCCAGCAATTCGGCGTTGCCCTTGGCGCCGGCGCTATCGAGAGCGAGCCCCGCCGCATAGGTGCCCATGCGCTGCCAGGCCTCCATCTGGCGCTGGTCGCCTTTCTTGGGGATCTGCTTGTCGAGGTTGAGCGCGGCGAGCGGGTGAATGACGAAGGGCGCCCAAGTTGCCGGGTCGGCGGGTCCAGGCGGCGCGTTGAGACCCTGCCAATGTGCCTGCACCCCTTCGCCCAGTGTCGAGACGACGCCCGCTCCCGTGATCCAAACCTCACGCGCCGCATCAGCCGCCACTTCAGCCATTGGCCAGCGACTCCATCGGGAAGGCGAGCGCGGCCGCCGCCTTTTCCATGTGCTGGCGGAATTCCGGGTTTGGGAACTCGACGACCCGGAAGGTGATCTCAGCGTTGCAAGCGAGTTTGCCCTGGTTGCGGATCTCCGCCGTGGTTCGCGCAAAGCCCGAGCCTTCGTGCGCGAGTGCGGCGGTGATCTCCAGCGCGTCGCCCGGCTTCACGAACGAGCGCAGCTTCGCCTGATTGAAGGCGGCCAGGAACGGCATGCGCGAAAATCCGGTGATGCCGATGATGAGCCAGCCCGAAGCTTGCGCCATGCTTTCGAGCAGCAATACGCCGGGCATCAACGGATATCCGGGGAAATGGCCCTCAAAGATCGTGGACGAGACCGGGACGGTGGCCTGCACCCGGATGGTGCGGCTGCCGAGGTCGAGGTCGGCGATGCGATCGATCAACTGGAAATATTCGAGACGCATGCCCGCGAATCATGCGCCTTTGGCGGCGACAAGCGCGTCGATATGGTCGCACAGGTTCTTCAGGACGAAATATTGCTCGGTCGTCGCCTTGCCCTCGTTGACCTCTTGGGTCCACTGTTCGAGCGGCATTTTGATACCGAAGGCCTTGTCGATTGCAAATGCGACGTCGAGAAAGTCGAGACTGTCGATACCGAGATCATTGATCGCGTGGCTCTCCGGCTTGATCGTATCACGTGGAATATCGCAGGTCTCGGCAATGATATTGGCCACGGCGTCGAAGGTCGGTGACATTTGTAAGTCCTTGATTTACAACGCGTTTCGACGGCCGTCCGGCTGCTTGCAAATGCACTGTGGATGCTCCCGGATCAATCCACCCCGGCCCGCCCCATCCGCGGCTGAAGTCGAGCGCCCGTCATAGCGAAGAGGGTGCGGGAGTTCAATGGCAAGGCCGGCGGCAACGCCGGGGTCCGCGGCCGTGACGGCCGGCGCTCGAAGGCTCACCTGAGGCCGTGTGATCAAGGGCGGCCTGGCGTGAAACGAGCGCACGCGCGGAGCCGAGACCCGTGGCGCCTGGACCGCGACTCGATCCACGCGCGCCTGATGGCGAGCACAACACCGATTTCAACTTTTGCGGCTTGTTCTCGCCGCGGGGCCGATGCGCCGTGCGGCTCGCGGAACCGGCTGGTCGTTGGGTGCGAATCGCAGCACAAACGGGTAGTTGGTCCAGTTTGCTTATCCAGTTCGCGGAATTCGTAAGGGCCCGTAGGCTCGAAGCCAAAGTCGGTGGAATTGTTTATTTGGTCGCAAAACCGCGGAACCAAAAGATTGAGCGCGGCATTATCGAGCGGCTCGACGCTACGACCCGGAGTTCTGTCAGACACCGCGCGCAACCGGCCGCCGCCCTCTTATTGACACATTGAGCAATCAAACGCCCCACTTCCCCACAAAAGAAGCTGAACCACGATGGCTGCAAGGCCGTCACCACAGCATGGGAGAGTGCATTGACCGTCAGATCGATTTGTTTGGTTGCGGCGTTTGTTCAACTGCTTCCGTTCGTCGCCTCGTATGCCAGGGCCGAAGGCCAGAGCGGAGTTGCATCGGTTTATTCGACGGAAAGCGGTTCGCGGACCGCGAGCGGCGCGCGACTTAATCCGGGGGCGTTGACCGCCGCCCACCGTTCACTTCCGTTCGGATCCAGGGTTCTGGTCACCAATCACCGCAACGGGCGCTCTGTGGTGGTGACGGTCAATGATCGCGGTCCGTTTGTTCGCGGGCGCATTATCGACGTAACGCCGGCGGCGGCTCACGCTCTCGGTTTTTCCGGCCTTGCGCAAGTTACGGTCGAGCGCGAATAGGGGGCTGCAAGAGAAATAGCCGGCAAGAAAACAGGGCGGTCTTCGTCACCGGTGATCGAAGACCGCTCCTGCGCGGTTGCTCCGGCGGCCGGCCCGAGATCACATTTGCGACCTGGGGGGCACCGTGATCGGCGCGCAGTTGCGCCGTCCTGACAAAAAGCAGTCCTGCAGGTTCCGGTTCTCTATCAGCTTGCTCGTCAACCAGACGCCGCCGCCGATCAGCATCGCGGCGATCAGGAGCGTGAGCAAATTCATCATCATGCGGTGGCGATAATCGTCGCCGGCCTCGGTACGCTCGTATTTGGCCAGGTCGTCGACCGGGTTGTCGTGCTCCTCATTCGAAGGCGGCCACCGCCAGTCGCCGCGCGGCGGTGCTCCGCGAGGCGGTGCTCCGCGCGGCCGGAAGCGCAGCACGCGGCCGCCTTGCTCATCATCATCAGGGGTTATGCGGTCGGATTTCACGATGGCGCCGGACGGATTGGATGCCGAGTTCAGGCGAACGGCTTCTCCTTGAGTTCAACATAGCACGAAAGTAGGAGTTGCAATCGCATATGGGAGCTTTTGCATAGGCGACTTGTGTCTATGGGGGGCCTGCGCTCGCTCCCCGCCAAGATGCCAGGCGATCGTAAATTGCACAGAGGAGATTGCGGAATACCAGGGGCAGCGCTCCCGATCGTTTTGCGGACCCCAGGCGCCGGCGTTGTGCGCGGCTTCCTCCCTGGGGTGGGCGATGGACGGGCCCGCCAGGGGGCCGTAATGTGGCCCCATGGATCGCAGGCTCGCCCGCAGATTGGTGGCGCTCGCCGCCGCCTATGCGGTGGCTCTCAACACGATATTGCCGGTGCTGGGCGCCCTCTTGCTGCCGGCGGCGGTCGGCGAGGCCGGCTGGGCGGTCATTTGCTCAGCCCACGGCGCGGGCTCGGCCTCCGACCAAGGCGGTCCGGCAAAGCCGTCACCGATTTGTCCCTGCGGGGGCGCCTGCGCGATGCCGGGCTGTGCCGCAATTGCCCTGCCGGACGGTGATCCGGCCAACGTGGTCGCGGCTTGCGCGAGCGTCGTGCCGGCCGCCCTCTGGCCCTCCGGCCGATGGGCGCAAGCGTTTTGGCCCGGCGGTCGCAAGCTTGCCCGTGGCCCTCCGATCGCCTGATGGCGATCCTTGCGACATTGAGCCCTTCAACGAATCGGTAACGGACGCGCCAAGCGCTGGTCCGCAAATGGAGCCACACCCATGCAACACAAGATTGGGAATCGCAAAATTTGGCTGCTTGCCATCCTCCTCTCCCTCTGGGGCGCCGCTGCCGCCGCCGAAACTTTCAAGGCCGGTTCGATCGAGGTCGACAATCCATGGGCGCGTGCGACGCCCAAAGGCGCACCGGTCGGGGGTGCCTACATGACCATCACCAACAAGGGCGCCGAGCCCGACCGGCTGATCAGCGTCTCCTCGCCGGTCGCCAACCAAGCCGAGGTCCACCAGATGACGATGGACAACGGCGTCATGTCGATGCGCCCGGTGCCCGGCGGGCTCGAGATCAAGCCCGGCCAGACCGTCGTCCTCAATCCCGACTCGTTCCACCTCATGCTGATGGGCCTCAAGCAACCGCTAACTCAAGGAGAGCGGATGAAGGCGACGCTCGATTTCGCAAGGGCCGGAAAGCTCGATGTCGAATTTGTGGTCGAGTTCGATCGGGGCGCAAGGCCCGACCGGCGCCGCGTCCACCACCGGCATGAAACCTGGCGCGATGGATCATGGCGCGATGGATCATGCGCACTAACGGGCCGGTCGATCGGCCCCGGATTTGACGCCAAGCGAGGCGAGGAGCCAGAGTTTGTTGATTGGTGGCCTTGCCGGCCGTGAACGCAATTGCACTTCGTCCGGCAAGGCTCCGATCGCGGTCATGGGCTGGATAGCGGCGTCCTCAGTCGGCCGGGGAATCCGGTCTTGGTGGCATGAAAAATTAACTAAGAGTTTTTTCTCACACCAAAGCTTAAACAGATCCCGGTATAACTTGCGGACATTCACGCAAGAGGCGACGATGGGACCGCTCGAAATTCCTGCGCCCGCGCCGCGTCCCTCGATCGAGGTCGACGAGGCGCTGAACAACGGCTGGTTCGAAGACTGGTATCAGCCCAAGATCGACCTCAAGCGCAAATGCCTCGCCGGCGCGGAGGCTTTGGCCTGCATCCGGCACCCCGGTTTCGGCCTGCTCATGCCCGGCGACTATAGCTGCGACGTGGTCGCCACCCGGGCGCGTCTGAGCGAGCACGCCCTGTTGGCGAGCCTTGAGAACTGGTCATTGTTCGACCAGGCCGGTTTCAATCTCAACCTGGCCATCAAGGTTCCGATCGCAATGTTGCTCGAGCTGCCGATCCGGGAGCTGGTCGCGGAGCATCGGCCGGTGTCCGAGCGCTGGCCCGGCATCATCCTGCAGGTGAACGAGGATGACATCGTTCGCAACCTCAAGCTCGCCCGCGAGATCACGACCCGGCTGCGCGCCAGCGGCATCAAGATCGCGATCGACGATTTCGGCGCCGGCTATTCATCGCTTGCCAGCCTGCGCGAGCTGACTTTTGTCGAGATCAAGCTTGATCGCAGCTTCGTGCAGAACTGCGCGATCGACGCCACCAATGGGGCGATCTGCCAGACTGCCATCGATCTTGCGCATCGCTTCAGCAGCACGGCGGCTGCCAAAGGCGTCGAAAGCCAAGCCGATCTGCAGGCCCTTATGGCGATGGGCTGCGATTTCGGTCAGGGCGACCTGATCTCTCCGCCGTTGTCGCGCGAGCAGTTCCTCGACCTTCTGCACCAGCGGGTCAGCAAGCCGCGCCCGCAGCTGCGGGAAACGGATGCCGCGGCGCCCGCACCGTCGGGCAAGATCGACCGGGTCGCCTGAGCGCCCATTGCGGTGCTGGTCCGGCGGACGGGCAGCCGGATATTTGGCGCGTCTGTTCGCTACCCTTCAGCAAACGGCAGCGGCTCTCCCTCCGGCGGGCCCATCCGGAACACGTTCAGCGACATCGCGATGAGTACGTAATAACCGAGGATGCCGACGAACTCGACCATGCCGTCGTCGCCCAGCAGCGCATGCAGCCGCGCATAGGTTGCGTCGCCGACGCGCTTGCGCCGGTAGAGCTCCTTGATGAAGTCGTAAACCGCGCGCTCTTCCTTGCTGGCGGACTTGGGCATTTGCCCGCGGCGCAGCGCCCGGATGGTCTGCGGCGCCACGCCGGCGCGCTCGGCATGGGGCACGTGGGCATACCATTCGTATTGCGCCCGCCACAGCTTGGCGGTGACCAGGATGGCGAACTCGGATAGCCGCGGCGGCACCCGCGTCTTGAGCCGGCAATAGCCGCCCAGCTGCTGGGCGAGCTGGCCATAGTCGGGCGAATGCAGGAACACCGCAAACGGTCCGCGGATCTGCGTCGCCCCGCCGCGCGGTCCTGATCGGATCGAGTTCGACCAGCGCCTGCTGCGCCGGCGTGAGCCGCTCGTCCGGAATGGCGGGAAGGCGGGGCGGCGACAGTTTCTTCGCGGGCATGGAGTCCTCGATTTCGGCAGCTTGTACGCGCGGACCTCAGATACACATGAATTCCACCGCGAACGCATCCAAGCAATTTGAGGCCATCGGTGGAAGCGCCGGAACCGCCGGCCCGGCGCCCACAATGCGATCGGGTCAGCTCGACCGGGCGGCCGGTGACAGCCCGCCGGCGGGCCCATATTTCGTTTCAAGCGCCTCGGTGGTCAGCAGCCGCCGCTCGAGCTCGCGCATGGCGTCATAGTCCATCAACCGCATGATGGCGTCGATGTCGACCACCAGATCCGGCCGGTCGGCGACCTCGCCGCCCGCGATCGCCTCCTTCATCGCTTCGAGCGCTCGCGTCATGCCGTGAATGGCGGCCGCCGGAAGCATGCGCGGCAGCGTCACCCGGCGCACGCCGATCTCGGCAAGGCGCTTGATCGACATCAGCGGCGTGGTTGGCCGGACCCGGATGCCGAAGCCCATATTGACCGTGACCGGAACGCGAGCCGCATCGACCAGCTGCTTGATCTGGTCCTCGGTGCGGACCGCATCGGCGAAGATCATGTCGGCGCCGGCTTCGGCGTAGGCGCGCGCCCGCCGCAGCATTCCCTCGATGCCCTCGATCGCCAGTGCGTCGGTGCGCGCGATGATGGCAAAAGCATCGTCGCGGCGCGCCAAGCAGGCCGCCTCGATTTTCTTCATGCCTTCGACCACGGATATCACTTCCTTGCCGGGCATGTGGCCGCAGCGCTTCGGATGCACCTGGTCCTCGATATTGATGCCGGCAAGCCCGGCTTCCTCGAACATCTGCACCGTGTAGTGCACGTTCATGGGATTGCCGTAGCCGGTGTCGGCATCGGCGGTCAGCGGGATCGACAGGGTGCGGGCGAGCATCCGGCAATGGTCCACGTTTTCCGAAAGTCCCATCACCCCGATATCGTCGATGCCAAGGAGCGAATTGGAAATGCCGGCCCCCGTCGTCGCCGCCATCTCGAAGCCGGACTTCTCCACCAGCCGCGCGCTGTAGCCGTCGTAGACGCCGGGGGCGACGATCAGCCCGCCTCTCTCCAGGAGCGCACGGAATTTCTTGGGGCCGTCGTTCATCTCGATCTCCCAGATTTGCGGGCATTTTGCGGGCTTGCGCGGACCGCGACAGCTTGGCCCAGAGTATAGTACGCTCCAGGCGGCGGACAGCGCCTGCCGACGCAACCAAGCATCCGGAGACACCAAGAGTGGTCAACACGCGCGCCGCAACGGCCCTTGCCGCGGTCAACTGAGCCGAAGCGTTGCCGCCGGCCACGCTCACCTCATGAACCAAACACATTCCAGTTTCTCGTCCGGCGGCAAGACCTACGTCTTCCATGACGTGCGCGCGGCGCTCGGCGCCGAGGCCCATGCGCGGCTCCCCTATGTGGCGCGCGTGCTGGCGGAAAACCTGTTGCGCAACCTCGGGCAACCGGGCGTCACGCAGGATATTCTGCACGCTCTCGCCGATCCCCACGTTGCGCCCGACACCGTCGCTTTGCCATTACGCGTGCCGCGCGTCCTAGTTCCCGATTCCTCGGGCATTCCGGTGCTGATGGATCTGGCCGCGCTTCGCTCGGCGGTAGCCCGAAACGGAGGGGATCCGGCGCGCGTCAATGCCACGGTGCCGATGACTTTCGTGGTCGATCATTCCCTTCAGGTCGACGTCGCGGCGTCACCCGGTGCCGAGGCGATGAACCTCGAGCGTGAGTTCGAGCGCAACGGCGAGCGCTATCGATTCCTGAAATGGGCCGAGCAGGCGTTCGACGGCTTGACCGTATTTCCGCCCGGTGCGGGCATCATCCACCAGATCCATCTGGAGCAGGTCGCTGCCGTCACGCTGCTCGATCGCTCGCGGACGCCGGCGCTTGCATATCCGGATTTCGCCATCGCGGGCGACTCGCATACGCCGATGGTGAATGCGCTGGGCGTGCTCGGGTGGGGGGTAGGGGGCATCGAGATCGAAGCCGTCGTATTGGGCCAGCCTTACATTCTCCCCAAGCCGGAATTCGTCGGTGTCCGTCTCGATGGCGCGCTTCCGGACGGCGTCACAACGACCGACTTGGCACTGACCCTCACGGAACGGCTCCGCCCATCCGGCATGGTCGGAGCGTGTGTCGAGTTCTTCGGTCCGGCCGCCAAAATCTTGACCGTTCCCGATCGCGCGACGCTTGCCAACATGGCGCCCGAATATGGGGCGACCACCGGCTTCTGGCCCGTCGACGAGCAGACCATCGCTTACCTGCGGACGACCGGCCGTTCGGCCGAGCACGTCGCGCTGGTGGAAGCGCATGCACGCGCAGCCGGTCTGTTCCGCATGGCGGGGGCGGCGGAGCCGGTTTACGACCGCGTGATCGCGCTCGATCTCGGCACGGTCCGGCGGACCGTTGCGGGACCGGGCATGCCGCATGTCCGGCAGGATACGTCCAGCGTTGCTGCAAGTTTCCGCGAACGCACCAACAGTCTTGCCGGCGCAAGGCCGCGAACGAGCGACGCGCTGCCCGAAGGGGCCATCGGCATTGCCGCGATCACCTCCTGCACCAATACGTCCAATCCGCACGGCATGATCCGCGCCGGGCTTGTGGCCAAGGCCGCGGTCGAGCGCGGCTTGCAATCCGCGCCTTGGGTCAAGACATCGCTGGCGCCCGGTTCGCGCGCCGTCACGACCTATCTTGAGCGCGCCGGGTTGCTGGCACCCCTGGAGGCGCTCGGTTTTGGCGTCATCGGCTATGGCTGCACCACGTGCGCCGGTAAATCGGGACCGCTCAAGTCCGCTGCCGCCAGCGCCGTTGAGCAGGACGGCCGCACCATCGCGGCTGTCCTCTCGGGCAACCGCAATTTCGATGGGCGCATCCACCGTCAGGTGGGGGCAAGCTATCTCTGCTCACCCGCGCTGGTGGTCGCCTTTGCGCTGGCCGGTCGCGTGACCCTCGATATCGACAACGACCCGATCGCCAACGGCCCCAATGGCGCCCCCGTCTTCCTGCGCGATCTTTGGCCGGACGATGCGAAGGTCGATGCCGTTGTCCGGCGGACCGTCACTTCTGAAGTCTTCGTCAGCACCGCGGAGGCAAGTCCCCTGGTGAAGTCCCGCTGGGACTCGCTTGCCGCAAAGGGCGGCGCATTGTTCGACTGGGATGCCGCTTCGAGCTACATTGTGGAGCCGCCTTTTTTCACGACCAGTGATCCCGGATTCGCGACGAGCCGGCGTGTTGCAGGCGTGCGCGTGCTCGCCGTCTATGGCGACAACCTGAATACGGATCATGTATCGCCCGGCGGCGAAATCCCCCCCGACAGTCCGGCGGGCGAATACCTTCTGTCAGTCGGCGTGAAGCCGGCGGCGTTCAACAGCTATGTCGGTCGGCGCGGGAACCATCAGGTCATGATGCGCGGCACCTACGGCAGCGTGCGCATCCGCAATCGCATGGCCGATCGCGATGGCTGGTGGACGAAGATCCATCCCGAAGGCGAGGCGATCACCATCCCCGACGCCGCCATGCGCTATCGCGGGCGCAATGTTCCGCTCATCGTTCTGGGCGGGCGCAATTTCGGCGCCGGCAGCAGCCGCGACTGGGCGGCCAAGGGGCCCGCCTTGCTCGGCGTGCGCGCCGTGATCGCGCGCTCGTTCGAGCGCATTCACCGTTCCAACCTGATCGGCGTGGGCGTGGTCCCGCTCTTGTTTGCGGAGGCGGACAGCGTCGACACGCTGAAGCTCGACGGCAGCGAGGAGCTTGCCTTCGAGGGCATCGGCGTCGGCATCGCCCGGCGCGGACCGATCGGCGTCACTGCGCGCCGTTCTGGCGGCGGGGAATTCCGCTTTGAAGTGACCGCGGACATCCGCTCCGCCGCCGAAGCCGACCTCCTTCGGCACGGCGGCATGTTTCAGGCCGCCTTGGAGGCATCGCTCAAGTGACCATAACCGGCAAGCTCTGCGAGAAGATCGTCGCAACCACTGCCGACCGCATGGGCGAGAGCGCCATCGCCAAGGCGCGCCAGCTCGTGCTTGATGGCGTCGCCGTCGCGGTGGCGGGCGCACGCATCGAGGAAGCGCCGAAGATCCTCGCCGGCTATCTGAATGGACAGGGATCGAAGCCGGAGTGCTCGGCGCTCGGCTTCGGCTTTCGTCTCGCGCCCGTTCCAGCTGCTCTGCTCAACGCCACCTCCATGCATGTGCTTGATTTCGAGCCCATGTGGACGCCGGCGACGCACGCGCTGTCGCCTGCGCTTGCTCCGGTATTGGCGTTGGCGGAATTGATCGGCGCCAGTGGCCGCGAGGTTCTTGCCGCCGTCGTCAAGGGCGTCGAGATCCAGGGCTGGATCCGGCGCGCTTGCGGACACCTGGAGTCGCGCGATTTCAAGTTTCATCCGCCCGGCATGGTGGGGCCGATCGGCGCGGCGGTTGCCGCGTCCCATCTGCTCAAGCTTGACGCCGCCGCGCTCGCCAATGCGATCGGGATCGCGACCTCGCGCTGCGGCAGCCTCACCAGCAACACCGGCACCATGACCAAGTCGACGCATTGCGGCTACGCGGCTTCGCTCGGTCTCGAATCGGCGCTGCTGGCGGCGAACGGCTTCACCGGCGACGACCAGGCCTTCGACAGCGCGACCGGCTATGCCGCCATTTTCCTGCCGCCCGGCTTCGACCGCGAGATGCTGATGTCCTTTGGCCCGCCGTTCCGGCTGGTCGACCCGGGCTTCACGCTCAAGATCTTTCCGTGCAAATTCACCACCCACTACGGCATCAGCGCGGCTCTCGCCGCGCGGCCGCGCCTACCCTCGGCCGACGCGATCCACGCCGTGCGGATGCTGGCGCCGGTCGTTCCCACCGGCGACCGCCCGCATCCCAAGACCGGGCTCGAAGGCAAATTCAGCGTCCAATATACTCTCGCGGCGGCCTTGCTCGACGGCGTGGTGACGCTCTCGAGCTTCACGGACGAGCGCCTGCATCGGCCCGACATGCAGACGCTGCTCGGCAAGATCGCCGTCACCATGTCGACGGACATCACCACCGAGTACAACGCCGGCCGCTACGTCGATCTGGAGATCGAGCTTGCGGACGGCACGATCGTCCGCGAGCGTTGCGAGCGGCCGCGCGGCTCCTGGGGCGCCGAGCCGATCTCACAGGCCGAGCACATCGTGAAGGTGCGCGACTGTCTCGCCGGCTCGCTGTCGCCATCGGCGGTCGACGAGTGTCTGGAGCTCGGCAGCCGGTTCGAGCAACTGGATGGAAACGGCGTGCGCCGGATGCTCGCGCTGGCGTGCCGCGAGGGCGGTGCTTGATGCTGTTGATCGACAACGATACCGTCAAGCGCGTGCTCACCATGCGCGAATGCATCGAAGCGCAGGAGCGCGCCTTTGCAGGCACGCTCACGGGTGCGTCGGTTTCGCGTCCCCGCATCGACATGTTCGTTCCGTGCAATCGCGAGGACGGCTACTATCGCTGGGGCTCGGTCGAGGGCGCCAGCGACGGCGTGTTGGCGGTCCGGCTCAAGTCGGACATCATGACTTGGCCGCAAGGCCCGGACGGCACGCGCACCGAAACCAAATACTGCATTGCGCCGGGTACCTATTGCGGGTTGGTACTGCTGTTCAGCACGCAGGACGGCGCGCCGCTTGCCATCATCAACGACGGTTACCTCCAGCACATGCGCGTCGGCGCATCGGCGGGCATCGGCACGCGGCTGTTGGCGCGTGCCGATGCGCATGCGGTCGGGATGATCGGCTCCGGCGGCATGGCGCGCAGCGTGCTCGAAGCGCTCGTGGAGGTGCGCGACATCAAGACCGTGAAGGTCTACAGCCGCGTCGCGGCAAACCGCGACGCGTTCGCTCGCGAGATGACGGACCGCCTCCAGGTCGCCGTCGAGCCGGTCGCGAGCGCACGCGCGGCCGTTCAAGGCGCCGATATCCTGGCGACCTGCACCGACAGCATGGATCCCGTGATCGAGGGCGGCTGGATCGAGCAGGGCATGCATGTCGTCAATATCGGCCCGCATGATCTCGGGCCGGACGCCGTCGCCCGCATGGATGTCGTAGTCAGGCAGGGTGTCGATGCCCTGCCGATCCCGGAGGATGGCGTGTACCGCAAAGGCGTCGGCCACAGCCACGGCGCTTTTGTCGCCGGCAGCCCGGAGCAGCAGGCGCGGCTGCCGAAGTCCTCGCCCAAGCGGGTCGCGCAATCGTCGGGCCCGCTCTACGCGGATGTCATTTCCGGCCAGGCGCCGGGCCGTACCAGCGACGACCAGATCACCCAATACCGGCCGGTCGGAAACTGGGGTCTGCAGTTCTCATCGGTCGGCGCAGTGGTGTATCGTCGCGCGAAAGAGCAGGGTCTCGGCCGTGCGCTGCCGACCGAATGGTTCTTGCAGGACATCAAGAATTGAGCTGGAGAAGCGCCATGAAACTTCCGCGCCGTCGATTTCTGCGTCTCGCAGCCGGCGTTGTGGCGATGCCGGCCATGGCGCGCGTCGCGATTGCGCAGACCTATCCGTCGCGACCGGTGCGTATTGTGGTCGGGTTCGCTGCTGGCGGCTCGAGCGACATCGGCGCGCGCTTGATCGGGCAATGGCTGCAGGAGCGGCTCGGCCAACCGTTCGTGATCGAGAACCGGCCGGGCGCCGCCACCAATATCGCCACCGAGTCGGTCGTGCATGCGCCGCCCGACGGCTATACGCTCCTCATGATCGGACCGTCGAGCACCATCAACGCGACGCTCTACGACAAGCTCAATTTCGTGTTTGTGCGCGACATCGCGCCGGTTGCGAGCACGATTCGGCAGCCGCAAATCATGCTGGCCAATCCGTCGCTGCCGGCCAAGACCGTGCCCGAGCTGATTGCCTACACGAAGGCCAACCCGGGCAAGATTACGATCGCATCGGCCGGCACCGGCTCGAGCGGCCATTTGGCGGGCGAATTGTTCAAGATGATGGCCGGTGTCAACATGCTGCACGTGCCTTATCGCGGTGCCGGGCCCGCATTGACCGATCTACTGGGCGGGCAGGTGCTGACCGCCGTCACCGGCATCGCCGGCTCGATCGAGCAGGTCAGGGCCGGCATGCTGCGCGCGCTTGCGGTCACCACCACGACGCGCGCGTCGGCGCTGCCGGACGTTCCGACCATGAGCGAGTTTCTGCCGGGCTTCGAGGCCAGCGATGTGCTCGGGATCGGCGCGCCCAGGAATACGCCGGCCGAGATTGTCGACAAGCTCAACAAGGAGATCAACGCCGCGCTCGCCGACCCCAAGATCCAGGCGCGCTTTGCCGATCTGGGCGGCACGCCGCTTGCGCTCACTCCGGCCGAGTATGGCAAGCTGCTCGCAGACGAGACCGAGAAATGGGGTAAAGTGATCCGCTCAGCCAACATCAAGCCGGAATAGGCTCACCCAACCAGGGAGCAAACGATGTCGAAGGGCGACGCAACGCGCATGCGCAGGCGCGACCTCCTTGCGCTCATCGGAACGACGGCCGGCGGTGCGGTGATGTACCGCGCAATGACGAGCCTGAGCCTGGCCGCGGAATCAACTTATGGCGGGCCGATCAGGCTCGAGGGCGATCCCAAGGGGGCATCGGTCCTGATCCTGGGCGCCGGCCTCGCCGGCATGGCGGCGGCCTACGAGCTGCGCAAAGCCGGCTACCGCGTTCAGGTGCTTGAATACAACAACCGCGCCGGCGGCCGCTGCTGGTCGCTGCGTGGCGGCGACACCTACACCGAGCTCGGCGGCGCCACGCAACGGTGCGAATTCGATGCCGGGCTTTATCTCAACCCCGGCCCTTGGCGCATTCCCTACCATCACCATGGATTGCTCGACTACTGCCGGCGCTTCAACGTTGCGCTCGAGCCGTTCACCCAGGTGAACTACAACGCCTGGCTCCATTCCAAGCAGGCCTTCGGCGGCAAGCCGCAGCGCTATCGTCACATCCAGGCCGATTTCAACGGCTATGTGTCTGAGCTCCTCGCCAAGGCGACGAACCAGCGCAAGCTCGACGAAACCGTCACCCAGGAGGATCAGGAGATCCTGCTGCAGGCGCTGCGAGGCTGGGGGGCGCTCGACGAGAACTATACCTACAAAGCGAGCCTCGCTGCCAGCGGGCGACGCGGCTATGACAAGGATCCCGGCGGCGGCGTTGCCGGTCCGCCGATTCCCTCAAAGACGCTCGGCCTAAGCGACATCCTCAAGTCGGGCATGTGGCAGAACCTCATTGCGGGCTCGAACTACCAATTCCAGACGACGCTGTTCCAGCCGGTCGGCGGCATGGACATGATTGCGCGCGCCTTCACGCGGGAAGTCGCCGATCTCATCCGCTTCAACGCCAAGGTGACGGCGATCACCCAGGACGCGCGCGGCGTGAGGGTCGCCTACGAGGACACCGCCGAGCCCGGCAAACCGCTGACGGCAACGGCGGACTGGTGCTTGTGCACCATTCCCCTGTCCATCTTGAGCCAGATCGAGATCAATGTGGGCACGCCGATGCAGAACGCGATCAACGCGGTTCCCTATGCGCCGGCGCTCAAGGTCGGCCTGCAGTTCAAGCGGCGATTCTGGGAGCAGGACGACGGGATCTATGGCGGTATCAGCTATACGGATCTGCCGATTCGCCAGATCGGCTATCCGTGTACCGGCTATGGCGGCGCCGGCAAGGCCGTGCTGCTCGGTGCCTATGCGATCTTCGGCACCTATGCGTACGAGTTCACCTCCTTGTCGCCGGCCGAGCGGGTGGCGAAGGCGGTCGAGGATGGCGCGCAGATCCATCCTCAATACAAGGACGAATTCGACAACGGCATCGCCGTCGCATGGCATCGCAATCCCTCGGCGCTCGGCTGCGAAGGCGCCTGGACCGATGAGACGCGCAAGCAGCACTACGACAATCTGTGCGCGATCGACGGACGCATCCTGCTCGCCGGCGAGCACGCGTCCTATTGGGGAGGTTGGCAGGAAGGCGCGATCCTGTCCTCCCTCGACGCCGTCGGGCGGCTGCACCGCCGCGTCCTCGCCGGTTGAGCCCGCCAAGGAGATCCGCATGCGCACGCGTCCGCGAACCGTTTTGCCGCTCGCTCTCGCCGCGAGCCTTTCCCAAGCGACCATGCCGTCCGCAATCGCTCAGTCCGCCGATTTGCGATTCGGCAATCCGGCGCGTTTCATGCCGCAGTCCGGCGAGGCGCTCTATGCCGACATCTGTCAGGGATGCCACATGCAGGCAGGCCAGGGCGCGGTCGGCGCCGGCGCCTATCCGGCGCTCGCCAAAAATCCCAAGCTCGCGAGCGCCGGTTACCCATTGATCATGGTCATCCATGGACACAAGGGCATGCCGCCGTTCGGCAACATGCTGACCGATGAGCAGATCGCCGTGGTCGTCAACTACGTCCGCACCCACTTCGGCAATGATCTTCCGGACGCGGTGACGGCCGCCGATGCGAAGGCGGCGCGTTAGCTGGACCGCGGGCCCCGCTTTTCGCCTATCGATTGTAGCAAATGGGGGTGTTATAGTCGGACAGCCGAAAGGCCAAGCAGTCAATTTCGGCCAAGGGAGGAGAACGATGTTGAGCCATCGGAGTCGGATCCTAGCTGTAAGTGCGGCTGTAGTGTCGTTTGTCAGCGTCCACTCGGTTCGAGCGGCGGAGTTTGCCGGCAGCGTTCAGGGAGTGGTCAAGAGTGCAGCCGGGGAGGCGCTTCCCGGAGCATATGTCAAGCTGATCAATCCGGAGAGGCGCCTGACCTTCATGGTCGTCAGTCAGGCGCAAGGCCATTACACGATCAACAACCTGCCGCCGGGCAACTACACGGTGCAGGGCGTCGGCAACGGATTCCAGAGCAAGCCCACGCCGGTGGCCTTGACGGCCGACAAGCCGGCGACGGCCGATGTGTCGCTGACGGACAAGCAAGCGGATGCGGTGCCGAATGGATGGGTTCGCAGTCCCGGGCGCGTCGCCGGCAACGAGCTGGATTCCGAGCTGCCGCCGCCGGTTCTCCCGGACGGTGACGCCAAGGCGATCATCGAGGTGAAGTGCGTCCAATGCCATTTCCTGCGCCGGCTGACGCAAATGCGATGGACCCACGACAACTGGGAGCAAAAGATCGCCTGGATGCGGGAACGCATCCACGACAAGCCCGGAGCGATCGATTTGACCGATCAGGAAGCCAAGATGGTGGTGGACTATCTGGCGAAGAATTTTTCAACCGACGCCCCGCGGGCCGACCCCAACGGCCGCTTGTCGAGGAAGTTGCTGCAGGGCACCGCCGCTCGCTATGTCGCCGTCGATTTCGCGGTACCGAATCCCGACTCGGCACTTCACGACATCACGGTGGATCCGCGCGGAGTAGCCTGGGTGAACGAGCTCAACCAGTACAAGCTCGGACGCTTCGATCCGAAGACCTATGATTTCACCCAGATCGATCCGCCGCCCGGGCCGAGGAAGGTCGGCGTTCTCAATCACATGGGCGCGCCCGCGCGCGGCACCGGGGATTATATCTGGATGGCCGATGTCGGCGCCAACCGTCGCTGGTTGCAGTTCGACACCAGGACCATGGAGTTCTCCACCTATCCGGCGACCGACATGAGGGGGCAGATCACCGGCAACACGATGCGGGTGGACCCGAACGGGAAGATGGTCTGGTCGACGGCCGGCACCCGGGTCGTGGGACTGAATATCCAGACCAAGCAGTTCACCGCGTATGACATTCCCACCTGGGTCGAGACCAAGCAGGACCCGGGCGCTTACGGGCTGGATGTCGCGGGCGACGGAAGGGTCTGGTTCGTCGAGCGTGAGGCGAACAAGATCGGCCGGCTCGATCCCACCACCGGCAAGATCGACGAGTTCCCGACTCCCGGCAAGGACATTCCGCGCCGAATGGGAACGGATTGGGAGGGCAATCTCTGGGTCGGCTTCCATGAGACCGGGAAGCTCGTGAAGATTGACGAGAAATACGGCACAATGACCTACTACCAACCGCCGACGCCGAACAACGGCGCCTATATCCCGGTCGCCGATCCGATCCACAAGGTGATTTGGCTGACCGAGCAGACGGCGGACAAGATCGCCCGCTTCGATCCCAAGACGGAAACCTGGACCGAGTTCTCGCTGCCGATCGCGGAGTCGGATGCCAGAAGGATCGAGATTGATCCGACCAACCCAAACCGCATCTGGTGGTCGGGCGACACTTCGAGCCATTTGGGCTACATCGAGGTGCTGGACCAGTAGCAACGGACCGGGCGTGGCGGAGGACAAGCAAGCGCTCAAGTCCTCCGCCCTCCCTTGATGCAAGTCGATCGCAGTTGAATTTTGTTGTTTAGCACGGCGGACCCTTTTTCCTCCCCCTGAAAGGGCAGGGCAATCGCATATGGCGGTTCTTGTTTCGGAACGACCGCACCGCGGGCTCCACCCTCCCGCCCGTTGGCGGGGAGGGTCGACGCCTCGCGCAGCGAGGCGGCGGGGTGGGGGGACTACGCGAGCTATGACATTGCGGTGACGTCGAGGCCCGGCCAAACTCCGCGGTGGCACAGGTGGCCAGACGCACAAGGACAACATCAATCCATCAAGCGCTCGTTGCGGCAGACGCGCGGCGACGGTGCGAACACGGAGTTCGCGTAGCCCCCCACCCGGCGCCGCTACGCGTCGCCACCCTCCCCGCCAACGGGCGGGAGGGTTGGAGCTTGCGGCTGCGTTGTTCAGCAATCACTCTCCCTCCATATGCGATAGCCCTGCCCTTGATCCGGGGCCGCATGACGCCGGAGCTTGCCTAAGCACTTTCCGCCGCGGCGGAATGAAGAACCAAGCCGGCCCTGCGCAGCAGGCACGTAACGCTGTTGAAGCCCGCCCGTTGGAGTGCATTGCGTTGTTTGTCGCTCGATTTCCGCAGGGCAGGCGGCCTTTGTCCCGGCTGATGCACCGCAGAATGGCCGCAGACTGCCGTTCGATACCCCGGGTAGGCGCGATCGGGTATAAGTTTCTTGGCTGATTCGCACTCGGGAGGGGACCATGAACGTCAAGATTCTCGCGACCGCGGCCGTTGCTAGCGTCGCCGCGCTCGGCACCGCCGGCGCCGCCGACCTTCCGACGCATGCGCCGGCCTACAAGGCGCCGCCCGCTCCCGTCTCCAACTGGACCGGCTGCTATCTCGCTGGCGGCGGCGGTTACGGCATGTGGACCCAGAGCAGCTATGTCACCGCGAGCGGCGTACCCATCACCGCATCGCAAACCAATGGCGGCGAGGGCTGGTTCGGTCAGGGCCAGGCGGGCTGCGACTACCAGTTCACGGCACCGATCCTCAACGTGGGCGCCGTGATCGGCGCATTCGGCGACTACGAGGCCGGCAGCCTCAAGGGCACCTCGACCTTTCCGGGGGCGACCGGAGACGAGCGCGAAACCTCCGCCTGGGCGGCCGGCGGTCGCGTCGGTCTGCTGGCCATGCCACGCATGCTTTCCTACGTTGACGGCGGCTGGACCTGGGCGCACTTCGGCGCGGTGAACTACAGCATCGCGCTTCCGGGTGGGGGCCCGTCGGGCATAGGCTTGGCGGCCCAGACTTACAACGGCTGGTTCCTCGGCAGCGGCTTCGAATATGCGGTCGATTGGTTGCCTTTGCCCGGCCTGTTCCTGAAGACTGAGTATCGCTATGCGCGCTATGCCAGCCCCGATGGCGTGAGCGTTCCGTTGACCGGTCCCCTGGCGACGGCCAGCCTCGTCGCGCTCAATTCGCAGAAGAACATCCAGACGATCTCGACCGAGCTGGTCTGGCGCTTCAATTGGTCCGGCGGTCGCTGACTGATCGACCCGGCGGCCGGGCCGGGCGCCCGAGCCGCGCTCGATCAAGATTGATGCCGGCCCGTAACATCGATCGGCCCCGCAGTACCTTGCCATGCTGATCGCCGCTTTCGTAATCCTCGGCGCTGCCGTATTGCTGGGCTCCGTGCTCGCGGTCCAGCATTTGCGGACGGATGGCACCGCGGCGCCGGGCTGGAAACTCGCGGCACTGCACGGGCTAATCGCCATCGCCGGCCTGGTTTGCCTCGCCATGACGCTGCCCGGACCGCCGCGGGGGGTTGCTCAAGGCACCGCCTCATTCGGCATCATCGCTGCCGCATTGATCGCGCTGGCAGCGTTGCTCGGTGTCGGGTTGGTTGCCATGCGACTCTTCAAACGGCGGCCCGCCGGGATGCTGATCGGCATCCATGCCACGCTGGCAGTGAGCGGCTTCGTCATTCTCGCCGTCTACGTTCTCGCCGGATAGAAGGACGCAGATGCGCTTTGGGGCAGGCAGAAGCAGAACTGCCCTGCCGCGAAATGCCGCCTTGCGCCGAAACCGAAAATCGTAGTCCCTTTCGGCGGCCCGGGAATTTGAATAGCTTCGGCGGCAGCAGGGAGCACCCACCATGGACCTTCCACGCCGTCGACTTCTGGATCTGGCAGCGGGTGCCGTGGCAGTCGCTGTTCTTTCGGCGGGCCTTTCCGTGAGCCTGTTCGAGCGCAGCGCCTGGTCGGAGTCGTCGGGCGCAATCAAGATCGTCGTTCCCTATCCTCCCGGTGGCGGCGCCGATGTGCTTGCGCGCATCGTGGCGGACGCGATCGGCAACCTGCATGGCCCGACGATGGTGGTCATGAACCGCCCGGGCGCCGCCACGATGATCGGAACCGAAGACGTCGCCCGCGCCAATCCCGACGGCAACACGCTTCTGCTCACCAACAACGCCCTCGCCATCTTCCCCCACATGCGCAAGCTCGACTACGATCCGCTGGCGAGCCTGGTGCCGGTTTGCAGCATCGCCACGACGCCGACGATCATGATCGTCAGCAGCGCATCGCCGTACCGCTCGCTTGATGATTTTCTCAGCGCCGCCCGCGCCAAGCCCGGCGCCTTGACGTTTGGCGCCACCCCCGGGGCCAAATCCCATATTGATTTCGAGACCATCCGGCATCCCGCGAACCTGCAGATGACGTTGGTCCCGTTCAGCGGCACGCCGCCCATCGTCAACGCGGTTCTGGGCAGGCAGGTCGATACCGCATTTGTCGACTATCCTGCCGCCGCGGGCCTGTTGCAGGCCGGGAAACTGCGAGCCCTCGTCGCCGGCTCGCGCGAGCGCATCGAGCGGCTGCCGGACGTGCCGACCGTCAGCGAGGCCGGCTTTGGGGACTTCGACATGGAGGTCTGGTACGCCCTCATGGCGCCGGCGCGGACTTCGCCGCCGATGCTCTCGCAAATCGCCGACTGGTTCGCGAAGGCGGTCACGCTGCCCGAGACGCGGTCTCGACTGGCGATCCAAGGCATGAATGCCGCCGGTATGTGCGGAGCGCCGGCGGTCGCCCATCTTCGCAAGCTGTACGAGGATTACGGCCGCCTGATCAGCGAGGCCAACATCACATCGGAATGACTCGCAACCCGGTCCTATTGCAGCCAGCGCTCACGTGGCCGCCGCAAGAGAAGATCCATCTCCTTTCGTCCCTTGCTCCCTTGCTAACAACAAGAAGAAAATGCAAGCGGAGGAGAATAAAGATGTGCTTTTCCCTTGCCGAAGGCAGTCTTCCGGGTGTCTCGCGACGAGTGTTAAGCCGCGAGCACGAAATAACCCGGCGCGATTTTCCACACAGCGCCTCGGGCTCGGGGCACTTCCGGACACCGCTCAATGCGTGGAGGCAGCCCTGTCCCGTGTGACCATGTCGGTTTCGGGGGTTAAGCGGAAATTGCATGCTCGATTAGAGCATTACCGAGTTTGACCCAACTGCGACATTGGGGCGACGCCTCGTGACGATTAAGAAGACCAGCGAGCGTTGATCTAGATCAATTTGCCCCGCTAGTCTCACAGCTATTAGAAGCTTGGGCTGGCACGTGGAGGCGTACATGGAGGCGTACTATGAAGCCACTCTCCGAACAGCTCGCTAACTTGTCGGTTCGCGTTAAGAATGCCGAGGATGCCGCGACGGCGGCACAGGAGGAAGCGCACGATAAAGTCGTTGCTCGCGTTGCGCAGGCGCAAGCTGCTGCTGAGGAAGCGGTCCAGAAGGTCAACCAGAACATAAAGTCCGCTAGCGATACGGCGTCAGTCAAGTGGAATGGAATGAAAGCGAAAATCGCCGCTGACATGGACGATCTAAAGTCGAAAGTAGCCCAGCGGAAGCACGATTTGAGCATTAAACGCGCTGCGAATTATTCCCAGCTGCTGGACGAAGACGCCTCTTTCGCCATCGACTACGCCATCGCATCTATCGAGCAGGCTCAAGTAGCCGTGCTCGATGCTATCGCTGGCCACATCGAGGTCGAAAAAGCCAAGCGCACAGCCTGATCAAAACATTCGATTGTGTTTCGTAGAGGCCGACGGGCCGGCCAAAGGCCGGACCCGTTGGGCGCCACCCTCCCCCTTTCAGGGGGAGGGAAGAGGCACCGCCGTGCCAAACAACAAAATTCAAATGCGATTGCCCTGGGGTTGCGACGAGGGTCGAGCCGCAAGCGCGAAAAAGCCCGGCGCGGTCTCCCGCCCGGGCGCAATGCGTCAGTTTCAGTTTCACGAGTAATCTGATTCGTGCGGTTGGTCAAGCCGCTGAATCCAATGCAAGCCGGTGCGCTTGCCGCCACGTCCCGACCAATAATTCATGGCGTTGGACTGCCGATTTTCGTGTTGCGTCCTGCGGGCGCGCGGTACCATCCTGCCGGGCGGATGACCAAAGCCGGCGGCATCGGGGAAAGCGGTGTTTAATCTACCGGGCGCATGATTGAATCCATGAATCCGATTCGCATTTTCATTTCCTCTCCAGGCGACGTCGAGCTCGAGCGGCAGGTGGCGCGGCGCGTGATTGCGCAGCTGCAGGCGGAATTCGGCGGGAATCCCGCGATCGAGCCCTATTTCTGGGAATACGAGCCGATGCGGCTCACCGTGGACTTTCAGGGACAGATACCCAAGACATCGACCTTCGACATCGTGGTCTGCATCCTGTGGTCGCGCCTCGGCACGCCGCTCGGGCCTCAGCACCGGCGCCCCGACGGGACCCCCTACCAGTCCGGCACCGAGTTCGAGTTCGAGGATGCCGCAGATTCCGCAAACGCACGCGGGGTCCCCGACCTCCTGGTCTACCGCAACCGGAGCGACCCCATCGTCAAGCCGCGTCCCAAGGAGGTGCGGGAGCGCCAACTCGCGCAGTTCGACGCGCTGGAGGCGTTCCTGGAGAAATGGACCCGCGACGGACAGATCCGCACCGGGGCGGTCACGTCCTATTCGGATCTCGGCCAGTTCGAGGAGCGTCTCGGCGAGCATTTGCGCAAGCTCGTCCGCGCGCACGGCCCGGCCGGCGCGGCGGCTCCCGTCCGGCGCCCGGTGACATGGAGCGCCGGATCGCCGTTTCGCGGCTTGCACCCCTTCGAGTTCGAGCATGCGCCGGTGTTCCGCGGACGCACCCGGGCGATCCAGGACGTGATCGCGCTCCTGCGCGGCCAACACGCCGCCCGTCAGTCATGGGCCGTTGACAGCGCCGGTAGGCCGCCGCCGCTGTTCGTCCTGGTGTCGGCCATGAGCGGGATCGGCAAATCGTCGCTGATCCGGTCCGGCGTGCTGCCGCTCCTGACCGTCCCGGGTGTCGTCGAGCATATCGGCCTCTGGCGCCGCGCCGTGATGAGGCCCGGCAGCGGCGGCCTGTTCGCCGCGCTCGCCGAGGCGCTCACGGCGCCTGAGGCGCTGCCCGAGCTGCTCAGCGACGGCACCACCAAGCCCATGCTGGCCGAGCTGCTGCGCGGCAATCCGGCGGCTGCCGAGGTGCTGCTCAAGGGCGGCCTCTCGCAGGCGGCGGCGCGACTGTACGCCGACGAGGAGGCCGAGCTGCGCCGATGGGAGGCGCAGTTCGCCGCCGCCGGCCGCGCCGCCGACGCGGAACACGCACGGCAGAGTCGAGAAGCATTGCGTCAGCGCGATGGGGCGCTCGCGTTGCTGGTCGATCAATTCGAGGAAAGCTTCACCACCGGCGACAAGGCCGCCGAGGCCGAACGCAACGCGTTCCTGGTTGCGCTCGACGCTCTGGCGAGATCCGGGCGCGTCTTCACGATGGCTACCGTCCGCAGCGATTTCCTCGCGCGAACGAGCGAGCTACCGGTCGTCGCGGCGCTGATGCGCGAGGGTACCCTCTATCAGCTCGAGCCCCCCACCACGGCGGAGCTGGCGCAGATCATCCGCGACCCGGCGCGCGAGGCCGGGCTCGACTTCGAGCAGGACCGCGACACCGGCGCGCGCCTCGACGACGTCCTCCTGGCGGCGACGCAAAGCGATCCCGCGGCCCTGCCGCTGCTCGAATTCGCGCTCGACCGGCTGTACGACAAGCGCGACGCCGATGGTCTGTTGACCTTCAAGGCCTATCGGGAAATGGACCAGGTCGAGGGCGCGCTGGCGCAGTCGGCCGAGACCTGCTTCTCCGGCTTGTCGCCGACGGCCGCGGCGGCGTTCGAGCGCGTGTTCGCGGCGCTGGTCAACCTGGTCGAGGTTCGCAACGAGGAGCGGCCGGTCCGGCGCCGGGCCGCCATCAGCGACGTCTCCCGCCATCCCGGCGCCGCCGAATTCATCGAGCGGTTCGCGGCAGCGCGGCTTTTGGTGCGCGACCAGGATGCGGCCGGCAACGGCAGCGTTGCCGTGGCCCACGAGGCATTGTTTTCCCATTGGGCCCGGCTCGCGGCCTGGATCGACGTCAACCGCGATCACCTGCGCGTCCGCAGCCGGATCGAGCAGGTGGCGGCGCGCTGGGAGGCCGAAAAACGTCCGCCCGACCTGCTGCTGCCGGACGGGCGGCTGCTCGCCGAGGCGGAGGAGGTTCTGCGTCATGCCGACCTGCTGGCGCTGAGCGATTCGGTTCGCGATCTTGTGCGGGAATCTGCCGCGGCGCGGCGCTTGCGGCGCCTTCGGCGGGTCGCCGCCGTCGCGATCCTGACGGCCGGGCTCGCGGTTGCCGGCGTCGTGTCTTGGTATCAATACCAATCCTACCAACGCAATCAGATCGAGGCCAAGCTGTTCGATTATCGCCAGGCCGTCCGCCAGGACGAGTTCAAGTTCCTCGCGCATGGGCGAACCGACGACAGCATCAAAGACTCCTACGACAGCACGCGCCAGGTGCTCGGCTTGATCGACCGGATCAAAGCGATGCGGGGCGAGCCGCCCGAAGGATGGGAAGACGCAACCGCCAAGGCGCACGAGTTCGCCGCGGTGCTGCTTGCGGAATTGGGCGATGTCGCCGGCTCCGGGCGCGAGATCGAAGCCCGCAAGGCCATGGCTCCGACCGAGAAAGCGGCCGGCCTCAAGGAGGTCTTGGAACGCAATCCGGCAATGATGTCCTACGCTCTCACCGTGTTCGACCTCAAGATAGAGCTGATGATCGCCAACGAGCATCTGACCGCTCTGCTCCATCAGAATCCGAGCCTCGGGGAGGCCTTGAAGGCAGGGCCCGGCGCGGCGAAGAGTTTGCCGCCCGCAACCGATACGCGGAGCGAAGCCGAACGCGACCGCGACGACCTCAACTACAGCATGGGGCTCATCAATATCCTGAATTACATGACGGAGACATTCGGCCGCGAGAAGGACTTCGAATTTCTGGATACTTTCCTTCGACGGGCCGAGAAGGACCATGAAAAGCTCGACGAATGGGACAATGCCGAGGCTGACTATCAGCGGGATGTGGCGACCGCCCTGCAGTGGCTCGATCTCGCGCGCAAGGCGACCTATGTGGATTCTCCGGACGATCACGGCCGCATGAAGCGGGATGCCGCGCGTCGTCTGGTGAATGCAAAGACGGAGCTGGCGCGGTTCTATTCAAGGCGAAAGGACTACGCCAAGGCGTTGACGACGGCGCAGGACGCGGTGCAAACGCTCGATGCCCAGCCGGAGCTTGCCGATGAAGACGATCTTCGCTTCGACGTGCGCAAGCTGGTGGTTTCCGCGCTGGTGTCGCTCGACCGAGGCCAGGATGCTCTTGCCGAGGCGCGATCCGGTACCGAGGACAGGCTTGAGGAGTCGCGCGACCGATTGCTCCAGGCGTGGTCTCAGACCGGCAGGGCCTATAGTTCGGTTGCCGATTATTGGGTGAGCGTCGGCCTGCCCGAGCGCGCCGTCGACGTCGCCCAGGGCCTGGTCGATGCGCTCGAAAAGGAGGTTCGATCATCGTTTGATATCCCGACCGAGTCGAATTTGGCGGACGCGTATCTGTTGCTGAGCTGGCGGCAACTGTTCGCCAAGCGGTTTGCCGACGCGCAGGCGACCGCGGAGAAAGGCCTGCAGCTGCCGGTGAGCGAGGCCCGCAAGGCAATCCTCAACACCAATCTCGCCCACGCGTTGCTGCTGCAAGGCGAAACCGAGAAGGCGCTTGCCGTCTACGAGGCCTGGAAGGCAAAGCCGGTCGAATCGAAAGCGGACTATCCGAAGCTGTTCGCGCAGGCGATCCTCGACGATTTTGCGGAATTGGAGCAGGAGGGCCTGCTCAAGGGCGTTGAGGCCGTGCCGACCATCCGTGCCGAGATGGAGGCTGTGGTCGCTGCCGCGCCCAAGCCGCCTGCGGAGGCCGCGAAATAGGCGCGCGTCCGCTCCTGTGCTCGTGCCGCAGGCCATTCGCTAATCGCCGGCCGCGGCCTTGGCCGCCTCGATCGTGCTCGGCGGCAGGGCGCGCAGCTCGCGCACCAGCTTCTCGATATATCCGCCGTCCTGCGGATCGATCGACATGCCGGCGTTCCTGGCATCGGACAGAAACCGCGGATCCTGGAACAGCTCTGCGAACGCTTGGCGGATGGCGGCCAACCGGTCCGGCGGAACCGCAGGCGGCAGGGCCAGCGGGCGCGCCACCGCGTTGGGAGCAAGCCAAAGGTGCAGGATCTGGCGCTTTTCCTCGTTCAAGGCGAAATCCGACGCCCGCGGCACGTCGGACAGGGCCGCGTCCCGCTTCTCCCCGGTCTGGAACAGGATGTTGATCTTGCGATCCTTGATCCAATCGGAATGCTTGGCCAGCATGTTGCTCAGCGAATAGTTGCCGATGCCCTGCACCTCGCCCTTCTCCACCGCGAGCAGAACGACCTCCGATCCGGTATAGCCCTTGATGAGCCGGAACCTGGTCCCCATGGTGTTGTTGTACACGAGCGGCAGAACGGCCGAGTTGCTGTAGCCGCCGACGATGAGCTCGGCCTTGCGGACATCCTCCACGGTTTTCTGCGGCGCCGTGTGCCAGGCGAATGCGATGCCCTGCTCGGAGCCGATGCTCCCGATCCAGCTGAAGTTCCTTTCGTCGTAGCGCACGCCGTCGGGGATCAGGTAGGCATCGATCAGATGCTCCCGCTCCAATATGCCCATGACGGTGCCGTCTCGCCTGGCCAGATTGTACAGGTAGTTGGCGGCGGCCAGGCCGCGGGCTCCCGGCATGTTTTGAACGATGACATTCGGCGCGCCCGCAATGTGCCGGCCCAGATGGCGCGCCACCGTGCGGGCCTCGCCGTCGTATCCGCCGCCGGGCGATGACCCGACCAGGATCGTGATGGTCTTGCCCTCGTAGAATGCCTCGGCCGCGTGCGCGGCGGGGGCATCGAGGCAGTGCCCCGTCAATGCAATGAGGGCGGCGGCGATGATTGCACGCGTCGGGGTAGCGTATTCGCGCCGACTCATGTGAACTGCGACCTGAACACAGCCCTGATGTGGGCGAGCCGTTTCTCGAGCCGCGTCACGTCCTCGGCGCGGCCAAGCCGGCGCGCGAGGCCGATGGCGTCGGCGAGCGCTTCCTTGGCGTCGCTGTAGAGCGCCGTGGCGCCGCTCGCCGAGCCGGCATCGTACATCTTGTCGTACGCGGCCTCGGCAAATTCCTCCAGGTGGCGCAGCTGTGCTTCGTCCGTCATGGGTTGATGTGTCGGCCCCCCGCGCAATAGGTACCCATCGTTTCCTCCATCATGCCGAGCGCGCGTCGCAAAGGCGTGCCGCATTGTACCGGTTCGCCGCATTGGTGGAATGCGCATTCTCGGGTCTTCGCCACTTTTTGCCGGAGAACCGCTGTAGAGCGCCGGATCGCGGGTTGCGACAAGTGGCTGGAAATGTCGGCCGCCCGCCACCAGGCGGATCAGGACTTTCAAGGCGCCTAAATAGCGGGTACCCATCCCAAGTCCGGGGTGCATCTCAACATTACCCCGGTTGAAGGGGAACCGCATGAACGGAGACAAGCTGACCAGCACGCCGGAGATTGCCGCCTATCTCACGGCACACGTCGTGGGCATCATATCCGTCTATCTGATCAATCCGATCATCTTTGCGGCCCTCGTGGCCGCAGGTCAGCAAGCCTACATTCAGGCAATTGCCCTGGGCATGTCGTTGCTTACGATGATCGCAGTGCTTTTCCTGTTTCTCATCACGCGGAGGCTCTTCGTCGGATATCCGGTGTGAGGGCGCCCGCCCGCGCGGCTTGGGGACTCCACGGGGATCCAGACTTTGCCATAGGACGTCGGCGCTCAATCTCCCGCGTCCGCGGGAATGAGCGGATGTGGCGATTCCTTCACACGCTCGTTCGCGGGGAAGAGTGGGGGAGAGGCCTCATTCCACCGGGCCGATCGATCGGTGCGCAGCCGGGTGCCGCGGCTCCTTACTTGAACAACAACGATTTGATGATGACCGGCACCACGTTGGTGACGTCGATGACGCGGCCGATGTCGACATAGTCGAATTGCTTGAGCTGCACGCCGTCGATGGCGATCACGTTGGCATCGGCGGCGATCTCGTAGCGGATGATGCGGCCGAGGCTCATGCCGATATCGCCGTCGACCAGCAGGATGAGCGGCAGGGCGGCCGCGATCGTGCCCGGCACGGCGGCGCAAATGCCGGCGGCGAGCGCGTAGAGCCGCGCATGCATCGGATCGCCGCGCCAGTGGAAGGCGAACGCCACCGCAGCGGCGCCTTCGGTGATGTCGGCCTGCTCGAGGGCGGCGCGGCAGGCCGTCGCGACCGCGCCGGCATCGATCCGCTCGCCGAGATCGAGGCTCAGCGCCAGCACCGGCAGGTTCTGCAACGGCAGATCGTCCGGCCGCGTGATCGCGATCGTATTGCCGCTGACCTGGACCGAGAACTGCGCCGCCCCGATCACGGTCGCGCGGATGCCCTGGCCGGGGTCCCAGACCGGCGGCAGGTCGCGCCGGTGCGCCAGCATGTGGGAAAGCTCATGCGCGAGGTCGAAACCGAGATCGCCGAATTGCCGCTTCTCGCGCTTGTAGAGATATTCGGCGACGCCGCCCGAGAAGGTGAGGGCATCGAGGGTGCGGTTGGCGAGTGCGGCCTGCCAGGGCTCCGTCACCAGCAGGCGTCCCGTCAGCTCGTCCGCGGGCCGGCGGTCGATCATGCGCATGATCAGCCGAACCATGCGGGCGACGATGCGCTCGCGGTCGGCGGCGGCGAGCGGTTGGCCGAGCGTGAGCTCGATGCCGAGGCTACGGGCGATCTCGCGCATCGGCTCCTCGATGCGGGTGAGGCCTGCTTTGGCGTCCTCGACCAGGAGACGGCCGCCGACCGCGATGGCGGCGGTGGCCACGAGCGCGCCGTTCTCGATCAGGGCGAATTTGGTGGTGCCGCCCCCGATGTCGACATTGAGGATCCCCGCGGCATGGCCGCGCGACAGCGCGATGGCGCCCGAGCCGTGCGCGGCCAGCTGGCATTCCATGTGATGGCCCGCCGAGGCGCAGACGAACTTGCCGGCTTCCTCGGAAAACAGGTCGGCGATGGCGCGCGCGTTGTGGCGCTTGATGGCTTCGCCGGTCAGGATCACGGCGCCCGAGTCGATGTCGGCCGGCTCGATCCCCGCATAGGCATAGCAACCGCCGATGAAGCCCGAGAGCTCGTCCACGTCGATCGTGTAGTCCGGCAGGTAGGGCGTCAGCAGGATCGGCGACTGCCACAGCACCTTGCGATTGACCACGACAAAGCGACTCGACAGCGCGGTGGTGAGCCGCTGCAGGTGCACGCGCGCGAACATCAGGTGCGAGGTCGACGATCCGACGTCGATGCCCACGGTGGTCAGCTCGACATTGTCGGCCGTCCAGGCGACCTCGTTGAGCTCGGCTCCGGGGTCCATGTGCAGGTGATCGAATTCAAGGTCGTGCATCGCGCGCGGGAGCCTTCAGAGCATTTTCAGGAGAAGTGGCATGCGGTTTTCCGTCCGAAGGCTTGACCACGCAATTGCTAGATCGCGGGGGATTTGGCGTAGACGAACTCGTCGATGAAGCTCGCCCATGCCGGATGTCACGCCGTGCTTGGCCAGCTCCTCGAGATAGATGCGGTGTATGCGCGGGTCCTGATCCTGGTATTCGACCTGGCAGCCGCCGTCCTGCACGTTGACGTCCATGCCGTTGAATACGTGCCGCTTGGATTGCGTGAAAGGGTAGCGCAGCCCGCCGAAGGCGACCGCAAGGTAGCGCGCCGGATCGCCCGACGTGTTGAAATGCTGATGGAACATCTGGTCGGGCGGCGCGAACACGACCCCGTGCCGCCAGTCGATCCGCACCAGATCTTTGGCGATATCGTACCACAGCAAGGAATAGCCGTGGCCGGTGACGGCATAGACATGGAAGTCCGAGCCGTGACGGTGGCCCTTCTTGTAGGTGCCGACCGGCATCTGCGACACATGGGCGTGCATGGTGCCGTCGGCGAGCACGAACATCATGTTCGATCCGCCGGCTCCGCGCGCCTCCCAGGCCTTGAGCTCGAACGCCGCCAGGTCCGGGACGAAATTGGTCTCCCACATGTTGCGGCCGGGCCGCACCGGGATGAACTCGCCTTCGCCGCTGAACGATTTTTGCGCGCCCTGGCGCTCGGGAAATTCGTAATCGTTGTCGAAGACGAAGGCCTCGTTGTGGAACAGGTTCAGCATCATGGCCAGGTTGTTGGTCGAGGCGAGCCGGGCGCGCTCCTTGCCGCTGGTGTTGAAGTGCTGGTAGCGGGCGTTGAGCGGCAGCGCAAACAGGCTCTTGGGGCCCCATTCGAAGGCATGGGTGCGGCCGTCGCTGAACTCGACGGTGGTGCTGCCGAAGCCCGACAGCACGTAGACGACCTCCTCGTAAAGATGCCGCTGCGGCGCGGTCGTGGCGCCGGGCGCGAGATCGAGCACGAAGATCGAGACGAAGTCGCCGCGGCCCTTGAGGTTGACGATGGCGCCCTCCACCCCGAAGCGCGGCCACGGCGCGGTCGCCACCTTGATCAGGTCGACGCCGAAATCCTCCACCACCGGGACGCCTTCCTGTGCCGCCCAGCTGCCGTAGGGGTCGAGCAGGAGCTTGGGGTGTTCCGTCAGGGGCTTGTTCATCTTGGTACCTCGGTCGCTCGCAAGCGTGGCCAATTCAGTAACCCCCGCTCGACCGGATGTCCATCTGGGGTGCGACGAGCGCGGAACGGCGGCCGGTCGATTACGAGCTCTCCACCGCGCGGCTTCTGCCCGGATCGAGGTCACAGCGGACATGAGCGAGGGAACTAGAACCGCCGATGGCGAGTTGAATCATATCGCCGGGCCCGCATATCGGCGGAGAAGCAAGCCCTGAAACGGTCCTCGTAAACATCGTGGTGTGGCTGGGCTGCTCTCCGCGGCGTTCAATGGGCGGTCGTAGCGTCCCCGGCCACTTCCGGGACAAGTTCCTGTAACCGCCCCTTCCCGTACAGCCCAGCCGGTCGAACCTGAAAATGGAGGCCTCGATGAAAACCAATTCAATGATCTCAGTTGCCGCGGCGTCGGCGTTTGCAGTGGCGTTTTCAGTGGCATTGTGCGGCCTGAATGCGCCAGTTCGCGGCCAGACCCCCGCTGCACCCGCGCAGACTCCCGCGGTACCCGTTCAACCCAAGATCAACCTCAGCCTCGAGCAGCGCCACACCATCAAGGAGCTGGTCAAGGATCTCAACGTCTCACCGGCTCCGCCGGATGTCGAGACCACTGTCGGTGCCACGGTGCCGGCCACGATCAAATTGAGTCCCATGCCCCCGGCGGTGGCCGAGAAGGTTCCCCAGATCAAATCGCACTTGTTCTTCGTCGAGGGCGGCAAGGTCGTCATCGTGGATCCCAAGGAGAACAAGATCGTCGATGCGATCGATTAGCTAGAACGTCAGTCCGACCTTGAAAACCTCGATGGCATAAAAGGCGAGCTCCGCGTCGAGGCAACGCTGGATGTTGGCGGCCTTGCGGAAGCCGTGCTGCTCGCCCACGAACAACAGATAGCCGACAGCATTGCCCTTGCGGCGCAGCACCTCGACCATGGTCTCGGACTGGCTTGGCGGCACCACTTTGTCCTCGTCACCCTGGAAGAAAATCACCGGCTTCGACAGCCGATCCGCATGGTAGAGCGGCGAGCGCTCGCGGTAGAGCTGCTCGGCTTGCGGATACGGCCCGATGAGCCAGTCGAGGTAGCGGGACTCGAATTTGTGGGTGTCGCGCGCGAGCGCGGCGATATCGCTGACGCCGTAGTAGCTGGCGCCGCCTTGAAAGAAATCCCGGAACACCAGGGCCGCCAGCGTCGTGTAGCCGCCGGCGCTGCCTCCGCTGATCACGATGCGGCCCTCGTCCACGGCGCCGCGGGCCGCGAGGAATCTTGCGCCATTGACGCAGTCATCGACGTCGACGATGCCCCAGTTGCCGTACAGGCGCTCGCGATAGGCGCGGCCGAAGCCGGTGCTGCCGCCGTAGTTGACATCGAGCACCGCGACGCCGCGACTGGTCCAGAACTGCGTGGCGAGATTGAGCGCGCTCGACGCCGAGCTGGTCGGACCGCCGTGGCACTTGACCAGGAGCGGCGGCTTCTCGCCGGCACGTCCGACGAAGTGCGGATTGTGCGGCGGATAAAACAGCCCGAAGGCCGTGTTGCCGCCCGTGGTGGGAAATTCCACCGGCTGCACCCGCGTCAGCCAATCGGCGATGCGCGGCTCACTCTGCTCGAGAATCTCGGCGGCCTGCTTGCGGATGCGATGCGGCCGCGAGATTGATTCCAGCGCCACGATGCTGGTTGGACGGTCGGGTGCGCCGGCGCGAAACGCGACGCGCTCGCCGTCGGCCCTGACCGAGCCGAACTCCGTGAACGGCGTCTCGATCGGCTGCAACGTCTTGCCGGCAAGCTCCAGCACCGCAAGCCGGCCGAGGCCCGCGGACGTAGCGGCGCAGACGATGCGGTCGCTGCCGAGGCAAGCATAGGCCGACATCCCCAGATTCCATTGCGGCCCGCCGAATTCCGCCGCCATCGGGGCCAAGGCTTGCGTGACCCGCGTGCCGGGATCGAAGCCATACAGGTTCCACCAGTTGCTGCGATCGGAGACGAAGTAGATCGTGCGGCCGTCAGGCGACCATTCCGGTTGGAAGATCGACTCCGCTGGGCCGCCGGCGATCGTCTGCGGCTCCAAAATCCGACCGGCGGCGTCGAGTTCGGCAAGATAGAGCACGGTGCCGTTCCACGGCATGTTGGGATGGTCCCACGCCAGCCAGAGCAGCCGATTGCCGTCCGGCGAAAGCCGTGGGGCGGCGAAGAAGTCGTGTCCGCCGACGAGAACATGGCCGGGCTGCGGGTGCCCCTGGTCGAGATCGATCGCCACGATGGTGTTGACCGCTTCGCCTTCGGCCGTGTGGTCTTCGCGCACGCCGATCCAGCGTTGGCGGGCGTGATCGATCACCCCGTCCGCAAAGCGCCATTGGCGATCGGGCGCCGGCGGGGCGGGCGTCAGCGCTTCCGGCCGCGGCGCGGCTTCGCCGCAGCGGTACAGGCGCCCATCGCTGAAATTGGAGAAGTAGACGATGCCCCGCGACACCGTCCATGCACCGCCGCCATATTCGTGCACGCGCGTGCGCGCGCTATAGGGCCTGGGCGTAATGTCGGTGGCGCCGCCGCCGTGCCAATCAGCCCGCACCACCACGAGCCGGCCTTGCTCCTGCGGCCTTGCCTCCAACCAATAGATGGAGTCGCCGTCGAGCCGCACCTCGGAGAGCGCAATCGACTGGGCGACGATGAGATCGGAAGTGATCGGCGACGGCCAGGAGCCGTAGGGGCTGGATTTCGGTGGGGACATGTCGTGCTTATTAGCACCTTGCAGAAACCTACACATCCGGAAGATTCGTAGGGCGCAATCGCTTTATTGCGCCGCTCCGCGCTCGTTTTCTCGCCGGCCTCCAAGCGGCATGACCGATTGGCGCAATAAAGCGATTGCGCCCTACGGGTGCTTCGTCGAATGATGCTATGCTTCATCGGCGAAAATGGAGCCCGCATGGACATATTGGTGAGCGAGGTCGGCCCGCGCGACGGTCTGCAAAGCATCAAGCGCATCATGCCGACGGCCGACAAGCTGCGCTGGATCGCGGCGCTGGCGCAGGCCGGGTTGCGCGAGATCGAGGTCGGCTCGTTCGTGTCGCCGCGGGCATTGCCGCAGATGGCGGATTGCGCGAAGGTGGTGGCGCAGGCGCTGACGATTCCTAACCTGCGGGTGGTCGTGCTGGTGCCGAATTTCAAGTATGCGCAGCGCGCGTTCGCGGCCGGTGCCCATGTCATCACCATTCCGGTGTCGGTCAGCGAGCCGCATTCGCTCAGCAACATCCGCAAGACCCATGCCGAGATCATTGCGGACGTGCGCGCCATCGTGGCGCTGCGGGACCAAGCCTATCCATCGGTCCAGGTGGATGCCGGGCTCTCGACGGCGTTCGGCTGCACCATCGCGGGACCCATCCCCGAGGACGATACGGTGCGCATGGCCGTGACCATGGCGGAATGCGGCGTCGACACCATCAACTTGGCCGACACCGTCGGCTATGCCAATCCGGCGCAGGTCAAGCGGTTGTTCACGCGCCTGCGCCAAGCGGTCGGCGCCAAGAGCGGCGGCGCGCATCTGCACAATACGCGCGGGCAGGGGCTCGCCAATGTGGTGGCGGCGCTCGATGCCGGCGTGACCACCTTCGATTCCTCCCAGGGCGGCATCGGCGGCTGCCCCTACGCGCCCGGGGCCACCGGCAATATCGTGACCGAGGATCTGGTCTTCCTGCTCGAATCCATGGGGCTGTCCACCGGCATCGACCTCGACCGCCTGCTGGCGGCGCGCGTGGTGCTGGCGCAGGCGCTGCCGGGCGAGACGCTGCACGGCTATGTGCCGCAGGCCGGCTTGCCCAAAGGCTTTGCGCCGGCCTCGGGGCGGAGGGCGGCATGACCTTGCCGCTCGCAGGCATTCGGGTGGTCGAGTTCTCCCATATGGTCATGGGGCCGAGCTGCGGGCTGGTGCTGGGCGACCTCGGCGCCGATGTGATCAAGGTCGAGCCGGTCAGGGAGGGCGACAATACGCGCCGGCTGCCCGGCACCGGAGCGGGCTTCTTCCAGGCCTTCAATCGCAACAAGCGCAGCCTCGCGCTCGACGTCAAATCGCCCAAGGGGCTCGATTTCGCCCGCCGACTGATCGCGCGCGCGGACGTGCTCACGGAGAACTTCCGGCCTGGAGGGCTCGATGCGCTGGGGCTCGGCTACGCGGCTCTGCAGCCGGAGAATCCCGGCCTCATCTACTGCTCGCTCAAAGGCTTTCTGTCCGGGCCTTATGAAAACCGCTCCGCGCTCGATGAGGTGGTGCAGATGATGGGCGGGCTTGCCTACATGACCGGGCCGCCCGGCCGCCCGCTGCGCGCCGGTGCCCCGGTCAACGACATCATGGGCGGAATGTTCGCCGTGATCGCCATCCTGGCGGCGCTGCAGGAGCGGGTGCGAACCGGCCGCGGCCAGCTGGTCAAGAGCGCGCTGTTCGAGAACAACGCCTTCCTGGTCTCGCCCCACATGGCGCAATTCGCCGTCACCGGCACGCCGGCGAGCCCGATGCCGGCGCGCACCTCCGCCTGGGGCATCTATGACGTGTTCGATACCGGCGATGGCAGCCAGATCTTCATCGCCGTGGTCACTGACACGCAATGGCGCGCCTTCTGCGAGGCGTTCGGGGAGCCGGCGCTGCTGGCGGATGCGGCGCTCGCGACCAATCCGTTGCGGGTCGCCGCCCGCGATCGGCTGCTGCCGCGCCTGCGCGAGCTGTTCAAGACCCTGACGCGGGCGGAGATCAGCCGCATCTGCGAGGCCTCCAGGATCGGCTTTGCGCCGATCCGGCGGCCCGACGAGCTCCTCGATGACCCGCATCTGGCATGCCCCGGCGCCATGATCGAGGTGGCGCTGCCGCAGGGCGGCAGCACGCCGCTTCCCGCCCTGCCGATCGAGATGGATGGCGAGCGCCTGAAAAAGCGCCGCGATATTCCCCGGGTGGGCGAGCACAGCGCCGAGGTCGCCCGCGAGCTTGGATGCGAGCCCAAGCTGATTGCCGAGCTGATTGCGGAGGGCATTCTCGGCATCGAGGCCGCGGCTGAGCCGGCAGCCGGCGCCAACTACGACCGGAGCGAGATCGCGTCGGCCTGAACGGATCGAGCCCAATTCTGCGGATGAGAGGTCGGGTCCGAAAACGTCATGAGCCGGCATTCCTCGCCGGTCTCGACCAACCACGATGCTGCACCATCGCAATAGCCCATTCGAAGCCGTGGCCGAGGTTGGCGGCGAGCCGGGCTCTCCAGCGCACGAACAGGTCGGCTTGGTGGATCCGCTTGCAGGCCTTGGAGCAGAAACGCCGCCGCCCTGAGCGGTGCGAAACGAGGCCGAATTTCGTGCCGCAGCAATCACATCGATTCGGTCTCATTGGTTCGCTCTCAAATCGGCTTTGAAGACCCGGGGCTCGTAGGGCTTAAGAGAAACACAGAACTTGATAACATCCGCTAAAGATTCACACGAGCAAAAATACCGGGCACACGGGGCGCACTCGCTCATTCCCGCACAAGAGCGTGTCTCCAACTGCTCGTCCCCGCCGACGCGGACCTAGCCTTTGCCCCACTGAGAGTCCATGCAATTTGGCCCCGGAAATGAGCGGATGTGGCAATTCCTTTACACGCTCGTCCGCGGGAATGAGCGGGGTTGAGACGCCGCGTGCCGAAAAGGGACTCGGCTCCTTGCGGTCGCGGCCCCGAATGCAGATTTTAGCTTCGCATTCTGCCCCAAGGCTTCCCGCCAGCACGGCTTTCAGGCCCCAATTCTTCATGGCGCATGCGCTCGCTGACATTCTCGCCGAGGCCCGGCTCGCGGCCCGCGCGGTGGTGGAGTTTGGCCAGCACCTGTTCGAGCCGACGATCCGGCTTGGGGTCACCGGCCTGTCGCGTTCCGGCAAGACGGTCTTCATCACCGCGCTGGTGCATGGCCTGATGCAGGGCGGTCGTTTCCCGGTGTTCGAGCCGCTGGCGACCGGCCGCATCGCGCGCGCGCGGCTCGCCCCGCAGCCCGACGATGCGGTGCCGCGTTTCGACTACGAGGGCCATGTGCGCGCCCTGGTGGACGAGCGGCGCTGGCCGGAATCGACCGACCGCATCAGCGAGCTGCGCCTGGTCATCGACTATCAGTCGCAGCGCGGCGCCGCCCGCACCCTCACCATCGATATCGTCGACTATCCGGGCGAATGGCTGCTCGACCTGCCGCTCCTCGCCAAGAGCTACCAACAATGGTCGGCCGAAAGCCTCGATCTGGCCGCTCGCGCGCCACGCGCGCAGATCGCCGCGACTTGGCGCGACTATGTGGCGACGCTCGATCCGCTGGCGCCGCAGGACGAGCAGGCGGCGCTGCGGGCGGCGGCGCTGTTCACCCAGTATCTCAAGGCCTGCCGCGACGAGCGCTATGCCATGAGCCTGCTGCCGCCCGGACGCTTTCTCATGCCCGGCGATCTCGCCGGCTCGCCCGCGCTCACGTTCTCGCCGCTGCAATGGCCCGCGCAGGGGTCGCCGAAGTGGCCCCAGGCAGGCACGCCGCCCGCCGGCTCGCTTGCCGCCATGATGCGGCGGCGGTTCGAAGCCTACAAGGACGTGGTGGTGCGCCCGTTCTTCCAGGACCATTTCGCGCGCCTCGACCGCCAGATCATCCTGGTGGATGCGCTGGCCGCCCTCAATGCCGGTCCGGATGCCGTGCGCGACCTCGAAGGCGCGCTCGCCGCCGTGCTCGAATGCTTCCGGATGGGGCGCCAGACCTGGGCGAGCGCGCTGTTTCGGCCGCGCGTCGATCGCATCCTGTTCGCGGCCACCAAGGCCGACCATCTGCACCATGCGAGCCACGAGCGGCTGGAGGCGATCCTGGCGCGGATGATCGAGCGCGCCGCCGTTCGGGCGAGCGCCGCCGGCGCGCCGGTCGACGTGGTTGCGCTCTCGGCGGTGCGGGCGACCCACGAAGCCAAGGTGCGGCGCGGACGCGACGAACTGCCCTGCATCATCGGCGTGCCGGCCAAAGGCGAGACGGCGGGCGGCGAGGTTTTCGACGGCGAGACGCAGGCCGCGATGTTTCCGGGCGACCTGCCGGCCGATCCCAACCAGGTGTTCGGCCCCCTGCCGACCTTCCGCGGCCTCACCACCGCGGCGCCCCAGGACGCCGATTTCCGCTTCCTGCGGCTGCGCCCGCCGCAGCTCGAGCATGTCGACGGCAGCCTGGTGCTGCCCCATATTCGCCTTGACCGCGCGCTGCAGTTCCTGATCGGAGACCGCATGCCATGAACGAGCGTCACCGCCGCCCGGCCGCGTTCCGGCTCGACGATCCCGATGTGGTCGTGACGGCGGAGGCCGGGCGCGCCGCGCGCGGCACCGTGCGGGTCATGGTCGAGCCCGAGCCCTCGCTTCCGGTCGTCGCCGAACCGGCTCCGCTGCCGCGGCGCCGGTTTGGCTGGGGTACGTTGTTCTGGTCCGCGCTGGGCGGGCTTACCGCGCTTGGACTTGGCCTCGGCGTCACCCGTCTGGTGGAGGACCTGTTCGACCGCAACGAAGCGCTCGGCTGGCTCGGGGCGACCCTTGCCGCCGTCGCCGGGGTCGCATTGGCGGCGATCGTGCTGCGCGAAGCCTGGGGGCTGTGGCGCCTCGGCAGCATCGAGAAGCTGCGCCAGCGCGGCAGCGCGGTGCTCGCCAGCGACGACCGCACCGCCGGCCGTGCCGTGGTGCGCGATGCGCTGGCGCTTGCCCGCCCCATGCCGCGGCTGGCGCGCGCCCGGGCGCGGCTCGAAGGCCATCTGGAGGACATCATCGACGGCGCCGATCTGGTGCGGCTGGCCGAACGCGAGCTGATGGAGCCGCTCGACCTCGACGCTCGCCGTATCGTCAGCGACGCGGCCAAGCGGGTCTCGCTGGTCACCGCGGTCAGCCCGCGCGCCGCCGTCGATATGCTGTTCGTGCTGGTGACCGCGCTCATGGTCGTGCGCCGGCTGGCCTATCTCTATGGCGGCCGGCCCGGCACGCTGGGGGTGATCCGGCTCATGCGCGAGGTCATCGCCCATCTGGCGCTGACCGGCGGCATGGCAGCCGGCGACAGCGTGATCCAGCAGGTGCTCGGCCACGGCATCGCCGCCAAGGTCTCGGTGCGCCTGGGGGAGGGGGTGCTCAACGGCCTGCTCACCGCCCGCGTCGGGCTCGCCGCCATCGAGGTGACGCGACCGCTGCCGTTCGCCGCGTTGCCGCCGCCCACGCTCGCCGACGTCGCCGGCCATCTGCTGCGCCGCCGCGGCGAGAGCAAGCCGGAGATGGTCGCGGCGGAAAACCCGTGATCCGTAGGTTGGGTTAGCGCGGCCGCCGACGCGTGATAAGTTCACCGAGCTTGATCCGCGCGTAACCCGACATGGGCGTGCACTAGACTGGGCAATAGACTGGCATCCGATAGAGGCCGTTGTCGGGTTACGCGCGGAACCAAGTCCTTTATCCGATGAGCCAACTCGGCGGCCGCGCTAATCTTACTGAGTCAGAAGGTCGCAGGACATAGGCGTCGAGAATCAACTATTTGGCGAGATTCGAGGTTGGCAGGCGGAGGGCTGACATAAATCTCGGGAGCCAAGAGAATAGCGGAGGCCGATTTTCGGCGTATGTCGAAGGGCTTGCGAGCGTTTTGGGGCACGCGGACCGGAGCGGTCCGCTGCGTGACTATTGCACCGGCCTGATGCTGCCGGGCGAGCGCAAGAGCGTGGAGCCGATGGCAGCGAAGACGGCTCCGGCGCGGACGGCTGCACAACACCAGTCTTTGTTGCATTTTGTCGGCATCGCGCCCTGGTCGGACGAGAAGGTTCTGGCCAAGGTGCGCGAGCTGGTGCTGCCGGCGATCGAGAAGCACGGGCCGATCGAGGCCTGGATCATCGACGACACTGGTTTCCCCAAGCAGGGCAAGCATTCGGTGGGCGTGCATCATCAGTATTGTGGGCAGCTTGGCAAGCAGGCCAATTGTCAGGTGGCGGTGTCGTTGTCGATTGCCAACCACTGGGCCAGCTTGCCGGTGGCGTATCGGCTGTATCTGCCGAAGGACTGGGTCGTGGATGATGCGCGTCGGGAGAAGACCGGCGTGCCTTTGGACATCGGCTTCAAGACCAAGCCTGAGATCGCGCTTGAGCAGATACGGTGGGGGTGCGAGGCCGGCCTTCCGCGCGGGGTCGTTTTGATGGACGCCGCCTATGGCAATGACTCGCGGCTGCGCACCGGCATTACGGCCTTGGGACTGATCTACGTGGCCGGTGTTCTGCCGAATACCTTGGTGTGGCCATCGGGCGTCGGTCCCAAGCGCAGGGGCAAGCCGCTGAACAATACCGGGCGTCGCGACGAACCCGATTTGATCTCGATCAAGGAGCAGGCGCTAGCTCTGCCCAAGCATGCTTGGCGCACGATCAGGTGGCGGGAAGGGTCGGCCGAGTGGCTGTGCTCGCGTTTTGCGCGCGTGCGCGTCGGGGTCGGACATAATCAGCTGATTCCGGAATTGCTGTCGCAGGAGTGGCTGCTGATCGAGTGGCCCGAAGGCGAACCCGAGCCGACAAAATATTGGTTCTCGACGCTGCCCGCGAATATCAGCTTCCGCGAACTCGTCGACTTCGCCAAGCTGCGTTGGCGCATCGAGCGGGATTATCAGGAACTCAAGCAGGAGGTCGGGCTTGGGCACTATGAAGGGCGCGGATGGCGCGGCTTCCACCATCACGCCACGATGTGTATCGCCGCCTACGGGTTCCTGATCTCCGAGAGGGAGACAATTCCCCCCTCAGGATCTCGCTCCACCGCGCTCTTCCCGCAACTTGCAGTTCCCGACGGTTATCGACCCAGAGGATCCACCATTGCGGCCTGAACGTCACATCCAGAACTCGATCGCAACTATGCGAATACGATTGATCGACGCGATTGTCAGAACCTTGCCGCGATGCCCATGTTGTGGCGCAAGGACTGCAACACATGGGCGACGGAAGCTTATGACGCAGTAAGACTAACCCAACCTACGATTGCCGTGGGATAGATCATGATCAAACAAATGCTCGCAGGTTCGATCGCCGCCGCCCTCGCGCTCGGCGCAAGCCAAGCCGCGGCGCAGACCTATCCTTCGCATGCGGTGCGTGTGATCGTGGCGTTCGCGCCGGGCGGGGTGACCGATACCTTCGCGCGGCTCATGGCCCAGAAGCTGAGCGAGAATCTCAAGCAACAGTTCTACGTGGACAATCTGTCGGGCGCGAGCGGCAATATCGGCACCGCGCAAGCCGCCAAGGCGGCACCCGACGGCTATACCTTGCTGTTCCCGTTCAGCTCCTACGTCGTCAATCCCACGCTGTTCGACAAGATTCCCTACGATCCCGACAAGGATTTCGATCCGGTCACGCTGGCCGTCACCTCGACCACCGTGCTCACCGTCAACCCGATGGTGCCGGCCACGAACGTGAAGGAGCTGGTTGCTCTGATCAAGGCCAATCCGGGCAAGTACAGCTACTCGACCGCCGGCGCCGGCACGCAGGCGCATCTGACCGGCGAGCAGTTCCGCCTGTTGCTCGGTCTCGACCTCGTGCATGTGCCCTATAACGGCGGCGCGCCGGCGATCCTCGCCGTCGTCGGCGGCCACACCCCGATCGGCTTCAGCTCGCCGGCCGCGTCGATTGCGCAGATCCAACACGGCAATGTGCGCGCGCTTGCCATCACCGGCAGCAAGCGTTCGCAGATCCTGCCCGACGTGCCGACCATGGCCGAGGCCGGCTATCCCGAGATCGTCGGCGACAGCTGGGTCGGCGTGCTCACCCCGGCCGGAACGCCGAAGGAGGTCATCAGCCTGCTCCAGCGCGAGATCGCCAAGATCATCGCCGTGCCCGACATGCAGGCCCGCCTGGCGGAGCTCGGCTACGACCCGGTCGCCAGCACGCCCGATGCATTCGGGGCCCGCATCAAGACCGAGATCGCCACCTGGGCGCGGGTGATCCGTGCCGCCCATATCAAGCCCGAGTGACGGTCGCCCCGATGCTGCCGCGCGAGCGTTGCGACTTTTCCGCCATCGTCGACCGGCCGGCGCTCAAGCTGCCGGGCGGCGCGCGGCTCGTCGTCTGGACCATCGTCAATTACGAGGTGTGGGACATCGCGCGGCCGATGCCGCGCCAGGTCCTGCCGGCGCCGACCGGGCAGGTGCTGTTGCCCGACGTGCCCAATTGGAGCTGGCACGAATACGGCATGCGCGTGGGTGCCTGGCGCTTCTTCGAGCTGTTCGCGCGGCGCGCGATCCGGCCCACCCTCGCCATCAATGCCCGCGTCTGCGAGGACTATCCGCGCGTCGCCGAGGAGGCCAGGCGCGCCGAGTGGGAATTCATGGGCCATGGCTACGACCAGGTGCCCATGCACTTGCTGGCGGATCAAGCCGCCACCATCCGGCGCTGCGTCGAGATCCTGCAGCGCTTCTGCGGCCGGCCGCCGCTCGGCTGGCTCGGACCGGGCCTGACCCAGACGCTGGAGACGCCCGACCTGCTCGCCGCCGCCGGCATCAAATATATCGGCGATTGGGTCTATGACGATGAGCCGACCACGATCCGCACCGCACACGGCCCGCTGGTCACGCTACCCTATTCGGTCGAGCTCAACGATATTCCGATGATGATCGTACAGCATCACGAGAGCGATTATCTGCTCAAGCGCGCGATCGATCAGTTCGAGCGCCTCTATGCCGAGAGCGCGCAACGCCCCAAGATCATGGCATTGGCGATCCATCCCTATATCAGCGGCCAGCCGCACCGGATCAAATATCTCGAAGCCATCTACCAGCATGTCGAGAAGTTCGAGGGCGTGCTGCACTGGAACGGCGCGCAGATCCTCGATTGGTACCTGTCGAGCAGCAAATCGTCCGCGTGAGGAAGCGACGCCAATCTCTCCTGCTCGTCTCCGCGGACGGATGTGCGCAGCAATCGCCGCATCCGCCCATTCCCCCGGGAGAGTGCGTGGGAATCTCCACATCCGCTCATTCCCGCGGACGCGGGAATCCAGACTTTGCCAAATCGCACGGACGTTCTATGGGGCAAAGCCTGGATCCCCGCGTCCGCGGGGATGAGCGGGTGGAGAAGCTCGTCGTTTATCAGTTTCCTTCACACGCTCGGCCGCGAGGATGACCGGAGAAACGACCCGGTCAAATTCCCAACGCGCCGAAACCCGCTCGCCTCAGAACGACCGCCGGGGGGCGCGCGCCGGGGCGCCGGGTCTTCCCGGGGCCGCGCCGGGGATCACGCGGGGCTTCATCGGCAACAGGCCCTCACGCTGCAATTTCTTGCGCGCGAGCTTGCGGGCGCGGCGGACAGCCTCGGCCTTTTCGCGGGTCTTGCGTTCGGAGGGCTTTTCGTAATGGCTGCGCAGCTTCATCTCGCGGAACACACCCTCGCGCTGCATCTTCTTCTTCAGCACCCTGAGGGCTTGGTCGACATTGTTGTCACGGACGAGAACCTGCACGCGGCGTTCCTCTTCGATTAGGCGATGGGTGGCGAGCGTCTATGGAAAAGTCCCCGGCCGGCTTCGGAGCTGGGGGCACGACAAGTCGCTCATGTATAAGTAGTGTAGGCTATTCTTGCGCCCGCGTCTGTAAGAATCTGCGGGCTTGGGCGCCCGTTGCCGGTACCCCTATGGGAATCGGTCCTATCATCGGAGTGCGGCTTCGTGCTTTGCTCGCGATATCGGGGCCAAGGCACTGGGGACACGAGAAATTGCCGGGGCTTCCCGGCGTTTGGGGCGGTCGGCGGGGAGCCGCCCGGAGCGGCTTGGCAGCGACCTGGCAGCGGGAGGAATCAGATGTACAAGATGCTTGTTTACAAGATGCTCTGCGCCGCGATGATCCTCGCCGCCGGAGCCTTCGCGTCCTTCGCCCAGACCCCCGGCGGTCCAACTCCAAGAGGCAGTACCTTGACCCCAGTTCCTCCCGATGTCGTCAAAGAGCTCGCTCCCACCGGCAAGCTGCGCGCGGCGCTGAACCTCGGCAACGGCGTCCTGGTGCAAGGGTCGCCTCAGGACCCGCGCGGCGTCACGGTCGATCTGTCGCGCGAGCTCGCGCGCCGCACCGGCCTGCCGCTCGAATTCGTGACCTATGAGGCCGCCGGCAAGGTCTTCGAGGCGCTCAAGAGCGGAGCCTGGGACGTCGCCTTCTTCGCGGTCGAGCCGGTGCGCGCCGCCGATGTCGATTTCACCGCACCCTATGTGCTGATCGAGGGCACCTACATGGTGCTCAAGGATTCGCCCCTTAAGGCGGTGGCCGACGTCGATCGGCCGGGCGTGCGCATCGCGGTCGGGGTCGGCTCGGCCTATGACCTCTATCTTACGCGCACGCTCAAGAACGCCACCCTGGTGCGGGCGAAGACCGGTGGCGGCCGTGCCATGATCGATCTGTTTCTCTCCGAGCACCTGGAAGCCGCGGCCGGCGTGAAGCAGCCGCTGGTCGAATACGCCCAGACCGATCCGAACGTGCGGGTGATGGACGGCCGCTTCCAGGTCATCGAGCAGGCCATGGGCACCCCCAAGGGCCGCAGCGCCGCGGCACGCTACCTGCGCGGATTCGTCGAGGAGATGAAAGCATCAGGCTTCGTCGCCGATGCCCTCAAGCGCAGCAACCAGCCCGACGCCGAGGTCGCCCCGCCCGCCGCGAATTGATCCGCAATCGAGCACGGATCGGAGCAGAGGCCCCGGTTTGGCACGGCACACCGCCGCTCCTCCCGTTTATCGGGCGGCCCTTATCGCGGCAGACTGAGGCGGTATCCCGGTAAGGCCAATGTATGGTGGTGAATTGAATCGGAGCACAACCTAACGCTGCTTTGTCACCAAAATGCAATAATTGCGTGCCACGCTTGATAACGCGGCCCATTGGCGTGGCCGATGACCGGAGGCGCAGTCATGGCAAGGCATCCGACGACGCAACGCAAGCAGAAGACCACGCTCACAAGCGCGGATTTGCAGGCCCACCATCAGGGCCTGCCGAAGAGCAAACACGGCCATCCGTTCGCGCCTGATCCGGTCCCGCCGGGATTTCATACGATTGTCGATTCGGAGACACACCCGAAACAGCCGTGGCGCGATTTGCCGCCCGCCACCGGCCTGCCGCCTTACCGCTTGAGCCTCGATACCATTCTCGACAATGCGACAATCGCAAAGATCACCAAGCAGAAGAAATTGGTGTTTCATTCGGTCGGCGACACCGGCGGGGTAAATACCCCGACCTATATCGAAGGCGTTTCGCGGTTCATGGAGTGCGATTTCACTCTTGCCCCGGACCAATCGGACATCCCCTCGCTCTTCTATCATTTGGGCGATGTGGTGTACTACGACGGTGAAAGCGCAAATTACTGGGCGGAATTCTACGAACCCTACCTCAATTATAACGCCCCGATCGTGGCCATACCGGGCAACCACGACGGCGACGTCAATCCAAGCACGGGCGAGACGAGCCTGGCCGCGTTCGTTCGCAATTTCTGCGCTCAATCGGCCGTCATCAGCCCGGATAACCGCGAGGCGCCGCGCCGCACGATGACGCAGCCCAACGTGTTTTGGACGCTCACCACGCCACTGGTGACGGTGATCGGTCTCTACAGCAACTGCCCGGAAGGGGGACAGATCGGAGAGACGCAGAGACAGTGGTTCGTCCAGGAGCTTGCCGCCGCGGATAAATCCTTGCCGCTCATTCTCGCGGTCCATCATCCGATCTATTCGGCCTATGGACAGCATCCCGGCAGCACGCGAACTCAAGGATTTTCTCGATGAGAATTGCGCGGCCGCGCAGCGTGCGCCTGACGTGGTGCTGACCGGGCATGTGCACAACTATCAGCGGTTCTCCGCGCCATTGCTCGATAAGCCGCATGTCCGCTTCATCGTCGCCGGTGCCGGGGGCTACAACAAGCGGCTGCACACCCTCAGCAAGGCTTTCCATGCCGCGCAGCAGAACAACCAGCTGCCGCTGCAGATCGCAGGCGGCGACGCCCAGCTCGACAATTTCAACGACACCGACCACGGCTATCTCAGGATCACGGTCACGGACAAAAACATAACCCTCGACTATGTCGTGGTGCCGGAGCCGAGCGCCAATGCTAAAGATGAATATTTGAAGCCGTTCGATTCCGTGGTGGTCGAGTTTTAGAGCAGGTTTCGTTCGCATGGAATCAAACAGGAGCTTGTCGTCCCCGCGGAAAGCGAGGACCTCAGTACTCCGCAGCATTGCCGGAGTTACTCGATCCCCGCCTTCGAGCGTATGAAGAAAACTGATGAAGGACGAGCTTCGCCACCCGCTCATCCCCGCGGACGCGGGGATCCAGCCTTTGCCCCATTGAAAGTCCGTTGATTTGGCAAAGTCTGGACTCCCGCGTCCGCGGGAATGAGCGGATGTGGCGCCTTGCAAAGACCAACCGTTGGACGCCGCCGGCGGGGCGTGATCGATCGCGCGATGGTCACTTCGGCTTGAAATAGCGCAGGTCGGGCGGGGCTTGGCCCTTCTTGGTGGGCATCAGCTAGCCGTCCGCGCTCACGAAGTAGCTGTCCTTGCCGACCCAGACATGGCGATTGTCCTCGTTGCAATCGACGAACATCCAGATCGGATCGCGGTCGCGCCGGTAGGGCCGCGATACCGTCCAGGGACGCGTCAGCGCATTGTCGATGGTGGTGACGTCGATGTGCAAGAGATCCTTGTCGGTCCGGTCGAGATAGAACCGCTCCCTGATGATGCTCTGCCCGTCCTCGTGCAGCGGAATGCCGGTGCCCTCGAAGGTGCGCGGCCCCTTGAAGCCGCGGCTCTCGACCTCGAGCAGGTTGAAGCGGCCCTCGCCGTTCTCGTCGATCCATCTGCCGATCGAATAGCCGTTGAAGGTGGGCTCCACCACCTTGGGCCAGTCGCGGCCGTCGGTGAAGATGCGGCGCGGCTCGTTGTAGTCGCTCAGCATGTAGGTGGCCTTGGGCGTGACCACGAGCTCCATGGGATAGACGCCGATCATCATCCGCGGCATCCCGTGCGGGATGCATTGGGCGGTCGGATCGCCGCCCAGCCCGCCGGCGGCGCGCTCGGCCAGCCTCGCCTCATAGACGGCCTGATATTCTCCGCGTCAGCGGCGGCTGCTGAGCGCGGCCGACGGGCTTGGTCGGGTCCCATTGCCCGTTCCCGTACCCGTTCGGTTTCTGCCATTGGCCGGACCAGTCGGGATACCTCGACATATCCTGCGCTTGTCCGGAGCCAAGACCGAAGCCGACCCAAGTCGCGATCGCGATGGCACCAATCAAACCCCTAGACGGCATTGCGGTCCTCCTGCGAGGGTAACGTTGCGTAAAGCGCCGCGGCGCTACAGCCCGAAGACATAAAGCACGAGCGCGTTGCGCTGCTCCTTGAGTTCCGGCGTATTGACCAGCCGGCCGCGGGCGACCGGGCTCGGTCCCGACACGATCGCCACATATTGCTTGCCGTTGACCTCGAACGTCATCGGCGGCGCGGAAAAGCCCGAGCCGACATTGATCTTCCACAATTCGTCGAGCGTGGTGTCGTCGAAGGCCGCCACCGTGCCGTCCAGCAGTCCGAGGAAGACCAGCCCGCCGCCGGTCGCCAGCGTGCCGCTGTAGTTCGGGATAGCGCAGGTGGACGTTCTTCTTGATCTCGCCGGTCACCGGATCGACGGCGGTCAGGTTGCTTTCGAAGCGTTCGGTCGTGCTGGAATTGCCGCCGTTCCAGCCTCTTTCCTTGCTGTGCTTCTCGCGGGTCGATCGCGATGGTCGTGCAGTGCCGTCAAGGCCGGGATGTAGAGGAGCTTGGTCTTGCGGGCTGTAGGAGCTCGGCCAGTAATTGTTGCCGCCGGCCTGGGACGGACAGACCTTCTTGAGCGGTTGCGCCCGGAGTGAGATTGCCGATGCCCGCATAGGTCTGGATGTCCTTGGTTGGGATCGTAGTCGAGCGGCTTGCCGGTCTTCTGGTCGATGCCCTTGGTCCAGTTGACGTTGTCCATATAGGGCTTGGCCAGCACGATCTGGCCGTTGCTGCGCTCCATCGTGTAGAGGAAGCCGTTGCGCGCCGAATGGGTGATCAGCTTGCGCGGTTGCCCGGCGACGACGCCGTCGATCAGGATGTGGGTGCCGACCTCGTCGTAGTCCCACATGTCGCCCGGCGTGTACTGGAAATACCAGTTCATCTTGCCGGTGTCGGGATCCCAGGAGATCGCGCTGTTGGTGTAGAGATTGTCGCCCGGCCGGTAGGTCGGATCGAACATCGGCACCGGATTGCCGGTGCCCCAGATGGTCTGGTTGGTGTCGGGATCGTAGGTGCCGGTGACCCAGACGGCGCCGCCGCCGGTCTGCCAGGCATTGTTGTTGTCCTTCCAGGTCTCGCTGCCGGGCTCGCCGGGCGCCGGGATGGTGAATTTGCGCCACAGCGAGCTTGCCGGTCGCGGCATCGAGCGCCGGCGATCCAGTCGCGCACGCCCTGGTCGCCGTTGGCCGCGCCGACGATGATCTTGTCCTTGATGGCGAGCGGCGCCGCCGTGAAGGTCACATCCGGCGTGTCCGGCGAAGGACGGTTTCCCACACGACCTTGCCGGTGTCCTTGTCGGTGGCGATGATGCGCGGCGGTGTCGCGCCGGCGCCGGTGATGACGAGATTGCCCCACAAGGCGGCGCCGCGATTGCGCATCTGGCTTCTCCTGCTTGGGGTCCATGCGCCAGACGATGCGGCCGACGTCGCCGGAAGTGCCGTCGATCTTGTAGAGCACGCCCCAGGAATCGGTGATGTAGAGGAAGCCGTCCTCGGCGAGCGGCGTCGCCTCGATGAATTCGTTGCCGGCGGTGCCGCCGAGCGGGACCGCATAGGCGAGCTTGAGGTTCTTGACGTTGTCCTTGTTGATGCGCGCGAGCGGCGAGAAGCGCTGGCCGTCATAGGTGCGGTGGTTCATCAGCCAGTTCTGCGGCTCCTTGTCGGCATTGACGAGCCGGTCCGGCGTCACGTCGGCCGGGAGCGCCGGCACTATGAGAACGCTGCTCGCGAGCAGCGCCATGTTGGTCAGGACAAATGGGGTGCGCCAATTCATGGTGTGCCTCTCTGCGGTTGCTCAAAGGGTCGCATCTCAACAGCTCGCGCGGTCCCGCGGGAGATCGGCCTATGCCCATCCCAGGCGGGTCATGATCGCGCGTCCCATGACCCAGTCCTTGTCGTCCTCGGTCAGGAAATCCAGGGTTTCGGTGAAATGGGTGACGCGTTGCCGGTAGGTCGCCTTGCCGAACGAGTTGGTCATGTCGGTCCCCCAGAAGCAGCGTTGCGGACCGAAGGCATCGAAGCAGCGCCGGATCAAGGGAGCCATGTCGCGATACGGATAGGGCTCGAACGAATAGGCCGGGGCCGACGACAGCTTGACCGAGACATTCGCGAATTTGGCGAGCGCGACCGTTTGGTCGATCGCTTCGGCGCGCTTGTCGGCCTTGGCGATGTCGAGCGACAGACCCATGTGGTCGATGATGAGGGCGAGCCGCGGATGGCGTTCCGCGATGCGGGCGAAGTCGGCCATCTTGCCGCCGAAGAACATGACCGGAATGCCAGCCCGCTCGGCCGCCGGCCAGAACCAATCCGCGGTTCCGTCGCTCAGCCAAGCGGCCTGCTCGCCGTTGAACGTCATCCTGATGCCGAGCATTCCCTTCTGCGCCTTCCAGGTCGGCAGCAGCGCGGGCGCTTGCGGGCTTGAGAGCAGGATGCGGCCCATGACGGCGAAGCGATCGGGATATTTGCCGGCGGCCTCGAGCGCATAGTCGTTGCGTTCGCCTTCCCAGGACGGCGGCACGATGACGACGCGGTCGACGCCGGCTTCGTTCATCATGGGTAAGAGCTTATCATAGCCGAACGGCTCGGGCAGCTGCGGCGCGCGGCCGGGAGGCCACGGCCGGTCGGCTGATTGGGCCTTCCATTGATGGACCTGCAAATCCACGATGATGCGGCGGGGTCGCGCTTGCGGGAGCGGCGTCGGCGCGTCGGCGGTCTGCGCGGCTACCGATTGCGCCCCTGCCAGCATCAAGCCGGCGCCGGCCCCGAGCGTGCCATTGAGAAAGCCTCGACGCGACAGCATGAGCTGACCCTCCCTGATCCTCGCCCTTTGTTCTTTTCCCGGACGCTGTGCAGCGCGAAGCTTATAAGGGCGTTTACGCCCGTCTTCGCGGGCTATGCGGAGCGGTGCACTGCAGATCCGGGATCGTTCCACGCTCCCAATTCGGAACGGTCCCGGCTCTGAGGCGCAACCGCTTCGCCGCGTGTTGCGCCGCGCCCGGGACAAGCGCGGAATCTTAGCGCCGAGTATAGACCTTTCGATCTTCGGCCACGAACGATGTTTTCTGATGTCTTCTCAATGCCCGGTGGCGATCGCCGCCACTTCGGCGGCATCGTCCGGCGGCTCATGTCCGCGCCATACCACGTGCAGGTCGGGACGCAGCAGCAGCAGATCGTACTGATAGATGTCGCGGGTGATTTGATCGGGAATCTCGAGCACCTCCACCGGCGCGTCGTAAGCACGGATGGCTTGCTCCAATCCGCCGACATCGGCTTTGCTGCGGCCGAGCTTCAGGATCGTGTACCCGTCGCCGATGCGGTCCTGCATGGCGGTGCCGTCGTCGAGCCAGACATGGGGAAGCCGGGCGCCCGGCCAGGTGGTCGGCTGATAGTCGCGGAACAGCTGCTCCGGTCCGCCCGGGACCTCGCAGATGATCGGCGAATTGATGTAGCGGTAGCCGAGCTCGGCGCCGATCATCTCGTTGGTCTTGCGCTGCTCGATGTCGGCGGCGGCAATGAGCACATCGCGCGCCAGCCGGCCGGCCGGCGTGTCGTCGGCGATCTCGGGACGCCAGAGCGAACGCCACTTGCGCCGCCCGATGGTGGCATAGCGCGAGGCGCCGACATTGCGGTCGCCGATCTGCCGGCGCTCGAATTCGTAGGCCGCCAGGAGATTGGGGCCGCCCCAGCCCTGCAGGGTGCCGGCGAGCTTCCAGGCAAGATCGACGGCGTCTCCGACTCCGGAATTCATGCCGAAGTCCGCCGGTCGGAATGACCAGGTGAACGGCGTCGCCGGCCAGCAGCACCCGACCCATCTGGTAGCGATCGGCGAGCAGCAGGTTCTGCCGCCACGGATTGCAGGACAGCATCTCGTAGTCGACCGCGATGCCGACGGTCTGCTCGAACTGCGCCTTCATCTCCGCATCGGAATCCACCATCGAATGCAGCGTCCAGTGCCGGGTCGAATCCTGCATGATCAGCTGCGTGGCCTTGTCGTCCGCCACATGGTAGTGGCGGCCTTGGCCGGGACCATTGCCGACGGGAAGCCGCTCGAACAGCGCGTCGCAGCGGAACAGCGCTTGGCGCAGCGCCAGCGTGTTGCCTTCGCCGCGCAAGCGGATGCCGAGTTGCCGGCGCACCGGGCTCGCGCCGCCGTCGCAGCCGACCAGATAGGCGGCGCGAATCTGCTCGGCTCCGCCCTGGCGATCCTTGACGCTCGCCGTGACGCCTGCCGGATCTTGCTGCAGCGACAGAAACTCGCAACCGAAGCGGACGGTGACGGCGGGCATGCTTTCCGCCACCGACTTGAGCAGCGGCTCCAGCGTGTATTGGGAGATGAGCTGATAGGGCTCGAGCGGAGCGGTGCCGTCGGTGGTGGCGCGGATGTCGCGCTTGGCCTGCGCCACCGAAGGGTAGGGCAGCCGCAACAGCGGCGGCTGGTTCATGGCGAGGACGATGTAGACGTCCATTGGGCAGTCGGCGCGCAGTCCGGCGGCGCGGACGCGGTCGGCCAGGCCCATGCGGCGATAGATCTCCATGGTGCGGGCATTGGCGCGTTCCATCTTGGGCAGAAAGGCCGGCGCTTCCTTCTGCTCGATGATGGTGCAGCGGATGCCGCGCCGGCCGAGATCGATGGCCAAGGTCAGCCCGGTCGGCCCGGCCCCCACGATCAGCACGTCTGTGTCGGTAGCTGTGTTCATCGATCCTCATTCGTTTCCGGAATGCAGCGCAGCGCGATCCTCGTAACGGCGTCACGTCTGCCTTCAAGTGAAGGTAGGAATCCGCCACATCCGCTCATTCCCGCGGACGCGCGTGAAGGAATCGCCACACCGCTCATTCCCGCGGACGCGGGAAACCAGACTTTGCCAAATTGCATGGACGTTCAATGGGACAAAGACTGGATCCCCGCGTCCGCGGGGATGGGCGGGTGGAGAAGCTCGTCCTTCATCAGTTTCCTTCACGGCCTCTTCCGTGGGGACGAGCGGGCGGAGGCGCTCGTGTACAAACGCGATGTTGCTCACCCCGCCTGCGCCGCGGCCAACGCTTGGCTGAGATCGGCGCACGAGGTGCTGCGATCAAGCCCCATCACGGCCTCGATGATGCGCTCGCGCGCGGGCGCGTCGAGATGGGCGGCGGTGACGGCGTTGAACTTGGCGGTCACGGCGGAGGCGTCGAGACCGTGGCGCGAGAAGCCGGGCGGGTCGGGGATGTCCGCCACCAGCGTGCTGCCGTCGTCGCAGCTTGCCTCCATGCGGCACGGGAAGCTGCCGGGGGCGCGCGCGTTCAACTGCCCATCCACGTCGATCTCGAGCCGCGCCATGACGGCGCGCACCTTAGGATCGTTCCAGCGCTCGTTGTCGAACTGGGCGAGGCCGAATTCGCCGTCGATGAGCGCGACCGCGGCCAGGAAATTGAAGCTGTGGTCCGCTGCCTCGCGTGAGGTCGGATCGATGCGGCCCGGATCGTCCTTCTGGCGGCGCAGGAACGGCATGTCCGCCATGGTGACGCGGATGTGCGCAAGCCGCTCCAGGTCGCCGTTGAGCTTGCTCTCGACCTGGCGATGGAGCCCGATCCCGGCCGCCACGATGGCCTGGCCGGTGGCGAGGCACGGATAGGCCTTGATATTGGCGCGCATGATATAGCTGTCGTCCGCCAACGGCGCGATCAGCGCCGGCAGCGCTTCGGTCTTGGAAAAGACTGCTCGCAGCCCATAGGGGCTCTCCATGAGATCGAGCGGGCCGGTCACGCCGTGGCTGGCCAGCATTGCGGCCTGCATGCCGTTCTGCGCCACCAGCGCGTTGGCGAACGACTTGGCGGCCGAGATGGCGCCATGGCGCACCGCCAGCGAAGTGGCGGCGCGCGCGCCGCTGAGCGCCAGCGCTTGCGCCAGGCGTTGCGCATCGAGCCCCATGAGGCGCCCGGCCATGGCCGGCGCCACCAGGCCCGATATGGTGACGCCGTCCCAGCTCGAATCGCGGTCCATCAGATCCCTGGCGCGTCCGAAGATCTCGTAGCCGAGCACGATGGCGGCGATCAGCTCGCTCCCGGGCGATCCGGACATCTCGCCGGCTGCCAGCGCCACCGGGATGTTGTCGCTCGGGTGGCCGCCGATCTCGCCCTTGCGGTTGTTCACATAGTCGTTGAGATCGAGAATGCGGATGAGCGCGCCATTGACCAGGACCGCATTGGGGGCGCTGGTCTTGGGTGCGGCGCCGATCACGCTGCAGCGGGGCGCGCCGCCCAGGTCGGCGAGCGTGGCCAGCACGGCGCACGCGGACTCCTCATCGAGCGCCGCATAGCCGCAACCGATCGTGTCGAGGAGGAGCAGCTTCGCTTGCTTGACGGCCGCTTGCGGGATCTCGTCCGCGCGCGGGGCCAGCACCCAGCGGGCGAGCTCTTCGATCGTGCCGGGCCCGGAGGCCGGTGTGTGCTTTGCCATGGTTTGTAAGCCTCAAAGATTTGTTGCGCGCACTTGTAGCCCGCATGAAGCTCTTGCGAAATGCGGGAACGGCGGTCCCGGATTACGCAAGCGCTCCATCCGGGCTACATCACCCCTTGGCCGCGTTGCGGCCGGCCAGATAGCTGAACACAACGTTGCGGGTCTGCCCGGTGCAGGACGGATAGTTGTGAAAGAACAGCCCGATGACGTCGCCTGATGCATAGAGGCCGGCGATCGGCTCGTCGGTGGTGTTGATCACGCGCGCCATCGTGTCCACCTGCACGCCCCCGAACGTGAAGGTGACGCCGGCCGTGATCGGATAGGCGCGGAACGGCCCTTTGGTCAGCGGCTCTGCCCAATGCGATTTGCGCGGGCTCAGGCCGACGGTGCATTTGCCGTCGAGCTCGCCCGGCATGAAGGCCACGTCGCTGCGGCAGGCTTTGTTGAACTCTTCGACCGTGCGCATGAGCGGCTCCGGCTCGACGCCGATCTTGCGCGCGAGCTCCGCGATGCTCGGCGCCTCCACCATGGTGGCCGGATAGTCGCGTCCGTGCCGGAACAGGTCGATGCCGGTCTGGTCGTAGATCTGGTAGGCCACGCCGCCCGGCTGCTGCAGCACCGCGCGCCCGGTCTTGGCATACGTATAGGCATGCTTGGCCTCGCCCTCGTCGAAGAAGCGCTGGCCGAGCGCGTTCACGGTGATGCCGAACTGATAGTCGTAGCGGTTCATGGTGTTGCCGCGGCCGTCGGCCCGCACCGGCGTCTCCACATTCGGCGCCTTGCCGTCGATCGGCGACATATGGGCGCCCTGCCAATGACCGGCCGATTTGGCGCCGAGCGCCAAGAGCGCGTGCAGCACCTCGCCGGTATTGTGCCGGCTGCCGCGCACCTTCATGAGATCGGCATTAGGACCGAGATAGCGCGCCCGCAACTCGGCATTGGCCTGGAAGCCGCCGCTGCACACGATGACGGCGCGGCCGGCGAGATCGTATTCGCCTTCCGGCGTCGACACCCGCACGCCCTCGACGCGCCGTTCATTGCCGTTGATGGCGCGCACGCGAGAACGGTAGCGGATCTCCACGCCGTGCTGGAGCGCGAGCGCGCGCAGCTGCGCCAGCATGCCGGGCCCGCCGCCGACCGGATGGATATGATGGCCGCCCGGCAGGTAGAGCTTGCCGTCGACCTCGGTCATCTTCTCGGGCTCCCAGCGCACCCCGATCCGCCGCATCCAATGCACCGCCGCATTGGATTGATCCACCAGGCAGGCGGCCAGCACCGGATCGATGCGCCCTTGCGTGACGCGCTCGAGATCGCCCAGGAAGTCGGCGCGCCCATAGGCCGGAATCTGCATGCGACGGAATTTCGCCTCCTCCACGTCGGGCAGGAACTCGCGCAATTCCCGCGCCCCGGAATGCACGAAGCGAAAGCCGGTATGGGAGAAGCGCGCATTGCCGCCGGACTCCTCTTCCGGCGCCTTCTCCAGCATGACCACCGAGCCGGCCCCCGCCTCGCTGGCCGCGATCGCCGCCTCCAAGGCGGCGCTGCCGCCCCCGATCACGATGATGTCGCAGGTGGTGGTACTTGTGGGCATTGATGCAGACTCGGCGCCGCTACTTGTTGACGAAATCCTCGTAGCTCAGCTTGGCCCGCGGATAGGTCAGCGCGCTTTGGGTCATGCCGAAGGCGACGCACATCTCGGCAAAGCGGATGCCGATCGCCTTGGTGTTGAGCACCTGCGCGCCGGTCGCCTTGGCGAGATCGTCGGGATTGACCACGTAGGGAATGAGGGCGCCGCCGAGCGGCAGGATGATCTCCGCGCGGGTGTCGTCGATGAGCGAGCGGATCAGCTTGGTGGTGATCTCGAAGATCTCCTGCTTGCGCTGCGCGATGTCCTTGCCGTAGACGCCGAGCGGCCGGATGTCGCTGACGAAGCGGTCGAGGCCGTAGGCGCGCAGGATGCGCCACGTATAGGGGACATGGCCCGTCGAGCGGCACCGTGATGCCGACCCGATCCGCCAGCGTCAGCGCGGCATGCATGGAGGTGCGCAGGAGCCCGATCACCGGAATGTCGACCGCGAGCCGGCCGCCGTCGACGCCCGGATCGAAGGTGTTCGACGAGATCACCGCGTCGTAGCCGTTCTGCGACGCCCAGAAGATCTTGCGCACGATCGAGGGCGTTTCCATCATGTGGTGCAGGCCGTTGAGCACGCTCTGCGCTCCGATCGTGTCGTAGAGCTGCGAGCCCTCGTACTCGTCAGGAAATACGATCTCGACCTTGGTGCCGGGCGACGCATAGGTGTTGAGCTGCGCCTCGATCTTGGCGGCTTCGTAGGCGGCCGACTTGCGCGGCGCCTGGTTGAGAAACATGATTCGCATGTGGGATTCCTTTGGATGGGAGAAAAAGTAGCCCGCATGGAGCGCTTGCGAAATGCGGGAAGGGCGGTCCCGCATTGCGCTGACGCTTCATGCGGGCTACGAGCTGGCACCTCAGCGGAAAATGTCGTCGTAGACCTTGGCCCAGTGCTCGCCATTGGTGTCGATGTCGTCCGGGCTCAGCATCAGGGCCTGATAGCCGCCGGTATCGGGCTTCACCTCCGGGCTCTTGGCGGGAACGTCGGGACGCATCGGGATGTAGTCGGCATCGCGGAACACCTCCTGGCCGGCGCGCGAGATCATGAAATCGAGGAACAGCCTGGCGGCATTGGGATGCGGCGCGCCGCGGCTGATGCCGGCGATCTGCATCGTCATGGTGACGGGGTCGAGCGGCACGAAGCGCACCGGGGCGCCGAGCGCGGCGCTGATGACCACATGCGAGCTGTTCATATCGAGGCCGATCGGATACTCGCCGGCAATGACGCGGTCAAGCACGGCGCGGGCGGCGACCGGCAAGGGAACGATGTTCTGCTTGGCGAGCGCGCGCAGATAGCGCGTGCCGTTCTCCTCGCCCATGGATTTGAGCACCACGCCGATGAAACCGTAGCCGCCGGCGATGGAATTGGGATGCCAGACGAACTGGCCCTTCCAGCGCGGATCGAGCAGGTCCTTGTGGGTGTGCGGCACCTGGTCGGCGGGCACCAGCTGCGTGTTGTAGGCGAGCGAACGCGTGGAAAGATTTGTTGCGACCCAGTTGCCCTTGGGATCGACGAATTCGGCCGGCAGGCCGCGGGCGCTCGGCAGGTCGAGGGGCGCCACCAGAATTCTCCCGCTCGAGCGGCGCCAGCTCGTCGCTCAGGTGCCAGACGTCGGACTGCACGCGGCCGGCGCGCCCCTCGGTGATCAGCTTCACCACTTGCTGCGCGCTGTCGGTGCGCACGTATTTGACGTCGATCCCGGGGATGCGCGAGCGGAACGCGGTGATCATCGGCCGCACGATCTGATCGACGATCAGCGTCGTGTAGAGCACGACCTCGCCTTCCTTCCTGGCGGCTTCGACGAGCTTGGGATCGGCCTGGTAAGCCTCCGCGGCCAGCGCCGGCGCGCGCGCGCCGGTGCTGCTGACCGCCACGACCAGGAAAGCCGCAGCAATGCAACGGCGTGCCGGCCTGTTCATGGCACCTCGAAGACCAGGAGCTCGGAATCCTCGGTGATGACGTCCCGGCTCGGCGGTATGGCGACGTTGCGCTTGGGGACGCCTACGTAAAAGCGCTTGAGCTCGGGCACCAGCAGCGAAGTCTTGGCGTCCGCCGCCGTCACCAGCTTGCCGAGATGCTCGTAGTGGTCGGCATCCACCTGCTTGAACACATCGACATGGCCGGTGGTGCCGGTGAAGTAGACCCGTTGGCTCGCCGCATCGTATTGGATCTCGTCGGCGCCGCCTTCGGCGTCGAGCGCCGCGACCACTTTCCCGCTGTCGGTATCCATGACCACCATCTTGCCGGGCTTGAAAATGTGCCCGGGCTTGACGCGGGCGCCGACAAACAGACGATGATGGGCGGTGTCGATCGCCACCGTGTGGGGCGCGGTGCCGCCGGTGATCTCCCAGGTGGCGACGATGGCGCGCTTGTCGCGGTCGATGACCTGGACCTGGGCGGTGTCGCCCAGCACCACGAACATTCTGGGCGTCGCCGCATCGAGCGCGATGCCGGATGGATCGGTGCCGTCGACCTTGATGCTGCCTGCACGCTGGCCGGTCTTGGTATCGACGATCTCGACCGATCCCTTGACCGTCGCGGTCGCCGAATCGGCGTCTGCCGTGATGGCGACGTAGAATAGCCGGCTCACGGGATCGAAGGTGCCGTTGTCGGGGATCAGCTTCGAGCCCTTGTCGAGGCCGAACGGGATGTTCTTGATCAGCTCGTAGGACTCCGCGTTGAAGGCTTTGACCGACTCGGCATCGTCGACCCAGATCTGGTTGAACTCGGGCAGATAGATCGTCTTGCGCGGATTCCCGTCAAATCCCGTGATGCTGTGGATCACCTTGCCGGCGCGCAGGTCGACCACCTCGATGGCCTTTTGTTGCTCGGCCGGAACGAACAAGCGCTGGCCTTTGACGTCCACCGCCATGTGGTCCATCCAGCCTTCCACCGGCAAGGTGATGTAGCCGATGAGCTTGGGCATCGGCTCGGTCTGCGCCTGAGCCGATGGAACGAGCGCGATCAACGACGTCAAGAGAACCGCCAAACGGGTTTTCATGCGCTGTCTCCCTGGGTTTTGGTTTCCGCTCTGCAGAGCCGTGTCTTGGTTTCCTGGAATGATCGCCCACATTCGTAGCGGTGTCGAGTGCCGCCGCGCTTGGCCCGGGCGCAGCGCAGCACCGCTTGGTGGTGCGCTGCTGACCCGGGACCGTTCCGGGCTCCGGCGTGTGAAACGATCCCGGATCTGCGGTGCACCGCTCCGCATAGCCCGCGAAGACGGGCGTAAACGCCCTTATGAGCTTCGCGCTGCACCGCGTCCGGGAAAAGTACGAAGGCCTCTCCGCGCCCACGCACCGCGCTCGCTTTCGAATATGATCCAGCTCCGATCGACGGCTGCGCCAGCCCGCCCGGGACCGTGGAGAAATCGGATTTCTGAGCGCCTGGATTCGTGGTATCCTTGGCTGTTTCAACATGTGGGGCGGATATGGAGCGGATAATGACCAGGAAAGCTTTCGGCCTTGCCGGCGTAGCGGCCGCGCTGTTGGCGGCGCCCGCCTTCGCGCATCATTCCTTCGCCATGTTCGATCAGTCGAAGGTGCTCTACGTGTCGGGCACGGTGAAGGAGCTCGAATTCGTCAACCCGCATGCCTGGCTGCAAATCGTCGTCAACGACAAGGGCGATGCGTCGACATGGTCCTTCGAGGGCGGCTCGGTCCCGCAATTGATCCGGCTCGGCTGGTCGAAGGACGCCTTCAAGGTCGGCGACGACGTCGAAGTCGGCTTCCGTCCGATGAAGGACGGTTCGCGCGGCGGCCAGCTCATGAGCGTGAAGTTCTCGAGCGGCCAGAAGGTCTGCTCGAACCGCGGCTGTGGCGACGGAACCGGCACCGTCCTCAACGGAACGCCGGCCGAGTGATCGGACCCGAGGCCGGCCGCCCGTCACGGCCGGCTTGGGCCGTCATCAATCCGCTGTCAGTCGAAATGCCCATCCGGCGGGAAGCGGATGGTCATGTCGTAGCGCGAGGGCGTGGTCATGTCCTTGTCGCCGCGCGCCGGAAGCACGATGGCCTCGGCGATGTAGAGCCGGCCCTTGTGGTAATAGAGCGAGCTGCGCACGCGGCTTCCGTCCTTGCGATCGACCACCAGCGTGACGCCGAAGATCGACTGCTCGTCCTGATAGACGCGCGGGAAATCGGTGAACAGAACCTTGCCTTCGCGCATGAGCTCGTAGCCTGCCTCGTTGAGGAAGTTCGCGCCCATGTCGGGACGGTCTGGTCAGGTCGACGACGGTCAGCTTGTAGAGGACGTGATCGTCCTCGGCCGAATAGACCATCGACGGGGATTCCCTTGGCATAGATCGAGTCGTAGGTCGACTTCATCGCCTGCGGCTTGGCCGGAAACTGGATGGCGACGCCCTGGTCGAGATAAACGTATTCCTGCCAGGCCGATGCCGGGCCGGCGCCAAGGAAAAGCGCGAGCACGATGAAAGCAAAAGTGCGCATGGTCTGCTCCCGGTTACTTGTCGCCTTCGCTGAGCATAGCATGTGGGCGCGGTTAAGGGGGACTCACCTGCCGCTCTTGAGGTCCTGATACACCTCGCTGACGAACCGGTCGGCGCTGGTCCCGCCGCCGGCCGCCGGCAATAGTCCGCCCGGAACGGTCGCGTCGTAGGCGGACGTCACATGGGCAGCCAGCACGTCCTCTCGGGTCTTTCCCTGGGCGATCATCTGCTGCACTTTTCCCTGGATGGCGAAGATCATGTCGCGATAGGGGGCGAGCTCGCCCCGCTTGATGATCGTGCCATGGCCCGGTACGAGCCTGGTGTCGGCGCGGGCAGCCTTCATGGTGAAGTCGAGCGCTTCCAGCATGCCCTTCAACGAGCCGCCATTGTTGATGTCGATGAAGGGATAGCCGAAATTGCGGTAGTAATCGCCGATCATGATGGCGTTGGCATTCTCGAAACGGATCATCGTGTCGCCGCCGGTATGGGCGGCCCGGATCGGAACGAGATCGACGATCTCGCCGTTTAGGTGGAGCTTGACCGGCTCGCCCAGCCCGTAGGTCACGACCGGGAGGCCGGCCGGGTCGCCCGCGGGAACCGGGTTGCCGTTGACCGCGCGCGCCCGCTCCATCCCTTCGCGCAGCTCTTCACGCGCGAAGATCGTGGCTCCGAGCTTGGCGAACTTCGCATTGCCGCCGGTGTGGTCGCGATGGATGTGGGTGTTGACCAGATAACGAATGGGCGCCGAGCTGATGCGCCGGATCGCCGCCAGCACCTTGTCGGCGAGCTCGCCGTACTGCGCATCGACCATCAGGATTTCGTCGGGGCCGGCGAGCACGCCGATCCTGCCGCCGGCGGCGTCCTCGTGTGCCGGGTCGAGACCGGCCGAGCCGGAGAGCATGTAAAGATTGGGCGCGATCTGCTCGGTCTGGATCTCGATCCTGGCGTAGTCCAATGCCTGCGACCAGGCGTTCGCGGAAAGCACCGTCAAAGCCAGAGCCACCATCAGTGCCGCGGATTTCATTGGCCTCGCTCCCCTGGAATGGGATCCCGGATGAATCCAGTATGCATCATCGCGTTTTTCCGCCATGCCGCAAGACGGCGCGCGCGACGTCCAAATTCGAGCGGCCGCTTGATGCCGCCTTGATGCCATGGCGAAAAGCCGCCCGAGAGGGTAGCGTTGGTTGCCCGGGGTGCCGCAATACCCCGCTAATAATCTTCAAGGAGGAACCCATGATCCGATCCTACGCACTCGCCGCTGCCGCGACCCTGCTCGTGCTCGGTGCCGGCAATGCCAAGGCGGCCGATCCCTTGCCGACCGAGAGCCACAAGGTTCTGACGGCTGCGCTCGCCGTGGAGGCCGCGCAGGCGGCGATCGACGCCTGCAAGGCGCAAGGCTACAACGTGACGGTCACGGTCGCCGACCGCGACGGCCTGCCGAAGGTGGTTATCGTGCGCGACGGCCCGCAGGGCGTGGGCCGCGAATCCACCCGCCGCAAAGCCTATACGGCGGCGGTGCTGCGGGCCTCGACCGGAGATTACACCAAGCGGATCGCGAACCCGGGCGCGTTCAATCCGGGCGTCTACGATCACGAGCTCGCCACCGGCCCGGGCGGCGTTCCGATCAAGGCCGGCGAAGAAACCATCGGCGGCATCGCGGCGGCCGGCGCGCCCGGCGGCGACAAGGACGAAGCCTGCGCCATGGCCGGCGTCAACAAGATCAAGGACCGCCTGAACTGAGCTTCTCTTGTAGCCCGGATGAAATCCGGGATCGGCGCTGCCCGCGGCAACCTCCTTCCCGCATTACGCCACCGGGCGGCGCTTCGCGCCGACCCGGTGGCTCCATGCGGGCTACGAACCGCGTCGCGACTCTCAAAAATCCGGCTTGTCGGCTTCCGGGATCGGAAACAGGTTCTGGTGGAAATAATCCTCGTTGTTCTCGGCGCAGACCGTTTCCAGCATCGGGTTGTCCACCTTGCGCCAGCCTTGCCGCAGGTGCAGCGGCTCGTTGAAGGTGTCGGGATCATCGACCGTCACCAGCGGCGCCAAGCGTCTTGCCGTCGGCTGACAGCTTGAAGCGTTCGACCACATGCTCCTTGGTCGGTGTGCGGGGTGCGGAAATTGTCGATGTAGCTGTTCTCGGTGGAAAGCCCGATCGTATCGACCACCAGCGTATCGCCGTTTTCGTAATGGCCGATGGATTCGCCGAACCAGGACGGCTTCACGTGCTCCGAATGCTTGTCGGTGAGGTAGATGCGGCGCACCATGTGGTCGCGCTGCCAGATCATCCAGACCTCCTTGGGCGTCTGGATGAAATAGAACGGCTCCGCCGGATACAGCAATTGCCCGGGAACGCCGCCCGGATAGCAGCGCCCCTGGGCGGTGAACGGAACCGCGCGCCGGCCGCTGATCGCCTCCTCGTTCGAGGCCCGCATCTGCGCCGCCGCCCAAGGCTTGAGCACCGGGTCTTGGGTGTTGCTGAGCCTGATCGTCACCTGGCCTGGACCGTCGAGATTGCCGTGAAACGGATAGGCCGGATCCTGCTTGATCGGGCCGTGCCCGGAGCCCGGCGGCGGATCGCGCCAATCGGCGCCGGTGGCAATCCAAGCGAATTTGATCGAGGCCAAAGCCGGAATTGCGTCCTTGGCCTGGGCTTGCGCCAAGGCGCTTGTGCTCATCGCGCCCGCCGCGAGGCCGGCGCAGAACGCCGCCACCCGGGCGCCGCGCGCCAGGCTGCCGAACGCAATGCGCTCGCGATGAGGCTTGGAGGGTCGCTGCACCATTGGAATACGTCCCGCAAAAAGGCGAATGGCGAAGAGTGAAAGGGAGCCGCGGGTCCCTTTACCCTATTCGCCACTCGCTACTCGCCATTCGCTTTTTTCTTCAAGGCCGGTGCACGCCCGGCACCGAGGAAATGTCGCGGTGGGGCTCGCCGCAGACATAATCTTCGAGCCGCAGGTCGTTGTGCTGATTGTAGACGAAGCGCGCCTGCCAATCCCGCGAATAGTAATCGGGATCGTGAATGGTGATGACGTCCTCGAGCTGCGTCGGGCTGATCTTGCGGATGCGCTCGACCGTGCGCAGCTCGTCGGTATGCGGCGTGCCGGTGGCATCCACGAAGGTGTTCTCCTTGAAGCCGGCCGACTCCACCACCATGGTGTCTCCTTCGAAATGGCCGACGGAGTGGCCGTTGAAGAACGGCAGGACCAGCAGGTCCTCTTCGCTCGGCAGCGGCTTGTCCATGGCGACCATGCGGACCTGATGGCTGAGCTCGTAGATGATGGTGACTTGGCCGGGCGGCGCCTGGATGATCTCGAACGGGTAGGGATTGGCCAGCACCCGCGGCAGCCCGTCGGGCACGCAGAACTTGCGGGCATTGTCCGTGAGCGAGCCGTCCTTCAGGCCCGCGATGTTCTTCTCATAGGCGGCCTTGCCCGCCGCCGTGAGCGGCAGCTCGCCGCCGCCGACCGGCTCGATCTTGGCGTTGTATTGAGTGATCCAGTAGATCCCGGAAATGTCCGGTACGTCCGCCCCATAGGCCGTTCCGGATAGAGCCGCCGCCGCGAGCAGGGCCGCCAGGGTCGATCCCACGCGCCCGCAAACCCGATGGTCTTGCATTCGTTCCTCCCAAAGGCTGCTTTGAAGATAACCCGAGAGCCGCATTTTCTCTCTTCTGTCATTGACCGCTGGCAAAGCCGAACCAAATGGCCGTGCCTGGGCCTGGTAGTTCAGGCTAGCATGACGGGGCGGGGGAAAAAAGGACGCCCTCCGCCCCGGCGCGGGAAACGCGGCTTTGCTTTCTTTACGGTTGTTTTGGGCTTCAGCGCGCTTTACTCCCGCGGCGAGCTATGAAAAACTAAAGCCGCTAGCCGGCTCTCTGGAAGAGAATCGGCCAAGGAATCAAAAGCTGCTGGAGACGCCCATGACTTTGAAATCTCTTGGCCTCGCGGGCATCGCCGTTGTCGTCTGCGCGAGCCCCGTTTTCGCCCATCATTCCTTCGCCATGTTCGATGCCGACTCAAAGGTGACGATCGAAGGCGTCGTCAAAGAGTTCCAGTGGACCAATCCCCATGCCTGGATCATGGTCACGGTCGCCAATGCCGCAGGAGCGGCGGAGCCTTGGGCGATCGAGATGAACGGACCGAGCGGCTTGGTGCGGCAGGGCTGGAAGCCCAAGACGTTGACGCCTGGCATGCCGATAACGTTGACCATCCATCCGCTCAAGGACGGAACCCACGGCGGCCAGTTCCTCGCGGTCACGCTTCCGGACGGGACCCAGCTCGGCAATCCGAACCGCGATCCCGCGCCTCCGGCTGCTGGCGGCGCGCCTGCTGGGGGCGAGACGCAGTAGCTCTGCGGTTTCCGCGAAATATTGTCGCCATTGTCCCGGCCCTGCGCCGGGATAGTTGCCGATTCCGAGGTTGGTACGGTCCCAGCTCATGGCCGGGGCAAGTATTGAGCGACCCCTGGGTGAGGTTGCTCTGAAGGCATTTTGCGAAGCGACTGGATTCCCGCGTTTCGGGCGAGTGAAGGAATTGCCACACCCGCTCATTCCCGCGGACGCGAAAGCGGGGGCGGGAACGAGCGGGTGGGGAAACTCGTCATTCTCGGTTTTCTTCACACGCTCGTCCGCGGGAACGAGCGGAGGGGGCGATTCCCTCGCGCGATTGAGACGGGGCTGAGTGCCCTTGTGGGCTACCGATCAAGCCCCGCCGAATTCGTCGCCGGTGACCTCGAAGGCGAAGTGGAACGCCGGCAGGTCCTCGCCGGGGTGGTCCTGCGCGTAGGTCAGCTGCGGGATGCGGAAGTTGTTGGGCCGCGTCTCGGCGCCTTTGTAGATGCCCGGATAGAGATCGATGAAATGCCAGCCGGGCTCGCCGGTGGCCTTCATGATCAGCTCGACATCGCCCTGGCTGTTGAAGGCGCAGGCATAGCCGATGTAATCGTTGTCGTAGTTGAGATGGTAGATGTTGGCGGTCTCGGT
>CAVRXO010000010.1:0-231587 GCA_963725185.1 uncultured Alphaproteobacteria bacterium
CACGATGGCGCTGGCGTCCCTGGTGGTGGCGGGACCGGTCGCGGCCGAGCAGCTCAATGTCGAAGCGGCGCGGCAGTTCGTGGTCGGCAAGCTGTTCGCCTTCAATTGCTTTGAAGGCACCCACGGCGCCGGCCGCATCTATGGCGACGGCTCGGTTGCGGGCACCGTCCAGTTCGGCGGCAGCGGCCCGCTCCGCTATGTGGTGCTGCCGCCCGGAACGGTGCGCGCGCAGGGCGAGTTGGTCTGCGCCTCGGTCAACGGCCTGCCGCTGCAGCCGTGCTTCAATGTCGACAAGACCGACGCGCAAAGCTTCCGCGGCTCGATCTCGGGGCTACGCTTCGCCTATTGCGACTTCACCCGCCGCAACACCCGCCCCGCCATGGTGCGCACCTCCGAAGGCCTGCGCACGCCGCTCGCGATCCATGCGGCCGCCATGTCGGAAGCCGCCGGCCAGTAGCGCCCCTACTTGTCCGGGCCTCGAGCCGGGACCGTTAAAGACTCAGAGGTTGGTACGGTCCCGGGTCAAGCCCGGGACAAGTGTGGAACACTGGGGGCGCGCCCGCGGACTGCCGCGGGCATGAACCTTCGCGGCCGTGGCTGCGACCAATGGGTGCCGGCCGCTTCATACCCCCCCGATCCCCCTGAATCGGCCGATGACTCCTTGCCCCGCTTCGGTGGGGCCTTGCCCCGCTTCGGCGCGGCCTTGCCCCGCTTCGGCGCGGCCTTGCCCCGCTCCGGCGGGGTTTTTTCTGTTGGCCGGTTGCGCCCCGGGGGTGTCGGAGTCATCCTTCCAGTTACGCCTGATCCAGTCCGCGACGCTCGGTTGCCGGGAGAACAGCGGGGTGTCGACCCATGTTGCAGAAGCTCGACCATTTCACGCCGCTGTCGCGCGCGGTCGCGTCGATCGATCGCGACTCCTACGCGGCGCGCTTCGCCATCTATGACCGCGAGCACAAGGCGCTGCTGCGGCGATTGGCGAACGCCGAGGAGCCGCTCTCCGACGAGGACATCGTAAGAGAAGAGCAGGCCTTCCGCGACGCCATCCGGCGCATCGAATTCGCCGATGAGGACCACGAGCCGACGCTGGTCCCGCAGGACGAGCCGCTCGAGGCGCCGGCGCCGCGGCGCCCGCCGGTTTGGCCGCAAGTGCGTCCGCCGCGGCGCGAGGCCCCGGATGTGTCGATCTCGCCCGGCCTCGATGATGTAGAGCCTGCCCGCGCGGTCGAGCCCCTGGTCGAATTCTCCAAGCCGCGCTCGGTCGCCCGACGGGTCGGGGAGCGCATGGCGCTCGCAGTCATCGCACTGGTTTTGGCCGGGATCGGGCTGTGGTTGCTCGCAGGGCGTCAGGACCAAGCGGCTAATCCGAGCTCCGCGCCTGGTGCGGATGAATCCACTGCGCCGGCGGCGTCGGACACTGCGACCGACGCGAAAGCTCAGCAGCCGAGTTGGTACTCGCCGGAGATGTTTTACGTCCCGCCGCCGATACCCTCGCAATCAGCTCCGCCACCCACGGGGGCGCCGCTCACCGACGTTCCGCTGCCGCTGCCGAGGCCGCGACAGCCGACCGACCAGCCTTGAGGGTGTACGCCTGGTTCAGCAGAACGGCAGTAGATCGTCGGAAGGCCCACACGCCAGGGTCGACCCAAGCGACTTCCGCCTCCAATAGGGTCGAAGCGAGGGAGGGTCGTCTATCGCGAGCTGATTGCTCGCGGGATGGCCCCGACGCCGCAGGCAAGTTGCCGCCAACAGCCGGCGCTAGCGGCACAACTCTGCGACGGAGCTCGATCGGGCGCTGCCGAACGAGATCTTCATACGGCTGGGAGTTCGCAAGCTTGCCGGTTGACCCCAACCCATCGAACCGCCCGGTGCGGACCCGCACGCCGGGTGGTGTGCGGCAGGGGGCGCGGCGGCCCAATCGCCGCGCCCTTTAAGCCGATCGATGATCAGGTCGGCGATCCCCTCAAGGCGCCAGGCGATAGTTCAATCCGGCGCGAAGAATGCTGTCGGTGAAGTGGGTGTTGACCGCTGCCGAGACGTTCGTCACCGCGGTGGTTTGGGTGCCGCCAGCTGCGGTGATAAGGGTGTTGGTGACGGTCGTTACATTGGCGCCGGTTCCGAGGCCGGTACCAAAGCTGCCGTAGTCCGCGTAAAGATACTCGGCCTTCAGGGTCCATCGGTCCGTGATCGCTCCTTCGATGCCGGCGCCCACCGTCCAGCCCGCCCGGGTCGTGCTCGATCCGGCCGCCAGCAAGCTCACCCCGCTGACGCCGCTGACATAGGAAGAGTTGATCCGGCCGTACGCCAAACCGCCTGTTGCGTAGAGCAGCACGCGCTCGCTCGGCAGCCAGCCGAGACGGCCGCGTACCGTACCGAACCATTTCAACGCCTCTGACGACGATCCGAAGGCGGAGCCGGCAGGGCAGCCCGCGAGACTGCAGCCGTTCTGGTCGCCGCGCTCACCGCTGTACTGCAAGTCGGCTTCGAGGCCGGCCAGCCATTGACGATCGAATTGAGAATTGTATCCGATCTGCCCGCCGCCAATGAAGCCGTTCACATTGGCTGAGCCGATGGTGCCGGCCCCGCCGGTCGTTGTAGCGACCTGCGGGAATGTTTGTCCTGCCAGACCGCACACGGCGCCGGTGGTCGATCCCCCAATGGGGACGAGGGTGGCGAGATCGCGAAAGCACAAGGTCGTACTGGTGGTGCTCGAGGTATCGGTCTGACTTGTGTTCGCGCGGCCCCAGCTGTAGCCGGCATTGCCGCCGATATAGAACCCCGACCAGCTGTAAGGTGCCGCGACCGCGACCGGAGCCTTCCTGTAGACCGGCATATCCGCCGCGACGGCCGAGGCCGCCAAGGCGAGAGTGATTGCAGATCCCAACAATAATGTTCGCATTGGTGCCCCCGAGGGTCGGAATCGACCACGTTTCGAAGGCCGCAGGCTAGCACCACAATCCATTCAGGGGGGTACCATTTAGGCAACAGGTCCGACCTAATCGTACCGCCTGGGCTATCGAGCTTGCTCAGGAGCGGCCGCCGAAGCGTAGCCCCGCCGAGGGGCGCTCCCTAAACGCCGCCACTTTGTGGCGATGCGGCTGCCTCGGCGCCGATCGGCCGAAACAGCAGCCGCTGATAGAGCCAGCCGATGCCGAGCAGCACGATGCCGAGACCGATGAAGGACAGCGCCTGGTAGATGCCGGTGAGATTGGACATGTCCACCAGGAAGACCTTGAGCACGGTAAGGATGGTGACGGCCGCCGAGGCAAATCGCACCGGCCGCGAGCGCAAGGCGACGCCGGCGGCGAGGAGCACGACCCCGAAGGCGAGCCAGACCGCCGAATACGTATATTGCTCGGCATCGCTGGTCGGGCCGGTCAATACCGGACCGTGATAGAACCGCGTCACCTGCAGCGTGATATAGCCGAGCGCCAGCGCGACCGCCGCAATTGCCGCGGTGGCGCTGTAGGCGCGCGGCCGCGCCCCGCGCGAAACCAGCGCCAGCACGCCGGCCAGCAGCGCCGGCACGCCGTAGCCCAACAGAATGAGATTGACGAACCGGCCTCCGACCGGCTCGCCGGTGAGCGCGGGGTTCTGGTCGAAGCCGAGGCCGAGCACGATGCCGACAAGCGCGAGCGCCGCCAGCGCCAGCGCGGCGACATCGTGCACCACGCTGCGCGTGCGCAGGCGCAAGCGTTCGAGGCCGATGGCCAGCGCCAGCGCGACCGATACGTCGAGCGCGACTTCGGTGAGGCCGGTGGCCGGGCGGTACACGTCGCCGCCGGTCACGAAGTGGCGGATCTCGAGGACGGCGAGCAGCACCGTGAACAGGATGGCCGCCAGATCAACCGCGCGCGCCGCTGCGTCGTCGGCGCGCCGCCGCAGCCGATGGCCGGCGAGCCAGAACGCGGCGGCCGGAATGCCGTAGCCATAGAGCAGCCAATTGAAGATCGGCACCGTGCCGACGTCCGCTCCCACGATGCGCGGCTCGCGCGCGATCCGCGCCAGCACCAACCCGGTGATGATGGCGGCGAGCGAGCGCAAGGCCGGTAGTGGCCGCTGCTCGGCAATCCATGCAATGCCGGGCACCATCAGGGCGAGGCCGATCGTGAGCCAGCCTCGGTCGAGCGCCATGGTCAGCGCCAGTGCCAGCGCCGCCACCGCGCCGGTCGCGAAAATCGCGCCGGAGGCGGCGAGGCCGGGCCGCGGCGCGCGACGGTTCAGCGCTTCGGTCGCGGCGGCAGCCAGGGCCGCCAGCAGCAATGCGACGCTGGCGAACGGGACCGAGCGATCGAAGTCGGCGATGCGGTAGTAGAGCGCGGCCAGAATGGCGAGCGGCACGAAGACCGCCGAGCCGCTCCACAGCATCGCCAAAAGCGGGCGCTCGGAACGTCCTTGCGCCAGAAATCCGGCGCCCGCGAACAGGAACGAAAAGCCGATGCCGAGCACCAGATGCCAGCCGAATTGCGCCTGCTCCGGTTCCGGCACCACCCCGGCCGCCGGTCCCGCGGGCGCGATGAGATGGAGAATGTCGGTGTTGACCGCCCATTGTGCGAACACGATGGCGACCAGCGCGCCGGCCGCCGGCACCGCCGCGGTCGCCGGCTGCGAGCGCCAGGCGATGGCGCAGGTGGCGACCACCAGCGCGCTCATCACGCCGAGCGCCAACGGATCGTGCCGGCTCGCCAGCACCAGGAGCGTCGCGGCCGCGAGATAAGCGGCGAGCGCTCCGGAGGATACCGCATCGAGCCGCCCCGGTTGCGCCGGCGGCCCATAGATCAATCCCGAGACGATCAGAAGCGCGGCGAGCGCAAAGCCCACCACGACGTGGAAGGCGTGCGCCGGCAGGGCATCGACACGCGCGTCGGCGATCCCGGGAAACGTCCACAGCACGGCAAAAACGATGGCGGTGACGGCGAGCCACCGCCACATCCGCAGCCGCGCCAGCGCAAAGGCGGCGGCGGTCACCACCGCGAGATAGACGTAGAGCGACCAATAATCGGGATGGTCGGAGGCGACCAGGAGCGGCGTCACATAGGCGCCGACCAGGCCCAGGCCGGCCAGCGCCGGTCCATGCAGCAGCGCGGCCGCGAGCGTCGCCAGCGCGACCACACCGAGAAGCAGGAAAGCAGCGGCCGGCGCGAGGAAGCCGTAGAGCGCATAGGCCGCATAGACGTCCGCATACGCGATGGTGGTGCCGACAGCGGTGAGAATGCTTGGAATATGCGCGCTCGGCAGGCCGGAAATGCCGCTCGCCCGCTCGTTCCGCCGCGCCCACTCGCCGGCCGCGACCAACGCGATCGCCAGCAGGGCACCGAGCGTTACCCGCACGCCCGGCCCGATCAGGCCTTGCTCGATCGAATAGCGCACCAGAAAGAAGCCGCCGAGCGCCAGCGCGAGGCCGCCGATCCAGACCACCCACTGGGTGCCGAAGCGTTCCTCCAAGCCCATGGCGGGTGGCACCGGCCCGGCCGCGGGCGTCGGCGCGAGCGCGGGCTCCGGCAGCTCGGGCACAGGCGGTTCCGGCATGTGCGGCGATGGTTGGACTGTGGGAGGCGGAATGGAAACCGGCTGGGAGTTGGCAGGCTGGCCTTGTTCTGCAAGTCGCTCGAAGGCTGCAGGCTGCTCTGGGGCTACAGGCCGTTCCGGTGCCACCGGCCGCTCTGGCGGCGGTCGTATCGACGATGCAGCGACCGCTGTCGAGAGCTCGTCGAATTGGCGCTCGAACCGGATCAATCGCCGCTCGAGCAGCTGCAGCCGGTCGCGCGTCCCGATCGCGATCACCATGCCGGCGATGGCGGCAATCGGCACGCCAAGCAGGAGAAGCCCCAGCAGAACGATCAGCGGTTCCACGAATTCGCCCCCCGGCGGCCGGTTCGGCCGAGCGGATGCTACGTCAGGCGCAGCGCGCGCGGAAGCTTGCTCACGAGCGGCCGCCGAAGCGCAGTCCCGCCGAGGGCCGCTCCTGGGCGACCTCGCGGCGAAAGCGGTAGAGCGCCGCCGGCCGTCCGCCGGTCGCGGTCGACGTCTCTCCGGTCGGCTCGACCAGCGCGGCGCTCTCCACCAGCCGCCGGAAATTCTGCTTGTGCAGGTGGCGTCCGGAAATCGCCTCGACGGTGCGCTGGATCTCGGTCAGCGTGAATTCCTGCGCCATCAGCTCGAACACGACCGGGCGGTATTTGAGCTTGGCGCGCAGGCGCGCGATGGCGGTGGCCAGGATGCGGCGGTGATCCATGCGCATCGGTTCGCCAAGCACCGGCAGCTTGCGACGCGCCAGCGCCGCCTCCCGGCCGTCGCGCCGGGCCTCCTCGACCAGGCCGGCTTCGTAGAGCAGCTCATAGCGGTCGAGGATCTTTTCCTCATCCCAGGGACTGCCGTCGCCGAAGCAGAGGCGCAGCCGCTCGCGCCGGCCGAGCGCGCGCCCGGGCTCCGGCCGGTTGGAGCGTCCGGCCCATTCGCGCAGCAGCGGCAGGATCGTGGCGTCGAGAATCTTCGGGCGCTGCTCGCGCCAGTCTTCCCACGGAAAGAACCGGTACCAGGGCTCGAAACCGGCCCCCGCCGCGCGCAGCGGCGTGACGTTCTCGGGCCGCCGCGTCAGCGCCAAGTAGCCGATCGACACCATGTGGGCGCCGGTATCGCCGGGCCGCGCATGGCGGCCGCGGTCGCCGAACGTATAGAGCTGCTCCACATAGCCGACGGTCAGGCCGGTCTGGGCCTCGACCCAGGCGCGCAGCCCGATCTCGAAAGTGCGATGCGCGATCGGATCGAAGGGACCAAACGGCAGTCCGGCGCGCGGCTCGTCCTTGCCGCCATCGCCAGCGGGCTCGCCGGCCACGGGGTCGCCCGCGACCAAGTCGCCCGCGACCAGGATGGCAGGCTCATCGCCTTCGACGGCGACGATCGCGGCGGTAAGCCCGATCTCGATCGGCGTCAGCGGGGTCTCGGGCATGGCGGATCATACCACGTGCCGAATGCGCGCTCATTCGACGTCGAGCCGGAACGGTTCGCCCTCGAAAGCCGTGGCGCCGAGGCCGATCTCCTCGATCGCCCTGGTCATGCGGCCGCCGCGCCCGAGCGCGCGATCGGCCAGCGCGACGATGCGGACATTCGGCGTCGCGGTCGCCGAGGCGAGGCGCAGCCGGCGCGCGATCGCAAGCTCGTTGCGGTGGGGATTGAGCGCGCAGGCCGCCACATAGGCGCCCGCGGTGGACCGGCTGATGCCGGCATAGCAATGCATCACCAGCGGCGCCGCCCGGTCCCAGCTGCGTACGAAGGCGAGGAGCCTGGTGACATGCTCGTCGGCCGGCGCGATGTAGCCCTCGAGCGGGCCCGAAATGTCGTCCATGCCGAGAATGAGGTGATTTTCCGAGCTGATGCCGCCCGGGCGCTGCACCCGGTCGACGTCCTTGAGCAGGGTCACCACATGGCGCGCGCCCGTCGCCGCGACGGTCTCATGCAGGCGCGCCAGGGAGCAAACGTGAATCATGCCGGGCTTGGTTCCTCACTATCGATATGGGGGGCCGGATTTCGGTGGCAACGCGTCACTCTCCCACCAGCCGGGCGAAACGCTCGAGATAGCGCGCTTGCGCGATCTCGGCGGGCCAGGGCGTGAGATAGTCCCGTTCGAGCGCGGCCGACAAGTCCGGCGGGCGGCCGAAGAAGCGGCCTGCTTCGGTCTTGGCGAAGCCGGCGAGCCGCGTCGCTTCCAGATAGGCGGCGGCGCGGTCGGCCGCCTTGATCAGCTCCAGCAGATTTTGCGGCAGCACGACCGGCAAGCCGAAGCGCAGATGGATCGCCGCCAGGAGCCGCGCCTCGACGCTCTTGTAGGCGTCCCCGATCACCACCTTGAAGGGCGAGATCATGTCGCCGATCACATATTCGGGAGCATCGTGCAGCAGCGCGGCGAGACGATGCGGCCGGCTGAGGCGCACGCGCTGGCGGGCGATGGTCTCGACCAGGAGCGAATGCTGGGCCACCGAGTAGATATTGGCGCCGATGGTCTGGCCGTTCCAGCGCGCGACGCGCGCGAGCCCATGCGCGATGTCCGCGACCTCGATGTCGAGCGGGGAAGGGTCGAGCAGATCGAGCCGGCGTCCCGACAGCATGCGCTGCCAGGCGCGCGGGGCCGCGCTCGCGGCGCGCTCCGCGCTCATGTTTGGGAGCGCTCCGCGCTCATCGTTGGACGCGCTCCGCGCTCATGACTGGGCGCGAAGCTTGGCCAAGGCATCGTGCCGGTGACAGGTCACCAGATGATCGTTGACCATGCCGACCGCTTGCATGAAGGCATAGACGATGGTCGGGCCGCAGAACTTGAAGCCGCGGCGCTTGAGCTCCTTGGAGATCTGCTGCGACAATGGAGTCTCGGCCGGGATCTGCTTGGTGCTGCGGAAGGCGTTCACTTTCGGCCGCCCGTCGAGAAAGTCCCACAGCAGCCGCGAGAAACCCTGCTCGGTCTCCATGACGTCGAGATAGGCGCGCGCGGAGAGCACGGCGCCCTCGATCTTGAGGCGGTTGCGGATGATGCCGGCGTCCTGCATCAGCCGTTCGATCTTCGCCGGCGTGTAGCGGACGATCTTGGCCGGCTCGAAGCCGTCGAAGGCGCGGCGGAAATTGTCGCGCTTGCGCAGGATGGTGATCCAGGAGAGACCGGCCTGGAAGCCGTCGAGCAGGAGCTTCTCGAACAGGGCGCGGTCGTCGAGCTCCGGCACGCCCCATTCGGTGTCGTGATAGGCCATGTACAGCGGGTCCTGCCCGGCCCATGGGCACCGGCGCAGCCCATCGGGGTGGAGCAGGGCCGCGCTCATGACGCTGCCTTGGGATCTGCTGCTGCCGCGGGGTCGCGCTGAAAGCCTTCGCCCGGGAAGGCAAAGCGCGCCCAGGCCGGCTTGGAGAGCCGCAGCTCAATGCCGTCAGCCATCAGCGCCGCCCCGGCGGCCAGCGCTTCATCGACCCGGTCGAGGCGCAGCATCGCGAGCCCGCGGCCGGCTGCCGCCGAGCCCATCACGCCGACCGATTTTCCGCCCGCCGTGACCGGCGCGCCTGCGACTGGTGGCACTTGCCCGAAGGCGACCGGGACGACGCGGGTGCGTGCGGTGCCGCGGTGCTCCATGCGCGAGACGACTTCCTGGCCGACAAAGCAGCCCTTCTGGAAATCGACGCCATGGAGCTGGTCCATGTCGGCCTCATGCGGAAATGCATCCCCGTAAGCGAAATCGAGGCCGCCCGCGGGCACCCCGAGCGCGATGCGATGCGCCTCGTAGGGGGCGGCATCGACCGGCTCGGCCGCGAAGGCGGCCGCTGTCTCGACCGGATGTGCGGTGATGCAGCGCAAGCCTAGCTCGGGCAGGCGCGGGTCCGGATGGCATGCGCCTTCATGCGCGGCAGCGGCGCCATCCCAGATCGCCATCACGCCGGCATGATCGGATACGTCCTCGACAACGACCTTGGCCCGCAGCTTGTAGAACTTCAGCCGCTCGACCAGCAGGGCGGCAAGCGCCCGCGGGCAATCGAGGTAGAACGCGTTGTCGGCGGGGGAGTCCGTTTCCACGATGATGAAGTCCACGATGATCTTGCCTTGCGGCGTGAGCAATGCCGCAAAGCGAGGGGCTTGCGGCGTCACCTTGCCCATGTCGGCGGTCACCAGCCCGTTCAGGAACTTGCGGGCATCGATGCCGGCGACCTTGAGCACGCCGCGATCGGGAAGAAGCGCTGCCTTCATGCCCCCTACATGCCAGATGTTGGCGGGAAACGTAAGGCGCGCCAACTGCCCCCTCGGGTGAGCTGCGTTGCGCGCGGCGCGCCCCGCTCTTCGCCGAGCGTAATCCGAACTGCAGCGCCGATGTCGGATTACGCGCGGAATGTCTCTCCTGCCAAAGGCGGGCGTCTTGGCCGCGCTAATCCAACCTACCGATTGTCGATCGCGCCTACTCGCTGGTGAGGAAGTAGTACCATGTGCCGTCGGGGCCGATGCCGAGCTGGTAGAAGACGTAGCGGCCGCGCTCGAGCATTTGCTTGTAGTCGGCGCCGGTGACCACCCGGAACAGCTCGACCTTCTGGGCCGGCGTCAGCGACCTGATGGGCAGCCGCGCAAAATAGGGCCACAGATACGTCTCCTGCGGCGTACCGGCATCGATGCGGGCCGGTTGGGTCTTGAGGATGCTGATCAGGATCGAGAGGATCTCGACGCCATCGGAATCCGGATAGTTCTCTTTCCAATAGGCGATCGGATCCTGCCGCTGGGTGTGGGAGAAGACCGGCATGCGCCCGTTCGCCTGCATCAGGGCGAGCAGCGTCTGCAGGTCGCCGCTGCGTGCCGCCGCCAGGATGCGATCGCGCATGCGCAGCACCGCCGGCGGCAGATGGGAAAGATCGGTGGCGATTTCCGGGCTGGCCGCGCTCGGCGGCAAAGCCGGGGTCTCGCCGGTCGCCTGCGGCCGCTCGCTTACCTGCGAATTGGGGCTGGGTTCCTGCGCGGGCGGCACGAACTGATTGGCCGATGGCGTGGCCGTGGGCGGCCGGATCGTCTCGGTGCGGACCTTGAGCTGCGCCAGCGCGCTTGCGCTCGTCGCCAACAGCGCGATTGTGAGCACAAGGGCGGGAACGGCGCGCGCGGGCATGGGCTGGCTGCGAATTGGCGATCGAATCAGCGATCTCGCAGCCTAGCAGAGTCGGGGGACAGTCATCAGAAGTCAGTCATCAGAAGTCAGTCGTCAGACAAGCGAAGCGCCCGCCTCTGATCACTGACTTCTGACGGCTGATCACTGGCTCCGGGTCCGCAGCGAGAACTCGCCGTTGCGGACGCGCAGCGCGAGGCCCTCGGCGAATTGTGCCGCGGCTTCCTCCCCGTAGGTGGTGACGAATTCGGCAAAGGCCGCGAACAGGCAGGCCTGCGCCAGGCAGTCGCCATCGATGCCGTCGATGCGCGCCTCGGTCCAGGCCTCGTGCAAATAGCCGAGCGCCGCTCTCTTCTGCTCATGTTCCGGAACGCATGCCGGAGCCTGTATCGCCTGCGTGGTCATGCCCGATATCGATGTGATGGAGCCGCCAGCGCGGGGCCCTCAAGAGAACGCGCGGCAAATTATCACGGGTTCGACGCCTGCCTAGCCACAACCTTAGGAAAGGTTAATGCAGGTCAATTGGCATACCTGGCCGTCACTTCGCGGGCGATCTTGGAACCCTCGTCGAGATAGCGGCGGATCACCAGATCGGCCGCCGGCGTGCAGGTCCGGTAGCTTTGCTGAAAGATCCGGAAGCCGCGATTGAAGCTCGCCACCATGCGGGTCTTGCGATCGCCGTTGGGGGCCTCGGCGTCGACCAGCGCCTGCATCTGGTTGCGCCACTTCTGCCCTTCATTGGCGCCGCAGATGCCGCGCAGGTAATGCAGCGCGCCCAGGATCTCGGCGAGCCGCTGCAGCGTGGCGTCATAGGGCGCGGCCGCCTCTTGCGCCCGCGCCGGCGCGCCCACCGTCAACAGTGCGAGCAGAGCCAGGATCAGAATGCGTCGCGCCATGTTGCGTTGAGGACGATGCGTCGGAGTTGATGGGCCGGTTCGAGATAGGCCGGGGCGCCGGGCCTGGCAAGCCGCCACGGCCGAGCCCCTGATGTGCGATCAACCCGCCGGAAAAAAGGCGGTGCTCGACGGCTCAATCGGCCTGCGGCAAGAGCCGAAACGCCGATGCCACGATCTCGGCGAGGCCCGGGGTGGTCGGCAGTCCGGTCAGCTCGGCGGGATCCAGCCAGCGCGCCTCCGACAGCTCTTCGTTCAATGTGACCTCGCCGGCGAGCCAGCGCGCCGCGAACGGCAGAATGACAAAGTGCCGCTCGATCCGGTCGTCGGTGTCGCGCGTGATCGCCTCGCGAAAGCCCGCGAGCCCGATCGGTTCGATCGCCAAGCTGGTTTCCTCGCGCACCTCGCGAATGATCGCCTCGCTCAGCGTCTCGCCGATCTCGACCACGCCGCCCGGCAGGCTGAACAGGCCGTTGGCGGGGGCCCGCGCCCGGCGCACCACCAGAACCCGTCCGGCCCGCACGATGGCGGCGCTCACCGCAAGAAATGGACGGTCCGGATAGGATCTCGCATCTGCCACGATCATCCAGGTTCCCGTTGGGGCTTCGCTTCGCCATTCTGGCTACAACACACTTGGCTCGATTCTGGCCTTGTAGTCACTCAATCGCCCCCGATAGCGTGGCCCGAGGCTCAGCCAATACCTACATTCTTGACTGCGGAGTCCCGTCCTTCTACCGCCTCGATCCATCGGGAACCCCGGAGAGTACCTGAATCCAATGTGCGGACGCTATTCCATCACCACCGCGCCGGAAGCCATGCGGCAGTTGTTCGGCTATCTGGAGCAGCCGAATTTTCCGCCGCGCTACAACATCGCCCCGACCCAGCCGGTGCCGATCGTGCGCCTCGATCAGGGCAGGCGGCAATTCGCCTTGCTGCGCTGGGGCCTCATCCCGTCCTGGGTGAAAGATCCCAGGAAGTTCGCGCTTCTGCATGTGGCGCGCGGCGAGTCCGTGAACGAGAAGCCGGCCTTTCGCAACGCCATGAAGCGGCGGCGCTGCCTGGTGCCGGCCGACGGATTTTATGAGTGGAGCGAGTTCGGCGAGCGCAAGCGGCCGTTCTTCATCCGGGCGAGAGCGAGCGGACCGATCGCCTTCGCCGGCCTGTGGGAGACCTGGGAAGGGCCGAACGGCGAGGAGGTGGAAACCGTCGCCATCATCACCACGCCGGCGAACCGCATGCTGGGCGCGATCGCCGAGCGCATGCCGGCGATCCTGCCGCCGGACGCCTTCGACTTGTGGCTCGACTGCGCGGCGGTCGATGCCGAGACCGCGGCAGCTTTCATCGTGCCCGCGCCCGAAGGCTTGCTCGAGGCCTACCCGGTCTCCACCGCGGTCAACCGCACCGCCAACGACGGCCCCGAGCTGATCGAGCCGGTATCGGAGGCAGAAGCGGAAGCCGCGCCGCCGCCGGCGGCGAAGCGCTCCCGCGAGCGCAAGCCGGACAAGCGCCAGCCGTCGTTGTTTTGACGGTAGGTTGGGTTAGCGCGGCCCACGGCGTTGCGATTGATTCGACCGAGCAGATCCGCGCGTAACCCGACTGCGGAGGCTCAGGTGTCGGGTTACGCGCGGAATATTCTCCTATCAAAAAAACAAGCGCATCGGCCGCGCTAACCCAACCTACAGATGCCTACAACACCTTGCCCGGATTGAGAATTCCGTTGGGGTCGAGGGTGCGCTTGAGGCTGCGCATCAGGCTCAGCGCCACCGGATCCTTCACGCCCGGCAACAGATCGCGCTTCATCACCCCGATGCCGTGCTCGGCCGAGATCGAGCCGCCATAGCGGGCCACGATGGCGAAGACCGCGGCGTTGACCTCATCCCAGTGGGCCAGAAAGGCGGCGCGGTTGGCGCCCACCGGCTGGCTGATGTTGAAATGCACATTGCCGTCGCCGAGATGACCGAACGGGCAGGGGCGGCAGCCCGGGATCATGGCCTCGACCGCGGCGCTCGCCTCGACGATGAAGTCCGGCACCGCCGTCACCGGCACCGAGACGTCGTGCTTGATCGAGCCACCCTCGTATTTCTGGGTGTCGGCGATGTGGTGGCGCAGGAGCCAGAACGCCTTCGCCTGCTCCAGGCTGGCCGCGATGGTGGCATCGGCCACGAGGCCCTGATCGGCGCCCGCGCTCAGGATCTCCTCGATCGCGGCCCGCAAGCCGTCGCGCGCCTGCGACGACAGCTCCAAGAGCACATACCAGGGATGCCGCTCGCTGAGCGGGTCGCGGCAACCGGGCGCATGGCGCACCGCGAACTCGAGCGCGATGCGCGGAATGAGCTCGAAGCCGGTGACCGCGCCGCCCGCCCGCTCGTTGGCGAGGTTGAACAGCGCCAGCGCGGCGTGCGGCGACGGCATGCCGATGAAAGCGGTCTCGACCGCACGCGGGCGCGGGAACAGCTTGAGCACCGCCGCCGTGATGATGCCGAGCGTGCCTTCGGCGCCGATGAACAGGTGGCGCAGGTCGTAGCCGGTATTGTCCTTCTTGAGCTTGCGCAGATTGCGCAGGATGCGCCCGTCGGCCAGCACCACTTCGAGCCCGAGCACCAGCTCGCGCGCGACCCCATAGGCGAGCGCACCGGTGCCGCCCGCATTGGTGGAGAGATTGCCGCCGATGGTGCAGCTGCCCTCGGCGCCGAGCGAGAGCGGGAACAGGCGTCCGGCCGCGGCGGCGGCCTCCTGCGCGTGTGCCAGGATGACGCCCGCCTCGCAGGTCATGGTGCTGGAGGTGGCGTCGACCTCGCGGATGCGGTCGAGCCGCTTGAGCGACAGCACGATCTCGCCGTGCAGCGGCGTCTGGCCGCCGACCAGGCCGGTATTGCCGCCCTGCGGCACGATCGGCGTGCGGGTCTCGTTGGCGAGCCGCAGGATGGCGGCGACCTCGTCGGGCGAACCCGGCCGCAGCACCAGCGGCGAACTGCCGTGATAAAGCCCGCGCTCCTCGGTCACATAGGGCGCGATATCGGCCGGCGCGGTAATCGCATGGCGCGCACCGACGATCGCGGCGAAGCGGGCGAGGAGATTGGCATCAAGCGGTCGCTGCTGCGGCTGCAGGGCGGCGGCGGAGGGGAGCTCGGTCACGCACGTATCCATGGTGGATTTGGCCGCACTCCTATCATTTTCTCGCACTTTGTGGGCACGGGATTTCGCTTGCCGGACCGCGACGCAGCCATGCGCCGACCCGCTCACGGCGGATCGCGCGTCCCCAGCAGGATCTCGTTGACCTCTTCGGAGAAGGTCTTTCGGTGGCCGTCGATCATGAGCCGGCCGGGGTCCTCGCCATCGGGCTGCGCCGCCGGCATACCGTGATCGAGCAGAGCCCGCGCGCAACCGACCCAGTCGCCGCCCGCGACCGGCTCATTGCACGACGCCCACGCCAGGGTGCCGCAAACATTGTCGCCATGGCCGTGCTCCTCGCGCCAGCTCGCGCCGTGCTCCAGGAGGAATCGCGTCAGGGCCGCATTGCCGCGAAAGACCGCGAGATTGAGCGCTGATGCGCTCCAGTCGCCGCCGCGCACCGCGATCGGCCAGCCGAGCTTGACCATCAGCCTCGCACCCTCGTCGCCGCCTTCCGCCGTCATGTCGGGCAGTAACCGCAACTGCGCCTCGCGCAGCGTGCCGGGTAGATCGGGGCGGCGGGCGCGGATGCGCCGGGCCTGCGCCTCATCGCCGCGCGCGCAGGCCGCGATGAACTCTTCCTCCTCGGAGACCGGTTCGGCTCCGGCTTGCCCGCGCATGAGCTCGGCGACATCGCCAAGGCCGAACTGCCGCGCCAGGCCGTAAGCGTTGATGCCGCTCGGCGTCGTCGCCGTCGGATCGGCTCCCGCCTCCAACAGCGCCTCGACGTGCCGGCGCGAGCGCCGCCGTCTGATCGCCCACAAGAGCGGCGAGCCCCAATCGGTCAACGGCGGATTGCGCGCGGGCTCGTTCGGATCGGCGCCGTGCCGGAGCAGCAGCTCGAGCGCGGCGACATTGTCGAAATCGAACACGCGGTAGAGCGCATTGCTGCCCTCGATGCGGGCCCCGCGCTCCAGCAGGAGACGCGTGCAGGCGAGATCATCCAGCGCGTGATAGAGCGACTCGCCGTCATTGGGATCGGCGCCGGCATCGAGCAACAGCTTGGTCAGCTCGCGGTCGTGGTTGCTGCCGGCGGCGCCATAGAGCGCCGACAACGGGTGCTCGTCGTCGGGCTGGTCCAGGGATCCTGGCGGCCAGCGACTGCCGATGCGCTGGTTGGGATCGGCGCCGGCGGCGAGCAGAAACGGCGCGCTGCCATGCAGGCGCTCGCGAAATTCCGGCACCCGCAGCAGGCTCGAATGCGTGATCGCGAGCAGCGGCGGCAGCTTGAACGGGCCGCCCGGGCGATCGACCCATGCCGGGTCGGCTGCGGTCGCCTGCCGCAGCGCGCCTTCGTCGCCGATGGCGCAGGCCAGATAGGGATTGCCGGCCGGGAGATCGGGGTTTTCGGCAAGCATCCGAACGGCGAGATGGGGATGTGCGCGGTTGAACGTCCCGTCGACATCGCCGGAATACACCAGCCGGAGCCAATGCACGACACGGCTCGCGCGATCGGTGCGGGGCCGATTGCGCCTCGACGTAGCGCTTGAGGTCGGCCCAGGAGGCAAAGCCGTAGTCGCGCGCCACGCACGATTGCGCATCGTGCAGCCGCAGCCCGAGCGAGGCAATCTCGTCGTCGCTGCGGTCCGCGGCCGCCGGCAGCGCGCGGCGAAACTGCGCGATCGCTTCCGGATCGCGGTCCCGGCAGCGATGGATCAGGTCCTTGGCTTGTTTCTTCGGATGATCGAGATTCGATCGATCGGGCAGTCGGCTCATGGGAGACCTCCGTGCATCAAATCGCCGACGGCCCGCAACACCGGCTGCACAAAGGCTCTAAGCGCTGTTTGAAAGCTGCAAGTGGGTTCAACCCTTCCCGCGGGCCCGGGCGCGGCTTGCACCGCAGCCGCAAGATTATGGCGGGCAAACGCGCAGGTCAATTCGACCCGATTGTTCGCTTCCGGGCCGGCCGCAAAAGTGGGAATATCGCCACAACTTGCGCCCTCCTCCGCGCTGCGCGCAATCCGGCTGAGCCACGAAGCTCGGCGTCTTATCGGGCAGGACCCTGAACATGCGCCTCATCACCGTCTGCCGTCATGTCGTGCTTGGCGTCCTCATCATCCTGGGCGCGCACCGCGCGCAGGCGTCCGACCCGCCCCAGCCGGGCGACTTCGTGCTGAAGGACTTCCGGTTTCACAACGGCGAGGTGCTGCCGGAATTGAGGCTGCATTACGTGACGCTGGGTGCGCCCACGGGCGAGCCGGTGCTTGTGCTGCATGGCTCGAGCGGCTCAGGCGAGACCATGCTGGGAAAGAGCTTCGCCGGCGAGCTGTTCGGCCCCGGCCAGCCGCTCGATGCCGCCCGGTATTTCATCATCGTTCCGGATGCGCTCGGGTCCGGCAAGTCATCCAGGCCGTCGGACGGCCTGCGCGCGCGCTTCCCGAAGTACAATTACGACGACATGGTGGCGGCGCAATATCGCCTGCTCACCGAGCATTTGGGCATCACCCATCTCAAGCTCGTGATCGGCCAGTCGATGGGCGGAATGCACGCCTGGATCTGGGGCGAGCGGTACCCCGATTTCATGAGCGTGCTGATGCCGCTCGGCTCCCAGCCGACCGCCATGGCGGGACGCAATTGGATGCTGCGCCGCATGCTGATCGAGATGATCCGGTCCGATCCGGCCTACAACAACGGCAACTACACCGATGAGCCGCCGAGCCTCAGGCTGGCCGCGAACTTCTTCAGCATGGCCACCAGCGGGGGCACCCAGGCGCTCTACCACGCCGCGCCGACGCGCGCGCAGGCCGACAAGATCGTGGCGGCGAGGCTGGCGGCACCCTTTACCGCCGATGCCAACGATTACATATACTCGTATGAAGCCGCGCGCGACTACGACCCCTCGCCCGATCTGGAGAAGATCAAGGCGCGCGTGCTGGCGATCAACGCCGCCGACGACGAGCGCAACCCGGCTGAGCTCGGCATTCTCGCGCGTGAGATCAAGCGCGTGACGAACGGCCGCTACTACCAGATCCCCGCGTCCGCCGAGACCCGCGGACACGGTACCTCCGGTGAGGCGAAATGGTGGAAGCACCTGCTGGCCGAAGTCCTGAACGAAGCCTCCACGTCGGGCAGTCAGGCTCGCTGACTGAAGCGGATGCATCGCGCTCCCGGGAGATGCCGGCGATGATCGAATTCACTTGCGCGGCGCCTGGCCGCGCCGCAGCCGGTCGTTGATCGCCTCGCCGAGGCCATGCTGCGGCACCGGCATGACGGCGATCATGGTCACGCCCGGCGCATCGAGCGCGCGCAGATGCGAGAACAGATTGGCGGCCGCCTCGATCAGGTCGCCGCGCGGCGACAGGTTGAGGACGCGCGCGGCCTCGGCCGCCCCCGGCGGCAGCACCGCGCCGAAGGCGAGCAGCGCCTCGCCGGTCTGAACGCTCGATGCCTCGAGGCGCAGGCTGGCGCGCGGCGCATAGTGGGAGGCGAGCTGGCCTGGCGCGGTCGGGAGGACGTCCTCGGCGAGGGCGGCTTCGCCCTCCTTGCGGGTCAGGGAAGGGGAGGCGGCGCTTTCCGGGAGCGCATGCCCGAGCGCCCGCTCGATCGCGGCCCGCGGCAGACCGCCCGGCCGCAGCAGGACCGGCCGGTCGAGGCAGGCCACGATGGTGGATTCGACGCCGACCGGCGTCGGCCCGCCATCGATGATGAGGTCGATGCGGCCGCGCAGATCGGCCAGCACATGCGCCGCGGTCGTCGGCGAGACGTGGCCCGAGCGATTTGCCGAAGGGGCCACCACCGGCTTGCCGAAGGCGGCCAGAATGGCGCGCGCGACCGGATGATCGGGCACCCGCAGCGCGATGGTCGCAAGGCCCGCGGTCGCAAGCTCCGCCACCGCGCAATCGGGCCGCTTGGGCACCACCAGGGTGAGCGGCCCCGGCCACAGGGCCTGCGCCAGCCGCGTCGCATCGGCGTCGAGCACGCCGAGCCGTGCCGCCGCGGCTTGGTCCTGCACATGGCAGATCAGCGGATTGAAGGAGGGCCTACCCTTGGCCTCATAGAGCCGGGCGACTGCCTGCCCATTGCAGGCATCGGCGCCGAGCCCATAGACGGTCTCGGTCGGGAAGGCGAGGAGCCCGCCCGCGCCGAGGCAGCGCGCCGCAGCCTCGACCGCCGCCGGGTCGGCCTTGAGGATGCGGGTCGTGAGCTCGCTGGTCATGTCGCCTTTCGTCCGCGGGCATTGGCGCTGCCGCGCGCAGCTTCCACGCTTGCGGCCCTGCCGGGCCATCGATATAAGACCGGGCTTCAGTCGGAGTGTAGCGCAGTCTGGTAGCGCACCACGTTCGGGACGTGGGGGTCGCAGGTTCAAATCCTGCCACTCCGACCAAAATTCCCCAAGGCAAATCAAACTCTTTCGCGCGGGGCCGAAAACGGCTGACCATTAGGTCGACAGTTACGTGGACCGATTGCGTTTGCAACTATGCCTACAGGTGTCCTCGCGGCGAACAACCACCTGATTGGATTTGGCGCGCGTCGCGTTTCTGGCTCACGTACTGCCGGCAAAGGCGTGTGGAGTCTCTGGTCGCTCGAATGGGATGGTGATGGTCGCCTGATTTCCTTAGCTTGCCGCAGTGGAAGTTCGATCTCGGCGCTGCCGCCAGACCGTTGCCCATCTTCATCGATCCCAGCGCGCCAATAATTTCAATGGCTTAGATCGCGAGCGCGGCGGCGCGCGAGTGGGCGAAGCCGGCGCCGGGCGCCAAACCGGTGCGGGTGGCCCGGGTAGATGCTTACCCGCGCGGGCCACGGTTTCCTGAATTCAGCCAAGGCGAATTCTGGCTTTATCGGCAGCCACGGCAAGCGTACTATGGTGAGGAGGGAGGGATCGGCGGCCACCTCGGCAATGCCGGCCAAAGAGCAGCTCGTGCTATTTGAAGCCATCAGCTTCGACCGGTCACCAGCAGACGAGCAACGCCACCCCTTCATGTGTCCAATGCAGCATGTGTCCAATGCAACATGTGTCCAATGCAGGGAGCGTACCATGCCGGAAAGCAAAAGAACCGTCCAATTGGCAAGATCGACGGTGCAATCCTCATGTCATGCGTGTGCCTTTTTCCATACCAGAGATGAGGAGTACCAGGTCCTCCTTCCCTTTGTGCAAGAGGGGCTGGATGCGGGCGACAGGAACTTCCAGATCGTCGACAAGGGGCATCTGCCGGAGCGATTGACGCGGCTGGCGCAGAACGGCGTCGATACCGCGGCCGCCGAACGAACCGGACAGCTCGAGGTTCGCCCGTGGGAGAATGCCTATCTGCGTGGCGGCAGGTTCGATCAGCAATCCATGCTCGCGCTGATCGAGGAAGTCCTCGACGCCGGCCAGCGGCAGGGCTTCGAGTTGACGCGGCTGTGGGCGAACATGGAATGGGCGCTCGAGGATCTTCCGGGCGTGCACGACATCGTCGAGTACGAGACGCGGCTGAATTACATCCTGCCGAAACACAACGATGTCGTCGTTTGCACCTACGACCTGACGAAATTCAGCGCCGCCGTCGCAATGGACATCCTGCGCACCCATCCGCAGGTGATCGTCGGCGGAATCCTGCGGGAGAATCCCTACTACGTGCCGCCGGACGAATTTTTGCGCGAGGTGCGCGCCCGAGACCTCGCGGCGCACTGAGGGCCGAGAGCGGGGCATGATGCATGCCGCAGGTCGAGGCCCCTTTTGATCCGACTGAGTTGCGACGTTGCATTCGTGATCTCCTCGCGCTCTCGACGCTGCCGGCCATCCTGAAGACCTTCGATCCGTATCGGATCGCCGACAGTGTCGCGGCGGCGCTGACGTCGATGCTCAACTCGGACCTGGTTTACATCCTGGTGCCCGGAATGCGCGCCGACCCGGCTATCGAGATCGCGCGGTCGGGCAAGCGGATCGCTGCCAATTCACTGCCCGCAATTCGCGCGGTGTTGCGGGATGTATCGCCGACCCCCTCATCCGAGCAGGTGCTCGCAGTCCCCAATCCGATCGGGGAGGGCGTCCTTCGTATCGTTTCCGCGCCGATCGGTCTTGGCGACAACGCGATCATCGTCGTGGGCTCGTGCCGATCGGACTTTCCGACCGCCGCACAGCGGCTGCTGCTCGGAATTGCCGCAAACGAAGCGACCATCGCGTTGCAACGATGGCACGCCGAGGCGGATGCGAGAGTCCGGCAGACCGAACAGGAGCTTCGGCTCGTCATCGACACAATCCCCGCGATAGTCTGGAGAAAACTGCCGGACGGCTCCGCCGATTTCATAAATCAACGTTTTCGGGAATATTGCGGTCTCTCCGCGGATGCGGGACTGGGTTGGGGCTGGCTGGATGGAATTCATCCCGACGAACGCGAGAGGTTCGAGGAGGAGTGGCGCGCGGCCTGCGCGGCTGGTGCACCCTTCGACAAGGAAGCACGCCTGCGGCGGGCCGACGGCGAATATCGCCGGGTCCTGCTGCGCGCCCTGCCGCGGCGCGACGAGGACGGAAACATCGTCAAGTGGTATGGGACAACGACTGATATCGAGGATCACAAGCGGGCCGAAACCGCTCTGCGGCGAAGCGAGGCCTATCTGGCCGAAGCCCAGAGGCTGAGCCTCACGGGCAGTTTCGCCTGGAATGTCTCCCGCGGAGAAGTGTTCTGGTCCGACGAAATGTATCGAATCCTTGGATTCGACCGTGCCACCAAGGCTACGCTCGAGCTGCTGTTCCAACGAGTTCATCCGGACGACCGCGCCTTCGTGCAAGCGACACTGGATCGCGCATCCATGTACGGCACGGGTCTCGATATCGAGCATCGGTTGCTGATGCCGGATGGTTCCGTCAAATACGTCCGCGTGGTGGGTCATACCGTGAGCGACGGAGCCGCCAGTATCGAGCGCGCCGGGCCCGATTGTTTCCGGCTCGGGTCTGCCGGGATCGAGTTTGTCGGGGCGGTGATGGACGTCACCACCGCCAAACGAGCGACAGAGGAACTGCACGAGGCGCAAGCGGCGCTCGCGCATGTCACGCGCGTGACGACCTTGGGCGAACTAACCGCCTCGATCGCCCATGAGGTGAACCAGCCGCTCGGTGCTCTCGTCACCAACGCCGAGGCCTGCCTGCTCTGGCTCGACCACCGGAATCCGAACCTGGACGAAGCGCGCCGCAATGTGAAAATGATCATCAAGGATGGCCATCGGGCAGGCGAGGTGATCCGGCGTGTGCGTGCGCTCTTGAAAAAGACCGACCCGCAGATGGCGCCGCTCGACGTCAACAACGTCCTCAACGAGGTTGTCGCCCTGGTGCAGCGTGAGGTGTTCAGCCACGGGGTATCGCTGCGGATGGAACTCGCCCCCGTTCTACCCGCCGTCCTCGCCGATCGGGTCCAATTGCAGCAGGTGCTCATCAACCTGGTGATCAACGGCATAGAAGCGATGCAACAAGTCACGAACCGTCCGCGTCAACTGATGATCCGATCGCGCCAGCACGAAATCAATCAAGTGCTGGTAACGGTGACGGACTGCGGTGTCGGGATCTCCGCCGCGAACGCCGACCAACTGTTCAACCCTTTCTTCACGACCAAGTCCGACGGCATGGGCATGGGACTCTCGATCTGCCGTTCGATCATCGAAGCCCACGGGGGACGACTTTCGGCGTCCGGCAATGTCGGGCCGGGCGCCACGTTTCAATTCACCCTGCCCGCATACGGACACGCTGCGCCGTGACACGCCGGCATGGCCGGCGTGATTGGGCTCGCCACGAGCGGTGCGATTTCCCTTCCCGCCGGCTCGTTCTTGCTTTGACCGTGCGGCGCTGCAGCAGCTCAGCGTTGCATCAGCTCAGCGTTGCATCTGCTCAGCGTTGCATCTGCATGATCTGGTCCATGGACATCATATTCTGGTTCAGGTGCGCCATGATCCAGAGCGAGCCGCCGAGCAGCAAGAGAACAATCAGAACGCCGAAGGCAAGCGCCATGACGTTGTTGAGGTTGTCAGGACCGGATGTGATGTGCAGGAAGAAGACGAGGTGAACGCCCATCTGCGCGATCGCCAGAACGACCAGCGCGACCGGAATGCTCGGCTCCCAGACAAGGGTGGTGCTCGCCACGAAAAAAGACACGACGGTGAGCAGGGTCGCCAAGGCGAGCCCTACGAGGTAGCCTCCGACGCCCTCGGCAATCTCGCGGCCGTCGACACGCTCGTCGCCGGGCGCGGTGTCGGGATGACGCCAGTCGCTTTCCTGGTCAGAATAGCTCATCGTCCGGCTCCCATCAGATACACCACGGTGAACAACGCGACCCAAATGATGTCGAGCGTGTGCCAAAAGAGGCTGAAGCAAAGGATGCGCCGGAGAATATCGGCGCGGTAGCCCTTGGCGAACACCTGCGCCACCATTGTCAGCAGCCACAGCAAGCCCGCGGTCACGTGCAGTCCATGGCAGCCGACCAGGGTAAAGAAGGCCGACAGGAACGCGCTTCGTGTCGGGCCTGCCCCCTGCGCAATCATGCCCGCGAACTCGTGCAGCTCGATCCCGAGAAACGCCGCGCCCAGTAGGCACGTTGCCGCCATCGCGCCGTAGAACCAGGATCCGCGATGCATCCGCGCGCCGATGCTGGCGAGGCCGCAGGTAAAGCTCGAGAGGAGAAGGCAGGCGGTCTCGATTGCGACATTGTTCAGGTTGAACAGCTCGCGCCCGCTTGGGCCCCCCGCGGTCGACCCGACCAGCACCGCATAGGTGGCGAAGAAGGCGGAGAACATGACGATGTCGCTGAGCAGGAAGATCCAGAATCCGTAGCCGACAATGATGCGCTTCGACGCAAGCTCGCCGGCAGCGTGCGCTGGAGTGTGGCGATCGGGCCCGGCACGATCCGGATCGTAGAGGGCGGTTGCATCGAAGGCGCTCATCGCGCCACCTGCGGTTGGAGCAGCGCCTCGCCGCGCGCGCTTCGGTTGGCCCGATCGATGCGCGCGACTTCCGCGGCCGGAATCGTGTACTCGCTCCGGTCCCGCCACGCGAAGACGACGAAGGTTGCGTATGCGCCCAATGCGGCCAGGGCCACGAGCCACCAGATGTGCCAGATCAGCGCGAATCCCATAAGGGTGGCGAAGAAGGCGCAGATGAAACCCGTGGGGCTGTTCCTCGGCATCTCGATGTCGCGATACACGGGCTCGACGCCGAGCCCCGTCTGACGGCGCGCGCGTTGCTTCATCGTCCAGTAGGCCTCGCCGCCCTCGACATGCGGCAGAACCGCGAAGTTGAAGGCCGGGGGCGGGGAGGCCGTCGCCCATTCAAGCGAGCGCCCGTCCCACGGATCGCCGGTCCGGTCGCGCAGCTCCTCGCGCCTGCGAATGCTGACCGCGAGCTGCGCGATCTGCAGGATGATGCCGGCCAGGATGATGGCGGCGCCCGCGGCAGCGATCAGCAGCCACGGTCGCCAGGCCGCAACATCGTAATGTTGCATGCGGCGCGTCATTCCCATGAGCCCGAGGACGTACAGTGGCGCGAAGGCGACGTAGAATCCGATGAACCAGCACCAGAACGCCGCCTTGCCGAGTCCTTCGTGCAGCCGGAAGCCGAACGCCTTCGGAAACCAATAGCTGTAGCCCGCGAACGCGCCGAACAGCACCCCGCCGATGATCACGTTGTGGAAGTGGGCCACCAGGAACAGGCTGTTGTGAAGCACGAAGTCCGCCGGCGGCACCGCCAGCAGGACGCCGGTCATGCCGCCGATGACGAACGTGATCATGAAGCCGATCGACCACAGGATCGGGGTGGAATAGACGACCCGGCCGCCGTACATCGTGAACAGCCAGTTGAAGACCTTCACGCCGGTGGGCACTGCGATGATCATGGAAGCGATGCCAAAGATCGCATTGACGTCGGCGCCCGCCCCCATGGTGAAGAAATGGTGCAGCCACACCGTGAAGGAGAGCAGACAGATCACCATCGTCGCCATGACCATCGAGCGGTAGCCGAACAGGGGCTTGCCGGAGAAGGTCGAGATCACCTCCGAGAATATGCCGAAGGCCGGCAGGATCAGGATGTAGACCTCCGGGTGCCCCCATGCCCAGATCAGGTTCATGAACATCATCATGTTGCCGCCGGCCTGGTTGGTGAAGAAGTGAAAGCCGAGGTAGCGGTCGAGCAGCAGCATCGCCAAGGTCGCGGTGAGGACAGGGAAGGCGGCGACGATGAGCAGGTTGGCGGCCAGCGTCGTCCAGCAGAACATCGGCATGCGCATGTAGGTCATGCCGGGCGCGTGCATCTTCAAAACCGTGGTCACGAAGTTGACTCCGGTCAACAAGGTCCCCACGCCCGAGATCTGGATCGCCCAAAGATAGTAGTCGACGCCGACGCCGGGCGAATAGGTGATCTCGGACAGCGGCGGGTACGGCAGCCAGCCGGTACGCGCGAACTCGCCCACCACCAGCGAAATGTTGACCAGCAGCGCGCCGGTGGCGGTCAGCCAGAGGCTGACCGAGTTGAGCGTCGGGAACGCCACGTCGCGGATGCCGAGCTGCAGCGGCATGACGAAGTTCATCAGCCCGATCACGAACGGCATGGCGACGAAGAAGATCATCAGCGTGCCGTGGGCCGAGAAGATCTGGTCGTAGTGCTCCGGAGGCAGGTAACCCTCCGAGTGGAACGCCAGCGCCTGTTGCGAGCGCATCATGATCGCGTCGGCAAAGCCGCGCAGCAGCATCACCATCGCCAGCAGCGTGTACATGATCCCGATGCGCTTGTGGTCCACGCTGGTGATCCACTCACGCCAAAGGTAGGGCAGCCAGCCCTTGAACGTGACCCAGGCGAGCACGCCGATGATCACCACGACCACGAAGGCTGCCGCGGCCAGCGGGATCGGCTGGTCGAACGGAATGGCTGCCCAGCTCAGCTTGCCGAACATCTTCAGTTCTCCCTTCGCGGGGACACGCTCGCTTGCGGCCCGGCTTGCGGGCCCGGTCCGGGCGGCAACCGCTGCGTGACGATGTTCTGGAACAGCGCGGGGTCGACCGAAGCAAAGGTGAAGGGGCTCGGGCTCGTGGTCTGCTTCTCCAGCGCGGCGTAGCTCGTGGCATCAAGAGCTTGCGGCGCTTTGCGCGCGGCTTCGATCCAGGCGGCGAATTGATCCGGCGGCATCGCTTGCACGTCGAAATGCATGTCGGAGAACCCGTCCCCGCTGAAGTGGCTCGAAAGGCCGTGGAAGGTGCCGGGAGCGTCGGCTTGCAGGTTCAGCTGCGTCGTCATGCCGTACATCGTGTAGATCATGCTGCCGAGCTGCGGGATGAAGAACGCATTCATCACGCTGGCGGACGTCAGGGAAAAATGAACGGGAGCGCCGGCGGGTATCACGAGCTGGTTCACGCTCGCGACCCGCTCCTTCGGATAGATGAAGAGCCACTTCCAATCCAGCGAAACAACCTGGACATCAAGCGGCGGCGTGCTTGATCGCAACGGCTTGGCCGGATCGAGATCATGCGATCCGATCCAGGCGACGCCGCCCAGGAGGATGACGGTGAGCAGCGGGATGGACCAGACGATAAGCTCGATGCGGCCGGAATATTCGAAATCCGGCAGGTAGGTCGCCTTGGTGTTGGAGGCGCGAAACCACCACGCGAAGACCAGCGTCGCGGCGATGGTCGGGAGCACGATGGCGAGCATGATGGCGAGCGAGTCGACCAGGATCGTCTTCTCGGACAGCCCGATGAATCCTTGCGGATCGAGGACATCAGCGTGGCAGCCCGACAAGACGATGGCCAGCATCACGACGGCGCAACGCGCCGGCGGGGAGCCTATTGGCCAAAGACGTTCGCTCCCTGGCGTTCGATCAGGCTTGACGGGCATTGCGAGGGTTCCCCACATCGTGTCCGATATCTCGACATCGTGATTTTGATCGGAGCTACACCACCTTCCTCATGCCGAGGCACCTCTGCTCGCGTTGAAAGTATAAAGTATAGGACATGGCGGGGTCACCCGCCATGTCCATGGTTGAAGAGGTGAAAGCGCAACCTTCGGTTCCTGCCATGGAGACCGAAGGAGAGTCGCAATCCTTGTGCGGAGGAACTCGCGATGCCGACGGGGACGCCCGCTTTCCGCTTCTCGGATGCGATGTTGGGCACTCGATTGGAAACAGCTTTCCATGGATTGCTCCGATTCGACCGATCTTGCCGCGATCCGCGCAAACCGCATCCCTGACCCGCGCATGGATCTCTCGGTAACCGGATTGAAAAGACATTGACAAGCCAAAGGGGTAACCACATCTCGCGAAGAAGCGCGACGCCCAAGCTCGACGCTGCGAACAAGAGAAGACTCCATCAGGGGAGGAATCCTCGGTGAGAGCCGGGAGAGGCGAGGTGCCAAGGAGAGTTCTGCCGGTGGGCACGTTTTTTGGCGAAACTCAAGGTGGCAAATGGGCATCGTTCGGTTCGCTCTGCGATTTCCGCATACGTTCTATGTATTGGCCGCCCTGATTCTCTTCCTCGGCGTCGTCGCTATTCGCAGCATGGCGACCGACATTTTTCCGGAAATCAACATCCCAGTCGTGACGGTGATCTGGAGCTATACCGGATTGAGCACGCCCGAGATGGAGCAGCGAGTCACCACCTATAGCCAGTATTCGATCAGCGCAAACGTCAACGGCATCAAGAACATCGAAGCGCAGACCCTGAACGGTCTGTCGGTTCAGAAGATCTATTTCCAGCCGGACGTCAATCTCGATCTGGCGATTGCGCAGATCGTTTCGGCGACCAATGCCATCCGCGCGCTTATGCCGCCGGGAATCCAGCCGCCGATCGTCGTGCAGTTCAATGCTTCGAGCGTCCCGGTGCTGCAGATCAGCCTGAGCTCGGACACGCTCAACGAGCAGCAGCTGTACGACTACGGCATCTATCGCGTGCGCCAGCAGCTGGCCCCGATCCAAGGCATCACGCTGCCGACCCCCGCCGGCGGCAAATACCGCCAGATCATGGTCGATATCGATCCGTCCAAGCTTCTCGCCAAGGGCCTGACGCCGTTGGACGTGGTGAATGCGGTCAATACCCAGAACCTGACGCTGCCTTCGGGCACCGCGAAAATCGACGACAAGCAATACGTCGTCCGCACCAATGCGACGCCGTCAACCATCGACGACCTCAACAACATCCCGATCAAGGTCGTCAATGGAGCCACGGTGTTCGTGAAGGACGTCGGGCAGGTGCACGACGGCTGGCTGGTCCAGCAGAATGTCGTGCGTGAGAACGGCCGACGCTCCGTTCTCCTGAGCATCATCAAGAACGGTAATGCCTCGACGCTCGACGTCGTCAACGCGGTCCATGAGGCACTGCAAGGCGGCGCGTGCGGCGGCGCCCCCGGGTCTGGAGATCAACGAACTGTTCGACCAATCGGTGTTCGTCAAGCAGGCGGTCGTGGGCGTGGTGCGCGAGGGCGCGATCGCCGCCGGGCTCACCGCGATGATGATCCTGTTGTTTCTCGGATCGTGGCGCTCGACCCTGGTGGTGATGATCTCAATTCCGCTGGCCATCCTGTCGTCGCTCGTCGTGCTGTACTTCCTCGGCGACACGCTCAACACGATGACGCTCGGCGGCCTCGCGCTCGCGGTCGGCATCCTGGTCGACGATTCGACGGTGACGATCGAGAATACGCACCGGCTGCTCACGGAGGAGAAACAGCCGTTGCCGCAGGCGACGCTGCACGGGTCCGCCGGCATCGCAGTGCCCACCTTGGTGTCGACGCTCGCCATAAGCTGCGTGTTCACGTCGGTCGTGTTCCTGGAAGGCCCGGCGAAGTACCTGTTCACGCCGCTCGGACTGGCGGTGGTGTTCGCCATGCTGGCCTCCTACGGCCTGTCGCGGACCTTGACGCCGATCACCATCGGCCTGTTGCTCAAGAACGAGCATCACGGCCCGGCGGAGGTATCGGGGGCGGGTTGGCGCTCCTGGTTCGGGCGTTTTCATGCCGCCTTCGAGCGCGGCTTCGAGCACATGCGCGCCGGCTATGCGGGGCTGCTCACGACGCTGCTCAGGCGGCGCCTGATCGTCCCGGCCGTAATGGTGCTCGTCCTGGCGCTGGGAGCCGCGGTGCTGGTGCTGGTCGGGCGCGATTTCTTCCCGGCCATCGACGGCGGCCTGATCGAGCTGCACGTGCGCGCTCCGGCCGGAACCCGGATCGAGTCGACCGAGCGCATCTTCCAGGCGGTGGAGGACAAGATCCGCGAGATCATCCCGGACAACGAGCGCCAGCTCATTGTCGACAATATCGGGCTGCCGGCGCGCGCCTACAACCTTGCCTTCTCCGACGGTTCGACCATCGGCGTCAATGACGGCGTGATCCAGGTGCAGCTCAAGGACGGCCACGCGCCGACCAGCCGACTATGTGCGCAAGCTGCGCGGCGGCGCTGCCGGCGGCGTTTCCCGACGATCGTGTTCTATTTCCAGGCCGCCGACATCGTGACGCAAATCCTCAATTTCGGGTTGCCGGCGCAAATCGACGTGCGTACCGTCGGCTACGATCGGGCCACCAACCTGCGCGTGGCAAACGAGCTTGCGCCAGCGCATCGCCGCGATTCCCGGGGGTCGCCGATGCGCATCTGCAGCAGGAGGTCGACGCGCCGGCGTTCTACGCCACGATCGACCGCACGCGGGCGGCGCAACTCGGGCTCAATGCGAGCACCATCGCCACCAATCGTCAATGTCAGCCTGAGTTCCTCGGAGCAGGTCACGCCGAATTTCTGGACCGATCCGAAGTCGGGCATTCCCTATTATCTCGCCGTCCAGACACCGGAGCACGATGTGAGCTCGTTCGGCGATCTCGGCAACACGCCGGTCTCGTCCGCGATCCTCGGCCGGCCGACGGCTCGGTGCCCGGGCTGCTCGGCAACGTGGCGATCGCTCAAGCGCGACAGCGTGCCCACCAACGCGAACCAGGCGAATATCCAGCCGGTCTACGAGGTGTACGCGGGCGTGCAAGGCCGCGATCTCGGCAGCGTCTCGGCCAGATCAGCCAGATCGTGGCGCGAGATGCAAAAGCAGCTGACGCCCGGAAATACGATCCAGGTCATCGGCCAGATCGACAGCATGAACGAGGCGTTCCGGGATCTCGGCATCGGCCTGTTGTTCGCCGCAGTGTTCGTCTACCTGCTGATGGTCGTGAACTATCAGAATTTCGGCGATCCGTTGGTGGTGATCCTGGCGCTGCCGGCGACGCTGTGCGGCATTCTCACCATGCTGTTCATAACAAACACGACGCTCAATGTGCCTTCCCTGATGGGAGCCATCATGGCGGTCGGCGTCGCCTCGGCGAACTCGATTCTGCTGGTGACCTTCGCGCGCGAGCAGCAGCTCGCCGGCAAGACCGCTTTCGAGGCGGCGATCGATGCCGGCCACACCCGCATACGGCCGGTGCTGATGACCGCGGCCGCGATGATCGTCGGCATGCTCCCGATGGCGACTCGGGGGAGCCGGCGAGGAGCAGAACGCCGTCCTGGCGCGCGCCGTCATCGGCGGCCTGCTGTTCGCAACCCCGACCACGCTGCTTGTCGTGCCTTACCTGTTCGCGCTGCTGCGGAAGGGGAATGACGGCAAGACCGCCCATGGGGTATTCAACGAGGTTTCGGATGAACTACATTGAACCATCGGACCGGCCGCTCGCCCCCGTGACCGACCGCGATGCCGAACAAGATGCTCCAAAGCCGCGCGTCGACAAGCGGGCCCGACGCGGCGGCCGGCGGCTGGGCCTCGTCGTGGTGCTCGGGCTGTTCGACGGCGCTCGCTTACGGCGCCTGGGGTCACTACGCGCAGGATAGCGAGGTCGCGGCAGCCGCCCGGCAGCGCAACGACTTGGTGCCGAGCGTTCGTGTCGCGACCGTGCAGGCGAGCAGCGGGATCCTCGCCGTCAGCTTGCCTGCGACCACCTTGGCGTTTTCGACGGCAAACATCTACGCTCGCGCCAGCGGCTATATCGACAAGCGCGAGGTCGACATCGGCGATCATGTGAAAGAAGGCCAGTTGCTGGCCGAGATCGTGGCTCCCGAGCTCGATCAGCAGATCGCGCAAGGGGAGGCGACGCTCGGCCAGCTCAAGGCCGCGCTGCAGCAGGCGCAGGCGAACAGGGACCTGGCGCAGGTCACCTGGAATCGCGATAGCCCGTTGGTGAGCAAAGGCTGGGTGACTGCCCAGCAGGGCACCGTCGACGTGCAGACCCTCAAGGCGCAGGAGGCGGCGGTGGGCGTGGCGCAAGCCAACGTGACCGCGCAGGAGGCCCAGCTCGGGGTGCTCCATCAGCAGAAGCTCTATCAGCGCGTGGTCGCGCCGTTCGACGGCGTCATCACCCAGCGCAACGTCGATATCGGCACGCTGGTGGAAGCCGATGCGGTGACCGCCACTTTCATGTTCACGATCATGCAGAGCAACGTGATCCGCACCCAGGTGTTCGTGCCGCAGGATCAGGCGTTCGGATTGCAGTCCCGGCGTGGATGCCGTCGTGCATGTGCCCGAGATCCCGGATCGCACGTTTCCCGGCAAGGTGACCCGGATCGCCGACGCGCTGCAGCCCGGCACGCGGACGCTGCTTGTCCGAGATCGACATACCGAATCCGGATGGCGTTCTGACGCCGGGGATCTATTGCACGATCGAGCTGCGGATCCCGCGCAAGACGCCCGGCCTTTCGGTTCCGGCCGATGCCATCATCTTCAATCGCGATGGATTGCAGGTCGCTGTCGTCGAGAATGGCCTCGCGCGCATCCGCAAGATCTCGGTGGCACGCGATCTCGGAACCGAAGTCGAAGCACGCGACGGCGTCAGGCCGGGGGACCAGGTGATCCTCAACCCGTCGGTCGACCTCGTCGATGGCAGCAAGGTGCAGGTCCGCGCGCAGTCCGCCGGACCCGCGTGATGTTGAGAAAATCGCCGCGATACGGCGTAGGGCGCAATCGCTTTATTGCGCCGCTTGGCGCCGCCGACGGATTGCTCCGCTTGGTGACGTCGATGGCGCAATAAAGCGATTGCGCCCTACGATGCGCGAAGACTCACGCCGGGACGATCGGGGCTTTCTGCTTGCGCAAGCCGCCCATCACCTGCTGATCCAAATGCAAGTGTGCCTCCACCAGTTCGGGCGGGGTCAAGGCAATCCATTGGTCCAGCGAAACGTCCGCGTAGTAGTTGCTCCTGAATATTTCCAGGAAGCGCAGCCGGGCATCGCCGGTATTTTCGATGTAGTGCCCCATCGCGAACGGTACGTAGCCGACATCGCCCGCCCGATAGTCGAATGTGCGCGCTTGACCGGAGGCGCCGAACACACCCATGCGAGCCTGGCCTTCGATGTAGTACTGCCACTCGTTGGTATTCGGGTGCCAATGCAGCTCGCGCATGCCGCCCGGCTCGATCTCGACCAAGGCCGCCGCAATCCTGGCGGAGACCGGAAACACCGAGGAGTCGGTGATGCGCACGGTTCCTGATTTCGTCCTGATCGGCTGCTGAGCCAGCATTCTGTGGCTGAAGCTCTGCGCCACCGGCGTTGCGCCGGGGATCTTGTCGGAGTCGAGCGGCCCCGGGATAGGAGCGGGAAAGATATAGCGCTCCTCCGGACCGGGGGTATGGCCAAATGCCGACGCCGGCGCGGCGAAATTCTTGGCCAGCACATCGGCCGGCGTGTGCTTGAACCAGTCCGAGATCAGGAACGTGTTGTCTTCATCGAAATTGCCGTCGTCAAACACCAGCAGGAACTCGCAGCCATCGGGTGCCAGTCCTTGAATCGAGTGCGGAACGCCGGCGGGAAAATACCACAGATCCCCGACCCCCACGTCGTCGACGAAATTGCGCCCCTGCGGATCCATTGCCGTAATGCGCGCGCTGCCGTAGAGCATGTAAGCCCACTCGGCGGCCTTGTGCCAATGCAGCTCGCGCACGCCGCCGGCATTGAGCCGCATGTTTACGCCGGCAATATCCTCGGAGACGCCGAGCTCTCGCGCCGTTACTTGGCGCGTCCAGCCGCCGGTTTCCAGCCGCATATGGGCGTCCGAGAAGGAGAAGCGGAGATTGGGCAAGGTGCCATGGTCGGTCGCCGGTGGAACGAATACGTCGGGGTTCTGCCGGTCGAGCGTGAGGTTGCGCGGACCGAGGTCAGTGCCGCCCTCGCCCGGACGCAGCGGCTGCGGCACGGGCGGGCTGGTTTGCGCACTTGCGGCGGCAGCGGCTGTCGTCAACAAACTGCCGGCGGCCGCGCCCACCACGGTCCGCCGCGACACGAGCCTTGTGATTTCGCTCATGATTCCTCCTTGATGGGTTGAGGGGCAAGTTGTGACTCGGGCCTTTCGATCACCGAGCCACCGTAGGTTGGAACGCCGCCCGCTGCGTGAGCGTCAGCGAGGAATTGCGATCGGCGTTTCGACGATGAGCGTCGGGAAGACCGCTGCGCGGCTTACCAGTAGCAGCCCCAGCCCCATGGGCTTTGCCGGTAATAGGGCGGATAGTTGTAGCAACTGTCGTCATAACCGTAGTCGTAATAGCCGCCCGGACCGCGCCAGCCGTAACCGCGCCGTGGGCCGCCCCGGAAGCCGCGGTCGGCGGCAAAGGCGCCGCCGCCCATCTGCCTTCCTCCAAATCCTCTGCCGATGCCCGCGCCTCCGAATCCGCCACCCATATGGCCGCCGCCGCCCGCGAAGCCACCTCCGAAGTGTCCGCCTCCGCCACCGAAACCACCTCCGAAATGTCCCCCGCCGCCGCCACCACCACCACCATGGCCACCGCCGCCTCCACCGCCTCCGCCGCGCGCCAGGGCATCGGTCGAGAGGGAGGCCGCGCCAAGCGCGACGGCTGCGGCCAGGATGATTGCTTTATGGAACGGGACTATTTGCACGGGGACTCTCCAGTCGGTTGTTGAGTTGATTCTCAAATGTTGCGCTATCTGCGCGCCTCAACAGATCTGGCGAGCCAGCCGTCGGTCGCTGCATCGCTATTGCCGCGATTGGCGCGCGATTGCGATATATGACCGGCGCTTCGCCGCCTGTACGCCAGAACATGCACCGCGCACCGGAGCGCGAGGCTCTCCGGTTGTTCGAGCATATTGAACGCGTGCGTGCCGCCGCGCGCTGCCCGCCTATCGTGCCGTACTCGGTCCACGCGTGGTCGAAACAGGGCCGTACGAGGGCTGAAGCATCATACCGACAGCAACGGCGCTGCCATGCCTGCGACATCGCAGGCGCGAATCCGCATGTTCGGTTCGCACTTTTGCAGCCACCACGGTTGGGCGCTTTGATGAAGTCGAATTTAGTTTTCTGAAAAGCAATTTAGTAGAGGCCGCCAGTCAGCCGGCCTATTTGCCAGTGGAGCGGGGCTAGCAACTAAGGAGTTACGACCATGTTGACCAAGACCAAGATTGCCCTCGCGATCGTCCTCACTCTCGGCGCCGCCTCGGCGGCCCTGGCAAGCGATTCCGGGGAAAATAACATGGGTGGGTTTGTGGTGCCGGGCAGCCTGGACGGAGTTAATCCGGTTTACCATCCGGGGATTTTCGGCAATCCCGCCGTTGCCAGATCCTATGGTTTCGTCAGGGGGCACGATGGCACCTGGCACGTGCGACCCGACTGGCGCTGGGGCAGTCGCCAGTAGTCGATCAACCCTGAGGCCCAGGGCCACCGCCCTGGGCTCGGGGGACGGACGCTCGGGAAAAAAAGACCCGATGCCGTGGCGATCGGGTCGAGTTCGAGGGAGGAGTGCCCAACGCAGGCGCACCGGATTTGGCGATTTGCGCGCCGCCGTGCAATGTGAGGGGGTTCGAATAGCGCCTTCGACCGGCGCTAAGATTGCGCAGCCAAGCTCATCCCAGGGTGGCGAAGTCCGGAGATTTGACGCCGGTGGCCGGGCGGTCCTGATATCGCTCTGGCAACGCGGCGATTTGTAGCTATAATTTCATGCAGAAGCGATATACGCGAATCCAGGCGGGTGATGGATCCTGCCTTCTTTCGAGAAGATTTGAGCGGGGAAACGAGGCCGAAAGCTTTGAAAATGGCACTCGAGATGCGACATCTGGCATCAGCAGACGGTGACAATCGCAACTCGACCGTTTCGCGTCCCCATGCAGCAGGAGAGAGCGTCGTGAGCAAGGGCGTCTCATCGCAATCGGACCTTGCGAGTGCTGAAGAGCCGATCGTTTACGTCGTCGACGACGATGCGGTGATGCGTGAGGCGCTCAGCAGCTTATTCCGGTCAGTCGACCTGTCGGTGAAAGTGTTTGGCTCCGCGCACGAGCTCCTGCAGGGCAGTCTCACCGATAGGCCAAGCTGCCTGGTGCTCGACATCAGACTGCCGGGGGTCAGCGGACTGGAGTTTCAAGACGAGCTCGTCAAGGCCGGAATCCACATTCCCGTTATCTTCATGACCGGGCATGGCGATATTCCAATGTCGGTGCGGGCCATGAAGGCGGGCGCAGTGGACTTTTTGGAGAAGCCTTTCCGCCATCAGGAAATGCTGGATGCGGTGGCGCTGGCGATTGAACGTGACCGGAAACGCCGTGAGCAGGACAGGACACTGTCGGAACTTCAGGGGCGCTTTGAATCGCTCACTCCGCGGGAACGCGAAGTTATCGGCTTGATCACCGCGGGTTTGATGAACAAACAGGCTGCCGGGGAAATGGGGGTCACCGAGATGACCGTCAAGATTCATCGTGGTCATATCATGCGAAAGATGCAGGCGCGGTCCCTGGCGGATCTGGTGCGGATGGCGGAGGCCTTGGGCGTTCGCCGAGAACGGGCGGTCCGCTGATCCACCCTAAACCTAAGTAGTATTCTATGGCAATTTTTACCGTCGCAATCTGTCCCTATATGGCAATTTCAGGGGTGCTGTGCTGAGGATGGTGACTTGCAAAATACGCCGGTGATTTCAATTGTGGATGATGACGAAGCCGTCCGCTTGGCATTGCGGAGTCTCGTCAGGTCGCTGGGATATGCGTCGAAGGTGTTCGCATCCGCGGAGGAATTCCTGGAATCATCCTACTTGAATGAGACGTCCTGTCTCATCAGCGACGTTCAGATGCCCGGAATGAACGGCATCGAGCTGCAAAGCCGTCTCAAGAGGCTCGATTGCAACGCACCGGTCATTTTTGTCACCGCCTTTCCGGACGAACGAAATCGGGCGCTTGCCTTAAGCGGAGGGGCGATCGGATTCCTGGAAAAGCCGTTCGAGGGACGAATCATGGTTCAACTCATCCAGGCGGCCCTGCGGGCGCATCAGAAGCAAGGCTGAAAATTCCGCACCGACGATCTGTCGCCGGAGCCGATTCTTCGGCTGGCGGCGGCGCATGATCATCTCCGCGACGTCATGGCGCGCTCCGGCGCGCTCCCCTCTAAACCTTAGGTATGCGACCCCTACTACAATTGGGTTCGGAGAAGCTTCCCTCCGTAGTATGGATGCGACGGATCCTCCGAACTATGTCGATGACACGCGGCATCGACAGGAGGATCCAATGAGACGTGCATTGCACCTTGCGTTGCTCTCCCTGCTGGCCTGCTGCCCGGCTCAGGCGCAGGAATACGAACATGGAACCGCTGTTTTGTGCGACAGCCAAAAGCAGGTGGAACGCTATGTCGCGCTCTTCAAGGGGGAAGAGCAGTCAACGGTCGACGCGGTCAATAACGAGCAAAAGGATCCGAGTGCCTGCGGTCTTGCCACTGTGGCGTTTGTCCGAGGACCGGAGCTCGGGACGGCGCGGAACAAGGACAGCGCGTTCCAGATCGTCCGCATTCTCGTGGTCGGCGTGGATACGCCGGATGGCGTCCACGCGGTGCAACCGACCGCCTATTTCACGGTCTTCGAGATCGTCGAATACGACGTGTAGAACGTCGCGCGTCTCCACAACGCACGCGACGTCCCGACACGCCCGCGCCGGGTGATGCCGGCGAGAAAATCTCGTGCCGGCCGGAGCCGGAAGCCCATGCGAATACACGCGAAAGGCGCGCATCGGCCCGCTGTCGGCTGAGCCCGCTGCGCACTAAACCCAACCCCGCTGCGCATTAAACCTAAGTACTAGGCCCCCAGTACTCTTTGTCGAATGGATGCGACGCTCGGTCGAATGTACCTTGGTGATGCCGCCGGATTTGGAGCCTCTCGGAGAAGGACGCCATGCGCGGAACCCAATTTGCCCAGCTGACCGCATTCGTTGCTGTCGCCGAAAATCGCAGCTTCACAAGGGCCGCCTCTCATCTCGGCATCAAGGTACCGTCGCTCAGCCATGCCATCCGTTCGCTCGAGGAGCAATTTGGCGTGAGACTGCTCAATCGTACCACCCGAAGCGTCGCGCTCACGGATGCCGGCGCGCAGCTGCTCGGTCACCTGACGCCGGTGCTCGAGAGCGTCGACCGAGCGATCGATGCGGTCAACGAATTCCGCGAAAAGCCGACCGGCACGCTGCGCTTGACCGTGCATCCGGTCGCGGCAGCCGTCGTGATTGGTCCGGTCGTTGCACGCTTCTCGGCAGAGTATCCGGAAATCGGCTTGGATATCTCGGTCGAGGCGGAGCAAAGGGACATCGTCGGCGAGCGTTTCGACGCCGGCATCCATCCGGGCGAGAGCATCGCACAGGACATGATCGCCGTTCCGATCGGCGGGCAGTTTCGGTTTAGCACTGTGGCTTCGCCGGACTATCTCGCCGGGAAATCCGTGCCGATGGTTCCTGGAGATCTGCGGCAGCACAATTGCATCCGATATCGCGGGGCTGCGGACATTGACCTGCAGACCTGGAAGTTCTGCAAGGCGGATCGCGTGCTGGAGGTGGAGGTCAACGGAACGCTCACCGTCAACGACCCCGCTCTGGTATTGCGAGCCGCGATCGACGGCATGGGGATCGTGCAGCTCCCCGAGATGTGCATCGCGTCCTTGGTCGCGGAGGGCAGGCTGGTCCGGCTGCTCAGCGATTGGTCGCCGCGCCAGACAGAATTCAGCCTGTTCTATTCGAGCCGCCGGCACCTTCCGCTCAAGCTTCGCGCGCTGGTGGATTTTCTTCGCAAGCAATCGAAGAGCGGAGCAGCGGCCGACGAAGGTAGGCCGATTTGCCTGCCCATGGTCGCGGCAGCGGATGGCCAGCGATCCGAATCGTCGGCAGGCGGCGCGCCGCGCAACGATGGCGATTTGTCGCGTACCGGCGAGGTTATTCCGATCCGTCGCCGCGCCACGCCGCCTTCCCGGGGCAAGGCTTTCGCGCTGGCGCCGGGCGGTTGAGAAAGATTTGGATGGGCGCTGCCTCTAAGCGGAGATGAGCCATGAAAACATCCACCTCGCGTCAAAGCCGAGGCTGTATCTGGTTCCGCGCATTGGCCGGAGCACAGCCTTGCATCGAGACCGGTCTACCGAGCGTGCTGGCGGCAGACGTGAAATTAGCCGACCACGAAGCCAGAGTGATCGCTGTCGTCCCTGACGCGTTGGATGCTCACGCCGCGAATTCGCAGAGCGAGCCCGGACTCGGGGAAGGGTGGGCGCTCGCCGATCAGGTCCGCGACATGATCGCCGCCGATCGGCGCGGCGACAAACGTCCGATCATTTCGGTGGTCGATGCGGACAGCCAAGCGCACGGACGCATCGAGGATCTGCTGGGCATCAGCTCGTCCTGCGCGGCGGCGGCCGATGCCTATGCGGCGGCGCGCCGGGCCGGGCATCCGCTGATCGGCCTGCTGGTCGGATCGTCGCCAGCTTCCGGCGCGTTCCTGGCGCACGGCTTCCAGGCCCATCGGGTATTGGCTTTTGACGGCTCTGCGGCCGCGGCATGCGCCGGACACCGTTTAACCGAAGCTGAAGGGTCGCCCGGTGGGTGGTGGGCTCAAGGCGGTCGCCCCCCGCGCAAGCAGGGCCAGCGCGGCCGGCTTTTTGAGCTGATCGCCGGAATAGACGCGGACGCGCCATCGGCGGAGCAAATCCAGCTGGTCAAGCTGCGCCTGGGGCTGGCGGTCGACAATGTCCGCAGCCATCCGGGCGATCTGATCCTGCGGTTGAGCAATGACGAGTCGATGCTCGCTCGTGCCGCGGGCGAACTGCACCGGCGATTTACCAACTCGTGGGCCATTCTGGATCACCTGACCGTTTCGGAAAACCCAGCCGCTCGGCGACGCGTCGCCTGACCTGTATGCGAGAAAAGAGATCAGCAATGGAACAGCAAGACGTCAACGCGATCGCCGAGATGCCCGCCACCCCGGCCGACGGTGCTGCGCTCCCGACCACGGCCGGGCCGATCCAGGGCCGGATCGGATTTGTCGGGCTTGGCCGCATGGGCCGCGCCATGGCCGCCAACTTGGCGGCCGGCGGCTGCAAGGTCACCGCCTATATCAGGCATCCGGATCGTGCCGAGGAGCTTGCGGCACTCGGGCTTCAGCCGTCGCTCGCTATCGACGACGTGTTCGACTGCGACATCGTCATCAGCATGCTGCCGGACGATGCCGCCGTGCATGAGATCGTCTTCGGGAAAAACGGCGAGCTCGGACTCGATAGTCTGGCTTCCAATCTCATGCCAGGCGCGGTGCATCTGTCGATGAGCACCATCAGCACGGCGGCTGCCGCACGCTTCGGCCGCGAGCACGCGCGCTACAATCAGCACTACGTGGCCGCGCCGGTATTCGGAAATCCGGACGCCGCCAAGGCACGCGAGCTATTCATCATTGCGGCCGGACAACCCGAACAAGTCGCGCGGCTCCAGCCGATCTTCGATCTGCTCGGCCAGCGGACCTTCCATGTCGGCGTCGATCCGGCCAGCGCGAATCTGGTCAAGCTTGCCGGCAACGTGATGACGGCGACGGCCTTGGAAATGCTCGCTGAGGTTCTCAGCCTGGTGCGCAAGCGCGGGCTCGATGCCGAGATGTTTCTCGACATTCTGACTTCGACGATGTTCGGCGGCCGGGTTCATAGGATCTACGGTGCCAAGATCGCGGCGCAAAGCTATCCGGCGTCAGGCTTCATCTTCCCGCTGGCGCTCAAGGACGTGCGCCTGGCGCTCGCGGAGGCGGAAGCCGCCAGCGTTCCGATGCCGTCGGTGAGCGTCGTACGCGACCGGCTGATCACCGGCATGGCACGCGGCTATGCGGAACTCGACTGGTCGGCGCTCGGTCTGCTTGCCGCGCAGGAAGCGGGTCTCGCGACCGACCTCGAAACCAAAGCAAATGTAAATGCACCGCCTGTGGCGCCGTAGCGGGCCGATTCGCGAGCTGCCGATCGATCCCGAAGCCTTGCGCGCAACCTGACGCTTTCGCGGCGACGCCGATCGGGACGTGAGACCCGTGGTTGCGTTGCGGGCCCGCACCGGACTTGACATGCATGGAGCTGATGGAGAGACACAATGACGACTGACGTGCTGGATAGGAATGTGGAGACGACCCTGGTGGCCGACACTTCGTTGAAAGTGTCGCGGGTCGCGTTGGGCACGTGGGCGATCGGCGGCTGGATGTGGGGTGGGACCGACGATGCCAAGTCGATTGCCACCATCCGCGAGGCTCTGGAGCACGGCGTCAACATCATCGACACCGCGCCCGCCTATGGCTTCGGCCACTCGGAGGAAGTCGTGGGCAAGGCCCTCGCGGAGGCCAACCTGCGTTCGCGCGTGGTGATCGCCAGCAAGGTGGGGCTGGAATGGCGCGACGGACAGGTGTTCCGGAACTCCAGCCGCGAGCGGATTCTGCAGGAGATCGACGATTCGCTGCGCCGTCTGCGCACCGACGTCATCGACATCTACCAAGTGCATTGGCCCGACCCGAAAGTGGCGATCGAAGAGATCGCGGAGACCATGCACATGCTGCTTCGGCAAGGGAAAATCCGTGCCATCGGCTGCAGCAATTTTTCGGTCTCGGAAATGGACCGATTCCGTCAAGTCGCTCCGCTGCATGTGGTGCAGCCGCCCTACAACATGTTTGAGCGCGGGATCGAGGCCGACGTCTTGCCGTATTGCATCGAGCATGACATCACGACCCTGGGCTACGGCGCCCTGTGTCGCGGGCTGCTGTCCGGGCGGATGCGCTTGGGCACGACGTTTGACGGCGACGATCTGCGTCGCAACGATCCGAAATTCCAGCCGCCGAGATTCGGGCAATACCTCGACGCGGTCGAGCAGCTCGACCGGCTGGCCGCGCACCGCTACGGCAAGCGCGTCATCCATCTTGCGGTTCGCTGGGCGCTGGATCAGGGCATCGCCGTGGCGCTGTGGGGCGCGCGCCGGCCTGATCAGCTGCGCCCGGTCGACGAGATCAGCGGATGGTCGATCGACGCTGCCGGACGAGACCAGATCGAGCGCATTCTGCGCGACGCCATCACCGATCCGGTCGGACCGGAATTCATGGCACCTCCCGCGCGATCATAGGCGATCGGCGGGGCATTGGTTTTGCCGGAGAGGACGCGCGCCCGGGCGGTGGTCCGCCACCGCTGGCGCGCGCGGTCTTGACTCCAAACTCGCCCGCATTTTTTCCGGCGGTCGAAGGCTCCATTCGAAATTCCTGATGTGTCCGCGTGCGATCCTGCACCCCAAATCAGAGGGGCGGCCGCTTGAGCTGCGATCCAAGCAAGGGTTCGGCCGATCGAAAGCTGGCGGCCGAGGGTGGCGTAAGGTTGCGGAGGAGCCAGAACCATGGTTTCGAGATTGCACGCCGAAATGCTTTCGTTGATCCCGAAGTTGCGGGCCTTTGCGGTCAAGCTGTCTCATGACCGCGATCGGGCGGAGGACTTGATCCAGGACACGCTGCTCAGCGCGTGTCGAAACATGGATCAATTCGAGCCCGGCACCAATATGACGGCTTGGCTCTGTACGATCTTGCGAAATCACTTTTATTCCGAATACCGCCGGCGGCACCGAGAGGTCCAGGATAGCGAAGGCGGCTATGCGAGGTTGCTGATAGCCGAGCCAGAGCAGGTCATCCGGACCGAATACGGAGAGCTATGGGCAGCGCTCGACAAGCTGCCCGAGAACATGCGTGAGCTTCTCCTCCTCGTCGGCGTGCGTGGCGTTTCCTATTCGCAGGCGGCTCGGATTTGCGGTTGCGCCGCCGGCACCATCAAGAGCCGCGTTCATCGCGCGCGCGGGCGCCTTGCGGCGCTGCTGTCGATCGAAAGCCCGGCCGATCTGGTCGCCGATCCCGCTCTGCAGGCGGTGATGGCGCGCGTCGAGCATCAACGCTGCCGGGCCAGGGGGGCAATGTGAATGCACTCTCGCGATGGAGAACCAACATGCTTCGAATCGTGCTTCTGGTTTTGGCTCTGATGTCGCTTCCGGCTCTCGCGCGAGACAACGGACAATGGGGAAATCAACCGTCGGCCGTGCGCCAATGGTTTCAGAGTCTCATGCAGCCCGATAACAGGACTCAATCCTGTTGCGGCGAAGCTGACGCGTATGAAGCCGACAACTTCGAGGTCAAGGGCGATCAATATGTCGCCATCATCACCGACGGCAAAGGTGTCATCCCGAACGGGACGCGAATCCAAGTGCCCAACCAAAAGATGAAATGGGATGATGGCAACCCGACCGGACACGGCATCATATTCATCGGCGCCGGAGGCCAAGTGTACTGCTACGTGGCGCCAGGCGGCGTTTGATCAATTCGCGGCCGGCCGGCCCTCCGGCACATCACGGCAGAGGTGTTGGTGTGGCTCAATCTGACGGCGGCAAGCTGCTCGAGGTGGAACCGCAGCGGTCCTTCAGCGAAGCGCTGCTGGTGCCGGCGGCGTTTCGCGATCTGGTCGTTGTCAAGCCGGCGCGGCCGCGATTGCGGCCGCGCTTGTTGCCGCTGGCGATCCCGATGCTTCTTATCGCGGCCGCGGTCGGCTATGGGTGGCACTATTGGACGATCACGCAATTCCTTGAATCCACCGATGACGCCTATGTCCAGGCCAATTCCACCATCGTCGCCCCGAAAGTATCGGGCTATCTGCAGAGCGTGGAGGTTTCCGATAATCAGTCCGTGAAGGCCGGCCAGCTGCTCGCTCAAATCGACGACCGGGACTATGTCGCGGCGCTCAATCAGGCCAAGGCCGATGTTGCCGGCGCCCAGGCCGATATCGCCAATCTGGCGGCAAGCCTCGAACAGCAACAGGCCGTCATTGCGCAAGCGCGCGACACGGTCAATCTCGACCAGGCCAACCTCACCTATGCGCAGCAGGAGAACGACCGTTATACCACGCTGGCAAATCACGCCGCCGGCAGCGTGGAATTGGCGCAGCAGGCGGTTTCGAGACTGGCAGCCGCGCGCGCGACGCTCGAGCACGACACCGCGGCGGTGCAGGCGGCCGAGAAGCAGGTTGCGGTGCTGCAAGCCGAGCTCGACAAGGCCAATGCAACGCTGCAGCACAATCAAGCCGTCGAGCAGCGGGCTGAGCTCAATCTCGGCTACACCCGCATCGTCGCGCCGATCGACGGCGTGGTGGGCAATAGGAACTTGCGGGTTGGCGAGTACGTGCAGGCCGGTACGCAGCTGATGGCCCTGGTGCCTCTCGACGCGGTTTATATCGTGGCCAATTTCGAGGAGACGCAGGTGGGTGACATTCGCCGCGGGCAGCCGGCCACGCTCGCGGTCGACAGCTTTCCAAACGCCACGATCACGGGCCGGGTGGACAGCCTCGCGCCTGCCAGCGGCGCCGAATTCACGCTGCTGCCCCCCGACAATGCCACCGGGAATTTCACCAAGATCGTCCAGCGCATCCCGGTGAAGATCGTGCTGGAGCGGACGGATCCCCTGGCCGGCGAGGTGCGGCCCGGCATGTCCGTGGTGGCGACGGTCGACACGCGTCCGCGCGACGCCGCCGGGACGACGCCCCCGCCCGTTGCACCCGCCGTCGGCACGCCCGCCAAGTCGAACTGACTGCCTGCCTGCCGCCGGAGGGCATCGCCGTGGCCGCCTTGGATGCAACCGCAGGCCAATCGGGAACCCCCGACCGCGCCAGCTTTGCGACTTGGGCGGCCGTGTTCGGCGGGATCATCGGCGCCTTCATGGCGGTCCTGAACATCCAGATCACCAATGCATCGCTGCTCGACATCGAGGGCGGCATCGGCACCGGTGTCGACAATGGCGCCTGGATCGCGACCGCGTATTTGATCGGCGAGATCATCGTGATTCCTCTCACCGATTTCCTGAGCCGCGTCTTCTCGTTCCGGCGTTATTTGATCGCCAATACCGTCCTCTTCCTGGTTTTTTCGACGAGCTGCTCCTTTACGCACAGCCTCGGCCAGATGATCGTGGCGCGCGCGCTGCAGGGCTTCACCGGCGGCGTGCTGATTCCCATGTCCTTCACGCTGGTGCTGACCAAGCTGCCGCGCGCGCAGCAGCCGATCGGTCTTGCGATGTTCGCCTTGACGGCAACCTTCGCTCCCGCGATCGGTCCGACAATCGGCGGTTACCTGACCGACAATTACGGTTGGCAATACATCTTTTATGTCAACTTGATTCCAGGGCTTGTGATGCTCGTCACCTTGTGGCTGACGCTCGAGCACAGCCCGATGCGGCTCGCCCTGCTGGCGCAGGGAGATTGGCTCGGCATCCTGACCATGGCGATAGGTCTCACCGCGCTGCAGACCGTCTTGGACGAGGGCAATAAGGACGGCTGGTTCGATTCGCCCCTGATCGTGCGCCTTTCGCTCATCGCGGCTGCATTCCTGGCGTTGTTTGTCTGGATCGAGCTCAAAGGCGCCAACCCCGTCGTCAATCTGAGGCTATTGACGCGCCGCAATTTCGGAATTGGCACGTCCGCCAACCTGCTGGTCGGATTTGCCCTCTACGGCACGATCTATATCCTGCCGCAGTACCTCGGCCAGGTGTTCGGGTACAATGCGGAGCAGATCGGGACGGTGCTGGCCTGGACCGGCTTGCCGCAGCTCGTCATCATTCCATTCGTGCCGTTGCTGATGAGCAAGGTCGACTCGCGACTGCTGGTCGTCTCAGGCTTGTCCATTTTCGCCATGAGCTGCTTCATGGACATTCACTTGTCCCCGGATTTTGCCGGCGATCAGCTCTGGGTCCCGAATATTGTCCGCGCCCTCGGCCAAGCGATCGTTCTGTCGCCATTGTCGAGCATCGCCATGGTGGGGATCGGGCAAGGGGAACTTGCCGCCGCCTCCGGGCTATTCAACATGCTGCGAAACCTCGGCGGTGCGTTCGGCACGGCCCTGCTGGCGACGATCGTCACCAAGCGCGAGCAGTTTCATTCCGACGTCATCAACAGCTCGGTAACGCTGCTGCGCGGGGTGGTCCGCGAGCGCGTGGACGACCTCACCGCCTACTTCATGAGCCATGGCGTCAGCGATCCCGCCGCGGCGCAGCAAAAGGCCTTCGTGGCGCTCGGTGACATCATCCGCAAGCAAGCGCTGATCATGGGTTACAGCGATGCCTTCGCGGTGCTGGGCGGCCTGTTGCTGTTCGCGGCGGCACTGACCCTGGCCATGCGGAAGGGCGAGGCCAGCGGCGCCGGAGGACACTGATTCAGTGCCGTGTCAGCACAGGCTTCGGCGATACTCGGTCGGTGTCTGACCTGTGGACTTGCGAAAGGCCGCGGTGAATGAGCTCGTGGTGCTAAAGCCCAGCGCCACTCCGATCTCGGTGACCGACGAGGTCGGTTTTGCCAGCAGCATCTTGGCATGCTCGATGCGACGGCTGCTGTGATAGCGGTGCGGTGGAACTCGGAACGATTGCTTGAAGGCTCTGCAAAAATAATGGCTGCTCAGCCGCACAAGGCCCGCCAGCGTGGCGAGCGGGATCTGCTCGGCCAGGTTCGCCTCGATGTAGTCGGTGACGATCCGCTGCTGCCAGGCCGCCAGGCCGCCGCGGACCGGCAATTTGATTCCTGCGGCCGCGCCGCCGACGCCCATGAGCTCGCATGCGAGCACGACGGCAAGCGCCTCGAAGTAGCGCTGGGTGTTGGATTCCGGGCTTTCGATCAATTTCTGCAGCTTGCGCGCGGTGCAGGACAATGCCTCATCTTCGAAGAAAAGCCGCGGAGCCAAGGGCGTGTCGGCCAATGCCGGCTCGTCCTGAACCGACAACCGCTCGGGATCGAAATAGAAATAGGTGAGACGCGTCAAAACCCGCGGAACGTGCCACTCCCGGTATTCGTATCCGGCCGGCACGAAGGTAAGCTTGCGCGAAAGGTCGCGCAGCGTGGACCGGGGCAGTCCCTCGACGAACGTATCTCCATCGCGGCGCACGCCCCGCTCGCACACGACCAGGAGATGCATCGGCGCCCGAAAGCGGAATTCGATCCGCTCGAGGCTGTTCGCTTGGACAATCTCGGCCGTCACGCCGTGGCGCGTGAAGGCACGGCGCCCGACCGAGTGCGAAGGGCAGATTTTGACCGCAGGGTGCGACACGATGGGCGCATCGCGATCGTGCCCCGGAGACGCTGTGTCGCGCGCGATCCATCCGTTCGGGCTTCCGTCAAATGGAGATCGCCGACCCAAGGCATGCAAAACGGCCGGTTGCACCGACCGAGGAGTGGGTTTGTCGCAGTGGACCGCCAAGGAGGTGTTCGTGGGCAGCAAGCTCGTCGACATGGCTTCTACCTCACATGACCCGGCATTCAGCCACGGATGCGGATGGAGGAAGTGCGGCCGGCCCTGGGAGGGGGGCCGGCCGCCTTCTGCGATCCAGGCAATGGAGGGGGGCGGGAAGCCCGGATCGCCATCCAAACAGAGCGGTATTGGTGCCACATGGCACCGTCCGCAAAAACGATATTGCGCTTCCAGGCCGACCGGGAAATGGCCTGAAATTCGAACGGACCTGTTCATCCGAGCTAGCAATACCGAAGGCGGCTTCCACGCTCGACATATGCGCTCTCTAGGTGCCTGGTGCGGGATTCAATGGTTCCGTGCCAAGGGCTTGCGCAGGGTCCGTCGTCCACGACAGAAACCACCTAAGGGCGGCGGCCGACGCGCGCCATTAAACTTGGGTTTAATAAGCTAAGAGCCGGAGGGAAGACCGCGGCGGGCCGGGCCCGTTAGCCGGGCAGGGCCCGTTAGCCGGGCCGGGCTCGTTAGCCGGGCAGGGCGAATGCGTCGGCTTCGATTTCCATATAGACGCGCCCAAGCGCGCCCACGCGGCGGTAGAATTGTGCCGCCGCGGCCCGTTCAAGATCGGCAAAGAAACGGCCGATCCAAGGGGCAAGGTGTGTTTCGAACAGCACGCGCTCGGCCCCGGGTGCGACCGGCCATTGCCGGCGAGCCAGCCCGGACATCAATTCGCACAGGATCGCCGCATGATCTTCGGGTTCGGCGATGTCGGGGGAGCGCCGCAGGCCGAGCTCGGCCAAATCGCGGCGAAGCGATGCCAGCCTGGGTCCGTGCAGAAATCCGGTCAGGTAAAACGAAGCATAAGGCAACAGCTCTCCGCGTCCGAGCCCGATGAAGAGATCGAAATACTCGCGCTCGACGGCCGCCGCATGGGTGTGGCCGGCGGCTTGCGCCAAGTCGGCATGGGCGCGCCCGAGCGGGCTCGGGTCAGCGGGTAGCTGTGCCAGGCGATGCAGCAGCTCGGCATCCGGAGCGCGCGCGAGCAGCGCCGCGAGGAGGGCATATTCCTGCGCGCGGGCGGCATCGACTTCCGCGAGCTCGGCAGCGGCTGCTGGGCTCTGGCCCATAAGTGGGCTCCGGCCCATAAGTGGGCTTTGGCCCATAAGGGTCGCGGGCTGTCGCGATGGCTCGCGCTGCACACTGGTAGGTTCGGAAGCCATGTTATCTCGGGAGGGCCCGCCCATGTTTGCGCTGGCTGCGGAATGCGCGCTCGACAAGCTCCTCCGGCCGAGGGGCTGGCCCGGTTGATTGTTGCACCGGCGATACGTCATCGGGTCGAGCCCGCTCGTCCTCTTTATCCGACGAGGCCGAATGATCCTCATCGCCGGCCTGGCGCTCGCCCATTGACGGCGGCGAGCGGGGCATTTCGCTGGTGGTGGTGACGGCGGCCGCTCCGCGTGCCAGGCGCAGCAACTCGCGCTCGATCTGGTCGGTAGCCTCGAGCATGCCGAAGCCAGCCATCGATCCTGGCGTGTTGAAGTCCCAGTCGTAGTCCGCGAGACCGACGAAATCCCGGATCTTGGGATCGCTGAGCCAAGCCCGCCGCAGTGCCGCCTGCGTCAATTCCGCCGGAACGCCGACGGCCAGGAACGCCCGGATGTCGGTTTCCGCCCCGATCGCTTCGAGCGGAACGAGGTTCGCCAGATCGGATTTTGGCTCGCTGCGCGCGACGGCGGTTGCGGGCGCTTCGAGTTCGACGCGAGGATCGCGCAACTCAGTGTGCTTTGCCGCGCCTGCGAGCCCTGCACTTGCGCGGTGCTTGCGGCGCGACCAGCGGGAGAGGAACGCGGCGGTGCTCATCGGCCATGCTTCCTGCCCGTGCCTACCGGCGCCTGCCGATCGGCACGTTCACGTTTGCGCTTGTGAAAGGATTGCTCCACGTGGTGCCGGGCGACGAATTCGGCGACGACTTGGCGGATGGCGCTCGGCATCGGTACCGCGCCGACCAGGTCATTGCCGGCCTGGGTATAGGATTCCCCCTCGGCCGGATCCGCCGTGACGGTCTGAAGCTCAAACGGCGGCTCGTCGCCGGTTGGCCGCAGCACGATCCAGAGCGAGGGCCGCTCGGCGGCGAGATTGTCGCGGTAGCTTCCGGTGTCGGTCCGATAGAGCTCGATCTCGCTTGGACCGACATAGTAGGTGGCGGCCGCGGCATTGTTGGAGAGAGCGGACCACGGGGCGGCGTCCGGCCTTCCCGGCAGCACTCCGGTAGGGTGCCAGGTGAACTCGATCCACCGGCTCGCCGCCTTGCGGCGCTCGATCACCACCCCGACCGGAATTCGCGCAAGCGGGCTTGGGGCGCTCATGAGCGGTGCTCCAGTCCGGGTGCAGGATCCGAGTCGGGGCAATTGCCCTGCGGGGCCGTCTGGAAAAGCGAGTGGGCCGGAGAGGGGCAGGCGAGCGCATCCAGCAGCGATCGACGTTTGGGCTCGTCGGTGCCTTCTTGGCGGGCCAGCAAATCGCCATTCCGGTCGATGTCGAACCTGGCGGCTTCCGCCGGCGAAAGCCGCGCCTGATAGGCCTTTGCAACTGCGCGGAAGCCGTGCCTTCGACCGACTGCGATGCCGGCCATGAGATGGCGGGCAAAGCTTTCGACGAGGTGCTCGCTGGAGGCATCGTCGAACCCCTCGTCCACGAGCGCCGTGGCGAAGGGCTGTAGGCTCAACTCGGCCTCGGTCATCGCTCCCATGCGGACCGTGGCACCGAATACCAGCCATTCGGGCGGCTGGCTTTCGCCCGCTCCGGCGGGCCATGCCAGGCGCGCGCGACCGATCGTCGCTCCGTCCACCTGAATGAGGTCGGGCCACGCGAAGCCGATCGTCCGCTGGGGCGGAACGCGCGCGGCAAGCGCATCGCCGAGCGCGCAAAGACCGAGATAGAGGACGCGGCGGGCGAGTTGCAGCGGCAGTTCGGGCTCGAGCACGACGGCGAACTCGGCGGTTTCGAAGCGGCCCACATGCACCAGGGTTCCGGCACCGGCCTCCGCCGCGATGGCGACCGCATGCGCGAATGCATCGCCGACCTCGCGCAATCTCACCAGACGAAAGGGCGGCGGCAGGTCGAGCTTGCGCTCGGACTGCCGACTTCGGCGGGTTGGTAGCGCGGTCGGCATCAGGTCTCCCGCGCGCGCATGTAGTCGTCGGTCGTACGCACGGCCGGGCGTGGACGGTTGCGGGCGGAACCAAATTCCGCCTCGGCCGCCGCGATCGCGCGGCAGTCGGCGCACATCTGGAGCGATTGGAGCCGGCGGTCGGCGGCGCCATACATCCAGTGCTTGCCGGCGAGCTTGGCGGTCACGCGCTCGATCGTGCTCTTCACGCCGAACGGCTTGCCGCAACGAATGCAATCGAACGGATCTTCCTGCTTGAGCACGCGCGCGGGCGCGGTGGCGGCCTTGAAATCGAGTTGCGGCTTGAGGGTGATCGCCTTCTCGGGACAGGTCGCCTTGCACAAGCCGCATTGCACGCAAGCGTCCTCGGCAAAGCGCAGCAGCGGCCGCTCCGGATCGTCCAGCAGCGCGCCGGTCGGGCAGGCCGAGACGCAGGCCAGGCAGAGCGTGCAGCTTTGCGGATCGACCTCGATCGCGCCGAAAGGCGCACCGGCGGGCAACGCGATCACGTCGACGGGCACGGGTGCGGCTTGCTGCAATTCGCGCAATGCGAGGCGCAAGACCTCGCGTTTGGCTCCGACCGGCAGGAAGCTTGCGGGATGCGGTGCAGGATTGGGGCTGACCATTTCACCCAGTGTGGCGCCCAACAGGTCCGGATCATCGGTCTCGATCGTGCCGAGCGCTTCGGGCGCGAACCCGAGGCCGGTGAGGATCGGTTCGGCGACCGCCATCGTTCTTAAGAACCCGCTCATGTCGTGGCGCGGCTTGCCACGCAACAGGAACCGCAGCGCCGATGCCCCGTAGGCAAACACGGCTGCGATCGCCTCCAAGCCCACTTGCGTGATCTCATTGACGGCGAACGGGAGCACGTTCGCCGGAAGTCCGCTTCCGAAGCGCGCCAGCGCCTCGATCAGCGGTGCGCCGTGCGCTTCGTCATGCAGCAGGACAACCGCACGCTCGCCGCCGGCCTGCCGATAGGCGGTCAGCAGCGCCCGCAATCTTCGCATCAGCGCGTCGCTTGGCGGCAGCGCATACGAGGCAGCGCCGGTCGGGCAGGCGGCGGCGCATTGTCCGCAGCCTGCGCAGATATTCGGGTCGATGGTCACGTGGTCGCCCGCCGGCGCGATCGCACCGGTCGGGCACAGATCGAGGCAGCGGCGGCAGCCGACGATTTTCGAGCGCGAATGGACGCAGAGATCTTCCTTGAAGCTGATATAGGCCGGCTTATCGAACGAGCCGACAAGGTCGCGCGCCTTGAGCACCGCCCTTAGTACGGCGGCGGGATCGCCCGGATCGGCGCGCAAATAGCCGTCGCGCAGGTCGGCGGCGAGCAGCGGAGCGTCGCCCGCGATGTCGAGCACGATATCGCAGCGTGAGATGACACCATCCTTGGCCGGACCGAACGCGAGCGCGCGGCGCGAGGAGGGCGACGCCTGTGCGTATTCGTCGATGGTGAGCTCGAACGCCCCGAGGTGACCTTGGAGCGTTCGGATTTTACCTTTCACCACCGGAACATCATCGACGCGCGGGGGGATAATGTCGGCCGGCGGGGCGACCAGAACGGTGACGTCAAGCTGCTCCTTGAGCAGCTCGGCGGCTTCGATCGCGCCCTCGTCGCACCCATAGATGAGGATGACGCCCTCGCTGGCGAGCGTGACGAAGGAAACCGGGGGCGTGGGCTCGCTCGCCGCGGCAATGAGGGCCGCCATCTTGGGGCCGGCCTCGGCACCATCGCTCGACCATCCGGCCGTCTCGCGAAGATTGACGAATCCAACATCTGATTTACCGAGCTCCTCGGCAAGCTCCGAGAACAGCGGAGCCTCCTGGGTGCAGCCCACCGTCACGGGCCCGTGCCGGCCGGCCGCCGCGCGGAAAACGTGAAGCTCGTCCCGGCAGAGCTGGCGGGCGGTGGTGATCTCGGTGTTTCGGCAGCCGCGACGCACCGCTTCGGGATCGAGCGGCATCGTGTTGTCGCATGAGCAGATCAATGCGCGACGCGGGTGATCCGGCTTCCCGGAGGCCGATGGAGAGGTGCTGGAATTCGCCATGAGCGTGCAAGCCTCCCACGCGACGCCCGCCCCGACGTCGCACTCATGGATCCATGAAAGCGTGGATCACGGGCACGGACCAATGCGGACGAACCCATGAGGGTCCCATGCCGAGCACTTCACGGGCCCTACCGAGCAACTTGGCGGCCGAGCTGGGCACCCGCTTGTCCGATCTTGCTCTCGCCATTTCCGGATTGCGGTATTCCGCAGGCCTGCCCGGGGCTCCCTCCATATGCAATTGCCCTGGCTCGGACAGGGAGCGGATGTTTCGATGCGAATTGCGGCAAGCCGGCAATATTCGGGGAGAATTTAGGGAAAGCCGGACCGCCGAGCCCGCCCTAAATGGAGTTGCAGCACGGAAGGGAAATCCCGGCGGGCGCCAGGTCGAGGAGGCTTCACATGCAACTCGCTTTCAACCAAGCCGGTCTTGACCGGCCTTGCGTCAAGCGGCGCGGCCGGCGCTACGCCGTTGCGTTCATTCTTGTCACTGCCTGGAGCGGCCTATCGGTGGCGGCGCTTGCCCAAAGCGATCCTGCGCCGGCGACGAACGGGCTGGGCCGGATGTCTGCCCCGATCGGCCACCGCCAGCCGCGCGCGCAGGATCTGCCGCCCGATGTCTTGCGCGATGAAGGCATGACCCGGCGTCCGCCCGAGCCTCCGCCCACGACGCTTCCGGACGCCGCGGGCGCGCAAGGCGACCAGACGTCGTTGGACCAAGACCTGCGGATCTGCCGCCAGTGTTGATGCGGTTCGCCAACGGCGTCGCCCGAAGAATGAACGGGCGGGCGCACTGAATGCATCAAGCGAACGACAAAATGCGCAATGGCGATCAAGTGCCGCCAGCACCGCATCCTATGTCGGTACGGACTGCCCGGCTTACCTTGGCTTCGGTTTTCAAGAACCGCCTCCGCCACTGCCCTCGAAACGGGCAGCGGGGAGGGTCGTTCGTGCCTGAAGGCTCGAACCGATGATGGAGAATCTGGATGCGCTGCCTGCTGCCGATCGCTGCCGCAATGCTGCTTCTTTGCGCTGCTCCGGCCGTCGCACAAACCGCTCTGCCGGGAATGGGCATGACCTCGCCGTTGGCGGGCACCGGCGCGGTGGGCCCGGTCGGCATTCCTTTGGGTTCCACCGAGCTTGATCCGGGAGGCCTCAGTCCCGAGGCGCTGGGTTCGACGACCAGCACCTCGCCTTGCGGCACGACCGGAACCGCCGGGATCGCAACCGGCATGTCGGGAGCGATTGCATCAGGCTCGACCTTCGATGGCGGCGGAAACATCGGCGTGTCCGGGCCTTGCGGCTCGGTTGCGGTGGGCGGAACGGTGTCAGGCACGCAGAGCACGTCCGTCGCCTCCGGCATGACCAGCGGATCGACGCTTGGGATCGGCACCATTCCGCTAGGCGCCACGGAGCTCGGCGGTTCCGGCATCAGCCCGATGCTGCAGCCACCGACACTCGATCTTTCCACGTCCCAGACTTCCAATTCTTCCTGCGCCGGATCTGCGACGACGCCCGGAACGTTCGGCAGCGGGACGTCGATGGGCACGAGCGGAATATCGTCGCCGTTGGGCTGTTGAAGCGGATCGAACCGCACGGGAGGCGCCAATGCGCAAGCGACCGATTGTTCTCGTGGGCCTGCTGGTAGTCGCCGGCGGCTTGGTGCTGACCATGCAGCACGTCGTGCGCGCCCGCCAGCCGGCGCCGCCGGCACCACCACCTCCCGCGATACCGGTCGTCGCCGGGACGGTCACCAGCCACGATGTCCCGATCTATCTGCGGGGCGTCGGCACGGTGATCGCATTCAACAACGTGGTGGTGCGAAGCCAGATCACCGGCCAGCTCACCAGCATCAACTTCGTCCAAGGGCAGGCCGTGCATGCCGGCGATCTCTTGGCGCAGATCGATCCCCGGCCCTATCAGGCGCAGCTCGACCAGGCGACCGCCAACCGCGATCGCGACAAGGCGCAACTCGCCAATGCGCAGGCCAATCTCGCCCGCTACACGCCGCTGGAGGCGAAGGGCTACGCCACCTCGCAGCTGGTCGACACCCAGAAGGCCCAGATCGCCCAGCTCGAGTCCATGGTCAAGTCGGACGAGGCCGTGATCGAGACCGCCCGGATCAATCTCGGCTATACGCGATTGACGGCGCCGATCGACGGCGTCACCGGCATCCGGCAGATCGACGTCGGCAACATCATTCACCCGACCGATGCCGCCGGCCTGGTCGATCTGACCGAGATCCAGCCGATTTCGGTGCTCTTCACATTGCCGGAGCAGAACTTTGTCCAGATTCAGCAACAGATGGCCAAGGGACCGCTCACCGTCATGGCCTACAGCCAAGACGGCACCACCCTATTGGACCAAGGCAAGTTGAATTTGATCGACAATCAAATCGTGCAGACGACCGGTACGATCCGGCTGCGTGCCGAGTTTCCCAACACGCAGCGAAACCTGTGGCCTGGCGAGTTGATCAATGCCCGTCTGCTCATCGACACCCGCCACAACGGCCTGACGATCAATGCATCGGCGGTTCAGCAAGGTCCCGACGGGTCCTATGTCTATGCCATAGATTCCAGCGGAAACGCGGAGATGCGGCCCGTCAAGGTCGCGCAGATCAGCGGCGGGCAGGCACTGGTCGATTCCGGGCTCGCGGCCGACGAATCCGTGGTGATCGACGGGCAATACAAGCTCCAGCCGGGCTCCCATGTGGTGGCGCTGCACGGCAAGGCCGCGCAGCAGGTCAGCCAGCAGAGCGCGGTGGAGCAGGAAATCCCGTGAACCTCTCAGCCCCGTTTATTCATCGGCCGATCGCGACCGCTTTGCTGATGGTGGGGCTCCTGCTGTGCGGCCTGGTGACCTATCGGCTGCTGCCGGTCGCGGCGTTGCCGAACGTCAACTTCCCGACCATCCAGGTGACCGCGCAACTGCCGGGTGCGGATCCCCAGACCATGGCGTCCTCGGTGGCGACCCCGCTCGAGCAGCAGTTCTCGCAAATACCCGGTCTGACCCAGCTGACCTCGGCGAGCGGGCTCGGGTTCACCCAGCTCACCGTTCAGTTCGATCTCACGCGGGACATCGACAGCTGCGCCACGGATGTGCTGGCGGCAATCAATGCGGCGAGCCCGTTCTTGCCCGTGGGTATCCCGTATCCCCCCACCATCCGAAAGGTGAATCCCGCGGACACACCCATCATGGTTCTCGGGCTCACCTCCGATTCGCTGCCGCTGACCACCGTGGATGCGTATGCGGAAAACATCCTGCTGCCGAAGATCTCGCAGATCTCCGGGGTCGGCTTGGTCGGCTTGGGCGGACAGCAGAAACCCGCCATCCGCGTCCAGGTCGATCCGCAGGCGCTCGCCAATCGCGGCATCAGCCTGGAGGACGTTCGCACCGTGCTCGGCGAGGCCAATGTCGACCTCGCGAAGGGCACGCTCAACAGTCCGCGCCAGACCTACACTCTCAACACCAATGATCAGCTGCTCAAGCCGAATGCCTACAACGCGCTGATCGTCGCCTATCGCAACGGTTCGCCCGTGCGCATCCGGGACATCGGCCAAGCCATAGAGGGGCCGGAGAACGACCTGATCGCGGGCTGGGACAACAGCAAGCGCGCCATCATTCTCGCCATTCAACGCGTGCCGGGTGCCAACGTGATCGATACGGTCGACCACATCAAGGCCATGCTGCCGCAGCTCGAAGCATCGATCCCCCCGGCCATCAAGGTGTCCATGATCTCCGACCGCACGCAAACGATCCGTGCCTCCGTCGCCGACGTGCAGTTCACCTTGATGCTTACCGTGGGCTTGGTGGTGATGGTGATTTTCCTGTTCCTGCGCAACTTCTGGGCCACGGTCATCCCGGCAATCACCGTGCCGCTCTCGCTGATCGGCACCTTTGCGGTGCTCTATGAGATGAATTACAGCCTCGACAATTTGTCGCTCATGGCGCTGTCGATTGCCGTGGGCTTCGTGGTCGACGATGCCGTCGTCGTGATCGAGAATATCGTCCGCCATCTGGAGGATGGGCTGGGTCCCATGGAGGCGGCGCTCAAGGGCGCGGGCGAAATCGGCTTTACCATCGTTTCGATCACGCTCTCGCTGATCGCGGTGTTCATTCCGCTGTTCCTGATGGGCGGCTATGTCGGCAAGCTGTTCCAGGAATTCGCCATCACGGTAACCGTTTCGCTCGTTCTTTCGCTTTTGATCTCCCTTAGCCTGACCCCGATGATGTGCTCTCGCCTGCTCAAGGCCGAGACCAAGCAGCATGGATGGCTCTACCGGCTGTCCGAGCGCGGCTTCGACGGCCTGCTCGGGTGGTATGAGGCCGGGCTCAAAGTCGCCCTGCGGCACCGCTTCGTCACGCTGATGGTCATGCTCGGCACGATCGCCGTGACCGGATACCTGTATTACGTCATTCCCAAGGGCTTCTTCCCGCAGCAGGACACCGGAATGATTCTCGGTATCGCCGAGGCTGCGCAGGATGTCTCGTATCCTGCCATGGTGCAGCGCATGGAGGCGGCCGTCGCCGTGATATTGAAGGATCCGGCGGTCGCCGCGGTCGGCTCCAATATCGGGCCCGGAGGTTCGACAGTCACCCTCAACCAGGGGCGGGTGTTCGTCGCGTTGAAGCCCGGCGACCAGCGCAACGTCAGCGCCGACCAGATCATCAATCGCCTGGGACCCCAGCTCGCCAGGATCGAGGGCATCAGCGTCTACATGCAGGCGGCGCAAGACATCACCGTCGGAGCGCGGCTGAGCAAGACCCAGTTTCAATACACTTTGGCCGACGCGGATTCAAACGAGCTCAATCAATGGGCGACGCTTTTTCTCGACAAGTTCAAGGCGCTCCCGCAGCTCAGCGATGTCACCACCGACCAGGAGAATGCCGGACCGATGCTGGATGTGACGGTCAATCGCGAGGTCGCATCGAGCTTCGGCATCCTGCCCTCGACCATCGACAATACGCTTGACGATGCCTTCGGCCAGCGCATCGTCTCGACCATGTTCACGCAGCTCAACCAATACCACGTCGTCCTCGAAGTCTCACCCCAGTACCAGTACGGTCCGGAGGCGCTCAAAAGCATCTATGTGAACTCATCCAGCGGGCAGGAAGTGCCGCTGAATACTTTGGTCCACAGCAACGTCACCGCGTCGCCGATCGTGATCAATCATCAGGGGATGTTCCCCTCGGCCACGATCTCCTTCAATCTGAAACCGGGCGTCGCGCTCGGTGACGCGGTCGCCGCCATCGGTCAGGTCGAGGCCCAGGCCGGCAAGCCCGCATCGCTGGCGACTACGTTCCAAGGCAATGCCCAGGCCTTCCAGTCATCATTGGCCGGCGAGCCGATCCTGATCGCCGCGGCGCTGGTGGTCATCTACATCATCCTCGGGGTGCTCTACGAGAGCACGATCCACCCCATCACCATCCTCTCGACGCTACCCTCCGCCGGCATCGGGGCGTTGTTGCTGCTGATGGCGTTCCACATCGACCTCAGCGTCATTGCGATGATCGGCATCATTCTTCTCATCGGCATCGTCAAGAAGAACGGCATCATGCTGGTCGACTTCGCGCTGGAGGCCGAGCGGACCGAGGGGTTGAGCCCGGAGGAGTCGATCTATAAGGCCTGCGTGCTGCGGTTCCGGCCGATCCTGATGACGACGATGGCGGCGCTGCTGGGCGGCGTGCCCTTGATGCTGGGCACCGGCACCGGATCGGAAATCCGCCAGCCGCTCGGCTACACGATCGTCGGCGGCCTGGCGCTGTCCCAGATCCTGACGCTGTTCACGACCCCGGTGGTTTACATCTACCTTGATCGGCTAAGTGCGATTCTTGCGACGCCTGAGCGGCCGGGAAGAGCTGTCCGTGCCGGCCACGCCCGCGGGCGAAGTTGTAAGCAGCTCGTAGCTGCCATCCAGGGAGTTGATGCAAGATGCGTGTCTTTATCGCTTCGCTGGTCGCCGCCGCCTTGATTGCGGTCGCAGCCGCGGCCGTCCTCTCGAAGTTCAGGGAACCGGCAGCCGTCGCGTTCTCGACCTCGGAGGTGCGTCTCTAAGGCCGCCTTCCGCGCGCGGGACGGCCGGGTTCGTGCCGGCAGATGTCCATCGAGGAGTTGGTGATGAAAGTCGGCATTATCGGGGTCGGTGCAGTCGGCTCGGCTTGCGCGCTGGCGCTCGTCATGCGCGGCGCGGCGCGCGAAATCGTGCTAATCGATCGGACGCGCGAACGCGCCAGGGCTGTCGCCACCGACCTTCGCTACGGCACTCCGCTGTCCCCCTTGGCCGATATCCGAGACGGAGAGTTCAATGATCTCGATGGCGCGACGCTGGTCATGGTCACCGCCGGCATCAATGAAAAGGCCGGAGGGGCCACCGACCGCAGCGATGCCGCGGGACGGCTGAAGCTTCTCGAGATCAATCGCGGTATTTATGAAGGCCTGATTCCGCGCCTCGTCGAGGCAGCACCGGACGCCGTCATCCTGGTGGTGACCGATCCGCCGGATCCGCTGGCGGACATTGCGCGCAACCTGGCCGGTCACGACCGGGTCCTGAGCACCGGCACCTACCTCGACAGCCTGCGCTTTCGCGTGCACTTGGCCGAGCGGCTTGGCGTCAGCCCGATATCGGTCGACGCCATGGTGCTGGGCGAGCACGGGACGTCGCAGGTCTATCTGTGGTCTTCGGCGCGGGTCGGGGGATGCCCGGTGATCGAGGCGCTGGCGCAACGCGACGTGGCCATCGACAGTTTCCGTCGTTCGGTCGAGAGCGATGTACGCTACGCCAATATTGCGATCATCGAGGGCAACGGTGCCAGCCAATACGGCATCGGCATGGTATCGGCGCGGATCGCCGAGATCGTCCTGCGCGACGAGCGGGCGGTGATCCCGATCGGCTACTATAATCCAGCCTATGGGGTGACACTATCGTTGCCGGCGATCGTCGGGCGCCGAGGTGTGGTACGCACTATCGAGCCGGCCATGTCGGCCGACGAACGTCAGGCATTGCAACACAGCGCCGATACGCTGAAAACGGCCCTGGCGCATGTCGGCAGCGACGTGCCGGAGCGGCAGCACGTCCACGGGTGAACCCGCCGTGTGGCGCGAGCGACGGCCGCGTGCCACGCTCCCCTTCTCATCAGCAATTGATGACCCAATCGATTGAACCGTCCTCCGCCGTCTGCACGATCGGGCACTCCCTGTCGCCGGAACCGGCCCCACGCTTGGATGACGGCCCACCATTTGCGCTGGCATTGGCGGAGGCAGCCTGTTGTTTCCGCAAATTCAGCACGTCGCGGGTCATATCGAGGCAAGCTTGCCACTCGACGTAGCCAGGCAAGTACTCCTTGGGCTGAACGCATTGTGTCTTGGCGAGCGCCGGATAGGTCGCCCAGTCCTTGACCAACTGGTCGCGTGCGGCCTGCTCGTCGTTCAAGCATGCGCTCAAGCTGTCTTGGCTATTGGTGTCGGTAAGGCCGCTCAATGCGCTCGAGCTTTCCCGACAAGTCTTCTGAATGTCGATTTTGGGCGGCCCGCCATCATTCGCTGCAGACGCAGAGGTGACGCCGAGGATAATGGCCGCCGCGGTCACAAGAGCAACTTTCGAGTTGGTCAACATGGTCGGGTATCCTGTTAGGGGGCCCGTACATCTGGTTGGGTACAGGCCGGGGCACCGCGAAGTGGCGCCGAGCTGACGACCACCCACCCGCGTTAGTTGGTCGGTGACGCGCCGGTATCAATTATCCTTTGGTACAATACCGATGCTCGGCCCCTCGTTCACTTGCTCGGATTTTGATTGACGGCGTCCATCACGCGGGTCGAGTAGACGAGTGCCGCACCCGCGTTCACCGCGATGGCGACGCCGAGCGTCTCCGCAATTTCTTCCTTTGAAGCGCCGTGGCGGATGGCGGCTTCGCTATGGACTGCGATGCAGCCGTCGCAGCGCGCGGTGACGGCGACTGCCAGAGCGATGAGCTCGCGCGTCTTGGCTCCGAGCAGGTCCTTCTTCTGACCAGCCGAGGCGAGCTCAAGATAGCCTCTTACGGTGTCCGGGGTGAGCCCGCCCAGCTCCTTGACGCCGTTCGCCAATTGTCCTCGATATTCGTTCCAGTCGAGCATCATGATGATATCCCTCGTTGAGTTCTCAGGGGCTGCCGAACCTCAGTGATAGCCTTCGCCTTCGCGCAGCTTTCCGCCGAAGATCCAATAGACGAAGATGACATAGCCGAGGATGATGGGAAGCATCACCAGCGTGACCAGCAGCGTGAAGATCTGGGTGGGAGGCGATGAAGCGGTGTCCCATACGGTCAGCGAGGGCGGCACCAGGTAAGGAAAAGTCGAGACCGCGAGTCCCAGGTAGCAGAGCAGGAACAAGGCGATCGCGGTGATGAAGGGAACTACCTCGCGGCCGCTGGCGTGGCTGCGCCAGCCCAGAAATCCCACCAGGCCGGTCGCCACCGGAACCCACCAGAGAAAGAAGATATTGGGGACTGAGAACCAGCGCGCCGCGATGCGCTCGAAGGCAATCGGGGTCCACAGGCTCACCACCACGATGAATGCGAGCACGAGCAACAACAGCGGCTTGGCTTGCGCGCGGGCGCGCGCTGCCACGCTGCCGCTGGTCCGCATGATCAGCCAAGTGGAGCCCAGCAGGGCGTAGCCGGCGACGACCCCGAACCCGCAGAGAGCCGCAAACGGTGTCAGAAAGTCCAACGGGCCGCCCGCGAAGGCGCCCTTCTGCACATTGATGCCCTGGACCAGTCCACCGAGAACGAGGCCCTGGCAGAACGCGGCCAGCGCGGATCCGGCGGCGAAGGCGAAGGTCCAGTGCTTCTTGCTGGTTACGCCGAGCCAGCGGAACTCGAAGGCAACCCCGCGGAACACCAGCGCCAGCAGCATGACGACGACCGGAAGGTAGAGCGCCGGCAGGATGACCGAATAGGCACCGGGGAAAGCCACCATCATGCCGCCGCCGCCGAGCACCAGCCAGGTCTCGTTGCCGTCCCAGAACGGGGCGACCGAGCTCATCATCGTGTCGCGATTCCGTTCGCTCTTCGCAAACGGGAACAGGATGCCGATGCCGAGATCGAATCCGTCGAGGATCACATACATTGCTACCGCAAATCCGATGATCAGCGCCCAGATAACCGGCAGATAAACGTCCATGGCGGACCTCTTTCGTCGCGTGCCCTTGCCATGAGGGCTTACGGACCTTGTCGGGCGCGTGTGGGGCGCTCTTAAGTGATCTCGGCGAGGACTTTGCGCTCGGCTACTGCGACGGGCGACATCGGCGGGATCGAACGCTCGAAGTCGTGCGGCGCCATGCCAGGATCTTGCAGTTCGCGCACGATCAGCCGATTGATGTAGTAGATGCCCATTGCGAACACGATCGAGTAGACGACCACGAACAGCACCAGCGTGGTGGCGACGGCTGCGGCCGGCACCGGCGAAGCGGCGTCGGCGGTCCGCAAGATGCCGTAGGCGACCCAGGGCTGGCGCCCGGTCTCGGTCACGATCCAGCCGGAGATCACCGCCACGAAGCCCATCCACCAACCGTTCGCCGCGAGATGCAAGTACCAGCGGGATTCGAACAATCGGCGCCGCCACCAGAGCCATGCGCCGGTCAGCGCGGCCGCGATCATCAGGAGGCCGATGCCCACCATGATCCGGAAAGCGAAGAACGGCGGTGCCACCGGCGGCCGGTCCTGCGGCGGCACGCTGTCGAGGCCCGGGAACAAACCGTTCCAGCTATGGGTCAGGACCAGCGAGGCGCCATGGGGGATCGTGACCGCATATCGATTGGTTTGGTTCTTCTCGTCGGGCCAGGCGAACAGGACGAGCTCGCCTGGGGTGCTGCCGTCCCAGTGCGCCTCCATGGCGGCGATCTTCATCGGCTGATGCGCCAGCGTGTTGAGGCCGTGCTGGTCGCCGATGATGAGTTGCAGCGGGGCGACGATGGCGGCAAAGCCGACCGCCATGCGGATCATGGTGCGTGCGTCCTCGATATGTTTCCCGGCGAGCAGGAATCGCGCGCCCACGCCCAGAACCACGAAGGAGGTCGTCAGAAAGGCCGCGGTCACCATATGGGCGAGCCGGTAGGGGAAGCTCGGGTTGAAGATGATGGCGAGCCAGTCCAGCGGATAGGCGACGCCATCGCGCAATTCGTAGCCGGCCGGGGTCTGCATCCAGCTGTTCGCCGACAGAATCCAGAACGCCGAGGCGAGCGTGCCGCCCGCAACCGTGATCGCCGACAGCGTATGGAGCCAGGGCGGAAACCGATCCCAGCCGAACAGCAGAATGCCGAGGAACGTCGCCTCCAAAAAGAACGCGACCAGCACCTCGAAGGCGATCATGGGCCCGATCACGTTGCTCAGCGTGGCCGCGAACCGTCCCCAATTGGTTCCGAATTCGTACGAAAGCACGATGCCCGACACCACGCCCATCGCGAACGAAACCGCGAAGATATTGGTCCAGAACCGGGCCAGCCGGCGATAGCGTTCCTGGCCCGTGGCCGTCCACATCACGCACAGCGTCGCGATGTAGGCGGACAGCCCGATCGTGAAGGTCGGAAAAATGATGTGATAGATGATCGTGAACGCAAACTGGATGCGCGAAAGACCGACGGCGTCGAGGACCATGGCGTCAATCTGGAAACTCGGATCCAGCTCCTGATGTCGGCGGTGCCGCGCGTGGTGACGCTTACTCCGCCGGCGCCGGCAAGGCCTGTGGCGACGGCACAGGCTGGCGCCCTTTGGCGATTTCCTGCTCGAGCCAGAGGCGATGGTGCTCCTTGGCCCAGTTGAGATCGACGTAGCCGGTTCCCATGGCTTCGAAGGCCCCCTCCATGCCTAGCGTGCCGATATAGATGTGAGCGATGATGACCGCGACGAACAGCACCGCGATGATGGCGTGAACGCCTTGCGCGATCTGCATTCCGAATATGTCGGTCACATAGAACGGGAACAGCAGGAGCAATCCGGAGGCGATGACGGCCAGTCCGCTGCCGAGCGCGAACCAGAAGACCAGCTTTTCTCCCGCGTTGAAGCGGCCGGCGGGGGGATGCTTCTGGCCGACAAAGCCGCCGCCTTCCTTCAGCCAGACGAGGTCGACCTTGCCGGGAATATTGTCCCTGAACCACAGGGCGACGATCGAGGCGAGGCCGACAATGAACGCGAAGCCGGTGAAATTGTGCACGTATTTGGCGGCCTCGGCGACCCGGCTGAAGGCGTCATGGCCGATCAGAGGCATCAGCAGGAGCTTGCCGAAGGTAATGTTCAATCCGGTCAGGGCCAGCACCACGAACGAGGATGCGTTCAGCCAGTGCGAGAAGCGCTCGAACGCATTGAAGCGATGCACTTTCCATCCGGAGCGACCCTCCGAGATGCGAAGCCGTCCCATCACCAGGTAGGCGATCGCCAGCAGCGCGATCATGCCGAGGATCACGGCGGCGCCGATCCAGTGCAGCAGCACCTCGTGGAAGTAGCGCCAGACCCTGCCGGCCGGCTGGATCAGCACGCTCTCCCGCTGGTCGTTCGGTATGAGGATGTCGCCCTGGATGCGGGGGAATTCCTGAAGCAGCTTGTGTTCCGAAACCGCGCTCGCATTGGGATCGATCAGCGGCGCTTGCTGGCCGGCGCCGCTTGCCGCGGGCGGTTGCGTTTGCTGCGCGCTCGCCGGGACCACGCTCGGCGCGATGCCGATGAGCATGAGGGCGCAGATGGTTGATCGAAGCCCGGATTGCATGCGTGTGTGGAGCCTCATCATGCGGTTCCTTCTTGGCGTCCTCGATCACGGGCGGCGTCAGCGCGATGGCGGCGAGACTTCCCCTAGCTCTCGGCCTCCGGCCCATAGGCAGTGGTCCAGCCCCATGCCCCCGATCCATAGCCGCGCATCGCCACCCGTTCCTTGTAGATGCCATCGACGACGTCGCCGTCGCCGGCGAGCAGCGATTTGGTCGAGCACATCTCGGCGCACAGCGGCAGCTTGCCCTGGGCGAGACGGTTGGCGCCGTATTTGGCGTATTCCTCCGGCGAGCCGGTCGGCTCCGGGCCGCCGGCGCAAAACGTGCATTTGTCCATCTTGCCGCGCGAGCCGAAGTTGCTGAGCTGGGGAAATTGCGGCGCCCCGAACGGGCAGGCGTAGAAGCAGTAGCCGCAGCCGATGCACTGATCCTTGTCCCACAAGACCACGCCGTCATCGGTCGTGTAGATGCAGTTGACCGGGCAGACCGATTCGCAGGGCGCGTCGGTGCAATGCATGCACGCCATCGAGACCGAGCGCTCTCCGGGCTCGCCGTCGTCGATGGTGACGACGCGCCGGCGGTTGATGCCCCACGGTACCTGGTTCTCGTTCTTGCAGGCGGTGACGCAGGCGTTGCACTCGATGCAGCGGTCGGCGTCGCACAGGAACTTCATTCTGGCCATGGTTCACCCGTTCATGCCGCTACGATCTGACAGAGCGTGACCTTGGGCTCCTGCATGTTGGTCACGGGGTCGTAGCCGTAGGTCGTGATCGTGTTGGCGCTTTCGCCGAGCACATAGGGATCGGCGCCTTTGGGATATTTGCTGCGCTGATCGACGCCCTCGAACCAGCCGGCGAAATGGTAGGGCATCCAGGCAACGCCCTTGCCGACGCGTGGCGTCACCAGCGCCTTCATGCGCGCCTTGGAGCTGCTTTCGGCGCCGGTCACCCAAACCCAGGCGCCGTCCCTGATGCCGCGATCGTGCGCGTCGGCCGGGCTGATCTCGATGTACATGTCCTGGCGCAGCTCAGCCAACCACTTGTTGGCGCGGGTTTCCTCGCCGCCGCCCTCGTAATCGACCAGCCGACCGGAGCTCAGGATGAGCGGAAATTGCTTGGCGACGCCGCGGTCGACAGCGCTCTTCTGCACCGTGAAGCCGATATTGGGGACTCGGAACTGCTTGGCATCCGGCAGCGTCGGGTATTTGGCCACCAGATCGACGCGGGGCGTGTAGATCGGCTCGCGGTGGGTCGGCACCGGATCGGGCAAATTCCAGGCTACCATCCGAGCTTTGCCATTGCCGTAGGGCAGGCAACCGTGCGCGATGGCGACACGCTGGATGCCGCCCGAAAGGTCGGTCGACCACGACACCGTGTCGGTATTGGTGCCGCCGACCTTCTGAATGACCGCCAGCTCCTGCGGCGTCAGATCCTTGTCCCAGCCGAGCTTCTTGAGCACGGCCATGGTGAATTCCGGATAGCCGTCCTTGATCTCCGAGCCGGCCGAATACGATCCTTCGGCCAGCAGGCTGGTGCCTTGGTACTCAACTCCGAATCGGGCCCGGAAGGTGCCGCCGCCGTCCTTCACGTGCAAGCTGGTGTTGTAGAGTGTGGCCGTGCCCGGATGTTTTTGCTCGGGCGTTCCCCAGCACGGCCACGGCAGTCCGTAATAGTCGCCCTTGCAGGGTCCGCTGCTCGCCCGCAACGTCACCAGATCGAAATCCTTCTGGTTGTCGCGGTGCAGCTTCAGTCGCTCGGGCGATTGCCCGGTATAGCCCGTGCTCCATGACCCGCGGTTGATCTCCCGCAGCAGGTCTTCGGCCGACGGCAGGTTGTTATCGACCTTGACGTGCTTGAACAATTGGTCGGAAAAGCCGAGCTTCTGCGCCAACAGGTAGATGATCTCATAATCCTCCTTGGCCTCGAAGATCGGATTGACGACCCGGTCGTACCACTGCAGCGAACGATTGGATGCGGTGCGGCTGCCGGAGGATTCGAACTGCGTGCCGCAGGGCAGGAGATAGGTGCCGTTCTTGCGCTCGGAGAGCACCGCCCAGGTCGTCGGCACCGTATCCACGACCACCAGCAGGTCGAGCGCCTCGATGCCTTTGACCGCTTCCGGCATGCGCGTGACGGTGTTGCCGGCATGGCCGAAAACCATCATGGCATGGAGATTGTCGGGCTGGTCGATCTGGTCCTTGCTCATCAATGTGGCATCGAACCAGCGGGTCGATGGAATGCCGGGCCCTTCCATCAACTTCTTGGATTCGAAGCGCGACAGCACCCAGTCGTAATCGACGTCCCAGACCCGGCACCAATGCCGCCAGGCGCCTTCATCGAGCCCGTAGTAGAACGGCAGCGTCGTGACATCGAGGCCGACATCGGTGGCGCCCTGCACATTGTCGTGGCCGCGGAAGATGTTGGCGCCATTGCCGAAGCCCCCGACATTGCCGGTGACCAGGAGCGCGATGCAGCTCGCCCGCACATTGGCGGTTCCGACCGTGTGCTGGGTCTGCCCCATGCACCAGATCAAGGTCGCGGGCTTCTCGGTCGCGAACAGCCGCGCGATCCGCTCGAGCTGCCCGCCCGGAACGCCGCTCACGCGCTCGACCTCGTCGGGCGGCCACTTGGCGACCTCCTGGCGGATCTGGTCGATGCCGTAGACGCGTTGTTGAATGAATTCCTTGTCCTCCCAGCCGTTCTTGAAGATGTGCCAGAGCATGCCCCATAGCACCGGAATGTCGGTTCCCGGACGGATGCGCACGTAATCGGTCGCGTGCGCGGCGGTGCGGGTCATGCGCGGGTCGACGACGATGAAGTTCGCGCAGTTGAGCTCCTTGCCTTCGAGCAGGTGCTGCAGCGATACCGGATGCGCCTCGGCCGGATTGCCGCCCATGATCAGCAATGTCTTGGAATTGCGGATGTCGTTATAGCTGTTGGTCATCGCGCCGTAGCCCCAGGTATTGGCGACGCCCGCGACCGTGGTCGAGTGACAGATGCGCGCCTGGTGGTCGGCGTTGTTGGTGCCCCAAAAGGCCGCGAATTTTCGAAACAGATAGGCGGCTTCGTTGGGGAATTTGGCCGAGCCGAGCCAATAGACCGAATCCGGCCCCGACTTGGCGCGAATGGCCGCTATTTGGTTCCCGATCTCGTCGATGGCCTGGTTCCAGGAAACCCGGTTCCAGTTTCCATCCACGAGCTTCACCGGATATTTGAGCCGCCGCTCGCCGCTCACAAGCTCGCGCACCGAAGCGCCTTTAGAGCAATGGGATCCGCGGTTGATCGGGCTGTCCCAGCTCGGCTCCTGTCCGATCCAGACGCCGCTCTGCACCTCGGCCGTGACCGTGCAGCCGACCGAGCAATGGGTGCAGATGCTCTTGCGCGTCTCGACCGGTATTCCAGGCTTGGGCGGCGGGCCGGCCTCGGCCTTGCGGAGGCTGCCGAGAGGCAGGGTGCCGAGCGCGGCCAGCGCTCCGCCCGCCAAACCGGAGCGACGCAAGAACGTCCGTCGGTCCAAGGCGCGGGAAGCGGTCGTCAGCGTCTGCGTCAATCGGCGGCGGGCGCCGCGTTCTGCCTTCCTGATGAGCATGGAGAGTGCTTCCCGGTCGGATAGCCGTTGACTCGATAATAGGTCGTGACCTCGTCCGTCACGCGGTACTGAGACTTGCGCTTCTCGTCATCGCTCTCTGTGCCCGCGCGCGCGCTCTGTACCAGCGCCCCGCTGGCGGCGATCAGGCCGCCCCCGGTCAAGCCGCCGATCACGCCGTTGAGGAAGCCGCGCCGGTGGAGGGCGAACCTCTGTTGCCTGTCCATCGCTCGTCTCCGCGCTGCCTTGGATCCCCCTTCGATATAGGCCGTGGCCACAAGCCCAAGTTGACGCGGATTGTCCGGATTAGTCCGATTTTGCCGAAATAGGTACGTTGAGCAGGTGCGGGCGGGCTTCCGCCCTCTGCTCAGGAAGCACCGATCAGGATGCCGGCGAAGAAGACCAAGACGCCGCCGACCATGATCTGAAAGGCGGCGGACAGGAACGGAGTGTCCATGAACCGAAAGCGGATATAGGAGATGACGGCGAGCTCCACCGCCACCACGATCACCGCAATGGAGGTGGCGATCCAGAAATCCGGTATGAGATAGGGTAGCGTGTGCCCAAGGCCGCCGATGGCGGTCATTGCTCCGCATACCGCACCGCGCAGAGGCGGTGCGCCGCGTCCGGTCAGGGAGCCGTCGTCGGACAGGGCCTCGGCAAAGCCCATGGAGATGCCGGCGCCGACCGAGGCCGCCATCCCGACCAGAAAGGTTGCCCAGGTATTGTGGGTGGCAAAGGCCGCCGCAAACAGCGGCGCCAAGGTCGAGACGGATCCGTCCATCAGTCCGGCAAGTCCCGGCTGCACGTATTGTAGCACGAACAAGCGGCGTGCCGTCTCGTCCTCCTGGGCGCGCGCGTTGTCGGTCAAGATCGTCTGACCGAGCCTGTGGGCGAGACTCTCGTGCTCGTCCTCGGCTTCGGCGAGCTGGTCGAGCAGCTCGCGGATCGAGAGATCGCGCGCGGCCTCGGCCGCCTTGCGATAAAAGCGTGCGGTCTCGACCTCCATCGTCTCGGCGAACTTGCGGACTTGATCGAGACCGAGCGGACGAACGAGCCAGAGTGGCTTGTGGTGGATGAAGCCCCTGACGTCCTGGCGCCGAACCAGCGGCAGATACTCGCCGAACTTCGATCGATAAAGGTCGAACAGCATGCCGCGATGCCGTGTTTCCTCTTCCGCCATCTGGTCGAAGACCTTGGCGGAAGCCGCATAGTTCTCGCGCAGTCCCTCCGCGAAGCCACGGTAGATGTGGCTATCCTCTTCCTCATTGGCGATAGCGAGCGCCAGGATCTCCTGCTCGGTGAGTTCGGCAAAGCTCTTCACAGCGGCCCCATTCTGTCGATGCTGGCAAGGCTCATCCAGTCCAGCCACGCCAAATGTGGACGCTCTCCGCTTTCCCGATAATGTGCCAAGGCAACAACGGGCTCTTCGACCACGTCAAAGGATGCCGAGGCAGCCGCCGGCGCAGCGTCGGCTTCTGCTCGATCGCTTTACGAGCAATGCACAAGATCGTAGGATCAAGTGCCGACTCGCGATCTGACGTTAGCGCCTTGGGCGACCATTGCGACGAATGCGGTTGCCGGCACAAATCACTTGAGCGCATCGGGAGCTGATCATGGACGAGGACGTTTTCAATACAAGTATCCGCAAGTTCCTCAAGTCGCTGGGGGTTACCGCCCAGCGCGAGATTGAGAAGGCGGTTCGTCAGGCTCTGGCCGAGCACCACCTGAAGGGCGACGAGACGCTGCCCGCGAAGGCAACCGTGTCTATCGGTCGGCTCAAGTTTTCCTTTGAGATCGATGGTCAGATCGAGCTCCAATAATCGGAACTGCGCGGCGCGTTGATCATTCGTCATGACGAATGGACCTCTCCGTGGAGTTCTGTTCACGGACCAATCCGGCGCATAGGCGGCGCAATACCTTTTGCGCTCGACCGGCGACGCTTAGGTCTGCTGATGTAAGGAATTCGCCTGAAATCAAATTTGGAACGACAGTCGTATGCGGTGATTCCAGTCCCGTCCGTCGACCGCCAGCCTCGGTACCGGCGCTGAAGATTGCTATTTTAGATTACGGATCCCCAATACTTAATCCAGGACAAACAGAGTATTCAAATTCGGCCGCCTTATTCCGCCGTTTCCAAGCTCCAATTCAGGGCGTGTTACAACCCAATATGGAGATTTGAAAATGTTGACCAAGACTAAGCTTGCGCTCGCGGCGCTCCTCGTGCTTGGCGCTGGTTCTCTGGCCCAGGCGGCAAGTGACAATGATGGCGGGAATGAGTCCGGTGGCTATGTGCTGCCGGGCAACACGGACGGAGTCAATCCGGTCTATCATCCGGGCTGGTTTCCCCGCTACGGCCATGTTGCGAGGGCCTACGACCGGGCCAACAGATTCACTTACTCGGGAGGTGGCGCTTCCTATGCTTACGTCCCGCCGGTGATTCACCGCAAGCATACAGCACGCTAAGCGGCATCGACATGGGCCGTTGGTGAGCCTCGGGGCCGGTCCTCGGGGCTTTGCCAATTTTGGCCCGGACTCAACACGAAGCCCTTCACTCGCACTGGTTTGATTTGTAAGTAGCCGTCGCCGATCGGACGCTCGGCGATCGACTCAAACGGAGTGGGGACCGACAGGGAAGATAGATCGTATCTGACGGAAACGAAGCGCTTGCATCCTCGGCCATGCAGGCCGGGTCAACGTCCCATCGGGCCGCCGGCAAGGACAAGGCGGCCTCAAGCGCTCCGTTCAAAGCTTTGCACGTTGCTCTATCGCATCAGTCAATGTGTTTGTAGGTCCTCAGGCGGCATTCTCATAGGCCACGAATGACGAGATTCTTTGCCCCGCCACGGCGTTGACACGCTGCCGGACGCCTTTTCTCACCTTCTCGAAGGCGCGCACCTCGATCTGGCGCACGCGCTCGCGCGAGACGCCGAACTCGTCGGCGAGCTCCTCCAGCGTGATCGGCTCGTCGGCAAGCCGGCGCGCCTCGAAAATGCGGCGCTCGCGCCCGTTCAGCACCGTCAGGGCCTCGCCCAGCGCTTTGTGGCGGTTGTCGGCCTCTTCGCTTTCGGCCAGCAGGGTCTCCTGGCTCGCGCTCTCGTCGACCAGCCAGTCCTGCCAGTTTCCCGAATCGCCGTCCTCGCGTATCGGTAAGTTGAGGGACACGTCGCCGCCCAGCCGGCGGTTCATCTCGACCACGTCCTGCTCGGTCACGCCCAGCCGCTTGGCAATGATCTCGACCTGATCGGGTCGCAGATCGCCCTCCTCGAGCGCGGAGATCCGGCTCTTGGCCTTGCGCAGGTTGAAGAACAGCTTCTTCTGGTTGGCGGTGGTGCCCATCTTCACCAGCGACCACGAGCGCAGGATGTATTCCTGGATCGCCGCCTTGATCCACCACATCGCATAGGTGGCGAGCCGGAAGCCCTTGTCCGGCTCGAAGCGCTTGACCGCCTGCATCAGCCCGACATTGCCCTCCGAAACCACCTCGGAGGCCGGCAGGCCGTAGCCGCGATAGCCCGCGGCGATCTTGGCCACCAGGCGCAAATGGCTGGTGACCAGCCGGTGCGCCGCTTCGCGGTCGCCATGCTCGCGCCAGCTCTTGGCCAGCATGTATTCTTCCTGCGGCTCCAGCAGCGGGAACCGCCGCATTTCGCCGAGATAGCGAGAAAGGCCGGATTCCGCCGTCATGAGTGGCGTGGCAGCAGCGTATGACATGACTGAACCTCCAGGTTACCCTGTTGATTGCGCCATTAGGGTAACTCTGCGGGGCGGGTCCGGCCATTGTACGCAGGGAGACACTATCAAGGCTGATCGTAGGGGCAGGCCCATACTTTGGTTTAAGGCGCCGAGCGGCGTCCCAAGGTCGGGCCATTGCCGGCCGAGATTCACCCGTATGGGTACTCGAATTCGATCGCCCGCAGCGCTTGCGGGGTGCGCTGGCGGTATAATCCAACGGGAAGATGCCGGCCGCCCGAGCCGGCTCCGGCTCTTCACATGAGAGCGGAAATTGCTGAGAGGTATCGCTTTCGATCGCCTTGGGCCGCAGCGCCCGAACGGAAGCATGCGCGGCGCCCGGATCATCCCGGCCGCCGATCCGGCAAGGCGGAACCGAGCTACATCGGCAGCGCTCAGGCGGACTTCAGGGCGGCCGGGTCCACCGGGAGCTTTCGCAGGCGCTTGCCGGTCGCCGCAAAGATGGCGTTGGCGACGGCGGGCGCAATCGCTGCCGTCCCGGGTTCGCCGATTCCGCCCGGCGCCTGTGTGCTGGAGACCAGGTGCACGTCGATGACCGGAGCTTCGTTGATGCGCAGCGGCCGATAGGTGTCGAAATTGGCCTGCTGGACCCGTCCGTTCTCGATCGTGATGTTGCCGAAGAGTGCTGCCGTGATGCCGAAGAGGATGCCGCCTTCGATCTCGGCCTTCACAGTGTCGGGATTTACGATCCGGCCGCAATCGACGGCACTGACCACGCGGTCGACCTTTACGCTCCCGTCGGCTCCCACGGTGACCTCAGCGACCTGTGCGAGATAGCTGCCGAATGCATTCAGAACCGCCACGCCGCGGCCTTGACCTTTGGCGAGCGGGCGCCCCCATCCTGCCTGCTGCGCCGCCAGGTCGAGCACCGCACGCGCACGCGGTGCGCCGTCGAGCAGCGCGCGCCGGTAATCCACCGGGTCCTTTCCGGCGGCCGCGGCCAGCTCGTCCACGAAGCTCTCGACGACAAAGCAATTGTGCGTCGGACCGACGCCGCGCCACCATCCCGTCACCAAGCCTGGCGGCTCTTGACGGACGCAGTCCACGAGCAGGTTCGCAAACGTGTACGGCCCGGCCGCGGCCTCGGCGGCGTCCGGATCAAGCCCGTTCTGCAAGGCCCGCGGGGCCCAGCGTGCCGCGACGAACGAGCCCGCGACGCGGTGCTTGAAAGCAAGCGGCGCTCCGTGCTCGTCAAGCCCGGCCGCGACCCGATCGTAGTAATAAGGGCGATAGACGTCGTGCTGGGTGTCTTCCTCGCGCGACCAGATCAACTTCACCGGGCCGTCCACCTGTTTGGCGATCTGCGCGGCCTGGGTGACGAAATCCACATCCAAACGCCGCCCGAAGCCGCCGCCGAGGAATTGGTTCTGGACCCGGACCTTGCTCTGCGGCAGGCCGGTTGCCTGGGCGACCGCCGCCTGCGCACGAACCGGGACCTGCGTCGCCAGCCAGACGTCGCATCCGTCCTTGCGCACGTGGACGGTGCAGTTCATCGGTTCCATGGTGGCGTGAGCCAGAAATGGCACCTCGTAGACGGCTTCGAGTCGCTTGGCCGCCGCTGCGATCGCCTTGTCGGCGTCGCCGTGCTGTTCGGCGACCAAACCGGTCCTCTGGGAAGCCTGAGCCAGCTGCCCCACGATATCCGCGCTGGAGAGGTTCGCATTCGGCCCGAAGTCCCAGGTGATGGCAAGCGCGGCCAATCCCTTCCTGGCCGCACCCATGTGGTCCGCGACCACGGCCACCGCATTGTCCAGCCGCACGACCTGGCGCACGCCGTTGATCGTCTTCGCCTTGCTGTCGTCGACGCTGGCGAGGGTGCCGCCGAAGACCGGGCAAGCCGCGACGGTCGCCACCTTCATGCCCGGAACCTTGACATCGATTCCGAACTGAGCGCGGCCATGCACCTTGTCGGGACTGTCCAACCGCTTCGCAGAAGTCCCGATCAGCGACCAGTCCTTCGGATCCTTGAGGGTGACCTCCGTCGGCACCGGCAGTCGCGCCGCGGCTTCGGCCACCGCGCCGTAGCTGAGCTTGCGGCCGCTCGGCACATGGACGACCTCGCCGCGCTCGGCGCGACAGGACGCTGCGTCCACGCTCCAGCGCTGCGCCGCCGCGGCGATCAGCATGGTTCGAGCGGCAGCACCGACCCGACGCAGCGGGTCGAAGGCGCCGCGAATGGAGGTAGAGCCGCCGGTCGCCTGCTCGCCCAAAATCGGATCGGAGTAGAGGTCCGGATCGGGTGGAGCGTGCTCGACGTGGATCTGGCCAAGCTCGACCTCCAGCTCCTCGGCTATCAGCATCGGCAGCGACGTATAGGTGCCTTGCCCCATCTCGACGCGCGGCACGATGAAGGTCACCGTGTTGTCGGGATCGATGCGAATGAATGCATCGGGCGGAAGGATTTTCGTGGGCGCTGCGGCTGCGGCCCGGCGCGGCATGACGGGCAGCGCGAAGCTCAGCAGCAGGCCGCCGCCGGCGGCGACGCCGGCCATGAGAAAGTTGCGGCGTGAAAAACCTCCGTCCAAACGGTGCGGCTCGAGGACGTTCACGCTCTTCGGCGCGGTCGATGCGATACCCATGGGCGATCTCCCTTCAGCCTGCGGCAGAGATTCTGCGCGGCCTGCTTGATGGCGGAGCGGATGCGCGTATAGGTGCCGCAGCGGCAAACGTTGCCGGCCATGGCACTGTCGATGTTGGCGTCGGTGGGATGCGCGTTGCCGGCCAGCAGGGCGGCGGCCGACATGATCTGTCCGGGCTGGCAATAGCCGCACTGCACGACCTCCGTCTCGAGCCACGCCTTCTGGATCGCTTTCCCGCTTGGCGTATCGCCGATGGCCTCGATGGTCGTGATCGCCGAGGTGCCGACGCTCTCGATGGGCGTGATGCAGGAACGGGTTGCGGCGCCATCGAGATGGACCGTGCAGGCGCCGCAAAGTCCCGCACCGCAGCCGAATTTGGTCCCGGTCATGCCGAGCACGTCGCGCAAGACCCAAAGCAGCGGCGTGTCCGGATCGACATCGACGGTGTGGTCGGTTCCGTTGATCTTGATGGTAAAGGCCATGGCTGTCTCGTGCGGCTGGTGGTTTGGAGATTGCGATGTGGAGCGGCGGTTGCACGCTCGCAACGCCGTCTTGGATTGCGCTCACGACGTTGAAAACAGGGACTTCCTCGAAAAGTGCGGTCCCAGAAGCGCGACCTTTGCGCTCTCCCGCTTCTTCACGCGGAAGCCCAGAGGCTACCGATATAGGACAGACGCGCGAACGCGCGCTTGCGGCGCCTTGCGGAGATTGTTTTCGGATTGACCAATCCGCCGGCGCGGTGGTCTCGGTCGAGGACACCGGAGCGTGACATCCATCCGGAAAGCCTCGACCGGATATTCCGAGGCAGTCGGCTTATTCCGGCTTGCAACAATCACGACAAGACCGAAACACATGCGATAACATCGATTGAGCGGCTTTCAGCACCCGCTCTTAAAATATGCGCGACCATTCTGAACACGCAGATCATTCCGAACGCGCGTCCGAACGTGTACGCGCGCGCGAGCGCAACGGTGGAAAGAAAACTCCTCCGGCCGCTTTCCACATCGTCCACACGGAAACAACCGAGGGACAACGAATGGGCACCCAGTCAAGCGGCCTTGATCGTCCGCTCAGCAGAAGAACCTTGCTCGGTCGGGTCGGCTCGGTCGGTCTGGCGATGGCTGCCACGCCGGCCCGGGCGCAGACGACAGTCGATCTCCCGCTGCCCGGCGGACCGGACGCGCGGATGATCACGACGAGCTTTCCGCAAAAGGGCGCAATGATCCTGCAGCGGACACGCCCACCGCTGCTGGAGACCCCATTCGACACCTTCGATCAAGGCGTATTCACGCCGAACGACCGGTTCTTTGTCCGTTGGCACTGGGCGGTCATTCCCACCGCGGTTGACGCCGGCTCGTTTCGTCTGGCCGTGCGCGGCCATGTCGACAGAACGCTGTCCCTGTCGCTGAGCGAGATTCTGTCGCTGCCGCAGGTGGAGCTGGCCGCGGTCAATCAGTGCTCGGGCAACTCGCGAGGGTTCTTCCAGCCGCGCGTCGCCGGCGGCGAATGGGCGAACGGCGCCATGGGCAATGCGCGCTGGACCGGCGTGCAGGCTCAGGGACGTGCTGGATCGAGCCGGAGTGAAGGCGGGGGCGGTGCAGGTTCGGTTCAACGGGCTCGACCAAGCGGTCGTCCCGGACGCCCCGAAATTCATGAAATCGCTTGCCATCGATCACGCCCGCGATGGCGAGGTGATGATTGCCTATGGGATGAACGGCGAGCCGCTGCCGCTGTTGAACGGCTTTCCGCTCAGACTTGTGGTTCCGGGCTGGTATTCGACCTACTGGCTCAAGATGCTCAACGATATCGAGGTGTTGGATCGGCCCGATGACAATTATTGGATGAAAACCGCGTACACCATTCCGGATACGCCGCACGCCGACATCAAGCCGGGAGAGACGGGCGTGCGCTTCGTGCCGATCAACCGCATGGTGCCGCGCTCCTTCGTCACAAGCATCAAAGCGGGGGCACGGCTGCCGGTCGGGGCGCCGAGCCTCGCCGGCGGGATCGCGTTCGGCGGCGACGCGGGCGTCGCGCGTGTCGACTTCTCGAACGATGGCGGCAGGAGCTGGCAAGCCGCGGAGCTCGGCAGCGACCAGGGCAAATACGGTTTTCGGCGGTGGCAGTCCCGGTTCACATTGACGTCCGAGGGCAATCATTCGCTGATGGTCCGCTGCACCAACACCAACAATGTTGCACAACCCGATATCGCCAACTGGAACCCGGGAGGGTTCATGCGCAACGTCATCGAGGCAACTCCTGTCGTGGCGGCCTGAAGGAGGATCGAGCATGCGCATGACCGCGTTGATGTTTGCCTTCGCAGGCATCGTTCTGGTGCCGCTGGCGGGTCAGGCCGCAAACACGTTCCAGTTGGACTCCGTCAAAGTCGATCTGCCCGCAAGCAATCGGATGTTCACCGGGGAGGAGGCCGATGTGGTCAACAACAACTGTCTCGCGTGCCACTCGGCCGGCATGGTGCTCAATCAACCGGCGCTGGCAAAGACTGCCTGGCAAGCCGAGGTGAACAAGATGATCCAGATCTACAAGGCGCCGATCGCAGCCGCCGATGCTGCGGCCATCGTCGACTATCTGGCACGCACCAAGGGCACCGGCAACTGAACCCCGACAGCACCGTGCCGGTGCTGTCGTCTGCGGCTTTCCCCGTTGTGCCCGCTCCCGCTCGCGATGCTCGCTGCAGCGGCGCCCGCCCCATGCTCCTGCGCGGCCTACAGGCCACCGGCTCCGACGCGGTCGGTGCCGAGAGGCGAGTGGCACCGGTACCACCACAAGCCGCGCGGAACTCCCCTGGTTGGCTTGATTTCATCGGCAACGATGGTGTTCAAGGCTAGCGGCACGCTGCGTCCGCGCCAGCGGTGGCGACCCGGCAAGGCTTGTCGAAAGGGCAGCTGATGGAATATGCAAGGGTTGATCCGTAGCCGGAGGAACCATGATGCAACGCAAGCGAATGACTCGGATCCTCCAGACCGCAGCCCTTCTCTTCCTGATGCCCGCTGTGGCGCTTGCGCAGCCGGCCAGTCCCGCTCCCCCCTTCCATCTGCTTGAGGCGACCATCGACGGCATTCACGCCGCAATGACCTCCGGGCAGCTGACCTGCACGCGGCTGGTGCAGGCCTATCTCGACCGGATCGCGGCCTATGATCAGGCGGGGCCCAAGCTCAATGCCGTGCAGAACATCAGTCCCGATGCCTTGAAGCAGGCAGCGAAGCTCGATGCCGCGATGCGGACATCCGGGCCGGTCGGGCCTCTGCATTGCATTCCGGTGCTGCTGAAGGACGAGGTCGATACCAACTTCATGCCGACGACCTATGGGTCGGCGCTGTTCAAGACCTTCGTGCCGGCGCGCAATGCCACCATCGTGGAGCGGCTGCAGGCGGCCGGCGCCATCATCCTGGCCAAGACCAATATGGGCGAGTTCGCGCAGGCCTATTCGGGCTCCGCCTTCGGCGATTGCCACAATGCCTACGATCCGCGCCGCAGCCCGAGCGGCTCGTCCTGCGGGTCCGCCATCGGTATCGCCGCCAACTTTGCGGCGGTCGCCATCGGCGAGGACACCGGCGGATCGATCCGCGGCCCGGCGTCGCATTTGAGCCTGGTGGGGCTGCGCCCGACGCTGCCGCTGGTCAGCCGCGCCGGCATGATGCCGTTTGCGCCGACACGCGACACGCTGGGCCCGCTCACCCGCACCGTCAGGGATACGGCGATCGTGCTCGACGTGATCGCCGGCTACGACCCTGAGGACCCCATCACGGCCTGGAGCTGGGGGCAGGAACCGGCGACCTATACGCGCTTTCTGGATCCGAACGGGCTTGCCGGAATGCGCCTGGGCGTCATCCGCGCGCCGATGAGCCGGGACACCGACACCGGCGCGGCGGACTACAAGGAGATCCAGGCCGCCATCACCAAGGCGGTCGCCGATCTGACGGCTCGCGGCGCGCAGGTCATCGATCCGCTCACCATCCCCAATCTCATGGCGATGGTGGCGGAAGGCGGCGGGGGCGGGGATTCGTTCGAGACGGAAGCGGCGATCGACGGATTCCTGGCGCAATTTCCCAACGCGCCCGTGCACTCGCTGCGCGAGATCGTCGCTTCGCCTCTGATCCTTGCCAAACGCCGCGAGGAGCTGCGCAAGACGCTGGGACGCACGAGCGACGAACCAGCCGCCGTCAAGCAGGCTCATGTCCGCGATGAGCTGCGCACCCTGGTCCTCAAGGTGATGGCCGATAACAGGCTCGATGCGCTGATCTATGCGACCTACGACCACGCCCCGGCCGTGGTTCCCAAATCGACCCCCGGCACCAATCGCGTCCTCGCCTCGATCACCGCATTTCCCGCCATCTCGGTGCCGGCCGGCTTCTTCTCGGACGGCCTCCCGATCGGCATCGAATTTCTGGGACGGCCCTACTCGGAGGGCACGCTCATCAAGGCCGCTTATGATTATGAGCAGGCGACGAAGCACCGCCATCCGCCCGCCACCACCCCCGCGCTTGCGGGCGAACCTTAAAGCCGCTCACATGACGTAGACCGGCTCGCGGCTGGTATTTTCGTAAGGACGCTCCTCGGTCTCGCCGGCCTTGGAGAACAGGTCCGCGGCCATGGCCTTGAGACGCTCGGCCAGATGCTGATCATGACAACTCTCCGCCAGGCGCAGGCACACAAGGGCTTGGCGGCGGAAATGCGCTCCAAAAATCATGCTGGACCCCTCTGCTCTTCGGTACCAATCCGGGCAATTTGCCAATGCCCGAAATGTTCCGGGTTCCATGAAAAAAATTTCGTGGCCGAGAGTTGCGCGACAAAACACCGACGATTCACGGGTCAAGCCTAATCAAGCCCCGGCGATGACGCCGGGGGCCAAGACACACCAAGACAAACCAAGTCAATCCCAGGGGAACCCGCTGTAACGAGCGGAGATAAACGTTGCTCTAAAGGCGATTTTCGACCTGACCTAAAACGGGCAATAGATTCTCCTAAAATTCTACACAGCTCGTCTGGTTGTTACGCTGCGAAACTGACGATCGGGCTGTGCGGATCCCAAGATGGTGTCGGCCGGAACCGAACACCATGACCGTCCGGCAAGCTCAAGGCCCGCCGACCGCTTTCTGGTAATACGAGAGATCGACGTATTTGGATGGATCGGTCAGCGTCTTGCTCGAATTCGCCAGGTCGTTGCGCAGCGTGAGCAGCATCTTCACGCCGTCCATGTTCATCTTGGCGCGACGATTGAGGCCGCCCTTCGAGGCGACCATCTGCGTATAGATCTCGTTCAGGTCGGCATCCGACATGCCCTTGATGTGCTGCTTGAGCTCCGCGAGCGCGCCTTCCTTGTCGGCGAACACGGAGTCGGTGGCGGCGACGATCGCGCGGATGAAGGCCAGCACTTCCGGCTCGTGCGCCTTGGCGTAGGCACGGCGCACCACGATCGCGCTGCCCTGATAGGCGCCGAGGATCTCGGTCGTGTCGCCCAGGATGTTGAAGCCGAGCTTCTTGGCCTCGGTATCGTCGGGAGCCGAAAGCGCGGCGGCGACCGCCTTGCCGTCCTTCATGGCATTGAGCCGGTTCGGCCCGCTGCCGACCGGGAGCGCTGTGTAGTCCTGGTCAAGCTTGAGCCCGTTGAGCGCCAGGATCCTGATGAGCACGAGACCATAGCCGCTGTTGAGCGCGTCGACCGCGATCGCCTTGCCCTTGATGTCCGCATAGGTCTTGATCTCCGGGCGCGTCACCACCCGGTTCATGCCGGAGTGGACGCCGGTGATGCCGACGAGGTCGAAGCCCTCGATCTGCTTGTCGCCCGAGCCTTCGGTATTGGCGACTATGTTGTCCAGGGCGCTGGAGCCGAATTGGTACTTGCCGGACATGAGGCCCTGCACCTCGGCGACCGAGCTGCGGGTGATCTCCTGGGTGACGTCGAGCCCCTCCTTGGCGAAGAAACCCTTGTCGATGGCCATCCAGATCGGAAGGTTGGTGGCGCCCGCGAAGGTGACGATGGTGAGCTTGGTTTGCGCGCAAGCCGGCGCGGCAGAGACTCAGGAAGAACCCCATCGCGGCCAACCGCATGAGCCTAGAATTGATCTGATGGTCCATCGCGTCCTCCCGGGTCAAGTCACGCGGCCGCAGCCGTTGGTTCAAGCTTACACCGCGGCGCCGCGGTCGGCCAGCAGCGCCGCGCAGGCATCGATCTGCGAGGGAAGCTCGGTTCGTGCCGGAAAGATCGACGGCCGCGCTGGCCAAGGTGTCCGGATCGGCGCGCGTCATCCAATCAGTCTTAATGGACGTTCTTGTCGAGCCAGTCGAGGATCACCTGCGCGATGACGTCGCTGTTCTTCTCCATCATCATCATGTGCCCGTTTCCGTGCAGCCCAAGATCGGCGAGCTTCACGAAGTCGACGTTGACGCCGGCCTGCTTGAGGTACTCCACCGTGCAGTGGCTGTAGGGCGCATAGAACGAAGCCTCGGTCGCCAGGTAGACGATCGGCCGGTCGCCGACCGCGACCAGCTTGCGGGCCGGCTCCTGTTGCCGCCAGCATTTCACCAGGTCGGGCGCTTCGGCCTTGTCCTGCCGCACGAAGGCAAGCGGGGATTGCGGCGTTATCGGCGGGTCGTAGACCATCGGAATGTCGGAGAGCCCATAGCGCTTCAGCCTGGGATCGTCGCGGAATTGCTCGGTGCCGGCGACCGTGGTGGCATTGGCGAAGTCCATGTTGAAACGGGCGGCGCCGGGCACCACCACGTCATGGACCGGGGGTCCGGAAGCCTCGGCGGCGACGATCGCCTTGACCAGCGCCGGACGCGCCTGCGCCAGCGGCCAGCCGTACTGTCCCGATTGCGAATGCACCAGCACGATCGCCGGGCCGATGCGGTCGAGCAGCGCGGCCAGCGCGTCGACATTCATCCGCGACTGCATTTCGCGATTGTCCATGGACGGAACGTTGGAGGCGAAATAGTTGTCGAAGGCCGGATCGCCCGGCTCGCCGGTGCCCGGCCACTGGGTATGCAGCTTGGCCTGCGGCCACAGATTGTATTTCTCGCTGGTGGAGAATTTTTGCATCACGTATTCGCGGGTCTGCGTCCGGGACGGGCCGTAGACGTCCGCGATATAGGCCGAGCGGCCGCGCGCCACCTGGTCGACGATGTAGATCGCGTAGCCGTGACGCAGGAAATAGATCGCCCAGCCCTCGCGGCCGTCCGGCGTGCTGATCCAGCCGATCCCGGTCTGGCTGCCACCGTGCACGAGCACGATCGGATAGGGATGGGTCTGGTGCTGCGGGATCTGGTATTCGACGAAGGCCTGCCCCACCATCGGCTCATCGCCGTTGCTCTCGACATACTTGCCGCCGACATAGAAGACGCCCTGCTTGGCGATCATCAGGGGCTCGTCGGCCGCGCGGCCGACCGTGGGATCCAGGCAAAAGCCGGCCACCAGCGCGATTGCCGCCGCGGCGGCGACGCGACCCCTCCAGCCTGCGCGCGGCGTTCGAGCGGAATGCTTAGAGTCCTTCATGAGTGCAGTTCCCCAATTTCATGTCGTCGTCCCCAGAGCCTCAGGACCAGCTCATTCAGCCGAGAAGATACCACATCGCCTCATGCCGGTCTGGATTCTTGAAGGGGGCGAAGGCAGGACAGACCCCATTCGATTATTCGCAGCATCTCTCCGAGTTGGATCGAAGCGGCCGGCGGCCGATAGCGGTCTCCGCTTTCTTCGGAAAATGCTCTAAGGTCGCAGCGCAACCGGGGAGGTGCGCGGATGGCTTCGCCGAGCGGAGGCCGAAGGACAACGTCGCCGAGCGATGCGGCCGGGCGCGAGCTGGTGGCCAAGTCCTGTCGCATTCTCGGCAAGATGGACCTGACCAAGGCCGGGAGCGGCCATGTCAGCCAGCGGGTCGGCGATGACCGCATCCTCATTCGCGCCCGCGGCAGCGACGAGCTGGGGGTGCGCTTCACCACCGTCGAATGAGGTGATCGCCGTCGATCTCGACGGCAACAAACTGGACGGACCCGACGGCCTGTTGCCGCCACAGGAGGTGTTCATTCACACCTGCCTCTATCGCGTGCGCCCGGAGCTCAAGAGCGTCGTCCACATCCATCCACCGACGGTCGTGATCTTCACCATCTGCGACGTGCCGCTGCGGCCGATCTACGGCGCCTACGATCCAAGCTCGCTCAAGCTTGTGCTGGACGGGATCCCGACCTATGGCCGCTCGATCACCATCAGCAATGAGGAGCTCGGCCGCGATCTCGCCAGGATCATGGGCGGCAAGCGCGCCTGCCTGATGCGCGGCCACGGCATCACCACCGCCGGCGCCAGCGTGGAGGAAGCGACCGTGACGGCGATCAAGCTCAACGAGCTCGCGGACATGCATTACCGCGCGCATCTGCTGGGCGCTCCGCGCGAGATCGACGAGGCGGACATTGCCCATTTCCGCGACCGCTTCAAGAAGACGGGAGGCTCGACCCACATGGGCGCGAACTGGCGCTACTATGCGAGCCTGTCCGGGGAATAGCAGCGGGAGAAGGAGGCGACAATGAAGATAGTTGTTGCTTTGCTCATGGTGGTGATGTCGGCGCCCGGCGCCATGGCGCAAACCGCGGATTGGCAGAAAACCTGGAACGAGACCCTGGCGGCGGCGAGAAAAGAAGGCAAGGTGGTCATCGTCGGCACGCCGAAACCGACGATGCGCAACGAGATCATCCCCAAATTCACCGGTCGGTTCGGTATCCAGGTGGAATTCATCGCCGGCAGATCCGGGGATATCGCCGAGCGCCTTCGCATCGAGCAGGCTTCCGGGATCTTCTCGGTGGACGTCCACATGTCCGGGCCCGACACCGCGCTCAATGTGATGTACCCGGAAAAGCTGATCGCTCCGCTCAAGCCGCTGTTGATCCTGCCGGAGGTGACCGATCCTGCGGTCTGGAAACCCGGCAAGCCGTGGTTCATGGATCCGCAGCAGCAGTACATCCTGCGGCTGTTCAACAGCATCGATGCCCTGATCTACATCAACGCCAAGTATGTGCAACCCGCGGAGATGCGCTCCGCCCAGGATCTCGTCAATCCGAAATGGAAGGGCAAGATCGCCACCGAAGATCCCAAGCTCGACAGCGGCAGCGGCGGCAACAAGGCGGCGCTGTTCTACAACCAGCTCGGTCCTGAATTCGTGAAGAAGCTGTACGGCGACCAGAAGCCGGCGCTCAGCCGCGACCGCCGGCAGCTGATCGATTGGCTGGCGCGCGGCACCTATCCGATCTGCCTGACCTGCCGCGCCGACGACGCGGCCCCGCTGCAGGAGGAAGGCTTCAAGCTGATGGAGGTTTTTGAATTGGCGGGCATGGAGAGCATCGTCAACGCCACCCCGTTCCTGCTCACCGTCGCCAACAAGGCGCCGCATCCCAATGCCGCGCGCGTCTTCGTCAACTGGATGGCGACCAAGGAGGCGCTGGAGATCTACTCCCGCGGCTACAAGTCGGCGACCTTGCGCAACGACGTGGACGAGTTGTTCCTCGATCCGCGCGCCATTCCGCGCGTCGGCGTCGACTACCTCGACGACGCCGATCCGAAATGGCGCTCCATGCAGAAGCTGGAGGACGGCAACAAGATACGGGCCTTGCTGGAGCAACAATGACCTCTGATGATTCGCTGAGCCGGCTCGCCAAGCTTGATACCTGCGCGGTTTCGGACGCGCTCGATCGCCTCTGCCTCAAAGGCGCGGTGCTGGGCCTGCGGCCGTTATGGGCGTGCCCGCGCGTCGTCGCGCGCTGCGTCACCGTCAAGATAAAGCCGGCCGGGCTTGCAGCGGCCCAAGCAGCATCTCTGCACGGCGGCCATCGACGCGGCCACGGCCGAGGATGCAATCGTCGTCGACAATGGCGGCCGCCTCGATGCCGCGGCCTGGGGCGGCCTTTTGTCCTTGGCGGCGCAGATCAAGCAGGTGCGCGGCGCGATCGTCGACGGCGCTTGTCGTGATGTCGACGAGAGCCGGGAGCTTGGGTTTCCGATCTTTGCGCGGGCGGCCGTGCAGGTCACCGCGCGCGGCCGCATCATGCAGCAGTCCTATAATGAGGAAATACAATTCGCCGGCGTGCAGGTGCATCCCGGCGATCTGGTCATTGCCGACGGCAGCGGCGTGGTCTTCATCCCGCGCGCCAAGGAGCTGGACGTCATCGCGCAAGCCGAGGCGCTGGCGCATGCGGAAGCCAGGATGGCGCAGGCCATCCGCAGCGGTCGTCCGGTCGCGGAGGTGATGGAAACGCTGGGCTACGAAGCCATGCTGGTCGAGCGCAAGCAGTAATAGATCGAAGCCCCAAGGCCGGATTTGGTCCGGATTTGGTCCGATTGACTCGTTTGCGCGCTTTCAGCACACTTGCTTGGCTCGCAGTCAACGATGTGTGAATCGTCATGAGGCAGGGCGAAAACGAGATCCTGACACGCGTCGGCGCCGGCACGCCCGCCGGCGAATTGCTGCGACGGTATTGGCATCCGGTGGCGGTTGCGGGCGAGTTGACCGAGGAAAAGCCGATCAAGGCCGTCACGCTTCTCGGCGAGAGGCTGGTGGTGTTCCGCCTCGCGCTCGGTCCCGGCGAATCGCAACCCCGCTATGGCCTGGTGGCCGAGCAGTGCCGCCATCGCCTGGCTTCGCTGGCCTACGGTCGGGTCGATCAAGAGGGCATCCGCTGTCCCTATCACGGTTGGAAGTACGACCTGGGCGGCCGCTGCCTCGAGACGCCGCCGGAGCCGTCCGACAGCAAGTATTATCGGGAGATCCGCCAGCCCGCCTATCCGGTGCAGAAGCTGGCCGGCCTCTTGTTCGCCTATATGGGACCCGAGCCGGTGCCGCTGCTGCCGCGCTGGGACGCGCTGGCGCGCGAGGACGGCAGGCGCTGGGTCACCATCGAGTTGGTCATCGATTGCAACTGGCTGCAGCCGATGGAGAACTCGGTCGACCCGTCGCATCTCTACTGGCTGCACGGCTTCGCCTTCAAGTCGGGCCACCTGCCCAACCACATGGCGCAGTACCAGGAGAAGCACGAATTCATCCGGTTCGAGTACGGCATCATGAAACGGCGCATCACGCCCGGAAAGCAGCCGTCCGATCCGCCGATGGTGGACGAGCATCCCTTGATCTTCCCGACCATGCTGCGCCATGTCACCAACGAGGTGCGCGGGTCGCGCGCGGGCGTTTATCGTCACAACATCCAGATCCGCGTGCCGATCGACGACACCCACACCCAGGTCTATCGCGTCAACTTCATTCCCTCGGCGAGCGAGCGCTCGCCGATCGATCAAGACCCGCCTTATGAGTACCGTCCGCTCAAGAGTCCGGCGGGCGAATACTACATGGATGTGGTGTCGGCGCAGGATTCCATGGCCTGGGAAACCCAGGGCCCGATCACCGACCGCACCCAGGAGCATCTGGGCGCGGCCGATCGCGGCATCGTGATGTTCCGCAAGCTGCTGCGGGAGCAGATCGACATCGTGGCCAAGGGCGGCGAGCCGATGGGGATCGTTCGCGATCCGGACCGGAACAAGATCATCCACTTCGACGTCATCAACGAGCGGATCGGCTTGTACCGCTCCGCTCCGGCCAGCGGCGAAGCGCGTGCCGCCGCGTCTTAGAATTGGGATGGCGGGGCTCGGCGCAGCCTCGCGGCAGATCCTTCCGCACCTCGCTCGCGCCTCCGAGATGGAGCTGACGGCCGGCGCCGATGTTCGCTCCGACGCCGTGCAGGAATTCCAGACCCGCTATCGCTGCAAGGGCTTCCCGAGCGTGGCGGCGATGTGCGAAAGCGGCGAGATCGACGCCGTCTGGATCGCCACCCCGAACGTCTGCCATGCCGAGCATACGGTGCTGGCGGCCGAGCACGGCAAGCACATCATCGTCGAGAAGCCGACGGCGGTGACGCTGGAGGAGGCGGACCGCATGATCGCCGCCGCCGAGCGCAACGGCGTCAAGCTGGTGCAGGGCCATTCCAAGATCTACAGCCCGGCGATCCAGAAGATCCGCGCGATCGTGCGCTCGGGCCGGCTGGGGCGCGTGATCCAGATCAATACCTGGAACTCGAACGACTGGCTGCAGCGTCCGCGGCTGGCGTCGGAGGTCGACACGCGCATCGGCGGCGGCGTCTGCTTTCGCCAGGGGCCGCATCAGGTCGACATCGTGCGCTACATCGGCGGCGGCAAAGTCGGCAGCGTGCGGGCGACGGCCGGGCGCGCCGACAGGCATTTCGCCACCGAAGGCGACTACACGGCCTTCCTGGAATTCGAGGACCGCACGCCCGCGACCCTGGCCTTCAACGGCTACGGTTATTTCGACATCGCCGAGCTGACCTGGGGCATCGGCGAGGGCGGCAAGCGCATGCGCGAGCCGGACGCCAAGATCGCCAAGGCGCGCCTCGCCGGACCCGTCGACCAGGATTTCAAGTACCGCAATCCGCGCACCACCGAGGCCGATGCGGTGCGCGACAGAGCCGCCCAATCGTTTTTCGGTCTCACCATCGTGAGCCTGCGAGCGCGGCGCCATCCGGCAATCGCCGCAAGGCCTTTTCGTCTATACCGAGGCGGGCCGCGAGGAAATTCCCTGCGCGGCCGATACCGGGCGCGCGGCCGAGCTGCGCGAGCTGCATGCGGCGGTGGTGCAGGAGCGGCCGCCCTTTCCGGACGGAAGATGGGGCAAGGCGACACTTGAGGTTTGCTTGGCCATGCTGCAGTCTTCCAACGAGGGTCGCGAGATCGCGCTGGCGCATCAGGTTGCGTGCCCGGAGGAGCCGGGCATGCAAGAGGCTCATCACGCAGAGGCGCAAGAGGCCCGCAATGGCTGAGCTGACCGGTTCGCTGGCGATGTCGCACGGGCCTCAGCTGATGGTGCGGCCGGAGCAGTGGGACGTGCTGCACAACAAGCACGGCAGCACGCTGCCGGTGCGGCCGGAGCTGGCGAGCGAGACGCTGGCGGAGAAATCGGCGAAGTGGCAGCGCTGCATGCAGGCCATCGACCACTTGCGGCGCAAGCTCGAGGCCTGGAAGCCCGACGTGCTGGTGATCGTGGCCGACGACCAGCACGAGAACATCGTCGACAATGCCAACCCGCCATTCACGATCTTTGTCGGCGAGAGCTGCGAGGCCAGCGTCAGCCTCGGCTACTTCAAGGAGCCGAAGTCCGCCAATCGCACCAAATACCGCGCCGATCGGGAGCTGGCGCAGGAGCTGTTGGAGCATCTGATGGAGGCGGGTTTCGATCCGGCCTATTCCAAGGATCTGCCCTACGAAGGCGGCCTCGGCCATGCCTTCGCGCGCGTGCTGAAATTCCTCACACCGGATGCGGGTATTCCGGTGGTCCCGATCATGGTCAACACCTATTTTCCGCCGGCGCCATCGTCCCGGCGCTGCGTGGCCTTCGGCCGGGCGCTGGCCGCGGCGATCCGCCAGGCCGCGGGAAACCGCAAGGTCGCGATCGTCGGCTCGGGCGGCTTGAGCCACACCTTGATCGACGAGGCCTTGGATCAGGGCGTGATCAAGGCGATCCAGGCCAACGACCTCGGCTATCTGGGCGCACTGCCCGCCGCCAGCCTGACCGCCGGCACCTCCGAGATCCGCAATTGGATCGTGACGGCCGCGGCCGCGGACCGGCCCGCCACCGTGGTGGAATACATTCCGCTCTACCGAATCCCGACCGGCGTCGGCTGCGGCATGGGTTTCGCCTATTGGGACGGTTGAGATTGCGCGACGGTTGAAGATCGCGCACTTGATCTTTACCGAAATCTTTCGAGCATCGGCGCGTCCTTGCGGGCGCACGATTTCAGGCCTAACCGGAGCACAGATGTGATCAAGGGACAGAAAATCGAGATCGGCGGCCCGACGCCCTACCAGAAATGGATCGAGGCGCAGGGCATCCCGATCATCCGCGATTTCTACATCGAGGACCTGCGCAAGGTCGAGCTCGCGCCATGGGATTGGAAGGGCGCGCGAGGCGCCTACCTCAATCTGATCGGCACCGGCGACGCCAACGACGCCTATCTGTGCGAGATCCCTCCGGGCGGGAGCATCAAGCCGCAGCGCCTGCTGTTCGAGGAGCTGATCTTCGTGGTCGAGGGCAACGGCTCGAGCTCGGTCTGGAACGATGAGAACCGGAAGGTCACCTTCGAATGGCAGGAAGGCAGCCTGTTCTCGCCGCCGATGAACACCTGGCGCCAGCATTTCAACGGCAGCGGCAACCGGCCGGCGCGCCTCTTGGTGGTGACGTCGGCGCCGCCGATCATCAATTTGTTCCGCAATATGGATTTCGTGCTGAAAAATCCGTTCTGCTTCGACGACCGCTTCGGTGCCGAGCCGGACAGCTTCTCGGGCGGCGGGGAATCCTACAAGGTCAAGGCGGTCACGGTCTGGGACACCAATTTCGTGCCCAATGTGCGCACCATACCGCTTCATCTGCGCAGCAATCGCGGCGCCGGCGGCAGCTTCCTGCACATCGAGCTGGCCGAGAACTCGATGACCAGCCACATCTCGGAGTTTCCGGTCGGCACCTACAAGAAGGCGCATCGTCACGGCGCCGGCGCCCATGTGGTCATCATCGGCGGCCAGGGCTATTCGCTGATGTGGCCGGAAGGTGAGCCGATCAAGCGTTTCGATTGGCGCGACGGCAGCGTCATCGTGCCGCCGGAGCGGTGGTTTCATCAGCACTTCAACACCGGCGCCATCCCGGCACGCTACCTGGCGCTGCGTTGGGGCAGCAGGAAACATGCGCGGCCGCTGGGCAAGAGCTACGGCACCGATGAGAGCGTGAAAGCCGGCGGCGACCAGATCGAGTATGCGGACGAGGATCCGCAGATCCGCGCCCTGTTCGAGCAGGAGCTGGCCAAGGCAGGGGTCGCCTGCCGGATGGACGAGGTCATCGGCGCGCCGGCATCGTAGCGCTTAGCCGAGGGAGCAGACCGGTGATCATCGACATCCACGCCCATGTGTCCGCGCCGGCCGAGTTGTACTCCTACCAGGCGCATCTGCTCGCGAGCCGCGGCGGACAGCGCCGGTCCACGTTCAAGGCCGATGACGAGAAAGTAGCCGACGCGCTCAAGCCGCACCTGCGATTTCTCAAGGAGGCCGGCACCGACCTGCAGCTGGTGTCGCCGCGGCCCTACACGCTGATGCACCATGAGAAGCCGGACAAGATCGTGCACTGGTACGTGGAATCGTGCAACGACCTCATCGCTCGGCAGTGCCGCATGCATCCGGACAGCTTCAAGGGCGTGGCGGCGTTGCCCCAGTGCGTGGGCACTCCCATCAAGGAGGCGCTGCCCGAGCTTGAGCGCTGCGTCAAGGAGCTGGGCTTTGTCGGCTGCCTGGTCAATCCGGACCCCGGCGCGCGCGGCGACGACAGCACGCCGGCGATGGGCGACGAATATTGGTATCCGCTCTACGAGAAGCTCGTGGAGCTGGACGTGCCCTGCATGATCCATGCGTCCACCTGCCTGTCATCGCGGCTTTCCTACACGCTGCACTTCGTCAACGAGGAGAGCATCGCGGTCATCTCGCTCTTGAACTCGCGCGTGCTCGACGATTTTCCGAAGTTGAAGATCGTGGTGCCGCACGGCGGCGGCGCCATCCCGTATCACATGGGCCGCTTCATGGCCGGGCGCTATCCGAGCCGCCGCGACAAGGACCGCAAGGGGGCGGCAGAGAGCCAGTATTTCGAGAACATGGCCAAGCGGCTGCATTACGACACCTGTCTCTATACGCCGGAGGCGCTGGAGCTGCTGTTCAAGGTCATGGGCGCAAATTGCTGCATGTTCGGCACCGAGAGCCCGGGGGCAGGATCCTCGATCAATCCGCATACGGGTCTGGCGATGGACGATCTCAAGCCGGTCATCGAGAGCTTCGGCTGGCTCACCGACGCCGACAAACAGAATATCTTCGAGATGAATGCGAGACGACTCTACAAGATTTAGGCGGCGATCACGGGGGCCGGCGGCGAGAGGATGTCGTGAGCGACACGCTCCTGGAGTTCTCGAACGTAGTCAAACGCTACGGCGACACCGCGGTCGTTGACGACATCAGTTTCACGGTCGCGCGCGGCGAGTTCTTCACCCTGCTCGGCCCTTCCGGCTGCGGCAAGACCACGACGCTGCGATTGCTGGCCGGGCTCGAGACTCCCGACGAGGGCGAGATTACGCTCGGCGGCCGCTGCCTGGCGGCGCCGCGCCGCGGCGTGCTGGTGCCCACCGACAAGCGCGGCATGGGCATGGTGTTCCAGTCCTACGCGATCTGGCCGCACCTGACCGTGTTCGAGAACGTCGCCTTCCCGCTGCGGGTGCGGCGCGAGCCGAAGAGCGCCATCGCCAAGCGCGTGGGCGAGGCGCTGCAGCTGGTCGGCCTGGCCGGGCTCGAGCAGCGCGGCGCGACCGAGCTCTCCGGCGGACAGCAGCAGCGGGTCGCGCTTGCCCGCGCCATCGTCTACACGCCCGCGCTGCTGCTGCTCGACGAACCCTTGTCCAACCTCGACGTGAAGCTGCGCGAGCAGATGCGCGGCGAGCTGCAGGCGCTCAACCGGCGCCTCGATCTCGCTGTGGTCTACGTCACCCACGATCAAGCCGAGGCCTTGGCGATGTCCGACCGCATTGCCGTCGTCAACCGCGGCCGGCTCGAGCAGGTCGGGCGGCCGGCCGAGGTGTACGAGCGGCCGTGCACGCGCTTCGTCGGCGATTTTCTCGGCCGCACGGTGATCGTCAAAGGCATCTTCCGCAACGGTGGCGGCCAGAGCTGGATCGATTTCGAAGGCCGCGGGCGCGTGGCCGTGCAGGCGGACGGAAAATTCCGCGATGGCGAGGTGGTGCGCATCTTGTCCCGGCCCGAGGACATCACGTTGCTGCCGATCGGCGAGGTCGCCGCAAACCAAGTGGTCGGCAGGATCGAGCGCGTGGCCTATATGGGCGATCATCTCGAGTACACGATCGCGGCGGCCGGACGCACCCTGATCCTGCCGGCATCGAAGAAGGAGCCGTTCGCGATCGGCACCGATATCCGCCTGGGCTTCGATCCCGCCCGTATCACGACACTGCCGCAATGAGCGAGCTCGCCGCCACGCTCGTCCGCCCGCCGCGACTGCGCGGCTTGCGCGCGATCGAGCTGTCGGTTTTGCTGTTCTTCGTCGTGGTGATGGGGCTGCCGATCGTGTTCCTGCTGGTGGGGAGCTTCAACGTCGCTGCGCCGGGGCAGCCTGCGGTCTACGGATTTGAGAACTGGATACGCGCGTTCGGGGAGCCGCAGACGTTGAGCGCGCTGTGGATGAGCTTTGCGTTTTCGGTGGTGCGTCTCGTCCCCTCGCTCGCCCTGTCGGTGACCTTCGCCTGGCTCATCGCGCGCACCGACATGCCGGGCGGCCAGATCGTCGAGTTCCTGTGCTGGTTCGCGTTCTTCGTGCCCGACTTTCCGTTGACGCTGGCCTGGATCCTGCTCCTCGATCCGAACTTCGGGTTCTTGAACAATATCGCGCAGGCGCTGCCCTTCGTGGACGGCCCGCTGTTCAACCCGTACAGTTTCTGGGGCATCGTCTGGGTGCACCTGGGCACCGGTGGCGTCTGGCTCAATGTGATGTTGTTGACCCCGGTGTTTCGCCGCCTGGGGGCCACGCTGGAGGAGGCGGCGCGGGTCGCCGGCGCCAATACGTTCACGGCGCTGTGGCGCATCACCTTCCCGGTGCTGTCGCCGATGATCATCGCCATCGCGGTCCTGAGCTTCATCAAGGGACTGGAATCGTTCAATACCGAGCTGCTGCTGGGGCTGCCGGCGGGCATCTATGTCTACGGCACCCGCATCTACGACTATCTGCGCCAGGAGCCGCCGGCCTACGGCGAGGCCACCGCTCTGGGCTCCGTGTTCCTGCTGGTGCTGGCGGGACTGGCTCTGTTCTATCGCCGCTACTTCCAGGGCAAGCGGAAGTTCACCGTGGTGACCGGCCAAGGCTATTCCACCCAGCGCATCAGGCTCGGCGGGTGGCGCTACGTCGCGCTCGGCGGATTTCTCACATGGTTCGCCATCATGATGGTATTGCCGCTGACGTTTCTCGTCATCGGCTCGTTCATGCGGCGCTACGGCTTCTTCGACATCAAGTCGCCGTTCACGCTGGCGCATTGGCAGGCGCTGTTTTCCGATCCGCTGTTCCTGGGATCGCTGCAGAACAGCCTCATGATCGCGAGCCTCACGGCGCTGCTCGGGGTCCTCATCTATTCGCTCGTCGGCTATCTCTTGGCTTCGCAACGTCTCAAGGCGCCCGCGCTGCTCGAGTTCTTCTGCTGGCTGCCGTGGGTCATTCCCGGCATCCTCATGAGTCTCGGGCTGTTGTGGGTGTTCCTGGCCACGCCGTTGCGCGGCATTCTCTACGGCACCGTCTGGGGCATCGCCTTGGCGCTGACCATCCATGACAGCCCGGTGAGCACGCAGGCGTTCAAGTCGGCGTTCCTGCAGCTCGGCCCCGACCTGGAGGAGGCGGCACGCGTCACCGGCGCCTCGTGGGCTTATACCTATCTGCGCATTCTCCTGCCGCTGGTGGCGCCGGTCGCGGTGACCGTCGGTATGCTCAATTTCGGCACCGCGCTTACCAGCATCAGCACGCCGGTCCTGCTCTACAGCGCCGAGTCGCGGCCGCTGTCGATCCTGCTGCTCGAGTACAGCTTCAACGGCGAGATCGAACGGGCCGCGGCGCTCGGCCTGCTGATCACCGCGATCATCTGTGCGATGATGCTGATCGGCCGCCGTTTCGGCCTGCAGATGACCAATCCGCGGCGGCAGGAGGCGAGACCCACGTGACGCCCTCTCCCCGCGACACTCTCGGCCGCGGAATCAAACAAGGGGAAACTGCGATGAGGAAACTCTTGGCGTTGGCCCTCGTGCTGTGCGCCTCCGCGGGCGGCCTGCAGGAATCCTGGGCCCAGGGCGACGTCTCTTCGCCAAGCCCCGAGGCGCGCTGGGGCCAGCTGGTGGCCGCCGCCAAGGCGGAAGGCAAGGTGGTGATCCTGGCGCCGCCCGACACGCAGGTGCGGCAAGCGCTGCCGGCCGCGTTTCGGGCGCGCTTCGGCATTGCGGTCGACTACCTCGGCGGCCGCACCAGCGAGAGCGCCGATCGGCTGCGCGCCGAGCGCCATGCGGGCGTCTATACGGTCGACGTCGTGCTCGCCGGCATCCAGAGCATGGCGACGATCTTCTATCGGGAGAAGATGCTCGTCCCGCTGCGGCCGGAGCTCATCGCTCCCGACGTGCTGGACCCGACCAAATGGAAGAACGGGAAACTCTGGTTCATGGATCCCGACGACCAGTACATATTGCGGTTGTTCAATACGGTGGGGGCGAACTTCTATGTCCACACCCAATTCGCCAAGCCGGCGGATTTCCATACGGCGCGCGACCTCATCGATCCCAAATGGAAGGGCCGTATTTCCATCCATGATCCGACGGTTCCCGGCAACGGAAGCAACGAGGCGGCCCGGTTCTATACCCTCTATGGCGAGGATTTCGTGAAGCGGCTTTTCATCGAACAGCAACCCGGCATTGCGCGCGATCGCCGGCAGATCACCGATTGGTTGGCGCGCGGCAGATATCCGATCTCCATCGGCGCCGAGCGCGACGAGGTGGAGCGGTTGCGACAGGAGGGGATTCCGGTCGAGCCGGTCTACAATCTGTCCGACATGCCGGGAACGCTTTCGGCGGGCGTCGGGGAGGTGGCGCTGTTGGACCACGCTCCGCATCCGAACGCGGCCAAGCTGTTCGCCAATTGGATCGCCTCGAAGGAGGGACTCGAAGTTTACGCCCGCACGCGCACCGAATCCCCGACCCGCAACGACATCGATGAAGCGAGCTTTCTGCCGCCCGAGATCATTCCTCGTCCCGGGCTGAATTACTTCGACACGTTCGGCTGGGATTTCACCTTGAGCACCAAGGAGGAGGTCCGTTTGCGCATGAAGGAGCTGTTGAAGCGGTAGGTTCCGTTCGCTCATTTGGATCAGCCGTATTGATCTCGGTGACGCTGCCGCTGATGCGGGTTTGCGTTCTGCGGAGCACGACCGCTGCCCGGCGGCGGCCTTGAACTGTCTCGGGTCCGGGCCTTAGACTGCCGGAAAAGAAAACCGCGGCGCGTCGCGCGGGGTATCCAACGGGAGGGAGCAATGCGTCAGGCAACATCTTTGTATGCGGCGCTCGCAGGCGCCGCTCTTGTCTTGGTTTCCGTGATCGCCGGCGCGCGCCCGGCCGCTGCCCAGTCGCCCGCTGCGCTTGCCGGCAGCGTTTCCTCGGCGGAGGAGGGAATGATGGAGGGCGTGCTGGTCAGCGCCAGGAAGGACGGCTCGACCATCACCACCACCGTGGTCAGCGACAATCAGGGGCACTATGCGTTCCCGGCGGGACGGCTCGAGCCCGGCCACTATGCGCTCTCCGTCCGCGCGGTCGGGTATGATCTCGCCGGTCCCAAGGACGCGGCGCTCGAGGCGGGCAGGACTGCCGCCGGCGACCTCAAGCTCGTCAAGACCAGGAAGCTCGCGGATCAGCTTTCCAACGCCGAATGGATCGCCAGCGCTCCCGGCACCGACCGCCAGCGGGCGCTGCTGACCAATTGCGTCGGCTGCCACACGGTGCAGCGCGTGTTCATGTCGACGCACGATTCTGCCGAGTTCATGACGCTGCTGCCGCGCATGGCCGGCTATTCGCCCGGCACCACGCCGCTCAAGCCGCAGCGCTGGATCGGCCCCTCGCCGCGCGGGTTCGGCGCCCGGCAGCAGGAAGCCGCCGACTTTTTCGCCACCATCAACCTGAGCACGGGCGACAGCTGGGAATTTCCCTTCAAGACGCTGCCGCGGCCGAAGGGACGGGCCACCCATGTGATCGTCACCGAATACGATCTACCGCGCCAGGTGGCGATGCCGCACGACGTGGTTCTCGATCGCGACGGCATACCCTGGTATTCGGATTTCGGCAGCCTGTTCATCGGTGAGCTCGATCCCAAGACCGGCAAGGTCACCGACTACGCGCTGCCGCTGCTGCGGCCGGAGGAGCCGACCGGCACGTTGCAGATCGATTCCGATCCGAACGGCAATCTGTGGGTGGCGATGATGCTGCAGGGCGGCGTCGCCCGCTTCGATCGCCAGGAAAAGAAGTTCGACGTGTTCCCGGTGCCCAAGGACTGGCTGTCCGACCGCACCCAGGAATCCATGATCGCGCCCTATTCGGCCGATGTCGACGGCACCGTCTACACCAACAATCAGGCTCGCCACGAGATCTACCGGGTCGATCTCAAGACCGGCGCCTACACCAATCTGGGCGCAATGCGCGACGCCAAGGACACCCTCATCGACGCCTACGGCATGCCGGCCGATCACGACAACAATCTCTACCTGCTGGAATTCCAGGGCACCCATATCGGCAAGTTCGATGCCAAGACCAAGACCGTGAAGATCTATGCCACGCCGACGCCGAACTCCAAGCCGCGCCGCGGCCGCGTCGACGAGGAGAACAATCTGTGGTTTGCCGAGTATGGCGGCAACGCCATCGGCAAGTTCGATCCCAAGACCGAGCAGATCACCGAATGGAAGCTGCCGACCCCGCATTCCGATCCCTATGACGTGGTGCGCGCGAAGAACGGCGAGGTCTGGGCCGGCTCGATGGTGACCGACCAGATCGATCGGCTCGATCCTACGACCGGCGCCATCACCGAGTATCTGCTGCCGCGGCACACCAATATAAGGCGGGTCTTCCTGGACAATTCGGTCAATCCGCCGGTGCTATGGGTCGGCAACAACCACGGCGCCTCGATCGTCAAGATCGAACCGCTGGATTGAGGTGCGCATGTTCTCGATCCTGGTGGTCGTTGCGCTCGTTTTCTACGTCCTCATATCGCTGCGGGTGCTGCGGCAGTACGAGCGCGGCGTCGTGTTCCTGCTCGGGAAATTCACCGGCGTGCGCGGGCCGGGGCTCACCGTCATCTTCGCTCCCATCCAGCAGATGGTGCGCGTGTCGCTGCGTACCGTCACGATGCAGATCCCCTCGCAGAAGATCATCACCAAGGACAATGTCTCGATCGATATCGCGGCCGTCGCCTATTATCACATCTCCGATCCGGAACGCGCCGTGATCGCGATCGAGAACGTCTACAACGCGATCAACCAGATCAGCCAGACCACCGTGCGCAACGTGGTCGGGCGTTTCAGCCTCGATCAGCTCCTGTCGGACACCGCCAGCATCAACGAGCAGATCAAGGACGTCATCGATCACCACACCGAGCCGTGGGGCACGCAGGTAACGGCGGTCGAGATCAAGGACATTACGCTGCCCGAGAACATGCAGCGTGCCATGGCCAAGGAAGCCGAAGCCGAGCGCGAGCGGCGCGCCAAGATCGTCGCCGCCGAAGGCGAATACCAGGCCGCGATGAAGCTCGGCCAGGCGGCCGACATCATAGCGCAGCATCCGGTGGCGCTGCAGCTGCGCACCCTGCAGACCATGGCGGAAATCTCGGTCGAGAAGAACTCGACCATCATCTTCCCCGCGCAATTCATGACCACGGTGCAGGAAGCCATCGCCATGCTGGCGAAGGATGCGGCGGTAAAGTGACGCAACGTACTTGTCCCGGCCTTGAGCCGGGACCGTTGCGGACTCCGAGTTTCGGACGGTCCCGGCTCAAGGCCGGGACAAGTGCGCTAAAGCAGCCCGCTCAAGCCGAGCGCCGGGAGCAGCCGCTGCAGGATCGCCAGGATGCAAATGAGCGCGACCAGAATTTTGAGCAGATTGGCCAACCGGCCGTCGCGAACGAATTTGTCGATGAGATAGAAGCAGAGCGCACCGACAACGACGATGATCAGCACGTTGATCAAGAGCAACAGCATCGCGATTTCCCCCTCTTGCCCGGCATCATAGGGGCGATTATGGCAGCCTAAAGCCGGCCGATCCAGACCGCGCTGAGGAATGCTCCCCATACGGCTGCCGATGCGATCGCCAGGAGGATCAGGGCAGCCGTGAGCGCGATCGCCAGCAGCACGCCGTCCTCCTCGATATAGGCGAGCGAGATCAGCGCGATAACCGCAGCCGGCGGAATATTCGTCAGCGGCAGCGGGCCAAGCAGAATGAGGCAGGTGAGCAGGAACACGACGATGCCGACGACGCGCTTGGTCGCCCCGAACGGCAGCGGCCAGCGCGGCCGGATGACCCGTTCGAGCTGCTTGAGCACCAGGATGGGGCGGCGGCCCAGGCGCACGAGGTGTCGGGTCGGCAAGGGATGCATGGCAAGGCGACGCGGGAAGACGGGGCCTTGCCGTCCGGCGGTCATCTGCGCCGCCAGGATGGCGAGCAGCAAGCCGGGCACGATCGAGCCGATCGGCACCATGGCGACCACGCCGAGGAGAAGCATGACGATGCCGAAGGAACGCTCCGGCAGGCTGTCGATCAGCCAATCCAGGGTAAAGTAATCCCTCGGCGCCTCATCGAGCAGCTCCTGCAGCACCAGGGAGGTAGGCACATGCATGGGCGTGTCGGACGGCGTTGTCGGCTCGGCAGACCGCATCATCAAATCATCGACCGCCATGACGCAATGAACCACAACCGATGGGGACAATAGCCGGGCGAGCCGAAGCTGTTTGGGCAATTTGTGCGGCGGTTCGCCGCGCGCCGGAGGCGAAGCCTACGCCTTTGGCTTTTTTCCCGTGCCCTTGCACGGGACGCAGACCTTGCGCTGTCCGCGCCCCCTGATGGCCCCCACCCCACGGCAATGGGGACATTGTTCTTGTTGTGCCTGAGCTTCCTTGGATGGCGCGGCGATCCTCTTTCCAAAGGTCATTTCATCCTCTTTTCGACATCCTGTGCAGCCGTGCAGCTATATTGGGTCGGGCGCGCCCATGCGGGTTCTGCGGTGCGCTGCCCAATCCTTTACGGATCAATCCTTTACGGATCAATCCTATGAGCATCGATCGTTTAAGCATCAATTCTTTAACATTAATCCATCAAGGCCGATGGTATTCGCCCCGCGCTCCGAGGCGGCTTGCGAGGAAGCCGAACAGGGCAGACCGTTCGAGGTTCAGCGAACCGAACGCCAGCCGAACAGGACGGCAGCAGCGCCCACCACGGCGCCCGCCAGGGCGGGGCCCGCCGTAAGCTTGAGCGCTTCGGCAAGATGAAATCCGACGAACGCACCCGCCACGCCGACCAGCGCGCTGGTGATGAGGCTCGGCCTGGCGCCTACGATTTGGCGCTTGAACCAATTGGGCCCGGCGAAGCGATCGAAAATCAGGCCGCCGAGGATGCCGATGGCGAGGACAATCAGAAATGCGACCGTCGGGGTCAGGTTCATCTTGCCATCCTTCCGATCGTCTCTTTCGATCGATTTGTCGAGCCGGTGTCTTGAGCGCGATTATCGGGCATCGCCCCGGAGCGCGCAACCGCGCATCTCGCATCTGAGGCGGCAGCCGGCGCTCTCTCGGGAAATCTTCTGCCCGCAATAGCGCGATCGTTCTCGGTTCTAACTCTTATTGCGAGCGACGATGTCGCAAGCCGCGATTTGGCGAGCGGCGATTGGCATTTGGTCGCCTACAGGCTATCCTTCGTCATCAACGGGGAGATCAGCACATGGCGCTCGGTACGGTGAAGTGGTTCAATTCGCAAAAAGGCTACGGATTCATTCAGCCGCAAGGCGGCGGCAAGGATGTTTTCGTTCATATATCCGCGGTCGAGCGCGCCGGCTTGAGCTCGCTCAATGAGGGTCAACAACTCGAATACGAGATCGTGACCGATCGCGGCAAGCAATCCGCCGGCAACCTCAAGGTCAAATGAACCCTGCCGGCCGCCGTCCGCGAAATCCGCCGAGCTCGCGCCCGGCGGATTTTGTTTTTAGGCTAAGGCATTCTGCCGATCGACGCGCAAACGTCGCGCGCGGTCAGGGCTTTCAGCGCGCCTCGATGTTGACGCCCGGAACATGCAGATCCACGCCGGGCCTGTGATCGCGGTGCTCGTCGCGATCGCGATAGACCCGCTCGTGAACCACCTCATCCCGATCACGCTCATTGATGCAGCGGGTTCGGCAGACATTCTCGCGGCAAACTTCACGGCAGACGCGGTCCACCGGTTCGGTGAGGCGCAGCTGCTCGGCGGCTCCTTGCAAGCCGGCCGCGCCGGCCGAAGTCCCGGCGTTGGCCTGGCCCAACGATGTGGCCGAAAGAGCAATCGCCGAAACCGCAATTAGCATGAATGATCGCATTGATAGGCTCCTTGGTTCTTCCCCTGGGCCTCCAACTCACGCAAACGTTATAAGTTCCAAGAAACAAACATTCGCAACCGGCAACGACGGGGGAGCGACGACAAACAACTTGCCGCCAAGGCGCGCGCTGGTTGTCGCGTATGGCGCCCGGTGGTTCTCGCGCATCGAATGGAACCAAGGGGCGGCGTCGCGCATTGTTGCTGCAGCCGGTCGTCATTTCCCTCCCCCCATGCGCGACCGGTCCAGCTCGGGCGCGGCTGGCGGTTGCCGTCAGCCGCGCCCGGCTTGTTTGTTCCGGGCCGAGCAAGGCAACCCGGATCTGGCCGCCGGAAGCGGGACCCGCCTCAAGCCCAGCTCAGGTCCTGTTTCCCGAACGGGAGCGAGCGCAGCCGTTTGCCGGTGATCTTGAAGATCGCCTGGGCGATGGCGGGCGCGATCTGCGGGCACGCTTCCTCGCCCACGCCGGAGATCCATTTGTTGTTGGTCTTGAGGAACGCGATGTTGACCTGCGGCGGATAGTCGGCCATGCGGGCCACCTGGTACTGGTCGAAATTGCCTTCGACCGTGCGGCCGTCCTTGATTGTGATCTCCTGCCACTTCGCATCGCTGAGCGCCCAGGCGACCTGGCCCTCGATCTGCTTGCGCACCGACAGCGGGTTGACGAACGAGAAGCCCTCGTCGAACACGACATCGACGCGCTCCAGCCGCAGCACGCCGGCCCGGCTGACCGACACGGTGACCACCTCGGCGCACAAGGAGGTGGCGGACCTTGCCGGCGCCGCTCGCCGCCGGTCGTCGACCGCGATGCCGCGCGCCCAGCCCTCCGGCAAGGGCGTGCCCCAACCCGACATCTTGGCCACCATGTCGAGCGCCTTGAGCCAGTCGTCGCGGTCGCGAAACTTGCGTATTGCGCGCGATCAGCTCGCGCCGGTACTCGTAGGGATCCTTGCCGGCGGCATGCGCCAGCTCGTCGATGAAGCTTTCGAGATAGAAGACGTTCACGCCGCTGCCGGTCGAACGCCGGAACCCGACCGGGACGTGGCTGTTGCGGGTATGGACGTCGTAGTAGATCGTGGGAACGAAGTACGGCAGCTCGTGCAGGCCGCGCACCGCCTGCTCGGAGACCATGTTCCCGTAGGTGCCGGTGGGCGTCAGGTTGCGGTCATAGCGATCGCTGGTGGTGCGCATGTTGATGGCGAGCGGCCATCCGTCGGCGTCGAGTGCCGCCTCGAAGGCGCCGATGCCCATCGGCCGATATTTTTCGCCGAGCCGCATGTCCTCCTCGCGGCTCCAAAGCAGCTTCACCGGCCTTCCGTTCAAGGTCTTGGCCACCGCCACGGCCTGGCGGATCTGCTCGGAGCCGCCGCCGCCGCCATAGCCGCCGCCCAGGAAGGTGGTGTGGATGAACACCTTGTTCGGGCGCCACGCCGGCCTCGTCGGCGGCCCGCAACAGGCCGAACTGGGGCGACTGATCCCCGGTCCATACATCGACGCGATCCGGCGTCACCATCGCGGTGGCATTGCCCGGCTCCATGCGAGCATGCGCCAGATAAGGCACCGTGTAGGTCGCCTCGACCACCTTGGCGGCCTTGTCCTTGGCGGCGGCGTAGCTGCCGCCTTCCTCCAGCACGACCGTGCCGGGCTGCTTCATGGTCTCGAAGTCGGCCTGGAACAGCTCGGCGGTGGTGCGGCTGCCGTTCGCTCCCACGTCCCATTCGATCGGCATGAGGTCGAGCGCAGTCTTCGCCCGCCACCAGGTGTCGGCAACGACCGCGACTGCCGCATACCTGTATTCCTGGCCGCTCGTTCCGAAGTCGGCATTCTTCCGCGGCCCTTTGCCTTCGATCATGACGGCCGAGTGCACGCCCGGACGATTCTTGATGGCGTCGAAGTCGTAGCTCTTGAGCGTGCCGCCGAAGACCGGACAGGCCTTGACGGCGGCGTAGAGCATGCCGGGCAGATCGACATCGATGCCGTAGACGGCCTTGCCGGTGACCTTCAGCGGAACGTCGCGGTTCTTCTGCTCGGTGCCGATCAGGGTGAACTGGTCCGGTCCCTTGATCTTGATCTTTGAAGGATCAGGCAGCGTGATCTGCGCGGCCCGTCCGGCGATCGCCCCATAGGTGGTCCGCCGTCCGCTCGGGCCGTGGGTGATGACGCTGTTCTTGGCCACCAGTTCCGAGTTCGGCACCTCCCACAAGGTGGCGGCGGCCAGGAGCAAGCGTTCGCGCGCTTCGGCGCCCGCCATCTGCAGATAGTAGCGGCTCTCGCGCACCGATCCGCTGGAGTTCGTGTCCAGCCGGCGATACACGCCGGTGAAGTTTCTTGCTGAAGCCGGCTCGCCGCCGCCGTCGCGGATCCGCGGATTTCCCCCGCCCGGAACCTGCAAGGTCCATGCCGGGGCCTTCTCGACCACGTTGCGTTGCGGCGAAGCATATTCGGCCTTGCACCTTGCTCCAGTCGCACTGCAGCTCCTCGGCCACCATCATGGGGCAGGAGGTGAACACACCGGTCCCCATCTCGGTCTGCGCGACCCGGATGGTCACCGTGTCGTCCGCCGCGATCGTCAGCCAGGCATTGAGCTCGGGCACCATGGCGTCCCGGTACCAGGGCTCGCCCTGGATCGCGCCGGCCTGCGCGCTTGTCGGCGGCAGGTAGAAGCCGAGCACCATGGCGCCGCCGACTGCCGCGGTGGAGGCGAGGAAGTCGCGGCGGTTGATATCGGCGGTCGGGGTCGTCGCAACCTTCGCGGTCATGGTTGGTCCTCCCCTCACGCCTGCAGCTCGGCGGCCCGGTGAATGGCTTGACGAATGCGCAGATAGGTGCCGCAGCGGCAGATGTTGCTCATCTCGCGGTCGATGTCGGCGTCGGTCGGCTTCGGCTTTTGCTTGAGCAACGCCACCGCCGCCATGATCTGCCCCGACTGGCAGTAGCCGCACTGCGGAACGTCGAACTCGATCCAGGCCAATTGGACCGGATGGGTCCCCTCGGCCGACAGCCCCTCGATGGTGGTGACGATTTGCCGGCGACCGTCCGACAGGCCGGGATGCTGCACGAGCGCGTCGCCTGGCCGTCGATCAGCACGGTGCAGGCGCCGCATTGGGCGATGCCGCAGCCGTATTTGGTGCCCGTGAGCTTGAGCGAGTCGCGCAGCACCCACAGCAACGGGGTCTCCGGCTCCACGTCCACGGTGTGCGCGATGCCGTTGACGATCAGAGAAATCGACATCTCGCTTCCTCCCCTGTCGCAGATAGGTGACTGGCAGCCCCTGCATTCCTCAAAGGCGGTCGTGCGGATCGAGCGGGTTGCTGCTGCCGGAGCCTAACATGCAGGCGATGGCGTTGACGAGGTCTGCGGGCTCTGAAGAAAGCCCAGTTTGTTGCGGCGCAAGAGTGCGGATCTTGTCACACCAGGAATTTGCTCGCGACAAGCACAGACTGCGAGCAGGAAGTATGGTATCGGATCATTCGTCGGGGACCAGCCGCATGACGCCCACCGAGCAAGTTTTCGACTGGATCGAGCATACGGAATTGAGCCTATGGCTGGTCGGGCCCTCGATGCTCGCGTTTCCGACCGTCCTGACCGTCCACGTGCTGGGAACGGGATTCCTCGCCGGCACGGGCGCGGCGATCGCGCTCAGAATCCTCGGGGCCGCACCCCAGGTGCCGCTCAAGCTGCTCGATTTGTTCTATCCCATCCTGTGGGTCGCGCTGGCAGCCAACGTCGCGTCCGGCACGCTGCTGCTGATCGCCTATCCCTACAAGGCATTCACCAATCCGCTGTTCTACGTGAAATTGACGCTGATCGCGCTGGCGATCTATCTGGTGGTCAAGATCCGCAACGAGGTGCTGCGCCATCCGCCGGGCGATAAACCTCCGGCGGATGCGGCCGCCTGGAAGCGCGCGAGGATTCTCGCCGGCCTCTCGCTCGCCTCCTGGATGGCCGTGATCGCGGCCGGACGCTTCCTCGCCTACACCCACACCTGGCTGCGGGTCGGCCTGCCGGCCGACTTCTGAGAGGGGTCGCCATGTTCACCGAAACCGAGGCGCCGCAACCATGGGAGCTTTGGGTACGAGCCACCGAGTTGCACCATTTCATCAACCACTACGAACATTGGCTTTGGCCTATTTTCCAGACGCTGCATTATTTCGGGCTGTGTCTGCTGCTGGGCACTGTCGGCTTGTTTGATTTGCGAGTGTTGGGGGTGGGCAAGGCAGTGCCGCCCGCCGCCCTGCACAAGCTGATCCCGCTCGGCATAGCGGGCTTCATCCTCAATCTTCTCACCGGCATCTGGTTCTTCTTCGGCCATCCCGACCAGTATTTCTACAATCCGTCGTTTCAGCTGTTGCTGACCTTCGTGGCGGTCGCCGGCCTCAACGTCGCGGTCTTCTACCTGAGCGACGCCTTCGGCGAGGTGAAGCTGATGGCCGGCGGCGCCGATGCGCCCTTGCGCGCCAAGCTCATCGCCGGCACGTCGCTCACCGCCTGGGTCGCGGTGCTCGTCTGCGGCCGATTGATCACCTTCTACCGCCCGCCGTATTTTCATTGAGGGAGCGAATAGCGAATAGCGAATAGGGCAGTGCATTGCACCGCTGTCCCTACTCGCTACTCGCTATTCGCCTTCTCGCCTCACTCCGCCGCTTCGGCGGTGGTGTCCCGCGGCGTGAACTGGCCGCCGCCGCCTTCGGTCATATCGAGGCGGCGCACGTGGAACGCGGCGAGCGACGAGCGGTGCCCGATGGTGACGATCGTGGTCTTGGGCAGGCGCTGCTTGAGCATCAGGTAGAGCTCCGCCTCGAGCTTCTCGTCAAGCGCCGAGGTCGATTCGTCCAGGAACAACCAGTCGGGTTGCTTGAGCAGCGCGCGGACGATCGCGAGGCGCTGCTGCTCGCCGCCGGAAAGGCGCTGCGACCAGATCTCCTCGCGGTCGAGCTGGTCGGACAGGAAAGCGATGCGGGCATCGGCCAGCGCGCGACGGATGTCCGCGTCCGAATAGGTATCCGGCCCGCCCGGATAGGAGACGGCGGCGCGCAGCGTGCCGATCGGGATATAGGGCTTCTGCGGCACCACCATCACCTCGGCGCCGGCGGGAACATGGACTCGCCCCTCCCCGAACGGCCAGATGCCGGAGATCGCGCGGAACAGGGTCGATTTGCCGGAGCCCGAAGGTCCGGCCAGGAGCGCGCTCTCGCCGGACGCGTAGGAGAGGCCTGCGGCCTCGACGATGCGCCGGCCGTCCGGCAGCGCGATGCCGATTCCTACCAGCGCGACCGAGGGCTTGCCCGCGGGGGCCGGCATGCGCGCCGGCCCGGTGGCAGCCATTGCCTTGGCGCGCTCGATCGCGCCCGCGAACGAGGTCAAGCGGTTGACCACCGCCTTGAAGGTGGCGAGCGAACTGTAATAGTTGACGAAGAAGTTGAGCGCGCCCTCCACCCGTCCGAACGCGCTGGCGGTCTGCGTCAAGACGCCGAACTGGATCTTGCCTGCGAAGAAGAATGGCGCGGCGACGATGTAGGGAATGTAGGGAGATATCTGGCCGTAGAAATTGATGAACGCCAACAGCCATTTGCGCCGATGCATGAGGGCCATATAGTTGCCGACGATCGCACCGAATCTCCCCTCGAGTGCCGCCTGCTCGGCGCGCTCGCCCGACAGGAGCGCCACCTGCTCGCTGTATTCTCGCACGCGTGCCAGCGAGAAGCGGAAATTCGCCTCGACCTTTTGCTTCTCGAAAAAAAGCCCGATCAGCGGGCGGCCGATCCAATGCGTGAGCAGAGTCCCGATAACCGCATAGACAAGCGCGGCCCAGACCAGAAATCCCGGGACGCGGATGTCGGTTCCGGGCAAGGTAAAGCTTTCCGATATGGTCCACAGAATGACGACAAACGCCACCAGCGAGGAGAGGGTGGAGATCAGCGCGATCGAGTAAGTGTAGATGCCGTAGCCGCCGACGCCGCCGAAGCTGTCGGTGCCGCCGTCGATGAACCGGTTTATGTCCTCGGAAATGCGCTGGTCCGGGTTGTCGGCCTGGGAGCCCACCAACGACATGCGGTAGTGGGCATGGCCGCCGAGCCAATGCGCCATGAAATACTCGGTGAGCCAGCGCCGCCAGCGGATGACCAGCAGCGACTGCACGACGAATTCGATCACCAAAGTGCTGATGAGGATGAACGCCCAAGGCAAGAACACCCACAGAAGAATATGCCAGAAGGCGACTTGGTCCTTGTTCTGGATGGCGTTGAACCAGTCGCGGGAGAAGAAGCTGAGCCGGACGCCGATGACGACCTGGATTTGGTTGATGAGGACCAGGAACACCACCATGCCGACCGCGATGCGCCGCTCGAGGGCCGTGAAGGCGGGAAGCGGCCAGGCGCGCGCCCGACCGCGTTCGGTCGCCTCGTAATAGAGGTCGGCGATCCGGGTAATCTGCCGCACCACGCCAATGTGCGAAACCGCGTAGGTGAGGACCGAGAACATCGCGACCGTGATGGGAAACGTATTGAGAGATGCGTCCGGCGGCTGGTAGTCCGCGAAAGCTGCCGGCCAAAGGCCCGCCTTGATGAAGACGGCCAACAAGCCCGCGGCGATCGTCTCGATCGAGAAGATGCCGGCGAAGATCTTGAGGTAGCTCGAAATGCCTGCCGACAGGAAGGTGGTGACGGCGCAAATGAGCGCGCTGATGCCGAGGCCGATCTCCCATCCATCGCCGGACTTGAAACCAAGCGCCACGGCGAGGAGGCCGGTGGCTGCGACGCCGAAGCTCAAATTTCTCATGGTGGGTTCCGAGGCTGCTGCACTGTGGTTTCGCCCCATCGTCTAGATCATCCGCCATGAAGGCAAGAGGAGCAATTGGCAAGTTCTTCCGCCTCATTTGGCCGCACCGGAGCATTTTCATCCGGTTTTCCGTCCGAAAATGCGGCAGCGCAGGGGTGCCGGAGAATGGCCTCGTCCGGAGAATGGCCTTGTGCAGGGTCAAGGGGGCCGCGTACCCTGACGAGGCTCGCTCCATAACAACGATCCAAAATCACCTCGACGGCGGGCGATCCGGCGCGAATTTGGGAGCAACGCCATGAAACGGTTGGTGAAATCCATGCATTTTGCCGGTTTGGCCTGCCTGATCGGCTTCGCGCTGACGGCGGCCGGCGGCAGCGGTCGGGCCCGCGCCCTCGATTACCCGACCCGCCCCGTGCATCTGATCGCGGGCTATCCCGCCGGCGGCACAGTCGACATCCTGGCCCGCCTGGTGGGGCAGTATCTGTCGGAACGGCTCGGCCAGCAGTTCATCATCGATAACCGCTCGGGCGCCGGCAACAATATAGGCACCGAGGTGGTCGTGAACGCGGCGCCCGACGGCTATACGCTCCTCCTGGTCAATCCGGCCAATGCCATCAACACAACGCTCTACGAAAAACTGCCGTTCGATTTCATTCGCGATATCGCCCCGGTGGCCGGCATCATCCGGGTCCCCAACGTGATGGAGATCAATCCCGCCGTTCCGGCCAAGACGGTCGGCGAGTTCATCGCCTATGCCAAGGAAAATCCCGGCAAGGTCAACATGGCCTCCTCGGGCAACGGGACCTCGGTGCATGTCTCGGGCGAGTTGTTCAAGATGATGGCCGGCGTCAACCTGCTGCATGTGCCCTATCGGGGGGCGGCGCCGGCGCTGACCGACCTGATGGGCGGCCAGGTGCAAGTGATCTTCGACAACCTGCCCTCTTCGATCGAGTACATCCGGGCCGGCAGGCTGCGAGCGTTGGCGGTGACGACGAGCACACGCTCCGAGGCGCTGCCGGGCATTCCGACGGTGGCGGAGACTGTCCCCGGCTACGAGGCCAGCGCGTGGTTCGGCATCGGCGCGCCCAAGGGCACGCCGCGCGAGATCGTCGAGAAGCTCAACGCGGCCGTCAATGCCGGGCTCGCCGATCCCAAGCTCAAGGCGCGGCTCGCCGATCTCGGCGGCAGCGTGCTGGTCGGCACCCCCGCCGATTTCGGCAAGATCATTGCCGAGGAGACGGAGAAATGGGCCAAGGTGGTGAAATTCTCCGGCGCCAAAGCCGATTAGGCGGCTTGTAGCCTGGATGGAGCCTTAAGCGCGGTTACCCGCGGCTGGCGAAATCCGGGTGCGGCCTTTGCGCGCCGACGCCGTTCCCGCATTGCGTTACGCTCCATGCGGGCTACAAACCAACAAGCCGCGCCATTGCGGCCGGCAGACCAACTCATCAATGACCGCCTACATCTCCGACCTCACCGATTTCATTGCGACGCATCCGCACTATGCGGCCTGGGCGGTTTTCCTGCTGGCGTTCTCGGAAGCCATTCCCGTCATCGGCACCGTCGTCCCCGGCTCCACCCTCATCGTGGCCATCAGCGCGCTCGCGATCGAGGCGCACATCAGTCCGTGGCTGCTGCTGGTCGCCGCAATTCTTGGAGCCATCGTGGGCGACGGAGCATCGTTCTGGCTGGGGCAGCGCTGTCATCGGCAGATCCTCCAGCGTTGGCCGCTCGACCGGTTTCCCGGCTTCATCGCGCGCAGCGAGGCGTTCTTCAATCGCTACGGCGGGGCCAGCGTCTTCCTGGCGCGCTTTACCGCGGTGGTGCGCGCCTTCGTTCCCCTGATCGCCGGAATCGTGCAGATGCCGGCGCGCCAGTTCTATCTGGCCAACGTCCTCTCGGCGCTGGTCTGGGCGCCAGCCCACGTCTTTCCGGGCGTGGTGTTCGGCATGCTGGTCAGCCTCGCCGGTGCACGGCCCGAGCAGATTTTCGTTCTCGCGGTCGCGGCCATGATCGTGGCCGTGGCGGCCACAAGGTTGGTGCGTCATTTTCTCAAGCGCGACGTCGGCGGCGGTTGACGCCGCTTGTCGGGGCGCCACCCGATCGCAGGCGGCGCCGGCACTTGATCCGAATTCGAATATCAATGAATATCGGCGCTCTTGCGGGCTGTCGGCAGCTGCTCCTTCAGGAGAAGGATCGCAAGCGTGAAGTCGCCAATAGTGCTTGCCGCCGCAACAGCGCTTGCCGCTCTCTCGCTCCTGTCGATTGCGACAACCGCTTTGCCCCAAACCGCAACCCCGGATGCGCCAAGCGTTCCCGCGGATCCGGTCATCCCGCCTGCGCCGCCGCGTCCGCCGCAACCCGCCGGCGATCTCTACCCCCATCCCAATCCGGCTGGGATCCCCGCATGCCGGAAGGAATGCGTGCCGGCTTCCTGCCCGGCAGGCCAAGCCTGCACGCAATATTGCTATGACGAATGCATGTGAGCTTGATCCGAGCTCATGCAAGCGCGGAGCAGCCGGATTGCGAAACGCCGGCGCCACGGATTTTTGAAAGGTTAAGCGGCATCCGAAGGCTGGTTGCACCGCGGGCGCTGCGGCAAGCTACTCGTCCTCCGCGGCATCGTCTGGATCATCCGTTCGCGCTTCGACGCTTTGGGCCATGCGCATCCATTTGTCGGCCATCTCCAGCAACAACGTCTTGTCGGTTGGACTGGTCGCTTGTCGCGCCAAGCGCACGCATTCCGCGGCATAGCTGCGGTAAAGCTCGACCCGGTTCATTCAGCAAGACCCATTTTCCGACGAACCTAAACGCTTTGACGGCAAGTTGGTTCCAGCAGACCGAAATCGTGAAATGGAACCATGGCGCACCGTTGCCGGTTGGGTCCGTCGAGAATGGACAACATGAAGGGGTGCAAACATGGATGACCCCGTCCTCTATAAAAAGTATGCAGAGGAGTGCAGGCGATTGGCAAAGACGATGTCGCCGACTGACAGGAAAGTCATGCTTGAGATCGCCGAAGCTTGGCTGGAGCGGGCCAAGGAGGCTGAAGCCAGGGTATCGAGCAAGAGACGTTGAAAGCCGCGTGAGCTTTCGCCTCTTGATGGAGAATGCAAAAGCGATCCAACCGGCCGCAAGCCGGCAACGAGACCAGCACGGATCAGCGCTTCGAGGCTTCCCCGCCGGCGAGCTGCCAGGGAACCAGGCTGCAATCAGGTTGACGGTGCCCGTGCCGATGCGACATCACTGGTCCGATGAGCGAGGACATTCCGTTCGACAAGAGCTTCGACCTGGCGCCCGGCCGGGTCGAGGAGGTGATGCCGGGCGTGCGCCGGCTTCTGGCCAATAATCCCGGGCCGTTCACCTTCAGGGGAACGCTGAGCTACATCGTCGGCAAGGACCGCGTCGCCATTATCGATCCGGGTCCGCTCGACGAGGCCCATATCACGGCGCTCCTCGATGCGGTGCGGGGCGAGACCGTGAGCCACATCCTGGTCACCCATACGCATCGGGATCATTCGCCCGCCGCCGCCCGCATCAAGGCGGCGACCGGGGCCAAGACCGCCGGGGAGGGGCCGCATCGCGCGGCGCGCCCGCTCCGTGTGGGCGAGCCGCCGCCGCTGGAAGCTTCCGCCGATCGCGACTTCCGCCCCGACCTTGCGCTCGCCGACGGCGAGAGCGTCAGCGGGCCGGGCTGGGAGCTGGAAGCGGTGGCGACGCCGGGCCACACCGCCAACCACATGGCCTTCGCGCTCAAGGGCACGCCCGTCCTGTTCTCCGGCGACCACGTCATGGCCTGGTCGACCCCGATCGTGGCACCGCCCTGACGGCGCCATGAGCGACTACATGGCGTCGCTCGAAAAGCTGAGCCGCCGTGCCGAGACGCTCTATTTCCCCGGCCACGGCGGGCCGGTGCGCAATGCGCCGCGCTTCGTGCAACAGTACATCGCCCACCGCCGGGCCCGCGAGGCATCGATCCTCCGGCGGCTTGCCGCCGGCGAAACCGACATCCCGGCACTGGTGCGCGCGATCTATATCGGGCTCGATCCGCGGCTCTTGAAGGCGGCCGGACTCTCGGTGCTGGCCCATCTCGAGGATCTCGTCGCGCGCGGCCTCGTCGCCACCGACGGTACTCCTTCGATCGACGGGCGGTTTCGGCGATCGTGAAACCGAACCCAGTCTCGACGGCTGAGGGTGGTGTCCCGACCTTGAGGTGGGTAATTTTCTTTAGACTGAGGGAGGTAGGGCAATGAAACGCTGCTTAACGATTGGCATCGGCATGCTCGGTATCCTCGCCGGGATTGCACAGGCTGCGCCCGTGGGCGAAACCCACCGGGTGACGTCGGAGCCGACGGCGAGCCTGCGTGATGCCAAGCACCGGGCCGAACTCCGCATCACGGTCTGGTACCCAGCCGCCGCGGACGCGGTCGAACGTCCCCTGGTGCTAGGCCCGCCCGAGCAGCCCTTGTTCGCTATCGGAGCCGTGTCCCCGGACGCTGCTTTCGCGGCGGACGCCGCGCGCTGGCCGGTGATTCTCTTGTCCCACGGCCGCGGCGGCACCGCCCGGATCATGGGCTGGTTTGGCATCGCCATGGCGCGCAGCGGCTACATCGTGGTGGCGGTGGACCATCCTGGCAGCAATGCGGTTGATGAGATGACCGTCCCGGGCACGACCCTGTGGTGGGATCGCGCCGAGGACTTGCGAGCCGCCCTGGCGGCCACGCAGCGCGATCCGGATCTCGGAGCCCACATGGATTTGTCACGTGTCGGTGTTGCCGGCTTCTCAGCCGGCGGGTTCACCGCCCTGGTGGCGGCGGGGGCGCGGGTCGACCGCGCCCACTTCGTTCGCTTCTGTGTCGCCAATCCCGACGACGGCGTCTGCCGGCCGCAACGGGAGTTCCCCGTGACGCGTGAGGAACGCACCCAAGCCCTCGCCGAGCCGGAGGTAGCCGCCGAGGTGGCGCGAGCGGGCGACGACCATTCCATTCCGGCGGTGCGCGCCGCTTTCGTGATGGCACCTGCCTTGGTGCAGGCGCTCGATCCGGCGGCCCTCGCGCGTATGAGCGCGCCCGTCCATATCGTGCTGGGTGACGCCGATCCGGTCGCGCCGCCGATGACCAACGGTGTGGCGGCGGCGCAGGCGATCCCAAACGCCGAGCTGCAGCGCTTTCCGGGCGTCGGGCACTACGACTTCCTTTCCGCCTGCACCAGCGCGGGTCAGGCGGCTGTTCCTCGATGCAAGACGGACGTCCCACAAGCGGATACTCACCGCCGTACGATTGCGGCGGCTGAGGTCTTCTTCGGCCGAAGCCTCGGTACCCGTCAGTGACCTGATCTTTATGGTGCGGTCTTATCTGCGCGCCGGGTTGAAGTAACGCAAATCGGGCGGCGGCTGGTTCTTCTTGGCCGGCATCAGCTTTCCGTCGGCGCTCAGCAGATATTCCTCGCGGCCGATGAAGAGGTGGTTGTTGGCCTCCTGGCAATTGTATTCGAGCCAGCGGGGATCGCGCTCGCGGACATAGGTCTTGTCGACCGTCCACGGACGGGTGAAGGCGTGGTCGATCGTGGTGACGACGTCGTGGAGGACATCGTTGTTGCCGGGGTCGAGAAATATCCGCTCCTGGACGACCGTCTCGTTGTCCTTGTGCAGCGGAAGCCCAGTGGATTCCAGAGCGCGCGGGCCGGTGAAGTTCCGCGTCTCGGCTTCGAGCGCGCGGTAGCGGCCGTCGGCGTCCGCGTCGGTCCATCTGCCGATGGAATAACCCTGGAAGGTCGGCGGCTCATCGGTGGGCCAATTGCGTCCATCGGTGTAGATGCGGCGCGGCAGGGCGTTCTGAAAGATGAGCAGCGTGACGGCCGGACGGATGAGAATTTCCATCGGCGCGGCGAGACTCATGATCCGCGGCATGCCGGAAAGGACGCAGGCCGCCCGATAGTTGTTGCCCTGGCCGCCGTCGGCCTGATCCTTGAGGCTTGCTTCGAATACGGCCTGGTATTCGGGCGTGAGCGGCGCTTGCTGGGCGAGCCCCATGGGCTTGCTCGGATCCCACGGATTGCCGCCTCGCCCCGCCGTCGGGTTGCGCCATTGGCTCTCCCAATCGGGATACTTCATGTCGTCGCCGATCGCCGGCGTGCCGGCGACGGCGACGGCGAGCAGGAGCGCGGCTGTCGCGCTCATTGCGCAGATCAGACGTCGCTCGCGCATGACCGTCGTCATCTCGGCGGCTCTTTGAAGTATTTCAGGTCCGGCGGCGGCTGTCCTTGCCGGACCGGCATCAGCTTTCCGTCGGCGCTCAGGAAATATTGGTCGGCGCCGATGACGATATGATTGTTGGCCTCGTAGCAGCTCTTCTCGGGCCAAATCGGGTTGCGCTCGCGGACATAGGTGCGGTCGACCGTCCAGGGACGCGTCAAGGCATGATCGATGGTCGTGATCTCGTCATGGAGAATGTCGTTGTCGCCATGGTCGAGATAGATGCGCTCCTTGACGATGGTCTGGTTGTCCTTGTGCAGGGGAAGGCCGGTCGATTCGAAAACGCGCGGGCCGGTGAAATTGCGCGTCTCGACCTCGAGCGCGTGGTAGCGGCCATCCGGATCCCGATCGGTCCAGCGGCCGATGGAATAGCCGCCGAAGCTCGGCGGCTCGTCCGTGGGCCAATCGCGCCCGTCGGTATGGATGCGGCGCGTCGGATAATGCAGCGGCACGAAATAGGTGACCTGCGGCCTGATGACGATCTCCATCGGGTCGGAGAAGTTCATCACTTTCGGCATGCCGGGAAGAATGCAGGAGGCGCCCAGGCTGTTGCCCTGTCCACCCTTGGCCTGGTCGCGCAGGCTCGCTTCGAAGATGGCCTGATATTCGGGCGTGAGCGGCGCCTGCTGCCCCCGGCCCATGGGCTTGGTGGTGTCCCAAGGATTGCCGCCGCGGCCGGCGGTCGGGTTTCGCCACTGGCTTTCCCAGTCCGGGTACTTGCCCGCGCCCAATGCCGGCGCGGCGGCGGTCGCCATCAACGTGGCGGCCAGTGCCAGCGTGCCGATCGAGCTTCGGTCAGGCATGACGCACCCTACTATTTCGCCGCCAGTATGTCCTTGTAACGCTGAATCAAAGCCGGCGGGGAGCGTGCGAGGCGCTTGAGGACCTGGCCGATCTCGTCGCCCGACAGCGGACTGATGTCGATCTGCAGATCCTTAGCCTCCGCGAGGTAGGCGGGATCGCGCTGGGTCGCCATGAAGGCTTCCTTGAGGATCGCGGCTCGCGCCGGCGGCAGGTCGGGCGGCGCAACGAAGGGGCGGGCCATCTTGAGCGGCAGTTCGGCGAGCTCGATCAGCGCCCGCTCGTCCGGCGTGCGGGCAAGCTCATAGGCGGTCGGCACGTCGGGCAAGCCCGGCCAGCGGGTTTCGTGGCCGAACTGCACCAGAAAGCGCAGCTTCCCCGCGTTGAGCCAATCGGCCATGGAATTGCGCAGCGCCGAGATTCCGACGGCCTGGCCGTCGACCTCGCCGCGTCGCATGGCGAGATTGATGTCGGGAACGCCGGCGTAGCCGCGTACGAGCTTAAGATTGAGCCCGAGCGCGTTGCGGGCGACCAGCAGCAGATCGGTGTCGGTGCCGCCGGCCGCCACGCCGCCGAACACCAGCGGCGCCCCGGGCCGTTGCGCATCCGCGATGCTCTTGACGGCTGAGTCGCCCGAATGACCAGGCAATAGGCGTCGTCCGCGAAGCTCGCGGCGGTGCCGAGCCAGGTGAAGCCGTCGTTCTCGAACTTGGCGGCCGGGTTCTCCAGCACCCGCTCGAGCGGATTGGCGCGCGCCATCGCGCCGATGGTCAGCCCGTCGCGCGGCACCGTGCTGTAGAACGCGTTCGCCATCACCAGGCCGCCCCCGCCGGGCTGGTATTTCACGATGAAGCTCGGGTCGCCCGGAATGTGCCGCCCCATGTGGCGGGCGAGCAGCCTAGCATAAAGGTCGTAGCCGCCGCCGGCCGCATTGGCGACCACCAGCGTGATGGTCTTGCCTTTGTAGAAATCATCGGCGGCGGGCGCGGCCGACACCGCGCCGAAGACCAGCGCCAGCAGCAAGAACGGCATAACGCGAAGCATGAGACGTTTCATCGTCTGAAACCTGTCCTGGCATCGTAGAGGTCGCCCTTGCGGGCGCGCCGGGCGCCCTACGAAGGCCGGTTCAAGCAAAATCCCCTCAGGCCCGCGTCCAACGGTAGCAGCGGGAAGCCGGTCTCCTCATTTCTGCGCGTGGTCGAAGTGGCGCAAATCCTGCTGCTGCTCTTCATTGCCGGCATCAAGCGCACGCGGCCGGAACCCCCGGCCCCGATGGCTCAGGGGCGGAAGTCCTGATCCGGATAATTCGAGGCGTCGGGCACCGTGATCTTGATGAACGGATGCTCCAGACCGCGGTGGCAAGCATTGCAGGCCTGGGTCAACTCGGCGTAAGTCGCGCCGAATTGCTCCAAATCCGCCGCCTTGATGGCCGCGTCGACGGTCTTGAGCTTATCGGCGAAGATCGAGGCGACCGCCGTGTCGACACTGAGGTTCCGATACGTCGGGATCGTTCGCCCGATCCGCGCCAGGGCGTCACGCAGCTCGTTCGATTCGAACGCCGCCAGCTTCCAGTTCTTGGCTTGGCCGGCGTAATAGAGCTTGATGTGGCGGGGCTGCACCAGCATGGTCATCAGGTCGTCCATCGCCGGTCGAAAGTCGGGAGGGCTCGGTTTGGCCGCGGGCGCCGGCCCTGTTGCGGAGCCGTCTCCGGCCGGCGCCGTGCCCTGGGCAACCGCGATGACGGATGCGGACACTGCCAACGCTCCGGCAACTATGATCGCAGCGAACAGTCGGCTCTGCATGGCTTACCTCCAAGTTGATCGATTGCGCGCCTCTTACTTCCGGGTCTGATTGAAATAGCGCAAGTCGGGCGGTGGCTGGTTCTTCTTGGCCGGCATCAGCAGGCCGTCGGCGCTGAGATAATACGACTCGCTGCCGATCTGCACATGGGAATTGTTCTCGGCGCAGATATATTCGCGCCAGAACGGCTGCGGGCTCGGGCTGCGGCGGTAGTTCTGCGTCACCGTCCAGGGGTGCGTCAGGGCGTGATCGATGGTGGTGATCTCGTCGTGCAGCAGGTTGCGCGCCTGGTCGAGATAGATCCGCTCCTTGACGATGGTTTGATTGTCGGCGTGCAGCGGCAGGCCGCTCGCATCGTAGGCGCGCGGCCCTTTCAGGTAGCGCGTCTCGATCTCGAGCGCGCGGTAGCGGCCCTGCGCGTCCGGCTCGATCCAGCGGCCGATCGAATAGCCGCCGAAGGTCGGCTCGACCTGCGCCGGCCAGTCCCGCCCGTCGGTGAAGATGCGGCGATTGTCGTGAATGTACTCGATCAGGATGTAGGTGATGTCGGGCGTGATCACCATCTCCATCGGGCCGTACGAGATCATGGTGCGCGGCATGCCGGGCGCGAGACAGGTGAAGGTCGCGTCGGTGCCCTGGCCGCCGGTGGCCTGGTCCTTGAGATTGGCCTCGAAGATCGCCTGGTACTCCGCGGTCAGCGGCGCCTCTTCGCCGCGGCCGCGCGGCTTGCTCGGGTCATATGACGGATTGCCGGTGACGCCCGGAACCGGAGCCCGCGACCACTGGCCCTTCCAATCCGGATACTTCGCGTCGTCCCATGCCCGGGCCGGGGCGAACGAGGCGCACAGCGCAACCGCCACCGCGACGACAGCAATCGAGCTTCGGTCAAGCATGGCCAGCCACCTATTGCGCAATGCCCGCGACGACAATGGGCCGCCCGGGAAGCAGGGAATTCGGCCGGCCCGCCGGGCGTTTCGCGACAGGCTACAGCACCGCCGCTTTCCGGTGCAAGGTGGACTGGAGATGCCTTGCCAAGACGTAGCTGCGCGCATCTTGCGGAAGGGGCCGGAGTCCTGCAGACGAAATCGGAATCTTGCGGATGAGATCGCAGATGCCAAGCCGGATCGGGCGAGTTGAAAGTCTGCTCAAGGCAATTCTTGCATGGGCGGGGGCACACGACAGAATTCGCGCCGTTGCGCTTGTCGGTTCTCGTGCGCGGGGCGCCGCGAGGCCGGATTCCGACATTGATCTCGTGCTCCTGGTTGTCGATCCGGAGGAATTCCGGGCTGACGCGTTCTGGCTCGATGCCATCGACTGGAAAGCAGCGGGGTTATCACGGACGGCCTGGCGAGATGCCCAATATGGCGATCTCTGGTCGCGCCATGTCGGTCTTGACGATGGATTGGAGGTGGAGTTTGGCTTCGCGCCGCTGTCATGGGCCAGCTGCGATCCGCTCAACCCCGGAACCAAGCGTGTAATCACCGACGGTTGTCGTGTGCTCTACGATCCCGATGCGGTGCGGGCGGCCGTCGTGGCCGGAGCAAAGAGCGCGAAGCTCGACCTCAGCGGGACGGCGCTGCTCTCGGACCGGCTGTCGCTGCGAGCGTTCATTCCGGCCGATGCCCCGGAAATCTTCGATGCAGCCAGCCCGACCATAGCCCGCTTCATGACATGGGATCCATCTCCATCGATGGAGGCTTTTGCCGAGGTCTGGAGCGAATGGGTTCCTCGAATGGCGGTCGGGAACGAACTGTTTCTTGTGGCCCGACTGGCAGCGACAGGCGAATTCCTCGGTGTCGCGGGCCTGCACCGTATCGGCAGCACGGAGCCGGAGATTGGAATTTGGATCAAGCAAACAGCCCATGGGCTCGGCTACGGCCGGGAATCAATCGCCGCAATCGTAAAGTGGGCTGCCGCGCATATCGGGGCCACCGGCGTCATCTATCCGGTTGTCGAGCAAAACCATCCCAGTCGTCGCCTGGCGGAAAGCCTGCATGGCACTATCGTGGGAACGCGCAAGCTGCGAAAATCAGGCGGCGCAGTCTTCGACGAAGTGGTCTATCGGATTCCCGCTGCAAGCTGAGTTGTCTTTGCCGGACAGGGCAGGCGGGGCGGGGCAGGGCACATCGTCAATGAAGTTGCGACTCATCAGGGGGCGCCGCGAATGGAACCGAAATACGAGGTTACGGACAATCCGCCGTCCGGTGCGTTTCAAAAAATGTGGGCGCCGCTGCTGGAGTTCAACGAACAGGCGGTCGGCAATGCCGAGTCCAGCACTCTTGCGATACTGTTGAAGGATTCGACGACGGAGGAGCTCATCGGTGGATTGTGGGGGCGCTCGCTTTGGGGATCCTTGTATATCGACATCATGTTCGTCCCGGAGGCGCTGCGGCGAAGCGGAATCGGCACCACGCTCCTGCAGCAGGCTGAACAGGAGGCGATCCGGCGAGGGTGCCAAAATATGTGGACCGAGACCTACGCATTCCAGGCACGACCCTTCTATGAGAAGCTGGGCTTTGCGGTCTTCGGTCGCCTGGATGGGCCGGCGCCGATCTTCCCTCGCTTCTTCCTCAGGAAGAATCTCGGCAACCTTGGTTGATGCCTGATCGGGGCAATCGTGCGTGACCGCGGTGGTCGCGTTAAGACGACGTGAGTTCAGCGTTCCGTTTGCCGCCGCTGCTGCTGATGTCGGGTTCGTTTATCTGCGCGCGTTTTGCAGCGATCCCACGCCGGCCGCTATCGCTTCGAGGTTGCGGCGTCCTGGTCGCGCTTGGACGCCGGCACGACCGGCGGCTTCTTGACCGGCGGCAGGACGGCCGGTTCCGGCTTCTCGTCGCCGATCGCATCGTCGATATCGTCGATCAGCTTGCGGATGCGCGCCGCGTTGCTACCGAAATCGAATGAGCCGAAGCGCGAGGAGGAGCGCACGTCGATGCGCGATCCGTCCGCGCCGCCCCGCACGCGCACCACCACGTCGTCACGCAATCCCATGATCAGGGTGCGGGCAACTGCCTCGATGTGTCCTTCGGGCCTGCCGGGTTGCGGCGGCCGCCGGTCGATGATGATCCATTTGCGCTTGGTGATGATGGCGAGCGCGGCCTTGAAGGCGACCTCGGGGGTGGCGTCCTCGTCAAGCGGCTCGATGTCCGGATAGGCGGCGCGCTGCCGCTCGGCCGCATAAAGCCCCGCATAGGTGATCGGATTGGCCTCGCGCGGACGCAGCCGGGCCAGCGCCTCGTAACGCGGCGGATCGATCGGATCGGTGGTAATGTCGTAGAGCCAGGGCAGCTTGTAGGCGCGGTAGGCGAGGTAGCCCGGGTAGGCCAGCAAGGCGGTTGCGATCGCCATGGCGGCGAAGGAATGGCCGAGGCCACGCAGCCCGTCCGTCCAGATCACCACGAAGGCCGCGAGCGCAAGCCCGAGCGCCACTATCGAAGGCGCCAGCGCCACCACGAAAGTGGTGATGGCGGGGCCGATATCGAGCCATTCCGACCGCACGACGATGACCGAGACGATCACCGCCGTAAGCGAGAACAGCGCCATGCGCCGCGCCCAGATGGCGAGGCGCGAGATCGGCTCCACGATAGCGGCATAACGGCGAGCCATCGGCTAGACCGGTCGTTGCACAGAGGAGTGCTGCATGGGGGACGGATAATGCCAAGCCGGGCCGCCCGCAATGGAAGAATGCAGCACAGAGTTGGCCCGGCCGTGAGCCGGGACCGTTCCAGACTCCGAGGTTGGGACGCTCCCGCCTCCTTAGCGCGCCGGCCCCGCCGCGGACGGCAGCACATAGTCCCGGAACTGGTCGCGCAAGGCCGTCTTCTGGATTTTTCCGGTCGCCGTATGGGGGATGTCGTCAACGAACACGACGTCGTCCGGCAGCCACCAATTGGCGGTCTTCCCGCGCATGAAATCGAGGATCTCGCCCTTGCCGACGGATTGGTCCTTCTTCAAGACCACGATGAGCAATGGGCGCTCGTCCCATTTCGGGTGGCGGATGCCGATCACGGCTGCTTCCGCCACCTTGGGATGACTGACGGCGAGGTTTTCCAGCTCGATCGATGAGATCCATTCGCCGCCCGACTTGATGACATCCTTGGCGCGATCGGTGATCTGCATATAGCCGGCCGGGTCGATGGTCGCCACGTCGCCGGTGTCGAAGAAGCCCTCGGCATCGAGGATGCTGGCGGCCTCTCTGAAATAGGCCTTGGCGACCGCCGGTCCGCGCACCTTGAGCGTCCCGCTGCTCTTGCCGTCGCGGGCGACCGGGTGGCCGGCATCGTCGGCGATCCGCATCTCGACCGTGAACGGCGCATGGCCCTGCTTGGCCTGGATGGCGAGGCGCTCCTCGCCCGACAAGCCGGCATATTCCGGCTTGAGCGAGCAGACCGTCCCGAGCGGGCTCATCTCGGTCATGCCCCAGGCATGGACGACCTCGACGCCGTAGACCTCCTGGAAGATCTTGACGATCGAGCGCGGGCAGGCGGCCCCGCCGATCACGACCCGGCGCAGGTCGGGGAGCCTGCCGCCGCTCGCTTCGAGATGCGCCAGCAGTGCGAGCCACACGGTGGGCACTGCCGCCGTGCAGCTGACGCGGTATTTGGTCAAGAGCTCGAAGATCGAGGCGCCGTCGAGCTTGCCGCCCGGCATCACCAGGCTCGCGCCGACCATGGGGGCCGTCATCGCGAGCGACCAGCCGTTGGCGTGGAACATCGGCACCACCGGCATCACCACGTCGCCACAGGAGATCCCGAACACGTCCGGCCAGGCGATCGCCATTGCCTGCAGCACGTTGGAGCGGTGCGAATAGACCACCCCCTTCGGATGGCCGGTGGTGCCGGAGGTGTAGCACAGGCCGGCGGCGGTGCTCTCGTCGAACGATTTCCAGACGAAGTCGTCATCGACCTCGCCGATCCACTGCTCGTAGGCCACGGCGTTGCGCAATGAGGTTGCCGGCAGATGCGCCGCATCGGTCAGCACCACATAGCGTTCGATGGTGGCGAGCTTGTCGGCAAGCTTCTCGAGGAGCGGCAGGAAGGTCAGGTCGGTGAGCAGCACGCGCGGCTCGGCGTGATTGATGATCCAGGCGATCTGCTCCGGGAACAACCGCGGATTGACCGTGTGATAGACGGCACCGATGCCCATGATGCCGTACCAGGCCTCCAGATGCCGGGCGGTGTTCCAGGCGAGCGTCGCCACCCGGTCGCCGAGCCTGATGCCGTCGCGGTCGAGGCGCTTGGCGACCTTGAGCGCCCGGCTGCGGATCGCCCCATAGGTGGTGGTCGCAAGCGGGCCCTCGACCGAGCGCGAATGGATGCAACGCCCGGCGTGGTTCAACGCCGCATGATCGATGATGCGATGGCACAACAGCGGCCAGTCCTGCATCAATCCCCGCATGGCAGCCTCCCCGGCGTCTTGATCTGGCGGCGGTCGGCCGCCGGCCGATCCTCTCAAAGCTACGTGAACCTGGCCAGCCGCGGATGCACCGCGAACCGGCGCGGGCGCGGATAGGTCTCGCCAGACGCCCCGGGCCCCCGCCCCTGGAACCGACATTTCGACCCGCTACGCTGACCCTTACAACGCCGATCGAAGGCGGCCGAAGCGAGGGAGATTGCCACGGCAGGATTTTCGTTGCCGCTTGCGGCCGCTTTGGCGGCGAGCGTCGCGGCGGGCGCGGCGCGGGCCGCGACCCCGGTCGACAAGCCGGTGGTCAAGGTCGATCCGGCGCTCGATGCGCTGATCTCGCCCGACGCCAAGCTGCAGGTGGTGAAGGATGGACTCGGCTTCACCGAAGGCATCAAGTGGGTGCAGCACGGCGGCTATCTGCTCTTGAGCGACATCCCCGCCAACGTGATCTTCAAGCTGACGCCCGACGGGCCAGCTCCTTATGACAGCAATCGGCCCGCGGGGGCGGTTCGCGGCAGCGCTGCATCGTGCTACGATTTCGCCGGTTATACGACCAAGCTCCTGAACCCAGGCGAGCGCCGGCTCTTGGCGCGAATTTCCCGACGCCGCAATGGCGGCGGTCGCAGCTGCGGAGGAGGCAACAATGTCCAGCAGCCCCAGCCAACGAATGAAAATCGGCGACTTCCTGCTTCGCCGCCTCAAGGAGGCCGGCGTCCGGCACCTGTTCGGCGTTCCCGGCGATTACAACCTCGAACTGCTGCAACAGCTTCAGGACAGCGGCGCGCTGAAGTGGGTCGGCACGTGCAGCGAGCTGAATGCATCCTATGCGGCGGACGGCTATGCGCGGCTGAACGGCCTGGGCGCGGTACTGGTGACCAACGGCGTCGGCGCGCTCAGCGCGATCAATGGCGTGGGCGGCTCCTACAGCGAGCATATCCCGGTCATCTGCATCGCCGGATCGATACCGCTCAGGTCTGTCGAACGCGGCCTGGGGATGCACCACACAATGGCCGACGGCAGCTATGACCATTTCCTCGACGCCTATGCGCACGTGACTGCCGCGCACGCCAGGCTCACCCCGCGCAACGCGGCCACCGAGATCGACAGGCTGATCCTCACCGCCTGGCGGGAGAAGCGCCCGGTCTACATGGAGCTGCCGTCCGACATCGCCTACCTGGAGATCGTGGTTCCGGCGGATCCATTGACGCTTGCGGACGCGCCAAGCGATCCGGAACGGCTGAATTCGTGCATCGCCGCCATCGTGGAGCGGCTTTCCGCCGCCAGGTCGCCGGCGATCCTTGTGGATGCGGATGCGGACCGCTTCGGCGTCGCATCGCAGCTCATGGGACTGGCCGAGAAGCTGCAGGCTCCAATAGCAGTGATCAACACAGCCAAATCTGTGATCGACGAGACGTTCCCGTACTATCTCGGCATCTACATCGGCAAGCCGAGCGAGCCGCATGTGCGCGCGGCGATCGAGACCAGCGATTGCCTGCTCGCCATCGGCTACCGGCCGCTCGAGGTGACCACGGGCGACTTCTCGGCCGCGCTGCCTGCCAACACGATCCACGCCCGCGGCCATTCGGTGGATGTCGGCGACGACAACTATCAAGCGGTGACGCTCAAGGAAGTCATCAAGGGCGTCATCGACGCAATCCCGCGCGTCACCAGCCGCGCTCCGCGTCCGGTCGCGGCCGCGGTGGCGCGCCCGCCCGCCGACCCATCCGCCAAGCTCACCCAAGCCGCCTATTGGCAGGCCATGCAGGGCTACCTGCGGGAGGGCGACGTCCTGTTCGTCGACAATGGCACGTCATATGCTCTTTTCGGGCTGAAGTTTCCGCCGAAATGCACCTTCGTCGGGTCGGTCAATTGGGGATCGATCGGCTATTCGGTCGGTGCGCTCCTCGGCACGCTGACGGCGGCGCCGGAACGCCGTCACATTCTGTTCGTGGGCGACGGCTCGTTCCAGGTCACGGCGCAGGAGCTGTCGACCATCCTGCGACACGACCACAAACCGGTGATCTTCCTGATCAACAACGGCGGATACACGATCGAACGCGGCTATCTCGGCAAGACCGAGACCTACAACGACATCGCCAACTGGTCCTATGCCGATCTGCCGAAGGTGTTCCGTCGCGACACCCCGGCACGATCGTTCGTTGTCAGAACCGTGAAGGACCTGCACGAGGCGCTCAGCACCCCGAACGACACGCTGATTTTTGTCGAATCCATCATGGACCGGTACGACGCGCTTGCCCCGGTGATGAACAGCAGCAACAAGGGGGCCGAGCTCGACTACGGGCCCCGCGGCCCGCAACGCCACGATAACCAGCTCCGGCCTGCATAGTTGTTCCGCTCTGCATGTCGGCCACCGAGGGCCAAGCAGAATTGCGGCGACTCGGGGCAAGCGACCGTCACATCTTGCCGTGCCCGCGTTTGACGGTCTGGCGGATCACCGGCGCCGTGACCTGGTCGGAGATCTGGATGTTCCACATCTCGCTTTCGCCCTGCGCGGCGAAGTCGGCGAACAGCTTCGGGATGACCGACACATCGCGTATCTCGTGGCCGCGCAGGCCGAAGCCGCGCGCGATTTTTTCGAGCGCGGGCCGACCGAACACAGCCAGGCTGTCGTCGATGCCGTCGGCGCGCAGCTTGTGAAACTCCGAGCCGTAACCGCCGTCGTTCATCGCGCAGATCAGGATGCGAAATCCTTGACGCCGGAGCGTCTCGAGCTCCTGGATATGGAACAAGAGCCCGCCGTCGCCTTCGAACAGAACGATCTTGCTCGCGCGGCCCTGCCAGCGCGCAGCCGCAACGCCAAGCGCATAGGACAGGCCGTTACCGACCGCGCCGAATTCACGGATCGTCGTGTAGCGCTCCGCCGGCCGGCCGCGCATCTGGGTGTTGAAATAGGCCTGATGGCCGCCGCCCACGACGATGTCCCAGTCCTTTGGAACGACCGCGTCGATGGCCCGGATCACCTCGCGTGGATCCAGCACCCCGGGCGCGATGTCGAACGGCATCGAGTCCGCCGGTTCGGTCGCGATGCGATGCGCCAGCTCTTTCGTTCGTATGGCCGCCGCGGTCGGTTTGCCGACGCCCAACTTCTTGTCGACGCCGGCAAGGATTGCCTCGATGCCGATGAGCGCATCCGATCTGACATAGATGTCGGCGGCCTTCTGCCCATCGCGCAATCCGCGCGGGGCATCATCCAACTGGATCTTGCAGGCCTTTGCGAAGTAGTGCCCACCGCCGACGTAGTAGGACAGGCTCGTGCCGATCGCGAGCACGACGTCGGCGGACTCGTACATCTCCCGGCCCAACGAGGTGAAGTAGCTGCCGGTGGTGCCGAGCCCGAACGGATGGTCGTGGAAGAGACCGCGCGCGGGCAGGGTGTTGGAGAGCAAGGCGCCGCAGCGATCGGCGAGCTTGATCACCGCATCGCGTGCGCCGGACCACAACACGCCGCGGCCCCCGAGGACGATAGGCCGCTTCGCGGCGGCCAAGCGCTCGACGGCCTCGGCCACGAGCTCGGGATCGGGGTGCATGCGCCCGACCTTGGGCTGGTACATCGCCGAGGTCTCGTAGGGCTGGTTGGCCGTGTGCTCGACCTTCTGCAGGTCGTAGGGAATGCCCAGCACCACCGGCCGCCGTTCGTGCTTCGCGACGTGGAAGGCCTCGCGCACGTAGTCCATCATGCGCGGCACGCTGTGGGCGGCGATGTAATGCGCCCCGGTCGCCGTCACCAAGGGCGCCTGGTCGATGTACTGATTGTAGAATTTAGCGTTGATGGGCAACTCGCCGGCGAACACCACCATCGGCAGGCGGGCGCGAACCGCGGCCGGCAGCGCCGTCATCAACTGGGTCACGCCGGGGCCGCACGTGACCGAGGCCACGGCGAGCTTGCCGGTGGCTACGTTGTAGGCCGTCGCCGCCGCAAGGGCGCTGTGCTCGTGCCTGACGTGGACGGTATTCACGCCAGGCAGTTTGGCAAAGGCGGTGGACCAGTGCATGTTGCCGTCGCCCATCAGGACGAACTGCGTGTCAACTCCCTCCGCAAGGAAGGCTTCTGCGAGGGCTTCGTAGAGTTTTGGCATGCGCGTGGTACCCCTTGGATGGAGGCCGCCGACGGCACCCTTGCCGCCGTTGCAACAATTGGGATTCGGACTTCCCGCCGGCGGCTCCAGGAAACGCTACATCAGACGTGCGCGCAGGCGGAAGGGGCATCATCCGCTTTTCTTGCTGCACAAGAGTCCGCTTCTGTGAAAGGTTTTCGGATGCCGGCTGGGACGAGGACGAGGCCAAGGGGTAGCGGCCGACGTCCAAGGGCCTCCAAGGGACGAAACCGCGATGGGGGGTACGTTTTCGGTGCTGCGGCTAATGGAGACAGGCCTTGGCCTTGACCAGGCGCCCATGCGGGATTCCGCAGACCATCGCCAAAGCTTGCGCTTGCCGAGCCGTCGAGGATCCGTTCAATCTTCCGGCGCGACTTGCGTCTTCTTGCGCAGCAGCATCATGAGCAAGGATCGGTTGACTTTGATTTCTCCTCGCGCATCGTACTCGATGAAGCCGAGTTGTCGAAATTTGTTCATGAAGAAATTCACGTGGGTGCGGCTGGTGCCGATCATCTCGGCGAGCGTTTCCTGGCTGATCTTGGGCACGACCGGATCGTTGCTGGAATTTGCCAGGATCAGCAGGAGCCGCGCCAGACGCTTCTCGGTTGAATTGAGCAGCTGGTCGACCAGGCCCTCTTGCATACGAATGGCGCGTTCCACCAGATAGGTGGTGAACAGTGCGGAAAAATCCGCATCCTCGCGAAGCGTGCGGATGATGTCCGCCTTGGGCACTCTCATGAGCACGCATTCGGTCAGCGCCGTGAGCGTCGCCGTGCGCAGCGTGTGCTCGGTGAGGCAGTCCTCGCCGAAGAAATCTCCCGGTTGGAGAATGGCGACGACAGCTTCCTTCCCGACCTCGGAGACGACAGTCACTTTGATCCCGCCGGTCCGGACGTAAAAGACGAAGTCCGCAGGATCGCCTTGCGAATAGATAATCTGCTCTCTTTGATATCTCAATTCCGGCTTTCCTCCCGCCAGCCTGGCGAGGATGGATTCTGGATCCGGTGCGCGTTTTTCATCTTTATTCATGCGGAGGGGCCAGGCTCATGATTTTGCTTGCGTGGGTTTCCGCAAGAGCCGCGTCGAAGGTTGTGCCAAGGCGAGTTCAGACATTGCGCGCCTTTGGGATGGTGAAGATGGCTTCGAGGCTGCTCGCTCCAGCCGCAAGCCCGCTTCCGATGTCCTCGAGCTCCCGGGCGGCTCGCGCATCGGTGCTTGTCCGAGCCAGGCTTTGGCAACGCAGCGCCAGCTCGCGCAGGTGCGGCCCGATTTGGGCCGGCGACATCGAACTGACCAGGGATAAATCGATGAGGGACGACTGGGTCTCCGGAGCGATGACATCGAGCATTCCCGGCTCGAAGACCTTGTCGAGCAGGGTGCGGAATTGATGCAGCTGCCGACGCAATTCGGCGGCCTCGCGCCGCAATTCCTCTATGAGGGGTGCCGCCATGGGCTTTGCTCCGGCGTCCGGGTCGTGCGACGTCAAAGCCTTTAAAGCCGCAGCCTTGGAAAGCCCTTAGGTCGTCCGTGTTGCTGTAAAGGTGGCGACCGAAGCGGCCCCTGTCCAATACCTTGATGTGGCGTCTTCCATACCTGGCGTGTATAGTCATCGCTGCCGGCCTCGGCGGCCCAACAACAAGAAACCGTTCAGCGCGCGCGGAAACAAAGCCGATGGAGCTGCGCCATCTTCGCTATTTCGTGGCGGTCGCCGAGGAGCTCAATTTCACTCGCGCCGCCGAACGGCTGGGCATCAACCAGCCGCCGCTGAGCTTGCAGATCAGGCAGCTGGAAAAGGAGATGGGCACGCCGCTCTTTCGTCGCAAGGCCCGCGGCGTCGAGCTGACCAATGCCGGCAAGCTGATGCTGGAGGAAGCGCGGATCATCCTCAAGCAGGTCGAGCAGACCAAGATCGGCGTGCGCCGTCGCGGCCGCGGCGAAACCGGACGGGTCAATGTCGGCTCCAGCGGCGGGACCTACTTCCATCCGCTCATTCCGGCGATCATCCGCGAATTCCGGATGCATTATCCCGACGTTATGTTGTTTCCGGCAGCGAGCAGCACGTCGCTCCTGGTCGCGCGGCTGCGGGCCGGTCAGATCGATGCGGCCTTCCTGCGCCCGCCGGTCGGCGACAGCGAAGGCCTTGCGCTCGAGCGACTGGTCGATGAGCCCACCGTCTTGGTGTTGCCGAGCGGACATTCGCTGGGCGGGAGGATTTCAGCGCCCCTCAGCGCGCTCGCCGAGGAAACCTTTGTCCTGTTTCCGCGCGAGCTCAATCCGGGCTATTACGATTCGATCATCGCGGCCTGCATCCGCTCGGGCTTCACGCCCAAGCTCGGCCAAGAGGCGCCGCAAATCGTCGCCACCATCCCGCTGGTAGCGGCCGGCCTCGGCGTCTCGGTCGTGCCGCAGTCGATCACCCGGATTCACCCCGACGGGGTCGTCTATCTTTCGATTGATGGAGACGCGCCACGCGCGCTGATCAGCCTCGCCCGTCGACGCGACGACCGTTCCCCGGCGGTGCGGAATTTCGTGACCGTTGCCCGGCGGGCAACCAAGCTTGCCGACTAGGTTGCCGTGAGGCGCGCGAGCGCAAAGCGCGCGATGGCGTGATCGGTCGCGCCGGCGGTGGCTAGGTCGGCAAGGATGGCGCCGATCGCGGGCGCGAACTTGAAGCCGTGGCCGGAGCAGGGCGAGGCGATCACGATCTGCGGCGCGCCCGGCAACCGGTCGATGATGAAATCGCCGTCGGGCGTCATGGTGTAGAGGCAGGTCTTGGCCTTGACCAAGCGACCGTTGGCGGCCGGCAGATGCTCCGCCACGGCGGCGCGGATGAGCGTCTCGTCCTCGGCCGAGACCGTCCGATCGTAGGAATCGGGCTCGACGGTCTGGTCGCGGTGGTGATGCTTGGCGACCTTGATCAGCGGCGAGCGCCAGGGCGGAAAGCCGTAGTGGATTCCATGGCGGCTTTCGATGAGGAAGACCGGGAAGCGGCCGCCGCTGAACGGCGTCGGATCGAGCGGCTCGAACCAAGCCATCACTTGGCGCGTCGCCCGAACCGGTGCCGGCAGATCCGGGAACAGCGCCTTGACCCAGGCACCGAGCGCGACGATTGCGGTGCCGGCTTCGATCATGCCGCGATCGGTCGCGATCCGTACCCGGTCCGCGCGCGGCTCGATCGCCCCGATGGTGACGCCGCTACGGATCTCGGCACCGCGGGCCTGCGCGAGGCCGACCATCGCCTCGATCGAGGCCTCGGCTTCGAGGTATCCGCCATCCGGCTGCGTCACGCCCACATAATCCGACGGCAGCCGAAACGCCGGGAAGCGTTGCATCACGTCGCGCGCAGCCAGGATTTCGTGCCGCAGCCCATGTTGTTGACTCGACGCCACGGTCCCGGCCACCAGCACACCGTGCGGCGGTCCGATCTCCACAATGCCGGTGACATGGAGGAGTTGCCGAGCGGCCGCCGCTTCGATCGCGCGCCACTCCGCGTAGGCGCTGCGCACCAGCGGCACATAGGACGGATGCTCGAAATAGCCGAGCCGGATGATGCGGGTTTCCCCATGCGAGGAACCGTGCTCGTGGCCGGGCGCGAACCGCTCCAGGCCAAGCACCCGCACGCCCCGGCGGGCGAGCTGATAGAGCGCCGCGCTGCCGGTCGCGCCGAGGCCGCAGACCACGACATCGAAACCGTCCATGTGCTAGCCTCTGTCACCCCGCAGTTGTTGTGGACGCCGCCCGCGTGAAGCTCATCGACGCCAACATCCTGTGCTCCATCGTCCTGCTCGCGGCCTCCGGCAACCTTGCGGCGGCGCAGGGCGTTCCGTTGCCGCGCCCGCGGCCGGCGCTGCCGACTGCGGCCGCCTCGAGCGAGGAGCCGAGCACGTCCGAGGCCGCGCCGCCGACCGCCTGCCGGCTTCGCCTCACCTCGGCGCTGGCCATCGCCCCGTCATTGCCGCCGATCACCGGGCCGGGCGAATGCGGAGCCCCCGACGTGGTGCGGCTCGAAGCCGTGGTGCTGCCGGACCAGAGCCGGGTCGCGATCGCGCCGCCGGCAGTTCTTCGCTGCACCATGGCGGAGGCGGTCGTGAGCTGGGTGCGCGAGGAGGCGGCACCGCGCGCGCTTGATCTAGGATCGCCGCTCAAGGCCATCGCCAATCTCGCCTCCTTCGATTGCCGCGGCCGCAACGGCATTTTGGGCGCCAAGCTTTCCGAGCACGGCAAGGCCAATGCGCTCGATATCCATTCGTTCAAGCTGGCCGACGGCAGGGTAGTGGGACTGACCGACAGCCAAGTCCCCAAGGACTTTCGCGAAGGCTTGCGCCAAAGCGTCTGCGCGCGGTTCACGACCGTGCTGGGTCCCGGCTCGGACGGCTATCACGAGGAGCACGTGCATGTCGATCTCGCCGAGCGCCGCGGCGGTTATCGGGTCTGCGAGTGGAATGTGCGCGAGCCTCCTCCTCCCGCGCAGGCGGGGGAGGGTGGGGAGGGGGCGACCGCTGCCGTTCCGTTGCCGCGGGCGCGTCCGATTGACGCCCGCCGGGCCGCCGAGTAGTCCCAAGACCAATCTTGTCGGGTAGGGCCTTAGCTGCCGGCGTGACGGCGCGGCGATCGGAAAGTGCGGTTTCATGGCGCCCCTCAGCAATCTCGCCGTCCGCGATGTCGAGACCCTCGTCCATCCCTATACCAACCTGGCGACGCTCCGGGACAGCGGTCCGCTCGTGCTCGAGCGCGGCAAGGGCATTTTCGTCTACGACAGCAACGGCAAGGCCTATATCGAAGGCATGTCCGGGCTGTGGTGCACGGCGCTCGGCTACGGCAACGAAGAGCTGGCCGAGGCGGCGGCGGCGCAGATGCGCAAGCTGTCGTTCGCCCATCTGTTCAGCGGCAAGAGCCACGATCCGGCCATCGAGCTGGCCGAGCGGCTCAAGGAAATCGCGCCGGTGCCGACCTCGAAGGTGTTCTTCTGCAATTCCGGCTCGGAGGCCAACGACACCCAGATCAAGCTCGTCTGGTACATGAACAATGCCTTGGGCCGGCCGCGCAAGAAGAAGATCATCAGCCGGGCGAAGGCCTATCACGGGGTGACCATCGCGTCGGCCTCGCTCACCGGACTGCCCGTCAACCAGCGCGACTTCGATCTTCCCATCGCCGGCATCCTGCATGCCGGCTGCCCGCATCATTACCGTTTCGCCCGGGCGGACGAGAGCGAGGAGGAGTTCGCGACCCGCCTTGCCGCCGAGCTCGAGCAAATGATCGAGCGGGAGGGGCCCGACACCGTGGCGGCCTTCATCGCCGAGCCGGTGATGGGGGCGGGCGGGGTGATCGTGCCGCCGAAATCCTATTTCGAGAAGGTCGCGCAGGTCTGCCGGCGATACGACCTCTATATGATCTCCGACGAGGTGATTTGCGGCTTTGGACGGCTCGGCACCCAGTTCGGCTGCCAGTCGTGCTCGTTCACGCCGGATGCGATCTCGGTCGCCAAGGCGCTGACCTCCGGCTACATGCCCATGGCGGCCGTGACGGTGCCGGAGCCCATGTACCAGGCGCTCCTGATCGAGAGCCGCAAGATCGGCAGCTTCGGCCACGGCTTCACCTATTCGGGTCACCCGGTGGCGGCGGCGGTGGCTTTGAAGGCGCTGGAGATCTACGCCCGCGACCGGCTGGTCGAGGCGGCCGCCCAAAAGACCCCGCAGTTTCAGGCGCGGCTCCGCGCGCTGGGGCAGCATGCCCTGGTCGGAGAGGCGCGCGGTCTCGGCCTCATCGGCGCCGTCGAGCTGGTCGCCGACAAGGCGACCAAGCGCTCGTTTGATCCGACCGCCGCCGTGGCGCCGCGTGCCGTGCGGTTTGCCGAGGAGGAAGGGCTGATCGTGCGCTTTCTGGCCGGCGACGCGGTCTCGATCTGTCCGCCGCTCGTCATCTCGCCGGCGGAGATCGACGAGCTGTTCGATCGGCTTGGCCGCGCGCTCGACCGCACCTTGGATTGGGTGCGGCGCGAGCGCCTGCAGGAAGCCTGAGCCGAGACCAAGCCGGATCAAACGAAACAAGCCGGATCAAACGAAAGCGGCGCCGGAACCGGCGCCGCTCGAATTCGATGGGAAGCGAGGTTGTGCGCTCGGCGTTCAACCCGATGCCATCCGCAGATGCGAATTCAGCACCACCACCGGCGTGCCGATCTTGACCCGCTTGTAGAGGTCGATCACGTCCTCGTTGGTCATACGGATGCAGCCCGACGAGATGGCTTCGCCGATATATTCCGGCTGGTTGGTGCCGTGGATGCGGAACAGCGTGTCCTTGCTGCCCTGGAACAGGTACATGGCGCGGGCGCCCATCGGATTGGCCGGGCCGCCCTCCACAAAGTTCGGGAGCGGTCCCAGCCGCTGCTTTTCGCCCTCGGTGGGGACCCAAGCCGGCCATTCCTGCATGTTGCCGACTTTGGCGACGCCGGCCCAGGATTGCGCGTCCTCGCCCACGGTCACGCCGTAGCGGATCGCCTTGCCCTCGGGCAGCACGTAATAGAGATAGCGGGCGTCGGTATCGACCACGATCGTGCCCGCCTGCTCCTTGCGCTGGTAGTCGATGATCGACCGCTGGAAGGCGATCGGAATCGCCACCTGCTCATACGGCACGTTGGCTAGGAGCTTCTTGTCACGTGGGGTAAAGCTCGCCTCCGAAGCAGGCTCCAAAGTCGCCTGCATGCAGCCGCCGAGCATCAGCCCCAGCAATAGAAATGCGATTCCACGTACGGCCATAGCTACCCCTTGTTATTACGCCTTTCGCACGCCCCAGCTTCGATCCTCGATTCAACCCATCCGACAATTAGCTGAAAGAACCCTAACAGTTCCAGACCTTCGGCACCTCAGCCCGAATAGTCTTCAGAACCTGTTGCAAGAATGTCGCAGCAGGCGAGAGCTTGGCACGAAACCCCGTTGAACTTGCACAAGGAATGGGCCGTGCCCGGAATTACCAGCCTACACTTTGGGCCGGTCGTATTAACGAACGATTTACCAGCCGTTGCCTATGGACCTCTCGCGAGAGGGGATCGGCATCGGCAGCATTATGAACTCCCAATTGCGACCGAATTGTCACGATAGAGCACGATTTATCGCACACTTCCGCCGTACTCCCTGATGCTGTCCGCCAAGACCCCAGAAATCCAGAACAATTCCGACGGAGACTGAAGTGAAATCGACGAAAACGACCCGTTCCACCCCGGCGACCCGCCGAGAGCCCCAGAATCTCGAGGTCCGCTACGGCGAAATTGGCATATCAGCAGTGGTGGCGGCCGTTCGCTACCAAGGCGATGCGAAGACTCCCGCACAGGTCTCGGCCGGTGGCCAGCCGAATCGCTGGCTCAAGGACACGGTTTCCGAATTCGCGGCCTGATTGTCGCAGCCGCAGCGGTCCCATCGGGGCCGCCTGCCGTCAGTCGCTTGCCGCATCCGTTTGTGTCATGCGCCCGTATCGGTCGGGCGGTCGGCAGTCACACATGCTGGCCGCCATTGATGTGGATCTCGGCGCCGTTCACGTATGACGACGTCTCCGTGCACAGGACATAGATGATCTTGGCGACTTCGTCGGGCGTGCCGAGGCGATGCAGCGGGATCTGCTCGACGATTTTTTCGGTGCCCGGAGACAGGATCGGCGTGTCGATCTCGCCCGGCGCGATGGCGTTGACCCGGATGCCCAGGGGGCCGAAATCGGCGGCCATTTCGCGCGTGAGCGACGCCAGCGCCGCCTTCGAGGTGGCATAGGCCGTGCCCGCGAACGGATGGACCCGACCACCGGCGATCGACGTCACATTGACGACCGAGCCCTTGGCGGCCTTGAGCTCGTCGACCAGGCCGCGCGCAAGCGTGATCGGGGCGAAGAAATTCACCCGGAAGACGTGATCCCATACGTCGAGGTTGGTCTCGAGCGAGGACAGCCGCTTGCCGCCGGCCGCCTTCGGCGAGATCGCCGCATTGTTGACCAGCGCATGCAGCTCGCCGTGCTCCAGCCGCTCCTTGATGACCGCGATCGCCGCCAGCGTGTCCTGCGGATCGGCGAGGTCGACCTGGATATGGTCTTCGGGGCCGGCTTCCCATGGGCAATTCTCGGGAAACGGATGGCGCGAGCACGTGATGACGCGCCAGCCGGCGGCCGAGAAACGCTTCACGGTGGCATGGCCGATGCCGCGGCTGGCCCCGGTCAGCAGCAGGGCGCGGCGGGGATGGTTCTCGTGGGGCGTCGTCATCGGTGTTCTTGAGCCTCGAGCTAATGGTACAGTGATATAGTGCTTAATTGGTCCAATGCGGTGGTTCAGGGTGGTTCAGGGATAGAGGCGCGTCTTGTGCCACGGTTCGCCCGGTCCGCCGCGGCGGAACTCGATGCGATCGTGCAGCCGATAGGGCCGATCCTGCCAGAATTCTATGACGAGGGGCAGCAACCGGTAGCCGGACCAGTTTGCCGGTCGCGGGATCGTTCCGACCGCGAATTTGGCCATGTAGAGAGCGATCGCCTTTTCGAAGGCCATCCGGCTTTCGAGCGGAGCCGATTGCTTGCTGGCCCAGGCGCCGATCTGGGCGAGGCGTGGGCGGCTGGCGAAATAGGCGTCGGCGATGTGGTCTTCGACCCGTTCCAACGGCCCGCGCAGGCGAACCTGCCGGCTCAAGCTCTTCCAATGAAACACCAGGGCACCTTTCGGGGTGCCACCCAACTCTCGCCCTTTTTGGCTGTCCACATTCGTGTAGAATACAAATCCCTGCTCGTCGAAGCCCTTCAGGAGTACCATCCGGGCATTCGGCAAGCCGTCGGCATCGACGGTCGCAAGCGTCATGGCGTTGGGGTCGGCGGGCTCGGACCGGGTGGCGTCCGAGAACCAAGCGGCGAACAGCCGCAAGGGTTCGTCGGCCTCGGTGAAATCACCACTCGTTAACCCGTTCGGGTATTGTATCGAAGCCGAGTCGGACATTTCGGAGTTCCAAGTGGTCGCAGGCGTGCCAAGTCGTGTGTCCGTGCTGCGCTCCAAGCGCTCTTATAGAGGATGCCCGGCGGCGCGCCTATGGCGCGTAGCGCCGGCGATGGCTTTGAGTCTTATGCTGGCGCTGTCGGCGGGCGGTTGCAGCTTTTCCTACCAGCTCGACAATCTGTTCGCGAAAAAAGATGACGCAAGCCTGACCGGCTCGCTGCAACACGCTCCCGCGGTCAAAGCGGTCGACGACCTGCCGCTGGAGGGCGATCTCGTCTTCGCGCGCGCGGCGGTCAGCGAGGTCATGAGCAAAGGCAGCAAGGATGCCAGCGTGTCCTGGGAGAATCCCCAGACCGGATCGCGCGGGACCGTGACGCCGATCGCGACCGCCCGGAGCGAGGAGGGAACGACCTGCCACGAATTCCTCGCCAGCTTCGAGCGCGAGGGCAGCTCGTCATGGATGCAGGGCGAGGCCTGCCGCGCCAGCAAGGGCAAATGGGAGGTCCGCACCATGAAACCCTGGCAGCAGCGCACTTGAGCCGCCGCGCTCAGGTGTGAACCGACACCATCATTCCCTTCGGGAAGATCTCCTCGACCTTGGCGTGGCGGTGGGCGATGCCCTGCTCGTGCGTGTAGCGCAGGAACTGCTCCCAGGTGGGCCGGTTCTCCTCGATGCCGAACGGGAAGGGGTCGCCGTCGAACAGGTCGCGCATTCGCCGCGCATAGGTCACCAGCCAGGGCAGCGGATAGCGCGACACGCTTTGCTCGGTCAGGCGCTCGATGCTGCGGTTCTTGGATTCGAGGAATGCGTTATAGAGGCTACCGGCGACCCAGGGATGCTGGTCGAGGATTTGCCGCTTCATGGCGATCACATGCATGATCGGCCACACCTTGGTGCGGGCGTAATATTTCTCCTCCATCTGCAGGAAGTCCGGAAACAGCCGGACCACGTCCGGGTGCTTCTTGACGAAGCAATCGGGCGGCCGCGCGACCAGCGCGCAATCGATCTCGCCCGCGGCCAGCATATTGCTCAAGGATTTGTCGTCGACGCGGGTGAGCTTGACGCCCTTGGGCAGGCTCAGCTCGACCTTCTCGGTCCGCCCCGGCTCGTTGGTGCCAGCCTGGTACCAGTGGATGTCCTGCAGCTTGACGCCGGCCTCGTCCTGCAGCCAGCCGCGCATGTAGACCGCGGCGGTGTGGGCCCATTCGGGCGAGCCGACCTTCTTGCCCTTGAGGTCGGCCGGCGAATTGATCTTGCTGTTGCGGTTGACATAGAAGGCGGAAAACCGAAAGTGGCGCGAGGCCACCACCGGCAGCGCGATGATGTCGGGGTCTTGGCGCGTCACCTGGGCGGTGAATTTCGCGAACGACAGCTCGCTCACGTCCCATTCGCGATTGAAGGTGAAGCGCGCGAAAATCTCGTGCAGTTCCGGCATCAGCCAGATGTTCTCGATGCCCTCCGCCTGCACGGCGCCCTCGCGAAAATCGCGGAAGTGGTCGTAGTCCTCGGTGGCGATCGACAGCTGCAGTTTCTTCATTTCGGTCTCTCGAGGGTGTTGCCCGGCTCCATCGCGAGCTTCGCCTTGGCGACGATGTCGGCGGGAGTGTGCACCAGGTCGCCGACCACGGCCTGGATCCTTGCACCCGGAACCGGCGTCACGTCGAGCCCCGCTTTTCGCGAATCCTCCAGATAGGCCGGGTCCGTCATCATGTCGTCGAAGGCCTTGCGCAGCAGCGCCACGCGCGCCGCCGGGACCCCCGGCGAGGTCACGAACGGACGGCCGATCACCACGTCGGTCGAGAACAGCTTCAAGACCTGGCGATCCTCGTCCGATTTGGCCAAGTCGGTCAGCAGCGGCAGGTCCGGAAATTCCGGGTCGCGCTCGAGGCCGACCTGGGTAATGAGCGTGATCTTTCCGCTCGTGAGCCATTCGGCGTTCTCGGCCTTCAGGCTGTTGAAATTGTTTCCCGCCCGCCCCTCGACCTCGCCGCGTTCCATCGCCAGGCCGACTTCGGCGGTGCTCTGGTAGCCGGTGACGAGCTTGAACCGGGTGCCGAGCACGCTGTTCATGACGGTCGGATAGATGAGGGTGTAGGAGCCCGCGCCGGTTCCTCCCATCAGCACGTCGCGCTTGGTCGCGTCCGCGACCGACTTCACGCTCGACGTATGCCAGGTATAGACCGTGGAGTTGCTCGACGAGGTCGAGGCCAGCCAGTTGAAATTGGCGGGGTCGAATTGGATGCCTTTGCTGCGGTCCAGGACCTGCGCCATCACGAAGACCGGAATGAAGGTCGCGATGACGGTGCCGTCCTTGGGGGCTTGGCTGAAGACGAAATTGGCCGCCCGGATGTGGCCGGCGCCCGGCATGTTGCGCGGCACGATGGTCGGATTGCCGGGAATGTGGTCGGCCAGATGCCGCGCCACCACCCGGGCATTCGCATCAAGACCGCCGCCGACGCCGGTGCTGATGACGAGATCGATGGTCTTGCCTCGGTAGAAGTCGGCTTGCGCGCGCGCCGCCAGCGGAGCCATCAAGACTGCGGCCAGCGCCAACGACAGCGCCCGCACCAAGACGTCTGCGGCAGATCGAGGAACGCGCATGAATTTGCTCCGACGGCGTCGAGCCGAGGCCGAAAGGCGATGGACGTGATGATGAGCTAGCCGGGCCGGCCTGCGAACGTCAAGTAAGCCGGCACAAGGGCTGCGACACGGCGGACAGGCTTTCGTTCCCATGACCCGCCGGACGGGCTTGTACCGCGCTTTGAAGGGCAATATTGTCGCCGGTCTTCGATGTCTTAATCGAGAAAGGTTGTGGGAGGCGATGATGAAAAAACTGATCTGGCTTTTGGCGTTCGCTTGTCTGCCGACGATTGCGATCGCGCAGAATGCTGGTCCGGACTGGGCCTATCCGGGAAACCCTCCGGGAGGACCGGCGCGGGACGCGAGCAAGATCCTCAAGGTTCCGGGCAGCGACAAGCAATATAACGAAGTCTCGGCGAACGACGCGTTCGGCCCGCCAGACTGGTTCCCGGATGACCACGCTCCAATGCCCGCCGTCGTTGCCACCGGGAAGAAGCCCGATGTGCGCGCCTGCTCGCTCTGCCATCTCACCACCGGTGACGGCCACCCCGAATCCGCCAACCTCGCGGGGTTGAACGCCGCCTACATCCAGCGCACGCTGCGCGACTTCGCCAATGCCCGCCGCAAGAACAACCGCAGCCCCGTCATGGCGACGATTGCCAAGGCAATGACGCCTGACGAGATGCGCGAGGCGGCGGATTATTTCGCCGCCCGCAAGCCGAGCACCGGCTACATGAAGGTAGTCGAGGCCGCCGAGGTTCCAAAAAGCTATGTCGGCGAGGGTGCGATGCGCTTCGTTTCCCCCGGCGACGAGAAGGAGCCGATCGGCAGTCGCATCATCGTGGTGCCGCAAGATGAGGAGCTGGCCAAGGCCCGCGACCCGCACAGCGGGTTCGTGGCCTATGTGCCGCCCGGCAGCATCGCCAAGGGCGAGCAACTGGCCACCAGCGGCGGCAACGGCAAGACCGTAGCTTGCGCCATCTGCCACGGCGAAGGCCTCAAGGGCCTGGGCGAGGTGCCCGCGCTCGCAAGCCGCGATCCGATGTACCTCACGCGCCAGCTCATGGACATCAAGAAAGGCAGCCGCACCGGCGCCTGGGTCACGCTGATGCAACAGGTGGTCGCCAAGCTCGATAACGACGACATCATCGCGCTCGCGGCCTATGCGGCTTCGCGCCAGCCTTGAGGCGGAGCGTTTTGCGGCAAGCCGCGCTTGCCGCAAGGTTTTGACGAAGCGATCCTCGTCGAGACATCGAAAGAGAGCGTCCTTCAAACCCCCGACCGATCCTCCCTCGCAAGCGGGAGGGCAGGGCGGGGGTTCCGCTTTTCTGCAATGCAGCTACGGCTCTGGCCGGAAGGCGCCAGCCATGTAATCCTTGTGCTGGATGCCGCCGCCAGCCCCTGGAGGAGGGAGCGATGTTTGCCAAGATCAACCACATGGCCATGGTCAGCCCGATCTATCCGATGCTGGCGAACTTCTACGAGGCCTTTTTCGGCCTCAAGCGCTCCGGCAAGGTCAGCCGGCCGCTGAACGCCGTGACCGTGGGCGACGGCTATGTCGGATTGAACATCAATCCGTTGCGCGACGGCTATGTCGGCGGGCTCGATCACTTCGGCGTGGTGGTGGACGACATCGATACGGTGATCGAGCGCGCGCGGGTGAAGTTTCCCCAGGCCAATATCGTCAAGCGCCCCTCGACGCGGCCGTTCGCCAACTACAGTGGCCATGATCCCGACGGCAACATCTTCGATCTCGCCCGCAAGGACGAAGGCGACAAGCTCGTGGGCGTCTATGCGGAGCAGGCGGCGGAAGGGCGCAGCCAGGATCGCTACCTCAACAAGTTCGCCATCAGGACCATGAACGCGGAGAAGTGCGCGGATTTCTATCAGTTCGTGTTCGAGCTCAAGCCGAGCAACAAGAGCGCGAGCCCGGCGGCAGGCGGCTATCACCTGACCGACGGACGGGTGACGCTCTCGATCCTGCCCTGGTCGATACCGATCTTCGAGAACATGTCGATCAAGCGGCCCGGCCCCGATCATATCGGTTTCAAGGTGGAGAGCATCGAGGCGTTCAAGCAGCACGTCGAGGTGACGTCGGGGATGAATCCCTATGTGGCGCCGATGCGCCTGGGCGGCAGCAAGGAGGCCGACGCCCGCAGGGCGTTCCTCGCGGCGCAGGCCGGCGGCAAGTTCCAGATGGCGGATCCGGGCGGCGTCTGGATCGACGTCACCGACGAGTGACCGTGGATGGAGTTCGGCGTCTTCGATCACCTCGACCGCGACGACCAGGCGCTCGGCGACTACTATCGGGCGCGGCTGCAGATCATCGAAGCCTATGACCAGCTCGGCTTTTATGCCTATCACGTCGCCGAGCACCACGCGACGCCGCTCGGCATGGCGCCGAGCCCGAGCGTGTTTCTGGCCGCGGTCGCGCAACGCACGCGGCGGCTGCGCTTCGGCCCGCTGGTCTATGCGCTGCCGCTCTATCATCCGCTGCGCCTGATCGAGGAAATCTGCATGCTCGACCAGATGAGCGGCGGGCGGCTGGAGATCGGCTTCGGCCGCGGCTCGTCGCCGAGCGAGCTGATCTATTACGGGCAGGACCCGGACCAGTCGCAGAAAATCTATGCCGAGGCGCTGGAGCTCATCGTCAAGGGCTTGACGCAGTCAAGCTTGACCTTCCGGGGCGAGTTCTTCCGGGTCGAAGACGTGCCGATGGAGCTTGAGCCGTTCCAGAAGCCGCATCCGCCGATCTGGTACGGCGTCCACGCGCCCGACAGCGCTGCGCTGGCGGCGCGCAAGGGCCTGCAGGTGGTGAGCCTCGATCCGCCGGGCGAAACCTTGACCGCGTTCAAGAGCTTCCGGGCGGCTTGGCGCGAGGAGCGCGGCGCCGCGCCGCTGCCGCTCATGGGGCTCGGGCGATTCATCGTGGTCGCCGAAACCGACGCGGCCGCGCTCGCCATCGCGCGGCGCGCCTATCCGAGATGGCATGCGAGCTTCACGCATCTGCGCCGCAGGCATAACCGGATCAACGCCCATCCGCGCCCGCCGACCTTCGATGAACTCGCCGATGTGGGTCAAGGCGTTGCGGGTGCGCCCGCGACCGTTGCGGCCGCGCTGGGCAAGCAGATTGCGCTCACCGGCAGCAATTATCTGGTCGGCCAGTTCGTTTTCGGCGACCTGTCGCTGCACGAAGCGATGGGGTCGATCGCGCTGTTTGCGCGCCACGTGATGCCGGAATTGGCGGGGCTGTAGCGGCCGTTGCCGGTTGCGGGCCCCGGAAGTGTGCGCCCCTCGAGGGCCTGTTTGTAGGGGCGGCCCTTGTGGCCGCCCGCTTGGCCGTGGTGGCCATCCGATCGGCCGAGACAGGGAAACGCTTTGGATTTCCGGCTGTTGCGCGTTGCCTTTGAGGCCCGCTCCCCCCACATTGTGGCGCATGGGCGGGAGTGAATACCCGATATGAGACGACGAGATTGCGGAGGTCCTGACGATGCGCGACCCCTATGAGGTGCTTGGGGTGACGCGGAGCGCCAGCGCCGCGGATATCAAGAGCGCGTTCCGGAAGCTTGCGAAGAAGCTGCATCCGGACGCCAACAAGCATGACCCCAAGGCCGCCTCCAGCTTTGCCGAGCTCAACGCCGCTTACGAGATCGTCGGCGACAAGGACAAGCGCAAGGCGTTCGATAACGGCGAGATCGATGCCGAGGGCAAGCCGCGCTTCCAAGGCTTCGAAGGCTTCAGCCGACAGCCGGGCGGCGGGGCCGGTTTCGGTCAACAGGGCGGCTTTGAGACCTTCAACTTCGGTCCGGAGGGCGTCCAGCCAGGAGGCGGCCGAGCCGGCGCGAGCGGTTTTGGCGGCTTCGAGGATATTCTCAAGGATGTGTTCGGCGCTCGCGGCGCCGGCGCCCGCGCCCGCGGCAACGTCCATTTCGAGCCGGAGGATTTCGGTGCTGCGCCCGGCCGCGACATCTCCGCTGCCCTGTCCATCACACTTCCCGAGGCTGCCAAGGGCGTGAAGAAACGGGTCCAGCTGCCGACCGGCAAGGAGGTCGAGGTCAAGATCCCCGCCGGTCTCGACGAGGGCCAGCAGATCCGGCTGAAAGGACAGGGGCTGGCTGGCGCCGGCGGCCGCGCCGGGGATCTCCTGATCACGGTCTCGGTGACGCCGCACCCGCTGTTCCAGCGCGAGGGCGTGGATCTGCGGCTCGATCTGCCGGTCACGCTGTACGAGGCTGTGCTCGGAGCCAAGGTACGGGTGCCCACTCTCGATGGCACGGTCGAACTGGCCATCCCGGCCGGGACCAATTCGGGCCGCACCTTCCGCCTCAAGGGCAAGGGCTTTCCGGGCAAGGAACGCAAGGGCGATCTGCTGGCCAGCGTTCGCATCGTGCTGCCGGAGGGTCATGACCATGACCTTGAGGAATTGATGCGCAAGTGGCGCGAGACCAAATCCTATGATCCGCGCAAGGGCATGGCGTGATTTGCTCTTGTGTTCGCCGGGCCGCCGGCGCTGCTTGAAGGTCTCCTGACCCTATGTCATTAGGAGAAGGCCGGAAGCGGCCGGCAGAGCGAGGACAGCATGCCGGAAGCCTCGGGCCTTATGCGCGGCAAGCGCGGGCTGATCATGGGGGTCGCCAACAACCGCTCGATCGCGTGGGGCATTGCCAAGGCTTGCCGCGCGCACGGCGCCGAGATCGCCTTCACCTATCAGGGCGATGCGTTGAAGAAGCGGGTCGAGCCGCTGGCGAGCGAGGTGGGCGGGCTCGTGGTCGGCCATTGCGACGTGACCGACCCCGCCACGCTGGATGCGGCATTCGCGGCCATCAAGGAGAAGTGGGGCAGCCTCGACTTCCTGGTGCACGCGATCGCCTTCTCCGACCGGAGCCAGCTCGACGGGCGCTATGTCGACACCACCGCCGACAATTTCTCCCGTACGATGCTGATCAGCTGCTACTCGTTCACCGCGATCGCGCAGCGCGCCGAGAAGCTGATGCCGGCGGGCGGCTCGCTGCTGACGCTCACCTATTACGGCGCCGAGAAGTGGATGCCGCACTATAACGTGATGGGGGTCGCCAAGGCGGCGCTCGAAGCCTCGGTGCGTTATCTGGCGGCCGATCTCGGGCAACAGCAGATCCGCGTCAATGCGATCTCGGCGGGGCCGATCAAGACCCTCGCCGCCGCGGGCATCGGCGACTTCCGCTACATCCTGCGCTGGAATGAATACAACTCGCCCTTGCGGCGCAATGTCAGCATCGAGGAGATCGGCGATACCGCCATGTATCTGCTCTCCGACCTGTCGCGCGGCGTCACCGGCGAGGTTCATCACGTCGACGCCGGCTATCACATCGTGGGCATGAAGCATCCCGACGCCCCCGACATCAGCGCCGTCAAGGAATGAGGGCGTGTCATCGTAGGGCGCAATCGCTTTATTGCGCCCTGAGCCTCGCCGAGCGCTCCGACCCGGCGGCGGCGAGCGGCGCAATAAAGCGATTGCGCCCTACGAGGTAGACCGGTTTTCCATCCGAGATGTCCTTGCTTCCATGCGCCTCTATTACGTCCGCCACGGCCTGACCGACTGGAACGTTGCCGGCCGCCTGCAGGGCCATCACGACGTCCCGCTCAATCAAACGGGCCGCGAACAGGCGGTTCTCTGCGGCCAAATTCTTGGCGATCTGCTGGCGCGCGAGGGATCCTCGGCCGCAAGCTTCGGTTACGTGTCGAGCCCGCTTTCGCGCGCGCGCGAAACCATGGAGATCATGCGGGCCACCCTCGGCATTGTCCCGGCCGGCTATGAGATCGAGCCGCGGCTGACCGAGATATCGTTCGGCGACTGGGAGGGGCTGACTTACGCCGAGGTGATGGAGCGGGACCCGGACGTCGTCGCCAAGCGCGAAGCCGACAAGTGGGAGTTCCTTCCGCCGGGCGGCGAGAACTACCGGCAGGTGGCGCTGCGGGTCGGAGCCTGGTACGCGAGCCTCGCGCGCGACACGGTCGTCTGCGCCCATGGCGGGACCGGACGGGCGCTGGTCGCGCTGCTCGGCATCGCGCCGCGCGATGAGGCGGTGCACCACTCGATCGATCAAGGCGTGGTCTATGTGCTCGCGCCGGGGAGCCTCAGCCGCTACGCGTGACGGCGACGCGCTGGCGGTTTCCAGGGAAGCTTCGCCTACGGGGAGCACTGCCCGTTTGTCAGGGTGGCGACCAGTAGCTATGTTTCTCCGATGCCCACGGTATCGATCACAGAGGCAAAGGACCAGCTGACGGCGTTGGCGCGCCGCGTCGAAAAAGGGTGAGACCTTTGTGGTGACCCGCAATGGCAAGCCGATCTTCGAATTGGTCCCGCATCGGCGGAAGGCCGGGCTCCGGTTGGAAGCGATTGCGACATTCAAGCGACGGCACGCAATTCGCGCGATTGTGACCCGCGTTGCGGACGATTTCGACGCGCCCTTGCCCGAGGATTTCCTGCTGCGGCCGCTCGCCTGAACGATGCGAATTCTGCTTGATACGAATGTCCTGTTGGCTCTGGTCGACGCTCCGCCACGCGCGCTCGACGATGCGATGCGGGCTGTTGTCTAGTGACCATCATCCGCTCGCCTGGCGCCCAGGCTAGCCCCGCCATTTGACCCCGGGCGGCACGCGGGCTACCACACCGCACGGGTCAGAACTCCATGTCGTTCAATACTTTCGGCCACCTTTTCCGCGTCACCACCTTTGGCGAGAGCCACGGGCCGGCGATCGGCTGCGTGGTCGATGGCTGCCCGCCGCGCATCCCGCTAACCGAGGCCGATATCCAGCCCTATCTCGACAAGCGGCGGCCGGGCCAATCGCGCTTCACCACCCAGCGCCAGGAGCCGGATGAGGTCAGGATCCTTTCCGGCGTGTTCGCCGACGAGCTGACCGGGATGCAAGTCACGACCGGGACGCCGATCGGCCTCCTGATCGAGAATGTCGATCAGCGCTCGAAGGACTATTCCGACCTCAAGGACAAGTACCGCCCGGGTCACGCTGACTACACCTATGACGTCAAATACGGGCTGCGCGATTATCGGGGCGGCGGGCGCCAGTCGGCGCGCGAGACCGCCATGCGGGTCGCCGCCGGCGCCATCGCCCGCAAGATCGTTCCGGCCATGCGGGTGCGCGCCGCGCTGGTGCAGATGGGCGAGCACAAGATCGAGCGCGCCAACTGGGATTGGGACGAGGTCGACCGCAATCCGTTCTTCTGCCCGGACGCGAAGCGGGCGGTGTTCTACGCCGATTATCTCGACGGCGTGCGCAAGTCCGGCTCCTCGGTCGGTGCCGTCGTCGAGGTGGTGGCGGAGGGCGTGCCGCCCGGTCTCGGCGCGCCGGTCTACGGCAAGCTCGACGGCGATCTGGCCGCCGCCCTCATGGGGATCAATGCGGTCAAGGGCGTCGAGATCGGCGCCGGCTTTGGTGCCGCGGCGCTCTCCGGCGAGGACAACGCCGATGAGATCCGCATCGGCCCCGACGGCCGGCCGGTGTTCCTGAGCAACAATGCCGGCGGCATCCTGGGCGGGATCTCGACCGGCCAGCCGATCGTGGCGCGGTTCGCCGTCAAGCCGACCTCCTCGATCCTGACGCCGCGGCGCACCGTCGATCGCTTCGGGCGCGAGAGCGAGATCAGCACCAAGGGTCGCCACGATCCCTGCGTCGGCATTCGCGCGGTGCCGATCGGCGAGGCCATGGTAGCATGCGTGGTCGCGGATCATTATCTGCGCCAGCGTGGGCAGGTCGGCGAGCCCCCGCAATGGCCTTTCACGCCCGTTAAGCGCGATTGAGAGCGGTCGCAAAAATCATGTCAGACCTCAACGACGTTCGCGGGCGCGTGGAAGCGGCGGTGGCGGCCTTCGCCAAGGGCGAGATCGTGGTGGTCGCCGACGATGACGATCGCGAGAACGAAGGCGATCTGTTCGTGGCGGCCGCGCTGTGCACGCCCGAGAAGATGGCTTTCATCATCCGCAACACTTCGGGCATCGTGTGCGCGCCGCTGGCCCCGGAGGAGGCCAAGCGCCTGCATCTCGATCCCATGGTGGCGCTCAACGACGCGCCGCTCGGGACCGCGTTCACGGTCTCGGTCGACGTGCGTCATGGCCTGACCACGGGCATCTCGGCCGAGGAGCGCAGCAATACGGTGCGCGCGCTCGCCAACGGCAACAACGGCGCCGCCGATTTCGTGCGGCCGGGGCACGTTTTCCCGCTGGTCGCCAAGGAAGGCGGCGTGCTCATGCGCTCCGGCCACACCGAGGCCTGCGTCGACCTCTGCCGCCTGGCCGGGCTGCCGCCGGTCGGCGTCCTGGCCGAGCTCATGAATGACGACGGCACCGTGATGCGCGGGGCCGGCGTGACCGGATTTGCCGCCCGCCACGGCCTGCAATGCGTCTCGATCGCCGATCTCATCGCCTTTCGGCAGGCACGCGACAAGCTGGTCAAGCGGGTGGGCGAGTTCGAGTTCGAGAGCGAGATCGGCAAGCTCTCCGGCTATTCCTATGTCACGCCGTTCGATCAGGTTCATCACATGGCCTTCGTGTATGGCCGGGTTGGCGACGGCAAGAATATGCTGGCGCGCCTGCACCGGGCCGACGTCATCAGCGAGGTGTTCGGGGGCGCCAAGCCGATCCACGCGGCGCTCGCCCGTTTCAAGGCCGAAGGGCGCGGCGTGCTGGTGTTCCTGCGTGACGGAGCCGCGGGCGTGCCGGCGAGCGCCATCCCGCAGCCGGGCGGGACTGCCTCGGAGGCGGCACGCACCCGCCAATGGCGCGAGATCGGCCTCGGCGCCCAAATTCTCAAGGACCTCGGCATTTCCTCGATCCGTCTGCTGGCGGGCAGCAAATGGAACTATGTCGGCCTCGGCGGCTTCGGCATCGAGATTCTGTCGACGGAGCCGCTCGAAGGGTAGACGTGCAAGCTCGTAATTGCTGTTGACTATATCCGTTACGGATATATCATGCCGGCATGAGCAAGTCGGAACCGTCGCCGCCGCTGACACCCGCCGTCTTCCACATCCTGCTCGCCTTGTTCGGCAAGGAGCGGCACGGCTACGACATCATGCAGCAGGTCAAGGCGGATTCGGGAGATGCGGTGAAGATGGGGCCGGGAACTCTGTACGGCTCGCTCGACCGCATGATCGAGGCAGGCCTGGTTGCCAATGGCAACACGCAAGATCCACGTCGCATTTATTATCGGCTCACGGCGCTTGGCCAAACCACGTTGCGCGCCGAAGCGGACCGGCTGTCCCGCGTGGCGGTCGTCGCGCGCCGCCAGCTCGGGAGCGCTTCATGACGCGCCCCGCGCAACAGAAGGAGTCCCGCTCGTTGCGCCTCTACGCGCGGCTGCTGGAATTTTATCCGCCGGCATTCCTGCAGCGGCATCGCGCGGAGATGCTGCAAAACTTCGCCGACCTCGAAGACACGGCGGCGTCGAAAGCGGCGCTCTGGCTGCTTATAGGAAAGGACCTGTCGATGAGCCTCATTCCGCAATTTTTCGCGTCACGGCTTGGCAGATACGTGATCGCTGTCCTGGTCGCCTGGATGTTGCTCTTCGTGATCGGATATTTCCGCTACGGCAGCACGCCCGGCTATCCGGCTGTGCACGCCTTCGCGGGTTTTCTGCCCGGGATGCTGTTCATGTACATCGCGACCCGTCTCTACGGAGAGCCGCAAAACGGCGCGTACGTGATCGGTATCCTGGTCGCGTCGATAGTGCTCTTCTCGATCGGCTATCTCCACTACGGCAGCGGGCACGGCCATCCGATTTTGCAGGTCTTCGGCGGCTTCATGCTCGGCATGCTGGCGATGTACATCGCGACGCGCGTCTACGGAATGCCGCAAAACAGCTCGCACGCTTAGGGTGTTGGACGCGAGCTTCCAGCGGCATCAGGATTTGTGAGCTCGAACCATCCTACTTCTCGAGCCGCGCCACCAGCTCCACATGGGCCGAATAGAGGAACTGATCGACCGGCGTCACGCGCGTCAGGCGATAGCCGCCGTCGACGAGGATCCTGGCGTCGCGCGCGAATGTCTGCGGATTGCACGAGACCGCGACCACGATCGGCACTGCGCTCGCGGCGAGCTCGCGCGCCTGCATCTGCGCGCCCTGGCGCGGCGGATCGAACACCACGGCATCCAAGCGCGCGAGCTCCTTGGCGAGATAGGGCCGTGCAAACAGGTCGCGCCGTTCCGCCGTGATCGGCTTGAGGCGCGGCGTCTTGGCCGCCTCTCGCAACGCCGCAACGGCTTCTTCGTCATTGTCGGCGGCCATGACCTTGGCGCGTTCCGCCAGCCGCAGCGCGAACGGTCCCACGCCCGCGAACAGATCGGCGACGGCGCTTGCCGCCTCGCAATGTTGGAGGACCCGTTCCGCCAAAGCGGCCTCGCCGGCGGCGGTGGCCTGCAGGAAGGCGCCGGGCGGCAGCACGACCCGGGCGCGGCCCATGGTCACTGTCGGCAGCGCCCGCTGCGATACGGTCTCGCCGTGCCGGGTCAACCTCGCCAGCCGGTGCGTTTCGGCGATTAGCGCCAGCTCGGTCATGCGGGCAGAGGTCAGCGGCCCCGATCCGCGCACGTCGACGTCGAGGCCGGCCTGCGTCGCCGTCACCTGAATGTCGAGCGGCTTGCGCTCGCTCGCGAGCGCTTCGGCGATGGCCCAGGAGGCTTCGATCGCGCCCGCAAGCGAGGGCGCCAGTACCGGGCAATGATCGATGGCCACCACATGATGCGCGCGCAGTGCCGCAAACCCGACCTCGAGCACACCGTGGGGGCGTCGCCAGGCATGGAAGACGGCGCGGCGGCGGCCTTCGCCATGGGCATCGACGAGCGGATCGATGAGATCGCCAGCGGCCGCGAACCCGGTTTGGGCGAGCGCTTCGACCACGAGGTTGCGCTTCCAATCGCGGTATGGGGCCGCCGCCCAATGCTGCAGGGCGCAACCCCCGCAGGTTCCGAAATGGGGGCAGATGGGAGCGATGCGCTGCGGGCTCGCGGCCTCGATCTTGAGGAGATGGCGGCGGTCGGGCTGGCCCGGCCATTCGTCGACCTCGGCGGTTTCGCCCGGCAGCGTGTAGGGCACATAGAGCGGGCCCGCCGGCGTGTCCGCGATGCCGTCGCCGCGCCGGCCGATGCGGGCGATGTCGAGCCGTTCAATCATGCTTGGCCCCGAGCAGGAATTCGCGATTGCCGTCGCCGCCGAGGATCGGGGAATCGATGATGCCGAGCACGCTCCAGCCGAGCGCCGCGACGCTACGCGTCAGCTCGTCGACGACGGCGGCATGGATACTTGCGTCGCGCACGACGCCTTTCTTGACATGGATGCGGCCGGCTTCGAACTGCGGCTTGATGAGGGCGACCAGCAGTGCGGGCGGCTGCGCCAGCGCCAGAGCCGCGGGCAGAACCAGCTTGAGCGAGATGAAGCTCACGTCGACGGTCACGAAAGTCGGCGGCGGCGCCAGCCGGCTTGGCGGAAGCCCGCGGATGTCGGTGCCTTCGAGCACCACCACCTCGCTGCGGGCGCGCAGCTTGCGATGCAATTGGTCCCGCCCGACATCGACGGCGTAGACCCCCTTCGCGCCGCGCGCCAGCAGCACTTGCGTGAATCCGCCGGTCGAGGCTCCGACATCGAGGCAGATCCGGCCGGCCGGATCGAGGCCGAAATGGTCGAGCGCCGCCGCGAGCTTCACGCCGCCGCGCGACACGAAGGGATGCGCGGGCGCGGCGCGCAGGACGGCATCGGCCGCGAGCTCCAGGGAAGCCTTGCCGACCGGCATCTCGTCGGCCACCACCAAGCCGGCCTCGATCGCGGCCTGCGCCTTGGCGCGGCTTTCGAACAGGCCCCGCTCGACCAGCAGCCGATCAGCGCGCACGCGTTTGGTCATGGTTTACGGGGCCTGAATCATGCGGCGCGGCATGGGCGCCGCCCGACGATAAATGAACAGCTAAGCGGCCGTGAACGATAAGGTAAGGGAAAGCGGCTAGATTCTGACGGTTGCGAATTCGGCTCTCGGATCAGCTTGGGGCTCGATCGAACGGATGGAGGCCGCAATGACGGAACGTCGGTCACGTTCGCGCCAAAAGTCCTTCCTGCAGGGCCGCATCTTTTACAACAATCGGCGAACCAGCGTCGATTGCCTGATCCGCGATATTTCCGAGCATGGCGCCAGGCTCAAGTTCTCCGGCACGATCGTCACGCCTGACGTGGTGGAGCTCTACATCCCCGCCAAGGAGGAGAGCTATCGGGCCAAGGTGGAATGGCGCAACTCCGACGAGATTGGGGTTGGCTTCGAGGGTGATGAGAGCGCGCCGGCGCTGGTGCCGGGCGCGCCGGCGGCCGATTGGCCGGCGCGCATTCACAAGCTCGAGCATGACGTCGCCGCCCTGCAGCGCAAGCTCAACGAGCTGCAGACGGGGATGCGGCGGATCCAGGGAGCGGATTGAGGGGGTGAGTAGTGAGTAGTGAGTAGTGAGTAGGGAATAGGGAAGGACGCTGCGGCCCCTTTTTTCCTATTCGCTACTCACTATTCACTATTCGCTACTCGCTATTCGCTATTCCGGCAACGGAATGAACTCCGCTTCGTCGCCCGGCACGCTATCGAAGCGGCCGAGCTTCCAGTCGGCCTTGGCCTGCTCGATGCGCTCCTTGCGCGAGGATACGAAGTTCCACCAGATATGGCGCGGCCCGTCCATGGCGGCGCCGCCCACCAGGATGACGCGCGCCTCGCTCGCCGCCGTCACCGTCATCGGATCGCCTGGCCGCAATACCAGCAACCGGCCGGCCGCGAACCGGTCGCCCGCGATGTCGATCTCGCCTGCGACCACGTAAAGGGCGCGCTCCTGCGTCTGCGCGTCGACCGGCAGCACCGCGCCCGGCGAGAGCGCGGCGTCGGCCAAGATGGTGTCGGTGAGCGTCGGCACTGGCGAGCGCTTGCCATAGAGGCTGCCGATGACGATCCGAACGATCTTGCCGTCGCCTGCCACGATCGGAAGGTCCGCCTGGTCGTGATGCGCGAAGGTCGGCGCGATCTCTTCGTCCCCGGCCGGCATGGCCAGCCAAAGCTGGAGACCATGCAGGCGTTCGCCGCCGGCGCGGTGATCGGGCGCGGTGCGCTCGGAGTGGACGATGCCGCGTCCGGCCGTCATCAGGTTGACGTCGCCGGGATGAATGGGCGCGGCGCTGCCCAGGCTGTCGCGATGCACGATCTCGCCGTCGAACAGGAACGTCACGGTGGCGAGCCCGATATGGGGATGCGGCCGCACGTCGATACCTTGGCCGGAGCGGAACTCGACCGGCCCGAAATGGTCGAAGAAGATGAAGGGCCCGACCATGCGGCGTTTGACATGGGGCAACGCGCGGCGCACCGCGAAGCCGCCGAGGTCGACGCTGCGAGGCACGATCACGAGATCGATGGCATCGCCGGCCGCCGCATCGCCGGGTGCCGGATCCGGGACAGGAGAAAAGCTCATCGTGATGCTCCGGTGTGGCTTGCCCCCGGTTCCCTTCCGTTCCTCCCCGCAAGCGGTGAGAATCAAGGGAAGAGCTACTCGACGTCAAGGGGCTCGGTGCCGGTCGGCTTGCCGGCGGCGTCGAGCGTGATCTTCTCCACCCGCGCCTCCGCTTGGCGCAGCAGCTCCTCGCAGCGGCGCTTGAGCAGCTCGCCGCGTTCATAGATGGCGACCAATTCCTCAAGCGGAACCTTGCCTTCCTCGAGCCGCTTGACGATCGTCTCGAGCTCCTCGATCGCGCGCTCGAAGGACAGCTGCGTGACGTCGGAATTGTTCTTCTCGGCCATGTTCGGTCCCGGTTGCGGCGCCTGCAAGTCGCGCCGTGAATCACCGCTCTCCAGTTGTCCGTCTACGCGTCCTAGCCACCCATCAGCGCCGTGACATGGGCGGCCACCGACTGCGCCAGCCCCTGAAGGTCGTAGCCGCCTTCGAGCACGGAGACGACGCGGCCCTGCGCGCTCTCCTCGGCAACCGCCATGATCGCCCGGGTTACCCAGCCGAAATCCGCCTCGACGAGGTTGAGGTTGGCGAGCGGGTCGCGCATATGCGCATCGAAGCCCGCCGATATCACGATCAGGTCGGGCCGGAAGTCCCGCAGCCGCGGCAGGATGGATTGCTCGAACGCGGTGCGGAACTCCTTGCCGCCGTCGCCGGCGCGCAAGGGCGCATTGACGATCTGATTGTGCTTGCCGCGCTCGTTTGTCGCCCCGGTGCCCGGATAGAGCGGCATCTCGTGGGTCGAGCAGTACATCACGCTCGGATCGGACCAGAAGATCTCCTGCGAGCCGTTGCCGTGATGCACGTCGAAATCGACGATCGCGACCCGCTCCAGGCCGTGCCGCTTCTGCGCGTGGCGCGCCGCGATGGCCGCATTGTTGAACAGACAGAAGCCCATCGGCCGCGTGGTCTCGGCATGGTGCCCGGGCGGGCGCACCGCCACGAACGCATTGGGGGCCCGTTTGCCGATCACCTCGTCGATCGCCAGCGTGGCGCCGCCGGCGCCGCGCAGCGCCGCCTCCAAGCTGCCGGGCGACATGGTGGTGTCGGCATCGAGCCGCACCAATCCCTGCTGCGGCACGGCGGCCTCGATCTCTTTGACATAATCGAGCGGGTGGCAGAGCGCGACGGTCTCGAATGAGGCGGCCGGCGCCTGCATCCGGGCCAGCTCTCGGAATTGCTCCTGCTCGAGCACCTGCTCGATGGCGCGCAAGCGATCGGGCCGCTCCGGATGGCCGGCCGGCGTCAGGTGATCCAGGCAAGCCGGATGGGTGACGTAGAGGGTGGACATGGAACACACTTATTGGTTTGCGCGCGATGCGGAAAGGGGGCGCGCGGCGGCATTGCACGGGAGCGTGCCCCGGAGTAGGGCGCAATCGCTTTATTGCGCCGCTCGGCGAGGTGCGCCGTCGGCGACGCCGATGGCGCAATAAAGCGATTGCGCCCTACGATGCCGACATTGGAATGGTCCCAGGCCAAGCCCGGGACAAGATCAAGCGAGCGCCGCATCGGCCCCGGTGACGCTGTCGGCACCTTCGATCACGGCGCGCTCGAGGCCGCGCGCCTGGACCGCGATATGCTCGGCAAAGAACCGGGCGATGGCGATCCGCGCAGCCGGATCCGCGCCCGTCTCGGCCGGCAGCCGCGTCGCCGCCAGCGCCTCCTCGGCCAAGAGCGTGCCGCCGGCCGCGGTGGCGAACAGCCGCAGATAGGGCGTGGCGCCGGCGAGGGCTTCGTCCTGCTGCGGGCGTGCCAGCAGCCATTGGGTCGCCCGCTCCAGGCTGTGGACGGCTTCTCCCAGCCGGGTGCCGGTCCAGCCGAAGGCCGGATCGTTGGCGGCATCGACGGTCGCGAGGATGCGGCGCAGCTCGCCCAGATAGGCCTTGATGGTGGCGCCGCCGGCGAGCGGCAGCTTGCGGGTCACCAGGTCGATCGCCTGGATGCCGTTGGTGCCTTCGTAGATCGGCGCGATGCGGGCATCGCGGAAGTGCTGGGCGGCGCCGGTCTCCTCCACATAGCCCATGCCGCCATGGACCTGGATCCCGAGCGAGGCGACTTCGCAGCCGATGTCGGTGGCGAAGGCCTTGGCGGCCGGGGTGAGGAGCGAAGCCCGCTCGTGCGGCGGCCTGCCGGGTCGCCGGATCGGCGCCGAGCCGGGCGCGGTCGAGCGCCACCGCGGTGGCGTAGCAGATCGCGCGCGCCGCGCGGGTCAGCGCCCGCATGGTCATGAGCATGCGCTTGACGTCGGGATGGGCGATGATCGGGCTTGATCCACCCGCCGGCGTGCCCGCGGCGCGGCCCTGCCGGCGTTCGCGCGCATAGGCGAGCGCCTGCTGGGTGGCGCGTTCGGCGATCCCCACGCCCTGCAGCCCGACCGCGAGGCGCGCCTGGTTCATCATGGTGAACATGCAGGCCATGCCGCGGTTCTCCTCGCCGACCAGGAAGCCGGTGGCGCCGCCCTTGTCGCCATAGACCATGGTGCAGGTGGGCGAGCCGTGAATGCCGAGCTTGTGCTCGACCGAGTGGGCGCGCGCGTCGTTGCGGGGGCCGAGCGAGCCATCCGGATTGACCGCGAATTTGGGCACCAGGAACAGCGAGAGGCCGCGCGTGCCGGCGGGCGCGTCCGGCAGCCGCGCCAGCACCAAGTGGATGATGTTGTCGGTGAAATCATGCTCCCCGTAGGTGATGAAGATCTTCTGCCCGCTGATCCGATAGGTGCCGTCGCCCGCGCGCTCGGCCTTGGTGCGCAAGGCGCCGACGTCGGAGCCGGCCTGCGGCTCGGTGAGCTGCATGGTGCCCATCCATTCGCCGGAGACGAGCTTGGGCAGATAGGTGCGCTTGAGCGCGTCGCTGCCGTGGTGCGCCAGCGCCTCGATGCCCGCCATGGTCAGCACCGGGCCGATGCCGAAGGCCATGTTGGCCGCGTTCCACATTTCGAGGCAGGCCGCATTGACGGCCTGCGGCAAGTCCTGGCCGCCCCACTGGGCCGGCGCCGCCAACCCGTTCCAGCCCCCGGCCGCCCAATCTCGATAGGCCAGCCGCCAGCCCGGCGGCGTGGTGACGGTACCGTCCTGCAACGGCGTGCCGTGGCGATCGCCGATCGGGTTGAGCGGCGCCAGCACGTCGCTCGCGAAGCGGCCCGCCTCGGCCAGCACCGCATCCACCACGTCCTCGGCGAGATCGCCATAGAGGCCTTCGGCCAAGGCCGGCGCGAATCCGCTCGCATGCTTGAGCGCGAAGGCGATGTCGGCGACCGGTGCCCGGTAAGTCATGGGATGCTCCGCGGTCGATGGCGAAGCTGCCGGTTCACCGCGGCCCGCCATCGCCGCCGGGTCGAGGACATCGATTTTTCTCCAAACGCCAGCCAATCTAGCCTCGGGGCGGTTTTGGTCAACCAAGCCGGGCAGGCTGCCGGGCTCGGCGCTGTGCCTCGACCTGGCAGCTTTGGCTCTCTGCATCCTCACGGCGAGGAGCGCGGGCTGCGCCCGCGCGTCGCGAACCGGTCACCTACGCGGCCAAATGGGCCTGATCGGCGTATGCCCAAACCGGACCGCATTGATCGTGCCGCATGTCGCCGCTATACCGTGCGCGGCTCAACGAGCGCGGCGTTTTGGGGCGTAGCCAAGTGGTAAGGCAGCGGATTTTGATTCCGCCATTCCCAGGTTCGAATCCTGGCGCCCCAGCCAGCAATTCGTGTTTATTGACAGCTATTTAGCCGCGTCTTTATTTTTGCGATTCTCGGCATTCTGAACGCGATTTTGCGGCTCATTCTGAATGTTTGTTCCCGCCACGTTCGCCAAGCGATGTGCGTGCCGTTTGCGGGTTGCCGACAGCGCCCGTTCCATTGTGCGCTTGGCATAGCCTTCGTAAGCCTGCTGGCTTTTGTGCGCGGACAACGCCCGACCTTGGCCGTCGGTCAACTCGGCTTCCTCCAACTCGGTCATGCCACCGTGTCGGCAGGCGTCGAGAGTGAACGTCGAAGGAAGTCCAAGCTTGTCACGCATGGTATGCACTATCTTTTGCATTCCGCTGAAGGAGTACGGTTTGGTGGCATCGGGCTGGACTTGCCGAAGGATCATCGATACGCCGCGACGAGGCAAATGCCTGAGCACTGCCTCTGCCTCCTCGTAGAACTTCACCAAACCGGACTTGGTCTCTTCCTCGAGTGGATGCCAGATCACGGCTCCCGTTTTGTGATGCTCGATCTTGATCGCGTTTGGCCACTCTTTGCTGCGATAATCAGTCCAGCGCAGATATCCCGCCAGGACGTTCTCCGGGCGCTGCAGCCATTCAAAACAAATGACGGCTGCCGCTGCCACTTCTGGCTGGCCGAGATCAATGCAACCCCAAGCAAATGCGTACACCTGCTCTCGATTGACGGCCGCCTTGGTCTTTTTTGCCCGTCGCTTTCGCGTGACGCCGTCCCAGGGATTTGGTACCAGCCGATCAAATTCATTCGGATAGAGACGGTGTACGACACGCCACGCACGCCTGCATAGGGCGACGGCTTTCTCGCCTTGGCGTAATCGCTCCCCGCGCGGTCCGGCTATGATAAGCTCATAAATCTTGTCCGCACCGCCTGGCGATATTGATTTGATGGCGCGAGCCCCGATCCGATCGCCTTTCTTAGTCTTCAGATCGCAGATAAGGAGCATCGTGCGCTCGTAGTCTGGCCTCGAACGTGGAGCGACCTTTTCCAGATAAGCCTTGCTCCGTTTGTATTCCACGAATAGCCAGTCTACGGTCCCGCAAATCGGGGCGCAGGGTCCGCTTAGCGGTTGGCCTCTTCGTGCGCCGTCCCACTCGTCGAATAGTGCGTTGAGCGCAGCAGCTCGGCCGCCGGTACCGTCATCGCCACACGCCACGGCGTAGTCCGTGCCTAATGGCTGGTTTGGAACGGTGCAGCCAAGCTTGCGATACAGCGTCGGCACATTGAAATAGAACGCGGTAGCTCCATTCGCGAGCATTTTAGAGATGACGTAACGGGGGAGGGGACGCGTGAACATCACAAGTCCTCGGCCACGTCGCGTACTGGGGCAAGCTCCGGTGGCAGCAATGTTTTGTCCAAATCGTCGCGTAGCCATAGCCTGCGCCGCCCATCTGATATTCTCGGCAGCGGATATTCACTGCCGACCCGCCTTACGGAATCCCTCGACCGTCGTCTCGCCGCAATAGGCGGCGGCCATTTCTGCACACATCCGGCGAGGCCACACACCGACTATAATGATGGCAGGACGGGACATGGGTCAACCACATCGCTCAATGCGAGCGGTCGACGAGGAACTCCTGATTGAACGGTTCGTCTGGATCCACTCATCGGAGAACGCAAGCGCGGCTGCCACGCCAAGGCGAAGCGGCGTGTCAGGCTTGACTTCGAACTGTGATGTCGGCGGCCTCCGCATGTCACGACATCATATTTGGGCGACCCAAGATTTCGGCATCCATAGCAGACCCTTCCTGATTCACCCATCTCGCGGTATTGTATATTCCAATGGGCACCCCGCATTTTTCCCCCATACTCCAAAGCGTGATTCTGCGCTTTTGGCCGCTGGAAACGTCGGTTGATGTGGAACAAGGAGTTGCTAAGGTGAAGGCCGGACCGAACGAAAGTGCGCGTTCTTACAAAGTTGGCCAAACCATGTTCCGTATGGTTAGGCTCGATGATGACTCCATCAATAGAATTTTGGAGCCAATACGTAAGCCGCTCTCCTTGGCAGGTACTTTTGATATCGTTCCGCTCAAAAATGATCTCAATAAAATTCCACATCTTTTGTTGGGTTTCCGCGGCTTGTCGTCGAAGGCTTTTAAAACCTCTCAGCTCCGACGTGTTAAGGCAATCAAGAAGGCGAGTGAGGGGCTTCTGAAACATCTTGGCGATATTAAGCTACTTCGTGACGCGCTCTTGTTCCCTCTGATGGACGACGAGAGCAGCACTATATCCTACCAGACACTTGTTGCAGTAATCACTCAGTTATCCGCCAACGCGAAAACGGCTGCCAGCTACTGGAGTACCGAGCAAGCGTATCACGGCAGTCTAGCTATTTGGCTGCTTGGTGGCATTTTGGCAGAAATATACGAGCGCCACTTCGGCATAAAAGCCACTGCCATAAGAGACCCCAAGGCAGAGCCTCGTGGCCCGTATATCGATTTTGTTATGGCCTGCTTGGCGGAGCTTAACATCACGAAGTCAGACGGAGGGCGGTATTCTGCGGAGACTATCGCCGACGCCCTTTACCAGCACCCTCAATTCGCTGCCAAGCTAAAGGCGCATAGCACAGCAACCGGTACGATTTATTTGATTGCAATCCCTAAACACGGCGAGACTTGAGAACAAGCCTTTGAGATGATCATCCTATGGATGAAATTCAAGGCCCAGGTTACAATCCCCCCATATGAGCATGTAGCTCCGAACAATAGCCCGCGCTATAGACGCATTGGTCGAACTGAATTTCGACCTACGTGGCGCGCACTGATCAACTCGCTCTGAGCGCGCCATCACTGAAGTGCGGCGCGGCAGACAAATTAACTCTGACTGGGCCGAAGGCACACCGCCATCCACACGGATTTGGCGAATGGCGAACCTTTGCCTGTCACGTGGCCGCGCCGGGTTGCGACGCAGGCATCCTCAAGCCCCGGCGTATGGAGCTCAACCATGACAAAGAGGCGGTCTCGCAACAGGACCCCACTTGATCATCCCGACGAAAATGACCCATTTGATGATTTTGCCGACGGCTTGGCATTGCCCGATGCTGACAGCTCGGCTGAGGATAAACCGTCAAGTAAGTCACGAGGCCCTAAGAAGCGACGCATAAAATTAGGTTTGCACAAGAAGCCGAAGAACAACAAGGAGCCGGATAAGGGGGCGAAAACCAGGGAGCGAGCACGACCTTCGCCCAACTTTGAGGTTCGAGACATCGAAGTCAACAAGATTCGAGTGAAGGGCAATCGGCGACAGCTAGATCCGAAGAAAGTCGAAGAAATTACTGATTCGATCAACGAGATCGGCCTTCGAACGCCTATAACTGTCCGTGGCCATCTCCGTGGTCCGATTCTCGTGGCGGGTCTTCACCGGCTGGAGGCCGCGAAGCTGCTTGGCTGGAAAACGATCCCGTGCGTCTACATAGGGGGGGGCGAGAGGGTCGCCCGGCTGTGGGAGATCTCCGAGAACTTGCACCGCGCCGAGCTGTCAGCAATGGATCGTGCCAAACTAGTCGCTGAGTGGGTGCAGTTGATCAACGAAAGGGAGTCAAATTCCAGCAAAAAGTTGACGAGAAGCAAGCAGGGCCGTCCCGAAGGCGGAATTGCAAGGGCGGCTCGGGAGCTCCCCGTTAAGGGAAAGACGCCAGAGGCTAGGCGTAAGGCCATCGAGCGGGACATGAAGGCCGCTAAAATTTCGCAGGAGGCGGAGGAAGTGATCAGGGAAGCTGGGCTTGAGGATAATCAATCTGCGCTTACGGCGATTGCGGCCGAGGCCACTCCAGACGCCCAGGTGAAAAAGGCCAAGGACCTGGCAGCCCGCAGGCGTGCGCCTCGCTCCAAACGCGGGCCTTGTGTTGCCGAGGACGCCTACAAGACCTTGAATTTTGAATGGCGGTTGGCCTCAGGATTTCGGCATGCCTGGAAGAATGCCACGCCGGAGGAGCGCACCAGGTTCCTCAAGGAGGTCATGAAGCACCCCGACCAGGCCGTTTCCAAAAGGCCGCGGAAGTGAAAGTGAAAACGCCATCCAACCTAGCTCGGCTCATCGCCGAGCTAGGCCTTTCTGACTTTGAAACGATAGGCGCCACGCGGCAGCTGCAAAGAGATATGCTCCGACTGACCGAGCGAGCCGCGGTCGATCCCATTTCTCGCGTCGGACTGGCATACTGTGGTCCCGAGCACTGTCCACGCGTCCATTGCGTAGAGGCGTGTTGGTTCGGAGCTAGACACCGAAGGTTGCAGGAAATTCAGGCCGTGTATCAGCTCCTAAAGTCGTGCGAGGGGCTCTTGTACGAAATGCGGGTGGTCCGCGGGGGCGTGAAACCGGCAGGGGATCTGGCCGCGATCAACATCGCCAGCGCCAAGCAGAAGAATCAGCGAACGCTCGATAAGCTCTACATGCCCTCCGTCGTAGCTGTCGGAATGTTCAAGGCGTCTCCAAAACGTAAATACGAAGGCGGAGGCTGGGTATGCGAGATTCATCAAATCGTAGCGGGCGCAAAATGGGATGACCTTGAACGCGTTTTTGCGCGGACAAAGTTTTCCGAAGGCGACACCAGGCGCATCAAAAAAGTGGAGAATATTGCCGAGACCGTCAGCCAAGTTCTCAGGCGTGGCGTGCGGATGTGGCAGCACCCGTCGCTTGGACTGCCCGACGAGCAGCCCAATAAGTCGCAGCGGACCGAGTACTACGCCTGGCTGCTTGGCCTGCCGCTTGGGTCACGAGTCATTCGCTGCGGCTGCGACCTCGCGTTTAATCAAGTTCCTAGGCCAGTCCGAACGATAAAGGCTCCAAAGAAGCGACCTTACCCCAAACATTTAGTCCCGTATCAATTTGGTAGCGACTACTGGGAGAAAAGAGGCGATCCCCATTCTCCGAATTACAAAACCAGAAGGAAAGGCTTTGCGCGCAGATAAGCCTACGCCGGAGAAAAAAAAGTGACTATTTCGACAACCTCGACGACGACTAGGCATCCGCCGCCTAGCCATTGCTTGAGACATGAGTGCTGACAAATATGCTGGGTTGGATTTCTGGACAATTTGTCCAATAATTCCGCGGAAACGACCGTCAACATCGAAATCGGACCTGATGGAGCGGGCGTTGCCGGTCGGCGACGAACTCCGAGCCGTCTGGGTCCAATTATCGGCTTCCCAGCATTTACGCACCCAATATCGCATTTGCTTCTTACCAGCAATCTTTGGCCTAGAAGCGGCGATCTACCGTGCTTTTAAGCGTTTCTGAGCGCCTCAGGCGCGTCTTGTAAATAGCTAATTTGAGGAATTGCCGAGCACGCGTTTTTGTATTGGTGTCTTAAGGCCAGCAAAACGTTACCCTGCCAAATCAACCAACAACAATTACCAGGCAGTCGCCGGGGTAATATGTAGGAGCTTTTGTCTAATGACTGAATATTACAACATTCCAATTATGATCATTGACTACGAGAAGATGATCAGCAATTACATAAGTGACCATTGGAAGCCGTATCTCTTGTCATTTATGTACAAGCCTCTCCATGGAAACATGGATTCCATCATCCTAGAGATGCACAACGAAATTTATAGGTTCTATCGAGTCTTGATCAAGACATTTGCTAGAAATGCGCGGTCCCCTTATTCCCAAAGGTACCTGCTTCCTAGGCTCTTCGCCTTTCCTGATAGGCCAGTTCCAAAACATCGCAAAATGTCGCTGAAAGACGCCACTGTTAATGGCGGTCTACATTTCCATGGGGTTCTCTTGCTTCCTCCCGTAAGCAGGTTCAAGGAATGTCTGATCCAGTTCCTTCAACGGAAGCATTCCTGTTTCGTGAACCGGAGCGGAAGGCTTGCTCGCCTTGATGCGAAGGAGATCACCCACAATCCTGGTTATGTGGTTGGATATGGAATGAAATCATTAAAACGGAGAACAGTGGAGTTTAAGGATGTTCTTTTCCTACCAAAATCCGTAAGTGACCAGCCCACCGAAAAAACGGTGATTGATCCCAAAGAGAAGGCGCTCAAGGATCTGCAATCACACTGGAACTGTTCTGATGAGGTTGCAGAATTGATGCTGAACGTGGGAGATAGAGACGAGAAATGCAAATAAGGGATTGAGCTACTCCTCGAAATCGCTACTCGTTGGGTTGGGAAGATGGGCGGTCATATCTCCGCTGTGAGTTTTGGACAAAATGTCTAAAAATAGAGCGACGAAATCCAAGACTTGGCTACTTGAATTTTCGATAGATGTTCTGTTGGACTCGGACCGGATTGTTCGACTGATCGGGGTTTAGTCCTCGTCGAACGACATCGCTGCCTACCGACTCTCTCATTTGGGCGGTCTTTTGGCCGATTTGCGCCTGAAACACCGCATTCTTCAGCGCCTGAGGCCTGTTTGACGACGGATAAATCAACCTTGTGATTCGCTAATATAGTTAGTCTTTTATTTTTCGCACAATGGGACTGATTTTTTATGGCCTCCTTATATGAACTTATTCTCCTTGCCGAAAAGCAACACCGTGATCCCCAACAAACGTATGACTCGCTGACTTTTGAGCAGACCAAACGGCTGCTCCGAATAAAGAAGGTACTTGTTGACGAGCACGTCTGGCGCGAGGGTGGCGAGCCTCGTGATGCAGGGCAGCTTGACACGCTTTGGCGCAACCTAAAATCCGTTAGGTCCACCTATCGAAGTTACACTGAGCAACGGGCTCGCAACGCGATCTACTCATATTTGCAGTCCGTGTTCGCATTGGTTTACAAGTGGCATAAGGAAGGCAGTGAATTATGGAACGCACGCTGGTGCTTTCTCCTCGAAGGTCAGGTGGTTCCCGAGAGGCTGGATCCATTCGTCGCTGTTATTTCTTGCACCGTTGATCACTGCAAGGTTCATCGGCTCACGATTTCAAAATGGACTCGGGCGCTCCGCTACTTCATGACACACAAGCCGCCCGATGTCCCTTTGCAGGAGTTCAGCCGGTCCAAACGTGGAATCAACGATTGCGCGGCCAAGGCTGCCAGGCGTCGAAGGCCACGTGGCCAGCGGGCTGCGGGCGGAAAGGCCAAAAAGTGAGTGATCAATTATGTGGACCACGGTGAATTTCGGAAAACACGCTGGCCGGACGCTGCCCCAAGTCGTCTTGAGGGATCCGAACTGGTTTTTCTGGGCGGTGGGCAAAGGTGTCCTTTATGGCCGTCTCGAATTTGAGGCGAATGCTTTGGAGCGCCGCGCGACAAACATCAAAATTCCAAAGCGGCATCCGGAAAAATGGGAAGTCGAGTACCGTTGGGATCGCGACTATCGATTTCTAAGAGCTTTTCATGCGCCGCTGGCCAGCTACTTGCCGTATCTGGATCTTTCCTATGTCCGGCGCGGCGATATCCATGATATCCGCGATTGCCGACGCCTGATCCATGATTTCCGACGGCTTTATTTTAAAGGTCGGAATCTGACCAAGCGGCGTTGCGAGTGTTTCTTCCAGGACAAAAAGCACTTTACCAAGGCTGGGTGGGGTTCGATGTTGAGGTGATGGCGCCGGAGGAGGGCTTTCGGGATGCACTGGATCGGCTGATCCTAAGGCCGGAGAAAACAGTTCTCTCCGCGAGCATTGCAAGTCGCCAGCGCGCGGTCTTCGCGTTTTGCAAATATTTTAGGTGAAACGACCTCGCCAAATCGCCGAGCCTGTCAAAGACAATTAGGCATTAAAATGAAATCAACTTCAATAGACTATTTGGCTGACTTGAACCGCGCACAACGCCGCGCTGTCGAGCGCGGCGCAACGGCGAAATTTGCCGACGATGAGCGTCCCCTCCTGGTGATCGCCGGTGCAGGTTCTGGCAAGACCAAGACGCTCGCTTATCGCGTCGCTCATTTGATCCTCAACGGCGTCGATCCGCAACGAATTCTGCTGTTGACGTTCTCCCGATGGGCGGCCGCGGAAATGAAGGCCCGCGTGGATCTGATCACGGCAGCAGCCCTCGACATAGGAAAAGTCGATCTTCCGTGGTCGGGCACGTTTCATTCCGTCGGCGCTAGGCTACTGCGGGAACATGCGAGGCAGATTGGCCTCAATCCTGCGTTCTCGGTCCATGACCGGTCGGATTCCGCGGACATGATGAATTTGGTTCGGCACGACCTGGGGCAGTCGGCAAAGAAATCACGATTCCCGACAAAGGACACGTGCCTGGGCATTTATTCGCTCGCCGTCAATTCGGAGGAGCGCGTTTTGGCCAAGAGCTTTCCTTGGTGCGTCGAATAGGAAAAGGAGCTGAAGAGGCTGTTTCGACAATACGTCGCAGCCAAGCAAGGCCAAAATGTCCTCGACTACGATGATTTGCTATTGGCCTGGGCCGAGATGATGGCGGTGGAGGAAGTCGCCGCGGAAGTCGGTGAACGGTTCGATCATGTCCTGGTCGATGAATATCAGGACACCAACCGGCTGCAATCTCGAATTCTGTCCAAGCTCAAGCCAGACGGCCGGGGGTTGATGGTGGTCGGCGACGACGCGCAGTCAATCTATTCGTTTCGAGCCGCCACTGTCCGCAACATCCTCGATTTTCCTGGCCAGTTTCAACCCAAGGCTCGCATCGTCACCCTGGAGCAGAATTACCGGTCTACCCAGCCGATCCTTGATGCCTGTAACGCCGTCATCGGCTTGGCCAAGGAGCGGTTCACGAAGAAATCTCCGATCTGACCGGCGATCAAGGCTGAAACCGTTCTTGACCACGGTCATGGACCAGGCGGCGCAGGCGCGGCATGTGGCTGAGGATATCCTGGCGGCGCGCGAAGCCGGTACCCCGTTGAAATCTCAGGCTGTCCTGTTTCGAGCTGCCCACCACAGCGATCAGCTCGAAATCGAGCTCGCTCGCCGGAACATTCCGTTCAAGAAATTCGGCGGCTTAAAGTTCCTCGAGGCCGCACATGTCAAGGACGTGATGGCCATTCTTCGGTGGTGCGAGAATCCGCGGGATCGAGTGGCGGGCTTTCGAGTTCTGCAGCTGCTGCCGGGCATCGGACCCAGCACGGCCGAAAAGATCGTGGCCGCCGTCGAAGGCCAGCTTGGCAGCCCGGCTGTTCTAGCCAGTATGGCGGTTCCAAAGGCAACGGCCGAGGACTGGCCGGCCTTTGCCAAGCTCGTTGGCCGATTGCGGCGAGGCAAAAACAAATGGCCAACGGAGTTTCATGACGTTCGGACTTGGTACGCGCCGCATCTCTTGCGGATCTACGAGGATGGCCAGATCAGGGCCGCAGATGTCGTGGAGCTGGAGCAGATCGTGGCGGGATTTACCACGCGCGTGCGCTTCCTGACGGAGGTTACGCTCGATCCGCCGAATGGGACGTCCGGCCGCAGCCAGACGCCGCTGCTCGATGAAGACTACGTGGTGCTGTCGACCATTCATTCGGCCAAAGGCCAGGAATGGAAGATCGTTCGTGTTCTGAATGTCGTTGACGGCTGCATTCCTTCGAACATGGCGACCGGAACGCCGGAAGAGATCGAAGAGGAGCGGCGCCTGCTGTACGTGGCCATGACGCGCGCCAAGGATGAGCTGAATTCTGGTCGTTCCACATCGGTTTTTCACGTACAAGCAGGCCAAGTTCGGAGACAGCCATGTTTATGCCTCGGGCAGCCGATTCATTCCGAAATTGATCGAGGGCTTCTTTGAGCGCCGCAATTGGAGCGAGCCCAGTGCCGTTCCAAGGATCGGAGCAAGGAATTCCGCTATCAAAATTGACATTGCGGCTGGCCTGAAGCGGAAGTGGGCATAGGTGTCGGCCGCTGAGTGGCAAGGAAAGTCCAATTTCCTTTACAGTCATTGCTCCAGCATGGGCCACCACCCGAGGCCCATCGCACGTGCGCCTCAAATAGATTCCGGAAGGCCGAGAATCAGCCATTTTACGTGAATGCCAATAGGTCCCCGGCATGTCTGCTTTCCGGTCCACTGCGGTCGAGAATTGCTTGTTTTGAGCATATCCGGTTTTGACCCCACAGCGGCAATGTTTAGGTTTGAGACCTCCCGTCGAGCTTCCGCACTACGACGCGACGAATTTTCTTGCCCGACGATGCGCTTATGACTTCTTCATCGAGCAAGATCGCGCCACGCGCGAGTTCCGCGATCACGAGGTTTCGATCGAAGGCGGTATACAGACGGCCGTGATTGTCGCGTTGGTCGCTCCCCCAATAACGCGCCAGCTTAAATACAAAACTCCTCCAGGAGTTACGATCGACATCAGCCGGCGCACCGCAGAGGACATCTCCTTGCGCACAAGATGCATGAGCACCGTTTCGCACAGCACATTGTCGAATGCTGCATCCTTTAGGCCTGCCAGATCGGGCAAAGCGGCAATTTCGAAGACGACATTTGGATAGCGCGCTCGCGCGGCTCGCACCAATCCTGGAGACGCATCATAACCAGCGGCCGGATAGCCGTTGGCACAAAGCCAATCCACTTCGCGCCCGCTGCCACATCCGATATCGGCGCTCCTACCTCGACGAAAGAAGCGTCGGATCAACGCATGCAGGTCAGCCGGCGCACGCTGTTCATTCCATTCCTTCGCGAAACTGCTTGCTTCGGCGTCATAAGCGGCGATCGTTTCCCGATCCATGGCTTCTCTGCTGCGTAAGGATTGTCGCCGATCTCCCCCGTCGCGGTCACTTGCGGATGGAAGCGAACGCCCGATGCGAGACGCGGCAGGTCAGTTCGATATCAATCTCGGTAACGATTAGCACCTTTAAAGCCATTGATCGATAAGTTCCGTACAGTTGCGTCACCTCGATACTCTAAGCGTCTCTGGCTTCATATCGAGGACCTCTGGACGAGCTCGGCATTGCGCTACGGGGATGGCCCGTCTGGGACTACGTTTATTGGCCCATCTCCGACATTCGGCAGTGCCGACGGCAGGCCCGCTTACGGGCGTACAGCGGTCACGAGGCGGTCGTGTCGGCTTGTCCGAGTGTGACCCGCCACGGCGGCGGCACGGCGATGCCGTTCGCGCCGGAGCGCCTGGCGGACTTCCCGCCTGATGTCGCGCTCGCCTATGCGGCCGTGTTCAAGGCGCCGCCCAAGCCGCCCGCCGCCGACCAGCGCTGGAGCGTCTGGGCTGCGGGCTTCGGCGGCAGCAATCGCGCCAACGGAGATCCCGTCGTTGGCTCGACCAACGTCACCACCTCCACCTATGGCACCGCCGCCGGCATCGACTACCGCGTCTCGCGCGATACCGTCGTCGGCTTTGCGCTTGCGGGCGCCGGCACCAATTGGGGGCTGGCGCAGGGCTTCGGCAGCGGCCGCAGCGATGCGTTTCAGGCCGGCGTCTACGGCAAGACCCATTGGGGCCCGGCCTATCTCGCGGCCGCCTTATCGTTCAGCAACGACTGGTTCACCACCAATCGGACAGCCTTCGCCGGCGACCTGCTCAACGCGAGTTTCAGCGGCCAAAGCTACGGCGGGCGGCTGGAGGCCGGCTGGCGCTACGCCGCGACACCGCTGATCGGCGTGACGCCCTATGCGGCCTTGCAGGCGTAGAGCTTCCACACGCCAGGCTACAGCGAGAGCGATCTGTCCGGTGGCGGCTTCGGGCTCACCTACAACGCGATGAACGGCACCGACACGCGCAGCGAGCTCGGCGCGCGCTTCGATGATCCGACGCTCCTCGGCACCATGCCGCTCATCCTGCGCGCGCGGCTCGCCTGGGCGCACGACTGGGTCAGCAATCCGGCGCTGGGCGCGACGTTCCAGTCGCTGCCGGGCGCGAGCTTCACCGTCAACGGCGCGCCGATCCCGCAAAACTCCGCGCTCACCTCGGCCGGCGCCGAGCTGCACATGACCCCGAACTGGTCGTTCGCCGCGCGATTCGATGGCGAGTTCGCCTCCGGGTCGGAGACCTACGCCGGCACCGGAACCGTGCGCTACAGGTGGTGAGGCAGCTACGATAGGTCGGCGCGAGCACGTCCGGTTTTGGCCCGATTGCGACTTTCCGGAATGTCAGCGCGAAGTCGGCTATCAGGGGCCGAGCGGACCCGTTTTTTTCACTCGGAGCTTAGCCGCTCTTGACCCGGAGCCGACGTTGGAGCATCGGGTGTTGATCGATCCTCAACAGCAAAGAAGGTTATGATAGGACAGCGATCCAGTAGCGCGGATACAACCGTGGTGAGCCATGTCTGCTACTGTGCCTGCTTTCTGCCAGCCATGTGCTTCAGATACGCAACGACAAGCCCGATCTCGCGGTCGCTCAGATAATCCGGTGGAAACGGCGGCATAGCTAGAGCGGGCCAGGCGCGCACGGCTCTAGGGTTGCGGATCAGATCGTGCAGCCCCTGCCGCGTGAAATATTCGGTCGGATTTTGCGGCAGGTTGAGGTCAGGGCCGACATTGGAAGCACCGGCGCCATTCAGCTGGTGGCAGGGGAGGCACTGCACGGCGAACAGAGCTTGGCCAGCGCGGACCGGGTCTGTCAGCGGCAGCGCAGAATTGACGGCGAGCGCAGGCCAGCGCGTAGCGGGCGAGGGCTGACTGACCAGCTTTGCCATCTGATATGGCCATTGCTCGCTGCGGATGGTGCCGACCGCGGCCCCCGTCCACACAATGTAGAACGGCCCCGCACTCGCGTCTTTTTCCGGAATTGGTGGCCAGGGATGGTCTGCGGCTTCGATTGCAAGCCAAGCGACTGTCTTGCTCTCATCGGTGTTGAGTACGAGGTCGGGCGGGAGTTGCGCGATGAACCCGTCGAGCGTGACCGCCTCGATCACGCTGTCGGGAGGGAGCGTCATCCCGGCGAGCAGAGATGCGACGGGCACGGCGCGATAGGTCATCGGCACCCGGTAGGTGACGTCACGCACCACCTCGATGGTAGTAGCGTCCGGCCGCACCAAAAGCTCGCCTCGCGTGAAGCTGCGCGTATCGCTGGCCACCGTGACGGTTATCGTCGGCTCGTCGGCCTGCGCGAGAGCAGATTGCAGCAAGAAACAAAGCAGGACCAGAGCGCGCATGATGTCTCCCCCACTGACGTAGATTCTTTACAGCAGCTTGAATCCCCACTGTCGTTGCCGGTCTCGATGATATCGCAGTGGTGGGTGAGTCGATCGAGCAGCGCGGCGGTCGTTTTAGGATCGCTGAAGACGCTCGGCCACTCCCAGAAGGCAAAATTCGTGGTGACTATGATCGAGTCGGCTAACGAGATGGGTAGGAGTTGCCCGTCGGTCGCGCAAACGCGGTAATCGATAGCCCTTGTCGCCGAAGTTCCAAAATCATCATCAGCTATCCATGTTCGGACCATTGTCGTCCCTCCCGGTTGGGAGGGGAAATCGTGGCGACGGTGACTTCGCTCATTCTGGCGGGCTGGCCCGCCAGAAGAATTGCAGGCCGGATGACAGGAGCCTCGTCATGGCTCGGGCGTAGCTGAGGAATGGTGGTGCACGATCAGCCATTTGCCGTGCTCCGGTGCGTAGATGAACGTATAGCGAGCTTTCACCTGTTTCCGGGTGCCAGGTTGGTCTCCGTCAAGGGTAAAGGTGTAAATACCGATATCGTAGGCGATATTGCAGCCAACGTGGATGATACGTTGGTCGATCTGTCCCTGGGGGGCCTGCTTCAGAAAGTAAACGAAGTACCCGCGTATCGCCTCGGGCCCGACGAGTGGGCCGTTTTGTACCGTCGGCAGCAGCGTTGCATCTGCGGCATAATTCGCAACGACCGCGTCAGGGCTCTTGGTGGCAAGTGACTTGTTCCATCGATCAAACAACGCCCCCACTTGATCGTTGGTAATTGTTCGGCACGCTTGGCCGCGAGCCGAGGTACGGGCTGTTACTGACTGTGGTGCCGCAAAAAGAACCGTGAGCGTAACGACTACTAAGGTGACCCAGAATTTCGACATTATTCTGTCTCCGTGTCGAGCCCTGCTCGGATGTCTCGGAACGAGACCATACCGCAATCAATGAATGGGGACCGCCTGAACGCAAGTGGAATTGTTTTGCGTCACGTATTAAGCGCCGGTTGCTGGTGCCATGCAAGTCAATTTACGCCGATGATCCGGGCGCCATGTTTTGCGCCAGAACCCGAAGCTTCGCCTCACTATTCCAGCCGCGACGGCGCTCCGGCGCCGACAAGACCTTCCTTCGGAGCCCCCGGGAGTAGGCTCTCAATCACCGCTTCGTTGCAACCAGGGGGTCGCACGCCGAATAACGCGCAAAAGTCAAAATCCCGCCGAAAATGGGCATTCAACCCAATGATCGGGAAAAATTCGGCAGATTCTAGAAAATCACGGGATGATGGGGGCTTGTGCGTCGCGCTGAAATCCCGGCTCATTAGGGGGATATTTGAGCGTGCGGCCCCCCAAGAAACGTGGAGTGACAGTCATGCGCTTTGGAATCTTTCGGGCTCTTGGCCGCGTTGGCGGTGGGAGTGATCGCGGTGGCGGCTGACGTAAGCACGGCCAACGCCCAGGCGTGTCGCAAGAATTACTACCGGTGTGACTTGAACAGAGGCGGAAGAATTGATCCCGCCAATCCAAATTGCTGTTGGAGTCCTCTGGCGGGTCCCCCTTCCACGTCCTGCCCAAGAAATTTCTACAAGTGCGACTTAAACGCAGGTGGGCGAGTTGACCCCAAGCACCCCGGCTGCTGCTGGAATTTGAGGTGATCGGTGCACACTTACCGGGAAAACGGCACTCAGACGACCGAAATCCCAATCGATCTCCTCCGCCAGCCGCACCAGCGGATGGCGAAGGTTGATGATCTCCGCCAGAAGCGGCCGAAACAGGTCATCCTGACTATCGCCGCGCGGCTGGCTCATCGTCCTCCCCAACAGCGAATTCCAAAGCGCAAGAAAACCGTGGGCGACACCCCGCTTTCTTGCAAAATCGATTACTTGCTCAGATCAAATCTTTGCGACCAATCAATGACTTCCGAATACGTCACGGACGACGGAGGCGCGGTCAATTCCGGCTAGCCCCTCCTTGGGCTTTCTGTCGTTGACCTTCCCCGCCCCTACGCCCATTTTCTATCGACACCGGCGTTCACGGCGACCGGTGTGTTCAACTGCAGCAATCGACTGATTTCCGCCGCCGGTCTTGGCTTGCTGAACAGATAGCCTTGAAATTCGGTGAAACCCGCGGCCCGAACCAATTCCAATTGCTCCTTTGTCTCGACCCCCTCGGCAGTCGATGGAACGTCCAAAGCCCGAGCGAGCGTGGTAACTGCCTGCACGATTGCAAAAGACAGCTGGTTTCCGCTTGAAAGATCCTTGACGAAGGAGCGATCGATCTTGATCCGGTCAAATGGAAACAGTCGAAGGTAATTCAGGGAGGAGTATCCGACTCCAAAATCGTCCATGACGATCTGAATTCCAAGATTTCGGAGCTGCTGCAAGGCCGCCAGATTCTCTTGATTGTGACCCAAAAGAATCTCCTCGGTAATTTCCAGTTCCAACCGACGAGGCGAGACCCCGGATGCCGCGAGCGCATTGATGACGACCTGCGCCAGGTTCCGGCTGCGAAACTGTGTCGGTGAAAGATTCACCGCTATCTTGATCTCGTTTGGCCATTTTGCTGCGTCGGCGCACGCTTGCCGGAGCACCCATTCACCCAACGCGACGATCAGGCCTGTCTCATCAGCAACCGGAATGAACTCCGCCGGCAAGATCAAACCGCGCTCGGGGTGGCGCCAGCGCACGAGGCTCTCCAGGCCAACGACCCTGTTGTCACCGATATTGACAACAGGCTGGTAGAACAGCTCGAACTGCCCGTCGAGGAGGCCGCGCCTCAGATCAGCTTCAAGCATGCGGTGCGCTTCGATGCGAGAAACCATTTCCGGCTCGAAGAAACGGTAGAACCCGCGGCCGTCGGCTTTTGCCCGGTACAGGGCAACGTCTGCCTGTTTCATCAATTCATTCGATCCGCGGGCGTCGTCGGGCGCGCAGGATATCCCGATGCTGACGTCAACGACCGCCTGCATGCCGCCAAGGTCGTAGGGCTTCTTAATTGCGGCGCAGAATTCTTTCCGCCAATCCGGCCACCTCTTCTTTATCCTGCACGACCGTACACATTATGGCAAATTCGTCTCCCCCGAGGCGAGCCACGGTATCCGAGTCGCGAATGCAGCTGTGAAGACGTTCGGCAACCACCTTCAATAATTCGTCTCCGATCAGGTGGCCCAGTGTGTCGTTCACGTATTTGAATCGGTCCAAATCCAGAAACAGCACAGCCAGCTTTTCGGTGCCCCCCAGGGCAAGCTGGCTGTCCAAAAGTTCGGCAAAGCGCGTCCGATTGAGCAGCCCGGTGAGCGCATCATGGTGCGCCAGATCGCGAAGACGCAGATTTTGAACCTTGAGAGCTTCCGCCATCTTCTCGCGCAGGAAGCGGCCCCTGACGCTAAATCCATTCACGGCGAGAATCACCAGCGAAAGAGCAACTGCGACGAAATCGTACCATTTTTGCTTGACATAGACCTCATAAAACACCTCGGCGGATGAAAGCCCGATTGTCACAATAAGCGGATAGCCTTTGATACTGCGGTAGGTGACCAGTCGCGGAACCTGATCCGTAAAATTGCTCTCGGTATAGTACCAACCCATCGGCTGTTTGCTTACATTTTTGAACAGAGTCGCGTTGGACAGGTCCGTTCCGAGCGCACTTGAGGAATATCCGCCGATGGCCCGAATGATTCCGTCAAGACCGACGATCCTGATGTAACCCTCGTTGCCGACATCCACGGAGCTGTAGAAGCGCGACAGGTAGTTCGGGTCGAGCGAGGCATCGATGACTCCGGCAAACGATCCATCCGAGTTGGTGATGCGGCGCGCAAGCTGTACGGACGCTTTTCCGGTGGTTCGTCCGATCACCGGCTTGCTGATGAAGAGTTTATCATCGCTCGCGTTTAAGAAGCGGCGGAAATGGTCCCGATCCCTCAGGTCGGTACCGACGGCCCCCGGGGAATCGATGCTGCTCAGCTTGATGAATCCGTCCGCGTCGATGATCGCGACTTGCAGAGTATGGTCGTCGAAAAGCTGGCTGATGCTCAGCCAACGGCGCAGATCGAACCGGTCCCGGTCCAGAAGATAATTCGCGCGGATTATCTTGAGCGATCGGTCGATCTCGTTCAAGGTTCGAGACAGGTGCTCTTCGAAGGCGCGCGCAAGATTGGCCGAATTCTGTACGGCCGCCCGCTCGGTATCGCCATACTCGATTTTGAGATGAAAATCGACACCGATCCAGACCAGGGCAATCGTCATCACGCAGAGCAAAGTGGAGCCCTGCGCTAAAGCGCGCAGCCAGCTGACACCATTTTTGAACGATGTATCAGGCCGCATGCGATCCTGCGACGTCAGCACTCGACGACCTGGCCTCTAGCATAAGGTTATTTAGACGTGATTAGCGCTACAGTGCGCCTATTCGTATGGTTACCCATCTGATCTTACAGTGCGGTATTTTGGGAGGCACGAGAGCGCTTGTGAGCAACGCAAGCCGTCGTTGGGTTTCCAATGCCGCCTTTCAATGACTGATACCGATAAAACTTTAAACATCGGATTATCTGAACGTCGAATCCGTTTTGCTAGGAGGAGAGCGTCAAATGACCGAGGGCGATTTTCAGCATGCAAAAGTATTGCGTCGTGCTCCGGAATCCGACCGACACCGAGTGTCGCGTCCGGGTGGGCGAATTTCCCGATTCTGAGAGGGCGTTTCAGCTGGCGGAGCTTGTGGCTCTTGAGCTCAGCGTCGAGGCGGATACTCGTTGGCTCGGCTGGACTGTCGAGGTCCGCAGCCTTCAAGGCCAGAAGTTATTTGCAACTCCGGTGGAAGGGGGGCGGCTCCCCTGTGCCCAAGCGCAGGCGTGACCGCCCGCCGAAGCCCGGCGCATCGGGGGGTATTGCCCGTCCGAGCTGTAAACGGCAATTTTTGAGGTATCCCCCGTCTCGGCTGCTGGCGCCCGGCAAACGGCTGCTGGTGGGCTCCGGAACTGCTTTTTAACTAATTGAATGAAAAATTAACACTGCCGGGCGAAACACGCCGGCAGTGCGTGTTGTGCGTGCCGCCGGCGCACGGCAGCCGATTACCTTTGCCGACTTGCATCTCCACGTTGCGGAGTGTGCTAATGTAGCTCCGACGCGCAGGCTCACTAAAGCGGGGCTGTTCCATCGCCCCAGCGCGGCAACAAAACACTTCCCGGCCGCCCGACCTTGCTGACGGGGCGCGGGCGGGTGCGTCACGATTGCGGGGATGGGGGCTGACGCGTGATGATCGATTACAGGATACTGGCGGCAGGCGACACGGCAATCGTGGTTGAATTCGGCGACCGCATCGATCGCGAGCTCAACGCGATTGTTCTCGCCCTTGCCCGACGATTGGACGAATCCAAAATCGTCGGTCTGAACGAAACAATCCCGACCTTCCGATCATTGACCGCCTTCTACGAGCCGGTGGTGCTGTCGAAGGCCGCGCTCGAGGGCCACATCGCCACTATCATGGACGAGCTCAGCACGGAGCAGGGACGCGGCCGTCTGTGGCGTCTGCCGGTATGCTATGACCCGGAAATGGCGCCGGACCTTGCCTCGGTCGCCGCTCGCACCGGCCTGACGTCGGCTCAGGTCGTTGAGCGACACTCAGGTATCGTGTATCACGTCTACATGCTGGGTTTTCTGCCCGGCCTTGCCTACACGGGCGATGTCCCGTCGGAACTTGTCCTGCCGCGACTTGTTTCCCCGCGCTCCAGGATTCCGGCCGGCATGCTCGGGATTGCCATGGCGATGTCCCTGATCATGCCGCGGGAGACACCGTCCGGACTGAACCTGATTGGCCGCTCGCCGGTTGCGATGTGGCGGCGCGCGAAAACGCCCGCTGACGGCGACGCCCCGCTGTTGGCGCCGGGCGACGAGGTCATCTATCAACCCGTTTCAATCCGCGAGTACGAACAACTGGCGGCGAAGTCGGCCGCGGGCGAGCTTGATTTCGTGCCCGAGCTGGGGTCAGCCGCGTGAGCCCGGTCCTTCACATTCTGAAGCCCGGGTTGATGACCACCGTTCAGGACCTCGGGCGAGCGGGCTTCCAAAACCTCGGGATCGGGATCAGCGGAGCCCTGGATCCGGTGGCGCTGCGGGTGGCCAATCTGCTGGTCGGAAACAAACCGACGATTGGCGGGCTGGAGGTGCTTTATGTGGGCCCCGCGATCGAGATCGAGGCCGATAGCGTGCGAATGTCTTTCGTCGGGGCTGCGGCTGCGGTTGAGGTTCTGCCTGACCGCTGGGCGAGTTTTGGCACCAGAATCGAGATCATGCGCAGCGTGCTGGTAAATCGCGGCGAGGTCGTGCGGGTCGGCTCCTTGGCCGGCGGCGCCACGCTTTATATCGGGGTCGAGGGTGGCTTCGATATTTCGCCCACGCTGGGCAGTATTTCGACCAACATCCGGGGTGGAACGGGAGGTTGGCACGCCCGCGCCATGCTCCCGGGCGATCGGCTGCCGCTATGCAGGATGAGGGCTTCAGATCGGGGGGAATTTCGTATCGAAGGGATGGAATTTCGCGAGCCGCCCTGCATCCGGGCAATTCCGGGACCTCAGGACGACCATTTCGATAACGCCGAGATCGCGAAATTCTTCAGCAGTGAGTATACGGTGCAATCCGAGTCCGACCGGGTCGGCCTGCGGCTCCAAGGCCCGCCCATCCGACACGCCAAGGGCTTCAATATCGCGTCCGATGCCACCGTGCCGGGATCTATCCAGATTCCCGGAACCGGTCAGCCGATCATATTGATGGCGGACCGCCAGACGATCGGCGGTTATCCCAAGATCGCCACCGTCATTTCGGCGGACCTGCCAAAGCTTGGTCGTCTGTCGATCGGATCCAAGGTCGCTTTCGAGCAGGTTACTGTCGAAACCGCGCAGGCGGTGCGCCGGGCGATGCTGTCCGAGCTTGACGACCTGGCAGACGAGATCGTCAAGATCCGCTCCACCGCGGGCGATGTCGCTCCCTTGCTGCACGCCGAGAATTCTGATCAGCGGTGTTGTCCACGCGCTTCCGAACGACGGGGCGCTTGTTGATGAGTAGGCCCGAGGAGACAGCTGGAATCAATAAAGCCGGCTCCCTGCCCGAAGAATACTCGCCCCCGGCAAGGTTGTCCGGTGCTCAGACCAAGCCCGCTGACAACGTTGTCATGGGCATCGGCTTGATGGTGGCTTCCACCGTGCTGTTCGCGGCGACGGCGGCGCTCGCCAAGTGGCTGGCAGCCTTTTATCCCGTCGGCGAGGTAATGTTTTTTCGGTCCTTCTCCTCGCTCGTGGTCTGCTCCGCCTGGGTGCTGCCGTTCACCGGACTTTCGGTGTTTTCGACCAAACGGCCGCGCGACCACCTCGCGCGCGGTCTTTCGCAATCGATCTCGCAGACCTTCACGGTGCTCGCCGTCAGCATGATGCCGCTCGCGGGCGCCATCGCGATTAATTTTTCCGCCCCCCTATGGGCTGCCCTGGTGTCTGTCCTGTGGCTGAAAGAGAAGGCCGGAGCGCCGCGATGGACCGCGTTGCTCATTGGCTTTGTCGGGGTTCTGATCGTCACACACCCGGGCCGCGACTCTCTGCAGGTCGGCGCTCTATTCGCCCTTGGCAATGCCATCATGTACGGCAGCGTCACTGTGGCAGTGCGCGGCATGACGGCAACCGAGTCGACCGCCACGCTGCTGATGTGGCAGATGGCGACGATGGCGCCTCTCCATTCCCTGTTGCTGCTGTTCGGGTTTCGCGTGCCGACAGCGTCCGACGCCGCATTGCTCATGCTCGGCGGCGTGGCCAATGCGATGGGTCAATTTTTTTGGACGAAGGCGCTCGTGCTCGCACCCGCGACCGCGGTGTCTCCGTTCTACTATTTGATGTTGGTTTGGGCGCTGGTGATCGGCTACCTGGTCTGGGGCGATCTCCCGACGGTCCCGCTGCTCGCCGGGTCCGGGATCGTCGTTGCTTGCGGGTTGTTTCTGCTCTGGCATGAGGCGCAACGCAGCAGGGGGCCGACGTCTCTCAGGGTTTCCTGAAGCGAAAAAGCCCGCGAGTTGGGGGCAAGATTGTGGAGGACGCTCCTAGGATCGCCTGACCGGCAGTATCGAACCTACTATCCATTGCGGCCAGTCACTGGGAGGGCGATGGCATCGCGACGGTAGCTTCTCCTTCAGGCAATCCCTCGTAGGGTGGCAGACAGTGAAGCCCGTACCGGATCCCGCCCCGCAACAAATGCGATGCCAAGCGGGAGTGACACACAGGTAACCCGGGAGCTGGACCAAGTCGCCGCCTTTCCTGCCCAAGCTATTTGGACGACGTGGCGGGAACCCAGGATGTCTTTTCTCTATCGTACTTGAATCCGGGAGTAGCCTTCAACGCGTCCGTGGTCGCATCCATGATCAGATACGGGTCAGCCCCGTTCACTCTCACCGCTGCTCAACCGGGCGCGCGCGATTCGACGAGGACGTTGATGGAGGACAGCTCGGTGCGGTGCGGGCACCTCGGTCGGTTCTTCGAGCGATAAAGGTTTGATGGTTCACCTTTACCGAAGTTCATTCTTGGTCTGGCATAGGAGCTGAGAGTTGCAGAAGGGAACATGAGGTGTTTTCTCGCAAGGGCCTGGTTACGCTCTGGCTGCTGTTGGCTTGCGGCGGGATTGGCAATGCTCAATCGTCGCTTTACGAGGGGTGCTCCGTCCAAGCCTTTGAAACTCGCCCCGAGGCAGCCGTCGAAGCCTGTACCGCGATCCTGGATGCGGGCGGCGTGCCCGACCGTGCGCGCGCCGAGGCATTAAAGATCCGAGCCCGTTCTTTGCACACCATAGGCCATCTTGACGAAGCGATCGGGGATTACGAGGTTGCCTTGCCGCTTGCGCCGGACGATCCGGAACTGCATCTGCGCCGCGGGTGGACCGCCTACGACAAGCTCGATTTCGACCTCGTACGCCGTCAGGCCGAGCAGGCTTTGAAACTCAAGCCCGGATATGCGGACGCCAACGACCTCATCGGTTCCGTACTGGCGCATCCGAGCGTGCGCAGGTTCGATGAGGCCAGGGCGGCCTACAACGAAACTATCCGGGCTGATCCCGGTAATCCGGTGTTTCGCTACCAACTGCTTGAGCATTGGGTGTCCACGCCGGGAGCGCTGGAAGTCGCGGACACGCTGCTGCAATTGCCGGCGCCTTCCATCACCAAGCCGAACGCGATCGAGTACTACCGCAAAAGGACCAGCTTTCGGACCGCGGTGACCCTTGAGCGCGGCAAGATGCTGGCAACATTGGGCAAGTTCGATGATGCGCGAGCGACCTTCGACCGAGCGGTTCAAGACGATCCCGGCGCCTTGAGCTACGCCTGGAGAGCGGCGTTCCTGCTCGAACGGTCCGCGCTGCCGACGCCAATGAATCATGGTCAGCCATGCCTGGAACCGCCACTCCCGGACGGCGGCGATGTCCGGCAACTTGTCGCGGCCCATCTCAGCCGCGCACTGTTCTTCATCGAAACGTACGAGCTGAAAAGAGCGTTGAGCGAGGCGGACGCCGCGCTCGGGCTTGACCAGGCGAGCGTCGAGGCGCGCCATCTGGTCGCCAGGCTTGCCATGTCGACCGGTGATTTGGCGCGCGCCGAGCGCGAAATTCTGATCGCCATAAAAGAATCCCCCGACGACATGAATTTGCGCGCGACGGATGCGATACGCTTGCAGCTTCAGCCGGCACGGAGGGAAGCGCTGCACGAGTTCTACGACATTTTGTCGCGGCATCCCGACCATGCCTTTTCCCGAGAAGCGCGTGCCAAACTGCTGTTATCGATGCGTCGATTCAAGGAGGCGGTCGCCGACCTGGATGTGCTTCTCGCGGACGACAATTCGAAGGCCATCTTATGGTCATTTCGAGCGATGGCTTACCTCGGGATGAACGAGCCGCGGCGTGCCGTCGCGGACTTCAACAAGGCCATGGATGACCATCCGGGTCAGTTCGACCTTCTGACCGGACGTGCCTCGGCTTACGAGCTGGCAGGCGACGGCGAGGCCGCGTTGCGCGACTTTGATACAATCCTGGGCCCCATCGACGGAACGCCGAACTATGCCCTGGGCGGGGATCAGCTTGCAAAATATCGCACCCGGAGAGCTTCCTTTTGGTCCGCCTTAACCGCTTTGCAGATGCGGCGGCCGAAATGGTGAATGCCCTGAACGCCGGGAGCCGGACGGCGCTGCTGCGGGCGCAGGTCTTTCTTCGGCACAATGGCTTCCCGGAGACCCCGTTGGATGGCCGGGACTCGGATTCCCTACGGAGCGCACTGAAAGCCTGCTTTGGTCTGAATTCGTGCTTCACGCGGATTAGCGAGGAATTGTAGCCAAGCTGGGCCCGGTCCGAATGCATTGAGGCAGCTTGTAACCGAAGAGCCAGCGCCTATCGGTCACTGCGCGGATGCTTCGTCACTGAACCGTTCGATCGTCTCGCCCGCACAAGTCTTGCTATGACCGCTCCAGCGACAGAGCAGGCGACGATGCCGGCCGTATAGCCGTTGATAGGAACCCATTGATAAACCATCCCCACAGCGAAAATGAGCGCAACGATGACCGCGCCAGGCACGATCAGGTCCTCAGGATCAGCGTCGATGTTCGTTTGATGCTTACGTCCGCTCTTTTCGGACTTAACACCACGCTTAAAATGCAGCAGATTATCAGGAGCGCCTTTGGTATCCGGCATAGTTGCACCTCACCGAGCGAAGCGTAGAACACAGATCCCAAGTGTTCAATACCGTGTTGCATCCCTTGCGCGGGGGGATCGTCGGCGAACCAGCGGCCCCACTTGCGGAAAAAGATTTCGGGGTTCACTTAATAGTGTGGTTGGTCAGATGAGAGAAGCTATGCCAGCACATCGCGCACGCCCTCGGTGGCCGCGCCGATGTGTGCCCCGGGACGATTGAGGGCCAGCGATGGCGCCCAACTTTATCGGGGGGTGCTTTCTAAGGGCGGCGATGGGCAGTCGGATGTCCGCAGCGGGGCGATACTGTTGAAAAGTCGGTCGCGATTATCGGCGAATTGTGATTCCATCTGTTTGAGATTTCGGGAGACAGAGGCGGATCATGCTGGGTCGGCATGAGGGTCGATCAGAGCCAGCTTTTCTATCTGTTCAACCTCGAGGATCGCATTCCTGCGCGCCATCTTCTGCGCCGCATGAATCCGACGGTGACGCGGATATTGGGCGATGTTCGCGAGAAGCTGGAGCCCGTCTATAGCGGGATCGGCCGGCCTTCGATCGGCCCTGAACGCATGGTCCGGATGCTGATCGTGGGCTACCGCTACGGCATCCGTTCCGAGCGCCGCTTGCGCGAGGAGGTCGAGCTCCACCTTGCCTATCGTTGGTTCGGTCGCCTCGATCTCGACGACACGGCCCCCGATCATTCGACATTCTCGGTCAATCGTCATGGCCGCTTCCGCGAGAGCGATACTTTTCGCCAAATATTTGAGGCTGTTGTGCCGACGTGCATGGATGTGGGGAAGGGTGAGGGCTTCGCCGTCGATGCTAGCGTCATAGACGCTGATGCCAGCCGATATCACGGGCCACGCCTGAGGAAGCGGATTGGTCGGCGCCGGAGCGCCAGACACGCGCGGTCGCCGAGTTTCTGGGAGCGCTGGACGATGACGATCCTACTGCCGACCGCAAGTCCCCGAAGGTGATCTCGTTGAGCCATCCGTGCTCGGCGTGGATCGCGAAGGCGAACAAGCGCGTTCGATTCGGCTATGGACTCAATTATCTGATCGACATCGAGAATGCCGTCATTGTCGGAGGCCACGCCGGCACGAACCTACGACGAGGTCACAGCCGCCAGGACAATGATCGAGCAGACTGAGGAGCGCATGGGGCTCAAGCCGCAACGTCTCGCCGCCGACACGGCCTATGGCACGAGCAAGTTCCTAGGCTGGTTGGCCGGCGCCGGCATCACGCCGCAAATCCCGGTCTGGGACAAGAGCATCCCTGAGGACGGCACCTTCTCGCGCAGCGACTTCACATTCAACCGCGAGCGCAATGCCTAAGTCCGCTCTGCCGGCAAGTTGCTCACGACGACAGGCAATGTCGGCGACGACCACGTGTTGCGCTACCTTGCGTCCAAGCGCAGTTGCGATAGATGCCAACTTAAATCGCAATGCCGTCCGAAGATGCCTTTTCGCAAGATCACGCGAAACATCAACGAGGATGCCCGCGACCTCGCCCGCGCACTGATCGGCACCTCGGAGTTCGACAGATCGCCCGACGAGCGGAAGAAAGTCGAGATACGGTTTGCTCACCTCAAGAACCATCATCGCTTCGAGCGAATGTGGCTGGGAGGCCTCGGGCGCTCGCGACGAGTTCCACCTCGCCGCAATCGTGCAGAACCTCAAGACGCTCGCCATCCGTATCTGGCGGCCGCCGCCGATCATGCCCCGCCGCAGGCGTTGCGCGAGTGCGCGTGGCGTCCAACATCCATCAAGCGTTGGACGCCCGCGCACCGACCAGCACCCCTCCAGCCAGTGGGGACAACGGGAAACGGGATCATGGCTGGCCTGGCAAAGGTCATTTGGAGGGCCTTGCCCATCTCAACGGTGACTTTTTTAACACCATCGGTAAAGAGCCGTAAACCTCAGGGCGAGCATAAAAGTTCCCAAAGCGGACACAGCCGGACATGCGCTCGCGCAGCGATCATCGAACTCTTTGAAGAGGGGCACTGGTCATGAGCTAACGCCGCAGCACGTCGAAGAATTGATCCAAGAAAGCCGCTTTTAAATGCACTTGCCAATGATCCGGTACAAAAGCGCTCAAGTCTGATCAGGACGGTCAGCAGCTTGGCAATTTGGTCCGGCGTCGCCCCGGCCATCGCATCCGGATTGCGACGCAATTCCAGCGCCTCAGACGTGTCCTTCCAACTTCCCCAGTCAAAATCTGCGAGAACCCAACCACACTCACGGCAAGTGTTGATGAACCTCTCGGCCTCTTTGCTGAAGGAATAATGCATTGTAGGCTCGCCGGTATCGGGGTCTCTGAACACCATTTTTCCAAACCGAAAGCCTTCCCGCTTGAAGATCTGAAAGAACGTTCCAATTTTTCGAAGCCGTTGTTTGATGCTGAGGACTGGGGTTTTCGTCATCGAGCGTCATTACCTTCGTCAGGGACCATGCCTATGCTTGCTTGCTTCGTGGCAAACCGAAAACGGTCGTATTTGATTTCTAAGTGCGTTGCGGCCTGAGATGGGGAATCGCGCACCAGGATGATGGAAATCGGGATAGGGGGGAAAGCCTTGCGGCTCCTCCCCTCCCACACCACCGTACGTACGGGCCCGTATACGGCGGTTCGGTGGATTAAGCTGTCTTATTGGTCATGAGGGAAGCTAAGCCGAACGAGACGAGAGAGGCGTTGGACAGGGCGATGGCGAGCGCGGGACTGTTGCTGAGCCACCAAGGACCATGTGGGCTGCCAGCGGTCTGCGCTGCCAGGTCCCGGCCGACGCCGCGGCGTCGCAGCTCTGCGTAACGGGTGCGTCCGCGCTTCCATTGCGTCCAGGTGACGGCGCGCAGCCGCCGCCTGACCCATTGATCAAGTGCGCGCAACACCGAGGGGGTCTCGCAGAAGCCGAAGTAGCCGCGCCACCCGATGAGATAGCGCGACAATTTCTCGGCGATCTGCGAGGGGCTCTGCCCGACCGTGCGCCGCGTCAGTTCCCGCACCTTGGCTTTGAGGCGAGCGATGGCCTGCGGCGCAATGCGGCGCCGGGGTTGCTTCTCGCTTGTAAAGCTGAACCCCAGGAACTTGCGGACGCTCGGCTTGGCGACCGCGCTCTTCGCCTTATTGACCTTGAGCTTAAGGCGTTTGGCGAGGAACCCTTCGATGCTAGCCATTACCCGCTCACCCGCCCGCTGGCTGCGTACATAGATGTTGCAGTCGTCGGCATAGCGCACGAAGTGGTGGCCGCGCTTCTCCAGTTCCTTGTCCAGCACGTCGAGCATCAGGTTCGACAATAGCGGCGAGAGCGGCCCGCCCTGCGCCGTGCCCTCCTCGGTCGGGCCGACCAGCCCATCCGACAGCACGCCCGCAGTCAGGAAGCCACGGATCAGCTTTAGGATGCGCTTGTCGGATACCCGCTTGGCCACCAACCCCATCAAGATGTCGTGGTTGACCCGATCGAAGAACTTCTCCAGGTCGATGTCCACCACCGTGTCGTGACCGGACGCGATCAATTCCTGCGCCCCTGCCACCGCCTGATGCGCCGAGCGCCCCGGTCGAAAGCCGAAGCTTGCCTCGGAGAACGTTCCGTCCCAGTCCGCCTGCAGCACCTGCATGACCGCCTGCTGGATGAAGCGATCGAGCACCGTCGGGATGCCGAGCGGCCGAGTGCCGCCCGTCGCCTTCGGTATCTCCACCCTCCGCACAGGCTGTGGTTTGAAGGTGCATCAAGCAGCTGTGTCCGGACCGTGGGCCAGTGCTCCTTCAGGTAAGTCGCCAAGTCGCCGACCCTCATACCGTCGACGCCCGGCGCCCCTTTGTTGCGCTTCACCTGCGCCAGTGCCTTCTTCAAGTTCGCCCCCGGTGCCCAAGTTCAGCTCGACCTGTTTCTTCTGCCGCATGGCTCGCGCGAGATTGCCGCTCTGTTGGCCGTTCCACCGTTCGGGCCTTCGGCGGAACGCTCCCGCCTACTATGCCCTCTGCTGACCTCTCCGCCGCGATCACAAGTCTTGCGGCCTGCTCAGTCCGGTTTACCGGACGCGTCGGAGATCTCCCGAGGTAAGAACGACCGCCTTCACCGCACGCCCGCCGGATTTACCACCCCGGTCCTTGATGGCCGTGGACTTCGCGATCATTGGCTCGCTCGTCCGACCGGGTAGGCCTCGTTATCCGGTTCTTGTCCATCAGGCCGCGGCTTTGCTCCACGCTTCCTTCAGACCCCGCCTCGCGACGACGCCCTTGCGTTTCGCTAATCCTTCGCCACCGTCAGGCTGGATAGAGGACTTCCACCTCCAAGCTGTCATCCATGCTCGGCACACCCAAAAAAGCCCTGCCTCCGGCAGGGCTCAGTGAATCCGCGCTGGTCGGGCATTGCGGCATCACGCCGCCTGGCAAGCTGTACCGAGAGTCCCCGCGACGGCATCCGCACTTGCTCGGACCAATTCCGTCATCCCATGGTGGGAAGGATAAGAGTCAGCCTTTCGATTGGCCGTGGCTGTTACCAGCGATCATCAAAAGGGACAGCGATACTCTGCAGCGCCATCCAGGACCTTGGCAAGGGTTCGCCGGATTTAGTCGTCGTCGATAGGCTCATCGGCATCATAATGCTCGAAAATGTCAGGGCGGAATTTAGCCAGCTTCTCGGCCTTGCAGCCATCGCAGGCGTAACACATGAAGATATCGTGGCCGTCGTGGATCGCTTCAGGAAACTTGCCTGACCCGCATGGGCATTCTTGTGGTCTAGCCATTGTGTTCTCCGGATTGCTTAGATCAGGCCTAGCGCCTTGAAGCTGGCATGTCCGTTTTTCGCGATCACGACGTGATCATGCACGGTAATGCCCAACACGTGACAGGTCTCTCTAATTGCCTTGGTCATCTCGATATCGGCGTGAGACGGAGTGGGGTCGCCGGATGGATGATTGTGGGCAATCAAGATGGCAGCTGCGTTCATTTCGAGTGAACGTTTGACCACCTCGCGCGGGTAGACCGGGGTGTGGTCGATTGTGCCGCGCTGGAGCACTTCGTCAGCAATCAGGTGGTTGCGTTTGTCCAAGTACAACACTCGGAATTGCTCGCACGGTTCAAACGCCATTGCGACGCGGAGGTAATCAATGACGGCGGACCATGATGAGAGCGCCGGGCGGTCTTTGATTTTACCGTGTAGCATTCGGAGTGCTGCCGCGCGGACCGTTGCAAGGTACGCTGTTGCCTCCTCCTGCATGCCAGTTGCTCCTCCTAGCGCTTCGGCAAATGATCCGAATTTTGCGAGCATGGCATTCGCCGTCGCGCGAGGGTGCTTGACCTTGGCGGCCGCAAGCAGCCTCGTGAGCAAATCGGCATCGCCAAGCAATTCAGGCGGATGACTGTTGCGCACTGGTCCTGTCCTCGCCATTTGAGCATCGCAATCGAGTAATCTGAACGATGTCGCATCGGGCAGAGTCTCTGACGAACTGAGCCTCCCCGCTCCATCGGGCGGCAGGTTCGGCGGCAGCTTGAGCGATGCCGTCATCATCAATATTCCTCGGCCAGCATGATGGTGATCACGCGCTTGGTAACGGGGGGATCGGATGGGTCAGGCGCGTGCATCGACAAAGTCTTGTCGTAATAGTCGATCTTGAAGAAGACGCGGTGTCCGTCGGCATCGAACGCGCCAAAGTCGTGCTCTTCGTGCGGATCGTTGGCGTGACAAAAGTCGTCGAAGACCTCGATGGTCTTGACGATCCGTGCCACGGCTTCTTCGCCGAGCGCCGCGATGCCGGGCGTGATGACGGCCATGCCGCCGATCAAGTTTTGCCGCAGTTCGTCGTTGAGCGCGCGAATGCGCGCCTTGGTAATATCCATGGCAGATGCTCCTGATTGTGTGTGTGAAAGAGAGGTAGACGCGGTCGAGTTGAAGGCCCAAGCGGCTCAGTTCAGCTCGAGCCTTCGGTCGGGTTGACGCTATTCGGCCGGAGGACTCATCAGCGCGATTGCATTTCGGCGCCGAGCAAACGTCGGAAGCTTCGGAAACTGGCGATAGCGCAGCCTGAGCATGTCGCCTTTGCGGCCGATCACGATGGCTTCCCACCATCCGTCGCCCGGCCCTTCCTCGGCGATCACCAGATGGCCAGGCGCGATCTGGTTCGCGGTCGGGAGGCAGGCCAATGGCGGCGGGCAAGTCCGACGGCCTGATCCGCTGTCTCAATCGCCTGTTTGGGGTCTGCAACCAGTTCGACCACGACCTCCGAGTAGAGGGTCTGCGGCACCTTCGGAACCGTCACGGCGCCTTTCGAAGTGAGGCGACCCTCCGGCAGCCTACTCGCGAGCGCGGCCAAATCCCGAGAGATGACGGGATAGGCTCCGAAGCCGATACGATGGGCCGCCTTGATCACGATGCCCGGGTTGACGCTGGCGAAGCCGAGCGCGCACATGGCTCGAACTGTTCATTGAAGCCGAGCACGATCAGATCGGCGGCAGATTTGGAAGATGAGGCTTTGATCTTGGTCATGATGGTTCTCCTAAAAAGCCGAAGGGACCCGATGGGGTCCCCTTTGGAAGAGCGATAGCGACTTGGCATTCGGCCGAAGCCGATCAGGTGGTTCGTTAGGCATCAGCGCGCACTCCTCTATGGATGAGTGGAAAGGTTTAACGGCGTCAGGCAGCCGGTTGCTCCGGCTGATTTGGCGTTTCTGCCGCGGACGCTCTGATTGGGATCAAGAAGCGCCACGGCCAACCGATGACGCATGAACTTCGGCCTGCGGGGTTCGTCGCGCCATTTCAACGTGAGCATGTCGCCGGCCTGCTCGACGACAATCGCTTCCCACCAGCCTTCCCCCTGCGGCGGGTCTTCGAGCGCGAGAACCAGGTGACCGATCTCGATCTCGTCCCAGTTCGGTGGTAACGGTATGATGTGGCCGTCGCTGGGCTGGCTTGCTTCCGACCTCTCGTCCTGCCAGGGCGTCCAGCAGCTTGGCGTACAAGTCTCGTCGGACGTTGGGAACGAAGCCACGGCCATTGCTGTAGATGCGGCCGGCCGGCAGCTTGTGAGCGATCTCGGCCACAGCCGGCGAATTGACGCGGCAGAATTGCAGCCGCATCAGCGCCGCAGCCTTGTTCACGAGGTCGACTTGATCCCCCGGAAACCGTGCCGCCCGTGGCTTGCCGTGCTCGTCCGTGCCGTGGACCACGATGGCGGGCTTGGGAGCAGCCGCCGTTTTTGGGAGATCCGAGTTTAGCCTTGGTCATGATTGCCCTCCTGGAAAGCCGAAGGGGCCCGGCGGGCCCCTTTTCGGTGAAGATGATCAGTGCAGAACGGCGGCCGAAGCCAGCCGTCAGGTTGCAGCTAAGCATAGGAAAGCTTTCCTGCGCCATCTGTGGCAGTGATTTGATATCGAATAGTAACAACTCAATATTACTACATGGAAATATGGCCGTCAATTGGCATAAAAGCTTGATTTTATTGCACTTTTATGGCCTTAGCCGGCTGAATATGATCGCAAATACTGTGAATTCGGCAATAGACGTTTTGGCATGGCTTTGAATCGTCGATCCGATTGCCGTTGCAAATGTCAAAGCCCGCCTGCGAGCAATAGCGCCAGATGGCGTGCTGCACGAACCGCGGGAAAGCCGTGGGGTAGGCTGGATTGAACTGCCGCGCATCGATGTGCTCGGCAACCGCCGAAACGATGCTGGCGCAGCCGCCAGGCCGATAGCAGGCCATCCCATAGGCGTGGGCGGCATCGAACCGGTGGAGGATCCCGGTCCGGTGCAGGAAGTTGTGGACCAGGGTATCGATGGCGATCATGCCGGTACCGGCTTCGATCCAGAGCCGCCGCTTCCTGGGAGCTCCAAGCAGGATGCAGGACAGCGCCATGGCGAGGACTTTGTCGGAGACGCCATAGACCTCCCGCAACGGCTCGATCAGAGCGGCTCGCATCCGGCCGAGCCGGACCTGGGGCGTCGGACGAATCTGCTTCCGCCAGCTGGCAGTCGATCCAGCCGACCAGATCGCCCTCGCAGATGTCACGAATAAACAGGAACAGCGAATAGGCGGTCTGGTTGAGGCGGCCGTTGCGCAGGTCATGGTCTGGCAGCGGACAGCTCTCAATGTGGTCCGGCTCGGCGCAGGTTCGGCTGATCTTGTCGTATCGGCAGCCGTGGAAATGCCAGTAGCTCTCGAGCTTGGGACAACTGACGCCCTGGCCAAGCTTCTGCTCAATTTCGCGCCACGTCACATAGCCGTGGCGGTCCATGTACTCGTAGGCGACCCGATCCGAGATGCCCTGATAGCTCAGGGCTGAGATTAGCCAATTGAACAAGGCAGGAGTATTCGCTCGGCTGATCGCTCCGCGAAGGATCGGCGTTCCCAATTCGTTGCGATCCTGCTCTATGAGCGTGGCAGAGCCCGCCACGCAACAGACCTCAGTGGATCAGCCGAACCGCATGATCGATTGCTGACATCTGGTCGCGTGGGGCGTGATGGCGAGGCGGCGAACTCTTGCGGGGCTGCCTCGGCGCGTTGCAGCTCTCGGGGTCGTGGCCATCAGATCAGCGCCACGAGCTTGCGCTGGGCATCGGAATCGCCGTCGATGTACCGCTGGGTCGTCTGGATCGACCGGTGCCCGGCGAGCAGCTGGACGTCGCGCAACGACCCGCCAGCCTTGTGGACGAGCCGAGCGGCGCGCGTGATGAACGTGCGACGGCCGGAATGGGATGAGCATCCTTGGAGACCGATGTTCCGGAACGCCCGACTGAACCAGACCACGATGCTGAGAGCGGTCATCGGACCGCCTCGCTCGGAGCCAACAACATGAATCCTGATTGTGCCGATGCATCACGACAAGCGGCAAGAGCGTCGGCCAAGTCCGGATGAATCGGAATGCAGCCGACCGCTGCCCTTCTTGGCTGCGTGATCGCGCAGCTCGATCATGCCGCCGATCTGGCCGTTGGCAGCTCGAGCACCATGTCCCACGTCAGATTGGCGATCTCTCCGGCACGCAGGCCAGCTTTGGCCGAGAGCAGAACGATCACGCGGTTGCGGATGGGATTTCGGGTGCAGCCGGCGAACGTCAGGAGATCATCGAGATCCAGTGGAGATAGAACTTTGGCTTGCTTACCAGGCATGTCCGTCGCCAGCCCCTAGATTTATTCAAGTATACAATGTCTCTTCAATCCCTTCAACGAGAAACGGCTGAAGTCTACCCCACAATAGACTGATAAGGAATTCGCCATTTCCTTATAAGTCGGGAAATTCCCGGCTGCTTGCGTTACAAATAGCTAAAATACGGCTGTTCTATTCGTTCCAGGAGGGCGGTCATGCCCACCAGTCCATCATCATTAAGGCGCAAGCCGCCAGTTCATTCTCATGAGCTGCGATCCCAGTGTCCGTGCTGCGACCAGCCGATCCCTGCCGAGCGAGCCGATGAGATTCGGCATCGGATTGAAGCCAGAGAGCGCGACCAGGCAGAGAGGCTGTCAGCAACATCAGGCAGGAATTGGCGCGGGAGAGGCCGTCGGAGACCCCGAGGTCTGCTTCGGGAACGCGCGCGGGCACGGCACCTCGAGCCGCGCGAATATAAGGGCGGCGCTTCGGAGATCTGTTAGGGGTGCGCGAATTCGCCGCCATCATCAATCCGCCGCAGGCCGCTATTCTGGCGGTCAGCACTTCAGGTCCTGCGGATTGCTGCCCCCAGGCTTTGTCAGGTCGCTCGGATTGTTACGACCGGTCTGGTCCTGCGGGTTATTAGGATTCGTACCGGGGGCTTGTCCGGGGGTCGAACCAGGTCGTTGTGCTGGTCGGAGTGAACGTGCTGCTTCCCCCTCCGGGTATCGCCCGCACTGTCATCCACTCCGGCAGTGCTCCCCGCGCTGCCACCTGTGCTGCCCGCGCCTTCCCAGCTCCCGCAACCCTGGGCGAGAGCGAGACCGCCGGACAGGATTAAGATCGAGCCATCTCGCTCGGTTCCCCGCTGAAAAAAGTTCTTCGTCATGGTTTGCAACGCCATCCGGTCATAAGCCTGGGACCCAGGAGCTTCCGCCCAGCGGCAGGTACGTCTTGCTACTCTCTGCCATTGTTGGCCGGGCAACGGCGACAAGCAAGATACGATCGCAAACCCTGCCACTGGGTTCTGTCCATCGTAATTTCCCTCCGGCGGTCGGACCTTGGATGGCGGCCCATTTCTTATCGCTTCGAGTGGGACCGGCAAGCCTCCAATCACAGCAGCGCTGATGCGCGAACCGTAAATCGTGACTGCCGCAGATCAATGTTTCTTTAATTATATTTGCCTATTATTAGCCTATGAGTCGGATTGACCTTGAACGCATCCGGGACTGGGCCAACGCGAAGCTTTCCGCGGTTCAAGAGACCCAACACACCGTGCATCAGTATATGAAGCTTCGGCAGACAGCTGAAAGCATCCTTGCCAAAATGGATGCCGTCGGGTCTGAAATTTCATTGGGATCAACGTCGAGACCGGCTAGGGAGGCTCGTCTTCGGTTGGTTTGGTCCAAGAATCAAAGCGCGCAGGGCGTCATCAATCTGAAGACCGCCAATGCGCTCGGCCTCGACATTCCGATGAAGCTGCAGGCCTTCGCCGACAATGTCATCGAATGAGCATGCCGTTTGCTGCGCCGCGGGAGGCCGGTTATGGTCCATTTGTCATTGCGCAGCAGTGCAGCGATATGGCCGCTGTCGGTGGGCCGCTGTTCGCCGCAACGGCCTCGCGATGCCCGCAGTTGAGGTAGAAGCGGACGGTCCGTGGGCGCGGCCTGAGCTGGCGCTCCCAGGCGCTTCCATGAGGGCGGTTTGACTATGCCTGGTTCTGGCCAGGGGGGCGAGCATGAGGCGCCGGCAATTCATCACGCTTCTTGGCAGTGCGGCTGCGGCATGGCCGCTTGCGGGGCGTGGGCAGCAGCCGACGATGCGATTGATCGGGTTTCTTCGCGGCGACACGCAATTCGCCAAGGCTCGAGTGAGCCGAGCTTCACCGGTGCCCGCCCCCGGCGCCCGGGACGCCACCTAATGAGCCAGTCTCCAGCGGCTTCTTCAGGATGCTCGAACGAAAAGCATCCTGGCGTGCCGTCGGCTGAAGCGGCGGCTGGAGGGGTGCCGCTTGCGCCGTCACCCTTTGTACTGATGATACGTCGAGAGAAGAGTGGTCGGCGGCGTCGTCGCTGATGCGACGGCTCACGGTGGCGCTGCGCCACCGCTCGATCACCAAAGGGACCAGATCGTGCTTCCGAGCGGGTGTTGCCCGACGCAAGTCATCGAGGTGAACTACGTGTCTACCAAGCGGGGCGCCGACCCCGCGGCGGCTCCCAAGACGACCTTTATCACCAAGGCCGGCGATCTGGGCTGTGGTGCCGGCTATTACAAGTAAAATCAGCGAGGCAGCGTTGAGAGGCACGACTATCGCCGACCCCCATCGCACACGCCCTCGGTGGCTGCGCCGATGTGTGCCCCGGGACGATTGAGGGCGAGCGATGGCGCCCAACTTTATCGGGGCTGCTTTCTATGGGCGGCGATGGGCAGTCGGATGTCCGCAGCGGAAGCGGTAAACCCTAAAGTGGGAATAAGTTTTTCCAGTGTACCTCGCAAAGCGGAACTCCCTCTGCGCCGGGGTGGCCGATCGGCCATGGTCGCAAGAGAAGTTAGCAAAATGCCAAAACCGATTGTCGTGACTGTCTGGTACCGCGACAATGTCTTCGTCGAGCGGCTCTGGCGCAGCGTCAAATATGAGGAAGTGTATCTCAGAGCCTACGACACCGCGTCCGAGGCGCGTGCCTCAATCGGACGCTACCTCGAGTTCTACAATCGGCGTCGGCCGCATTCGAGCCTCGACGGCATGCCCCCCGATCACGCCTACTTCACCTCGCTGCCTCTCCGCATGGCAGCCTAACCCCGGCAGAGGCTCCACTTATCCACGCGGAAAATATGTTCAGACAACCGGACCGACCCAGAGCCGCCAAGTCAAATTAGACACCACCCAAAATTCCTGTGCGCTGGCCAAAATTCAGAACTCGAAAAAGCCAGAAATTCTTTGGAGAACTTGCCGAACGTACGGGGGATGCAAGCGGCCCCGATCGCCGTGGGGGTGTATCGGGGGGATACGGGAACGACGACCGAGACCGCACCTTTCTAGGGGAAAGGCGGATCGAATCTAGTTCCGTTGCTCGGCAGTGGCAAGGCCGCCAGCAGCGGCAGCCTTGTTATTGTTAATCGCAGCAAAGGTTCGCACGGGCGCGTGCGCTGACTTCGCCATCGACCGCCGCCCCTTGGCAGCGCCGATGCTGTGGTCGCCTTTGCGCAGCTCTGAAAGAACTGTTCCGGCGCGGAACCATTCTTATCGGCCGGACGGGGTTCGGTTCCAGTTATCGCCTTCGGCGGGCCATACAAGGCCGCTGGCGTCTATTCGCCGTGGCGGGCGGTCTAGCCGTGGCAGCGGTCGTGCCGGCCACCGCGATTGGCCGCATGCTCGACCAGGACGAGGCGGGGCCGGTGTGATACGAGCCGCATTGCACAGTAGGCTTTGCAGTTAGTGTTAAAGTCAAAACGTCGGCGCACCGCATGCTTTCGGAACTATTATTTTCGGTGCCTCGATGAGGGGTACGGTCTCCCGATCATCACAGGTGAAGTCTCTTGTGGGGAAAATGATCGGGACCGGCTTTCGGGGCGCCACCAAGAAAGCACAAGATTATTGACTGAGCGAGCGCCCGCGGGCTTAGCCGATCCGGCTCGCCGTCATCGCCCGCTGCTTATTCCATACCTCTTCGAACTCTTGCCCGTCATCTGGGACAGCGCCAGATCCGTTGCGCGTCGGGCAGCGCCTCTCATCCTCAGTGCCCTGATCGACAATACCTTCCGCCCGAGCGGCTGCTGCGGGCGACGGGACGCGTCATGCAATCGGGCTCAGACCTCGGATACCGAACATATGCTGGAGGATGTTATCCTGATACGATCCCTTGACCTAACCCTCCCCATGTGAGGCGAAGGACGGCGAGCCGCCCGGCTCCGGTCGCAATGGCGAGCGTGACTTTCACGGCGAGAAGCGCAGCAATGCCACCCATGTCTCGACCACCGATCCGGAGGCACAGCTTTACCGCAAGGGACGAGGCAAGGAAGCTAAGCTGAGTTTCATGGGTCACACGCTTATGGAAAACCGCAGCGGGCTCATCGTCGCGGCGGCGTTGACGAAGGCGACCGGCACCGCGGAGCGCACGGCGGCAGAAGCGATGATCGTGCGCCATTCGCCCGGCGCCAAGCGCATCACCCTCGGCGCCGACACGGGTTACGACGCGGCTTCGTTCGTTGCCGACATGCGCGCGCTCAACGTGACGCCGCACATCGCCCAGAACATCAGCGGGCGGCGCTCCGCCATCGACGCACGCACTACCCGACATCCCGGCTATGCCGTGAGCCAGAAGAAGCGAAAGCGCATCGAGGAGCCATTCGGCTGGGGCAAGACGATCGGCGGCCTTTCGCGGCCCATGCTCCGGGGGGTCAGAAAACTCGGGTTCAAGTTCACCCTGACGATGGCCATCTGATCCGCCTGCCAAAGCTCATCGAAGCCGCTGCGTGAGGCGTATTCGGGCAGCCGAAACCTCGGAAACCCCTCAGTCACCCTCAATAAACACTACCAAGCGGGCTTCAAAAGCTGGATAAACGCCCGCCAGCGGCGAATTTCAGCAGCCTGCAAGTCTAAAGGAGCCGTGCTCCTCTAACTCTCGGAAGCGGAGGCAAAGAAAGCCCCGACACGAGGGTACGTATCCACGTCGGGGCTTTTCAATTGGATGAGTCGCGACCTCGTTGGGTCACGCGTCACGATACGGCGCTAACTGCTAAGTAAGTCTTGGGGCCCCCAGGTGCGGCGGGCGCCCACCGTAGCGTTAGAAGCCAATGCCGATCAGGGTATATCCGGGGCAGGTGAGATCATCACAGCGCTGCGGCTTTGGGATCGCCATCCCAAAAATGTTCTGGTCCGGCAACTTATGCAGGATCGCCTGCGCAGCGGGAATGATGGCCGCTTGACTGCGCTGCTGATGACCGGTACCCGCCCGGGCGATACCCGAGAAAGCGACGAGAAGCGCAATGGACACGAAGATAGCTCGATTTTGTGTGTACATGTTGTTGATCTCCATTTGACGGTGCAACCGGTATAGGTACGCGCAATTAATTCGAAGTAGATGCGGCGGTTTATTTGGGAAAGACAAACTACAAAAGGTTTAAGCGGCGCTGCTAAATTGCAGAAAATCGTAGGTTTCGCACCGCGCGTTGCAGTAGCCCGCCCCGCGCCTTGGCGATGATGTCAGGTGACCCGATCCAACGCACGCGAAGCAAAGATCTTACGCGCCTTGCGCAAGAACGGGCCTGCGGCCGGCAAAACCGCGACCTTGCCTAGGGCGTGCTTTGCGAGGTGACTGCGAACCGCGCGCCTTCGCCCGTCGCGAGCTAGTCAAGGCTGACGTCATATTTTTCGGCAAAGCTAAATCAGTTTGAAAATGTTGCGGCGTGGCTCAGCACCGCCTTCCCAATTCCGCCATGTCCGAGGCGTGACGGTGGCCGCCGCTGCGGCCTCCTTCTCGCTGGTGCCGAGCGCGAGCCGCGTGACGAGAAGTCTGCGGCCATGGCCGACCCGATCGTATTCTCTCATGCTGCGTCACCTCCGTTGGCCGGCTAACTTCTTGGCGGCTGCGATTGGCCCGGCGACAGCGCCGATTGCGGCCAGGCTAGCGCGGTCGACGGCTGCGCGACGCGGCAATTCGGCGACGGTCGCGGCCGGTCTCTGGGGGGATGCAGCCGCGGCCTCGGGCGTGCCGTTCTTCGATCGCCGCTGCCGCGGCGAAAAGACGCGGCGGGATGCGCTGTAGGGGAATTTTACAATCATGATCAGACCCTCCAATGATGTGTGGCCGCCATGGAGGGCGGCCCGAATCGCAACGATTTGATGCTATCTGTGCGGTGCTCACCCGATGCCTCCATGGCGTCGGTTGGGAAGCCCCGGCCGCCGCTTCCAACGGTGGGTGGGGGCGCTGGGCGTGCGCCCGCTGGGCGAGTCTCGTCAAGCGACAATCTGTCTTAAGACACACGGCTGCGATCGCACACCGCGTAGTGAAAAGTCATAAAATCCTGGGAACAAGCTGTCCCAGGGATTCGGGCGAAGACCTGTCATGTTAGTCGGAAATCGTGCACCAGATGCACATTGGCGGACCGACGGTCCATACCGACAACCCCTTACGGATGAATGGTTTGCGCGCGTTTGCCACCGTTTAGGACAGCCGTCAAGCGGCGCTTTACACGTGCTATTTTTAGACAGCCCGTCTCGTTCGCAAGCCCGAACTTTCCGGTAAATTGCACCCAATGGAACGGTCGGCAGCGTCGCCAAATTGTAACGCCCGGCCAAAAATCCTGTGTGCGGCCAAAAATAGGGCTCGAAAAGCCAGAAATGGAGAAATTTGCGGAACAATCCGGGGGACGCGAGCGGCCTCGATCACCGTGGGGGTGTAGGGGGGGTACGGAACGACGATCGAGACCGCACCTTTCTTGGGGAAAGGCGAAACAATTTTAGTCCCGATTGCTCGGCAGTGACAAGGCCGCCGGAACGGGTGCTGTTGTCACTTTAGAAGCTGTGGTTTGCGGGCCAAACCGCGCTCGACCAGGGTGCCACGTTCCGCGACGCCCACGAACTCGACGAGCTATGTGCTCACCCTCGTCACACCCGAGATCAAGCGTCGGCTGGCCGGGCAATAGCTCAGTGCCAGCCCTTGACCAGCGTGTTGCCGGCGAATATTCGGAGTTTTATGCACCGAACGCAGATCTCGCTCCACTCGCCGCTGCACTGATAGTGGAATTGGGGACGTGGCCGCGAAACACGCGAGCTTTACGCGCGCAACCCGGATGATCTGCTTCGCCAAGTCGGCCTAGAAACTCGCCGACCCTCATGACGCGGTTAGACTAGCAACCGCGATCAATCCGCAGCCGAGCCATAGAACACCCATTGCCCGATAACGGCGCCGGTCGCGAAGCCGATGAATAACCCCAGCCACATCGGGCAAGTAGCTTAACTAACGATTGTGTCATCGTCTGTAGACTCTGCTAAGGTTGTATCGTGCGTTGGGCAAGAGTTGCGCGCCGCGCGCGTTCACGTCGGCTGATTTCGCTGCTCCACCGTTCGGCTGCCCGTCGGATTAGCGCGCGCCGATCGTGCTCGACCTGCGAACAAGATCCGCCGCGTACAATTGGAGCTCGCTCGCGGCAAAGAACGGCGGGCTGCACCCCGGAGAGCGCAGCGGCCGTTCCGGCCACCGCAATTGGCTGTATGCTCGATCGGGAGGAGACAGCAAAGCTTATCCGGCAGATCGAGCGCGGGATCCCGAAACGGCCGGCCGCGGGCTCGGTGCGGCGAATGGTGTAACGGAAGCGGCGGGTCATTATGATCCATCGCATGCGGAAGGCTGCGCCGCGGCAAATATATGTTGACTTCATGACCCTTTTGCTTCAACCGAACACTGATGGCTCCGTTGAGGACCACAATGTCTTCCACCAAGCATTGAGAGTCGGGCAAATCTACAAGCGGTCCGCCGCTCTTAGACCGGAGATCCAGTGGATGTGGACCCTCAATGGCGTCCCCGAGGGCCCCGGCAGTCCGGCCCTCGCGGGCTCCGCTGGGAGCAAGGAGAGGGCCGAAGCCGCGCTGCGAGAAAGTTGGGAGCAGTGGCTAGCATGGGCTGGTCTGTCAGAGACAAGCAAAACCGCACTTGATCCGCCGCCACGCATTTGTGAAGCGCTCCTCCGCTCGCTGACTTGTGTTTTGCAGGTGGTCCGCTCACGCCAAGTTTGCCAAACTGGCGGGCCGCGGGGACGGTAGGATATCGGGACCTCCCGCGCGACTTTTTCGCGACCAAATTTTGGCAGAAATTGCTATATTGGGCAGACGTCGTCTTGATTCGATTCGGGCATTCACTTTCGGTACTGCCAATGGCGATAGAACATTCCCAGAGTCCGTCACTAGCCGTTCGGCCTTGTAAGGATAGATCGGGGTGGTACGTCGAGGCATGGTGGCTCAAGCGCCCCTTGGAACAAATCGGGCACTTCCACACACATGGTGACGCCCGCAAGTGGATCGAATTTGAATCGGCCTCCTACTTTGTTCTTCGTGAAATAGAGTCGATGATCAGGCAACGCAACGGGTCCGGCGCCACGCCAGAAAGCGCGCTTGATGCACCACCTCTATCCTCACGAGGACCGCCCAGCGAAGCGGCTGCCTAAGCCCTGCCGGGGGGCGGCCATCACACTCAGCTGACCTGTGCCCGAAGGCAGTCTCCACTGCAGTGGCAGCGATGAAAGAAATCGTGCTCGTCACATTGGCCGTGCATCCGGAAACCGGGAGGATAGACCCGGCTGCGCCGTTCATGGTCAACAGCAGCCGGCGCGGCCCCCGCTACAACCGTCCCTATGAAGACGAGCCGAGCGTCATCGAGCAATTCCGGCCGGGCGAGTGTCAGGTTCAATTCGAGGCAGAGTGGAATGACGAGACGGGGGATTGGATTTTCGGCAAGAGAGTGGACGACGCTTGATCAAGCCCGCCACCGCGCCATCAGCCGATCGCGTTGGTTTGCCGGCACTTCGTATTGCTCGATCGCCTTGGCAATCGCGCTCTGCTCGTCGGTGGTTTCAATAGACGCCGACGAATTGGGCCGGCGTCCCGCGAATGTGGCAGACGGCCCTGGAGTGCGTTTGTTGTTTGGTCTTGGCATTGGGTAGTCTAAACCTGAAATGAGGGGGCGCGACATGCGGGTCCGTTTCTTTTCACTCGAGCGTCGGGGATGCGGCGGATGGGAATAGAAGCGCTCTATCGCCGTCCACGCACGACGAAGCCTGAGCCGGGCCACAAGATCTACCCGTATCTACTGCGCGGCGTCCAGGTCACGCAGCCGAACCAAGTGTGGGCGATGGACATCACCTACATCGCGATGGAGCGCGGCTACGTCTATCTGGCCGTTGTGCTCGATTGGTTCAGCCGTCGCGTGCTGTCGTGGCGCGTATCGATCACGATGGAGGCGGCGTTCTGCGTCGAGACGCTTGAGGACGCTATCGCTCGCCACGGCAAGCCGGATATCTTCAACACGGATCAGGGCAGCCAGTTCACCGGCGCGGCATTAACCGGCGTGCTGATCGAAAACGGAATCGCCGTCAGCATGGACGGCAAGGGTGCCTGGCGGGACAACGTCTTCGTCCAGCGGCTGTGGCGTAGCGTCAAATACGAGGAGGTGTATCTCAGAGCCTACGACACCGCCTCCGAGGCACGCGCATCGATCGGGCGCTACCTCGACTTCTACAATTGTCGCCTGCCGCATTCGAGCCTTGACGGCACCACACCCGATCACGCCTACTTCACCGCGCGGCCCCTCCGCATGGCGGCCTAACCCCGGCAGGACGCTCCACTTATCCACGCGGAGAAGCTGTTCAGACAATCGGAGCCACCTCACTTTCAAAATACCAGGGCAAGCTGACACGCGAGCACTTCGTCGTCCGTGAAGTATTCGGAAGCCATTGATTGGTCGCGATGAATTGATTTGAGCAAGTAATCGATTTTGCAAGAAAGCGGGGTGTGGTGCCCGGTTTTCTTGCGTTTTGGGATTCCCGATTTGGGCGGTTCATGATTCCTTCCCGCGCGAGATTCGCTGTGGGGGGAAGGATGAGCCAGCCGCGCGACGAGCGTCAGGATGACCTGTTTAGGCCGCCCTTGGCGGAGATCATCAATCTTCGCCATCCGTTGGTGCGGCTGGCGGAGGAGATCGATTGGGGTTTTCTGGCCGGGCGTTTTCGTTCGGTCTGTCGCGTCGGACCGGGGCAACCGCCGCTGCCGACGCGGCTGGTAGCCGGTCTATTCATCCTCAAGCATATGCACAATTTGTCCGACGAGGCGTTGTGCGAGCGGTGGGTCGAGAACCCGTATTTCCAGTATTTCTGCGGCGAAGTGGTCTTCCGGCACGAGTTGCCGTTCGACCGCTCGTCGCTGACCCGCTGGCGCCAGCGGCTGGGCGAGGAGCAACTCATCGCGCTGTTGCAGGAAAGCCTTTCGGTGGCCCATCGGAGCGGGGCGATCGAGACCAAGGATCTCGAGCGGGTCGTGGTGGACACAACCGTGCAGGAGAAGGCGATCGCGCATCCGACCGATGCCAGTCTCATCCACCGTGCCATCGAGAAACTGGTCGATCTGGCCAAACGTGAGGGGGTCGATCTGCGCCAGAGCTATCGCAGGGTGGCCAAGCGCGCTGCGATCATGATCGGGCGCTATACGCATGCGCATCAGTTCAAGCGCGCCCGGCGGGAACTCAAGTTCCTGCGCACGCGGCTCGGCCGCATCATCCGTGACATTCGCCGCAAAATCGAGGGCGACACGGTGCTCGAAGACCGCTTCGGCCCGCTGCTCGATCTCGCGCTGCGTGTTCGCCATCAAGAGCAGCGTCAACGCGGCCCAAAGGTCTATTCGTTACACGCGCCCGAAGTGGAGTGCATTGGCCGCGGCAAGGCACGGGCTCCGTACGAATTCGGTTGCAAGGTCTCGATTGCCATCCCGGTCACCGCACCCAGGGGTGGACAGTTCGTGCTGCACGCCAAGGCGCTGCATGGCAACCCCTATGACGGCCACACACTCGGCCCAGTCATCGCCGACCTCGAAAAGCTCACGGGTGTTGAGGTCCGCCGCATCCACGGCGACAAGGGCTATCGCGGTCACAGCCACCCGGATCGGTTCAAGGTCTGGATCACCGGCCAGGTCCGGCGTGTCACCAAGGCGATCCGCCGCGAAATGCGCCGCCGAGCTGCCGTCGAGCCCGTGATCGGCCATCTCAAAGACGACCACCGCATGGGTCGCAACCACCTCAAGGGTCGCGACGGCGACCGCATCAACGCCGTGCTGGCCGCCGCCGGTTACAACTTCAGCCTACTCCGCCGCTGGTTCCAATGGCTTCTGCGTGCCCTGTGGCTGATCATCGCTCGCCGCATCTTGGCGCCCCAACTCGCTTAGCCACATGCGCAGAAACGTTCTTCACGGACGACCACTTCACTTTTGATGCCAAGGACAATTGCTTCGTGTACCCGGAGGGTCGCCGCTGACCTATCGTGGTAAAAAACAACGAAGCGCGCAGCGACGCCTATTACGCCGGTCCGCTCGATTGCCGTGTATGTTCGCGCAAAGCCGAATGCAGGTCGGCTCCAAGACGCAGAATTGTGCGCGCCACTGGGACGAAGCGGTGCGCGAAACGGCGAGAGCCTTGGCTGAGACGGGAGCGTTCGCCCGCTCCCAACGACAACGCAAGAAAGTCGAGATGCGCTTTGGTCACCTGAAGCAGCATCTTGGACTCAGACGACTGAAGCTGCGCGACCTCAAAGGTACCAACGAGGAGGTCACACTTGCGGCTACTACGCAAAACATCAAAGCGCTTGCCACATTTCTGTTCCCGCCCCGGCGCTCTGACCAAAATGTCTGTAGCATAACGCATAGCCTATGAGGGCTGACTTCCCAGACAGTAAAGCGTAGCGCGATGGCGTTCGATCGAGCGACTACTACTGCAATGGACGTTGAAATTGCGGTCAGCGTCGCTTCCGACCCGAGTTTGTCATCAAACATCGGCTCTTCTTGGGACAGTTCAAATTGCGCGCGGGCGGCACAGGTCCTCAGCCGGCAGCCCGTAGCACTCTCACGCGTTCAGAAATTCGACGCCCAATTTCTGTCCGGATTGCCACACGAGGCGGCATCGCCGTGATGTATTCGGGGGTAAGATTAGGGTAAATTCTGCAGGGATCGCGATTGCGTTTGAAATTGAAATTGATACACATGCTCCTCCGACGGATAGATTGTTCAATATGCCACGATGCCACGGTAAGTCATCATCAAATCTAAGCCTGACGATGTGGTGTTTTGGTTCGCGTGGATTCGCGCGTCGTTCGACGGGCAACGCGGAAAAGCGTGGAAATGACATTAGGAACACCTCCCCAGACGGCGCTACCGGTAATTTGGCTTTATACCCCGATACTACTAACGAAATCATGAACGACCAACAGCGTCGCCTTCTGCCATAGCGGTCCCTGAACTCAGCGGAAATGCTTACACCGAAGGTAGCCCGGCTCCACTGACTGAAGATTTGCGCCGGCAGGGCCAATCCGGACATTAGACTAATCAGGCACGGCGCAACCTTTGCGAAAAAAAGTGAGGAGATGCCGACGTTTCAGCTGACGGCGGACGACCACTTACTTGACTGCGTCAACTCCATGTACCTGGAAAACCGACTTCGCTATGTCGAGACCAATCGTTGTAATCGTCTGCATGGATCGCTCCCCCAGATCGTGGGGACCTCGGGCTGCACCGTTCTTCTCCTCTTCGCGCAAGGCACATTATTTCTACCATCTCTACCGCAACAGCCTTATTCGATTGACTGGCCGCCGCTTTGGGATTCGGCTCGCATCGCCCTCACCTTGCTCATCAGGTCTTGTCCGTCATCGGCCTTGCAAACAGGTAGCCTTGCCCGATATCGCAGCCTAAGCCGACGAGCTCTTGGCTGTCCTCCCTTGTCTCCACGCCCACCGCAGATGCCGTGCTGCCAAAATTGTGCGCCAGATCGATGACGGACTTGCAGAGATTGGCATTGCCCCGGTCGACTGCGCAGCACTGGACGAACCGACTGGTCGATTTTGATTTCTGAAAACGGCAGTTCCTTAAATACTTCGAATGACGAATTGCCGCGGCCGAAATTGTCGATTGCCAGGGAAACCCCGGCTTGATGAAGCCCAGGGATTCTTGACTTCAGGAGAGCTGTCTTCGTTAGCACCTGCGTTTCCGTGACGTCGAAAACGATCCCAGGCCACCGATCGTCCTGCGGGCGATGCTTCTCGACCAGGAGGGCGATCGGGAGCTGCGCCAACGTCTCCACGCTAATGTTGACGGCGAACTTCAGGGCAAGCCCCGCGTTGAAGAACGAAGCGCTCGTCTGAACGGCCGTGGTGATCGCTCGAGCCGCCAGCTCGCTAAGATCTCGTTCGCTGGCGCCGCCCAGAAAGCGTGACGGCGGCAATATGCCGTGTTGCGGATGAGCCACACGCACGTAAGTTTCGGCGGCCACGACCGTCCTTTTTCTTAAATCCACTTGCGGCTGATACAGAAAGCGGATCCAATTGTTTGCAAGCGCCTTCTGGAGCGAGAGGTCGAGAGGAGAAACAGGGTCTGTGTCGAGCTTTTGTTCGTGCACAACTCTGCGAATGGTTGCGAAATCGATCGGCTTTTGCAGCACCGGGAGCATCGAAAGCGAGGCATCGCTTCCGATCTTGCGAAAACTTTCGAGAAAGGGCAATTCGCACCGGCCAAAAAGCTGAACGCGACCGCCGAACTTGGACTCCCTCAAAGAAAACAGTGCCCGCGTGCAGTCGTATGGATCGGAGCTGCTCAAATTGACAAAAACGATGTCGGGATTATGATTCTCAACGTTCTCGCCAAGGCGCGCACTGCTCACGAATTCAACTGCATTGACGCCGAGCCCGCGCAAGGACTTGGAGAGCCCCTGCAGATAGCCAAAGTCGGTGTCGACTACAAAGCAAAGGGCTTCCTTAGCGCTGGCCCGTGGTTCGGGCGGATTGCTTGCAAACACACCGCTCATGGCTGCCCCGCGCGCGTGAACGCTGACACTGAGATGAAGGATGATAAACGCCATCTGCCGTTAGTCATACGCGGTCCTCAACTTGCGACAACCCGCTATTGGCGGTATGGACCTAATCAAAATTCTGGATATGTCTTCACAGATCCTATCAACCGCCCAACCGCCTGCGGCTCGCAGCGCGAATGCCGGCGTCCGACATGGTGTGATGCGCGAACCGATTGCACAAGATCACCGTGACCGCCGGCCATTTCAATCCGGCCGCCTTGCAGGGGACCAGCAATCCGCTGCTTCGGGCACTTTGCATCAAGGAAGCGATCAAATCGATCGGCGCCGGGGACAGGAGCGAAATAGCGGCAACTATTTGAGCGGCTTGGACGCGAAGGGCGGCCTCGTTGAGCCTGCCCTCTTTTTGCATCTGCAGGACCGCCAGCTGCGCATTGCTTAAGTCGCGCGATGCAGTGGCCTCGCGGCCGACCTCGCTTGAGATCTTGGCCAGCACACGCTGGATCTCGTTTTTGGTTTCCGACGGAGCAAGGGCGGACAACCGCGAACGGACCGCCTCGGTTGCCTTGGAAAGCAGCTCGCGGAGCAGGCGCACCGGAATGTCGAGCTGCAAGCCGAGCTTCTCCGCATGCTCTCGTCCGTCTCCGAGTTGCGCACGAGGGTGGAGAAGCCGGTCTCCGAAAAGCGGGCGCCGGCATTTCTTGCCAGCCGATGCACCGTCTCCCGGTCGGCGCGCTCTAATCAGCACGTCGGTCACGGCCTCCTCGAGCTTCGTGCGTCCGGATATCGCGAGCAAATGTTGCTGACTCTTGGTTCCGGCGATGTCGACGAGATCGCTCGTCGTCAGTCGCGCGGACTGGGTTAAGACCGGCCCGGCCGTCGCGATCTCGTCGCTGTGGGGCCAGTCGGCGGATCGTCTTGATCGGAGAATTGTCGACCGGCGCCGGATGCTCGCTCAATTCGACCAGCGCCTTGGTCTCGATTCGCTTGATCAGATGGCAGAGGACATCGTCGAACAGCGAGATCTGCGCTTCATTGAAGCGATCGGCATCATTGAGAATTAGGTCGGTGAAACGCCGTAGCGTTTTAACACGCCTCTCCGCAGAGCCGCTGCTGATTGCGTCTTCGAGCTCGCCAATTAGTGATTGTGGAGGGCCCATCCCCGCACACCAGACTTCCTGCGCTCGAGTGTTTCGAATCCAAGAAAATGCCTTCCACTGGTACGCCCATAACGAAAAAAAATGGTTAAGTCCCCGTGGTTGATTGCGCGCAACCGGCGATTGTAGCTGCCTGCGGCGCAGCTATTTGCACTTCAGGGCAGCAGCATGTCTGTGGCCTTTGCCGGTGTCTGCTGCGTCGATGGAAGAGAAAATCGAACGGATAAGATTGCCGCTTATCAAAACTTTACCGGGTCGATGGCATCCTTACCGAGACGATCAATTTGAAGAGAGGGCTCCATGGGTGACACACTTTCAGACCAAGGCCGCCGCCCCGACTTACGCTCGACACAGGAAGCGCCCACCCGGCCGCGATCCGTGGGCCAACCGACGCAAGACCGCAGGCGGGCCCTGCTCGTGGGCTGCGGCATGCTCGTCATGGCCGCCGTGACCGCCGCGGCGATCGTCGAGGCTGAAATTAGGATGTCGGGGCTTTCGAATTCGCCCGAGCGCGCGATGGCTACGTCAGGCGTGGACATCCGCACCGCCAAGATCACCACGGTATCGGACGGCCATGAATGTTCGCAGCAAGTTTTCGATAATCAGACCGGGCGCATGAGCCGATCGGAGCAACCGTGCGAAACCACGACATACGATGCCAATGGGGTACCGTTATCGATCGGTACGAAGCACCGCCTCGATGCGATCAGTAAATCGTTCTCAGGCCGTTAAGTCCGGTTGCGCTGCGCAAATCTCTTGTTTTCAGCGCCCGCAGACGAGGTTTATCCAGCCCGGTCACCAGTCCAAGTTCCCGGCCTAGGCCCGGCGCGGATTCTGTATTCCTGAAGTTCGCCCGACCTCCAAACCGAGGTGCCCAAGACCTCGTCTGCTTTGCTGCGCCCTGCCAGCTGTTGTCAATTTGCCAAGTTGAAATCCTTCCGAATCATTTCGGTCCATTGTATGCGCAAGCCGCCAGCGAAATGAGTTTTCACTTGATTACAAGATCGTATACTTATCGGGGAGAGCAAGCACTCCGGCGAGTCGACACAGACGAAAGCGAACCTCCTATGGGACGAGGCCGAGATTTTCCGCGGTGGCGGCAGTGGCAGAGGACGCTACACGCCCGATGAGGATCAAGCATTCCTCGAACCGTTCCCAACCCATTCGTCTACGCTAATCCCCTACAGACCCAATGCCGCAGACGCCATTCCGGTTGAAGCCACGGTGAAGTGGTTCAACCCTGAAAAGGGCTTCGAATTCGTCCAGATGGGAGACGGTTCGGGCGAGGCGTTTCTTTCGGTCAGGGCCCTGCAGGCGTTTGAGCGGGACACTGTAGCGCCTTGCACCAAGCTGAGCGTCTTCGTGGGTCAGGGAGAGAAGGGGCGCCAAGTCACTAAAATTGCGGCGATTGACGATAGTGGTACCGCGCCGACCTACGCCGCGTCATCTATCCCTCGATCAATACACGTTGAAGCCAATTTGTCGGACGTAAAGGAAATGTACGGAAAGGTTAAAGTGGTTTTCGACCGAAAAGGGATGGGCTTTGTCGAGGCAGACGGCGGGGGCAAGGATGTCTTTGTACATATATCGGCCGTGAAGAAGGTTCGATTGGAGACCCTGTCGGAAGGCCGGCGTATCTCGATGCGGGTCACTGAGACGCCTAAAGGACGGTAAGCGGTTTCCGTTGAAACGGCCGATTAGGCCTGCCTCCAAGCTTTTCTTTCTAGCGCCGCGGCGGCGATGCCAGCTCTGGAAAAAAAAGCCCCGGTTAAGTTGGTCAAACCGGGGCCGCGCAGTTCAGAGATCAGGTACTTCACTGATAGTGCCAGGGGCGGGTTAAAAGCGCCCTAACCCGGCCGGTCCGCCCGACGCCCAGTCTGCATGATGCGCATTCGCGGCTGCGCAAAAAAAAGCCCGTCCGAGGTTGGCCCAGAGGCGGGGGCCAATCCTCCTCAAGATCGACGATGGAGCGGCGTAGTTGGTCCGGCTAATCGCGGTCCGGCCACATTGTCATCAAGACTGCACTCGGAATCAGTAGACTGACGAAGATAACCAAGAGGATGCGGCTCATGGGCGCACCTCGCGCGCATTATGGATCACTTCAGACCGCTCTGCACACTGCTAAAGGTGGTGGTTAACGTTGAACCGATACCGTTGACAGTGGCGATGATCACGAGCGCGATTCCAGCAGCAATAATGGTGTACTCAATCGCAGTCGCGCCACGGTCGTTCCTCAAAAACGCCACCATGAGAGTACGCCTTGGCTGGAGTTCCCGCGCTGGCTGCGCGATCCGTAACCATGCGTATGATGTATTTAAAATCAGTAAGTCAAATTGCGATTGTTAATTCAGATCGGGGACGGCCGTGGATCCTAGGTCTAGACGACCGATTCCATGAAACCACACAATTCTGATCCCGGTTTTGAGCCTGCAAACCGCGGTCTTTTCGAGTGGCGCCTATGATTCGAATTTTGGAAGCGCCAGACCAGTCCGGTAGGACGCAGGCTGTGGGGCAGCCGGCGAGTGCATCCTGGGACATGAAGGGGCGACAGAACAGAACCGGATGCCTCATTGGTGCAGCGGTTGTCTATATGACAACTCCGTCAGGTTTCTCGCCATAGACGAAGTACGGAAGTCGGTGGTGCCGGTTACCCTCTCGAAGGAGCAGCGCCGATCTCGGGCTTTTTTGCCTTGCGGCGCGAGGCGCTGCCAAGCGGTCCCGGCTTGGTTAACAGCCGCTCAACCGCTCCACTGGGACCACCGGTCAGCTCGGCCTGCCGGTCGTTCATTCCAGCAGGGCCGCGCGCTGGCGCCGACGATCCCGCGGCCAGTGTATACGGAGCGCGGGCCAAAGGAGGGCACCGGTTCGGCAGCGGACGAATGGGCAACGGCGAGCGCCGCGGCATGATGACAGCGCCACCAGGGCACGGAGAGCGAGCGCAGCTCTGCGTCCGCATCAAATAGATGTTTCAACCGCAAAAGCCCGCGCAAAATGGGCCGCGCCCACCCCAAGGCCGCCTGGGGCCCCCTCGAGCCCGTGAGGGGTCCACGGGATGCTACGAGCTAGAGGCAACGTCCAAAATCGACGCAGGACGCGAAGTTCGCCGGAACCGGCTCCGATTGCTGGTCACTTCGGTCCCGCACTCCCTCAGCAGTGGTCCCTATCCACTGCCCCTTCGCGAGGGCGGTCTTGAGCGAGCGCCCGGGTGTGCATCCGCGTGATCGCCGGCTCGTCCTGGTAGTGGTTCCAATCCCGGCCATTCGAGGACGTTGAATGTCCAGACGCTCCTCCTCGGCCTGCACGCGGTTCTGCGCCGCGAGCGTATCGAGCGTGAGCGTGATGCTGGCGAATACGGAGCGGTACAGGATTACGCAAGCCTGATCCTGAGTGGGATCGATCGCTGGCGAACTGCCAGCGGGACATGCCGAGCCCGGCTGGTTCTTATCCTCGCTGGCGGGCTTTTTGTGGAGCAAGCAGTCGAGTTTCCTTGCCGCTTGGTTGCTTTAATCACACCTCTGGCAGGCTGCTAAAATTCTCAGTTGAGCGGATATTTATCCAGCTTTTGAAGCCCGCTTGGTAGTATTTATTGAGGGTGATTGAGGGGAGTCCGAGGTTTCGAACGCCCCGAATGTGGCTTATGCAGCGGCCTCGATGAGCTTTGGCAGGCGGATCAGATTGTAGCTCGCCATCGTCAGGGTGAACTTGAACCCGAGTTTTGTGACCCCCCGGAGCATGGGCCGCGAAAGCCCGACGATCGTCTTGCCTCAGCCGAACGGCTCTTCGATGCGCTTTCGCTTCTTCTGAACTCACAGCGAGCCGGGATGTCGGGTGGTGCGCGCGTCGATGGCGGTGCGCCGTCCGCTGATGTTTTGGACGATGTGCGAGTCACGTTGAGCGCGCATGTCGGCGACGAAGCAAGCCGCGCTGTAACCCTTGTCGGCGCCGAGGGTGATGCGCCGGGCTCCGGGCGAATGGCGCACGATCATCTCTTCCGCCGCCGTGCTCAGCGTATGGCCCAAGTCATCGACCGAGCGGGTGGAGACCCCCTGAACGTAGGCCTCCTGCACCACCGTGGTGAGCGCCTTCTCGGCCATCCAGCGCGGCTCCAGGAAGCCCGGAAAGTAGCTTCCCTTGCGCAGCTTGGGGATGCGAAGCTCGACCTCCCGGCGCGGGTCTCCCAGGCGCGGTCGCAGTAGCCGTTGCGCTGGGCAAGGCGTCCGGAGTTCCTTGTCCCCATAGGCCGCCGCGAATGGGACGGGTCCCGTTTGCGGGAAGCTCCCCGGAAACCCTTAGTTCCCCCTAACGATCTCAGTGCCCGAGACGTTGTTGTTGGTCTCAGAACTTCCCGCGCCCTTGCTGTCAGGCCCTAACGGCCCGAAGCTTGTAGACAGGATTATTGGAAGCGATGCCTCCAAAAGTGAAGCATAGATCGTTTCGAGCGTGACCCGGGGGCGATGTGTGGCTTTTATATAAATCATGAAATGGTAACCATTCCTATATGTACAAAAACACGAAATCTTAGAGGTTTCTGTAGATAATCCCGAAGCAGAAAACGAGATTGCATCCGGGAGCGCGCCAACAACTCGCGCGCTTTCGCGGACGGAATGCTGCAGGAGGCCGAACTTGTCGAGGACAAACTTCCAGATAGATGGAACCTAGTAATTCGCCACGGCGACGGATTGTTGAAGGCCGCGATCTCGGAAACCGCATCGTCATAGTGCTCTGGGGAACCGATTATGAAGCTCGACCGAGAAATCGTATTATCGGCTATGCCCCGCGCCGAGGCAACTCGGAAAGCGGTGCTGGTCTTGGAAGACGGCACAGTTTTTTGGGGACGAGGCCTCGGTGCCGTTGGTCAAGCCGTGGGGGAAGTGTGCTTCAACACCTCGATGACGGGATATCAGGAGGTCCTCACGGACCCGTCCTATGCGGGCCAGATCATCACATTCACATTCCCGCACATTGGTAATGTCGGGACTAATGTGGAGGACATCGAGTCTCGTTCTCCCGCGTGTCGCGGCCTCGTACTGCGCGAGGACATAAGTCTTCCCGCAAACTGGCGCGCCCACGGCTCGCTGAACGAGTGGCTGAACAATCACAATCTCACTGCCATCGCCGGGATCGACACCCGGCACCTGGCCAGCCGCATTCGCGACCTAGGTGCCCCCAAGGGGTGCCTCGCCTTCAATGCCGATGGCCGTTACGACATGGCGCAGTTGCAGCGAGCCGCGGCGCTGTGGCCGGGCCTTGAAGGTATCGACCTGACGGGCGAGGTATCGTGTGCAGAGCCCTATGAATGGGCCGAGACTTTGTGGTCCATCGGAGACGGCTACGGTGAGGTCCAAGTCGCGGACCGCCACGTCGTCTGTGTCGACTACGGGATCAAGCGCAACATCCTGCGGTACCTTGCCGATCTCGGCTGCCGCATCACGGTCGTGCCGGCACGCTCTAGCGCCGTTTCGATTCTTGCCCTGCGCCCTGACGGGGTAGTTCTGTCCAATGGTCCTGGCGATCCCTCAGCGACCGGCGCCTTTGCAGTCCCGGTGATCCAGGATCTGCTCGCCTCGAGACTGCCGATTTTTGGCATCTGCCTTGGGCATCAGCTGCTCGCGCTCGCTCTCGGCGCTCGCACGGTGAAGCTGCCGCTCGGTCACCGAGGTGGCAACCATCCGGTTCAAGACCTTGCGACCGGTCGCGTCGAGATCACGTCGCAGAATCACGGCTTCGCAGTGCTCCGGAAGTCGCTGCCGCTCGGCGTGGAGGAAACCCATACCTCGCTCTTCGACGGGTCCGTTGAGGGCCTGCGCATGAAGGATCGGCCAATTTTTCACCGTGCAGTTCCACCCGGAGGCCAGCCCAGGACCACGGGACAGCCACCTTCTTTATCAGCAGTTCGCGATCTCTTACGTTAATAGGAAAAACGGCTATGCCCAAACGGACAGATATCAGCTCCATTCTCGTCCTTGGCGGCGGACCCATCGTGATCGGACAGGCCGGCGAGTTCGATTACTCTGGCACGCAGGCTTGCAAGGCACTGGAAGCAGAGGGCTATCGCGTGATCCTGGTGAATTCGAACCCCGCCACGATCATGACCGACCCCGATCTGGCGAGCGCCACCTATGTGGAGCCGCTAACCCCAGAGATGGTCGAGCGCATCATCGACAAGGAGCGTCCGGACGCGGTGCTGCCGACGCTCGGCGGCCAAACGGCGCTCAACCTGGCCATGGACCTCACGCGCAAAGGCGTGCTGGAGCGCTACGGCGTCGAAATGATCGGCGCCAAGCCAGATGTGATCGAAAAGGCGAAGTCACGGCAGCGTTTCCGCGAGGCGATGGAGCGCATCGGCCTCGAGTCCCCCCGCGGCCAGGTCGTGGTGTCGGTCGACGAAGCTCTCGCCGCGCTCGATTGGACCGGCTTGCCGGCGATCGTTCGCCCCTCCTTCACCTTGGGCGGCGAGGCGGTGGCATCGCAGGGACGCGCGCGGAACTGGTCGACGCGGTCAAGCGTGGCCTTACCCTCTCGCCCATTGGCGAGGTTCTCGTCGAGGGAATCGCTGCTCGGATGGAAGGAGTACGAGATGGAGGTTGTCCGCGACCACGCGGACAATTGCATAATTGTCTGCTCCATTGAGAACATCGACCCCATGGGCATCCACACCGGCAACTCGATGAACGTCACCGCGTCTGACCCTGACGGACAAGGAGTATCAGCGGCTACGCAACGCCTCCATTGCGTGTCTTCGGGAGATCGGCGTCGACACGGGCGGCTCCAACGTCCAGTTCGCGATCAATCCGGAAACGGGACGAATGGTCATCATCGAGATGAATCCCCACGTGTCCCGGTCGTCCGCCTTGGCCTCCAAGGCCACGGGCTTCCCGATCGCCAAGATCGCGGCCAAGCTGGCCGTCGGCTACCGCCTGGATGAACTCAAGAACGAAATTACGAAGGTTACGCCGGCCTCCTTCGAGCCGACGATCGACTATATCGTCACCAAGCTTCCGCGCTTCGCGTTTGAGAAATTCCAGGGGGCCGAGGCCGTCCTCACCACCTCGATGCAATCCGTCGGCGAAGTGATGGCCATTGGGCGGTCATTCAAGGAGTCCCTGCAGAAGGCGCTACGCTCGCTGGAGACCGGGCTCACGGGCCTCGACGAACTGGAGATCGCCGGCGCTCGCCGAGCGGACGGCTCGGTCGACCAAGAGCGGGTCCGCCACGCGCTGAGCCAGCGCGCTCCGGACAACGTCCTGCGGATCGCCGAAGCCTTCCGACTCGGTCTCTCCGTGGACGCCATTCACCAAGCTTGCCGGGTCGACCGCTGGTTCCTGCGCCAGATTGCTGACCTCGTAGCCATGGAGGAGGACGTGCGCCGGCACGGCTTGCCGGGCGATCGCGATGCGTTTGCCGGGCTCAAACGCGCGGGCTTCTCCGATATGCGGCTGGCGAAGCTCGCGGGCCTGTCGTTGGCAGAGGTGAGGCTGCATCGCGAGCAGCGTGCGATCCACCCCGTCTTCAAGCGGGTCGATAGCTGCGCGGCTGAGTTCCGGTCTGTGGCTCCGTATCTCTATTCTACCTACGAGTACGAGCTAGATGATGGCGCGAACTGCGAGGCGGATCCCAGCGAGCGGGACAAGATCCTCATCCTCGGCGGCGGTCCGAACCGCATCGGCCAGGGTATCGACGTCTTGCACATCTCGGTTTCCAACTTCTGGCCACGCGAGGAACCGCGGACTTTCTGCGCGGTGCCGGTCTGCCGGTCACCACCGTGGCAAAGTGCGAGGAGGGTGCCCCCAACGTTGTGGATCTGGTTGATCGGGAGAAATCCAGCTTTTGATCGACATTTCCCTTGGAGCAGACGAACTCGCCGGCGGCCGCTTGCTGCGGACGCGCGCGCTGCGACGGCGTGTTCCCTATTGCACGCGGCAACCAACGCTCGCGCGATGGTGGACGCCATCGAGCGTCAGCAGACCTGGGAACCGTCCGTCCGTTCCTTGCAGTCGTATGCCCGATCCAACTCACGCCTCAAGCTTTTCATTCGCCAACCGCTTACCAAGTCGGGCGATGAGAGCAAGGGCATCGTGCAGGGTGTTTCGGATCGTCGATGAAATCGGCAGGAACGGTGTGCCTTTTGAGTATCTCACGGGCAATACCGCGCTGTCTGACGGCACGTTCCGAGGGAATTTCGAGCAAAATCAAGAAGGTCTCCCATAAAATGATGAGAAGTTCGACCTGACCGGCTCCCGCCTGGGTTTCCGGAACGCGACGCATTCCTCTGTATCCAGACGGCAATCAGCGAAAGCGGAGCTTTTGAGATCGCGTACAACGTTTTTGCCGACCCCGCGCGCCGATGTTCTTTGCTGTGTGGAAATACGCCCCGATGAAAACCACGCTGCTGCGCGAGCTCGAGGACGTATGCGACGTGACCTATCGCGAGTTCGAGGAATCCCAAGGAGCTGCGGGCCGATCTCGAGCATTTCCTGCGCCGTGTTGCCGATCCGATCATGAGATCAACCGCAACGCCGCTTAATCAGGGGCTCGGCATGGCCTTTCCTGCTGGCGCTGAGGGGGATCGTGGCGTCTGCTCGACAGCTTGCCGTGGCGGAGAACGGTCGAGGGGTAGGTCGCCCCCCGTCCCGGTCGCGGCACGGACCACCGAAAAGGCCAATGACCCCGACCAGATCGTCGAATCCCTGGCCGAGACAGCGCGGAACTTGGACGCCGTGATTAGTCTCACTCAGCGGGCTGCGGCCCGCACGAATATGCTCGCCCTTGATGCCACCTTCAAAGAAGCGCACCAGCGGCAGGGACCCGCCGTCGTTTCTAAGTTTCAAGACAATCGGGGGCATTATCGATCAAAGCGTAATAAGGCTTCGCCATGAGCGGACATAACAAATGCTGTCCGCTCGGAATGAAGCCTGAGTAATCGGATGTGCGTTTATCATGCTTTAAAAATTGGCGTGCGATAATCACGCCATAATTCTGAAGTGACGAGCCTCGGTTATGCGACACCGAACCGTCAAGGAGTCCGCGCTATGGTGTTGCTGAACCGAATGGGCATCTTCGCCAAGCTGCTCGCCGCCGTGGTACCGCTGCTGGTGGTGCTGCTGGGAGTGAGCCTCTACTCGTCGTTCGCCATGTCGCAGCTCCGCTCGAGCCTAGGTATCGTCAATCACGCCTGGCAGGATGTCACCGCCGCGACTCGAGCTCGAGAATCGTGTGTTGGCGATGCGCGCCAGTGTCGGTAAATTTCTCGCGACGGGTCGGCGTCAACCGCTGGATGCCGCCGCCGAGCAGGCGCAGCGGATTGGCATGAACAGATCGCCACCGACCGGGCGACCGCGATGGACGCAGCGCGAGAGCCTCTGGTCGATGCGGACCGGGCGCTGGCCGAGTTCGTCGCGGCGCTGCGCTCGCTCGCCGACCGTCAGGAGGCGCGCGATCGCATCTTGCGCGAGCAGGTCGAGGCGCCCGCCGCCGCGATCGAGAATATCTACACGGAGATGATGCAGACCTCCTATCATGACGGTGACGCGGCGACGGCCTTCTACGCGGGTTCGGCCATTGCCGCGTCACCGCCATGCGCGGTGCCGTCCAGAAGCTATGTCACGTCGGAAGATGCCGATGCCGCTGCCTCGCTCGAGGGGGCGTCGACGGACATGGCAGGACAGGCGGCGCTCATTACCGCCAACAGCACGTCGCGTTTCACCAAAAAGCAGACAGCGATAGCGGAGAAGTACCGCACTGATCTGGCGGTGGGCTTCAACGCGTTGATCGCCGCGACACGCGAGCGCGACAGCGTTACCGATGCCGTGGTGAACCGCACCGCCGATGACCTGATCTCGGCGCTCACCCGCTTCCAAAAGATGACGAAAGAAGCCGGGCAAGCCACTGCTGACGGGGCGAAATCCTCGGCCGGCGTTGCCGTGCTGGCCAACATCGTCATTGCGGCGATCGGGATCGTCCTCGCCGTGGCGGTTTGCTTCCTGCTCGCCCGCTCGATCCTGCGCGACATCACCGAGCGCAAGCGCGCCGAGACCGAGCTTGTCCGCGCGCGCGAGCAGGCCGAGGCGGCGAATCTCGCCAAGTCACAGTTCCTGGCGACGATGAGCCACGAGATCCGGACGCCGATGAACGGCGTGCTCGGCATGGCGAATCTGCTCGCGTCGACGACGCTCAACGACCGCCAGCGCCGACTTCTCGACAACGTCACGCGCTCGGGCCAGGCACTTCTCGAGATCATCAACGACATTCTCGATTTCGCGAAGATCGAGGCCGGCAAGTTCGAGCTCTCGTCCGTCCCTTTCGATCCGCGCGAGGCGATCGCCGAGCTGACTGACCTATTCGCCGAGCGCTGCGCGAAGAAGGGCCTCGAGTTCGTCTATTTCGTCGACGAAGCGGTGCCCTCGCAGCTGATCGGCGACCCGGTGCGCTTGCGCCAGATCCTTGTCAACCTGGTCGGCAACGCGATCAAGTTCACGGAGCGCGGCGAGATCCTGGTCGAGGTGTCCCTGGCGCGGGCGGAGGGTGACAGGGTCGTGCTCAGTTTTGCCGTTGCGGACACCGGTATCGGCATCCCAGCCGATCACTGCGCGCGCGTCTTCGAGTCGTTCCACCAGGTCGACGGCTCGCTGACCCGGGCGCGTGGCGGCTCCGGGCTCGGCCTTGCGATCACGCGCCAGCTCGTCGAGCTGATGGGCGGCTCAATCTCGGTCGAGAGCGAATTCGGCCGGGGCTCACGCTTCTTCTTTACGGCGCGTTTCCAGCCGGTTTCGCTGGAGGCGCGGAGGCGCGGAGGCGCGGAGCCGCTGCTGCCGCGCGCCTTTCGCCATCTTCCCCGGCCGCTCCGCGCGCTGCTTGCCGATGCAAACGCCGTCAGCGCCAACGTCATCTCGCTCTGTCTTGCGAATTGGCAGATCGACGCCGACGGTCGTCTCGACGGTCGCTGCGGCCGAGCAATCCTGGCGCAAGGCGCTGGCCGATGGGCGTCCGTTCGATGTCGCTATCCTCGACGTCAAGGGACTGGCGATCGGCGATCGACTTCGCACGCACTGCCCGTGCGCTCACCGAGGCGAAGCGCGTGCGAGATTATCCTCCTCGTCGGCATCGACACGTATCTCGAGAGACGGCAGCCTCCAGGGCTTCGACGCCGCCGCTATCTTGCCCAAGCCGGCGCGGCCATCGGAGCTCTTTAACGCCCTGATCTCGATCGCGGCAGGAGGCGGCCAAGCGCGGCATGACGCCAGGTCTGCGCCGCAGGCGCATGCCGATCAGCCCAATTTCGGCGCGCGGATCCTGGTTGCCGAGGACAATCCCGGTGAATCAGGAGGTCGCCGCCGGCGTGCTCGAAATGCTCGGCTGTCAAATGGTCAGCGCGCCCAACGGCGAGATCGCCGTCCGCCTGTTCGCGGAGGAGAAATTCGACCTCATTCTTATGGACTGCGAGATGCCGGTCATGGACGGCATCGAAGCGACCCGGCGCATCCGTGAGGTTGAGGCGATGACGCAGCCTCTACCGGGCAGCTTGGGTCTGCATCGCCGCATTCCGATCATCGCGCTCACCGCCCACGCCCTCAACGAGGTAAAAGCGAGGTGTTTGGAGGCCGGCATGAACGACTTCCTGGTGAAGCCGTTCGACGACCAGCAGTTGGCTAAGACGCTCGAACGTTGGCTCGAAAAAAGCGGTAGTGCGGCGACAGCGGCGGCGCATCACGGTGCCACCGCGGCGCAGTCGAGTTTAGATGCGGCTGTCGTCCGTGTCATCGATACCGCCGTCACCGATCGCCTGCGCGCTCTCGATCGCAAGGGCGGGCGGTCGCGACTGGGTCGGGCGGTGACGCGCTTCGTTGAGACCGCGCCGTCGCTCGTGAGTACTATCTGCGAGAGCCATGCCAAGGGCGACGTCGAGGCGCTGTGGCGCGCCGCTCACAGCCTGAAGTCGAGCGCCGCCGCGCTCGGCGCGAAGCGGCTCTCGCTCACCTCGGCGGAGATCGAACACGGCGCTCGCACGTCCGGGGCCGAGGCGGTAACCGGCCTCGTCACCGGCATCGAAAAAGAACTGAAGACGGCGACAAAGGCCTTGCAGGTGTTGATCGGAGACGTTCAAGTGCCCGCCTGACGATGATCGTCTCTGTTGGAGGCCCCTGTTACAGTGGCTTGCATGGCCTCGAATTGGCCAGCAGCGAGGCTCTCCGAGGCGAGACGTGCCGCGCGACCTGCAACTGTTAAGCCAGGGCCTAAGCTAAGCCATCACATTCGCAAGCTCACCGACCGCGCATGGCTTGACCATAATGACCTCCGCCCTCGGTACGTTTCCGAGCATGATCTGCGGTAAAAAGTGAAGCGGCGGAGGCAAGATCCATCAGCCACTCAGATCTGGGCTTGCGCCGTTGTCTCTCACTGTCACTCGGAATTTAACATTTTTTTATTAGCTGCATGCAACACTCACTTACCGCCGCAGTCAGGAGCTTCGGCCATGCGACAGCACCGCCACTCGGAAGTGGCCTCACGCCTCACTTGCGCCGAGAGGTCGCAGGCACCGTGCTGTGAGGCCGATGTCTCCGCGCTCGCCGCCCCCTCGAACATGGCCGATTTCGTGCACGGCTCCGCGCTACGGGCCGTCTTTGGGGGCTCGCCGGCTCGGCGCGAAGTACTGCGGTCGCTCGGCACCGCTGCTGCGCTCGGCATCCTCGATACGGTGATGCCGCTCGGGGCGCTGCAGGCCATGGCCGAAGACAAGGAAAAGCCCGAGAAGACTGAGCTCACGATTGGCTTCATCGACATCACCTGCGCAACGCCGCTTTGCGTTGCCGATAAGCTTGGTCTCTTCCGTGCGAACGGCCTCGATGTTGAGTTGGTGCGGACGCCTAGCTGGGCGGTCATTAGCAACCGGTTGTCGACCGGCGCCTATGAAGCCTCGCATGTGCTGACGCCGCAGCCGCTTGCGATGACCCTGGGCATAGGCGGCGCCGCACAGCCGACGGCGCTATCGCTGGTGCAGAACACCAACGGCGACAGTCTCACGCTCGCGCTCAAGCACAAGGAGAAGCGCGACCCCGGGGGCTGGAAGGGCATGACCTTCGCCGTGCCCTTCGAGATCTCGATGCAGAATTTGCTGCTGCGCTACTACCTCGCCGAACATGGCATCGATCCCGACAAGGACGTGACCATCAAGTCAGTGCCTCCGCCCGAAATGGTTGCCAACATGAAAGCGGGAATCCTCGATGGATTTCTCGCTCCCGACAACGCGGCACAGCTCGCCGTGTATAGCGGCGCGGGCTTCATTCATCTCCTCAGCAAAGAGATCTGGGATGGCCATCCCTGCTGCGGCATCGGCCTGCAGCCGGCGCTGATCAAGGACGCACCCAACACTTGCCTGGCGATCGCGCGCGCGCTCCTCACGGCGACGGCTCACGCCTCCAAGGCGGAGAACCGCAAAGCGGTCGCAGAGATCGTGGCCGAGAAGAAGTACCTCAACTGCCCGCGCGAGGTGACCGAAGCGGTGCTGACCGGCGAGTTTGACGACGGGCTCGGCAATCACTGGAGCGTCCCCAACCGCATCGAGTTCCGTCCCTTCCCTTATCACTCGATGGCGGTGTGGATGCTGACGCAGATGAAGCGCTGGGGGTTCGTGAAGGGCGACATCTCCTACAAGGATATCGCGGAGAAGGTCTTCCGCGCTGCCGAGGCGCAGAAGCTCTTTAAGGAGGTGGGGCTTGAGGTACCGGCGTCGACCTATGCCAGGCATGTGATCATGGGCAAGCCCTTCGATGCTGATGAGACCACGGGCTACCTCGACGGCTTCGCCATCAAGCGGGGTTGAAAGAGCACGTTTCCGACAACGTCATCGCCGGCATCCTCAACCGGCAAGGGTGTAGAACGGCGCGCCCGGCAACCGCGTAGCGAGCTTGCGCACGCACTTGAATATCCCGTGCTTCGTGCCGAAGGAGGACGTTGTCCCGGGCGAGCTTATGAAATATCAAGCAGGTGCCGCGGAACTTGGGGTCGCTCCTTCGACCGTTGCCTCCTCCACGATGGCATTGTCGGCGGCGAGCAGCTGACACCCAGGGCGCCTTGGCGCATCCAACTAACCAACGAGCTGAAGACCTGATTCATCGCAAATGCTGGCGAGGGCTACGTCCCATATGCAAGGCGACCCGTTCCCTCGGTGTTTCGCGCCAAACCGTGTCCCAGCGTGTCAAGCGCGGCGAGTTTGACGCCGCCCACCTCACGTGAGGCCGGAAAAAGGAACTACGCGTCAAAAGGTCGTAGCCCGTCAGGGCGAGCTGTTCACATGAGTTGCAGCAACCAGGGGACCGTGGGCGGTCAAAAAGCTTTCTTACGGTTACGGCATCCTTAATCGCGACCCTCAGCTTCGGCTGGACTGATCCCGGACCTCGAATTTTCGGAGCGTTCTCCTTCATATTTGAAGCGGCGTTCTTCGGCGGACTCTGAAACTAAATTCATCACCTGATGAATTCAACGCCGGTGCCATCGCTGATGCCGTCCGTTAGGTAGTCCGCGCCCCAAAGCGGCGACGTTTGGATGAGGAGCTCTGCGGCTTCCCGCAACGCACGTCGCGGTTGCTTCTCAATGGCGTGTCGCAACCGTGTGCGCAAACGCTTAAAGAATATTTCAATGATCGATGTCAGTATTTGCACGCTGGAGCCCAGGCGCGCCAAGTGGTTTTCGCGAGGTCGCGCGGAGATTGAGTCGTGCGCGCACGAGGCGGCGAAGCCGCTAGTCGACGTCCCTGGAGGATGACCTCACGGCTGCAATCCGCGGCTTGCGAGCGTTGATCGGAGAATTGCATGCCGCGTGGTGCCGATGATATGAACTTGGCGCAGAAACCAGTAGCGTCCGGCCCGCCGACCTCCGCGGCGCCGACGATCCTGATCGTCGACGACGACCCGGTCGTGCGTTCCCTCATGCAGGACGCGCTCGAAGACGATGGCTTTTCGGTCATCGAGGCGGAAGACGGCGTTGAGGCGTGCCGGCTCTGCGACGACACGGTGCCGTCGCTTTTGATCGTCGACGCAGTGATGCCGAACATGGACGGCTTCGAGCTGTGCCGGAGGTTGCGCGCCGGCATGCGGCGACCCAAGTATGTCCCCATCCTGATGGCGACCGGGCTCGACGATCACGACTCGATCGCCAAGGCCTACGAATCGGGAGCCACCGATTTCATCGCCAAGCCGCTCAACTGGCTGATCCTCAACCATCGCATCCGTTACATGCTGCGCGGCGCCCGTACGCTTGAGGACCTGCGCCAGAACCAGCAGCGGCTTCGCGCTGCGCAGGAACTGGAGCGCGAGCAAAGCGAGCGATTCGAGGCGGCGCTCGGCAACATGTCGCAAGGGCTCTGCATGTTCGGCGCCGATGGCCGGTTCATCGTCACCAATCGACGCTTTCGCGACATCTACCACTTGACGCCGGCTCTACGGTCGCCCGGGACAATCGATGATCGAGGTCTTGAGCGGCAGCCCGCTGTTTGCCGGCCAGGGCGCATGAAGACCCATGGTGCCGCTCTCGCAGAGCACCTCGCGCTCACCTCGCGGCGCGACAGCGCCGTGCTGACGCAGGAACTGGCCGACGGGCGGGTCGTCACGATCACGCACGAGCCGATGCCCGGCGGCGGCTTCGTCGATACCTTCACCGACGTGACGCAGCAGCGCCTCGCCGAGGCGCAGATCGCTCACATGGCGCTGCACGATCCGCTGACCGATCTGCCCAATCGCGTCCTGTTCCGCCAGCGCCTCGAGGACGCGCTTCATCGCGTCGCGCGCGGCGACTCGTGCGCCGTGCTTTGCCTCGATCTCGACCAGTTCAAGGGCGTCAACGACACGCTCGGCCATCCGGTCGGCGACGCCCTGCTCAAGGCCGTGACCGACAGGCTGCGCCACGTCGTGCGCCAGACCGATACGGTGGCCCGCCTCGGCGGCGACGAGTTCGCGATCGTGCAGAGCAGCGTCAACCACCCGGCCGACGCCACCGCGCTGGCGACACGTCTCCTGCGCGAGCTCAGCACCCCGTTCGAGGTCGCCGGCCATCAGGTCGTCATCGGCACCAGCATCGGCATCGCCATCGCGCCGGAGGACGGCTCCGATCCGGATCTTCTGCTCAAGAGCGCCGACATCGCGCTCTATCAGGCGAAAGAGCGACGGCCGCAACCGCTACCGCTATTTCGAGCCCGAGATGGACGCGCTGATGCAGGCGCGGCGCGAGCTCGAGCTCGATCTTCGCAAGGCGATCGCCGCCGGCGAGTTCGAGTTGTACTTTCAGCCGCTCGTCAATCTGGAGCAAGGAGCGCATCACCGGCTTCGAGGCTCTGCTGCGGTGGCACAGCCCGCGGCGCGGCATGGTCTCGCCGGCCGACTTCATTCCGCTCGCCGAGGAGATCGGGCTGATCATTCAGATCGGCGAATGGGTCCTCCACGAGGCATGCCGCCACGCTGTGTCGTGGCCGGAACCGCTGAAGGTCGCCGTCAACATTTCGACCGTCCAGTTCAAGGGCCGCAATCTGGTCCAGACGGTGACCCAGGCGTTGCAGGAGTCCGGGCTCGATCCCGGTCGGCTGGAGCTCGAGATCACCGAGTTCGTCATGATTCACGACTTCGACGCCGCATTGTCGGTGCTGCACCAGCTCAAGAAGCTCGGCGTCAGCATTTCGATGGACGATTTCGGCACCGGTTACTCGTCGCTCAGCTATCTGCGCAGCTTTCCCTTCGACAAGATCAAGATCGATCAGAGCTTCGTCAGGGAGCTCGGCAAGAAATCGGATTGCACGGCGATCATTCGCGCGGTCACCGGCATGTGCGACAGCCTCGGGATCACCGCCACGGCGGAAGGGGTCGAGACCGCACAGCAGCTCAACTTGCTGCATGCCGAGAAGTGCACGGAGATCCAGGGATATCTCGTCAGCAAGCCGCGTCCAGCGCACGAAATTCCAGGCTTAATCCGCGATTTCAGCCGGAAGGGTCGATCGGAGCTGTTTCAAAGCGTGACCACCCGCGGTCCGACCCTAGTTCCAGACCAACAATCCTGTTCCGAGCCCGCGAGGATGAAGGCGCCGTGTAAGACGCAGGATAAACGCTGAGGGATGGGGCCGTTGTCCCTGGCCAATTTCGGCCGCAGCGGCGGAGCCGATGTGGGTCGGCGCCGTGTGACAAAATAACTGTCTCAATAGGGCTGGCATTATAATTTCTGGTCTAAGAGGGCATTGCCCCGTGGTCTAAAGCCAAACGAGACAATGAAGCTGCAAATGATCATCATCGGATATGCACGTGTCAGCACCACGGATCGGGACCTTTTGATCCAAGAGGCGGCTTTGAGGGCGGCGCGGTGCGAGGTGATCCGCGCCGAGAAGAGCAGCCGCGCCACGACGGATGGCCGCGAGGAATTGCGGACGGTGCTCGATTTACTCCGCAAGGGCGACGTTCTCATGGTCACCCGCATTGATCGGCTCGAGCGCCATTGGCGATCTTCAAGACATTCTGCAAAACGTGGAGGCGAAGGGTGCATCGCTCAAGGCCACTGAACAGCCGATCGACACTGGCACGGCGGCAGGCAAGTACTTCCTGAGACGACCGACTCCATGAAACTACTCAATTCGGGCCTCGGGTTTGAGCCCGCAAATTGCGGTCTTTTCGGGTGGCGATAATTCGAACTTTGGAAGCGCCAGACTAGATATGCTCGGGGTGTTCGTCGAGTTCGAAACCAACCTACGCCGAGAGCGCCAGCTTGAGGGCACAGCGAGGGCCAAGGCCGCCGGCGTCTACAAGGGGCGCCCGGTTTCGATTGACGCCGCTCAGGTGTGCGATATGAAGGCGGAAGCGCGTGGAGCATCAGAAATCGCCGAAGGCACTCAAGATCGGACGCGCGTCGGTTCACCGGTTTGGGATGCGGAACAATAAGCCGCCTGCCGGGCATAACACGCGCCGTCGGATCACCCGCCTGTCTACCTCCATCGCCTCATCCTAAATCTGCAAATGACAACTTGCAATCAGTTGTCTGTGGTTCGTGGCCGGTGTCGTTACTGCTAGAGCGGCTGCCGGTAGTGCGCGCGCTACGCTGTGCAGCCGTCCTTCTTGACGCGGCCCGCCGCAGTTCGGTAGTTCGTCGGTACGTTGATGCGTTGGTGCCCACTTAGGGCCCGGGCCGGGCCGACGTCGTATCAGTTCAATGACGAAATTATAGCTGGTACAACTTCAAGTAATGGCTACAATTAGTGTAGCTGCGCCGGTGGGGCGCGCCGACCTGCGCGATGTTGCCTGACCTATGACGAAGGTGACCTCCGAGCAACACCGCGCCCTCGCGCTGCTGGCTAGTACCCCGCGCGGATGCCTAGAGACGGTGCTGATCCACGTGGAGGGGTTCACCGTAGACGCGCTCGCCGAGCTCGTGCGCGTCGGCTATGTGTCGTTGGCGCCCGAAGCAGTGTGGGCCGGTGGACGCAAAATCGAGTTGGCGCGCGTAAACATTACGGACGCCGGTCGACGGGCGATTGCGCACTAACCGGACGACGGGAAAGCATGGCGGAAGGCACGCGCGGACGAAATCGAGCGCCCGCGGAAACCCCATAGGCGAATTTGCATGCCCACAAATCTTCCCGAGCCGCGTAGACCACCCGAGAGCGGTCGATTTCGGGTAGATTTGCTCGTGAGCGTAATTGCCGCGCCCGGCTGGGTCAAGGCGAAATCCGGCCGGCAACTTGGGAGAAGGTTTCCGCCAGTCTATATCCGAGATTCGAAATATGGCTGACGATTGACGCGAGGAGACGATCCCCGCCAAATTTGTGGTCCATGAATAAAAGACCGCCTACTAGGATGAACACCAGCCGAGTGAAGGTCACGGCACGAGACTAGTGAACTTTACGCCGACGAACCTCCTATCCCTCCAAACGACTTCGCACTTTTGCTGGACGCTCTCATCCCTAAATAGATTGAGTGTGAAACTATCCGGTAGGTCTGCCAGCGGGAGCGCCACGGCCAGCCGCGCCCCTCCTTCGGAGATGTCCCAAATCACGCATTCAACCGACGGCTTTTGACTGTCGAAGGTAAGCGTGGCGGCACGCCGCCTGAAGCATCGGACGCTCCTTCGCTGTTCGCGCGATCGGATCAGCATTTTACTGCCTCCACGAACCGTTAGCGGAAATCCTTAGGCCGCAATCGTAAATAACTCCCAAACGCTCTCGTTGTATACGATGGCTCGCGGCAATTGGTGGCTTCTGAAGAACCCGGCAGTACCGGCAAACCCCATGGCGTGGAAAGAACTCTTGCCGAGACCATAGCAGTCTCGCACAAAATAGCCATTTCTCGGGCGGACGGAGGGCTGAGAAGCACGGCCACCCGCTTTCTCGAACGATATTTACGCGTACAAGCCCATGAATATGCAGATAACGCAAAGACAGTGTGAACCCCGAGTAAAATATCAGCCATGTCAGTTTCAATGCACAGAAAACGAAATGCCAGGCCACCGCAGGTAGAGCCGGTCCCGGAAATCTGCACAGGACGATAAGTGGAGTTTCTGCCTGACAACGAGCACGCTGTGCCCTGCGAATCAGGAGAGACCATGACAAGACGACCGCGCCGGAATCACACACCGGGCTTCAAGGCGAAGGCGGCGCTTGCCGCCGTCAAGGGCGATCGGACACTGGCTCAGCTAGCGGAGCAGTTCGACGTCCACCCCAATCAGATCACCTCGTGGAAAGCGCAGCGCGAGGGCGGGGGCTGCGGATGTTTTTGGTCCCGGCGGTGGCAATGGAGCGGCGCAGCCAACGGTCGATGTGAAGTCGCTGCACGCAAAGATCGGCGAGCTGGCGCTCGAAAACGATTTTTTAGAGGGAGCGCTCACCAAGGCGGGCTTGCTGAGCGCAAAGCGATGATCGACCGCCAACACGAGCTGCCGATCACGAAGCAGGCGGAGGTTCTGCGTATCAGCCGTGGCAGCATCTACTACTTGCCGCGGCCGGTACCGCAAGCCGACCTCGCGATCATGCGACGGCTCGACCGCCTGCACCTGGAGTTCCCTTTCGCCGGCTCGCGGATGTTGCGAGGCCTGCTGGCGGCCGAGGGGTGCAAGATCGGCCGCCGTCACGTGAAGACGCTGATGCGGCGGATGGGAATAGAAGCGCTCTATCGCCGCCCACGCACGACGAAGCCTGAGCCGGGCCACAAGATCTACCCGTATCTACTGCGCGGCGTCCAGGTCACGCAGCCGAACCAAGTGTGGGCGATGGACATCACCTACATCGCGATGGAGCGCGGCTACGTCTACCCACACCTCGTGCGCAACGCGGAGGCGGACGAGAGCCTGGCCGAGAAGCTCGGCTTGCGGCTCGATATTCCGTTGCGTCTACTGCGGCAACTGCTTTCCAAGGCAACCGAGGCGGTCCGTTCCCAGATGCTCGCGCTTGCGCCGACGGAAACCAAAAGCGAAATCCAGCGCGTTCTGGCCAAGATATCAAACGAAGTCGGCCGCGAGGCTACGGCGTCCCGCGACTTCAGTAAGGCCCAGCGGGCAATTTTGCAGATGCAAAAAGAGGGCAAACTCAACGAAGCCGCGCTTCTGGAATTTGCGTCCAGGCGGCTCTACGAGCAAATGGTCGCGGCTCTCTCGCTGCTGTCGTCGACGCCGATCGATTTGATGGCGTCCTTGATGCAAGGTGCCCGAAGCAGCGGATTGCTGCTCCCTTGCAAGGCAGCTGGACTAAAGTGGCCGATGGTCAGTGTTACCTTGTGCAATCGGTTCGCCCATCACACCGTGTCAGACGCTGATCTCGCTCTGGCCAAAGCGGACTTCCTCAGGCTTTCGCAAGCCAGCGCTCAAAAAACTCTTCGATTTTGGCAGGTTCGCGGGGCAACCGCGAAAGAGGCCTCTTGACCGGCAGAGAACAGATTGTCCGGTTTGGCGCTGCGACCCATGGCCGTTGGGCAGTTGACGAAATCATGTGAAGACATGCCGGGATTTTGATTAGGTTCGCATCGCCGATGGGCGGTTGTAGCAAGTTGAGGCAACACGTGACGAACGGTAGACGGAGTTTACGATCTCTAATCCCGACGTCAGTACTCACGTGCGCGAGGCAGCCGCGAGCGGTGCGATCGCAAGGAGCAGGCCTGAACCAGCGGGCGGCGCCAAGGAAGGCCATCGAGGCCGTGGCGGTGCTGCCGCCTTTACCTACGTTCACGTTGCCGTCGACGGTCAGCGATGTTCCCGAACCGGCGACAGCGACGGTGCCGGTGGACCCGGCCTGGACCGCGACGTCGAGATCGCCTCCGACTGTGGCGGTACTGCCGCCATTGGGGCTGTTGGCAGTAACGCTAAAGGTGCCATTCGAGCCGTTCTGTACGCCAACGTTGACGTTTCCGAGTATACCGGTGCTGCCGTCGAGGAAGTTTACCGTGCCGGCGCCGGCGTCGCCAATATTCAGGGTGCCACCGATCGAGAGAGTTGAACCGTCGACATTGATCAGGACGAACGAGCCTGCATTCTGGCCGACTTCCGAGGTGTCGGTCGGATTGGCGTTTATTTGCGCTTGCGCCTAGGTGAAAAGATAAAGATAGCCGGTTCCGTTGACCCCGACCGAGATCGGGTTCGACGCCATAAGCGTCTCGGCGCCACCATCGCCCGGTGCATAGAGGTTGACCTGCCCGTCTGATCCGGCATCACGGCCAATAACGAAGCTCCCGTTCGCGCTATTGACCCGGCATAGGTAACGTCAATTGTTCTGTGTCAGCAGGAAAGGGGTACTGACGCCTTGTGATCGGTTTTCGTGGGTGAAGACGGCGAATAAGATGCGATCCATGCTGGTTTTGTCCTGGAAGGTGCCCATTGGCCGTGTCCTTCGTCTGACTTCTCGAAAGCGGCGTTCGATGGGGTGTGCGCACGGCGCGCCTCTCGGCTTCGATTTTGTAGCGGAAGCAGGTGAGCAGCTCGTCGAGATCGTTGCGCAAGCAGGCGACGGCTTGCGGATATTGGTCGTGGAAGCGCTGCGCAAAGCACCGCGCGGCTGAGCGGGCGGCAGGGGCACCGGTCTTGCGCGAGAGCACGACGCCATCAAGCATGAGTGCTTTATAGCGGTTCTGCAGCGGCCGGCGATGAAAGGCAGCCACGGCGGTATCGAGCGTCTTGGCGACCTGGCTCACCGTGCTGGGGCTCACCGCGCGGCCAAGCAAGACCAGCAGGGTCTCGCCGACCTTGCGGGTCGAAAGACCGAGCACAAAGCCAGCAAGGATCACCCGATCGATCTCCGGCGCGCGGCGCGCGTAGGCGCGGATGACCGCGACCGGGCTGTAGCGGCGGGTCCGCGGGACGTTGAGCTCGATATCGCCAAGCTCGGTCAGAAGATGCCGTCGATAGTAGCCATTGCGGCGATCGGCGCGATCCTCGGCCTCGAGCTGATCGAAATAGCGGTCGACCGCCGCCGCCATCTGCTGTCCGTCATCAACGCCAAGAAGAAAGCCGCACCATCACAAGCTCGTAATCTGTTAGGGCACGTCAAACGGTTCTTCGGCTGGGCGATCGATCAGCGTGTGTACGGCATCGCGACGTCGCCGCCGCTTTTCTCGCGCCTCGTGATATCGGCGCTTCAGTGACAGCCGCCAGCGCACCCACGGCGTATCCTGGACCACCGACATTGAGATCGCCGATCGGTTCGCACGCGATCCGCGCCAAGCGTCCGAAGGTGGGGCAGCGTAGTCCTGGAAACACTTGCACCACCGGAAGCCATCATCGCCGCGGTAAGTGCAGTGGGCAAATCCTATAACAAGCTTGAACATTTGGTGGATCGCCGCCAGCTTGCCGGCCTGAAGATCGTCAGGCGGTATCCGCAGATCAACGCCGATGCCTTCAGATTACAAGTAGTAACCGAAATGGTTACTTTGGCTGTTGAATAATCATCGAAATGGTGTTTGGCTGAGAGCGGCGGAAACGAGGAAATCAGAAATGAGCACCGAGAACAATAAGTATGACGGCCCCACCCTTTGCGTGTCGGTGGCATCCGCGGGCGGCGACGGCAAATACAGGTGGGAAGTGACGATGGGCGCCCCCGATTCTAAAGGCCAGCGTAAGCTCGGCTATAGAGCTGCAGGATTTCTGGATAGCCTGGGCACTTTACCTTCCGGGTTTCCGATCGAGGTTCATGACGAAAGTCGTGATGTTTGGACAGCGATGAACCTGGCAGACAGAAAGGATATTCGGGTGCGAATGGAATCGTTGGTTGCGCACGCGGTGATGGCCATGGTCGAGAGCGGTTATTGAGGCTCTCGCTTTGATAGCTATCGTGCTTGGTATCCGGATTTGATTGATTGCCATGCGGACCTTGCGCGCCGTGCCAACGTGATCAATCCCACCGAAGTGGCAACCGCGTCCTATGGCCTGGCGGATTTGCTCAATGGCGCCCAGGCGGCCTTCCGAGCAAAATACGAACGCCGGAAAAGGGAAGCCTGATGGCGCAAAGAATGGTCATGAGGCTGGGGTGATTTCCAGGACAAAGCGACAACTGGAGTTTGAGTAGGGTAGTAGTCTTTGTACGGGTGAGTAAGAATGAGCCACGGAAAGCAACCAATATCCCAAAGATTGTAGCAGCCAGCGAACCTGGGAAGCCCGCGTTGGAGCGGAATATAAGGGGCGCCCAACCCTCGCAAAGTTTGCGCCGCTGGTTCGGATGGGCAACCGCTGGGGTTTTCCTCGTGTCTCCGTGAGCGCCGCCGATGAAAAACAGCGACGGCAAGAACTTGGGGCCTGACGATCCAGGGGAAGCCAAGGATGGATGCTGTGCAACCGGGGCGAGCGGGCAAGCGTACTTGGCGCATGGTTGCAATTGCTGGCCGGCGGCGACCGTCGGGAATATTTGCCAACGGCGAATCCCGGTAAAACGGGCGTTTCTGAAATCATCAGCCCTGTCACGCCAGGTCTTCCCAGAACACGGACAGCCGTGCCGCGGCTTCCAAAAAGAAAGGCCTCGTGTGGCGGGGCCTAAGTTGGATGCGAGCCCGCCATGAACCTTGGGGTCCGTTATTTGCTGCCACATAAGCAGAGCGCGGGGCAAGCGTGGCCCTCGCAAGGCGGACTAGGGAGCGGAAACGAAGGCAAAAAAAGCCCCGACGCGAGGTACAAATCCACGTCGGGGCTTTTAAGTAGGATGAGGCGCGACCGCGTTGGGTCGCGGCGTCACTATACGGCGCAAACCGTTAAGCAAGTCTTGGGCGCCCGGTCGGTGAGCCCGCTGGTATCGTTAGAAGCCAATGCGGGTCAAAGCACCCGTTTCCGCGGCGGGTGACGGGGCTTCTAGGAGGCCATTGCCTCGATCCAATTGGGTGTCGCTCAGAAGTCGCCTGCAGATCGAGAACGCTTGCCGAGCGCCGGAACGGCGCTAGGATACCTCCAATCGCGCTCGGCTGATAAGGAAAGGTATGAGTACCGCACCGAGAACGGCAAGCGGCGTTGCCGAGGTCCTGCTGGTGGTCGGGGTGATTCTCCCGGCTTGCGCCATCATCGCCGTCGCCATAGTCGTGGCGCTTCCTTACCTGCTCGTCGCTGCGGCAGTAATCGTGGCATTCGCGCTCCTCGCTGGCTTGGCTATGAAGTAGAGCACCATCTGGCGCAAGGACTCGTGGGCTTTCTCGATATCGCCGGCCAGCTCGCTACGGCGCCCGGATGAGCCTGCTCATAACGAAGGCGTTCATGTTACGTACCATTGGAAGGTGGGTTCGCTACCTAAAGTGCGCTACCTTTAGCTGCTCAACCACCTCTCCACTAGATGCACGCACAGCTTAGACGGCCACAGTTCCGTGCAACCGATTGGAGGTTGTCACCGGGCTAAGAATCAAAGCCGGTCGTCCCGTGATCAGCCATGTCGATCGACTGAGTTCCAATGAGACGAAAATCGCGCCAAGATCGGTGCGGATAGTGGTCGGTACTTCGGGTCGGTCAGCTATGGTTTGCATGGTTGCCTCCAGAATGGGTGGTAGCAACCTCACTCTGCCAGAGCGCCGGTCGCTATCCACCTCCCCATGGGATCTTGAAGGCCGGCGTGTGGTTCCGCCGCGGTCGTCTTGTCATGGTCTCTCCCCTGATTCGCAGGCCGCAGCGTGCCCGTTGTCAGGCAGAAACTTCACTTATCGTCCGTGCAGAATTCCGGGACCGGCTCTCTCACCCGTGCGCGCGACGACGGCGCCCCAGTCAGTAGAATGCGAAGGTTACACTTTTACTCTTCAGATTTACGAGGTTTTCGCGGCTTTGCGGGCAAACTGCCCGGTGGTACACTTCTGATGGGGCGAGCGATGAAGCGCTATTTCTTCGATCTAAATAGCCAATCAGGGCTCATGTACGACCATGAGGGCCGAGATTGCGAGACACCAGATGCGGCGTACCAACTGGCTGAAATGATTGCTCTCGACTTGGAGGTCAATGGGGAATGGGCTGGATGGGCGGTGGCCGTTTGCAGGCCCGATGGGAAAAGAGTTTTTTCCATTCCGGTACGAAGCGAGGAATAGACAATTGGTGACGGTGCCGACACACGACAAAGTGTTCGCAGCAGGAATCCGCAGTGGCGCAGGGTACATATGTTGCTAGCGACGCAAGAATTTACACCGCCCGCCAGCACTGACCGCCGACGGTTTCAACGTGTCCGTCTAGAGCTCAAAGGGCGTTATATGCTGGCGGACGGAAGGGAGTTTGGCTGCCAAGTCACCGATATGTCGCCCGGCGGCATCGCTTTGAGGGCCCCGATATGTGGCTGGCCAAGCGAGCGGGTCATCGCGTACGTCGATCATCTGGGACGCATCGAAGGGGTCATCGCGCGCCGCTTCTCAGACGGCTTCGCTTTGTCGATCATATCGACGAGGCACAAGCGCGAAAAACTTGCCGCCCAACTCACATGGCTCGCCAATCGTCAATTTTTGCCAGAGCAGCGGCGCCATCCCCGCAACGCACCGCGCAACCCCGTGGCGCTACTTATTTTGCCGACCGGCATCCGCGTCAGCTGTCGTGTGATCGATATCTCGCAATCGGGCGCCGGTCTAGTGAGCGATCAGCGGCCCGCGATCGGTTCGCTCGTCACCATCGGTAAGACACCTGCTCGAGTGGCTCGTTATATCGAGGAAGGCTTTGCGGTGGAATTCATTCGCCTGCTGCACCAGGACTCGTTAGAAGAGAATGTCACCGGCGGTAGGTTGCCGGGTTGTCCGACGGCGGCGACAACTGGCCAACTAGATTTTCTTTCCCAACCGTCAGGAAGCTGCTTTGAGGTTTCAACCAAGCTAGACTGATGTTGGTGCGGCACCCCGTGAGGACATCGACCTTGCAGCCGATCTAGTCGGTCGAACTCTGCGCCAAGAGATGCCGCAGGCCGACTCCAAGCAGGTAGCCCACGTCAATGCTCGCGAGGGTTGCTGCTGCCGTCAGGGCAACTGATAATAGATTGTCCCCGATCGCCAACGTGTACCCGATTGCCACGGCCAGTCCCATTGTAGTGGCCGGCACCAATATCAGGACCGTGAAACGCTGTCCTAACGCCATAGCGACCATAAAACTTATGATGGGAACTGTCATGTCGGGAAAACGACTCCATACATCTGAAGTTCCATCACCAACCCGCTAATTCTTCATTAAGGCGGCCGTAATGGGCTATTATTTTCAAAGGGGCCGTAATGGGCATTATTTTCGCAAGTGGCTGAATTCAGTGCAATGCAGAACGGTACGGTAAACGGTACGGTAATACGTCTCTAGAAGCCGGCTGTCCCCCCCCCGCAACCTAACCGGCTCTCTTAGGAGTTCAAAGTTCAGGCCGTAAATGTAAGGGCTTCTATGCAGCAAATGCTTCTATGCAGCGCAGCAGAAGGACGGTAGTTTAGCCGCCGGGAGCGATGTAGGTCGGGGGCCGCCCCGGATGTTGGATCATAAATCCGCCCCCTGTCCCTGGGATCATGATCGTTGGCGGGCGACCTGGGACATCGACGCTGTAGCTGCCGTCAGGCTGCGGTTTGGCGTAGAGCGGTGCGCGACCGGGACGTTGCAGCAGGAAATCGTCGACTCCCGGGTCCAGCTTTATCGGCGGCTTCCCTGGGGATTGAACGACATAACCATCACCTTGCGCCAACGCGGCGCCTGATGCGTACAAAAAGACAATCGCCATGGACGCCACAGCAGCACGTCTAGGTGATAGCGTCATTCTGAGCTTCCATCTTCTGTTCGGGCCCGCGCATGCGAAGAGTAGCGGAAAATTGCGAGCGCACGTCAACTCACGCTCGCTAACATATGCGCGCCGAAGGCCCTTGATTCAATGCCGGATGTGACGGATCGAAGGCTGTAAAGTCGAAGGATTACTGTCGATTGCAGGATTATTCTCACACCCCCCAGCCCCTCAAGGGGTTCATCAAATTAGTATCTATGAAGGTTTCACTCGCGTAACAAGTACCACCCCCGACCAGCAATGAGGCGTGTTAAGCTTGGCGCCCGAAGTTATCCATTGTCGCAATGTGCGTTTTTGAATTATCGCTTTCGCCTTGACCAGTAGTCACGAAGTGCTGTCTATTCGGGCGTCGACTGGCACCGGGATTTACCATCCCGTGCGGCATCTTCAAGGCTTCATCGGCATCCTGCAGGCCGACGCCTATGGCGGCTATAACGCGCTTTACGATCCGTCGCGCAAGCCGAGGGCGATCACGCCCGCACTGTGCTGGGCCCATGCCAGGCGGCAGTTCTTCGAACTGGCCGACATTGCCGCCAATGCACGACGCGGCAAGAACGCGGCCGCGGTCTCGCCGGTCGCACTGGAGGCGGTCAGGCGTATCGACGTGCTGTTCGACATCGAACGCGGCATCAACGGTCTTGCAGCCGATGAGCGTCTGCGTATCCGCAAGCAACAGAGTGCGCTTCTTCTCGCCGAACTGGAAACCTGGCTACGGGAACAGCGTTCCCGTATGTCGCGCTCGGCCTCCGTCGCCGGGCCGATCGACTACATGCTCAAGCGCTGGGACGGGCTTGCTCGCTTCATCGGAGATGGCAGGGTCTGCCTGACCAACAATGCGGCCGAGCGCGCGCTGCGCGGATTTGCACTGGGACGCAAGTCGTGGCTCTTTGCCGGCTCCGATCGCGGAGCCGACCGCGCCGCGGTCATGGCCACGCTAATCATGACGGCCAAGCTCAACGGCGTCGAGCCTCAGGCATGGCTCGCCGACGTGCTCGCCCGCATCGCAACTCATTCTGCCCACCAATTGGATGTGTTGTTGCCATGGAACTGGACGCCGCGAGCATCAGCCGTTGCCGCTCAGGCCGCCTGATCATGCATGTTAACAAGGTCCACCACGTCACCACGATCAATCGCCTCGCCAAGGAACTCGGCGAAAACGAGGACTGGCTATCCGACGTCGCCAACGAAATGGACGTCGAAGACGGCATAATATGGGTCTACGGGGTCGGCGACGATGGCGCGATGGCCTTCACCGACTTCGGAATCGAGAACCTTATCGGGCTCATCAAAATCCATAAGAACGACCCCACGCTGCTCAAGCGCAGCCACGGCGACAAATAGCTACCCGTGGCCTTTGCCGGATGATTACAGGATTTTTGCGGCGGGCGGACGAGGAGCCGGCGGAATGAACGGGGCGATCGGTCGGAACCCGGATTGGCGGGCCGGCATTCTATTACCGGCGGCATCGGCTGAATTCGTCCACCACCCAGTGGCCGGCGTCGCTGGGCCCCGGCGATGAACCTCGCTGGGGCCCTTGCCGGGTTCTTGGTGCCGCAGGGACCTCACCGCTCTCGGCACCGGCGCCGTCGTGGTCGGCGCGTTCCCCGATGGTGAGGATGCGTCGCAGTTCCCGGGCGATCTTGTGCTCAATCCTGACGGCACGCTCAATTTGGACAATGGCCTGATCAAAGGCGGCACGCTGTTTTTCAATGGCGGGACGTTGGATGTCACCCCCGCCCTCGATCAGATCGACGACCAGCACGGCGTTCTGCAGGACGTGACCATCGAAGGCCAGGATTTAGCGGTTGCCAATGCCGTGCTCACGCTCGCCGGCAGCACCAACGGAGACGTTTTCGGTGAGGGCGGTTTCGACAATGTTCTGATCGACGCGACGGGCAGTCTTATTGATCTACGCAATGATTCGGGTGTCTACGATCCGCAGCAAATAATCAACGCGACAGATATCGCGCTGACAGTCGATGTGGGCGCCGCGGGCATCCTCTCCATTGGGCCAACCGGCAATATCAACGGCACCGGCGCGCTTTTCTCGGACTATACGAGCCCGAGCTCCGGCGGCTTTTTCAGCGGCGACGTGCAAGTCCAGAACCACGGCCTGATCGACGCAAATTACAATGACGCTTCGAGTGGCTTGCCTTTGTCCGAGCAGGCGCAGCTCAGCCTCCTCACCAACAGCATTGTCAACGAGCCGGATGAAACTTTCGAGGCGGACGTTGGCGCTACTCTGAACATCGTCAACAGCGCCGTACCGCTGGGCCTCGATGCCTTTGGCTATCAGCACGTCTTCGTGAACCTGCAGGACAACGACGACGGGACCAACTCGCTGGTGGACGGCTTCTACAACGCCAATGGCGGCAATATCGATATTAACGGCAGCGATCTTTCCGGAAACTCGCTCAACCCCATCTCGACTCTCGAGGCGGTCCTCTACCTGAGCGGCGTGGGGAGCGCCACCGGCAACCTGTTCGTCAACGGCATCTCGATCGAGCAATCGCTGACCACGATCACGCCTTCAACCAACGGAGAAGGCGATCTCGCCATCAACTCCAACGTCACCTTTAACAATCCAATCGAAATTCAAGGCCTTCGCGGGTGAGCCTGGGTGGAGCTTCAATAGTTCAGGCATATTCGGAGAGGGCGGCGGGCTCTATCTCGACCAGGGCACGTTTAGCGGCCCCGGCTGGACCATCGATGCCGCCTCCGCGGGCGGTCAATCAGCGTTCATTTTCGGCGACGGTACCATCAACGCGCCCGTGACGATGGAGGTCTATGATTATGGCAGCGGCGGCTCCAGCGACATAGAATTCGCCGATCAGGTGGTTGGCTCGGGCTTGTATCAAATCAACGGCGCCAGCCTTCTTTGGTTCAATTCAACCCTTGGAAATCCAGGCGATCCGGTATCAGAAAATACGATAAACTTCCTCCCCGGCGCCGTCGTGAACGGCTCGTCGATCTGGATCGAGCCGGCGGATGTGACCGACGGCTTCCGCGCCACGATCACCAATTTCGGTCCGAACGACGATATCGCGCTCCTGGATGTTCACGCTACCTCGGCTACGTTCAACTCGGCTACCGACCAGCTCGACCTTTTCAATGCCAAAGGTCTCGAAGTCGCAACGCTTCAGCTCGACGACACGATTCCGGCCGACCAGACGTTCGAAGTTTCCCCGTTCGCCGGCGCCAGCGGGGGAACCGACATCCGCTGGGCCAATCCGAGCTTCGATCCGCAGATCAGCGGCTTGAGCACTGGCGACGTGACCGAAAATCCCGCCAACCAGATCGAGACTTTCACCACCACCGGCGTGACCTTCAGTGACGTCAATCCCTCGGACAGCAATCCGTTCTTTGTGCGGATCGAGGGTGATCCGCCCTTGGGTTCGCTCAGCGTAGCCGACGGCCCACTGGCGGCGGCATTCGCTGCAGGTTTCACGAATGGCCCAGTGAACCTGCAGAACAGCGGAGGTTCGCTCGATCTGACCCATAAGGTCTCCGACAGCGCGATCAGCTTCCTGCAAGCCGGCGAGACCAAGACCGACACGTTCTACGTCGAACTGTCGGACGGGCAGGCCACCGACACGCAGCCCTTTACGGTGACGATACATGGCACCAATCAAGCGCCCGTAATCGGTAATATCGACCTGCCGACGACCGGATTTACGCCGGACGGCGCCGCGTCCCTTTCGAGCGCAGCGCACCCAGACGACACCACCGGCGGCAATCTCTACAATCTGCTGCCTACGGTCACGTCGCAGCCTGGCGAACCGGCGGGGGCGCAGGGGCAAGCCGGTGGTGGCGTATGTGACCGCAATCATACAATAGGCGCGCTTTAAAGTGCTTGAACGCGATTGCCCGGTCGATACTGGCTATCCGGAATTTTTGGCCTTGCCGCCGTGGGAGAGCTGCGCGACAGGGTGGCACTTAGCCTTTATCCTTCCGCCTGCCGCGTGTTAATATATTAGCTAACTGACTGTTATTATTGGCTAATTGAGGCTTTGATCCTTCTTCCGTTCTGGGCTTTCGGACAAGTTAAAATATTGCTAATATTGTTATTTGGTGGAGCGGGGCCTGGGGATCCAGCAAGTCGCTTGGTTGGTCTTTCGGGGCGCGCGGACTTCGCGGTAGACCTTCTGCGTCTCTAGTGCTGGTTGAGGTCCGAAATGACTTCGCGCTTCCACCTTGCAGTCCTTGGCGCCGCCACAGCGGTCATAGGGGCTTTTCCGGCCCTGGCGGGTCCCGATGGCGGTACCGTGGTGGGGGGCGGCGCCACCATCCAGGGCCAGGGCACCGGTTCAGTCACCATCAACCAGTCCAGCCAGAACGCCATCATTAATTGGCAGACGTTCAACATCGGCAAGACCGAGACCACCACCTTCAATCAGCCGAACAGTTCATCGACCGCGCTCAACCGCGTGGTCGGCGGCCAAGGCCCGTCGTTTCTCGACGGCACCCTGACGGCCAAGGGCCGCGTCTTCATCATCAACGGCGATGGCGTCCTGTTCGGCGCCAATTCGAGCATCAACACGGCCGGCTTCCTCGCCACCACCAACGATATCCGCAATGAAGACTTCATGGCGGGTAAGTACAACTTCAACATTCCGGGCTTGCCGAACAGCTCCATCGTCAATTTGGGAAGCATCACCGCCACCTCGGGCGGCTTCGCGGCCCTGGTGGCGCCGGGCGTGCGCAATGCGGGCATCATCACCGGCGACGCTCGGCACCGTCGCATTCTCGCAGCCGGCAACGCCTTCACGCTCGATTTCTACGGCGACAAGTTGATCACGCTTGCGGTCAACGATCAGATCGCTTCACTCGTGAAGGATGTGCAGACCGGCGAAAGGCTAAAATCGCTGGTCAGCAATACTGGCAAGCTCAGCGCCAACGGCGGCCGCGTGGAGCTGACCACGGCGGCCGCGCGGGCGGTGGTCAAATTCGGTCA
>CAVRXO010000011.1:0-64085 GCA_963725185.1 uncultured Alphaproteobacteria bacterium
GCAGAAGCTTCGCAAGGAGGCGCGCGGCGGCAAAGGCTTTCCCGGCGAATGGCGGGGCGAGGCCAATTCCTATGATGACCTCAACATTTACTACCGCTGCATCACACGCGGGGTGCTGGGATCCATCATTCCGGTGATCTATAACAACGGGAATCAAATTTTGCAGCAGCCCGGGCTGGTGATCATCCGCAATGAAATGATCCACGAAACCCGCGTCATTCCTCTCGATGGCCGCCCGCATCTGAGCCCCGCCATTCGCGAGTACATGGGCGATCCTCGTGGCCACTGGGAAGGCAACACACTGGTGATCGAGACTACCAACTTCACCGACAAAGACGCCATCGGTTCCAACGGCGCGGGATATCCCGGCGATCCGGGCCATCACAGCGCGGATATGAAGCTGACCGAGCGCCTGACCCGGGTAGACGCGAACACGCTCAACTATCAGGCCACGGTGGACGATCCGAAAACGTGGATCAGTCCCTGGACGATCCTGATCCAGTTGAAGCGGAACGATAGCTACCAGCTCCTGGAATACGCGTGTCATGAGGGCAATATCGCCATGGGCGACATTCTCAGCGGCGCGCGCGCCGACGACGCGAAGCAAACGAAATCGGAATCGAAATAGTATAAACTTGCAGGACAGGAAGGAGTCGCAATGCGAACGAGGTTAGCGATCGCGGTGCTCGCCGCGGCCTTTGCGCTTATGGCAGGGGCGCCGGCGTGGGCGCATCACGCGTTTCAGGCGGAGTTCGACAAGGGCAAGCCCGTCCACTTGACGGGAACCGTCACTGATATGGAATGGATCAATCCGCACTCCTGGATTCATATCGACGTGAAGAACCCGGACGGCACCGTTACCAATTGGATGGTGGAATGCGGCAGCCCCAATATCATGCTGCGCAGAGGCTTCACCAAGCGCTCGCTCGAAGTTGGCACGGAGTTGACCATTCAGGGTTATCAGGCCAAGAACGGGACGAACAGGGCCAACGGCAGCAGCGTCACCTTCAAGGACGGCAAGAAATTGTTTGTCGGCGGATCGAACCCGGACATTCCGGAAGATCAGCAGAAGTAGCTCCGTTGCTTACCGAGCCGCGACCGTACCGAGCCGCGACCGTGAGGGAGCCGGTAATAATCGGTGCAGTCAGCGAAAGGAGATCTCGCATGAAATACAGCGGTTTCGCGTCGCTTCTGGTTGTGGCGCTCTCATCCTTGCCGGTGGCGGCCCAAGCGCCCGCGGCCCAAGCCAATTCCGTTGCGGCCAAACCAGCCGCGGCAGTCGCGAAAGCGACCCCGTCTAAGACCAATTGGACGCCGCCCAAAACCGCGTGGGGCGATCCGGATCTGCAAGGCGAATGGCCGGCCACCGCGCGCATTCCCATGCAACGGCCGGCCAATCTCGGCAACAGGGCGGTGCTCACCGATGCCGAATTGGCGGAAAGGGAGAGCCAGTTCAAGCATCAAGCCGCGGAAGATAACGAGGAAGTCGCCAAAGGCGACAACGTGACCATCAATCCTCCTTCGTATTGGGTGGAGCGCGGCAAACCGGACCGGCAAGCGTCGCTCGTAGTGGATCCTCCCGATGGCAGAATTCCTCCGTTGACTCCGGATGGGAAGGCGGCCGTTCAAGCGCAGCGCGGCGGGCTCGGCCCCGGCAGCCACTTCCCGGACAAAGTGGATTCGTGGGAAGACTTCGATATTTACAGCCGCTGCATCACGCGCGGCATAGTCAGTAGTATGCTTCCGACACTATACAATTTCGGCAACGAGATCCTGCAGGCGCCGGGCTACGTGATCATCCGCAATGAAATGATTCACGAGACGCGCGTGATTCCTTTGGACGGGCGTCCACATGCGGGCAAGGGGATTCAGACATATATGGGCGATTCGCGCGGACATTGGGAAGGCAACACGCTGGTGGTGGAGACCACCAATCTGAAAGCGTCGCCCGGCGCCGGCGGTGGATTGTTTAGCGATGCCGCGGTCTTGACGGAACGCTTCACGCGAATCTCGCCGAAGGACCTGAGCTACGATCTGACGGTGAACGATCCCAAAACCTGGACCAAGCCATGGACTCTTCACATGCCCTACAAGCTGGATCCAAGCTATAAGATCTACGAGTACGCTTGCCACGAAGGCAATTACATGATGCTCGACGCACTCAGCGGCGCTCGCGACCTGGAGAAGAAGGGCGAGACGACGAAGGTAGTTCCATAAAAGCGCAAAGGGTGCGGCGCGCACCAAGCCGGCTCAGGAACCCCGCGCCGCACTCCGTTTTGCGCGAGTTCCTCAAAAGCGCAAAGGGTGCGGCGCGCACCACGGAGGAATCAGGAACCCCGCGCCGCACTCCGTTTTGCGCGAGTTCCTCAAAAGCGCAAAGGGTGCGGCGCGCACCTCCGAGGAATGCTCGGAACCCCGCGCCGCGCTCCGTTTTGCGCGAGTTCCTCAAAAGCGCAAAGGGTGCGGCGCGCACCACCGAACGAATCAGGAACCGATCGCGCCGCGCTCCGTTTTGCGCGAGTTCCTCAAAAGCGCAAAGGGTGCGGCGCGCACCTCCGAACGAGCCAGGAACCGATCGCGCCGCGCTCCGTTTTGCGCGAGTTCCTAAAAGCGCAAAGGGTGCGGCGCGCACCACGGAATGAACCAGGAACTCGCTCGCGCCGCACTCCGTTTTGCGCGAGTTCCTCAAAAGCGCAAAGGGTGCGGCGCGCACCTCGCAACGAATCAGGAACCGATCGCGCCGCACTCCGTTTTGCGCGAGTTTCCGAGGAACCGTGAGAGCGGCTGTTCTACTTGGCGTCGCTTGGCTCGCGGTTGCTTTCGCATGCGCACAACAGCCACCAAAACCGGCGCTCGCCGAAAGATCCCGGGCCGTTCCTTCCCGGCTTCGGCGCCGAGCAAGACAGAGCAACCAAATCGGTAGCGGCGCCAGCGCCGCATTTACCCGATGGCCGGCCGGACTTTGGCGGTAACGGTGCGTGGTTCCCCGGCTTCAACGGCAACCTCGCGGAGACCACATGGAAGGGAGTGAAGAGCGCCGACAAACAGGTCGACGTCCCTTTCCTTCCCTGGACCCTCAAGACCTTCAACGAGCGCGTGGAAAACCTCTCCAAGGACGATCCGGAAGCGAGATGCTTGCCGGTGGGCGTTCCGCGCTTTATGTTCGATCCTTATCCGTTTCAGATGGTTCAGACCGCCAACCAGGTTGTGTTCGTCTTCGAGGGAGACAATTACCTGTGGCGTATCGTCAATATCGGAACCACGCATCCCAAAAACCTCAAGCCGACCTGGCTGGGCGACGCCGTGGGTCACTATGAAGGCGACACGCTGGTAGTGGACGTAACCGGTTTCAACGGCCTGGCCTGGCTGGATCAAGCCGGCCATGCGACTTCGGATAAACTGCATCTGACCGAACGCTACACTGCGTACCGACTCGCTGACGCTGAAGTATGAGGTGACGATCGACGATCCAGAGGCCTATTCGAAACCTTGGACGGCCAGCAATACGGTTCACTGGCGTCCCGGGATGGAGCTGATGGAGTCCATTTGCCAGGAAGACGAAAAGAGCTCGATGCACATGATCGGGAACCCCGCGCCGGAAAAGAAATGAAATACTGCTTCTTTCTTGCCGCCCTCACTGTTCTGTATGCGCAGGGACAGGTGCCTCGCCTGGTGGACGGGCACCCCGATCTGGGCGGCGATGGCGTGTGGCTGCCCGCTCCCGTGCCCGACCTGGCTTCGAACGCGCCTGTTCCCATTCCGTTCCAAGGTTGGGCGCGCGCGAAATTTCAAGCCAACAAAGCCCAAAAGCAAAACGATCTGGATCTGCGCTGTCTGCCTCCTGGCGTTCCGCGAATCATGCTCATGGCGCGTCCTTTCGAGATCGTGCAGACGCCCAACCGAATCCTGTTTGTGTACGAAGGCGGCGCGCATGTTTTCCGCCAGGTCTGGATGGATGGGCGCGCTCATCCCAAGGACCCGAATCCCAACTGGCTGGGCCATTCCATCGGCCACTGGGACGGCCTCACGCTGGTTGTCGATTCCGTCGGCTTCAATGACAAAACCTGGCTGGACGACGCCGGCCATCCGCATACCGAGCGGTTGCACGTGATCGAAAAATTCACGCGGACCGGTCCGCAGACCATGAAGTACGATGTCGTTATCGACGATCCCGGGAATCCAGGTGAATGTGGCCGAGGGCGCCGCCGCTATCGCGGCGATCTGCACGCGCGCGTCGCTGCCATGCCAGATATGACGGTCATGATCTTCTCCGTGTTCTCGCTCCGAACTTATCATAACCGACTTTCGCCTTTGCTATCCGGCCGCAGGCTTGCGAGGAAATCTCCGCGCGTTTCCGCGGAAGAGCACATGAAGGAATTGCCACATCCGATCATTCCCGCCCCCGCTTTCGCGAGTCCTCCCGCGGAGATCCAGACTTTGCCAAATTGCCCGGATGTTCAATCGGCAAAGGCTGGGTCCCCGCGGACCGCGGAGACGAGCGGAAGGAATTCCCTCATATCATCGCGATGAATGACCGGTGGGGACGACCAACCGGATGCAAAGCGCATCAATCCCCGCCGCGCGGCTTGACGGGCTGGGTCGGGCTCGCGCCGGCGGGCAGCAGCGGGATCAAGGCGAGCGTCAGCGCCGCCAGCACGCCGGCGATCACATAGACCTCGTGCAGCGAGCTCGCGATGGCGTGGCTGAGCTGGCTTATCGTGCGCGGATCAAGACCGGCCCGCAGGTCCGGCGCCAGCAGCTGGTTGAGGGTTTCTCCGGCCGTGGGTGCGTTGCGGGCGAGGCTGAAATTGAGGATGGCGCCGGCAATACCCGCCCCCAGCGCTTGGCCGATCGTGCGCATGAACAGCACCGAGGAGGTCGCCGCGCCGCGCTCGCTCCAGCCGACGCTGGTCTGCACCGAGACCAGGAACGTGGTGTTGCAAAATCCCATGCCGATGCCGATCAGCACGGCGCCCGAAGTTCACCCAGGGTGAGCGGTCGCTCTCGGGTCGAGCGCGATCAGGATGGCGCAGCCGCCGATCAAGGCGAGCGCGCGCCAAGGCGCCGGTCAGGCGATAGGAGGTGCGCACCATCAGCCGGCCCGCCACGACACTGGCGGCCGCCCACACCACCGAGAGGACCGCGATGACGATGCCGGTCGCGGTCGGGGTGCGGCCCATCGCGCCCTGCACATAGGTCGGCAGGAAGCCGACCACGCAGGTCAAGAGCGCTCCGATGGTGAGGCCGCCGAGATTGCCGACGGCGATGATCCGGTTGCGTCAGCAGCGCGAACGGCACGATCGGCTCCCGGCTGCGCCGTTCGTTCACCGACCAGCAGGATCAGGGCGAGCGTGCCGCCGATCAGGAGGGCTACGATGATGGGCCGGTCCAGGGATTCGGCCTGCACCACCACCATCATGATGGCGCCGACGCCGAGCATCAGGAGCGCCGATCCGAGGTAGTCGATCTGGTGCGCCCGCGGCGTGAGCCGCTCGCGGAAATACGCCGCCAGGATCGCAATCGCCGCGATGCCGATCGGCAGATTGATCCAGAACACGAAAGCCCAGTGCAGGTGCTCCACGATGAAGGCGCCAAGCACCGGACCGATCACCGCCGCCAGCCCCCAGACGCTCGACAGCCAGCCTTGCAGCCGCGCCCGCTCGGCCGGCGCATAGATATCGCCGATGATGGTGGTGGCGATCGATTGGATGGCGCCGGCGCCGACGCCCTGCAGGGTCCGAAACGCGATCAGCGGCACCATCGCGGAGGTGAGGCCGCAGGCGGTCGAGCCGACCAGGAAAATGCAGGCGCCGACGAAGAACACGCGCTTGCGGCCGAACAGGTCGGCCAGCCGCCCGTAGATCGGGGTGCGTCACCGCCTGCGCCAGGAAGTAGGCGGTGAACACCCAGCTGAACAAGCGGAAGCCGCCGAGCTCGGCCACGATGGTGGGCATGGCGGTGGCCACGATGGTGCCTTCCACCGCCGCCATGAAGATGGCCATCATGCAGGCCCCGGTGATCAGGCGCCGGCGCAACAGATTTTCGGCGGCATCGGACGGGCGCTGAATGGTGGGATCGGCCAAGGCTGAACCTTGAGATTTTTGGATTATGCGTCGGCGGGAGGGCCGGCCAAATCGAATTCACCGCATGGCAGATCGCGGAAAGTTTCGCCAGCGCATTTTCGGCCTCCGGTAGCCCGGATGGAGCGCTTGCGCGTAATCCGGGAACGCCGATCCCGCATTCCGCATAGCCCGCGAAGACGGGCGTAAACGCCCTGATGCGCTCCATGCGGGCTACAGCGGAGTGGCGGCGTTAGCTTTCCTCCCAAAAAACGGCCAAAAGAGTTGACCGATCAGAGCTCTTGTTGGCATTTTCGAGCCGGTTGCATGAGCTCGGGAGTGGGCGTCGGTTCCCGACCGTATCTGTCGCAAAGGTCGTCGCCGGCAAGGGGATTAGGTCATGCGGTTTTGTTGGTCGCGCGCTCGGGGTCCGGGTCTGAAGCTGGCACTGGCCTTGAGCGCCTTCGCTTTGGCTACGGGCGCTCCCTTCGGCCTGGAGGGTGGGTCGCGCGCGCTCGCCCAGACCGCCGCGCCGGCGGGCAATTTCCAGTGGCAGGCGCTGGGCGCGCGCACCTACGACGACAATTGCAGCGGTTGCCACCAGCGCAGCGGACGCGGAATTGCGGGCGGCTTCCCGCCGCTCGCCGGCCATGCGCCGGAGGTGCTCGCGCAGAAGGGCAGCGGCTTCATGGCCCGCCTGGTCCTGTTCGGGATGACCGGCGCGATCGAGGTCGAAGGCACGCAGTACGACGGCAATATGCCGTCCTGGGGAGAGTCGCTGAAGGATAATGAGATCGCCGCCGTCATCGATTATGTGCTCACCGCCTGGGACAACGACCGACAGCTGCCGAAGGATTTCAAGCCGATTACTTCATCGGATATTGCGGCCGCGCGGGCCGAGAACCTGACGCCCGAGCAGGTCTATGCCATGCGCCAGCAGGGCGCGCCGCACGTCAGCAAAGCCGCGCAGAGCGCCCCCTCGTTCACGTCTGAGCAAGCCGAGCGCGGGCATGCCGACTACGCGCACAATTGCCTCGATTGCCACGGCTCCAATCTCGACAACGGCGAGTTCGGCGGTCCGCCGCTCAAGGGCATGTCGTTTGCCCGGCACTGGGACGCCGGCAATGTGGCGGCGCTGTTCAGCTTCATGAAAGCGAAAATGCCGCCCGACCGTCCCGGCCAGCTCAATGACGAGACCTATGCGGATCTCATCGCCTATATCCTGAGCGAGAACGGCTTCAGGCCCGGCGACAAGGAGCTGCCGGCCGATGTCGGCGCCCAGCAGGCCATGAGTTCTCAAGAATTAGCCGATCTCGGACTAGTCGGACGCTGCCGAACGGCGCCGGCGCAACGCGGGGCCGTCGTGATCGATTTCACGCTGTCGCAACTGGTGATGCGCCTATGCGCCGTGCTGGTGGTCTCGAGCCTGCAGGGCTTCGCCATAGCGGCGACGGCGGTCGCGCTGGGCGACGCCGGACCCAAGCATGACGGGCGTCTCACCATCGATCCGCTGCGGCATGTGGATTGGCTCGGCGGCCTAGTTGCGCTCATATTCGCCATCGGCTGGGGGAGGTGGGTGGCGATCGATCCGCGCGCGTTGCGCCACGGGCGCATCGATCTGCTGCTGGTGGTCCTTGCCGGATTCGCGGGGGTCCTGCTCGGCGTTTTGGGCTTGCGCATAGCGCGGCCCTTCCTGCTTCCGCTGCTGCCCGATACCGCCGCCGCGAGCGCCTTTACGCTCATTCAGACCATCATCGAGCTTGGCCTGTGGTCCGCGCTGTTGGGACTGCTGCCGCTGCCGCCGCTGGCGGGCGGGCATCTCCTGATCGCCATCATGCCGAAATTGCGCGAGCGGCTGCCCGGCATTGCGCTCTTTCTCGGCTTGATCGTGGCCGCACTGGTGGCCAGCGGCGTGGTGACGCGCGTTCTCGATCCGGCGTTTCGGATCCTCATGGTGTTCGTGCTCGGAGAAGACGTCGAATTGTAGCCCGGATGGAGCCCTCACGTAATCCGGGGCCGCCGTTCCCGCATTTCGCTTGCGCGCCATGCGGGCTACAGGCCTGTCCCGGCCTTGAGCGGGGACACAACCTCATATCCTGGTGACCCCGCGGCCCAGATAGCGCGCCAGGATGGCGGCCACTGTTCCCTCATGCACGAGCCGCTCCAATCCGCTGCCGACCGCGCGCTTGAGGGTGAGATCTCCCTTCCACAGCCCGAAGGCCACCGGGTAGCGCGGCAGATCGCTGGGCAGCCACTCGGCGGTCCAACGCTCGCGCGCCGCGATCTGATCGGCGAGCAGCCTTTCGGTTACCCCGGCCTCGAAGCGTCCGTCGTGCAGGCCCGCCACCAGCGCCTCGGCGCTCGGGAGAATGATCACCTGCACCCGCGCGGCGCGCAGATGGCTCGCGAGGGCGACCCGGTCGAGCCCGGAGGGCGGCGTGAAAACGCCGATCATGCGGCCGCGCAATCGCCCCCACCCTAACTCGCCTTCGCTTGCAGGTGAGGGCGGGGGATCCGGCGAGGTGGCCTGCGGGGCGAGCAGCGCCCAGCCGGTCCGCGCATAGGGCGGGCTGGTCTCGAGAAAGGATTTGGTCATGGGCGAAGCGATGACGCCGCCGGCCAAGACCTCGCAGGCCGCGCGGGTGATGTGCCAAGCGCGCGGGTTGAAATTCTGCCCCATGGCGGGTTCCGGCACGCCCGCGAGCCGCAGGCCGAGATTGCGGGTCAACGCTTGCAGGATCTCGACATCGATTCCGGGCGCATTGCCGTTGTCGGTGACGAAGGGCGGATCGACCGGCGGCAGGCAGACATGCAGCGCGCCGGCGCGGCGCACCTCGCTCAGCGACGTATCCGGCGGCAACAGATAGACGGCGGCCAGCAGGCCGAGGATCGGCAGCGCGCCGAGCGCATCGCGGATGAGGCCTGGCTGCGCCACGCTCGCGACCCTCACACCCGGCGGAAGTCGTAGAGCGCGATCAGGAAGAACACGGCCGCCATCGCCAGGAGGACGACCGGTCCGAGCCGCGGATCGAACTGATGGAAATGGATGAAGGCGCCGCGCAGCGCATCGACCGCATAGGTGAGCGGATTGAGCTCGACCAGCGATCACCAGCCATTCCGGATAGATCACGCGGGTCTGCGCGCTGGTCAGCGACGGATCGAGCGGAAAGATCGAGCTCGAAGTGAAATAGAGCGGCAGGATCACGACGTTGGAGAACACCCCGAAGCCCTCGAAGCTGCGGATGCGGTTGGCGATGACGACGCCGAGCGAGGTCAGCGCAAAGGCGAGCAGGAACATCAAGCGCGAGACCGCAGGCGATGTCGGCCAGCGACAGCGAGAGGTCGGCGAAGCGGGCGAGCGCCAGCACCAGCGCGCCGTGAAACAGGGCGACGGTGGTGCCGCCGAGAATCTTGCCCAACAGGATCGTCGGCGCGCGGCATCGGCGAGACCAGCACCTCGCGCAGGAAGCCGAACTCGCGGTCCCAGATCGACGGACACCGCCGACTGCACCGAGGTGTACATGATGTTGAGCGCGATCACCGCCGGGAAGATGAACTGCAGATAGGTGTAGGGCACGACGAAGCGCACCTCGCCGTAGATCTCGCCGCGGAAATACGGATTGAGGCCGATGCCCATGATCAGCACCCAGAGCAGCGGGCGGCACCACGCCGCCGATCAGCTGGCCGCGGTCGCGGACGGCGCGCTTCACCTCGCGCAGCCAGATGGCGTAGAGCCCGCCCGCCCAGCGGCCCCAGCCCGAGCGTTCTGCGCGAGCCGCGGAGGGGAGCGAGGCGGATTGTTCCGGTCCGACTGCGTGTGCGGTCATCGCGTGTGCTCGCCCCCGCGCTTGCCGAACTCGTAGGTCCGCTCGCGCGCGCCGGCCGCCTGGTCGCGCAGTTCGCGGCCGGTCAGGGACAGGAACACGCTTTCAAGGCTCGGCTCCTCGATCGAAAGCCGGCGAATGCGGCGTGCCGTAGCGGACTAGGAAGGATTCCGCGAAGGCGTCGCCGGCTGCGATCGCAGCACGATCTCGTTCGTCGCGGCGGGTCGCGGTGTCGGAATAGGCCGACACGATCTCGGCGGCGGTCGCCTCCTCGCGCGGCACGACGCGCAGCAATCTGCTGGCCGTGGCGCGCCTTCAGCGCCGCCGGCGTGTCATTGGCCAGGATGCGCCCGCCGTCGATGATGCAGACGCGGTCGCAGCCCTCGACCTCCTCGATATAGTGGGTGGTGACGATGACGGTCAGCTCGCGCTCGCTGCGGAGCGTTGCGCAGATACTGCCACATGCGCTCGCGCGACTGCGCATCGAGGCCGACGGTCGGCTCGTCGAGAAACAGGATGCGCGAATCGTGGACCAGCGCGCGGGCGATCTCGAGCCGGCGCTTCATGCCGGAGGACAGCGTGCGCACCAGCGCTGTCGCGCCATTCGGTCGAGCTCCACCAGAGCGAGCATCTGCGTCGATGCGGCTGCACGCCGCAGCCGCCTGGGGACGCCGTAGACCAGGCCGTGAAACTTCGAGATTCTCGTAGACCGTCAGGCGGTCGTCGAGGCTCGGCTCCTGGAACACGACGCCGAGGCTGCGCCGCGCGCCGAGCGGATCCTTCGATCACGTCGATGCCGCCGATGCGCGCGGTGCCGCTGTCGGGCCGCAGGATGGTGCAGAGGATGTGCAAGAGCGTGGTCTTGCCGGCGCCGTTGGGTCCGAGCAGCGCGAAGACATCGCCGCGCTGGACGTCGAAGGTCACGTCGTCGAGCGCCAGCGTGCGGCCATAGCGCTTGCTGATGTGGTCGATCTCGACTGCGGGCGAGGGATCGGCGATCACGGGAGACTTTTGGGTGCAGATGGCGGTGTCCCGGATCGCCCCAAGACTTGTCCCGGCCTTAGCGCGTGGAAGACGCGCGGAAACGCGCTAATGAGCCGGGACCGTTCCAGACTTTGGCGTTTGGAACGGTCCCGGGTCTGCAGCGCACCACTGAAGAAGTGCTGCGCTGCGCCCGGGACAAGGAGAGGCATCGATTTCACAACACTACCGTACCGGCCCCGCGGGGAAGCCGAAGCTCTTGAGAATGCTCTCTATGGTTCCGTCCGCCGTCAAGGCGGCGATCGCCTGATCGAGGTTGGCGCGCAGGAAGGTCTCGCGGGTGAGCATCACGGCCCCGACATCCGCGCTCGCGGCGCGGCAGCGGCTTGGGGGCGATGATCCGCAGCTTGGCGAAGGCCGGATCGGTTTTTTGCAGCGCCCAGAACGACGGGCCCCAGACCAGCGCGGCCGCAAGCTCGCCGCTGGCGACGTCGCGCAGCGCGGTTTCGTCGGACCCCATCGGATAATGGGACCAACGCTCGGGAGGCTGGAGCGCTTCCAGATACTGGATCAGCCTGATGTCGGCGCTGGTGCCGATGGTGCCCCCGATCACGCGCGACAACGGCACGTCGGCGAGCGATTTCCAACCCGCGTCGGCGGTCACGAACACGTAGGAGCCGCGATAATAGCCGCGCGTGATGGTCAGCCAGTCCGGATAGGCGTCGGGGATGAGCTTGAAGCCGAGAAAGACGTCGCAGGTCTCGCAGCAGGACCTGATAGATCTGCTCGATGTCCTCGCCCGACCAATCCTCGCCGATCGCATGCTCCTTCGGCTCCAGCAGCAGCGCGCCCGCGATGGCCTCGCCGATCTTGCGCGCGACCGGCAAGTCGGGATCGCGCTCGTCGACGCAGTAGTGGAGCGTGGCGCCGTCCTGCCGCGTGCCATATTTCCATTCGTCCTGCACGAACGGCGTCTGCGCCAGCGCGACCGCCGGCAGCAGCCAAGCGAGGAGCGCGGCGCGGTGCAAATCTTTTCCCTCCACCCGGAAGGCGGAGGGCTATCGCATATGATGAACGCGCGATGACGCCGCGCTCTCGGGGACACCTCCCCCGCAAGGGGGAGGTCGGATCGCGCAGCGATCCGGGTGGGGGTCCCGCCACAAGCGCCGAATCCGCGGGGAGACGAGACCCCCACCCGGCGCCGGAGCCTGTCATCGGGCCGGCCAAAGGCCGGACCCGTTGGACGCCACCCTCCCCCTTTCAGGGGGAAGGAAAAGGAAGCGGCCTCATTTGTCCGGCAGGGCGAATACCCACAGCACCGAGCCGCCGTCGGGGATCTGCGATCTCCGGCGTGAGCGTGCCGAGCGATCGGCATCTCGCTCGAGCCGTTGCCGGTCGCCACCGCCACATATTGCTTGCCGTTGACGCTGTAGGTGATCGGGAAGCCGTTGATCGCGTTGTTGGTGCGGGTCTGCCACAGCACCTTGCCGGTCGTGTCGTCGAAGGCGCGGAAATAGCGATCGAGCGTGCCGGCGAACACGACGCCGCCGCCGGTCGGCAGCACGGCGCTGGTCTCCGGCGCGCGCTGCCGATGCGACCAGGCTGGTCGTGCGGTCGGCAAGCTTGATGGCATCGACGCGGCCGATATTGCCGTCGCTGTTGGGCACCGTGGTGCGGGCGAAGATCGCGCGGCCGCCGCCCGTATAGGACTGGCCGGGATCGAGCGGCGATCGGCGTCGTGTTCGAGCAGAACTCGTTGAGCGGCAGGTACAGAGCATGCCGGTCTTCGGGCTGTAGGCGGTCGCCGGCCAGCCGCGGCCGCCGGGATCGGCCGGGCAGTTCACGGTGGTCTGGCCGATATGCGGGATCGCGGCCAGGTTGATGGTCTTCTCGCCGGTCTTGGGATCGATCGCCGCGACGACGTTCTGCGGCACCGTCTCCTTGTGCCCACAGCCATTGGCCGTTGGTGCGGTCGAGCGCCTCGACGATGCCGAGCTTGCCGGTGGTGACCACGCGCCTTGCGGGTCTCGCCGTTGACCGGCAGGTCGACCAGCATGCGCTCGTAGACGTAGTCGAGGTCCCAGGTGTCGTTCTGCAAGATGCTGATGGTACCATTCGAGCTTGCCGGTGTCGGGATCGATGGCGAGCGTCGAGTCCGAATAGAGCGCGTTGTTCTTGACGCCCGGCCTTCTTCGGCAGCGTGCCGCGCATTTCGGCGATCCACGGATAGGGCTGGCCGGTGCCGTAGAAGACCAGGTTCTGCTCGGGATCGTAGCTGCCGGAAATCCAGGCCGAGGCGCCGAAGCGGCTCTCCAGCGGCAGGCCGTTCCAGGTGTCGTAATTGGGATCGCCCGGATGCGCGATGGTCCAGACCCGCCACAGCTCCTCGCCGGTCTTGACGTCGTGGCCGGTGATGAAGCAGCCGCCGGGCTCGGCATTGCCGCAGCCGGTCATGCCCTGGATCACCTTGCCGTTGACGATGAACGGGCCGCCCGTATAGCGCCAGCCCTTGGTCCAGTCGGCGGTCGCGTGATCCCACACCACCTTGCCGGTCTTGGCATCGAGCGCCACGATATGGGCGTCGGAGGTCGCGACGATCAGCTTGTCCTGATAGATCGCCATGTTGCGCTTGGCGAGATTGTTGGCCGCCTTCGGTCAGCAGCTTGGCGGGCAGGTCGCGGCGTGTATTCCCAGATCAGGTCGCCGGTCGCGGCGTTGAGCGCCTGCACCTTGTCGGCGTAGTTGAAGATGTAGAGCACGCCGTCATGCACGATCGGCGTGGTCTCGGTGGCGCCGCGGGTCAGCGACCAGGTCCAGGCGACCTCCAGGTTCTTGACGTTGTCCTTGTTGATCTGGTCGAGCGGGCTGTAGCCCCAGCCGTCATAGGTGCGCCGCCACATCAGCCAGTCGGCCGGATCGGGCTTGAGCAGCATCGCATCGGTCACCGGCTTGTAGTTCTGTACCGCCGAATTGTTCGGGGTCAGGTTGGTGATCGGCTGCGCCGCGACCGGCGCGGCCATCGCGGCGAGCAGCGTCGTGGCGAGCAACCAGCTGTTCAAGGAGCCTCCGGACATCAATATCCTCCCGATTGTGGTTTGTTCGGTCCGTCGCGTTGACGGCCAAACTTTTGGCACATGCTAGTCTACCCGCCCGGCGGGTCAATCGCCATCGGGCGAGAGATGCGGCGAGCCTGTAGGGTGGGAAAAAATCGCTTGGTGGCGATTTTTGCCCACGCGTCGGACGCAGAGATTGTGCCGCGTGGGCAAAATTGCGCAGCGCCGCGCAATCAAGGGTCGCGGTACCAGGCAATTTTGCCCACCCTACGGTGAAGATGGGTCCGCGGTTAGCTCAGAGCGGGGCGTCGGGATTGATCATGGTGCGCCACATATGGCTCACCGGCGTGTCGTCGTAGCCGAGCCCTTCCTCGGGCTGCCGGAAATGGCGACCGATGACGTCCGTGAACTCGTCGATCGAGACCTGCACATTGGGATCGAACGCATAGAGGTCGTTCAAGGTGACCAGCCGCGCGTCCATGTACCACTTTTGATTCCGCGCATATTCGTAAGCGGCCTTGATGTGCGGCAGCGGCACATAATCCACCCCGAAGGTCTGATAGTAGCTCTCCGGATATTCGTAGCCGGCCGCAGGGTCGGGATAGAAGCGCAGCGCCTGATGATACTTGACCGCGAAGGTCACGCGCTCGGACACATAGGGCTCGATGATCTGGGCGCCCCACCAGCCGTGGTCGGTCTTCATCAGGCCCTGGCCGGCGTCGTGCAGCAGGCAGGCCATGATGATCTCCTCCGACGCGCCGCCCCGCCTGGCGAGCGCCGCGCTCTGCAGCAAATGCGCCGCCGGCACGAAGCGATACTTGAAGAAGTCGACGAGCGTCGGCTTGGGCGGCATCGGTGCCAGCCGCGCGACCCGAAGCTTGCTCTCGTCCGCATCGGGATTCTTGTTGGTGTGCTCGTGCAGGAAGAGCCGGCCGACGCCGCGGCGGTAGCCGCGCTTGTCGATGCGGCTCTCGAGCTCGGCGACGGTGGGATAGGCCTTCTCGCCCTGCCGTGCCGCTACCAGCGCGTCGAGCCGTGCCGAGAGAAAGTCCTCGAGCGCGTCCGCGCGCGCCTCGTGATCCATCTTGTTGACCGCGGCCTCGCCGCCGAGGCCTGCGATCACCGCTTTGCGATCGATCTCCATGTCGGATCCTCCAATGTGTGACGCACGCCCTCCCGACTTATTCGAATCCATGCAAACGGGCCGGATTGTCGACCAGGATCTTGTTCAGCAAGGCCTGATCGTTGTCGACGTAACGATACAGCAACTCGACCGTCTCGGCATCGTTCATCATCCGGCTTTTGCGCCAATTCACATGCGGCCAATCGGTTCCCCAGATCATTCTGTCGGGCGCCGCCTCGATGAACATCCGGCCGAACGGGACGGCGTCGTCGAAGCCGCTCTCCATCTTCGAGTCGCGGTTGCCGTTCGACAGCATCATCCACCAGCCTTCGTTCTTCAGCATGTGCAGGAGCCAGCGGCAGGCCGGCTGATCGAGCCCGAGCTCGAAATGCAGGTGGGCCATGTGGTCGACCACGCAGGTGATGTCCTTGATCGATGCCAGGAAATGCGGATCGGTCTCGATGTCGTCGGCCGCCACATGCAGCCGCGCATGCCAGCCGATCTCGCGGGCGCGATCGATCGAGCGGACGATTTCGTCGCGGCTTTGAATGCCTTCATAGCGCCGGCCGAAATTGAACCGCGCGCCGCGCACCCCGAGCCGATCGAGCTCATGCAGCGTCGCGTCCGACACGTTGTCCTTGATGATGCCGGTGGCGCGGAAATTCCTGCGTTCGGCGGGAGCGAGGCCCGAAAGCGTGTCGATCAGCAGCCGATGATCGGTGTCGTAAGGCATCGGATGCACGATCACGCCGCGCTCGAAGCCGAGCGCCTTGAGGACGCCGCGCATGTCCTCGAAGGTCGCCTGCGGCGGCTGATACAGGGGATCCTTCTTGGGCGGATATTTCGCCGGGTCGCCATAGATGTGGAACTGGCAGTCGCAGCTCTTGGGCGGCGGCAGCGGAACCGGCGCGCGGGTGGCGCGCACCCATTGCGGAAAGACGGTCTGTTCCTGCAGTGCCACGGCTGTGCTCTTTCGGCTCTGGACTTCACTTATCCTCTACACCAAGCTGGCCCTCCTGCGGAGGGTGGCTGCGGCGCTTTTTTGCCGCGCCCCATATTGGAAGCGAGAGATGCGCAGGCGAGCCGGGACGCGGCAGGCGCTATGGCGGATGGTCGGGCCGGTACTTGCCGGCGCGGCACTTTGCGGCCTCATCTGCGGCCAGGGCGCCCATGCCGCCGATCCGGCCTTGATCGCCGCCGCCCAGAAGGAAGGCGAGGTGACCTGGTACACGACCCAGATCACCAATCAGTTCGGCCGTCCTGCCATGGACGCGTTCCAGAAGCGCTACGGGATCCGCGTGAACTTCGTGCGCGCCGATTCGGTCGAGCTGGCGGTCCGCATGTCGAACGAGGCCCAGGCTGGCCGCCTGCAGGCCGACGTCTACGACGGCACCGCGACCGCGCCGCCGGTCAAGCGCGGCGGCCTGGCGCTCAAGTGGCTGCCCGACCGCGTGCGGCAGTGGCCGGCGGAATATCTGGACCCGGAAGGATATTGGGTCGCCACCAACATCTACGTCCACACGCCGGCCTACAACACCAACCTGGTGCCCAAGGGCAGCGAGCCGCGCAGCCTTACCGATCTGCTCGATCCCAAATGGAAAGGGAAGATGGCCTGGGCCATCCATGCGACCTCCTCGGGCGCGCTCGGCTTCATCGGCCTGGTGCTGACCGACATGGGCGAAGCGCCCGGCAAGGCCTATCTGCGCGCGCTTGCCGGGCAGGACATCATCGGGCTCGGCGTCTCGGCCCGCACCGTGGTGGATCAGGCCATCGCCGGCGAATATCCGCTGGTCCTGCAGATCTTCAACCATCAGCCGGTGATCAGCGCGCGGCGGGGCGCGCCGATCGACTGGATTCCGATGAGCCCGGCCATGGCGGTGCTTTGCGTCACCGGCGTGACCAAGGATGCGCCGCACCCGAACGCGGCCAAGCTCCTGGTCGACTTCTTCGTCTCGGACGAAGGCCAGAAGCTCTTCCGCGACGCCGATTACATTCCGGCCTCGCCCGATGTGCCGCCGCGCGAGCCGGCGCTGCGGCCGGACGGCAAGAATTTTCGCGGGATCTTCTTTTCACCCGAGCAGTTGGATGCCGCGATGCCGCACTGGCTGGATGTCTATAACGAGCTGTTCCGGTGAGCTGGTGCGGATGCGAATGAAAGGTCCGCATTGCCACATCCGCTCATTCCCGCGGACGCGGGAATCCAGCCTTTGCCAAATCGCACGGGCGTTCAATTGGGCAAAGCCTGGATCCCCGCGTCCGCGGGGACGAGCGGGTGGAGAGACCTCGTCCTGCGTCAGTTTCCTAGACGCGCGTGCGCGGGGATGAGCGGATGAGTGCCGGGACGGGGAAGATGGCAGTATCCAGGCAGTCACGTCGGGACTTCTGCATCGCGGCGCTCAGCGGCGTGGCGGCCATCTGCACCTTCGGTTCCTGCTCGGCGCGCGCGGAGCCGGTCGAGGAGTTCTTTTCCGGCAAGCAGATCAAGTTCGTCGTCGGCAGCGCGGGCGGCGGCGGTTACGAGATCTACAGCCGGCTCATCCTTCCGTATCTGAGCCGCCATCTGCCTGGGCATCCGCTCTTCATCCTGCAGGAAATGCCTGGAGCGGCCGGCATGGTGGCGGCCAATTATTTGTACAATATCGCGCGCCAGGATGGCTCCGAGATCGGCATGGTCGGGCGCGGCGTGGGCATCGAGCCGTTGCTCGATCCCAAGGACCGGGGTCCGCGCTATGTGGCCTCGAAGTTCAACTGGATCGGGACCCCGCAGCAGGAAGTGGGGCTCGTGTTCATGCGGCTGCCGTCGCCGATCGCCACCATGGCGGATCTAAAGACGCACGAGCTGATCGTCAGCGGCACCACCTCGGCGGCGGCGCCGTCCTACTATCCGCGGCTGATGAATCGCCTGCTGGGCACCAGGTTCAAGGTGGTCGAGGGCTACAAGAGCTCGCAGGAGGCCCTGCTGGCGCTCGAGCGTGGCGAGGTGGAGGGGCATTGCTCGGGCAGCTCGTCGGCGACGCTGCGCGCCCGGATGGAGCCGCTGATCAGCGCCGGAAAGGTGAAGATCCTCGCCCAGCTCGGCCGCGAGAAGGACCCCGACTATCCGGACGTTCCCCTGATCCTCGATCTTGCCGCCACGCCGGCCGACCGGCAGATCCTGGAGCTTGCGTTCACCCAGCAAGTCATGGCCTGGCCGGTCGTGGCCCCGCCGGGCGTGCCGGCCGACCGGATCAAAGCGCTGCGCGACGCCTTCGATGCCACCATGAAGGATCCCGATTTCCTGGCCGAAGCCGCCCGGCAGAAGCTCATCATCAATCCGGTGAGCGGCGAGAAGATCGCCGCGCTGCTCGATCGGATCTACGCCAGCCCCAAGGACGTGCTCGATCGCGTCGCCGCGTTTTCGGAAAGAAACTGAGAACCTGTCGCAGCGCCCGGATACGGCGTAGGGCGCAATCGCTTTATTGCGCCGCTTGGCCCCGCCGATGGATTGCTCCGCTTGGTGAGATCGATGGCGCAATAAAGCGATTGCGCCCTACGGTCCTAGCGGCCCATGGCTTTCTTGGTGAGAGCCACCACCTCGGGCGACATCTTGTAGGCGTCGGCGACGTATTTCTGCAGCTCGTCGGGAGAGATGTAGAGCGGATGCAGGCCCGAGCTGTCGGCCTCCTGCACCAGGCCGGGGTCCTTCATGGTCTGCTCGAACGCGGTGCGCAGGATCGCCAGCCGGTCCGCCGGCACGCCCGGCGGGGCGATGAAGGGCCGGCCCATATTGACGCGGGCCAGGAACAGCGCGAGCGCCTGGCGCTGCTGATCGGTCTTGGCGAGATCGGCGGCGAACGGAATGCCCTCGAGCCGGGGGTCGGGCTTCAGGGCGGCCTGGAACAGCACATGGACGGTGCCGTCCTTGAAGATGGTCTCGCGCGCGATCGTGTCGTAGCTCACGCAGATGCCCTGCACCTCGCCGCGCTCGATCGCCAGATTGATGTCGCGCGATCCCGGATAGCCGGCGATGATCTTGAACTTCATGTCGAGCAGATTCTTCAGGAAGCTCGGATAGACCTCCGTGTCGGCCCCCGACCCGGTGGCGCCGACGATCAGCTCCTGATTGTAAAGGTCCTGGACGGTCTTCACCGGCGCGTTCTTGTTGGCGGCACAGACCGCGGTGTCGCGATCCGGGCTGCCGACGAAGACCAGCTTCAGCGGATCGAACCGCGTGCTGGCGCCGCCCAGAAGCGGCTCGAAGGGAATGCCGCGATTGATGAGACCGATGACGGTCCCGTCCTTGGGCTGCGTGTTGTTGATCTGGTTGGCCAACAGCAGGCTGCCGGCGCCGGGCGCATTGACCGGCACAACCGTCGGATGGCCCGGGATATAATCGCCGATATGCCGCCCGATGATGCGGGCCCACAGATCGTCCGAGCCGCCGGGCCCATAGCCGATCATGATGCTCAGCTGCTTGCCCTTGTAGAAGTCATTGGCGGTTTGAGCCGCGCCGGGCAGGCTGGAGGCCGCTATTCCCACGGCTGCAAGCCCCAAGCCCGCAAGCGCCAGCGCGCACAGACGGGTCGACATCATGGTTCTCATCCTTCCGATCAGGTCGTCTTTGATCGGCTGTCATATAGGCTTTTGGTGCTGCCGCAACCAGCTTTGGTGGGAGCGCGCGAGGCCGGTCGCCAAAATGGCTACAGCGCGTTCCGCTCAAATTGGGAAACCGCGGTGCCGCGGGCCTCACCTCTCGCCGCAGGGAAGAGTCGGATTGCGAAGCAATCCGGGTGCAAGGGGGGTCGAGCCTATCGAGAAGTCCGTGGCCCCTCACCCCAACCCTCTCCCCAACGGGGAGAGGGAGCGCGCTAAATCCGTGGCGCGGCTTTGCATCCATCTCATGGGAAGCCGCTTCATGTGCTGAACGGCTCACCGGCGCGGCCGTTCTTCCTGAAAAATCCCTAACGTGCCGAGATCGGCCGCGGAGCGATGGCGCTGGTCGGGGTGGCCAAATCCTTGGATCGATCGCGTGCCACCCTGGCGTCGAGGCTCGTCAAGGCGCGCAGGGGGTCGACCAGGCCCCAGCCGAATTGATCGTCGCGGCCCTCGGGCGCGTGATGCCTGGCGCTCGCGGTCAGGATGTCGCGCACGGCGGCGGCATCGAGGGTGGGATCGCGATCGAGCAACAGCGCCACGACGCCGGTGACATGGGCGGCGGCAACCGACGTGCCGGTGGTCACCTGGAAGCCGCCATTGGGAGCCGGCTCCAAAACGTCCACGCCGGGTGCCGCGACCGCCACATAGGGACCCTGATTGGCCTGCGGCATGAGCTGGTCCTTGGCGTCGGTCGCCGTCACCGCGATCACGTTGGGATCGGCGGCCGGATAGAGCGGCTCCGACTTGGGACCCAGATTGCCGGCCGCCGCGATCAGGATCACGCCCTTGTCGTGCGCCTTCTGCAGCGCGAGCTGGAGCAGGGGATCGTCCGGTCCGGCAAAGCTCATATTGATGATTCGCGCGCCTTTCCGGATGGCCCAATCGATGCCCATCAGAATGTGCTCGCTGGTGGCCTGCGCCGAATCCGTGCCGCTCGAGGAGAAGGCGTGAATGGCGAGCAGGCGCACGCCCGGAGCAACGCCGATCAGCCGGCGATGGGCCGCGATCGCGCCCGCCATCCCGGTACCGTGCGCATGCGGCTTGTCATGGTTGCCGATGGCGTCGAATTCGTCGACCACCGCGCCGGCGAGCTCGGGGTGCTTGGCGTCGATCTCCGAATCGATCACCGCCACCAGCACATTGCTGCCGATGGCGATGCGATGGGCGTCCACCAGCTGCAGCTTGTCGACCACATATTGCGAGGGATCGCCACCGGTGCTGCGCGCCGCCAGCGTCGCCTCCTGCTGGAGCCTGAACACATAGTTGGGCTGGGCGACGCCGATATTTTCGGATTCGAGCGCGCGGATCACGTCGGCGACCGGACGCCCGTCGGTGATCCGGAAACGGAACAGCGTTCCGCCCGACAGATTGAAGCTTTGCGAGGCGACGGTGGCGAGGCCGAGCCGGCGCGCCGCACTGTCGACGGTTTGCGGCGACACGTTCGCGGGGACGTGGAACACCATCTCGTTGGTCAGGAAGCGGTTCTCGCCGGCGGGGGGCACGCCGCTGAAGCCGCGCTCGCCGATCAGCGGCCGGCGTGCGACCAGCCCGGCAAAGGGCCGCTGCTGAAACCGTCCGCCCAACGCGCCCGGCCCGAACCGGCCCGGCCCCTGCAGGTTTCGCCCGGTCAGCGCCTGGCGGGCGAACTCGCCCGGCGCTTGGCCGCGTGGACCTGCATTCTGCCCCACCAGCCCTTGGCGTTGCAATCCAGCCGGGCCGCGGCCGGCCGGATTGGCTTCCAGACGCTGCAGTTCCGGGCCCCGTTCGACGGGATTTGCGCCCGGGCGATTCGCTTCGAACGACCGGCCCTCGGATTGGGTATCGCCGACCGCCTCGCGCTGGCCAGGCAAGCCTTCCCGCGGCCCAATGGCGCTTGGCCCAACGGCGTTCGGTCCAGCGTTTGGCTGCGGCCCTGGCCGGAACGCGTGAAGCTGGCCGGCGCCGGCACGGGCCGGCGGGTGCTTCCAGCGATCGACCGCCAAGGCCTCTCCGGTCATGCTCAGGCCGACCGCTGCTACCGCCAGGGCCAGCAACAGCAGCGGCCCGATCGGAGCCTTGCGGTCCGGTCTGCGGATTGGTCTGCGCATTGGTTTTGGGCCCCTACCCAGGTGCATGAATTTTCCCCCGGTCAGCAGCTAGGTCCCAATTGCGCCGACTTTGCGTCTGGGCAATGGCGAACGCGGGCCGGTCCTTGGTGGAGTCTGGATATTCTCTCGATATTCTCTCGCGACATTCCCTCTCGACGTTCCTTTGGGGGCCGATCGATCAGCGCCTCAATGGCCGGCCGCGACCGCCTTGCCGTTCCGGAAGGTCAGCTCCTGCGGGGTCCACGAGCCGCCGGTCGCGCCGCTGCGCAGCGGTGCGATCGTCAGCTTGATCTGATCGCCCGGCTTGAGGGTCTTGGCGGTCCATCCTTCCCGTTCCAGCATGACGGTGGGTTGGCCCTCCAGCGTCCAGGTCTCGAGGCGGCCGTCCTTTCCCTTCACCTTCAAGATGATGAAGGAGTGCGGATTGACGTACCTGAACTCCTGCACCGTGCCCTCGAGCTCGGTAGACGAGCCGTACTCGAACATCGAGAAGGAATGGTGCGCCAGGGCGCCATCGCCGGTCATCGCCAGCGCACTGGTCAGACCTGCCGCCAGGGCGCGCAAAGAAAGCAACTTTTGCACCGACGTCCCCCTTGCTGCTCGAAGCTTCACGGTCCTATCGCAAGGCCCGCGCGTCCCCGGATCCAAATAGCCCGCCGCATCATAGACCCATGCATCTGGGGCGGGAATTTTGATTGCCTGGAATCTCCACCGGAATGTTGGCAGATTTCGTGGGGAGATGCGGGGGCTCTCTTCTCATCCTCAAATTCACATCGATCGGAGAACCAGATGCGTAGCAAGCCATGCCTGACGCTCGACGACGCGCACAAGATGGTGGCGGCCTGCAGGAAAGCCGGCGCTGCCAAGAACATGGAGCCGACCGTGGCGGTGGTCGATGCCGGCGGGCACCTGCTCTACCTCGAGCGGCCTGACCGCAACGGGCCGAACACGGTCGAGATGGCGACCCTGAAGGCGCGCACGGCGGCGCTGCGCGAGCGGCCGAGCTCGGCCTTCGCCAAGCGGGTGGCGGAGCGGCCAGGCTTCCTGGCGGTCCCCAACTGCCTGGGCGTGCCCGGCGGCATCCCGATCATCCACGAGGAGGAATGCATCGGCGGCGTCGGCGTCTCCGGCATCGGCGAGGACGACGAGCCGGTGGCGCAGGCCGGCGCTGACGCCGTCGACAGCGAGAAGCCGATGCGGAGCGAAACCTCCAGACGCAAGGCGCGTTGACCGCCCCGTAGCGAGCGGCCCCCTGCCGTGTCCGGGCGAGCTTGGCCATTGCGCTCTTGGCTCGCGGCAGCAGGCTTGGTGCGCTGCTTGAGCCGCACCGGCTTGTCGCGCCCCGCCTTCCTCGATAGAGATACGCCGAACAGAAACGCGGTTGACTGCATCGACTTCGGTCCCATCCGACCCGCCGCGCGGGCCGGCGGTGGCCCATTCCGGGAGTGTCAGAATCATGAACGTACACGCGCAACTCGTGAAGGCCCACATGCTGATCGGCGGCGAGCTGGTCGCCGGGCAGGCCAACAATTGGATCGATTCCGTCAACCCGGCGAACGAGGAGAAGATCGGCGAGGTGCCGGCCGGCGACGCGGCCGACGTCAACAAGGCGGTGGCCGCCGCCGAGAAGGCCCAGCCGGCCTGGGCGGCGCTCGATATCAAGGAGCGCGGAAAGTATCTGCACAAGCTCGCCAAGCGCATCCGCGAGCGCGCCGACGAGCTGTTGCGGACCGAGGTCGTCGACACCGGCAACACCATCTCGAAGATGAAGGTCGATATCGAAGGCGCCGCCGAAGCGCTCGAATGGTACACCGGGCTTGCCATCGAGATGAAGGGCGAGACAGTTCCTGCAAGCTCCAAGCATCTCCACATCACGCTGCGCGAGCCCTATGGGGTGGTGGCCCGCATCGTGCCGTTCAATCATCCGCTCAGCTTCGCGGTGCGCGGTCTCGCCGGGCCGCTGATCGCCGGCAATACGGTGGTGGTGAAGCCGCCGGAGACGAGCTCGCTGTCGGCCTCGATTCTGGCCGAGATGTCGCGCGAGATCCTGCCGCCCGGCACCGTCAATATCGTCACCGGCAACGGCATGCCGGCCGGCGATGCCATCGTGCGGCATCCCAAGGTGAAGCGGATCGCCTTCACCGGATCGGTGCCGACCGGAATGATGATCCAGCGCTCCGCCGCCGAATCCGGCATCAAGGCGCTGACGCTGGAGCTGGGCGGCAAGAATCCGTTCATCGTGTATCCGGATGCGGACGCCGACAAGGTGGCGGACGCCGCCATCGCGGGCATGAACTTCGCCTGGTCGGGACAATCCTGCGGCTCGACCAGCCGGCTCATGCTGCACGAGCAGCTCTACAAGAAGGTGCTCGACCGCATCACCGAGCGCGTGGCGGAGATCAAGGTCGGCGATCCGCTCGATCCCAAGTCGCAGATGGGTCCGATGAACTCCAAGCGCCAGCTCGATCGGGTCAATTCGATGATCCAGTCGGGCGTCAAGGACGGCGCCAAGCTGATGGTCGGCGGCAAGCGGCCGTCCGGCAAGGATTTCGAGCGCGGCTATTGGGTCGAGCCGACCGTATTCGGCGACGTGCATCCGCAAATGCGGATCGCGCGCGAGGAGATTTTCGGGCCGGTGCTCTCGGTGTTCAGCTGGCGCGACGAGGATGCCACCATCGAGCTCGCCAACTCGGTCGAGTACGGCCTGACCGCCGCGGTGTGGACCAACGACATCAAGCGTGCGCTCAACGCCGCCCGCAAGGTCCAGTCCGGCATGGTCTGGGTCAACGGCGTGGGCAACCACTTCAAGGGCACGCCCTATGGCGGCTACAAGAACAGCGGCGTCGGCCGCGAAAGCTGCCTCGAGGAGCTCTTGAGCTACACCGAGATCAAGACCATCCAGATTTTCCTGTGAGCCTGCCCGAGGCTTAGGCCCGCAGCTTGCCAAACCTTGTCCCGGGCTGCGACCCGGGACCGCTCCGACCTCGGTGTCTGCAACGATCCCGGGTCAAGCCCCTTGGCGCTAAGTTAGGCGGCGGCGGAGCGTTGGACTCCTTCCCCCTTGTGGGGCAGGGCTATCGCATGTGACGGAGCGGTGCCGCGTTCTCCACCTCGCCCCGCTTGCCACCAGGGCGTTTACGCCCGTCTGCGACGGGCTATGGAGAGGTCGGATCGCGCAGCGATCCGGGTGAGGGGGCGCTTCCACAAGCTCAGACTCGCAGAGAGGCCCCCTCTCCCGGCGCTACGCGCCGACCTCTCCCCGCAAGCGGGGCGAGGTGGAGAATGCGGCTCCGTCGCGCCCTAACTTAGCTCTGATGGGCTCAGGGCCGGGACGGGCGGCGTGCTGGAATCCCGATCAGGACGGCGGCCGCGCTGCAGGCCAGCAATCCGGCCGCGATGACAAGCGCCAGCCGCAGGCCGGAGAGCACTCCCGCCGCGCTGCCGGCGAGCGATCCAAACAGCGCGACGCCGAGCACGCTGCCGGTCTGCCGCATGGCGTTGAGCACGCCCGAGGCGACACCCGACCTCGATTTGTCGACGCTCCCCAGCAGCGTCGAGGTGAGCGGAGGAACCAGCAGGCCCAGTCCGGCCCCCATGGCCATGAGCTGCACGACGATCGAACCGTAGGCGCTGCCTTGATCGATGCCCAGAAGCGCGACCGCGCTCGCCGCCGCGATGCCGGCCCCCAGCGCAATGGTCAGCTTGGCGCCGATGCGGTTGGCAACGGGCGCGGCGATCAGATTGGGGAAGAACACCGCCGCCATCATCGGTACGAAAGCGAGACCGGTCCAGAGCGCGGAAAGTCCGTTGACCTGCTGGAAATAAAGGCTGAACACGAAGATCAAGCCGTAGAAGGCGACGTTGACGAGCAGGCCGACCAGCGCGGTCGTGCCGAACTCCCGGTTCTTGAACATGAACAGCGGAAGCATCGGCTGCTCCGCTCTCTGCTCGATGAGCACGAACGAGGCCGCGGCCACCAAGAAAGCGATGAAGCCCAGCATGACCAGGCGGCTCGACCAGCCGAGCGCGCCGGCTTCGATGATCGCTCCCGACAAGCATCCAAGCGCGACGATGGCGGTGACCTGGCCGGACAGATCGATCTTGCGATGCGCGGACCGCGTCGTTTTCTTGGCGTTGCTCCAGGCCAGCCAGAGTCCGATCAGGCCGATCGGGAGGTTGACCAGGAAAATGCTGCGCCAGCCGGCCACGGTGATGAGCCCGCCGCCCACCAGCGGACCCGCGGTCAGCGCCAGGCTCGCGCCCGCCGCCCATATGGAGACGGCCCGACCGCGCTCGCGCTCGCCCGGATAGGCGTGATTGAGCAAGGCCAGCGAGTTCGGCACCAGCACGGCGGCGCCGAAGCCCTGGAGGGCCCTGGCGGCGATCAGGAGCGGAAGCGTCGGCGCCAGCGCGCAGGCAAGCGACGCCAGCGTGAAGATCGCGAAGCCGGCCGCGAACACCCGCTTGGCGCCGATGCGATCCCCGAGCGCGCCGGCGGTGAGGATGAAGGCGGCGAAGGCGATCGTGTAGGCGCTGACGACCCATTGCAGCGCCGCCACGCCGCCGCCGAAGGATTGGCCGATGCTCGCGATCGCCACGTTGACGATGGTGACGTCGAGCTGGACGACGCCATATCCGAGGCTCATGGCGGCGAGCGTCAGCCACTTCGGGAGATTGCTGTTTTTCAGAATTGCGCCATGCATTGAAAGCTCCAGTGGTGCGACCCAATGCGTTGAGTCGTGCGCGAAAGCTCATCTTTCCATGGTTTGGTCGGGCGCCTCGGCCGGGCCGTCACCACAACCCATCGCGGGTGTAGGGCTGGCTCCACAGGGCGACACTCAGGATGACGGCCTTGATCCAGGCCGCATGCAGCCGGTCCAGTTCCTCGCCCGAGAGGCCCTTGGCCTGCAAGTGATGCCTCACCGATTCGGCGACCGGAGCGACGAAGCCGATCAAATGACGAAGCGGCACCAGCGGCGGAGTGTGCGCCTGGTCGGTCGTGTTCTTCTTCGCCGGCGTATGGCGAAGGCCGATCTCCTGCTGGTAGTCGAGCCAAGCTTGGTCGAACGGGCGGGTGAACACATCGATCACCCAGCGAACGAAGCGTGGCTTCACCGCTGCTTTGTAGGCTTCGTCAGGCTGATCATCGGGTCCGAAGAACCAGCGCGCAAGATGCGGTTGCGAACCGATGATCTTGCGCCAGCCGTCGACCAGCGCCTCCGCCTCGTCGTTGAGGTGCTCGCCAGCCCGCCGCAGGCACGCGCGATCCGCGTCGGTGAAACCGACGGTCGCCTCGAGCTCCTTCAATTCATCGACACTGACCGGCGAGTGCGGCGTGCAGCCGAATTCATAGCCGGAGATGCGAGGTTCGCCCATTTGCGGCCTCCCGTTCAAAAGAAAACCCTGCAGCAACTGGGTGGTTCCGCTTCTCAAAGCGCAGGCGGTTTGCGTCCCGTGCTTGACTGTGGACGGTTTGCCGGGGCGCGGCGTTTGAGCCTGGCACGTTCCGGCTCGCAGCCGGCACAGGTCCACAAGGTCCGCCTCCCAGCGGGCCACGGTGAGACATTCGACCTCGCCATGCCGCATTGCGTTTCGGCCGTATTTCCCGGAAACTCCGCCCCAAGCACGACAACAATACGCGAGGGGAAACGCATGGCTTCGGCCGCCACGGCATCTGCGCCCGCCATTGCGGCGAAGGGGGCCAGCAAGCTCTTCCTCGACGGTGCGGTCGTCGCCTTCCATCAATTGTCGCTCGAGGTCCGCCGCAACGAGATCATGTGCGTGGTCGGCCCGAGCGGTTGCGGCAAGACCACGTTGTTGCGCTGCATCGCCGGCCTCACCGACCTTTCGGACGGCGAGATCTTGGTGCAGGGCAAGCCGGTCATGGGCGCGCCGCCTGACGGCGTCGCCATGGTGTTCCAGCATTTCGGCCTGCTGCCGTGGAAGACGGTCTACGACAATGCGGCCTTCGGCCTCGCGATGTCCGGCGTGCCGCGCGCGGCCATCAAGCAGGCGGTCGATCACTATCTGGACCTGGTCGGCCTTGCGGGCTTCGAGCGCCACTATCCCTATCAGCTCTCGGGCGGCATGCAGCAGCGCGTCGGCCTGGTGCGGGCGCTGGCGATCAATCCCGCGATCCTGTTGATGGACGAGCCGTTCGCGGCGCTCGACGCGCAGACCCGCGAGATTCTGCAGGAGGAACTGCTGGCCTTGATGGAGCGTCCGGATGAACGCAAGACCATGGTGTTCATCACCCATTCGATCGACGAGGCGATCGTGCTCGGCGACCGCGTCGCCGTGATGACCGCGCGTCCGGGGCGCATCAAGGAGGTGCTCGACCTGCCGTTCGGCTGGCCGCGCGATGCCGATGCGGTGCGCAGCGATCCGCGCTTTGCCGAATTGCGCGTCCACATCTGGCGCCAGCTGCACAGCGCGCGGCCGCGGGCCCTCTCCTCATCCTCCCCCGCAAGCGCGGGCGGGAAGGGAGCGGGCAGGGAGGTCGCGTGAGCACAGCAGAGCAGGCCAGCCGCGACGCGCTGCCGGCACCGGCGCGTGACGAGAGCTTGACCGGCGACAAGGCGCGCGCCGAGCGGGTCGCAGCCAATCGACGGTGGCGGCGGCAATGGCAGATCATCGGCATCCGCCTGGCCTCGCTCGCGGTCGTGCTGTCGGTCTGGCAAGTGTTCGGCGCGCGCGTGGATCCGGTGCTGTTCACCACCCCCAGCAAGATCGTCGTGGCCGCCATCGCCATGATCGCCAGCGGCGAATTGTGGACCTATCTGTGGCCGAGCCTGGTGGTGCTCGCCATCGGGATGGCATTCGCCGTGGTGCTCGGGATCGCGATCGGATTGCTGCTCGCGCGCTTCTGGTTCCTCGATGTGGCGCTCGGCGTCTACATCACGTTCCTCTATTCGATCCCATCGGTTGCGCTGGTTCCGCTCATCGTGCTGTGGGCCGGCTACGAGATGACCGCCAAGGTCATCATCCTGTTCCTGTTCGCCTTCTTTCCGATGGTGATCAACACCCATCAGGGCGTAAAGAACGTCGACCCGAAGCTCATCGAGGTCGGGCGCGCCTTCCGCTGCTCGGAACGTCAGCTGTGGGCCCACATCGTGCTGCCGGCCGCCTTGCCGTTCATCGTCACCGGCTTGCGGCTGGCGGTCGGGCGCGGCCTCATCGGCATGGTGCTGGCCGACCTCTATACGGCGATCTCCGGCATCGGCTATCTGATCGTGCGCACGGCGAGCACTTATCAGGTCGACAAGATGTTCGTGCCGATCATGACGCTCGGCCTGTTGGGGGTGAGCCTGACCGCGCTGTTGCGGCTGTGCGAAACCTACGTGGCGCCGTGGACCGCGAGCTCGCGAGATGACTGAAACACGGATTGCCAGCCGGAGGAGACGGGTCATGATCGAGGAATATGGTCGCAAGTGGATGGTCGCGCTGCCGCTCTTCGCCGCCGGCGCGCTGTTGTGCGCCGCCGCGCTCATGAGCGACGCCGGCACGGTGCCGGCCGCCGCGCAGGCCGGTTGCCCGGGTCCGCTGCGCAAGATCAATGTCGGCGTCTCGGTGTCGCCGCCCAATGTGGTGCACACCACGCCCTATGTGGCCAAGGAGCTTGGCATCTTCGCCAAGCATTGCATCGACGCCAACATCATCCAGTTCGACGGCGGCGAATCGCCGGCCGCCACCGCGGCGGTGGCGCAAGGCACCGCGCTCTCCAATGTCAACGACGTCGCCATCGGCCGCGGCATGCGGGCAAAGCAGCTCTGGGGCCTGGCGCCGCGGCCGCCGCAGGTCTATGCGGTCTCCGAAAACATCAAGACGGCGGCCGACCTCAAGGGCAAGCGCCTGAGCGCGGCCGGCGGCGGCGTCGGCAGCTTCAATTGGCGCATGGGCCGCGAGGTGCTGCGCAGCGCCGGCCTCGATGTCGCCGACGCCCAGTTCATCTCGCAGGGTACGGCCGGCCGCCTGCCCGGGCTGGTCGCCGGCCAGCTCGACGGCGTCGCGCTGCATCCGGAGGACATGTACCTGGCGATGAAGCAGAAGCCCGGCATCCACGCCCTGGTCGCGATCGCCGATCTGCTGCCGCTCTACATGTTCAACGCCTACGGCGGGGCGAACGATTGGGTGGCGCGCGACCGCGCGCTCATCCGCGACACGCTGGCCGCCATGATCGAGACCAACCGGCTGATCTATCGCGAGAAGGACAAGGTGGTGCCGATCATGGTGAAGGCGACCCAGAAGCCGCAGGACGCGGTCGAATTCGCCTGGGACAGCCTGACCAAGAATTGCGTCTGGGGCGTCAACGAGGGCTTCGATCCCAAGCGGACCGAGTTCACCGTCGAGATGGACGTGGCGGCCGGCGACATCGAGGCGGCCAAGAAGCCGAGCTTCGATCAGGTGGTCGACATGTCGCTCGCCAAGGAGGCGGTCGAAGCGGCCGGCGGCCGCGTCACGATCGGCAACTGCAAGGATTGAGTTCCACCAAACAAGCAGCAGAATCGCCCGAAGGAGCGCCATGAATATTCAACCGCCCCGCATCGGCCCGCAGCCTTGGCCGCAGGTCCGCACCCGCTTGGACCAGCAGCTGCCGTTCGCCAATATGCGCGATACGCCCTATTACCGCGACGCCGTCTACGAGCAGTTCTCGGCCGCCGAATATGCGCGGCGCTACGCGGCGCTGCGCGCCAAGATGCGCGAGCACAAGCTGGACTGCATGATCGTGCCGGGCGGCCCCAGCCATTGGAGCTTCGGCGGCGGCATGCTGTGGCTGACCGGCCATTGGGAATGGCATGCGCTCGCCTCCTACGTGCTGGTTCCGCTCGAGGGCGAGCCGACCATGATCTATTCCATGGGCGGGACGCACGCCGAAGCCGTGCGTCGCCAGGTCGAGGTGGCGGTCAAGGACGTCCGTCACAGCCGCAGCGGACGCTATGCGGACATCATGGTCGAGCGCATCCGCGAGCTCAGGCTCGAGCGCGGCCGTATCGGCCTGATGGAGATCGATCCGCGCCACGGCGACTACCTGCCGGTCAATCAATACAACGTGCTGCGCGACAACCTTCCCGACGCCGAACTGGTGTTCACCAAGGGATTCCTGCACGAGCTTCTTTCGATCCACAGCGCCGAGGAGCTCGACTGCGTGCGCAAGGCGGGGCTGCTCTGCCAGAACGCCCTGGCGGCGATGGTCGAGCGCGCGCGCCCGGGGGTGAAGGAGTACGAGCTGCGCGCGGCGGCCGGCGCCGCCATCCTGGAGGGCGGTGGCGACATCGACTTTCTCATCATCGGATCGACCCCCATGGCGGATCCCGCCATGGTGTTCGGCAATCCGCGCCCCTCCAGCCGCGTGCTCGCCAACGGCGACATCGTCAACATGGAGCTGGCGGCCGGCTATCGCGGCTACACGGCGCAGATCGGCTCGCCGATCTGCCTGGGCGAGCCGACCGACATGGTGCGCAAGTTCTGGGACGACATCGCGCTGCCCGGCTACCAGCGCATCATCGCGCAGATGCAGCCCGGCAAGCCGATGGAGGACATGCTCGACGCCAGCAGGTTCTTCCGCCAGAACGGGGTGCAGTCACGGCCGACGCAATGCCACGGCATCGATCTGGTCACCGACAAGCCGCATATCAGCGCCGAGCACGTATCGGCGGAAGCCTTCGAGACGGTGCTCAAGCCCGGCATGGTGATCATGGCCGAGCCCAATCCGATCACGGCGGACGGCCTGTTCGGGATCTTTCTCGGCCACACCTTCATCATCACCCCCGAGGGGCATGAATGCGTGGATAAGTTCCCGCTGGAGATCGCCGTCGCCAAATGTTGATCGATGACGTCCACTGGGTCTTGTGTTAGGGACGCACCGCGTTTGGCTCCCTCGCCCCGAAGGGGAGAGGGTGGGGTGAGGGGCTACGATGCTGGCTTATCGCACCGCCCGAGCCCCCTCATCCCGCCCTTCTCCCCCACGGGGAGAAGGAGTGAGAGGCCCTACGTCCCTAACTCAGATGCGGGCTTTGCCTGGCTCGACGCGCTGATCAACCTAACAGAAAGAATCATGACGTGCCGAGCGACTCCGAATCCCTCTCCCGCGTGCCGGCGGCGGCGATCCAATCGTTCATGACCGACGCGTTCTGTGCGTGCGGGCTGCCGGCGGCGGATGCGGCCGTCACCGCCGGCGCGATGCTCGACGCCGACCTGTCGGGCTCGGACGCGCACGGCATCTTCCGGCTGCCCGGATACGTGCGCACCCTCAAGCGCGGACACATCAACGTGCGCCCAGACATCCGCATCGTCGAGCGCTCTCCCGCGACCGCCCTGGTCGACGGCGACAACGGCATGGGCCACCTGGTGATGACCTATGTGGCCAACAAGGCGGTCGAGATCGCGCGCGAGAGCGGTCTTGCCTGGGTCGGGGCGCGGCGCTCCAACCACGCCGGCGCCGCCTCGACCTATGCGGCCATTCCGCTCCAGCACGGCATGGTCGGACTCTACAGCGCGGTGTCCGGCTCCAATTTCATGGCGCCCTGGGGCGGCGCCGAGCCGCTGCTCGGAACCAACCCGATCGCGGTCGCCATCCCGGCCGGCAAGGAAGCGCCGGTCGTGCTCGACATCGCGACCTCGGTCGCCTCCAACGGCTCGATCCGCTCCTATGCGCTCGAGGGCAAGCCGATGCCGGAAGGCTGGGTCATCAGCCGCGAGGACGGCAAGCCGATCACCGATGGGCGCCGGCTGGCGGAGGGCATGTTCGTTCCGGTCGGCGGCTACAAGGGCAGCGGGCTCGCACTGGTGTTGGGCCTCCTGGCCGGTCCCTTGAACCGGGCCGCGTTCGGGCGCGACATCAAGGACGTCAATGCCGAGCAGGCGAGCGAGACCAATACCGGCCAGTTCGTGATCGCGCTCGATGTCGCGCGGTTCCTGCCGCTCGATCAATTCGGCGCGGAGGTGGACCGCCACATGCGCGACCTCGCCGCTTCGGCGCGGCTGCCGGGCGTCGATGAGATCCGCATTCCGGGCCAAGGCCGACAGGCGCGCCGGGCGGATCGGCAACACAACGGCGTGCCGCTGTCGGCGGCGCTGATCAAGCAGCTCGACGCGGTTGCCGGGTCGCTCGGCATCGCGGCACTGGGCGCGCGTTCATGACCGTGCCGGAAACCCCATGACCGAGCCCGCCGCCTCAGGCTCGCCGTTCTGGCGCTTCTCGCTGCAGTTCTATCGCTTGCAGGGCGTGGCGGAGGCCTGCATCGCCCTGCAGGAGGAGGCCGGCTGCGACGTCAATCTGCTGCTGTTCCTGCTCTGGCACGGCGCCCGGTTGCGCCGCCTCTCGGGCGCGGAGATCGATGAACTCGAGCAGAAGGTCGCCCCCTGGCGCAACCTGACGGTCATTCCCTTGCGGTCGATCAGGCGGGCGCTGAAATCGCCTCCCGGGCTGATCGAGGGCGGCACCGCGGAAGCTTTTCGCACCCGGATCAAGGCAGTCGAGCTCGAAGCGGAAAGATTGCAGCAGGAAGCGATGTACGATCTGGTACGCGTTTCGTTGCTTGGAGAAACCGCGCCGTCGGCCGCGGAAGCCGCGCGCTCCAATGTCGCCGCCTATGAGACGATCTGCCGTGCCGCCTTCGCGGCGCCTGCGGTCGACACCTTGCTCGAAGCCTTGGCGAAATTGCAGGTCCGCTCAGGGTCGTGAAGGAGCGCGCAACGGCAGCCGGATCATTTGCGGCTTGTCCGGCGGATCCTTGCCTTGCGACCGGCCGAAGCCGGCGAGTGGAACTCGATCAGCGCGCGTTATCAAGGTGTTGATCATTTTTTTCGCAACATGGTCTTGAATGTGCCTTGATCCTGGGTGATTTGGCTTCATAGTCGCGGTACATTGCGATCGTCGCGAGGAGGGGGAATGTTATTGCGCGTGGCTTCTGTGGTGGGTCTCCTGTCGGTTGGGCTTGCGATCGGTCTCATGATTGATCTTGGGGGGCCGGGCGGACAGGCGCTGGCACAATATTATCCGCCCCCGCCGGTCCAAGCGTATCCGCCCCCGGCCTACCCGCCCCAGGCCTATCCGGCTCAGGGCCGGCAGCTGCCGCCGGCGGTGCAAGCCGAGCAGGACGATGACCTGGATGCGCTCGGGCCGCCGAGAACCTATGGGTATCCGGCCAGCCGGCCGCCGCAGCCGGGAGTGCAATACGGCGGGCGCGCCGTCTACCCGCAGGATTCCGATCCCTATGCGCCGCCATCGGCATATCCGAACGCGGCGCCCCCACCGCCTTACGGCGGGCCGGTCGCGGTCGCTCCCTATCCGGGCCAGGACGATGGCGTTCGTCCGCCGATGTCGATTGGACCGGAGCAGCCGGGAGCCATCGCGACCCTGCCGCCCGATTACCAGCCCGAGGCCGGCCCGGCCCAGCTGCCCCCGCAGTTCCGCCGCACTCTGGTCGATTACCGCACCAAGGAGCCGGCCGGCACGATCATCATCGATACGCCCAATACCTATCTCTATCTCGTGCTCGGCAAGGGCAAGGCGCTGCGCTACGGGATTGGGGTGGGGCGCGAGGGCTTCACCTGGTCGGGGACCGAACGCATCTCGCGCGTGGCCGAATGGCCCGATTGGCGTCCGCCACCCGAGATGATCGACCGCCAGCCTTACCTGCCGCGCTTCATGGCGGGTGGCGAAAGCAATCCGCTCGGTGCGCGTGCGCTTTATCTCGGCAAGACGGAGTATCGGATTCACGGCACCAACCAGCCCTCGACCATCGGGAGCTTCGTGTCGTCGGGCTGCATCCGGCTCACCAACGATGACATCACCGACCTCTACGGCCGGGTGCAGGTGGGAACCCGCGTGGTGGTCTTGCCGGGCACGCCGCCCGAGACCGCCCAGGCCACGGCCATTGGCCGGCCGATCGAGTCGACCCCGCTTCCTCCGCCCGGCGTGCGTACGCGCTGACCGCCGCGCCCTTCAGCGCCCTTGTCCCGGGCTTGACCCGGGACCCTGACTCGGAGTGCGGCGGCGTCCGGGCATCCCCGTAAAGGGATTCGATATCATTGCGGCCTAAATTGACGTGCGGACCTCGGTGATGGCGAGCCTGCACGCCTGGTCGTTGCGCGACTCGGTCGCTGCGCGATCCGGTCGTTGCGCGCGGGAGATCACGCTGCAAGCGCTGATCGCGGGAGCGTTAAGCGCCCGCTAAGCACGATTCACGATTTCCGCGGTCGCGACGGCAATGACCTGGCGGAATCGGGGCGCCGTTTCGCGATTGCATGAAGGATTCCGATAAAGGCCGCAACACGATGACCAGAGCCATCGCGCGCTGTTTGATGATCGCGGTCGTGCTGTTGCCGCTCGCGGCAGCGGCCGAGCCGATCAAGCTGAAGCTGGCGTATTTCACCTCCGACCAGACCAAGACCTACAACATCGCGATCAAGACTTTCGTGGACGCGGTCAACGCCGATGAGCAGGGCGGCCTGATCATCGAGCCCTATCCGGGTGGTGCGCTCGGCAAGGATGCCGGCCAGCAAGCGCAACTGGTTCGCGATGGTGTCGCCGATATCGCCTACGTGGTGTTGGGGGCGGTGGCCAACCAGTTCAAGGACCACGCGGTCATGGAGTTTCCCGGCCTTTTCCGCGATATGCGGGAGGCCACCTGGGTCAACAGCAGATTGATCGCTTCGGGGGACCTTGGCGGGTACGAGGATTTTTTCGTCATTGCGTCGTTCGCAACCGATCCGCAGAGCATTCACACGCGGCCGCCCATTGCCACGCTCGATGACCTCAAGGGCAAGCGAATTCGCTCGAACAATCCGGTCGAGGCCTCGGCGCTGACATTGCTCGGCATGTCGCCGGTCGTCTTGCCCATCGGCAAGACCCCGGAGGCCATCAGCCGCGGCACGATCGACGGCGCCGCGACGGCGATCGCGCCGTTGATCGACTTCGGCCTCGGACGCGTGGTGACCCACCACTACTTCCTGCTGCTCGGGCCAAGCGTGCGCTCGCTTCTCATGAACCGGAAAAAATTCGAGAGCCTGCCGCGGGCCGGCCAGGACGTGATCCGCAAATACAGCGGCCAATGGCTGACCGAGCGCGCCATGGATGGTTTCGAGGTCTACAATACGGCGATTTTCGAGCAGCTGAAATCGGACCCGCTGCGCACCGTGATACTGCCCTCGAAGTCCGACATTGCGGTGGCCGAGGGGGCGTTCAGCGCGGTGCGCAACGATTGGGCCGACGCCAGCCCGCATCAACGCCTGCTCCTCAACGAGGTGGAAGCGGAAATCTCGAAGTACCGGTCCGAGCACTGAATTGGCGAGCCGCCGTCATGGTTCGCCGCGGGCTCGAGCAAATCGGTTGAGGCTTCGGTAACCAAACGTGAAAAATTCATCGGTCCGTTCCCACGTTCGACGCAATCAGTGGAACTAAAACGTCATTTGCCCGGTAGTCCTTTGAGGAATTCAATGGGCTCGGTGGCAAAAGTGACCGTCAAGACATCGTCAGGCCGGGCGCGTTCCCCGACGTCGATCGGACGGAACGTCGCGATGATCGCGTTGGCGCTTCTGCTGCTGATCGGCGGCACCTTGGTCGCCGTCAAGATGACCACGGATTATCTGCTGTATCAGAGCGCCACGTCGGACGCGCGCAGCTGGGCGGGCTTCATGGCGAAGAGCATCGCCGATCTGGAGCCGATCGCCGCCGGCGAGCTGCCGTCCGCCGCCAGCATGTCGTTCTTCCAGTGGGCGCAAAAGTCGGATCAGGTCTTCCGTTACGAGATTTTCAACCGTGAGGGGTATTCGCAGCTGGTGGCGGATCACAACAGGATCGTGCTACTCACCTTGTCCGAATACAGCGCCGCCGCGGCCCGCGCCGGCATGACCGGCCGACCGGTGGTCGAGACCAAGGAAGGCAATTCGCCCGAGCTGCCGTCGTTCTACGCTCGCGCTTATGTCCCCGTCCTGGTCGATCAGGTCCCGATCGCCGTCGTCGCCGCCTATGTGGACCAGACGCAGGAGCGTGATCGGGTCCACTACGCTTTCCTGCTTGCGGCGGTATCGCTTTGCTTGCTGTCGGGGCTGTCGTTCGGAGTTCCGGCCATCGCGCTCTACCGCCGCACCAAGGAGAAGCAGCGCGGCGACCTGCGCATCCGGTTTCTGGCCCATCATGATGCGTTGACGGGCCTGGCGAACCGCGCCCGCCTGGTCGAGAAGCTGGACCAGGCCTTGGCCGCATTGCCCTCGCGCGGCGGCTCATTCGCCGTGCACTTCATCGACATCGACGGCTTCAAGGAGATCAATGACAGCGCCGGGCATGACGGCGGCAATTTCGTGCTCACGACCGTTGCCGAGCGCTTGCGCGCGGCGGCGCAGCCGGGCGCGGTGGTGGCGCGGCTCGGCGGCGATGAATTCGTCGTGATCCAGTCCCGCGTGGACGGCAAGCACGCGGCGGAGGAGTTTGCCAACCGCCTCGCCCGCGCCTTGAACGCGCCCATGCGCTACAAGGAGAACGAAATCGTATCCACGGTGAGCGTCGGTGTCGCGATGGCGCCGATGGACGGCAACAATCCCGAACGACTGCTCAAGAGCGCCGATCTGGCGCTGCAGAAGGGCAAATCCGACGGGCGCAATTGCGTCCGCTTCTTCCGGCCCGAGATGGACGCCGCGTTGCTCGAGCGCATCGAGCTCGAAAAGGCCATCCGCAACGCGGTTCTGAACGATCGCTTCGTGCTGCACTATCAGCCGACGATCCAGATTTCGGGGCGCCGGCTCGTCGGCTTCGAGGCGCTCATCCGCCTGCCGGCGGAGGATGGCACCATGATCCCGCCGCTGGTCTTCATCCCGGTTGCCGAGGAGCTGCGGCTCATCGACAAGATCGGGGCCTGGGTGTTGCGGGAGGCGTGCCGGGCCGCCGCGCTGTGGCCCAAGCATTTGACCATTGCGGTCAACCTGTCGCCGGCGCAATTCGCGTCCGGAAGCGTCAGCGCCATGGTGGCGGCGACGCTCCAGGAAACGGGCCTCGAGCCGCATCGGCTGGAGCTGGAGATCACCGAAACCCTGCTGCTGGGCAATACCCAAGCCAACCTGACCGAGCTGCAGACGCTCAAGGCGATGGGCGTGGCCATCGTGATGGACGATTTCGGCACCGGCTATTCGAGCCTCAGCTATTTGTGGCGCTTTCCGTTCGACAAGATCAAGATCGACCGCAGCTTCATGCAGGGCTTCGAGGACTCCCGCCGCGATGCCGAGACGGTGGTGAAGACCATCATCGGGCTCGGCCGCGAGCTGAACATGCGGGTGACGGTCGAAGGCGTCGAGACCGCGCGGCAAGCGGCCTTTCTCGAAAAGGCCGACGGCGACCAGGCCCAGGGCTATTACTTCGGCCGGCCGGTCCCGGCCTCGGAGGTTGCGGCCAGGATCCTGGCGGACTTTCAGCAGCAGGTCCGCGCCTTCGAGGGCGAGGCCAATCTGCGCTTGGTCAGGTAGCTTGCTCGCCGCAGCAAGTCCGCTTTGCCGGCCGCACGGTTACTCCGGCAGCCCGGCTTCGCGCAAAGCATCTGCAAGGGGCCTGAACAACGTCGGCTCGGCGCCATAGAGCAGAAAGCTGCGAATGGTGAAGGAAGGTTGCAATTCCAGGAGCGTTTGAGCCGCCGCCTTCGCTTCGTCCACCCGTCCGAGCCGAATGAGCGCACCCGCGCGCATTGCCCAAGGAAGACTGAAGCCCGGATTGGCGTCGATTGCGCTGCGCGCCGCATCGGCTGCATCCTCGTATCGCCGGCCATGAAAGTACGCAATCGCCAGCGCGAGATTCGAACGAAAGTTGAAGGAATCCAGCGGACTGATTTGAAGCGCCCGCTGCGCCCGTTCGATTGCAAGCCCCGTCCTGCCCATATAGGCGAGCGTAACGGCGCTGCAGCTCAGCGCGAAGACGTTGGAACCGCTGAACTCCAGCGCGCGATCGAACAGCTTGAGGGCCGTGTCGGGGGCACGCTCGTCCAACGCGATCACAAAAGCCGCCGCCGCCAGTGCCGTCGCATCGTCATTGCCGTGCGCGATCGCCGCGTGAGCATGTCGAATTGCGGCGACGCGATCGTCCTCGCGCTGCTCTCCACGGGTGAAGCGCGCATGAAGGCACCAGCTCAGAAACGCATGCGCGCTGCAATAATCGGGATCCAGCTTCAGGGCTGCCTCAAGCAACGGAATCGCCATGGCGGCTTCCTTCGGCATCCTGGTGAAGACGAAAGGCAACGCCCGCAATACGAGGTCGTAGGCGTCGAGGTTATTGGGGCGTTGTCGCTTGACGCGATCGATCTCGGCCTTCCTGAGATTCGGCTCTATGGCTCCGATCACGCGAATGGTGATCTCGTCCTGCAGGGCGAAGACGTCTTCCAGCAGTCGGTCGTATTGCTCAGCCCAAAAATGCGCCCCGGTCTGCGCATCGATGAGCTGCGCGGTAATCCGAATGCGATTTCCGGACTTGCGCACGCCGCCTTCGAGCACGTAGCGCGCGCCGAGCTCGCGGCCCACTTGCTTCACGTCGACGGCCCTGCCTTTGTAGATGAAGCTCGAATTGCGCGAGATGACCAAGAGCCATTTGATGCGTGAGAGCCCTGTGATGAATTCGTCGACCATGCCGTCGGCGAAATATTCCTGCTCGGGATCGCCGCTCATATTGGTGAACGGAAGGACTGCGATCGAGGGCTTGTACGGAAGGGCTGCAAGTGGCGTCGAAGCCTCCGAGGTGTCATTTGCGGCGTTTTGTTCTTCGCATACGGCCCCCACAAAGCGGATGCCTCTGCGCTGAACGGTACGGATCAGCCGCTGTTCCTGGCCGGTGTCGCCGACCGCGGCTCTCGCCGCATTGATGCGGCTTGCCAAGGTCGCTTCCGAAACGACCCGCCCATTCCAGACAGCCGCAAGCAAGTCGTCCCTGGTCACCACGCGGTCGCGGTTTCGTATCAGGTACACCAAGAGGTCGAAGACCTGAGGTTCGATGGAGCGCAATTCGCCGTCGCGACGCAGCTCGCGCCGATCCGTGTCGATTGTGATATTGTAAAATGAGAACAGCAGCTTATGCCCCCAATTCACAAATTGCGAGGTCTTGGCGGGGTGCCCGCGGCTGCAGTGATGATATCAAAAATCCAACGGTCCTGAATACCTTCTGAATAAATCCTCAAAGCGCCATCGCCATGTGCTTGATATCCTTCGATGATGCGAGTTCAGCAGTTTGGCCGAGGACAGCGAGCCGCAACCGGAGGACACGACCATGACGGTGAACCGCCGAAAGGTGCTGAAGGGATTGGCCGGCGCGGGTGTGGGCCTGGCAGGGTTGAAAGCGCCCATGGTGCTGGCGCAGGCGGCGTCGTTCAAGATCGGCCTGCTGACGGTCAAGACCGGGCCGCTCGCCCAGGGCGGCATCCAGATGGAGCAGGGCATCCTCACTTTCCTGAAGGAAAAGAACAACGCCATCGCGGGCCGCAAGGTCGAGCTGATCTCGGCCGACACCGGCGGCAGCCCCGCGGGCGCGCGGACCAAGGCTCAGGAGCTGATCGAGCGCGACCGGGTCGACGTCATTCTCGGACCGCTCGCGGCCTTCGAGCTTCTTGCCATCACCGATTACATCGCCGCGGCGGGGACGCCGCTGCTCAGTCTCGCGGCGGCGGAGGACGTGACCCAGCGGATGCCTAATCCATGGATCATGCGACCCTCGGGGACCTCGGCGCAGTCCTGCCACCCCCTGGCCGACTATGCGGCGAAGGAGCTCAAGCTCAAGCGGGTGGCCACGATCTCCGAGGACTTCGCGTTCGGCTACGAGCAGGTGTCGGGCTTCTTGCGCGTGTTCGAGGACGATGGCGGCAAGGTCGTCAAGAAGCTGTGGCCGCCCTTGGTGACGCCGGACTACACGCCTTACATCGCGCAAATCGGCAACGTCGAGGCGGTCTTCAACGGCTTCGCGGGATCCAATCCGGTGAAGTTCATGCGCTCCTATGCGGACCTCGGCCTCAAGGAGAGGATCCCCCTGCTCGGCGGCTGGACCGCCATGGACGACGCGCTCCTCAAGAGCCTCGGCGATGAGGCCGTCGGCGTCGTCTCGGCACACTGGTATTCCGCCGACAACGGGACGGCGAGCAACAAGCGCTTCGTTGCCGCGATGGAGAAGGATTACGGCAATGTCCCGGGCGGTTACGCCGCCGGCATGTACATCGCCGGACAGTGCGTGGAAGCGGCGATGCAAACGGCGGGAGGCCAGACCGCCGACAAGAAGGCGTTCATGGACGCGCTGCGAGGGGTGAGCCTGAGCGACACGCCGCGCGGACCCGTCAAGTTCGATCATCTCGGCAACGTGGTCGGAGATATTTTCATCCGCAAATGCGAGCGCAAGGGCGGCAAGCTCGTCAATACCGTGATCAAGACCTATCCCGATGTCAGCCAGTTCTGGACCTATGACGAAAGGGCGTTCCTGGCGCAGCCGGTCTATTCGCGCGACTCCCCGCCGGCCAAATATCTCGAATCGCCATGAGCCTTATTGCACGCGATCCGCCGATCGCTCGCGCGCCGTCTTTTTGCGCACCGGCGCTGCGTCGAATACCCCTCCCGCAGCATCGCGTCGCGCCGCAGAGCGGCGTTCCGTGTTTGATTCTGGATCCGTTCTCGTGAAAAAGTCGCCTGACTGAGGACAGGCCTATGCTGGCGCCTGTCGGGGCGCGGGGTCGACGGGGATGAGCTTTTGGCTCCTTTTGGCGGTCAACAGCGTCGCCTTTGGGGGACTCCTGTTCCTACTTTCCGCCGGTTTCTCGCTCATCTTTGGCCTGATGCGGATTCCCAACCTGATGCATGGCTCATTCTTCATGCTGGGGGCCTATATCGGCGTCACGATCCTCGACAGGGGGCAGAATTTCTGGCTCGCCGCGCTGGCCAGCGGCGCGGTCGTGGCCGTCATCGGCGGGCTCATCGAACGGTTCCTGCTGCGCCGTCTTGCCGGCCAGGAATTGCCGCAGGTGCTGCTCACTCTCGGGCTGTCCTTCATCGTCGCCGATCTGTGCCTGATGGTGTGGAGCGGGGACCCGATTCAGCCGCCGGCACCGCCGCAGCTTCGGGGCGCCGTGTCGGCCTTCGGCGTCGTTTTTCCGATCTACCGGCTGGTGATCGTCGCCGCGGCGGTCGCGACCGCGGTCGCGCTCTGGGTGATGCTCGACTGCACCACGCTCGGCGCCAAGATCCGTGCCGGCGTCGACGATCCCCCGATTGCCCGGTTGGTCGGGATCAAGGTCTCGCAGCTCTTCACCCTCGTCTTCTGTCTCGGCGCAGGCCTCGCCGCTTTCGCGGGCGTCCTGGGCTCGCCCTATCTCTCGGTCTATCCCGGCCTCGATTCCGAGATGCTGCCGCTCGCGCTGATCGTCGTCATCCTCGGCGGCACCGGCAGCCTGCTGGGCGCGCTGGTCGGCAGCTTTCTGATCGGCATTCTCTACAATTTCGGCCAGGCGCTGTTTCCCGACCTCGCCTATGTGATCCTGTTCCTGCCGATGCTGCTGATCCTGGTGCTGCGGCCGCAGGGTCTGTTCGGCCGGGTCGTGTCATGAGGTCATTCGCGCTGCGGCGTGCGGCCATCGCGGTTGCGCTCGTTCTCCTGCTGACACTGCCGATCTGGCTCGATCATCCCTACTACACCAACATCGCGAGCCAGATCCTGTTCTGGTCCATTTTCGCCCTCGCGCTCAATGTTCTGGTCGGCCACGCCGGCCTCGTCTCGCTCGGTCATGCCGGCCTCTTCGGCGTCGCCGGCTATGCGGCCGCGCTATTCCTGAATGCGGGCCACGGTCATTTCGTCGCCGATCTCGCGGCGCTCGCGGTGACGCTTGCGATGTCGGCGACGTTCGCGGTTCTCGCGCTGCGCGCGACCGGCATCGGCTTTCTCATGATCACGCTGGCGCTCGGCCAGATTCTCTGGGGGGCGGCCTATCGGTGGGTCAGCCTGACCAACGGCGACAACGGCATCAAGGTGGGCGCGCGGCCGATTGTCTTCGGCATCGGGATCGACAGCGCCATCTCGTTCTATTACGCGACCCTGATCGTCTTCCTGCTGGCGGTCGTGTCGATGTCGGTGTTCGTGCGCTCGCCATTCGGCGCCAGCGTTCGCGGCACGCGCGATCAGGCCCGGCGGATGACCGCGCTCGGCTACAACGTCTGGCTCATCCGCTTCCTGGCGATCCTCTTTTCCGGATTCTGGTCCGGCGTCGCCGGTCTCCTCTACCTCTACTACAACCAGTTCATCAGCCCGCAGGTCGCTTCGCTGCAGGCCTCGGCGGAGGTCCTGCTGATGGTGATCGCCGGCGGCGCCGGCACGCTCCTCGGTCCGATCGCGGGCGCCGCCCTCGTGGTCATCATGAAGAACGTGGTGAGCGCCTATGTCGAGCGCTGGAACCTGGTGCTCGGCGTTATTTTCGTGGCCATCATCATCTTCATGCCCGAGGGTCTCGTGCCGGGCTCGGTGCGGCTGTGGCGCCTGGGATGGGATGCGGTGCGGGCGAAATCGGGCGGCACGCCTGCGCGTCCGCTCGACGGCTGCCGGCCATGACCGCGCTCGTCGTCGACGGCCTCTGCAAGTCGTTCGGCGGACTGCGCGTCACCCGCGAGGTGGCGCTTGCGGTCGCGCCGGGCGAGCGGCGCCTCATCATCGGCCCCAATGGCGCCGGCAAGACGACGCTCTTCAACCTCATTGCCGGCGAGCTTGCGCCCGACAGCGGATCGATCCTGCTGTTTGGCCGCGACATCACGCGTGCGGCCGTCGCGGGCTCGCGCGCATCTCGGCATCGCGCGGACCTACCAGATCATCACGCTGTTCGCCGCGCGATACGATCCTGCGCAACGTGACGTTGGCGCTGCTCGGCCGGTCGCGCCGGCGCTGGAATCCGCTGCTCGATCTGGACGCGCAGCGCGATCTCATCGACCAGGCCCGCGCGGCGCTCGGGCGCGTCGGCCTCGACCATATCGCCGACCGCCCGCTCGCCCAGACGTCCTACGGCGAACGGCGGCGGGTCGAGATCGCCATGGCGCTGGCGCAGAATCCACAAATCCTGCTGCTCGATGAGCCGTTCGCGGGCCTTTCGATCGACGAGCGGCGCGACGTAAGCGCGCTGTTGCGGGGCATTGCGCCCGAGGTCACGATCGTCATGATCGAGCACAACATGGACGTGGCGCTCGAATTCGCCGAGCGCATCACGCTGCTCCATTTCGGCGAGGTGGTGGTGGAAGGCACCAGGGCCGAAGTGGTCGCCGACCCGCGCACCAGAGAGGTCTACCTTGGCGACTAGCGCTCTCGCGCTCCGTGAGATCGACGCCTTCTACGGCGACAGCCATATCCTGCAGAAGGTGTCTTTCGTGCTCGAGGAAGGCCATCTGCTCGGGCTCCTCGGCCGCAATGGCGTGGGCAAGTCGACGTGCATGAATGTCGCCGTCGGCCTGATGCCGGCGCGCGCCGGCATCGTCGAGGTTTTCGGGAGCGACGTCACCGGGTTGCCGCCGGAGCTCATCGCGGCGCGCGGCGTCGCGCTGGTCCCGCAAGGGCGCCGCATCTTCAAGAGCCTCACGGTGCGCGAGAATCTCGCGGTCGCCGCCCGTCCGCCGCCGAACGGCAGCAAGGCCGCTTGGACAATCCAAAGCGTCTTCGGCATTTTCCCGCGCTTGCGGGAGCGGTCATCCCAACTGGCCGCGCATCTGTCCGGCGGCGAGCAGCAGATGCTCGCGATCGGCCGCGCGCTGGTGGCAAACCCGCGCGTGCTCCTGATGGACGAGCCGTCGGAAGGCCTTGCGCCGCAGGTCGTCGCCGAGGTCATTGCGATCGTCCGCGAGCTCAAGCAGCGGGGCCTGTCGATCGTCCTGGTGGAGCAGAGCCCCAAGCTTGTTTTCAATATCGCAGACGACATCGTGATCCTCGACAGCGGCCGCGTCGCGGTGGCTTCCACCGCCGAGGAGCTGCGGCACAAAAGCATCGACCTGCGCCAGCATCTCGGCGTGTTCTGATCCGTATTTGCGATAAGCGTAAAGATTGGCCCGCATTGTTGCGAGCTTGAACAGCCGCTCAAGGCCGGCAAAGCCCTGCGGAGACTGATCCGGTGGCCAGTGAGGACCCCATTGGGTCAGGTCGCGGTGAGCACCCGCACCGGCTTGCGGTCGAGGAAACCGCGGATGTCCTCGACCACGCCGGCGAAATAGGCGCGATAATTCTGCTGCGAGGCGTAGCCGAGATGCGGCGTGAGCACGACATTGTCGAGCTTGCGCAGCGGATGGTCGAGCGGCAGCGGCTCGATGTCGTAGACGTCGAGCCCGGCGCCGGCGATCCTGTTGTCGCGCAAGGCGGCCAGCAGCGCCGCCTCCTCGACGATGGGGCCGCGCGAGGTGTTGATGAGGAACGCCGAGGGCTTCATCAGGGCGAGCTCGGGAGCGCCGATGAGCCCGCGCGATTTCGGCGTCAGCGGGATGTGGATGCTCACGATGTCGGATTGCCGCAGCAGCTCCTCCTTGCTGGCGGCGTAGCCGACGGCGGCGGCCTGCGCGCGCTCGGGCGTGATGTTCTGGCTCCAGGCCACAACCTTCATGCGGAACGCCCGGCCGACCTCGGCCACCCGGTTGGCGAGCTTGCCGAGCCCGATGACGCCGAGCGTCAGGCCCTCCACGTCGGTGCCGACCACGCTCTGCCACAGCGCTCCGCTCTTGAGCCGCGCATTCTCGTGGCCGATCCGGCGCGTGAGCTCGAGGATCAGTCCCCAGGCGATGCCGGTGGTCGGATTGCCGAAGCTCGGCGTGCCGCAGACGACGACGTTGCGCTCCTTGGCGGCTTCGAGATCGATCGCCCGATTGACCATTCCGGTGGTCACCAGGAGGCGCAGATCCGGCAGCGCCTCGATCAGCTGGCGCGGAAACGGCGTGCGTTCGCGCATGGCGATGACGATGGCGAAGCCCGCAAGCGCCCGCGCGGCCGCGTCCGAGCCGCCCAACGGCTCGCTGAACACCTTGATCTCCAGGTCGCCCTCGACCTTCGACCAATCAGCCATCTTGAGAGCGACGTTCTGGTAGTCGTCGAGGATCGCGCAGCGATGCTTTGCCATTCGAAACCGTCCTGTCGGCGGATATTGTTTGCTTGAACCGGTCCTAGCACAGACTTTTCGAAATTCGAATCATTTCGCGAGATTCGTAGGGTGGGCAAAGGCGGCCCTTGGGCTTCAAACCATTCACGGCGCTGTTTCCGCCGTGCCCACGCGACGCATCGAAGAACTTGCTGCGGACTCCTCCACGTGGGCACGGCGGAATGAGCGTCGTGCCAATGCGGTAGAGCCTTGGCCGCCTTTGCCCACCCTACGGCTCACGCGGGTTGCAAGAGCCGGATCGGCTTGCCGTCCAGATAGGCGCGGATGTCCTCGACCACGCCGGCATAGCAGGTGCGGAAATTCTCGGCTGTGACGTAGCCCAGATGCGGCGAGAGCACCACATTGTCGAGCGTCCGCAGCGGATGCTCGCGCGGCAGCGGCTCGATGTCATAGACGTCGAGACCGGCGCCGGCGATGCGCTGCTCGCGCAGCGCCGCGATCAGCGCCGCCTCGTCGACGATCGGCCCGCGGGCGGTGTTGATCAAATAGGCGCTGCGCTTCATCAGCGCGAACTCCTCGGCCCCGATCAGCCCGCGCGTGCGCGGCGACAGCACCACGTGCAGGCTGACGATGTCGGCCTCGGCGAGGAGCGCCTGCTTGGAGGGCGCGAGCTTGACCCCGGCACTGGCGCAGCGCTCGGCGGTGAGGTTCTGGCTCCAGGCGATGACCTTCATGCCGAGCGCGTGGCCGATGGCGGCGACCTTCGAGCCGAGGCGGCCGAGCCCGATCAGGCCCAGCGTCTTGCCTTCGATGTCGACGCCGAGCGTGCTCTGCCAGGGTGCCCCCTGCTTGAGGCGCTCGCTTTCGTAGCCGATCCGCCGGGTCAGCTCGAGCATGAGCCCGATTGCGATGCTGGTGGTCGGATTGCCGGTCGTCTCGGTGCTGCAGGTGACGATGCCGCGCGCATTGGCGGCCTCGACGTCGAGCATCCAGTTGCGTTTCCCGGTCGAGATCAGGAGCTTGAGATCGGGCAGCGCCTCGATCAGGCGGCGCGGAAACGCCGTGCGCTCGCGCATCAGCACCACCATGTCGAAGCCCTGGAGCGCGCGGGCGATCTCGTCCGGCTCTCCGAGCGGCGCGTTGAAAACCGTGAATTCGACCTCGCCGGCGAGCGTGGACCAGTCGGCAAGCCCGAGGGCGACGTTCTGGTAGTCGTCGAGGATGGCGCAGCGATGGAGGCTTTTGGCTGAGGGCACGGTTTTATCCGGAGCGGGGGCGGGCAGGGCGGGGGCCAGCATTATAGCAAAAGCCATCGCTTGCCACCGGGTGGCACCGAGTTTCGGTCGCAAGCGCACCGGTTGTCCGCTTTGGTGCCCCCGCAAAGAGCGCCTCCGCGAGCCTGAGAGCTTGGGCACGCGGCCATGGGGCTGCGTCCCGCGGGGACGCGTGGTGGGCTTGTCGCCGTCTGGTCGGGGAGCGATTTCGCCTGAGTTCGGCGGCTCACGCTTCCGCGTGGAAGAGGCCAGGCGCCTGATGCCCGTCGAGCGAGGCCGGGCGATGCTTGGCATGCCATTTGGGGCCGGGACCGCGCATGTAGTGCAACTCGGGGCGATAGGGATCGAACAGCGACTTGATGAGACGCACGAGGTCGGCAAGCTCCGAAGCCATCGCCGGCGTTGTCCGGCCGCTGCCTTGAATTGTTTTTCTCGCCCTAGCGTTCTTGGCCATGACGCGCTCCTGTCGGCTCGTTCGCCGCCGGCCTGTTCGCCGGTACCGGTTCATCCGGCTTGCCCATTGGTCGCCCGCAAATGCGCCCGGGTTCAGCCGCGACATTCGGTCGTAATTCGTTAAAAACTGGTACTTATTTGTCGGACCGTCCGCTGTCCTCTTGATCATCGTTTCCCAAGAGTTATTCCCGTCGGCTGCAGCCGGCGCGCAGCGCCCGATATGGCTTCAAGGAGGGCCGTGCAGGGCCCCGAAAACTTAAATGGGGCACGCACCGCTTGCCCTCCCGCGCCGCGGTCGCTAAATCAACCCGCAACTCCCCCAATCCGGCGCGGTTCGTGCCCAACAGCGAGGGCAGGGCGGTTTCATGGCCCACCAGTTCATCTATCATATGCATGGACTTTCAAAGGCTTATCCGGGAAACCGGAAGGTCTTGGATGACGTCAACCTGTCGTTCTATCCGGACGCCAAGATCGGCGTGCTCGGCGTCAACGGCGCCGGCAAATCGACCCTGTTGCGGATCATGGCCGGGCTCGACAAGGAGTTCACCGGCGAGGCCTGGGTGGCCCAGGGTGCGCGCGTCGGCTACCTGGCGCAGGAGCCGCAGCTCGATGCCGGCAAGTCGGTGCGCGAGAACGTGATGCTGGGCCTGGCGCCGCAGAAGGCCGTGCTCGACCGCTACAACGAGCTGGCGATGAACTATTCCGACGAGACCGCCGACGAGATGACCAAGCTGCAGGACGAGATCGAGGCCAAGGGCCTGTGGGATCTCGATTCCAAGGTCGACCTGGCGATGGATGCGCTGCGCTGCCCGCCCGACGATGCCGAGGTCACCAAGCTCTCGGGCGGCGAGCGGCGGCGCGTCGCGCTCTGCCGCCTGCTCCTGGAGCAGCCCGAGCTGCTGCTGCTCGACGAGCCCACCAACCATCTCGATGCCGAGTCGGTGTCCTGGCTCGAGGGCCACCTGCAGAAGTATCCGGGCGCCATCCTGATCGTCACCCACGACCGCTACTTCCTCGACCATGTGACCGGCTGGATCCTCGAGCTCGACCGCGGCCGCGGCATTCCCTATCAGGGCAACTACTCCTCCTGGCTCGAGCAGAAGCAGAAGCGGCTCGTGCAGGAAGGCCGCGAGGACGAGGCGCACCGGCGCACGCTCGAGCGCGAGCGCGAATGGATCTCGGCGAGCCCGCGCGCCCGCCAGGCCAAGTCCAAGGCGCGCTACCAGCGCTACGAGGAATTGCTCAAGAAGGCCGCCGACCGCAGCGTGCAGACCGCCCAGATCGTCATCCCGGTGGCGGAGCGGCTGGGCCAGAACGTCGTCGACTTCGAGGGGCTGACCAAGGGCTTCGGCGACAATCTCCTGATCGACAATCTCACCTTCAAGCTGCCGGCGGGCGGCATCGTGGGCGTCATCGGCCCCAACGGCGCCGGCAAGACCACGCTGTTCCGCATGATCACCGGCCAGGAGAAGCCCGACAAGGGCACCATCAAGATCGGCGAGTCGGTCCACCTCGGCTATGTCGACCAGTCGCGTGACGCGCTCAACGCCAAGGCGACGGTGTGGGAGGAGATCTCCGGCGGCCTCGACCAGCTCCAGCTCGGCAAGCGCGAGGTGAACTCGCGCGCCTATTGCGGGGCGTTCAACTTCAAGGGCGGCGACCAGCAGAAGAAGGTCGGCCAGCTCTCGGGCGGCGAGCGCAACCGCGTGCATCTCGCCAAGATGCTCAAGTCGGGCGCCAACGTGCTGCTGCTCGACGAGCCCACCAACGATCTCGACGTCGACACGCTGCGCGCGCTCGAGGACGCGCTGGAGGATTTCGCCGGCTGCGCCGTCATCATCAGCCACGACCGCTGGTTCCTCGACCGCATCGCCACCCACATGCTGTCATTCGAGGGCGACAGCCACGTGGAATGGTTCGAGGGCAATTTCCAGGACTACGAGGAAGACAAGAAGCGGCGGCTGGGCGTGGATTCCACCATCCCGCACCGGATCAAGTACAAGAAGTTCTCGCGCTGATGTCCGACTGGAGCGCCAATCAGTACCTGAAGTTCGAGGATGAGCGCACGCGGCCGCCGCGCGATCTGATCGCGCAGATCCCGCTCGAGCGCGCGGAGCGCGTCATCGATATGGGCTGCGGGCCGGGCAATTCCACCGAGCTCCTGGTCGCGCGCTATCCGCAAGCCGAGGTGATCGGGCTTGATTCCTCGCCCGACATGTTGGCGCAGGCGCGCACGCGGCTGCCGCAATGCCAATTCGTCGAGGCCGATCTCACGCGCTGGTCGCCGCCGCAGCGCACCGATGTCCTGTTCGCCAATGCGGTGTTCCAGTGGGTGCCCGATCATCCCGCGGTGCTGCGCCGGCTGCATCGCAGGCTTGCCGGCGGGCGGCGTGCTCGCGGTCCAGATGCCGGACAATACCGACGAACCGGCGCTCGCCCTGATGCGCGAAGTCGCCGGCCGCGGTCCCTGGGCGAAGAACTCCTCGGTCAATCACGCGGCCCGCGATGAGCTGCCGCGGCCCGCCGCCTATTACGACCTGCTGGGGCCGCTCTCCACCCGGCTCGACATCTGGCACACGATCTACAATCACGTGATGCCGGGGCCCGAGGCGATCGTGGAATGGTTCAAGGGCTCCGCGTTGCGGCCGTTCCTTTCGGCGCTCGATCCCGCCATGGGCAAGGATTTCCTCGCCGCCTATCTGGAGGAGATCAAGCAGCACTACCGCCCGCGCTACGACGGCAAGGTGCTGCTGCCGTTTCCGCGCCTGTTCATCGTGGCGGTGCGATAGCCGGCATCAGATCTTCATGTCCAGAATCCCGCGGATCATGCTCGATCCGGCCTGCAGGGCCTTGGCATTCGCCGCGAACGCGATGCTGGCATTGATTTGCTGGACGATCTCGTTCGCAAGATCGACATTGGGCGCGGCCACCTGCCCGTTGCTGTCCGCATAGGGCGCAGCGGGATCGTACTGGGGGACATAGCTCGGAGAGACCGTGGCGACGGAAGCAGCCGTTCCGCCGCCGGCGCTGGCGACCTGGTTGACGCGCAAGGGAACATAGGCCGTCACCGTGCTTGACGCGTTCGCATCGGGCAGCGCCCCGGTGTCCGACATGTTGGCGACGTTGCTGGCCGACACCTGCAGCCGCAGGCTGGCCGCGGCCAACCCGGAAGACGCGATCGAGAGAATGCTCATGCCTCCCGTTTAGCCCGCGCGCCGAAACAGACCTTTGCGCCATCCGGCAAAAAGGCCCCCGCTTTCTTGAGGCTTTATAAACCAAGCAACTTGCGCGCGGTCAGGGACGCAGTGCCTCTCACTCCTTCTCCCCATGGGGGAGAAGGGGGATGAGGGGGCTCGGGCGGTGGGATAAATAGATATAGTGGGCGAGGAGTGAAACGCTGTGCGTCCCTAACTCGGACGCGGTAACGTCCGCGCGGATGCTTCCTTATCTTCGGCGCTATTCCAGGTCTAAGCTCGCGCCATCCGAATCGCTTGGCCGAAAATGCTTCCGATCAGACATCTCTGCGCCGCCCTCGTGCTGCTCTGGCTCGCGCTGCCGGGGTCGTCGCCTGCTGCCGCCGCCGATGCGGCTTTTACGCAATGGCTGGCGACGCTATGGCCGCAGGCGCATGAGCTGGGCGTGTCGCGCGCGACCTTCGATCTGGCGACACGCGGGCTTGAGCCCGACCTGACGCTCCCCGATCTCGATCTGCCCGGCCGGCAGGGCGCTCCCACGCCCGGCCAGGCCGAGTTCGTGCAGACGCCGGCCGACTACATCAAGGAGGCGAGCATTGCGCGGCTCGCCGAGGAGGGCCGCCGGCTCGCCAGCCAGTATCCAGACCACGCTGGCGGCGATCGAGCGGCAATTCGGCGTGCCCGGCAATGTCCTGCTGGCGATCTGGGGGCGCGAGACCGACTTCGGTCGCTACCAGCTGCCCAAGAATGCCGTGCGCGTGCTTGCCACCCAGGCCTATTACGGCAAGCGCAAGGATTTCTTCGCCCATGAGTTCCTGCTGGCGCTCAAGATGCTGGAGGAGGGCCAGGTCAAGCTCGCCGACATGCGCAGCTCCTGGGGCGGCGCCATGGGGCTCACCCAGTTCCTGCCGTCCGAGTTCTACAAGTACGGCGTCGACTTCGAGGGCAATGGCCGCCCCGACATCTGGCACTCGGTGCCGGACGCGCTCGCCTCCGCCGCCAAGCAGCTCGTCGACAAGGGCTGGCAGCCCGGGCTGCGCTGGGCCTACGAGGTGCATGCTCCCAAGGACGTCGATTGCACGCAGGCGGTTCCCGAGGTCAGGCAGCCCGTCGGCGCCTGGCTCAAGCGCGGCTATGTGCCGGCCTATCGGCGCGTGCCCACGGCGGCCGAGCTGGCCGCGCCGGCTTCGCTGCTGTTGCCCGAGGGCACCTATGGCCCGGCCTTCCTCACGCTGGCCAACTACTACGTCATCAAGGAATACAATTTCTCCGACCTTTACGTGCTGTTCGTCGGCCACTTGAGCGAGCGCATCAGCGACCCGCGGCCGTTCGAGACGCCCTGGAGCAAGAACGCGCAGTTGCGCACCGGCGAGGTCGAGGCCATGCAGCGCAACCTGACCAGGCTCGGCATCTACAAGGACAAGATCGACGGCAAGGCCGGCATGCTCACGCGCTCGGCGCTCGGCGCCTATCAGAAGGCGAACGGCCTTGCGACCGACTGCTGGCCGACCGCGGCCCTGCTCGCCCACATGCAGGCGGACGGCCGTTGAGCCTTTAAGTAGGGCGCAATCGCTTTATTGCGCCGCTTGGCTAGATTGCGCCGCTTGGCGCGAGTCCGATGGCGCAATAAAGCGATTGCGCCCTACGCGCCGGACGCCAGACGCAGAAAACCCGGCGGCGCTGGCGCGCTCGCCGGGTGGGATTCTGGGCCCGCCCGCTGCCGGGCGGATCATTCTTGCAAGGCTACTGACAGACCTGGAACGGCCGTCCGCGCCAGCCCACGACATTGCCGTACGGATCGTAAACCGGCTGCCGGGTCCAATAGCAGCCGGGCCCGTTCAGCGGCGCATTGTAGCCCGGATAGACCACGTAGCCGCGCGGCGCGGTGGCGCCCACGATGGCGCCGCCGACGATGCCGCCGACGATGAGCCCGGGCAGGAAGCCGCGACCTTGCGCAGAGGCGCTGGGCGCGGTGGCAGCGCAGCGACCCGGCCAGGGTCGCGGCCGCAACGAGGGTAGTCAGGACCTTGTTCATCTATGTCTCCTCGATGTGCGGTCGGCGGAGGGCCGAGCGCGCGAAAGGATTGAGTTCCTGGTTTCAGTCTTTGGCGAATTTTGCGAAGCAGCCCGCCAGCGGCGCGATCAAGTCCGATCAATTTGTCGGAATTTGGGTCTGTGATCCGCTCCCGCCCAATAAAAACCCTGATGCCCGCGGCTGGGCGTCAGGGCTGTTGCGCTGCAGCACGAACCTGGTCGGATCCGGTCAGCAGACCCGGTAGCCCACCCAGCGGAAGCCGTTCCAGTGCCGGCGCCAGCAGCCAGGGTAGGGGCCATAGCCATAGTAACCGGGACCGTAATAGCGCGGCGCCAATGCGCCCGCGATCACCGCGCCGGCGACAAGCCCGCCGACCACGCCGGGACCGCGCCACCCCCAGCGAGCTTCAGCGCCGGTCGGCGCAGCGACCGCCACGACAGCGATCGCGGCGGTGGTGGCGAGAGCGGTCAAAGTCTTCCTCATGGAGTCACCTCGGGTTTGGTTTGACAGTCGAATGTCGTCCTTGGCCTGCAGCTTCCTCCATCGGCGCTGAACAAGGGCTGAACGCGACCGACAGAATGCCGCCATGATCAACGGCCGAGATGAAATGCTGCACCGGCGAACATGATCTCGGCGACTCAGATGATCTCGAGCGGGTGCAGCGTCTCAAACGCAGCTGCCGAATGTGATGCTGCCGCAGCACGGAGTGCGACCGCGGCTCTGCGGAGCGCTGCCTTCAGCCCCGTACGGGTCGAATCCGAAATCCCGACAGGACGATGATCGAAGTGTCAGGTGAAATGAACAACCACTTGCGACTCCAAGCTCCGAAGATGGGTGACCTAAAATATGTCGCTGGCTAGCGGCAGGCCGATCAGTCGTTCAGCTCATGACGGATCCCAACTGATTCGACGCCGGCAATCAGCTCCGAGCCGCGGGAGCAAAAGCCGGCTCTCAGGAGGCTTGCCTTTATGTTCTTGTTATGTTCTCATCGGTCGCGAGATTGCAAGCGCAACTTTGCCGTCGGGCCGTGACCTTGGGCGACATCGGTGGGCCGGACCAGACAGCGATCAACAATCGGGGGCCCGCAATGTCCAGGGATTTGTCTTGGTCGAGCTTCTTCATGCTCTCCGTCCTGCAATTTCTCGTGCGAATAGAACCGTGGCACCTCTTGGCGGCAGGAATTGCCGGAGTGGCGCTATGCATCGGTTTCGGTCGGACGAGCATCATGGGCTGGATTGGAGCAACCCTTTGCGGCGCCATGGCGCTCGCGGGTGCTGCGCAGATGTGGAACTCGTACGCTGCCCCGCCCCGGATTGCCGTGGTCACTGCGAAGACAGTCGGGTCCCCGGGCGGAGACGACCGCGTGGAATGGCGGTTTGCAGATCCGCACTCGATTTTCCTGTATTCCCGCCATCCGGGTGACGCGCTGTGGATCGACGGCATCAAGGTCCTGGCGAAGAATCTTTCCGACCGTCCGCTGAGCAACCTGCGCGCAGTTGTTCGATCGTATAAGGCTGGCAGGGAAATGAAGATGAGCCTGGCTCTGGACGGCCGGCAGGTGGACGCCGGCGAGCCGCAATCCGTGCCGCCAAAGTCCGAATTCTCCCTGCAATATGTCATCCCCTCGATGGTTGATGAACGGGTGCCAGGCCTTCCTGAAGGCGAGTTCCTGCGGGTGTTCGGCGATCTCAGTTTCATGTTCGGGTACGATACCAACCAAATGTTTGCCCGCCTCGTTTCGGTTGCCGAGATCGAACAGCAACTCTCGCGCATCGAAGAGGCCGGCCAGCCGTCGCGAGAAAATCGACTGCCGTAAGAGGTGGCTGGTAGGGCGCACGGCGCCGAGTTGAATGCGACGGTGTCGCCATGGCTTCGTGGTTGCATTTCGCGGTCGCGTCAAGCGACCGTCGTTGCCGTGTCCGACAAAAGAGTGATACCTTCAACCTATGACCGCATTGCGCAAGCCGCTGATGTCCGTCGATGAATTCATGGCCTGGGCCGAAAGGCAGCCGGAGCAGTGGGAATTGCTCGACGGCGTACCGGTCGCGATGTCGCCGGAACGAATTATCCACGGCGAAACCAAGTATCGGATAGCGCGCGCCTTCGATGCGGCGATCGCCAAAGCCGCCATACAATGCCGATTTGTGCTTGACAGCGCTGCGGTGCGCATCGACGCCAACAACAGCTACCAACCGGACGTCATGGTCTATTGCGGCGAGCCGGTTTCCGGCGACGCGTTGGTGATCGCGAATCCGGTGATCGTGGTCGAGGTGCTTTCCCCCGGCAACGCCCTTAAGGACCTGCGCGACAAGCTGCAAGGCTACTTTCGCGTCCCCAGCGTCCAGCACTATCTCATCGCGGATCCCGACACGCGGGTCGTCATCCACCATGCGCGCGGGCACGACGATGTGGTGGCGACACGCATCGTGAGCGAAGGGAGCATCTTGCTTGATCCACCCGGACTGACGTTGGCGTTGGCCGCGATCTTCGGTGAGGTCTCGCGCGTGCAGTAGGCCAGGCTCCAATCTGGTCAGCGCTTGCCGAATATTATTTTTTCGCCTGTCACGGGATTGATCCCGTTGGTCGGCGTGTCCTCGTCGAAATCGTCGGGATCTGGGTATTGCTTGGGAGCCTCGCCGCCGGTCGCGACAATGCGGGGATAGCGAACCTTTGCGTTCCTTTTTCCTATCTGTTCCAGCTTGACCCGGAACAGCCAATCATCACCATAGTCGAACAAGAACAGCATCGTATGTCCGACAGCCGGAAACGCCTGCGCGACTTTCGTCTTCTTCACGCTGAGAACACCGGGATCGGCATCGCCCATGTCGACAAACAGCTCATATCGCGGGTTCACCCGCATCATCGTCGCGGGCTTGAGTCCGCTGTAGAAGCCGAAGGCATGGTCGAAGTCAAAGCCAAAGGCGGCAACGATCGCCTCGGCGAACTGGTAAAGCGATTTCGAAGCCTCGATCTCGATCGTCCGGTAGATCGAGACCTTGCCGGCGAGCGCGACTCGAATGAACAGCGTGTCTGCCATGTCGACACCTCGGACGGATTGCTGCACAAGCGGCAAACATCATAGCCGAAGCAGCGAACCGCTTTTTCGGCCAGCGGTGTTATCCCCAGCCTTTGGCTGGACGAGCCCGCGGGCCGTCCCGGCCGTCAACCGCCGGGGCAACCTTGCGGCAATCGGTTCGGCGAAGCTCGATGCGCACGACAGATGGGCGAGCGACGCTTGGCTGCACGGGGCCGGCGTGCGAGGCCAGGCCGGCCGTTGCCGTCGACGGCGGCGTGCTATGTTGATGGAAGTACGTTTGAGTTGCCAAATCACCGCAAGGAGATCACCCACATGCGAGCTTCGTCCGGATTTCGCGCTGCCCTGATTGCCCTGACCGCCGCCTGGGCCGGCGCCGCGCTGTCGTCCGCCGCGCGCGCCGATGGCGGCACGATCAGCTTCAAGGTGCTCAAGGGCGGCTGGGTCATCGGCGCCTCGGGCGGCAGTGGCACGCTGAGCTTCCATGGCCAGCGCTACCCGATCTCGATCGGGGGCCTGAGCTATGGCCTCGTATTCGGCGCCTCGGAGACGTTCTTCCACGGCACCGTCAGCCATATCTCGAGCCCCTCCGATGTCGCCGGCATCTACGGCGCCGCCGGAGCCGGCGCCGCGGTCGGCGCCGGCGCCCAGGCGATCGTACTGACCAACGAGAAGGGCGCCGTGCTGACGCTGACCGGCCGGCAGGTCGGGCTGCAGATCAACGCTGACCTCAGCGGCTTGAGCATCTCGGTGCGGTAGAGCGGGCATCTCGGCCGCGGGAGGGCGGATTAGCGAAGCGGAATCCGCCGTTGCGGCCTCGAGGCGGCGGATTAACGCGTCGGGCTGATCCGGGCGCCCTGCGGGCTTCATCTGCGGGAGCTTGTCACATGGCACTCGATCGGATCGGATCGATGAAGCTGTTTTGGCGCTGCTTTACCTTGGACTTCACGATCAGTACCGCGCGTGGAAAGGATTTGATTGGGACGCAATGGATCGGCTGCACGAAAAGGGCATGATTTAGAACCCTGTCAACAAGGCAAAATCCGTGGAGTTCACGATTGAGGGGTTGCGGCGCTCGCGCGAGCTGTTCGACAAGATGTTCAGCAAGGAACCGTAGCACTCACCCTGGCGTCACGCCCTTGGCCTTCATCACCGTGGTGGCCTCCGGCGTCTTGAGATAAGCGATGAAAGCCTCGGCGGCGTCCGCTTCCTTGCTGTCGGCGGCGACCGCGGCCGTGAAGACCAGCTCGTTCTGCAATTCGGCCGGGAACGGCCCGGCGAGCTCCACGCCGGGAGCGATCAGCACATTGGTGAGAAAGATGCCGAGCTCGGCGTCGCCCTTGGCCACCGCCTGCGGGATCGCTCCGGTCGTTGGTTGCGGCTTGGTCTTGGCTTTCATCGCGTCGGCGATGCCGAGGCGTCCGAACACCTGCAGGACGTAGGCTCCTGCCGCACTGTCCGGTATGGTGGCGATCGATTGCGCCTTGAGGAGCGTCTGCTTGAGCGCGTCGGGCGTGCTCACGTCGGGCCTCGGCGCTCCCGCGCGCACGGCGACGCCGTAGCCGACGCGCGCGATGTCGATGGTCGGGCCGGCCGCGAAGCGGGCGCGGGCGGCGGCATCCTTCATCACATCGACCGGAACGACGCCGAGATCGAATGGCGCCCCGGAGGTCGCGGCCTTGATCAGGTTGGGCGTCGAATCGAAAACGATCGTGAGCTTGTGGCCGGTGGCTTGCTCGAAGCGCGGCTTGAGCTCGTTCAAGCTCGCCGTCATGGACCCGCCCGCCATGACCTTGAGCTCGGCGGCCCGCGCGCCCGCCATTGGCGACAGGGCCAGCGCTAGGCCAAGCAGTGACGCCGTGATCGAGGATGTAGCCATTAACGCCTCCCGGATGTTGCGGCGCGCTACGGCGCCTTGTCGCCTTCACCACTGCCTGATCGAGCTTCTCACCTCGACAAAGTTGAATTCGTCCTTGATGTTGTTGTTGAAGAATTCCCCCTTGGATTCGGCATCGAGCAGCCACTCGTAGACTTCCGCGGGCACTTTCAGATAGCGATAGGTCTTACCGCTCGTGAATGTGATGTCCAGCTCGTTGGCGTCATCGTCGTATTTCACGAATGTCATCATCGATGATTGAACGTGCGGCATGACATGAGCCTTGGGGACGATACCGGAATGCTTGCCGCTGATTTACCTCACCTCGACGACTTTCTCCTCCCGTTCAATCGCGCTCATTACCTCGGGCCATAACATGGGCAAGCGACCTAAGAGCACACTACGAACCGCGTTACCAACCCGAATCCAAACGATAGCAGGACCGGCGCGATCCAGTGCGCTCAGAAGGACGAAATCCTCGTCTTTGGTTACGATGCAAGCACCCATATCTCGAGCACGCTTCCATATCTCGCGGTCGGACATTGCTTCCATGCCCAAGTCGCTTAAGTGGTGGGCCTCGTGCCGTTCAGACGCCAACCACCGAGCAAGTGCCGGCGGAAGGTTCGCATCGACAAGAAATTTCACTGCTCGGAAGCCGCAAAGACGGGATGATCCGTGGCGCGCGAGGCGAATTCCAGCGCCGCCGTGATATCGTCATCCTCAAGATACGGATAGTCGCGAAGTATTTCCATCCGCGATGATCCGCCCGCCAGCATGTCGAGGATGTCCTTCACGCGAACGCGTAGCCCGCGAATGCAGGGGCGACCACCGCAGGTCTCCGGGTCAACCGTAATACGGTCGAGCATGCTGGCCATAGCCCACCTACAACGCCTTGTTGCTCTCCTTCACCGCCGCCTGCTCAACATACACCTGCGCGCCCATGTTGATGAACTTCCGCGACATGTCGGCCATGCCCTGCTCCTTGTCGTTCAGCGTGGCGGCGTAGTCGCGCACGTCCTGGGTGATCTTCATGGAGCAGAATTTCGGGCCGCACATGGAGCAGAAGTGCGCCACCTTGTGGGCCTCCTTCGGCAGCGTCTCGTCGTGATAGGCGCGCGCGGTGTCGGGGTCGAGCGAGAGGTTGAACTGATCGACCCAGCGGAAGTCGAAGCGCGCCTGCGAGAGCGCGTCGTCGCGAAGTTGCGCGGCCGGGTGGCCCTTGCCGAGGTCGGCGGCGTGGGCGGCGATCTTGTAGGCGATGACGCCGTCCTTGACGTCGTTCCGATCGGGCAGGCCGAGATGCTCCTTGGGGGTCACGTAGCAGAGCATGGCGGTGCCGAACCAGCCGATCATGGCGGCGCCGATCGCCGAGGTGATGTGGTCGTAGGCCGGCGCGATGTCGGTCACCAGCGGCCCAAGCGTGTAGAACGGCGCCTCGCCGCATTCCTTGAGCTGCTTCTCGACATTGATCTTGATCTTGTGCAGCGGCACGTGGCCGGGGCCCTCGATCATCACCTGGCAGCCCTTGGCCCAGGCCACCTTGGTCAGCTCGCCCAAGCGTCTCGAGCTCGGCGAACTGGGCGCGGTCGTTGGCGTCGCGGATCGAGCCCGGCCGCAGGCCGTCGCCGAGCGAGAACGACACGTCGTATTTGCGCATCAGGTCGCAGATCTCGTCGAAGCGCTCGTAGAGGAAGCTCTCCTTGTGGTGCGCCAGGCACCACTTCGCCATGATCGAGCCGCCGCGCGACACGATGCCGGTGACGCGGTTGGCGGTGAGATGGATGTAGGCGAGCCGCACGCCGGCATGGATGGTGAAATAATCGACGCCCTGCTCGCATTGCTCGATCAGCGTGTCCTTGTAGCATTCCCAGTCGAGCTTGACCGGATCGCCGTCGACCTTCTCCAGCGCCTGGTAGATCGGCACCGTGCCGATCGGCACCGGCGAATTGCGGATGATCCATTCGCGGGTGTTGTGGATGTTGCGGCCGGTGGAGAGGTCCATCACGGTGTCGGCGCCCCAGCGGATCGACCACACCATCTTCTCGACCTCCTCCTCGACCGAGGAGGTCACCGCCGAGTTGCCGATATTGGCGTTGATCTTGGTCAGGAAGTTGCGGCCGATCATCATCGGCTCGAGCTCGGCGTGATTGATGTTGGACGGAATGATGGCGCGTCCGCGCGCGACCTCGCTGCGCACGAATTCCGGCGTGACGAAGAGCGGCACCGAAGCACCGAAGCTCTCGCCGTCGGCAGGCGCGGCCTGCGGCGCAATCGAGCATCTGCTTGCGGCCGAGATTCTCGCGCTCGGCGACGTAGATCATCTCCTTGGTGATGACGCCGGCGCGCGCCCATTCGAGTTGGGTCACGGGCTGGCCGTCGAGCGCCCGCAATGGCCGGTGCGTGTTGGGGAAGTTGCGGGCGAGATGCTTGCCGGTGACGTTGCCGTTGTCGACCGGCTGGATCGGGCGGCCTTCATATTCCTCGACGCCGCCGCGCTCGCGCACCCATTCGATGCGGGTGCGGGCAAGCCCCTGCTCGACGTCGATAGTGACATCGGGATCCGTATAGGGGCCGGAAGGATCGTAGACCGGCACCGGCGGTCGCGCGGCGCGTCGGTCAGCGTGATCTCGCGCAGCGGCACCCGCAGGTCGGGCGCCGCATCGGGCCGCGCATAGACCTTGCGCGAGCCGGCGATCGCTCCGGTCGTGACCTTCGGGGTGGCGATGTTGGGATCGTGGATGTTCATCGACTTAATCTCCTTTGGGCCCGCCTGGGCGGGTCAGCGCACATATCCGAAGCGTCGAGGTCCTTGCGATTGCCCAGCGTGGCCGCGCCGGCGATCAGCGCGATCGGTCCGATGGGCCTGGCAAGGAAGAGCGAGTTTGGCACGAGAATATGTCCTGTCCCTTCGCCGGCATGACCCGGATCAGGTTCAAAGGGTCCCCGCAGAGCCTTCGTGCGCGAAGGCGAGACGGTCTCTCAGCTCCCTTCCGGAGCTCCCCTCGGAACTCCCTTGATATTAGGGCGGCAAGCGGGGGTGTCAATGCGGCCGCGCCCGGACCCTCCGGCATGCGAGGGGCCACAGCATGGTTGCACCATCTTGACTTGCGAGCGCGGTCGGAGCCGAATCCACCCACTCACGCCCGCAACCGTCGAACAAAGCCAAACACGAGGAAGCGCCATGCGGTCATTCCCCTCTCTTCGAGCTCTCTGTCTTGTCACCACCTCCTTCGCCGCCCTGTCGGCAGCCGGCGCGGATGCTGCCACCATCACCGGCACGGTCACCGGGCCGGACGGTGCTCCGTTCCGCGGCGCCTTCGTGCAAGCCCGCAACGCGACGACCAAGATCACCGTGAGCGTCTTGTCCGACACCCAGGGCCATTATCAGGTGCCGCACCTGACAGCCGGCGATTATCGGCTGGCGATCCGCGCGCCCGGCTACAAGAGCGATCCCAAGACCGGGATCAAGCTCACGGCCGACCAGAGCGCTTCCTACGATTTCGGCCTGCAGCCGGGTTTGGTGCGCTGGAGCGATATCTCCTATGTCCAAGGCGCCAAGCTGTTGCCGGATGTGCGCGGCAAGGAGCTGTTCTTCACCCATTGCACGGCCTGCCACGGCTTCGAATTCCGCATGGCGGCGGTCAAGCGGGATGCCGACGGCTGGCGCGATCGCGTCGCCTATATGCGCGATGCCATGGGCTTCTTCATCAACCGGCCGCAGCTGCAATTCACCGACCAGAAGGCCGACGATGTCGTCTACTTCCTCAACTATGCGTTCGGCGAGGACTCCACGATGCCGAGCTCGCCGGCCGAGCCTGCCGGGCTACAAGGAGACTGTGCACCAGTTCAGCGACGATGCGCTCAAGATCGTCTATGTGGAATACGAGATGCCCGGTCCGAGCCGGATGCCCTGGAGTGCGCTACCCGGACCAGAACGGCAAGTTCTGGATTCCCTATTACGGGCGCGCCAACAAGATCGGCCGAGCTCGATCCCGACGACCGGCGTGGTGACCGAATACCCGGTGCCCAATCTCGGCACCGCCGCGATCCATTCGGCGGTGCCGGCGCCGGACGGCAGCGGTCTGGCTGACCGAGCAGGGCTCCAACAAGCTCGGCAAATGGGATCCCGGCGACCCAGAAGATCACCGAGTATCAGGACGACTGGCGGCAAGCACACGGCGCGCGTCGGACCCGACGGGCAGGTTTGGTCGACCGGAGGCCTCACCCGCTTCGATCCCAAGACCGAGACCTTCACCCACATCGCCGACGTGCCCAACGCCTACGGCATCGCCTTGGACCAGGACGACAATGTCTGGTTCGCCGAGCTGCGCAAGGACGGGCGCATCGGCAAGGTCGATGCCAAGACCCTGTCAGGTGACCAAGTATCAGCCGCCGACCGCGACCGGATTTCCGCGCCGCATCCAGGTCGATCAAGGACGGCATGGTCTGGTTTGCCGAGTTCCAGGGCGGCAAGATCGGCGAATTCGATCCCAAGACCGAGCGCTTCAAGGAGTTCACGCTGCCGGGCGCAGAAGCCGACGCCCTACGCGCTCGGCGTCGATGCCGACCACAAGGTCTGGTACTCCTCCGAGTGGATGGACGTGATCGGCCGGCTCGATCCCGCCACCGGCCAGGTCACCGAATTCCCGATCCCGCACGCGGAGAATACCATGCGCGAGTTCACGCTCGATGCGAAGGGAAGGTTCTGGTACGGCTCGCCCGCCAACGACCGGGTCGGATATTTCTATCTGGCGAAGTGAGGCTGGATCACTTTGCTTGCTCTGACGCGGGCTGCCCCGGTGTAATTGGGCACGGTGAGGTGGGCACAGCGTTTCACTCCCTCGTCGTCCGTGAAGTATTCGGAAGCCATTGATTGGTCGCGATGAATTGATTTGAGCAAGTAATCGATTTTGCAAGAAAGCGGGGTGTGGTGCCCGGTTTTCTTGCGTTTTGGGATTCCCGATTTGGGCGGTTCGTGATTCCTTCCCGAACGAGATTCGCTGTGGGGGGAAGGATGAGCCAACCGCGCGACGAGCGTCAGGATGACCTGTTTCGGCCGCCCTTGGCGGAGATCATCAATCTTCGCCATCCGCTGGTGCGGCTGGCGGAGGAGATCGATTGGGGTTTTCTGGCCGGGCGTTTTCGTTCGGTCTGTCGCGTCGGGCCGGGGCAACCGCCGCTGCCGACGCGGCTGGTGGCCGGGCTGTTCATCCTCAAGCACATGCACAATCTGTCCGACGAGGCGTTGTGCGACCGGTGGGTCGAGAACCCGTATTTCCAGTATTTCTGCGGCGAAGTGGTCTTCCGGCACGAGCTGCCGTTCGATCGCTCGTCGCTGACCCGCTGGCGCCAGCGGCTGGGCGAGGAGCAACTCGTCGCGCTGTTGCAGGAAAGCCTTTCGGTGGCCCATCGGACCGGGGCGATCGAGACCAAGGATCTCGAGCGGGTCGTGGTGGACACCACCGTGCAGGAGAAGGCGATCGCGCATCCGACCGATGCCCGGCTCATCCACCGTGCCATCGAGAAGCTGGTCGATCTGGCCAAACGCGAGGGGGTCGATCTGCGCCAGAGCTATCGCAGGGTGGCCAAGCGCGCCGCCATCATGATCGGGCGCTATACGCATGCGCATCAGTTCAAGCGCGCCCGGCGGGAACTCAAGTTCCTGCGCACGCGGCTCGGCCGCATCATCCGTGACATTCGCCGCAAGATCGAGGGCGACACGGTGCTCGAAGACCGCTTCGGCCCGCTGCTCGATCTCGCGCTGCGTGTTCGCCATCAAGAGCAGCGTCAGCGCGGCCCGAAGGTCTATTCGTTGCACGCGCCCGAAGTGGAGTGCATCGGCCGCGGCAAGGCACGGGCTCCGTACGAATTCGGTTGCAAGGTCTCGATTGCCACCCCGGTCACCGCACCCAGGGGCGGACAGTTCGTGCTGCACGCCAAGGCGCTGCATGGCAACCCCTATGACGGCCACACACTCGGCCCGGTCATCGCCGACCTCGAAAAGCTCACGGGTGTTGAGGTCCGCCGCATCCACGGCGACAAGGGCTATCGCGGTCACAGCCACCCGGATCGGTTCAAGGTCTGGATCACCGGCCAGGTCCGGCGTGTCACCAAGGCGATCCGCCGCGAAATGCGCCGCCGAGCTGCCGTCGAGCCCGTGATCGGCCATCTCAAGGACGACCACCGCATGGGTCGCAACCACCTCAAGGGTCGCAACCACCTCAAGGGTCGCGACGGCGACCGCATCAACGCCGTGCTGGCCGCCGCCGGTTACAACTTCAGCCTACTCCGCCGCTGGTTCCAATGGCTTCTGCGTGCCCTGTGGCTGATCATCGCTCGCCGCATCTTGGCGCCCCAACTCGCTTAGCCACGTGCGCAGAAACGTTCTTCACGGACGACTT
>CAVRXO010000012.1:0-159148 GCA_963725185.1 uncultured Alphaproteobacteria bacterium
TCCGTCAGGGAGCCGGCGCACCGGCCTCCTTATGACTAGTCAGAAGCGATGGAGGATTTCTTGAAGGTCTGGGCCGTTCAGGATGCCAAGGCGCGCTTCAGCGAGCTGTTGGACACCTGCCTGCGCGAGGGCCCGCAGGTCGTCACCAAGCGCGGCGCCGAAGCCGCCGTTCTGGTGCCGGTGGAGGATTGGCGACGCTTGCAGCGATCTGCCCGCCCGACGCTGAAAGAACTGCTGCTCGCCGACAAGCCGCGGGCGGAGCTGCAATTGCCGGCCGCGGCAAGCGTCGGCGGCGGACGCCGAGCGCGTATCGTGTGAGCTCGTGTATCTGCTCGATACCAACGTCGTCTCGGAGCTGCGGCGACCGCGCCCGCATGGCGCATTACTGGCTTGGTTGCGTGAGATATCGGATGCGGACCTGCACCTGTCGGCCGTCACGATCGGCGAGCTGCAGGCCGGAATCGAGATGACTCGCGAGCAGGATCCCGCCAAGGCGGCGGAGATCGAAGCTTGGCTGAGGAAATCGCCCAGACCTACAACGTCCTGCCGATGGACGCCGGCGCTTTCCGCGCCTTGGCCCGCCTCATGCATCGACGCCCCGACGATCTCATCGAGAATGCGAGGATCGCGGCAACCGCCGTCGTGCACAACTTGACGGTCGGCGACCCGCAGCGTCCGCGACTTCGACCGCCTCGGCGTGAGAACGCTGAACCCCTTTGCAGCCCGCAAGGCTTGAGATTAGGAACGATCTGGATCATGCGGACCGGCGAGTACGTGCCGTCGTTCGTCACTTGTTGGGTGCTGTGATGGAAGCAAAAAACGAAGGACCGCCCGTTTTTGGACGTGGTGGCCCTGCCCACTGACCTCCCTTCAGAGAGTTCTGCACGAGGGCAGGTCGGTACCGTCGTCGAGCAGCTGGACGGCAGAACTTTACTTGTGGAATTCAGCGATGACGACGGTCGTGCATACGCGGTGGTGCCCTGCCCTCCCGAGGAGCTGCTCGTCCTGCACTACGTCCCGGATGCTGCCTGAACTCGCAAATCACCAATTCACGTAATATGAGTTCTAACGCTATAGTTGTTGATCGCACCAGCGGTGACCCAGACCGTGAAAAATGGTTCCGAGTTGCGCATCGTCGTGAGAACCACGCGCATTTCCAACGGCATGAAAAAATCGTCCTCCGGCCACATCATGTGCCAGCCGCCCACACTAGCGTCCACCTTGCCCGAATAGAGAGGCGCGCGGTCGGTAAATTCATACATATATTCCCGTACAATCGGCAAATGATATACGCCGGAATATTGATGGCGCTCAAGACCCAGGCCTCGCAGCCATTCTACGACTTTGCGCCGCCGTAGAGACAAACCGCCTCAATGGGAGGAAACGATTCCGCCCGCACAGCATAAAGCGGCTCACCAGTGCAGAAAATTTCCTCGAACTGCGGCGACCGCTTGCGCTCGACACGATAACTCTCCTCTTCGTCGAGATAGGTTGCTCCGAATAGGTCAAGCGGCGCCGCTCGGCAAGTTGAGCTCTGCGAGCAGTGATTTATCGATTGTAATGATATGCCGGAGGCTCTTGAGGGCCTTCGCTTCCGGCGGGAGCGCATTGGGCATGTCGCGGCGCTCGCCGCCCCAATAGCCACCAAGCCGAGCAGACGGTGACCCGGTCAGCACGAAACAGGGCCGCGCGAGCGACTCGCCCTCGGCAATCAGATCATCGAGCTTCATCCGACCCCGCAATACTTCCGTAGCAAGCCGTTGAGCAGTTTCCAGCGCCCGAAGAATGTCAAAGAATGAGATCGGGCTTGGCTATCGAGGCTGCACGGCAGATCGACCGGCCCCCCGTAGGGGGGCCGGCGCACCGGCACCCTCTGCTCAGACCCCATCACAGCGAGAACACGTACAGCACGGTGGCGTTGCGCTGCTCCTTGAGCTCCGGCGTGTTGACGAGCTTGGCTGCGGGCGGCGCTGCTCGGACCGGCCGCGATCGCCATATATTGCTTGCCGTTGACCGCGAAGGTCATCGGCGGGGCGGAGAAGCCGGAGCCGACATTGACCTTCCACAACTCCTCGAGGGTGGTGTCGTCATAGGCCGCGACCGTGCCGTCGAGCGAGCCCGAGGAAGACGAGCCCGCCGGCGGTCGCGAGCGTGCCGCTATAGTTGGGATAGGGCAGGTGCAGGTTCTTCTTGATCTCGCCGGTCATCGGATCGACGGCGGTCAGATCGCTCTCGTAGCGCTCGTCGGTCTTGTAGGCGCCGCCTGCGGGCGTACCAGCCCTGTTCGCTTCTTGGCCAAGTCCTTGTCGATGGTCGACGTCGTCGCAGGCGGTCAGCGCCGGGATGTAGAGCAGCTTGGTGCGCGGGCTGTAGGACGACGGCCAGTAGTTGTTGCCGCCGGTCGGTTCGGACAGACCTTCTTGATCGGGTTTTCCGGGGTCTGATTGGCAACGCCCGAATAGGTCTGGATGTCCTTGGCTCGGATCGTAGTCGACCGGCTTGCCGGTCTTCTGGTCGATGCCCTTGGTCCAGTTGATGTTCTCCATAGGGCTTGGCCATGACGATCTGGCCGTTGTTGCGGTCCATGGTGTAGACGAAGCCGTTGCGGCCCGAATGCGTGATGAGCTTGCGCGGCTGCCCGTCGATCGTCGCGCGTCGATCAGGATGTGGGTGCCGACCTCGTCGAAATCCCACATGTCGCCGGGCGTGTACTGGAAGTACCAGTTCATCTGGCCGGTCTCGCCGGATCCCAGGAGATGGCGCTGTTGGTGTAGAGATTGTCGCCGGGCCGCACCCGCGGATCGATCATCGGCACCGGGTTGCCGGTGCCCCAGATCGTCTGGTTGGTGTCCGACGTCGTAGGTGCCGGTGACCCACACCGCCGCGCCGCCGGTCTGCCAGGCATTGTTCTTGTCCTTCCAGGTCTCGCTGCCGGGCTCGCCGGGCGCCGGAATGGTGTATTTGCGCCACAGCAGCTTGCCGGTCGCGGCATCGAGCGCCGCCGATGAAATCGCGCACGCCGCGGTCGCCGCCGGCCGCGCCGACGATGATCTTGTCCTTGACGGCGAGCGGCGCGGCGGTGATCTGCACCTCGGGCTGATCGGTCGAGAGGTTGGTCTCCCAGACGACCTTGCCGGTGTCCTTGTCGGTGGCGATGATGCGCGGCGGATAGCTGGCGCCGGAGATCACGTAACTTCCCCACAGCGCGACGCCGCGATTGGCGATCGGCGCCTTCTCCTGCTTGGGATTCATGCGCCAGACGATGCGGCCGGCATTGCCCGAGCGCACGTCGATCTTGTAGACGATGCCCCACAGATCGACCATGTACATGAAGCCGTCCTCGACCAGCGGCGTCGCCTCGAGGTTCTCGTTGACCGCCGGTGCCGCCGAGCGCGACCGCATAGGCGAGCTTGAGGTTCTTGACGTTGTCTTGTTGATCTGGTCGAGCGGCGAGAAACGCTGGCCGTCATAGGTGCGGTGGTTCATCAGCCAGTTCTGCGGCTCCTTGTCCGCATTGATCAGCCGGTCCGACGTCACGTCGGCCGCCAAGGCCGGCCACGCGGCGATCACGACCGTGCTCAGAAGCACGGCTTTGCAGACGAGGCGACGGCGATTGATGCCCATGTTGCGTGCTCCCTGGTGGCTTGTTCGTGGCGATCCGGCACCACTTTGTCGAACGCGAAGCGTCGGCCGAAGCTTAGCCCGGCTCCATGCCGTGCGCCACGATCACCGGCGCGGCCGCGGGCGACGACAGGAACTTGAGGAATGCCGCGGCAGCCGCGGGCTCGCGCGCATTCGCGGCCACGCCCGCCGACATCACGATCCTGCCCGTGAGCGCGGGCGGCAACGGAAACACCAGCTCGATGCCGGTGACCGGCTTGAGGCCGTCGATCTGGTTGATGCCGAGCTGCGCGGCGCCGCTGGCGACCAGCTCGCCGGTCGCGGTGGCCGGGCCGGTCAGCTTGATCCGGGGCTTGAGCACGTCCGTCAGCCCCTGCTGATCGAGATAGCGCGCCAGATAGATGCCGCCGAGGCTGCCGCCCGCCGGATCCGGATAGGCGATCGAAGCCGCCGCCAGCAGGGCGCGCTTGAAATCATCGTCGGAGCCGATGTCGGGCTTGGGCGCCCCGGCACGCACCGCGACACCGACGGAGGAGCGCGCCGCGTCGATGACGCTGCCCGGCCTGATCTTGCCTTGTTGTTGCAGATCCGCGATCGCGGCCTGGCTGTGCGCCACCACGTCGGCGAGCTCGCCGTCCTGGATCCGGCGCGTAACCGGCGCGGCGCCGGCGTGATCGATCTTGAGCGTGTGACCGGTCGCGCTCTGGAACGGGCCGGCGAGGCCTTCGAGAATCGGCAGCAGATTGGTCGTGGTCAGGACCTTGATCTCGGCCGCGCCGGCTTGATCGAAGTGGCTCGAAGCCAGCAGAAGCACCGCAAGGCCCGCCGCAAGAGCTCCGCGCGCGAATGATCGTCTCACCATCCATTTCCTCCCCGGCGGAGCACGTTTTTGGGGCTCGATCGCGTTTCCGCGCAACGACCATGCTCAACGATCACCGTTGGGGAGGCAAGGCCTGATTCACCTCCCCGTCACGTCTTGGCCGTTGCCAGCGCCGCCAGGACGCGCTCCGGCGTCATCGGATATTGCCGCAGCCGCACGCCGGTGGCGTCGAAGAAGGCGTTGGCGATGGCGGCGCCCGGCGGCGCCCATCACCTCCTCGCCGGCGCCGGTCGAGGGCTCGTCGAGCCGCTGGACCACGACCGGCGTGCACGTTCGGGATGCTCGGCGAAGCGCAGCACCGGATAGCTCACCCAGTCGAGGCTGGTGACGTTGCTGTTGGCGAACGTGACCTCCTCCTTCAGCATCCGGCTCGTCGCCTGCACCATCATGCCGATGATCTGGTTCTCGACCAGCGCCGGATTGACCGCGAGGCCGGCGTCGAGCGCGCCGTAGAGGTGCTTGGCGACGATGTCGCCGGTGCGCTTGTTGACCTCGATCTCGGCGACCGCGGCGCCGAACGAGACATGGTGGGTGCCGATGCCGATGCCGCGGCCGGTCACCACCTCGGCGTCGGACAGCTGCGAGGCCGCGAGCCGCGGCGTCCAGCCGGCCGCGGCCGCGGCGGCGTTGAGCACGCCGAGCCAGCGCTCGCTCGCCGATGTTGCGGCGGCGGAATTCGAGCGGATCGATCTTGGCCGCATGGGCGAGCTCGTCGATGGTCTGCTCGGAGGCGAACGAGTAGTGCATGTCCATCGGCGAGCGCAGCGACGCGCCCTTGAGCAAGCCCGAGCATCGGCACGGCGTGGCTGACGACGCGCCGGTTGGGGATCGCGTACATCGCGCCGGTGCTCATGCGGTTGACGATGATCGAGATGGAGCCGGCGGTGCGCTCCTTGGGCGGCGTCCGCAGCGCCAATTCGTGCGACGTCTCGTCGACGTGCCAGCCGTGCTGCCAGCCGTGATAGTCGTAGGCCACGATCTTGCCGTCGGCATCGATGGCGGCGCGCACCTCGGCGAGATGGGCCGGGCCGAAATTGTCCCAGCCGTGCTCGTCCCAGCGCATGAATTGCACGCGCACCGGCTGGCCGGCCAGCTGCGACATGATGGCGGCGGCCTGCGCGGCGTCCTCGTAGCAGCTGTGGCCGAAGGTGCCGGAGCCTTCGTAGTACTGGACCCGCACCTTCTCGAGCCGGCAGGCCGAGCGTCTCGGCCGAGCATCGCGCGCGAATTGTAGACGTCCTGCGTCGAGGACATCACCAGCGGCGCCGTCGGCGGCCGACATCGGCGAGCGCGCAATTGGGGCCGAACGGCAGATGCGCCTGATAGGGCAGTGGTAGGTCGCCGACGCCACATGGGCGGCGGCCGCAAAGCCGCTTCGCCAGGTCGCCGTTGTCGACCACCATGGTGTCGGTCGTCTTCGCCGCGCGCATCACCGCGTGCAGCTTGGCATTGCCCGGCAGCGAGGTGTCCGCCTGCCAGGTCGACCTTGAGCTGCTGGGCGGCCTTGACGGCATCCCATTCGCGCTCGGCGACGACGCCGACGAAATCGCCCTTGCGCACGACGCGCGCGCCGGGAATGTTGCGATCGAGCTCTCGTCGATGCTCAGCAGCTTGGCGCCGGTGCCGTAGGCGCCCTGCCCGCGCGGCCGCACGATCCGACCGTGCAGCATGTCGGCGCACGCGCACGTGCTGCATGTGGGTGTATTTGGCGCTGACCTTGTCGGGCAGATCGAGCCGCGGCACGCGCGTGCCGACGAGCTTGTATTGGCTGACCGGCTTGCGCGGCGCCGTGCCGGTGAACTTGAGATTGAACGGCTTGTCGCCGAGAAGCTCGCCGTAGCGCACCGACACGGCTGGTATCGCCGTCGACCGAGACGACGCCCTTCGCGACCGTCAGGTCGGCGACCGGCGCGCTCGAGCCGCGCCGACGGCGAGCCACAGCAGGACCTGCCGGGCCTCCGCGGCCGCGGCGCGCAGCTGCGGTCCGCCGCGCTCGATCGACGAGCTCGATCTGGTGGCGCCCTGGTCGGGCGTCACGTGGGTGTCGAGCCGCACGGCCGAGAGCTGGCCGATGTCGAGATCGAGCTCCTCGCCGGCGATCTGCAACATGCCGGTGGTGTTGCCCTGGCCGAGCTCGCATTTTCCGAAAATGATGGTGGCGGTGTTGTCGGCGTGGATCTCGATCCAGGTATCGATCAGGTCGGGATCGGGCGAGTCGGCGGCCGCCGCGCGCGCGGTGCCCCCGGCCGGCGCGAGGCAGAAGCCGACGATGAGCGCACCGCCGCTCTTGAGAAGACCGCGGCGCGAGACTGTGGAGCCAATGGGGATGTCGGTGCGCATGTCGGTCATGGCGTCTCTCCTGCCATGACGCGGGACGCGAGCTTGATCGCCTTCATGACCCGCGGATAGGTTCCGCAGCGGCACAGATGCCCGTTCATGTGCTGCCTGATCTGCGTATCGGTGGGGCGCGGATTCTGCGCCAGGAGCTCGGATGCCTTCACGATCATTCCGTTGATGCAGTAGCCGCAGTGGGGCGCCTGCTCGTCGATGAAGGCCTGCTGCAGCGGATGCAGCGCCGGCGCTGGCGCGAGCTTCCTCTGCTCCGCATGCCAGGCCGCCAAGCCTTCGAGCGTCGTCACCGACTTGCCGACGACGGCCGCGACCGGCGTCACGCAGGAGCGGATCTCGACGCCGTCCGCCAGCACCGAGCACGAGCCGCATTGGGCAAGCCCGCAGCCGAACTTCGGTCCATGCAGGGCGAGCTCGTTCGCAAGCACATACAGCAACGGCGTGTCCGGGTCGGAGGCAACCGGCCAAGTGCGCCCATTGACCTTGATGTTCAGCTCATCCGCCATTGTGTTGCTCCCATGGCTTGATCGCTAAGCAGGTTGAACACTATCACGGCCGGCGGCTCGATTCACGGCCTTCCGAACGGGCTCTGTAGCCCGCATGGAGCGCAGCGCAATGCGGGAGCGGCGGTCCCGCATTACGCAAGCGCTCCATGCGGGCTACGACTTGAAGCAGGCCCCTTTCGCTGCCCGACGCAACTGGCGTATCCTCCGCGGCAAAGCAGAACAAATCAGGAGGAAACGCATGCGCCTGCACCCAAGGCTGGGGGCTCGTCTTGAGCAGCCCGCGCCGCTTCGTCCCATCGGCCTTGCCGTCATCGGCATCGCCCTCATGGGCTGCGCCCAGACCGCCAACGCACGGGTGACGCAGATCGTGATCAAGACGGTGGAATCGCCGGCCTTCGCCGGCAAGACCTTCGGGGCGGTCGGCGCCTATGAGCGCATCAGCGGACAAATCATCGGCGAGGTCGATCCGAACGATCGGCACAACGCCATCATCGTCGATATCGGCCTTGCCCCCAAGAATCCGAACGGCACCGTCACCTATTCGACCGATTTCCAGATCCTGCGGCCGATCGACGGTGCCAAGGGCAACCGCCGGCTCATCTACGAGATCACCAACCGCGGCCGCACCAATGCGCTCGAGATGCTCAACGACAGCCCGACCGGCAATGACGTCGATACCTCCGGCGATGCCGGCAACGGCTTCCTCATGCGCCAGGGCTACGTGCTTCTGGAAAGCGGCTGGGACGTCCCGCCGCCCGCCGGCAAATCGTTCTCGGTGACGGTGCCGATCGCGAAAAACCCGGACGGCTCGCCGATCACCGGCCCGGCCACCGAGGAGTTCGTCATCGACAAGGGCCAAACGCCGGCCCGGCAGAGGCTCAACTATCCGGCCGCCAGCCCCGACAAGTCGAAGGCGAGCCTGACGGTGCGCAAGAACTACGCCGACGCGCCGATCGCGGTGCCGGCATCGGATTGGGATTACGCCGACGCCAAGCTCAATTCAGTCAAATTGACGTCGGGCAATTTCGGCGGCCCCGGCTCGTTCGGACCGACGGCGCTCTACGAGTTCACCTACATTGCGCGCGACCCCACCGTGGTGGGCCTGGGCTTCGCCGCGATCCGCGATCTCGCGACCTTCCTGCGCAACGCCAAGGCCGACGACCAGGGCACGCCCAATCCGCTCGCCGGCGACGTTCAGTTCATCTACACGTTCTGCTCCTCGCAGCCGTGCCGCACCATGCATGATTTCGTGCAGCTCGGCTTCAACGAGACCGAGAATGCCGCCGGCGCCGCGCCCGCCAAGGCCTTCGACGGAATCTTGAACTGGAAGGCCGGCGGCAGCGGGATCTTCATGAACTACCGCTTCGGCCAGCCGGTGCGGACCCATCGCCAGCACATCGCGCGCTGGACGCCCGAATATCAGTTCCCGTTTGCCGACCAGAAGCTCACCGACACGGTCACCGGCAAGACCGACTACCGCCTGCGCCGCTGCGAGGAGAGCAACACCTGCCCGAAGATATTCGAGGCCAATTCATCCAACGAATATTGGGCGAAGGCCGCCTCGATGATGCAGACCGATGCGCAAGGCCACGATCTGCCCGGCGTCGACAACGTGCGCTACTACCTGCTCTCGAGCTTCCCGCATGGGGGCGGAAACGGCCGTGGAATTTGCGCGCAGCCCAGAAGTCCGCTGCGCCCCAATGCGGCGTTGCGCGCGCTTCTGGTCGATCTCGACGCCTGGGTGACCGAGGGCGAGGCGCCGCCCAAGGATCGCATGCCGCGCGTCGCCGACGGCACGCTGGCGCCGCCGTCGCCGCAATCCGGCATGGGATTCCCGCAGATCCCGGGCGTGGTCTACAACGGCGTGCATCATACCGGCGACCTGTTCGACTTCGGCCCCGACTTCGACAAGGGCCTGTTGTCGGTGCTGCCGCCCAAGCTCCTCGGCACGCCCTATCCGGTGCTTCGTTCCCAAGACCGATGCCGACGGCAACGACGTCGCCGGCATTCGCGTACCCGAGGTCGCGGTGCCGGTCGCGACCTATACGGGCTGGGCGTTGCGGGCGGACGGGCTCGACGGCTGCGATGCCGCCGGCCAAAAAATCGCTTTCGCCAAGACCAAGGCCGAGCGGCTCGCCGCCGGCGATCCGCGCCTTTCGCTGGAGGAAAGGTATGCGGATCACGCCGCCTATGTGGGCCTGGTGACCCGCGCCGCGCGAGGACCTCAAGGCGCAGCGGCTGCTGCTCGACGAGGACGTCGCCGCCACCATCGCGGCCGCGCAAGCCGCCAGCGTTCCGTGAGAGAGGCGCTCAACGGAGGGAAAACTTCGACAACAGATCGGAGCAAAAGAACATCGTGCGAGGCTTCGACACAAGTGCTGTCGAAGAATGGTGCAGTTGTTGGAGCGATCACCTTGAACCAGTGGAGGACCGTCGTGCTGAAATCGGGCAAGCCCAGGCGATATTTCACCGCGTTGGCAGCGTTGGCATTGGTTGCGTCCGTCTTCGGGGCGGACGCGGGATCGGCACAGGACGCCGGAACCCTGACGGGCGTCATCAAGGACGCGGCGGGCGCGCCGGTCGAGGGCGCGTTCGTTCAAATGAAGAACGCCGACCGCCGCCTCAATTTCATGGTCATCACCCATGCGGCGGGCAAATACACCAACAACAGGCTTCCCGCCGGCAAATATGTCGTGCAGGCGATCGGCGGGGAGCAGCAAAGCGTTCCCTCGGCCCCGATCGATGTGGCGGCCGGCAAGTCCGCGTCCGTGGATCTCTCGCTCACGGTCGCGCGCGCACCGGCGCTTGCGCCGGCCTGGCCGGGACGGGCGCCCGGCGATCGCGGCGAAGAGGCCGATGCGGCCACGGGCGCCGGCCCGCACCTGCCTGACGGCGCCGGCAAGGCCATCATCGAGGCGAAATGCAATTTCTGCCATGACTCGCAGCGCATCGTGCGCTCGCGCGGGGCGCCGGCGCGATGGCAGCAAGTCATCGACACCATGAAGCTTTATGCGCAGGGCTCGACCCTGGCGACGCCGATCACCGATGACGAGGAAAAGGTGTTGCTCACCTACGTGTCGACCAATTTCGGTCCCGCGCCCGGCGGCCCCAAGCCCAAGCCCGATCCGTTGAGCCGCCTGCCGCGCACGCTCGTTCCGCCGGAAGCGAGAGACTACATGGTGGTCGAGTACGAGCTCATCAATCCGCGCGCCGAGCCGCACGAGATGGCGGTCGATGCCAACGGCAACGGCTGGGTCAGCCAGCGGGTCGGCGGCAAGATCGGCCGGCTTGATGCGCAGACGCTGACCTATGTGGAATACGCGCCGCCGGCCGCTGCCTCCGCGACGGTACGCCTGAACGGCATCCGGCGCGGCAATTACGGTGAGCTCTGGATGGTGGACGGCGGCCCCAACCGGCGCTGGCTGAGCTTCGATCCCAAGACCGAAGAGTTCACGGTCTTCAATCTTCCGCCCACGAGCAGCGGCAGCGCCAGCGGCAACACCGTTCGGGTGCTTCCGGACAACACGGTGTGGCTCGCCTCGCTCGCCGCCAACCAGGTGATCCGCTTCGATCCCGCGACCAAGAAGTTCACGATCTTCGACGTGCCGGCCGGGGTCAAGAACCACAAGAGCGCCAATCCGTACGGCATGGCGGTGGACGGCGCCGGCAATGTCTGGGTGGTCGAGAACGCGGTCGACCAGATCGCGCGCATCGATCCCAAGACCGGCAAGTTCGAGGAGTTCCCGCTGCCCGTGAAGGATCCGGTCGCGCGCAAGCTCGGCGCCGACTGGGACGGCAACCTGTGGGTGGGTCTGCACGGCGCCGGCAAGCTGCTCAAGGTCGACTACAAGACGCTGCAGATGACGGAGTTCACGCCGCCGACCGCCGATGCGGGCGCCTATTTGGCGGACCCGGACATGAAGAACCACTTGATCTGGACCACGCTCCAGCATGTCGACAAGATCGCGCGGCTCGATCCGGCCACCGGCGCCTGGACCGAGTTCCCGCTTATGTCCGCGGAGACCGACGTGCGACGCATCGAGGTCGATCCGAACAATCCCAAGCGGATCTGGTACTCGGGCGTGCTGTCGAGCCGCGTCGGATTTATCGAGATGCTGAAGCAGGACTGAGGCCGCGACGATCACGATCGCAATGAACGTAGGGGCGGCCCTCGTGGCCGCCCTCGCACGGGCCACCGCTCAGGTGGACTTTCGCATTCTGATCTCGATGCGCCGGCGCTCGCGCACGTCGCCGTGCCCGTCCCAATGGGTGATCCTGCCGTCGGTCCCGATCAGCTGGGCGGCCGAGAGCGGCAGGATGCGGAAGTTCTTCAGGCGCGGATCGGCCGACAGGCGCTCGACCACCGACAGCGCGCGCGCCAGGCCAAGGCCCGCATTGTCGGCCCATTGCAGGACGCCTGCGCCGCTCGTCCCGGAGGTCACCGTCGACAGCGTCCGATCGAGGTTCGAAGCGCGGCTGTTGACCGGTTGCTCGTCGGTGTGCCCGATCACTTCGATCACGTCGACGTCGTAGGAATCGGCGATCTCCAGCAAGCGGTCGACCACCACGGTGCGCAGCTCGGTCGCGAAATTCGGCGTCAGCTCGGCGCTGCCGGTCGCGAAATAATATCCGCCGGCTTCGCTCAGGTTGATGATGGGCGGCCAATTGTGCCCCTGCTTGCGCTCGGCCTCCTCCACCGGCTTGGGCGCGGTTAGGCCCTTGTCGAGGAGCGCCACGATCTCCTGCGGCGCGAGCTCGCCCAGATTCTTGCCGGCAGCCCAGGAATCGATGGCCGCGACGACCGCCAGCGCCCTGGCGATCTTGTCGGGATCGACCCCTTCGCTCGCCAGCTGCTGCAATTTGGCGAGGTAGTCGCTGTCCTGCAGCATCGCGAGCGGAACGCCTTGCTGCTCCATCTTCTCGACCGCGTCGTTGCTCTCGACCAGCTTGCGCCAGAAATCGTCGATCTCGCTCTGCGAGCCGAGCTTCGCGGCCCGATTCAGCAGCTCCGCCAGCTGGGTGTTCCTCCTGATGGTCTCGATCGCCTGCTGGTTCGCGGCCGCCGCGGTCTCGACCTCCTTCAACCGATTGAGCGCATCATCGCGTTTGGCGCGCTCGCTGGCGAGCGACACCCCGACCGCGATCAGCAGGCAGAACACCAGCAGCAGCATGATCTCGGCCATGGTCAGGCCGAGCACCAGACCCTGACGATAGGAGGCCGTCTGGCGGTCGATGATATCGGACATCACTCGATGCTCTCCCATTCGGGCCGCTTCTGCGGCATGCGCAGGTCGTCGACGATTCCCGCGATCCGCTCGGCGGCGGCGGCGAGCGCGCGCGCCCTGGCTTCGATCGCCGGCAGCACCTCGTTCAGCTGGTTGGATCTGATCGCCGTTTCCACGCTCGATTTGAGCAGGACATCGGTGAACGTCTGCATGCTCTCGTCGGTCTTCTCCAGCATGAAGGTCAGGCCCTCGGTGCAAGCCTGCTGGCTCGCCTTGATCTCGCTGAGCACCTCCGAGGTCGCCTTGATCATCGCGGCCGCCCATTCGAGCGCGGCACGGTTGGCGGTGGCGGTCTTCTCAAAGTCCTGTCGCAGCGCGCTGATCAGATCGATCGATCGATCGGCGGCGATGTTGGAGATGGCGAGAGCGTCAGTCACCGATTTGGCCTGCGCGTCGGAATGCGCGGCAATCCGGTCGGCGGCAAGAGCGAGCGCCTGCATCGCCGGCTCCAGGCGGACCTCGTACAGGCGGTCGGGCGTCTGCATCGAATTGAGCTTGCCGGCGACCTCGTCGAGCGCGCCCGAGATCGCCCCGACGCGGCTCGACAGCGTTTCGGTCTCGGCCGACAGGCGTCCCACATTGGCGGCAAGCGTCGCGCCCATGGTGCGGGTTGCCTCGCCGGTCGCGTCGCCCAATTGACGCGCTGCCGCCTCGACTGGAACCGAGAGCTTGGCGGTGACCTCCTCCAGGCTCGCCAGCAGCTTGGCGACGATGTCGTCGAACCGCTCGGTCATGAGGCCGAAGGAATTGGCCGCCGACTGCTGGGCGTTGCGCCGGAAATAGGCGAACTCGACGACGCTGGAGTCGAGCTCGCGCCGCACGCGGCGCGCCGCTTCGGCGAGCTCGAGCCGCATGCGCTGCTCGACCTCGACCGGATCGCGGCGCATCTGATTGAAGATCACGCGCAACCCGATGCCGGCGATGGTCGAGCCGATCGCGATGCCGAAATTCTGCACGATCTCCTCGGCCGCGCGCGTGGCGGAAAATTGATAGAGCGAGACCCCGAGGCTCGTGAGGGTGAACAGGAACCCCATGTAATAGAGATTGTCGCCCGACTGGTCGTCGCGCAGCCGCAAGCTGCGCGACAGGCTGATGAGCAGCGCATAGCCGACCATGATGCCGACCGGCGCGAACGTGACGTAGAACGGATCGAGCCCCTTGAGCTTCGCCAGCACGATGTAGGCGCAGCCGACGGTCACGAAAATCATGAACAGGACGACATTGGAGCCGGACGACCGGCCGTCTGCATTCAGCGGCCCGCTGTCGGAATGGTTCCGCGCCACTTCAGCCCACCCCCTGCAGCTTGGTCGCCTGCTTCAGCCGGCCATTGTTGTCGTGGATCCAGTCCGCCCAGAAGTGGATGTGGTCGGCCGAGTTGATCGGCCTGCCGGTCTGCCGCTGGATGTAATAGATGACCACGTCGGCGCCGTGCAGGTCGGTCTGCACCTTCTTGTAGGCGGGCGAGCTCTTGAAGCGCGCGAACGAGAGATCGCCCTTGTATTGCGAATAATCGGCCCCGTGCTGCAGCATGTCGGAGACGACGACCAGCGATTTGGGGACCCTCTCGACGGCGCGACCGCTGAAGCGCTCGATCGCGATCCGCTGGATGGTCTCCATGATCGGCGAGGTCTTGCCCGGCAACGGCTGGAATCCGGCGTCCAGCGCCTCATCGAGCGGCTGGCGGAAGCCGTCGAGCCAGCGCTGCCGCGCCAGCCGCGGATTGGCGGTGTACTCGCTGAGCCCGCTGCCGTCGCCCGGATTGCACTTGGCGAAGATCGATCTGCCGCCGGGCGTTTTGGGGTCGAGCAACCTGATCTCCAGGAGCTCGTAGGCGGGCAGCGTCTCCGCCATGTCGGCCAGGGCGGTCCTGATCTCCTCCTTGGCGATGTCCGGGATCTCGTCGGTGGAATTGAGCAGGACCACCGCGACCGCGTGCGGCCCGTCCACCGGGCACAGCGAGGCCTGGTCGAGCGTCGGCGGCCGCGCCACGGTGGCGTACACATAGGCGCCGGCCGCCAGCATGCCCAGCGCCAGCACCGCCAGCGCGCCTCCGAGCAGGTGCTTGCGCCACTCGCCCGGATTGCTGTTACGCCGCCTTGGCGTTCGCCGTGACAACGGTCTTCTCCTCGACAAAATTGTCAATCTCGCGGTAGCTCGCGAAGGCGCGTTCGAACTCGGCGTGAATGGCCTCGATCTGCCCGACCAGGACGCCCTGCGATTCCGCGATCGAGCGCCGCAGGTCCTCGCGCGCCGAGGTCTCCAACCAGTCCTGCTCGATCGGCAGCTTCTCGAGCGCGTAGGGGGCCGAGAACCGGCGCGGCGGCGGCGTCTTGCGCAGCCCCTTGTTGGCTTCCCGGTAGACCGAGAGCAGGACGTTCACCGCCCGCTCCAGATGCGACTGGTGGGCCGCGAACAGGCGAACCATGCGGGCCCGGCTCTCCAGAATGGAATCGTGCTCGGAGCGCCGCAGCGCCAGGTCGCGGTTGGCCTCCTCGAGGATCTCGATCGCGTCATCGCGAATCTCGAGCAGCCGCTCGATCAGGTCGTTCTTCCGCCTGATATAGGCAGCATGGGCCTCGCCGCGGCGCTTCTCCAGGCTCGCATAGCCGGGATACGGATCGAAGATGAGGAAGGAATCGGCGAACGCGATCAGCGAGCACAGGACGCCGAGGCCGAACAGGAGCCAGGATTTGAAGTCCGTGAGCGCGAGCGGCATCGTCTTGAGACGAAGCAGCACCTCGCGCCCGGCGTCGGTGATCAGCTCGGCGGAAACCTCGCGATAATGCGCGAGCGAGAGGTTGATCGCGACCAGCAGGAACAGATAGCAAAGCAGGGCGAAAAACCCGAACAGCTTGCGCAACGGATTGCGGTGGTTGAGCTCGCGCACCCCGACGACGGCGATGAGAAAGCTCACGCCGATATTGAGCAGCGCGAACGTGAAGGCCTCGGCGGCGCCGCCCAGATAGCCGAGCTCGCTGCCCTTGGCGAGAAAGAAGCCGTTGAGGAACACCTCGAACACGAACAGGACGAGCAGGACCCCGACCTTGACGGTCAGGTTTCCGCCCGATGCCCAGTGCGCGGCTCGCTTGAGGTTGTGACGGCGCCGGAATTCGTCGCGCTCGAGCTCGAGGTCGCCAAGATGCCGGCGCAGGCTGTGCAATTCGTCCCGGCCTTGGGCCGCCTCGGCGCGAAACTCGCTCACGGCGGCGGGCGCGGCTTGCCGGATGGTGCTGAAGCGGCCCTCGAAATCGAGACCCGTCAGCCGTTCCTTGTAGGTGCGGACCTCGTCCAGCAGCGTGCCGTGCGCCGCGTTCTTCTCCGCCTCCACGCGCTCGACGATCGCGTTCTCGATGTCGTCCAGGGCGAGCGATTCCGAAGCCGGCTCCTCGCGGGCGCCGCGTTCGGCCCCGGCCTTGGCGAGCCCCAGATCGCCGGCGAGCTTGTCGGTGTTCAGGACCGGGAAGACGTCCAGCGACACGCGATAATCGTGCTGCTCCCGCTTCAGGCCATTCACGAGGCGACTGAGCGCTGACTTCGGTCTTGATTCCATCTTTCCACTGGCCGAGCTCGGCCTCCACTCCGCCACACCGTTACTCAACGCGACTTAATCGCCCAACCCGAGCTTCTCAATATGCTCGGCTCAAGGCGTGACATGCCGATCTGCCGGGGCTTGCGAACCTTGTGGCCGGAGCCCGATCGCTTCGATCCGATCATCCGATCCAATCCTGGATCAGTGGGCCAAAAGCGCGATCGGGCCGTCCCTTGGATCGCCGGCGCCCGGCATCCTTGCAGCCGTCGTCGCAGCCGTAGAATCAGGCCCGCGCCAGCATATGTCCAGAAAAACCAGCCGGCCATATCGACCGATCCACCGGCGACCGACCCACCGAGACCCGGCCAAGTCGTGCATTGGTTTCGATCCGATGCCGAAACCTTAGCAAAGTCAATGTATTGTGGCCAGATCGTGGCGGCCCGTAAGCGGCACCCGCGGCGTTATGCCGGTGCCGGCTTACTTGTCCCGGCCTTGAGCCGGGACCGTCCGAAACTTTGAGCTTGTAACGGTCCCGGCCCCATGGCGCGTCGAAGACGCGCGTGAACGCCCTCAACGCCGGGACAAGTCCGGCGAATTGCCAAGCAAGCGTCACGTCACATCACTAGCGCGCCTTGGCGAGAATATCCTGCACCCGCCTTCTCTGCTCCGCGCTGATATTGGTGACCACATCCTGCGCGTTCTGGCGGGTCGCGGTCACGTCCAGGTAGTCGATATAGCGCTGGCTTTTCTCGCCCTCCGCGATCAGCGCCGGATCGGTGAGGGTCTCCCTGACCGCGGCCTGCAGGGCGACAAGCCGCCCCGCCGGGAGGTTCGGGGGCACCAGCAGGATGCGGCCGAGATCCTCGAGCTTGCCGCGGAAATCAAACAGCCATTGCTGATCGGGCGTCAGCTTGAGCGCTTCGAAGATGGTCGGCAGGTCCGGAAAGAAGCGAGACTTCGCCCGGCCCATCGCGGCCACCGCATGCTGCTGCCCGCTCGCCACGTAATTGTTGGCCGACGTGTCGGAGATGTAGATCGCGTCCATCTCGCCCTGGGTGACCGCCAAGGCGGCCTGGTTGCTGCCCGCATAGCCGAGCACCACGTGGCAATCGAGCCTGAGCGCTTCGCAGGTGAAGGCGGCGCCGTCGGACATGCCGTCGGCCGGGCCGCTCGCGGCCCAATTCATCTTCTTGCCGAGCTTCATGGCGTCCTGCGGCGTCTTGATCGCGGAGTTGGGTCCCACCAGCCAGATCCAGGGAGAAGCGCTGACGGTGCCCAGATAGCCGAACTGGCCGAGGTCGAAACGCGCGGCGGCCTGCTCGGCAAGCTGCGACAGGGCGGCGCCGGTGCCGTTGACGATCATCATGGTGAGCCCGTCGGGCGCCGCCGTATTGATGCGGTTGAGCGCCACCAGACCACCGGCACCCGGCTGGTTCTCGACCACCACGCTCGCCCCCAATGCCTTGGAGAGGTGGGGCGCGAGCATGCGCGCATAGGCGTCGTAGCCGCCGCCCGGCCCGAAGCCCACCACCATCCGGACGGTCTTGCCGTTGAAGAAGGCCCGCTCCGCGTCCTGCGCCCGCGCCGCCGGCAGCGCGGCCGCCAGAGCGAGCACGATCGGCAGAACGGCCAGCCAAGTCCCCGATCGCATCTTTCGCTGCATCGCGGCCTCCTGCGTCCCGCGCAAATCTAATCGCAATCAGCCGGCAATTCTATCCACGGCATTGTTCGGAATGCGCAGCCTTCGGGATGCGCCGCGCGACACACTTTCCGATCGCGGGGGCGCCAACAACATCTAACAAACGGCATAAGTCTTGCTTGACAGCAAAGCGAGATCGGCTGTGCCGAGGGGGGGACGCCATGCATCTTGATCGGTTTCATCAACAGCGAGCATATCTGCCTCGGACATTGCGTGCGCTGATCGCCATCACGTTGGCGGCCAGTCTGGTGGGCTGCGGAAAATTCGGGGCAAGGCGAGAAGGGTGACCCGGGACCGGCCGGTCCTCCCGGCCCAAAGGGCGATGCCGGGCCGCGCGGGGCGGCCGGGCCTGCGGGGGCGTCGGGCTCGTTGCGGATCGTGCGCGCCAATTGCGATGCGACCAGCTGCACGGCACAATGCGGTGACGATGAAGTGCTCCTCATCGCTTATTGCGGCAGCGCCCGAAACGCGGCCACGTTTCCAACCGAGCGCACCGCCTCGTGCCGCGCCCGAAACGCCGCCAACAATCCCCTCATCGCCGCCTGCGCCAAAGCCGCCGCTCAGTAGGCGCGGCCCGACCGCCATCCGTTCTTGAACGTGCCGGGCACCCTCCGCTTCCCCTTCCCCTTCCGGGCAGAGCAATCGCATATGATGAAACCGCCGCGCTCTCGGGGACACCTCCCCCTGCAAGGGGGAGGTCGGATCGCGTAGCGATCCGGGTGGGGGTCCCGCCACAAGCGCCGAATTTGCTGGGAGACGAGACCCCCACCCGGCGCCTTCGGCGCCACCCTCCCCCTTTCAGGGGGAGGGAAAAGGCACCACCGTGCCAAACAACAAAATTCAAATGCGATTGCCGTGCCCTTCGGGGAGGCTGGAGGACGCGCCGCTGGCGCGTTGGGCAGCTTGGCAAATGCCTTGAAATGGTGGTTATGGCTCCCTGAGGAATAAATCGAGGGAGGACGCGATGAGGAGTTTCGGGAAAGGTCTGCGCGCGACATTGATCCTGCTCGCGGGCGTGACATCGATTGCGCTCCAGCCGGTTCATTCAAATGCGCAGGATTTTTCCGGCCGGCCGATCCGCATGCTGGTCGGGCTTGCGGCCGGCGGCGCCACCGACGTGATGGCGCGCATCGTCGGCCAGAAGATGAGCGAAGGCCTCCACACCCCGGTGCTGGTCGAGAACAAGGCCGGCGGCAATTTCATTCCGGCCGTGCGCGAGCTCACCGGCTCGCCGCCCGACGGCCATACGCTGTTCTTCATCTCGACCAGCACCTTGATCACGCAGCCGCTGCATCCCGACTATCCGTTCGATCTCACCAAGCTGACGCCGATCACCCAGGTGGCGACCGGGCCGCTGATCCTGGTCGTGCGCAAGGATCTGCCGATCAAGAGCGTCCGCGACCTCATCGACTATGCCAAGCAGAACCCCGGAAAGCTCAGCTTCGGCGCCGGCGGCGGGACCGGCAGCTCGCTCTATTTCGCCACCGAGCTGTTGAAGTCGAAGACCGGGATCACCGCGGCCACCATTCCGTACCGGGGCGCCGGACCGGCGTTGAACGATCTCCTGGGCGGCCATATCGACGCGATGTTCGACGCCATGCCGGTGATGGCCAATCAGGTCAAGGCCGGCACCGTCACGGCGCTCGCGGTGACGAGCCCGCAGCGCTCCTCCGCCCTGCCCGACGTGCCGACCGTAATGGAGTCGGGCGTCCCCGACTATGAGATCGCCGGCTGGTTTGGAATTCTCGCGCCCGCCGGCACGCCGCCCGCGATCGCCCAGCGCTTACGCGACGAGGTCGCCAAGGCGGTCGCGGCTCCCGACGTGGTGGCGCAGCTCGATTCCCAAGGCATGGAGCCGCTCGCCTCGCAGCCGAAGGAATGGCACGACTACATGCTGGCCGAGCTCGACCGCTACGCGAAGATCATTAAAGACGCCAACATCAAGCCCGAAGCGGATTAGCACCCGGTCCAGGAAGGTTCGGAAGGGCGGACGGCAACCTCCGCCGTTTACTTTCCGTCATGCGTCATCCGCTTTGAAAGCTTCCGTCGAAATCAGCGTTGAAAGGAGACTCCATGCCGGCCAGAGGTCCCTGGATCGACCACTTTGGCGACAACTTCCTGTGGTCGAACGCCACCCTCATCATCAAGGGCATGGCGCCCTATGGGGTGGTGGCGCTCGAGGAGATGGATCGCGCCTGCGAGCGGCTGCGGCCGCGGCAGCATGAGCCGCAGGCCTGGTGGGAGGAATGGGGCGCGCTTGCCGCCGAGATCGAGCGCAAGGCTGAGGCGGCGGCCGCGGCCGGCCGCCCGCACACCGCCGGCGACTACTACCTGCGCGCCGGCAACTACTACTACAACGCCGAGCGCTTCATCCTGCCGGGCGACGAGAAGCGCGAATGGGGCCGCAAGGCCTATCGCTGCTATCATGCCGGCATCAGGCTGCGGCATCCCAACATCGAGTTCGTCGAGGTGCCCTACGAGAACACGACTCTGCCGGCTCTGTTCATGAAGGCGCCGGTCGTCGGCCCCGCCCCGACCGTGGTGATCGTCAACGGCATGGACAATGCCAAGGAGATGAGCATCTTTTTCGCCGGGCTCGAATTCGCCCGCCGCGGCATGCACACGCTCGCCATGGACGGGCCCGGCCAGGGCGAGAGCCTGCGCATGCGCGGCATCTACAGCCGCTACGACTACGAGGTTCCGGGTGCCGCCGCGTTCGACTATGTGGCGCGCCGCAGCGAGGTCGATGCCAAGCGCGTCGCCATCATGGGCTACAGCTTCGGCGGCTATTACTCCTCGCGCATCGCCGCCTTCGAGAAGCGCTACGCGGCTTGCATCGCGCTCTCGGCGCTGCACTGGGACCTGGCCGGCTGGCAGCAGCGCATCCTGGAGAAGAACCGGAGCGATCCCAAATCGGTCGCGCAATCGAACTTCCAGTTCCAGTGGGTGGTCAATGCCGGCACGCCCGAGCAAGCAATCGAGATCGCCAGGAAATTCTCGCTCAAGGACGTGGCCCAAAACATCACCTGCCCGTTCCTGGTCACCCATGGCGGCAACGACCGCGTGGTGCCGTGCGAGAACGCGCAGAAGCTCTATGACGCGGTCGGCTCGGCGCGCAAGACCATCAAGATCTTCACGCCCGAGGAAGGCGGCGCCGAGCACGCCCACGTGGACAACCGCCAGGTCGGCATCGATTTCGCCGCCGACTGGCTGGCGGAGAATATGTAGGAATGGCATGCCCGGGCGGGCTCTAACCTCCAACGAATCTAATTGGCCGGCGCCAACTTGATGGAGGCTTCGGGGCGGTTGCCGATAATTCCGAGACCTATCATCATCCGTATGATGTTGTTGGCTGCGCCATCTGTTATTTCGAAAGTGCTGCGACCTACATATTTGTTATCCGGCGCCAGAAATACCTGACCGCCGCCGTACCTGAATGTTACATCCTCGAACACGCAGTTACGAAATTCGTGATCGTCCAGGACGACCGCCTCCTTGCTGAAATGACAGTCCGAAACGGTTTTTGTCTTCAAGATCGAAAACCAGCCGAGCCTCTCGGCCACAGAGGCGCAGCTGGCCAGAACAGAGAGCGTAAGCACCAGCCCAAGCGCTCCCGACACGATATGGTGTGTGCGCACAATATTGCGCCCATATCGAAGAGCGACGACAAGAAACGAGACTGAGGCAACGATTTGAAGAATGCTCGCATTGAGCCCCCAGTCCATGCTGATCCTCCTGGCGGTCTATTTCTGGGCACGAGTTTGCGGCAAAGCGGAGACGCCCGAACGCATCGGCGGCGGCCCCATAGCTCTATACCGCAACTTCGACATGGCTACCAAGCGCGCAAGATCGAAGCAGTCATCTCTTGGCGACACCGGGCCTTCAGCGAGTTCGAGATCCGTGCCCCCGCATCCAAGAGCGCACCGGCGCGGACGAAGGCGGATTATACCAAAAATTGATTTGGCGCCGGCCGGCCCCCTACTACAATAAGGCAACAGGAGGTGCCGCCATGATGACCAAGGCCAAAATCGCCCTGACTGCCGCCATTATCCTCGGCGCCGCGTCCGCGGCTCTGGCGAAGGACAGCGGTCCGCCCAAAATCGACATTCAGAAGACCTGTCGGGAGAGCTCGAGTGCGTTGAGCGGCTTGACCGGGAATAACAGCCAGGACCTCGATACGTGCATGAACGACGAGAACGAGGCGCGCGAGCAGCTCACCAAGAACTGGACGAGTTATCCGGCGCTTGCCAAGTCGGCGTGCCTTAAGCCAAGTGAGTTCCTGCCCGGCTATGTCGAGTGGCTATCGTGCATCGAGATGACACGCGACGTGATAAAGATGCGGAAAGACCAGGCTAAGTCGGCGCCGGCCAGCGACCAATCGTCCGGCGGACGAACCGGCTCCGGGTCCAGGGAGTGTCCGGTCGTGCAGACTGCAGACGACGGCTCAATCGATTGGGTCATCAATTGCTAGACTGCCGTCGCCGGCCGCGGCCATGAATCTTATGCGCTGCCGCTCTTGATCAAACATTCGCGTTGCTGATGGTTCCTTTACGCCACGTATGCAGAAGACGGCGGCGTTGGTTATCTGGAATTTACAGAATGTACTACATTTCATTTTTTGGAAAGGCCAAGCCGGCCAAGATCGATTAGAACCGGTGCTGGGAGCGGCGTCTGCACCTGAGCCCATCATCCGTGCTTACTGGCGGGCGCGTTTCGATTTGCTTGCTCCGGATTGCGCCGGTGCTGCCGGGAGGCGCACCGGGCGACCCTGCATTTGGTTCACCGATCGCGGCTGACGCCGGATCTGCCGAAGACGCTCCATTGCTGCCGCGATTGCGCAAGAGGCCCCGACGTTTGCATGGGGCGAGCGCACGTCCTGTTGGCTTCCTATCAGAAGGCGGGACTGCGCATGAATAGATCAGTGCGAGGATTAAGCACGCTCGCCGGCATCGTCGCCCTTGGAACGTGGGCCTTCTGGCATTGGGGCCTGCCGCCCTTCGCGCAGGGTATCCGGTCCGGCGCCAATCCGGGTGAGGCCGTTCCGGTGCTCGCGGCCCCGGCACGCAGCGCGGACGTTCCGGTCTACCTTGGCGGCGTTGGCACGGTGCAAGCCTTCAATACGGTGCTCGTGCGGACCCAGGTCGATGGCAAGTTGATGAAGATCGACTTCACGGAGGGGAAGGAGGTTGTGCAGGGATCGGTCATAGCCAAGATCGATCCTACGCTCTATCAGGCGCAATACGATCAGGCGGTCGCGAAGAAGGCGCAAGATGAAGCTCAGCTCGCCAACGCCAAGCTCGACCTTCAGCGCTATATCAAGCTCGCCGCCACCAATGCGGTGCAGACCCAGCAAGTCGACACGCAAAGATCATTGGTCGATCAGCTGGTCGCACAGACCCAGGGCGATCAGGGGGCGATCGACAATGCCAGAGGCGTGCTCGACTATACGGCCATCGTGGCGCCGCTTACCGGCGTGACCGGCATCCGCCAGGTCGACGAGGGCAACATCGTCCACGCCACCGATACGACCGGCATCGTGACCATCACGCAGATCAAGCCGGTCGCGGTGCTCTTCAGCCTGCCGCAGCAGGACCTTCCTTATGTCAAGAGGGTCTTGTCGGGCGGGCGGTTGCAGGCGCAGGCCATGACGCTCGACGGAGCGAACGTCATCGACGACGGCAGGGTCATCGTGCTCAACAATCAAATCGATCAGACGACCGGCGCCGTGCAGCTCAAGGCCGAGTTTCCCAATGCGAATGTCCAGCTTTGGCCGGGACAGTTCGTCAACGTGCGGGTCCTGATCGACACGTTGCGCGGCGCGATCGTCGTCCCGATCGCCGCCGTGCAGGAGGGCCCCGATGGTCAGTTCGTGTATATCGTCAACGATGACGGCACGGTCGCCTTGCGTCCCGTCACCGTCAAGCCGGGGGAAGACCGCCAAGCGGTCATCTCGAGCGGGGTTTCGGCGCAAGAGCGCGTCGTGCTCAGCGGATTTGGGCGTCTCACGGACGGCAGCAAAGTCGAGGTGGCGAGCGCCGATCCGAATGGCTCGGCCCCGGATGAGCGGGCGCAACCATCGCCGCGATCACAGGGCGGAGCTCGCAAAGGCCAGGCCCAGCCGGCGCCGTCCAATGCAGTGGGCCAAGGGGCGCAGAGCCGGCCGATCCTTCCGTGAGTGCAGTTCCCCCGGAGAGTTTGCTCATGCGCGATCCCCGGATTCTCGCTCGATCGGTAATGTGCTGTTCATGCGGTCGTAAGGTCTGCCTGATTAAGCTTGCAGATCCAAACTCTGGAGGGCGAGCATGCGGCCGTTCGTGATTATCTCCGTGCTGTTGGTCTTTGCCGGTCCCGCCGCCGCGCAGGGCTGGCAGGAATACAGCTACCCGGACTATTCCTTCAGGGTGAGCTTCCCGGCCGCGCCTCAGATCGAAGCCACGACGTTTGAGGTCGCTGAGGATCGCACGGTCGCGGCTCATGTCTATTCGGTTCGCCGCGACAACGCCGAGTTCAGCGTGACGGTTGCAGAGCTCTCCGATTCCGGCTTGGCCGAGGCCGCGGTCATCGATCATGCGATCAAGATGCTGTCCGAAGGCGGCCAAGTGAAGGTCAACATTCCTCACCGCATCAACCGGGTCTTTGGCCGTCAGCTCAGCATCCTGGAGGGAGACGGAAGCCGCGCGGCGGTTGCGCTGTTCGACCACAGTGGTCGGCTGTATCAGATCGAAGGGAAATCGCTTCCCAACGGGGCCGATGCGACGGCGGACAGCATCCGCTTCGTGCAATCCCTCATATTCACCGGCGGCGGCTCCAACCGCACGGCGGAGGAAATTCGTGCCGCCCAGCCGGCCTGCAACCAACCAGGCAACCAACCGGACGGATCTGCGGTTGCTTCGGGCACTGCCCCCGGTGGCGCGCAGCGGCTTGAGATACGTTGCCGTCGCCAGCAATCCATGGCCGCGCTGGTAAGCTCGCTACGTTCCGGCGACCTGTCGGGCGCGCAGCAAGCCTATGCAGCCCTGAACCAGCTCCAAGGCGGCGGCCAGCCACAGTTTGCGAACCCCAACGGGCCCTTGGCCCAGGCGATGAGCCAAGTCGGGCAGGCTCTCCAGAGCGGCGATTTGACCGGGGCTCAGCAGGCCCTGGCGTCGCTGCAGCGCGGGCGGCGCGGCCCCCGCCAGCCTCCGCGGGATGCCGAAGGCGCGGCCGAAGGCGCGCAGCCTTGACGCTCGATCACGCTTGGGCGACCACAGCGCAGTGGCCGGATCACTTTGCGGCCCCCATCATGACCGCTGGCGTCGGTGAACATCATGCCCATCCGTGCGGTTCTGTTCGACAAGGACGGCACGCTGATCGATTTCGATCGCACCTGGGGACCGGCCGTTGAATCGACGCTGAGGCGCTTGGCGCGCGGCGATGATGCGCTCTATCGCGAGCTTTCGGCGGTCAGCGGTCTTCAGGACGGAGCCCGCTTTCTGCCCGGCTCCCCGTTGATAGGCGAGCCAACGAGCGTGTTTGCATCGCTCTGGGCGAACCTGCTGGGGCGACCCGCCGATGCGTCATTTTTCGGCGAGGTCGACTCGCTCCTGTGCGAGCTGACGACCGCAAGCCTGGTGGCGATCGGCGATCCCAAGGCCGTTTTGGCCGATCTCGCCGGCCGCGGCTACCGGCTTGGGCTGATCACCAATGATGCCGAAGCGACCGCGCGCGACCATGTGCGCAAGCTTGGCCTGGATCGCTTGTTGTCCTTCATTGCCGGCTATGATTCCGGCTTCGGCGCCAAGCCGGCGCCGGGCCCGGTGTTTGCCTTCGCGGCCGCGGTTGGAGTGCCGACGGCGGAAACTGTCGTTGTCGGCGACACCGCGCTCGATGTCGCGACCGCCCGCGCCGCCGGCGCCCGCGCCGTCATGGTGCTGAGCGGGCCAAAATCGCTCGATGATGTGCAACACGCCAAGGCGGACGCCGTCATCCCGTCGATTTCGCAACTCCCGGCATGGCTCGAGTGAAGCAGGCTTTGACATCGCGATAGTCATTCCACGGTGTCTTCGTACTCCGTTCACGCCGGCTGCTTCAACGCCGTGGTGTCGACCGGCAGCTTGCGCAGGCGCTTGCCGGTCGCCGCAAAGATCGCGTTGGTGACGGCGGGGACGATCGCCGAGGTCCCGGGCTCGCCCATCCCGCCCGGCGGCTCGGAGCTCTGGACGATGTGGACCTCGATCGCCGGCGCCTCGTTCATGCGCAGCATTTGGTAGGTGTCGAAATTGGTCTGCTCGACACGGCCGTCCTTGAGCGTGATCTCGCCATAGAGCGCCGCCGTGATGCCGAAGATGATCGCGCCCTGGATCTGCGCCCGGACGGTGTCGGGATTGACGACGGTGCCGCAATCGACCGCGCAGACGACGCGCCGGACACGAACCGCGCCGTCCTTCGACACTTCGACCTCGGCAACCTGCGCCATATAGGTTCGCGAAGGCGAACTGGACGGAGACGCCACGGCCGACCCTGTCAGGCAACGGCTGTCCCCAGCCGGCCTTTTCCGCGGCAAGCTCGAGCACGGCTTTGGCGCGGGGCGACTTGTCGAGGAGAGCCCGCCGATAGGCGACCGGATCCTGCTTCGCCGCCGCCGCCAGCTCGTCGATGAAGCTTTCGGTCACGAAGACATTGTGCGACGGCCCGACGCTGCGCCAGAACGCCGTCGGAATGCCCGGAGGCTCCACCCGCAGATACTCGACGTGCAGGTTCGGGAGGGCATAGACCAGATCGATCGCGCCTTCGGTGGTGTCGGGGTCGAGACCATTGTTGAACGCCGGAGGGAGCCATCTCGCGATGATCGAGGAGCCCGCGAAGCGATGGTTCCAGGCGACCGGCATTCCCTTCTCGTCGAGACCGGCGGACATCCGGTCGAAGAAGTAGGGCCGGTACATGTCGTGCTGGATGTCTTCCTCGCGGGTCCACACGACCTTGACGGGGCCGTCGACCTGCTTCGCGATCTCGACGGCGCGGGTGACGCCATCGATCTCCAGCCGCCGGCCAAAGCCGCCGCCGATCAGATGATTGTGGACCACGACCTTGTCCAACGGCAGGCCGGTGACCTTCGCCGCCGCCGCCTGGGCTCGCGCGACGACCTGGGTGCCGACCCAGACTTCGCAGCCGTCCTTGCGGACATGAACCGTGCAGTTCATCGGCTCCATCGTGGCGTGCGCGAGGAACGGAACCTGGTAGATCGCCTCGACCTTGGTGGCGGCGCTCGCCATGGCCTTGTCGACATCGCCGATATTCTGCGCAACCGGCCCCGCATTGAGCGTCGCCTTTTCGAGCTCGCCCACGATATCTTCGGTGTTGAGCTTGGCGTGCGGCCCGTCGTCCCATTCGATCACCAGCGCCGCCAGCCCTTTCTTCGCGGCCCCCATGTGGTCGGCGACGACCGCGACGGCGTCGTCGAGCCGCACGATCTGACGCACGCCCTTGACGGCCTTGGCCGCCGCATCATCCACGCTCTTCACGCGACCGCCGAAGACGGGCGATTGCGCAAGCGTCGCGATCTTCACGCCCGGCGGCCGAACGTCGATGCCGTAGACGGCCGTTCCGTTGACCTTCGCCGGCGTGTCCAGCCGCTTGGCCGGGGTGCCGATGAGCTTGAAATCCTCGCGGTCGCTTGAGCGCCACGCTTTCGGGGACGGGCATGCGGGCGGCGTCGGCGGCAAGCTCGCCATATTTGATGCTTCTGCCCGGTCGGCGCGTGAAGCACTTCGCCGCTTTGCGCGCGGCAGGACGCCGGATCGACATTCCAGCGCTTGGCCGCCGCCGCCACCAGCATGGTTCTCGCGGTCGCACCGGCTTGGCGCATCGGCTTCCACGCCGCGCGTATCGCGTTCGAGTTGCCGGTTGCCTGCATGCCGCCGAGCAACGGGATTGCCGTAGAGCTTTTCGTTGGGCGGAGCATGCTCCAGCCGCACCTGTTTCAGGTCCACCTCCAGCTCTTCGGCGATCAGCATCGGGATCGAGGTGTAGGTGCCCTGGCCCATCTCGACATAGGGCATGGTCAGGACGATCTGCCCGTCGCTGCCGATGCGGATGAAGGCGTTGGGCGCGAAGCCGTCGGCGCTCGGCCGCTTCGGCTTCGCCGTTCGCGAACGGCAGGCTCAGGCTCAGCATCAGGCCGCCGCCCGCGGCCGCTCCGGCCTGCAGGAAGCCGCGCCGGGAGAGACCGTTCGCCGTCGGCCGGTCGAGGCGCGAGCTGATCGAGGATCATGGTCAGCCCTCCCTGTCCGTTCGATTGCGCGGCCTGCTTGATCGCCTCGCGAATGCGGACATAGGTCCCGCAGCGGCAGATGTTGCCGGACATCGCGTCGTCGATATCGGCATCGGTCGGATGCGGGTTGCTCGCCAGCAGCGCCGACGCGGACATGATCTGGCCCGACTGGCAGTAGCCGCATTGGACGACCTCGCGGTCGAGCCAGGCCTTCTGGATCTTGGCGCCCGCCGCCGTCGCGCCGATCGCCTCGATCGTCGTGATCTCGGAGGTGCCGACGCTGTCGATCGGGGTGATGCAGGAACGGACGGCGACGCCGTCGAGATGCACCGTGCAGGCGCCGCACAGCGCCATGCCGCAGCCGAACTTCGTGCCGGTCATGCCGAGCACGTCGCGCAACACCCACAGGAGCGGGGTGTCGCCGTCGACATCGACCGTCCGATCGACGCCGTTGACCTTGATCGTGGTGGCCATGGGCTACCTCCAGACTATTGGCGTGGATTTCATGGAACTCACGATCTAGGGAGCGCGTCCGTGGACCGCAATGACGACCATCTTCCTAGGTCGCGGCATCCTCGAAGAACTTTATCAACTTGGCGTCGAGCAGAGCGGGCACGGACGACGGCTGCATCTCCGGGAATTTGCTGAAGAATGCCGAATTTTGGTCCATGTCGATCCGGGTCTCCTCGCCGTCCCGCTGGGAAACGCAGACGCGCACGGGGGCGCCCAGGCCGGCGGCACCGCTGTACTCGAACAGGCCACGTGCGATGACTGCATTCCCGACGAGGTAGAACTTCGACTCGATGGGAATCCCGGCAAGGCGCATTGTCGAGCCCTGCTCGAAGTCAAAGAAGATTGAAAATGGCCGGGAAGTAGAGTCGACGTAAGCTTCGACACCCGCGCGATTGCCGCGGGTCACGTATTCCATCAGTTTGGGGATGTGGAAGCGCGGCAAGGCCCTCTCGATCGCTTCTATAACCTCGAAGAAGGACTTACGCGAGCGTATGGTGACGAGGACCCCATCGAACTTGGTCGCCATCGTCTGTGCGGAGACTTTTAATGAATTGTCTGTGCTTGTCATTGATATGCACCTCTCCTTCGAGTTTCAATTTGGCCTTTCGTGTGGCATTTCGGTTGGCGCGCATTCGGGTTGCCGATCGCCGGGATCTTTGTGATCGGAACATGGATGGGGGCGACTGCTGTCAAGAGCGGGACATACGTGCCTGGATCCTTTTCGTTGGATATGGGAGTCATCCATTCAATTCATTCGCGGGAATCCGCCAGTTAATCGGTTGATTTGGAAAGCAGCACTCCAAGCGGTTTGAGCGGGCCCAACGGGATGAGCTGGAATTCCATCAGACCGGCGCGACCCAACGGCAGCTTTTCCAGCAGCTCCCCTGCCTCCCTGGGATCGGTGACGTTCAGAATAAAAACGACCCCGGTTTGGTCCTGCTTGACGAACCACTGATCGAGCTTGCCCGCCAGGTAGAGCTGCACGGTCTCCCGTACTTCCGACGGCAGGATGGGTTTCAAGACGGCAGCGTTTGCCTTTGGTGTCAGGCTGCCGATCGCGAGGAGCTTCGTGGTCGGCACGCTGGAAACCGAGGTGACCGAATTCGTCTCGAGTGGGGACATTTGGGCAAACAAAGCGGTTGGACTTGTCGTCACGAAGACCGTGGCAAGGAGAGCGAAGCTCGTTCTCTTAAACGAGCCTGCCAAATAGCCGGCGACGCGGCCAGTCGAGTTGCGGGTCATGTTTGCTCTCCGTTTCAGCTTGATCAGATGACTTGCGGGAGCCTGTTTGATTGCCGAGGCGCTTACCATGCATCGGGCGCCACCCTTCAATCAGGAGTTACGCGGGGTGTACGGTGTGCAGGAACTGGACGAGCCGGTCACTGACCTCAGCAGAGGCTTCGTGTTGCACCCAGTGGCCCACATTATCGATTTCGAGATGGCCCACGAGACCGGGGAGGCTGGCGCGGAGCTGCTCCGGAGGTGGATAGAGGCTCTCCAAGCCATCCACCTTTCCCGCAATGAAAAAAGAAGGTTGGGTGACCTTGGCGTCTTTCCAAGCGCCGGAAAGATAGAAATATGGCTCGGCGGCGCGATAGTAGTTAAGGCCACCGTGGAAACCGGTGCGCTGGAACTCGGCGATATTATGCGCGACGTAATCCGGATCAGCCCACGATGGCAACGGCCCAGGAGCCGGACGATAAAGGCTTCGTGCAGGATCCAGCGGATCCCACCGTTTGTCGGCTGGAGCAGAACCCGATGCCCAATACAGAATACCCGGAATGGTAACAGCAGCATTGGCCCAAATATGATCGGCCTCTGGTCGCATCTGTTCGAACATGTAGAAATCGTTTTGATGCCCGGAATCACGCATTTTCTGGAAGGCGCTGACGTCCCCGCGGGGAACGTAAGGCACGCTGATGCAGAATAACGCCCTAAATAGATCAGGACGCATCAGTGCGGCGCCCCAGGCATGCGATGCACCCCAATCATGGGCCACGAGGGCAGCGTTGGAGATCTTTAGCGCATAGAGCAGTCCAACCAGATCGGCAGTCGTTTGCAGCGGGGTGTACAACGCCGCGTCCGTCGGAGCTGAGCTGCGTCCATAGCCACGCATATCCAACGCGATTGCTCGATACCCGGCTTGCGCGACCGCCCGCATCTGTCGGCGCCACGTATAGGAGGTATCCGGAAATCCATGGCAAAAAAGAACGGCTCGCCCGCTGCCTTGCTCGGTTACATGCAACGAGATGCCATTGGCAGTTATGTCGTACTCCTTGAGAGGAAGGCCGTCGGCGCCGCCGGACCCTTGCGCAGCAGCTCTTCGACTTCAGCAGCAGGCTTGCGGTCCCGCCCGCCAGGAAAATACGGCGAGAAATGGCTGGCATGGAAGTCACACACTGATCCCTCCCCGCTGCGATGGTAGGCATGTTCTGGCCGAAGCTCTGCGTCTATAACGTTCATCTCCGTCGGGTCAGAACAAGACGATGCTTGTTGCCGTGGGAGCGATCTCGTGTCTGCAAGCTAAGGCTTCTCTCAAGCTAAAAAAACCCGTATAAAACTGAAGGCTCTTTTCAGGAGATTTGACATGCGGAGTCCGGCTACACCGAGCATCGATCAGGTTCTGGTGCTGCTGGCCACGGTCGAAGCAGGAAGTTTTACCGCGGCGGCGAAACGTTTGGGGCGAGCCACGTCCGCCATCAGTTACGCGATCGACACGCTGGAGAATCAGTTGGGCCTTCGCCTCTTTGATCGCGGAACGACCCGCAAGCCAAGGCTTACGCAGCAGGGCGAGGCGATCGTTTCCGAAGCCAGAGGGGTTGCCCAGAGTATCGAGGCATTGCGCGCACGCGCGCAGGGTCTCCAAGATGACATCGAGCCAGAGGTATCACTCGTCGTCGACAGTCTCTTCCCGGGCGAGCGGCTGGTAGCAGTCCTTCGTGACTTCCACGCGGAGTTCCCAACGGTACCGATTCGGCTCCTGGTACAGCCCCTCGGCGGAGTTGAACGCGTGATCCGGGCTGGCACTGCCCGTATTGGCATAGGCAGCATGATTCACATGGATCTGACGGGTTTTCGCCATGTCGGCATTCCCAGCGTTCAGCTGATTCCCGTTGCCGCTCCCAATCATCCTCTTGCGTCCGCGAATCTAGCGGCTCGACCGCGGCCACGAGATTTTCTCCAACTTGTTCTATCAGAGCAACCGGTGGGAGAGGGTCGAGACTTCGGCGTCGTCAGCCTCAATACCTGGCGCGTCGGTGATTTGAACGCAAAGCACAGGCTTATTGTCGGCGGAATCGGTTGGGGCTCAATGCCCGAGCCGGTGGTTCGTGCTGACATCGAAGCTGGAAGGCTCGTGCGATTGTCCCTTCGAGACTGGCTTGCGGGAGAATATCCTATGAAGGTAGTTCATAAGGCCGATACCCCGCCGGGTCCTGCGGGCCGGTGGCTGATTGAACGATTGATGACGTTATCTGATGGGAATAAATCGCCTCTCGGCCGTGAAGCCACAAAGCCTGCCAAGGCCAGAGGGCATCGAGGGTCAGGTAAAGTCCACTCGCGAATCAAGTAACCGAGCTACGGAAGGCCGAATCCGATTTCGCAGTTATTCCGATGAGCTACATGCTGGACGGCGCTTCACGGCCGGAGTTGATGCGATTGGACTCGCTCCTGTGCGAGCTGACGACCGCAAGCCTGGTGGCGATCGGCGATCCCAAGGCCGTTTTGGCCGATCTGGCCGGCCCCGGCTACCGGCTTGGGCTGATCACCAATGATGCCGAAGCGACCGCGCGCGACCATGTGCGCAAGCTTGGCCTGGATCGCATGTTGTCCTTCATTGCCGGCTATGATTCCGGTTTCGGCGCCAAGCCGGCGCCGGGCCCGGTGCTTGCCTTCGGGGCCGCGGTTGGAGTGCCGACGGCGGAAACTGTCGTCGTCGGCGACACCGCGCTCGATGTCGCGACCGCCCGCGCCGCGGGCGCCCGGGCGGTGATGGTGCTGAGCGGGCCAAAATCGCTCGATGATGTGCAACACGCCAAGGCGGACGCCGTCATCCCGTCGATTTCGCAACTCCCGGCATGGCTCGGGTGAAGCAGATGCGACGAGTTTGGCGCGTATTCAGCACGAGCCATCTGAATTGCTCGAGCTTTGGTCAGAGAAGGCGGATGGTGGGCCCGGGAGGACTCGAACCTCCAACCAGACCGTTATGAGCGGCCGGCTCTAACCATTGAGCTACGGGCCCGTGCCTCGGCGCCTTAAGCGGCCAGACGTGGCCTCGCCGATGGCCGCTCTCCATACAATGTCGCACCAATGCCTGCAATCGCGCCATGTAAGCGCCCGCGCAAGCCTAGGAACTCGCTGCCCAGCAACTCGTTGCCGGGCGACTCGTTGCGCGTGCACACGCGGGCGAGCGCAAGCCAGGAGACATGGCTTGGCCTGGATCGGTGGCATTTTCTTCGACATCAGCTTTTGGTACGCGGCCCGACTCAGCTATGCATGGCGAATCATGGGGCGGTGCGGCGCCGCTGCGGGATTCCGCAATCCACATCATGTCGAGGGCGCGGCCCGGAGCTTGGCGCGCAACGGTGAATGGCATGCTCCCTGACTTCCGCTTTGCTTTTGGCGCAATGCTGGCGATCGCGGTGCTCGCCGTGACCGGCTTGGGTCTGGTGACCTCAGTGCGGTTGATGCACGAGGCGCGGATTGATCCGATCGAGGACGCGCGCAGCCTGGCATTTGCCGGCCACGCCGAGTGGAACCGATCCTACGATCCTGCGGGCGCGCAGCGTTTCGGGGGATTGGCGGACAACCCCCTCGCGGACGTGCGGCCCGACGCTGCCGCCGAAAACCCACCGATCTCGTCCGCGGCAATCGAACAACCGGGCTCCGAGGAGCGGACCACCAGCAGCGCCGAGCAGCGGCCGGAGCCCGACACTGTCGCGGACGATGCGCCGGTCACGGCCGACGCCAAGCTGCCGGAAAAGACGCCGGAAACCGATCCGGCGCGCACGCAACCTCCACCCGCGGCCGAGACCGCGGCAGCGGTGACGACCCCGGCCCCACTGAGGGAGGCGGCGGCCAAGACACCGGGTGACCCAAGCACGACCGGCTCCGTCGCGCCGCCTGCCGAGGAGGTCGCTAGCGCCCCCGCCACCTTGACCGAAAGGGAAACGCAAGCCGAGACCCGATCGGCAACGCAAATGCCGGCGCAGGAAACAGCGCTCGCACCACCGCAGGCGGCCGCAGATCCGCCACCGGATTTATCGCTCCCAACGCCGCAGGCAGCCGCGGATCCACCACCGGATTCCTCGCCCGCAACGCCGCAGGCGGCCGCAGATCCGCCGCCGGATTCCTCGCCCGCAACGCCGCAGGCGGCCACAGATCCGCCGCCGGATCCCTTGCCGCCAACGCCGCGGGCGCGTCCGAAGGCGCATTTGCAAAGACGAATTGCACGCGTGCGCAGGCGCAGCGTCGTCCCGCCGAGCCCGCAGCCTGTGCAGAATTCGGGGTGGCCGCTGGCGAGCCCGCCCTCATCATCGCAATCTTGGCCGGGCTACGACAACCAATTCACCGGCGCGACCGCAAAGAAGACCGGCAAGCTCAGCGCAACACCCGCAGCCCGCCCGCAGTGATCCCATCCTTGTCCCGGCCTTGAGCCGGGACCGTTACAGATTCCGAGATTGGTACGGTTCCGCGTCATCAGCGCGTTTATGCGCCTCTTCCACGCGCTATGACCCTGGACAAGTGCCGCCGCGGCGGCCGCTACATGCGCAGCAATCGCTTGGCGTTGCCGCTGAGAATCTTGATCTTGTCCTCGTCGCACAACGGCACCGATTGCATCCACTCGGTGGCGGGCGGGTTGGCGACGAACGGCCAATCGACCGCGAACATGATGCGATCGACGCCCATCTCCTGCACGCAGCACATCAGCGCCGGGTCGGAGAAGTTGCCGCTGGTGGTGATGTGGAAGTTGCCGCAGAACACGTCGCGGAAGCTGATCGATTTCTGCCCGGGCCGCTTCAGCGCGGCATCGATGCGCCAGACCTGGAACGGCAGCATCTCGCCCAGATGCCCGATGATGATCTTGAGCCCCGGATAGGTTTCGAAGATTCCGCTCAAGACCATGCGGATCGCCTGCGTCGCGGTCTCCACCGTGAAGCCCCAGGCGGCGCGGATCACTAGCGGAAAGTCCTTCGCATAGTCCTTGTAGTAGACGTCCATCACCGCCTGGTGCGGGATCGAGGGATGCAGATAGATCGGCACGTCGAGCCGGTGCGCCCGCTCGAAGATCGGCCAGAACCGCTTGTGGTCGAGGAACATGTCGTTGGCGAGGCCGTGGATCATGGCGCCCTTGAAGCCGAGTTTGACGGTGCGCTCGAGCTCATCGGCGGCGCCGACGGGATCAAAGGTCGGCAGCGCCGCGAAGGCCGCGAAGCGGTCCGGCCGGGCGGCCACCACGGCGGCCAGCCGATCGTTCACCCGCTGCGCCACCGCGACGGCGCCGTCGCCGGTCAGCTTCTGGGTCGAAGGCGCGCCGTGGGAGAGCACCTGGATGTCGATGCCGGCCTCGTCCATCTCCTTGATGCGCCGCTCGCCCAGCTCGAACATGCGCTCCACGACCGCGGGATTGGCCTCGACCTTGCCGAAATGCTCGACCAGCTCGTGGTCGTAATAGTGCTCCTCGATCGCGATGACCGGACACTTGGGCTTCTGCAGCATGTGTGATGTCCCCCGACTTTTAGGCTGGCAGATTTGCGGTGTCGCACTTTCAAACCGGAGAAACCCGCGAGCCGGCGAACCGGATTGCATCCCGCCTTGGCCAATCATCGGATTGGCTGAGGGCGGCTTCTTCGGAAAATGCTCCAGCGCTTCCTACCAACGCGCGCGGGACCTGTCACGCCATGGCCATAACGGGGGGCGAAAAGGAGAGCCACGCGGCTGCCGCAATCCTGCATTGCGGCCGCGGGCTTGGGTTTCAACCCATCGGTGAGTAAGTTGCCTCGCGGGGATGGCGAGAGAGGCGCGAGCCATGGTGCATCTGGTCGAGAAGCACGTTCTTGAGCGTCTCAATTCGGCGCTCCTGCTGGGCCTCGTCTGCGGCGGACTTGCGGTCTGCGCCTTCGGCGCGGTCGCATTCGATCTCAGCCGTTGGTTCGCCCATTAGTCTAGATGAGACCGCTGAGCAGGGCTCATCCTTGTCCCGGCCTTGAGCCGGGACCTTCCAAATCTCTGAGCTTGTAACGGTCCCGGCTCAAGGCCGGGACAAGTGTGGAACCTCAGAACCAAGCATCGTGAGGTGGCGACGCGCTATTCCGGCTGGATCCCGGCTGCCTTGATGATCGCGCCATAGCGCACGATGCCGTCCTCGATCAGCCCCTTGAAGTCCTCCGGCGTGCCGCCGATGACCGCCATGCCGTTGTCGTTGAGCTTGGGCAGGATGTCGGGCGCATTGAGCGCTTTGACGGTCTCGGCATTGAGCCGCGCCGTGATCGGCGGCGGCAGCCCGGCCGGTCCGAACATGCCGAACCATGAGGACGGCTTGCGGAACGCCGGCAGCACCTCCGACATCGACGGAATCTGCGGGCGCAGCGCAAAGCGTTTCGGCTCCAGCACGGCGAGGATCTTCACGCTCGATTGGTCGGCGAGGCCGAGCACGTTGGAGATCGACAGGAAGGCCATCGGAATATTGCCGGCGATGACGTCCTGCAGCGCCGGCGCGACACCCCGATAGGGCACGTGATTGATCTTCACGCCGGCCGTTTGGTTGAACAGCTCTCCCATCAGGTGGAACACCGAGCCGACGCCCGAGGAGCCGTAGGACAGCTCGCCCGGATGCGCCTTGGCATAAGTGATGAGCTCGGGGACCGAGTTGACCGGCAGCGCGCCGCTGACGACGAGGCAGGTGACCGGCTCGACCGCGGCCACGATCGGGGTGAAATCCTTGATCGGGTCGTAGCTCAGATTTTTCATGAGGTAGACGGCAGTGACGTGGGTGCTGGCCGTGCTCATCAGCAGCGTATAGCCGTCGGGCGGAGCGCGCGCGACCAGATTGGAGCCGATCATGCCGTTGGCGCCGGTGCGGTTCTCGATCACCACGGTCTGCCCGAGCGCTTCGTCCAGCTTGATGCCGACAAGCCGCGCCACCAGATCGAGCGCCGGCCCCGGCGGGAACGGCACCACCATGGTGATCGGCCGCACCGGCCACTTCTGCGCCATGGCGGGTTGCGCCATGGCAACCGCAAATACGCACATCGCGAACCATCGCAGCTGGCGCATCGGCATCTATCTCGCGCGGCTTGTAGCCCGGATGGAGCGTAGCGTAATCCGGGAACGTCGATCCCGCATTTCGCAAGTGCTCCATGCGGGCTACAGTGCTTCGGCGGAGCGTAGCGCAATCCGGGTCCGCCGTCCCCGCATTTCGCAAGTGCTCTACAACTGCGCGATCTTCGGCATCACCTCGGCACGGAAAAGCTCGAGCGAGGCCAGCGCCTGATCAAGCGTCATGGCGCCGAAGAACAGATAGGACAACAGATAGTTGATCCCGAGCTCGCGCGCCTGCCGCTCGATCGCCGCCCACACGGTTGCGGGACTGCCGGCGATCGCCATGCCTTCCTGCTCCCATTCCTCGAACGTCACGCCGCGATGGATGTTGAGGCGCGGGTCCTGCACGGTCCCCTTTTGCGTGTTGCGCAGATAGTTGAGGCTGGCGGAGTGATGCTCGATGGCGGGCTTGGCGATCCGGCGCGCTTCGGCGTCGGTCTCGGCCACCACGATATGGCGCAGCAGCCCGACCGCGGTGCCGCCGGGAAATTCGGGCTTGGGCACGGGCGGACCGGCGCCCTTGGCGAGGGCCGCGCGGTAGGCCGCGATGTTGCCCTTGGCGAGCGCGGTCGGCCCATTGGCGGCGAAATGCATGCCGCGCTCGCCCGACCAGGCGGCGCCGATCTGGTTGGATGAGCCGTACCAGAACGGCGGATGCGGCTGCTGCAGCGGCCGTAGCGCCATCGGCACGTTCGAATAGGTGAAATACGGGCCGGCATGGTTCAAGGTGTCGTGGGTCAGGCCGGCGCTGATGCAGGCGAACGCATCCATGAAGATCTCGCGCGACTGATCGTGCGCGACCTTGTGGAAGTTGAGCTCGAACGGCGAGACCCCGCGCCCGACGCCGACATCGAGCCGGCCGCGGCTCAAGTGATCGAGCATGCAGATCTCCTCGATCAGGCGCAGCGGCGAATAGAGCGGCAGGAGATAAACGAGAGGCCCCAGCCGCATGCGCGAGGTCGCGCGCGCGACCGCGCCCAGATAGACGCCCGGCACCGGCACCATGTTGAGCGGGGTCGCATGATGCTCGGCCACGTGCAGGCAATAGATCCCCGCCGCCTCGGCCGCGACCGCGAATCTCAGCCGCTCGTCGAATTCCGTCGCAAGCGGACGATCGCAGCGCTCCACATGGTCGAAGAGTCCGACTTTCATGCTTGTCCATCTGTCGGGTTGGGAAAGTCTAAAGCCTATCGCGATATTGCTCACGCGCGTTGTTCTAAAGCATGAGCGGGAAAATTGCGAACAGCAATGTTCGGCTGCGCAGGACCGAGCGCGATCGTCAGGGACGCAGCGCCTCGCACTCCTTCTCCCCGTGGGGGAGAAGGGTGGGATGAGGGGGCTACGGCGGTGCGATACGGGATCATCGTAACCCCCTCACCCCACCCTCTCCCCTTCGGGGCGAGGGAGTGAACCGCCGTGCCCTCCTCACCAACTCGCGCTACGCTCACCCCACCCTCTCCCCATACCAAGTCGGGCAAGCTCGCATTGCCTTCACGGCTTGGCTGCCGGCGCCGTGGTCCAGGCCTTGTAGTCCTCCGCGGACACGCCGGGCAGCTTCTTAACGAAACGCCGCGATGGTCCAGATCTCCTGGTCGGGCACCGGCGGATCGCTGGCCGCAAAGCTCGGCATGCCGGTCATCTTGATGCCGTTCCTGACCACCCAGAAGATCTCCGGCGCCGACAGATCATTGGCCACGTCCTTGAGGTCGGGCGGACCGGGATTGAGCCCTTCCGAGAACTTGGCCCAATCGGCGCCCGGGCCGCCGTGACAGGAAACGCAACCGCGTTGCGAATAGGCTCGCGCCCCGGCCTGCACCGTGGCGGCATCGTCGAGCGCGCTCGGCGGCTCATCGCTCGCGTGCCGCGCGATCGATGCTTCCCGCACGTTCTCGATGAGCCGGTTGACGAAGTCCGGATCCATCTGGTTGGCCGCCGCATTGAAGAATCCGCCGAACAGAAGGCCGCGCCGAAAACAGCGCCGAGGATCGCCAATAGACCAATGAACGCCAGAAGGGTTTTCATGGAAGACGCTCCGGTGTGAAGCTTGGTTGGGCAAACGATCGCCGCAAATGCGCGGCTGTTCGGCGGCGTGCGCCTCTCAGCCGCCGGTCTCGATCGTGAAGAAATGCTGCGAATCGATCCAAATTGGACGTTCATCCCTCAGTCGTCTGATTGAGTTTCAGGCCGGCGTCGCGGAAGGGGTCGTGGCACGATACTTCCCTAAGTGGCCGAGCCGCTATTCGGCGGCTGTGCGCGTCAGCGATCCGGTATCGCGAAGCTCCAGATACAAATTGATCGGATCGAGGTCGAACCCGTTCGGCCAGGTAGGTGCGCCCATTTCGACGAAGACGCGATCAAAATATTCCTTCGATTTCAGCGGCTCGACCATCACCCCGCCCTGCGCGATCACGTCAGACAGATCCCGCACGCCCTCGCTGCCATCGGTGAACCGCAGCCACAGGCGATGCCCCTCAAGCGGACGAAGGCGCAATACATCGACCATGGGAAGATCACTCGTCGGCATCGGGGCCAGCAATCCTTTCGAGAGGCATGTGCGCGCGCGCACGCCGCCAATTCTCTTCCAATTCGGCGCGGCTCCGCTAGCGAGCACTAACCGCACGCCACCGGAGGGGCACCAAGAAAATCCACCTGACCCATTTCTCCATACTATTGTTGAAACAGTCTCGGGAATTTACTCCGCACCAGGGCGTTCGGATAACACCGCTTCCTCAACCACTGGTGGAGGTGGAAACGCCACAACATCCCCCGAGGTGGCGAAAATTACCTCCCTGCACTTCTTTGCATAGTCGTGATCTGACGGATTTTCACTGAGATACTTGGCTGGAACAAATAAATCAGACGTTCTTATGAGTGCAGCACCAACCCTCTTTGCAGCAGACGCACACTTTTCGGTAAAGTACGCTCCTCGCTGGTTCACCGGCTTCAAACGATAAGCATTGCCAAACAATAATCCCTTCGCATACTCGGTCACATCGTCCCGCGCGAAGTCCTCTCCCAGATTACGTTCGAGTTGGCTGAATTTGTCAATGTTAATCGCCCTGTTATCCCTGCCTTCCGCTTCACCAACACAGCGTCCCTCAGGACTAACGAACACCCCATCGAACTCGGATTCGCCATCCGAAAACGATCGGGCATCAAATCCAAAAATCTTCATTGCAACAAGAATAGCACGCTCAAGAGGCTTACCTTGCTCAAACAGAAGATGCCGGAGATTTCCCGCCTCCGTTAGCTGCTGTTCGAGTTCAGCCTTCTTCGCCTGAAGTTTCGCTATTTCCGCAAGGCAAGCTGAAATATTTTCTTCTAGTTTACCCTCCCGAACGAGACGATATTCAGAACTCAAGCTCCAATTTGGTGTAGCCGTAAGTTGGACCGATTTCCTCAGTGCGTCCGCGATAGCTAATGAGGGACGTAAGCAATCTCTTTCCAAACTGCAGCGCCTCCTTTGTCCAATATCGGCCTATGTCCTCACCGTCCTCAGCATCCCGAAGAAATACCTCATCATCATAGCGAAGTGGCGGAAGAAAAAGTAACGAACCCTTGCTATGAGTTGCAGCACCAACGATGCGATCGCCTACACGCGACCTGAGCACCACGCTGCTAAATTCGCCCTCAATTATGGCTTCGTACGAGGAATACTCAGAAAATTCTGTCCAATAGGATGCCAGATAAGAGCCTTCCTTTTCGAGGCGCATCTCGCTCCCAGATTTTGACACTACCTTTTTGACGTTGGGCACGGCTTCATATGAAGACACCTCAGTGACTATATTTGTACGAACCAGACTATGGCCAGCTCCGGAAGATCGGCTTTCACCCGTGTAGCGGTAGCGTTCAATCGGTCTTGCCAAGTAAACGACCACCAATTTCCCCGCGTTGACCGCCCCCACGATCTCAGAGCGCCAGTGATCAAGACGCGCCTTGACGGAATTGGACGCGTAGTGATTTAGAATTGACTTTCCGTTATATTGCTCGTCACCGTAACCGTCGTATCCTCCCAGTGTCGGCTCAAAGAGAATAATGTCAGCATCGAGTAGCGTTTGGTCAGAATCAAAATTGATGCACTCAAATTCATCGCCAGGCAGATCGAATCCGACGGCAAATATTCGGCTTGGCATGTGACTGCCTCAAGGATCCGTCCCCTAGCTGTAACAGAATTGCTCAGTTATCCAAGAAGCTCCGCAGCTTCCGGCTCCGCGACGGATGCTTCAGCTTCCGCAGCGCCTTGGCCTCGATCTGGCGGATGCGCTCGCGCGTCACCGAGAACTGCTGGCCGACCTCTTCGAGCGTGTGGTCGGTGTTCATGCCGATGCCGAAGCGCATGCGCAGCACGCGCTCCTCGCGCGGCGTGAGCGAGGCGAGCACGCGCGTGGTGGTCTCGCGCAGGTTCGACTGGATGGCGGCGTCGATCGGCAGGATCGCGTTCTTGTCCTCGATGAAATCGCCGAGATGGCTGTCCTCCTCGTCGCCGATCGGGGTCTCCAGCGAGATCGGCTCCTTGGCGATCTTGAGCACCTTGCGCACCTTCTCGAGCGGCATGCCGAGCTTCTCGGCCAGCTCCTCCGGGGTCGGCTCGCGGCCGATCTCGTTGAGCATCTGCCGCGACGTGCGCACGATCTTGTTGATGGTCTCGATCATGTGCACCGGGATGCGGATGGTGCGGGCCTGATCGGCGATCGAGCGGGTGATGGCCTGGCGGATCCACCAGGTCGCGTAGGTCGAGAACTTGTAGCCGCGGCGGTACTCGAACTTGTCGACCGCCTTCATCAGGCCGATATTGCCTTCCTGGATCAGGTCGAGGAACTGCAGGCCGCGGTTGGTGTATTTCTTGGCGATCGAGATGACGAGGCGCAGGTTGGCCTCCACCATCTCCTTCTTGGCCTGGCGCGCCTCGCGCTCGCCCTTCTGCACCATCTGCACGATCTTGCGGAACTCGCCGATCTCGAGCCCGGTCTCGCCGGCGAGCGCGTGGATGTTGCCGCGCATCTCCTTGATCTTGTCCTTGTCCTTGGCGACCAGGTTCTTCCAGCCCTTGGCCGAGAGCTTCGACACCCGGTTGAGCCAGCGCGGATCGAGCTCGGAGCCCTGATAGTTCTTGAGGAAGTCCTCGCGCGTGACGCCGTGGCTCTCGGACAGCCGCATCAGGCGGCCCTCGTAGCCGACCAGCCGCTTGTTGATGTCGTAGAGCTGCTCGACCAGCGAATCGATGCGCGCCTGGTTGAGCCGCAGCGACTTCACCTCGGCGATGATCTCGTCCTTGAGCTTCTTGTATTTGCGCTCCTGGGCGGGCGTCAGCGACGCGCTCTTGAGCCGGAACTGGATGTCCTGCTCCTGCAGGCGGCGCAGCCGCTTGTAGGTGTCGGCGACGTTGTCGAAGGTCTCCAGCACCTTGGGCTTGAGCTCGGCCTCGATCGCGGCGAGCGACAGCGAGCCCTCCATGTCGTCCTCGTCGAAATCGCCTCGGGCGCGCCCTCGGGCTTCTCCTCGCCGTCCTCGTCGGCGGCAGGCGCCTTGAACGGGGTCGCGCCGGCAGGCGCGGTGGCGGGGGCCGCGGTCTGCGGCGGCAGCGCGCCGACCGCCGGGAGCGCCCGCGATCGGAGCGGGTAACGACCGGCTGGCCGTCGGGCCCGATCACCATCGGCGTCGCCATGCCCTTGGCGTCGGGACCCGCATAGGTCGCCTCGAGATCGATGATGTCGCGCAGGAACACCTTGCCGTCGTTGAGCTCGTCGCGCCAGATGATGATGGCCTGGAAGGTCAGCGGGCTCTCGCACAGGCCCGCGATCATGGCCTCGCGGCCGGCCTCGATGCGCTTGGCGATGGCGATCTCGCCCTCGCGCGACAACAGCTCGACCGAGCCCATCTCGCGCAGATACATGCGCACCGGATCGTCGGTGCGCTCGGCCGGCTCCTTGGTCTCGGTCTTGGCCGGCAGCTCGCGCGTGCACCTCGACCAGTTCGCCCTCGCTCTCCGGCTCCTCCTCGCGCCTCCTCCTCGGGCTCCTCCTCGGTCTCGGCCTCCTCGGTCTCGACCACGTTGATGCCCATCTCGCTGAACATGGCGAGAACGTCCTCGATCTGCTCGGAATTGACCTCCTCGGAGGGCAGCACCGAATTGATCTGGTCGTGGGTGACGTAGCCGCGCTTCTTGGCGTTGCGGATGAGCTTCTTGACGGCGGCGTCGGACAGATCGAGCAGCGGCAGCGGCGTATCCGGGGTCTCCGGGGCTTCCTTCTCGGGCGCCTCTTCCTTCTTTTCCTTGTCTTTTTGGACCGCCTTGGTCTTGCTCGCCATACACTTCTCTCCTGGGACGCCGGTCCCTCCGGGACTCAAGGTCTCTGCTGGCCGCCAGTCTCCGGGGATACAAGTCTCCCGGGAAGAAAAGTCTCCGGAGTGAGGGCCGGCTACGCCGGAGACCGCCCGCGACGAAAAACGTCCCCCTACCCTATGCGGGGAGAATCGTGGTCCTGTTCCCAGGATCGGAGACCGATCCTGGAGCGGGCGCGGGCGGCCAAACGGCCGGCACTCACCCGATCTGTTGACCGCGATTCGCCTCGCAGTTTTGCCCCAGCCGCCTTAAACCCCCCTTAACCGTCATCTAACGCGCAACCTCAGACTTATCTCAAGGTTCAGACTTATCTCAAGGTTCCGGCGATCTCCAGGCCGCCAAGCCCAGGATTCGTGCCAGGCGCCTAAAAAGACGGGCCCGCCCGGCCCGACGAAGCCCCGAAGCCCTCGATCAGCGCTTCGGTTCCGTCAATGACCGAAAGACGAGCCTTAACGTCCTGCAACCAGGAATAATTCGCCTCGGTCGAGTCCCGCCCCAAGGCCTGCTCGGCATCCTTGAGTTCCTTAGTTAAGGAGTGCCACTGCCGATGCAAGGCAATGAGCTGTTTCCAGGTCATCACCACGTCGGCCGCCGCCGCCTCCGGCCGCGCCCCCCAGACCGAAGCGGTCGTGATCGCCTTCTCGATGCGCGCAACCGGCTCGGCGAGCCCGCGCCGGGCGAGCTCAGCCGCCATGCTCTCCCGGTCCGACGCGCCCTCATGAGCGAAAATGTCGATCAGCGCCACCTTCACCTTTTCGGCCTCCGCAAAGCGGAACTCGACCTCGGCGATATCCTCCAGATGATCGTGCAGCAGCCACGGATGGTTGAGGGCGGTCTGCAGGATAAGGGCCTCGCGGCGCGAGATGGCGGCGCGGTCGCCGCGGTGGATCGGGCTCGCCGCCAGCTGCGGGCTACTGACCAGATAGCGCCCGTTGCCCGAAGCGATGCCGGCCGGCCGCGGCCGCGCTCCGCCCGGCCGCCCGCCCATCGGTCGGCCCATCGATCTGTCAGTGGCGCGCGGGTTGCGCCCTTGCGGCCAGCGATCGCGGCGTCCCGGGCCGCGCCGCCCCGCCGGCTCGTCGGCCTCGAACAGGCTGCGCAGGCGCTCGCCGAATTCCTGGCGATAGTAGCGGCGCACCGATTCATCGGCGATCCCGGTCATGACCGCACCCAGCCGCGCCTCCAGCGCCGCGCGCCGTTCCGGCGTGTCGAAGCCGCCGGCTTCGGTCTCCCGCATCCACAGCATGTGGACGAGCGCGCGGGCGCCCGCCAGCACATCCTCGATCGCCGCGCGGCCTCCGGAGCGGACGAGATCGTCGGGGTCATTGCCGTCCGGCAGGGTGGCGAAGCGCAGGCTCTTGCCCGGCCGCAACAGCGGCAGCGCCACGTCGAGCGCCTTATAGGCGGCGCGGCGGCCGGCCGCATCGCCGTCGAAGCAGAGCGTAGGCTCGTCGGCCATCTTCCACAGGAGCCCGAGCTGATCTGCCGTCAGCGCGGTGCCGAGCGGCGCCACGGTCGCCTCGAAGCCCGCCCCCACCATGGCGATCACGTCCACATAGCCTTCGACCGCGATCACGGCCGCGCCCTTGTGGGCGGCGGCCCGCGCGGCGGCGATGTTGTAGAGCGTGCCGCCCTTGTGGAAGAGCGGCGTTTCCGGCGAATTGAGGTATTTGGCCGGCGCCTCCGGATCGAGCGCCCGCCCCCCGAAGGCGATCACTCGCCCGCGCAGATCGCTGATCGGAAACATCACCCGCTCGCGAAACCGGTCGTAGGGCACCGGGATATCGTCGCCGGCGACCAGGAGCCCGGCCTCGACCATGTCCTCGACCGGAATGCCCTGGGATCCCAGATGCTCCTTGAGGGCGAAGCGCTCGGAGGTCGCGTAGCCGAGCCGGAACTTGACCTGCGCCGCCGGATCGAGGCCGCGATCGGCCAGATAGCCGCGCGCCTTGGCGCCGGCGCGCCCCGCCAGCGTCGCCTCGAAGAACTTGGCGGCGAGATCGAGCACGTCATGCAGCGTCTTGCGATGCTGCGCGCGCGCGTCCTCCTCGCGGCTCGTCTCCGGCAGCGGCATGCCGGCTTGCGCGGCCAGGCGCTCCACCGCCTCGGGAAACGACAGCCCTTCGGTCATCATCACGAAATCGAAAATCGTGCCGTTCTTCTGCGAGGAGAAGTCGAACCAGGCCATCTTCTGGTCGTTGACGAAGAACGAGGGCGTCTTCTCCTTGTTGAAGGGCGAGAGCCCCCTCCACTCGCGCCCCGATTTCTTGAGCTTCACGCGCCGCCCCACCACCTCCGAGACCGGCAGGCGGGCGCGCAGCTCATCGAGGAACTCGGGCGGAAAGCGCATGGTGATTCGCGAGCGTAGTCCTTAACCGCAGGGAATATAGGGCAGCGCGGCGCCGGCAGCGCGGGTCGCCGACTTGTCCTAGTTATCCACAGGGAGCGTCGCTTGTCCCGGATGCGGTGCTAGTCCGGGAAGCTCTTGCGGAACGGTGCACCGCTGAAGTCCGGGACCGTACCACAATGCCGAGTCGTCGGACGGTCGACCGGGCCTCAAGGCCGGGACAAGCGAAGCTCCCTCACCCCGTCAGCATGCCCTTCACCAGCGCGCTGGCCTTGCCGAAATCCATGCGGCCGGCATAGCGCTCCTTGAGCGCGCCGATCACCTTGCCCATGTCCTTCATGCCGGCCGCGCCGGTCTCGCGGATGACGCCGGCGATCGCCTCCTTGGCTTCCGCCTCGGACAGCGCCTGCGGCAGGAAGCCCTTGATGATCTCGATCTCGGTGCGCTCCTGCGCGGCGAGCTCAGCCCGGCCGCCCGTGTCGTAGAGCTCCGCGGATTCCTGGCGCTGCTTGATCAGCTTCTGCAGGAGGCCGAGGATGTCGCCGTCGGCGAGCGGGCCCTTGCCGGCGCCGCGCGCCTCGATGTCGGCGTTCTTGATCGCCGAATTGACCATCCGCAGCGTCGAGAGCCGCAGCTTGTCCTGCGCTTTCATCGCCGTCTTCACGTCCTCGTTGATCTGGTCGCGCAGCACGGTGGACCTCACGGCGGTTGGGCTTGCGATGGCGCTTGCGACGCTTCCGGGATGGTTCTTTGACGGCAGCAGCGCTGCGGACTATGTAATCGGCGCATGAATGGCAGACAAGACGCTGACGGCTGGTCGGAGCCCGCCCCGACCGCACTCCTGGTGCTCGCCGACGGCACCGTGCTCGAAGGCACCGGCTTTGGGGCCACCGGCTCGGCGGTCGGCGAGGTCTGCTTCAACACCGCCATGTCCGGCTACGAGGAGATCCTCACCGATCCCTCCTATGCGGGGCAGATCATCACCTTCACGTTTCCCCATATCGGCAATGTCGGCACCAACGAGGAGGACGTCGAGACCGTCAACATGGCGGCGACCCCGGGCGCGCGCGGCGTCGTGCTGCACAGCGCGATCACGCAGCCCTCGAGCTACCGCGCCACCCGCCATCTCGATCAATGGCTCAAGGCGCGCGGCGTGATCGGCCTCGCCGGGATCGACACCCGCGCGCTGACCAGCCTGATCCGCAAGCACGGCATGCCCAATGCGGTGATCGCGCATTCGCCCGACGGCGTGTTCGATCTCGCCGCCCTGAAGCGAGAGGCGCGCGAATGGCCGGGCCTGGTCGGCATGGACCTGGTGCCGATGGTGACCAGCGGCCAGCGCTTCACCTGGGACGAGACGCCGTGGCGCTGGGGCACCGGCTTCGGGCGGCAGGAGAAGCCTGAATTCCACGTGGTCGCCATCGATTACGGCATCAAGCGCAACATCCTGCGCCTGCTCGCGGGCTCGGGCTGCCGGGTCACCGTCGTGCCGGCGCAGACCTGCGCCGACGACATCTTGGCGCTCAAGCCCGACGGCGTCTTTCTCTCCAACGGCCCGGGCGATCCGGCCGCCACCGGCCTCTACGCGGTGCCGGTGATCCGCGGCATCATCGATGCCGGCGTGCCGACCTTCGGCATCTGCCTCGGCCACCAGATGCTGGGCATCGCCATCGGCGGCAAGACCATGAAGATGCACCAGGGCCATCACGGCGCCAACCATCCGGTCAAGGATCTCACCACCGGCAAGGTCGAGATCACCTCCATGAACCACGGCTTCGCGGTCGACCGCGCCACCCTGCCGGCGAGCGCGGTCGAGACCCACGTGTCGCTGTTCGACGGCTCCAATTGCGGCCTCGCCCTCAAGGACCGGCCGGTCTTCTCGGTGCAATACCACCCCGAAGCCTCGCCCGGCCCGCGCGACAGCCACTACCTGTTCGCCCGCTTCACCGGCCTGATGCGCGAGCGCAGGCGGGCGTGACGATCCCGAAGGGACCACTCAATCGCTTGGGGCTGAAGTGAACAAAATTCTCATCATGGGGCTGCCGACGGCGGGCAAGACCACCTTGGCCAGGGTGCTGGCGCCGCGGCTCAATGCGGTGCATTTCAACGCCGACGACGTGCGCAACAATATCAACAAGGAGCTCAGCTTCTCGGAGGCCGACCGGATCGAGCATGCGCGCCGGATGGGCTGGCTGTGCGACCAGGTGGTCAAGGCCGGCTGCTTCGCGATCGCGGATTTCATCTGCCCGACGCCGGCCGCCCGCTCAGCCTTCGCGGCCGGCGGCGAGCCGTTCGTGATCTGGGTCGATCGGATCAAGTCGGGACCCTACGAGGACACCAACCGGCTGTTCGTCGCGCCCGAGCATGTCGACCTGCGGGTCACCCCCGAGGGAGCGCCGGAATATTGGGCCGAGGAGGTGATGCGGCGGCTGCGGCCGATCTTCGATCCGAAGAAGCCCACGGCGCTCTTCCTCGGCCGCTACCAGCCGTTCCATGATGGGCACAAGGCCCTCATCATCGAGGGCCTCCGGCGGGTCGGGCAGGCCTGCATCGCGGTGCGCGACACCCAAGGCGTCGACGAGAAGAATCCGTTCGACTTCGAATATGTGCGCGCCCGCATCGAGCACGGCCTCAAGGAATTCCAGGGCCGCTTCGTGGTCGTCTCGGTGCCCAACATCACCAACGTGTTCTACGGCCGCGACGTCGGCTACCGCATCGAGCGCATCGATCTCGATGCCACCATCGAGGAGGTCTCGGCGACCGAGGCGCGCAAGAAGCTCACCGCGCGCTGAAGCATGGCGGGGCAAGGAATTATGCCGGCACGTTGCGATTCCTGTTGACCCGAGGTGCCAAATCAGCGCATTCGTCAAATTGAAACTCGCGAATTGCGCCCGGGCGGGAGACCGCGCCGGGCTTTGTTTTGCGCGATGGGTCGTTTCCGTTTGGTCGCTCGCGGCTCGGCAAACGATCGCATTCTGCGTGAGGCGACGCGGGCACGGGCTAAGGAGGTTGTTATTTTCCTGTACTTAACAAGCTAACAAGCATCGGTAGGCTGGGCGAAGACGCGCAACGCCCGCACCCACCATCGGCCTGGCCGTAGGGGCCTGGCGCTAAGCGCCTGGCGCTTAAGGGATCGCCGACAGCGATTCGGATCCCGGAAACGCCGTACTGGCGCTCGTCGATCCTGCCCGGTAGCTTGCCGCGGTTTTGGCGCCGAGGGGAAGTGAATGGAAGCGATGTCCGACTGGCGGTCCTTCTGGGACAGCGACCATTCGATCTACGTCAATGCCCGCCACAAGGACGTGCACTACCGCGAGATCGCCGACCGGATCGCGGCCTTCGTGCCGGGGCCAAGCGCGCGCGTGCTCGACTATGGCTGCGGCGAGGCGATCCATGCCGACCGGGTGGCCGCGGTCGCCGCGCAGGTGCTGTTGTGCGACCAGGCGCCAAGCGTGCGCGCCGCAATCGCGGCCCGCTTCGCGGCCGATCCGCGCATCCGCGCGCTGGCGCCCGAGGAGGTTGAAGAGCTGCCGGATCGCAGCCTCGACCTCATCGTCGCGAACTCGATGACCCAATATCTGTCGCCCGCCGAGCTCGATCGCGTGCTTGCCCTCTGGCGCCGCCTGCTGGAGCGGGGCGGCACGCTCATCGTCGGCGATGTGATCCCGCCCGATGCCGGCGCGCTCACCGACGTCATGGCGCTCTTGCGCTATGCCGCCGCCAACGGTTTCTTCGTCGCCGCCCTGTGGGGCCTGGCACGAACCGCGGTGTCGCCCTACAGGCGGTTGCGCAGCCGCATCGGCGTCACCCGCTACGCGCAAGCCGCCTTCATGGAAATGCTCAAGTCGGCCGGCTTTGCGGCCGAGCGCCTGCCCCGCAACCTGGAGCACAACGCCGCCCGCATGACGTTCCGGGCCCGCCCGCTTTAAGGCTAATCCGATATCGCGCTTGCCGATGACGCGCTTGCCGACTAGAAGCCGCACCGGCCCGGTGGCGGAGTGGCGACGCGAAAGCCATGCATGGCTTCCAACCCTGGTTCGATTCCAGGCTGGGCCTCCAATCGCCAGGGAAGCGCAAAGTCCTCCCTGCTCCTTCAATAGCTTGCAAGAATTCATTGATCTCGCAGGGCCGCCGGCCCGCTGTTAATCTGTTGCCGGAAGCGTACACGTGCCGAGGCTGCATGAAGAAAATTTCGCGCCGTCGTTTTCTGCCCTTGGCCGCGGCCGCGGCGGCCCTTCCGGGACGCCCGGCACGGGCGCAGACCTATCCGGCGCGGCCGGTGCGCTTGATCTCCAGCTTCGCGGCCGGCGGCCCCAACGACCTGCTCGCGCGTCTGATCGGCCAATGGCTGTCGGAGCGGCTCGGCCAGCCCTTCATCATCGACAACCGGCCCGGCGCCGGCGGCAATATCGGCGCCGAGGCGGCCGCGAAGGCCCCGCCGGACGGCTATACGCTCCTGCTGATCGCGCCCGCGAACGTGGTCAATGTCACGCTCTACGACAGCTCCAACTTCAATCTCATGCGCGACATCGCGCCGGTCGGCGGCCTCACCCGGGTGCCGGAGGTCATGGAGGTCAACCCTTCGGTCCCCGCCAAGACGGTCGGCGAGTTCATCGCCTACGCCAAGGCCAACCCGGGCAAGATCAACATGGCCTCGGGCGGCAATGGCAGCGCCGCGCACGTGTCGGGCGAGCTGTTCAAGATCATGACCGGCATCGACATGGTGCACGTGGCCTATCGGGGGCTGGCGCCGGCGCTCACCGACCTCTTGGCGGGCCAAGTGCAGGTCATCTTCGACAGCGTGCCCAACTCGATCGCGTATATCCGGGCGGGCCAGCTGCGCGCGCTCGGAACCACCACCGCGACGCGCCTGGATGCTCTGCCGGATGTCCCGACCGTCGGCGAATCCGTGCCTGGCTTCGAGGCCAGCGCGATGGCGGGCGTGGGCGCCCCGAGGAACACGCCCACGGAGATCATCGAGACGCTCAACCGGCAGATCAATGCCGGGCTGGCCGACCCCAAGATGAAGGCGCGTCTCGCCGACCTCGGCGGCACCCCGATCCCGGGCTCGCCCGAAGACTATGGGCGGCTATTGGCGGCCGAGATCGAAAAATGGGCCAAAGTGATCCGCGCCGCCCACATCAAGCTCGAATGAGCTTGCCGCGATCAGCGCAGCGTCTTGGCGACATCGGCGTCGATCGGGTAGGGCTCGGTCCACCAATCCGCGGCCGCCGTTCCGCCGTTGCGGGCGAGCGATCGCACCCACAGGCGTGAGCTCGACTTGCTCGGCCCCGGGATGAAGATGATGCCGCGGCGGATGGCCTCGACATAGCGGATCTCGTCGAGCGAGGAGCCGCCGGCGAAATTGACCTCCGGGCCGAAGGTGCGCACCGCCCAGAAGCGATGGCAGTTGCGCAACTCGAACGAAGCCTGGTTGGTGATCTCGATGCCGATATTGGCCAGCCCCACCGCCTTGACGATCTCGCGGATCTCTCTGTCGCCGCTCGCCTTCTCGCCGTAATCGCCGATCGCTTCGCGCACCACGCGGTTCTCCAGGAAGACCTGCTCGCAGCCGGACGCCAGGAGCTCCTTCATGTCCGCGATGATGATATCGACATTGAGCCTGCCGCCGCCGGCACGCGCCCGGTCGCCCTCCTGATGCTTCTGCCCGACCTCGCCCCAGAGCTTGAAGCCAAGCTCGCGCGCCAGCGCGGTATATTTGATCTGGTCCTCGTCCGCCTTGCGCTCGCGCGCCGGATCGTCGAGGCGCACCGCCTTGGTATCGATCTGGCAATGGGTGAAGCCCATCTCGCGCGCCTTGCGCAACAGCTCGTCCGCCTTGCCCTGGTAATAAGCAATGGCGAAGATCGGATCGTCCAGGCCGACATTGAGATTGAAGTCGCGGTAGAGCTTCACCCGCTCCTCCACCACCCGGTGCGGCATCATCAGGAGCGCCGGCACGAATTTGACGGCGTCCGCGTAGTCGCCCCAGATCTCGAGCATGCTGCGCAGCCAGTCGACCAATTCGCCCTCGTCGCCGATGGTCGTCATCCCCTGCTTGCGCGGCTTGCCGCCGCGCGGCGCCAGCTCGAGAAAGTCGAAGAAGCGCGCGTCGTTTTTCATCGGGAATCCTTGCTGCTATGGGGCCACGAGGTGGGAGATGACATCGCCGAAGCCGGCACCTCCGCAGCGCGGTTGCCGGGAGCGGCTTTCCTGCGCAGGAGCGCGGCCTGCTTGCGCGGGAGGCTTCTGGAGGCTGAGCCGCCTCCGATCGCGGGGAATGTGTTCTGACCGGGCAAGCCTCCTTGCCCGTCCTCCAAGCCGGTTCTTTGCGGTTGTGGGACCCGAATGCTAGCCAATTCGCCCCTAGGGTCAATGACTTTGCCAGCCGCGCTCGCAAGATGGGAGAGCACCCGGGATTGCGTCGTCCGCCCTACGATCCGATATAGGCGTGGAGCACTCCCGGGCGCCGCCAGGGCATGCGAGCGCGCCCCTTCCCTCCCCGGCGATTCTGCGTTAATGAGCGCGCGCCGCGGCGGGCTTGCGCCCGGGCTCCCAGGACGCGCGACCGCGCGCCCTTTTTTTATGCCTGCGCGCATGGTCGGCGACGGCAGCACCGGTTCGCCGCCCCGTGACCGCGCCCGAGCCGGCTGCGAACGAAAGCAAACGTCTGGATGCCCAAGCGGACCGACATCTCCTCGATCCTGATCATCGGCGCCGGCCCGATCGTGATCGGCCAAGCCTGCGAGTTCGACTATTCGGGCACGCAGGCCTGCAAGGCCCTGAAGGCGGAGGGTTATCGGATCGTGCTGGTGAATTCGAACCCGGCCACGATCATGACCGACCCCGACCTCGCCGACGCGACCTATATCGAGCCGATCACGCCCGAGATCGTCGCCAAGATCATCGAGAAGGAACGCCCGGACGCGCTGTTGCCGACCATGGGCGGGCAGACCGCCCTCAATTGCGCGCTGTCGCTGCGCAAGATGGGCGTGCTGGCCAAGTTCAACGTCAAGATGATCGGCGCCACCGCGGATGCCATCGACAAGGCCGAGGACCGCGAGCGGTTTCGCGAGGCGATGCATCGCATCGGCCTGGAGACGCCGCGCTCGCACCACATCAAGACCCTGCCGGCCGCGCTTCAAGCGCTCGATGACATCGGCCTGCCGGCCATCATCCGGCCGTCCTTCACGCTCGGCGGCACCGGCGGCGGCATCGCCTACAACAAGGCCGAGTTCATCGAGATCGTCGAGCGCGGCATCGATGCCTCGCCCACCAACGAGGTGCTGGTCGAGGAAGCGGTGCTCGGCTGGAAGGAATACGAGATGGAGGTCGTTCGCGACAAGAACGACAACTGCATCATCATCTGCTCGATCGAGAATCTGGACCCGATGGGGGTGCATACCGGCGATTCCATCACCATCGCGCCGGCGCTCACGCTCACCGACAAGGAATACCAGATCATGCGCGACGCCTCGATCGCGGTGTTGCGCGAGATCGGGGTGGAGACCGGCGGCTCGAACGTGCAGTTCGCGGTCAATCCGGCCGACGGACGCCTCGTCATCATCGAGATGAATCCGCGGGTGTCGCGCTCCTCGGCGCTCGCCTCCAAGGCGACCGGCTTTCCGATCGCCAAGGTCGCCGCCAAGCTCGCGGTCGGCTACACGCTCGACGAGATCGCCAACGACATCACCGGCGGCGCTACGCCGGCCTCGTTCGAGCCCACCATCGACTACGTCGTCACCAAGATCCCGCGCTTCGCCTTCGAGAAGTTTCCCGGCGCCGAGCCGACGCTGACCACCTCGATGAAGTCGGTCGGCGAGGTGATGGCGATCGGCCGCACCTTCCAGGAGAGCCTGCAGAAGGCGCTGCGCTCGCTCGAGATCGGGCCTGACCGGCCTCGACGAGATCGCCATCGAAGGGCTCGGCCAGGGCGACGACAAGACCGCCGTGCGCGCCGCGCTCGGCGTGCCCACGCCCGACCGCCTGCTCAAGGTGGCGCAGGCCATGCGGCTCGGCTTCTCCGACGAGGAGATCCACGCCTCCTGCGCATTCGATCCGTGGTTTCTGGGGCAGATCCGCGGCATCGTCGAGACCGAGGCGGAGATCAAGGCAAAGGGCCTGCCCGCCACCGCGGGCGCGCTGCGCCGGCTCAAGGGAATGGGGTTCTCGGACCGCCGGCTCGGTCAGCTGACCGGGCTTTCCGAAGAGGAGGTCACGCGCCGCCGGCACGCGCTCGCGGTGCGGCCGGCATTCAAGCGCATCGACACCTGCGCGGCCGAGTTCGCTTCGCCGACCGCCTACATGTACTCGACCTACGAAACTCCGTTCGCGGGCATCGTGGCCTGCGAGGCCGAGCCGTCGGCCAAGACCAAGGTGGTGATCCTGGGCGGCGGGCCCAACCGCATCGGCCAGGGCATCGAGTTCGACTATTGCTGCTGCCATGCCGCCTTCGCGCTGAGCGAGGCCGGCTACGAAACCATCATGGTGAACTGCAATCCGGAGACGGTCTCGACCGACTACGACACCTCAGACCGCCTCTATTTCGAGCCGCTTACCGCCGAGGACGTGCTCGAGATCATCGCCGCCGAGCGCCGCAATGGCACGCTCCACGGCGTCATCGTGCAGTTCGGCGGCCAGACCCCGCTCAAACTTGCCGGACCGCTGGAAGCCGCGCAGGTGCCCATCCTGGGCACCTCGCCCAACGCCATCGATCTCGCCGAGGACCGCGACCGCTTCAAGCAGCTGCTCGACCGGTTGGGCTTGCGCCAGCCGACCAACGGCATCGCCATAAGCCCGGCGCAGGCGCGCGCCATCGCGGAGGCGATCGGCTATCCGATCGTGATCCGCCCATCCTATGTGCTGGGCGGCCGCGCCATGGAGATCGTCCACGACGCGCCCCAGCTCGAGCGCTACCTCGCGCGCCTGGCGGTCGATCTCGGTCGCCCCTCCGAGCTGGTCGTGTCCGACAAGCGGCCGCTGCTCATCGACCGCTATCTCTCCGACGCGATCGAGGTCGACGTGGATTGCCTGGCCGACGGTACCGACACCGCCATCGCCGGCATCATGGAGCATATCGAGGAGGCCGGCATCCATTCCGGCGATTCGGCCTGCGCGCTGCCGCCGCATTCGCTCAAGCCCGAGGTCATCGCCGAGATCAGCCGGCAGACGCGCGAGCTTGCGCTGGCGCTGCAGGTCGGCGGCCTGATGAACGTGCAGTACGCGGTCAAGGACGGCGATATCTACGTGCTCGAGGTCAATCCGCGCGCCTCACGCACGGTGCCGTTCGTCGCCAAGGTGGTCGGCCTGCCGGTTGCCAAGATCGCGGCGCGAATCATGGCGGGTGAGCGGTTGGCGAGCTTTGATCTCCAGCCGCCGCGCTTCGATCATGTCGGGGTGAAGGAGGCGGTTTTCCCGTTCGCCCGCTTCCCCGGCGTCGACACCGTGCTGGGCCCGGAGATGAAGTCGACCGGCGAGGTCATGGGGATCGATCGCTCGTTCGAGATCGCCTTCGCCAAGAGCCAGCTCGGCGGCGGCTCGCGCCTGCCGCGCAAGGGCACGGTGTTCGTGTCGGTGCGCGACGCCGACAAGGACGCGCGCATCCTGGGGGCCGTGAAGACCCTCAACGATCTCGGCTTCAAGACCGTCGCCACCTCCGGGACGCAGCGCTTCCTAGTCGAGAACGGCGTCGCCGCCGATCGCATTCTCAAGGCCTCCGAGGGGCGGCCCAATATCGTGGATGCCATCCGCAACGGGGAGATCCAGCTCGTTTTCAACACCACCGAGGGCGCCCAGGCGCTGGCCGACAGCCGCTCGTTGCGCCGGGCAGCCCTCTTGCATAAAGTTCCGTACTACACCACTCTTTCAGGGGCCGTCGCTGCCGCGCAAGGAATCAAGGCCTATCTCGGGGGTGATCTCGAGGTCCGTACGCTGCAGAGTTATTTCGACGCCCGCACCGACCTTCGCAGCTCAAAAAGTGCTTGAACCCCAAGGAATTGGGACAAGCCGCAAGGAACCGGGGCGGTCCGCGAAGGTTGCCAACGGGCGGCCGCGGCCATATTTTGCCCGGTGCGCCGCTCGAATCCCGGCTAGGCCGGCTTTTGGGCGGAGCCTGGGGAACCGCGCTAGGCAATGGGAGTTTGGGAACGGGGTTCACGATCGAGGGTTGCGCGCAAGCTTCGGCCCGAGATCCGGCTTTTTGTTCTCGCTGTTCCACCTCCCGCGTTCCCGGACGGATCGTCGGAGGCGGAACATCATGGTGCTCGACGTGGTGGCGCCTTATCGGGCGCTCGACTGATCCGTGCTGAGGCTTCAACACCGCGATCAATGGCTCATTGATCAAGTGTTGCAACCCGAACACGGGTTCAAGATTTGGAGGATTGAAGGACCGATGGACAAGCTCCCGATGACTGCTGAGGGCTATGCGACGCTCGAGACCGAGCTCAAGCATCGCCAGCAGGTGGAGCGGCCACGCATCATTCAGCAGATCACCGATGCGCGAACGCACGGCGACCTGTCGGAAAATGCCGAATATCACGCCGCCAAGGAATCGCAATCGATCAACGAGGGCCATATCGCGGATCTCGAGGACAAGCTCGCGCGCGCCGAGGTCATCGACGTGTCGAAATTGTCCGGCGATACGATCAAGTTCGGCGCCACGGTCACGTTGGTCGACGAGGACACCGAGAAGAAGATGGTGTGGCAGATCGTCGGCGAGCCGGAGGCAGATGCCCGAAAGGGCAAGATATCCATCACCTCGCCGGTGGCGCGCGCCCTCATCGGCAAGGCCAAAGGCGCCAGCGTCGAAGTGGTCACGCCCGGCGGCGCCAAGGCCTACGAGGTCAAAAAGGTGGAATGGCGCTGAGCCTCTTCCCTCCCGCTGATATGACGAAACCACCGCGCTCTCGGGGACACCTCCCCCTGCAAGGGAGAGGTCGGATCGCGTAGCGATCCGGGTGGGGGTCCCGCCACAAGCGCCGAATCTGCGGGGGAGACGAGACCCCCACCCGGCGCCGGAGCCTGTCATCGGGCCGGCCAAAGGCCGGACCCGTTGGGCGCCACCCTCCCCCTTTCAGGGGGAGGGATTCAGCGGTCGAGCTCCAACGGCACCATGGCGGCGTCTTTGGAATTGCGCAGCGTGAGCGATGTCTTGACGTTGCGCACGTGGGGCGCGGCGGTCAATTCCGCCACGAAGGCCTGGAAGGTCTTGAGGTCGGGGGCAACGCATTTGAGGATGAAATCGATCTCCCCCGACAGCATCCAGCATTCCCGCACCAGCGGCCGGTCGCGCACGAAATCCTCAAACGCCTTCAAGTCGGCCTCCGCCTGGCTGGTGAGGTGGACCATGGCGAACACCGTCACTTCGTAGCCCAGCAGCTTTTCGTCCAGCAGCGCCCGGTACCCTTTGATGTAGCCGGCCTCCTTGAGGGCGCGCACGCGGCGCAAGCAAGGGGGCGCCGAGATCCCGACCCGGCGGGACAGCTCCACATTGGTGATGCGGCCGTCATCCTGCAATTCCTTGAGGATTTTCCAATCAATCGAGTCGAGTTGAGTTTCCACAAGAGCCTCCCACGGGGGCGAGGGGCAACTCTTGCTGCCCTGGGCGGGTACGAAACATTGTTGCGCAAAGGGCCGCAAGGGCCAGTCAAGGGGCCAGTGGGACGCCGCCTTCGGGTCGGTCGCCCGCCACAAGGCCTTCCTGCCTGTCGCGAAGGCTGGCTGGTGTCTTGATACCATCTCGGGGGCACACGGGCTGTGGGCTTCCGGTCTGCGTGTCTTGCATAGCTCGCCGGAGACCTTAAATTGATGCTGCCGAGCGGCCGGCTGGGCCCGCGGGCGGCGGCGCTTGCGCCAATCACACACCGGGGTCGTTACAGATGGGCAAGAGCACCCGTGCCAAGGTCGTCATCGTCGGCTCGGGGCCGGCCGGCTATACGGCCGCCATCTACGGGGCGCGGGCGATGCTGGAGCCGATCCTCATTCAAGGCATCCAGCCGGGCGGCCAGCTGACCATCACCACCGACGTGGAGAACTATCCGGGCTTTGCCGACGTCATCCAGGGTCCCTGGCTCATGGAGCAGATGCAGCGGCAGGCCGAGCACGTGGGCACCCGGATCGTGACCGATCACGTCAACAAGGTCGAGCTTGGCCAGCATCCGTTCCGGCTCGTATGCAATTCCGGCGACGTCTATCTGGCCGATGCGCTGATCATAGCGACCGGAGCGCAAGCGCGTTGGCTGGAGCTGCCGTCAGAGCAAAGGTTCAAGGGCTATGGGGTATCGGCCTGCGCCACCTGCGACGGATTTTTCTATCGCGGCAAGGAAGTGATCGTGGTCGGCGGCGGCAATACCGCGGTCGAGGAAGCGTTGTTCCTGACCAATTTCGCCGCGAAAGTCACGCTGGTGCATCGGCGCGACAGCTGCCGCGCCGAGAAGATTCTGCAGGATCGCCTGTTCAAGCACCCCAAGATCTCGGTGGTCTGGAACACCGAGCTCGACGAGGTCACCGGGAGCGAGAACCCGCTCAAGGTCACCGGGGTCCGCCTCAGGGACACGCGGACCGGGGTCATCAGCGAGCGGCCGGCGGATGGCGTGTTCATCGCGATCGGACACACGCCGGCGTCCGAGCTGTTCGCCGGGCAGATCGAGATGAAGCCTTCGGGCTATATCAGGACGGCCCCTTTCTCGACCGCCACCTCGGTGCCGGGCGTGTTCGCGGCCGGCGATGTCACGGACGATATCTATCGCCAGGCGGTGACGGCGGCGGGCCAGGGCTGCATGGCCGCGTTGGAAGCCGAACGCTTCCTGGCGGCCCGAATCGAACAGACAGCGGAATCGGAAAACCGGGCAACGGCCGAGGTCGGCTGAGGCTCCCCCTCTCCGGGCACGGAGAGGAGCGCGGGCCGCAGGCTCGCCGCGCACGGAAACATGAGATGGATTGGGACAAGCTCAAAGTCTTTCACGCCGCCGCCCAGGCCGGCAGCTTCACGCATGCCGGCGAGCAGCTCGGCCTGTCGCAATCGGCCGTATCGCGCCAGGTCTCGGCGCTCGAGCAGGAGCTCGGCGTTTCACTGTTCCACCGCCATGCGCGCGGGCTCATCCTCACCGAGCAGGGCGAGCTCCTGCAAAGCACGGCCCACGACGTGTTCATGAAGCTCGAAGCCGCGCGCACCAAGCTGACCGACAGCCGCGAGCGACCGAACGGCGAGCTCAAGGTCACCACCACCGTCGGCATCGGGGTGCACTGGCTCACCCCGCGGCTGGGCGAGTTCCTGGATCTCTATCCCGATATCCGGGTCACGCTCATCACCACCGACGGCGAGCTCGATCTCGCCATGCGCGAAGCCGACGTCGCCATCAGGCTGCGGCTGCCGACGCAGCCCGACCTCATCCAGCGCAAACTGTTCTCGCTGCACTTCCACGCCTGCGCATCGCCCGAATATCTCAAGCGGTTCGGCACGCCGCGCTCGGTCGAGGAGCTCGACCAGCATCGCCTCATCATCCTCGGCGGAACCATACAGCCTTGGCTCCAGCAGAGTGGCAATTGGCTGCTCACCACCGGGCGCAGCGAGCGCGACCCGCGGCTGCCCTGGCTCACCATCAACAATGTGCTCGGCGTGCTGCTGGCCTGCCAGCGCGGCCTGGGCATCGCCATGCTTCCGGACTATCTGGTCGAGGAGAACGGCGGCCTCGTGCATCTGTTCGGGGACAACAACGCGGTCGCTTACGACGCCTATTTCGTCTATCCGGAAGAGCTCAAGTCGGTCGCGCGCGTGCAGGTCTTTCGCGACTTTCTGGTCGCCAAGGCGCAGCGCTGGCACTTCTGAGCACGTGCGAGGGTTGCATGGCTGGCATGCGGGCCTCTGCGTTGTGCAAAGCCGACGCGTCGGCATACTGAGAATCGTTGTCGGCGAGCGCTTGCTCTTCTCCCAGATGGTGATCGCCCCGCTGGCAGCTGTTCCCCTCTGGAAGGTGATTGCCGGCCCCGTGCCGGCAAACTGTAACCGGACCCGCAAGGGTCCGGTTTCTTTTGTTGCACCCGATCAGTCCATGATTGGGGCTTACTGCTGGTCGCGGCCGGCGATCTCGGCCTGCCATGGCGCGACCCACCGCTCGATCGCGCCGAGCAGGAAGTTGAGCGAAACCGCCATCAGCATGATGATGATGATCGGCACGAAGGTGGTGGCGGTGTCGTAGTTGTTGGCCGAGGTTTGAATGATCGCGCCGAGCCCTGAGATCGAGGTGAAGAACTCGGCCACCACCATGGCGACCACGGCGCGACCCACCGAGAGCCGCAAGCCCGCCATGATATAGGGCAGCGTCGCCGGCAGGATAATGCGGCGCAGAATGACATGGTCGGGCGCCACGAACGACTTGCCGACCTCGATCAAGGCCTTGGGCACCGCGGTCACGCCGAGCCAGGTGTTGATGCAGATCGGGAACACCGACATCAGGGAGATGATGACGACCTTGACCGCAAAGCCGAGCCCGAACCACAGCACCAGCAATGGCACCAACGCCACCAGCGGCATCGCATAACCGGCGGTGACATAAATTCCGATTGCCGCTTCCAGCACCCGGAACCGGCCGATCAGAAGGCCGAGCGGTATACCGGCAAGGACCGCGAGCGCGAAGCCGGCCGCAAAAGGACGAAGGCTGTCGACAAGAGCTGCCGCAAGCTTGCCGGAGCCGACAAGCTTCCAAAAGGCTGCCAGGATGGCGGTCGGATAGGTGCCGAAGAACGGATTGATAAGGGGCGCGCACAGTTGCCAGATTGCCAGCGCGAGAACAACCGAGCCCGTGGTGATGAGCCAGCTCGGGACCAAGCGGCGCGGCCTCGCCTCCGCCGTCTCGTCCTCGGCTTGGTTTGCGATCGGCGCCGGCCTTCGATCGAGCGTATCGACCATCTGCTTTCCTGAAAATGCTCCCGCATTCAATGCAGCGTATCGCCCGGCTGGTGCAAGGCCTGCCACACGCGGTAGCGGGTCGCCGCGAATTCAGGCAGGCCGCGCACCAGGCCCAGATCCGGGCGCGGTCGCGCCAAGGGCACGGTCATGATCTCCTGCACGCGGCCGCGGTTCAAGACCACGATCCGATCGGCGATCAGCACCGCTTCGTCGAGATCGTGGGTGACGAACAGGATGGTCTTCTTCGTGCGCGCGTGGATATCGAGCAGCTCGGCCTGCATGGTCTCGCGCGTCTGGGCGTCCAGCGCTCCGAACGGTTCGTCCATGAGCAGCACCTTCGGGTCGATGGCGAGCGCACGCGCGATTCCCACGCGCTGCTTCATCCCGCCGGAAAGCTGATGCGGACGACGGTCCAACAAATCGCTCAAGCCCACGAGCTCGAGATAGCGCGTGGCGGTCGCGCGCAACTGCTGACCGCGCAAGCCCTTCATCTCCAGGCCGAACATCACGTTCTGCAGGGCGGTGAGCCAGGGCAGCAGCTCGGCGAACTGGAACACCATGCCGCGGTCGTGTCCGCAACCCTTGACCTCGCGGCCGTCCACCATGACCTTGCCGGCGGAAGCGGTCTCCAGGCCCATGGCGATGCGCAAGGCAGTGGTCTTGCCGCAGCCGCTCGGTCCGATCAGCGCGACGATCTCGCCGTCGTGAACCGAGAAGCTGACTTGGTCGAGCGCCCTTATGGCGTGCACCTTGCGCTCGACGCGCAGCGTGAAACGCTTCGACACGTTCACCAGATCAACCTCGCCCATGGCCGCCCGCTATACGCCGCCCGACGTAGGTTCCGATCCAGATCAGCGAAGCCATCGCTCGATCCTCTTTCGGTTCGTTCATTTGCCGATGCGTTCCAGAGCCTGCACGCGCAGCTGCGTGTCGACCGCCTTGGCAAGGTCGGTCTTCGGGATTTGGCCGAGCCCCGCCAATCTGTCGCGCATCCAGTCGAGGCTCTCGGTCGGCAGCGGAAAGTCCGCCGCCACCACACCCGGCTTGACCGCCTGGTCGAACACATAGGCCGGTCGCGGGTCGTCGGGCGCGGCGTCGGTGGCTTCCTGCGTCAGCTTGATGGTCTCGGCCCGGTGCGAGACCGCGTAGCGGAACGCCTTGATTTCCGCGCTCAGGAACCGGATCGCGTCCTCGCGCCGCGCGGCGAGCGCCTGGCCGCTCATCAGCATGCAGAAGCGAACCCATTGGGGCAGGACCTGCCTTGCCTCCACCAGCAGGTTGAGGTTTTTCGACGAAGCCATCGGGGTGTACTCGTTCGCCACCACCGCCGCATCGACGACGCCGCCGAGGAGCGCATTGTAGCGATCGCGATCGCTGCCGATGGCGGCGAACTTGATCTCCTCGTCCGGCACCTTGAACGCGGCCAGCGAGGCGCGCGCCACGATGTCGGGCGGTGTTCCCGGCGCGGACGCGGCGATGGTCTTGCCCGCGAGTTCATCCATCCTGGTGATGCCGGAACGCGCCAGGACCACATAGGGAACGGCGAGCCACGAACATCCCACGAACTTCACATCGGCGCCGCGCGCCGCCGCGATGACGCCCCCGGTCGCCGAATCGAAGCTGTCCACCTGGCCCGAGATCAGCGCCCGCATCCCGATCTGATCGTCCTTGACGTCCACTACCTCGATCTTCAGCCCCTCCTGCTCGGCAAAACCGCGCCGCGCCGCCATCAGGAAGAAACCGGCATCGGCCTTCGGGGCGATCATCGCCTGGCGCCAAACCTTCAGGTTCTGGGCCGGCGCGGATGGCGCGGCGACCACCAGCAGCGCGGTCGCGAGGCTCCCGGCAAGACCGGCGTGCAGGGCGGTGGTCCTCTTGCTCATGTCTCGTTCCTTTTGCCCGCGACCATGGCCCCCTCCTCGCAAACCCCGCGAGCGGGAAGGCAAAGGCTGCGGTTACTGGCCGACGCGCTTCATCGCTTCCGCCCGAATTCCAGTGTCGACCATCTTGGCGAGATCGCCCGCCTTGGGGATCTGGTCGAGGTCGACCATTTGGTCCTGGATCCAGGCGATCTTGTCCATCGGGATCGGCAGATCCGGCGCGATCGCGCCGGTCTTGACCGCATCATCGAACACGAAGGCGGGGCGCGGATCATCCGGCCTGGTGTCGCTGGCTTCCCGCGTGAGCGCGATGGTCTCGTCGCGGTGCGACAACGCATAGCGGAGCGCCTTGGACTGCGCCGTCAGATAGCGGATCGCCTCTTCGCGGCGCGCAGCCAGCACCTTGCCGGTCGAGAACATGCAGATCCGCAGAAAATTCGGGCCGGCGTCGCTTCCGGACATGAGCATCTTGAGGTTTTTCGACGTCGGCAGCGGCAGATATTCGTTCGACACGACCGCAGCGTCGACCACGCCGCCGACCAGGGCCGCGTAGCGGTCGCGGTCGCCGCCGACCGACGCCAGCACCACATCGGAGGGCGACATGTTGAATTTCGCCAAGGCGACGCGCGCGAGCAGATCGGGGAACGAGCCGGGCGAGGAGACCGCGATGGATTTACCCTTGAGCTCGCGAAGCGTGGCAACGCCAGCGTGGACCATCAGACCGTGCGGCACCAGCGGCCAGTGACAGCCGATGATCTTGACGTCGGCGCCGCGCACGTCCGCCGCGATGGCGCCCTGCACGCCGCCCTCGTAGCTGTCGAGCTCGCCGGCCAAGAGCGCCTTGAGCCCGATCTGATCGTCCTTCACCTCGAGCAGATCGAGCTTGAGGCCCTCCCGTTCGGCAAAACCGCGCTTGGCCGCCATCAGCAGGAAACCGGCATCGGACTTTGGCGCAATGATCCCGTGCCGCCAGGGCTTGGCCGCCTGCGCGCCGGCCGGCGCCGTGATCGCCGCAAGCATGATCAGGCCTGCCGCAATGCCGCCCGCAAGTCGCGCCGCCACCACCAAGATCATGGGGCCTCTTCCCTAAAGGCATTTTCGGCTTCTTATGTCGCAGAGATATTCTTTATCAGACCTGCGACCAGAAATCACCGTGATAAGCGCCTGAGGCCCCCCCGGGGACCTCTTCGCGGAGTTGAGGAGCCGCCCGAATACCGCCAATGGCGCCGCATTGCGCCCGCTCGCCCGCCCCCCTAACAATGGCGTCCCGTTATTTTGAGGAGCCCCACTCGTGGATATCCAGGCCTTGCAGGGTGCCGACAGGATCGCGCCGCAGTTGCGCAGTCCGCAGATTATCGTGAGCGCCGGCACGGCGACGCTCAATCTGACGCTGGCGGTCTGCGATTACGAGCATGTCCGCGAGCTCACCGGCGGGCAGGTGCGTGCCGATGGCATCACGCTGACGCCGCTGGTGTTTCCTTCGATCGAGGAGATCACCTTTCGGTTCACCCGCAACCTCGAATGGGACGTCTCCGAACTGTCGTTCGGGAAATACACCGCGCTCACCTCGCAAGGCAGCGCCCCGATGGTGGCGATCCCGGTGTTTCCGTCCCGGGTCCATCGTCATTCGGCCATCTACGTGCGCGGCGACCGCGGCATCCGCGCGCCCAAGGACTTGGAGGGCCGCACCATCGGGATTCCCGAATGGGCGCAGACGGCAGGCATCTATGTCCGTGGCTTTCTGGCCGAGCACTATGGGGTCGATCTTGCTTCCATCGACTGGCTGCAGGCGGGCGTCGACGAACCCGGCCGCAACGAGAAGGTGGCGCTCAAGCTGCCCGCCGGCATCCGCTATCAAGCAAGGTCCGATACCAGCCTGTCCGCCATGCTGGCGAGCGGCGAGATCGACGCCGCCATCACGGCGCGCGCGCCGCTTGCCTTTGCGCAGTCGGGCGGCCAGATCGCGCGGCTGTTTCCAAACTACCGGGCCGAGGAGGAGCGGCTGTTCAAGAAGACCGGCGTCTTTCCGATCATGCACCTCATCACCATCCGTCGTGCCGTGCTCGAGCAGTATCCGTGGATCGCCATGAACCTGTTCAAGGCGTTCGAGGAGTCCAAGCGGCGCTGCTTCGAGCGCTTGCGCGACTTCACCTGCGCGCGCGCGCCGCTGCCCTGGATGGCGGCCATCGCCGACGAGATCGCCGCGACCTACGGGCCCGATCCTTATCCCTATGGGATCGAGGCAAGCCGCCCCACCATCGAGGCCTTCTGCCGCTATGCCCACGCACAAGGCGTCACGCAGCGGCTGATGACACCGGAAGATTTGTTTCCTCCGGAAGTGCGTGCCGTCGCGAAGGTGTAGAAGGGCAAGAGCCCCCGTAGCCCGCATGAAGCCCATTAGGGCGTTTACGCCCGTCTTCGCGGGCTATGCGGAATGCGGGAACAGCCCGGCCCCGGATTGCGGCGCTACGCGCCTCCATCCGGGCTCCAGCGGCGCGTCAATGCGTGCCGCCGAGGCGACGCAGGTTGATATGGATGTTCTTCTCGCGCGTGAAACGCAGCAGTTCCTCGATGCATTCCTCGCGCCCGATGCCGGACTGCTTGAAGCCGCCGAACGGCGCGCCGAGGAAATGCTTGGAGACCTCGTTGATCCAGACATAGCCCGCCTCCACCGCGGCGGCGGTGCGATGCGCGGTCGCCAGATCGCTGGTCCAGATCGATGCGGTGAGGCCGTACTCGACCTGGTTCACCTGCGCCAGCATGTCGGCCTCGTCGTTCCATTTGAACACCGAGAGCACCGGCCCGAAGATTTCCTCCTTGCCGATGCGCATGTCCATGGTGACATCGGCGAAAATGGTGGGCTCGATGAACAGGCCCTTGGCAAGCTTCGGATCGCTCGGGCGGCCGCCGCCGCTGAGGAGCCGCGCGCCTTCGCGCTTGCCGGATTCGATGAAGCCCATGATGCGGTCGTGCTGCACTTGGCTGATGATCGCCCCCATGGTGGTGGCCGGGTCGGTCGGTATGCCCGGCCGGTAGCGCTTGATCGACGCCGTCGCGCGCTCCAACACGGCATCGTAGATGTCGGCGTGGACGAAGGCGCGGCTGGTCGAGCCGCAACTTTGGCCGCACCAGGTGAAATTCATGCCGTCCACCACGGCGGCGGAGACGGCCTCGAGATCGGCGTCCGGAAAAGCGATCAGGGCGTTCTTGCCGCCGAGCTCGAGCAGCACTGACTTGAGGGTGTCGGAGGCCGCCTTCATGACGGCACGGCCGGTCGGCACGCTGCCGATGAGCGCCACCGAGGCAACGTCGCGATGGCTGGCCAGCACCTGCCCGACCTCGCGGCCGCCGGGCACCACGTTCCACACGCCGGGCGGCAGGATGCCCTCGATCAGCTCCGCCAGCCGCAGCGCCGAGAGCGGCGCCTGCTCGGGCGGCTTGAGCACGACCGTGTTGCCGGCGGCGAGCGGCGCTCCCGACTTGCCGGCCGCGAACATGAAAGGATGGTTGAAGGGAATGATGCGGCCGACCACGCCGTAAGGCTCGCGCACCGAGAAGTTCACGACATCGGGCCCCATCGGAATCGAGGCGCCCTTCATCTCGGTGACCAGGCCGGCATAGAAATCAAGCTGAGCCGCGCCCGCATTGGCGTCGCGCACCATCTCGGCATAGGGATTGCCGCAATCGGCGGCGTCGATCATCGCCAACTCGTCGCCGTTCTGGCGCAGCACCTGCGCGATGGCGCGCAGCATCTTTGCGCGTTCGAGCGGCGCCACGCGGCGCCAGTCGCGAAAGGCCGACTTGGCGGCGGCGATGGCGGCCTCCGCGTCCGTCGCGTTGCCTTCCACCACTTTGCCCAATGATTCTCCGCTGCCCGGGCTCGTCACCTCGACATAACGTCCGGATGGCTTCTGCCATGCACCCGCGTAATAGGGCTCGCGGTGGGACGGCAGATTGAGCAGCGGCGCTTTGATGAGAGTCGCAAGAGACATCTTCTGACCTCGTTGAATGGAATTGGCTTGCCGGATCTGAAACCCATTCGATCTTTTGCCGCGGCGGTCTCGGACCGGCTCGCTTGGCTTACGACTGCTTGATATCGGCGAGACCGCCGAGACGGCCGATCAGCGCATTGGCGCCGATCGAGATCACGAACAGCACGATCAGGAGCGAATACATCTGCGGCATGTTGAACAGGCTGTAGGCCTGGATCACCAAAAAGCCGATGCCGCGGTTCGACAGCTTGGTCTCCGCCAAGAGCGTGCCGATGAGGGCGAGGCCCAGCCCGATGCGCAGGCCGTTGATGACCGGATAGCGCATCGCCGGCAGGTAGACTTTGGTCACCATCTGCCAGCCATTGGCGCGGAAGCTGTTGCCCACACGGATCAAGACCGGGTTGATCTCGCGCATGCCGGCCGCGACATTGAGCGCGATCGGAAAAAAGCAGGAAACCGCCCCCATCGCAATCTTGGAGCCGGCGCCGACCCCGAACCACATGATCATGACCGGAAAGAAGATGATCTTCGGGGTGGGACCGAGATAGTAGAGATAGGCCTCGTAGGCCCGCGCCAAGAGCCTGCTGGCCCCGAGCGCGATCCCGACCGCGATCCCGCTCAAGCCGCCGATCACGAGCGCGATGCCGATCTCGTAGCCGGTGGTGGCGAGGTGGAAATAGAAGGTCGGGTCGCTCAGCGTGATGTAGAGCGCGAGCGCGATGGCGGCGAGCGAGGGCACCACGTCGCGATAGAGCAAGCCAGAGGAGGCGACCAGTTGCCAGATCGCCAGCACCGCCACGATGATGCCGACGCGCAGCAGCGTGACCGGATGCAGCAATCGGCGGCGCGGCCCGCCCGCCGTTGCGGTCAATCGCCCGGCCTCAGCCATCGCTCCAACCTTTCCATCAGGACGAAAACGCACACGCTCACCAACACCACGAAGCAGATCGCCGCATAGGTGCCGGCGAGATCGTAGCGCTCGGAGAGCTCGTTGATAAGCTGACCGAGCCCGCCGAAATTGATCAGGAACTCGACACCCACGATATTGATCAACGCGAAGATCAGGCCGAGCCGCAAGCCGACGAAGATGGTGGGCAATGCGGAGGGAAACAGGATCTTGCAGAACTGTTGCGAGGGGGTGAGATTGAAGCTGCGGCCGACATTGATGAGGACGCGCCGGGTGCCGGCGAGGCCCTCGAGCGTCTTGAGCACGGTCGGGGCAACTCCGGCGGTGAAGCCCATCATGACGATGGTGGTCGCGCTGCGGCCGAAGATCACCAGGTAAAGCGGATAGATCAGCACCAGGGGCGCCGCCGCGATGGCCGCCACCCAGGTCTCGGTCGCCTGTCGCAGCAGGGCAAATCGATGCAGCAATACGCCGCCGGCGATGCCGAAAACGGCGACCAGGATGCTCGCCGAGAAGGCCTCCGAGATCGTCAGGGTGAAACGCGCGAGCACGTTCTCCTCGACCACGATGCGCGGGAAGGCCGCGAAGATTTCAGAGGGAAGCGGAACGATGAAGCGATTGATCAGGCCGACGCGAATGAGCACCTCGACGAGGCCGATGAGCACCGCGAGCGATCCAATTCCGAGCGCGGCCGGCAGCAACCGCGCCAACGATCCCGGCTTGAATCCCGACCCGGCCGGCGACACGAAGCTGTTCATGGATGATCGGTCCGCTCGAGCTTGTGCTGCTCGTCGTCACGCAAGCCGCGGCTCGCCTCCTCGCGCAGATCGCCCCAGATCTGCGCCACGTAACGCCCGAACGCTTCACTCGACACGATCTCCGATGTGCGCGGGCGCGGCAGGTCGATCTCCACCGCGCGCTTCAGCTTTCCCGGCCGGTAGGTCATCACCAGGACCCGGTCGGAGAGTTGCACGGCTTCGGTGATGTTGTGGGTGATGAGGAGCATGGTCTGCTTGAGCTCCTGCTGGATCTGCAGCACCTTGTCGCCGAGCAGCAGCCGCGTCTGCTCGTCGAGCGCTGCAAACGGCTCGTCCATCAGCATGATCTTCGGGCTTGCCGCCAGCGTGCGCGCCATGGAGACCCGCTGCCGCATGCCGCCCGAAAGCTCCGCCGGATAACGCCGCTCGAAACCGGCGAGCCCGACCAGGGCGACGAAATGGCGGGCCCGCTCGTAGCGTTCCGCCTTGGCCAATCCGGCGAGCTCCAGCGGAAACGCCACATTGTCGATCACGGTGCGCCAAGGAAACGTCGATTCCTCCTGGAAGATCATCCCGATCGCGGCGTGCGGCCCGTACAGGCGCTCGCCCGCGACGCTGACGCTGCCCTCGTAGCCGTCGATCAGGCCGCCGATCACGTTGAACAGGGTCGATTTGCCGCAGCCCGAGGGACCGATCACCGATACGAATTCGCCCGGATCGACCGTGAAGGAGACGTGATCGACCGCCGTCAAGATGCCGTCGGGGGTCTCGAACCGCTTGACGATGTTGTCGACCGCCAGAATGGCTCCGCCGGCCATCGTCTCCGGTGCGCCTGCAGCTGCACGTTTCGATGGCGTCGCGGTCACGGCCATGACGGTACTTGCTCCCCCGCCGGCGCTGTCGCGGTCATGGTTCTCTGGTCGGATTGTCGGACGGCGAAGTCCAGATCGTTTCCGCTTCGCCTGCCGACGTTCCTTGCGCCTGCCTGCAACCACCGGGTCGCGCCCGATATAGCATATCGAGGCCGATCAAGACACGAACCGCAGGGGACGAAAGGTCGCTGGCCTGCTCGTTTCCCGGCGTTCCGCCCAAGAAGCTTCCAGCCCGAGCCTTCGGCTTCAGCCCTCCCCCAAGGCGGTGACCGGGCGGTCGGCGCGCCGGCACCAGTTCTCCCAGGCGCGGTTGATGCTGTAGGGGCCGGTGCGGGCCATGATCTTGTCGACCTCGCCGGCGGTGAGGAACTTGATGTCGCCCATGGCCATGGCCTGCATCTGCAGCTTGGCGTTCAATTCGAGATAAACCGAGATGAATACGGCTTGGCGGACGGTCGGCCCCAGAATGGTGGCGCCGTGGCCGCGCATCAGGACGGTGCGGCCGGCCCCCATGGCGCGCGCAAGATCGCGGCCCATCTCCACGCTGTCGACCAGGAGCGCGGTATCGCCGAACTTGTCGTGCGAATCCCAGATCGGCACCTCGTGGCCGATATTGGCGCACATGTGCAGGAGCGGCTTGAGCTTGCCCGCGGTCACCCCGAACGGAATGACGCTCGGGCTGTGATTGTGCACGACCGAATGAACGTCCGGCCGCGCCTCGTAGATGCCGCCATGGATGAAGCGCTCCAGATAGGGCGCGCGCGCCGCCCGCATTGATGGCGTTTCCCTCGAGGTCGAACTCCATGATGTCGGCAACCTCGATGCAATCCGGCGCGCGCGCCCGCGACAGGAGGAAACGCTGCGGATTGTCCGGATGGCGCGCGCTGACATGCCCGAACGAATCCACGATGTCCTCGCGCGCCAGGATGCGATTGGCGGTCACGATCTCTTCCAGCAGAAGCTCGAGCTTGGTCATCTGGTTTCCTTTTGTTTGATTTCTTGTAGCCCGCATGGAGCGCTTGCGTAATGCGGGAGCAGGAGATCCCGGATTGCGCCACCAGGAGGCGCTTCGCGCCGACCTGCCGGCTTCATCCGGGCTACGAACCTTACAATATGAAGCTTACGGAACCGAGCGAGCCGAGCTCGTGGGCGTCGATCAGCACGCGGCGCTCCTTGATGTGGAAGCTGTCGCCGGCGCGGCGCAGCAGGTAGCGGTAGCAGCCGACATATTCGCGGACGCGCTCATAGCGGCGGAAGCGGTAGCAGACGAAATTCGCCGCCACGCTGATCAGGTCGCCCTCGATGCCGAGAATGCGCACATTGGAGATCATGCGGCGGGTGCGGGATTTCGGATATTCGGCGTGGCAGTTGGGATCCTGTACGCGGATGATGCGCTGGCGGATCCGCTCGCGGTCGTCGGCGATCAGGAACAGCGCATGGCGGTGGTCGCTCTCCGGCTGGTCGTTGGAGGGAACGTAGTAACAGGCGTCGTCGGCCAGCAGGTCCTGCCAGGCGTCGAGCCGCCATTCGTCGAGCAGCGCGGCCTCGTGGTAGAGGAAGTCCTCCACCTGCGCGCGGGTGACCAAGTCCTTGGCGGCGACCGGTGCGGTCATGCGGCCGCTCCCATCAGCTCGTTCCAGCGACGCCAGAAGATGCGCAGGTGATGCTCGTCGCTGTTGAGCTGCTCTCCTTCCTTGCCCATGCCGCGCGACATTTCCGACCAGCGGTCCTCGCTCCAGTTGGCGAGGCCCTGCTGCACCAGCTCGAGCGCCTCGACGTCGTCGGGGGTGGCGAAGCCGCCGGGCCCATAGAAGGTGAGGAAGGCATCGAGCCGGCGGGCGCGGGCATTCTCGCTTTCCTCGGCCGGACCGAGCGCCCAGGCGGTGACATGCATCTTGCCGACGCCTTCGGGATAGAAGGTGCGAACCGTCACGGAGGAGCCGTCGTTGATCACCAGATTGGGAAAGATCACCAGATTGCGGTTGGTGTCGGCGACGCGGCGGGCGCGCTCCTGCCCGAGCCGGCTGACCAGTTCGCGGCGGATCTCCTCGATCTCCGCCTTGGCGGCATCGCCGTAGAGCGGAATCCATTTGGCAACCGGCCGGCCGCGAAAATTGACGTTGTCGGTGGTGAAGTGGCCGTTGCCGAGCTCGACCGCGAGGCCCTTGGTCGGCAGCACCAGGCCCGCCTCCTTGGGCGGCTCGATCTTGACGCCCGAATTGGCCATGAAGTTGAGCCATGTCGAATGAGTCGACGGCAGGTGATAGTCGTCGACGCTGTTCTCCACCATCAGCTTCCAGTTGGCGGCGACGTCGTATTCCTGCACGCCGGCGATGATCTCCATGCGGCCGGACGGCGACTGGTCGATGACGAGGTCGATGTAGTCCTTGGCGTCGGCCAGATAGTCGGAGAGCGGGCTCGCTTCCGGGTCGAGGCACATGAACCAGAAGCCGCGATAGTCCTCGAAGCGGGCCGGCCGGCGCAGCCCATGGGCCGTCTTGTCGAAGGCCTGCGCATAGGCATCGTCGCCCGGCACCCGCACGAGCTGACCGTCATTGCCGTAGGTCCAGCCGTGATAGATGCACATGAAGCGGCGGGCATTGCCCTCGCGCTGGGTGCAGACGATGGCGCCGCGGTGCCGGCAGGTGTTGAACAGGCAGTGGTACGCGCCGGCCTGGTCGCGGCAGAAGATCACCGGGCGGCCGGCGACCTTGCGGGAGCGGAAGTCGCCGGGCGCCTTGAGCTCGGAGGCATGGCCCACATAGATCCAGCAGCGCCCGAAGATGTGCGCCATCTCCTGGCGCAGGATGTCCTCCGACACCAGGACCTCGCGGTCCAGGAGGAAGGTCTTCCTCTCGCGATCGTCGATGATATAGGAGCGGGCGGACATGGGGGCTCGGGAGCGCGTGATTGGAAGTCAGTAATCAGCGCTTGGAAAAGGCTAGTCAAGAGGCCGTCTGCCGCGCCCAACCACTCTCGGTCAAAATCGAAATCCGATGACCGGCCACGGGCTTGCGGCCGCTTGATGCCTCTTGCGCTTTTCGGGGAGGTCGCTAAAGCACACGCGTTCTCCCGCGGTCGGCGATCCCTCCGGCCACCCATTTCTCAGCGAGCTCATCGACAAGTCATGGCAGAGAATCCAGTTCCGGTCTGCGCCGCCACGGATGTTCCGGTCAACGGCGTCATCAGCCGCGAGGTCGGCGACGAGCTGGTCGCGATCTACAATATCGATGGGGTGTTCTACGCCACCGAGGCGCGCTGCACGCACGGCCTCGCCGACCTCGCGGACGGCACGCTCGAGGGCGATACGATCGAATGCAGCTTCCACTTCGGTGCGTTTCACGTGCCGAGCGGCAAGGCGGTGCAGCCGCCCTGCTTCATCAGCCTCAGGACCTACAAGACGGAAGTGAAGGACGGCCAGGTCTTCGTCGACCTCGACACGCCAGCCCCCACGGCCGCCGCGTAGGCCCGAACACCCTTCCCTCCCCTTTCAGGGGAGGGAACGCCGAGAGCGCGGTGGTTTGGTCAGGTCGCGGCGATGAACTCGCGCATGTGGGCCACGAAGGCGTCGGGCGCTTGGCCTGGGATGTCGTGCTGGGAATCGACGGTCTTCTGCGGAATGTGCGGGTATTCCTTGGTGAAGCGAGCGACGGTCTCGGGCGGAAAGCGGTCGGAGCGCAGGCCGCGGATCAGCAGGGTCGGGGTCTTCACCATGCCGAGCTCGGACCACATCTCGCGCACCGGGAATTTCGGCGGCTGCTCCGGCACGCCGACCGGCTTCTTGTTGCCGTTGTCGGGGTCGCGCTTGAGCATGAAGCCGTTCTCGACCCTGATCAACGCGTGCAGCATGCGGTCGCGGTCGTGCGCCACCCGCGGCGGATTGTTGAGCTTGGCGAAGCGCGCCATGCCGGCCTCGATCGTTTCGAAGACCAGCGGCGGATTGCCCACGGTCGGACCGGTCACCGCGTCCTCGTCGCGGTTCATCTGGCTGTCGACCAGGACGAGCTTGGACAGGTCGTCAGGATAGTCGACCGCGAACGCGATGACGGTCGGGCCGGCGCCCGAATGGCCGGCGATGATCGGCTTCTCGTTCCATTTCATGGCGCCGATCACGGCGCGGATGTCGTCCATCAGGGCGTCGCGCGAATAGTTCTTGCTCGGGCTCCAGGTCGATTCGCCCCAGCCGCGGCGGTCCGGCGTCACCACTTGGCGGTCGGTGGCGAGCTGGGTGGCCACGTTGATCCAATCGTAGGAGTCGTAATAATTGGAGCCGTGCAGGATCACGAGCGGGGTTTTGCCGGGCGCGCCGAAGACGCGGTAGAACAGCGACACGTCCCCCGAATTCACCCTTGCGAAGCGTTGCTCGACAGCCATTTGGTTCCTCCCGTTTTCTGATCCCGTTATAGCTCAGTGCAGGCGCGGCGACTTGAGGAATCGGCGGCGGTCGGCCGACGCGACCTTAAGCTCCATGGCCTGGCCCTCGCGGTAGATGGTCATCGGCACCTCGACGCCGGCATTGCCGAGCGACCAGATGCGGCGGAACAACCCGGCGAGATCGTTGACCTCCTGGCCGCCGACCGCGAGCACGACGTCGCCGGTGCGCAGGTTGGAGCGCTTGGCCGGCCCGCGATTGGACAGCCCGACCACCACCACCCGGTTGTCGACCTCGGTGGCATAGAGGCCGAGCCAGGGCCGCGGCGGCCGGTTGCGCTGTCCGAGCGTGGTCAAGTCGTCGAAGATCGGCTTGAGGAGGTCGATGGGCACGATCATGTTGAGATGCTCGGTCTTGCCGCGGTCCCGCGGCTGGTCGAGCTGCAGCGAGCCGATGCCGATGAGATCGCCCTTGGGACCGATGACCGCGGTGCCGCCCCAGTTGGGGTGGGCCGGCGCGGTGAAGATCGCATCGTCGAGCACGTATTCCCAATAGCCGGCGAATTCCTGCCGCGCCGCGATGTGGGCCGCCACCGCGTGATCGCGTCCGCCGGCGCCGGCGACCACGACCGGCTCGCCCACCGGCGCGCCGCTCGACTGGCCAAGCGCCAGCTGCGGCAGGTCGAGCCGCGCGAGCACCTGCACGAGGCCGAAGCCGGTCTCCTGGTCGTAGCCCAGCGCATGGCCGGGCACCGCACGGCCATCGCTCAACGTGAGCCAGATCGTCTCGGCTTCGGTTATGAGATAGCCGATGGTCAGCACCAGCCCGTCGCGGCGGATGAGGACGCCGTTGCCGGCCCGTTCGGTCCCCAGCGTCTCGGCGCTGAACGCATCGCCCGGGATGACCGAGCGCACGCCCACCACCGCCGCCAACGCCTGATCGAGGTCGTAGGCGTAGTCCTGCGGCTTCGGCCGCACGGCGGGCGGCACCTTCCAATCGCTGGCGGACGGCATCCCGGACTCCCTTGGCTTGCCCCGCGGCACCCAGGGCGCGCGGCTCACGGGGTGCCTGACCAAGAGAATATAATCCGAATTGGCGCGGCGGGAATGGCGCTGTGGCGGGGCGAAGCGGGCTCGGCGCACGCCCGGCAGGACAGCTAGCGCGGGGCAGACGGCAGGGAGAACGCTATTTTCATTGAGGAATTCTGAGTTCGTTCTGGCCAAAACGGAGGTAGCATTATACCGTGTCCCCAGAACCGCGGAGGCGCAACTCGTCGTCGAAGAAATCCGGGGAGATGGAGTGAACCACGCGTCGGGGGCGTCGCAGGACTTCCACGGATTTTCAAGAATTCTGTCTTGCGCCGACCAACGCATTTCAGCTCAACCTCATAGCACCGACGGAGGAGAAGTTCTCTCATCTGGCGCGCGTACGACAACCCGCCTCGACTACATCGGCGGTCGTGAACCGCTTTCCCAAGATCAGCGATAATAAGTTTCTGCGTTGCGTCGCGGGTGTTCACGGCGGAGAAAAGCCAACACGTCATCGATCCTGCCCGTAACCGGCGCTCTGGAGATCCGTTCATTGGTCGGCGGCGCACTGGTAACCGGGGCAGTGGTGGTGTTGCTGCCGGTGCTGCCGGGAACGGTCAGCGCGCTTGTGGGCGAGCCGGGTTGTGCATATTGGCGGCTGTGCGCTACCCAGACCCCGGGCAGGTCGATCAACAATACGCCAACCGTCGTCAGCGCCTCGACGCCGCCGAATACGCGATGGTTTGTGAACATCCCGAACCGGTCTGCGGGGTGCTCTTCAACCTGATGCAGCATATATCCAGGCAAATAGGTGGTGGCACGGTCAGGCCGAGCGGCGCGACTTGTGTAGTGTGACGTCTTCACGTTATCTCTGCAGCCATTATTCCGTCATACCAACGGAGCCGCAACATGAACGCGCTGCGGGATGCACTTTTGCTGACGGCCTTGACCGCAATGGCGGCGATGCTCGCTTTCGGACAGGCGGCGGCAGCCGCGGACCGGCCGGCCGGGGGTACGAGCGCCGCATCGATACCGGACTTCTCCGGTATTTGGACACATCTCACCTGGCCCCCTTTCGAGCCACCGCCCGCGGGGCCCGGCCCGGTGATGAATAGAGTGCGCCGGGAAGGCGTGGGCGATGTTTATCAACTCGTCGGTGATTACGCCAATCCGATCTTGCAGCCCTGGGCGGCGGAAGTGGTGAAGCGCGACGGCGAAATAGCCTTGGCCGGCAGGGGCTATCCCACGCCAAGCAATCAGTGCTGGCCTAACGGTGTTCCTTACGTGCTGTGGAATACTGACATGCAGATGCTGCAGCAACCGGACCAGATCATGATCATTTATTCCAACGACCATGAAGTCCGGCGTGTGCGCATGACCGAATCCCATCCGGCACGCATAGCGCCGTCCTGGTATGGCAATTCCATCGGCCATTACGAAGGCGATACGCTCGTGGTCGACACAGTCGCGATCAAGCGCGGGCCCTTTGCCATGGTCGACATGTACGGCACCCCGCATACCGATGCTCTGCACGTCGTGGAACGGTATCGGTTGCTCGAGGAGGACGCCGCCAAGGAAGCGGAGGAACGCGGCCAGCGAGAACTTTCACATCTGCGGCGAAACGAGTCGCAGGCTCGTCGAGGCGACGACAAGGGTAAAGCGCTGCAGGTCCAATTCACCGTCGAGGACAAAGGCGCCTTCACGACGCCATGGTCGGCGGGTGTGACCTATCGTCGTCAGTTGATCGAATGGCGCGAGATGGCCTGTGCCGAGAACATCCACAGATACTTCGAGGCGGACGAGAAAGTGCCGGTTGCGGACAAACCCGACTTCTGAAGCAGCCCCACCGGGCTTCAGCCATCGCGAGTTCAAGTCTGGGAAGCTCCCGATAACCGGCAGGGCAATCGCATATCGCGGTACTTTGTTCGGAACGACGGGACCGCGGGCTCCACCCTCCCGCCCGTTGGCGGGGAGGGTCGATGCCTCGCGCAGCGAGGCGGCGGGGTGGGGGGACTACGCGAACTGTGACATTGCGGCAATGTCGAGGGCCGCCCAAACTCCGCGGTGGCACACGTGGCCAGACACACAAGGACGCCATCGATCCATCAGGCGCTCATTGCAGCAGCCGTGTGGCGACGGGGCGAACACGGAGTTCGCGCAGTCCCCCCACCCGGCGCCGCTACGCGTCGCTACCCTCCCCGCCAACGGGCGGGAGGGTTGGAGCTTGCGGCTGCGTCGTGCAGCAATCACTTTCCCACGATATGCAATAGCCCTGCGATAACCGGAGGTGCCCGGCGATGATCCGCCCGTCCGGGTCGGGTGTGAAATCAGTGCGCAGCAGCCGCCGTAATCGCCGTCGCGGCCCATTCGCGCTGATATCGTAGCGCAATCCGGCTCACCCGCCGATGCAGCATTCTCACCAGCGCAAACCCGATTTGCAGCGGGAATGCCGAAACACAGCACTCCGACGCCAAACAACAGCAATTTGTCATGCAGAGCCGGCAACTTCTGGGTCTCGCGCAGGATGACCGCCACCGCCTCGGTGAGCCCAATCGCGGCGCCGGCGCTCAATGACGTGACGAGCACGAAAAAGGCCCGCATGTTGCCCGCCGTATCGAGCCGATCAGAGGCTGCGATCTTACATTTGCAGCGGCTGCGGAATCATTCGGCAGCAAAAGTTTGCGGGACTTGGTCGCCCGTTACGCCGTCTCCAGCCGCCTTGGCGGCGGTGGATTTCCGGTTGAGCCATTGCGACAACCGATCGAGATAGAGATAGACGACCGGCGTCGTGAACAAGGTCAGCGCCTGGCTCACCAGCAGCCCGCCCACCATCGCATAGCCGAGCGGCTGCCTGATCTCGGAGCCGGTGCCATGGCCGAGCATGAGGGGCACGCCGCCCAGCATCGCCGCCATGGTGGTCATCATGATTGGCCGGAACCGCATGACGGCCGCGCGATGGATCGCGTCGACCGGTGGCAGATGGAGGTCGCGCTCGGCGGCGATTGCGAAATCGACCATCATGATGCCGTTCTTCTTCACGATCCCGATCAGCAAGATGACGCCGATCAGCGCGATCAGGCTGAAGTCGAAATGGAACAGCATCAATGTCGCCAACGCCCCCACGCCCGCGGACGGCAGGGTCGAGAGGATGGTGATGGGATGGATGAAGCTCTCGTAGAGAATCCCGAGGATGATGTAGACCACGACCAACGCGGCCAGGATCAGCAGCGGCACGGTCGAAAGCGAATCCTGGAACGCCTGGGCGTTGCCCTGGAAGCTCGTGCTGATGCTGTTGGGCAGATTCAATTCGGCCATCGCCTGCTCGATCGCCTGCGTCGCCTGGCCGAGCGCGGTGCCTTGCGCCAGGTTGAAGCTGATGGTGATCGCCGGAAATTGTCCCTGATGGCTGATCGACAAGGGCTGGATCGGCGTGGTGGTCCATTTGGCGAAGGCCGAGAGGGGGACCTCGCCGCCGGTCGTCGGCGACCGCAGGAATATCTGATCGAGGGTCGCGGGGTCGCCCTGCAGTGACGGCAAGACCTCGATGACCACGTAGTAACTCGCGAGCTGGGTGAAATACTGGGCTATCTGGCGCTGGCCGAATGCGTCATAGAGCGTGTCGTCGATGATCTGAGGAGTGAGGCCGTAGCGCGATGCCTGATCGCGATTGACCGCCAATGTAAGGGTGGTCCCATTGGACTGCTGATCCGTGGCGAGGTCGCGAAGCTCGCCCAGGGTCTTGAGCTTCGCCAGCACTTTCGGCGCCCAATCGTTGAGCTGGCCGATGTCCGGGCCTTGCAGCGTATATTGGAACTGCGTGCGTGATGCACGTCCGCCGACGCGGACGTCCTGGGCTGCCTGCAGGAACAGCCTCGCGCCCTGCACGCTGTCGAGCTTGGCGCGCAGCCGCGCGATCACCTGATCGGCATTCGCGGTTCGCTCGTCACGCGGCTTCAAGGCAATGAACATGCGGCCGTTGTTCGGCGCGTTGCCCGAGCCGCCGATGTACATTCCGACGTGATCGACGGCGGGATCCATCGCCACGATGTCGCCGAGCGCCTTCTGGTAGGTCATCATGGCGGCGGGCGAGACATCCTGCGACGCCTCGGAAATGCCGGTGAGCAGGCCGATGTCCTGCTGCGGAAAGAACCCCTTGGGAATGATCACGAACAGGAGGAACGAGAGGGCGAGCGTCCCGAAGAACACGCAGAGCGTGGCGAAGCGGAACCGCAGCACGACATCGAGGCCGCGCTCATAGGCGTGCAGCAACCCATCGAAGGCGCGTTCGCTCACCGCATAGAGGCGCCCGTGATGCGTCTCCTTCGGGGCTTTGAGAAAGCGCGCGGCCATCATCGGGGTCAGGGTCAGCGAGACGAAAGCGGAGACGACGATCGTCATCGACAGCGTCACCGAGAATTCCCGGAACAGGCGGCCGATGATGCCCCCCATCAACAGCAGCGGGATCAGAACCGCGATCAGCGAAATGCTGATCGATACGATGGTGAAGGCGATCTCGCGCGAACCCTTGAGCGCAGCGACGAAGGGGGCCTCGCCGTCCTCGATGTAGCGGGTGATGTTCTCCAGCATCACGATGGCGTCGTCGACCACGAACCCGACCGCGATGGTCAAAGCCATCAGGGAGAGATTGTCGAGGCTGTAATTGGCAAACCACATCAGGGCGCACGCGCCCAGCAGGGCGAGCGGCACAGTGATGCTCGGAATGATCGTGGCCCACACGCTGCGCAGGAAGGCGAAGATCACCATCACCACGAGCGCGATGGTGATGAGCAGCGTGATCTGCACGTCGCGGATGGCCGCCCGGATGGTCTGCGTGCGGTCGCTCAAGGTGAAGATCTCGATCCCCGGGGGAATGTTGGCTTGCAGGCGCGGCAGCTCGTCCTTGATCGCGTCCACCGTGGCGATGACGTTCGCGCCGGGCTGCTTGAAGATGACGATGACGAGTCCGCGCCGGCCGTCGGTCCAGGCGGCCTGCGTGGTGTCCTGCGGACCGGTCACCGCCTGCCCGATGTCGCGTACCCGCAATGGCGCGCCGTCACGATAGGCAACGATGACGTCGTTCCAGTCCTTGGATTGGGTCAGCTGGTCGTTGGTATAGATGGTGAAGGCGCGCGTGGGGCCCCTGATCGAGCCCTTGGGGCTGTCCACGGTCGTGACCGAGAGCGGGATGCGGACATCCTCGAGCGACAACCCCTTGGCGACGAGCTTGGCGGGATCGAGCTGGATGCGGATCGCCGGCTTCTGCTGACCGCCGATCGAGACCTGCGCCACGCCGGGGATTTGGCTGATCTGCGGGGCGAGCTTGGTCTCGATGTAGTCGTCGACGTCGGTCAGCGGCAGGGTGCCGGAGGTGGCGCCGAGCAGGAGGACCGGCGCGTCCGCCGGGTTGACCTTGCGGTAGGTCGGCGGCGTCGGCAGGTTTTTCGGCAATTGGCCGGTCGCGGCGTTGATCGCGGCCTGCACATCGTTGGCGGCTCCATCGATGTTGCGGTCGAGATCGAACTGAATGGTGATGGCGGTCGAGCCGGACGCGCTCGTCGATGTCATCTGCACCACGCCCGGAATCTGTGCGAACTGCGTCTCCAGCGGCTGGGCCACCGCCGAGGCCATGGTGTCGGGACTCGCGCCGGATAGGCTCGCCGAGACCTGGATGGTCGGAAAATCCACCTGCGGCAGCGGCGCGACCGGCAGCCGCGGATAGACCACGATGCCGACGAAGAGAATGCCGAGCATCAACAGCGTGGTCGCTATCGGATGCCGGATGAAGGTGCCGGAGATGCCGCCATTCATGATCAAGGCACCTTGGAGATGTCTTCGGCTTTGGCAGGGGCCTTCGACGGAGGCGCACCGCTGGCCTGCACGACCGAACCGGGTTGCAGCCGATACTGCCCGGCGACAACGACTTTCTGCTCGGGCGTCAGGCCGCTCGCGACAACCGACTGACCGTCGTCGCTGTGGCTGACGGTCACGGGCTGCATGCTGACCTTGTTGTCATCGCCGACCAGAAAGACATAAAGCCCGTCGGGTCCGCGTTGGACGGCGTCATCCGGTACCAGGACGACCTGTTTCAACGTATCGACCAGGACGCGAGTGGTCAGCGAGAGGCCGGGCCACAGCACGTCATCCTTGTTCGCGAAGATCGCTTTCATTCCGATGGTGCCGGTTGCCTGATCGATCTGGTTGTTGACGAGCGCGAGCCGTCCCTCGGCCAGCACCTTCAAGCCGTCGGAGCTCAGCGCCTTCACCGGAACGTCGCCCTCCTGAAGCGCCTTGTTGATCCGCTGTATGTCCTCTTCGGGCGCCGTGAACACCACCGAAATCGGTTGCAGCTGCACGATCGTCACGATGCCGTTCTGGTCGGAGGCGTGAACGATGTTGCCCGGATCGACCGTGCGGAAGCCGGTGCGTCCCGACAGCGGGGCCTTGATGGTGCTGTAGTCGACCTGGGTCTGGGCGTTCTCGATCGCGGCCTGGTCGCCGGCGACCTGCGCGGTCAATTGATCGACCAACGCTTGCTGCGTGTCGACCTGTTGTCGCGAGGCGAAGTCCTTGAGGCTGTTATAGCGGTCGAGATCGCGCTTGGCGTTGGCGAGGTTGGCCTCGTCCTGAGCCTTCTTGGCAAGCGCCTGATCGAGCGCCGCCCGGTAGGGCCGCGGATCGATCTCCACCAGGACATCGCCTTCCTTGACCATACGCCCTTGCCGGAAGTCGACCTTGGTGATCTGGCCGTCGACGCGGCTGCGCACGGTGACCGTTTGAAAAGGTTGAACCGTGCCGAGGCCGTTGAGATAGACCGAAAAATCCGCTTTCTGCACGGTCGCTATGGTGGCCGGCACCGGCGCCAAGGCAGCTCCGGGGCTTGCTGCCGCTTGCTTCCCGCCTGGCGCATCTGCCGCCGTCTTGGGCGCGTAAGAGTGCCAGACCGCATAGGCGCCGCCGATGATGACGGCCAACACCAGCACTCGACCGGCGGTGGAATACCAAGAGGACGCCATTGGATCCTCCTATGAGGTCGAATGATTCGCCAAAGTATATCCACCGCAGCGGTCGCTGGCCATTGCCTGCCTGGCATCAGCGCCTCTGAGGCGGCTGCGTCTCCCGAAAATCAGTCGACCGACCCCGTCGTGGGTGGAAACCACGACACGATTTCGACGATCGATTCCTACCTTCTCTCGCAAAGGATTCCGCGATGCTCAAATGATCGTCCATGACGGCTGTGCCAATCCCACCTGCCGGCCGTGAACCGCCGATGGAGGCCGTTTCAGAGCAACCCGTTCACCACGAGTACCGCAGCGTGCCCGTGCCGGCGTAGATTCGCGAGCTCGACGCGAATTCGCCGTCGAACTTGCCGAGCAGCGTCCATCCCGATGTAAGGTGCATCTCGGCCCCCACCGAGGTCAGCGCGGAATCGTGCGGCACCGGCGCGCCATTGACCACAAAGCTCGTGCCGGGCAGCAGCTGGAACGCCGCGCTGAGCGCCGGATTTGCCACCCAGTCGTGCGCCCAGGCGGCGCGCGCGCGCAGTTGCACCGGCATCGCGCCCCAGGCGGTCAGCGCGTCGAAGCGCCCGCCCAGCTCGCTCCTCGTGTCGGTGGCGTTCATGGCATTGTAGGAAAGTCCGAAACCGCCGCCGCTGAGGTCGGTCTCGCTATAGGCCGGCGTGTGGAAGTTTTGCGCCTGGATCGCCCCGTAAGGCGTGACGCCGACCGCGCCGCTCGACATCGGAACGGCAACGCGGTAGCCGCCTTCGAGCCGCGCGGCGTAGCTTTGACCCTGGAAGCGCGCGGTGAGCTGATCGGCCAGTGCCGTGCGGTTCGTGTTGAACCAGTTGTTGGCGAAGGCCAGGGCCCCACCCAGATAGGCCGGCCCCTCGTGCGTCACCCCATAGAGGCCGGCGAGGAACGCATCGCTCCTGCCTGTGCCGAGGCCTTGCGCCAGGTTCCAGTTGGTGCCGCCGCCGGCGAGCGAAAAGCCGAGCACCGTGCCCGGCGAGTAGTGATAATCCAAGCCGGCCGCATAGCCGTAGGTGCCGGTCGTCACGTTATTCGATCCGATGGTCGGATCGCCGGTGCTCTTGGCGCTGCCGCCAAAGCCGGAGGCCCACGCCGTCCAGCGCTGCTCGAACGTCGGCCGCGGGGGCGCCTTGAGCAAGCTCGCATAGGCCAGCGCGATGTCGGGCGGCAGGCTCGCTTGCCGGTCCGGCGCGAAACCGAGCATGCCGCTTCCCCCGCCGCCGGCGCCGTAGCTGAACGGATCGAGCATCAGGCCCAGGAACTCGTTCATCAGATCGAAGGCGCCGCGCTCCGCGCCGGTCGCATCCTCGCCGTCGAGCTGCGGGAGCGCATTGGCGAGGTTGCCGCCGCTCAAAGCGAAGAGGTTCAGAAAGTTCGGCGTCAGCGTGCCGCCGCTGTTGAAGAAGTTGTTCAAGCTGTTGGCGACGTTCTGCTGGTTGGCGTTGAGGCCGCCGGTCTGCAGCATATTCAGGCTGAGGTCGAGGAAGACATCGGTCGACGTATAATTCAGGCTTGCGGAGAAGGCCGGTGGCAGATTGGTGGTGCCGAGCGATGCGAACGTGGTGCCGTTCAATCCGGCGGAATGCAGAATGTCGTATTGCTTCTGCACGTAACTGCCCGGCGCAAACGCGGCAAGCACCTTGCCGGCGAGCGCCGCGGTGCCGGTGGCATTGGCCTGTGTCGTGCTCGACGGATTGAGCTGCACCAGATAGATCGCGCCGGACTGGAAGGCGAGATTGCCGGCGACCGCCATCGTCGTGCCCGGCGTACCCGGCGTGCCCGGCGCGAAGGTGCCGCCGCTGTTGACCTGGGTCTTGCCGACCGTGCCGGCACCGACCAGCGTAGCCTTGTTGTTCACGCTGGTGAGGCTCGACGCCGCGATCGAGCCGGCGACAATAAGCGTGCCGCCGTTGATCGTCGTCGGACCCGTATAGGTATTGGTCGCGGTGAATATCGTCGTGCCGCTGTCGACGATCACCGAGCCCGGGCCCTGGATCGGAACCGCAAACCCATAGCTCGTGCCGGTATGATTGAAGACGATCGTGCCGTTGCCGGCGCCGAAAACGATCGCCGGCGCCGAGATCGTGCCCGGCGCGGCGGCGGCTTGGCCGTCCGCGGCGCCGATGTTGATGGCGCCCGTCGAGCCGGCGTTGAGCGCGACCTCGATGGCGCCGCTGCTGCTGACCGCGCCGCCGTTGGTGACAGTCAGCGTTCCGGTGGCGGTACCGCCGCCAGTGCCGGTAAAATTCGTAACCGTGCTGGAGTTGTCGCCGACGATCAGGCTGCCGGAATTCGTCCAGGTCGAGCCGGCGCCCGTTATGGTCACGGTGCCGACGCTGTTGGCGCCGACACTGTTGGTGTCGAGAAGGCCAAAGGCAGACTAAGTCAGCGTCAGCGTACCCTGCGCCGCCGAAGAAAACCCGATGATGCCGGCGCCGCTGGTAACGGTGGCGCCGGCGGAGACCGTGAGATTTCCCGTGCCGAACAGCCCGACGGTGAGCGTTCCGGAGGCCTGCAGGCTCGACCCCGCACCACTGACCGAGATCGTATCAATGTTGCCGCTACCGCCATCGGGGAGCACACCGATGGTGACGGAGGGTGCCGAAACCTGTCCGCCGTTGGTGATATTCACGGTGCCGGTGCTGAGCCCGGGACCGAAGCCGGACTGGAAATACCCGATGCTTAACGAGGTCCCGTTGGTCCATTTCGAGCCGGCGCCATCGACCACGACCGTATTGACGGTGCCACTCGCGGAAAAGTCGCTGACAAACGCGGCGTTGTCGATGACTTGGCCGCCTTGTTGGATAAAGAGGCCCGTCATGCTGGTTGGGTTGTCGACGAAAAATTGGTTGTTGCCCTCAAATTGGCTGGCGTTGTTATCTACGGCGTTGGCGCTGTCGCGCGCCGCGTCCCACAGCGTCCCCGCCCCCGTCACGGTAACGACGCCGGTTGCGCCGCTGCCGTTGGTGCTGGCCGGGGTGTCGCCGCCGATCGAGCCACCGTCGCTGACGACCTGACCGCCGTTGCGCAGCGTCATGGTGCTGCCGGGATTGCCGGCCACGCCGATATAGAAGACTGCGCCGTTGGCTGTCAGCTTGCCATCGTCAACGGTCACCGTTCCCACGCCAGCGGCGCTGCTATTGGGCGCTGAGCCGATAGTGACGGTCTGTAACCCCGGGGCACTGACGGTGCCGCCGGCCAGGATCGAAAGCGATCCAGTGTCACCACTGCCAACGCCAAGACCACCGAAACTAAAACCGCCGGTGATGTTCCAGATCGAATTGGCACCCGTAACGGTGGCGCTGCTGCCGGCGCTGCCGAGCCCGACTGAGACGTTGCCCGCGAGGCTCGTGGCCGTGCCGCCATTCTCAATTGTCAACGTACCGCGCCCAGAAATGCCAGCGTCAATTTCGCCGTTGCCGCTGAGAGGCACGATCGCATTGAGGGTGCCGCCATTGACCGTCAGGGTGCCTTGACCACCGGTGGCGTCACCCAGCTGCACGAGATCAAAGGCATTCACCAGGCCATCCGGATTGATGATCAGCGTGCCGATGCCGGCATCGCCGACAACGAGCCGTCCCGATATGGGAGTGCCGTTATTGGACAGGGTGGACAGGTTCGCCAAATTCGGAGTTGTGGCGCTGCCGACAGTGACCGTGCCGGTGCCCACGGAGCCGATCACGAGAGTGCCTTGACCGCCGGTGGTCGTAACCGCGCCACCATTGGTAATGTTCAGGAAGCCGGTGCCGCTGCCGCCGACCACGAGCGGACCGGGAACGATATTGATGTTGATGACGGGAGCAGTACCGCTGAGGGTCCAGCTGGCGGGAGGACGACCGTTGGTGGTGCTCACCGTCACAGTGCCGGTCGTTCCCGTGAGATCGCCGATCACAGCCGTGGAGGACGTCGCCGCATTGCTGGTGCCGTCGATGCCGATAGAAGGATTGGCGTTCGGGCTACCCTGGTCGACGACGACATCGGTCGTGTTGTTGGGAACTCCCCCCGTCCAGTTCCCGTTGTCGAACCAGTCGGCGCTCGTCGCGCCGGTCCAGTCACTCGCAGCCGCCTGCGCGGGCTGAATTCTGCCGCCGACAAGGACGCCGGCGAGACCAAGAACCAAAGCAAGCCGCAGGGAACGGGCTCCGGCGTTGGCACTCAGCCCTGCGGGGAGCGGCGGCTGGAATATCGTGTCGGACGACGGGCGCCGAAAGCCATCCGATTTGCAAGCGCGCGCCGCACGCCGCTTACGTTTCCGCGAGCGATTTGCAATCAATTGTCCACGCATTCAGCCCCCCGGACTGCGTATGGTGCGGTCACCCGCCTCTTCTATCCGTCCGTCCGCCTTCAGCCGGAGAACATTGCTGCGGCGCGGCATGGGAGTCTCAGGAAACTCGCGCCGCTTTCGCGAAATTTTCGCGCTGTGACAAATATATCACTCGATCGGAGGTTTTTTACGTCGTGTCCCTGCGAACGCAGAACGTTTTGCCATGGGGGACGCGGAGCTCCGCAACGACTTTCAGCCGCGTTCGTGGCGCTCACTATATCCACAAGCAGCCGAAGCTGTTGCGGCGGACAATACCGGTCAGGGCGTGATGACACCGATTCCGGGCCCGCCGGTATTGTCCTGCGCGAGCATTGGCTGTTCATGGTACTTCGGATATCTTGGGCCAACACGCGAGGGAGGGAAACAACCATGCCGACTTTCGGATCGTCGCGGAGGGGTTTTTTCAAAGCAATGGGCGTCGTCGCCGCTGCCGCGACCTGCGGCCGCGCCGCGGTTGCCGAAGCCCAGGATTACAAGCCTCAAGATCAGAAGAAGCTGACGCAGGCCGCCGCTCGCTATCAGGACCACCCGAAGGGGAACGAATTTTGCGCTAGCTGCCCCTATTTCGTCTCCCCCAAGAGCTGTGTTCTGGTCGAGGGCGAGATCAGCCCGACGGGCTGGTGTCCCATTTTTACGACGTTCTCCCCGCTCGATCGCGGCGGACACACCTAATGAGCGTCTCGACGCTCATTAGACGTATTTGAACTCGGCAGACCTACTTGAACGCGGCGTAACGAAGGGTTGGTTACGGCGCAAGCGGCTCGATATGGACAATCTTGCCCGTCTGCTGGCCTTCGGTCCACATGCTGGAGAGGACGTTGGGATCCGAGCTCTTCTGCACGTCGATGTGGCGCGTATTGATGGAGGTCGGCAACAGATAAGAGCTCCATTCGCCGGTCTCCACATCGAGCCGCTGGACCAGGTCGGTGCTCATATCGGCGCCCCAGGCATATTTCGCATCGTCGAACTGGACGTCATATGCGCCCGCATAAGGGACCGGCACATCCCAGGCCGTGACCTTGCCGCTCTTGGGATCGTACATCGCGTAACGATTGGCATGGAATTGCGAGAACCATAGGCGATTCTGCGAGTCGATGTGTCCCCGCCGCGCGCCGCCCACGCCGGCCAGAAGATCGATATACGTCGTCTCTCCGGTCTTGCCGCTGGTGCGCCAGATTTGCCTCTGGCTCGGATTGTTGTCGAGGCCGTAGACGTTGTTGTCGAGATCGGTGACCAGCCCGTAAGCGGCAATGTCGCGCTTTCCGGCCGGCGGCAGGACTTCGTGGAATTCCTTGGTGGCGAGGTCGAACTGATACAGCTTGTTGCCGTGCCCGGGATCAGGACCGCCATTGGTCTTGGTCCACAATTTCCCGTCGACGTTCGAATGCAGGCCGTCGATCATGGTGACCCGGGTGTCGCCTTTGTTCCAATCCGGCGCCAGGTAGACGGAGACCTCTCCCGTCTTCTGGTCGAGCTTGGCGATCTGCGCCTGTCCCATCATGCCTTCCCAGACGTTTCCATCCTTATCCATCGTGATCATGATGCCGCCGGTCGGAAAGCCGGGCTTTGACACCGGCACCGGATAGTGCGTGACCTGGCCGGTCTTCGGGTCGAGCTTCGAGATGCGCTGGTGCTGGAAATCGGAGAACCAGACGTTCCCCGCCTTGTCGAGGAGCGTGTCATGGGGCGCGGCGTAATCGGGAAGGTCGTAGGTCGTGATGATGGCCTGAGTCGATTTGCCGGTCGGCCGGTGCTGCGTTTGCACCCTATAGGGCCACGTTTCCCCGGAGCTGAGATTGATCGAAGCGATGTAGGCCCCGAGCTCCGCCTCCCCCTTGTTCGGCGGACGGCTCAAAATCTCGGATGCGTTCTGATTGAAGAAAGGAAAATTGGGTGAGGCATTCGAGGAATGCGCGCTCATGCGCTCCACCGTGAACGCCATCTCCGACGCATTGTCCTTGGAAAAGAACGGACGCTGCAGGCCATGGCAATCGAGACATCTCAGTATTGCCATTTTCTGCGCGGGCGTGCCCGGAGCGCTTTGAATGAGCTCGCTGTTTGACAACTGAAGGGCGAGGACGTCTGGCGCCGCCTTCGCAAGCGGCAGGTCGAGTTGCGTCGAGCCACCCGATTGGATCGTCGCCACTGTCGGCTTGAGCGTGTAGCCGACGGCACGCATGGTGATGTCATAGGCGCCGGGGGCGAGGCGGTCCTGAGGAAAGCTGTACTGCCCTTGCGCGTCGGTGCTGACCGAAACCATGATGGTCGAGCCAGGGCGCTTGGCGCTGACCACGACGCCTTCCATTTTTCCTTCTTCCGGCGAGGATACGGTGCCGGTCAACGCCGCCGGGCCGTGGTTTTGAGCCATCGCCGGATGGCTCCCTGCGAGCGGCAAGGCCAGCAGGGCCGTGCTCGCTAATGCGCCGAAGGACAATCTCGTAAGGCCATTTCCAAGTCGAGTGGCGGTCGTCATCGAACCCTCCCGTGGCAGCACAGTGATGGACTCTACGCTCCTTCGACGATCTTGCCGGCAGGCCGGAGAATCCGGAGGATATTGCGTTGGGCCGGACTGATCAAGCGGACTGAACGTGGGGTGTCGGTTCATCCTCTTCCGCGCCGTGACGATATTGAGCTAAGCTCGGAGCTGCCACGTGCTCCTGCCGAAGCAATGGGCGGATGCACGAATGGAGGTCGGCATGCACCGGCGGCATGGTTTCGCGTCACTCATCATATGGGCGGCGGCGGTTGTCCTGGCACAGACGGCAAGCTCCGCCGAGGCGCCGGCAGGCACCGGAGCGCAGGGCGCCCTCTCCACCCCCGATTTCTCGGGCATCTGGACCAAGCCCTATCTCGGCTGGGAGATGCCGTTATCCGGTCCGAGCCCGGTGACCAACAAGAACCGCCGCAGACAAATTTTCGATATCGACGGCCGGCCCTGGCCGGCTGCCACTGCCCCGCTGGTCAATACCGCCTCCAAGCTGATGGGCGACTACGGCAATCCCATCCTCAAGCCGGCGGCGGCGCAGGAAGTGAAAAGGCTGGGCGAGAACGAGCTGCACGGCATACCCAATGCGAGCGCGCGCAATCAGTGCTGGCCCGAAGGCGTGCCGGCCATCTTTCGCGACATGACGATCGCGCTGCTGCAGCAGCGCGACCAGATCACGATCCTCTACGACTACGACCACGAAGTGCGCCGCGTGCGCATGAACCAGCAGCATCCCGCAAAGGTGACGCCGACGTGGTACGGGGATTCGGTCGGCCACTACGAAGGCGACACCCTGGTGATCGACACCGTCGGGATCAAGGTCGGCCCGCTGACCATGGTGGACAACCTCGGCACGCCGCAGAGTCCGGCAATGCATGTGGTCGAGCGTTATCGGCTCCTCGATTACGCGGCGGCGCGAGCAGGGCAAATGAGGGGACTGCAGGAGAACGTCTTCATCGGCGGCGGCGGCGATTCCGGATCCCCCCTGGACCTCGACTATCGCGGCCAGGGGCTCCAGCTTGCGTTCACGATCGAGGATGACGGCGTCTTCACGACGCCCTGGTCCGCCACCATAACCTACCGGCGCGCCTTGGGCGCGATGGTGGAAAGTGCCTGCGCCGAGAATCCGCGTGGAACCTATGTCGGGAAGGACAGCGACATCCCGCAGGCAGGCAAACCGGATTTCTAGACCGGGCTGCCTTTTGGCGTTGTAAGGAGGCACGCAGCCGTTCATCGCGGAAAACCGGTTGAGCAAAAGCATCACCAGGCGTCGGATCCTCAAGGAGATTGCCGCGACCGCAGTCTTCGCTCCGGCCGTTTTGGCGGCGCCGCGGCCGAGCAACACCGCCGCATTGCCGAAGCTGCCAAATCTTGCATCGAGCGAAGCGCTGCTGCTGTCGTCGACCGACGGCGACTTCGACCGGTATCAGCCGGCATACAATCGGCGCACGATGCTGCGCCCGCAATTGCGTGCGCTGTGCAAGACGCCCAAATCGGTCGCCGTCATGGTCGATTGGGCCCGCACCAACATGGTGCCCTTTGCGCTGCGCAGCGGCGGACACAGCTACGAAGGCTTTTCGCAAAGCTCCGGCGTCGTGATCGACACCCGGCTGATGAACAAGGTCGAGATCGACACGGCTGGCGGCATTCTCACCGTCGGCGCCGGCGCCGCCCTCGGCGACATCTACAAAGAGATCGCAGCCCGGAGGTTTACATTCCCAGGCGGGAGCTGTCCGACCGTCGGCATATCCGGGCACGCGCTGGGCGGCGGCTTTGGATTGCTGGCTCGAGCGCTGGGGCTCGCCTGCGACAGCCTGCTGTCGATCGAGCTCGTCGACCCGCAAGCACGGATCATCGAGGCCGATCAGCACCGCCAACCGGATCTGTTCTGGGCCTGCCGCGGGGGCGGCGGCGGCAGCTTCGGCGCGGCCACCAGCTTTCGCTTCAAGCTGCATCCCGTCGGCCAGGTGGTCGTGTTCGGCGTCACTTGGTCGCTCGACGCCGCGCGCGCCGCCAAGATCATGAAAGCCTGGCAGGCGTGGGCGCCGCACGCAGCGAATGCCATCACCTCCATCCTCAAGATCGCCAAGGGCGCGGGCGGAAGCATCAACGTCCACTGCGCCGGCCAGTCGCTGGGGTCGATGAGCCAGGTGCGGCGGGAACTCAAGGTCCTGCTCAGCATAGAAGAGCCGGACGCCGCACCTGTCATCAAATCGAAGTCGTTCCTAGCGGCGGTCGATTACTTCTCCGGCGGCTGGGGCCACCAGTCGACATTCTCCAAGTGCAAATCCGACTATGTCATGTCGCCGCTTTCCGACGACGGGATCGCTACCCTCCTGGATGGGCTTCGCCGCCTGCCGGCCGGCGCCATCGTCCCCATCTGCGATGCCTATGGGGGCGCGGTCGCCGACACCGCCACGGACGCCACCGCCTTCGCGCGCCGGACCGGCACGCTCTATTGCATTCAATATTATTCCAGCTGGGCGGCCTCCGCCGATACGCCGACGCATCTCGCGCGCATGAAGGATCTCTACGCATCGATGCGCCCGTATGTGTCGGGCGGCGCCTATGTGAACTATTGCGACCTTGAGCTTCCCGACTGGCCCGACGCTTATTGGGGCGCCAATCTCGCCCGGCTCAAGCAGGTCAAGTCCGCATTCGACCCCGACAACGTCTTTCGTCATGCCCAGAGCGTAGCGGTGACACGGTGATGCGGGCGGGAGCCAGCCTGACGCCCATAGGGGCCTCAATTCGACGTGTTGCCGTTCTTGGGCCTGCTCGCGTGATTATTTGGTGACGTTCAGCATTTCCTTCACGTGCGGCAGCTGCAACAGCGTTTCGAAATAGGCGATGGTTTTCGTCAGCCCCTCCTTGAGCGGCATGCGCGGCCGCCAATCGAGCATCTGCTGCGCCTTGGAGATATCCGGCCGCCGCTGGCGCGGATCGTCCTCGGGCAGCGGGCGGTGCACCATCTTGGAGCGCGATCCGGTGAGATCGATCACCGCGGCAGCGAGCTCAAGCATGGTGAATTCCGCCGGATTGCCGATATTGATCGGGCCGGTCACGGCGTCGGCGCTGTTCATCAGGCGGATCAGGCCGTCGACCAGGTCATCGACATAGCAGAACGCTCGTGTCTGCGTTCCATCGCCATAGACGGTGATATCGCGACCGAGCAGCGCCTGGACGATGAAGTTCGAGACCACGCGGCCGTCGTTGGGATGCATGCGCGGGCCGTAGGTGTTGAAGATGCGCGCCACCTTGATGCGCAGCTTGTGCTGGCGCCAATAATCGAAGAACAGCGTCTCGGCGCAGCGCTTGCCTTCGTCGTAGCAGGAGCGCGGGCCAATCGGGTTGACGTGGCCCCAATAGTCCTCGGTTTGCGGGTGGATGCTCGGATCGCCATACACTTCCGAGGTCGAGGCCTGCAGGATCCTGGCGCGCAAGCGCTTGGCCAAGCCCAGCATGTTGATGGCGCCGTGCACGCTGGTCTTGGTGGTCTGCACCGGGTCGTGCTGGTAATGGATCGGCGACGCCGGGCAGGCCAGGTTGTAGATCTCATCGACCTCAACATAGAGCGGGAACGTCACGTCGTGCCGCACCAGCTCGAAGCTCTTGCTGTCGAGCAGGTGCTCGATGTTGCGGCGCGTGCCGGTGAAGAAGTTGTCGATGCAGATGACATCGGCGCCCTCGCCCAGCAGCCGCTCGCACAGATGCGAGCCGAGGAAGCCGGCGCCGCCGGTGACCAATATCCGGGTTTCGAGGTGCATTTAATTCATTCCTTGGCAAAGCCGTATTAGCGCTGAGAAATTCTTTCGACGCCTTTCGTTCGTAACACGCCACCGGCGCCTTAGTCACATTTCGGCGCTCCGCCTTTCAATTGATGCATAAGTTGCGCTCATGGTCGGCTTTTTAGCATCCAATTCCAGGCGTCGGCGATCTGAATTTCCAATGCCGAACGTGTCGGCCGCCATCCTAGCAGCGATTGTGCGCGCATAGCGGATCCAACCAGAATCGGCGGATCACCCTCACGACGTGGCGCCATCTCCATCCGGACCGAACGACCGCAAATACGCTCGGCGGTCGCAATGACCTCTTTCACGGAATAGCCCCGCGCGTTCGCAAGATTGAGCGCACAACTGGCGCCACCCTTGAGAAGATAGTCGAGCGCGAGCAGGTGGGCGTCGGCGATATCGCTGACGTGGATATAGTCGCGAATGCAGGTTCCATCCGGTGTCTCGTAATCCGTGCCAAGAACGCGCACGGCAGTGCCATCCCGTGCCGCCTCTAATACGAGAGGAACCAAGTGGGTTTCCGGGTTGTGCTCCTCGCCAATTTCGCCTTCCCGATCGGCGCCGGCGGCATTGAAGTAACGGAGCGATACCGACCGAAGGCCGTATACCAATTCAAGATCGGAGAGCAACCGTTCCACTACCAGTTTGGAGAACCCGTAAGGATTGATCGGATTTTGTGCGTGGGTCTCAGGTATCGGGACTGTTTGCGGTATGCCATAGGTGGAGCAAGTAGAGGAAAATACAACCGGCAAGGGTGCATAGTCGACAAGTGCCTGCAGCAATACTGTCGATCCCCAAATATTGTTGCGACTATAAAGCAATGGATCGCGCATTAACTCGCCGACATAGGCAAAGGCAGCGAAGTGCATCACCGCCGCGGGCTTGTGCCGCTCCAGAACCCCACGGACGCGTTCGATGTCCCCGAGATCACCCTCCTCCAACGGCCCCCATTTCACGGCCCAGCGGTTACCACGCGATAGATTGTCATATACGATTGGCTCGAAGCCTTTCGACGCCAGAGCCTTGCACGCATGGCTACCAATGTAGCCGGCGCCGCCTGTCACCAAAATGCGCATCGAGGCTAAGTTCTCCTTTGATGATTGGCTGCTATTCGGCGTATGTAAGGCGCCGAGGAAGTGGACGCACGGCCCCCGGGAAGCCACAGTTCATCAGAAATCTTGGTCGAGAAGAGCACTACGACTGCCCAGCAGAACAGGTACGGCAACCTACTGCGCCGCTTACAGGTCCGGCAGCGCAGCGAATAGCGTATCCATCAGAGTCTTGCAGCATGTCTCTGGCATTCGCGACCGAAAGTCCCCTGGATAAGCGTCGCCTGGTCGTCGATCTCGACGGCACGCTCATCCGGTCCGATCTCTTGATGGAGATGGCCTTCGGACTCATCGGACAGGCCCCGCTGGCGGCGTTGCGGCTGCCGCTTTGGCTGTGGCAGGGCCGCGCCGTCCTCAAGCGCAGGCTGGCCGAGGCAGTCCCGGTCGACGTCGAGACCTTGCCCTACGATGACGCCGTGCTGGCGCGCATCCGCGCCGCCCGCGCGCACGGGCATGCCGTCTATCTCGCTTCCGCCTCCGACGCGCGCGTCGTGGAAGCGGTCAGCGACCATCTGGGTTTGTTCGACGGCTGGTTCGCCTCCGATGGCCGCATCAATCTGTCCGGCAGGAGCAAGGCGGACCGGCTGGTCGACGCCTTCGGCGAAGGGAACTTCGACTATATCGGCAACGGCCGGATCGACCTGCCGGTCTGGGAGCGCGCCGCAACCGCCATCGCGGTCGGCGCCTCCGCTCCTGTGGAGCGCGAGCTCGCCCGGCAAAAGGGCGACTTTGAACGGATTGCATCCGAGCCTTCCCGCTATGGCTGGCTCAAGGTCCTGCGGCCGCACCAATGGGCGAAGAACGTCCTGGTCGGGGTTCCCCTCCTCTCTGCCCACCAATTCACGCCCACCGCGATCGTGCTCACCGTGCTCGCCGCGATCGCGTTCTCGCTGTGCGCCTCGGCAACCTACATCCTCAACGACCTGATCGACATCGGACCGGATCGCGGCCACCCGACCAAGTGCATGCGGCCGTTTGCCAGCGGCGGGCTGTCGTTCACCGCCGGCGCGCTGATGGCGCTCGTCTGCCTTGCCGTCGGGGTGTCGATCGCGGCCTTGATATCGTGGAATTTCCTTGCCGTCGTCGCGACCTATCTCGTTCTGACCGTCGCGTATTCGCTGGTGCTCAAGCGCAAGATGCTGATCGACGCGATCGCCTTGGCGGCACTTTACACGGTGAGGGTCGTGGCCGGCGGCGCGGCTATCGGCGTTCCCATATCCGAATGGCTGCTTGGATTCTCGATGTTCATGTTTCTTTCGCTCGCATTGGTGAAGCGTTATTCGGAGCTCGCCATGCGTTTTGATTCGGGCCTGCCGGGCCCGACAAACCGCGACTACAAGCTCGACGATCTCCCGATCGTCGCTTCGCTCGCGGCGGCATCCGGCTATTGCGCCGTGATCGTGCTCGCGCTTTACATATCAAGCGATACGGTCCGGGTCCTGTATTCGCGACCGCAGATCCTGTGGCTCGTGTGCCCCGTGCTGCTCTATTGGATCTCCCGGATATTGATGCTGAGCCATCGGCGCCTGCTGCACGACGATCCGATCGTCTTCGCCTTGAAGGACAGGGTCAGCCTGCTGGCGACGGCCCTCATCATCCTGGTCGGGGTCCTGGCCGCGATACCTTGAGGCCGCCTCAGCGCACGTTCGAGGTCACCGTTGCGGCCGCGACGTCGCGCGGATCGTCCAGCGCCACCCACACATTGGGGTCGGCCTGCGACTGCCGCTTGTAGTAGCTGTAGGGCGTCTCCGACCACGGCAGTATCTTTTCGCTCAGGTTGTCGAGGATGAACTCGCCCCGGTCGGTCTTGACGGTGAGCACGGCATGGCCCTCGCCGTTCTTCTCGTGCACGATGGTCATCAACAGTGCCGTGCGCGGCCAGCCCGCCTCCAGCAGCATGCGCCGCTTCAAGAGCGCGTAGCTGTGACAGGCGCCGGCGCCGTCGTCGGGGTATCGCCACCACTGGATCATGCCGTAGTGATCCATGTCGGTCATCGGCTTGATGTTGTCGTTGGCCCATTTGTTGACGCGGATGAGATAATTCCAGGACTTGTCGTCGAGCACGACGTCGCGCGGATCGGCGCGCTTGGTGGTGCATTCCGTGGCGTAGGTATCGCAAAACTGAACCCAGCCGATCGGCGTATTGGTCGTCCCGACGACCCGGATGAAGCGGGGATATTCGTTGGTTTGTCCTTGTATCGCGCCGAGGCAGGTGAAGAGCGCTATCGCCGAGCCCAGCACCAGGGCACGCGCCGTCAGACCGCGCAGATTGCGCTTTGGATTCTTGTTCAGTTTCTGCTTCATGGGCTTGACCCCTCCGTTGAGGCCATTTGTCCCACAAAGCTTTTGCGCCGCCGCTAAATCGGCGCCGCGCCTTTAAGGCAAGATTGCCGAAATATTGCCGCGAATGCGCACCGCATTCGTCGAAAAATTAGATCAAATGCAATCGAAGAGCCAAAGGTGGCATTAACCCTTTCCAAGCACCGAATTTGCCAAGAGGCGGGACCCCGCCCGGCGCCTTCGGGCGCCGCCCCCCTTGCAGCACCTTGAGGGATTGGGCACCGCCGTGCCAACCAAATTTCAAATCCGATAGCCCGGCCGGTCCGAGCCGGCCGCAGTGCCGCTCATTGATCCGTGGCAACGCAGAGCGCCCTCCCCTTCGTGCCATTTTTCCGGCCCCCCTCGGGCCGCGCCGCCATCATTCGGCGGGGATGCTCTGCGGCACCCCGCTAGCTGGTGTCGTTGCCCGCTGATCGCGGCGGACCGTGAACGAGATCAGGACCGGCATGGCGAGCAGCACGGTCGGGAACTGCAGCATCAGCCCGGCGATGATCGACAAGGCCAGCGGCTGCTGGATGCCCGAACCGGGCCCGAGCGCCAGCGCCAGCGGCAGCAGGGTGAAGATCGCCGCCAGCGTGGTCATGGTGATCGGCCGCAGGCGGTTCTTGCTGGCTTCGCGCAAGGCTTCGTGGGCCGGCATGTGGCGGGCAAGTTCGCTGTATTCCGACACGTAGAAGATCGCCATCTCGGTGGAGATGCCGATGATCATCGTCATGCCCATCAGGGCCGTGATGTTGAGCTCGACGCCGGTCGCCCACAGGATCATGAACACCGCCGTGGTGGAGAGCAGCGAGGTCCCGATGATGATGAGCGGCAGCCAGAACCGCTCGTAGAGGAACGCCAGCAGGACCAGCTCGGCGATGCAGCGCCGCGGCAAACACCTTGGCGAGACCCGCGAACGCGATCTGCTGCTGCTTGTAGAGGCCGCCCAGCTCATAGCGGACCCCAGGCGGGATCATGCCCGGCTGCTGCAGGGTCTTCTCCACGTCGGCGATGGTCGACGCCAAGTCCCGCTTCTCGATGCGGGCGGTGACCGACAGCGTCTGCTGAAGGTTTGCCCGATAGACTTCGGGCTGGCCGACCTGCCGCTCCAGGGTGGCAACCCGCTCGAGCGGAAAGATGTGGCCGTCGGCGGCGCGGATCGGCAATTTCGCGATGTCCTGATCGCGCCGACGCAGCGCCGGATCAAGCGCCACCCGGACCCCCACGGTCTTGAGCGGTTGGGTCAGCTGGGTGGCGACGTTGCCAGTAAGATAGTCGTTGACCTGGTTGGAGATATCCTGTGCGGTCATCCCTTCGAGCGAGGCCTTGACCGGATCGATCGTGAGGTTGAGGGCGTCGCCGGCCAGCACCACGCCATCCTGCATCTCGGTTACTCCCGGGATGATCGCGATCGCGCTGCCGACACGCTTGGCGGTCGGAACGAGCTTGGCCGGATCGTCGGCAAAGAGCTGGATCTCGATCGGCTGCGGAACCGCGGTCAGGTCGCCGATCAGGTCCTCCATCAGCTGCGCCAGATCGGCATCGACGCCCGGAACTCGGGTCTGAATCTTCAGCAGCACTTCCGCCATGATGTCGTCGATGGGGCGCCGCGGCTGCGGCTTCAGGCGGACGAAGAAGTCGCCGTGGTTGGGTTCATCGAGGTCGGTGCCGCCGAGACCGAGCCCGGTGCGCCGCGAGAAGGTGTCCACTTCCGGCGTCTCTTTGAGAATATCCTCGACCTGCTTGACCTCGCGGTCAGTCTCCGCCAGCGAGGTTCCGGGCAAGGTCCGGTAGTCGATGATGAAGCCGCTTTCGTCCGCCTTGGGCATGAAGCCGGTCGGAACGTTCTGGTAGGCGAAATAACCCAGCACCATGACCGGGGCGAACATCACCAGCAGCAGCCAGCGCCGCCGAAAGAGGCCGCTCAGCAACTTGCCGTGCGCCTTGACGTACCAGCCGGTCTTGTCGGCGGCCGGGTCGTGCCACGTCCGAAAATCGATGACGGAGCGGGACAGGACCGGAACCACGAAGGCGACCATGAGCATGGAGATGAGCAAGGCCGCCGCCATGGTGATCGCCAGGGTCTTGGAGAACGCGCCGGTCACGCCCGAGAGAAACGCCAAGGGTACGAACACGATCATGGTCGCCAGGCTCGATCCGATCAGCGGCGGCAGGAATTCCTGGCCGGCCGGCAACACCGCGTCGCGTCCCAGCGGAATGTCGTCGAAGGGACGCGCCAGCGCTCCGGCCCGGCGCGCAATGTGCTCCACCATGACGATCACGTCGTCGATGATGAGGCCGACGGCGGCCGCGATCCCGCCCAGCGTCATGATGTTGAAGCTCTGTCCGGTGAGCTGCAGCAGCAGCACCGTGATGAAGAGCGTGGCCGGAACGATCAGCACCGCCACCAGAATGACGCGCCAGCTGCGCAGGAACAGGAACATGACGATCCCCGACAGCACCAGCCCGATCAACACCGCGTCGCGCACGCTGCCGGCCGATTCGACCACCAGCGTGCTCTGGTCGTACCAGTTCGCGACATTGACGCCGTCCGGCCATTTGAATGAAGCAAGCTTGTCGCGCACCCGGCCGGCGATCTGGACCGCATTGCCGTCCGGCTGCTCGTAGACCTGAAACAGGACCGCGTTCTTGCCGTCCTCGACGACCCGCACCCATTGCGGCACGGTCCCGTCCTTCACCTCGGCGACGTCGCGAACCCGCACCACCGAGTGCGCGTCGGAGCGCAGCACCACGTCCTTGACCTGCTCGGTGTCGATCAGGTTCGAGTTCGAGATGACGATGTAGAGCTTGTTGTGATCCTCCAACCGGCCGATGGCCTGCAGGACGTTGGCCGCCGTCAGCGCGTTGACGATGTCGGTCTCCGACAGCCCATAGGTGTCCAGCTTGTGCGGGTCGACCAGGACCTGGACCTCGGCGTCGGCGCCGCCCACCATATCGACCTTGGCCAGACCCGGAACCGTCGTCAGCAACGGGACGACCTGGAACTTCACCAGGTCGCGCAGCTCGGTGATCGAATATTTGTCCGACGTCAGCCCGTAGGCGATGATCGGAAACACCGTCGGCTCCATTCTCCGGGTGACCGATTTGGTGCCGGGCGGCAGCGCCGACATGATGTGAGAGAGCGCGGTATCGACCTGCAAGGTCGCCGCCGACATGTCGCGGCCCCAGCCGAAATCGACCGAGATTTGCGCCGAGCCGCGGCTCGAACCGGACCGCACCTCCTGCACGCCGGGAATGACGCGCAGCGCCTCCTCCACCGGGCGGGTGACCGTTTGCGCCATCTGGTCGGCCGGCCGGTCGCCGGAGTCGAGCGATACCTCAACGCGCGGGAAGGCGACCTGCGGGAACAGCCCGACCGGCAGCGAGGTCGCGGCGAATGCGCCCGCCACCGCCAGGGACAGCGCCACGAACAAGATCGATCGGCTATGGAACTCAACCCATCGGACGAAGGTCATCAGCCTTCATCCTGGCCTGCTTGCGCCACCGGAGCCGGCTGCGACCGAACGGCATCGCCGTCCCCGATCTGGTAGCCGCCCGAAACGATGATCTGCTTTTGCGGATCGATGTCGCCGTCGATGATGCTGGAATTGCCGACCGATGCGATGACGTTGACGTTGACCCGCTTGGCGTGCCCCTCGTCGACCTGGAAGACGTAGCCGCCCTTCTTGTCGATGCCGACGGTGTCGCGCGGCACGATCCAGCCCTTGAACTCGCCGACCTTGATCCCGGCCTTGAACGCCTCGCCGGCGAGCGCGCCGCCGGGCGGGACCTCGATGATGGCAGGCACGAGCCTGGTCTTCGGGTCGATCGCGGCACCGATCCGCTTGACCTTGCCTTCGATCGGCGGGCGGCTCGGCGATTCCGACGCGAGATTGACCGTCTGGTCCGGCTTCAGTTTGGCGAGGTCCGAAGGCTCGATGCCGACGCTCAGGATGACCTGGTCGGTGCGCGACAGCGACATCAGCGGCGCTCCGGCGGAGATCCGGTCGCCCTTGGATACCGAGATCGCCGTCACCACGCCGTCGAACGGGGCGGTGAGAATCTCGCTCGGCTTGATGGAGCCGATCTTCTCGAGCATATCGAGTGTCAGCTGCGCGTCGGAGACGGCCTTTTGGGCCGTCTCGACCTGATCGCGGGTGGTCAGCTGCTCCTTGAGCATTTGCTGCTGGCGGGCCAGCGACCGCTCGGCCAGCGCCTTGGTGGTCTTGGCCTGCTCGTAGGCGACGACCGCGGCGGGCGAGGCGCCGAAATCCAACAAGCGATCCCCCTTCTTGAACTGATCGCCGACCTCGACGAAAATGTCCGAGACCTGCCCGTCGCGTTGAAAGCTTTCGGTCACCGTCGCCGCCGAGGTGGGCGTCGCGGTGCCATAGCCGTAGACGACGTCAGGCAGGGTGCCGCGCTTGGGGTCCTGGACCTGAACTGTCGCCACTCCTTTGACCTCGTCCGCAATGGCAGAGCCGCTCAGGGCAACGAGCGCCAGGATGGCGGCGCTCAGCCCGGAAAGGACCGCCGACCGCAGGCGACCGCGCATGCGGGAGAATGCCTGGGCGGCGTGCTCGAAAATGTGGGAAATTTGCTCGCCGGGAACAGCGACAGAACGCCTCACGTCGGGATACCTTTCGAGCAATGCGGCAGCAGTGATTATCGGAGATCGTAAGACCCATGAGCGGCTGCAAACAAATTCGGGCTCGAGGCACGATCCCGGGGCGACCAAGGATGCTGCAGGAACTTTCACGATGAGAAGATGGGCCTTGCAACCTTGTGGCCATATGGCTTGGCTTATACAAAACCGTAAGGTTGCGATGCTTCGCGCGAGATCGTCAGGAAGCAGACCAGTCCAACCAACCGAAAGGGAGATTTCACATGATCCGCAAGGCGAAGGCGGTTTGGCACGGCACCGGGCGCGCCGGCAGCGGCAATCTTTCCACCAATTCCGGCGTGCTCGCCGAAACTCCCTATTCCTTCAAGACCCGTTTCGAGAGCGAGAAGGGCACCAATCCCGAAGAGTTGATCGCTGCCGCCCATGCCGGATGCTTCACCATGGCGCTGGCCTTCGGGCTGCAGGGCGCCGGCTACACTCCGACCGAGCTCGCGACCGAGGCGGCGGTCACTCTTGATCCGGAGGGCCAGGGCTTTCGCATCAGCCGCTCGGCTCTCACGCTGCGCGCCAAGGTGCCGAACCTGGACCAGGCGACCTTCGCTCGCCTGGCGGGCGAAGCCGAGAAGAACTGCCCGGTCTCCAAGGTGCTCAAAGCCGAGATCACGCTCGACGCCCAGCTGCTGTGAGTTGTTTGATCGGCGGCGGCGACATAACGCAAAAGATCGCATCGGCCTGCGAGGCTCGAACAGAGCACCGTCGACGACCGATAGGACCTGGCCCGTTGCCAGGCGAACCGTAGGGCGCATCCTGTAGGGTGGGCAAGACGCAGAGCGCCATGCCCACCCGCGGTAGAGAGCAGAATGAAAACGATTTGAGGTGCCGGCTCTTTGGCGGGGAGCGGTAGCGATGCACGTGGGCAAGGCGCAACGCGCCTTTGCCCACCTTACAAAGGCAGACCTACGCGCGCGAGAGCGGCCTTGGTTCGACATGATGTCGAGGATCGAAAACGCCCCGCCGTGCCCTCAAAAGCCAGCGCAGACGTCGTTGCCAGGAACAGCGCACCCGAAGCGCGCGGCATCGGACCATCCATTATTGATCTGCGATCCACCAAGCGCTTAGACCGCCGGTCTTGGGATCAAATTCGAGAATTCTCATGCTCAGACCAGCTTATCAATAGCGAGCATTTGCTCCCAGTACACAGAAGCCCATTGCGAAACGAGACGTCTTCGTGGAATGCCCGGTCGGTCTCGATCACGTCGCGCCGCGTGGGCGCGACAAAGTCGTAGTGCCGCAGCGCAGTGTCCGTCGCATAGACGGTGAACGTCTTGCCGCGCAGCGCCTCCGCGGCTGTGATGCGTTTCTTGTCCGCATCGGCGACCTGCTCGAGGTCGAGGATGGAGCGGAAGTCGTCATTCGAGAGCCGCGGAAGCGGACAGCCTTCGGACGCCGGACTTTCCAGAAACGCTGCGATACATTTGCCGTAGGCAAAGTCGAAGAAGGGCAGCCAGGCCCCGAATTGGCCGGTAATGCCGGGCGGATTGTCGATCACCTGGCGCGGAACGCCGGCTTGAGCAAAATGCTTCTCGGCGATCGGACCGCGTTCACCCGGGTCGTAGTTTTCAGCGTCGGAAAAAAACATCATGATGGTCGGGGTCTTGACGCTATCGACCAAGGGGCCAAACTCGGTGAGGTTCTTGCGAAAGTCCGGGTTGGCCCTGCCATTTTCGAAGGTCCGCGGCCCATATCCGAACGGGCTGTTCAGCAACAGCGCGTCAACGTTCGGATTTCCGTTTCGCACGGCCAGCATGGCGGCCCACGCACCGGCCGAATGCCCAAACAGAACGACGCGGCGATAGCCTTTATCCTTCAGCTCCTTGACCCGCTGCGGAAGAGAGCGTGCGATGACCGAGCCGACGCCAACTCCCGAAATGCGCCCTGCGTATTTGAAGGGGATTTTGGCCTTGATGACATCCCATCCGTTCTCGGACAAGGTTTTCAGAATATAGGGCGCGAGCTTCCAGTCATCACGGTTCCCGCGTGTCACCCAGCCCGTTACGAAATAAACCACGCCTTTCGCATCGCCAGGCCCAAGATCGTTTCGCGCAAGCCATGGGTGCTGTTCGATAAGCTGCACCTCCGTTCCGGCCGATGCCGTGCCGGTCTTCCGTTTCGCCTCGATGCAGGCGTGGACGTGGGCGTAGACGACACCCTGCTGCCCCGGTCCGCGCAGATAGGCATATTGCGCCAGGCATTGCTCGCGCAGCGCGTCGAGCGATTGGGCAGACGCGGGCCCTGCCAACCGCAAGGCCGCCAACGTACCGCAGAGCGCAAGAAACAATATGCTCCTGCACCCACAATTCAGCGTTGCCATGAGGATGCGTCCCCGGGACTGCGCCCTTGCGCGCAATTGTAATTGTAGGGTGCGGTTCCGGCAACGGCATCGGTCGCGGGTTCAGCTCTGCGTGAACGCAAGGCATCCTTGGACCTCGGCCAAATTCATGTCCGAACGCTTCGATGCGTAGCGTCGTCTTGTGCGGCACCGACGCAACCATCGATCATTTTCGCTATGGTCCACCCAGGCCAGGAGGGCTGGACGCCGGACCCGTGGTCGCCGCTCCGGCCGCTACTACCCCATCCGATACCGAACCAACGGCCCCGCCGGCGGGACCGCCTTGGCCGGCGCTGAGGCTGTCACCCAGTAGTCCGGGCCCCTGTGGAACGTTCGTGTCAACATCTCTGATCATTCTCCCCGCGCCACTGCTAACGGCAGTCGAATCTTTGGCGGCAGTCGAAATCAGCCCATCATCCGGCCCGCCGGCCGGTGGAGTAGGCTTACCGATCCCAGCGCTGCCGTTAATCGGGAGGGGGCCACCGATGACGACGCTGCCTACGGATGCCGGTGCGGCACCATGAGGTGCGCCACCGCTGCCACCACCGGAACCGGCGCCACCGCCGCTGCCGTCGCCTCCGCCTCCGCCGGCGACATTCGGGCTCTGTGCCGCTGCGACCCCATCCGATACCGAACCAACGGCCCCGCCGGCGGGTTTGCCTTGGCCGGCGCTAAGGCTATCACCCAGTTGTAGCCCGGGCCCCTGTGGAACGTTCGTGTCAACATCTCTGATCATTCTCCCCGCGCCACTGCTAACGGCAGTCGAATCTTTGGCGGCAGTCGAAATTAGCCCATCATCCGGCCCGCCGGCCGGTGGAGTAGGCTTACCGATCCCAGCGCTGCCGTTAATCGGGAGGGGGCCACCGATGACGACGCTGCCTACGTATGCCGGTGCGGCACCATGAGGTGCGCCACCGCTGCCGCCACCGGAACCGGCACCACCACCGCTGCCATCGCCTCCGCCGGCAACATTCGGACTCTGTGCCGCCTGCTGATATTGCTTCTTGTTGACGCCTCCCTTGCCGGCTTCGTTCGCCGTAGCCGATCCACAGGTGGCACCGATGCCGACAATACCAACTGCGACGATGAGATAGCGCATCTTAACCATGGTCAGCTCTCTCTGGTCCGCCACGCCGAAATATTGCCGGGCTTCGGCACGAACTCTAGCAGATAACCGTGCTGGTTCAACAAAATCCGGCAGTCCCGTCGACCAGGCCCTGCTGCGTCAGCGCGGCTACATCCATTGAAGCGGATTATGCGCAACTGTTTTGCGGCGTCAGCCAGGGACCGAAGCTGACGGGCGCGGCGCTATTGTCGTCAAATCGCGTGAGTCACCTCCACGCACCGGTGACTCACCATCCGATCTGTTTTTTCCAATGAACCATCTGGGTAAGGATCCTACCCATTGGGTGGGCCGGTGTTAGGCGGACTAGGGGGCGGCCCGTAACCTCCAGGCAAGTCACTTATTGTTCCAGTTCCGTTGTAGCCAGGCGGACTGCTTGGACCAGTGGTATTGAGTGTGGGGCTGTTGATTCCGTTGTAGCCAGGCGGGCTGCTCGGCTGTCCCCCGGATGTTGCCCACCACGCGGCAGCCGCTGTTGCGGCTCCGGCTGCCAAAGCCGTGAGGGTGGAAGTCGCTGTCGCTCCGGCTTGAGTCACTCCAGGCCCGGCCAGTGGATCAACGGTTCCACCGGCAGCATAGTATGCTTGCAGCGCTGCGTTGAGGTTAGCTTGCGCCTGTTGCGCCAACCCTACCATCTGCGAGTAGAGATTAAGGAATTGGGCTCGCGCATTGTCACTCATATGGACAGTGATCGCTATGGTATTTGGAAAATATTGCGCCAACCAGGCCTGGGCCGCGACCAAAGCAGCCTGCGCCGCTCTTGCTTGTGCCGCTAAACTTTCCAAACTGGCGGCCGCCGACGCGTCTGCTGCGACGGCCGTGCCGGCCGCCGCCACGGCCGGCGCGCTGACCACCACGACGGGCGCATACAGGACGGCCTGGTTCCCCACATCCACCGCGCCGCCATATGCATAATCCTGAGCATAGGCACGGCCCATGGGGTAATTGCCGTAACTCTGGGCAATGCGTGCGGCCTTTGATGGATCTACGCCCATGTCGACCAGCATTTGATAGTTTTGGCTCACATAATTCGGACCTGGTGCCGCCGCTTTGTAGGCGTTTTTGTCGACCGCTCCCTTGCCTGTTTCGTTAGCCGTAGCCGATCCGCAGGCGGCGCCGATGCCGACAACACCAACCGCGACGATGAGATAGCGCATCTTAACCATGGTCAGCTCTCTCTGGTCCGCCACGCCGAAATATTGCAGGGCTTCGGCACGAACTCTAGCAGATAACCGTGCTGGTTCAACAAAATCCGGCAGTCCCGTCGACCGCAAAAGCATGCGCCCAAAGCGGACCCGAGGGCCGCGCCGCCTTCAATTTTCGATCCACCAGGCGATCAGATCGCCGCTCTTGGGATCGAATTCCAGGAGCTCGCTGTCGGACCACCGTATCAGGCTCGTGCATTTGCTCTCGGCGCAAAGCAGGCCGTCGCGAAATGAAAACCTCTCGCGGCTGAAGGCATCGGCGATCAGCTTGGTGCGCTCGCTCGCCGACACGTAGTCATACTGCCGGGTGAATTCGCCGATGATGTAGACGTCGAACTTTTTGCCAACCAGCGGCTCCGCCGAAGCGATGCGTTTCCTATCGGCGTCCGCGACCTGCGTGATGTCGAGGATGGAGCGGAAATCGGCATTGGAGAGCGGCGGCAGCGCACAAACTTGCGTTTTCGGCACATCCAAGAAAGTTTCGATGCATTTGCCGTAGGCAAAATCGAACAGCGGCCACCAGGCCGTGAAGTGGCTGGTCATGCCCGGCGGCTTCACCAGCAGAATGTTCGGCACGTTCGCCTTGGCAAAATGCTTTTGCGCCATCTCGCCGCGCGCTGCCGGGTCCGGATCCCAGACGTCGTCATCGGGAATGATCAGCACGATCGGCATATCCACTTTGCCGATGGCGGCCGGGAATTCGCTCAGGTTGAGGCGAAAATTCTCATTGGGCCGGTGGTTGATCGGCGAGATATTCGGGCCGAACGTGGTCGGCGCGCTGCTCAAGATCGCGTCGGCATCGACGTGGTCGCGCGCCGCCACCAGCGCCACCCAGGCGCCCCAGGAATGACCGCCGACCACGACGCGCTTGTAGCCCTCCGCGCGCAGCTCCTTCGCCCGCCGCTCCATGGTGCGCGCGCCCTCGCCCAGCGTTTCGATGGCGATCGGCGGATGGCGCTCGCTCTGCGGCATCTTGGCGAAAATGATGTCCCAGCCGTCATCGGACAGCGTCTTGAACATGTAGGGCCCGAGCTTATAGTCGTCGAGCATGGGATCGAGCGTGTAGCCGCCGACGAAATAGATCACGCCCTTGGCCTCGGCCGGTCCGCGCCTGGGATGGTCGAGCCACGGCGTGAATTCGAGCAATGTCAGTCCCTGGCCGCCGGGCGTCGGCGCGTTGGCTTTTTCACGCTCCATGCCCGGCATCGCCGCCTTCATCTTCGCCTCGATGCAGGCGTGGACGTGGGCGAAGACGACGCCCTGCTGTCCCGGCCCGCCCAGATTGGAAAACTGCGCGAGACATTGCTGGCGGTATTTGCCGATCAAGGCTTGGGGCGACTGCGCGGCGGCCGGAGCAGCGGCGGCGACCACGGCCAGGGTCAGCCCGGCCGCAAGGGCCGTCGCGGCATGCAGGGGTGCGATCAGCTTTGCGACATGCGGCATGGCGTTCCCCTAAAACGCTATCCGGCTGGGCACTTACCTGCCGATCTTAAAATGATACGCGGCGCTGCCGCCGGCGCCAAGAAAATTATCCTATCAGCCGCAATTCTTGCTTCCGGCAAGGCACGGCGTGCGCCAGCCACGGCCTGCGCCTGTCTCGAATCAGCCCTTGAACTCACCCGGACGTTGGCGCTGAGATGGCTCCGCTCGCAGCGAGGTGGATCATGGATCATGTGACCTTTGGTACGACCGATTATCGCGTCTCGCGCATGGGGCTCGGCTGCATGAGCATGTCGGGCTGCTACGGAGCGCAGGACGATGCCGAGTGCGTGCGCACCATCCACCGCGCGCTGGAGCGCGGGATCAACTTTCTCGATACGTCGCACAGCTACGGCGAGGGTCACAACCAGGAGCTGATCGGGCGCGCCCTCAAGGGCAAGCGCGACGCCGTCATCATCCACTCCAAGACCGGCTCGCCGCGCAGCAAGCCTGGCGACCGCATCAACCGGGGCGGCGGGGACGAGGCCTATTTGCGCAAGACCTGCGAGGAGAGCCTGCGGCGGCTTGACACCGACCGTCTCGACATCCTGTGCCTGTCCCGGGTCGACCGCAACGTCCCGATCGAGGAATCGGTGGGTGCGATGGCCGAGATGGTGAAGGAAGGCAAGACCCGCTACATCGCGCTGTCCGAGGCTTCGCCTGAATCAATCCGGCGGGCGTGGAGCGTGCATCCCGTCGTATCGCTGCAGATCGAATATTCGCTGCTTTCGCGCGACCCGGAGGAGTTCGGAAACCTGGACGCGGTGCGCGAACGCGGCATGAGCCTGATGGCCTATGCGCCGCTGGGCAAGGGACTACTTTCGGGGCAGCTGCACGCGCTCGACGACGTGCCGGCTGACGACCGCCGCCGCGAGCTGCCGCGGTTCCAGCACGACAACATGGTGCGCAATGCGCGGCTGCTCGCGCGCCTGCAGGCGATCGCGGCCGAAAAGGGCGTATCGCTCGCCGCCTTGGCGCTGGCTTGGCTCATGCACCAGGGCCGCGAGGTGATCCCGATCCCATCCTCGAAATCGCGCAACCACCTGGAGGACAATCTGCGCGCGCTCGAAATCACCCTCTCGCCCGAGGACCTCGCGCGCATCGATGCGATCTGCCCGATCGGCGCCGCTGCGGGGACGCGCTATCCCGAGAACCAGATGTCGCGGGTCAACGTGTGATCGGGACGCAAGCTCGTGACACCAACCTACCTCCGCGTATTTCGATTTGAACACGACGCACACGCCGATCGACTTCAATTTTGCGCGGACCTCGTCGAACAAAAAAAGCCCGCCCGGTTTCCCGGACGGGAATCAAGTTGGGCGGAAAGCGCTTCGTACTTTCCACCGTCGACCAAGACACTTGGAGGAAAGTGCCTCCCGACTAATTATCGGCCGGTGTCTTGGTACGGTGCCGCCACCTTGGAAAACTGACGTTGCAAAGCAACCAAAGAACGAAGCCCCGGCAGGGATGCCGGGGCCACTTCGTCACCTGGTCGTCGTGCGCTTGTGAGCAGCGTAGTGGGGAACGTACGCATATGCGTTGCCCGCGCCGCCGCGCAGCGAGCGGTGGAAAGCCGGATTAACCCCGTCCGTGACGACGCCGCCGGGGCCCAGCTCCCGGTACCCGCCGGTGTCATTGCCGCCATCATTGTCGCTCGCCAGCGCCAGAGAACCGGTGCCGAGCACGAGGATCGCCGCAAGAGCAATCTTGGTCTTGGTCAACATGTGATTATCTCCTGATTTTGAATTGCTTGTACCCGCTCAAAGTGGGTGCCCCGCCCGCCGCCACCATTAAATTGCCGTTCAGAAAACTAAATTCCATTTTAGTGCGTGACCGGACCAGCGGTGATTCAAGCGCAGCTTGCAAGCCAAGGAGCGAGCGCCACGCGTATTGGAAAGCGCCATCGGGAAGCCCGCGGGAGCGATCCGGGGCGTTCCCCACGACACCGCACACCCGCGGAGTTCGCCAATAGCCTTTCAGCGCAACCGGGCTCGCCTTGCACGGCTTGCCGCGGCCATGTGCCCATGGCGCTCGTCCAAGTCGGGAACCGAACGGGGTTTCAAGGGTTGATGCTCGGAGGGGGAATTCCAAGCATGATCAAACCCGAATATCTGCGCCGACAAGCTGCTACTTGCCTTCGGCTGGCGGCAGCCATTCGCGATAAGAAGGCCGCCCAAGCCCTCGTCGGGATGGCTGACGATCTTTCCGACAGGGCCGACGAAGTCGACCCGAGCCTAAGGTCGGACGGCCAAACCCGGATCGGAGACAGCAGGCTAATCCGGCAGAGTGGAAGGGGGTAGCCCGGCGCGGGTACATTGGTGCTGGAGACGCGCGGCTAGGGCGGGGTGCTCGGAGCCCCGTGTGCCGGCATTTCGGGGATATCGAGGCCAGCACGAAGGCGCGCTTCGAGACCGCGCCGAAGGAAGGCAAGGCGCGCCGCCTCAAGGAGTTCTTCGACGCGGCCGCCAGTTGGAGTCGCGTCGAGCGGATCGGCGCCCGACGCGGCCACGCGGAAAACCACATCAAGTCCTAGAAGATGCATCTGGCGGCCGACCGCGCCTCCTGCGGCAAGGCCACGGCCAACCAGCTCCGGCTGTTCCTGCATGCCGGCGCCTACTGGCTCATGTGGGGCCTGCGCGTGTCTATGCCAAAGCGTTAAATGTGGCGCGTCGCGCAGTTCGACACGTTGCGCCTGCGGCTCATCAAAGTCGCTGCCCGCGTTGTCGAGATGAAGACGATGATCAGGATTCACCTGCCGACGTTGTACCCCGCCCAGGATATTTTGCGTCTCGTGCTCGGGCATATCCGGCGCCTCGTCATCTGAGCGACGGGGTGCAGCGCCCCGAATGTCGAGCCAGTCCCGTCAACCCGCAAACATTATCCACCCCGCATTCTGGCTCATTGCCGGAACGGTGCGTCCGCAAGCAAGGAAAACCGGAAACAATCACACGTGCGCGCCGGCGTGCGCGGCGTAAACCGTCAAAGCGCTGCATAATGGCGGCTAGCACCTGGCTCCGGTCGACAATCATCCGCGCGATACTCTGTCAGGTTGCCGACTTATATCGTACAACTTCTATTTACGAACGTGTGGTAGGTAGAGTGACAACTGATGGCTTAATGGACAGCCATGGAACGTCAGGAAAGGCGAAAAAGCGTTCGGTATCCGAAGCGTCACGCGGCTGAGGTAATCCTCGGCGAGCGCGAGCCGCCGGTTTGTTGCGTCATCTGGGACATATCAAGTGGCGGGGCGCGCCTTGCCGTGGCGCGGCGGCTAGCCGACATACCAGGCACCTTTACTTTGATGCTTTCCAAAGATGTGGAGCGCCGTTGCCAGGTGGTGCGGAAGGACACACGGTTCATTTACGTCAGATTCATCTAGGGCCGGCCTGGCCCTGCGTAGTCGACAGTAAGGGGACGGCAGATGGCCGAAGCGGAGGTTCAATTGGAACAGGCTCGGGCCAAAAGCGCTGAGCTTGAGAAGAAGCTGCGGGAACTCCCGGATTTCACGACTTGGGCTATCCTACAGGAGATCATCAAGGTGCTTGAGGCCGATACCCGTTGCGCAAATCGCAACGCGTGAGCGTGTGTGAGCGTGTATTGACGGTATGTGCATTGCGGCGCCCCCCATGGCCGGGATCGACCGGGCGGGTATGCGGCTCCGGGCCCGCCTTCCTGCCCTGTTCTTCGTTACCTGTGTTGTGCCGAAGGCAGTGAAGGAAGTCGCTCGCACCCTCCGGCTGGAAGCTCTGTTCTTTAATGGCAGCAGCCTTATTGGATTGACTGGCCAGCGCCCTGGGATTCGGCTCGCTTCGTCATGACCTGGGTCTTCAAGTCTTGTTCTGTCATCGGCTTTGCAAACAGGTAGCCTTGCCCGATATCGCAGCCTAATCCAACAAGCTCTCGGCTGTCCTCGCGTCGTCTCGACGCCCACCGCTGATGCCGTGCTGCCAAAATTGTGCGCCAGATCGATCATGGACTTGCAGAGATTGGCATTGCCCTTGTCGACCGCGCAGCCCTGGACGAACGACCTGTCGATCTTGATTTCTGAGAACGCCAGTTCCCTAAATACTCCGAATGAAGAATTGCCGCGTCCGAAATTGTCGACTGCCACGGAAACTCCGGCTTGATGAAGCCCGGGCATTCTTGATTTCAGGAGAGCTGTCTTCGTCAGCACCTGCGTTTCCGTGACGTCGAAAACGATCCCGGGCCACTGATCGTCCTGTGGGCGATACTTTTCGACCAGGAGGTCGATCGGGAGCCTGGCCAACGTATCCACACCGATGTTGATGGCGAACTTCAGGGCAAGCCCCGCGTTGAACAACGACGCACTCGTCTGCACGGCCGTGGCGATCGCTCGAGCCGCCAGTTCGGCGAGATCTTCCTCGCTGGCGCCACCCAGAAAGCGCGACGGCGGCAATAAGCCATGCTGCGGATGAGCTACGCGAACGTACGTTTCGGCTGCCACGACTGTCCTTTTTTTCAAGTCCACCTGCGGCTGATATAAAAAGCTGACCCAATTATTGGTGAGCGCTTTCCTGAGCGAGAGGCCCGGGGAAGAAACAGGCTCTGTGTTGAGCTTTTGCTCGTGCACAATCCTTCGAATGGTTGCGAAATCGATCGGCTTTTGCAGCACCGGAAGCATCGCCAGCGAGGCATCGCTTCCAATCTTACGAAAACTTTCAAAAAACGCCGGGGCACACCGGCCGAAAAGCTGAACGCGGCCGTCGAACTTGCACTCCCTCAAAGAAAACAGTGCGCGCGCGCAATCGTATGGATCGGAGCTGCTCAAATTGATGAAAACGATGTTGGGGTTGTGATTCTCGACGTTCTCGCCAAGGCGCGCGCTGTTCACGAATTCAACCGCATTGACGCCGAGCCCGCGTAAAGACTTGGAAAACTCTTGCAGGTACCCAAAGTCGGTGTCGACCACAAAGCAAAGGGCTTCGTTATCGCCGGCCGCCGGTTCGGGCCGGCTTCTTGCGGGCGCAACGCTCGTTGCTGCCTCGCGCACGTGAACGCCGACTTCGGGATGAAAGATCGTATGCGATCTACCGTCGGTCATATGCGGCCTCAACTTGCGAAAACCGCCCGTCGGGCGGTACGGACCTAATCCAAATGCGAGGTCTGTCTTCACATGATCCTGGCGGCCACCCTGCCGTCACAGCTTGTAGCGCCAAACCCGGTGATCTGTTGTCTGCCCCAGTCAGGAAGCCTCTTTTGCGGTTACTCCGCGAACTTGCCAAAATCGAAGAGTTCTTTGAGCGCTGGCTTGCGAAAGCCTGAGGAAATCGGCTTTGGCCAAAGCAAGATCAGCGTCTGACATGGTGTGATGGGCGAACCGATTGCACAGGATCACATTGATCGTCGGCCATTTCAATCCAGCTGCCTTGCAAGGGACGAGCAATCCACTGCTTCGAGCACTTTGCATCAAAGAAGCGATCAAATCGATCGGGGCCGAGGACAGTAGCGAAAGAGCCGCGACCATTTGCTCGTAGAGCCGCCTGGTCGCGAATTCCAGCAAAGCGGACTCATCCAGCCTGCCCTCTTTTTGCATCTGCAAAATCGCCCGCTGCGCCTTGCTGAAGTCGCGGGACGCTGTGGCCTCGCGGCCGACTTCGTTTGCTATCCTGGCCAGCGCGCGCTGGATTTCGCTTCTGGTTTCCGCCGGTGCAAGCGCGAGCAGCCGGGAACGGACCGCCTCGGTTGCCTTGGAAAGCAGGTCCCGGAGCAGGCGCAACGGAATGTCGAGCCGCAGGCCGAGCTTTTCAGCCAGGCTCTCGTCCGTCTCCGCGTTTCGCACGAGGGTGGAAAAGCCGGTCTCCGACAATCGGGCGCCGGCATTTCTCGCCAGCCGATGCACCGTCTCCCGGTCACCGCGCTCTATCAGCACGTCGGTCACGGCTTCTTCGAGCTCGCTACGTCCCGATATGGCGAGCAAATGTTGCTGAACTCTTGGTTCCGGCGATCTCGACGAGATCGCTCGTTGTCAAGCGCGCCGACTGGCTCAAGACCGGCCCGGCTATCGTGATCTCGTCATTGCGGGCCAATCGACGGATCACCTCGATTGGAGAATTGTCGACCGGCGCCAGATGCTCGCTCAACTCGACCAGAGCCTTGGTCTCGATTCTTTTGATCAAATGGCAGAGGACATCGTCGAACAGGCCGATTTGCGTCTCATTGAGGCGATCGGCATCGTTGAGAAACAGGTCGGTGACACGTCGAAGCGTTTCAACACGCTTCTCCGAAGTGCCGCTTTTGATTGCGTCTTCGAGTTCGCCGATAAGTGATTGTGGAGCGTCCATCTCCGCACGCCGGTCTTCCCGCCCGTCCCGTTCGAGTAGCCTCGAATTTAAGAAAGATCCTCCCACTGATACACGTTGAACGAAAAGAAAGTGTTAATACCTGTGGTTGTTTGTCTCAACCTCCGATGGGAGCTGCCCGAGAGCAGCTATCTGCACTTCAGGGGAGCAGGAGGTCCGCGACCCTTGCCGGCGTCCGCTGCTTCGATGGAAGAGCATGGCAAGGAATAGATTTGTCGCTAATCAAAACTTTACCGTTCGGCGGCATTGTGACCGAGCAATTATTCGTGGATCTCGGTGGGTGACACACTTTCAAACGGCGGCCGCCCCTCCGGCATGCGCTTGACACTGCCCGAGGCAGCGCCCGCCCGGTCGCGAGTTGCGGCCCAACCGACGCAGGACCGCCGGCGGGCCCTGCTCGTCGGCGGCGGCATGCTTCTGATGGCAGCCTTGGGCGCGGCGGCGATTATCCGGGCTGAAACTCGGATGTTGGGGCCCTCGCCTCAGCTGGCAAACGCTACGCCAGGCCTGGATGTCCGCATCGCCAAGATCACCGCAGTTTCGGGCGATGGATGTTCGCAGCAAGTTTTCGACAATCAGACCGGGCGCATGAGCCCATCGGTGCAGCCGTGCGAAACGACAGCCTATGATAGCAACGGAGTCCCGTTACCGACCGGCACGATGCACCGCCTCGACGCGATCAGTAAGCCGTTCTCAGGCCGTTAGACCCCGACCCACGGGCATCTTCTCCTACACGCCGGTGATTGCGGTTTCAGTTCAAGCCGCAATTTATCTTTGACGACGCGGCGCCGCAAGCACACTTGGCCCAATGGGCGACTCTGGCCGGAACTGCATGTACAGTCGCGACACGAAATATTCCATGGCTATTGCCAGAATTGCCCTGGACCACATCGCAGCGCTGGATCTTCCTGCCGATCCTCCCAGCTTCGCACTTTGGTACGCGTATGCGGTGGCGCAAAATCCTCAAATAAATAAACGGATTAATGAACTGCTTGCGGGAAATGCTAGGCTTTCGATGGCGGATATCGATCGGGTTTGTGACGAGTATATATCCCCGATGGGCTCGTTTCCCCGCCTTGAGAAAGTCGGAGACGCGCTCGCCACAGAAGTTGACCACATCGTCGATCTGGTTGAGGCAGCTGTCGGCAGTGCTGCCTCCTATCGGGCGGGCCTGACCGACGCAGATCGTGAGCTTGATCACCCCGTGGATCGCGACGCGATTCGGAAGATTGTCCAAACGCTGGTGAAGTCCACGAATGAAATGGAGCGCCGGAACAGCTCATTGGAAACAGCGCTCAGGGTCTCCAAGCAGGTCATCGAGGACTTAAAAAATGACATGGACCGTATCCGCGACGAGAGCTTAAGAGACCCGCTTACATCACTTTACAATCGGAAGCATTTCGAGCAGGTGCTGGGACAGACAATTGCGATGCTCAACAGCAGCGCCGAGCAAATACCATTCTCAGTACTACTGATCGACATCGACCATTTCAAGCAATTCAACGATACGTATGGTCACCAGATCGGTGACGACGTGTTGCGGCTGATTGCTCAAGCTTTGAAGGACTTGGTGACGGGTCATGACTTGGCGGCGCGCTACGGCGGCGAGGAATTCGTCGTGTTGCTGCCTAATACTGGCCTAGACGGCGCCAAGTCAGTCGCAGAAAGCATCAGAACCACGGTCGGCCGCAAGGTCTTGCGCAAGCGCTCGACCGGTGAAACGCTTGGACGCGTAACCGTCTCGATCGGTTCTGTGGAATATCAACAGCACGACAATCCGGATGGACTTATCTACCGCGCCGATCGACTTCTGTATGCTGCCAAGCAGTCCGGGCGAGACATGGTATGCTGGTGAAGAATAGGTGCTAAAGAGTTGTTGACCGTCTCATCAACGGACAACCCTATTGCGATAGGGGATCGACCTTGACCCGCGCCGGCAGTTCGCCCCGAAAGTGTCCATGACCGCGTTCGTTAAGGCCGCCGTTCAATCGGTCGGTGCGGAGGAGGAATTACGCCATCCTTTTAAGGGGCACGCCCAGGAAGGGCTATACTAAGAGGACGCTTGGGACCAGTTGAATTGATGACACCAAAGGAAAGGCCTCGTGTGGCCGGTGCCAAAATTTGGTAACGAGCTCGGCTGGCCATGAGCTTGAGGGCTCGAGATGAAAGCCCCGAGATGGGGCACCGGAACGTCAGCACTCGCTCAATCTAACGTTAACGGGGTCCGTGTTTGATAAGAGCACAATGATCGAGAGCGACCTGAAAATCCAGGAGGAGACAACAGCCCCCGGCCTCTACGCGCTGATCGTCAATGATCAGGCTAATGTCGGCAGGGGTTAGCGGCTGCCATTAGTGCATTTGGTGTCGAAAGTTCGGTTTGCGACAATGTGAAAACCGCCATCGCCTGGTTTGATAAGCGCCGACCCGGTATCATCTTTGTCGACATCTCCCTTGATCGGTCGGCGGTCATCCAATTAGTCGAGGCGCTGCGCGCAAGAGGCTTTGCCGGCACCTTACAACTGATGTGCGGCGGTGGGCGACTGCAACTAGCCAAATTGGTCCAACAAATCGGGGAGTGCGGCGGCCTCCACCTACGTCCACCACTGCGGAAGCCGTACCGACTCGCAGATATCCGAACTGCGATTTCAGACGCCTTTGAAGGTCATTTGATCGGGCCATTGAGCGCTGAAAGAACCCAGTGAAGAGAAAGAAACTCCGGCGGCACGCAACGGCTGGAGCTTCCAAGTGGCATTGAGTCTCCGCCAGCTGATGGGTCCGACACATGGCCGCCTCCGATGACGGCGCGGCGATTTTTACGCACGCCTGCAAGTTGGGATGTTAGGAGATCGTCTCAAAGCACCGGTGGCATCCGTATCGGTCCGGTCTGAGCAAAGTCTGGCTCAAGGTCAAGAATTCGAATGCGCCGGACGTACTTCGTTTTAAGCACGACGAACCCTGACCCATCGGCTGCCCCCGCAGGTGGACGTTGGCGTTACCGAGCCCAGCCATCGATACTTCCCCTTGCGGCAAAAAAAGGTAGAGTTGTTGCTTGACAGCCGAGACGCATTGCATTGAGTTGCCGACAGAAGCAGGAAAGGACCACGCAATGGGCCGAGCAAAAAACTCTAGGTCGGCGGCGAGCGGGGCGCGCGCGGATGGTTCGCAGCGAAACGATGAAGCGGTAGCCCGCAACCTTCGTCGGTTCCGCATCGCGCGTGGTCTCAGTCAGACGGAACTCGGCAAGGCCCTAGGCGTGACCTTTCAACAAATACAGAAATACGAGAAGGGAAAGAACGCTATCGCGCCGGGCCGGCTGAGACAGGTGTGCGAGATCCTTGGAGTTACGCCGGCCAAGATATTCGGGAGCCAGCCCGAGGTAGATGGCGAGCCGATTCCGGAGATGTCGCCGTGGTCCTACCGGACCCTGGTTGCTCTGAATAGGATCAGGAGCGAACAGATCAGGCGGTCTATCGGCGCTCTGATTGAGGAGATGGTGGGCGGTAAATAAGCGCGCTCGTACCCGCATGGCCGCGAAGCTCTGGCCGAGCCGAGGGGGTCCGGTCGGCGCGGTCTCGTCGGCGCGGGTTGGCAGCGCCGGGCGCACGGTGAGGCCGAGCGCCTTGCCGGTCTTGAGGTTGAGGATCAGCCCGACCTCGGCAGCCTGCAGCGCCGGCAGGTCCGCTGGCTCTTCGCCTTTGAGGATGGGGCCGGTAATCGGCAGGATATAGCACCCGGAGATGCCGGTCTGTGGCCACACGCCGCCTCCGAGTCGGGTCATAACCGGTAATAGTCAAATTGAGCAAAAGTTTTTCGGTACGCCTCACAAAGCGCCCCTGCGGCCGTAATCTCCGTGGGTCGTTATTGGGAACGCGATGAGACTGAGGAGGGTCGACCGGAAACAATTGCAGATTTACTGTGAGGCCATCATCAATGCCGCTGCTGGTAATACCGAATCCGCTCTCGCCAAACGACCACAAAGTCATGCATGGGAAATGGCAGATCGGGCAGATCAATCCGGCCCTGAGCGGGGCCAGTAGATGGATATGGGCCCTCAACGGCGTACCCGGGGGAACACCCACCGGCATACGACTCGCAGGCGTAGTTGCCACGCTCGATGAGGCTGAGGTTGCGCTGACGGAGAGTTGGGAGCAGTGCTTGGCGTGGGCGGACCTGTCGGATGTGAAGGAAGGGTACTAGCCACGGGCCCTCGATGGCGGGGACCTTTAGGGGGCCACGGCGGCGTTCCGGGCCGAGTTGTGCCGGCTGCTCTATTCACGCGCCGCCGGCTGTGCCAAGATGTGCCCGCGGGCTGCCACACAGCCAGCACCCCACGTTGCAAAGCCCCGCCTCTGGGCCAACCTCGGGCGGGGCTTTTTTTTCGGGTGACGGCTCGCGCTTGGTCCGCACCGGCTCTGGGATTGTCGGTGCCGACGCGCGGCCAAATTGGCGCGACCGACCCCAGCCGGATGGCGAAATCGCTGACCGCTGAACGAACTCGACGAGGAGGGCGCAGCGGTCATGCCGGCCACCGCGATCGGCCACATGCTCGACCGGGACGAGGCGGTGCCGGTGTGATACGAGCCGCGTTGCACAGTAGGCTTTACAGTTAGTGTTAAAGTCAAAAACGTCGGCGCACCGTATGCTTCCGGAACTATTATTTTCGGTGCCCCGATGAGGGGTACGGTCCCGATCATCACAGGTGAAGTCTCTTGTGGGGAAAATGATCGGGACCGGCTTTCGGGGCGCCACCAAGAAAGCACAAGATTATTGACGAGCGAGCGCCCGCGGGCTTAGCCGATCCGGCTCGCCGTCATCGCCCGCTGCGTATTCCACACCTCTTCGGGCTCTTGCCCGTCATCTGGGACAACGCCAGATCCGTTGCACGTCGCGCAGCGGCTCCTCAGTGCCCTGATCAACAACACCTTCTCCGTTGCATTCAGGGCAGATTTTTTCAGTCATCTTTGTGCACTCCCCAATGGGCAATGGGCTCCCGAGTAGTCAACCGGCCGGATCGGTCGCGGGTCCCATCCCTCATATTCTGCCCGGAATGCGGCCCATAGGCCGCCTTTACGGGAGACGTTCGCGGCGAAGGATCAGGTTAGGGCTGGGCAAAACCTGTCGTTAGCGGTCGCCTCAAGTTCCGAGGCGATAACCAATGTAGGCGCCTATCCAGGCGATGACGAAAATAAGGAAGCCGACCAAAACGAGGCAATTCCTAGAGCCACGCTGCCATTCAGCAAAAGCGCGCGGCATCAATTCATTCATCAGCACGATAACCAGCACTAACGTCGCAAGAAATCCAATGACCGCTGTGAGTAGCGCAAACATAGATTGTTCTTCGTGCGGAGTTCTTAGGCCAGCCGCGCTAGCCTCGGGAACCATAGCACGGTCTTTGTCATTATGGGGCCAGAAGCATGGGCCCAGGAGCGGCGTCGAAGCGGTCGCAGCCATTTGGCGAACTGTTTGTGTACTTTGACATGAAGAGTCGGGCACGGCATTTCACCGCGGTCCAATGCTGACCATGGGTGATTATCTCAAAGCGGCTTTGTATTTCGAGGAATGCGCGGAGCAGGAACCGCGGCCGACAGAGCGCGCGCGCCTCCTCCGCGCCGCCCGACAGTTTCGTTGGTTAGAAATTGCGGCGGAACGGCAGGCCGACCCTACGTCGCATCAGCCGAAGGGGAGAACGCTGCCCGCGCGCTTACCGGATGCTTACCGAAGGTCAAATTCGGGGCGATTTTGAGAGGGCGAAAATGCATCTTGTATTTTCAGTATGGTACAGCTGGGTGGACTCGAACCACCGGCCTCCTGATCCACAGTCAGGCGCTCTAACCAACTGAGCTACAGCTGCACGGGCTGCCGGAAAGCGCTCGGCAAGCGGGCGGAACGTAGGGGCAAACCTCCTACTTTGGCAAGAGCGCGCCTTGAGCGCTGCACCCCGAGGGTTAAGTCGCGCGGCGGGTGGCTAGCGTTCTTCATGGGTCGGTCGCGCCCTGCCGGCGAGGCCGCCCTGCTTGCGGGCGGCCAGGACAGCATGGGCCTTCATGACAAAGCCCGGGCAAGAGGCCCGGGCTTCATCGATGGATCATACGGCGCTGCCGGCCGGCCGCAACGGCCGGGGCCGACAACCTGAGCTCAGGCGGCCTTCTTGAACACCTTGGCAACGCTTTCCTTGACCGGCTCTGCGGTCTCGGTCGCCACCTTCTGGGCGAGCGCGGCGAGTTCCTTGCTCTGGGCGGTCAGCGCCTCGAACTGCTTGCGGGTATGCGCGGTCGACAGCTCCACGAAGTCGGAGAACGTCTTCACGCTCATCAATTCGGTCGCGAAATCGAACGCCGCATTGGTGTTGGTGCGCGCCGCCTCGATCACCTTGGCGCCGTATTCGGAGGCGCCCTTGCTGGCGGTCGCGTAGGTGCCTTCCATGAGGCCGGTGCACTCTTCGGCCGCGGTCTTCATCTTCTCGTAGTTCTCCTTCGCCTGCGATACGCCCTTTTCGGCGAACTCGCGGAAGGCAGCGGGGATTTCCATCTTCGGCATCTCGAAGTTCGGCATTCCGAATTTCGGAAATTCGAACGCCGATCCGCTGAACCCGCTCATAGGCTTGGTCGATGACATCGTCTTGGTCGTGGTGGTGTCTTCCATGGCTCGCATCCTTGCGGTCAGGGGCGGCGACACGGCATTGCTCGGATCCGCCACCCGAAGCCGATCCGTGCCTGATTCTTGAAAACGGCCCACGGCCGCGCCCCGGCCTCGGGAGGCGCCGCGTTCGCTCAATGTGGCACTGTGGCATGATTGTGAGTGCGATGCAACATAAATTATTGCGACGCACAATCCGGCGCACCCCTACTCCCCCCGCCACCCGGGACAACGCGGGCGCAGGTTCTGGGGTCGTCCTGGCAAGACCTAACGCTGGGATTTCAGCGGTTCTGTGGCCATCTTGCCGGTGCTTTGGCCGAGCTCCTTGGCCTGCTCGGTCAGCACCTGCATCTGGGTCTTGATGTAGGATGCCTGCAATTCCAGCATTTCCTGGACGTCCTTGGCGCGCACCAGCTTCTGCGCGAAGTCGAATGTGCTGGCGATGTTCTGTTCGGCAAAACCCATCGCCTTCCCGCCCACGTCCTTGGCGCCCTTGCGGGCGGTTTCGGCCTGCCCTTCCAGGGCGCTGACCGTGTGCTGGGCCGCCGAAATGAAGCCTTCGACGGCTTGCTTTGCCTGCTCGACGCTCTTCTCCGCCAGCGCCCGCATCTCGGGAGGAATCTGAAACGGTTCGGCTTTGTTCATCGCCATGGTCCTCTCCTGTGCCAGCCCTGCTCGATTCTTGTTTCTTGCTCGATCGTTCAGCCGGCAGCGTCCGCGGATTCCCGCACAAGCCGGTAGACTATCATTCCCCTATCAGGCCCGGAACACCGTCCCGGTTCCTTTTGTGGGCGACTTTGGGCCATTCGGCAGCGCGGACCCCGACCGAAGTTTTCCAGTGCTTTCCAACCCAAAGGCTGCCGGCGCCGTGGACGCAGGCAGCGGGAGCGGATTACTAGGGAACCTAGCTCACGAACCCAACGCTGGCATGACGGTTGCGATCCTGATGAGCGAGCACCCGCCCGGGCAACCCGCGCCGACCACGGCGGCCGAAGGGCTCGTGCGGCCGCAGATGGATCCGCTGCCACCCGTTCCGGACGCCGCGACCGCGCGGCGGGTTCCGCTTCGGTTCGTCTGGCAGGTCGATGCGGATGAGCGATTCACGGTCGCCTGCGACGAATTCGTCGCTCTGATGGGACCCGCCACCGCGGCCGCGCTTGGCCGCCCGTGGCCGGAGCTCGCCGCCGCACTGGCGCTCGATCCCGAGGGCCGGGTCGCGCAGGCGTTGGCCAGCAATGACACCTGGAGCGGGCTGCGCATCGCCTGGCCGCTGGACGATGGCAGCGAACGTCTCATGGTCGAGCTGTCCGGGCTGCCGGTATTCGACCGCCAGCGCATCTTTCGCGGCTATCGCGGCTTCGGCGTGTGCCGCGATGTCGTCCGGCGCGCCCTCGAGACAGCCCCGCCCGCGGGCGCCGCGGCCGCAATGCCCGCCCCCGAGAACGTGGTGCCGCTGCGCCCGACCGGCCAGCCGATCGTTCCGGCCTTGAGCGCGGTCGAACGCAGCGCCTTCCACGAGCTCACCCGCAAGCTCCACGAGCGTTTGACGGCGGCGGCTTCGCTTCCCGCGCCGCCGGCCGGCCCGGAACCGACGCTCGATCAAACCGCGCCGGATCAGCCGCCCCAGGACCATCCCGCCGAAATCGCCGCGGACTATCCGCGCTCGCCGCTGGAGCGCGCGCAAGCCGCGATTGCCGAGCTCAAGGCGGGCAAGCGCCAGGCCGAAAAGGCTTCCGCCGCCAAGTCGGACTTCCTGGCCAGGATCAGCCACGAGATCCGGACTCCGCTCAACGCCATCATCGGCTTTTCAGAGATCATGGCGCAGGAAAAGTTCGGCCCCATGGGCAACGAGCGCTACCGGCAATATGTCGTCGACATCCGCAGCTCCGGCGAGCATCTGCTGTCGCTGGTCAACGATCTGCTCGATCTGTCCAAGATCGAGGCCGGCAAGCTCGAGCTCGATTTCGCCGGCGTCGCGCTCAATGCGCTCACGCAGCAATGCGTCGCCATCATGCAGCCGCAAGCCAATCGCGAGCGCATCATCATCCGCACCTCGCTGTCCCCCAAGCTGCCGCCGGTCCTCGCGGATGCACGTTCGGTGCGCCAGATCGTGCTCAACCTGATCTCCAATTCGGCCAAGTTCACCGGCGCCGGCGGGCAGGTGATCGTATCGACGACGCTCACCGACCGGGGCGAGGTGGTGTTGCGGGTCCGCGACAGCGGCATCGGCATGAGCGAGAAGGAGATCGCGATCGCGCTCGAGCCGTTCCGGCAAGTGGCCAGCACGGTACGCGGCGGCCCGGCCGGCACCGGGCTCGGCCTGCCGCTCACCAAAGCGCTGGCCGAGGCCAACGGGGCGAGCCTGCGCATCAAGAGCGCGCCCAATGCTGGCACGCTGATCGAGGTGGTGTTCCCGCCCGAGCGCGTATTGGGGCAGCAGGGTCGGTGAATTTGCCCGCGGCTGCGGCTACGCAAGCCAGCGGAAATCGGCTAATGTGGCGCTCGTAGGCGCCGCCGCCCAGTCGCGGCGATCGGCGCCATGACTGGAAGTGCCTGTCGAGAGTGCAGCCATGATGCGGATCGTTGGCGGCCTGGCGCTCTGCGCGCTGATCCTGGCGCAGGTTCCGTGCGCGCGCGCCGATGAGGACGTCGATCTGTTGCTGGTTCTCGCGGTCGACGTCTCACGCAGCATCGATCAGCCGAAATTCCTGCTGCAGCGCGACGGTTACGCAGCCGCGGTTTCCAACCGCGGCGTGCTGGAGGCGATCCGGTCCGGGCCGCATCAGAAGATCGCGCTCGAATTCGTCGAATGGTCGGGTTACGGGGCCCAGAAGGTCGTGATCGACTGGACCGCCATTGACGGCCCCGATGCGGCCCGCCGCTTCGGCGATCAGATCATCGAGGCGCCGCGCTCCTTCGCCGACCGCACCTCGATCAGCAGCGGCATCGAGTTCGCCGCCGCCCAGCTTGAGCGCTCGCCGTTCAAGGCCCCCCGCCATATCATCGACGTTTCCGGCGACGGCACCAACAATGCGGGCCGCGAGGTCGCCGCCGCCCGCGACGATGTCGTCCGCAAAGGGGTCATCATCAACGGCCTGGTGATCCTGACCGACACCCAGCTGTTGTTCAATGCCGAGCACACCAATCCGCCGGGCGGCCTGGAGAAGTATTACCGGGAGAACGTCATCGGCGGCCCCGGCGCCTTCGTGATGGTGGCCGAGGACTTCAACGCGTTCGGCAAAGCCATCGTCAAGAAGCTGATCGCCGAGATCGCGGAGATCTCCCTCCGCCGGCAGACGGCCTCCGCGCACCGATGACGCGGGGCCTCCCAAAGGGTTCGGGCCAATAGAAGCGACAACCGTGCGCAAGGATTGCGCAACCTGCTCAAAATTGCCGATGTGCCGCAAGCCAGGTGAACCTCGCCCGCGCGGCCGAATTGTGCCATTGTGGCGAGCCGGATCTCGTCGGTCAAACAGGGGGAGAAGGGCCAAGTGAACAAGGTCTATCCGGACGCGAAAACGGCGCTCGCGGGTCTGCTGCGGGACGGCATGGTGGTCATGGCCGGCGGGTTCGGGCTGTGCGGCATTCCGGAAGCGCTGATCCACGCGATCCGCGACGCCGGCGTCAAGAACCTGACCATCGTCTCCAACAATGCGGGCATCGACGGGATCGGGCTCGGCATGCTGCTCGACACCAAGCAGGTCAAGAAGATGATCTCGTCCTATGTGGGCGAGAACAAGACCTTCGCCCAGCAATATCTCGCCGGCGAGCTTGAGATCGAGTTCAATCCGCAGGGAACCCTGGCCGAGCGCATCCGCGCCGGCGGCGCCGGCATCCCGGCCTTCTACACCAAGACCGGTGCCGGCACCTTGATCGCGGAGGGCAAGGACGAGCGCGAGTTCGACGGCGAGAGATACGTGATGGAGCGCGGCCTGACCGCCGATCTCTCGATCGTGCACGCCTGGATGGGCGATACCGAAGGCAATCTGATCTACCGGAAGACCGCCCGCAATTTCAATCCGATCATGGCGAGCGCCGGCAAGGTCACGGTTGCCGAGGTCGAGCATCTGGTCGAGCCCGGCAAGTTCGATCCCGACCATATCATCACCCCCGGCATTTTCGTGCAGCGCATCGTACACGTGCCCAACGCCGAGAAGCGCATCGAGCAGCGCACCGTGCGCAAGCGCGCCTGAAGGAGCATCCCCATGGCCTGGACCCGCGATCAGATGGCTGCCCGCGCGGCGCAAGAGCTGCGCGACGGCTACTACGTCAATCTCGGCATCGGCATCCCGACGCTGGTGTCGAACTACATTCCCCCCGGCATGAGCGTTCAGCTGCACAGCGAGAACGGCATGCTCGGGACCGGCCCCTTCCCGTTCGAGGGCGAGGAGGATCCCGACCTCATCAATGCCGGCAAGCAGACCGTCACCGAGTTGCCGACCACGAGCTATTTTTCCAGCGCCGACTCGTTCGGGATGATCCGCGGCGGCCATATCGATCTCGCCATTCTGGGCGCCATGCAGGTGGCCGAGAACGGCGATCTCGCCAATTGGATGATTCCGGGAAAGATGGTCAAGGGCATGGGCGGGGCCATGGACCTGGTCGCCGGGGTGAAACGGGTCGTGGTGGTGATGGAGCATTCGGCCAAGAACGAGCCGAAGCTCCTGCACCGCTGCACGCTGCCCTTGACGGGGGCCCATGTTGTGGATCTGGTGATCACCGATCTGGGGGTTTTCAGCATCGACCGGCATGGCGGCGGCATGACGCTCATCGAGCTTGCGCCGGGCGTGACCCTCGATGAGATCGCCGGCAAGACGGAGGCTAGCTACCGGGTCGACGCCAAGACGAACTGACAGGGGGGTTGAGGAGCCAATGGGGGGCCCTCGGCAAAGCAGCGGTATCTGGCGAGGTCATTGCGGCCGCTGCGGCGGGCGAGCGACCGGCCACGAAAGCGACACAGAGGCGCGCCACAACCCCTCCGCCTCTTTCACCGCTATCGCTCACCGGCTCGCCGCCGAACCACCGGAAAGACTGTAGTCTTGATCGCGGCCATCGGCATCAAGCGCCTTGGACTTGCCGCCGCGACCCTGGCCGCGGGGGTGTTTGGCGCCCTCGTCATCCTGTCGTTCCTGATCCCTGCCGATACGGTGCGCAACTCGATCAAGGCCGAGATCCGGGAGGTCACCGGCCTCGACCCGGTATTGGGCGGCAACGTGGCGGTATCGCTGTTTCCGACCAGCACCGTGGTGTTCGACCAGGTGGCGCTCGGCGACAACCAGAGCGGCGAGCCGGCGATGACGGTCGAGCAGCTGGTGGTGCGCTTGCGCTTCTTCCCGCTGCTCATCGGCCGCATCGAGATCGCCGACCTGTCGCTCGTGCGTCCCACCATCACGATCTCCTTCATGCCCGATGGGCGCTCGAACTGGTCCAGCCATGTGGAGATGCTGGCGCGCGCCTTGCAGCCCAATCGCGGTCAAGGCACCGATCAAAGTCCCGATCGCGGGGTGTCGTTCTCGGAGATCCGGATCGGCGACGGCAAGGTGATCCTGCGCGACGAGGCGCGCAAGATCACCGAGACGCTGACCAACGTGGAGTTCGCGCTGGCCTGGCCGTCGATCTCGAAGACCTTCGCGGCGACCGGCCGCTTCATGTGGCATGACGAGGTGATCGAAGGGGCATTCAGCCTCAGCGACTTCGTGGCGGCCCTGGTCGGCGACCGCTCCGGGCTCAAGGTCCGTTTCAACGGAACGCCCGTCAAGCTCGCATTCGACGGCTATATCAGCCACAGTCCCACGCTGCGGATGGAAGGCACGCTGGTCGCCGACAGCCCGTCGCTGCGCGACACGCTGCGCTGGGCCACGCAGGGAGCGCCGCCCGGCGGCGGCTTTGGCCGCTTCTCGCTCAAGGCGCAGACCAACGTGGTCGGCGGAAACGTCGCGCTGTCCGGGGTCAACGTCGAGCTCGACGGCAATGTCGGGGAAGGCGCGCTCACCTTCGCGACCACCGGACGGCAAAGCCTGCAGGGTACGCTCGCCACCGACGGCCTGGACTTGACGCCCTACGTCTCCGCCGTCCGGCTGCTCACCTCGGGCGACCGGAGCTGGGAGCGCGTGCCGATCACGCTCGACGGCTTCAACGACATGGATGTCGATATGCGGCTGTCGGCCGCCCGCGTGACGCTCGCCAATGTCAAGCTCGGGCGCACCGCGGTCGCGGCCAATCTGCGCGACGGCCGCTTTACCGTCACGGTCGGGGAGTCGGAAGCCTTCGGCGGCGTGGTCAAGGGCTCGTTCGGGCTGGGGCGATCGCCCGGAGGAGCCGAGTTCAAGGCCCAGCTGCAATTCGCCGATGTCGAGCTCGATCAATGCCTCGGCGAATTGTTCGGAATTCACCGCATCGAAGGCAAAGGCAATCTCGGCTTTGCGGTCGATGGCCGCGGCCAAAGCGTGTACGGCCTGACCCAGGGGCTCAACGGCACCGCCAGCCTGGTCAGCCGCAAGGGCGCCATCGCCGGGCTCAATGTCGAGCAATTGCTGAAGCGGCTGGCGAAAAGCCCGCTCTCCGGCGGCAACGAATTGCGCAGCGGGAAAACGCCTTACAGCCTGCTCTCGGCCGGCGTGAAGATCGACCACGGCACGATCAATGTCGATGACGTGCGCATCGAGGGGCCTTCGCTGCGGCTTGCGCTCGCGGGCTCGGCCTCCATACCGGCGCGCGACCTCGACTTGACCGGGACCGCGAGCCTCTTGGGGACTCCTGCCGGGGGCGGCGCCGCCGAGGCAGCCCCGGCTTTCGAGCTGCCGTTCATGGTGCGCGGCCCGTGGGACGATCCGCTCCTGCTGCCTGACGTGCAGGTCCTCATGAAGCGATCGGATGCCGCCGCGCCCCTGCTCGAGACCATCCGCAACCGCGCGGCTTCCGCGCCGCCGGCGGACGCCGACGAATGCCAGGACCGCATGCGGCTTGCCACCGTGGATCACTGCGCTCCACAGCCGGGCCGCTAGGCCAAGGCGAGGCGCGTGGGCGGCGCGGGCCTGATCGACTATCATCCCGACAAGCGAATCAGTGGCCGATGCAGCGGCGGACGCTTGGGCGGCGACGAGGCCCCGATGTTTCACGGATTCCTGCGCACATTGATCAAGGTCGCGGTGGCCTCCTTGATCCTGGGCACGGTGCTGGCGCATTTCGGCGTCACCGCCGAGCAGCTGATGCGGGCATTCGGCCTCTCCCAGGAGCACATCATGGAGCTGGCGCGGCAGGGCGCCGCCTGGGCGCTGCCCAATCTCCTGCTTGGCTCGCTGGTGGTCGTGCCGGTCTGGTTCCTGATCTATCTGTTCCGGCCCCCGAGGAGCGAGTAGCGAATGGCGAATAGCGAATAGGGAAGAACGGCGAGACCATTCGCTATTCGCTACTCCCCATTTGCTACCCGCCACTTCGACGCCAGCGAAGCCGCCACCACCACCACGGCCACCACCGCAATCATGATCGTGCAGACCGCGTTGATCTCCGGCTTCACGCCCAGCCGCACCTCCGAATAGATCCGGATCGGCAGCGTGGTCGCGCCCGGGCCGGTGGTGAAGCTGGCGATCACGAGATCGTCGAGCGAGAGGGTGAAGGCGAGCATCCAGCCGGATGCGATCGCGGGCATGATCAGCGGCAAGGTCACGGTCAGAAAGGTCTTGAGCGGCGGGCAGCCGAGATCCATCGCGGCCTCCTCCAGGCCGGTGTCGAAGTCCAGCAGCCGCGCCTGCACGACCACGGCGACAAAGCACATGGTCAGCGTGGTGTGGGAGATGGTGATGGTCCAGAACCCGCGATCGACATCGAGCGCGACGAACAGCAGCAGCAGCGAAAGCCCGGTGATCACCTCGGGCATGACCAGCGGCGCGTAGACCATTCCCGAGAACAGCATGCGGCTGCGAAACACCCCGCCCCGCACCAATGCGATCGCGGCGAGCGTGCCCAGCACGGTCGCGGCGGTCGCCGACACCGCGCCGATGCGCAGGCTGATCCAAGCCGAATCCAGCATGTCCTGATCGTCGAGCAGCGCCGCGTACCAGCGCGTCGACCAGCCGCCCCAGATGCCGACGAGCCGCGAGGCATTGAACGAATAGATCACCAGGATCACGATCGGCAGATAGAGGAAGGCAAGCCCGAGCGCGACCGAGACGACGTTGAACCAGGAGGCCTTGCGCATGATCAAGGACCGCCTTCCGGACGGGGACCTGCGGCAGGGCCGCCTGCGGCAGGGCCGGCTGCGAGCAGGCCGCCTTCGAGCTGGCGCAGCTGCCGGTGCTGATAGATGACGATCGGCACCACCAGCAGGCCGAGCAGCACGACCGCCACCGCGGAAGCGACCGGCCAGTCGCGGTTGCTGAAGAACTCGATCCACAACGTCTGTCCGATCATCATCGAGTCGGAGCCGCCCAGAAGATCGGGAATGACGAATTCGCCGACGATCGGAATGAAGCAGAGCAGGCAACCGGCCGCGACGCCGGGCAGCGAAAGCGGCAGCGTCACCAGCCAGAACGCCTTCCAGCGCGGACAGCCGAGATCGGCGGCGGCCTCCAGCAGGGTCTCGGGCACCTTCTCGAGCGTCGAATAGATCGGCAGCACCATGAACGGCAGATAGGAATAGACGATCCCGATATAGATCGCCGTGTCGGTCGCGAGCCAGGCCGGCGGCTCGGCGACGATGCGCAGCACCAGCAGCACCTGATTGAGCAGCCCCTCGCGCTGGAGAATGTTGATCCAGGCATAGATGCGGATCAGGAACGACGTCCAGAACGGCAGCACGACCAGCATGAACAGGATCGCCTGCCAGCGGCGGGGCGCGCGCGCCATGCCGTAGGCGAGCGGGAACCCGATCAGCAGCAAGAGCGCGGTCGAGAGCGCCGCGATCCAGACGCTTCTGAGGTAGGAGATGAGGTAGATCGGGTCGGAGAGGAGCAAGCCGTAATTGTCGAGCGACAGCGCATCGACAAAATCCCGCAAGCCGGCTAGGCCGGCCGCCGGATCGAGCACCGGCGTATAGGGCGGCTGCGCGATCGCGGTCTGCGACAGGCTGATCTTGAGCACGATCAGGAACGGAACCAGGAACAGCACCGCCATCCAGACATAGGGGATCAGGATCACCGTGAGCCGGCCGGAGGCCCGCGGGGCATTGCCGGAATGGCGCCGCGACGGCGGCGGCTGCAAAGCCGTTGCCTTGGTCATCGCACCAGCACGACCCCGGCATCGGGCGCCCAGGACAGCCACACCCGTTCGTCCCAACCAAACGGCCGCTCGATCAGGCGCGTCATGTTGGCGGCCGCCGCCTTCATGACAAACCCGTTGTCGAGACGCACCTTGTATACCGAGAGGTCGCCCAGATAGCCGATGTCCCAGACGTGCCCGGCGACGCAGTTCGCGGCCGCGGCGGGGGCGGCATGGGAGATGCGGACCTTCTCGGGCCGCACCGCGACCCACACGGTGTCTCCGGGCCGCGCGTCGGCAACGCCGGCGGCGTGGAGCTTGCCGGCCGGCGCGCTCATGATGGTGGAGCTGCTTTCGCCGGCCTCGACCAGGCGCCCTTCGATGAGGTTCACGTCGCCGATGAAATCGGCCACCCAGCGCGAATTGGGCCGCTCGTAAATTTCCGGCGGGCTCGCGACCTGCACCAGCCGGCCCTGGTCCATCACGCCGATGCGGTCGGCGACCGTCATCGCCTCCTCCTGGTCATGGGTCACGATCAGGAAGGTCAGGTCGAGCTCTCGGCGCAGATGCATCAGCTCGAACTGCGTCTCGCCGCGCAGCTTCTTGTCGAGCGCCGCCAGCGGCTCGTCGAGCAGCAGCACGCGCGGCCGCTTGACCAGCGCGCGCGCCAGCGCCACCCGCTGGCGCTGTCCGCCCGACAGCTGATGCGGCTTGCGCCGTTGGTAGCCTTCGAGCTTGACCAGCGCCAGCATGCGCTCGACGCGCGCCGCGATCTCGCCCTTCGGCAGCCCGTCCTGCTTGAGCCCGAACGCCACATTGCGCCCGACATCGAGATGGGGAAACAGCGCGTAGTTCTGGAACATCATGTTGACCGCACGGCGATGGGGCGGCACCGCTGCAAGATCGTGGCCATCGAGCAGCACGCGACCCTCGTCCGGCATTTCCAGGCCCGCGAGCAGGCGCAAGAGCGTGGTCTTGCCGCAGCCGGACGGACCCAGCAGCGCGAAAAATTCGCCCTGGAAAATGTCGAGCGACAGCGCCGCGACCGCGCTGACGCCGGAGAACCGCTTGGAGACCGCTTCGAACCGCACCAGCGGCGGCCCCGCCGGGTGGCCGCCGGGTGCTGCTCTGGGAGCCCCCTGCCGGCGGGCAGGCTCATTCCTGATGTCCGCATCAACGCTCGTCATGCCCGCCACGCTAGAGCATTTTCGCGAAAAAGCACGCTCCCGCCTCGAACGCGCGACCAATGCATGCCCGGCTATTGGATCTGACGAGCCACCGTGCCCCAACGATAACCTCCCCCTGAAAGGGGGAGGTCGACCCGCAAAGCGGGTCGGGTGGGGGTCACGCCACAAGCTCCAAATCCGCCGGGAGACGAGACCCCCACCCGGCGCCTTCGGCGCCACCCTCCCCCTTTCAGGGGGAGGGAATTGGAACCGCTCTGCCCAACAACAGAACTTAAGCGCGATAGCCCTCCTTTTCGGAGGAGCGACGCGCTCAGCGTTGCGTCAAGGTGCGGCTGACGGCGTCGCGCCAGCCGGCCCATTTGCGCGCGCGCACGGCCTCGTCCATCTGCGGCAGGAAGCGGCGCTCGCAGCGCCAGCGGGCCGCAAAGCCGTCGAGGTCGGGGCAAAGCCCGGCGGCCAATCCGGCCAGATAGGCGGCCCCCAAGGCGGTGGTCTCCATCACGGTGGGGCGATCGACCGGGGCTGCCAGGATGTCGGCGAGGAACTGCAGGGTGGGGTCGCTCGCCGCCATGCCGCCGTCGACCCGCAATACCGTGTCGGCGCCGCGCGGCGGCCAATCGGCGCCCATCGCTTCCAAGAGATCCCGGGTCTGGTAGCCCACCGCCTCGAGCGCGGCGCGGGCGAGTTCGGCGGCGCCCGACTTGCGGGTCAAGCCGAACACGGCGGCGCGTGCCTGCGCGTCCCAATAGGGCGCGCCGAGGCCGACAAAGGCCGGGACCAGGTAAACCTCCTCGGCCGGGTCGGCGGCTGCGGCGAGCGCGTTGACGTCCGCGGCGCGCTCGATCATCCCCAGGCCGTCGCGCAACCATTGGACCGCCGCGCCGGCGACGAAGATCGCGCCTTCGAGCGCGTAAGTGCGTTTGCCCCGGAGCTGATACGCGATGGTGGTGAGCAGGCGGTGCCGCGAGGCGACCAGCTCGGGCCCGGTATTGAGCAGCGCGAAGCAGCCGGTGCCGTAGGTGGACTTGATCATGCCGGGGGTAAAGCAACCCTGCCCCACCGTCGCGGCCTGCTGGTCGCCGGCGACCCCAAGGATGCGGATCGGACCGCCGAACAGGTCCGGCACCGTCGTGCCGAAGTCATGGGCGCAATCGCACACCGACGGCAGCAGCGCCGCGGGCACGCCGAACAACTCGCAAAGGTCCAAGTCCCATTCGCCGCGGGCGATGTCGAAGATGAGCGTGCGGGCCGCATTGGTCGCATCGCTCGCATGGGTGCGCCCGCCGGTCAGCCGCCAGATGAGGAAGCTGTCGACCGTGCCAAAGGCGAGCCGGCCCGCCTGCGCGGCCGCGCGGGCACCCGCCACATGATCCATCAGCCAACCGATTTTGGTTGCTGAGAAATACGGATCGAGCACCAGGCCGGTGCGGGCCGCCACCTCGTTCTGGTGCCCGGCCTGCCGCAAGCTCGCGCACCGATCGGCGGTGCGGCGGTCCTGCCAGACCACGGCATTGTGGATCGGCTGTCCGCTCGCGCGATCCCAGACGATCGTGGTCTCGCGCTGATTGGTGATGCCGATGCCGGCGACGTCGCTCGCAGCGGCTCCCGCCTCCGCCAGCGCCGCGCGCGCGGTTGCGACTGTCGCGGACCAGATCTCCTCGGGATCGTGCTCGACCCAGCCGGGCGCCGGATAGATCTGCCGCAGCTCCTGCTGCGCCGCCGCGATCGGCGTCAGCGCGGCATCGAACAGGATCGCGCGGGTCGAGGTGGTTCCCTGGTCGATCGCGAGAAGGTAGTCGGCCACGATGCCCCGCCCCTGCCCGGCGGAATGCGGGCCGCGCAGTCCTTCAATCCACGACTATCACATTCTCGGTCGCCAAGTCGACCTGCGGCTTGGCCCTGGCATGCATCCTGCGCTCGCTTTGCCGGTCCAGGACTTGCTGGTCGGGCGTGGTGCGCGGCAGCTTGCGCGGCGCGGGGCCGTAGTAGGAGCCGCGCTTCACCATCGGCCGCGGATTCATCAGGACGGAGACCAGACGCTCATAGAGGCCCTTGGCGGAAACCGGCTTCAGCAGGAATTCATGCACGCCCAGCCGCATGGCCTCGACCACGCGCGAATGCTCGCTGTGGCCGGTGAGCATGATGATCGGCACGTTGGGAAACGGGAACGTCTCCGGCGAGCGCACCCGTCGCACGAATTCGGGGCCGTCCATGCCGGCCATCTGCCAATCGAGCAGCACCACGTCCGGATCGAGCGAGCTGATGGCCGCGATGCCGCTCCCGCCATCGGCAGCATCGTGCACGTCGGTCACGCCCAGCGACAACAGCAGCGTGCGAATGACCTTGCGCATGTAGAATTCATCGTCGACGATCAGCAACTTGGCCGACCTGATCTGCGCTTCGATAGTTTTTGCGTTCAACAGCATCGTGCATCCGGCAAGACCGATCGCCGCCCCGACCGGAATGTCGAGCTTGAAATTCCAATCCACAATCCGATGCGAATTATCAAAGCATTTTCAGATTGAGGCGTCGTAAAGCGGATCGCTAAAATTTGAGCGAAATTGCGCGCTGCCGATACGGAATCGCGGCGCCACGCTGATGCAAGGGAATGTCGGCTCAATGAGCCTGTTTAGCTCGCCTTACGGGTTGCGCGGGTTGATTATGGTCGTGGTCCAATATTCGCCGATGTATTCCGGCTTGCTGAACAGGAGATTGATGAGGACGTGGGATCCGATGCGTGTGGCGGCCGGAACGAGGCGCGGCAGCGTACCGGCATAGCTCATGCCGAAGGTCGAATAACCCAGGCCCTCGATGACGCCACGAAGGCTTTCCTCGGTGCACTCCATCATGGCGAGCCCGAAGGAGTGCAATTCCGCGGTGATGAAACGCGGCTGCTGCCGGGCGATCAGGCCGTGCGCGCCCTCCAACACCCGCTGCTCGGCACCTTCAGTGTCGATTTTGATCAGCTTCGGCGCCGGCAACCGCAATTCCTCCCATTCGGCGTCGAGCGTCGTCGCCGGCACGACGACGCGGGTCGGAGCGGCGAGACTTTTCGAGTTGCCCGGATACCGGCTGGGGTCCCAGAGCGCGTTGCCGCCGCTGTCGTCGCTGTTGATGAAGAATTCAATCTGACCCACTTGGTTCGTTGCCGCCTTCTCGATAATCGTAACGTTTCTGCAGTCGTTGTGCGCGAGATTGGCGCGAAGCCGCCGGAGATTCTCCGCGCCGGGCTCTAATGCGACGACGCGGCCGGTCGGTCCGACCAGGATCGAGGTCAGCACGGTGAAGAAACCGATATTGGCGCCGACATCGACAACGACATCTCCGTCGCCGAGCACCTTGAGACAAAGATTTGAGACGTCGGGCTCAAACAGGCTGCCGCCCTGCAGCCAGTCCAGGACGGCTTTTTCATTCGGCCGGCCGGCATCCAGGTCGAGATTCATCTGCAGCGGCTCTGTCGCTTCGCCGCGGCTGAAATGGTACGTCACGACCGGCATGCGAACTCGTCCATTGCTCGAATCCCGTTCATCAGCGTACGCCGATTCGGCACCGGCTGCTGATGCATTTGTCGGCCTCCTCGCAAGCCGGATTAGCGAAAACCCGTTCAGCCGTTGCCGATCGCGTCGGCCATGAATTTCGCCAATCGCTCATGCGCGGCGGGCGGCACGCGCAGGCCGAGCTTGCTGCGGCGCCACAGCACGTCGTCGGCCGTGCGCGCCCATTCATGCTCCATCAGATAGCGCACCTCGGCCCCGGTGAGATCGGCACCAAGGCTCGCCCCGAGATCATCGATCTGCTTGGCCGGTCCGAGGATGCGGCTGATGCGCGTCCCATAGGCCAGCACCAGGCGGCGGATATGGGCTTCGCTCAGGAACGGCCAGGTGCGGCGCGCGTCCGCGATCAATCGCGCGACCCCATCGACGGGGAAATCGCCCCCGGGCAGGTGCGACTGTTTGGTCCAGGCCGGCCGCGCGCCGAAAACAGGGGCGAGGCGGTCGAGCGCCGCTTCGGCCAGCCGCCGATGGGTCGTGATCTTGCCGCCATAGACCGAGAGGAGCGGCGCCTTGCCGGGCTCTTCGTCGAGCACCAGCACGTAGTCGCGCATCGTGTCCTGCGGCAGGCCGGCGCCGTCACCGTGGAGCGAACGCACGCCCGCAAAGGCCCACACCACGTCGGCCGGCGAAATGACGGCGCGCAGATGATCGTTCACCACCGCGCACAGATAGTTGATCTCGTCCGCGCTGGGCGCGACGGCGCCGGGATCGCCCGCAAAGCTGCCGTCGGTGGTGCCGACGAGCGTGAAATCGCGCTCGAACGGCAGCACGAACACGACCCGATGGTCGACCGTCTGGAAGATGTAGCCGCGGTCGTGCCCGAACAGGCGGCGGACCACGATGTGGCTGCCCTTGTCGAGCCGCAGATCGGCCGGCGCGCCTTGCTGCAGCACGTTTTGGGTGAATTGCCCGAGCCACGGTCCGGTGGCATTGACCAGAACGCGGGCGCTCGCCACCTCGCGTCGTCCGCGCACTTCGAGCACGAGCTTCCATTCCGGGCTTTGCTCGTCTTGCGTCCGATCGGCGCGCAGGCAGCGCGTGCGGGTCCGGATCAAGGCGCCGCGTTGCGCCGCATCGAGCGCGGTGAGCACCACCAGGCGGGCATCGTCGGTGGTGCAGTCGGAATATTCAAAGCCACGGCGGTAGCGCCCCTTCAGCGTCGCCCCGTGCGGATCGCCGGCGAGATCGACGCTGCGGGTGGCAGGCAGGATCTTGCGGCCGCCGAGATGGTCATAGACGAAGAGCCCCAGGCGCAGCTGCCAAGCCGGGCGCAGGCCGGGCTCGACCGGCAGCACGAAACGCATCGGCCGGATCAAATGCGGCGCCATCCGCAGCAGGACCTCGCGCTCGGTCAGCGCCTCGCGCACCAAGCCGAACCAGCCATGCTCCACATAGCGCAGCCCGCCGTGGATCAGCTTGGTGGAGGCGGACGATGTGCCGGAGGCGAGATCGTTCTGCTCGACCAAGAGCACGCGCAAGCCGCGGCCCGCGGCATCGCGCGCGATGGCGACGCCGTTGATGCCTCCGCCCACGATGGCAAGATCGAACTCGGACATGTCCCGCCCTTGATCCAGGCCCTGATCTGACCGTTGACCCTGCGCGCGCCGCGCGTGACCCCGATTCGCGCCGGGAGCAACCATTCATAGCCAATGGACGAGCGAGCGTCTTGCGTCCGCTGCCGCTTCGGCGATGATGTCGCTTGGGCGACGATGTCGCTTGGGCGATGATGTCGCTTGGGCGATGATGTCGCTTGGGCGATGATGTCGCTTGGACGAGGGTATCGTTTCGGCGAAGATATCGCCTGCCAAGCTTCCAAGGAGGCTCGCATGGACTTTCGCGATCGTCACGTGGTTGTCACAGGCGGTACCGGGGCGCTCGGGCATGCGGTGGTCGGCGGACTGATTGCGGCCGGAGCCGTCTGCCACGTGCCCTACCTGTTCGCGGCCGAAGCGGAGCGTTTTCCGCTGCGGGATCACGCGAAGATCAAGCTCGTTGCCGCAATCGACTTGACCGACGAGGCGGCGGTCGCGCGCCTTTACGATGGCGTGCCCGAGCTGTGGGCCTCGATCCATCTGGCCGGCGGCTTTGCCATGGCGGCGGTCGGCAAGACCTCCAAGGCCGACCTGATGAAGCAGATCGACCTCAACCTGGTGACCGCATTCTTGAGCTGCCGGGCCGCCGTCAATGCCATGATGCGCACCGGCGGCGGGCGGATCGTCAATGTCGCGGCGCGACCGGCGCTCGAATGGCGCAGCGGCGCCGGCATGGCGGCCTATACGGCGAGCAAGGCTGCGGTCGCCGCGCTGACGGCCGCGCTCGCCGAGGAGGTGGTCAAATCAGGCATCCTGGTCAACGCGGTCGCGCCCTCGACCATGGACACGCCGGCCAACCGCGCCGCCATGCCGCAAGCCGACCACGCGGCCTGGCCCAAGACCGAGGAGGTCGCGGCCACGATCCTGTTCCTGGCCTCGCCCGATAACACGGTCACCCGCGGCGGCGTCGTGCCGGTCTACGGGCGATCTTAAAACCGATCGCCCGACGAGCGATCCGATCAACCACTCGGTTGGTGCGAGCTGGAATGTCTCACGCCTTCGCCGTGAGGGAGCTGAGCGGCACATCCAGCGTATAAACAACCCCGGTCGGCAGATAGGCGAGCTGAACCTGGCCATTCAACTGCTGTCCAAGCGACCCCATCATGCGGGTGCCAAAGCTTCGCCGGCTCGGCACCGCGACCGCCGGGCCGCCTTTTTCGGTCCATGACAGGCGCAGCCGCTTGGTATCTTCGTCAACGGTCCACGCGATTTCAATGCACCCGGCGGGCACCGACAGGGCGCCGAATTTCGTAGTGTTCGTGCATAGCTCATTGAATGTCATCGCCAGGGCGATCACGGCCCCGGATGTGATCGCGATATCGGGCCCATCGATCGAAAAACGTCCCGGCCCTGGCCGTCATAGGGCTCGATCGCGCCGCGAACGGTGTTCACAAGGCTGGCGTTGGCCCAGCTGACCTGCATCAGGAGATCGTGCGCACGCCCGAGCGCGATCAACCGGCCTTCGATGGCCTGCTGCGCGTACTCGACGCTGGTCGCGGTCCGCAGGCTCTGGGACGCAATGGCGCTTACGGTCGCGAGCGTATTCTTGATGCGATGATGCAATTCGTCGAGAATGAGCTTCTGCAGCTTGTCCGCGGCTTCACGCTCCTTGGCGTCGATGCCGGCCTGCGCGAGCAAGGCCTCGGCGTCGATGACGGCCTGCTCCAGCAGCAGCCGAAGACTGTCGTTCTCGGCCGTCAAGTCCTGCGCGGCCAAGAGCCCCGCCGTGTCCGTGAGCTTCCTTTTGGGGAGCTCTTCAATCGAGAGCGGCAGGGCGGTTTTCGGAACAATCTTCAGCGCGCCCGTGCCCACCATCTCCTGCAGCTCGACGATCATCTGCTTCACGTCCAGCGGCTTGCCAAAGAAGCGGCTGTCGGCTGGCTTGTCCGCATCGGACACTTTGACTTGGCCGGACACCAGGATGATCTTGATGGACGGCCAGCGATCGTGCACGGCGTGGGCGAGCTTTAATCCGTCCATGCTGCCGGGCATCTGGATGTCGGAAAACAGCAGCGAGATGTCCGAGCGCGATTCGAGGATCGAAAGTGCCTCGTCTGCATTGACGGCTTCGACCGCCGTAAACCCGGCATCCTCGACGATGTCAACCGCGCGCATGCGCAGCACCATCTCGTCTTCCACGACGAGGACGTTCGTTGAAACCCCGGCCGGGTTTGATGACATGGCTGGCCTGATCTTTCATGGTACGAAGTCCCGATCAGCGAAGGGCGATGATCCGCACCGTTCGGGCCTCGTGAGCCGGCCTCCTGAGGTCGAATTCACAGCCTTGCTCGTACTGGGGCCACTCGTGGGACGAGCATTCGGCCCCCATCACGAGCGCGGGCAAATGGCCACCCTCGGCATAGGACTGATGAAGCGAGCCCGCGACCTGAGCTTCGGCCCTCGCCTCGGGTGCGAGAGAAACGAAAAAAATCGCCAGACCGGCCAAGAGGGCTGCGGCAGCCACTGCGGTGACCGATTTGGCGGTGATGAATGCGATCATTTTGAACCCCCTGATACACTGGGAGGACAATGCCGGGGTTTGTTCGAAAGTTCCCCGCTTTACGCTCTTGTGTAAATAATAATGCTCGAAAATACGATATTTAGTTGAAATCGCACAATATTAAAAAATAACTTTCATGAATTGTCCAAGTATTATTCCCCTCCCTTGCCGGAAACCACACCCCGCGACCAGGAATGTGCAACGTCACCTTCACCCCGCGACCGGCACCATGTCGCGGGCCGAGCCTTTGACCAGGCGGCTGACGGCGCTGGCGGCAATCACGGTGCGGTGTTGCGCATAGGCTTCGTGATTCTTCTCGATGTCGTCGAGCTCGTAGAGATAATTGACCATGAGGCCGTAGGACTGCTCGAGGCCCTTGTCGGACACGTCCGCCAGCCAATTCAGCCGCTCGAGCCGCGCCCCGTTGCCGAGATGGAAGCGGGCAACCTGGTCGAGCGGCGCGCCGTTGCGGCCGCGTGCGCGCAGGAAATACCAGGCCGCTGCGCGCAAGAGCGGCTCCTCGACCTCGTCGCGCGTATCGGCGCTCTGCCACCAGTCGGGCGTGTCCAGGTGGGCGAGCGCGGCGCGATCGTCCGGCGTCAGCGCCGGGGAGGCCTCCGTCGCCCGCTCCCGCTTGAGCCATTGCGCGAAGCTCGGCACCGGCGACAGGGTCACGAACCGCGACAGGCGCGCGTTCTCGCGCGCGATCTCCTCGGCGACCTGCTTGATCAGGAAATGGCCGAACGAGACGCCGGTCAGCCCGCGCTGGCAATTCGAGATCGAATAGAACACCGCCGTCGCCGCCTTGTCGGGCTCGATCACCTCGCGCTCGACCGCCAGAATGGGCGCGATCGCTCCCGGAATCTCCCGCGTCAAGGCCACCTCGACGAAGATCAGGGGGTCATCGACCAGGGCCGGATGAAAGAAGGCATAGCAGCGGCGGTCGGGCGCATCGATGCGCCGGCGCAGATCGTCCCAGCCGCGGATCGCGTGCACCGCCTCGTAGCGGATGATCTTCTCGAGCACGATCGCCGGCGTCTGCCAGTCGATGCGGCGCAGCACCAGGAAGCCGCGATTGAACCAGGACGAGAACAGGTGCACGAAGGCGGCATCGACGGCGCCCAGATCGTCACGGCGATCCATGGCTTCGAGCAGCTGCTCGCGCATGCGCACCAGCGCGGCGGTTCCGCCGGGCGCCAGATTGAGACGGCGGAACAATTCCTGCCGGCGCGGCTCCGATGCCAGATGCACCTCGAACGCGATCTCGTCGGAGGGATTCTTCTGCCAGGCCGCGGTGGCGGCGCTCAGGCGAGCGTGATCGGGACCGAATTCCTGCCCCAGCGCCTCGAAGAAGGCGATCCGCGGGCCGGTCGTCAACTCTGCGTAGCGATTGAGGATTTCGCGCGCGAGCGCCACCCCGGAGGCTTCACCGCGCTCCGACAGAAGCTCCCCGCAGAGCTCGACCAGATCGGCGGAGCGCCGTTCCGCACTGCCACGGCGATCGCGCGTGCGGTCGATGAGGGCCCGGCCGCGCTCCGAGATCGACTGCAGCAGCTCGCCGAAAAAGGACGTGTTCACGGGACCGGATTCCTGCCAACCGCGCATGACATAGGGATTTGGTGAAGATTCGGCAATGGAGGCGGCCGCTCCGCCGCGAGGACACCGGGCGCCCTGGACAAGATCGCGTCGGCAAGCCACAGAAACGCTGGACGTTTCACCGTTTTTCGACCTTCCCTTGGCCCGGCAGCCGGGCCGTCTCTCGAAGGAGCTGTTCCATGCCGGGTCCGCTCGCCGGTTTGCGCGTGCTCGAACTCGCCCGCATCCTCGCCGGCCCCTGGGCCGGGCAGATCCTCGCCGATCTCGGCGCCGACGTCGTCAAGGTCGAGCGCGCCGGCGCGGGCGACGACACGCGCGGCCTGGGGCCCGCCGTTTGTGGCGGCCGCCGACGGCGGGCATCTCGGCGCCGCTTACTTCCACTGCACCAATCGCGGCAAGCGTTCGATCGAGCTCGATTTCGAGGCCGAGGACGGCCGGCGCATCGTGCGCAAGCTGGCGGCGCGCTCCGACGTGCTGATCGAGAATTTCAAGGTCGGCGGGCTCGCCAAGTTCGGCCTCGACTATGCGAGCCTCGCGGCCGTCAATCCGCGCCTCATCTATTGCTCGGTGACCGGCTTCGGCCAGAGCGGGCCCTATGCGGCACGCGCCGGCTACGATCTCATGGCACAAGGCATGGGCGGCTTCATGTCGTTGACCGGCGCGCCGGACGGCGAGCCGACCCGCGCCGGCGTTCCGATCGCCGACATCTTCACCGGCGTCTATTCGGTGGTCGGCATCCTGGCGGCGCTCGCCGAGCGCGAAAAGACCGGCCGCGGGCGCCACGTCGACACCGCGCTGCTCGACACGCAGGTCGGCGTCCTCGGCAACCAGGCGCTCAACTATCTGGTGTCCGGCGCGCTGCCCGAGCGGATCGGCAATGCGCATCCCAATATCGTGCCCTATCAGGTCTTTCCGGTCGCCGACGGGCACGTCATCATCGCAGCGGCAACGACGGCCAGTTCGCCAAGCTGTGCGCCGTGCTGGGCGAGGGAGGCTTGGCGCAGGAGCCGATGTACAAGACCAATGCCGACCGGGTCGCGAACCGCGCCCAGCTGGTGGCGCATCTGTCCGGCTTGACGCTGCGGGTGACGCGCGCCGACATCCTCGCCAAGCTGGAAGCGGTGAACGTGCCGGCCGGCCCGATCAACAATCTCGCCGACGTCTTCTGCCGACCCGCAGGTGATCGACCGCGGCATGCGGCTCGACCTGCCGAGCGACGCCGCCGAAGGCGGCACCGTCCCGGGCCTGCGCACCCCGATCACGATCGACGGCGGGCGATGGCGGCCGCGCGCCCCGCGCCGCGCCTCGGCGAGCACACGCAGGAGATCTTGCGCGAGATCGGCGAGGGATAGGCTCTTGGGCGCTGCTCGCCTGGCCAGCTACCACGGAGGCCCGGGTTCTGTAGCCCGGATGGAGCGCTTCAGGGCGTTCACGCCCGTCTTCGACGGGCTATGCGTAATCCGGGACCGCCGCTCCCGCATTACGCAAGCGCTCCATGCGGGCTACACGCTGACCAGCGCTTCTTACGCATGATCGGTTGTTATTTGCAGGAAATTAACAAGCGGCCGGGCCTGGGACGCTTTCACCGATGAGGGCGAATTCGCCCTTCCGGCCCAGCCACAGATGCCGCAACAGCAGGGCAGTTGAACCCGCGAGCATGAAAAAGCCCGCGCAGTTTCCCGCCCGGGCAGACTTCGTGAGTTTCAATTTAACGAATAGACTGATTCGAAAGCAGGTGTCAACGACAAACGCTCAATGCGGCCATCGGAAGCATGGGTTCTGTAGCCCGGATGGAGCGCTTGCGTAATCCGGGACCGCCGTTCCCGCATTACGCAAGCGCTCCATGCGGGCTACGCGCTGACACGCAGGAGATTTTGCGTGAGATCGGCGAGGCGTAGGTGTTTAGGCGCTGGTCGCTTGCGCCAGCAACCAATCGCGAAATGTCGAGACCGGCCGCCGCGACAGGTCGGCCGCCCGGCAGATGATGTGATAGCTGTGACTCAATCGGTATTGCGAATTGAACGGCCGCACCAACTGGCCGTCGTCAAGGTAAGGCTGCACCAGAACGTCGACGCCGAGCGCGATGCCGAGACCGCATGCCGCCGCCCGATAGAGCAGATGCACGTTGTCGAACTCCTGGGTGACGCGCGTGCGCGCCGTCAGGCCGGCAAAGTGGAACCATTCCGGCCACAAATCCGACTGCCCGCGAATTCCCAGCAGCGGTAATTCGCCAAGCCCCTCCGGCGAGCACGGAACGGTACCGGCGGCGAGGAGCGACGGACTGCAGACCGGGAAGCCCTTGAGATCGAGGAGCCGCGCGGTGCGCAGGCCCGGCCAATTGCCGTTGCTGAGCCGGATTACAATGTCGGCCTCGCCTTCGTTCAATTTATCATGCTCGCTCGCGCTATTTGGCTCGAAATGCTCGCCGTCGCTTTCCAGCTCGACGCCGATGCCGCGATGGGCGGCATGAAAATGATGCAATCGCGGCACCAGCCAATTCGCGGCCAGCGAAGCCGGCAGGCTGAGTCTGACCGAGCACGGCGTGTTCGAGCGCGCGCGCAGTGGCTGGCGCGACGGATGGCGTCGATCGCCGGCTCCAGCTCCGACAAATAGGACTCGCCCGCCTGCGTCAATCCCAGCGCGCGGGGCTTTCTTTGGAACAGCGGCACGCCAAGATTGCTTTCGAGCGTCTGAATGCGACGGCTGACCGCCGGAACCGTGATGTTAAGAACCGATGCCGCTTCGGTGAAACTCAGCGCGCGCGCCGCTACGACAAATGCCTCGATCGCTTTGAAAGGCGGCATCCGCGAGATGTTGGTCATATTCTGCTCCGCTTCCCGGCTCGATGTGGAACGCGTGACTGACTTGGCTCACATCGGCGAATTTTCATGGAACTGTCGAATGGAACTGTCGAAATGCCCCGTCACTGGATCGACGCCGATTGCGTCAGAGAAGTGCAGATCGCGTCACAGAAATGTCGAAAAACGCGCCCCGTCGACACCTCTTAGCGAGGCAACACCATGGGCCGAACTTGGTTGCACGCAGTTCAAGCTTGCAGGCCCAAAATGCAATTGTCACGGCTGCAGGTGCTTTCTAACGTCCGGCGCGATGGCTCACCGCCATCGAGGGGCTCAAGCCAAAAGGAGACAAGAATGACTTAGAAGGCTCGGAAGTTGACGACCCTCGCCTGCGCTCTCGCTCTCGCCAGCGGCTTTGCCGGCGCGGCCATGGCACAGAGTGTCAGTGTTGGTGCGACCGTCACGGCAAATGCCGGGACCAGCACCAGCGGCGTGACCGGTCTGGTGAGCGGCCTCCTTGGCGATGTGACCGGACTGCTCGGCGGTCTCGGACTGGGAGGAATTCTCTAGACGCAGAGCGGCGCCGCGGGGGCCCACGACGGCCTCCGCGGCAACGCGCGCGCGCAGTACCGACCCGATGCGTTTGCTGCTTTCTCGATGGGGAGCAGCGTATTGAGGAGCAGTGCCGGTCGTGCTCGATCCCGATAATCTTCTCACCCTGCGGTCCGTGGAGCAACAGGATCATCTCCCGATCGCGCGCCGATGGCCGAAATGGCGCTGGCTTGCGCTCGCTTTGCTCGCCGCCGCCATCGCGATCGGCGGCATCGCGACCAGGAGCCGCAGGTCGGTTGCCACCGACTACATCACTGCACCTGCCAGTCGTGGCGACATCGTGCGCATGACCACCGCGAGCGGAATGGTCAACCCGGTCGAGACGGTGCAGATCGGCAGCTATGTGTCGGGCCGAATCCAGTCGCTCTCCTGCGATTACAACACCGAGGTGGTGAAGGGCCAGTCCTGCGCCAAGATCGATCCGCGCAGCTATCAGGCGGCGGTCGATCGATCCGCGGCCGCGATCGGCACCGCGAAGGCGCAACTTCGCAAGGACCAGGCGCAGTTCGCCTATGCGAAGGTCACTTACGAGCGAAATCTTGCTCTGCTCAATCGCAACGCGATCTCGCAAGACGCCGCCGACAACGCCTTGAACGCCTACAAGCAGAGCGACGCGCAGGTCGCGCTCGATCAAGCGGCCATCACGCAGCGCGAGGCAGAACTGCAATCCGCTCAGGTCGATCTCGAATACACCGACATCGTGTCGCCGGTCGATGGCACGGTCGTCTCGCGATCGGTGGCGGTCGGCCAGACGGTGGCCGCGAACTTTCAAACGCCGACCCTGTTCCTGATCGCCACGGATCTGAAGAAGATGCAGGTCGAGGCCAATGTCAGCGAAGCGGAAATCGGCGAAATTCGCGACGGGCAGGATGCAACGTTCACGGTCGAGGCGTTCCCCAGCCGCACTTTTGCCGGCAAGGTGACGCAAATCCGCCAGGCGCCGATATCGGTTCAGAACGTCATCTCTTACGACGTGGTGATTTCGGCGGATAATTCCGATCTCACGCTCAAGCCGGGCATGACGGCGACCGCGCATATCGTCGTGGCGCAGAAGGACGAGGTACTGCGCATACCGGAATCGGCGCTGCGCTTCGCGCCGGACGGCTATGCGGTCGAGCACGCGAGCGCGGCCGACGGCCGAGACGGGGCCCTGGTCTGGGTACAGCGCAGCTCCGGACTCGAACCGGTCGCGGTGCAGCTGGGCCTTGCCAACGACGAACTCGGTCGAAGTGACGCAAGGCGACATCAAGCCCGGCGATGAAGTGGTGACCGGCCGGCGGCGCGCCGACGAACCGGATCTCGGCGGGGTCGGCGTCGCGCGCGTCGGGCGCCTCATGAGTGCCGTCATCGACAGTGCGGTCATCGACATGACTGCGGTCATCGACGTTCGCCGGCTGCGACGAAGCTACCGGCTGGACGGCGTCGAGGTCGTCGCGCTGCGGGGCATCGACCTTCGCATCGAGCGCGGAGAATTTGTCGCCATCATGGGCGCGTCCGGGTCCGGAAAATCGACCCTGATGCACATTCTCGGTTGCCTCGACCTGCCGACGTCGGGCCATTATCTGTTCGAAGGTTGCGATATCGCCGCCTTGAGCGAGATCGAGCTTGCCGCCATCCGCAGCCGCCGCATCGGCTTTGTCTTTCAGAGCTTCAATCTGCTGCAACGTAGAAGCGCGCGGGAAAATGTCGCGCTACCCTTGCTGTATGCCGGGCGGGCGGCCATCGGCGGCGCTCATCTGTCGCACGCGGACGACGCGCTGCGAGCGGTGGGCCTGTGGTCGCATCGCAGCCATCATCCGAACCAGCTTTCGGGCGGACAACAGCAGCGAACCGCGCTGGCGCGCGCCCTGATCAACGATCCCGCCGTGCTTCTTGCCGACGAGCCGACCGGCAATCTCGATTCGGCGACGTCCGGCGAGATCATGGCCATGATCCGGCGGCTCAACCGCGAGCGGGGCGTCACCGTCGTCGCGGTCACGCACGAACCGGATGTTGCCGCTTATGCCGACCGCATCATCACGCTGCGGGACGGCGCGATCGAGAGCGATGTCGGCGCCGTGCGCAAGCAACGCGTGGCGCCGGGTCCGGTGCCGGCCGCAAACGCCGTTTCGCGCTCGCCCGGCTCCGCCATGTCCTGGTCCATCTTCCAGATGACGCTGGCGGCCGCATGGGCGGCGCTGCGCGCCAACAAATTGCGCAGCGCGCTCACCATGCTCGGCGTTTTCATCGGCGTTGCGGCGCTGATTGCCATGGTCGGGCTCGGCGACGGCGCCAACGAAGCCGTGCGCAGGCAGATCGCGAGCCTCGGCACCAGCCTGCTCGTGGTGCTGCCCGGCGCCAGCACGGCCAATGGCGTGCGCGCGGGCAACAGCAGCGCATCGACGCTCACGGTCGCGGATGCCGACGCGCTGCAGCGCGAGGACGCCAATGTGTCGCTCGTCAGCTACGTCAATCGGCAGGTCGCGCAGGCGCAGATCGGCAGCCAGAATTGGAGCACCGCGATCCAGGGCGTGACGCCGGCTTACCTGCGCATCGAAAATTGGCATGTCGCCGCCGGACGCGCCTTGACGCGCGACGACGATGAAGCCACCGCGATGGTCTGCCTGATCGGCGAGACCGTGTACCACAAGCTGTTCGCGCCGAGCGAGGACCCGGTCGGAGCCACGATGCTGGTCAAGGGCAAGCCGCTGCGCATCGTCGGCCTGCTCGCGTCGCGCGGTCAGTCGAGCTTCGGCACCGATCAGGACGATGTCGTGCTCGTTCCGTTCGCGACCGCCGAGCAACGGGTGATCGGCGTCGCCACGCCGCTGCAGGCACCCTCCCCGGTCACGACGCGGTTCCCGCCGGCACCGAATCCATTTGGCTTGCAGCCGAAATTTGCCGGCATGGTCAACTTGATTCTGGTCGAGGCAAGCTCGCCCGACCGGGTCGCCGACGCCATGCGCGAGGTGACCGCCACGCTGCAGCGGCGTCACCTGATCCGCCCCGGCGAGCCGGCCGATTTCAGCGTGCGCAACCTGAGCGAGATTGCCGCGACGGCAGCAAGTACCAGCCGCGCCATCGCGCTGCTGCTGGCGATCTTGGCATCGATCTCGCTTCTCGTCGGCGGCGTCGGCATCATGAACATTCTTCTTGTCTCGGTTACCGAACGCACGCGCGAGATCGGCATCCGCATGGCCCTCGGCGCTCGGCGCAGCCATGTTTTGCTGCAGTTCTTGGCTGAAGCGGCGGTGTTGAGCTGTGCCGGGGGCGCCGCCGGCCTGCTGCTCGGCGTCGCTGTGTCGAGCTCCATCGCAAGGCTGGCGGGCTGGCCGATCGAGATTTCGGCGCCGGCGATCCTGGGGAGCATCGCGTTCTCGGCGCTGATCGGGATTTTCTTCGGCTACTATCCCGCGCGCCGGGCGGCGCGGCTCGATCCGATCGCCGCGCTACGGTTCGAGTAGCCATCGGCCATTCCGGGCGTTAACGCCCTTTTCGACGGGCTACCCGTAATCCGGGATCGCCGGCCGGCACGCCCGCGCCGGCGAGCGCGTTGTAGGGCGGAGCGGCGCAATAAAGCGATTGCGCCCTACGATGGCCGCCCTGTAGGGCGCAATCGCTTTATTGCGCCGATCGGCTCTGTCCAGCGTGAGAGGACCAGCCTAGTTCGAAAAGCCCTGCACAAGGAATTGCCGCGACTTCGTTGCCTTCATCCGAATCGCGTCAACTTCCTTCTGACCAGCGCTCGAGCTCCATGCTTTGGCTTTATCCATATTGTCAAAAGCGATGACGACAAACCTCTGAGGCGGTGCTCCATCAAGTGCTGTGATCTGGTCCGTTCGTATCAAGTATTGACCGCCCATTGAAGCAAGCGCCGCCGGCGTCACCTTGGGAAGCAGCTGCTCCTTAAAAAGGTTTGCGTCGACCATCTCGCTGATGTCGACGACGGCGTAGGCCCCCGGGGACTTGTTCTGGGCGTGCAAACCGTTGACGGCCGCGGCCCCGAGCGCAGCGCCTGCGAGCATTGCCATTGCCAGTGAGATATATCGGGTCATGGTGATCGTCCTTTCAATGATTGGCTTGTGCCCAATGGAATTGGGCACAATAGCCGAGACACTCGTTCGATAGCGAGGGATCGTCATTGAAGAAAGTGATTGCCTGCCGACGGCATGGTTGCTGCCGGTTCGCCCGACGGAAGCTTCGGCACGTTCCGTTTCAAAGACAGCTGCACGGACGATATAGATTTTGCCGCGCGCGCGGTAGGGGTCGGCTCGCGAATTCGGGAGCCTTTGGCCTATCCGTTATTGCTCCGCAGCCGCCAACCGTAAAGGAATCATGCGTTGATGATAAAATGCCAGACCACCTGCGATCAAGCCGGAGCCATCGACTCCGAAAGAACGTACCGCCGACAATGATCGAGATATGCCGCTTCGTGCAAACTCAGGAGCTCCACAACGCTCGTCCACAGCCAAGATGGCGCGTCAAGCGACACCTTGTGATTTTTTGAAAGTTGGGAACGCCAAGCCCGTCGCTGGGATGATTTCATCTGGCGCCCGTGCGCGCGACCGACGACGGCCGCCAAGTAGCGCGCGAGACTTTTGGCCTCCTCATGCGTTAGTTGGTCGATTTCAATCTTTAGATCTTGCGGCATAAGCTCCCGTACGAGGACAGCCTTGCCCAACAGCTTGGCCGCCAGCATGCGTTCCCCGAGGTTTGGGGAAAGTGCCTTAGCTCCCGTTACGACGCGGACGGCATTGTCGCTTGGCATTGCGACATTCGCGGCCCTGGGCGCGGCGGCGGAGGCTCCTTCCTTGACGTCGACGAGGCAGAGGCTCGAATCCTTGCCGCGACCCAAACGAAGGATAGCGGCATACCGCAGCCGGCCGAGTGAACTGCAACCCTTCATCCAATAGGCTGCGTCCAGCAGCTGAACGAGATCATCTTTGGCGCGACCGCGGAATCCAGCAATCGTGGACCGAACCGTTTGGTCTGCAAACATCTGCCCCAAAGCAGCGCGCTCCTCAGGCGTCAGCGTCCAGAACCGCTTTCCCAGCGGAATGGTCGGTTTGACAGTTTCGAGCCGCTCCTCGGCCAAGTGCCGCCATCGTCGCCGTGTCGAGCGTGCAAGAAGTGCCTGGATTTGTTTAGGATGGTAAGACTTGTCCTCTAGTGATTCGAAATCTCCCGCCAACGCCTCCTGATAGCCCACCACGAGCTCTTCAACGATCCTTGCGGTTATGACGCCCGGCAGATCGGAGCTACGGGCGGCGGATGCCAGCGACAGCCCCAGTCGGATTAAATCGTGCGCGGGATTGCCAATGACTGTCTGATCGAGATCCCTGATCTGGATTTGAACGCGGCCTTTTGCGTCGGCAATAGGACCAAGGTTGCCGACATGGCAGTCGCCGCAAATCCAAACCGATGGCCCCATTGGCAAGTTGCCGGGGCCGTTCTGCAGCCATTCGTAGAACTTTTGAGTGTTACCACGGACATAGGCGTGGGCGGATTGCGCCATCTTGAGATTTCGCGTCGTATCCAGAATCTTGCTGCGGTTTTCCGGTGTGGGATTCATTCAACGTTCTCTCGCACGGCGGCAGGTCATCCTGCCAAAACTACTGTTGCAGGGCGGCAACCACGGCTGCCGATCGGTAACGGAGATGAGGTAACGGGTATCCGGGGTAGCACTCACAAACGCCGACTTGGGGTCAAAGTTCCTCCACAGCGCAGCGACTTCAACAAAGGCGAGGCGACCGAAATTCGCCTTTGAAGAATATTGATTTGGCGCACGTTTCTAAAAGAATGTCCGTGAGCTAACCTTTTCGCGCCCGCGACGCGGCGTCTGAAAGCTCGACCCAGGTTGGTGCATGGTCGCTGGCCTTGTCCAGGCCGCGCACCTCCCGGTCCACGCCGGCGGCAATAAGACGTTTTCTCAATTGTGGGCTGAGCAAGAGATGATCAATGCGTAATCCGGCATTGCGGCCATAGGCATTCCTCCAATAGTCCCAGAACGTATAGATTCGTTCGCCGGGATGCAGACTGCGTATCGCATCGGTCCAGCCCTGGTTCGACAAGTCGGCGATAGGCGTCCCGAACCTCGGGCCGAAACAGCGCGTCGGTCACCCAACGCTCGGGGGCGTAAACATCAAGATCGGTCGGCATTACGTTATAGTCGCCGGCCAGGATGACGGAAGCGCCACCCGCGAGCAGGTTCTTAGCGTGGAGGGACAGGCGCTCAAACCATCGCAGCTTGTAGTCGAACTTGGGCCCGGGCGCGGGGTTGCCGTTCGGCAAATAAAGGCATCCGACCACCAGGCCCTTGATGGTCGCTTCGATGTAGCGGCTGTGCGTGTCGTCAGGATCGCCCGGCAAGCCCCGGCGTGTGACTACGGGCTCAGCGCCCCGGGCGAGAATGGCAACCCCATTCCAACTTTTCTGGCCATGCCAGATGGCGCCATAGCCAGCGGCGCGAATAGGTGCCGCGGGAAACTTCTCATCAGGCGCCTTCAACTCCTGGAGGCACACGACATCGGGAGATGCCTCGCCGAGCCAGGCAAGCAGATTGGGGAGGCGCCCGTTGACGCCGTTAACGTTGTAGGTCGCGATCTTCACCGGCCGTGCTCCTTGCGCGCGGCAGGGTTCGCGAAGCTCGTCAGCGCGTATAGGTGCGCGCTTCCCCGCCGCCGATGGCGATCAGGCAGGATAGCGGTCGTATTTCATTTCATGAAGCCAGCGGTTTCCGGACGGGACATGGTCGACGAGCGTGGCCAATCGAATCGGACGAAATGCAGATGCCCCCTGCCCCGCTCAGGGCTATCGCATATGATGAAACAGCCACGCTCTCGGGGACACCTACCCCTGGAAGGGGAAATCGGATCGCGTAGCGATCCGGGTGGAGGTCCCGCCACGAGCGCCGAATTCTGCGGGGAGACGAGACCCCCACCCGGCGCCGGAGCCTGTCATCGGGCCGGCCAAAGGCCGGACCCGTTGGGCGCCACCCTCCCCCTTTCAGGGGGAGGGAAGAAGCACCGCCCTGCCAAACAACAAAATTCAAATGCGATTGCCCCCTGCCCGCTGCGGCGTTTTGGCCGGGCCTCTGCGGAATTGCTAAAGGCCCTCACGCCCCCGGCTGCGGCTGGCTGAATCGCCACGTCTGCCCTGGCGAATGATGAATATTCCAGAAGTGATTCGGTGCGGGGATGGGAAGCAACTCTGGGATGGGAACGGAGCGGGGCGGTCCGGGTTTGAGTAGGTGCGTGTTTGTGCTTTTCCCGGGACATTCACGCCGATTCGCGCGCCATGCCACGACGCATGACTCGGACGAAATAGGCCCGGAATGCGGATGCAGAAATGATTGACGAAGCTGGCTCGAATCGCATGCCCACGATGGTCACCTGCTCGACGTGCAACGGCACGACCCGGCTTGAGGCGAACCTGAAAAATCCATCGAACGACGCAGAATGGGAGGCTTCTTTCCGGTGCCTTAGCTGCAATGCAGTTACCACGCGTCGATATGAGCCTGATGGCTTTTCGGCTCGCTCGCTCACGCAATCAAGCGGCAGCCCGAGATGAAGTACGTCATTTGACACGTACGCGGTGAGCTCGGCTTCGCCGACCGACTATACGGCCGATTATTCCGCGGCCATCGGCCAGTCTGCGCTCGGCACAACGGCTTCCGATTTATTCAGGGCGGAAAAGCCGTAACGCAGGAGATCGGCCCCTCCAATCAGGATTTCGGGGTTTTCCTGGTGGCCGGACTGATATTTCATATTCGCAAGGCGCTCGATTTCGGGAATCAACAGGCCGAAGGCCTCAAGCGCGGCGCTCCAATTGAGCAAGTGGTGGTCGGCAAGATCGAGAACCACCTCGATCGCAACGGTGCAAGGAACAATTCGAATCCCGTCGGAGAGGTGAAAGGAGATGCTCTCTGGTTGGACGTCGAGCTTCCCTGATGTCACTCTCAGCGCCACGGACACTGCTTGGAACTCCAAAGGCCGCACGATCCTACGGAATGCTTACCATCCGATCGGCAGAGCTTGGCGGATGGCTTTAGACAATCCCCACTATCCACAGGCCAAGTTCTTGAGATTTCTTGCATAAGTCGCCGATCCTGTTGGGGCTCAACAAGTTTCGGCCGCGCTCGGCGGAGCAGCCGAGCCTCGCTGCGTCTTGCTCGCGAAGCTTGCGAGCAGTCATGCCACGAGGACGGCGCCCATGATCTAAATGACGAGGCCGCCAACCGAGGCGGCCCAAAGAAAAAGAGCCCCGGCGGTTAGGCCGGGGCTCAAGGTGGCCTCAATGAGGGAAGGGGGGCTGGGAGCATTGAGGCCAGCAAACCAGGCGCGGCCTATGCAGCCCTGCGATGCGGTGGCAACTCCTTCACCACCACCGGATGCTCGTTGCGCTCCGCAGCCTGAATCCAAATGCGGGCTAAGTTGGTCAGGGCTAGCTGCTCTTTCGGGGTCGTGGAGTGGCGAGCCCAATGCATTGCTTCTTCGGCGTAGTGCCGGAACTCATCCGATTTTGACATGACGTGCTCCCGGCTAAGCGGGATGCCTTGTAACCCAGCACCTACACTAGCCGAGGGCAGCATATGTGCGGGTTGGTACCGAGTTCTGATCAATACAGCTCACATGCGAAATTCAAATCCGGCCACTGTCCGTTCCGAAACCAGCCAGTAGGGGTCAAACCCGGCCAGCCGGCCAATCGCGCGTCAACTGAGTGGTCGGAAAGCGTGTGGAGCGCCCCTGCCACGATCGAGCGGTCCGGGTGCGGCGCGGAGACGCCAATAAACGGAGATTTTGCTCGAGACCGGCGAAGGGTAGGGCTCCGCTATTTGCCACCCATGACCGCGTCCGGGAACCAGGTCGCGATGCCGGGGAAGGCGCACATCAGGACCACGGCGAACAGCATCAGGGCGACGAACGGCAGCACGCCCCAGATCACGTCGCGCAGCGGAATGTCGGGCGCGATGTTCTTGATGACGAACAGGTTCAAGTCCGACCGGCGGGTGAATCAGGCCCATCTCCATGACGATGGTCATGACCACGCCGAACCAGATCAGGTCGAAGCCGCCGGCCTTGAGCGGCGGCAGGATGATCGGCGCCGTCATCAGGATGATCGACACCGGCGGCAGGAAGAAGCCGAGCACCACCACCAAGACCAGGATGGCGGCGAGCAGCACCCAGCGCGACAGATGCAGCTCCACGATCGACTGCGCGGCCGACTGGCTGATGTGCAGGTAGCTCATCACGTAGGAATAGAGCAGCGACATGCCGATGATGAACATGAGCATGGTCGATTCGCGCAGCGTGGCGAGCAGGATCGGCTTGAGATCGCGCGGCCGTCCAGCACGCTGTAGATTCCCGCGATCAGGAGCAGCGCCAGCAGCGCGCCGAGGCCCGCCGTCTCCGACGGCGTGGCGAAGCCGCCATAGAGCGCGATCATCACGCCGGTGAGCAGGATCACGAACGGCAGCACGCGCGGCAGCAGCGCGAACTTGTCGCGCACATGGACATGTCGTCCGGACGCAGCAGCTCCGAATACGTCCCGGTCTCGTCTCATGAGCCGACGGGCGTGCCGGTATTCGAAGCGAAACCGCCAGCATCGCATAGCCGGCGAACAAGCCGACCAGCAGCAAGGCCGGGCCGATGGCGGCCAGGAACAGCCGGCCGAGCGACTGCTCGGCGGCGACCGCATAGAGGATCATGGTGATCGAGGGCGGCAGCAGGATGCCGAGCGTGCCGCCGGCCGCGATGATGCCGGCCGCGAAGCTGCCCGAATAGCCGCGCTTGCGCATCTCCGGAATGCCGGCGGAGCCGATCGCCGAGCAGGTCGCCGGCGAGGAGCCCGCCATGGCGGCAAACAGCGCGCAGGCAAAGACGTTGGCGATGCCGAGCCCGCCCGGCATGCCGATGCATCCAGGCATGCAGCGCGCCGTAGAGATCCTGTCCGGCCGGCGAGCGGCCGATCGCGGCGCCCTTGAGGATGAACAGCGGGATCGACAGCAGCGTGATCTGCGCCATCTCCTCGTAGACGTTTTGCGTGATGGTATCGACCGAGGACGACGGCATGAACGCGATCATGAACACGGTGGCGACGGCGCCGAGCGCAAACGCGATCGGCATGCCGGCGAACATCACGACCAGGGTGACGCCGCCGTAGAGCAGGCCGATCGACAATGTGGTCATGGCGCCGTCCGCCGCGCGCGCAATGGCCGAGCGACCTGCAGCAAGAGCTGCAGCCCAAGCAGCGTCATCCCGACCGCCATGAGCGAATAGGGAATCCATAATGGCGGGCCCCAGGTCGAGCCTGAATGGTAATTCTCGACCCAGGCCTCATCGAGGAGCGTCCAGGATTTCCAGGCGAAATAGCCGCAGAACACCAGGCTGGCGACATCGACCAGCCATTGCCGCACCGCATTCACCCGCGGCGGCAGCAAACCCACGATGGCTTCGATCGCGACATGTCCTCTCCGCGCCTGGACGGCGGCGGCCGACATGAAGACGGCGCCGACGATCAGGAACACCGAGAGCTCGTCCTGCCAATCGGTGGAGAAATGCAGGAAGTAGCGCGACGCGACGCTGTAGGTGAGAACGCACGCGGCGGCGACCAGCGCCACCGACGAGAGGATCACGATGATGCGGTTGATGCGCTCGAGACGCGTGATCGAGAATACCCTCGGCCGGGCCGGCGGCGTCCTTGACGGGCGCCTTCGGGATCTCGGTCTCCACGGCGTCGAGGCCGTGCTGCATCGCCGTGCTCGCGCGGTCAGGCGACGACCGCCCCGGCAAGCTTGAGGAGTTCGGCCGAGAGCGGCGTGCGGTCGGCGTAATCCTTCCAGGCGGTGGTCCGCGCGATCGCACGCCATTTCTCGACAATGGCGTCATCGAGATCGGCGACCTTGGCGCCCTTCTTGGTATAGACCTCGGCCACCTTCTGGTCGTCGGCCATCGCCTCCTTGGTGCCGAACTGCTCGAGCTCGGCGCCCAGATCCATGACCAGGTCCTGCTGGCCCTTCGGCAGCTTGTCGAAGATCTGCTTCGACATGACGAGCGGCTCCAGCATGAACCAATAGGCCTTGCCGCGCCCGGTGGTGAGGCTCTTGGCCACCTCTTCGAGGCGGAACGAGATCAGGCTGGTGGAGGAGGTGAGCGCGGCGTCGCAGGCGCCCGTCTGCATCGCCTGATAGAGCTCGTTGGAGGAGGTCGACAGCGTGGTGGCGCCGGCCTTTTGCAGCACCATGTCCATCTCACGGCTGCCGCCGCGGATCTTGAGGCCCTTGGCATCGTCCGGGTTGACGATCGGATTGCCGCGGCTCGCCACCCCGCCGGCCTGCCAGATCCAGGACAGGATGATGACGCCCTTGCCGGCCAGGAAATCGCCGAATTTCTGGCCGACCGGCGATTTCTTCCACGCGGCGCCTTGCGGATAGGAGCGTCACGACGCCCGGCATCAGCCCGATATTGAGCTCGGGAAACTCGCCGCCCGCATAGGAGACCGGATAGAGGCTGATATCGAGGGCACCTTTGCGAATGCGCATCGAACTGGGGAACGGTCTTCATCAAGGACGAATTGGGATAGACCTGCGCCCCGAGCGCGCCATTCGTCCGCTTCTCGATCTCGGCCGCGAACCTGCGGCACAAACGATCGCGGAAATCGCCCTCCTCGATGGTGCCGCCGGGAAATTGGTGGGAAATCTTCAGCATCTGGGCCGGCGCGGCCGAACCGAGCCGCGCGGCCGCGATGACGGCAGGCGCGGCAATAGCTCCGACCAGGATATGACGTCGACTGATGCCAGTGGTGGTCGTGATATTGGTGGTCATGGTGCCGCTCCCGGTCGGACCGCCGGTTTCAAGTTTGGTGGCGGCCGCTTTCTGACTTTGTTCAGATGATAACTCATTGTGGGTGCCCGACCCTGCGTCAATGAGTAGCGCCCAGACCGCCGGATCCGGCCGGATCATGCCGAAAGCGCTTGAGATGAGCCCGCAATTGTCGCAAACCTGAGCGCCCTTCCCCTCAACAACCTCTGTAGATCCGGTACCGATGGCAAAAACTCCGATCCTCGTCGTCGAGGACGATCCCTTCCTGCGCGTCGTCGGCATCCTGCTCGATCCGGCGACCGCGGCCGAGCGCCATGCCGCGTATGCGGACTTCTTCGCCCATGACGAGCCGGATTTCGACGGCTATTGCGCGCGCGTGCGCGAGCGCATCGGCGCGCTCTTTCCGAGCCAGGTGCGGCTCGTCGAAACCACCGAGGACATGCGCGCGAACCTGCCCGAGGCGCGCGGCCTGATCGTCGAATCGCTGCCGGTGGGGCCGGCAGAGCTCGCCGCCGGATCCGATCTCGTCGTGGTGCAGAAATATGGCGCCATGCCGCGCAACATCGATACCGCGGCCTGCGCGGCGCGCGGCATCAAGCTCATGACGTTCCGGCGCCGTGCCAACATCGCCTGCGCCGAGGTTGCGATCACGCTGATGCTGACGCTGGCCAAGAAGATGCATCGCCTGGCCGGACGGATCAGTGCCGAGCAGCTCGCGGCCGAGGGCTATGTCTACAAGCCGTTCGACCGCCGCCACACGCCCAATTCCAATTGGGCGCGCATCGGCGGGCTGCGCGTCCTCCACGAACTCCACCTTGGGCATCATCGGCATCGGCGAGATCGGGCGCGAGATCGCGCTGCGCGCCGCCGCGTTCGGGATGCGGATCCTCTACTACCAGCGCAACCGGCTGCCCGAAGCCGAGGAGCGGCAACTTCAGCTGAGCTATGTGCCGCTCGATCGGCTCCTTGCCGAGAGCGATTGGATCGTGCCGCAGGTGCCGGGCGGACCCTCGACCCGCCATCTCATCGACCGCGCACGCTTCGCGCAGATGAAGCCCGGCGCCTTCCTGGTCAACATATCGCGCGCCGACGTGGTGGATCGCGCCGCGCTGATCGAAGCCTTGAAGTCGGGACGGCTTGGCGGCTTCGCGCTCGATCCGCTCTATGAGGCGCCCGGCCGCAGCGACGACGAGCTGCTGGGGTTCAAGAACGTTGTCTTGTCGCCCCATATCGCCGCACAACCTCGCTTCAATGCGCTCAACGACATCGCCGACATGCTCGCCGGCCTGGCCAAGGAAATCGTACAGTGAATCGGGTCCGAGATCGCGTCATGACGAACGCGTCATGACGATCGGACCTTGAAGATCCTTGGCGCAACGGCCCCGGCCGAGCCCCAGGACAATCGCGTATGGCGGTTCTTGTTCGGAACGATGGCACCGCCGACTCCACTCTCCCCCGCCCGACGGCAAGTGGCGCGAGGTCATTTCGCGCGCCGGCATCACGGCGGAATGGCGCTCGTTTCCGGGCTATCGCCGGATGGGCGACTTGGTGTAAAAGGTTGGCCGGCACGACTTTCAGGGCCCATGAGCTCGCGACCATGACTCGCACCGTGGCAACCTGGCAGGGAGGATGTTCCGGATGAGATTCCTAACTCGACACACTTGGTTGAGCATGTGCATGGCACTGGCACTCGCTGGCGCATTGTCGGCCCCGGTCTGGGCCGGCGGCTCCTCCTTCGGGGACGATGACGAGGAGGCGGATGAGGGTCCGGCCTATTTCGGTTTCGTGCGGGACACCAACGGAAACTCGGTCTCCGACGCCAAAGTGACGGTCGGCATCAAGAACCGCGGCGGTGTCGTCACCCGCAGCGACGCGCTCGGCACCTACCGGGTCCCGGGTTTCGGCAAGGACGTGGACACCAAGGATGTCGAGGTGAGCTGCGAGAAGGAAGGCTACAAGCAGGTGAAGACCTTCCGCCGCTCGGCCAACGCTGACGCCCCGATCATCGAGACCGAGTGCACCCTCCAGCGCAGCAGCTAGGCATTTTCGGGAAAGGCCCGCCTCAGGCTTGCCCAGGGCGCAATCCGGCCTGCCGCTCGAAAAGGCGACAAGACGAAACGAAGAAAAACGGAGCCGCGATCATGCGGGTGCGCACCTTTCGGCTGCTCGCTGCCGTCGGCGCCTCGCTGCTGGGGTCGGTGCTGGGGCTCGGCGGCGCGGGCGCGCAATCGGGCGCGCCGGCACTTGAGCGGACGGATCATCCCTCCCGATCCTTCCGGCGCGATGGAAGGGGTCCTGGTCAGCGCCCAGATGAGCCAGTCGCCGATCACCATCACGGTCGTGAGCGACCGGAGCGGCCGCTTCAGCTTCCCGGCGGCAAGCTCGCCCCGGGACATTATTCGCTGCGCATCAGGGCGACCGGCTATGAGCTCGACGGGCCGCAGGCCGTGGACGTGGCGCCCGACCAGACCGCGAATGTGGACCTCAAGCTGCGCAAGGCCGCCGATCTCGCGGCGCAGCTCACCAATACCGAATGGTTCATGAGCTTTCCGGGCACCGCCGAGCAGAAGCGGCCGCTGATCGAATGCATGAGCTGCCACACGCTCGAGCGGGTCGCGCGCTCCAAGTTCAGCGCCGACGAGTTCATGCCGGTGCTCAAGCGCATGACCACCTATGCCAACAACACCATCCAGGCGCGCCCGCAGCGCGCGCGCCGTCGAGGCCGAGTTCCCGCAGGAGCGCGCCCGCAAGGTGGCCGAGTACCTGTCGACCGTCAATCTGAGCAAGGGCGAGACCTGGTCCTACCCGCTGCAAGACGCTGCCGCGTCCGACCGGCGCGGCCACGCGGGTGGTGATCACCGAATACGACCTGCCGCGCAAGACGATCGCGCCCCATGACGTGCGCACCGACGCCGACGGATTTGTCTGGTACTCGGACTTTGTCGAGAACGATCTCGGCCGGCTCGATCCGCGGACCGGCACGCACAAGGAGTTCCCCTATCCGGAGCTCAAGCCCGGCTTCCCCACCGGCGCGCTCGCGCTGGAGCCCGACCCCGACGGCAATCTGGTGGCTGGCCATGATGTTCCAGGCCGGTCTCGCCAAGTTCGATGTCAAGACCGAGACGTTCCAGCTCTTCCCGGTGCAGAGCGAGCTCAACATCGACACGACGCAGCAATCCATGCTGACGCCGAGCCACTGGAAGGTGGACGGCAAGGTGTGGACCAACGACGTGCACAAGCAGGCCGTCCTGCGCCTCGACGTCGCCACCGGCAAGTACGAGGTCATCGATCCGTTCAAGGTCATGCCCAAGGGTCGCCAGCATTCGCCCTACGGCATGGTCGTCGGATGCGGCCAACAATCTGTATTTCATGGATTTCGGCGACGAGAACGTCGGACGCGATCGACGCCAAGACCGGCCGCGCCACCATCTATCCGACACCGACGCCGCGTTCGCGGCCGCGCCGCACCATGATGGACGAGCAAGGCCGCGTGTGGTTCGCGGAGTTCGCCGCCGACAAGGTCGGCATGTTCGATCCCAAGCAGGAGAAATTCGCCGAATGGAACGTGCCGACGCCGCACACCTATCCGTATGACGTCTTCCTCGACCGTACCGGCGAATTGTGGAGCGGCAACATGTCGAGCGACCGGATGCTCCGGTTCGATCCCGCAAAGCGGAAAATCGGTCGAATATCTGCTGCCGCGCCCGACCAATATCCGGCGCATCTTCGTCGACAACACCACCAACCCGGTCACCTTCTGGGCCGGCAACAATCACGGCGCCGAGATCATCAAGCTCGAGCCGCTCGAGTAGGGCCGTCGGGGCCGGTCATTTGAACGTTCTCTCCCGAGTCATGGCCGGGCTTGTCCCGGCCACCCGCGACTTGCTTTGCCGAGGCGCAGCAAGACGTGGGTGCCCGCGACAAGCGCGGGCATGACGAGGAGCATGATCAGTCACATCGAAAGCGAGACACCTCCTCATGCGCATTCTCGTCATCGATCAGGCGCCGCGGACCGCCAAGTCGCAACCGCCCTACGACGTGGCGGCGATCGAGAAATCCTCAACGGCTATGCGTCGCCCGGAACCAAGGTGGAGATCGGCTTTCCGGACGACTTCGAAGGCTCCAACGTATTCCTGACCATCGGAGCGCAGAGCGCGCTCAACGGCCTGCACCACATGATGGAGACGCCGGCGATCGTGCGGAAGATCTTCTGGGCGGCGCAGAACGGCTACGACGCGGTGATCTCGTCGAACACGTTCGAGCCGGGCGTCGACGGCGGGCGGCTCGCGGTCGAGATCCCGGTGATCGGGCTGCACGCGCCGGCGATGCACGCCGCCACCACGCTCGCGGATCGCGTCGGCATCACGGTGCCGCTGGCGCCGCACGTGCCCTATACGTGGCGGCTCTTGCGCACCCACGGCCTCGACCGCTTCGTGAGCGACATCAGGCCGATCGGCGATCTACGGCGCCGACATCGCGCAGCGCAAGGAGGAGATCTTCGGCATCACGGTCAAGACCATCCGGGGCCTGGTGGAGGAGACCCGAGCCGAGATCATCGTGCCGCTGGGCGGCGCCCTGATCCCCTACGTGGTCGACCCGAAGGATCTGGCGGCGGCCACCGGCGTGCAGGTGCTCAACACCAAGGCGATCGGCATCCGCTTCGCGGAGATGTGCGTGGCCTGCGGCATGACGCAGAGCGCCCTCACCTATCCGCGCGGCGAAATTGAGCTATGAGGATTTCCTGAAGTGATCATTCGGCCTTGATGTCGGCCTCGCGGATCACGCGCGCATAGTCGTCGAACTGGCGGCGCAGCTGCGCGGCGAAATCGGCGCCGCAGGCGCCCACCGGATACATCGCCTCGCGCTGCAGCTTCTGCTTGACCGCATCGGCCGCAAGCGCGGCGCCGAACCAGCCGGACAGCTGGGCGACGGTTTCGGCCGGCGTCTTGGCGGGCGCCACAAGGCCGAACCAGACCTCGGCGTCGTAATTCCGGTAGCCGGATTGGCGACGGTCGGCAGGTACGGGTCGCCGCGATCCGCTGGCGCGAGGCGGTGGCGAGCGCCCGCAGCTTGCCGGAGGCGAGATGGGCCTCGACCTCGGAATAGTTGGCGATCACCGCCGTC
>CAVRXO010000013.1:0-135792 GCA_963725185.1 uncultured Alphaproteobacteria bacterium
TTGCACGCACGCGAGCGCCGGCACCGTGCCCGCGGCGGCGGTCGCCCCGGTGCGCGCCGCGCCGCCGCCCACGCCCGAGGCGGTGGCCGCGGCGGAGGCGGTCACCGACCACGACGTGATCGCGTTCCTCACCGCCTGGGCGGACAATACGGTCCCGCGGTCGGCGGCCGCGTTCGTGCACTTCGGCATGACGTCCTCGGACCTGCTGGACACGGCGCTGGCGGTGACCCTCACCGAGGCCACCGATCTGCTGCTCACCCGCGCCACGGCCCTCGTCGCGGCGCTGCGGGAGCACGGGCTCGCGCACCAAGACACGCTCCGGGCCGGGCGGACGCACGGGATCCACGCCGAGCCGGATGTCTGGGGGCACCGGGTCGCGGACTTCGCGTTCGCCGTGGCGCGGTGCCGGGACCGGCTGCGGCGGGCCAGGGACGCGGTCGCGGTGGGGAAGCTGTCCGGGCCGGTCGGCACCTACTCCAACATCGATCCGGCGATCGAGGCCCGGGTACTGCCCCAGCTGGGGCTGCGGCCGCGCCGAGGTGTCCACCCAGGTGGTGTTCCGCGACGGCATCGCCGAATGGGCCAGCGTGCTCGCCATGCTGGCCACCGCCTGCGAGGCGATCGCCCTGGAGGTGCGGCACGGGCAGCGGACCGAGGTCCGCGAGCTGGCGGAGGCGTTCTCGGCCGGCCAGAAGGGTTCCTCGTCCATGCCGCACAAGCGGAACCCGATCCGCTCCGAGCGGATCTGCGGCCTGGCCCGGGTGGTCCGCGGGTACGTGACCCCGGTCATGGAGGGCATGGCGCTCTGGCACGAACGTGACATTTCTCATTCCAGCGTGGAGCGGGTGGCGCTGCCCGACGCCGCGGCGGCAACCGACTACCTGCTGCACCTGACCACCGGCCTGATCGCCGGGCTGACGGTGGACGCGGCCAGGATGCGGGCGAACCTGGAATCCACCGGCGGCCTGATCTACACCTCCAGCGTGCTGCTGGACCTCGTCGCCGCCGGGATGTCCAGGGAGGACGCATACGCGCTGGTACAGGCCGCCGCCGCGGCAAGCTGGGGCACCGGCGCCAGCTTCCGGGAGGCGCTGCGCAAGGAGGCCAGCCAGGCCGGGCAGGCGCTCGACGAGGCCCGCCTGGACGAGGTTTTCCGTGCGGAACGCTACGTGGCACGGCTCGGCCCGGTCTTCGCCCGGCTGGCCGACCTCACCTGACCATCGGGCCAACTCCATACACACCTGCCTCACCTGCAACAATAAGGAGAACCCGCAGATCGGGCGGCGGGCTGGCCGTGCGGGCGGCCGGCCGGCAATCACGCCGAGCCCGGGATGCCCGCAATGACCCGCAGACCCCAAAGCCGGTGGGATACTGGACAGCGCGCACAGAGGCTGCCGCATCTCCAGGGCAGCTAGCGGGCGGCCCGTGCGGGACTGCCCGGGACATGTCATCCGGCCACCGGTCGGCCCCATATGCAGCCAAGGAGCAGCGTGTCCGTGACCGTTGGACCCGAGACGTGCTATCGCGTACGAGGCGGCATACCGCTGCGCGGAACCGTGTTCGTGCAGGGCGCCAAGAACGCCGCGCTCAAGATGATCGCCGCCTCGCTGCTCGCGTCCGAGGGCCGCACCGTGCTGCGGAACGTGCCACCGATCGAGGACGTCCGCCGGGCGGCACCATGCAGTTCGCCGGCGCCGGCATTGCCAGCGCGCTGCCGATCAGCCTGCAGGGCGCGGGCGGCACGTTCGACACCAATGGCAACAATGCCGTGCTCTCCGGGATGATCTCCGGGTCAGGCAGCCTCACCAAGATCGGCATCGGCACGCTGACGCTTTCGGGCAGCAGCACCTACACCGGCGGCACCTTTGTCAATGCGGGAACGCTGCAAGCCGGAGCTGTGAGCGCCCTCTCGCCGTTGAGCGCCTTCAGGGTCGCGGCGGGAGCGTTCCTCGACCTCAACGGCTTCAACCAGACCATCGGCTCGCTTGCCGGCGCCGGCAACGTGACGCTCGGCGCGGCGACGCTGACCACCGGCAACGACGGCACCAGCACAACGTTTTCCGGGGCTATTTCCGGGAGCGGTGGGCTCATCAAGACCGGCGGCGGCACCTTCACGCTCGCCGGCACCGCGGCCTATACGGGCGCGACGGCCGTGAACGCCGGCACCCTGCAGATCAACGGCTCGATCGCAACCTCGAGCCTGACCAGCGTCAACAGCGGCGGCGCGCTCATCGGCACCGGCACGGTCGGCCCGACCCTGATCAATTCCGGCGGCACCTTTGCGCCCGGCTCCGGCAGTCCCGGCACCGCGATGACGGTCGCCGGCAATCTCGCGTTCCAGTCAGGCGCGCTCTACCTGGTGCAGGTCAATCCGGCGACGTCGACGTTCGCCACGGCGAGCGGCACCGCCGCGCTCGCCGGTGCCGTGGGCGCCAACTTCGCGGCGGGAAGCTACATCGCCAAGCAGTATGACATCCTGCACTCGGCCGGACTCGGCGGCACCATGTTCTCCGCGCTTTTGGTCACCAATCTGCCGACGAGCTTTGCGGCAGGCCTGGTCTATACGCCGACCGACGTGCTGTTGAACCTGACGGCGAACCTGGGCAGCGGCGGCGGATTGAACGGGAATCAGCAGAGCGCTGCCAACGCGATCAACAACGCCTTCAACAGCGGCGCCACGCTGCCGCCGGGCTTCCTGACCGTCTTCGGGCTGGGCGGCGGCGCCCTTGCCAACGCGCTCTCGCAATTGGATGGCGAGGCCGCGGCCGATGCCGAGCAGGGCGCGTTCAAGCTGATGGACCAATTCCTGGCACTGATGCTCGATCCGTTTGTCGACGGCAGGAGCCCCACCGGTTGGCCGAACAGCGGCACTGCCAGCGGTTTTGCGCCCGACCGGCAAGCCGGCTTCCCGCCCGATGTCGCGCTCGCCTATGGCTCCGTGCTCAAGGCGCCGCCGAGCCCGGCAGGGTTCGATCAGCGCTGGAGCGCGTGGGGTTCCGGCTTCGGCGGCAACAACAAGACCAACGGCGATCCGGCGGTTGGCTCGAGCACCGTCGCGGCGCGCGATTATGGTTTTGCCGGCGGCCTGGATTATCACGTCTCGGCCGATACGGTGGCGGGCTTTGCGCTCTCCGGCGGGGGCACCAATTGGGAGCTGGCGCAGGGTCTCGGCGGCGGCCGCAGCGATGCGTTCCAGGCCGGCCTCTACGGCACGACGCGCTCCGGGCCGGCCTATGTGGCGGCAGCGCTCGCCTTCGCCAATCATTGGATGACGATCGGCCGCGTCGCGTTCGGCGGCGACCAGCTCGCGGCGAAATTCAACGGCCAGAGCTATGCCGGCCGCCTCGAAGCCGGCTACCGCTATGCCGCGGCGCCGGGGCTCGGGGTGACCCCCTATGCGGCCGTACAGGTGCAAAGCTTCGACACCCCGGCCTACCGCGAGACCGATCTGACCGGCGGCGGCTTCGGGCTTTCCTACAGCGCGATGACGGCGACGGATACGCGCAGCGAGTTCGGCGGCCGGTTCGATCATCTGACCCTGCTCGGCGCCATGCCTCTGACTTTGCGAGCGCGCGCCGCCTGGGCTCACGACTGGGTCACCAATCCTGCGCTCGGCGCGGTGTTCCAATCGCTCCCCGGCGCGAGCTTTACTGTCGATGGCGCTGCGCCCCCGAAGGATTCCGCGCTCGCCTCGGCCGGCGCCGAGCTGCATCTCACGCGGGCGCTCTCGCTCGCCGCCCAGTTCGACGGTGAGTTTGCCGCCGGCTCGCAGATCTACGCCGGCACCGGAGCGCTGCGGTATGTCTGGTGAACCGGGTTAGGGCGGAGCTCGGGACCGCACTTTCATTGATCTCGGTCAAAGAGCGGCAACGCGATATCGCCTCACATCGATAGCAATCGGGACCTGCTCAAAGGAAAAAGCCCCGCCATGGCGAGGCTTTTCCGGGCATGAGACGAGCCTTGGATCACTTTCGATCTTCGTCCTTCTTCTGGTCGAGCGCACGCTCCTTTTCACCCACGGTTCGGTCTTGGGCCCGCTCGCTCGCCCGACCTTCGTTCTGAATTCGCTGGTCGGGTGCGGACTTCAGCGTATCGGGGGTACGCGGCTCGTTCACGCCCGGAGTGAGGGCGTCGGCCGGGCTCTTATCTTCCGACTGATTGTCCGACGCGGCCAGGCACGGGACTGCCATCATTGTAACGACCATCGCGGCCAGAAAATCCTCATGACACCTCCTCTGTGTGCTTTCTCGTTTGTTTTGTTCCTACCCGAACTCAACGCCAACCCGGGAAAAGAGTTTCCAGTCAAATGACCAAAATTTGATCCGTCTGGTTTCCCGCCCGCCCGCTGCTGCCGCCTTGCCGTCTGGCCAGCGCAGTGCAGCAAATGGAACAAACCGAGCCGAATCTGATTCTCAAATGGTGGGCATTCTTCCAGCAGACAAAACGTTCGGCGCGGTTTAGTCCGCGAAACGAAAAAACGATACATCGACACCAATATTCAACGTATTGCGGCGTCCGCGATGACGGAAGCTGGCTTTTCCGGATATCATGAGAGAAAGTCGGATTTCTTGAAGCAGAACGGATTATGCCATGGTGGCTCGCCCCTTGCTCTGCCTGGTCGGTTTGGTCGCGTTTGCGGCGCTGGCGTATGCCCAGCAGGAGCCGATTGCATCCGCGAAGGATAGGACAGAAAACTTCGAGTGGCCGTCACCGGACGGGAAACTTGCCTTTCTCGCGGCCTACGGTGAAGACCTGCGCACCATCGACCTGATCGACAAGAAATCCGGAAAGAAATTGCAACGGATTGACGAGGAAGACACGGGTCAGGCTTTCTGGCATGTGCTGTGGGCGCCTAACTCGAATCGCTTCGCGTTGATGACAAGGTCGGGACATCCGCTTCAAGGCGTGGATGTTTATCTCCGAAGCGCCGAAACTTTTCGAAAGGTCGAATTGCCTGACTTGCCGGAGGCAAGCATCCCGGAAAAGCTCAAGCACGGTAGAAAATTCCCGGATGTCGCCAGTCTGAACTGGCAGGAAGCGAAAGCGTGGAAGAAGGATGGTTCGCTCGTCGTGACTATTGACACCACGATCGACGGAGAAGGCACCTCGATCGAGGCCACGCGCACGGTTCTGCTCGGCTTCGATCGGGCCGGCAAAGCGAGGATCGTGAAATCGACGATCAAATACCAGAGGGGGACGGATTAAGCTCGGCCGCTCTCCGGGCACGCAGGCCAAATGGCAGCATCCGTTCTGCAACGCGGATCAAGACCGCGCCGGCGAAGGCCCATGTGGCGATTTCGCGTGACTTCGGAAGGAGCGCGAGGTATTTTGTCAGGTGCTGACCATCAGCAGGTTCTGGATTTGGGTTCCTTGTGATCTGGAGAAAACGCCGATGTCGTCGTTTGCAGCACACATTTTGGTATCGACATTACGGAGCCGCTTGCTGGCAGTCGGTGTTGTCGCCGGCTTTCTTGCGGTCACCCTGGTTCCGTCTTTTTCCGCGGCCGCGCCCGTGGCGGATTCTGTTCCCCAACTTGGTTCCCGGGATTTCGGCTGGAATGCGAACTTCTGGGATTTTCAGCTCGACCCTCCGCAGGGTTCGGGTCACGGGCCGATCAAGACCGATCCCAACTATCCCTATAACAGCCAAATTCAGAATGGTCGGTTTCTTTTCGGGTGGGGAGCTCCGGCCCCCGATCGTGAACACCAAGGATCCGATCTTGAAACCTTGGGCCGCTGCGCAGATGCAGGCAACCAACGACGAGGTGCTGAGCGGCAAGCGGCCGCTTCCCTTTATCTCCCAATCACGCTGCTGGCCCGGGGGCGTGCCTGGCCAACTCCTTTTTCTCCAACCCATGTATTTCCTCCAGACGCCGAAGGAAGTCTGGATGATATGGGAGCGCGATCATTTCGTGCGCCGCATCTATCTCACCGACAAGCATTCGGAAAATGTGAAGCCGTCCTGGTTCGGCGAATCCATCGGCCATTACGAGGGCGGGGACACGCTCGTGGTCGATACGATCGGGCTCGCGGCCGGCAAGTATCACTACATCGATTCCTTCCGCACGCCGCACACCGAGAAGCTCCACGTCGTCGAGCGGTTCACGATCAGTCGGGACGGCAAGGCCTTGACCGCGATCGTAACGGTGGAAGATCCCGACACGTTCAACGGGCCGCTCACGCTTAAACAGACCTGGCGCAGGAACGAGGTGGCGATGGCTGAGATGGTGTGCGCCGAAAGCGCCGGGGCGGATTACTTCAATCAGAATCTCCATCCGATCCCACAGGCCGACAAACCGGATTTCTGATTGCTAGTAGTGTGCTTCAATTGAAGTGGGAGGGCTTGCACGTGCTCTGTGCTCGTAGGGGCGGGCCTTGTGCCCGCCCGCTGGGCCGCGTACGCAGATAGGCGGGCGGGCAAAGGCCCGCCCCTACGAAACCGATCCATTCCGTTTGGTTGAAGCGCTCGATTAGAGCGGCTTGATTTCCACCTTGCGGAATTTCACCACCCCGCGGTCGTTCGCAACACCCTTGTCGTCCTTGACGCCCAACCCGTGCTGCAGCGCGATGCGCCCGCTCGCGAACTTGGCGTCCTTGGCGCCGTCAACGGTTGTTTGCCCATTGAGCGTGACCGTGAAGGTCGGGCCCTTCGCGGTGATTTCATAGACATTCCATTTGCCGCCGGCCCTCGGCATCGGATTGACCTTGGCGACACCGACGATGGCACCGGTGCCATAGCTCTGATCCGGGCGGGTGTCCCAGATGTTGACCTCATAGGAAGCGCCGCCCATTTTCTCGGGATTTGTGCAACGAATGAAGATGCCGCTGTTGGCGTCGGCATCGACCCAGAACTCGGCCCGCAGCTGAAAGTCCGCGTAATCCTTCTTGGAGACCAGGAAGCCGTCGCCTTTATCGGCTACGACAGCACCGTCCTCGAGCCGCCAATTGGCATCCCCGATCTTGTTCCAGTTGTCGAGGTTCTTCCCGTCAAACAGCGTGACCCACCCCTGATCGCTCTGGCCGAACGCCGGAGGCTGCTGCGAGAAAGCAGCGAGCCCGACGAGAAGCAACACGAAGTTGGCGGCTGCCCAGTATTTCATGACGTCTCTCCCCGAGTTGAATATTTTCTTGTCGCCGCAAACCCAGTCCGGATTGCCCGATGCCTGTTGAAGTTGTTGAAGTTGGCGCCGACCAGGCGAGATTACGCTGCCCCGCCTTGGCGATCAATCGTCGATCCGCGAGTTGATCAGCAGGTGGTACCGGTCGCACGATGACAGGATCGCTCAGCCGCTTCATCTTTACCGCAGAGTAGTGTAGATTTCATCTTAGAGCTGCCAGAGGAACATGCCGAAGTCCTGGGGAAACAGGCAGCATCATGCCGTCGGCGGGCAAACTTCCTTCTGAAATGTCGAAGCTGCGGTCTCGCGGAACCTCCGCGAGCCCGATCACAATTCAAGGGAGACGCACAATGAATTGATACATTTCGCTAGGGATCGCAATGCTTGCCGGCGCGGCGATTGGCGGTGCCGCGGTTGGCGGGCTTCACGCGCAAAGCAAGCCTAAAGCCTACCTTGTGACCGAGCTACAAGTGCTCGACGCAGCCGCCACGGCTGCATATGGGCCAAAGGTCCAGGCTACGCAAAAGGCCGCCGGCGGGCGTTTGCTTAACACGGCCGGGGGAAAGGTTACCTCATTGGAGGGGTCGGCGGCGCCGCAACGGGTGGCCATCACGGAGTGGGACAGCCTGGAGCAGGCACAGGCTTGGAACGACTCGGCGGCCCGCAAAAATCTCCTGCCGGAGCGTGACAAGGCCGAAAAGCTCATACGAGCCTATGTCGTTGAAGCTGTGAATTAGCTGCGGTGCGGGTCCCGGCCGCAGCGTGCGGTGAAGCGTCCAACGTGGATGCAAATTGATCGAGAAGGAGCTCGCCCCGCTTGGCGAGGTCCCTCCGTCATTTCTGCTCTTGACCGGCTGTTCAAATCATCCTATTCGTGAAATTGAAACTCATGAATCGCGTCCAGGTGCCCGGGTGGGAAGCCGCCCGGGTTTTTGCTTGATGGGGTGGCGCCGTTCAAAATCGTTTTGCGCGGCCAGGCAGACCAGTTCCGCCACGTTGCTGGTGATTTTCTACACGAAAGGGCGCCCGCCCTTGTAGATTCGTTGTTTTTTTCAACGAGCGATCTCTGAAAGTGCGCCCCCGTAATGAGATACGGAAGCAAGGGAAAGTTCGGGAGGAACCGCATCCAAACGAAAAGCAGCGGGTCGCCTTGATGACGGCTAGTCGTGTGCTTCAATTGAAGTGAAGGGGTTGCACGAGCTCTGTGTTCGTAGGGGCGGGCCTTGTGCCCGCCCGCGGGCCGCGTACGCAGAGAGGCGGGCGGGCACAAGGCCCGCCCCTACGAAACCGATCCATTCCATTTGGTTGAAGCGCACGACTTGCCGCCGTATCGGCGGTCCGAGAGGATGTTTATGCTCCGGCGCTTGCTTCATCTTCTTGCAGCTAGCAAGTGAGCAAGCGCCGGATGGAGCAAATTCTTCTCCACGGATGCTGCCGGCGCTGGTCGCAGCATTCGCTTTCCATCCGGCTGGCCTCCCCGGACGGCTCATCGGCAACCCTCAGCGGCTTTCCTTGTGCCGGAGGAAGGTTCCGACTAGTGTGCCGCATCCGCTGCGTCCCGCCGTTCGCTCTGGCTGGGAATGTCAGTAAAATCAAATAGCTGTGTGGAAGCCGGCCCCTGGCGGACCCCGGTAGGGTGCTGCCGTGCGGGCCGCCGAATTCGAACCTGGAAGCCCAACCGTGCGCTATGTCTCAACCCGGGGCGAGGCCCCGCCGCTCGGCTTCGGCGAGGCCATGCTGGCCGGGCTTGCCCGCGACGGCGGCCTCTATGTGCCGGAGGCGTGGCCGCGGCTCGAGCCCGCCGCGATCGCAGGCCTGGCCGGGCGGCCCTATGCGGAGGTGGCGGTCGAGGTCATGCGCCCGTTCGTGGGCGACGCCATTGCGGAGCACGACCTCGCCCGCATGGCGCGCGAGGCCTACGGCACCTTTCGCCATCCCGCCGTCGCCCCGCTGGCGCAGCTCGGGGCGAACGATTTCGTGCTCGAGCTGTTTCATGGACCGACGCTGGCCTTCAAGGATCTGGCCATGCAGCTCCTGGGCCGCCTCATGGACCATGGCCTGGCGGCGCGCGGCGAGCGCACCACCATCATCGTGGCGACCTCCGGCGATACCGGCGGCGCCGCCATCGAGGCGTTCCGCGGCCGCGCCCGCGCCGACCTGTTCGTCCTGTTCCCGCACGGCCGCGTCTCCGACGTGCAGCGGCGCATGATGACCACGGCCACCGACGACAACGTGCACGCGCTTGCCATCGAAGGAACCTTCGATGATTGCCAGGCGATCGCCAAGGCGATGTTCAACCATCACGCCTTCCGCGACCGGGTCGCCCTCTCGGGCGTCAATTCGATCAACTGGGCGCGCATCGCCGCGCAGGTGGTCTATTACTTCACGGCGGCGGTGGCGCTCGGCGCGCCGCATCGCAAGGTCGCCTTCACGGTGCCGACCGGGAATTTCGGCGACATCTATGCGGGCTATGTCGCGCTGCGGATGGGCCTGCCGATCGATCGGCTGGTGATCGCCACCAATGTCAACGACATCCTGGCGCGGACGCTGGCGAGCGGCGCCTACGAGCTGCGCGAGGTGACGCCGACGAGCTCGCCCTCCATGGACATCCAGGTGGCGTCCAATTTCGAGCGCATCCTGTTCGACGTCTATGGCCGCGATGCGCAGCCGGTGCGCGCCCTGATGGCCTCGCTCGCCCAGTCGCGGCGGTTCGTGCTCTCGGCGGAAGCGCTGGCCGGCCTGCGGGCGACCTTCTCGGCCGGCCGCGCCGACGCGGAGGAGACCGCCGCCTCGATCCGGACCGTGCTGCGCGAGAGCGGACATTTCATCGATCCGCATACCGCGGTGGCGGTGGCGGTGGCCGAGAAGGAAACGCGCGATCCCGCGGTCCCGATGGTCGTGCTGGGCACCGCGCATCCGGCCAAATTTCCCGACGCCATGGCGGCAGCGTGCGGCATCCGGCCGCCGTTGCCCGATTGGCTTTCCGATCTTCCCGAGCGGCCGGAACGCGTCACCCTGTTGCCGGCCGATCCGGCGCAGGTCGAGCGCCATATCCTCGCCACCAGTCGGGCCACCCGTGAAGGAGCTGCCGCATGAGCGTTGAAGTGACCCGTCTATCCTCCGGTCTTTGCGTCGCCACCGACGCCATGCCGCATCTGCAGACCGCCTCGCTTGGAGTCTGGGTCGGTGCCGGCAGCCGCGACGAGCAGCCCGACGAGCACGGCATCTCGCATCTACTCGAGCACATGGCCTTCAAGGGAACGTCGCGCCGCACCGCCCGGCAGATCGCCGAGGAGATCGAGGCGGTCGGCGGCGATCTCAACGCCGCCACCGGCGTGGAGGCGACCGCCTACTATGCGCGCATGCTCAAGGCCGACGTGCCGCTCGCGCTCGACGTGCTGTCCGATATCCTGTCCGATCCGTCCTTCGATCCCGAGGAGCTGCAGCGCGAGCAGAACGTCATCGTGCAGGAGATCGGCGCCTCGGAGGACACGCCCGACGATCTGGTGTTCGAACGGCTGCAGGAAACCGCCTTTCCGGCGCAGCCGATCGGGCGCTCGATCCTGGGCAAGCGCGAGACCGTGCGCGCGTTCGACCGCCGGCGGCTCGCCGCCTATCTCAAGCGCAATTATCGCGCGCCCGACATGCTGGTGGTCGCCACCGGCGCGGTCGATCATCGCGCGGTGGTGGACGACGTCACCCAGCGCTTCGCGAGCTTCGTCGGGCCGGCGGCGCCGGCGCCGGAGCCGGCGCGCTTCGTCGGCGGCTCGCACATCGAGACGCGCGATCTCGAGCAGGTCCATGTGGCGCTGGCCATGCAGGGGCTCCCCCAGCGCGACCCGGAGCTGTTCAGCCTGCAGGTCTTCTCGAGCGCGCTCGGCGGCGGGATGTCGTCGCGGCTGTTCCAGGAGGTGCGCGAGATCCGCGGCCTCTGCTATTCGATCTATGCGTTTCACGCGCCTTATTCGGACATCGGCATGTTCGGCCTTTATGCCGGCACCGACGCCGCCGATGTTCCCGAGCTGATGCGGGTGGTGGTGGGCGAGATCGAGAATGCGGCCGTGACCATCACCGAGGCGGAGGTCGCGCGCGCCAAGGTGCAGATGAAGGCAAGCCTGCTGATGGCGCTCGAGAGCTCGAGCGCGCGCGCCGAGCAGATCGCGCGCCAGATGTTCGGCTGGGGTCGGCCGGTGGCGCTGGAGGAACTTGTGACGAAGATCGAAGCCGTGACGGTCGAAAGCGCGCGTGCCGCCGGGCGCGCCCTGCTGGCGCGCGGCCGGCCCGCCATCTCGGTGCTCGGACCCGGGCCCGGCCTTGAAAGTGCCGCCACGATCGCGGAAAGTCTTGCGCGCAGGGCGGCATGAAACCAGCCAACAGAAGGCAGACCGGGGACAAAGCTTAGCCGGACGAGCACCGGTTGCTCTATCTCTTCCGATCTGCGAGCCGATCGTCCATGGCGTTCTTTCGAACCGTTACCTTGTCCGAGCAGGCGCCTGCGATCGTCGGCGACGGCGTCGTGTTGCGGGCGCCGCAGATGTCCGACCATGCGGAATGGTCGGCGCTGCGCGAGGCGAGCCGCGACTTCCTCACGCCCTGGGAGCCGACCTGGCCGCCCGACGACCTCACGCGGGGATCGTTTCGCCGCCGGATCAAGCGCTACACCGAAGACCAGCGCGGCGATCTCGCCTATCCGTTTTTCGTGTTTCGCAGGAGCGACGGGGCCCTGGTCGGCGGGTTGACGCTCGCCAATATCCGGCGCGGCTGTGCCCAGACCGGCAATCTCGGCTATTGGACGGGCGCCGCCTATGCGCGGCAGGGATACATGACGGCGGCGGTCGGCGCCTTCCTGCCGTTCGCCTTCCAGACGCTGAGGCTGCATCGCGTCGAGGCGGCCTGCATCCCGGCCAATGTGGCCTCGATCCGCCTCCTGGAGAAAACCGGATTTCGGCGCGAAGGCTTTGCCCGCGAATATCTGTGCATCGACGGCGCGTGGCAGGACCATCTGCTCTATGCCCGTCTCAAGCACGACCCGGCACCTTGACTCCGCGGCGGCTCCCGTAGGGTGGGCAAAGGCGGTCGCGAAACTTTGATTGATGCACAGCGCTCGATCCGCCGTGCCCACGCAGAACCGCTCAAATTGCCGCGAGGCTTCGCGTGGGCACCGGCGCCAAGGCGCCGTTTGCCCACCCTACGGCAGTGCGGCCTTTAGCGTGGCCTTGGGCTCGCCATGGTTCGACTGCTATAAGAGTCGGCAGGGGGTGTTCGGATCGTGCTTGGAATGCTCCAATTAAATTTGATGCGCTGTGCAAGGATTGACGCCCGGCGGCGTGGCGAGAGCTGCGCGGCGCTGTTGGCCGCCGGCCTCATTCTGTCGGGCTGCTCGTCCGCATCGACCACGGCCGGCCCGCCCGATTCGGGTCCGCCCAGTCGCTTTTCCACCCTGTTTTCCGGGTCCGCAAGCCCTCCCGCGCAAGCGGCCGGCGGCCCGGCCACCGGCGCCGACGATTGCCCGAGCGTCGAGATTCGGACCGGCGCCGGGACCCTGTCGGTGGGCGGCAAGCCCGGCGAGGCGTCGGCGAGCGAAGACGTGCGCTACCAGCTGTCCTTCACCCAGCTCGCCCGCCAATGCACGGTGGCGGGAGCCGACATGACGATGAAGGTGGGGGTGCAGGGACGCATCGTCCTCGGTCCCGCCGGCGTTGCGGGCCCCGTCGACATACCGCTGCGCTATGCGGTGGTGCAGGAAGGCGCCGAGCCCAAGACGATCGTCACCAAATTCAAGCACGTTCCCGCCGAGGTCCCGGCCGATCAGTCGAACGTGGTATTTTCCGATGTCGAGGAAAATCTGAGCTTCCCGATGCCCTCGCGCACGCTGCTTTCCGCGTATATAGTCTATGTGGGCTTTGACGAGATCGGCGACGCACCGGAGAAGAAGCCCGCGGTGAAAAAGCCGGCGGCCAAACGCAAGTGATGCGTGGTGCGTGCGATCGCGGATCCGGGCGCCGGCAGGACCAGGCCCCGCGTTCCTGATGGCGCGGTCCAAGCACCGAATGCGGACCAAGCACGGGAAACAGCAAAGGACCGGTGGCTGAACTGGTTCAAGGCCACCGGGCGGAGGGCCAAGATGATAGCCATCATCGCAATCGCCTGGCTGCTGGCCATTTGGGCGATCGTAATCTCGTTTTCCGTCTACTTCAGCCGAAACCTGAATTGAGCCGCTAGCTAGGCTCTCTGCAAACGAGATTCGTACTGCTTCAGCTTCGTGCGGGCCGGCGGGCAGAGGCAGCGCTATCGTATTGAGAAGGTGCCGCTTGCTCCACCTCGCCCCGCTTGCGGGGAGAGGTCGGCGCGAAGCGCCGGGTGAGGGGGCCTCTCCGCGAGTTTGAGCCTGTGGAGGCGCCCCCTCACCCGGATCGCTGCACGATCCGAAGCGTGCAGGATGAAGGCGGCTGGCGTTAGTTCAGCTTGCTCTTCACGTCGTCGATGCCCTTGACGATGAGGCGGTCGGCGACCTCGCCCTTGACGGTTTGGGTGAGAATCGTCGCGGCCGCGGCGACCGCCGCTTCGGCGGCCGCTGCCCGCACGTCGGCCACCGCCTGGGTCTCGGCCTGCGCGATCTTGGTTTGCGCCATCTTGCTGCGGCGGGCGATGAATTCCTCCATCTTGGCCTTGGCTTCAGCCATCATGCGCTCGGCCTCGGCGGTGGCGCCGGCGATGATCGCGGCAGCTTCCTGCTCGGCCTCGCGCTGCTTGCGCTGAAACTGCGTGAGCAGCGCCTGCGCTTCCTGCTTGAGCCGGACGGCCTCGTCGAGCTCGGCCTTGATGCGGTCGCGGCGCTGGTCGATGAACTTGATCACCGCCCCGTGCGTGCCGAAATAGACCAGGACGCCCACAAAAACGGCGAACGCCACGGCCACCCAGAATTCGGCGTCGAGCTCGAGCATCGTTGGTTCCTCACCGCTTGAGGGCTTCGGCGACGGCGGTCGCCACATCCGGGCTGGCCGGCGCGACGCCGAGGAGCCGTTCGACGATCGCGGCGGCCGCCTCGGTCGCTATGCCGCGCACGTTCGTCATCGCGCCCGACTTGGTTTGCTCGATGCCGCGCTCGGCTTCGGCGATGCGGGCATTGAGCTCCGCATCGAGCGCCTTGCGGCCGGCCTCCGCTTCGTGCGCTTGCCGCTGGCGGGACTCGTCGACCAGCGCCTGGGCGCGCCCGCGGGCATCGGCGAGCGCCTTCTCGTAAGCCGCGCTCGTCGTGTCCGATTCCCCCTTGAGCCGCTGCGCTTCCGCAAGATCGTCTTCGATGCGGGTCCGCCGCCGTTGCAGAATCGAATCCATGCGCGGCAGCGCGATCCTCGAGGTGATCAGATAGAGCGCCACGAAGGTCAGCGCCAGCCAAAGCAGCTGGGACGGAAAGGTCTGCTTGTCGAACGGCGGGAATGGGTGTCCGCCGGCGGGCGCTTCAGTATGAGCGGTCTCGTTGGCCATCACGGACTCCGAAGGGCTGTGCGGACCGTTTCGTCGTCAGAAGACGAACAGCAGCAGCAAAGCGATCGCCAGCGAAAAGATGCCGAGCGCTTCGGTCACCGCAAAGCCGATGAAGAGGTTGGTGAACTGGCTTTGCGCGGCCGACGGATTGCGAATCGCTGCCTCGAGATACCGGCCGAAGATGGTGCCGACGCCGACGCCGGCGCCGCCCATGCCGATACACGCAATGCCAGCGCCGATGAGTTTTGCTGCGGCCGGATCCATGGAGAAGCTCCTTTCGAGAGTGCTGGTGAGCGGGCGTCAATGCCCGGGGTGGATCGCATCGTTGAGATAGATGCAGGTGAGGATGGCGAAGACATAGGCCTGCAGGACGGCCACCAACAATTCAAGGGCGGTGAGCGCCACTGTCATGCCGAACGGCAGGATCGCCCCGATCCAGCCGAGGACCCCGAACGCGCTCAGCATGGTCACGAAGCCGGCGAACACCTTCAGCGTGATATGGCCGGCCAGGATGTTGGCGAACAGGCGCAGGCTGTGGGAGACCGGACGCGTCAGGAACGAGAGCACCTCGATGGGAACCAGCAGCGGCAGGATATAGATGGGAGCGCCGCTCGGCACGAACAGCTTGAAGAAGCGAAGCCCGTTCTTCCAAAGTCCGTAGACGATCACCGTCACAAATACCAGCAAGGCGAGCGACACCGTGATGATGATCTGGGCCGTCACTGCGAACGTATAAGGGAACAATCCGAGGACGTTCACCGTCAGGACGAACATGAACAGCGAGAATACCAGAGGAAGGAACTTCATCCCTTCCGGGCCGGCGGCGGTATGCAGGGTGTCGGCGACGAATTCGTAGGACATCTCGGCGACCGCCTGCATCCGTCCGGGGACCATCGCCCGCGTGCTGGTGGCCCCGATCATCAAGAGCGCGATGATGGCGAGCGCGATCAGCATGAACAGAGCCGACTTCGTAAAAGCGAGCTCGACGCCTCCGATGTGCCCGAAGACGAAGTAGTTGGTGATCTCGAATTGGTGAATCGGGTCCATGAACCGGTCAGTCCTCGTCGCCGCGCCGCCTTCGTGCCAGCGCGGTCATCTCACTCCTTCGGCGCGGGCGGGTCCAAGGTGTTGTGCGCGACCGTGCCGGCGGCCCGCATCACGTTGAGAATTCCCGCCGCGAAACCCAGCAGCAACAACACCATCAATCCCCAGGGCGAGGTTCCCAGCCACCGATCCATCAACCAGCCGATGGCAGCCCCGACCAATATCCCGGCCACGAACTCGGCCGACAACCGCAAGCCGAGGGCGAGCGCCGACGCATCGGCATTCGCACGGGGACGCGGATCAATTTCGGAAGGACGGCCGGATTGATGATGGTCGAGCCGTTCGCCGAGTTGCTGCAACCTTGCGGACAGTGCCGCCTCGTCGGCCGGTGGCTCGTCGCGATCATTGTCTCGGCGCTCTGGGGCCATGGACTTCATGCATGCGATGCATCCAATTCAACGATGCATTGCATCCGATTCGCGGCGCATGCGACCGCAATGCACCCAACCCCAGCAGCGCTTCCAGCAAGATCGCGGCCGATCCGCCGCCCCCGAAGCCGCGCGGACCATACTGAGTGGGTCCGGCCAAGTCAAGAATCGGTGGCTTTTGACTAAGTTATTGAAATTGTGTTATAAAATCGTTGTTGCGCGTGCCCCGCGGGGGCCATGCGGGCTTTCCGATGCATCGCAATATCTGCGCGGTTCTGCATCGGCTGGCGCGGTGGTAATCTGGGTGGCTAGGGACCGCGGTTGTGGCGAGGAGAAAGCGTGATGCGTAGGAGCGCGTTGTTGGTCGCCGCCGGTTGCGTCCTGCTTTGTGGGCCGGCCGCCGCGCAAGGCACGCCGCCGGACAACGAGGAAAGCCGGTTCAGCTTCTTTCACGCCGATGACGGCTATCTGCGGCTCGACGGTCGCACCGGGCAGGTATCGCTGTGCACCCGGCGCCAGCCGGGCTGGCTGTGCCAGGCCCTGCCGGAAGAGCGGTCAGCCTTCGAGGCCGAGATCGCGCGATTGCAGGCCGAAAACGCCGCCCTCAAGAAGGAAGTGCTCTCGCACGATCTGCCGCTGCCGCGCGACGTCGCGCCGGATCGGCCGGCGCCGAGCGATCACGGGGTCAATCAGATCATGAGCGTCATTGAAAACGTATGGCGCCGGCTGGCCGCCATGATCGCGAGCGTGCAGCGGGACCTGCTGCGGAAGTCGTGACGGCGAAGGATGATGGTGACGAGGCCGTCCCGCAGCATCAGCTGTCCGAATTGACCAGCGTGGCGGCAGAGACCGTCGCCACCGCGACCCTCATCGTCAAGACCAGCGGGCGGGGCTTCACCGAGATCACAAACGATGCGGGGCGTTTCATCGCCGCTGCCGGCGCCAAGGACGGCGTCTTGCTGCTCTATCTGCGGCATACCTCGGCGTCCCTGGTCATTCAGGAAAATGCCGATCCCGATGTGCAGGCCGATCTTGCGACCGCCCTCGACCGCCTGGTCCCGCTCGGCCAGCGCTGGCGCCACGACAGCGAAGGGCCGGAGGATATGCCCTCGCACGTCAAGACCATGCTGACCGGCGTGTCGCTGCATGTTCCGGTGGCCGACGGCGCGCTGCTGCTCGGCAACTGGCAGGGCATCTACCTGGCCGAGCACCGCACCCCGCGCCGCCGGCGCGAGATCGTGCTGCAGTTCATCGGCAGCCGCCGTTGAGCGATGCGATGCGTTGAGCGACGCGATGCCATGAACGTCCGCGATGCGTGCTCTGCGTCGGCCTCATTTGACGCCGCCGTGCAGACCCGGCATGGATCACCACCGCCGCGGGCGGTAGTTCCTGCGTCCTGGGAAAACGATGCTGCCTGATCTTCCCACGCGCCAGGACTGCCTCCACGTGGCCGAGACCCTGGCGATCGGGGCTGCCGGCGGCATTGCCTTCACCCTCCTGGGTGTGCCGGCCGGGCTCGTTTCGGGGTCGGTGCTCGCGGTCGCGAGCGCCGCGCTGGCCGGGCGGCCGACCCGGGTTCCGATGTGGCTCGCGCGCGTCTGCTTCGTGCTGATCGGCATGCTGCTCGGTGCGGTGGTGACCCCGGAGACCCTCAGGGGGATCACCACGTGGCCGCTCAGCGTTGCGCTCCTCACCGTATCGACGCTCTGCTCGATGATGGCGGCGACGTGCTATCTGCGTTTTGCCCATGGCTGGGACCCGCTCTCCGCGCTGCTCGGCGCCAGCCCCGGGGCAATGGCTCAGGTGGTCGCCTTGGCGACGGAATTCGGGGCGGACATGCGCGGCGTCGCCATCGTGCAGACGATGCGCGTCCTCGTCATCACGATCGGATTGCCGGCCGGGTTGGCGCTGTTCGGCTTCGCGGCGGGCGGCGTGATCGTGGTGCCGGGGCCGCCATCGGGCTCCTCGCCGGTGGAACTGGCGATGATCGCCGTCGTGTCCTCGCTGATGGCTTTCGTCATGGCGCGGCTGCGCGTTCCGGGCGGCATGTTGTTCGGCGCCATGGCGGGTTCCGCCGTCCTGCACGGCACCGGGTACGTTCACGCGGTCTTGCCATGGTGGGTCGGCAGCAGCGCGGTGGTCATGCTTGGTTCGGTGGTGGGATCGCGATTTGCCAATGCCACTCCCAGAATGCTGCTGGATTATGTCGGGGCGGCATTCGGCTCGACCGCCGTCGCGATCGCGGTGGCCTCGTGCTTCGTGCTGATCGTGACCCACCTCTTGCCGTTCCGCACGGCCGACGTGGTCATTGCGTTTGCGCCCGGCGCCCAGGATACGATGATGGTGCTCGCGCTGGCGCTGCGGCTCGACCCGGTCTATGTCGGCGCCCACCAGCTGGCGCGCTGGCTCGTCGTCACCTTTGCGGTCGCCTTGTCGGCGCGGCGGCTCTCCGGCCGCAAGGTCGTGCCCGGCAAAGCCGGGCGCTGGAAGCGGCCAGGGCAGGGGACTCTCGATGATTGACGAGAGATCCTATGCAGCAGGCAGGAGTGCTCCATAGGCGCTCCTGATTCGCTGACATAGGAGGTGAACATGAACGGTCAAGCCGATTTCACCGTGAAAACAGAGCCCGAAGATTTCAAGAATACGCTCTTTCTGGCGATGGAGTTGAGTCGCGCAACCTGGTTGGTGGCGACGTTCGCACCGCGGCCCGGCGACAAGATCAACGTGCATGCGATACCGGGTGGGGACACAAGCGGCGACTATCGGCGCCTGCAAGCAAGCTTCGAGGCGACGGACGGTATGCTGCTACGAGGCAGGCTACGACGGGTTCTGGTTGCACAGGGTGCTCGTCAACCACGGCATCGAGAACCACGTCCTCGAGGCAGCCGGTCTCCCGATCGATCGCCGCGCCAAGCACATCAAGACAGACAATATCGACGCCAAGCGTCTACTCAGGGCGATTGTAGGCTTCGTGCAAGGCGATCCGCAAAGTTGCCGCGTGGTTCGCGCGCCAACACCCGAGGAAGAGGATGCGCGGCGGCTGCATCGCGAGCGGCAGCGACTGGTGCGTGAGCGCACTGGCCACCTGAACCGGATCAAGGCCCTGTTGATAACGCATGGCATTCGGGCGCTCCGGATCACGGATGCAAAATGGTGTGAGCGTCTTGATAAGATGCAGACCGGCGATGGTCGGCCGATTCCGGCGCGGCTGAAGATCGAGATCGAGCGCGAATGGAAGCGGCTCAAGGTGGTCGCTGAGCAGGTCCGGGAGGTCGAAGTGGAACGCGACCGGCTGGTCAAAGGAAGCGAAGCATCCGGCGACGCCTGCACCGAAAAGATGCGCCGGCTTGTGAAGTTGCACGGCATCGGTGCCGAGTTTGCGACGGTGCTCACGCGGGAAGTCTTCTATCGGCCGTTCCAGAACCGCCGGCCGGTCGCCAGCTACGTCGGCTTGACGCCAGCACCCTATGACAGCGGAGACACCAAACACGACCAGGGAATCAACAAGGCCGGCAACACGCGGGCGCGCGTGATCGCCGTGCAAATGGCTTGGTTGTGGCTCAGGTATCAATCGAAGAGCGAGCTGTCGCTCTGGTACTACAGCCGCGTCGGAGACCTCAAGGGTCGGGTCCGACGTATCATGATCATCGCGCTCGCGCGCAAGCTGGTGATCGCTCTCTGGCGATACGTCGAAACCGGCAAGGTTCCGACCGGCTCCGTCGTCATTGCTTGATCAGCTGAATGAGTTTAGCCCACGCTTCCGGGCCAATGCCGGGACGGATGTGTGACTGAGGATGTCGGGTTGGCCTTATCAGCCGTACGAGAGACGAGTCCCATCCATCTTGGAGCCGAGCTGCCACGAGTATGCAGGATTTTGGTACGAGCCGCTGGCGCTCGACCGGATATAAGTTGATGCGGCTGCCACGGTGCAGCATGCAGGCGAGACAGTGGCTCCAGTCCTGATTGTTTGCGTCACGGAAGCGCGCGTAGCGTATGCCGCCGATGTTCTTGGCGGAGCGATCGTGACCGAACGGGCCGAGACCGCTTGCGGGCTCGGTCGAGCGGTCGCTTGGCCGCGAGATAGAGCGCGACCCCGCCGAACGCAGGGGGCCGCCCAAATATCTCTTGGGTCTGCTTCGACCGGAAGCGGCCATACGCAGAAGGCACGACCGACGCGATGGGCCAAGACCGGACTGGCTGACAAGGAAGCGCCTTAGTCGACACGACAGGTGCAGCGCCTGTCACTCAAAGGCAAAGACGCGCTTCCAGTCATTCTTCATGTCTACCACCGTCCACTTATAAGGGACCGCGGCGTCGAGGGCTTTGTCGAGGCGACCGAAAGGCGAACTCCTATCGTAAGCGTATTCGCGCTCCGCGTCGGTATGATGGACGATTAGGCCGAAGCGTGAGCCACCGGCCATCGTCGTCCATTGCAGCATTTCTAGATCGCCGTCGGAATTGCCGAAAGCAGCAATCGGGCGGCGACCGATATACTCGTTGATGCCGACCGGTTTGCCGTCCTTGTCGTCGATGAAATTCATCTCCGCCAACCGGAAAAGCTCCGGCCTGCCGTCGCGCATCTGGAACCTGGTCTTGATCGAGGAGCCCACGATTTGCTCCGGTGGTACACCATAGACCCGCTCGGTCCACGGGCGGATGAACTCGATGCCGCCGCCTGAGACGATAAAGATCTTGAACCCATTGGAGCGCAGGTAGCCGAGCAATTTGATCATTGGCTGGTACGCAAGCTCTGTGTACGGTCGCTTAAAGCGTGGATGGTGAGCGGTAGCGAGCCAGTCGACAACGATCTTCTGAAATTCCTCGATAGTCATTCCGGCATGGCTCGCCAAGACCAACTCCGCCAAGCCCCGCTCGCCGGTTTTGGCGAGCCATAGATGGGCGTCCTGAATTTTGCGTCCTCTCCGAAAGGCACCTTAGCGAGTCAACTCCAGAGCCCTGAGCTCCTTCCGCGCCGTTCCAAAACTGCCGAGCTGGTAGACGGATGCCGACGCTGGCGAGAAGGTGAAGGCGTTGAACGGCTCCGCGAGCATCTCTTTCAGGTAGGTTTCGGTGCCGACCCCAATCGTGACGTGCGGATTGAACTTCTTGCCGGCCGCGATTTCCACGAAATGCGCCACGTATTCGATCAAGTCCTCCTGGATATCCCGGCCATCCTCGGTGCTCATGAATGCTGCAGGCGTCCCGGTCTTGACTGTAAAGGGCACAACCGCATCGATCAGGTCTTTCTGAAGCCTGAGCAAATCTTCTCTCGGCTCGACGACAATGCCGGCGAGACCAAGTGGCGGCGAGGGAATATAGTAGTATTTGAACGCCCTTAGCTTCCAGCTCATAGCCCTCTGGGAGGCCAGAACCTTGGTCGCCGCGGCATAGACCTTTTCGAGATCGGCCGTGCGAACGAACTGCTGTAGCATCGTCACATGCGGGTGATGCGTTGCGTCCAGCGCAAATCCTTTCGGAAACGCCTTGAGCAAGCGAGCGTTGTCGGCTTGCGCGTGCTGGATCATCGTCGCGTCGGGTTCGAGCGCGATGTCGATGGCCGTGACCGCGTCTTGCTGCGCGCGAGCGGTCTCAGCGAGGCCAAACAACACGCCTAGTCCGATGACCAGAACGGCTAGGAGCTTGTTGCATCGAACCATGCGGCCCTCCTAGAACCATGCGGCCCTCCTATCACTCGCTATCGGAGTCGAGATGCGGCCAAGGTGTTCCTCGACGGCGGCGCCACACCCGGTGACCCTTCTATCAGACCTGAGAGAACGCAGTAGACACGCGGCCTCCCAAGTCGGCAATTGTCCTTTGGTACAATGTCCGTTCTGGATCAATCGCTACTACCCCGTTCCGGCACTCACGTCCGGATTCGCCAGCAGCGGATGATCACGGGATCCGAAGCCCCCGGGGCTGGCCGCCGGCGCCGGCCGAGCGCCCTTGACTCTGGCCGCCGGCGCCGGCCGAGCGCATATAAGCTCGAACTTGTCCTGGCCTTGAGCCGGGACCCGGAGGGTCTACTCGGCCGCGAGCGCGCGATCCTTGAGCGGAAGTCGCAGCCGCTCCCACACGTCGACCAGCGCCTCGGCCAGGTTGTCGATCAGGGCATCCTCGTGGAAGGGCGTCGGCGTGATGCGCAACCGTTCGGTCCCCTTGGGAACCGTCGGATAATTGATCGGCTGGATGTAGATGCCGTGATCGGCGAGCAGAAGGTCGGTCGCCTCCTTGCACTTCTCGGCATTGCCGACGAACACCGGCACGATATGGGTCTCGTTCGCCATCACCGGCAGCCCGGCCGCGCCCAGCACCGCCTTGACGCGGCCGGCGCGATCCTGATGGCGCTGGCGCTCGAAGCTCGAGCTCTTGAGATGGCGGATCGCCGCCGTGGCCGCCGCGCAGATCGCCGGCGGCAGCGCGGTGGTGAAGATGAAGCCCGGCGCGTAGGAGCGCACCGCGTCGATCAGCGCCGCGCTTGCCGCGATATACCCGCCCAGGCAGCCGAACGCCTTGGCGAGCGTGCCCTCGATCACGTCGACGCGCTCCATCACGCCCTGCAGCTCGGCCATGCCGCCGCCGCGCGGGCCGTACATGCCGACCGCGTGCACCTCGTCGAGATAGGTCATGGCGCCGTAATGGCGGGCGAGATCGCAGATGCGCCTGATCGGCGAAACGTCGCCGTCCATCGAATAGAGGCTCTCGAACACGATGAGCTTGGGCTGCGCCGGATCGGCGGCCTTGAGCAGCTCCTCGAGGTGACCCATGTCGTTGTGCCGGAAGATCTGCTTCTGACATCCCGCCTGGCGCACGCCCTCGATCATGGAATTGTGGTTGAAGGCGTCGGACAGGATGAGACAGTTGGGAAGCAGCCTGGCGATGGTCGAGATGCCGGTTTCGTTCGACACATAGCCGGAGGTGAAGATGAGGGCTCCCTCCTTGCCGTGCAGATCGGCCAGCTCATGCTCGAGCGCGACCAGCGGGTGATTGGTGCCGGCGATGTTGCGGGTGCCGCCGGCGCCGGTGCCCATCCGGGTCGCGGTCTCCACCATCGCCCCGATCACCTTGGGGTGCTGGCCCATGCCCAGGTAGTCGTTGGAGCACCACACGACCACGTCGCGCGGGCCGTTGGGGGAATGCCAAATGGCGCGCGGAAAGCGTCCCGCCAAGCGTTCCAGATCGGCAAAGACACGGTAACGCCGCTCGTCCTTGAGCCGGGTAAGCGCGTCGGCAAAAAAACGATCGTAATCCATGGAAACCATCCCGGCGGCTTCAATTTTGAACTCGTCAGGGCCTTTCTAGAAGGGTTCCGGGCGGTTTGTCGAGCCGATTATAGGGTGGTCGATTGCCGCGCCGGCCGGCCGGGGTCGGGTTCCCAAGCGCCTCATTGCCCGCATCGCCGCGTCCGGAGCGGAGGGTTAATCCGCGGGGCCGCGATCTCATGCGGCTCTGGGGGGCCGGTCCGCCTGCAGCGATGGCGGCGGCGAGAGCCACGGGCTCCAGGGCTGCGGCGGCACCAGCCCCTCGGTGGCCCAAACCGGAACGATGAGCCCGTCCTTGTTGATGCGGCCGATCATGACCGGCTTGTAGAGGTGGTGGCTCTTGCCGTCCATCTTCACCGTAAAGCCGCTCGGCGCGTCGATCCGGCGGCCGCCGAGCGCCACCCGCACCTTTTCGATGTCGGTCGTACCGGCGGCTTCGACCGATTGGGTCCACAGCTGAAAGCCGATCCAGGTCGCTTCCATCGAATCGTTGGTCATCGCCCTGGGCTGCCCGGTAAAGCGCCGCCAATCGGCGATGAAAGCGCGATTTTCCTTGCGATCGATCGCATGCAGGTAGTTCCAGGCCACCAGATGTCCCGCCATATTGGAGCGCATGAGGGCCGGCAGCTCCGCCTCGTTGATCGACAGCGACATCACCGGAACCGTTTCGGCGGTCACGTGCTGGCGCGCGAGCTCGCGGAAGAAATGCAGGTTGGCGTCACCCGTTATGGTCGCGATGATCGCCGCGTGCTTGCTCTTGGCGAAGCGGCGAATGTCCGCGACCAGCGCTGGCCACTCGGCGAACTGGGCCGGCACATAGCGCTCCGCGATCAGGTCGCCGGCGACGCCGAGCGACGCCAGGTAGCCCTTGAGCACGGCATTGGTGGTACGCGAGTAGATGTGGTCGGATCCGACCAGGAAAAAACGCCGGTGACCCTGGGTGCGCAGAAAATTAACGGCCGGCACCGCCTGCTGATGCGGCGTGGCCCCGGTGTAGAAGATGTTGGACGAGGATTCCTGGCCTTCGTACTGACTCGGATAGAACAGCAGGCTGCGCTCGCCTTCGACGATCGGCAGCACTTCCTTGCGCGAGGCCGAAGTCCAGCAGCCAAAGATCGCCGCAACCTTGTGCTCGACGATGAGCTTGCGCGCCTGCTCGGCATAGAGCTTCGGGTCGGAGCGGGGATTCATGATGATCGGCTCGATCGGGCGGCCAAGCAGCCCGCCGCGCGCGTTCTTTTGCTCGATCAGCATGACGAGCAGTTCCTGCAGCGGGCGCTCGCTTGTCGTCATGGTGCCGGACAACGAATGCAGGATGCCGATCTTGATGGAGCCGCCTTCGAGATCGGAGAAATAGCGCGACACGGCGTCCACCAGCCATTGCGAGCGGCCGATCAGGTCTTCCGCGGTTCCCAGCACGGCATGGCCGGTGTCTTCGACTTGCGCGACGGCGGTGCAGATCTCCGGCAGGACATTGGCGACGGTGCCGGCGACGCTCTCGGCGCGGTTGCCGATGCGATCGATCTCGACCGCCTGATGATCGAGGATGCCGGTAAGCTGGCGGTTGGTGTCGCTCATGGTGGTGACGCTCACCGATACCGCGGCGATGGCGCTGACCGTCTGCTCGACGGCCTGCTGGATATCGCGAATCTGCCCCCGGATGTCGCCCGTGGCCTTGGCGGTCTGCTGCGCCAGCGACTTCACCTCGCCGGCCACCACGGCGAAACCTCTGCCGGCGGCGCCGGCGCGGGCGGCTTCGATGGTGGCATTGAGCGCCAGCAGCGAGGTCTGCGCGGCAATGGAACTCGATCAGCTTCACCACCGTGCCGATGCGCTCGGCGGCGGCGGCGAGGCTGCGCACGGTCCGGTCGGTGCGCGCCAGGTCGCCGGCGGTCCGGTCGGTCGCTTCCTTGGCGGCGGCCACCTCGTCGCCGGAGCGCGCGATCAGTGCCAGCAGGTCGCGCGCCGCGACGCCGACGGCCTCCACATTGCGGGCGGCGTCGGCCGCGGAATCGGCCGCCGACGTCGTGCGCAGCCGCATGTCCTTGCTACGCGCGCCAAGGTCGGCGGCGGTCACGCGAATCTCTTCGCCCGCCTTGTCGAAGGCGGACACCATCTCGTTGATCGCGGACCGGAATTGCTGCGTGATGAAGGTGTGGCCGGCAAGGTGGAGCTTGGATTCCGATTCGCGGCTGCGGTGGGCGACCGCCAGCGCATCGGCATCGATCAAGGACTGCCGCATCCGCTCGGCGGCCGCCGCGATCTCGGCCATGGGGCCGCCGCCGATCCGCTCCGGGAGGGCGGCATAACGGTCGCCGGCGGCGATCTGCGCGATCGGTTCGATCACCAAGCGCAGACGGCGCTCGACCCACCATGCCGCCGGCAGCCCTGCCGAGAGCGCCACCGGCGGCAGCCAGCGGCAAGCTTTCGGTGGCCCAAGCGGCGAGAGCTGATGTACCGGATGCGAGCAGGATGGGGAATAAGATCCATCCCGCCGGCGCCCGACCTCGAATTTCGGATGTCATTTCGGAACATTATCGAGAATTGCAGAAGCTTTGACGAAACTGCGTGTTTTCGATTACCAAAGCCTTTCCCTTGGTTGCGCTGCACGGAGTAAAATATTGGCACCAGCGTATAAAAACTGTGCTCTTGCCCGCTGGTGCCGGGGAACAAATCCATGACCGAACCGACGGTGGGCTTCGCCAATGGCCTGACCAATTACGGCGATCGTGACTTCTCGCTCTACCTGCGCCGCTCGTTTGCGCAGTCGATGGGCTATTCGCGCGCGATGCTGGCCAGGCCCGTGGTCGGCATCGCTTATACGGCCTCCGGATTCAACAATTGCCACCGCCATTTCCCCGAGCTGCTCGAGGCGGTCAAGCGCGGAGTCTTGGCGGCCGGCGCGCTGCCGGTCGAGTTCCCGACCATCTCGCTGGGCGAGGTCTTTCTCGAACCCACCAGCCTCAAATATCGCAACCTCATGTCGATGGACACCGAGGAGATGATCCGCGCGCAGCCCATGGACGCGGTCGTGCTCATGGGCGGTTGCGACAAGACCGTGCCGGCGCAGCTGATGGGAGCGGTCTCGGCCGGCCGCCCCGCCATCATGCTGGTGGCGGGGCCGATGATGACCGGCCGCCATCGCGGCGAACGGCTCGGCGCCTGCACCGATTGCCGGCGCTTCTGGGCCCGCTACCGCGCCGGCGAGGTGGCGCAGAGCGAGATCGCGGAGGTCGAGGGCCGGCTGGCGGTCACGGCCGGGACCTGCGCCGTGATGGGCACCGCCTCCACCATGGCCTGCGTGGCGGAGGCTCTCGGCATGATCCTGCCCGGCACCGCCGCGATCCCCGCCGTGCATGCCGACCGGCTGCGGGCCGCCGAGGCGACCGGCGCGACCGCCGTGCGGCTCATCGGCTCCGGCCTCACGCCCGATCGGATGATCAACGCCAAGTCGGTCGAGAATGCGCATACGCGTCATCCTGGCGATCGGCGGCTCGACCAATGCGGTGATCCATCTCACCGCCATCGCCGGGCGTGCCGGCGTGAACGTATCGCTCAAGCGCCTCAATGAGCTCTCCGATTCCACGCCGCTGCTCGTGAACCTCAAGCCGGTCGGCAACGGCTACATGGAGGATTTTTTCGCGGGCGGTGGAATGGGCGCCCTGTTGCGCGAGCTCAAGCCGCTGCTTCATCTCGATTGCATGACGGTGACCGGAGAGAGCTTGGGCGAGCGGCTGGGCGCCGATGACGATGCCTGGATCGACCGCTCGATCATCGCGACGCGCGATGCGCCGATCGAAGCGAGCGGCGGGGTGGTCGCGCTGTTCGGCAATCTCGCGCCCAAGGGCGCCATCTTCAAGCGCTCCGCCGCCGACACCGGATTGTTCGAGCATCAGGGCCGCGCGGTGGTGTTCACTTCGCTGGAGGATCTGGCGGCGCGCATCGACGACCCCGCCCTCGACGTCATGCCGCAAGACATCCTGGTCTTGCAGAATGCGGGCCCTCGATCGCCGGTTGCGATGCCGGAGGCCGGTTACCTGCCGATACCCAAGAAGCTCGCCAAGAGCGGCGTCAAGGACATGATCCGGGTTTCCGATGCGCGCATGAGCGGCACCGCCTTCGGGTCGATCGTGTTGCACGTGACGCCCGATTGCGCCTCCGGCGGCCCGCTTGGTCTGGTGCGCAACGGCGACCGCATCCGCCTCTCGGTGAGCGAGCGCCGCATCGATCTCATGGTCGGGGATGCCGATTTGGGCGAGCGCGCCGCCGCCGCCAAGCCCGCGCCGCTCCGTCCCGAGCGCGGCTATGCCAAGCTCTACGCCCAAGAGATCCTGGGCGCCGACGAAGGCTGCGATTTCGCATTTCTCAAGCCGCGCTAGCGCGCCAGGCGCCATCGAGCCAGCGTCAGCGGGCAGCAGCCCAGGCGGCTCGCTGAATTTCGTAAAGTTCCCATAATAATCAGATATATCTATGGTATATCATTTTTGGTTCTTCGGTCCGGAAAGGGCCGACCAAATCACCGCCTTGTTATGCTATAACTATATGAAATGGATGAATTAATTGGATATTTTCTGATATGACAAAATTTTGTCGCCGACCGGCAGTTGGGCTTATAACTTGAAAAAATTGTAAGAATTTACTTATTACAAATCTTTCATTTATGTTGTTTTTACCGTATGGTGCGCTTGGCACGGGGGAGCCCGTGTTTCGCAACAAGGGAGGAAATCCTCATGAATTCCAAGATCGTTCTTGCGGCGTTGTCTCTCGCCCTCGTCTTCAACGGTGCCTCGATCGCCATGGCTGGCGGCAAGAAGGCCCCCGTCGATCCGCGCGTGACGACGATCTCGGTGCAGAAGAAGAGCCCGGGCGGATGGCAGACCTGGTGCGACATCGATTCGAAGTGCAACGGCTGGAGCCAAGCGATCGATATGGCCAGCAGCGGAAAGCTCAAGTTCTGACGCATTGCCTGGCCGCGGCGAACCGCAAGCTAGCGCGTTCGCCTCGGCCCACGACAACCGTCACCGCTTGCAAGTCCCGGGGCCCGCGCGCCCCGGGATTTTCGTTTCGGCGCCAGCGCGTTGCTGCGGCGACCTGACGTTGCAATTCCATTCGACTTGACGCTGCTCGGCTTGGCACCGAAGATCATCTTGCCGAAGGATGTTGCCGCGCGAACCGCGACCCAGGCGGAGAATGCGCGCCGGTCGCCGCCTCGGCGCGATCGGAGATCGGGTTCCAGCAGTGATCAGAACCGTGACCGGAGATATCGCCGCCGTTCACGGCCGGATTCTTGCCCATGAGCATCTGCAGATCGATCTCTCCGCTCAGAAGGGGCCGGCCAACCGCATCGGCGAAGCCGAGGAGCAGGCGGTCATCGACGATCTTCGCCATGCCAAGGAATTCGGCTTGGCGGCGATCACCGACCTGAGCGCTCCCGATTGGGGACGCGATCCGCTCGCATTGCGGCGGATCAGCGAGCAGGCCGGCGTGGCGGTCGTGTGCGCGGCCGGATTCTACTGGGACCCGTTCCCGGCCATTGCGAGCAACGGACCTGCCGAGCGACTGCGCGAGATCATGATCTCGGAGATCGAGGCCGGCGTCGGCGGCAGCGGCATCCGCTGCGGCGTCATCAAGGTGGGCACCAACCGCGGCGAGCCCGATGCGCGTCGCGGAGCGGCTGTTCGGCGCCGCGGTCGGTGCCGCTTCGGCGACCGGCGCCCCGGTCATCACCCATACGTCGAGCCCCGATCAGGCGGCTTGGCATGTGCGCGCGCTCGAGCGGGCCGGAATGGACATGTCGCGCGTGGTGATCAGCCATATGGGGGCGGCCGCTGGCGTGGCCGAGCTCGTCGAGCTTGCGCGCTCCGGCGTGTTCATGGGTGTCGACAAGGTCAGCTTTCCGAAGGGACCGACCAATGATCAGCTTGCCGACCTGGTGCGGGACGCCTGCGCCAACGGGCTGGAGCGGCAGATCATCCTCTCTTCGGACATCGCCCGTAAAACCTTGCTGCGGCGCTATGGCGGGCGAGGCTACGCCACGGTGCTTGCCGATTTCGTGCCGATGCTGCTCGAGCGCGGCGTCTCGCCCACCCAGATCGAAACCATGCTGCACGACAATCCGGTGCGGCTCCTGACTTTCTCCAACGCCACGGCCAACGTTGATGCTGCGATCGCTACCAGCAGGCCGGCAGATGAGTGAGCGCGGCGCAACGGCGCGCGTTGTCCGTGTGCTTGCGGCCCTCGCGGTCCTGATGGCGTTCGTGCCGGATTCGGCATGGGCGCAGAAGAGCCCGACTCTTCGAGATCGCCGGCTATGCGGGCGCGGATCGCGAGCAGCGCCTGATCGAGGGCGGCAAGCGCGAAGGCGCGCTCACCATGTATTCCAACGCTCCGACTGACGACAACGCCGTCCTGGTCGGCGCCTTCGAGAAGAAATACGGCATCAAGGTCAATCTCGATCGGGCGAGCTCCGAAGAGCTCCGGCAGCGCGCGCTGGCCGAAGCCGGCGCCCGGCGTTTCGACGTGGATTTCATCCTCGACAACGCGCCGGCCATGGAAGCCTTGACGCGCGAGAAGTTGCTGCAGGAGGTGAAATCGCCCTACCTCGCCGATGTGATGGCGCGCGCGATCCCGCCGCACCGCGAATGGGTGGGCTTCTGCCTCAACGTCCTGGTGCAGGCCTACAATACCGACCTCGTCAAGAAGACCGAGTTGCCGAAGAGCTATTCCGACCTGCTCGATCCCCGCTGGAAGGGCAAGATCGCGATCGCGGCCGACGATTCCGCCTGGTTTGCCGGGCTGATGGGCGCGCTCGGCGAGGAGGCCGGGCTGAAGCTGTTTCGCCAGATCGCCGCCACCAATGGATTTTCCGCCCGCATCGGCCATACCCTGTTGACCAACCTGGTCGCCGCCGGCGAGGCGCCGCTGGCGCTCACGGTCTTCAACTACACGGCCGAGCAGCTGAAGAAGCGCGGCGCGCCGCTCGACTGGTTCGTCATCGAGCCGCTGATCTCCATGCCCAACAGCATCGCAGTCGCCCGGATGGCGCCGCATCCATCGGCGGCGGTGTTGATGTACGACTTCATGCTGTCGGATGCGCAGAAAATCCTGGCCGATCGCGACTACGTGGCGACCAGCCGCAAGGTCGGCTCGCCGCTCGATCGCGACCATCTGACCGTGATGGACTCCGCCGCCGCCTTGGCGCAGGGCGACAAATGGGATCGGCTCTACCGCGAGATCATTTCATCCCACCCGTGACGCCCACCGCAGGAAAAACATGCACACTCTTGCCATTCCAAGATCCGTCGTCGACCGCGTCATCGAGCGCCGCGGCCGCGAGCATATGTACGACGACCTCGATCCGGCGAAGTCCGCCCTGGTCGTGGTCGACATGCAGAACGCCTTCATGCTGCCGGGCGTCGCCCATTCGCTGTGTCCGATGGCCGAAAAGATCGTGCCCAATATCAACCGGCTCGCGCGCGCGGTGCGCGCTACCGGCGGGACGGTATTCTGGATCAAGACCACGTTCACCGAGGAGGCGTTGCGCAGCTGGTCGACCTATTTCGAGATGACGACCCCGCAACGCGTGGCCAAGCGCATCGAGGCGCTCACCGCCGACAGCGTGGGGCACCAGCTCTGGAGCGGGCTCGAGGTGCGGCCGCAAGATCCGATCGTGGAGAAGAACCGCTTCAGCGCTTTCATCCAGGACTCCTCGGACTTGAGCGCCGCATTGCGCGCGCGCGGCCTCGACACCATCATGGTGACCGGCACGGTGACCAATGTGTGCTGCGAGTTGACGGCGCGCGACGCCATGATGCTCAATTTCAAGACCATCATGGTGACCGACGGCAATGCCGCCACCACCGACGAGGATCACAACGCCTCGCTGATCGGGTTCTATCTGAGCTTCGGCGACATCATGTCGACCGATATGCTGATCGCTTGCCTCGAGCGCAACGCCGGGAGGCGCGTCGCGAGTGGTAGTGGTAGTGGTAGCCCGGATGAAGCGCTTGCGTAATCCGGGAGCGGCGATCCCGCATTTCATGCGGGCTACGAGGCACCGGATCGCCCAGTCTGGCGCTTCGCCGCTTCGATCGCGCGCCAGATCGTCTCCGAGGTTGCCGGCATCTGCACATAGGCCGCGCCGATCCGGTGCAGCGCGTCGTTGACGGCGTTCATGACCGCCGGCAGCGCGCCGACGGTGCCGGATTCGCCCGCGCCCTTGACGCCGAGCGGGTTGGTCTTGGTCGGCACCTCGTTCTCGCCGAGCTCGAAGGGGCAGAAATTGTCGGCGCGCGGCATGCAGTAGTCCATGAACGAGCCGGTCACGAGCTGGCCGGATGCGTCGTAGACGATGTTCTCCATCAGCGCCTGGCCGACGCCCTGGGCGATGCCGCCATGCAGCTGGCCGTCCACCAGCAGCGGATTGATCATGTGCCCGACATCGTCGACCGCGGTGTAGCGCACGATCTCGACGGCGCCGGTCTCGGCGTCGATCTCGACCTCGCAGACATGGCAGCCGTTGGGAAAGGTGCGGTCGCCGCCGTCGAAGGTGCCGGTCTCGAACAGTCCGGGCTCCATGCCGCCGGGCAGCCTTGCGCGGCACGAACGACGTCGCGGGCGACCTCGATGAGGTCGATCGCCTTGTCGGTGCCGGCGACCACGAAGCGGCCGCGCTCGAACACGATGTCGTGCTCGCCGGCCTCCATGCAGATGCGCGGCGATGCTTTCTGCCCTTGGCGATGATCTTGTCGGCGGCCAACGAGCATGCGCGGTGCCGCCCGCGACCATGGAGCGCGACCCGAAGGTGCCGGTGCCGATCGCGATCTGGTCGGTGTCGCCATATTTGAAGCGGACGCGCTCCGGGCGCGAGCCCGAGCCGGTCGGCGATGATCTGCCGGAACGTGGTCGCATGGCCCTGGCCGTGATCGTGGGTGCCCATCGCGAGCGTCAGCGTGCCGGTCGGATCGAAGCGCAGCTCGGCGTGCTCGATCAGCCCGAAATTGGTCGCCTCGACCGTGTTGGAAACGCCGATGCCGCGCAGCTTGCCGCGCCGCGCCGATTCCTCGCGCCGCGCCGCAAATCCGCGCATAGTCGGCCTTCTTGAGGCAATCCTCCAGGTTCTTGCCGAAATCCCCGCAGTCATAGGTGTAGATCAGCGCCGTCTTGAACGGCATGGCGTCGGCCGGGATCGTGTTGCGCCGGCGCAGCTCGGCCGGATCGATGCCGAGCTTGCGCGCGGCGAGGTCGACCATGGTCTCGAGCACATAGGCGGCCTCCGGACGGCCGGCGCCGCGATAGTGGCCGGTCATCATCGTGTTGGTGAGCACGCGCCGTCACCTCGACATGGATGGCCGGGATCACATAGGTGCCGGCGAGCACGCCGAGATTGTTGGTGGGCGGTCCGGCAGTGCGATCGGAGGTGTGATAGGCGCCGATATTGGCAAGCGTGCGCACCCGCAAGCCGCCAGAAAGCGGCCGTCGCGGTCGAGCGCGAGCTCGGCCTCGGTGACGTTGTCGCGGCAATGCTCGTCCGCCAGGATGCGCTTCGCTGCGCTCGGCCATCCATTTCACCGGCCGGCCGAGAAGCCGGGCGGCGAGCGCGGCCAACGACATATTCGGGATAGAGCGCGCCCTTCATGCCGAAGCCGCCGCCGACATTGTCGGCGATGATGCGGAACTTGGTCTCCGGCATCCTGAAAATCTCTTCCGCGATGCGTTCGCCGCATCATGTGCGGCACCTGCACGGTGCAGCGCAGCGTGATGCGATCGTCGCGCGCGTCGTATTCGGCAAGACAGCCGCGCGGCTCCATGGAGTTGGTGGTCAGCCGGTTGATCACCATGCGGTGGCGCACGACGATGCTCGCCGCTCGCGAAGGCCCGCTCGACCGCTGCCGCGTCGCCGAGCTCGTGCATGAAGGCCTGGTTGTCGCGGCACTCTTCCCACACCGCCGGCGCGCCCGGCGCGACCGCGTCCGCGGTCGCGGTCACCGCCGGCAGCGGGCTCGTACTCGACCTCGATCGCCTCGGCGGCGTCCTTGGCCTGCTCGATCGTCTCGGCCACGATCAGCGCCACCGGGTCGCCGATATAGCGCACCCGATCGCGCGCGAGCAGCGGCTGCGGCGAGATGAAGCGCGGGCGAGCCGTCGCGACGCTTGCGCGGGTGCCAGGGCTGCTGCAATCCGAGTGCGCAGCACCTCGGGATCGTGCGCCGGTCAGGACCAGCAGAACGCCCGGCAACGCCTTGGCGCGCGCCGCGTCGATGTTGCGGATGCGGGCATGGGAATGCGGCGATCGCAGCACATAGGCCGTGCCTGTCGCGGCCGGCGCCACGTCGTCGACATAGCGTCCGGCCCCGCGCACCAGATACGGGTCTTCCTCCCGCGGGACCGGCTGACCGATGCCGAATTCACCCATCCGTGCCTGACGTCACATTGCAGCCGCGCCACAACGGACGCCGGTCATCTTCGACGCTGATATTCCAGCCCACGCGTGCACGGTCAAGGCACTGGCCTCGCCGCAGCTCGAAACGTTTCGGGCATCGACGACAAGCTCCTGTCGTTCGCGGTCGACAAGGGCATGAAAATCACGTAATTGTTGGGCGCAAGTAGCTCATCGAGCCCGATGCCATGCCCGGAAGCCCTCGGCGTTTCGCGCTGCTACTGGTCAAGCCGTCGCATTACGACGACGACGGCTACGTCATCCAATGGTTTCGATCAGCCATTCCGTCGAACTCGCTTGCGGCGCTCTACGGGCTTGCGCAAGACTGTGCCGCGCGCCGCGTGCTGGGCGAGGAGGTCGAGCTCGAAATCCACGCCTTTGACGAGACCAATACCCGCATCCGCGCCGATCGACTGGCGCGGAGGATCGAGCACGCAGGCTGCGGCATGGTGATGCTGGTCGGCGTGCAATCCAATCAATTTCCCCGCGCGCTCGATATCGCCCGCCCGTTGCGCCGGCGCGGCATCGCGGTCGGCATCGGGGGGTTTCATGTCTCCGGCACGGTTGCGATGCTCGACGGCGTCGATCCCGATCTGGTGCGCGCGCAGGCGCTCGGCGTGTCGCTGTTCGCCGGTGAGGCCGAGGGCAGGCTCGAGGAGGTGTTGCGCGATGCCTTGGCGGGCGCCCTCAAGGCGCACTACAACTATATGGACGATCTGCCCGGGATCGAAGGCGCGCCGATCCCGCTGCTGCCGCGCGAGCGGGTCAAGCGCACCGCCGGCGGCGTCACCAGCTTCGATGCCGGGCGCGGCTGCCCCTACCAGTGCTCGTTCTGCACCATCATCAATGTGCAAGGCCGCAAGTCGCGCCGGCGCTCGCCCGCCGACATCGAGCTCTTGGTGCGCGCCAACCTGAAGCAGGGTCTCGACCGCTTCTTCATCACCGACGACAATTTCGCCCGCAACAAGGATTGGGAGCCGATCCTCGACCGCCTGATCCAGCTGCGCCAGCAGGAAGGGCTCAAGTTCAGCATCATCATCCAGGTCGATACGCTGTGCCACAAGCTGCCGGGCTTCATCGAGAAATGTGCGCGCGCCGGCGTCAAGCGCGTCTTCATCGGGCTTGAGAACATCAATCCGGAGAGCCTGGCCGGCGCCAAGAAGCGGCAGAACAAGATTACCGAATACCGGAAGATGCTGCTGGCGTGGAAGAAGGTGGGTGTCATCACCTATGCGGGCTACATTCTCGGCTTCCCCAACGACACGCCGCAATCGATTCTGCACGACATCGAGGTCATCAAGCGCGAGCTGCCGATCGACCTGCTCGAGTTCTTCTATCTGACGCCGCTGCCGGGCTCGGAGGATCACAAGAAGCTCCATACTGCGGGGATTCCCGTCGATCCCGACATGAACAAGTACGATCTCAACCACGTCACCACCAGCCATCCGCGCATGTCGCAGGCCGAATGGGAGCGGGTGTACAGGCTGGCCTGGCGGAACTATTACACCGTGCCGCATATCGAGACGGTGCTGCGCCGCGCTGCCGCGACCAGGGCCAATGTGGCCAATGCGCTGTTCCTCATCACCTGGTTCAAGGCGTGCATCGACATCGAGAACATCCATCCGCTGGAAGGCGGATATCTGCGGATGAAATTCCGCCGCGACCGGCGCTCGGGACTGCCGCTTGAGCCGGCGTGGCAGTTCTATCCGCGCCATTGGTGGGACACGCTGGTGAAGCAGGTGCGATTGGCCAAGCTCTATCTCGGACTGCGGCGGCGCTACCTGCGCATCAAGCATGATCCGCAACGCTTCGAATACATGGACCTCGCGCTCACCCCGGTCAGCGACGACGAGGTCGAGACCCGCGAGCTGTTCCGCTCGCAGGCCGCGCAGAACTATGTGGGCCAGGAGCAGCATCTCGACAAATTCCGTCGCAGTGCGGGGAGCCAGGCGACGCGCGCGGCGGCCGCGCCGGCGCTGCCCCTGGCGGCCGGTTGACCGGCAAGCGAATGGCCGTAAGCGAGCCGAGCCCAGCCGCAGGCGCGCAAGGCGCTCCGCCCCAGCGCGAGGTCGTCTACCGCCACGCGCTCGTGGTGCGGGCGACCCACTGGATCAATGTCGTCTGCCTCACGCTGCTGCTGATGAGCGGGCTGCAGATCTTCAACTATCACCCGGCGCTCTATTGGGGGAATTACGGCTACCGCGGGGTTCCCTCCGTATTTTCCATCGGCGCCGAAAGGGATCCCACGAGCGGAGAGCCGATGGGCGTGACCCGCATTGCCGGCTGGCGTTTGGTCACCACCGGCGTGCTTGGCGTTTCCTATGATTCCGCGCGGGGCATGGTTGCCCGCGCCTTTCCGGCCTGGCTGACGCTCGGCGAGGGCGGCCTTGCGCTCGCGCGCGACTGGCATTTCCTGATGGCCTGGTTGCTCGTCGCCAACGGCGCCGTTTACCTGCTGTTCGGCGCGTTGAGCGGCCACTTCCGCCGTGACTTGGCGCCGGCCGCCGACCAGCTGCGCGTGCGTCACATCCTGGCCGATGTCTGGGACCATGTCCGGCTGCGGGTGCCGCGCGGCGAGGCCGCCCGGCGCTACAATGTGCTGCAGAAGCTCGCCTATTTGACGGTGGTCTTCCTGCTGCTGCCGGTCATGGTCCTGAGCGGCCTCACCATGTCGCCCGCGGTCACCGCCGCGCTGCCGAGCCTCATCGACCTGTTCGGCGGGCGCCAATCGGCGCGCACCATCCATTTCCTGGTGGCCGACCTGCTGCTGCTGTTCGTGCTCGTTCACATATTCGAGGTGTTCCTGGCGGGGGTCGCCAACCAGATGCGCTCCATGATCACCGGGCGCTTTGTCATCAGGCCGCGGGGCGAACCATGAGCCTTCGCTTGTCCCGCCGCGGCTTGCTGCGCGCCGGCTCGGCGGCCGGGGCAAGCTTGTTGCTGTCGGGCTGCGATGGCGTGTTCGAATCGCCGGCCATGCGCAGCGCGCTCGATTTCGGCCAGCTGGTGTCGCTGCGCGTGCAGCGTCTGCTCTTGTCCGGACAACCGCTGGCGCGGGAGTTTGCGGTCAAGGACATCTCGCCGCAATTTCCGCTCAACGGCACCGCCATGCCGAGCGGCTTTTCCTATTTTCAGATGATGATATCGCAATTCGCGAGCTGGCGGCTGACGGTCGATGGTCTGGTGCGTCGTCCGCTGTCGCTTTCGCTCGACGAGATCAAGGCGCTGCCGGCGCGCACCCAGATCACCCTGCACAGCTGCGACGAAGGCTGGAGCGCCATCGGCCAGTGGACCGGCGTCCAGCTCAGCCATCTCCTGCAGGCCTGCGAGCTGATGCCCAATGTCCGCTACATCGTTTTTCATTGTCTCGACGAGCTCGAGCGGACGCCCGACCGCAGCGGGCTTTATTACGAGAGCCTCGATCTGTTTGATGCCTTCCATCCGCAGACCATCCTGGCCTACGGGATGAACGGAGGGACGTTGCCGGTCGCCCACGGCGCCCCGCTGCGGCTGCGGGTCGAGCGCCAGATCGGCTACAAAAATGCCAAATATGTCACCCGCATCGAGGCGGTCGAGACCCTCGACCATGTGGGCCGCGGCAAGGGCGGCTTCTGGGAAGACCGCGGCTACCAATGGTATGCGGGCCTCTGATTGCTCCAGTCTAATCGATCACCTCGTAGGCGGCGAGGCCGGTGCGCGGCGGAAGCGTTAGCCCCAGCTGCTGCGCGGTCTTGCGATTGACCACGAGATCGAGCAACGACAATTGCTCCACCGGCAGATCCCCGGGCTTCGCGCCCTTGAAAATCTTGTCCACGTAGGTGGCCGCACGGCGATAGAAATCCCCGAGACTCTCGTCGAGGCTCATCAGCCCGCCGGCTTCCACGTAGGCGCGCTCGGCAAAGAGCGACGGCAGGCGATATTTGAGCGCAAGATCGGCAAGCTGTTGCTGCCGGGTCAGGAAAAATCTGTCCGCCGAGACCTTGAGCGCTCCGACCCGTTCGCGAGCCAGGACTTCAAACGCGCCGTCGATGTCCTGCGGCACCCGCGCTTCCACGGGAACAAGCTCGATCCCGGCCGTTTGGGCGGCGGCCTGCGTGCTCTTGAGAATGGACGCGGAGCTGGTATCCTCGGGGTTATGCAAGAGGCCCAAGCGAGCCAGGTTGGGCACGACCGCCGCCAGCAATTCCAGCTGTTTCGCCGCGGGTTCCTCGCCGGAGCTCGCGAGCCCCGTGATGTTGCCGCCGGGATGCGACAGGTTCGACACGAAGCCGTTGCCGACCGGGTCGGTGGAGTAGCCCATGACGATCGGAATGGTATGGGTCGCCTGCCGCACCGGATAGATCATGGCCGGGCTGCCGAGGAAAATGGCGTCGATATTCAGCTTCGCAAAATCGCCGACCACCTCCAGAATGCGCAGAAATCGTCCGTCGGAAAACCGCCACTCGATCGTGTAATTCTTGCCCGCCACGTAGCCGAGCTCGTCCATGCCCTGCAGGAATCCGTCATACGCGGCGGATCGCATGCCTTCGACCACGATGCCGAGGCGCCAGATCTTGGCCGGCTGCTGGGCGCGCGCGGCGAACGGGCAGAGGGCCCCGACCAGGCTGCCGCCGCAAAGGCCGATGAATTCCCGCCGTCTCATATGCAGTCCTCGGATGCGGTCGTCGAGCCGTTCGGCCCATTTTCGTGCGACCCAAGCTAGCATAATCCCTGCGTGATTCCGCACCAAGGCCGGCCGCAAGGGCTTGATCCATGTGGTCAGGCGCAGCTACGCTCCAGAAGGTTGCGCGAGCCTGGGCGCGCAGGCTTTTGGTGCGCCGCGCAGGGACCCGCAGAACGCGCGCGGGCGGACGAGAATTCACAGATCCGAGCCGCAGAGCCGGACGTTCAGGGGAGGTCTCGATGTCGCAATCGCCATCGCAACATCCGGAAATTTCATCGCGGATCGGCGCCATCCTGCGGTCGACGGGCGGCAATTTCCTCGAAATGTTCGATTTCTTCCTGTTCGGCTTCTATGCGAGCTCCATCGCCAAGGCATTCTTCCCGACCGTCAACGAGGTCAACGGATTGCTGCTGACCTTTACGACCTTCTGGCTCGGCGCCTTGATGCGCCCGGTCGGCGCGATCGTGCTCGGCGCCTATATCGACCGCATCGGCCGCCGCCAGGGCTTGATCGTGACGCTTGCGATCATGGCCATGGGCACGCTGTTCATCGCGGTCACGCCGACCTATGCGAGCATCGGCATTGCGGCGCCCATCATCGTGCTGATCGGCCGGCTGCTGCAGGGGTTCTCCGCCGGCGTCGAGCTCGGCGGCGTGTCGATCTATCTGTTCGAGATCGCCACCCCCGGCAACAAGGGGTTCTACACCTCGTTCCAGTCGGCGAGCCAGCAGGTCGCGATCTTCATCGCGGCGATCATCGGTTTTGCCATGAACGCGACCCTGACCTCGGAGCAGATCGCCGGCGGCGGCTGGCGCATCCCCTTCTTTATCGGCTGCATGATCGTGCCGTTCATTTTCGTGCTGCGCCGCTCGCTGCAGGAGACGCCGGAATTCCTTGCGCAGAAGAAGCATCCCACCACGGCCGAGATTATGGCCTCGATGGCGGAGAACTGGTCGATCGTGCTGCTCGGCATGCTGCTGGTCGTGCTCACGACCGTGACGTTCTATCTCATCACCGTCTATACGCCGACCTTCGGCAAGAGCGTGCTCAAGCTTACCGAGGCGGACGGTCTTCTGGTCACGCTCTGCGTGGCAGTCACGAACTTCATCTGGCTGCCGGTGGGCGGCGCGATCTCCGACCGGATCGGCCGCAAGGCGGTGCTGCTGACGATCGCGGTTCTGGCCTTCGCCACCGCCTACCCGGCATTGGCGTGGCTGGTCTCCTCGCCCACATTCGCCAAGATGCTCGCGGTCGAGCTCCTGTTCTCGTTCTATTTCGGGGTCTACAACGGGGCGATGGTGGCGGCGCTCTCGGAGCTGGTGCCCGCACGGGTGCGGGCGACCGGCTTCTCGCTGGCCTTCAGCCTGGCGGCGGCGCTGTTCGGCACCGCCACCCCGTTGGTCTCGACCAAGTTGATCGACCTGACCGGGGACAAGGCTTCGCCGGGCTTCTGGCTCATGGCCGCGGGCCTGTGCGGGATCGTCTCGACGCTTGCCCTCTATCGCGGCAGTGCCGTCATGCCGGCGCGCGCCGCGGCCAGCGTGTAGCGCCGCGATTCCGATGGCTGTAGGGTGGGCAAAGGCGGCCGAGGCGCTGCCGCATCGGCACGGCATGCATTCCGCCGTGCCCACGCGGACGAGCTCGCAGCTCTTTCGCCGCTCCGCGTGGGCACGGCGGAAACCGCGCCGTCAATGGATCGAAGCTCCGGGGCCGCCTTTGCCCACCCTACGGTACCGCACCGCATCCGGATAAAAACGTCAGAGACGGGACACTCGATCAATTCGAATTCACCGCCGCCTTGTAGCGCTCGATCACGGCCGATGGGGTCTGCGCCATGCGGGTCATCAGTCTCTGCATCTCGTCGCCCGCCACCGGGCTCACGTCGAGCTGCATCTCCTTGGCTTCCCGCAGGTAGTCCGGGTCCTGATGCGCCAGCATGAAGGCCTGTTTGAGAATGGACGCCTGCGTCGCCGGAATCGCGGGCGGTGCGACGAAGGGGCGCGACATCAGGAACGGCGTCTCGGCGAGCTCGAGCAGCGCCTTGTCTTGCGGGTCCTGCGCCAGCTCGCGCGCGGTCGGCACGTCCGGCAAGCCCTTCCAGCGCGTCTGGTGGCCGAACTGCACGAGGTAGCGCAGCATCCCCCGCTCCAACCAATCCGCCATGCTCTTCTGCAACGTCGAGGCGGTGATCGCGCGGCCTTCGATCTCGCCGCGCCGCAGCGCCAGCAGCGTGTCGGTGCTGCTGCGATAGCCGCGGATGAACTTGATGTTGAGCCGAAACACGTCGCGGGCGATCAGCAGGATGTCGGTTTCCGAGCCGCCGGCCGCCTGGCCGCCGAAGACCCAAGGGCGCCCGGGCTTCTGCAGGTCCTCGATGCCGGCGACGCCGGTATCGGTCCGGATGACGAGGCAGAACGCATCGTCGTCGTAGCGCGACGAGGTGCCAAGCCAGGTGAAGGCTTCCGGCCGGTACTTGGCGGCCGGATTTCCCAGCACCGGCTCGAGCGGATTGTCGCGCACCAGCATGCCGATGGTGAGACCGTCGCGCGGGACCGTCGCATACATGGCATTGGCCATCGCCATCCCGCCGGCAGCGGGCTGGTTCTTGACCACGATGGCGGGCTCGCCCGCGATGTACTTTCCCATGTGGCGGGCCAAGAGCCGCGCGTATTGATCGTAGCCGCCGCCCTCCGCCGAGCCGACCATGAGGGTGATGGTCTTGCCTCGGTAGAAGTCCTCCGCCGCGGCCGGCCGGATTCCCGCCGCCACAAGGCATGCAAGGCCGAGCAGGAGCCGGACGGACCTGCGCATGATCGCCTCCTGCTCGCCTCTGCGGTCAGCTGCGGCCGTGGGGGTGGGGGGCATGCGCGGCAGCGCTCGAGCTCACGCCCGCGGGCATTGCCCATGATCAGGCATAGAGCTTTTCCAACAGGCCCTTGAGGGCCTCTTTGCCTGCCCGGGTGGCCATCGCCATGGTGGGAAAATAGACCGACGATTGCTTGATCGCGCTCGATCTTCCGGCGCGATAGATCTCCCATCGCCAGGGGTCCGGAGGATTTCCCCGGTTCTTCACCACGACCGAATAGTCGCTCGGCTCGAATCCGCTCATGTCCCGAATATGCAGCAAGCAGCAAGCAATTGCCAGTGAAGTTCGGCCCGGCTGTCCGCTGTCTTCAGCCCCACATGCGGCGCAGCCGCGCCCGGATATCGACCGGCTCGCGCGCGGGTGCGGTCTCGCCGCCCGGCCGCGGGCAGGCGCGCGGCCAGGTGCAGCAGCCGAAGTGGCGCAGGATCTCGGCCGGGATGAAGCGCGTGCGCGCGGCATAGACGTGACGGTCGCCGTTGTGCCGCTGCTGATGGGTGAAGAAGCGCTGCGGCACGATCAGATGGAGCCGGTCCTTGGCGCGCGTCATGGCGACGTAGAGGAGGCGGCGCTCCTCCTCGATCTCGGCGCTGGTGCCGGTGGCGAGGTCGGAGGGCAGGCAGCCGTCCACGGTATTGAGCACGAACACCGACTTCCATTCCTGTCCCTTGGCGGAATGGATGGTGGAGAGGATGAGATAGTCCTCGTCCAGAAGCGGTGCGCCGGCTTCGTCGCTGGTGGCGCCCGGTGGATCGAGCGTGAGCTCGGTCAGGAAGCGCTCGCGGCTGGAATAGCCCGCGGCAATCTGCGCGAGCTGCTGCAGGTCGGCCTGCCGCACCATGGCGTCGTCGTGAATGCGCTCCAGATGCGGGGCATACCATCGCAGCACGAGCTCGAGCTCCGAAGGCCACAGTGCGGCGCGGCCGTGCAGCAGGCGGACCGCCTCGACAAAGGCCGGCCAAGCCTGCGCTGCAGCCGGCGGGGCCTTGAATTTCTCCATGACGCCCAGCGGGTCCGCCTGCGCCATGCCGTCCAGGAGGCGGGCCGCGGTCGCCGGGCCGGCGCCCGGCATCAGCTGGATCACGCGGAAGCCCGCCATCCGGTCGCGCGGGTTCTCGGCCCAGCGCAGGAAGGCCAGCACGTCCTTGATATGGGCGGCTTCCAGGAACTTGAGGCCGCCGAACTTGACGAACGGGATGTTGCGCCGCGTCAGCTCGACCTCGAGCGCGCCGCTGTGATGGGAGGCGCGGAACAGCACGGCCTGCGTCTTCAAGGCCTGGCCGGCTTCGCGGTTCTCCAGCACCGTCTCGACCACAAAACGCGCCTGCGCGGCTTCGTCCGCGACGCTCACCAGATACGGACGTTCGCTTGAGACGCGCTCCGACCACAGGTTCTTGGTGAAGCGTTCATCGGCGAGCTCGATCACGGCGTTGGCGGCGGCCAGGATCGGCTGCGTCGAGCGGTAGTTGCGCTCGAGCGTGATGATTTCGGCGCGCGGACTGAAGTGTCCCGGGAAGTCCAGGATGTTGCGTACCGTGGCGGCGCGAAACGAATAGATCGATTGCGCATCGTCGCCCACCACGGTGAGGCCTTGGCCGTTCGGCTTGAGCGCCAGCAGGATCGCGGCCTGCAGCCGGTTGGTGTCCTGATATTCGTCGACCAGCACATGATCGAAGCGGCCGGCGACGTCGGCCGCGATCGTGGTTTCCGCCATCATGTGCGACCAGTAGAGCAGCAGATCGTCGTAATCGAGCACGCATTGATGCTGCTTGGCCTCCACATAGCTGGCGAAGAGCTGCCGCAGCTCGGCCTCCCATGGCGCGCACCAGGGAAAGCTCGCTCCCAGCACCTCGTCGAGCGGCGCCTGCGCATTGACGGCGCGCGAATAGATGGCGAGGCAGGTGCCCTTGGCCGGGAAGCGCTGCTGGGTCTTGGACAGCCCGAGATCGTGGCGAACCAGATTCATGAGGTCGGTGGAATCCTCGCGGTCGTGGATGGTGAAGGCGCGCTCGAGCCCGATGGCTTGCGCGTATTCGCGCAACAGCCGCGCGCCGATTCCGTGAAACGTGCCGGCCCATGACAGCTGCGATAGGGGAACGGCTTTCTCGCGCTGCACGGCGGCGGCGATGCGCTCCACGCGGCGCATCATCTCGGCGGCGGCGCGGCGCGAGAATGTCAGCAGCAGCATGCGGCGCGGATCGACGCCGTTGACTATGAGATGCGCGACCCGATGGGCGAGCGTGTTGGTCTTGCCCGAACCGGCGCCGGCGATGATCAAGAGCGGACCGGCCGCCAGAAGCTCCGGCTCGCCGTATTCGACGGCACGCCGCTGCTCGGGATTGAGCCGGTCGAGATAGGCGGCGGTCATGCGCGAGGCCGGGGCGAGGCTTTGCCTCCGCTCGCCGCAAGCGAAGCTCCCGTCTGGAAATCGGCCCTCGCGGCCATCGCAGCCCCCGGATGATTCGTCCGCCGCATTAGAACGGCCCATGAACAATATGCCAAGCCCGTAGGGCGCAATCGCTTTATTGCGCCAATTGGCGATTCAGCTTGGTACTCCATTGGATTGAGCGTGACCGGCTTGGCAGAGCGGCGCAATAAAGCGATTGCGCCCTACGATTGCCGGCAAATCGCGCAATGGTCGTGCCGGGGTCAGGGTTGACGGCGGCAGGCCGAAGCGCTCTTGTTGGAGCCATGACCGAGGACCAAAATAGCGAGCGGTTCGCAACGGCGCTCGGGTGCGCGGCGCTCGATCTGTGGAGCGAGCTGCCGCAGGAAATCCAGCACCGCCTGTTCGAGCAGGCGGTGGTGCGGGGCCACAAGACCGAGCAGGACGAAAGCCTGCGCGAGCAGCTGGCGCAATTCCTCCACGCCCACCACGAACGGACGGCCAAGCGCAATGCCGGGCAAGCGGGTCCAGTTTGACGCGGAGACATGGCAGGCGCTCGACCTGCTGGCGCGCGACCGCATGATGGATTTCCAGGAGCTCGCCGACGAGGCGTTCCGCGACCTGTTGCGCAAGCACGGCCGGCCGACCGATCTCAGGACCGCGCTGCGGCAAAGCGCCGGGCAGGGCGCCTCGGTCCACCAACTGCCGGCCCGGAAGTCGCCGGCCAAAAAGCCGCCAGCCAAGAGCAAGCGTTGAGATCAGCAGTCTGTAGGGTGGGCAAAGGCGGCCCCGGAGTTTCGATCTGTTCACGGGCGCGGTTTCCGCCGTGCCCACGCGCAGCTTCGAAGGACCTGCGAACTCGTCCGCGTGGGCACGGCGGAAGGTGCGTCGCGCCAAAGCCGCAGGGCCTCGGCCGCCTTAGCCCACCCTACTGCACATTTCTGTTCAAGCGCGGCCGGTCGGCAGGGGGCTGCGGTCGGCGAGCTCCATCTCGCGGTAGGCGAGCTTCTCCATCAGCTCGGCGCGCACGCCGCGATGTGCAACGTCCTCGAACAGATTGTCCAATTCGTGCGGATCGTTCTGCAGGTCGTAGAGCTCTCCGTAGGAATCGCCTTGGACGATGGTCATGCGCCAGCGGGCGGTGACCAGAGTGCGCAGCCGCGATGCCGGCGGCAGGCCGAACACCGCGCGCTGCTGGTCGTCCTCGATCACCAGGGAGTCGCGCGCGACGCTATTCGAACCCTCAATAACCGGCCAGAGGCTCACGCCTTGGAGGCCGTTGTAGGGCTCGACCTTGGCGCGATCGAGGATGGTGGCGGCGATATCGAGCGTGCCGGCCAGCACGTCGGTGCGGTGCGCGGCCTGCGCGCCCGGCTCCGCCCAGATGAACGGCACATGGGTGATGCCCTCGTAATGTGCCGGACCTTTCAGGAGCAGTTGGTGGTCGCCGAGGAAGTCACCATGATCGGTGGTGAAGATGACGACGGTGTCGTCCGCCAATCCGCTGGCCGCAAGGGAGCCGAGCACGCGCCCGATGGCATCGTCGATCATCGCGATCATGCCGCAGGAGAGCGCCATCGCCTCGCGCGCTTCGCGCCCGTCGACCGCGAAGGCGGCCTGGCCGGCGGTGTCGGCCTCGCCGCGCTGCCGCTGCGCCAGCGCCCAGGCCACCGGGCGCGCGAGCGGCCGATTGCCGGGCCGAAAGCTCGACGGCAGCGCCATGTCGCGCGGATCGTACATCGACCAATAACGGCCGGGCGGCGTGAACGGATGGTGCGGGTCGGGAAACGACGTCATCAGGAAGAACGGCTTGTCGCGATCGCCGGCGGCATAACGGCCGAGCCACTCGCAGCTTTTGTCGGCGATGTAGGCGGTCGGATAGAGCTCCTCCGGAATGGGGGTGCGGACGGCCTGCGGGCAGACATAGTCGTGCGGCAGCTGGTTCTTGGGGTCGCGCAGCGCATCGGCGTCGGCTCGCCGCGACTTGAGCCAGACGTAATAGTGCCCACCGACCTGGTCGCCGTGCAACGTGCACAGATCGACATGCTCGAAGCCATAGAACGGGAGCTGCATTGTGAAATCGCGGCCGGCCTCCCAGCGCTTGGGATGCTCCTGGTCATAGGGGCCGTCGCCCGCGATCGGCTTTCTGGCTTCCGCAAAGCTTGAGTCGAGCACCTGCTCGCCCGGCCGCGGCGGCGGGCGCCGGAGGACGGGGGGATGGGGTCCGAAGTTCTGCAGATGGCTCTTGCCGACCAGCGCGGTCGCATAGCCGGCCGCGCGCAGCGCATCGACGAAAGTGTTTGATAGAAGCGACAGCGGCGCGCCGTTGCTGCGCACGCCGTGCAACGAGGGCATGCGCCCGGTCATCAAGGTCGAGCGGTTGGGCATGCAGACCGGCGTCGCCACGTAGAAGCGCTCGAACAAGGTGCCGCGCGCCGCGATCGAGTCGATGTGCGGCGTCCTGAGCACCGCGTGGCCGGAGCAGCCGAGATAGTCCGCCCGGTGCTGGTCGGTGATGAAGAGGAGGATGTTGGGCCTAGTCATCTTTTTGGTGTCGCTTCTCCGCCTCGAGGGATCACCGCTCCCTGATATTCGCCGCCGCGATGAAATCGCGCCACCTGGCAGTATCGCGGTCGCCCTGCCTCGACAAGTCAGGACCGGATTTCCACTTGGGGTCGAGCCCCGGAGGGATCATCGACAACCTGCGCGCCTTCACCAAGCCGCTGGCCAGACTAGCCGGAGGGCAGGGTGCTTGCGCTGCCGGCCCGATTGCGGCATGTCTTGGAGCGGTCCTGAGGCGTTCCCGGGGGGACGCCGACCCCGAACATGATGTATGGCCATGCTCAACAACCGCATTGCGACTGTTCTCGGCGTTTTCATTGCTGCCGCCGCGCTGGCCGGGCCGGCGAGAGCCGCCGACGACATCGAGGCCAAGGTGCAGGTCTGCGGCGCGTGTCACGGCCAAAACGGCGTGCCCAGCGATCCGAAGACCATTCCGATCATCTGGGGCCAGCAGCAGTACTTCCTGGTCAAGCAGCTGCATGACTACCGGACCGGCGACCGCGACAACGCGATCATGGCGGCCATGGCCAAGACCCTCACCCAGGAGGAGATGCGCCCGGCGGCGGCCTATTTCGCCGGCAAGCCCTGGCCGGCCGGGCACCCGGCCGCCGCGGCCGGATCGCCGCCCAACGGGATCGCCGTCTGCCAGATCTGCCATCAGCCGAATTTCGTCGGCGGGCTGCCGGCGCCGCGGCTGGCAGGCCAAAGCTACGAATACCTGATCAAGCAGATGAACGACTTTGCCGACGGCAAGCGCAGCAACAACATGGACATGGTCAAGATCATGTCCGAGCTTCCGGCCAGCGATCGTGAGGCCATCGCGCATTACATCGCGGGTCTTTGATCGTCGCCGGCGGTCGAGCCAAGCGTCGGCGCGACTGCGGCAACGGGGGCAGTTATGTCAAGATTACTGACCTATCTGGGTTAGCCTCCTCGCTGCTTGCTTGTGTCATCGCGATTTGCGGGGGATTTTGTGATCCGCCCGCAGAGGCTAACCACATGCTGAACTCGGGTGGCCCACACGCGCTATGAGCCAACGACAAGCTTGCCATCGTCTCATAACGCGCTGACGGCCTTCAAAAAAGGCCAGTCGATGTGGTGCCTGCCCGACAACCGAACGGCCTTCGAGCGGTGGGTGATCGTGTTCGCGGCTTCGAGCATCGAAAGGATTAGAAGCTACTAAGGCGGCCCCGGATCACTTTTTTCGCCGCGGTTTGCTTGAACGCATACGAAGGTCGTAGGGTCGCCAATCCCCGGCTTCCCGACCACCATATGTTTCGCGGCGGCATCCTGACATGACGGCAAGTCAGGGAAATTTCCCACGTGCACCGGAGGTCCAGTCTCAACAATGAGCAGAAGCCAAATTACTGCAAGCATGCAACTTTCCTTGTGAGATCATTACTCTTTTTAGGGCTCTTTTCTCTTAGCCGCTTTTGTAACACTTACGATCTTGCCGGTTGGCCGCAACATCGTTGCCATTTCCCGCGGTCCAAGCTACTCTACCATGGGTCGTACGCAGGCGAAAGTCTTGCGAGGGAGGGGTGGTATGCGTAGCGCTGTGACGGTGTGCACGTTGTTCGTTGCTTTATCGCTCTTCGGCTGCGCCGACCTAGAAGTTTATCAGCTGAGGACAAACGACAACGCGCCGCTCGTCGGGGGTATGTCATATTATCTTCCTCGTACCGCAATTACGTTATCGCTGACGGTTGCACTCAATTCTTGTGAGACCAAGTTCACTGATAAAACAAAAACGACTTATCAGATAAACGTAGATTCGTCAGCGTCATTGACGCCTGTGGCGTCGACGGAGCCGGACCCCGATTACCACTATTATATTTCATACGAAAAATCACGAAGTTGGATGAAGGAAATTAATTTCTCCGTTACAAACAACGCGAGCGGAACCCTTCAGAGCTTCAATAACACCATAAATGATCAAGCTGGACCGGACATGGTTGCTGCCATCGGAGCCGCTGTCCAGATTGGCGGCGCCGTTACCCTGCACAATATCGGGCCTCCTACGGAGGCGCCAAGCCCTCTCGCAGCAGAACTGCTACAGCGTTTTCCCCCCGATGACTGTAGTAAATATTTGACAAAAGGGGTCAATGAGACTCTCAAAAACATTGCCAAGGACAAAGCGGATAAGAAGAAAATAACAGATAATCCAGCGACGGGGGCTTCAGAAGTGGCCGCGCAAACTCAAGCGATCCAGGCAATCCAGGCTAAGATAGATAAGGAGACAAAAACGCTGACTCGGTCGTTCAGCTACAAATGGATTCCGAGCCGCAGAGACACCAATATCGATTCTGACCAGTATGTGCTGATCGAGAAGGAAATCGGTTTGCGTTCGATCGTTGAAAAATGGTTCTCCGAAAGCGGTCAGACTTGGCTAAATACGCGCGGCATTCCAACTACTGACGCTCGGTACAAATTGAGGTCACCTTTCCTTGTTGCGCTTGCGGTCTTAAAAAGTTCGATGGACCGGCCAATGGAGCCAGAAATCGACGATGGTGGCTACCCGACATCTTTGCAGCCATTAAACGGCTTGGTCATCCGTGATCCTGCAGCCGCTACGCTCCGGATTTGTCGAGAAGTTGATCCAGGCTGCGTGGCTGGCGCGGCGGTCCAAGCCGATAACGAACTTGTCGAGACCACGACCGACAATCCGCCGCGCATGGCCCTGAGGATCCCTCAGTTCGGGCGCGTGTTGATGTTAACGGAGAAGAGCGGTCCCTTCGAAAACGCTACGCTAAACGCAAAACTGAACGCGGATGGGACGATTGATACTATTGGTTACCATGCAGCGAGTACTCTGGCGACGGCTATTGGCGGCGTTGGAACCGCTGCCGGGAATGCGAGTACGGCGCTCGCCGCACAAAATACGGCTATTGCGGCTAAGAACACTGCGGCAGCGGCTGTAACGACTGCAACGACCGCACAAGTTCAGGCGCCTGACACTTATAATAAAGCGCTCGCGGATTGCCTGAGCCAATCGGCGACAATCGTCAAGGCAGGTGGCACGCCGGTGCCGTGCAAATAAGAGCGGAGAGTGCCGGCAGGTCGCAGCGCCAAGCCGCGCGAAAGGTTAGCTTCCTCACTCAATCGGCGCCAACCGCTCCAGAAAGTTCTGGAGCGGTTGGCGCCGCTGCGCTAGTCGGCAACAGCTATTTCAGCCTGGCATTTGCGCTTGTACCTAGCGTATCGCTGGGACCGTGAAGCCTATTTCGCATTTGTCGTCGACCGATCCACAGTTGTCCCGGCCGGGACAAGTTGGAAAATGCGAAACAAGCGTCGAGATTCCCATCACTGGCTTTCCGGCAGCATCTCGGCGACTTGCTCAAGAGCTGATTGACGTCGCAGGGCTTGGCGAGAAATTCGCTGCCGTCGACAAACAGGGCTTTCATCCCGTCGGTCACCACCTCCTCGGTCGTGTAGAGCACGCTCAGTCTACTGAGCGGGCTTATGGTCGGCGGGCGTTACGCCCGCCGCTCAGGAGAACTCGCCCTCACGAGAAATTGCGTGCCTGGGCGAGGATGTCGGCCCCGACCCGGTCGGCGGCTTCCTTGTAGACGGCCTCCATCTTGGCCGAAAAGGCCTTGGGGTCTTCCATTTCAAATATCTGGATTCCCTTCTCCTGCAGAAAGGCGATCGCCGCCTTCTCGCCGCTGAGGATCTCGGCGACCTGGGCGTCGACCGCGGGCTTGCCGGCGGCGCGGACCACCTCGCGATCCTCGGGCGTCAGCTTGTCCATGAGCTTCTTCGACACGATCAGCACATTGACGATGCTGTAGTGGCGGGTGAGCGTAAGATATTTGGTCACCTGATAGAACTTGATCTCGATCATGTCGGCGAAGGCTTTGTCGCTGCCGTCGACCAGGCCCGTCTGCAGCGCGGAATACAGCTGGTCGAAAGGCACGACCGTCGGGATGCCGCCAAACGCCAGGATCGTGTCGCGCTGAATCTTGCTCGGCTGCACGCCCCACTTGAGCCCTTCGATGTTGCCGGGCGTGCGGATCGGACGCTTGCTGTTCCAAAGGTTGCGCGAGCCGTCGGTGGCAAAGCCCAGAACCTCGCAGGCGAAGGCCTGGTCGATTTTCGGCTTGAGCGTCGCGCTCATCGGTCCGTTGGCGAAGCGCAACACCTGTTGGGTGTCGGTATAGAGGAAGGGCAGGTTGAAGACGTCAGCCTGTGGAACCGCGGTGCTGATATAGGTGACGTCGGTGACCACCGCATCAAGGGTTCCGGCCTTGATCGAGTTGGTCATCGGCCCGTTGCTGCCGAGCTGTCCGTCCGGAAAGATGGCGACCTCCACGCGCCCCGAGGTGCCGCGTTCGACCAGGTCCTTGAACACCACCGCTGACTTGGTGTGGGCGGCGCCGATCGGGCTGTCGCTGCCGAACTTGAGCGTGATCGGAGCAGCTGAAGCACGGCCGATGATGCCGAAGCTTCCACCGGTGAACGCAGCGCCGAGCGCCAGCCCGGCTTTCAGTGTGTTCCGGCGCGAGATCAGGCCTTTAGTGCGCTGTTTGATCGACATGGCGGCAAATCCTCCCCATGAATTATGTGAACCAATCATCCGTGACGACCGGAAAAATAAAGCAAAAAACATGCCATGGCATCGGGAAAAATTGGAAAGGCTCCATCGGTCTGATATCGGCGGCAGAGCACCCATCGCCTCCCCAATTCGACGGAACTCATTGAAACATCGGCCTTTTCACCTGTCCCCGCAGCTGGCTCCATTCGCCGCCAGGTCGCCGCACTTGTCCCGGCCATAGTTGCATCACTTGCCTCCCGGCATCATCTCGGCGACCTTGCTCGAGAGCTGATTGACGTCGTAGGGCTTCGGGAGAAATTCGCTGCCCTCGACAAACAGGGCTTTCATCCCGTCGGTCACCGCATCCTCGGTCGTGTAGAGCACGCGCAGCGTGGGACGCAGCCGGAGCGCCTGGTGGGCGAGCTCGAGGCCCGGATGCACCAGCCCGGCTTCCGTATCGTCCGCAAGGTTGATGTCGGTGAAGATGAGCTCGATCGACTGCTCGGTCCGGATCAGCGCCAAAGCCTGATCGACGGTCGCAGCCGAAAGGGTCTGATGCCCGCACTCGCGCAGAACGGATTCGGCCAGCACCCGGACCTGCTCTTTGTCGTCGACCACCAGAACGACGGCCATGGACGCACTCCCTGGGGAGTTAAACGAGTTAATAGCGGATCTGCGAATAGGTTCCTCGGTGGTGCGTCGGATCCGCAGTCAACGCGCCCGGGGTAACCCCAAAGTTGGAGTGCAATCCGCAGGCGCCGCAATCAGTCGGCCCGGGTCGGCGCCGGTGAGGCGACCTCGACGCTTGCGTTTCCGTTCCAACACTGCGAGCGTAAACTCAACTCAGGCCTCGACATGGTCGCTCTTCCTCGCTGCGCTCCTCAAAAGATCATGCGCAGGGTCCAACTCAAGATGCGGCATCGATCGGAAGGGATTGAACAATGAAATGCATGGTCATGGCCACTATGCTGCTCCTCGGCGCCACGCTGACCGCACAAGCCAACTTTATTCCCGCCAGAAAGTCACCTACCGAATTCTACACGGCTAGCGCTATTTGTGACAAAACACTTGTCAGGCCGCTAACACTCGAACAACCGGCCTACAAGAAATGCATGCTCAAGCTCGGTTGGCGATATATCTACATTCCTCCTTCTGACTAGTGTTGTGACTTTAACGCGTGCTGAACACGAGCCGAGCGCTAGCTCGTCTGCGGCTTGATGCCGAAATCGACGGATAGAATGGTTTGCAGCTGATCGATCGTGTAGGGCTTCGGCAGTATAGCCGAGTCCTCAACAAACAGGGCCTTCATTCCGTCCGTGACCGCAAGCCCGGTCGTGTAGAGGACCTTGAGCTCGGGGCGGCGCTCGGTCGCCCGTTGCGCCAAGGTCAGGCCGGCCTGAATATCGCCCTGCAGGCCGATATCGGTGAACAGGAGGTCGATCTCCTTTGCGCCCTCCAGAAGCGCCAACGCCTCGTCGAGGTTGGCGGCCGAGAGGGTCTCATGACCCTGGTTCTGGAGATAGGATTCCGAGAGGACGCGGACCTGGGCCTCGTCCTCGACAATAAGAATGGCTGCCATCACGAACCCCCGAAACGACCCAGCATAAGCCGGCCGCGAAACCGCTCGTCCGCAATGAGGAGTTTGCTGACGCGATAGCCCCCCAATCGCGGCTGCCTTTCATAGCGCTCCGCGGGGCGTTGAATCAACCGCGACGCCGCGACAGCCTTCGAAAGTGTTGGCGGCGCGAGCACGAAACCCGAATGGCAATGGGCATGTCCTGGTGCTGCCGCTCAGGATTGAACTGAGGACCTCTCCCTTACCAAGGGAGTGCTCTACCACTGAGCTACGGCAGCGCGCCGGCGACCAAGAAGTGAATGGAGGCGCAAGGGCGGGCGATCATTGCCACAAGGCCGGAACCGGTGCAAGCAGGCGTGGTGCCGGACTTTCCTTGGCCGGCCCCGCGGTCGTAATCTCCTTTCATGAGCGACAGCAGCAAGGCGGGCGGAAGCGGCAAGGCCGCGCGCACGGCGGGACGGCGGCGGCGCCTCTCTGTGGCGCTGCGGGAAAACCTCAAGCGCCGCAAGGCCCAGGCCAAAGGGCGCGTGGCCGCCGGGACGGCCGACGCGGGCGCCATCCACATCGATTCGCAGCCAGGCGCCGAGCCCCACGATTCCGCCGGATTTGCCGACGACAAACCAAACCGCTAGAGCCGCCGGCGCCCGCCGGGCGTCAGCAGGAGAGGGGCATGGATCGCATTCGCGTCAAAGGCGGCCGCAGGCTTCACGGCACGATCCCGATCTCCGGCGCCAAGAACGCGACCCTGCCGTTGATGATCGCGAGCCTGCTCACCGAGGAGACCCTCATCCTCGACAATGTGCCGCGGCTCGCCGATGTCGGCCAGCTGCAGCGCATCCTCGGCAATCACGGCGTCGACGTGATGGTCGGCGGCAAGCGGCCGGGCGAGACGCCCTATGACGGGCAGACCTTGCACATCTCGGCCGCCCGCATCGTCGACACCACGGCGCCTTACGACCTGGTCTCGAAGATGCGCGCAAGCTTCTGGGTGATCGCCCCCCTGGTGGCGCGCATGGGCGAGGCCACGCGTCTCCATGCCGGGCGGCTGCGCCATCGGCACCCGCCCGGTCGACCTGCTCATCATGGCGCTGGAGCGGCTCGGCGCCGACATCGAGATCGACGGCGGCTATGTGATCGCGCGCGCCAAGGACGGCCTCAAGGGCGGCGAGATCGCCTTCCCCAAGGTGACGGTCGGCGGCACCCATACGGCCATCATGGCGGCCTCGCTCGCCCGCGGCACCACCGTGATCGAGAATGCCGCCCATGAGCCCGAGGTCAAGGACGTCGCCGATTGCCTCAACCAGATGGGCGCCAGGATCAGCGGCGCCGGCACCTCGCGGGTGGTGATCGAGGGCGTGCCGAAACTGTCGGGCGCGCGCCACCGCGTCCTGCCCGACCGCATCGAGACCGGCACCTATGCGATGGCGGTCGCCATGGCGGGCGGCGACGTGCTGTTGGAGAACGCGCGCGCCGATCTGCTGCAGGCCGGGCTCGACGTGCTGGCGCAGGCCGGGGCCGAGATCGTCGGCGACCAATGCGGGGATCAGGGTCAAGCGCAACGGCGCCGGCATCGCGCCGGTCGAGGTGGTGACCGCGCCGTTCCCGGGCTTCCCGACCGACCTGCAGGCCCAGCTGATGGCGCTCATGAGCTGCGCCAAGGGCACCTCGCACATCACCGAGACCATCTTCGAGAACCGCTTCATGCATGTGCAGGAGCTGGTGCGGCTCGGCGCCCGTATCCGTCTCGACGGCGAATGCGCCACCATCGAGGGGCGTGGCCAAGCTCACCGGCGCGCCCGTGATGGCGACCGATCTGCGCGCCTCGGTCTCGCTGGTCATCGCCGCCCTGGCGGCCGAAGGCGAGACCATGGTCAATCGCGTCTACCACCTCGACCGCGGTTTCGAGCGGCTGGAGGACAAGCTGTCCGCCTGCGGCGCCGCCATCGAGCGCATCGCGGGGTGAGGCGTAAACTGCCGAAGTCTTCGTAGCGATGAAGGACGAGCCTCTCCGCCGCTCATCCCCGCGGACGCGGGGATCCAGCCTTTGCCCCATTGAACGACCATGCAATTTGGCAAAGTCTGGATTCCCGCGTCCGCGGGAATGAGCGGATGTGGCAATTCCTTCACCGGCTTGAACGCCGGAAGTAGCGGGGGGGATGGCGGGGACGTGATGGTCATGCGCGACTGGACAGGTGGTGGGCATGGCGCGTTCCGCGCCTTTGCCCACGCCACGGCGGTTGCGGTGTTTCTCGCTCTCGTCGGCTGCTCGGGTGCCGGGGCGCAGACCGACGAATGCCATGCCGGCCTGAAACGGCAGGAGGTGGCGCAGCTCCTGTTCGGGCGCAAGATCGGCGACCGGCTGGGGGTGAGCGAGACCCAATGGCAGCGCTTCGTCGACCGCGAGATCAGCCCGCGCTTTCCCGATGGCCTGAGCGTGCTCGACGCCAAGGGCGAATGGCGCGACACCGCCCACAACACCATCGTGCATGAGCCGAGCAAGCTGGTCGAGATCGTGCTGCCCGGCAAGTCCGACGATGTCGATGCGCTGAACCGGATCGCCCAGGCCTACAAGACCCGGTTCCGGCAGCAATCGGTCGGCATCGTGGTGCGGGCCGCCTGTGTCTCGTTCTAGCGGCCATTTCACTCAACCGGCGGGTCGCGTTTCCGACGCGCTTTCGGTGCCGTTTCGCACGCGAAACAGGCCTCCCGGCGCTTGCGCAAGCGCGGGCCATTTCCTAACTACCTGATACCTAATCCAACATGACGGCAGGGAGGCGAAACCCATGCAGTCGCTTAAGTTCGTGGCCCTCGACGACGAGGACCTGGCGATCATCTCCACCCATTTGCAGGATGCGACCGTGCGGGTCGCCGACGTGCTGTGGCGCCCGCAGGAGAAGCGGCTGGTGATCGGTCTCGACCGGTTCGACTGGCTCTCGGCCGAAGGCGACAAGCCCGAGTTCCGCCGCTGCCGCGCGGCGCTCCGCTTCGAGCGCGTCTCGGCCTGCAAGTGCAAGCAAGTCAATCCGGCCGGCAAGGCCGCCGTGCTCAATCTCCTGGCCGTGGAGTTCGAGCCGGCCGATACGCCGGCTGGCGTGGTGAAGCTCCTGTTCTCCGGCGGCGGCGTCCTGCGGCTCGAGGTCGAATGCCTGGAGGCCGAGCTGGCCGATCTCGGGCCGACCTGGACCGTGGACATGCGCCCGGCGCATGTCGCCGACGTGCTCGACGCCAGAGGCTAACCGCGACACTACCTTCTTCTGCTCAGGGCTGCCCCTTGGAGCGGACGTCTTCAACAATTCTTCGCGGGCGAATACACTCCATCTGTCAGGGACGCACGGCCTCTCACTCCTTCTCCCCAAGGGGGAGAAGGGGGGAACCCCCTCATCCCGGGAGTCAGCTGCCGTGCCCGCCTCACATAGTGGCCGCCGGTTCCCGGCGGGAAAAACGTCGCGTGGATGCCCAATCCCAACCGGGGAGGGGCGGAGATTGAGCCAGAGCCATGCCGATCCGCCTCGACGCGCGCGACCCTGACTTTGCCGGGCGTTTCCGCGACTTTCTCGCTACCAAGCGCGAGGCGGCGAGCGACGTCGAGACGGTGGTGCGCGCCATCCTCGGCGATGTGGCCGAGCGCGGCGACCGCGCGCTCATCGAGCTCACCCGGAAATTCGACCGCCTCGATCTCGACGCCGCCGGCCTGCGGATCGGCGCGGACGAGATCGAGCTCGCGGCCGCTGCCTGCGACCGCCGCGCGCTCGATGCGCTGGCGTTCGCGCGCGAGCGCATCGAGGCCTATCACCGCCGGCAACTGCCGCGCGACGAGCGCTTCACCGACGCGCTCGGGGTGGAGCTCGGCCACCGCTGGACCGCGATCGAAGCGGTCGGGCTCTATGTGCCGGGCGGCACCGCGGCCTATCCGTCATCGGTGCTGATGAATGCGGTGCCGGCGCGGGTCGCCGGCGTGCCGCGCCTCGTCATGGTGGTGCCGGCGCCGGACGGAAAGCTCAATCCGCTGGTGCTCGCCGCCGCCAAGCTCGCCGGCATCGACGAGGTCTATCGGGTCGGCGGCGCGCAGGCGGTGGCGGCGCTCGCCTATGGGACCGCGACCATCCAGGCGGTGGCCAAGATCGTGGGGCCCGGCAACGCCTATGTGGCGGCGGCCAAGCGGCTGGTGTTCGGGCGGGTCGGCATCGACATGATCGCCGGACCCTCCGAGGTCCTGATCCTGGCCGACGCGAGCGGGCAGGCCGACTGGATCGCCGCCGATCTGCTCGCCCAGGCCGAGCACGATGCCGGCGCGCAATCGATCCTGATCACCGACGATCCGGCTCTGGCGACGCGGGTCGAGGAGGCGCTGGCGGCACAGCTCAAGTCGCTGCCGCGCGGCGCGGTCGCGGCCGCCTCCTGGCGCGATTTCGGCGCCATCATCCTGGTCGGCGCGCTCGATGAGGCGGTGCCGCTGGTCGACGCCATCGCGCCCGAGCACCTGGAGATCGCGACACAGGATCCCGAACGCCTGGCGGGCAAGATCCGCAATGCCGGCGCGATCTTTCTCGGTCCCCATACGGCGGAGGCGATCGGCGACTATGTGGGCGGCTCCAACCATGTGCTGCCGACCGCGCGCTCGGCGCGCTTCTCCTCCGGCCTCGGCGTGCTCGATTTCATGAAGCGCACCTCCATCCTCAAATGCGGGCCCGATCAGCTGCGCGCGCTCGGCCCGGCCGCGATCACGCTCGGCGAGGCCGAGGGCCTCGACGCGCATGCCCGCTCGGTGGCGATGCGCTTCAATCCGCGATGACCCCCTCCGACAGCGGCAAACGATCTGGCGAGAGGTCGCCTGGCGACAGATCGCCGGGCGATAAATCGCCGGCCGACAAGTCGCCGGGCGACAGGTCGCGGCGCCTGGTGGCGGTGACGCTCGACGAGAAATCGATCGGCCGCTCCGGGCCCGACATCGAGCACGAGCGCGCGGTCGCGATCTACGATCTCATCGAGCAGAACACCTTCGCGCCGGTCGGCGAGGAGGGCGGCCCGTTTGCGCTGCATCTGGGCATCACCGGCAACCGCCTCATGCTCGACATCAGGCGCGCGGACGGCACCCCCGCCATGATGCATCTGATGTCGCTGTCGGCGCTGCGGCGCATCGTGAAGGACTACTTCATGGTCTGCGACAGCTACTACCAGGCGATCCGCGCCGCGACCCCGGAGCGCATCGAAGCGCTCGACATGGGCCGCCGCTCGCTGCACGACGAAGGCTCGGAGATCCTGATGGAGCGGCTCAAGCGTAAGGTGACGGTGGATTTCGACACCGCGCGCCGGCTGTTCACGCTGATCTGCGTGCTGCACTGGAAAGGCTGACGCCGGCATGGGGGAGGCAACGCCGCCATCGCCCGCGCAGGCCGTGCTGTTCGCCTGCGGTCTCAACTCGGTGCGCTCGCCGATGGCGGCCGCGCTGCTGCGGCGGATGCGCGGCGCCCCGCTCTATATCGCGTCGGCGGGCGTGCGCGCGGCCGAGCTCGACCCGTTCGCGGTCGCCGTCATGGCGGAGATCGGCATCGATATCGCCGCCCACCGGCCGATCACCTTCGAGGAGCTCGAGGATCTGGAGGGCCTCAACTTCGACCTGATCGTCACGCTGGCGCCGGAAGCCCACCACAAGGCGCTGGCGCTCACCCACCGGCTCGCCGCCGAGGTGGAGTATTGGCCGACCGCCGACCCGTCCGCGGTCGAGGGCAATCGCGCGCAGCGGCTCGATGCCTACCGCGACGTGCGCGATCAGCTCACCGAGCGCATCAGGTCGCGCTTCCGGTAGGGCACGTAGCCCGGATGGAGGCGCGGTAGCGCCGTAATCCGGGAGCGCCGTTCCCGCATTACGCTGACGCTTCATGCGGGCTACGAAGGCATCCGCGTATTGTTAAATGCAGTTGTGAACGCGACCACCTTCCGCTAGGTTTCGCGCCGATTTGGGCGCTCCATGGGAACCGCTTCGATCCCCGACGGCGCCGGACCAAGACGCTGGGCGGCGTATGGCGAAGGAAGAGCTGCTGGAGTTTCCAGGTGTCGTGACGGAACTGCTCCCGAACGCCACCTTTCGAGTGAAGCTGGAAGTCGGACACGAAATCATCGCTCATACCGCCGGCCGCATGCGCAAGAACCGGATTCGCGTGCTGGCCGGCGACAAGGTCCTGGTCGAGATGACGCCCTATGATCTCGGCAAAGGCCGCATCACCTACAGGTTCAAGTAGCTCGCAGGTTCAAGTAGCTTGCAGGTTCAAGTGACTCGCCGGTTCAAGTGACGCGCAGGTTCAAGTGATTTTCTGGTGCAAGTGATTTACGCCTTTCGGCCAGGGGCGCGGTCCGCGCTTCGTTCGGTCCTGTTGCAACGCAGACAAAGATGATCGGTCGCCCCAAGCTCGTCCTCGCCTCCGGCTCGCCACGCCGCCTCGCGCTCATCAACCAGGCCGGCATCGAGCCCGAGGCCTTGCGCCCGGCCGACCTCGACGAGACCCCGCTGCGCGGCGAGCTGCCGCGCGCCTGCGCCAACCGGCTGGCGCGCGCCAAGGCTGATGCGGCGCTCGAGATGGTGCGCATGGACGACGAGCTCAAGGGTTCCTACATCCTCTCCGCCGACACGGTGGTGGCGGTGGGCCGGCGCATCCTGCCGAAGGCGGAGCTGCTCGATCAGGCCGCGCAATGCCTGCGGCTGCTGTCGGGACGCAACCACCGGGTCCACAGCGCGGTCTGCCTGGTGACGCCGAACCAGGCCTTCCGCCAGCGCCTGGTCGAGACCCGGGTGCGCTTCAAGCGGCTCTCGGAGGACGACATCGAGGCTTATCTCGCGTCCGGCGAATGGCGCGGCAAAGCCGGCGGTTATGCGGTGCAAGGCATCGCGGGCAGCTTCGTGGTCAAGATCGTGGGCTCCTACACCAATGTGGTGGGCCTGCCGCTCTACGAGACCACCACGCTCTTGGCCGGCGAGGGCTACCCGATCCGCTTCGGTTGGCTCAACGCGGTGTGAGCCCAAAACGCTGCGGCGCCAAAGACTTGCAAGCGCCCGCGCGACGCTGCCATGAAGACGATCGATGACCCTCCGCCGTCATCGCCCGCCAACGGGTCCGGCCTACGGCCGGCCCGTTGATAAACTCCGGCGGACGGCCCGGTAACCACCGACGGTTCGAGAAGGGTGGCGCTTGCGGCAAGTGGATGCTCGCGCAGGCCGAACATAGGTCAGAACTTATAGCGAATGGACTCGTTGACCGACATGGCAAAGGACGCTCTCAAGGACACCGATGCGCCCCGTGCCAGGCGCTGCCCGATCTGCGGCAAGCCGGCCGTGCCGGAGTTCCGCGCGTTCTGCAGCCGGCGCTGCGCCGACGTCGATCTCAACCGCTGGCTGTCGGGCGTCTACGTGGTGCCGGGCAAGGAGGAGGAGACCGAGGACGGCAGCACCGCCGGCGAACCGGACGACGAGGCTTGAACGCCGCTCCCTGTAGCCCGCATGGAGCCAACGGGGCCGGCGCGAAGCGCCGCCCGCTGGCGCAATGCGGGAACGGCGGCTCCCGGATTACGGCGCTACGCGCCTCCATCCGGGCTACAAGCGCGGCAAACGCCGAACGCCAGCATTCTGGACAGCCGGCCATCCGCCCCCTATAACCGCTCGTTCCGCAGGGCGCGCGCCCTTCGGGCTCGGCGCCCAGGTAGCTCAGTTGGTAGAGCACTGCACTGAAAATGCAGGTGTCGGTGGTTCAATTCCGCCCCTGGGCACCATCATCTCAAAACGCATTTGATTTCTTTGGACTTTTTGTCAAAAAAATCCCACCGGTTCATTCGGTGGGACAGCTAATGTTCTGATTTGTTCTCCGGCTACGGTTGGCGCTCATGGCGACGCAAAAAGGCGAGTGGATCATTCCGTTCCGGGGCCGTGGTCACTCCGGAATTTTCGATATCAACTTCTTGTGGCGCTGTGGCCGCGTTTACGTGATGGACAACCATCGTGCCGCTATGTGGTGTTGGCTTAGACATATTGATCCGATCAAGCCTCATTCCCTGTTACACATCGATAGACACTTCGACACGGGCGCGGCGCGACTGGCTCAGTGGTTGGCACACCTTCCACAGTCGCTTTCGATTTTGACAATTGACCAATATTTGGATTGCAGCTGGGACGCCATGAGCGATGGTAACAAAAGTCCAGTGATCAACTGGGGTAACTATCTATCCCTGTACCTCGCTCGATACGGCGAAGGCGTTAAGCGGGCAATATTCGCCACCCATAGAGACGGCGACGAGCCAAATCACGACAGCGTTCAACACGGAGAGACTTGGGAGTTGCCCGAAAACGTGTCGTACTGGCTCGACGAAACTGGGCCCAGGCCTTGGATATTAAATTTCGATGTTGATTATTGCTTCTGGAATGATCCGGAGGCTCCGGGCGAGATGTTCTCTGACGACTATCTGCAGCGAGTATTCCGACCTCTCGGGGAAAGGATTGAAAACGGCACAATAGGAGTTGCAACAATTGCCCTTACTCCTGTCGAAGACCTGACCGGAGGTTGGGGACCAAGTGAAAATGTTGCAGCCCGCGTTTTGAGAATGATGGGCATAGAGTTCTCGTTGCCGGAATAATTCGCTTTTTTGAACTTTAACGAGTATCGGCATCTTGCTCTTGAAGCAGGTGCATTGCGCTTTGCGCCAGTCTTAGTTGGTCCGCGTTGCGCGTGTAGCGCTCCGCTTCCTTCAAGGTATCCCATCCGAAGATCGCCATGAGTTGTCGGGAGGTTGCGCCGTTGTTGGCTGCGATTGTTGCACCCGCCTTGCGCAAGCCGTGAGCGCGGCCGGGGACGCCGGCTTCAATGCACCGGTCACGGAACCAATTACCGAAGCCTGCGTCCGTGAAGGGGCGCTCCCATTCGTTCACGAGAAACGTAAGATCACCGCAAGGCGTGGCATCTATGATCCGTTGCAGGGCCGGCAGGATCGGCAATGTGAGCCGTTTCGGTTTCCGGTTGCGCCCCTTGAATTGAGTGAAATTGAGCTTCCCGTCTTTCGCGTGTTGCTTGCCAAACCGAATGATGTCGGAGCGGCGCTGTCCCGTGAATAACATCAGGGCTAGGGCCAGCCTTGCTCTGGTCCCGACCGGATGGCGGGCCTCGAATTGCTGCACTTCTTCCGGCGTCCAAGTATGGAAACCCGCTGAGCCCGACTTGAAGTATTCAACGTCCCGCGCCGGGTTGACTTGGCGCGAGTTTCTTTTTGACGCCGCACTTAAACACCTGCCGGATGGCTTTAAGGCGACCGTTGGCGGCTTCGGGCGTCTGAATTTTCCGGTCGCGCAACACTTCGACGGCATCGGCTCCGTCATTCGCGTAAGGGGCAATCGCGGAACAACCTGGGGACCGGGTGCAATTGGTTCGTCGAAGGTGCCTCGATGATGTCCCGGCGGACGCGTTGCGTACGCTCATCGAGCCGTCGTAGTCCGCGCATTCCAGCGAAATACTGGACACACAGCCATCGCCACGTGCCCGGAAGTGCGATCGCGCCTTACTCGCGACTCGGCTCCTGCTCGCCCTTGGCGCATCCAGGCTGCGCCATGAACTCCGGGCTCCACGGCGTGCCGCGCAATCGAACCTTGGGCCTACCTTTCGCACGACAGTAGATGCGGAATGTTCCCGTGCCGATCACGGTCTTCGACGCATCCGGGGGGTAACCTTCGCGGCATAGCAGGCGCCTCCTCAGACGGCCACTTTCCATTCGTCCCCGATGCTGGCGCCATCCGTATCGGCCAGTGCACTAAATGCTGCATCAAGCTTCAATCTATCCCAAACCACTCGCGAGTTGATGCGCTTTGGCCCCGGCATACGGCCGTCCTTGATCAACATATCGAACAGAGAAGGGGAAATGCCGATGTATGCCGCTGCCTGATCGCGGGAAAGCCCGCGAGGAGCTAGCGACTGCGGGAGAATGTTTTCCGGGCCATGCTTCATGGTATCCGTCCGCCCCGGTGGGCAATTCTTTAACCCTGCACGCCGTAATCGGCGCGCCGATCTTGTGTGGTCTACGATTGGCGGGTTGTCTTGGCATCGAACGGTGTTCCTCACCCAAATCAGTCTTTCCAGAAACGCTTGAACCGGTCAGGAGCCAATTCCGTGTACCGGACAGTATGTTGGATGTTCCGGTGGCCAAGATAGGCTTGGATCGCCCGCGTATCGTGGCCCGCGTTGGCGAGGGCGTAGCCGCACGCGTGCCGAAGCATATGGGGGTGAGCCTTTAGCCCAAGGTCGGCCGCCTTTGCTGCCCGCTCCACCATCCGGGCAAACCCGGCAGTCGTGAGCGGGGCGCCCCGCTCGCTTACGAACACGAAGGGGCTGGCCTCGCTCTCGCGGTGCAGGCGGCGAAGGGCTCGCATTTCCGATCCGCTCAGAGGGGTGCACGCTCGGGGTGCCTCCCTTGACCCTACGGACGTGCAGGACCGCACGATTGAAATCCACCTGATCCCAACGAAGGTCAACGACCTCCGAAGCCCGCAGCCCGTGCCTGAACCCGATCAGGATCATCGTTGCGTCCCGATGCCCATAACGGTTCTGCCTCGCCGCGGCCATAAGCCTCTCAATCTCATGCTCGGTTAGGTATTCACGGGAGCGCAGGTCCGCGTTTTTGGCTCGCCTCGGCATGACTGTTCGTTTTTCGATGCCCGGCGCTACTAGCCTGAGAGGCGCTTTTCCCACGGAACCCTCACGGTCATGGTTCCAACTGTTCGGAGTTCAGTCGTTTTGCGAACAGTTGCCTTCCGCCGCCCACCGCGTCGCGGTACGCGGCATAGCTGGTGGCAAAGGGGCCGGCGGGCGGGATACCGGGCTGGCAGCCTCGCTCGCACGACCACCAGAACCAACCTGCACCGCGTGCCTGGAAGGATCGGGCAAGCACAAGGTCCGCGTAGAAAACCTCAATGCTGGCAGTCGTTCGTGGATCAAAGTCATAGAGCGGCTCAAAGGTGGGTCGCCGCTTGGAGCCGGAGATCGCTGCCGTGCATGGTGCGCTCACGCTGCGACTTGCCACCGGCTCGGCAAGCGCCAAGCCGCGAAGGTACTCGGCGGCCTTGGAAGCCCTACTGCACGCCGTAAAGAATGCGCGCTTGTCAGCCTTCAACAACTCAATCCAAGTCGCGATGTAGCCCGCGTTGCGCACGTCGCCGTCAAAGCCGAACTCCGCGCAGAGGAACGCGGCACCCAACTCGGCAATCAGTTCCTCAGCCGCGTATTCGTGCGAGCCGAAACGGTTCTTCAAATCCCGATCGAGGCGCGACTGGTGACCCGTCCAGTGCGTCAACTCATGAAACGCGGTGCAGTAAAAATGATCCGCGCCCTTAAATGCCTCAAAGGCTGGCACGGAAATAAAGTCGTGGCTCGGCACATAGTACGCCTCACCATGCCCGTCCCGAATATCCGCGCGAGTTGAACGCAAGAACTCATCGGCCAATGCGTCGCGCGTATCGGGATTGCGAACGCGCATTGGCTTCCCCGCGTTCGACGCCATCGGGCAGGTTCTCGCATTGGGCGACGTTGAACACGGTGTATTCGCGCATCATCGGGACGAGGCGAGCTGTCTTCTTCGCCGTCCTTGATCTGCAACTGCTTGACGAAATAGACCTTGGTGCCGTGCTCGCCCTTGCGCACATTCCCGCCGGCGTCGATTGCCTGCTTGAACGTGAGGAACCGCGGCGTTGGCCAGCCGCGATTGCGTGCGAGCCATAACAGGATCACGTTGCAGCCCGAATAGGGCCGGTTGGTCACGGCATTTTGCGGTACGTTCTGCCCGGCTGTTGCCGACCACGGCTTAACCCAAGGGGCAGCACCGGCTTCCAATTCTGCAACAATGCGCGCTGAAACTTCCGAATACAGGTCCCGCTTCACAGGCCGCCTCGCTGTCACCTAAGCGTGGCCGTGTTTTGCAAACGGCCGCATAATCGCGGCGTCGCACATGACGATGCGAGGCTGACGTGTCGGAGTTGACCCCCTAGGGGTACCTGGACGAGGGCGGTGGTCTCGCGCGAAGCAAGCGTGTTCCGAAAATATCTAGGACCTAAAAATCACTCTCTTAATGTATTGTTAATGGCTCCCCGATGCACCGTGGCAACCTAGAACTTACAAATGGCGCCGCGTCGCGTATGCACCCTCTTGTCTCAGTGTGAGAATTGCAATCCCTCTGCTTGCTAGAACAAATCAAGCTGCTCCGGCTCGGGCATGTCCGTTCGCTCAATAATTTGATAGCCGCGTTGAGGTCCGAGGTCGGTGACAACGCGGGTTAGATGATGGATCGTGTTCACTTGACGCCAAGTGCGCGCGTTACCGGGCCCGTCTTTGTCGCGCGCCGTATCATCAATGTACCTATCTCCGAGCGAAAAAGCGCGCCCCGCAAAGTGAACGCTGGTGACGAGGCGTGTTGCAACCTCCTTCATCGCTTCCTTGACAGTCCTTGTCGCCGATCCGCGGATCACGATCCAATGGCGCGGTGTGCTGTAGCGATAGTGGGAAATCGGAGCGATGGGGCCCGAGGAAAAATTGAACTTTGCGCTATCGGCAGCGAAATCGCCGTACATCAAACTTTTCCGCAATTCAGTATCGAGGTCAATAGCCCAGTTCCATGCCAGCCACTCATTCCGCGGCAGTTCTACAAGCTGCCCCGACGTAGCTGGATTTTTTTCGGGATAACTTGTCGCGTGCCAGATCACCTGACCCCAAAGCCCGAACTCCATTACCTTTTGGAATTCTGCCACCAAAATATCGCCGACCGCATCAGGGTTGGACATTTCGGCATTACCAAAATCCAAAATTAAAATGCACTCTTGTGGCTTTAGGATCAATTTGAGCAGTGCCGCATGTATGCGCTTTCGGAGGTCGCCTCGGATCAAATCGTCCAATGTCACTCTCAGCGCAAGGCCATGGCTCATGTCGCGGACCACAATACAAATTGCATTATGGGCGCCGCCCTCGACGGTTCGCAGATCACTCACGAGTATCGGCCGCGCATGCGCTGCGATCGCTACTCGAAAGAGTTGAGGTAACCATTCCTCGGCCGTATCTACGCCTAGGCTTTTGAACAAGTAGCGGGGGTCGAACATGCAAGGGCGCAACGGCCAGTATCGGCCGAGCCGGCGCCCGGGAAGTAAGACCAACTCAGACGGGGTGAGCGGACGTTGCAATTCAGGATCGCGTTCAGTCGGCGGGGGGATGACAAAAAGCGGAAACAATCGTGTGAGAATTTCGCGCGGCAATTGTCCGAGCGCTAAGTATTCGCCCTGTTTCAAGCGGAGAACCGGCGAATAGACACAGCTGCCGATGTTGAGCATCGGGCAACCTCCATTAGGTTGATAAGAGTTGCTTCTTAACTCGTCCATACCCAACTCGATCCGAGAAGATCGAATAGTTGTGACGCTCCTTACGCACCCTCCCAAATACGATTGCTGGATGTATGCCCAATTGGTTCGCAAAGGCCTCTATCGGACCTGCGCCTCGAGAAATTCGAGCCGGAGACAAACGCCAGGCCTCCGCTGGTATCAGGGTTGAAGAAGCGAATTGATCCGCTTCTACTTCGAGTTCATCAGTCTTTTCCCCGTCCATTTCCTCGTCGAAAAATCCGGCAGCCAAGCCGGCAAGATAGTGCAGGTAAACGTGGGCTAGCTCATGGAGTAGCGTGTACCAAAAATTGTCGATCCGATCATTTCGCAACGTTAGCCCTATAATCGGCAGGCCTCCGGATAGAAAAGCGGCGCCATCTAGTCTTAGTCCTGTCAGTTGGGGCTCGATAACAACAGAAATGCCCTTCTGCCTTGCCAACCGCAGAGCTTGCGCGGGGCCGTCGGGCAACACACTGAGACGCACAAGGTCGGCGAGCCAGGTAATGTCGAGATGATCAAAGGATGTTTGAGCCTCGGCGTGGACCGTGTCGGCGCACTGTATTACCCTCGCTCTCCAAACCGCAAGCAATGCGTCATCTTTGAGGTCGAGCGATTTAAGACCTGTTCGAAGGAGCCCCGGGCTCCCCAACCTTGCGTGGCTTTCACTGATGTATTCAAGGACGGCGCTGCGTTGTTCCGCTGCGCCTGCCGGGATTTCGAACCACCCTAACCGCTTAGCGTGCTCAACAATGATCTTGAGCCGATCGTCGGGAATGTCGGGCTGGGTTGGAATACCAAGTTTTGAGAGCCGGGGGGTTGCCTGCTGGTCTTCTATGATCGCTTGCAATTCGACACTTAACGCTGTCGCCACTCGCTTGAAGTTTTGGAGACTGATAGAGCGGTAACGCTCGCTCTCATAGCGTTGAATTTGTTGCTCACGCATCCCAAGTCGCTCAGCCAAGTCTGCCTGCGACAGGCCCCGCGCTATTCTTGCTATGATAAGGACGACGCCCGGTTCCGAACGCCACTTCTCCGCGACCATTGAGAACTCGCCGGACTGTGCTTTTTCATAGCCGTCCAGCATGCTTGTAAGAGCGCTACGCGACCCGCGCAGGGCGTTTTGGTGCATTCCGAGTACATCGGTCGGCAACGCGCCTTGCGCCGCAGAGACGTAGCTGTTTGAGGACAATAGGTCGTCGATGCGCCCAAGCGCAGCGCGGGCTTTTCTCGCCTCGCGCTCATTCAAAATGATGGCCGCGTCGATCATTCCTCGGCCATAACACAACAAAAATGTTGTGTCACGGGCCGAGGCGGTTTACCCACAGCTATATCCGGTAGGCACCCTGCCCAAATTTGGCATCTAATACCAAAACTAGGGGCCCCGGACGGGATCGCCCCCGCCTAGGGATCAAGTTAGCGCGCTTTCGGTATGGGCACGCACTCACCCTCCGTCACCCCCATTCGCAGGGGCGAGGCTAGCCGCGACCTTGCGGAAGCGGTCCAGCGCTGCTTCGAGGCTCTCCACGATCTCGGCTGCTATCTCGTCGGGCGGTGGCAGCAGGTCCGGGTCGTCCAGGCTGTCATCCTTCAACCAGAAAATATCGAGGTTGATCTTGTCCCGCTTGATAAGGGCCTCGTAGTCGAACCTGCGGAAGCGTTCAGTCTCGGCGCGCTTGTTCCGGTTGGCAGCCGAATAGCAGGACACGAAATCGTCAAGGTCGGCCCGCTTCAAAGGCCGTTCTTTCAAGGTAAAGCTCTTGTTGGTTCGAAAATCGTAAATCCAAAACTCTTTTGTCCATGGCGTTTCGGACGCCGGCTTGCGATCGAAAAACAGCACGTTGGCCTTGACGCCCTGCTTGTAGAATATGCCGGTGGGTAGGCGTAGCAACGTGTGAAAATCGTAGTTATCGAGAAGGCGATTGCGAATTTCCGCACCCGCACCTTCGAACAGCACGTTGTCCGGTAGCACCACGGCCGCCCGACCATTTTCCCTCAACACCGACATGATGTGTTGAAGGAAGTTTAGTTGCTTGTTGCTGGTCGTCTTAATGAAATCCGGCCGATTGTATTCCTCGCGCTCGCTTTCAATCTCGCCGTCATCGCCGACGATCTTGTATCCCTGCTTGCGGCCGAACGGAGGATTAGTCAGAACCACATCGTAGCGCACTGATCCGAGGGAGTTCAGCGCATCGGCACGCTCAATGGGGCTTTCAGCGGTCGCCGCGCCATGCAGATAGAGGTTCATGCCGCACAGCCGCACCACTTCGGGCACGATATCGATGCCCGAAAAATTCGTGCGCATCCTGGCCTGCGTGCGCCGATCCGCCGCAAGCGGATGCCGCTTCATGTGGTCCCACGCGGAAAGTAAGAAGCCGCCCGTCCCGCAGGCAGGATCATGGATCAACTGTCCTGGTTGTGGGTCCATGACGGTGACGATGGCGTCGATCAGCGGCCGGGGCGTGAAATACTGGCCGGCGCCGCTTTTGACTTCCGCCGCGTTGCGCTCAAGCAAACCTTCGTAAATAGCACCCTTGGTATCGACGCTGAGCCCCATCCATTTTTCACCGTCAATAAGCGTGACGAGCCTGCGCAGCTTGGACGGGTCTTCAATTTCAGTCTTGGCTTTGAGGAAGATCACCCCAATCAGCCCGTCTTGCCGCGACAGCTTCTCCAATACCTTGCCGTAAGCTTCCGCGAGCGCCTCCCCCTGCAAGTCCTTGATGGCCTTCCAACGACAATCCTTCGGCAGCATTGATGGCTCGCCGATTAATTCAGACCGCTCGTCATCCATCTTGAGAAATAGCAGGAACGATATCTCCGAAATATAGGCGCCGTAATGCACGCCTTCGTTTTTCAAAACTGTTGCGTAATTCCAGACCTTTTGAATGAGGTTCGTTTCATTCATGCCTCGGCTCCGGCAGCAGCGCCACGCGCACGCCGCACGCGACGAATGTATCCAGGGATCGCTTGGGCCGCACTCTCATTCAGTCGAGTAAGCAGAATGTCAGCCGGCTCGTCGCGCGGGTCTTGCTGGACCAGCCCTCCTTCAAAGGCGACCTTGAGCACGGCTTGCCGAAGGCGCGTGATGGTAAGGGAACCAACAAGCTCGAAAGGGTCAGACGCTTCGCCGTCCAAAAGGTGGAAACGGCGGACGATTTCAAGCTGTTCTGCCGTTGGTGGAACAGGGAACTCCATCACGACAAAGCGAACCTGGGTCAGATGAGCCATATTCGTTGTAATTCGCGCTTCGCGTTTGAAGCGACCTGATCGCATGTAGTGCCTAAACACGATCAATGCGAACTGCGGCAGAAGTCCCCTCTGAGAGCGAAAACGCAGCAACGTCTTCTGAAAGCAGCAACCCTCAATCTCATCATTGTAGATCGCAGGCCGTCCGAGAAGGTCGGGCGTTTGACCTTCATTTAGAAGAATGTCGCCGGCTTTCAGCGCAAACGTCTCAAACTCTTTGGGCGTGAAGTTCATCTGCTTTACGTCGGAAAGATTGAGGGCGCCTTCAAAGACATTAGCAACGCGAAGATAAGGGCGCATATTCTCACCAGCATGATGCTGCGGTGCTCGTTGGCGCCCTAGTTGAACTTCGCCAGCCTCTTCGACTGCGCACCATGCCCACGTGCCCGGAATATCGGGTATACGTCCGCTGTCACTTGGAGACCATCCCCGCAGTGTTGAGCCAACGTGTGGACGAGCGCTACGAAATCGATTTACGAGCTCGGCGCCCGTTTCATTTGGCTTGTTGTGCTCGCGCCATTCGCGCGTAAGCTGGCCCGTGACGGCTGCTTTGAGCAGCGAACGACGCAACGTATCCAGGTCATTGCGGGCACGGGTCAAAGCGGTCGCTCCATCCGCGATTTCGGTGAACAGTTCATCGATCCTTGCCACGATGCGGCGTTGTTCGGTGAGAGGAGCAATTGGTAAAATTACTTGGCGAAGCTTCGAACCGTTGACGTTTGGAATTGCGATACCGGCTGACTTTTCCGCGATCTGGTTCCAGTATGCGATGGTTTGCAAGAAATAGTGCAGGTACCTTGCGTCGACCTTGGGCTTGAAGCGAATAAGGTACGACGCAAATACAGATCGTTCCGGAGTTTTGATTAGAAAGCTTTTTCCGACTGACCCTGCGCGCGAAATGAGAAGGTCGTCGTCCCTAAGCAGGTACTGTTCAACATTAGCCGGTGCTTCTGCACAGAATGGAACGGTCGCCCAATCGCAGTTGCCAGACGATATGTCGGTTGTTCTAAGAAGCTTGACAGTCCCAGCCCGGGCGGCCCTTGTTGTCCAGCCGTACTGAGGACCGTCGCATACCTGATCAAGTTGAGCCCATACCCATCCGTCGGGGATCGCCCACGGCCCATCGCGGTGAAACTCGATCGACATCAATCCCCCAGTCACCTTGTCAACACCGCTGCAAAGTGCCTATCCAAGCGCTGATCACGCAACCAGCGCGTCGGATAGGCCATCCAGAATTTCGTTGAGACGCGCACCGAACAGCCCCCGCGCGCGGGCGAGACCACCCTTATCGCCGAAAGCAGCCACGTCCTGCAAGTCTCTCACCGTAACTTCGGCATTGACGGCAAGATGATCGCGGATGGCCGTAAGCCAAGCCAACTGCTCGTCCGTGTAGGCACGGCCCGCCCGTTGCTCACGGCCCAGCCATAGGTTGAACTTGCCGGCAACCCTAGAGGGCAATGGTTCAAGAACGTCGTCCAGCCCCAGCGCATAGCGCACCAACATGACGATATCGGTGAGGATGCGCGTGGAATTGCCGCGCACGCGGGTGTCGTCCAGCCGCTTGTATGCGCGCCAGATGTTGACCGGTTCGAGCAACCAGGGTGGGCGGCGCAGGGCATCGCGCAATTCCTCCAAGGCCTCGTAGGTCAGCCGGCGCTGGGCGTAGGGACGTCCGTAGAAGATTTGCAAGGCGACCAGCGTGTCCTTGTGCGCCTCCAAGAATTCCTTGAAGCGATCGACCGTCGTTTGCGCCTGGGCCTCGTCGTAGCCGGACGAAATAATTTCATCGATGGATATGGTGTCGATCTTCACGTCCGCGGCGGCCTTGGCGTGTTTCAGGGCGCTGCGGAACTGGGGCGTGTCGAAGGGCCTGCAGCAATCTTCCTTGAGCGTGGCCAACACAGCGTCGCGCTGTTGTTCCGATGCATCCGCACCGTGCTTCTGCCGGATTATCGTTTCCAGCTTGTCCGGGTCGATAGCGTCGATCAGGGCATTGGCAAGGTCGGCCAGCGTCCTTCCGTTGGAAATCCTGGAAAGGTCCGCCCGCGTCTCCGGGTCGATGCGCTGGTCGAGCGCGGCAAGACGAGCCGCCAGCGTTGACAACGTGTCGTCGCGACGGTCGCCGGCAGCTACCTGATCCACAAGCTTGTCGAAGGCGATGACGCGGTTACGATCGAGCGGTGGCGCGATGCCCTTTTGGCTTTCGGTGACACCCACGGCATCAATCAGAATGAACCGCGTCTTAGCCTCGGCATCGGGGGTCACAGCGCGAAGGTCGGTGGGCTCGATGGAACGGACACCACGTCCTTTCATCTGCTCGAAATAGAGTTCAGAGCGTACGTCGCGCAGGAAGATTAGCACTTCGATTGGCTTCACGTCGGTACCCGTGGCGATCATGTCCACGGTGACAGCTATGCGCGGATTGAAGTCGTTGCGAAACTGCTTGATCAACTGCTCGGGATCGCCGTCAATCTTGTATGTGATCTTCTTGGCAAAGTCGTTGCCACGGCCGAACACTTCCCGGGCGACATGCACGATTTCTTCGGCATGGTGATCGTCTTTGGCGAAGATCAGCGTCTTTGGGACGTATTCGCGACCCGGAAACAGTTCGGTCGGCAGAGTATCGCGATAGGTTTCGAGGATCGTGCGGATTTGGTTTGGCGCGAGGACGGAACGGTCAAGCTCACGCGCGGTATAAACAAGATCGGCTTCGAGAGTTTCGTATCGCTCCGCGCGTGTCCTCTTGTCCCGCACCGGGATGGTGTAACCGCTCTGGACCCTCGACCCGCCTTCGCCGATGCGGGTACGGATGCGATACACTTCGTAGCCGACGTTGACCCCATCAACCACCGACCGCTCGTACGGATACTCGGCCACAAGGTTGCGGTTGAAGAACCCCAACGTGTGTACGGATGGCGTGGCTGTCAGCCCCACAATGGTCGCGTCGAAATATTCGAGGACCTGCCGCCACGTCCCGTAAATCGAGCGGTGGCATTCGTCGGTGACGATTAGGTCGAAGGTCTCGATCGGGATTGTAGGATTATAGGCGACAAGCCTGGGAGCATCGTCGTCCCGCTCGAAGGCGGACACGTTCTCGTCTTCCTCGGCAAGTTCTTTTCCGGTCAGAACCGAATAGACCCGCTGGATGGTGGAAATGACGATCGCTGAACTCTGGTCGAGGCCGGCCGGCCCCAGCTTCTGCACGCCATAGAGTTCGGTGAACAGCCGGCCGGTGCCGGGTGGACGGTAGGCGGCGTATTCGGTGGCAGTCTGATTGCCGAGGTTGCGGCGATCGACCAGGAATAGCACGCGCCTCATGCCGGCATGGGCTAGTACACGGTAGGAGGCGGTGCAGGCGGCGAAGGTCTTGCCCGCGCCCATCGTCATCTGGACGAGCGCGCGGGGGTCGTCGCGCGCTAGCGAGCGTTCAAGCCCCTCGATCGCTTCGATCTGGCACTGGCGAAGGCCATCGGTGCCGAGCGGCGGCAGGCGGCGCAGCCGTGCCCGCAAGGTCTCGGGCTCGGACAGCCACCGCAGCAGGGTTTCGGGGCGGTGGAAGGTGAAAACGCGGCGCGATCGCGGCTCAGGGTCGGCGAGATCGCGGAACAGGGTCTCGGTGTCGGACGCGAGGTACTCGAACCGCCGTTGGCGCTGGTCGCCGCCGAGGAAGTCGGGCGCATCGGCGATGTAGCGGGCGGCCTGCTCAGAGAAGCCGCTTAGCGTCGTGCCGGCCGGCTTGGCCTCCACCACGCCGCAGAACTGGCGACCCACGAACAGGGCGTAGTCCATCGGGCCGGAAGCGGTGGCGAACTCGCGGACCGCGACACCGGTCCCGGCAGACAGGTTCATTTCATCGCGGGACTGGACCAGCCAGCCACAGGCCGCAAGCCGCGCGTCGATCGCCGAACGCGCTATGTCCTCAGGGTGGAATGCCCTCATGTGCCCCGGTTCAGTATCGGCGCCCAACGCCAATTTACGGGCATGTTCCTTGATCCTGCAACCGCCAATGGCGTGGGGGTCAATCCGCAGCCATACGGGTTCGATACGAGTTCGGAGCGGTTGTCCACCGGACCGTGGATCGGGCCAGTGCCAAGGGCATTGCGCTTGGCCGCGTCGTTCACCATCCGCTCTAATGACCGTGGGGCAGGCGTGGAACCTGGGCTGGCGCGTTCGCGTGAGACGCCTTTGGTTCGGCCCGGGAACGCGCGCCGATCGAATGCCGCCGTGCCCCGACACCACGGCCCAACTAGACATGGCTACGCTGGTCTGGACGCGTGGTGGCCTGATGCCCCTCCAAATGTTGAACGGGCGGCTGCGGTGCCCGCGGTGCGGCAACCGAAAAATTGCGGTCTATTTCGATGTACCCAAACAGTTGCAGCACGCACGAGCCGGGCGGGCGGTAGAACTGCCGAATGGAGCAACAAGATGAATTGAGCGGCAAGGCATTGACCCGTCCTGCTCGTAATGCACTGATCGTACGCCCCACCGGCCGCCGTAAGCGGACGGTGATGTCCGCAGCCGGCGGAAGCTGACACACCCGAACACGCTGCGAGCGCGGGAGGGTGAGCGCGCGAAAACGTGTCACATTTGAACCGTGACAAGGCGTGACGCTGGGACGCGCGGAACCTTCTCACCCTGTCACCTTGGCATCCCGACAGTAGCCGCGGACCTGCTCCAAGTATCCGCCGCGCGTCCGATCGCGAACGCGCACGGCGGTCCAGCCGAGTTCTGCCATAAGCCCTGATAGGAGCCGATAGGTGCCGGTGCGGCGCCGATGTTGTGGAACTTCAAGAATGTCGAGCAAAGTTTGGGTGCTGACCCGAGCGACGCCGTCGTAATCGATTTTACCTTGCACGCGTTGCAGTGGCAGCAGCCATGGATGATCGACCCTCGACGCGTTCATAGTGGCTTGAGCGGCTTCCAGTTTTTCAAGGAAAGACATGGCCTGTCTCCGCTTACTCGCGCATGAAATGGTGACCGGGCACGCTTGAGAGCCGGCGGAGTTGCTCGATCGCCTGCGCGTGTACCTTCGGCGGCAGCCAATGTGCACCGGGGCTCATCCCTTTCAGCATTCGCGGTGGGAAGCGTTTTTTCAGGTCTCGTAGCTGTTCGGGCGGGTAATTGGGAAGTTTGACGAAACCGCCTTCTTGAAGCTCTGCCTCCCACAGGACGCCACTGACGTAAGCTGCAAGAGGCGGATGCTCCTGAAAGTCGTACTTCCGTCCCGCCAATGAGCGGGCATACCACTTGAGGATATGGCGGCCTAGGTTCGTCCCCCTTACGGCTTCGCGCTCGCCATACCCGAGGGGCAGCGGTTGCAGGTCCGGCGGTCCGTTCTCAGCAAACCACTTGCGGGCAGCGTGCGCCCGGCGACCGCACGGGCTCTGGAAAAAATCGACACCACTGATGATCATCGCTCTCACTCCTGTTGCAGCGCTGCACCGCCCCTGTTCCACGGCTTTGCGCCCGTCACTGATCATTTTAGGCCTAACGGGTTGCTGGTGAATAAACTCTCGTCGTCATGCCGTGACGCTTGACGGTGACGGCGCTTGCGCTGGCGCATGAACCGGTGTCCAGCGCGACCCGCTGCTCACACTTCAGTCTCAGCGTTCGGGGGCGAAGCTTGGTTGACGGCTAAGGCCGTCAACCAAGGAAAGAGCCGTCAATCAGAAAAGCCTTATAAAAAGGGCATATTGACAACTTTGACCACCTTGACGGTTTAAAATTCAAAAAGAGGAACAGCGCTGATCGCTCTCTCCCTTGGGCTGGCTCCTTTGGGCCTGCGCTCGCGGCCCGCTCCAGGTCCGGGCCATACGATTTTCCCCACGTCAACGCAGTCAAAGCTGTCCAAACTCGCATGGACGCGAGGTTTCTTCATTGACGGCCCCGTTTGACGGCTCGTCCATGCTGTCAATCTGCGCGCCCCTGGCAGTCTGGTCCGTAGCGTTGAGGCCAGCGATGACCGTGTCCAGCGCTGCATCCGCTTCCTCTGGCCTCCCTGCATCCGGCACAAGCGGCGGAGCGCCGACCGGCGCGCGTGACACGGAACAGGTATCTTCGTTGGCCCATTCAGTCTGATCATCAAACTCCATGGCCGGGTACTTGGCCTTAATCTTGTTCCGCAGTTCCGGCAGCGCGGGCGCTTCCCATGCTCGGCCGTCCCCGAGCGACTTCTTCCTAAATCCCCACTTCTTCAAAATATCTGACAGGGCGTTATCGCTCATGTGGGCAAGCTTGGTACCGCCGCGCGTCTTCATGGCATCATACAGTCCGGGCCTTCGATAGGGGTCCCCTGCTTCCCCGTGCGCTCGCGCGATCCATGGGCGATTTGCGGCGGCCCCCGGCAACCAGCCATCCTGCGCGAACTCAATGATCATTTTGTCGCCGGCCGATGCTGATTGCAGTTTCTGCTGGCGTCGCTCGGCCGTGTCCGGGATGGCCTCCGCGTTGAAGTTACGAATATCGCGGTCCAAGAGAAACCCGAGCAAAGCATCGCTTCCTCCATTCTTGAACTCGTCAATGATGGGCGTGAAGTACGCTTTGCGCTTTTCGGCCTTAATGATTTCGTCGGTCTCGTCGGCGAACGCCTTGTTATCACGAACATAGATGGCTGGATAGCGTCGATCATCATGCTCGATCTGGATCGGGTGCTCGTCGTTGGTTGCAAAAATCTGGCGAGCGAAGTTGTCGATCTGGATTGCATCAATGCCCTTGCGCTCCAACAGTTTGGTGGTTTCAGAAGTCATAGTCTTAAGAATTTGGGCGTCTGCTTTGATGTCAGCGTAGAGAGCTTCGTCCACAAAGATTAGACATGTCTCCGCTTGATGTGCATTGAACTTACCAACAACATGGTCTCTGTGCGTCGCGTGCAAGAAATGCTGGCCAAAGAGGCGACCATAGCCCAACGCAAACACGCCCTTGCCGCATCCTGGCGCTCCACGCAGGCTTAATGACGAGCGGCCAGGATTATCCGGGTGCTGAACCCCGCTGGCCATCCAGTCAAGGATATAGACGTAGAGCCGTTCATCCTCGCCCGCGATGTTGTCGTGGATATGTGCCAAGTACTTGGCGCACTTTGTCGCGCTGTCGATGTGATCGGCGACGACGGTAAACCCGCAATATGTGTTGAGGGTTCGGTGGATGCGTCCATCGCGCTCAACCTCGATGACAGGCGACGCCCCTGGCTGGAAGGTGACCGCATCGAACTCGCCGCGTCCGGGCAAATCAAGCCAATAGGACCCGCGCGGCTCCATTTTCTCGCCGTCGCGTTCGCCCTTGCTATTAAACTTCGGCACCGAGGCCCGTGGATTGATGACGCCGTTTACAAAATCCTCCTTCGACAAGAACTCGATTTTGCGCTGTAGCGGATATCGCGGGTACCGGTCAAATTTTGCAATGCGAAACTTGTTGCCGATGAACCCGGCGGCATAATCCCGGTTCATCTGCTCAAGCACAGGGTTGTCGGCATACTGGTGCGCCCTTTCCATGATCCGAGCAAGGAGCCGCTCAGATACACGGGTGTTGCCGCCGAACGCTCGGCGTCCATCCATCAAACAACGGGCGATCGTATGATCGTCGACGCCAGAGCGTATGGCAGCGGCCACGAATGCAATCTCGGCGCGAGAGCGGTCACCACCATAAGGCGCGGCGTAATCCAGGTCGGTCAGCATGTCGCGCCATTTGTAGCCGAGGTTCGCCAGGGCCGGATCGCCTGGCTCGATAGGTTCGTAGCTGCCCGAGCCCGTGAACGTGGTCCCTCGTGCTGCTTCTTGTTCGTCTACCTTGGGCGGGAAGGTCTCGATCTGGTGGGGTTGGTCGTGGCTGTGCTCGCGCAGAACGCAGGCGAGCCGGCCGGTTTTGCGGTTGATGGTTCCCGGCAGGCGGGCCACGCGGTCGATATTTCGGCAGCCATCCGCGAAGCGATCCCCGAAGGCGGCCTCGATGCGGCGTCCATAGCTTTCGACCGCTTCGGTCAACGGGCCGTTGCCGTCAACGGGCTGGGGCGCTGCCAGCTTCCAGTAGCCCCAAAATCCCCGCCCGCTGTCGATAACGCGGTTGGGGCGGGGCATGCCAGGAGGCAAGTCGGTAGTGAGCAATGTGAGCATGGTGGTCCGCTCGGCTTCAAGCGGCTCGCCCGGGCGCGGGTCCAGATCGATCCAAAGATGCCGTGCTTCGGCTACGTCGTCCTTCTTGGCCTTTTTATGAAGCGTCATCTTGATCGGGTTCGGGCTGAAATACAGATCAAAACCAGCGCTACCAAACTCAGTAATAAACTTTTCCTGTCCAACACGATCCGCCGCTTCAAAGTGTCCGGCTCGAATGATGGGCGACCGGTTAGGCCGCTTCTTGATCGCAACAAGGTGGCGCTTGTCCCCGCCAAAAAAGTCATCTAGGAAATCGAGTACAACGTCGGCGTCCATCGCGTCCTGAGCGGGCGACGCAGCGTGCTCTGCCCCTGCCACGTCAGTATTAGGGCTTCCAGCCTGCTCTTGCTTGCCTGCGACCGCCGCGAGGATGCCGGTGTCAATTCCCCCGCTTGGCAGTCCGCCGTCGGTGTGCGGCGTGACCGGGTTCGCCGAGGGCGTATGCGGTGCGCCATTGATGCCGGCATCAATGCCGTGGCCAATTTCGGGGGGCACGCGGACCTTCGGAGGGCGCGCGCGCCTTCGGCCTCGTGCCTGCGCCCTGGGTTTTCGCTCGGTCTGGTTATCACCTGGTGCATCGCCTCTTGCCTGGGCTGTGGGCGAACCCGCGGACGTGTCGGCGCATGGTTCATGCTCCATTACCGCGGCCGCGGTACCGCAGACCGGACAGGTTTCAAGCGTGTCCCACCAGTTATGAAGCGCGCAAATCATCATGCCCTCGGAAATGCGTCACCGGGTGCCGCGCTCACGGACACAGGCGGCACGTCGTCAACGTGCATTTTGTCACTCCGCGCGGACAGCGCCCGCGGTTTCCTCACGTTGCCCCCCTGCTGTTCACGCGCGCACAACCATGCCAGCAAGGTCTGGCGTCTGTAGTAGGCCCGGCGGCCAATTTTGGTGACAGGAGGCCGATCACCCAGCCTCCGCCAGCGATCAAGGGTGCGTTCGCAAACATCCGGTTCCACTGCGGCTTCGCGCCGCGGAAGGAAGTCGGCCAATAGCCGGATGATGTCGCTCATGAGGCCACCCGCACTCCGGTTTTCTTCAGGAAGTAGGCCTTCATTTCCGACTTGCCCGCGTCGTCCAAAAGAGGCCAATAGCGGTCGATTGCGAACTGAAGATTGTCCTTCGCCCAGGCGGGCGATCCGTGGTGGGTCGATCTCTCGGCGCTGGTGGGTGCTGCGGGTCCGGGCTCGACTTCTCGTCTCTTGTATTTGGGCTCGCGTTTACCCGCGTGTGCCTCTCCATCGTCGGCCTCGACTTGATGCTCGGTTCGAGAGGTTAATCCTTGAAGGCTGGGAGCAGCTGCGGCCTCGTCTTCCTCTATTGCGTACTCATTTTTACGCTTGTCGGCGGTCATTTGTGCATCATCGGCCGTGTCGGCCTGGGCTGCTGCATTGGTCTTGCGCGGCTTGCCGGGCTTGGAGACACCGGCTGCGCGCCGGTCTTTATCATGCTTAAGGCGGCCCGCTTTGGTCGTCGGGCCGAATGGACTTTCGCCAGGGTAGCCAGCCCGACGCCACCGCAAGAGCAGACTGACCCACGCCTCGGATTTGCCGACGGCACGCGCCATTTCAGCTTGACTTGCATTGTGTAGGGCCCGTGCATCACCAAGCGCATCGGCGGCTTCGTGCAGTGATTGGTCACTGGCTCCGATGGCATCCTTAGCCCGCCGGAGCAGTTCGTCTTTCGACGGCATGTTGGCGCCGGCAGGCTGTTCGATGGGTTGAGGCACTTGCATGGCGGTCAATCCCTGTTCACTCAGCAGCGACGCATGCGTGCTGGTGGAGGGATTTAGCCGGGAGGGTCGGCTACTGTCTTGGGCGCGAACGATGTTCGTTACCCAAAGTCGTTTCTCAAACTGAAAGGATCAGCGGGTCACGCCCCGCATGCGCCTGATTGCTTGCAAATCTTTCTTCAATGTGTCGTCGCTTGCCTTCTTTAGCCACTTGCGGTCAGTTGCGGACAATGCTGAGAGGATGCCGGATATGAGGGGATCGGGATCATCTGAACCTTTACTCAGAAGATGTTCATACTGTGTTCGGAGCGCCTCAAATGCAGCGTCGGAATAGGGCGTACGTCGGTGCTCGGGGCTCAATTGCATACGCGCAAGCGTAAGCAGAGACCTGCGTATCTCCTTTCGACCCTTTCGACTGGCGCCGCTGCTCTTGCCCGCCTTCTTTCTGCTGGCCGTTTGATCGGGGAGTTCCCAAGGTGGAGACCAGCCAGCCTCCCTCGCTGCGTCTTGGATTGCCTGATGGAGAGGGGATGGCGGGATGACGTGCTCGAAAAGGTCGCGCAGTGCAGTGGCCGGTTGTTTCGTACGGGAGGGAGTTTTGGATGGCAGCATATGTCTGCTCTGGCCGGGCATGCCAATTACTGGCAAGGTAAGAGCGCCATGAGCGTCCCTATGCGCCAGTACCCGTCACGGTCCATGCGGTGGGACATTATGCGGAAAAAAGCGTTGTACTTCTACGGGGTAAACTCGTGTCCCACTTTCGCCTAACCGATTGACAATGTTCAGCCAGTCAAGCCCGCCCCTGGGCACCATCAGCTTTTTGCTTAAGCTCCGCGCCTCTCGGTAACAGGCGCCACCATCAAGACGCCTGAGCGTCGGCCCCCCGAATATTTACAAGAATTCGTTCAAGGTGAAATCGAGAAGTGGGAGGGACCGATTATATTAGAACCAGTGGTGCATCACTTGATTGACGAACGTTAGTTGAGCTCCCCGCAATTCTTGAATTGGCAAACAGTAGATCGGGCTTCCGTGCCCACACTTCCATTCAGCTCTCCGACATTGTCGCTACGGACGGAATAGTGCTCGCGCCCTGTGCTGGAAACTTCAGTTCGTGACTTCCGGTCCCAGCGGCGCCCGCTGGATAAGCTCGATGCGGGTGCCCCATGGATCGGTGATGTAGGTGATGTTGTTCGCGCCGGGATTGGGGGTACGCAACGGCTGGTCGAGCTTGATGCCTTCTGCCTCGATCTTGCGCACGAACGCAGGGAGATCATTCACGTCGAAGCCGATGTGATCGAGGATGCGCCCTTTGGTCGGTGCCTGCGCGGTTGGCACCTTGGCGAACCGGATCTGCGAGCCAGGCACCTCGACAACGGGCTCGTTGGCGCGCGTGTTGGCGATGCCGCCGAAGGTCTTCGCGTACCAGGCCTCCGCCTTGGGGATTTCAGCTTCGGTGAGGAAGAGGTGGACCTGATCGCTGCGGATCGGCATCGTTTGCGCCTTGTCCTCGAGGATTTCGATGCGCAGGCCGTCCGGCGTCACCACAAAGGCCTGGTCCATGCGGTTGTTGGCGCCGGGAAAGACCGGCACGCCCGCGGCCTTCCATTTCGCGACCGCCGCCTGGACATTGGGGACGGCGAATCCGACGCGGTTCACGACCGAGCCCACCGTTTCGCCACTGCCCGGGCCGGAATTCAGGGTGAGGTTGATGTAGGTGCCCGGGAACATCATCACTGGGGCTCCGCCCGGCATAAAGAGCCTGCCTCCCATGGCGAAGAAGATCTTCTTGTTCGCCTCCACGTTGGCCGGGGTGGAAGCGAGATGCCAGTGGCCGAAGGTCACGCCTGTCGCGTTGAACGGAGCCGGTTGCGCAGCCGCGCTGCCGGCGGCCAAAGCCGACACCAGCAATAAAGCGATGAAAATGCCTGCCTTCATGAACGCCTCCCCGGGGTGACGAGCTTCTTATCGATCGAGCGCTCCGGATTCTCCCGGAAACGGCAAGCTTAGCGGTTTAGGCGCCACCGGCAAGACCGAGTCCGGCACTGCCGGCGGTGGAGTGGACGCAATCCTTGGCTGAACGGCTATCCCGCCCGTAGTGTTCGGTACAAACGGACGGGTGCGATGGTGGCGGAGCATTCCACGCGGGGCGCAGTTGGTGATGACTTGGAAGGCCACCACGCGTGCGCGATCAGGCGCTTCTTGGCGGCCGTCGGCATCTGCGGCCACATGCGCACGATTAGGCGGTGCAGGATCGCGCCGATAACGTCGGTTGCGACGACCACAGACGATCTTCCGCCATCGCCGGAGGTGGCCTCGTAGTGTGACACGCAATTCATGGTTGGACACTCGCAGCAGAAAGCATAATGATCTGTGGGAAGGTTTCGTTGTCCAACCGCAAGCTAAGTCGTTGAATTCGTTCGTGTGTGCTGGGCCGCCCCTGGGCACCGCCAATGAAAAGAATCAAAGAGCTTCGAGCATCGGCCATTCGTCCACAAGGATGGCGAAATGCGCGTTCTCGGCGAGCTTGATGAGGATGTGCGTGGTCAGCTCGTCATTGAGCCTCTCGTTTCTCTCGAGCGTAGCTAGTCCCAACCCTGGTGCCATTCCGGTTCGCTGGCGAAGCGGCTGGCGAGAAAGTCTATGAATATACGCACCTTCGACGCCAGATGCCGCGCATGTGGATACACGGCATAAACGGCGACCGGCTCCGGTTCGTATTTCTTCAGCAGTGGCACCAGGCGCCCATTGCGCAAGTCTTCTGCCGCAGCGAAAGCGGGTTCGCAGGCGATGCCGAAACCTGCTCGCGCGGCAGCGACACACATATACGGGTTGGCAAAGCGCAGCCTCCCACTCACCCTGAGTTCCGTGCGTTTTGCACCCCTGCCGAAGACCCACACCTCCGGATCGATACGATTCGAATCTATGATGACATCATGGTGCGGTAATTCGCCGGGAGTCCGTGGTGTGCCGCGCGCGTCGAGATAGTCGGGGGATGCGATCGTCACCGCGCGAACGGTCGAGAGCTTGCGCGCAACCAAGGATGAATCGGGGAGCATGCCGATGCGCACTGCCGCGTCGAAACCCTCGTTGACCAAATTCACTATGCGATCGCTGAACGAAACCTCCAGACCGACGTTCGGGTAGGCTCTGGCGAAGTCGAGCAGCAGAGATCCAAGCTGTGCACCGAAGGAAACCGGCGCGGTCAGTTTCAGCAGACCACTTGGCGCGGCCGTTTCCTGCGCCGATCGCTCAAGCTGCTCGAATTCCTCGACGAGAACGCGGGCGCGGGCCTGAAAAGCGCGACCCGCATCGGTGAGCGACACATCCCGGGTCGTGCGGTTCAGCAAACGGGTGTCGAGCCGGTCCTCGAGCCGCGCGATCAGTTTCGAGGCTTGGGCCGGCGAAATCCCAAGCCGTCGCGCCGCCTGGGCAAATCCCCGGAGGTCGGCGACGGCTATAAGGACCCGCAATTCATCAATTCTGTCCATTCCATCGGGCTCGGACGACTGTTTCCAATATGGAAATAGTTTAGCCACAACTCAGCTGATTATCAACAGATTGGGAGGGTGCCATTTAGACGGCGTCGGCCGCGATTTGGGCCATCCACGCGGGAGGAAAAAGTCATGCCATCTCTAAGATCAATTGAAGCGCGGCTCGCGCCCCTTACCCTCGCGGTACTACGCGTGACCGCAGGGGCGCTTTTTCTCGGCCATGGGCTCGTCAAGACGATTGGTTTTCCTGCAGGCGCCCAACCGGGCGTGCAGCCGCTGCTCAGCCTCTTCGGGACCGCCGGAGTGGTGGAGATCGTCACTGGATTGCTGTTGATTGCCGGGTTGTTCACGCGTCTCGCGGCCTTCATCGCATCCGGCGAAATGGCCATCGGCTACTGGTTGGTTCATGCCCCGCTCAGCTTCTACCCGGCTGTCAACGGCGGCGATGCGGCGATCCTGTTCAGCTTCGTTTTCCTCCATATTGCTGCCGTCGGGCCTGGTGCGTTCAGCGTCGATGGGCTTCTGAGCGGCAGAGTCGACGCGGGCACTGGCCCCGCGGTGCCGATCGTTTCACATGCCGCCTGACGTCGCCAAACATCGAACAGCAACAAATCTGCGAACCACCGAAGTTACGGAGCACGATCATGTCGACGGTTCTTGTCATCACCAGCAGTGCACTCGGCGCCGCATCAGTCTCCAATCAGCTCGTGCAGGACGCCGTCACTCGGCTGCGTTCCCAGAACTCCGCCCTCAAGCTGATCACGCGCGATCTCGGTAGGGACCCAATTCCACATCTCAATTCGGACTCGGCCGCCGCGCTGCGGGGAGCGGCGCCGGCAAATGATGCCCAGGGCGCGGCGGCGGAGCTCTCCAAAAAGCTCATAGTCGAAATCGAGGAGGCTGATACCCTCGTCATTGGCGCGCCGATGTACAATTTCGGGATCCCGTCCACCTTGAAGACCTGGTTCGACTACGTCCTACGGGCGGGGTTGACGTTTCGCTACACCGAGGCGGGTCCCGTAGGTCTTCTGCAGGGGAAACGCGCGATCGTCATCCAGAGCCGCGGCGGCTGGTACAGCGACGGCCCCGCGAAGCCGATGGACGCACAGGAGCCTCACCTTCGAGCGCTCCTGGGGTTCATTGGAATTACGGATATCGCATTTATCCGCGCCGAGAAACTCGCTTTCGGAGCGGACGTTCGCCAGCAGGCAATCGACATGGCGCGCAAGGAGCTCGGTCGCGTGATCGAGCCGGACCAATATTTTCGAGCGGCGTAGGGAGTGTTCCGCACTGACAGGGAGGCCACAATGACCGTCAAATTCCAAGTGAATGGCAGCGAAGTCACTGTCGACGCGCCTGGAGGCACGCCGCTTCTGTGGATCATCCGCGAATATCTCAAAATGCCCGGCACACGTTTCGGGTGCGGGGCTGGCCTGTGCGGCGCCTGCATGGTTCATCTCGACGGAGACAGAGCCTTTTCCTGTCAAACTTTTCTGTCCGAAGTTTCAGGCCGGTCGGTCACGACGATCGAGGGTCTGTCCGCCGATTCCAGCCATCCTGTGCAGAAGGCGTGGCTTAAGGAGCAAGTGCCGCAATGCGGGTACTGCCAGTCCGGGCAAATCATGAGCGCCGCGGCGTTGCTCGCAAGAAACGCAAAACCATCACGTGACGAAATTGTGGACTACATGAGCGCCCACATCTGCCGATGCGGCACCTATCCGCGAATTCTGCGTGCCATTGAGCGCGCTTCGCAGGAGGGCTGAGCCATGACCCTTCACAATTCTCTTGGCCATTTCCAAGGCTTGAATCGCCGGCAAGTCATGATCGGCGCTGCCGGCCTGAGCTTCGGTGTGGCGTCTGGCTTGGTTTCGGTACGCGATGTCCATCTCAGTACGGCGGCCAACGCCGCCGAATCCGCGACGCTCAATCCCTGGGTTACGATATCGGCGGACGGCACCATCTCCATCATGTCGCCCGCGAGCGAGATGGGCCAAGGATCGAAAACTTCGCTTCCATTGATCCTGGCCGAGGAAATGGATGCGGATTGGGACAAGGTCCGGATCGTGGCCGCCCCGCCGAGCGACGCCATCTACGGCAATCCGGGATTTCTCGGCATGATGTACACCGCGGGAAGCACCGCCGTGATGGGTTATTTCACCGAGCTCAGGCAGTTCGGCGCCCAGGTCCGCCGGGTTCTACTCGACGATGCGGCCCGGCGGCTGGGAGTTCCGGTCTCGGAGCTGACGACCGAGCCAAGCTTCGTCGTGCATTCGAAGTCCGATCGGCGGCTGAGCTACGGCGATATCGCAGCCTTTCTTGTGGTGCCCGCCACGCCACCCGCGGTGGCGCCCGAAGACCTCAAGAAGCCGGCGGATTTCCGGCTGATCGGCAAGGACGTGATGCGCTTCGAGCTGCCAGCCAAAGTGAATGGAACGGCGCGCTACAGCATCGATGTCGACGTGCCCGGCATGGTGTACGGAGCCATGATCTATCCGCCGACGGCCGACAGCACGCTCCAAAACTTCTCCGAGGATGGGGCGAAGGGGATGCCCGATGTAGTCGGCATCTATCGGTTGCCCATCGGCGTCGAAGTCGTGGCGAGGACGCCTTGGGCCGCGAACGCCGCCAAAAATGCTGTCGAGATCACGTGGCAAAAGTCGTCGAAGACCGCGACGTTCGAGAGCGGAACGGCATTGGAGCAGTACGCCAAGATCGCTCGCGGCGAAATCGATCACAAGGCCACCCTCTGGGACAAAGCAGGTGACGGCGCCAACTCCTTGAAGGCCTCCGCAAGCGTCATCGACGGCGAATTCCGTTGCGACTATGCCTATCACGCGCAAATGGAACCGTTAAATGCGGTCGCCAGCGTTGCGTCGGATGGGCAATCGGTGGACCTCTGGTGCGGAACGCAAAGTCAGACAATGGCGGTAGCGGCGGCAGCGACAGCGATCGGGATCAAACCTGAGAACGTCCGATTTCACGAGATGCTGCTGGGTGGGGCGTTCGGTCGTCGTGGCCCGCGAGACCAGGATTTTGTCCTGGGCGCGCTTCTCCTTTCGAACGAAACAGGACTGCCGGTCAAAGTCATGTGGACCCGTGAGGACGACATTCACAACGGCCGCCTGCGGCCGATGTCGGCTCATTATCTCCAGGCCGGATTCGATGCAACCGGGGCTCTCACGACCTGGCACCATCGCGTGGCGACCGACAACGTCGGCATTTTCCAGGACCCAGTCCGCTACTACGGCCCCTGGGGCGAGCGCGACATGATCTCGCTGGCAGGAACGGAATTGACGACCTACTCCATTCCAAACCGCTTGTCGGAGCACTTTGCGCTGGATAGCGGAATTCGCGTTTCGGCTTTGCGTGGCATCGGCTTCACGGCAAACAAGTTCGCCACGGAAGCTTTCATGGACGAGCTGGCGCGAAAGCGCGGCATTGACCCGGTCGCATTCCGCCTGTCCATCTTGAAGGATAGTCCGCGCGCACGCAAAGTGGTCGAGACGGTTGCCGATATGGCCCAGTGGGGCCGCAAGCGGGCCGGGCGCGGCCTGGGATTGGCTTATATCGACTACTCCGGAACTCAGGTCGCGGGAGTTGCCGAGATCTCAGTCGACGCGAAATCGGGACAGATCAGGGTTCACGATTTCTGGGTAGCCATCGATCCCGGTATCGCTGTGCAACCTGACAATATTGTCGCGCAGGTCGAGGGAAGCGTGATCTACGGCATGGGGGTTGCCCTGACGGAGCAGATCACTGTTCGCGATGGCGAGATTCAGAAAATCGAACTTCTACGACTACCACGTGATGAGAATGAGCGACGTACCCGAAATTCACGTCAAAGTCCTATCCACGGACAACAAGCCGACGGGCGCGGGACAGATGGCCACACCACTTGTCGCCCCGGCAATCAGCAATGCTGCAGCGGCTCTCTTGGGCGTCCGCTTGAATCATACGCCGATGCTTCCCGAGCGAGTCCTGGCCAGCTTGAAATAGCACGGCTGAAGTCTCGGATCGCGGAATTGGAAAGGGGTCGCTACACGACCGTACCTACTGGCGTTTGTGTGACCGTGGTCCGCCGGGACTGGTCGCTTTCGCAGGAGGACACCATGGAGAAGACAACCGCTAAGCTTGGCGCAGCGCTCTACGTGTGTTGGGGATTGCTGCACTTCACCGCAGCCTATGGCGTTTACAAGTTGGCACAGAATTCGCCGGCAACCATGGTTCAAGGGCGTCTAATGCAGACGGCGTTTTATTTGACAGCGTTTGCTGCGACCGCGATCGCGCTCGCACTCACGCTGAATTGGCGCAATGACCGACTCGGCTTCTGGGTCAACGGGATGGCAGTCGGCATCGCCGATATTCCTTTCATTCTGTTTGTCCTGATCCCCGGATACGCACCTTGGTGGCCGGGCCTGCTTGGTCCGGCACTTTGGATCGCGGCCTTTTCAGTCACAGGTCTCGCCCGGATAGGCGCTAGCAAGCCTGTGGCGGTGGGATCTGGGAATGTCGCCCATCCAACTTGATTTCGTGCCGAGAAAGCGGACGCGTGGAGGCAGATATGGTCGCAAGCCGTCGTTCCTTTGTTGCCGGCCTGGTTGGTGCCAGCCTAAGCACTTCGGTCCCGGCCCGCGCGATCCCGGAACTTCGTGGCGCGCCAATATCATCCACAACCGGTGACTAGCCATCTTCATATCTATCTGACCAGGGTGTGGGACGAGGTCCGAAAAGAAACGAGCGGTCAACTGGACGTCACTGTATATCCCCAAAACAATGGCGCCGTTATCGCCGACCCGGATGTCCTCAAGCAGTTGCAATCCGGCGAGCTTGAGTTCTTCGTGCTCAACGGAAACATTTTGAGCCAGGCGCATCCGTCGGCCGATATCCAGGGCATACCCTTCGCATTCACGTCCAGCGAACAGGTGACGTCCCTCACCGACGGGAAGCTTGGGGACCTTATGCGTGATGGGCTCTCGAGAGCCGAAGTCTATCTCATTCCGTTCGGCTGCATGGAAAACGGCTTCAAGCACATCACCGCCGTATCGAGGCCGATCCGCACTGCCGCCGATCTTGAAGGTTTCCGGATGCGCACGCCCGGCGGTAAATTGTTTGTCGAGTTCTACAAAGCGCTCGGCGCGGACCCCCGGATCGTGGGCTTTAACAGACTGTACCAAGCTCTCGCGGAGGGTCAGGTCGACGGCCAGGAGAATCCGCTCGTGATCGCGGAGGAGAACAGACTTTATGAAGTCTGCAAGTATCTCAGTATGACGAGCCACCAATGGGCAGGCTACAATATGATCGCCAATAACGAGTTTTGGCAGCAGCTACCAAGTCAAATTCAGGAGATTGTTGTCCGCAGCACCAAGACCTACGTTGCCCAGCAGCGTGCTTTCGTGCGCTCCGCCAATGCCAGCCTGGAACATACGCTCCGCCAGCATGGCATGCTGGTCAACACGGTCGACATCGAGAGCTTTCGCAGACGACTGAGGGACGCCGATTTTTACCGCAATTGGCGGCAATCCGTCGGCGAGGAAGCATGGGCCTTGATGGAAACGAAAGTCGGCAAGATCGGATAGAAGACGATCGCGCGCACCAATCGCTCCTCCTGTGCACATCTGTGTTCCGTTGCATAACCCATATGCAGGACCGGATCCCGCTCGTCTAACCCGCCCCGAGTCCCGCATAGCCCGTTCGCCTTGCTGTCCGCGCGCAACGAGCGGAGGGGAATGGGCATGGCAGTTAAGCGGTCGGTACATTGATGGGTCCACTGGAAAGCCGCTTATGAAGAAATGGACGCCAACTCAATAACATAGAAGAGAATTCGATTCCGCCCCTGGACACCACCAAGCTTTTTCCATGCCTTCCGCTTAGAGTCCTCTCAAGTAAATTCAATTTCTTATCGCGACTGCCTTCGCATGGCGCCTCGGTGCCTCGGCTCATGCAGATTAGGCGGATGTGTTGGCGACTTCGGGGAGCTCTTTGTTTGCTCACGGTGGTGCCGGGAACCGGTGCTCATCTAGCCAGAGCGTAAAGCTTTGTGCATCCGGGTCCTTATTAGCAGATAATTCAGCACGCGCTCTTCCGTTTCCTCCAACCTAACCATTCCAGGCAAGGTTTCTCTAACCGCGCAAGCAAAGGTACCTCGCTCTCTCCGTCCTTGTACGGATGTCCGCGATTCGGCGCGGCTCTAGTGTGGCCGCCGCGGGCTGGAGGAGTTGTGCTCAAGGCGGACCAAAGCTTTGTGACCTGGCAAGCCATGTTCCGGGCTCGCGCAATGCGCGTGAGCTTGGAATGGCCGGCGCCGGCGCGAGGCAGCACTCGTTCGCGGTCGAGCGCAAGGCCCTTGGTGTGCCGCCGTACCGGAAGGCCCCGGGGTCCAATCGTTTTTCAGACCAGCGAAGTGTCGAGACACAGTCGATCAAAAGCCGGCGCCATCCGAGCAAGAGCGCCACGCAGAGGGAATCATGCGCGCAGAAACAATCACCACCGATGCACCGGATGCCAAGCAACTGCTGAGCGTCCTCGTTGCCCTGAAGAACGGCGACTTTTCAGCCCGTATGCCGGTCGACAATACGGGTCTCTCGGGCAAGATCTCGGATGCGCTCAACGAGGTCATCGAGCTCAATTCGCAGCTCGTCGGCGAGCTTCAGCGCATCAGGAAGGAGGTCGGGCAGGAGGGCAAGACCAAGGAGCGCGGAACCCTCGCGCGCGCCGCCGGCGGATGGACCGCTGCGATCAGCGCTGTCAACGACCTGATCGCGGACATGGCCCGGCCGACGAACGAGATCGCGCGGGTCGTCGGCGCCGTCGCCAGCGGCGACCTGAGGCAGACCGTCGCGCTCGAGGTCGCGGGCGAGCCGCTCAAGGGCGACTTCCTGCAGACCGCACGCACCGTGAACGGCATGGTCGAGCAGCTCGGCACCTTTGCTTCCGAGGTGACGCGCGTCGCGCGCGAGGTCGGCACGGACGGCAAGCTCGGCGGCCAGGCATCCATTCCGGGCGTTTCGGGAACCTGGAAAGAGCTGACCGACAGCGTGAACATCATGGCGTCGAACTTGACCGGCCAGGTCCGCAACATCACCGAGGTCACGACCGCGGTCGCCAACGGCGACCTGTCGAAGAAGATCACCGTCGACGTTCGCGGCGAGATCCTTCAGCTCAAGGACACCATCAACACGATGGTCGATCAGCTGCGCACCTTCTCGCTGGAGGTGACGCGCGTCGCCCGCGAGGTCGGGACCGAAGGCAAGCTCGGCGGCCAGGCGGTCGTGCTCGGGGTCGGAGGCACCTGGAAGGACTTGACCGACAGCGTGAACTCGATGGCCTCGAACCTCACCGGCCAGGTCCGCAATATCGCCGAGGTCACGACCGCGGTCGCCCGCGGCGACCTGACGCGCAAGATCACGGTCGACGTCAAGGGCGAGATCCTCGAGCTCAAGGAGACCATCAACACGATGGTCGATCAGCTGCGCGCATTCTCCTCCGAGGTGACGCGGGTGGCGCGCGAGGTGGGCACCGAAGGCAAGCTCGGCGGCCAGGCCGAGGTCCCCGGCATCGGCGGGACCTGGAAGGACCTCACCGACAGCGTCAACCTGATGGCGTCGAACCTGACCGCGCAGGTGCGCAACATCGCCGAGGTCACGACCGCGGTCGCCAACGGCGACCTCGGCAAGAAGATCACCGTCGACGTCAAGGGCGAGATTCTCGAGCTCAAGGACACCATCAACACGATGGTCGATCAGCTCAACGCGTTCGCCGGCGAGGTGACACGCGTGGCCAGAGAGGTGGGCACCGACGGGAAGCTCGGCGGCCAGGCCCAGGTCAAGGGCGTGGCCGGCACCTGGAAGGACCTGACGGACAGCGTCAACCAGATGGCGTCGAACCTGACCGCGCAGGTTCGCAACATCGCCGAGGTCACGACCGCGGTGGCAAGCGGCGACCTGACCAAGAAGATCACCGTCGATGTCCAGGGCGAGGTGCTGGCGCTCAAGCGCACCATCAACACGATGGTCGATCAGCTCAATGCCTTTGCCGGCGAGGTCACGCGCGTGGCGCGCGAGGTCGGCACCGAGGGCCAGCTCGGCGGCCAGGCCGAGGTCAAGGGCGTCGCCGGCACGTGGAAAGACCTGACCGACAGCGTCAACCAGATGGCCTCCAACCTGACCGGCCAGGTCCGCAACATCGCGGAGGTGGCGACCGCGATCGCCACCGGCGACCTCGCCAAGAAGATCACGGTCGACGTCAAGGGCGAGATCCTGGAGCTCAAGAACACCATCAACACGATGGTGGACCAGCTCTCCACCTTCGCCTCGGAAGTCACGCGCGTCGCCCGCGAGGTCGGCACCGAAGGCAAGCTCGGCGGCCAGGCGCAGGTCAAGGGCGTGGCCGGCGTGTGGAAGGACCTCACCGACAACGTGAACCTCATGGGCTCGAACCTCACCGCCCAGGTCCGCAACATCGCCGAGGTCACCACCGCGGTCGCCAACGGCGACCTGTCGCGCAAGATCACGGTCGACGTCTATGGCGAGATCTTCGAGCTCAAGAAAACCATCAACACGATGGTCGATCAGCTGAGCTCGTTCGCCTCGGAGGTCACGCGCGTGGCGCGCGAGGTCGGCACCGAGGGACAGCTCGGCGGCCAGGCCGACGTCAAGGGCGTGGCGGGCGTCTGGAAGGACCTGACCGACAGCGTCAACGGAATGGCCTCGAACCTGACCGCGCAGGTGCGCAACATCGCCGAGGTCACCACCGCGGTCGCCGGCGGCGATCTGTCCAAGAAGATCACGGTCGACGTCCAGGGCGAGATCCTGGAGCTCAAGGACACCATCAACACGATGGTCGACCAGCTGCGCGCGTTCGCCTCGGAAGTCACGCGCGTCGCCCGCGAGGTCGGCACCGAGGGCAAGCTCGGCGGCCAGGCGGTCGTGCGCGGGATCGGCGGCACCTGGAAGGATCTGACCGACAGCGTGAACGGAATGGCGTCGAACCTCACCGCGCAGGTGCGCAACATCGCCCAGGTCACCACCGCGGTCGCCAACGGCGATCTCGGCAAGAAGATCACCGTCGATGTGCGCGGCGAGATCCTGGAGCTGAAGAACACCATCAACACGATGGTCGATCAGCTCAACGGCTTCGCTTCCGAGGTGACGCGGGTGGCGCGCGAGGTCGGCACCGAAGGCAAGCTCGGCGGCCAGGCGGTGGTGCGCGGGGTGGCCGGCACCTGGAAGGACCTGACCGACAGCGTCAACTTCATGGCGTCGAACATCACCAGCCAGGTCCGCAACATCGCCGACGTGACCACGGCGGTCGCCAAAGGCGACCTCACGCGCAAGATCACGGTCGACGTCAAGGGCGAGATCCTGGAGCTCAAGAACACCATCAACACGATGGTCGATCAGCTCAACGGCTTCGCGTCGGAGGTGACGCGCGTGGCGCGCGAGGTCGGCACCGAGGGCAAGCTCGGCGGCCAGGCCAACGTGCGCGACGTGGCCGGCACCTGGAAGGATTTGACCGACAGCGTCAACCTCATGGCCAACAACCTCACCAGCCAGGTGCGCAACATCGCGGAGGTGACCACCGCGGTCGCCAACGGCGACCTCACCAAGACCATTACGGTCGATGTGCGCGGCGAGATCCTGGAGCTGAAGATCACCATCAATACCATGGTCGATCAGCTCAATGCGTTCGCCTCCGAGGTCACCCGCATGGCGCGCGAGGTCGGCACCGAGGGCAAGCTCGGCGGCCAGGCGCAGGTCAAGGGCGTCGCCGGAACCTGGAAGGACCTGACCGACAGCGTCAACCTGATGGGCTCGAACCTGACCGCGCAGGTGCGCAACATCGCCGAGGTCACCACCGCGGTGGCGAACGGCGACCTGTCCAAGAAGATCACGGTCGCCGTCAAGGGCGAGATCCTCCAGCTCAAGAACACCATCAATACGATGATGGACCAGCTCAATGCCTTCGCGTCCGAGGTGACGCGGGTCGCGCGCGAGGTCGGCACCGAGGGCAAGCTCGGCGGCCAGGCGGACGTCAAGGGGGTGGCCGGAACCTGGAAGGACTTGACGGACAGCGTCAACCTGATGGCCAACAACCTGACCAATCAGGTGCGCAACATCGCCGAGGTGACGACCGCGGTGGCCGAAGGCGACCTGTCGAAGAAGATCACGGTCGACGTCAAGGGCGAGATCCTTCAGCTCAAGAACACCGTCAACACGATGGTCGATCAGCTCAATGCCTTCGCTTCCGAGGTGACGCGGGTGGCGCGCGAGGTCGGCACCGAGGGCAAGCTCGGCGGCCAGGCCTTCGTGAAGGGGGCCGGCGGCACCTGGAGGGACTTGACCGACAACGTCAACCTCATGGCCTCGAACCTGACCGGGCAGGTCCGCAACATCGCCGAGGTCACCACCGCGGTGGCGCAAGGCGACCTGTCGAAGAAGATCACGGTCGACGTCAAGGGCGAGATCCTTCAGCTCAAGAACACCATCAACACGATGGTCGATCAGCTCAACGCCTTCGCCTCCGAGGTGACGCGGGTGGCACGCGAGGTCGGCACCGAGGGCAAGCTCGGCGGCCAGGCGCAGGTCAAGGGAGTGGCCGGCACCTGGAAGGAGCTGACCGACAACGTCAACGGCATGGCCTCGAACCTGACCACGCAGGTGCGCAGCATTGCCAAGATCGTGACCGCCGTCGCCAACGGGGAGCTCAAGAAGAAGCTCGTCCTGGAGGCCAGGGGCGAGATCGCCGAGCTCGCCGATACCATCAACAACATGATCGACACGCTCGGGCTGTTCGCCGATCAGGTGACCTCGGTCGCGCGCGAGGTCGGCATCGAGGGCAAGCTCGGCGGCCAGGCAAATGTGACCGGTGCCGCCGGCATCTGGCGCGACCTGACCGACAACGTCAACCAGCTGGCCGGGAACCTGACCACCCAGGTTCGCGCCATCGCGGAAGTGTCGACCGCCGTCGCCAAGGGCGATCTCACGCGCTCGATCACGGTCGCGGCCGCCGGCGAGGTCGCGGCCCTCAAGGACAACCTCAACCAGATGATCAAGAACCTGCAGGAGACGACGCAACGGAGCACGGATCAGGATTGGCTCAAGACCAATCTGGCCAAGCTCACGCGGCTCCTTCAGGGCCAGCGGGATCTCATGGCGGTGTCCAAGAGCATCCTGTCGGAAGTCGCCCCGCTCGTGGGAGCGCAGGTCGGCGCCTTCTATCTCGGCGAGAACGATCAGACGGCGGAGGCGCCGGTCCAGGCGAACGGCCACTCGTTCAAGCTCTTGGCCGGATACGCGTACCGGGATCGCAAGGGTCTCTCCAACCGGTTCCGGATGGGCGAGGGCCTGGTCGGTCAATGCGCGCTTGAGCGCGAGCGCATTCTGGTCACCGATACGCCGGAGGACTACGTCCAGATCGCCTCCGGCCTCGGCCAGTCGCGCCCCAAGAACATCGTGGTGCAGCCGGTCGTCTTCGAGGGCCAGGTGAAGGCGGTCGTCGAGCTCGCGACCTTCAACGGCTTCACCGACATCCAGCTCGCCTTCCTCGATCAGCTCAGCGAGTCGATCGGCATCGTGCTCAACACGATCGTTGCCGGCATGCGCACCGAGGAGCTGCTCAAGCAGTCGCAGGCGCTGACCGAGGAGCTGCAGAGCCAGCAGGAGGAGCTCACCGAGACCAACAAGCGGCTGGAATCGCAGGCCAAGACGCTGAAGGAATCCGAGGAGCTCCTGAAGAAGCAGCAAGGCGAGCTGCAGCAGGCCAACGAAGAGCTCGCCGAGCGCGCCCAGCTTCTCACCCAGCAAAAGTCGGAGGTCGAGACCAAGAATCGCGAGGTCGAGCGCGCCGGCCTGCTCATCCAGGAGAAGGCCGAGCAGCTCACCCTGACCTCGAAATACAAGTCCGAGTTCCTGGCGAACATGTCGCACGAGCTGCGGACGCCGCTCAACAGCATGCTGATCCTCTCGAAGATGCTCGCCGACAACGTCGACGCCAATCTGACGAACAAGCAGCTCGAATACGCGCAGACGGTCCACTCCTCCGGGTCCGATCTGCTCGCTCTCATCAACGATATCCTCGATCTCTCGAAGATCGAGTCAGGCTCGATGTCGGTCGATCTCGGAGAGCTGCGGTTTACCGGCGTTCGCGACTTCTGCGAGCAGACCTTCCGCCCGGTGGCCGAGCAGAAGAAGCTCGCCTTCGGGATCGAGCTCGACGGCAAGCTGTCGTCCGCCATGCGCACCGACGGCCGCCGGTTGCAGCAGATTCTCAAGAACCTGCTCGCGAACGCCTTCAAGTTCACCGAGAGTGGCGGCGTCACTCTGACGATCAGCTCGGCGACCGCTGGCTGGAGCGACGATCAACGGATTCTCAACGAGGCCGACCGGGTCGTCGCCTTCGCCGTGAAGGACACCGGGATCGGCATCGACAAGGACAAGCATCAGATCATCTTCGAGGCGTTTCAGCAGGCGGACGGCACGACCAGCCGCAAGTACGGGGGCACCGGGCTCGGCCTGTCCATCAGCCGCGAGATCGCCAAGATGCTGGGCGGCGAGCTTCGCCTGGAGAGCGAGCCGGGCGAAGGCAGCGTCTTCACGCTCTATCTGCCGGCCACCTACGTGGCGCCGCCCAAGCGGCCAAAGGCAAACGGCGCGGGCAGGGACGATGACGAGCGCGCGGCGAGATTGGAGTCCGACGGCGCTGCCTCCAGCGCGGTCCTGTCGGGCGGTGCGCACGCAGGGGCGGCGGCCGCGGCCGCGACCGCCTCGGCGCAGGTGGCGCAAGCCATCGCCCAATGGGAGGAGATGGCGGTTCCCGACGACCGCGAGATCATCGAGCCGGGCGATCGCGTGCTGCTGATCGTCGAGGACGATGCGCCCTTCGCGCAGATTCTGCTCGACATAGCGCGCGAGCGGGGATTCAAGGGACTGTGCGCCGGGCGGGCGGACACGGCGCTGCGGCTCGTGCAGGACTTCACGGTCGACGCCATCACCTTGGATCTCAAGCTTCCGGATCGGGACGGTTGGACGGTTCTCGACCGGCTGAAGCACGATGCCAAGACGCGCCACATCCCGGTCCATATCATCTCGGTCGAGGAGGGCGAGCAGCGCGGCCTCAAGCAGGGCGCCATCGCCTATCTCAACAAGCCTGCCAGCAAGGAGGCCGTCGACGAGGCGCTCGGCCGCATCAAGTCCTTCGTCGAAAGACCCGTGAAGAAGCTCTTGGTCGTCGAGGACAACGAGGCGCAGCGCAAGAGCATTGCCGAGCTCATCGGCAACCGCGATGTGTACACGACCTCGGTTGCGACCGGCGAGGAGGCGCTCGCAACGCTCGCCCGCGACCCGTTCGACTGCGTGGTGCTCGACTTGGGGCTGCCCGACATGACGGGCTTCGAGCTGATCGAGCGCGTCAAGCAGGACGCCGCGCACAACGAGCTGCCCATCATCGTCTACACCGGCAAGGAGCTGACGAAGACGGAAGAGACCGAGCTTCGCCGCGTCGCGGAGGCGATCGTGGTCAAAGGCGTCAAATCCCCGGAACGGCTCCTCGACGAGACCGCGCTCTTCCTCCACCGGGTCGAGGCCAACCTGCCGGAACCCAAGCGGCGGGTCATCGAGCAGCTGCGCAAGGTGGACGACACGCTTGCGGGGCGCAAAGTATTGATCGTGGACGACGACGTCCGCAACATCTTCGCGCTCACGACGGCGCTCGATCGCTACGGCATCCAGTCCATGTACGCGGAGAACGGCAAGGACGGGATCGCGCTGCTCAAGACGACGGCGGACCTCGATGCCGTTCTCATGGACATCATGATGCCGGAGATGGACGGCTACGAAACCATGCGGGCGATCCGCAAGCTCGGCAAGTTCAAGAATCTTCCGATCATCGCGCTCACCGCCAAGGCCATGAAAGGCGACCGCGAGAAGTGCATCGAGGCGGGAGCGTCGGATTACGTCGCCAAGCCGGTTGACACCGATCAGCTGTTGTCGCTGCTGCGTGTCTGGCTCTATCAGTAGGGCGGGCGCCGACGATGGGAACGATCGCCGCCGAACCGGAGCTTGAGGCCGTCGAGATCAGGCTGCTGCTGGAGGGCGTGTTCCAGCACTATGGCTACGACTTTCGCGACTACGCGTCGACATCGATCCGGCGGCGAATCGTGGCGCGAATGGAGGCCGAGGCCATAAGCACGATCTCGGGCCTGCAAGACCGGGTGCTGCACGAGCGTGCCTGCATGGAGCGCCTGCTGCTTGCGCTCACGGTCCATGTGACCTCGATGTTCAGGGACCCGAGCTTCTATCTCGCCTTTCGGCGGACGGTCGTGCCGCTGCTCGAGACCTACCCCTTCGTGCGGATCTGGCACGCGGGATGCTCCTCGGGCGAGGAGGTCTTCTCGCTCGCCATCCTCCTCAAGGAGGAAGGCATCTACGAAAAATGCCGGATCTACGCCACCGACCTGTCCGAAGCCGTCCTTGGCGGCGCCAAGGAAGGCGTGTTCCCGCTCGCCGCGATGAAGGAGTACACCGAGAACTATCAGAAGGCCGGAGGAAAGACGTCGTTCTCCGAGTATTACACCGCGCGCTACGACCATGCGCTGTTCAAGCCGTCCTTGCGGGAAAACGTCGTCTTTGCGCCGCACAACCTCGTGACCGACGGATCCTTCAACGAGTTCAACGTCATTCTCTGCCGCAACGTCATGATCTATTTCAACAAGTCGTTGCAGGAACGCGTCCACGGCCTGCTGCATCAGAGTCTTTCCCACTTCGGAGTGCTCGCACTCGGGCGAAAGGAATCGCTCCGCTTCACGCCGCACGAGACGGCCTACACGGCGATCGACGAGCCCGAACGGCTCTATCGGAAGGTGGCGTGATGGGGGTCTCCGTGGTGGTGGTCGGGACCTCGCTCGGCGGCCTCACCGCGATGAGGGTCCTGTTGTCGGGCCTCCCCGGAGCGTTCCGGCCGCCCGTCGTCGTTGTCCAGCATCGATCAAAGTCGGCGGATGACGCGCTGGTGAAGCTCCTGGGCAAGGCAACGCCGCTTGCGGTTTCCGAGCCCAACGACAAGGAGCCGCTCGAATCCGGCCACGTCTACATCGCTCCGGCCGATTATCACCTGTTGCTCGAGCCGGGATTTCTCACGCTCTCCACCGAGGCGCCCGTCAATCACGCCCGACCTTCGATCGACGTTCTTTTCGAGTCGGCGGCGGCGACCCACGGCCGCGGGGTGGTTGGCGTGATCCTGACCGGCTCGAACGATGACGGCGCCAGAGGTTCCGCGTGCATCAAGGAGCGCGGCGGCGTCCTGCTGGTGCAGGAAGCCGCCAGCGCCGAGGCCGCCGCCATGCCGGCTGCGGTCATCGCTGCCACCAAGATCGACAAGATCGTGCCTTTGTCCGAGCTGGCTGCGGCCCTCATCGATCTGTGCCGGGAGCGACGGAGAACAGTGCATGGGTGACCTGACGCAGGTCCAAGAACAAGCCCAGAAGGTCGACATCCTGCTCGTGGACGATCAGCCCGAGGGGCTCCTCGCGCTCGAGGCGATTCTGGGGGGGCTGGGGCAGAACCTGGTGCGGGCGAATTCGGGCAGGGAGGCGCTGCGGCAAATCCTCGCGCGCGACTTTGCGGTCATTCTCCTCGACGTTCAGATGCCGGGAATGGACGGATATGAGACGGCGGCATTGATCCGCGAGCGTCCGGCGAGCCAACATACGCCGCTGATCTTTCTCACGGCCTCCCACACCGCCGACGTGCAGATGATCCGTGGTTACGGCATCGGCGCGGTGGACTACCTGTTCAAGCCGCTCGACGCCAACGTTCTTCGATCGAAAGTGGCGGTGTTCATCGAGCTGGCCAAGAAGTCCGCCGTCATCCGCAAGCAGACCGCGGCGATCGTCGAGCGCGAGGCCGAGGCGCGGCGGCTGGCGGAGGCGCGGGCGCAGCTGCTGGTGGACCTCGAGCAGAAGAACCATGAACTCGAAGCCGTCAACAAGGAGCTCGAAGCCTTCTCGTATTCGGTGTCGCACGATCTGCGCGCGCCGCTGCGCAGCGTCGACGGCTTCAGCCTGATCGTGCTGGAGGATTACGGCGAAAAGCTCGACGAGGAGGGACGACAGCACCTGCGGTATATTCGCGAGTTGGCGCAGGCGATGGCGCTGCTGATCGACGATTTGCTTGCGCTCTCGCTCGTGACGCGCGGCGAGTTCCAGCGCCAGCCGGTCGACCTGACGGGCATCGCCCGCACGGTGGCGGAGAGCCTTCGGGCGCAGCAGCCGGAGCGGCGGATCGAGTTCGTCATTGCCGATGGCCTCGCCGGCGAGGGCGATGCGAGGCTCATGGCCATCGTGCTGCAGAACCTCATCGGCAACGCCTGGAAATATTCCGGCAAGCGCGCCGAGCCGCGCATCGAGGTCGGCGCCATCCGGTCAAATCGCGGCGTTGCCTATTTCGTGCGCGACAACGGCGCCGGCTTCGACATGGCCTATGCGGACAAGCTCTTCGGAGTGTTCCAGCGCCTGCACAGCGCCGAGGAGTTCGAGGGAACCGGCATCGGGCTTGCCACCGTCGAGCGCATCATCCGCCGCCATGGCGGGCACATATGGGCAGAAGCGGAGGTCGATCGCGGTGCGACCTTCTTCTTCACGCTTGCGGGCGGCCCGCTCCAGCAAGGCGTCGCCGCGTGAACGAAGCGGCAACGCGGCCGTTTCGATTGTCCCAAAGTTGAGACGGGCGCTTTGCGCAAAAGATATCTTGCATAGCCAAAGTGCCACCTCAGCCCGGATATCGCTGGTCGACTGCCGAATTCGATCATCCGCATAGTGGCAATTTTGCAACAGTTAGGAATTATCTTCATACATCCGGTGGCTGCAGCTTTTACGCCACATTCCGGCAACTTGCACGGCTTTAACTACAACCGTGGCGACTCAAATTTGGGGAGACATCTCATGCGAGCGGCTTTTCGTGCCGGCGGTGCGCTGCTGGCTTTGCTCACCATTCCGATGGCTGCAAGTGCGGCTGATCTTAAGCCGGCGCCGGTCTACACCAAGGCGCCGGTGATGGCGCCGCCGCCCTTTAGCTGGACGGGGTTCTATATCGGCGGCAATATCGGCGGAGCCTGGGCCCATGACAACTTTACCGACAGCCTGTTCGGCCTGGGCTTCAACGACGGCAACAACAACGGCGTTTTCATCGCCGGCGGCCAGGTCGGCGGCAACTACCAAATCAACAACTTCGTTATTGGCGTCGAAGGAACCGTCGATTGGGCCTCGAACAACAATAATGCGACCGGGGTTGTCGTTCCAGGTCTTGGAGGGAGCACCGTACAGATAACCTCCAACGATACGTGGATCGCGACCTTGGCGGGCCGACTCGGCGTGGCCTATGACCGGTTGCTCTTTTACGCAAAGGGCGGCGGCGCTTGGATCGGCAACAGCGGGTTCACCGCTACCAACTTGGCGACCGGCGCATCGATCACCGGCTCCAACAGCAATACGATCAACGGCTGGCTCATCGGCGCAGGCCTCGAATGGGCTTTCGCAAACACTTGGACGCTGAAGGCCGAGTATGACTTCATCGGATTGAACGGCCGAACATTCACTGTTCCAGCCGGATCCCCGTTCCTGGCCGGCGACACCTTCACATCCAGTGGCAACAACATCCAAATGGCAACGGTCGGCGTCAATTTCTTGTTCAACATGCACTGATCGGCCTCGCTTCCGTGCGGGGGACCATACAAAAGCGACAGGGCTGCTCATCCGTGTGCAGCCCTGTGCCATTTCGGTGTCGCACGATCTGCGCACGCCGCTGCGCAGCGTCGACGGCTTCAGCCTAATCGTGCTGGAGGATTACGGGGAAAAGCTCGACGAGGAGGGACGCCAACACCTGCGGTATATTCGCGAGTCGGCGCAGGCGATGGCGCTGCTGATCGACGATTTGCTTGCGCTCTCGGTCGTGACGCGCGGCGAGTTCCAGCGCCAGCCGGTCGACCTGACGGGCATCGCCCGCACCGTGGCGGAGAGCCTTCGGGCGCAGCAGCCGGAGCGGCGGATCGAGTTCGCCATCGCCGACGGCCTCGCCGGCGAGGGCGATGCGAGGCTCATGGCCATCGTGCTGCAGAACCTCATCGGCAACGCCTGGAAATATTCCGGCAAGCGCGCCGAGCCGCGCATCGAGGTCGGCGGCCTCCGGTCAAATCGCGGCGTCGCCTATTTCGTGCGCGGCAACGGCGCCGGCTTCGACATGGCCCATGCGGACAAGCTCTTCGGAGTGTTCCAGCGCCTGCACAGTGCCGAGGAGTTCGAGGGAACCGGCATCGGGCTTGCCACCGTCGAGCGCATCATCCGCCGTCATGGCGGGCACATATGGGCGGAAGCAGAGGTCGATCGCGGTGCGACCTTCTTCTTCACGCTCGCGGGCGGCGCGCTCGAGCAGGGGGTCGCCGCATGAACGATGGAAACGCCGTCAGGTAAGGGAGCCCCACGCCTTTGGGCGGTTGGGATTGCAACGCTTGCTTTTGTCTCTGAAGCTCTGTTGGGCTATGCTCGAATTGCATGCAATTCATATGCCCAAGGAGATGACACAGCTTGCCCAGTCCGACCGCTCAGCCGGTTGTCGCGCCCCTCACAAGGGCCGCTATCTTCCTCGTGTTGACCATCAACCCGGACAGCGCCGCCAAGAGCGCCATCAAGGCTCTCTGCGCCGACCTCTCGGGCCTGCGTCGTACTGTGGGATTCCGGGACCTCAATGGGCAACTCTCTTGCGTTCTGGGGATGGGCTCTGCTGCATGGGACCGCCTTTTTCCCGGCCCACGACCAAAGGAGTTGCATCCTTTCAGGGAAATCAGGGGCGTCCATCACGCTGTCTCCACGCCCGGAGACCTGCTCTTTCACATCCGTGCCGTTCGCATTGATATGTGTTTCGAAATGGCAACACTCATAATGGAACGCCTCCGCACAGTCTCAACCGTTATCGACGAGGTGCACGGCTTCAAATATTTCGACGATCGCGATTTGATCGGTTTCGTCGACGGGACCGAGAATCCAGAAAACGATGCTGCGAGCGAAGCCGTGCTCATCGGCTCTGAGGATCAGGATTTCGCGGGTGGAAGCTATGTCACCACCCAGAAATACTTCCACGATCTCGATTCCTGGAACAAGCTTCCTGTCGAGACACAGGAGAAGATCATCGGCCGCAAAAAACTCTCCAATGTGGAGCTCGACGACGCAACCAAGCCGAGCTACGCGCATAATGCGCTGAATACCGTCATCCGGGATGGTAAGCAGATCGACATCCTGCGCGACAACATGCCTTTCGGTGAGATCGGTAAAGGCGAGTTCGGCACATACTTCATCGGCTACGCTCGCTCCCCTTCGATAACCGAAGAGATGCTTGAGAACATGTTCGTCGGCAAGCCACACGGTAATTACGACCGCCTGCTCGACTTCAGCCGCGCTGCCACTGGCTGCCTGTTCTTCGTCCCGTCCGCTTCCTTCCTTGACGACGTGCAACCGTGACCGGCGAATAGGGATGTACTTCAGAAATCCGGCTGCTTCGCCTCCGGGATCGGGAACAGGTTGTGCTCGAAGCGGTCGCCGTTGTTCTCGGCGCAGATGAACTCCTGCCAGGGGCCCTCCTGCTTGCGCCAGCGCGTGGTCATGTACATGGGCTCGTTCAAGGTGTCGGGGTCCTCGACCTTGACGAAGGCTTCGAGGAATTTTCCGTCCGGTGTCAGCTTGAAGCGCTCCGTGACATGGAGCTTGTCGGTGTGCGGGGTGCGGAACATGTCGAGGAAGCTGAGCTTGGTTGACAAGCCGATGGTGTCGACCACCAGCTCCCCGTTCTCGTAATGGCCGATGGATTCGCCGAACCAGGACGGCTTCACATTCTCGGAATGCTGGTCGGCCATGTAGATGCGGCGCGAGAGCGAGTCGCGCTCCCACACCATATGCACCATCTTCGGCTGCTGGATGAAGAACATCCGCTCCGTGGTCCACAAGAGCTGCCCGGGGACGCCGCCCGGATAGCAGCGCGAGGTGGCCAGGAACGGCATGCCGCGCTGGCCGGTGAGAACCTCCTCGTTCGATTGCCGCATCTGCGCGGCCGCCCAGGGCTTGAGGATCGGGTCCCGGTAGTTGCCGAAGGCGAGCGTCACCTGCCGGCCGGGTCCGCGTCCCTGATTGCCCTGCAGCGGATGGGCAGGGTCGTTCCGGATCGGCCCGCGCAGCCCGGCCGGCGGATCGAGCCAGCCGTCGCCGAACAGGGCGTTGCGGCCGTCCGCCCTGATCCGCACCCAGGCCCAGACCGACGGGTTGGAGGTCAGCTCCGGGATCTTGCTGCCGGTTTGGGCCAAGGCGGCGCCGTCGGCACAAGCCGCGATGCATGCGCCCATGGCCAATGCGCCGATCCACCGCACATGGCGTGCGCACGCCCCGCGGGCGGTTTCCACGAACGAGGACGTCATCTTGTTGTGCTCCTGCCTGCGCCGGATCATTCGCCAATTCTTGCGGCTGAACAACTCCTATCGCGCCGGCAGGCCGGCGGCCACACGGGCGGCGTCGACCACGTCGCTCGGCATCCGGTAGAGCTCCGCGATCAGCGCGTCGATCTCGGCGCCGCCGACCGGGCTCACGTTCAAGCCGCTGCGCGCGGTCTCGGCCAGGAATCCGGGGTCGCGCATGGTATCGTCGAAGGCGCGCCGCAGCGCCGCTTTTTGCGCCTCCGGCACGCCCGGCGGGGCCACGAACGGCCAGGCCACGACCAGGCGCGCCAGGATGAGCTTGAGGATCTGGCGGTCGCGCTCGCTCCTGGCGAAATCCATGACCCAGGGCACGTCGGGGAGATCCGGGCTCTTGGCAAGCCCGAGCTGGACCAGCATGCGGATCTTGCGGTCGGTGACCCAGGCCATGCTGGTCGATTTGATGGCGCTCCAGGACCAGCCGCAACGGCCGTCGATCTCGCCCTTCTCCAGCGCGGCGTTGAGCTCGTTGCCGCCCGGATAACCCGTAATGAGCTTGAGCTTGGCGCCGAACATGTTCTTGAGCATCGGGGCGAAGACATCGGTATCGGCCCCCTGGCCGGTCCCGCCGACTACGAAATCCTTATGCAGCATGTCGTCCCAGCTCTTGACCGGGGAGGTCGACCAGGCCGCGCACAGGCTGGTCTCGGAGGCAACGCTGCCGAGCCAGAAGAATTTCGCGGTGTCGAAACGGGCGCCGGTGCCGAGCAGCGGCTCGGTCACCAGGCCGCGGCTGAAGGTCCCGAACGCGGTGCCGTCCTTGGGCGCGACATTGTAGAGGAAGTTGGCGAGCGCCAGCCCGCCCGCGCCCGCCATGGTCCGCGGAACCAGCGTCGGATGCCCGGGCAGATGGTTGCTCATGAACCGGGCCAGCTGCCGCGCATAGATGTCGTAAGCGCCGCCGGGACTGAAGCCGATATAGAGGTCGATCGTGCGGCCCGCATAGAACTCGGCGGGCGCCTGCGCACAGACCGGACGCGCCGCGATCGCCGCGCCAAGGAAACCGAGCGCGGCCAAGACCCGAAACTGTCTGCGGGGGCTCATCGGCGCCGAGCGCCCTCGTCTTGAGATTGCACGGCGCGACCCGGTCAGGCGACGCTGCGGCGCGCGAAGCGATTGCCCGGCCGCTCCAGACCGAGGTTCTCCCGCAGCGTCACGCCCTCGTACTGCGTGCGATGCAGGCCGCGGCGCTGCAGCTCGGGCACGACGGCGCCGGCGAACTCGAAAATCCCGCCCGGCATGTAGGCGCTCATCACGGTCATGCCGTCGCAGGCTTCGGTCGTGAACCATTCCTCCATCACGTCGGCGATGGTCTTGGGCGATCCGACCACCACCATGTGGGCCGAGCCGACCGAGAAGGCCTGGTAGAGCTGGCGGATGGTCAGGTTCTCGCGGCGGGCGCGCTCGAGCCACATCGCCTTGTTGGCCCGCATCGCATTGGTCTGCGCGTCGATCCAGGCCGGCAATGGCTCGTCGAGCGGCAGCTTCGAAAGATCGCCGAACAATTGCGCGATCGAGTTGAGGCCTGCGATCGGATGCAGAAGCTCCTGCAGCGAGCCATAGACGTCCTGCGCCTCCTGGTCGCTCGAGCCCATGATCGGCATGATGCCCGGCATGATGATGAGCGAATCGGTCGGGCGGCCGTATTTCGCCATCCGGTTCTTGACGCTGGCATAGAAGGCGCGGGCGCCTTCGATCTTCTGCTGCGCCGTATAGACGATATCGGCGGTGCGCGCCGCCAGCTCCTGGCCGGGCTCGGACGCGCCTGCCTGGGCGATGACCGGATGTCCCTGCAGCGGGCGCGGAATGTTGAGCGGACCACGCACCGTGTAAAACTTGCCCTTGTGATCGAGCACGTTCAATTCCGCGGGATCGAAATAGCGGCCGGATTCCTTGTCGCGGATGAAGGCGTCGTCGCCCCAGCTGTCCCACAGTCCGGTCACCACATCGAAGAATTCCTCGGCACGCCGATAGCGCTCGTCATGCTCGAGATGCTGGTGCGCGCTGAAATTCTTGGCTTCCTGCTCGCTCCACGAGGTGACCACGTTCCAGCCCACGCGGCCCTTGGTGATGTAGTCGAGCGAGGCGAACTTGCGCGCCACGTGATAGGGCTCGTTGAAGCTGGTCGAGGCGGTGGTGATGAAGCCGATCTGCCTGGCAAGCTGCGACAGCGCGGCAATCAGCGTCAGCGGCTCCAGCATGTCGATCTTGGCGCTGAAGCTCAGCGCCTCGAGGTCGGGCGCCTCGGTGCGCACCGCGGCGCCGTCGGCCCAGAACAGGAAATGCGCCTTGGCGCGCTCGGCCGCCTGCGCGACCTCCGCCCATTGATCGACGTCGAGCCCGCCGCCGAGCCAGGCGTCGGGATGGCGCCACGCGCCCTTGTGCGTGCCATTGGCAGCCACGCTGAAACCCAGTCGCATCTTGCGTGCGGTTGATCCCATCACAGGTCCCTCATCAGGTTGGCGCCCCCGTCAGTGTCGCGATGTCAGTGTCGCGATGTCAATGTCTCGATAGCGTCACGCAAATAGGACCGCGGTGATGCCGCGGTCCCGCGACGATCACGCGCTATTCGCTTCCCACGACTTCGAGTCCGGCCTTGTCCCAGACCGGCTTTGAGGCCGCGCGCTGGAAGTATTTGACCAGCGCCAGCGCCGCCTCGGGCGCGGTGTTGGTTGCCGGAATCGCGGAATCGTAATTGATGTAGACTTCCACCGCGGCCGGCACCGGCCCGGCCCGCACGACGCCGGGCGCCCGCGGAATCTCGCTCAGATTGAACAGGCCGAGATCGATCTCGCCTTTCCCGATCAGCGCCTGGCCATCCGCCAAGCTGCCCGAGATCTTGGTCTTGGCCTTGACCGCATCGGCGACCCCGAGATTGACCAGCACTTTCGCGGCATTGATGCCGCTCAGCCCGCCGCCGGCGCCGCTGGAATCGCTATGGGTGATGGTCTTGGCGTCGAGCAGCAGCTTGCGGGTCGACTCGACCGTCGAGAGGTCGACTTTGACGCCCTCGCGCACCGCCACGCCGATGCCGACCCGCGCCAGCGGGTGAAGGGTGCCCGGGCGCCACTTGCCTTCCTTCTCGAACGCCTGGGCGGATTCGGCAGCGGTGACGACGAGATCGTACATCTCGCCGGCCTTGATCCGCTGCTCCACCTGGCCGGGGTTGACGCCCACGAAGGTCACCTGGTTGCCGGTCTCCTTGGTGAAGTCGGCGGCGATCTCCTTCATGGCGATCGTCAAGGCGTTGGCATCGAGGACCTTGATCTCGGCGGCCGTTCCGGATGTCGCCGGTGCCGCCAGGAAGACGGCCGCGATCAAGGCAGGTAGGCGAAAATGGTGAAACATGCTGCTCTCCCGGCTCTCCCGATGATTTTGATCGGCGCATCCTAGCCCGCCCATCGGGGAGCAACAACCGGTGTCCGACACCGGTGTCCCCGTGGGCAGGTATGCGGTCGCCAAAACGTGCGCATGCATCCAGCGGTAGGCATATTTCATTCGAACACCTCCGTGGCGCCGGTAAGCTGCGCAAGCGGCACGTCGGTAGGAATCGGGGCTCGAAACCGGTAGAAAAGCCATAAGGGACGGCGCACCGAAACAAAATATCGAGCCGGGAGACACATCGTGAATATAGCAGCCACCGCGGGGAGCGCCGAGAAGGCCCTCTGTTTCGACTATCTGGAGCGCAACGCCAAGGCCATCGCCACGCTCAACGACAGCATCTTCTATTTCGGCGAATTGGGCATGCAGGAGATCGAGACCTCCCGCCTGATGTGCGATCTGCTCGAGACGGCGGGCTTCAAGGTCGAGCGCGGCATCTCGGGCTTCGTGAGCGGCTTCTGCGCCAGCTACGGCAGCGGCGGACCGGTGATCGCGATCCACACCGAATACGATGCCAATCCGGACAATTCCCAAAGCTCCGGCATCGCCGAGCAGAAGCCCATCGTCGAGGGCGCGCCCGGCCATTGCGAAGGCCACAACGTCAACGCGGCGGTGCTGGTCGCTTCCGCGCTTGCCGCCAAGGCGGCGATCGACCGCTACGGCCTCAAGGGCACCCTCAAGGTGTTCGGCGCGCCGGCCGAGGAGCAGCTGATCAGCCGGCCCTATTTCGTGCGCGACGGCTGGTTCGACGACGTCGACGTCGCCTTCGCGGATCACATCGGCCCGGCGCTGTCGGTCGGCTACGGCCTGATCCAGTCGGCGCTGCTCTCGGCGACCTTCACGTTCCACGGCGAGACCGCCCATGCCGGCGTCGCGCCCTGGAAGGGCCGCGACGCGCTCGACGGCGTCGTGCTCATGGACATGGGGCTCGCCCAATACCGCGAGCACATGACGCCCTCGATGCGGGCGCAGCGCGTCATCACCAACGGCGGCAACCAGCCCAACGTGATCCCGCGCACGGCCGCCGTCTGGTGGATGTTCCGCGACGGCAGCGCCGAAGGCGTGCTCAAGCTGTTCGAGCAGGCCAAGAAGATCGCGCAGGGCGCGGCGCTGATGACCAATACCAGCGTCGAGACCGACGTCATCAGCGCGGTATGGCCGGTGCGCGGCAACCGCACGCTGGCCGAGCTGTTCCAGCGCGAGATCGATGCCGTGGGCCCGCCGGACTGGACCAAGGAGGAGGACGACCTCGCCCGCGCCGTGCAGGCGAAGGCGAAGGTGCCGGTCGAGGGCCTCAAGCGCACCATCGACGGGCTCAAGGGCCCGGCGGTGCAGAAGCCGGCCGCCAACGATGCGGGCGACATCTCGTGGAAGGTGCCGATGATAAAGTTCTATTTTCCGGCCAGCATCCCGCACATCAATTTTCACCACTGGGCGGCGGGCGTTCCGCTCGCCACCTCGATCGCCCACAAGGGCGCGCTCTTTGGGCGCCAAGGTGATGGCGGCGTCAATCGTCGAATGCTTGAAGAATCCCGCGATCGTCGCCGAGGCCAAACGCACCTTCAAGGAAGAGATCGCCGGCACCGACTACCGCCCGCTGCTGCCAGCCGACCAGAAGCCGCCGGTCGACCTCAACCGCGCCATGATGGAGAAATTCCGGCCGCTCATGGCCAAGCATTACCTGAAGGAGAAGCCGGTGTTCCGGTGACGCGGGCGACAACTCGCTTCCACGAGCTCATGGGAGTGCTTGATTGATATCGGTGCGGACGAAATCGTCGCCTTTGAACAACAGCGGCTCGCCCGTGACCTTGGCAAGCGCTAGGCAAAGCAGTCGCCGAAATTCAGCTTTGCCGGATGGCCACGATCATCGAGGCAATCCGCGGTCGTCGTACAGGAGGTCACCATGCGCGGCGGATCGGGACGGCTCCTTGAGGCGCCCCGCGCAGTCTTTTCCGATTGCGAGTAGTTGGTCCGCCAGCTTGTCGCCGCGTGCGCGACCAAGGCGTGCGAGCCGCTCACGCAGAGCCACGGTGACGGCTGTTGTCATGCTCTCGCCCGTCAGCCGTGCGAGTTTCTCCGCCAGGCGACGTGCCTCCGTGTTCTTGATATTTAAGCCCATCCGGAAACCTTTCTACCTGCTGTCGATACCTTCGGCGCAGCTGAACAGGGAAGGCGGGACGTCGAGGCCAAGCGCCGTGGCGGTCTCGTCCCCGATTACCTCCCGCCGCTGCTCAGGATTTCGGCATAGAGGTTCTGCCACTTTTCGCCCTGATCGAGGACGAGATCGGGGGATACGAAGTTGAGCGAAAGACCGCTGAGCACGGAGGGGATCTTTCGGCTGGTCGGCACGAACTCGCGTCCGAGCATGATCTTTTGCCCGTCGCTGAGCATGAAATCGTAGAACAGCAGCGCCGCGTGCGGGTGCGGCGCGCGTTTCGCCATCCCCATGCCGTCCGGCCGCGCAACCGTCGGCGGCAGCAGGAACCAGTCGACCGGGGCGCCGGCCTTGCGGGCGACGTCGGCGTTCTGCATGAAGACGGTGAGCCCGATCGGCACCTCGCCGGCCGCCGCCAGGTTGGTGAGGAGCGTATGGCCCTTGCGCACCGACATCCCATTCGCGGCGACGATATCGCGGAACAGCTTGAGCCCTTTCTGCTCGCCCATGAGGCCCACCACCATGCCGAACCAGTCGTAGTCGTCGGCCTCCATGCCGAGCATTCCGCGGAACGCCGGAGCGCGCAGGTCCTCGTAGGATTTCGGCAGGTTCTCCTTCTTCACCAGCCTGGTGTTGTAGACGCCCGCGACGATGTTGACCCGGGTGCCGACCCATTGGCCCTGCGGGCGTAGCGCCTCCGGGATGAGATCGGCCAGATATGGCGACTTCACGGTCTGCAGGAGACTTTCCCGGTACAAGGCTTCGAGCGCAAAGCTGTCGCTCTCCATGATGTCGACGTCGTACCGGTTCGCGGCCGCCTCGGTCACCACGCGCTGCAGGATATCCTTGCCGGAGCCGCGCCAGATGCGGATCTTGACCCCGTATTTCGCTTCGAAGGCCTTCTGCAGCGGGATGATGCTGTCCACCTGCATGGACGAATAGAGCGTGAGCTCGCCTTCCTGCTTGGCGCCATCCATCAGCAGCCGCTCGCGGTCCGCGCCCAGGTAAGTGGCGAGCGCCGATGGGCTGGTCGGCTGCGCGCGGGTCGGCGCATTCCACAGCAGCAAGCCGCAGGCCAAGACCAACCAAGCCGCGCGCCGCAGCCTGCATCGGCGCGCGCGGCGCACGATGAAGGCCATCACTCCGCTATCGACTCCTTCAAGATCCGCACCACCTCCGGATCCACGTGGCGCATGCGCTGGAACAAGGGCTCGATCGCATCCGCCTTGATCAGGTCGGGCTCCTCGCCGGTGACCCGCATGTAGTCCTCAATGAAACCCTTGTCCTCCCCGAGCGCATCGACGGCCGCCCGCAGCGCGTCGACCGCCTCGCCCGGCGCGCCTTTGGGCAGCACGATGAGGCGCTGCAGCTTGGTGCTGATGTCGTTCATCAAGAGGAGCGCCTCGAATTTCGGGCTCGTGGGCGGCTTGCCGAAGGCCTGCGCATAGACCTTGTCGAAGGTCTGGATGCCGGCGCGCTCGAGCGCCGGGTCGCCGATCGGGGTGCCGTCCGGTGCCATCGCCGGAAACTGGAACAGTGTCATGCCGACGCCGGTATTGATGATCTGCGGAATGACCTGGGTGTGATAGCCGGGCAAGGAGCTGCCGCTGAAGTTCACCTCGTTCTGCAGCATCGCCTTGTTGACCTGGGCGGTGCCCGGAAAGCCGGTCACCATCGTGTAGGGCAGGCCCAGGATCTCCAGCGCCAGGCGCAGCCGCGTGTCGTGGGAGGTGCTGCGCGCATAGCCGCCGGCGTAAACGTTCTTGGCCCTGACGATGTCGGCCGGCTTGGCCATGCCGCCCGGCACGATGTCCTTGCGGGCATAAACCACGTTGAAGCCGCCCGCCGCGCCGATCACGTTGAAGTCGTAAAGCTTGACGCGCAGCGACGGATCCTCGGTCAGCGAGGTCGTGGCGCTGGTGGTGAAATAGCCGGCGGTCAGGCCGTCCGGCTGCGACGCGATGTTGAGGCCGAGCTGGTTGATGGCGGCGGCGCCGCCGGCGCCCGGCACATTGCGGATGATCACGGTCGGGTTGCCGGCAATGTATTTCGGCAGGTAGCGCTGGTAGATGCGGGCCTCGGTGTCGGCATTGCCGCCCACCCCGTAGTTCACCAGGAGCGTAAGCGTCTTGCCCTTGTAGAACTGGGCGTTGGCCGGCACCGCCGGTAGGACCAGCGCGGCGGCCAGCAGGGCTCGCATCAACATGTCACGACTCCCGATCTTCAAGTCCGCCACCGGCATCGTCCCGCGGCTGCGCGATGAAGCCATTATGGATCGCTATCGTCAAATGGGAATTCCCCGTTGATCATATCACGGCTACGACCTGCGCGCCGGATGCACCGATCGGTAACAACGCCAAGGGGTGATGGACATGGCCGACTACATCCTTCTCATGCACGATGACGCCGCCGCCGCCGACATGGATTGGGAGCCATATCTGCGCAGGCTGCGGCAGGATGGAATCTTTCAAGGCGGCAGCGCCATCGGCGATGGCGTCTGCGCACGCAAGAGCGGCGAGCCCGCTCCGCTGACGGCGCGCGTGGTCGGCTACATCCGGGTGACCGCCGACAGCCTTGATCAGGCGAAGTCCCTGCTCATCGGCAATCCGGTCTACGACGCCGGCGGAACGGTGGAGATCCGTGAATTGCCGCGCACGGATTGAGCGTCCGGCCCGGCTTGGGCAGGGAGTTTCACACTTGTCCCGGCCTTGAGCCGGGAGCGTTCCAAACTCTGCGCCTGTAACGGTCCCGGCTCAAGGCCGGGACAAGTGTGGATCGGCCGGCGGTAAAGCGAAACAAGCGTCAGAAACGGGATTCTTAGTAGAGCGGCTCGCCCTCGACGGTGCACCGGCGCAGCGTCCGGCGCTCCTGCTCCGGCCAGTCGGTGCGAGCATGCAGGCAGGCCAGGTTGTCCCACATCACCAGGTCGCCGATCCGCCAGACATGCTCATAGATGATCGAGGGATCCTCGGCGATCTCGAACAGCTGCTGCAGCAGAGCCTCGCTCTCGTCGCGATCCATGCCTTCGATCCACATCGTGTTCTGGCTCGCGACATACAGCCCCTTGCGTCCGGAGCCGGGATTGGTGACGAAGATCGGCTGAAGGCAATGATGAATGTCCTCGAGCTTCCGGCTCAAGTTGATCCGCTTGCCGACGCTGTACTCGTGGCCCTGCATCACCATGACGCCGTCCAAGCGCTGCTTGAGCGCGGCGGGCAGGCGATCATAGGCGGCATACGAGCTCGAGAACTTGGTATGGCCGCCCTCCGAGGGGATCTCGATGCCGTAGAGGAATGATGCCCGGTGCGGGCGCTGGCGGTAGCACTTGTCGGTGTGGAACCACATCTCGCCATGGCCGAGCGAGCCCAGCGGCTTGCCGTCGGCACCCACATTGTCGGTGATCAGCATCATGTCGTCCCAGTCCGGCCCATCGCGCTTGGTGGTGGGCGAGGGCGGTTGCACCCGCTTGGCAACGGGGCCGAAATAGGAGGCGAACCGCCGCTGGTCGTCCTCGGAAAGGTCCTGGTCGCGGATCACCAGAACGGTGTGCTGGTGCCAGGCATCCTTGATCTGGCGGACCGTCTCGTTGTCGAGCGGATAGCGGAGGTCGACGCCGCCGATTTCCGCTCCGATGACCGGGTGCAGCTTGGTGATCGAAACCGTCCTGAGCTTTTCCGCGGCGCTTGCCATCTGAGTGCTTCCTTCAAAAACCTGCCCGACCGGGATCGGCCCAACAGCGAGCGCCCCAGCTTCGTTCAGCAGATGTGCGGCCGACTCTACTCGATGTCACGTGCTTGGGAAATAGCAACGCTGCCGGCAACGTCCCGGCGTCATCGCGATGACCGGCTCATCCGAGCCGACCCCCGATCGTATCCGCCGGATCGGGCATCCACCCGCTGTACGCTGGAGGCAACTCAGGTATGCTTTGGAGAGGGAGGAACCTATCACGAGCCGTATCGGCCGGCGACAACCGCGCCGGGATGATCGAAGGCCCGCCGCGAATCGATCGAGACCGTCGAGGTCAAGATCAGGCGCGCACGGTGAGTGCGCAAGGGAGGGAAGAACAACCATGCCTTACCGTAGCTTGCTCGGTGCAATCGCGTTGGCGGCGCTGTCGGTCGCGCCTGCCGGCGCCCAGATCGTCGATTTCTCGAAATATCCGAACCTGAAGGGCCAATGGAACCGGTTTGTCGTCCGCGGACTTCCCGGCCAGCCGTCATTCGACCAGACCAAGCCCTGGGGGTTCGGCCAGGGGGCGCCGCTGACGCCAGAGGCCAAGGCGATCGAGGAGGCGAGCATGGCGGATCAGGCCGATGGCGGACTTGGCAACAGCGTCGAGCACGCTCGCTGCAGCGCAGCCGGCATGCCGTTCATGATGGTTGCATTCCATCCGCTGGAATTCGTCGTCATGCCGGAAACGACCTACATCTTGATTGCCGACTTCGATCCCTTGCGTCGGATCTTCACCGACGGACGCGACTGGCCCAAGCAGATCGAGCCGACTTTTCAGGGTTACTCGATCGGTAAGTGGGTGGACGAGGAGGGCAAGGGCCGTTTCGACGTACTTGAGGTGGAAACCCGCGGCTTCAAGGGACCCCGCATCTACGACATATCAGGCCTGCCGCTGCACGAAGACAATCAGTCGATCTTCAAGGAGCGTATCCATCTCGACAAGGCCGATCCGAACCTCCTGCATGACGAGATCACGGTGATCGATCACGCCCTGACCCGGCCTTGGACCGTCGACAAGAAATACATCCGCAACGCCGATTCCCTGTCGGACTGGCCCGAATCCATTTGCCCCGAATACAATGCGTGGGTCTTTACCGGCAAGGAAAACTATTACCTGAGCGCGGACGGTTATCTGATGCCGTCCAGGAAAGGGCAGGCGCCGCCGGATTTGCGATATTTCGACAAACCGCACAAATGACGACGCGCGTTCAGTGAAGGCATGGAGAACAGCGATGCTCTTTCGAAGTTTGCTCGCCGCAACGGTGCTGGCGGCCGTTCTTTCGGTCACGGTTGCGGCCGCGCAGGCGCCCGATAGTGCGAAATATCCCGACTGGAAGGGCCAGTGGGGAAGGACCGGCAGCGGCGATTGGGATCCGACCAAGCCCGCCGGCTTGGGGCAGCACGCACCGCTGACCCCGGAATATCAGGCCATGTTCGAGGCAGGCCTCGCCGATCAGGCGCGCGGCGGGCAGGGCACCGATCCCGGCTATCAGTGCCGGCTGCACGGCATGCCGCGCATGATGATCGGGATCCTGCCGCTCGAATTCATCATCACCCCGGAGGTCACATTCATCGAGCGTCCGGACAGCCGGCCACGCCGCGTCTACACCGACGGCCGCGACTGGCCGGCGAGCGTTCAGCCGTCGTTCCCGGGCTACTCGATCGGCAGGTGGCTCGATACGAAGGGGGATGGCCGCTTCGATACGCTCATCATCGAAACCCGCGGCTTCCTCAGCCCGCGCAGCTTCGACGGCCGCGGCATCCCTTTGCACGAAGACGGGCAAAGCATCGTCAAGGAGCGCATCTTTCTCGACCAGACCGATCGGAACGCGCTTCACAACGAGATCACGACCATCGACAACGCGCTGACGCGCCCCTGGACGGTGACCCGGACCTACCGGCGCGACCCCGATACGGAACCGGTTTGGGTCGAGTATGTTTGCTGGGAGAACAATCGTCACGTGGCCATCGGCAGCGAGGACTACATCATCAACGCAGCCGACGGCAACTTGATGCCGGTCCGCAAGGGCCAGCCTGCGCCGGATTTGCGGAATTTCAAGTGAGCGCCGCACCCGTTCGTCCCCGCGGACGAGCGGGTGAAGTAAACTTATGAATGACGAGCTTCTCCAACCGCTCGTCCCCGCGGATTCCCGCGTGCGAGCGGATGAATACATTGCCACACCCGCTCATTCCCGCGGACGCGGGAAACCAGTCTTTGCCAAATTGCATGGGCGTTCGATGGGGCAAAGGCTGGATCCCCGCGTCCGCGGGGATGAGCGGGTGGATAAGCTCGTCCTTCATCAGTTTTCTTCACACGCTCGTCCGCCGTCACAACCCTAACGGTTCTGAGCACCGAGCAGAATCCGCGCCCGCTCCACCACCGGCGCCGGCGTGTGCAGGATCTCACCGACGAGCTTCGCCACGGCGTCCGCACCCATGGGCTGGATCTCCATATTGATCCTCTGCGCCTCGGCAACGAATTGCGGATCCACAAGAGTTGCCGCGAACGCCGCCCGCAGCGCTTCCACCCGATCAAGCGGCGTGTCGGGCGGTGCCAATAACGGACGCCCGTAGGCCCAGGGCCCGAAGATGAGGCGGAAAAGCTGACGGTCTTCCTCTTTGGTCGCAAGGTCGTAGGCGTTCGGGATATCCTGCAGATCGGGGTGCTTATGCAAAGCGAGCTGCACCGGCACCCAAAAGCGGCCGGCCTTGAAGTCATCCCACATGACGGCCTTGAGGGTGGAGACCAGCAAGCCGCAATAGCCGTCGACCTCGCCGCGCTCGGCGGCGAGCCGCACTTCCGGCGTCCCCGGATAGCTGGTCACGACCTTGAAATTGATTCCGGCGAGCGGTCCCAGCACGCGGGCATCGACGGTCGAGCCTGAGGCCGGGCCGGCCGAGCCGACCACGACCTCGCGCCGCTTGAGATCGGCCAGCGTCCGCAGGTCCTTGCTCCAGAAGCCGCAGGTGGAGATCTCGGAATTGAGGCTGCCCAACCACATGAAGGTCCGCGGGTCGAACCTGGCGTTCACCGGGTCGATCAGCGGCTCGATCGTATTGACCGGATTGATGATGCCGATGACCGAGCCGTCCCTTGGCGCGATATCCGCCAGATAGGCGGTGGCCTTCAAGGAGCCCGCACCCGGCATGGGCTGCACGATGATCGAAGGATTGCCCGGCACATGGCGTGCAAAGTGGCGCACGAACTCGCGCAGATAGATCTCGAAGGTCGAGCCGGGATTGTAGCCCACGACCGCCTTCACGGTCCGCCCGCGATAGAACGCGGCCACCTGGTCCTGCTGCGCCGTGGCCGCCGTCGCGCCGGCAAGCGCGAGCGCGAAGCCCAGCGACCAGCCCAGAGCGCGCGTGAAGGAGCGAATATTGGCCATCACATTTTTGTCCGAGACTGAAAGCCCCATGCTCTGCTTGAGCGGCAAGCGTGGCATGGACGTTGCCGCCTGTCATCCGCCTTTTCTCATTGGCACTCGCTTGCGCAACTCGACGCATGCAGCTCCAAGCGGTATGCGACATTTCCGCACATTCGGCTTTCCCTTGGGAAGGCCTGGGCGCTCCGCCGTGCGGATGCTACGGTTGTTCAGAGACGCGCGCCGCCAGCCCACTATCATTCTCCCATAATCCGAAAATAACCTTGGAGGACCCGATGTCAGACGACGTCATCAAGCTTGAAAACGTCAAGATCGAACGCGACGGCGGCGTGACGTTCGTCATCCTGAACCGTCCGGAGAAACGCAATGCCATGAGTCCACAGCTGCACGTGGACATGTGCGAAGCGCTCGACTGGGCCGAGGAGGATACCCAGACCAAGGTCCTGGTGCTGACCGGCGCGGGCGGCAACTTCTGCGCGGGGCAGGACTTGAAGCTCTTCTTCCGCGCTACCGAGGACGATCCGCGTGCGCGCAACCGGGCGCGCCGCGCGGCGCATACCTGGCGCTGGGACAAGCTCTCGCGCTTCCCCAAGGCGACCATCGCCATGGTGCACGGCTACTGTTTCGGCGGCGGCTTCGTGCCCGTGATCGCCTGCGATTTCGCCATTGCGGCGCAAGACGCCACCTTCGGCCTCTCCGAGGTCAACTGGGGCCACATGCCGGGCGGGTTGGTCGCCTGGGCCATAACGGTCAACATGAGCTATCGCGATGCGATCTACTATGCGGTGACCGGAGATCAATTCAACGGACAGGAAGCGGCGGCGATGAAATTCGTCAACAAGGCGGTGCCGCTCGACCGCTTGCGCGACGAGACGATGGCGCTGGCGCGCAAGCTTGAATCCAAGAGCGCGGCGGCGGTCCGCTACAGCAAGGAGGCGGTACGCTCGGTGCGCGGCATGACGCAGGAGCAGGCGCTGGACTTCCTGAACTGCAAGAGCGATGCCCTCAAGTACATCGATCCCGAAAAGGGTCGCGACAAGGCGATGAAGATGTTCCTGGACGAAAAAACGTTCAAGCCCGGTCTCGGCGACTTCAAGCACGACTGACGCATCGATCGCCGGCGTGGGATCGGAGGGGCATATGGGTCGGCTTCGGATTGCGGGCTTGATCGGTATCGCGGTGATCGTCGCGGCGCATGTTCTGCCGGCTGCCGCGGCCGATGCCGAGCTCATCGCGGCGGCCCGCAAGGAGGGCAGGGTCACCTGGTACACGACCCAGATCGTCGACCAGCTGGTGCGACCGGCCGCCGCGATGTTCGAGAAGACGTACGGCATCCAGGTCGATTATATCCGCGCCGATTCCAACGACGTCACGCTGCGCATCCTGAACGAGAGCCAGGGCGGCCGCGTTCTTGCCGATGTGTTCGACGGCACCTCGTCGGTCGCGAGCCTGAAGCCGAAAAACCTGGTGCTGCGCTGGACGCCCGACTCCGCCGCGCGCCTGCCTCCGGAGGTCCGCGACCCGGAAGGCTATTGGGTCGGCTCCAATCTCTATGTTCTCACACCCGGCTACAACACCGATCTGGTGGCGCCGGGCACGCAGCCGAAGACCTTCGGCGACCTGCTCGATCCCAAGTGGAAGGGCCGGATGGTGTGGAACTCCGGGGTGGCAAGCTCGGCGGCGGCGGGCTTCATCGGGCTGGTGCTGAAGACGATGGGAGAAGACCAGGGACGCGCCTATCTGCGCGACCTTGCCAAGCAGGATATCGCCGGGGTTCGCGTCTCCGCCCGGCAGGTGCTCAACCAGGTGATCGCCGGCGAATATGCGGTCGGGCTCGCCATCTTCAACAATCACGCGGTGATCAGTGCGGAGAAAGGCGCGCCTTGCGCCTGGATCCCCATGAGCCCGGCGATGACGGTGCTCTCGGTCCTCTCGGTGATGAAGGGCGCGCCGCATCCCAATGCCGCAAAGCTTTTGGTCGATTTTCTGGTCTCGGAAGCGGGGCAGAAGCTTTATCGCGACGCCGACTACCTCCCGGTCGATCCAGCGGTGCCGCCGCGCGATCCCTCCTTGCGGCCCGACGGCGACAAGTTCCGCGCCCTCTTCTTCACGCCCGAGCAGGTCGTGGCCGACATGCCGCACTGGATGGACATCTACAACGAATACTTCCGCTGAGGAGCCGGCATGGATTTCACGCAATCCTGCGACAAGGTCGCAGCCCTCACATCGCCACGCAACGTGGTCATCGTCGGCGCCAGCGACCGGCCCGGCAATTGGGCGCTGCGGGCCTGGAAAAATCTGCAGCGCTACCGGTTTCCCGGCAATATCCACCTGATCAATCCGCGGCGCGACGAGATCCTCGGCACGCGCGCCTATCCGGACTTCAAGTCGCTGCCCGAGCCGCCCGATCATCTCTTGGTGGTGGTGCCGGCGCCCGCGGTCCCCGACCTCTTGTTGGAGGGCGCGGCCGCCGGCGCGCGCAGCGCCACCGTGTTCTCGTCGGGCTTCGGCGAAGCGTTCGATGCCGCCGGAGCGAAACTGGGCGTGCGCTTGCGCGAGGTGATCGCGCAGACGGGGCTCGGCGTGTCGGGTCCCAACTGCATGGGCAATGTCTGCAAGCCGGCCCGTTTCGTCACCCTGACGGAGGATCGCGAGCTCAATCTGACGCCGGGCCCGGTGGCGCTGGTCGGCCAGAGCGGGGGCGTGATGATCTTCATCAACCACGCCCTGGAGGAGCGCGGCATCCTGGCGCGCTATCTTATCACCAGCGGCAACGAGGCCGGCCTGCAGATCGCCGACTATATCGCCTTCTTCGCCAGCGAGCCTGAGCTCAAGGTCGTCATCGTCTATGTCGAGGCCGTCGCCGATCTCGAGAAATTCAAGGCCGCCTGCGCGCGCGCCCGCGCGGCCGGCAAGGCGGTCATCGCGGTCAAGCTCGGCCAGTCGCAAGCCGGCCGGTCGGCGGCGCTGGCGCATACCGGCTCGCTCGCCGGCGCGGTCGCGGCCTTCGATGCGGTCGCCGCCGATATCGGGGTGATCCGCGCCGACACTCTCGACGATGCGATCGAGCTGACCGAGCTTCTGGCCCATACCGGCGCGCCGAAGGGACGCCGGCTCGGGGCGGTGACCTTGTCGGGCGCCTATCGCGGGCTGCTGCTCGATGCGGCCGAGCGCAACGATCTGTCGTTTCCGGATCTCGCCCCCGAGACGGTCGCCAAGCTCGAGCAGGTGCTCAGTGTCGGCTCCTTGATCTCCAACCCGATCGATGGCGGCTTCGGCGTGCTGCAGAGCGCCGACACCTACCGGGTCTGCATCGATGCGCTGCAGGAGGATCCGAGCATCGACATGGTGCTGCTGCAGGAACCGATCCCGCGCGAGCCCGGTTCGCCGCGGCGCGAAAACTACATCCGGCTCGCCGACGCCTATGCGGCCGCCGGCGCCAAGAAGCCGATCGCCTTCGTCACGCTGACCTCGCACGGGCAGACCGACTACAGTCGCGCGCTGCGCTCCGAGGTGCCGCATGTGTCGTTTCTGCAGGAGGCCAACAAGGCGCTGCGGGTCATCGCCGCGGCGGCACGCCGCGAGGAGGCGGCAGCGCTCGCCGCCGGCGCTGTCGTTGGCAAGAGCGAGCCCGCGCTGGCCGCGCGTGCCGACGAATTGCGCGCGCGGGCCCGCGCTGCGGCCGCTCCGTTCGCGCTCGACGAAGTGCAATCGAAAGCCTTGCTGGCGGCCTACGGCATGCCGATGGCGCGCGAGGCCGTGGCAACGAGCGCGGCCGAGGCGATCGCCATCGCGCAACGCATCGGCTATCCGGTCGTGCTCAAGGCGGTCTCGGGCAAGCTCCTGCACAAATCCGACGTGGGTGCGGTCGCGCTGAACCTGGCGGACGCGGCGGCGATTAAGACCGCGTGGCAGCGGATCGAGGGCAACCTCTTGCAGCACGGCGTCAATGAGGGCGTCACCGGGATGCTGGTCAGCGAGATGGTCCGGGGCGGCCTCGAGCTGGTGCTCGGCCTGCACCGCGATCCCGAAATGGGGTTGGTCGTGATGTTCGGCAGCGGAGGCGTGCTGCTCGAGCTGGTGCGCGATGTCGCCTTCGCGATGCCGCCGATCACGCCCGCCAAGGCCCGCGACATGATCGCGCGCACCCACGCGGCGCGGTTGATCGGAGGCTTTCGCGGCAGCGCGGCGCTCGACCTCGATGCGCTGGTGGCGGCGCTGGTCGCGATCGGACGCCTGGCGGACGACTTTGCCGACGTCATCGAGTCGGTCGACGTCAATCCCTTTGCGCTGAAAGCGGACGGCGGTGTCGCGCTGGACGCCCTGGTCGTCATCAGGGCACTGGGGCAAGCGTGACTTCCGTAGGGTGGGCAAAGGCGGCCCCGGAGCTTTTGATCTATCCACGGCGCCGTTTCCGCCGTGCCCACGCGGACGCACGCGCAACGCCGAAGGAGCTGCGAGTTCTTCCGCGTGGGCACGGCGGAATACATGTCGTGCCCACGCGGCAGAGCGTCGGCCGCCTTTGCCCACCCTACGGCAGGATCAACAAATCGATCCACTACAGCGGCTGGAAATTCGCGGCGCGAAACAGCTCGGCATTGCGCGCGACCTCCGCGGCAATGAACTGGCCGAATTCTTCCGGCGTCTCGGCGACCCCCTCGATCCCCAGACCGGCAAGCCGTCCGCTTTTCTCCAGCTCGCGCGTCGCCTCGTTGATGGCGGCGTTCAGCAGCTGCACGATGCCGTTCGGCAGCTCGGGCGGTCCCCACACGCCGTACCAGGAGGCGAATTGCAGCCCCGGCAGGCCGCTCTCGGCGGCGGTCGGGATATCAGGCGCAAGGCTGCTGCGCTTGGCGGCGGTGATCGCCAGCGCCTTGACCTGGCCGCTGCGCGCCATCGGCAGGAGGACGAGCACCGCATCGATCATCAGCTGTACGTTGCCGGCCGCCACGTCGGCGAGCGCCGGGGCGGTGCCGCGATAGGGCACGATCACGAGATTGGTTCCGGCAAGCTGGTTGAACGCGATGGTCGCGATATGGCCGGGGGCTCCGAGCGAGGGCGTCGCGAACGTCCATTGCTCCGGGTGGTGTCGGGCCTGCGCCAGCACCTCGGTGATGGTCTTGGGCGCCAGCTTGGGCGCCATGATCAGCAGCATCGGGGCCGCGCCGACACGCGCGATCGGCTTGAAATCGGTCACCGGATCGTAAGGCGCATCGCGCATGACCTGCCGCGCCGTTATGTGCGTGGCGGCCGAGAACAGCAGCGTATAGCCGTCCGGCGCCGCATGCTGCACGACCGCGCCGCCGAGCGAGCCGTTCGCGCCGGCCCGGTTCTCCACCACCACGGTGAAGCCCTTCTGCTCCTTGAGCTTCTCGGCAAGGACCCGCGCCAGCACGTCCACGCCGCCACCGGGCGCGAACGGCACGATCAGGCGAATCGGACGCTGCGGATATGAGTTGCTTTGCGCGGCGGCCGGCGCGATCCCGAGCCCCAGGGAGGCGAGGGCGCAGCTGACAAAATCCCGCCTGCGCATCATGCGTTCCCCTTGGGCTTGGCGGGAGGTCAGGCAGCCTCGCGCCGCATCATGCCGGCGTCGCGCAGCGCGGCCTCGATCGCCTTGAGCGCGGCCCCGCTCGGCAGCCGTGTCGGCGGCTGCACGGTCGGCGACTTGAAGATGCCGGCCAGGTACATCGCCATCTTCATGCGGGCATGGGCGTCGCCGGTGGGCTCGCCGGTGCCGTAGACGGCGTCCTTGAGCGGATTGATGCGGTCCTGGATGTCCATCGCGCGCTTGAGATCGCCCTCGCAGACCGCCGCATAGAGGTCGACGATCATCTGCGGAATGAAGCAGCCAAATCCGACCAGCGCGCCGTCGACGCCCTGGACCATCGAAGGCAGCAGATATTCGTCGTGGCAGGTGAGCACGGTCACACTCGGATTGGCCTGCCTGATGACGCGCAGGTCGCGCGCGTATTTGTTCATGTCGCGGGTGCCGACCTTCATGCATTTCACCCATGGCAGCCGGGCGAGCGCCGCCAGCGTATCGAAGCCGTAGGAGGCGCGCGTCCAGGCCGGATAGATATGCACGACGAGATCGAGCTCCGCGCTCTCGCCGATGGCGGTGAAGTAATCGACCACGTTGTCGGGCTGGCTCATGCCGAACCGCAGCCACTGGTGCGGCGGCATCACCAGCAAGGCGCTGGCGCCGGCCGCGCGTGCCATCTGGGCATGCTCGACCGCCTCGCTGATGCCTTCGCAGCAGATGCCGGAGACGACCGGCAGCTTGCCGGCGACCTCGTCGGCGACGATGCGGGTCGCCGCCATGCGTTGCTTCGCCGTCAACGCGAACACCTCGCCGGTGTGGCCGTTGGTGACGAGCCCGCCGATGCCCTTGTGGCCGGCGAGCCATTTGGCGAAGCGGCGCAGCTCCATCTCGTCGATGCTGAGATCCTGCTCGAACGGCAGTTGCATCGCCGGCAGGATGCCTCGGTATTCCCAACCCATGGCTTGTTTCCCGGTTTCGAAATGGACGAGCGAGGATGCGTCAAAACCGGATTGGCGGCAAGCAGAGCCGCTCACGTTCTTCTTGTAGAGCGGGCAAAGGCGGGCCCGACGTCACCCGTGCCGCACGATGGCGATTCGCGATGCCCACATCCGCTCATTCCCGCGGACGCGGGAATCCAGACTTTGCCAAATCGCACGGACGTTCTATGGGGCAAAGGCTAGGTCCCCGCGCCCGCGCAGGGCTTTCGCATATGGAGGGAGAGTGATTGCTGCACAACGCAGCCGCAAGCTCCAACCCTCCCGCCCGTTGGCGGGGAGGGTGGCGACGCGTAGCGGCCCGCACCGCGGGTCAGCCGTGCTTGCGCAGGCGCGGAACGACCTCCTTGCCCAGGAGCTCGATGCATTGGTCGAACTCGTCGAAGCGGAAACGCAGGTCGAACACGATGTGATCGATTCCGACCTCGAGGAATTTCTCGACCTCCTTCACCACATCGTCCGGGCTGCCGACGATGAACGAGCCTTCCAGGTCCTCCCATTTCTTGAATGATCCGGATTCCGGCTTCACCCAGAATTTCTGCTCGTTGGCGTTCTTCAAGAGGCCGTCGACATTCACCTTGCGCAATGCGGTCGCGCGGTCGACGTCGATGCTCGTGATCGGGATGCAGCCTTCCAGGATGCGCGGCTTTCCCATCAAGGGCGCATCGGTCCGCAGCTTCTCCACCCGCTTCTTGTAGGTGTCGAGCGTGATGCGTCCGGGCAACCATCCTTCGCACCAAGCCAGCGCACGCCGCACCGAAGCGGGCGTCGCGCCCGCATACCAGATCGGCAGCGGCTCCTTGACGCGCGGCTTCAATCCGAGATCGGCGTTCTTGTAGAACTTGCCTTCGTAGGTGAAATGGTCGTGGGTCCACGACTTGCGCATGATCGCAACTTGCTCTTCGGCGACCTGATCGCGCGGCCAGTCGTTCATGCCGAGCGCATCGAACTCCACCTGAAAATTGCCGATCCCCATGCTCAGGATCAAGCGCTCTCCCGCCATGTATTCCAGCGAGTTGACCATCATCGCCAGCAGCAGCGGGTGACGATGCGGAATGAGCGAGCCAAAGCCGAGCTTGACCTTGGAGGTGACCATGCCGAGCGCGCTCAGCGTCACGAACGGATCGATGAAGGTATTGTCGGTCCCTTCCATGCCGTGGGGGTGAAAGACCAGGTGATCGCGCACCCAGATCGAATCGAAACCGAGCGCTTCGGCCTTTTTGGCGCCTTCGATCAGCTTGTCCTTGCCGGCCTCGCTGCCGAAATGCGGCATCAACAAGCCATATTCCGTAGTCATTGGTTCATCTCTCCCTATTTGATCGAGCAAACGCTTCTCGAATGGTCACCGTGGCCGCCTTGGAGATCACAGCGCTCCGACCTGGCGGGCCTTGTGCTGATAATGCTCCCAGGTCTTGCCGATGCGATATGTGTTCCTCTCGAAGCTCGGCTTCAGCAGTTTGATCTCTTCCGCCGTGATGGGCCGAAGCGGCCCGAGCGCGGCAGCGTTGATGACGCCGCGCACGTTCTCTTCCATCTCGAGGCTGTCCAGGAAGGCTTCCGGGATGGTGTCGCAGGCGATGACATTGCCGTGGCCGCGCAGGAGGCAATAGCGCCCCTTGCCGAGCGTCTTGGCCACTTCGGCGCCTTGCTCCAGCGTCCGGATATGGGTCGGATCCGGATGCACCGGACAGCCGATGAACCGATAACCGAAGTTGCGGATGGCGATCATCTCGGCGTGGACCATGCTGTAGAGCACGGCGAGCGGCGGATGACCATGAAACACGACCTGCACGTCATCGCGCATCCGATAGACGCCAAGATGGATCGCGGTCTCCGACGGCGGCGGCCCCTTGCCCTCGAGCACGCGTCCCTCCAGGTCGACGATCAATATTTCGTCCGCCGTCAAGCCGGCGCGGCTGGCATCGCGCGGTTGGATCAGGACGCGATCGGTATCGGGCAGGCGGGCGCTGACGTGACCGCTGTAGTCCAGCAGGTCCGCCATCACCATCATCTTGGTCGCCTCCGCCAATTGTTGGCGCAGCGTGGTCTCGGTCATCTTGGGCACTTTGTATCCATCTCCTTCTCGTGAACGGCAGGCAACAGGCAGCATCGCGCCGGCGCCGCCCCGCCAGGAGCAGGCGCCGGCCCGTCGGTGATTACTCCTTCAGGACTGCCCTGGCTCTCTGCAGAATCGCAGGGGGCGTCGTGTAAAGCTTGGCGATCTCGGCTTCCACGTCGGCCCCGGAAATCGGCGTGACGGGAAGTCCTATCTTGTCGGCGTCGGCAAGGAAGGCTTTGTCGGTCACCATGGCGTCGAACGCGCGCCGCAGCTCATCGACTCTTTCCTTCGGGGTCCGGTCGGGGACCATGAGGGTCCCGACCATGCGGCCCGGCATGATCAGGAAATCATACAGCTGGCGGTCCGCCGGGTCGGTCAACAGATCGCCGGCGAACGGGACATCCGCGCCCACGCCCGGAAACAGGCCCGGCAGAAAGTGAACCAGCATGGTGATCTTTCGCCCGCTCAACCATTCTTCCGGGATCGAGTCGACGCCGCCGCAGTCGCCGTCGATCTCTCCGCGCTCGAACGCCAGCCGTTTGGCGGCGCTTCCGGGATAGCCGGACACCTGCTTGATCTTGACCTTGAAGAGGTCCTTCAAGATCGAGAGGTTGAGATTGCCGGAGGTGCCCGCCGCGGAGGCGCCGAAGATGACCTGGCTGCGCGTGGCCAGATCCTTGACGTCGTGAATGCCCAGCTCGCTTCGCACATAGCAGACGCGGTAATCCTCGCCCACATTGCCGATGAAGCTGAACCGTCGGAAGTCGATCCTGAAACGATCCGGGTCGGAAACCGCATCCGGTACGAGGGATGAGCTATATGTGCCCATGACCACGCCGTCAGCCGGCGTGCTGTTGGCCACCGCCATCACGGCCAGAGCCGATCCGGCTCCCGGCTTGTCCTGCACGATGATCGAGGGCGATCCGGCGATAAAACGTCCGAGATGCCGCTGCACGAGCCGGGCGTAAGCGTCGACGCTGCCGCCCGGGGGCATGCCCGCGATCAGCGTCAACGGCTTGTCGAACGCCGGTTGTTTTGGGCTCTGCGCGAGCGCGGAGCCGCTTGCCATCATCATCGCGAAGGCCGTGACGAGGGCGGCACGGGGAGTGCGCCGATACAGATCTGCTATCGTTTCTGCTATCATTTGCACGAGACCTCCTGAACACGGTGGCGTGCGGGCGTGGCCCGAACCCACCAACTTGGCCCGGCTAAGAACCTGCTAACATCGATCGCGCATTTTCCTAACAGGAAAACGCCAGACATCCCGCCTCTCGCCACCCCGTAAAACTCTGCATGTGCATCTAGCATCGTGACCACCCGCGGTCTCCGCCTAGCCCGGATAGCGGGCGCGCGCCTGCTTGCCCCAGCCCTTCTCGCCGACCACCTTGCCGTCCTGATAGACGGTGCGGCCACGCACGAGAGTGCGTACCGGCTTGCCGCGGAAGCGGCGCCCCGCGTAAGGCGACCAGCCCGTGAGGCTGAGCACGTCCGCGTCCTTGATCTCGTACTCTTTCTCCAGGTCTACCAGCACCAGATCGGCGTGATAGCCCGGCATGATGTCGCCCTTGCCCTCGATTCCGAACATCCGCGCCGGCTTGGTCGAGCAGGCATCGACCACGCGCTCGAGCGAAATCTTGCCTTCGAGCGCAGCGGTCAGGAACATGCTGAGATAGAACTGGGTCGAAGGCGTGCCGGTGTGCGCCTTCCAGCCGTCGCGCCAGCCGATCTCCTTCTCCTCGCGCGTATGCGGCGCATGATCGGTGGCGACGATATCGATGGTGCCGTCGTTGAGGCCCTCCCACAGGCTCGGCACGTTCTTCTCGGGCACCCAATAGGAGAGCGCATAGGAGCCCAGCCGCTGGATCGCGCCCCAGTCGCAACCCAGAAACAGCGCCCAGGGATTGATCTCGCAGGTGACCCGCTGCCCGGCGGCCTTGGCGCGGCGGATGAGGTCGACGCTGCCGCTGGTCTGCGTATGCAGGATGTGCAGATGGCAGCCCGCCGCGCGCTGCAGGCGCAGCAGCGTTGCGATCGCGGTCTCCCAGATCACGCCGTCATGGGCCGCATAGGCCTTGGCATAAGCCAGCGCGTCGCGCTGCTGGCGGTCCCAGAACTCCTTTTCGATCACGTCCATCAGGGCCTGGTCGTGGGGATGCACCATCAGCGGCACGTTGACCTTGGCGCAATGCTGCATGATCTCGAGGATGCGGCCGTGGTCGTGCACGCCGATCCCCGGCATGTGCGGATAGGAGCGGCCGGTGTCCACCACCATGAAGATCTTGAAGGCCGCGATGCCCATCTCGGCCATGCGCGGGATCTCGTCCGCGATGGTGGGGGCCGGATTGAAATTCCAGTCGACCACCGCGTCGCGCTCGTAGATCGCGAACTGCTTCTTCAGCAAGGCAAGGCTGTTGGGCGGCGGCGTGACATTCGGCATCGCCACGCTGGTGGTGACGCCGCCGGCGGCGCATTGCATGGTCGAGGTGTGGATCGTGTCCTTGTACTCGAAGCCCGGCTCGCTGCCTTGGCGGTGATGCGAATGCATGTCGATGATGCCGGGCAGAACGGCGAGGCCCTTGGCATCGATGACCTCGTTCGCCGGCGGTTCCTCGCCCGGCTCGAACAGGCCGGAGATCAAGCCGTCCTTGATGCCGACCGAGGCCGAGACGCGGTTCTTCGAGGTGATCAGCAACCCGTTCTTGATCAGGCAATCCATCAACATTCTCCCGGAGAAATCCTGCGGCGGTTTCAGTGGCTGGCTGGAAGTTGCGAAGACGACGCGCGAGCGCGGATGGTTTCGAGCACCTCGGAAACGTATTCGCGCGTAAGGCCGCGGGTGATGAAGACGAGCTGCGAGCGGTGCTCGTCGTTCTGCCACCGCTCCAGCATGACCGGAGGGTGGAACAGCCGCTGGACCGCGTGCACGACGATCGGCTTGTCGCGCCCCGCTATGTCGAGGATGCCCTTGACGCGGAGCAGGTCGTCGCCGTGCGCGATCACCAGCGCGTCGAGCCAGTGGGCGACATGATCCCACTCGAGCGGCTGGCGATATTCCAGGCAGAACGATCCGATCTCGGCGTTGTGGCGATTGACGTCGTGATGATGACGGCCGGCCTCGTCATGATCCGCGTCCGGGTCGCCCGAATAGGCCGCGGCATTGAGCCAACCCGCCACATCGGCATTCTTGCTCGCCAGGTCATAGATGTCGGCGGTCGCAAGCTGGTTCGGCATCGGCATGCCGGCGAGCGAAGAGGCGTGAATGCGCGCGCCCGGATTGAGCGCGCGCAGCCGCTCCGCAAGCGCATCGGCGACGCCGCCCGCGAGATCGGTCTTGGTGATGACGATCTCGTCGGCGACCGCGGCCTGCTTGAGCGCTTCCGGGTGGCGATCGAGCGTGGACAGGCCATGGACGGCGTCGACCGCGGTGACCACCTGCCGCAGCCGATAGCGCCGGGCGACCGGCATCGTCATCAGCGCCTGAATGACGGGAGCCGGATCGGCGAGCCCGGTCGTCTCGATGATCAGGCGGTCGAACGCCCGCACCTCGCCGCGGCTGCGCTTGAGCGTCAATTCGCGCAACGTGTCGACGAGGTCGCCGCCCACCGTGCAGCACAGGCAGCCGGTCGAAAGCTCGATCGTGTTGTCGTTGCTGGATGCGATCAGGGCGTGGTCGATGCCGACCTCGCCGAACTCGTTGACGATGACGGCGGCATTGGCGAGCTCGGAGGTGCGAAGCCAGGCGTTGAGCAGCGTGGTCTTTCCGCTGCCCAGGAACCCCGTCAGCAACATGACCGGCAGGCGATCATCGTTCAACGCGGGTACTCCTCTGAGCGCCTCTCTGGGCGCCTCGGCGCGGCTCGCTCCCGGCTCCGGCGTCCTTCTCCCGTATGCCGCAACCGCCTGCAGCGCGGTTCGACGCGCCGCTCTCTCGGGCCGCTGTCTGCCGGTGTATCGGTCGGCGTCGGGCGCTTGCAACTCACACATTCGTGGCGGGGCCGTGATCGGATCCGGGCCAGGACCGGATATCGCGATATAGCAGAATGTGCAAGATTATTATTATTTGATAATCGGTGCATTTGCTGCCAAAAGGGAACCGAGGAGCCGCTTGCGCGACCATGAGCCGTCAAAGCCGTCTGATCCTTGTGCTCCAGCTGTTCGAGAACGGCCGCCCGGTGTGGACCGTCGAGGAGATCAGCCGGGCGTTGCGGATCTCGGTCAGCACGGCCTACCGGCACGTGCGCGAGCTGGTCGGCTGCGGCTTTCTCGATCCCGTCACCGGTGCGGGCTACGCGCTCGGGCCGGCCTTCATCCGCTACGACCGGGTCCTGCGTCAGAGCGACCCGCTCATCCGGATCGCCGATCCGGTCATGACCGCCTTGCTCGAGCGCACGCGCCAGAACGGCACTGTCGCGCTGTGCCGCCGGTTCAAGGACTGCGTCATGTGCGTGCACGAGATGCGCGGCGAGAAGTCGCGCGGGCAGACCAGCTATGAGCGGGGCGTCGCCATGCCGATGTTCCTGGGCGCCACCTCCAAGGTCATCCTGGCGCAATTGCCGGACCGGGCGCTGCGCGGCATCTACCTCGCCAACGAGCAGCGCATTCGCAAGCTGCTGCGGATCCGGGACTGGGGCGAGTTCAAGGGCGAGCTGCGCGAGATCAAGCGCGCCGGCTTCGCCTTGACCGATTCCGAGGTGGCGGAAGGACGCGTGGGACTGGCGGCGCCGATTGCGCGCAACGGCCAGGTCGCGGCCTGCCTCAGCCTTATCGTCGATGCCCGCGGATGGGACAGAAAGAAGGTCAGCGCCTTCATTCCGGACGTGGTAGGGGCCGCGGGACGCATTTCGCGATCCCTCGGCAAGGCAGTGCCGGTCATCTCGCGCTGAATGACCGGGTGTGTGACGGCGATGCGCGACAAGGGAGGATGAGCCGGTGCGACAGGAATCGATCGAGTTCTACAGCGAAGGCGCCAAGCTCAAGGGGTTGCTGCGGCTGCCGGACCAAGGGTCCGGCCCGTGGCCCGGCATCGTGCAGGGGCCGGGCTGGCTCGGCCTGCACGACGCCAAGCTCTACCAGCGCTATCACCAGAGCTTCACCGACGCCGGCTACGCCGTGCTGGTGTTCGACTATCGCGGATTTGGCGACAGCGAGGGCGAACGCGGGCTGATCCTGCCGTTGTGGCAGGCGGAGGATATCCGCAACGCCGTCTCCTACATACAGACGCGCCCGGAGGTCGATCGCAACCGCATCGGGCTGTTCGGCTCCGGCGGAACCGGCGGGGCGGTGCCGATCTACGTCGCCGCCGTCGATCCGCGCGTGAAATGCGTCGTGAGCAACTATGCGTTCGCCAGCGGCAGGGAATGGCTGCGCAGCATGCGCCGCGAATACGAATGGCTGGAGCTGCTGGCGCGGCTCGACCGCGACCGCAAGAAGCGTGTCCTGGAAGGCCGCGGCGAGATGGTCAGCCCGCGCGAGGAACTGATGGTGGCGACGCCCGAGCGCCAGCAGACCGCGGTGAAGAAGGACGTGGACGCCCGCATCCCCGAGTTGGTGCCGCTGCGCTGCGCCGAAGCGATCATGGAGTTCGCGCCGGAAGACTATGTGGCCCGGATCGCCCCGCGCGCCATCCTGTTCATCTCGACCGAGGGCGACGCCACCACGCCCGAGGCCGACACCTTCCGGCTCTACGAGCGCGCCGGACAGCCCAAGAAGCTCATCCTGCAGAAGGAGACCTCGCACTACAAGGCGTATGACCAATACTTCGACGTCGTTACGCCGCAGATCATCGATTGGTACGACCGCTATCTGCGCTACGAGAAGGTGGAGAGCTGGGAGCAGACGTAGCAGAATTCGCGCTAGCCTCGTCTCTGCCGCGCCTCATAGGCTTTCAGCTGAGTATAGGCGACGCGCAGCGTTGAAACGCCGTGTGGCACCGCGCCGTTCTCTTGGCCGCGCCGGATCAGGTCGCCGATGATGTGATCCGCCTCGATCCGGGCCCCGCGCTCGATGTCGCGCAGCATGGAGGCGGTGAGCGATGAGCCGTCCGCGGTCAAGGCGGCGCGGATGCGCGCCAGGAAGGCGTCGCGCGGCGGATGCTGGTTGGATTGCGCCACAGCGCGGCATTCATCGAGGAGGCCCAGCACGAAATCCTGGCCGCCGGGCGCCGCCATGATGTCGCCGATCGTTGCACGCATCAGGCAGGTGCTGCCGGCGAGCGTGGCGAGGAAGACCCATTTCTCCCACATCTCCTGCAGGATCTGTTCGCTCGCATGCGGTTTGAACAGAGCACCGGCCATCTCGGCCGCGATGGCGTCGATGCGCGCCGAGCGGCCGCCGGCGCGCTCCCCGAACGAGAGCTCATGATCGTTGTTGAGGTGAACGACCGCGCCATCGGGGTCGAGAGTTGCCGCGATGTAGCATTGCCCGCCCAGCACCGGCTCGCCTCCGAAGCGCGCTTCCAGAACGTCGAGGTGGCGCATGCCGTTGAGCAGCGGCAGGATCGCGGTGCGCGCACCTACCGCGGGCGCGAACGAGGTGATGGCACCGTCGAGATCGTAGGCCTTGAGGCTCAACAGAATGAGATCGAAAGGCGCGCGCAGCGCCTCGGCGAGCACCGTCGGCGGCGCCGGCACGGTGAGGTTGCCGGCGGCGCTCTTGATCGTGAGGCCCGCGCTTGCCAATTCGGCGGCACGCCGCGGCCGCACTAGGAAGGTGACATCCCGCCCGGCCTCGATCAGCCGGCCGCCGAAATAGCCGCCGATCGCGCCGGCGCCGACCACGAGTATCCGCATCGCAGGCTCCTGTCGATTTCAGCACCGCGGATCGCATCCTTGGTGCCGTTGCGTCAACCGCCGGTGGCCGAACGTTCGCCGCCCCAGGCGCCCGCCATGATGGCGGTGAGAACCGTCATGCCCTGCAGCACCAGGCCGAGCGCGATGGCGGCGAACAGCCACGCCAACGAGTTGGTCAGGCGCAGCGCCAGCCAGCCGCCGCCGATCGCGACCAGCATGCGCAGGAATCCGGCCGACAGGGGCCAGAGCAACCGGCCGGCTCCCTGCGATGCGAAATAGAGTGCGAGGCCGAGGCCGAAGAATCCATAGGCCGGTCCGACCATGCGCAGGTAGCGGCTGCCGGCCTCGATCACGCGCGGATCGCTGCTGAACCGCGCGGGCCAGGCCGTCGGCCATAGCGCCGCGGCGATGCCGATTGCCTCGGTGATCGCGAACGCGATCGCCGCGCCCACAAAGGCGATGCGCAGCGCGCGGTCGCGCTGGCCGGCGCCGATATTGGTGCCCACCATCGCGACCAGCGGCGCGCCGAGGCCGAAGACCAGCGGGATCAGGAGATATTCGATCCGCGCCCCGGTACCGTATCCGGCGACCGCCTCCGGCCCGGCGGCGCTCGCGACCAGCGCGGTGGCGAATGCGATGATCAGGTTGGTCTGCACGGAGGTGAGCGACGCGAAAGCTCCCACCCCCAGGATGCTGCGGAACAGCGGCCAGCGCGGACGCGACGCCCGCCAGCGCACGAGATCGCGTCCCGAGGCGATGTACCAGGCCAGCACCGCCGTTCCCGCCCCGTAGAACAGGACCAGGGCGGCGCCGCCGCCGGCGATGCCGAGCGCGGGAAACGGGCCGATGCCGAAAATCAGGCAGGGCGAGAGCGGGATCAGGAAGACGACACCGACGCAGATGACCAGCGCGGGCACCAGCATGTTGCCGGTGCCGCGGATCGCGCTCGCCAGTCCGTTCATGCTCCACAACAGGACGTTCCCGCAAAAGACGACATTCGAATAAGCGAGCGAAGCATCGAGCGCGCCGCCCGTCCCGCCGAGCGCGCGGTAGATCGGCCGCCCCCAGGCCAGCATGATGATGGAGAAAGCGGCGCCGAGCGCGATGTTGATGACGAGCGCATGCAGCACCAGGGCGTCGGCCTCGTCGCGCCGGCCGGCACCGAGCGCGCGTGCGATCGCGGACGCGATGCCGCCCCCCATGGCGCCGGCCGAGATCATCTGCATCAGCATCACGCCCGGAAAGACCAGCGCCATGCCGGCGAGCGCGTCGGTGCCGAGCCGCGACACGAACCAGGTCTCGATCAGCCCGGTCGCGGCCTGCGCCAGCATGACCAGCATATTGGGCCATGCCATGCGCAACAGTGTCGGCACGATAGGTCCGTCGAGCTGGACGCTGGTGCGCGAATCGCGCGCGAGCAGGGGCGCATCGGGGAGCGCGCTTGCGCCGATCACCGCGACGCTCATTTCGTCCTCCGCCGCTTGTAGCCCGCATGGAGCGCAGCGGAATGCGGGAGCGGCGTTCCCGGATTACGCTTGCGCTCCATCCGGGCTACGGGTTCATGCGCAAACTTGCCTCGCGTGCGCGCGCCGGCTGCCGGACCCGCGGCATACACATAGTCCGGCTCCTCGATCGGCTGCCCGCTGCTGCGGTCGACCAGGACCGGATCGGCCGCGCGACCGGTGCGGGCATCCACCAGCAGCACGCTCGCCCCCTCGGGCGCGAAGTGCTTGTTGCCGAAAGCCAGGAGCGCAACGATCACCGGTCGGAAATCGCGGCCGCGCGCGGTCAGCACATATTCGTCGCGCGGCGGATGCTCGCTGTAGCGCCGGCGCGCCAGCAGATCGGCCTCGACCAGCGCGTTGAGACGCCGCGCCAGCATGTTGGGCGCGATGCCGAGGCTCTTCTGGAATTGGTCGAAGCGGGTGAATCCGTGCAGCGCGTCGCGCAGGATCAGCATGCTCCACCACTCGCCCACGCGCTCCAGGCTGCGGGCGACCGGACACGGCATGCTGCCAAAGCTCTTGCGTTGCATTGACGCAAGGTAGGCGACTAACTATCATGATGCAAGTGACTAAGGGCGAGGGCGCATGCCTGAGCCGCCCGGCCCGCGAAGCTCCCGGTAGGCGCCGGGGTGTGGCAATCGCGTGCGAACTTGAGGACGAGAGGCGACCTATGGTGGAACCGGAAGGGCTCGGTCGACGCGACCCTCTATATCTCGATGATTTCCATGTCGGCCAGCGCTTCACCAGCGCGACTCATGCGATCGACGCGGCGCAGATCAAGGCGTTCGCGCGCGAGTTCGACCCGCAGCCGTTCCATCTCGACGAGGAGGCCGCCAAGGCCAGCATGTTCGGCGGCTTGGTGGCCAGCGGCTGGCACACCGCGGCCATCACCATGCGCCTGCAGGTCGAGCACGGCTTGCCGATCGCCGGCGGCATCATCGGGATCGGCGGCGAGATGAGCTGGCCCAGGCCCACGCGGCCGGGCGATGTGCTGCGCGTGGAGAGCGAGGTCAAGGAGGTGACGCCCTCGCGCTCGCGCCCGGATCGCGGGGTGGTGCGGATGCGTAGCGAGATCTCGCAACCAGCGCGACGAGGTCGTGCAGATTCTTGACGCGAAGCTGTTCGTGCCGCGGCGCGCCGCTACGACCGGCAGCTCAGCGAGCGGTTGGCAAGCCGGCAGTGATTGATCGGTCTGCCGTTCACGTCGAACAGCGTTCCGGTCCAGGCATCGCCGGCCCGGTCCCACACCATGTAGGCGAAGCCCGCATAGGTGACGGAGTTGACGACCGCAAGGCCGTTGATGTCGGCGCCGACCATGCTCACGGGCGGGACCGGCGCAAGATTGTCGCCGCCGGTGCCGACCACGAGTTGAGGCGGCCGGGCGCCGCCGAAATCCACCGCCTGGAAGAAATGGATGTGGCCGGCGACCGACATGCGAACGCTCGCCGGCATGATGGCGCCGAACGCCAATTCTTGCACGGCACTTGTTGCGACTTCGTCGGAACCGTGCCCTCTCGGCGCCGCGCATCGCATTGAGCGGGCGATGGGTGGCGAGCCACGCTTCGGCCGGCACCTTGGCCAGGACCTGGATGAACTGACTTCGCAGCGTCGAGGCCATCGTCGCTCGGATCGCCCGTGGGATCCTCGGCATTGGCGCCGTCGACCACGACGATGCCGAAGTCCCCGAGCGGCGCAACGAAGACGCCGGTGAAGTCACGACAGGTCGCCTCCATCGGCAGCCGGTCGAGGAACCGGAACCAGCCTTCGCCGGCGCGCACGCAGTCCTCGTGATTGCCGCGCACCATGACCCAGGGGGCGGCGGCGAGCAGCGGTGCCGCCGGGGCGAAGAAATCGGCGTTCCAGGCGTCCCAGCCATAGCCCCAGGGACTGTTGGCGCAGCCCGCATAGCCGGCCGGGCACGGCGTCCTCGCGGTAATGATAGTCGCCGACATGGATGACGAGGTCGGGGCGCGCAGCCGCCGCCATGGCGACGATTTTCGGAAACGGCCAGGCCGTGATCGTTGCAGTCCTGGGTCGGGATCGCCGGTCGAGCCGGCAACCGGTGTCGCCGAAAATCAGGATGCGTTGCGGGTTCGGCCGCGCGCAGCGGCAGCGGCCTTGCCGTCGAGCACCGCCGCGACCGCTCCGGCCGGCACCATCGCCTCGCAGCTGCGCACCGGGAACTGCGCCGGCTTGACGTTGCCGACTTGTCCGCCGGGCGCGGCGCGCACGCTCATGGGCGCCGCGACGCCGTCGAACACCACCGCCGGACAGACGTCGTCGACGACCGCCCGCACGCTCGAACCGCCGTCGGGGCCGAGTTCGACCCATTGCGCGAGTATTCGCGCCTCGGCATTTTGCAACGGCGCAAGGCCCAGAAAAGCGCTGAGGACGAGCAGGACGGTGAGGCGAAGGGAGCGGCAAACGGTCATCTCGGCATTCCTCCGGTCGAGCAACTTACGCATCATACAAGTACCACGGAATAGAGCTGTCACGGATCGATGACATGGCGGTGTCGATTGCGCCGGTTGTGGGCGCGTTCCGGATTGTGCTCGGATCGCGCCTATCGCTTATCGCCTCCGGAGCGCCCAATGAAGCTCGTCGCAATCCTGGCTGCCGTTGCCGGCATGGCGCTGCTGGCAATGCCCGGCGATGGCGCGGTGTCGCAGACCGCAAGGACGATCAGGATCGTCGTCCCGTTTCCGGCCGGCGGCAGCGCCGACGAGCTGGCGCGCTTGCTGGCGGATGGGATCGGCCGCAGCCGCGGCATGAATTTCCTGATCGAGAACCGGCCGGGTGCCGGCACCATTGTGGCGACCGAAGCGGTGTCGCGCGCCGCGCCCGACGGCAATACGTTGCTCATCGTCGCCAATTCGTTCGTCATCAATCCAAGCCTGAAGAAGCTGAACTACGATCCGTTCACGAGCTTCGCCCCGGTCTGCGAGCTGGTGAGCTCGCCGCTCGTCATCGCGGTCAACAGTGAGGAGCCGTATCGCAGCCTCGCCGATCTGATCGACGCTGCGCACGCAAAGCCTGGCGAGCTGACCATGGCCAGCGTCGCCCCCGCCACCACCCAGCACATCGCGTTCGAGATGCTCAAGCGCGTGACCGGCATGGACATGATCCATGTTCCGTATCCGGGCGGCGCTCCGGCCGTGACGGCGCTCCTGGGCGGGCACGTGACGGCGGTGATCGCCAACTATTCCGAGGTCGAGGCCCATCTCGCCTCCGGCAAGCTGCGGGCGCGCTCGCCACCGCCTCGCGCCAGCGGATCGCGGCGGCCTCCGGACCTGCCGACCGTCGCCAAATTCGGCTACCGGAATTACGACACCGAGGTCTGGTTCGGCCTTGTGGCGCCCGCCAAGACGCCGGCCGAAAC
>CAVRXO010000014.1:0-14030 GCA_963725185.1 uncultured Alphaproteobacteria bacterium
CTGCAATCTGCGATTGTCCGGAATCTGCAATTCGCGGAAAAAGGCATCTGGATCGGTGTTCTTCGCTTGGACCGAGTAGCGAGCCGAACTGCCTGGCTTCGCCGCGTGGAATCCGAGCCCAACCCCCACGGCCAGCGCGGCGATCCCGGCAAAAAGCAAGCGCGGCAAGGGGCTAATCCAGCCTCCGCCAACCACGCCTACCTGATATGATGCGTATAACGTCCCGCCCCGCACCCCAAATCCCCCGATTACGAGACCCAAGAAACAGGGGAATTGTGGCAAAGAATGGATGGAGTGAGGCCTTTCCCACGGCCCAAGCGGGGTGTTTCATTGGATCGATAGGCTGGCGGCAGTGCGATACAGCCGGCGACGGGCCCGGTATTTTCGGGATTCGGCGGCTCGCCTGCCGCTGTCTTCAGCAAGCCGGGACGGCGGCATTGGGTGCAGATGGCATGCCCGGCGCTGCGATGTGAGAGAGGGCAATGAATGATGACCCGAACGTTCGCGCGGCTTTGGATCGCCACTGGGCGGCCTCGGACGCGAATGACTTCGAGGCCGAGCACGAGATCTACCACGACGATGCAGTGCTCGAGTACCCGCAGTCCGGGGAGCGGATCCGCGGTCGGCGCAATATTCAGGCGTCGCGTATGGCGCAGCCGAACAAGAAGCGCTTTATGGTGCGGCGCGTACTCGGTGTCGCCGACCTTTGGGTCACTGAATTGGTCCTCACATACGACGGCTTGCCGTCCTACACGGTGAGCATCATGGAGTTCAGGGACCGCAAGGTTGCCCGTGAGACCCAATACTTCGGCGATCCGTTCGAGCCGGGGCCCTCGCGTGCGCAATGGGTCGAGCGGATGCGCTGAAAAGTCCGTAATGAAATCTCGGTCCGCAGCCAAAGGGAGGTCGCTATGTCTTGTTCCGGTCGCATCCTGATCAGATCGTTTTTGGCCGTTGCCGGCATTGCCGCACTTGCCGGAGCGTTTGGCCTCGGTGTTGTCGTGGCTCAGCAGCCGTTGCCCGCGACCAAGGCGACGCAGGTTATGAAGCAGGCGATCGCCGAGTTCCCCGGTCATGAAGTGACGATGACGACGCTCGATATCCCGCCGGGCGGCGGCTCGGCGCCGCATCGCCACCCGACGACGTATAATTTCGGCTATGTGCTGGAAGGTTCCTACCGGATCAAGCTCGACGACGGTCCCGAGCGGGTGCTGACCAAGGGCGACACTTTCTACGAGGCGCCCAACCAACTTCACGCCGTGTCGCGCAATGCCAGCGCTAGCGAGCCCGCGAAAGTCCTGGTGGTGGGGATCGCCGAGATTGGCAAGCCCACGACCGTTCCGGAGCCGCAATAGTACGGCGAGATTTTTTCAACAACCAAGGCGCTCGGCATCACCGTGCTGGAGCAGCCGCTTGTCGTCTCCGGCAAGATGGTCGGGCGAGCGCGCCCCGCCCCGGTCAGGCCGGGCCTGGCAGGCCCGTGTCGGCGACGCGCCCGCGTTGGACCACCGGCGTGTGCTCCGGATGGGCGATCGCCCAGCGCGCGATCTCATCCTTGCGGGCAAACCACACGCCCGCCTTGCCGCGGATATGGGTAAGCACCCGGTCGAGCATCCGCACCGCGGCCGGCATGCCGCACATGCGATCGTGCGTACAGATCTGCATCATCCGCCGGCGACTTGTCCCCTCGTCGTACAGCTGATCGAACTGATCGACCAGCAGCTGCTCGTAGGAGGGCGGGGAATAGCGGCCCGGGAACGCGTTCTGGAAGTCGTTGACGAAGGCCGAGTAGGGGACGGTGGCGATGTTGCCTTTGGGCAGCACATTGATGAACGGCTCGTCGCGGCTCACATCGTCGATGTGGTAGAGGAATTCAAGCTCCTGCAGGATCTCGAGCGTATTGGGACTGTTCTTCAGCCCCGCGGCATTCCATCCGACCGGATGGAAGCCTGTGATCCTCTCGATCATCGCGGCACCCTCGGCGATGTTCTTCTTCTCGTCGTCTCGCGAGAGCTGGAACGTGCTCTCCCAGGTTCGTCCATGGGCGGCGGCTTCATGGCCGCGTCGCACGATCTCGCGTGCGAGGTCGGGATGCTTTTCGGCCGCGGTGCCCACCATGAACGAGGTTGCCTTGACGCCGTGCCGGTCGAACAGGTCGAGGAGCCGCGGAATGCCTTCGATCGCGCCGTATTCGAACCAGCTGTTGGTGGGCAGATCGAGATAGCCTTCCGGCATCGGGCCGTAGAGCGCGTCGGAACGATGCAGGTTCTGCCCGCCGGCCTCCAGCATCAGCGAGGCGGAGACCGCGATGCGGGCGCCGTTCGGCCAGAACGGCGTTGCGGCGCCGCCGGCAGCGGGCTGCGGCGCAGTTTGGGACGCACCGCCCTGGGCGGAGGCCGATTTCGCGGCCAGAGCCGCCGCGCTCGCAAGGCCGAGCGCCGTGAGGACATCGCGTCGGGAGTTCATGGTGCATTCCTTTCGTTCGCCGGGTTCATTCGTTGAAGAGAGATATGCGCGAGGCTACCGCAAAGGCGCGCTCATCCGGAAGAGGTCGGGCTCGTGTCTGTCGCGCGATGCCTGCTTATGGCCCCAACCGGCGGTTCGCGGCAGCGCAATCTGATGCCATAATGGAGGCGAGCGGACGGTCGGCGGACCGCGGCTCATGCGCGAGCCTTCAAAGCATGGAGGAGGGATCAGATGAGACGCCGAGCCCTGTTCTTAAGCGCCTTCGCGGCGGCAATCCTTACCGTGCCGGCGTTTGCCGATGATGGCGCGTCCGGCATCCTCGGGTTTCGGTGGGGCAAGAACGTGTTCAATTTCGAAGGCATGCCGTCGGGTCCGCAGCCGTTGCGTAACCTCAGTCGGCTGCGGAACGGCAAGGCCAATAACGGAAGATTGGTCGGCGATTATCACAATCCGATTCTGACGCCCGCCGCCGCCGCCATCGTGAAATCGAAAGGCGAGCTTGCAATCGCCGGCAAGGGCTTTCCGAACGCGCAGGACCAGTGCTGGTTGACGGGACCGCCTTTCGCCCTGGCGATGCAGCTCACCTTTGCGATCCTGCCCGCGGCCGGCGGCAATATCGCCATCCTGTACGATGGGAACATGAACGTCCGCCACATTCGCATGAACGGTACGCATCCGACAAAGCTTGCGCCTTCGCCGACCGGGGATTCGGTCGGCCATTGGGAGGGCGACACGCTCGACATCGACACCATCGGAGTGAGGATCGGCGCCCTCACCTCGATCGACCGCTTCGGCACGCCGCAGAGCGCGGCCATGCATGTCATCGAGCGCTACCGGCTGATCGACGGCGCGGTTGCCAAGGCGCAGATCGACAAGTTCGAGACCACCGAGGGCACGGTCGGCGGCGGCGAGCAAGTCGCCGGCTACGATCCCGATTCGAGTCTGAAGGGGCTGCAGCTCGAGATCACCATGGAGGACCCGAGCGTGTTCGTCACGCCGTTGACCGCCCGCGTCACCTATCGGCGCGTGATCTCGCAATGGCAGGAATCGGTCTGCGCCGAAAACCCGGTGGACCACTATCCGGGCGAATGGGTCGACCTGCCCCGAGCGGAGCGACCGGATTTCTGATTTTCCGCAGAGCCGCAACGGCCTCGGTCGCGGCCGCGGCCGTCGAACCATTCGTATCACGGTGCATGGAAGCGGCGCGCGACTTGGACCCCGCTAATAAGCAGGCGTTATCAAAAATCGCGATGCCCTTATCGATGTCACAAGACCGACACAGTCGCTGCGACCGGCGGATGTCCCTGCCAAAACGCGACGTTGGGCATTTTTCGCACGAGGATTCGCCGCCCGGCGAGGGATCGAAGCGCGCCGCACTTGGACGCGATCACTTAAAACCAAAGTATAGCGACTTTACCCCTGTTGTTTAATTGATCCAGGTGAGCAGCTTCCTCATTTCGCCAACGAGCATCGCCCGCCTCGTCAACGTCCGCTCTTCACGACGGCCCACGATCGGGGAACTTTGGCGAAACTTGCGCGTTTCCGAGCCGAAACTGACCTGGGTGCATATCCGTGTATCAGATCAACCGGCGACGCCTGCTTGGCTCCAGCGCATTGTTTCTGCTGATGAGCCCGTCGGCGGCACTCGCGAATGTCATCGAGGGCGGCCCGCCCTGGAGACCGGGCGCCGCCGATCCTCCCACCGCGGTCACTGCGGGCGGCTGGAAATATTTTACCGCTCATGAAGGCGCGACGATCGAGGCTTTTGTCGATCGGCTGATCCCCGCTGATGGGCTTTCACCCGGCGGCAAGGATTGCGGCTGCGCGGTTTACATCGATCGTCAGCTGGCCGGGCCTTACGGACGCTCCGAGGGCTGGTATATGAGCGGCCCCTTCCAGGACGGAACCAAGCAGCAGGGCCAGCAGTCTTCGGTCACGCCCGCACAGCATTATCGCAAAGCAGTTGCCGCGCTCGATGCGGCCTGCCGCGCCAAGTTCGGCAATCGTGCCTTTGTCGATCTCAGCGACGCCCAGAAAGACGAGGCCCTAATGGGCCTTGAGGACGGCTCCCTGAAGCTCGACGGCCTCGACAGCCAGGCTTTCTTCAAGCTCATTCTCACCGACACCCAGACCGGCTTTCTTGCCGATCCGATCTACGGCGGCAACCGGGACCTGGTGTCGTGGAAAATGATCGGCTTTCCAGGCGCGCATTATGATTATCGCGATTGGATCGATCGTCATAACCAACGCGTGACATTGCCGGTGATCGGCATGGCAAATCATCCGAACTGGTCCCAGTAATTCATCGGCTCACGACGAGATCGGTCATGCCCAGAAAGCTTCCGCACAAGGACGTAGCCATTATCGGACTCGGTTGGACCGGATCGATCCTCGCCAACGAGCTGACGGACGCCGGCCTGGACGTGGTTGCGATCGAGCGCGGCCCGTGGCGCGACACCGCCACCGACTTCCCGATTTCCTACATGCAGGACGAGCTTCGCTACCGCATCCGCCACGAGCTGTTCCTGCGGCCCTCGCAGATGTCGGTGACGTTCCGCAACAAGGCGAACGAAACCGCGCTGCCGGTGCGCAATTGGGGCGCATTCATGCTCGGCAACGGCGTCGGCGGCGCCGGCGTGCATTGGAATGCCGAGACCTTTCGTTTTCTGCCGAGTGACTTCATCACCAAAAGTCATTTGACGCAGCGTTATGGCGCGAGCTTTCTTCCGGCCGACATGACCGTCCAGGATTGGGGTGTTACCTACGACGACCTGGAGCCCCACTACGACAAGTTCGAATATCTATGCGGTACCTCGGGGCAGGCCGGCAACCTTGCGGGCAAGATCCAGGACGGCGGCAATCCGTTCGAGGGCGTGCGCTCGCGCCCCTATCCGACGCCGCCGATGAAACAAGGCTATGGTCACACGCTGTATGCGGACGCGGCCAGGCAGCTCGGTTACAAGCCGTTTCCGCAGCCCTCCGGCAATCTGTCGGAAGTCATATACCAATCCGCTCGGCGTGAAGCTCGGGCAGTGCACCTATTGCGGTTTCTGCGAGTGGTTCGGCTGCGCCAATTATTCCAAGGCAACCCCGCAGACCACGATTCTTCCCGTGCTTGTCCGCAAGTCGAATTTCGAGGCACGCACCAACTGCGAAGTGATGCGCATCAACCTCGACTCCACGGGCAAGCGCGCGACCGGCGTGACCTATGTGGACACCTCGGGCGAGGAATTCGAGCAGCCTGCCGATCTCGTGCTGCTGTGCGCATTTCAGCTCTTCAGTGTCCAGCTGCTTTTGATCTCCGGCATCGGCACGCCCTACGATCCGCAGACCGGGCAGGGCCAGATCGGCCGCAATTTCTCGCATCAGACCGTTTCAGCGGCGCTCGGCTTCTTCGACAAGGACAAGTATAACTTCAATCCCTTCGTCTCCGCCGGCTCGATCGGCATGTGCATCGACGAGTTCAACGGTGACAATTTCGATCACGGCCCGCTCGGCTTTGTCGGCGGCGGCTATGTCGGTCAGGTGCAGACCAACGGGCGGCCGATCCAGATCACCGCGGCACCGCCGGGCACCCCGGCCTGGGGCTCGAAGTGGAAACAGGCCCTGAAGGACAATTACCTCAGCACCATCAATTGCGGCGCCGCCTGCCACGGCTCGATGTACAGCTATCGCGACGTCTACCTTGATCTCGATCCGACCTACAAGGATCGCTTCGGGCGGCCGCTCATGCGCATGACCATCGATTTTCACGACAACGAGCTCAAGATGAGCGCCTACCTCACCGACAAATATGCCGAGATCCTGCAGAAGATGGGCGCCAGCCAGGTCGTCAAGCAGCCGCGCAAGGGGCCCTACGACGTCACGACCTACCAGACATCGCATCTGTGCGGCGGAGCCATCATGGGCGACAATCCGGGCGACAGCGCGCTGAACCGTTATTTGCAAAGCTGGGATGTCCCCAATCTCTTCGTGATGGGCGCCGGTGCCTTCCCGCAGAATGCGGGCTACAACCCGACCGGCACGGTGGGTGCGCTCGCCTTTTGGGCGGCCTCGGCGATCCGTTCGCAATATCTGAAGAACCCGGGACCGCTCGTCCATGCGTAGCGCCGCAACCATTTGGCATCGGATGCCGCTGACGCTGGGGCTCGTTGCCGCGCTTGGGCCGGCGACGGCCGCTTATGCCGCCTACATCAATAACCAGAGCTTCGATCAGGTCGAGCGTGGACGCTATCTCAGTATCGTGGGCGACTGCGCTGCTTGCCACACGCTGCCGGGCAGCGGTCATGCGCTCGCCGGGGGGCGAGCTCTGGAGACTCCTTTCGGCTCGCTGCTTTCGCCCAACATCACCCCCGACGCAGCGACCGGCATCGGCGCCTGGACCGATGACGAGTTCGTCAATGCAATGACCAAGGGCACCGGCCGCAACGGGACGCACCTTTTCCCGGCGATGCCCTATACCTATTACACCAAGATCAGTCGCGACGAGGCGCTCGCGATCCGCGCCTATCTCAATACCTTGCCGGCGGTGCATAACGAGGTTCGGGCCGATCAGCTGCCTTTCCCGCTCAATGTGCGCGAGAACCTGGTGGCTTGGGACCGGCTGTTCTTCAAGCCCGGAGAATATCTGCCGGATCCCGGCAAGAGCGCGGAGTGGAATTGCGGTGCTTACCTGACCGAAGGGCTTGGTCATTGCGGCTTGTGCCATACGCCGAAAAACGAGCTCGGCGGCGACGAGCGGGACCGCGCCATGCAAGGCTATGTGCTGCAAGGTTGGTTCGCAGCCGATCTGACCAACGATCGGCGGCGCGGACTTGGCTCCTGGTCGGTCGACGACATCGCGACCTATTTAAAGACCGGGGTTAACAAGCATGCGTCCGCGACCGGGCTGATGGCCGAAACCATCAACGATTTCGACATCGAAGATGAGCGACGCCGACCTGCACGCGATCGCCGTCTATCTGAAAGACCGGCCAGGCGATCCCGCCAACGCGGCGCAAAATCGCGAGGTCACGGCTGCGCCGGCCCCTCCGGCTTCTGCCATGAAGATCGGCCAACAGATCTACGCCGACGAATGCGCGGGCTGCCACAAAGGCGACGGCAAAGGCATTTCCGGTCTGTTCCCCGCCTTGGCGGGAGTTCCCCTCGTGCAACAAAGCGATCCCGCCTCGCTCCTGCGTGTGGTGCTGCGCGGCACCATGGGCCTCGCGACGCCGCAGGCGCCGACGGCTGCCGCGATGCCGGCCTTCGCCTGGGTTTTGGATGACAGTCAGGTCGCCGCCGTGCTGACCTATATCCGCAACAGCTGGGGCAACACGGCGCCGGCAGTCGCGGCGGCCGATGCGAGCAAGGCGCGCTCTGCTCTCGCCCAGCGAAACGACTGAGCTGTACCGCAGAGCCGCGACGGCCCCTTCGCGCCGCCTATCAAATCGATCGTGTCACGGCTTGCGCCCCCGGTTGAAGTAGCGCAGATCGGGCGGTGCCTGATCCTTCTTGACCGGCATCAGATAGCCGTCGGCGCTGACCATGTAGTCCTGCTTGCCGGCCGCCACGTGATTGTTGTTCTCGTTGCAGTTGTTCTCGACCCACAGCACCTTGCGCTGTCGCTTGTAGCTCTTGGTCGCGGCCCATGGGCGCGTCAACGCATGGTCGATCGTGGTCATCTCGTCGTGCAGGACGTCCGGATTGGCCTTGTCCAGGAACAGGCGTTCCTTGATGACCGTCTGGTTGTCGGCATGGACCGGAATGCCGCTGGGATCGAAAACGCGCGGCCCCCGCATGTTGCGGGTCTCGACCTCGAGCGTGTCGTAACGGTTGCGGCCCTCGCTGTCGATCCAATGCCCGATCGAATAGCCCGCAAAGGTCGAATTGTCGTCATTGGGCCAGTCGCGCCCGTCGGTGTAGATTCGACGCGTCGGAGCCATGGCGGATTCAAACAAAATGTAGGTGGCGTCGGGGGAGAAGACGAACTCCATCGGGGAAACGCCGGTCATTTGCCGCGGCATGCCCAGCGGAATACATTTGTAGGTGGTGTCGTTGCCCTGGCCGCCCGCAGCCTGGTCTGCAAGATTGGCTTCAAAATTCGCCTGGTATTCGGGCGTAAGCGGGGCCTGCTGGCCGCGACCGCTCGGCTTGGTCGGGTCGTAGCGCGGCGGACCGGCGTCCGACTTGTCCCACTGGCCGGACCAATCGGGATATTTTCCCGGATCGAACGCCTGGGCGTCGGCGGTCGCGACCAACGCCACCAGAGCGATCGCACCCATAGAGCTCCTGCAAAGCATGACGGATCCTCCTGCACGCCAATCGGCTTGTTGCGCGGCGATAGTCCCGGGCTTACTTCTTGAAGTAACTCAGATCGGGCGCCGGCTGGTCCCTCTTGGCCGGCATCAAGGCGCCATCGGCGCGCAGGACATACATCTCCCTGCCGATGGCGACCAACCCCGTGCCTTCGACGCAACTGCTCTCCCGCCAGTCGGGATGTGAATTCGAATTGTGGACGTATCTTTTGTCCACGGTCCAGGGCCGCGTCAAGGCATGGTCGATCACGGTGACTTCGTCATGAAGGACCTTCGGGTCGTTCTTGTCGAGGTACATCCGCTCCTTGAAAATGGATTGATTGTCGAAGTGGAGGGGAAGGCCGGTGGCGTCGTAGACGCGCGGCCCCTTGAAGCCGCGCGTCTCGACCTCCAGCAAGTCGTAATCGCCGTTGCCATCCTGGTTCATCCATCTTCCGATCGAATAGCCCACATAGCTCGGCTCGATCTGCCTGGGCCAGTCGCGGCCGTCGGTGAAGATGCGGCGGGCCTGGGTGCCGATCAATATATAGGTGGTATCCGGCGTAACGATGAATTCCAGCGGTCCGAACGTCATGTTGTGCGGCATGCCGGTGGGCATGCAGCGGGCGCGGTCGAAATTATTGCCCTGACCGCCATTCGCCTGGTCGGCAATGCTGTCCTCCAGCACCTTTTGATACTCCGCCGTGAGCGGGGCTTGCTGTCCGCGTCCCCACGGCTTGGTCTGATCGAACGACGGCTGGCCCCCAGGCGTGAGCAGGCCGGACGGCGAAGGCGTCGAGCCCGGGGGCACATAGCGCTCCCACGCGCCCTTCCAGTCAGGGTACCGCGCACTCTCGGCCGCGTGAGCTCCGCCGGCCATCGTCAAAGCAGCGACCACCGTGATTGGTCCGATCAATTTGCGGTAAAGCATGGTGCGCCCTCCGTCTGATCGCTTTGCGGGTCATGAGCCGTGTAAATTTAGCACCCGTGGAATGTGATTGCGATATCGTTTTTGATCTCGCTCCCGCGAACGTCCGAGATCACGGCCGCGAAGCCATCATTCCGACTTGATGCCCGCAAACTTGACCACCTTGGCCCACTTCTCGGTTTCGTCGGCGACGAACTTTGCGAATTCTGCCGGTGACGTCGAGAATGTCGTGCCTCCCAGGTCGGCAATTCGCGCTTTCATCTCCGGCTCTATCAGAACCGCGCTTATTTCCTTGTTGAGCTTGTCGATAATCTCGACAGGTGTGGCCGACGGCGCCGCAACTCCCTGCCAGCCGCTCGCCTCGTAGCCTGGAACGAACTCGCTCAAAGCCGGAACGTCGGGCAGAACCTCCAGACGCGCGCTCGTGGTCACGGCCAAGGGGCGAAGCCTGCCCGCCCTGATCTGCTCGATCGAGGAGGGCAGGGGGTCGAACATGACTTGGACTTGTCCGCCGAGGAGGTCTGTCATTGCCATTGGGCTGCCGCGATACGGCACGTGGATCATGTTCACGCCCGTCATCATCTTGAAAAGCTCGCCATAGACGTGGGGGGTGCTTCCGTTGCCGCCCGACGCCATATTGATCTTCCCCGGATTGGCCTTGGCGTACGCGATGAACTCCGGGACTGTCTTTGCTGGGAAAGACGGATTGACCTCCATCACGGCCGGAACCCGCATTATGCCGGCAACCGGCGCCAGGTCTCGGACCAAGTCGAAATTGAGGTTAGCGTACAGCGTGGCGTTGATTGCATTGGGTGCGTTGAGCTCGAGAAGCGTATAGCCGTCCGGGCTGGCCCTGACCACGAGTTCAGCCGCGATATTGCCGGCCACACCGGGACGGTCCTCGATCACGAACGGCCGCCCGAGCCGCTCCGCCAACCGCCGCGCCATCAAACGCGCAACGAGGTCGCCGACGCCGCCGGCAGGAAAGCCGACGACGATCTTCACCGGTCGCGACGGATAGGTTTTGACCTGCGCGATCGATGGGACGGCCGGGAAGGCAACAACACTGGCGGCCAGATGTAAAAATCGCCTGCGCGGTAGAGTCACGATTGCTTCCTCTCTCTATCCAAGACATGGGCGATCGAAATGATGCTCTGCGACCTCGCCGCGCGTGGGCGTCACTACGTCAATCTGAAAACCGGCGCGGGCACGATCAGCAGCAACAATCCCGACTTGCCGCCTCAGCGGGGAATGCACCTCGAGGTGCGCACGATGTGCTGCGTGCCGCCAACCTTGACGTGATCGCCGCCGGTCACTTCCTTGATCTGGCCGGCCGGACATGACCCATCGTCAACCAACAATTTTTGCCCAAGCGTCATTTTGCCGAGCGGCGGCTCCCGCTTGACGACGTCCACCGCCATGGCGGGGCCTGCCAGCAAGCATCCCGCCAGAACGAGCCACAGGCTCAAGCCCAACCCCAACCCCCGAATTGCCGACATGGCATCCTCCGTGTTGACCGTGACCCGGCCGAGACGTCGGCCCAAAGGCGACACCTGACTAGCGCGCCGCCTTGTCGCCGGCCGCCGCTTCGCTTGGCGTCACGCGCCTATCGAGCCAATCGGCGATCACGGCGGCGATCTCGAGATTGTTCTTCTCCAGCATCAGGAAGTGGCCGTTGCCGTGAATGCCGATGTCGGCGAGCCGGACGAAGTCGAGCGGCACGCCGGCCTGCTTCAGAAAGGCGGCGTTGCAATGGGCGGTCGGTGCGCCGAAGGAAGCTTCGGCGGACATCTGCAGCGTCGGGATATTCTGGAAGTTGACCAGCTTGTGCGCCGGCTCCTGCTGCCGCCAGCAGCGGGCAAGCTCGGGCGCGTCGGGCTTCTCATCCCGCACGAGGCGAAAATCCTCCACGCCCTTCACCGGCGGATCGTAGCTGATCGGCGCGTAGGTCACGCCGAACGGCTTGGCCAATGGGCCGTCCTCGAACCAGTGCGGCGGGCCGACAAGCTTCACGTCGTAAAATGACGAGGTGCCGGCTTCGACCATCAGCAGCGCCTTGACGAGTTGCGGCCGCGCATCCGCCGCGAGCCACACCGGAGCGGCGGACTGCGAATGCGGCATCAGGATCGCGGGGCCGATCCGGTCGAGCAATGCGATGGTGGCGTCGCGGTTGACCGCCTCGCGGACCTTGCCATCGCCGATCATGGGCAGCGTCTCCGCCATGAACTGATTGAAGATCGGATCGCCGACGGTGCCGCTGCCCGGCCACTGCGTGTGCAATTTCGCCTGCGGGAAGAGGTTGTATCTCTCATAGGCGATGAAATCGCGCTCGACCGATTTTGGCGAGCGGACCGACTTCGGCCCATAGACCGCCTCGACATAGGGCGAGCGGCCGCGGCCGACCTGGTCCATGATGTAGACCGCATAGCCCTTGGAGAGGAAATACTGGCCCCAGCCATCGCGGCCGTCAGGCGTGCCCATGTAGCCGGCACCCGCGAGGCAGCAGCCCTCGATCATCACGATCGGGTAGGGATGCGTGCGGTGGGTCGGGATGTAGTATTCGGTATAGGCTTGGCCGGCCAGCACCGGGCCATCCTTGGTATCCATATATTTGCCGCCGACGAAGAAGTGGCCGGTCTTGGCGATCGACAAGGGGCCGATGCCGTCCGCGTGCGCGGGCGTGAGCATCGCTGCGCCGCAGGCGAGGATGAGAAAGGCCGCGGGCAAGCGGCCGATCCGTTCGACAAAGCGGGGGATCGACAGGAATTTGCCAGAGGCGGTCGGCATCGGTTCGCTCCCATGTCGCGGACAGCAAGCCAATTATGGACCCGGCATGCGCGGAAGCAAACGGCCCCGCGGGCGCATTTGCGCGTCGGGCCGTGCAGTCCGGCGGCTTCGCGAGCAGGCGCGAAGGTGGTCGGTGGCGTTTGCGAGCGAAGTCCGCCCTCCATCGCCCGGCCGCATCGCTCCGTCACTCGGCACCAAATTCGTCCGGTTTCCGTGGCCTATAAGGCACATACTGTCGTAATAGCCGGCCTAATTGCCTCGATGGCGGAAAAGATCACGGGAAAAGCCGGTCGGTCACCTTGCCGGCAGCGCCGATCCCCCCCTAGGGTTGAATTTCAAGGGACGCTTAATTTCAGCGTGGGGGAATCTGGGCGGTGCGTGGGGTGGATGCTCTCGACCCGCGGCGGTGGGGTGCGGCCAGGATCGCGGCGCGCCCATCCGGCACGCGGCCTGCGCGGGCGGCCTCGACCCTCATGGTCTCGACTTTCCTGGCCTCGACTTTCCTGGCCTCGACTTTCGTGGCCCCGGCTCTCCTGGTCCCGTTGCTCGCCACCGAGGTGCGCGCGCAAGCCGGCCCGTTCCTGTACGTGCCCAACACGACCGGCAACAACGTGTCGGTGGTGGACACCTCCACCAACCTCGCGGGCAGTCCGATCCTGACGAGCTCGCACTCGTTTTTTCCGGCAGTCAAAGGCGACGGGTCCCTGCTCTATGTGAGTAACTATCTCAACAACACCGTCACGCCGATCAATACCGCCACCAATACGGCAGGCACCCCAATCCCGGTCGGCGTCAATCCATACGGCATCGCCATGACGCCGGACGGGACAACCGTCTATGTGGCGAATAACAGTGGCAACACCGTTTCGGTCATCAGCACCGCCACCAATACGGTGACAGCGATCGTTGCGGGCTTCAGCGCTCCAACTGACGTGGTCGTCAGTCCGGACGGGAAAACCGCTTATGTCACCGACCAAACGATCGGAAAAGTCACGCCGATCAACATCGCCACCAACACGACGGGCACTCCGATCACGGTCGGGACCGCTCCGTTTTTTCTAGCCGTAAGTCCGGACGGGAAGACCGTCTTTGTGGCGAATTCGGGCAACGGCACCGTTTCGGTCATCAACACCGCCACCAATGCGGTGACGGCGACGGTCACGGTCGGGGGTACGCCAACGGACGTGGTCGTGACCCCGGACGGGAAGACGGCCTACGTCACCAATCAAAGCACTGTCACGCCGATCGACACCGCTACCAACACGGCGGGCACCCCGATCAGCGTCGGGGTGGGCACCAGCCCCTTTGGATTGACCGTCAGCCCGGACGGGAAAACGCTCTATGTGGAGGTCGCCAACGGCGGGGGCAGCGTCGCGACGATCAACACCGCCACCAATACGGCAGGCTCCTCGATTGTGACCTCAGGTGGCCAATTCCCCGGGATCTGCTCGAACGGCAACGCTCTGCTCGCGAGCGGCTTGACCTTCGTTGCCCGGACTTCGGGAGCGCTGGCCTGCACGCTTGCGTCCGGCCCCACCGGCGCGCCCGGCCCGGTTTTCACCGGCGGCACCATG